>NZ_CP062148.1:0-12258 GCF_014843995.1 Novacetimonas hansenii | reverse complement strand
AAACGTGTCTTGAAGGATAACGGCAGCCTTGTCATCGATATTGGTGGTGCCTGGGTGCCAGGTAAGCCGACGCGCAGTCTCTATCATTTCAAGTTACTGGTGATGCTGGTCGAGGAATACGGCTTCCATCTGTGCCAAGAGCATTATTGGTGGAACCCAGCTAAGCTACCAACGCCGGCAGAGTGGGTAAACGTACGCCGGGTCCGGGTAAAGGACGCGGTGAACACTATATGGTGGCTATCCAAGACCCCCTTTCCCAAAGCCAACAATCGGCGAGTGCTTGCACCCTATTCAAAGTCAATGAAAAGCCTGCTTAAAAACGGCTACATTGCTAAACTACGGCCGTCCGGTCACGATATTTCCGACAAGTTCATGCAGAACAATGGCGGTTCCGTACCGCCCAATCTACTGGCCATCGCGAATACGGAGTCGACCAGCCGCTACCAAGAGCATTGCCGGGATAATAATATTCCTATCCATCCGGCTCGCTTTCCGCCCCAACTGCCAGAATATTTCATCCGCTTCCTGACCAACCCCGGTGACATGGTGCTCGATCCGTTCGGTGGATCGTGCGTTACAGGTGCGGTCGCTGAAGCACTAGACAGGCAATGGGTGTGTTGCGAAATGTCGGAGGAGTATCTGAATGGAGCACTTGCGCGCTTCGTACCGACACCTGTTTTGCTTCTGAAAAACCGGCCGGCCAGCTACGAAATCGCTCCCCCCTGTGCAGTGCCCGTAGACGACGAGATAACGCCGTTGTTCGCGGATGGTGGTGCTGCTAGGCCAAAATCAGCTCCGATCAAGCCGATAACGGTTCAGACAGTACAGGCGAAGGCAACGGCGCACCTACGAGCCGAGCAGCCCAGGCGAAAAGTTCATTCCGCATGATGCCGGCGAAGTCGACGCTGCCGAGCACATCGGCTGACAGGTCAGCAATCACTGGCGCATCCCGGGAGATGGCGACCAGAGACCGGGCTAAGATAGGCCCGGTCGCACCAGGCGGGGCATAGCCCCTCGCGTAGCGAACCACTTGGTCGACCGCTTCCCGGAACCGTCCGCTGGACGTGTCGCCCGCGACATATTTCACCTCGACGATAGCGACAACTTGCTCTGCCATCTGGTCGAGCACGATTAGGTCGGGGCGGTCATTACCGATCGACAGGTTGAACGCGGTGAGTATCTTCCGCGTCAACACTTCAGACGGCTCTAGTTCAGGTGCGGTGTAGAGCGGAGTACGATTCTGCCAGTATATCGAAAATCGGCCTGCGGTCACGATCGGCGCCGCGGTATTACCCCCTAATAGACTGATCTGCAGCGGTGTATTCAAGGCACTTGCTAACGCCTCGCCAACGGCAAGCCCAACTGCCAGTTCGAAGCGGCGCCAATCCTCCAACGGCCCAATCAACGCTGAGCGTGCTACCCTGTCGATCGCGGTCGGATTACCTTGCTCGATTCCTTGCAGTAGCGTGTAGGCATCGACCGCGAGCCGATAGACCTGTCGCCGGCTTCGCGCCGCGCTTCGCACCGCCCCTGCCCTAGGCCGCTGTCCAATCGTTACCGCTCGCAGCGGATCGCGGAGAGCCTCTAGGCGCTGGACAGCTCGCATCTCGCCTTGCGCACGTTCGATAACCTCGAAGTAGGGAGAAGTCGGCCCCTGCCAACCGGATAATCTCGCTGTGTAGGTGGCGGCTTCCCGCAGTACCCAAGCCAGAAGCAGGTTCGAGCCGGTGTTAAACGATCGCACAGGTTCTAGGGCGATCATCGCCGTAGGTAGGCCGCTCTGGAGGCGATAGAGCCACGTTCGGCGCGCATCGATCCGACCGCGGGCAACTGCATCATCGACGCGGGTCCGCATCGTCAGCAGGCTTTGGGTTTCATGCGGATGCGTGAGAAGATAGCCAACGAGATCTCGGACTGGCTTGGAGATAGCCCAATGTGCCTTTAACAGATCAAGGTCGCGCTGATGCTCGACACGCGGCGCGACGCTTTCATGAGTGTCGCCACGCTTGAAATAACGAAGCAGGAGCGCGGCCGAAAAATCAATAATAGCCGCATCAATAGTCATCAGATGGTAATCGCCTCCAGCCTCGCCCTCACCTGCGCGGCTTGCTCACCTGCAAGCCCGAACGCCGCCACCGCGGCGTCGGCGATACTCTCCGCGTCTGGGCGGACGATGCCGTCCAGCATCGGAAGCAGGACCATATCAAATGCGTCCAGCGCTGCACTCCGCATCGGGGCGTTGGCTGGGCCGAAGAAAGTGGCATTGGGATCGAGGATGCGGATCGCGCGAATGGCGTCGATGATCGGCGCGGGGCCGATGACACGCACTGCGTTAATCGCGGCCCACAGATCGGCGAGTGGGCAAGATGCGTCGGCAGTTTGCTGCACGAACGTCGGGTCGATCTTCGCTAGATAGGCGCGCACGAAGTCGCGCAGGTCGCGCGGGGCATCGACATAGACCCAGCCGAAACGTCGGCTGAGCGCATAAGACAATTGGTAGAGCGAAGCCTTGTCGATTGAGTTGATCGTCGCGATCAGTCTCCATCCCTCTCCCGGCGCGAACTCGTGCGGGGCCGCGCCCGGCTTCGGATGCGGCAGAATGACGTATTGCTGGCTGGCCTTGTCGGTCAGGTCGGTCCGATAGGGCAGCGTGGTTTGCTGGCCGCTCAGCACCGTGAACAGCGGCCCGATCACCTTGTCGATGTCGCAGCGGTTCAATTCATCAATGATTAGCGGGTGGTCGAACTCTCGAAGCAGGACACCGGGCACAAAGTCGATGTCGCCGCCACCGATCGGCTGATACCCGCCGATAATGTCCTGCGAACTCCAGTCTGACGATCCGGTGATGAGCTCCCATTGCCCGCCAGGCAGGCTGGTTGCGATCCAGCGCGCGAGCGAGGTCTTGCCCGTTCCGGGGGGACCGTACAGCATGAGATGCTGCTTGCCCGATTGAAGCATGGCGTTGATCTGCCGATAGACGGCTGGATCGATCCCGAGAAGGTCCGGGTTTTCTGGCACTTCTAGGACGGAGAAGTCGAGTGGCCCGCCACTATCGTTCTCGTCGTCGTCCGTTACCGTACCGGGAGCGGCCGTAGTCGTATGGCCAGTGAGCGGCCCGGCTGTGGTCCATGCGTCCTTCAGATCAGCCTTAAGCTTCTCCAGATCGCCGTCGTCGGAAAGGTCGTAAAGCGGGATCGGCGTGGCCTGGCCGCCCTGTGGATGAACAGTGATCGCGGCTTGCAACGCATCGAGAACCTTGCCGTAAGTGATCAAGCAGTCGGAGCCCTCGACCTCGATGTGCCGCGTATAGCCCTTGGAGCGGAGTCCAAGCAGGGCGGCGAAGATGTAAGTCTGCGGAACGCTATTCCGCTTCATGATTCCGGTAGATGGATTGAAGCCGAAGGAATCGGATGACGAACCAGCCGGAAGCGCGCCATGGAACATGAAAAGCGCTTGCACTTCCAGATCCGGGCAAGGCGTGAACGCACCTTCAGCGGTCTGGAGCATGGGCAGGATGCGGACCGCGAGCCCGGCCTTGTCTGCTTGTGCCGTGTTCGAGCCACCTATGCCGGTTTCCTGTAGGCCTAATGGCAGCGCAGCTGGCATGGCAGCATCAGTAAGGTCTATGGTAAACAGCCAACGGGGAGGTTTTCCCCCAGAATAGGGAATATCCTGCCAATATCCTGTCGTTTCATCAAAGGCGTGATTGCCGATGTTGTCGCCGTTTTTGAAACCGGATTGCGAAAACTGAAGGCCCCAATCCTTCAGGAAGGCTTTAAGCCATTTGTAAAATCCCGCTTGTGCGTTGTTATCGCCGCCCGCCATCCGAATCTCGACCCACCCGTGTTGTTGCCGCCACCAACCTAACCGCCAACAGCGCCGGTTTACAATGACTGCTGCCGATGTCTGTTGTAGGATCGGCGACCGTCAGTTGATCAGCCCAAACACGGAGGAGGAGGTGAGGGCCGCACGGTGTATGGGTCAAGCTCAGCATAGCTGTCATATCTGTCTTTTTCGATCCGGGCGTGACCAGAATCAATTGCCTCAGCGATAGCGCGGTTCGGCAAGTAGTTGATCTTGTAATCGGGAAAGACGAACGCGTGCCATCCGCTGGGTGCATTCTCAGACGCAAACGGTCTTTCCGCACTATGTGAGACACGGTATTTCCAGTCGGCGTTCCGTTTCTTAACTTCAAACAATAGACCGCATCGGGGGCAGCGAAGATCGGGTTTACGCTGCCGCTTGTTACCGTAGCGGATTATAAAGGGACCTGGCGGCTGCAACATTACGTCTGGAAAGGGATGTCCAGCCTTGTCTCGGAGGTCACGTCCAACGCGACGCTCGGCTTTCTCGCCAGACTTGGCACGATAGGCGAACAAGCCGTCATCCTTACGAACAAAAAAGCTCGATGGATTGCCCTCATAAACGATGTTCATCCAAAAGCTGTCGAGGGTATACGGCTGGCCAGGCAGCACGGCCACGTCGATTAGATCGCCGATCTCCATCACACGTTTGATGTAATCATGGACCGAGACACTCTCTCTTGGACCGCTGCCAAAGCTGATGGTGCGGTTCGCATTGATCTGGAGTGGGCGATCCACACCAGCAACGTGCAGGCCAAGCTGGTTCTCCTCTGGAAGCCGGGTGATCCTTTGGAGGGTCAACTCCCTCACCACCGATATTGCATCAGATGCACCCAGCAGTCCGGACGCACTTTCCGTCACGATGCAAGCTTCCCTGAGATGCGGAAGTAGATAGATCATCAACAGCGGTTCCCTTTGATTTCATCATGGCCGATCCTTGATTGAGCGACATGATAGGCAACGAGATCACCCCCTGCCCCTACACGAAACATCTAACAATACGCTGTGTAGGAAATAAGTAACGGTTCCGGCTAGGGTCAATAAAGCTCATCACGGTTGGGCTTGCTGTTATGAACAACGGTTGTCCCACTCCCAGGAAACCGCCCTGCCCGCCTTTCCTCCCAGGTCAGACGCTGCGTCTTCTCTGGCTGTTCATTCTTCTTCTCTTCTGCCTGCTCAACGATCGGAGTAGGCTGGATGGTAGTTCTGGAGACCTCTTTCAAAACAGGTGCGATTTTCACCTGAAGAGCCCGCCGGACCCTCTCCCGAAAGGCTGGCAGCGGAATATTGAACGCCTCCCCATAACGATCCAGAAGCCAGAGACGGATCGATTCATACGACCAGCGCTCCGCGATGAATGTCCGGATCTGCTCCGCTTCCCGGATCAGCAACACCCGAGAGGCATCCTGCCCCCGAGGGATGGGGAATCCTGTCTGACTGTTCTCGTTTACAGCAGGCATTGCTCCTTCCTCAGGCAACTCTCGTTCAGAACCAACAGGCTCTTTCCCGAAAGGCGTTTGTCCCACAAGCAACCGCTGTACGACCCGAACCGCTGGAACAGTCTCATCAGACCGGAAGCGCACGTAACCCGGCCGTGCCGGTGGCCCCCAGGACTTTGCCTTTCGCCTGATCCGCCCCCAGTCATCTTTTGCAAACCGGTGCAGTTCAAAAACCTGCTGCCGTACCCCCTTGAATCCCGGCAGCCGCACCAGACGCGCCATGACAGCCTTGATGGCATTGTCATCCCGTGTGGTCCGGATGGCAGCCTGGATCTCTTCCTGCCACGCCTGCACACGCTCTCTGGTCATCCGCCAGGACCAGGACACTTTTCCATTCGGGGTCGGCAGCTGCATCAGTTCGAACTCCGTTCCCCAGCACAGCCGACCTTTTCTGTCTGAAGCCTTCAGGCGTCCATGCTCCTGTTGAAAGGCAGTATTCTCGCCTTCGGTGAACAGCAGCCACCACAGGAAACGCGTAGTTCCCTGTTCTGGGTAGGCAAAGAAACGCACACCGGCCGCACCCTGCCTGCGCTGACGGCACCGCTGCCAGCGGGACAGTCCTGTGTCATAGCGCTCTGTAAATTTCTCTTCGAGCGCCAGAAATTTCTCGGCCGCGACAACCCCGGAGACATGCCAGACATACCCACGGGCTACGGCACTCTGAAGGGCCTGCATAACGGATGTCTTGTGCACCGGGATCTGCATCTCTCACCTTCACTCAAACCCAGAAACCGCAGTTTTCGGCAGTGTCTCGAAAACTCACGGAAACGGTCGAATATGTTCGAAAAAACATGATAACTCACGGTTCTGCAACATCATATAAATTAAAAATTCCCGATAAAAAATGAGCTTCGCAACTTTATAATAGGAAGTTCCTCCATGCGAATGAGGAAAACGTGTCTTCCGCACATCTGACTTGACCATGGGCCAGAGAAATTTTCATACTGAAAAACGGATGGAGAGACCGCCTCGGAAAAGACAATCTCCCCGCCCTTAGCCTACAGACGACTACTCAGCGGGGGTGACTTCAGAGCGGCCCCAACCGCTTGCCCCAAGGCTCAGGACATCCCCTAGTGTCCTGAGCCTCTACGCTCTCTCCTCAGCAGACACAGCAAACCGCCTGTCAAAACAGGCAGGAGAGAGAAAAAACTCTCTGTCAGGGACGTTCGTGCCAGGGAAGTGTGCGTTTTTCTCCGAGATCATGAGGATCAATTTCAATCCCGGCTTTCAGCAGAGCGCGCATCAGCACCTCTTTCTGGGTTGTATCCCGAAGAGCGGCTGTCCGGCTCAACGCCCGGATGGTTGTTTCAGTGACTTTCACATTGAGATTGACAGCTTTCTGGCGCGGCTGCGGCATGGGTTTCTTCCTGGCAAGAGAGAGGAAATGCAACGGAACGAGAAATTACATATTATAGTTGATAAACTTATAGTGTGTAAGTCGTCACGGTCCCTACATGGACATGAGACGGCTTGTCGGGAAGAATTTTGCCCGCCTGAGACAGGAGAAGGGTCTGACCCAGGAACAGGTGGAAGAACGCTCGGGGTTTAGTCAACAGTATCTGAGCGGTCTGGAGTGTGGTCATCGCAACCCGACAGTCGTGACCCTGTATGAACTGGCACAAGCGCTTGAGACGACGCCTGTGGAGTTCCTGAAGCCTGTCAGCCTCGACTGAATTTACCAGCCAAAAGGCAAACGTGAGGAAGGCATTCGCCGCATCTTCCTGATCTGCCGTGAAACGATAGCCGTTCAGTTCCCGAAACAGCACACCGAGCACAAAGCCTGTACGCTTGGGAGATCGCGTATGACGCGATTGGGGCGGCCGTAGGCCGCGAGCCGGCAGAGGCGTAGTCCTCAAGAGGCGATGCTTGGGTTTAATTTCGCTGGAAATTTTTGAGGTATGCGAGTTATCCACAGATTAGATGATCAAAGAGGGTGTTAAATAGGTGTTAGACTCTGTGTTAAGTGATTCTAGAACCTATTTAACACATTGATCTACAATAATAATTCATAGTTTTTTTTTCGGTTTGGTATTTAAAACCCCGAATCTGGGTATTTAAAACCCCGAATCTGGGTATTTAAAACCCCGAATCTAGGCTTCGGTATTTAAAACCCCGAATCACTTGACACAGGTATTTAAAACCCCGAACTTGAGGCATGGTATCTGAAACCCCGAACCTGCCTGTTGTCCATGATGCTCTCCTGCCGGAGCGTCATCCGCAGCATGATTTATTCATCTGCGACGTGGCAGATGCCGTGCTCAAAGACGTGATGCCGCAGATGGAGCATCCGTTCTATTCCTTATCGAAAAAACCCGAGACTTCCGTTCGTCGCTATGAACATAACGGGCAATGGCTGGAAATCACGCCTAGCGTGAAGGGCCTTGCTACAATCTACGATAAAGATATTCTGATCTACTGTATTTCGCAGATCATGGCGAAACTAAAGGCCGGGGAAAAAGTATCGCAACGGGTGCGGATCAGCAGCCGTGACTTACTCATCTTCACCAATCGCGGTACGGCAGGTAAGGACTACAAAGCCCTTATCGAAGCCCTCGACCGCCTTGAAGGCACACGTATCCGCACTAACATTGTCACAGGTGATGAAGAACAGGTGGACGGTTTTGGCCTGATCGACGCTTCATCCATTCGCCGCAAACTTGGTTTCGACGGTCGCCTATTGCATTGCGAGATCAAGCTGTCGGATTGGGTCTTTAACGCAATTAAGAGCAATGATGTTCTGACGCTGCATCGTGATTATTTCCGGCTACGCAAACCGCTGGAACGACGCGTTTATGAACTCGCCCGCAAACATTGCGGTCAGCAAGCGGCATGGAAAGCCTCTCTTGAGATACTACTGAAAAAATCAGGCTCCCAAAGCCCAGAAAAATTGTTCCGACAGATGATAAAGAATCTCGCTGCAAGCGATCATCTACCGGATTACCGTGTCGAATTCGATTCTCAGAAAGACATGGTAAAATTCATCAATCGCGGCACAATGAAAGCTGCCGAGCCAGCCGTCGAGGCTTGGATGGGTGCGCTCGATCCTGATATTTACGGGGACGCTCGGAACATCGCGCCAGGGTGGGATGTGCATCATCTCGAAAGAGAATGGCGCATGTGGCTGGGTGATAACGAGATCGCTCCGAAGAACCCTGAGCGGCATTTCATCAAATTCTGCGAGACGTGGTTTGCTAAGCGTGGTCACCCCTGATTGTACAAATATACAAGCATAATCTATCTAAATAGAAAGTCAGCGCTCTCCAAAAGGATGACGACCGTGCTTACGCATCAAGTCATCAATGGCCTCCCCGATCAAACCCTGAATAGTTGTATCGGTATCAAGCGCAAGTTGATGTAGTCCCTTGCTAACTGCTGGGGAGAAATACCCCACCACAGCCCTCTTACCTTCTCTCGGATTACGTGGGCGGGATTTCTCTACCACCGTTTGCACTGCCGATTCCACAACAGATGGCGCGACCGTCTTTTTGAGACCAGCAAACCGACTCATGCCGTATGTCCTTAACTTAGAAAATTGCTAACGTGTTTTTGTGTCATTTTGTTTTTGTGATGGCATGTTAACTTGATCACACACCCAATTCCACAACAGTGCTATATCTGCAGCAGCCTTGCTTTCCGGCTCCGCTTCCTGCGCGGTACGACCGGAACCAACGCTATGATGAAAAACTGCACGCTCAGGCAAAACAACAGGAGCAACAGGGATACCAAACTGCGCCACAACCTCAGCCGCCTCTTTATAGACTTGAGGCGCACGAGGAGGACCCGCAGTAAAAATCACGAAGGCAGGCTTGCCACTGGCTCGCACAAGTTCCGCCGTTGTTCTAACAGCGTCCATATCGAAAGCACGTGGTCTGCATGGAATTAACAAGAAATCAGCGACACGACACGCCTCACGCGCCATAATATCGGCATGTGGGGGGGTATCTATTATCGATAGTTCTGCGCCCAATTCGGACGCTTGTTCCAGCTTTCTTGATAACAAGGCGTGAGCCGCACAATCCACCACATCAGGCTCGACATCCCCCCGCCACGCTTTCCAGGAACTTGCAGTCGCCTGCGGATCGGTATCGAGGATCAGAGAAACGTATCCAGCGGCACTGGCACTAGTAGCCAAGTGTAGGGCAAGCGTCGTCTTCCCGGCGCCTCCCTTCTGACTAATGATCGCGATTGTTTTCATGCCACCATGTTTCCGTGTTAACACATTAACTAATTACCATGTTATTTTGATAACTCAATATCTTCTTAAAAAACGACAATTTAATCGAACCAAACATTTCGCATGTCTCAAACCAATGCCGTTAGCACCCATATAATGCAATCATGTTTTTGTGTTAACATAAAAACAAATTAACGTGTTATCTTTCTCTCTGCACAATGGCAGCAACTGTGTTCTTACTGATTCCCAGATCGCGGGCGATCCACCGATAACTCCGCTTTTCCGCCACCAGCGCCAGAACCTTCGGAGCCAGACGGTCCGACTTCGGCCGCTCTCCTTTCTGTCGGCCGAGAACCTTCCCGCGCGCCTTGGCAGCGGCCAGACCGGACTTCACCCGCTCGCTGATCAGATCCCGCTCGAACTCCGCAATACCGGCCAGAACTGTCGCCAGCATCCGCCCATGTGGCGTCGCCAGGTCAAACATCATCCCCGTCATGGCGATCAGGGAAACACGATAACTCTCCAGTTCCTGAAGCGTGGAGATGAGATCAATGGTCGAGCGCCCCCAGCGGGACAGCTCCGTCACCAGGATGGCATCAATTTCACGGGCCTGGGCCAGTGCCATGACCTTGCGACGCTCGGCACGATCCACCCGGACGCCAGAGCCGGTCTCCATGAAAACGTCCAGCACTTCATAGCCCGCACGTTCAGAAAATCGCTTCAGCTCGTCCTTCTGCCGCGCGCAGGACTGATCGGCCGTGGAAACCCGGCAATAGATGACCGCGCGCTGTCCCATTTGAACCCTCCCGGAAAAACCACCATGCAGCCCTTGATACACCGTGGCTCCGGGTTGTCCCAATCTGACTATTGTCCTTATGTGACAGTTTTGAAGTCTTGTATTGCCAGCGTTACGTCCAGAATCTAGCCTGACATCGGCAGATACGCAGGTTTTCGAACTTCCTCTTACCGGTTCCCCTTTGAGACAGTCCTGTGGGTCCCAACGACCAATCCAAGAGCATAAGCCCGCTCAAGGGCACGACCGTTCGCTCTGAGCATTTGCAGGCTTGAGCGATCATCACATGGCTCGGCAATAAGCCAACCTCATCAGAACGGATTTATGGGAGATTGTCAGCTTCCCATCGAAATAGATGGTAGTTTACCTGCTGACGGAAAAAATGCTTCAAAGCGATGATATTTGACTGTCTCATCCTCATCACTTCTACAGTAGACTACATTAAGGCCTAACAGGGCCTAATTGCGACAGATGTCCTGTTCGATAATTATGGAAGGTATATAAAAATGACTGCATGGCTGATCGACGTTTACACTGCTGAGACCGATAGAACCCCCTCTCATCGGTGTGTTGCCACCGCTGACACACAAGAAAATGCCCTCCTTTTGGCGTCACAGACTTATTCGAATGATAAAGTCGTTGTATCTATTGGAGTGGTAAATGCATCTATTTTGAGTGGAAATAAAATTAAACAGCTTTGGTGAGTGTAATTTACAAAACGGAGCGGAACACTTTATTCGTTCCGTTCCGATGCACGCATTGCGAAGCAATTCTAAAGTTCGTTTTTAATAATTGACGTTTATTTTCTGATAAATAATTTATCTATTGAATATAGCAATACAATTTTACCTATATTTGCTGATTTTTTCGTGATATTTCCGACGATAAACCAGATATATTTATTTGAAAACATTAGTCATATTTAGATCGAAATATCTTCTTAGACTTAGATATTTTTCGAATGAACTATCTAACTGACAGATAACCCAGAATGGATTGTCATCTGGGGGCCAGCTTTCCCCGTGTGCTCCTTCTTCCTGAGCTTTTTTGTCCTGTCTGGACCCATTGATGTTTGGAAAATTACGAGGGGCATTTTTGTGCATGAGGCGGCCACCATCTGTCATCCAGCCAAAAATTCTCTCGACCACCCGAAGATCTAGCTGGTCTGACCCTGCCTCCTATCGTTCTAGCCGCAGATCCTAGCAGATCGGAGCTTATCTAATGCAGCTTCAGATCTGACTTCTTGTTGTATCGAAGATAAAGAACATAATAGGAACAATGCGAAAAAATACTATGTCGATGCCGATAATTGTCATACATAAATCTCATAGTTTATTGTCATACGAAAACTCTAGATCTATCTAGAGTTTCGAATCACATGAAGGACGACGCATATGGGGCGGCCGAAAGCAAATAAGCCACGGAGCGAGATCACGAACGTTCGACTAACGGAGGACGAAAAAGCCGCGTTTGACGCCAAAGCAGCCGAGTACGGTTTCAACAATGTGAGCGAGTATATTCGCTACCTGCACAATCAGCATGTTGGCGCGACTAGCCTAGCCGCGGAAGCAGAAGATCAACGAGCTAAGTTTCCCAAGAAGCTAATCCGTTCGTTCCACAAAACTGATTTGGGCGAAATGATCTGGGGGGACAGCCGCTCTTACTTGTTCCACGGTGCTAAGCCGAACAGCGTTGACCTTATTATGACCAGCCCGCCCTTCGGATTGGTGCGCAAAAAGAGTTATGGCAACGAGGACGCAGACGAATATTGCAATTGGTTTCGACCATTTGCCGAAGGATTTAAACGTGTCTTGAAGGATAACGGCAGCCTTGTCATCGATATTGGTGGTGCCTGGGTGCCAGGTAAGCCGACGCGCAGTCTCTATCATTTCAAGTTACTGGTGATGCTGGTCGAGGAATACGGCTTCC
>NZ_CP062149.1:0-6310 GCF_014843995.1 Novacetimonas hansenii | reverse complement strand
CCCGAGCAGCCCTTAGACCTTCCCGCGTTATTCAGACGGATTTTAACGAGCAGTACGCGAGCATCTCACCATGATTGCTAGGCTCTTGGAGCCTTTCGACCGTGCCAGGACACAGCCGATTTGGGGGGACCGAACATCCAAAGCGTCTCCCTTACTCGCATCATGATTTCCAATTTTACCCACCGGAACACTGTAGGTCCCGGCACTCGCACTTTCTCTCCGCGCAGCGTCCTACTGAACGCCGTTACAGGCTTGAGCTATCCGACGATCCAGGCGGCTTGCGCCCCCTGGTACCGCCTCATCCAGGTTTCCCCTCTGAGGCCCATGACGGTTTCCCGCCATGCCGTCGCCCACCTGCGCGGCACACGTTCGACAATCCCTTGCCGCCCGTGGAACGGACTGGATACCGTTTCTCCCATCTGACAGGCTCACCCCTTGCCGAAACCGGCAGGGGTGGCCGTGTCCGCGTCGCCCATCTTCATCTTGAAATGTCAAAGAGCGGATTGGATCGAACGGGGGAGTTTCACCCCCGAGCGCCCGTTGCAACCGGACGAGCCCGATTAAAGGCATCCGGCTACAGCAACAGATCGGGCGGGGCTGGTTAGGCCGCACCCTGCTTGCCGATGGTTAGACGGCAGGCGTGCCCCGACTGGGGCGGCAATACGAAGTGACGTGCTGAGGTGGTGGTTTGTAGCCTGGCCCTTTCCTTTCATGGGGCCGAATTGGTGGGGTGCTGTTGGCGCAGCACCGGAAGGATGGCGAGGGTCGGTCCTGATGCTTGGCGGGCATCGAAGATCGACCACGAGGGACACGATTTCGACGACCAGAATCAGGAACCGGAACGCCGGTTCTTTCGGTGTGCCAGCGACCGGCACGCATTACGGCTTTCCATGTGAGGATCGGGTGTCGGCATCCAGCCGCCCCGCGTATGTCAATCAACGCGCATGCAGGACGTGGAGGCCCTGCCAAGGCAGGATGCCTCACCCAGATTCCGCCCATCAAGTAATTTTTTATAGGATGTTCAATTTATGAAGTATCCGAACGGCTAGCCGTTCGGATTCCGCTTATTTTATATGAAGTATACAACCCACCTCGCGAGAGGTGGGTTTCCTTATAAAATATCATTGTAAATCAATTAGTTGTTAAATTTTTGACCTTTTACGACCCTAAGTGACCCTAAACGACCATTTTCGAACGTTTTCGACCTTTTGCGAACGTATTTGAACGAAAATGAACGTTTCTGAACGCCTGTCGCGTCCTGGTTTGGCGCTCGCTTTGGGGTGTTCCGCGAATCAAGTATAGGCTCCTTAATGTATCATGATACATTAAGGTAATGCGTCAAAACCCTGTATCTGTATTTTGACACTACCTGATTTTTTTATTTATGTGTTACGGTTGGTGCGCGGATTTCTCAAACTTTAAGTGTATTTAAGCGTGTATTTTATTGCCGCTTAAATATGCCGGTTGAGCACAGAAAACGCGCCATGAACATGACTGAGGATATGCGCGGGAGTGCAAAAAATATGACCGTAAATATGTTCAAAGGTGCTTTGGCAGTCACGATTTTTGCGCTGTGCAGCATATCTGTTGATGCAAAAGCGCAGGTCATAGTGACCGATCCAAAGACCGAAGTTAGTACCGATCTGGGCTATCTTGAAGCTGCCAAGTCCTACCTGCAACAAGGTCAACAGTACTACATGCAGGGAGAGCAGTATTACGAACAGCTAGAGCAGGCAGCACAGGAAATACAGAACGCTAAAGGTCTGGCTAATATCGCTTCATTGGGGGGCGGATCACTGGATTCCGATATTTCCCGCCTTGAGAGCGTCACGGATGACCTGAGTGATCTTTATTCACTGAACGGGTTTAGTGGTAATTTCTCTCAGGAAGCGAGAGAAGTTCTTTCCAGCACCTACAATCTGCCGGGAAGCACCAGCGCCCAGGCGGGTGCGGCCAGCCTGATGGGCTTGGCCTCGGACAGCCCGACAGATGCCGGATATGACCGGGCGGCCCGTGATACCAACCAGTCCATGCGGGAGGCCGCCTCTCTGGCGTCAGTGAACGAGTATCGTCAGGCATCGGCCCAGGCGATGCAGAGGCAGGACGAGGCTTTGGCTGACCTTGGGGATGACGATGTGGGGGCGTCCACGCAGCTCATTGCGGCCGAGCAGTCCACCGCGCTGCATCAGAATGACGCCAGCTTGCAGTTACAGCAGACCTCGGCGGACATGGCTTTTCAGCAGCATATCCGGCAACTGGAAGTCGAGAACGACATTGCCGAAAAGAATCTCAAGCATCTGCAAAAGGTGCAGGCTTTCACGGCATCGAGTGACTGATATGAGGAAAATTCTATTGATGGCCGCAGTTGTGGCCGGGTTTGGTGTAAGCGAGATCCGCACGGCTCATGCGCAGATCATAGATCCCGAGTGGCAGGCGACACAGGCCGCCATAAAAGCCGATGAGCAGAAGCAATGCCGGCACATGACGCTGACACGTAAGTTTCAGTGTCAGGAGCAGTTACAGGAGACCTACAAAGCCAAGGGGCTTGTGCCTGGAACAATGCCCTATGTGCGTCGGCGGTTTGGTGGTGAGAGTGTCCAGGGGCTCGACCAGGAGATACGATCTATCAACCGGACGTACAGCCAGGCGCGCCGTTTGAACGGTTATGAGCATCCTTTGCCAGGCGAACTCACCGCAGACATGCAGCAAGGCAACGTCAGCTATCTGAGCAAGCTGATCGAGGAAAAGGGCGGGATGCCGCCACTTCTGCCATTCGGGAACCGATAGGGGCAGGAGAGAGGGCAGGGGATGCACCACACATCGACCCTGCCCGGACGATCGGGAGGCTCACCCCAATCGTCATTCCGTCAAGATGCTGCATCTCGATCGTCGGTGATAGCCACCGATTCAACTTTCCGGCTTCCCTGAACGTCTTTCAACCCATCCCGTATGACATTGTAAGCCTTGCTGGCGACAGACTTCGGGACAGGCGCACCAGCCTCAGCCAGCCGGGAAATCATACTGACAAGACGCTCCGCGTCAGACAAGTCTGCCACCGGTCTTACTGCGTTGTCAGACACATTTTCTCCCTGTTTTCTGCCACTTTTAACGTGTGATCGAATGGCTCTGTCCAACCATTCCCCTATCGTGACACCCTCTCGTTTGGCCGCAGCAAGAGCGGCGTTTCTGACTTCGGGATGAACGCCGCGGATTGACCACGGCTTCGGATCGTCTGTCATGTCTGACTCCACTGTATGACTTGTCTGGCATGAGTGGAGCATGGGTAGCGTCTGTCTGTCATGTCTGACGTTTTTGTCGGACTTGTCAGACTGATTATGGAAACAGGTCAGGTTGTGGGTTTTTCCTGAACTCAAAGCGAAGCCGGGAGACCTTCCGGCCTGCCTTGATGGGTGTCCACCGGATAATCCAGCCATCTTTCTCGACCAGTTCCTTGACTGCGGGCTCGATGATACGGCGCTTGATGTTGTTGAAGTTGGCTTTTTGCTTCTCTGTCGCGTCCATCGAGGCGCAGAAATCCTCAATGGTGTATTCGGCCTTCCCACTGTCACGGTAGTGCATGAGTAGTTCCAAAAGCCGCCACGAGTAGGCCGACCGGAGAGCGTTAGCCTGTTGCAGTTTGTAGGTGGTGAACTGCTTTTTTAGCCCCATAAGGGACGGGAGAAGGTCAGGCCACCATGACAGTTCGACCCAACCTTCATTCTCATGATACTTGCACCGCCCCACCCATCGCATGTCATTGCGTATGGGTTTGAGAGGTTTTCCGGCCCGTGTGTAGGCGGGCTCGAAAAAGGTGATTTTACGGTCGAACAGGTGTTTTGCTGCATCCTGTAGGGCTTCGTAGGCTGTCCTCGCATCAACGGAGAATGTTTCCGCGTATTCGGCTGCCGTGATCTTGGTTCGTGGCACAAGTGATGAGGGGGCTGGTGTCGGTGCGCGGCTATCCAATTTGGATACGGCCAACATGACAATACGCTTCTCCGCCAGAGTCAGGCCATGACCTGCTCTTACAAGAGCATTGCTCATTGTGACTTGAGGGTCATGCTTGGGAATGACGGCATAGGTTTTGCGGCTTACTGCCGTTTTTGCGTTCAAGTGCGTCACCTTCCGGGCTTATGCGCCTTACGAAAAAAGTGACGCATTAACAAATATACGTCAATTATTTTTTATGACGCATAAGCCCGGAAGGTGACGCAATAGGGTGTGGATAAGGGTTTTTTGGATTGTGGATGACACCCGGAAAATGACGCATTAACCCGGAAAATGACGCATTTAACCCGGAAAATGACGCATTAACTGCTTGTATCTATATGAAATAAAAGGGTTTTTTTCATATAAACAAGAAGAAACAAGAAAAGAAAGAGCATGGGTGTGAGCAACTGCTGTGGATGACACCCGGAAAATGACGGATTTCATGCCGCGACCTTTCCAGGTGTCGGCGCCTACGGCGGGCTACGCCGCTCCCGCTCCGCGCTCGCCCGACACTTGCACCGTCAGAGAAACCACGCAGATGAAAAATGCTCAGGAAGCAGAATGAAAGGCGACAGGTGTTTTCTGACCATGGGAGCCCCGTAGAGAGCGTCCAATTTTTGAAGACACCTCTTCCCTCTCTTTTGCCTTTAATGGCCTGTAGCGCGTTCTGTGTGGATTTTAGCGTAAGTGTGAGGCTCAGGGAGTTGGGGCTCACCTGAGCCTCGTTGTGCAACCTCGTAGGAGGTAGGTAATTATGCTGGAATAGGGAACGCCCTACAAGGCGCAGCATAAGAGAGGGAAAAGCATTAATTTGCTTCTCCCTCGGATAGATTATCTCGGTAAGCGGCTATAACTAAAAAGTTGGATCATCTTGAAAATTCAGACATGAAATTCGGAATATCAATATGTCCCCAGCATTTTTGAGAGAGAATACTTCCTCCAGGAGGGAATGCTCCATGGATTACCTTAATTCCCTTTGTCTGCAAAAACTCTGCCACCGGAACAAAATCCCGATCAGCCGTAACAAGAATAGCCGCATCATAAGCATTAGCCCAAGCTAGCTTAATCATGTCTGTAACTATTCTTGTATCAACGCCCTTTTCTTCCGTTCCTCTCATGTCGCTTCCACATTCAGGACATGTAGAAACAGGCTCATGGCAGGATGGGCATTTGGGAGGATTTCTTTTCTTCTGCCGGGGAACCACTTCCACATGAACACCAGCTTGTTTGTCTAGGAAATTGGTAAACCAATTCCTTAGACCCGCGTCCTTGGATTCATCAAATGACCCATATACATGCATAGCTTCATAGATCGCCGTTGATCCTGGTGAAATGCGATCACATGCTTTTTGTGCAAATAGTGGCCCGATCTTGGACCAATCAGCACGGAAGGCTGAATTTTGTGCCTTTAGCCCTAGAGTAAAGTTCCAAAAATCAACGAATATTCGAATTCTAATTCCTGCGGATGTGGTGGTATGTATTGTACCATCAACCACGGGCGGAACGCCTACATTAGTCATATCCACTCCATATACGAATACGGGGGCACACTTTCGTGTGCCCCCGGGGGTATAATGCTTGTTTCTCTAACTGCGAGACTAGCGCAGTAGTATCCACAAGGGGATATAATGGCAATTATCTATATAGGAGTAAATGCGTTATGTCAATATGAGATTTAGAACCCATTTTGGCACACGAACTGGCTGGAGAGGGAGAAGCAAGTTAATGCTTCTCCCTCGGGCCTGTTGACCGGTCAGCCATTCCCAACGGGACAGCCGAAGGACTACCTGCGCAACACGCAGGCCCCAGGAAAGGGGCGTCCTCTTTTACCGCAGGTTTTGCCGGTTACCCGACGTACAGAACTCGACATCCTCATAAGATTATCTCCTTATTGCTGCATGTGCATTGATTGCTGATTGTTGAAAAACTGCCAGTTTTAAGGGGAATGCGACCAACATTCCCTTTTCCCCCGGTCGATCGTGGTACCACCCACGAGGACCAGGAACATCGTCACCGGGTGCCGCCAAGCACCCTCTGTATTGCTTCTCTGTCGCATGGACCTTTCGAGACTTTGACAGGACGAGGAACCACCCTCGAAATCCCTGCCTCTCCCCAACGCTTCGGATAAACCGCGAAGGGGATTTTCACTCTACTAAGCCCGCTCCCGGTCATAGGCTGTCGCTCAGGAACCACCCCGAGCAGCCCTTAGACCTTCCCGCGTTATTCAGACGGATTTTAACGAGCAGTACGCGAGCATCTCACCATGATTGCTAGGCTCTTGGAGCCTTTCGACCGTGCCAGGACACAGCCGATTTGGGGG
>NZ_CP062147.1:3347500-3530618 GCF_014843995.1 Novacetimonas hansenii | reverse complement strand
TGCCGATGCGGCCCGGCGCCTGCCGCCGATGCCGGCGCGGCTGCCCTGCTGCTGATGCCGGTGCGCCAGCGCCTGCCCGGCCCCGCTGCTGATGCCGCCCCGCCGCCCGGCGCCCGATGCACCGCCGCCGCCGCCGCCTGCACCCGAAGGCAACCCGTACGCGCCTGGGTGCCTGTGGCAAACGGTGACTTCATCGCCCGTGGCGTCCTGCTGATCATGGTGTTCATGTCGGTCGGCACCTGGGTCATCATGATCAAGAAGTTCTTTGAACAGGCAAGCCTGTTCAGCGCGGGCAAGGACGTGACGTCCAAGTTCTGGACCAAGCCGACGATCAAGCAGGGCGCGGACGCGCTGCCGGCGAACTCCCGTTCCGCTATATCGCGGAAACCGGTGTGAAGGCTGCTGAACATCACGAAGGCACGATGCAGGAATCCATCGACCTGCATTCGTGGACGACGATGTCGATCCAGCGTTCGGTCGATCTGATCCAGACGCGCCTTCAGGGTGGGCTTGCGTTCCTTGGGACCGTGGGTTCGACCTCTCCGTTCGTTGGCCTGTTCGGCACGGTCTGGGGCATCTATCACGCGCTGACGGCCATCGGTATCGCGGGCAATGCCTCGATCGACAAGGTTGCCGGCCCGGTTGGTGAATCGCTCATCATGACGGCCATCGGCCTTGGCACCGCGGTTCCGGCGGTTCTGGGCTACAACCTGCTGGTGCGCCGTAACAAGGGCGCGATGGATCTGGTGCGTAACTTCGCCGCTGACTTGCAGTCCATCCTGATGGGCGGCTATCGTCATGGTTCCGATCCGCAGAACACGATTGCGGTTCGTCCGGACAATTCTCCTACAACCACGACTATTGACAATCGGGTGGCCTGATCATGGGAATGCAAGTTGGAGGTGGCGGCGATGAAGACGAGGTGGTGTCGGCCATCAACACCACACCGCTTGTCGACGTCATGCTGGTGCTGCTGATCATCTTTCTGATCACTATTCCAGTTGCGACGCACACCATCACGGTAAAGCTGCCGATGGATGCAAACCAGCCGACCCGCACCGCGATTGATAACGTCGTGATCGCGGTGACGTCCAAGGGGCAGGCATATTGGGGGGAAACCCCGCTGAATGGCTATGCCGACCTCGAATCGCATCTGGAACATGCGGCGGCACAGAAGCCGCAGCCGCAGATCCAGATCCGGGGCGACATGGCCGCCAAGTATGAGGCAGTCGGCAAGGTTGTTGCGGCCTGTCAGCAGGCGGGCATCATTCACATTGACTTTATTACCGAACAGCCCCACGGCTGATCCTCGGTATCCATTCCCGGCCGGGAGGCAATCCCGGCCACTTTTGGGAGAATACGCGCCATGGGCATGAATGTCGGGTCCAGCAGCACGACAGAGGACGAAGGTATTGTAGATATCAATACCACGCCCCTGATTGACGTCATGCTTGTGCTGCTGATCATGCTGATCATTACCATCCCGATGCAGACGCATTCGGTTTCAATGGACCTGCCGCAGGGGAATCCTCCCCCCTCGACAGAGCCGGACCCACAGATTGATACGGTGTCGATTGATTTCGACAATACGATCACCTGGAACGGTGACCCGGTACCTGATGAAGCCGCACTTCAGGCGCATTTTACAGAGGCGGCGTCGATGCCGGTGCAGCCTGAAATGCACATCCATCCGGATCGTCTTGCCAATTACAAGACCGTGGCCCACGTCCTTGCCGATGCGCAGCGTCTTGGTATCACGAAGCTGGGCATTATCGGTAATGACCAGTTCATGGATGCGCAGTAAGGCGGCATAGCCTGCTATTACTGTTGCCACCGGGTTTGGGAAACGGCCTTTCGTATATCGCGAAGGGCCGTTTTTTCGTACGGTTCTGTTCCATATGCTCTCTGCCTGCCTTGTCATATGGGATGCGGGTGGTGTCGGTGCTTGTGTTCAATGTTGCGGAAGGGGCTTTGGTGACGCTGCTTCCCGGAATGCGTTGCAAGGCATCATCTTTTTGAAGCTGCGCAGGCCCTTAAATTTTTGAGATATTGCTTGGAAAAGCATGACCAGTATTGCGCTGGAACAATAAAATGTTTTGATGAAGTTTTAAAAAACCTCGAAATAACCAATATTTTTAGAGGCTGTTTGAAAAGTCGCGTTTAATAATATCCTGAAATTATAAAGGTTTTTTCTGAAGCTTTTTCCAAAAAGCTTCAGAAAACGCCGCCTTTTTCGATCGAAAAGCGGCACCCAAAAACTTTTATTTTTTATCAAGGGGTTGTTTTCAAACAATCTCTTGAAAAAACGATAGTGTCTGTAGCTGCCGTTCTTCTTTTTCAAACAGTTTTTTATAGAGATGTTTTTTCCTCTGGTTTCATCTTCTGGCGTCCAGAAGGGCCTTTGCCGCCTTTGCCGCCTTTGGGGACGGGGGCGCCGACATGCCGTGTCACTGGATGGATCTGTGCGGTGCCTCGATTCAGGATGGCAAAACAGGGGTGGGGGTGTTCGCCCCGTGGGGTCTGGGGTGTAACGGAAAAAGAAACGGCCTGTTGCCGGTTCTGCATCCGGTGTTCCGGGTCTGTCGGTCCCAGATGGGGAATGACCCCTGTATTTGTTGCGGGATCGTTTTGTAATTCTACAAACACAGTAAAAACAGTCCCGTAAAACCGTCATTTCCTGATCGGTTCGTTGCGTCACCAACCGGCTTTGCCCCTTTGGTGGGGATGCACGCACACGATGTGGCGTGCATGCAGGTACATAAACAGCCTGTTGCTTTTTTTGGCCTTTCCCCCGTCATCTTATTTCCTTTAGGTCAACAAGACGCCTGCTGGCATCTGACCCTTTTCCATGATCGCGTATGGCGCGATGGCCATGCGGCGCGGTCGCATGGAGAAGGGGAATGCCTGTGGGATGGGGATCTGGGTGGATGCCCTCGGGGGAGGTGCAGTCCTGTTATGCCGGATCGGAAGAGTAACAATGTTCGGGGGGACGGATGAACATCACGCTGAAATGCACTGCCCTGCCATCTGCGACCATGCTGTCAGCCGTTGACCTGCGCGTGCCATGCAACCGGGGATATGCGTCCCGGTACGGGAATGCATCGTGATGACTGGCGGATCGTCACGCATGCGCACGACAGGGGATGGGGGTATCATGGGAAAATATGCAATGGGCCTGCGCGCACGGCTATGTGCGGTTTCATGTCTTGCGGGGGCGGGGCTGGCGCTTGCGGGGACCATGGATCGGGCGCTTGCGGCAACGTCCGCACCCGCGGCGGCACATCGTGTCACGCATCGGGGGGCAGCAGCACGGCCGGCCGCCGCGCAGGGAACATCGGTGCATCCCGCGACGGCCATCCCCGCGACAGCCATCCCTGAGACGCCAGAGGTCATCCATGTTTCGCGCGCCCGGGACGCCCGTGATGGTGGTGGCGGGATGATGCGTCTGGAAACCGCGCCCCATGCGGTCCAGACGGTGGGCAAGCAGTATATCGAGATGCGCAGTCCCACCAGTACGGGACTGGATCTGGTGAAAAACCTGCCCAGCCTGAATGTCACGACCCCGGATTCATCGGGTATGGAAGGGGGACAGATTCAGGTGCGTGGCCTGACGGACCTCGACATGGGGCTGATGCTTGATGGCGCACCGGCGGCGGCTGCGAAATATCTGGCGGAAAACATTGATTCCGAAAACCTTGAAAGTGTCGAGGTCACGCCAGGCAGCGCGGGCACCGATCTGCCGGTCATGTCGGCGGCGGGCGGTGTCATGAACGAACGTTCCCACACGGCATCGCACAAATTCGGGGGCATGACGGATTTTTCGTATGGCACGAACAACCTGTCACGCGAATTCATCCGCCTTGAATCCGGGGATATCGGCAATACGGGCGTGCGCAGCTTCTTTTCATTCTCCAACTCGCACGCGCGATCATGGATGGGATCGGGTATCAACCAGCGCAGGCATATTGATTTCGGGTTGCAGAAGGATTGGAAAAACGGATCGACGGCGCGGCTGTTCCTGTCATGGAATGCCGAGGATTTTACAATCGATTCCTATCCTGACGCCACGGCATTCTATAACTACAAACATACTGGCGTCGGATATGGCCGTAATTCCGATCCTTCCAGCGATAATTACTGGAAGAACAATAACGATCACTGGAACCAGATCTTCTTGACCGCACCTGTGCATGTGGTGCTGCCGTCACGCTTCTCCCTCGATCTGCAACCTTATTTCAGCTTTGGGCAGGGATGGGATGGTTCCCCTGGCGGGACGACGGCGTCCGACGGGTCGTACAATACGCTGTTCGGGTCGTCGGTGGCCTATTACAACAACGGGCAGCTTGCGACAAACCAGAACCTGACCAATTACTTCCTTCAAAACGAAGTGCGCCAGGTCGGTGCGGTGGCAAAGCTGAATTACCAGATCGACACGCATAACCATTTCTCGGTCGGGTACTGGTATGAAAATGCCCAGACCATCCAGTCCTATCCGCTCAGCGCCACGATGGCCAATGGCGCGAACCCCAGCCCCAACTGGGCACAGTACCAGATCAACAGCAACGCGGTATTTGGGCAGACCGCAGGATATGAACTGCATTCGCTGTTCGTGCAGGACACGGCAAAATATTTCAATGACCGGCTGACGATCCATGCGGGCTTCAAATTCGTGATGTCCAATGCGTGGAACAAGCAGTGGATGAATCACAGTTCCAACTATACCGGTGCGCGTAGCGGGACCAACACGACTGAACCCCTGCCGCAGCTTTCGATCGGATATCAGTTCAATGATCATCACCAGATCTATGTGAACGCCGAAGGTGATTACCGTGAGCCAAGCGCCGTTGACCTTGGCTGGACCACGCCGGGAACGAAAATGCTCAAGAACCAGTATTCCATCAAGGAAGAGCTGGGCTATCGCTATCACGACAAATACGTGATGGTTGATCTTGCGCTGTTCAACTACAACGTGACGAACCGCATTCTCGACACCTATATCGGTGCGAACCAGTATGCCCCGATCGAGGGCGGGAACCAGACCATGCGTGGCTTTGACGTTATGGTGGCGGGCCGGTCATATTACGGGTTCAGCCCGTATGCCTCGTTCGAATATCTGCATGCGACGCAGGATTCCAACGTGACGGATGGCAATGGAAACCTGATCCGTGCCAAGGGCCAGCAGGCCATCATGGCGCCGCATGTCATGGCCAATTTCGGCCTGACCTATAAATACAAGGGCTTCTTCGCCAATGCGAGCGTCCATTACACCGGCCCGCAGTCGGTGGCGCTTGATAACAGTGAACGCATTCCCGGCTATGTCACCGATACGCTATCGCTTGGGTATCGTTTCAAGCCGTTCCTGTATGCCAAATCGCCAACCTTCCGCCTGAACTTCACCAACCTGACGGGATCGGTCGTGCGCACCGGGGCGATGGGGGCGATTTATTCCGCGGGCAATCAGGGGGGATATAACGTCTATTACGGCGCAAGTGGTGGACGCAGCGCGAATGGCAACTCCTTCATGGTGGAACCGCGCTTCACCATGACCGGCACGATCTCCACCGCGTTCTGAGGGCGATGGCCCGTCGCGTTGACGCAAGGATGCGGCAGGCTGTTCGTATTGTCCTGTCCGTTGCGGGGTGGAACATGCGTGATGAACGGGTCATCACGCATCGGGCCGCGCACGGGCATGGCCCATGAAACATACCGTTCATCATGAAAGGTTCATGGAAGGTATTATTTCCAAAAGAGTCTTAATATTTAAGTATTTTTTGGAAGTTATGCCCCCGAACCTTTTCTTTGCATCCGCTGGCTGTTTTGGAACGGCCTTTTATCGTGATGCCGAAGGCAACGACCACCATGCAGCACAGCAGACCCCACCCGATTGATGAAGTCCCCCCGCTTGGCATGCTGTTTACGTTCGGGCTGCAGCATGCGCTTGTGATGTATTCGGGCACCGTGGCCGTGCCCCTCATCCTTGCCGCGACACTGGGTCTGGACATGGGGCAGACGATTACCCTGATCAATTCCGGTTTGATGACAGCAGGGATCGCCACGATCATCCAGGCCGTGGGGATCGGGAAGATTGGCTCCCGTCTGCCGATCGTGCAGGGGGCGTCGTTCGTGACGCTGGCGCCCATGGTGATGATTGGCAAGATGTATGGAAACAGCGCCATCTTTGGCGCGATCATCGGGGCGGGGGGCTGCACGTTGGTGCTGGCCCCGGCGCTGGGGCGGCTGATGCGGTTTATCCCACCCGTTGCGACGGGTTGTTTGTTGACGGTCATCGGCCTGACACTGATTCCGGTGGCAGGCGTATGGCTGGGGGGTGGGACGCCATCGGATGCGGCGTTCGGTACGTCCCCGAACCTTGTTCTGGGGGGCGTGACAATGGCGGTCACGCTGGCGGTCTATGCCGCGGGATCGGGTTTTATCTCCAATATCAGCGTGCTGCTTGGCCTGATTATCGGCAGCATCATTGCGCTGGCTTGTGGCATGGGTCATTTTCAGGCCGTGCATGATGCACCGTGGTTCGCGCTCAGCATGCCCATGGCCTTTGGCGTGCCGACCTTTCATGTGGTGCCGGTGCTGATCATGACGCTGACGATGCTGGTGATCCTTGCGGAAACGACGGGCAACTGTATTGCCGTGGGGCGCATTACCGAACGCCCCATGGACGAGGAAACGCTGATCGCGGCGTTCCGTGCGGATGGCCTGTCCACCATGCTGGGGGGCCTGTTCAACAGCTTTCCCTATAACGCGTTTACGCAGAATACCGGCCTGATCGCGATGACCAACATCCGCAGCCGCTTTGTCGTCGCGGCGGCGGGGGTGGTGCTGATCGTGCTGGGCCTGTTCCCGAAACTTGGCGCGGTGATCGCGGCCATGCCCGCGCCGGTACTGGGGGGATGTGCGCTGGTGATGTTCGGGATGACGGCGGTGGGGGGTATCCGCGAACTGTTGCATGTCCGTTTCGAGGGCACGCGCAATGGCATGATTGCGGCGGTTTCCATGGGGTTGGGCATGTTGCCGATGTCATGTCCCATCCTGTTGGCGCATGTCAGCGGGATGGCGCGGCTGTTTCTTGGTAACGGGGTGTTTTTGTGCGTGTGTTCGGCCGTGGTGCTTAACCTGCTGATCGGAGAGAAGATCCCCACGCTGGAGGAGGAACTCCATCCCGACACCGCGCGGCAGGTGCCCTGACCCCAAAGGATTGTAAAAGCGCGGCTTTGTCCCTTTGGCTGAGGGAGTGTTTGAAAACAAATCATTGATAAAAATAAGAAAAGTTTTTGGGTGCTGCCTTTTTTTAAAAAGGCGGCGTCTTCTGAAGCTTTTTGGAAAAAGCTTCACCAAAAACCTTTATGATTTCAGGATGTTATCAGGTATGATTTTTCAAACAGCCCCTTAAATAATTGGCTGTTTGAAAAGTGGGGGGCCATGACCCGCCGGGGTGGTAAACGCTTTTGGTGAATGTTCAAAAGACACGCTAACGGCAGGAATTTTTAATTTCTTATCGACGTCCTGTTTTCAAACGATCTTCACCAGAAAATTTTAAGGGGCCGACAGGGTTTATGCCCAGGCTGTCTTGCAGGAGGGCTGGTTCCCCGCCGGTTGGTCAGGCCTGTTCCCGACCGCCCGAAAACAGCCGTGATGCGCTGAGCAGCATGCCAAGAAAGGCGATGACGGATGCGAATTCCAGGCAGCGTATCGACGGCCGCATGGCGATCAGCCCGAACGTCATCGCCACAAGCATCGCGCCCGTCGCCTGTCCGCACTGGCGCGAAACCTGGACCATTCCACTTGCACTGCCGGACCGTCCGGCGGGGGCTGTGACCATCATGATACGGTTGTTGGGGGGTTGGAATATGCCAAACCCCATTCCCGCCAGCCCGACGCGCCATACGATGTCATACCAGTGTGGCTCCGCAGGGAGCAGATAAAGGGCAAGGAATCCCATCGACGTAGTGAACAGCCCCACCGACGACAGGATCGTGGCCGGGACCCGGTCGCTCAGTCGGCTGATGACCGGCGCGACAAGCATGATTCCCACCGGCCACGGCGTCATCAGCAGCCCGACCACCGATGGCGGTGCATGGAACAGGTTCTGCAATGTGAAGGGAAAGGACACCATAAACAGGTTGGACGACACGAAAGCGAGGAACCCGATGCAGGCCCCGGTGCGGAATGCCGCGACCTGCAACATGTCGATCGGGAACATCGGGTGGGCGCGTCCCTTCTGCCGCCGCACCAGAAGCCAGCCCGATACGATGCCGGTTATCGCGAAGGCATAGACCTGCAGGCTGCTGGCATGGTGTGCGATGGAATCGCCTGCCATGATGAGCGCGCCAAACGCGAACGCATTGAGCAGCGCACTGAGTCCGTCGAATGCGCCATGTTGCAGCGGCGTGCGTGGCAGGGACATCAGCGCCAGCACCAGGGCCGCAAGGCCCAGCGGGATGTTGATGAAAAACAGCCACGGCCATGTGGCGACCGACAGGATGATGGATGCCACCGTTGGCCCCGCCCCCACGCCAAGTGCGACCATCACGCCATTGAGCGCGATGCCGCGCCCGATGATCGCATGGGGATAGATGAAGCGGATCAGCGCGATGCTGACGCTCATGATACATGCCCCGCCCACACCCTGCACCGCGCGCGCCAGCGACAGCGCCAGCAGCGAATGCGACAGCCCGCAGAACAGGGAGGAGACGATGAACAACACCAGCCCGATCTGGCACAGGCGTCCGAACCCGATCCGCGCGCCCAGTGCCGCCGTGGGCAGAAGGGCGATGACACTGGCGAGCTGGTAGGAATTGATGATCCACACCGCCGACGCGGCGGAAACATGCAGGTCCCCCCCGATGGTCGGCAGCGCGACGTTGGCGATCGCGTAATCCAGCAGCGCCAGCAGGACCGACAGTGCGACCGCACACATCGCCTGTATCCGGGCCGCACCGTGCAGGCCCTCTCCTTCGGTCAGTATCTTGGTGTCGCGGGGCATGGCATGTCGCTGTCTTGCGCGGTGTCCGGCGGGCCGGAACGTGCGTGGGGGGCGGGGGGACATCCCCGTCGCAGGCCCGTGTGAAATGCGGGCCGGGGGGCAATGTTCAGTCGCGTGCGGTGTGCTCCAGCGCGCGCATGCCGATATCGTGACGCCAGATGGCATCGTCCCAACGGATCGCACCCACCCCGGCATAGGCCCGGGTGCGGGCCTGTGCCAGCGTGTCGCCTGTGGCGCAGACCGCAAGCACGCGGCCACCCGCCGCGACCAGGTGATGATCGGCATCAAGCTTTGTGCCCGCCTGGAACACCTGCACACCGGGCAGGTCTTGTGCATCGTCGATGCCCGCGATCACGCCGCCGGTCACTGGCCTGCCGGGATAGCCGCGTGCGGCCATCACCACGCTGATGGAGGCCTGTCCCGAAAAGCGGATATCCGTGCCTGCAAGATCGCCCTTCGCCACGGCGGCAAGCGCGGCGAGCAGATCGCTTTGCAGCCGGATCAGAAGGGCCTGCGCCTCCGGGTCGCCAAGGCGGACATTATATTCGATCAGTTTCTCACCCTGCGGTGTCAGCATAAGCCCGGCGAAGATGATGCCGTGGAACGGTGTGCCACGTCGCGCCATCTCGCGCAGCATGGGACGCACCATCGTATCGAGTGCCGCTTCCTGTCGCGCGCGGTCGAATCCTGCGGGGGGGGAAACCGCGCCCATGCCGCCGGTGTTGGGGCCGGTATCGCCATCGCCAATGCGCTTGTGGTCCTGTGCCGCGCCGATCAGTACCGCCTGTTCCCCCGCGCAGAAGGCAAAAAGCGAGACCTCGTCGCCCACCAGGCATTCTTCGATCACCACCGTGCGCCCGGCGTCACCCATCGTGGCGTCGGTCATCAGGTCTTGGATGGCGGTTTCGGCTTCTTCCACGTTCTGGGCCACGATTACGCCCTTGCCCGCCGCCAGGCCATCGGCCTTGACCACGATCGGTGCACCGGTGGCACGCACATGCGCCAGTGCGTCGGCCGCGGTATCAAACCGTGCCCAGCGCGCGGTGGGGATGGCCGCCGCGTCACAGATTTCCTTGGTAAAGGTCTTGCTGCCCTCAAGCTCCGCCGCCGCGCGCGATGGCCCGGCGCAGGCAATCCCGGCCTGTGCGCAGGCATCGGCCAATCCCGCCACCAGCGGGGCTTCCGGTCCGGGCACCACAAGGTCGATGCGTTCATCGCGCGCAAGTTTGATCAGGCCCGCCACATCATCGGCGCGGATGGCGCAATTGGTCCCCAGCGCGGCCGTGCCGGGGTTGCCCGGTGCAATGAACAGCGCCTCCAGCAGGGGCGAACGCGCGATCGCCGCCGCCATGGCATGTTCACGCCCCCCCGATCCGACCAGCAGCACCCGCATGAATCAATTCTCCTGTTTGCAATCCGCCCTTTCGGGACGCGCGTCTCTATCATAACTTCGGGTCATGCATGAACCCAGCTTCCCATCCGGCGCGCCGGGCGCCACGAATATCGCGGAATATTCCGTATCCGAAATTTCGGGCGCGATCCGCAGCACGCTTGAAGGTACGTTTGGACGTATCCGTGTGCGCGGCGAAATTACGGAATTCAAGCGATATTCATCCGGTCACCTTTATTTTTCCCTCAAGGATGAGAAAGGGAAGCTGTCTTCCGTCGTCTGGCGCGGCAGTGTTTCCCGCCTTGGGCTGAAGCCTGAAAATGGCGTGGAGGTCATCGCCACGGGCAAGATTTCCTCTTATGGCGAGCGTTCTTCCTACCAGATGGTGATTGACCGTCTGGAATATGCGGGGGAGGGCGCATTGCTGGCCCGGATCGAGAAGCTGCGCCTGCGCCTTGCGCAGGAAGGCGTGTTCGATGCGGAGCGCAAGCAGCGGATTCCGTTCCTGCCACGTGTCATCGGGGTCGTGACTTCGGCACAGGGGGCGGTGCTGCATGACATCCGCACCACGGTGGCCCGGCGTTTTCCGCGTGACCTGCTGGTCTGGCCTGTCCCGGTGCAGGGCGAGGGCGCGGCCGAACGCATTGCCGAAGCGGTGGCGGGGTTTGACCGGATCGACGGGCGCACGGGGATTGCGCGGCCCGATGTGCTGATCGTGGCGCGTGGTGGTGGTTCGCTGGAGGATCTGATGGCCTTCAATGACGAATCCGTGCTGCGTGCGGTGGCGGCCTGCACGATTCCGGTCATTTCCGCCGTGGGGCACGAGACGGATACGACCCTGATTGATTTTGTGTCAGATCGCCGCGCACCCACCCCCACGGCGGCGGCGGAAATGGCGGTGCCCGTGCGTGCGGAGCTGGAGGCGGACCTTGCCCACCGCATGGCGCGGCTGTCGAACGGGCTGGGGCGTGTGCTGCAGCTTGGGCGGGCGCGACTGGGGCGGGCGGCGGCGGGGCTGCCTGACCTGCCATCGTTGCTGGAAACCGCGCGCATACGGCTTGACGACCGGGGGTATCGCCTCGACATGGCGTTGCCCGCACTGCTGGAACGTCGTCGCGCGCGCTTGCAGGCGGCATGTGACCGCTTGCCCACGCCCGGCACCATCATTGCGCTGAAACGTTCCGGCCTGACGCTGGCGTCGGCGGCACTGGCGCGTGGGGGGCCGCAATATCTGCGCGACCGCCGGGGCCGGGTGACGGCGCTGCGTCCTTCGGCCCCCGCCCTGCTGGCGTTGCTGCGTGAACGGCGCGCACGCGTGCAGGGGGAGGGCGGGCGTCTGGAATCGCTGTCGCCGCGTGCGGTGCTGGAACGTGGCTATGTGCTGGTGCAGGACCGCGCGGGCCATCCGCTGACACTTGCCGCGGAGGTGAAAGCGGGCGCGCAGGTCATCATGACCTTTGCCGATGGGGACGTGGCGGCGCGGGTCGAACGTGCGGCCCACAGCGAACAGGGGCGGCTGGACCTGTAACAATGAAGGAAAAAACAGTGGCAAGGCATGGTGTGAATATGGAACGGCGCGTGATGTCGCGTGTGGCAATGGCTGTGGCAATGGCAGTGCTGGTGGGGATGGCATCGGGTCTGTCGGCCTGTGCGCCGCACCACCATGCGACACCCGTGGCCCTGCCACCGCCTGCGGTTGCCGCGACGGGGGCTGCGGAACCTGTGCTGGTGAACGACCCTTCCGCCCCTGCGGATACGCCGCTGTGCGGTCATGCCGCGCGGGAGGCCAACGCCATCGGGGCGACAATCCACCCTGACATCACCCCCGCACGCAGCAGTTGCGCCGCGAATGCGTGTTTTGATCCCCAGACGGGCACCTATATCGGGGCGGATGGTAACCGCCATGTGTGCCGATAGGGCGTAGCCCCACCCGTCATTGCCATGCGTATGGGGCCGCCATGGCAGGCAGGCCATGGCAGGAAGCGCGCTTCCTGCCCCTGATCTGCTGAGAGAGTGTTTGAAAACAAATCATTGATAAAAAACAGGAAAAGTTTTTGGGTGCCGCCTTTTTTTAAAAAGGCGGTGTCTTCTGAAGCTTTTTGGAAAAAGCTTCACCAAAAACCTTTATGATTTCAGGAAGTTATCGAGCCTGAATTTTTAAACCGTCTCTTATGGGGCCATGGTGCCCAAAGGGTCATACCCCTTGGCGGGGTATGGGGCAAAACCCCATGAAAACCGCCCCACGCGCCCCATCCCGTAACATGGGGACAGCGCGCGTGCTCCGTAATCAGCGTTCGATCGGACGGTACTTGATGCGGCCCGGTTCGGTTGCATCCGGCCCGAGGCGACGGCGTTTGTCTTCTTCATAGGCCTGGAAGTTGCCTTCGAACCATTCGACGTGGCTGTCGCCCTCGAACGCAAGGATATGCGTTGCAAGACGGTCAAGGAACCAGCGGTCATGGCTGATGATCACCGCACAGCCCGCGAACTCCGCCAGTGCGTCTTCGAGGGCGCGCAGCGTATCGACGTCAAGGTCATTGGTCGGTTCGTCAAGCAGGATGACGTTGCTTTCCTGACGCAGCATCTTGGCAAGGTGGACGCGGTTGCGTTCACCACCCGACAGGACGCCAACCTTTTTCTGCTGGTCCGGTCCCTTGAAGTTGAAGGCCCCGACATAGGCGCGTGACGGCACCGCGCGCTTGCCAAGATAGATGACATCCGTCCCGCCGGAGATTTCTTCCCACACGGTCTTGTTGTCATCAAGGCTGAAGCGTGACTGGTCCACATAGCCCAGTTTGACGGTATCACCGATCTTCAGTTCGCCACTGTCTGGCTTTTCAAGGCCCATGATCATCTTGAACAGCGTGGACTTGCCCGCGCCGTTCGGCCCGATCACGCCAACGATGCCACCGGGCGGCAGCTTGAAGTTAAGGTCGTCGATCAGCAGGCGGTTGCCAAAGCCCTTGCGCAGGTCTTCGGCCTCGATCACCGTGCTGCCAAGGCGCGGGCCGGGCGGGATGACGATGTCGGCAACACCGGTCGCCTTTTCCCCGCTCTGGGCCAACATTTCCTCGTAACGTGCGATACGCGACTTGCTCTTGGCCTGACGCGCCTTGGGGGAGGAGCCGATCCATTCCTGCTCTGCCGCAAGGGCGCGCTGGCGTGCGCTTTCCTCTTTTTCTTCCTGTGCAAGGCGCTTGCGCTTTTGCGTCAGCCACGAGGAGTAGTTGCCCTCGAACGGGAAACCACGGCCACGTTCAAGTTCAAGGATCCAGTTCGTCACGTTATCAAGGAAGTACCGGTCATGGGTGATGACCATGACGGTGCCTTCGTAATCGCGCAGGGTCTTTTCCAGCCAGGAGACGCTTTCGGCATCAAGATGGTTGGTCGGTTCGTCAAGCAGCAGCAGGTCAGGCTTTTCAAGCAGCAGGCGGCACAGCGCCACGCGGCGGCGTTCACCACCGGACAGCTTCTCCACCGGGCTGTCAGCCGGGGGGCAGCGCAGCGCGTCGAGCGCGATCTCCAGCTTGCGGTCGAGTTCCCATCCGTCGCCCGCATCGATGACTTCCTGTAGTTCCGCCTGTTCGGCAAGCAGGGTGTTCATCTCTTCGTCGGACATGGGTTCGGCGAACTTCATCGAAATTTCGTTGAAGCGGTCCACAGCCTTTTTCAGCTTCCCGAAGCCAAGGGCGACGTTCTCGCCCACGGTCAGGCTCTCGTCGAGCTTGGGCTCCTGTTCGAGGTAGCCGATGGTCGCACCTTCGGCGGCCCAGGCCTCGCCACCGAATTCCTTTTCGATGCCGGCCATGATTTTCAGCAAGGTGGACTTGCCCGCGCCGTTGACACCAAGGACACCGATCTTGACGCCGGGCAGGAACGACAGGGTGATCCCCTTGAAGACCTCGCGCCCACCCGGATACGCCTTGGTCAGGTCCTTCATCACATAGACATATTGCGTGGCGGCCATGACGGTCAGGCTCCCGAAAGCTGAAGGATATAGGAATGTGCAAGGAACATGGTTGAAGGCCCCTACGGCGAAGGGCCGCGTTCGTGCAACATGGGCCTGCGCCCGGCAGGACTTGAACCCGCAACCAAGCCGTTATGAGCGGCCCGCTCTAACCAATTGAGCTACGGGCGCGCAGGCAGGCCTTGATTCGCGCATGTGCGCGCTTTTTGCAAGATGCGATAGGGCCCGGGGATGCCGAATTTAGATCTTTTTTCACCGACACCCCCCTCACGGCAAAGATGACATACGTGTAACGTCCATGATCTGGCTCATGTCCGTGGGGCGCGATTGACTGTATCGGGCATGGACAGGACACGCGTGATGGCGGGGTGTTGCCCCGCAGGATCAGGCGTGTGAATTCGAAAGCGACAGAATAACCCTTTGCATGGCAGGAGCCATAAAGTGGACGTATCCAAGATTTCCCCGGGCAAGGACGTGCCCAACGACATCAACGTGGTCATCGAGATCCCGCAGGGATCGGGCGTGAAGTACGAAATCGACAAGGACAGCGGCGCGGTCGTCGTTGACCGTATCCTGTTCACGCCCATGGTCTATCCCGCGGCGTATGGGTTCATCCCCAACACGCTGGCGGCCGATGGCGACCCGACCGATGCGCTGGTGCTGCTGCCGGCTGCCGTGGTGCCGGGTTGTGTGGTGCGTGCGCGTCCCATCGGCATGCTGAAGATGGAAGATGAAAGCGGCCAGGACGAAAAGATCATCTGCGTCCCCCACGACAAGGTGCATCCGTACTATTCCAAGGTCGAGAAGCTTGAAGACCTGCCCGAGATCACCCTGAAGGAGATCGAGCATTTCTTCACGCGCTACAAGGACCTTGAAAAGGGCAAGTGGGTGAAGGTGTCCGGCTGGGCCGACAAGGAAGAAGCCGGCAAGGCGATCCTGGATTCCATCAAGGCCGTCACCAAGAAATAATGCCATTACGGGGTGGCGGGCCGGTCGGTCCCACCGCCCCCGTGGTTGCGTCAGGTTGCGTGTGCGTGGGGGTCAGGCCACCACGGCGCGTGCCTTGCGTGTCGGGGTCCTGCGTGTCTGGGCCTTGTGTGCCGCAGTTTTGTGTGCCTCAGCCTTGTGTGCCGGGGCCTTGTGCCCTGTCAGGCGTTCAATCAACGCCATGTAACGGGCCATGTAATCGCCCATGTCCAGCGTGCGGACAGCTTCCGCACGGACCCTGCCCCGCAGTCGCCGTGACAGCGTCTGATCCTCCAGAAGTTCAAGGACACCATCCGCGATGCGCCCTGGCTCCAGGAATGGTACCAGACGCGCGGTTCTGGCGTCCTGTAGGAATTCCCGTACAGGTGGGGTGTCGCTGCCGACGATGGCGCATCCGCAGGCCATCGCCTCCCGCAGGGACCATGACACCACGAACGGATATGTCAGATAGACATGCGCGTCGGAGCGTTGCAGCAGGCCAATGAAACGGTCATAGGGCAGCCTGCCGACGAAATGCACCCGCGTAGGGTCGATCCATGCGCCCAGTTCCGAGAGCATCCGCTCACGCCAGCACCCCTGGGGCGGCGGGGTGCCGTAACTGACGCCATCACCCCCCACCACGATCACCCGCACATCCGTCCGTGCGCGCAGGATACGCGGCAGCGCACGCATGAAGACATGGAAACCGCGATAGGGTTCAAGGTCGCGCGCGACATAGGTCACAAGTTTTTCGCGGGGGGAGATGCGGACATCCTCCAGTGCGAAGGGACGGGTCGCGGCGCGTGGGTCGGGACGGCACTGCGTCAGGTCCACCCCTTCATGCAGCAGCGTAATGCGTGGGCGTGCCCAGTCGGGATAGGTGTCGCGTTGGAAGCGTGTGGGGCAATGGCCCCATCCCGGCTGTGCCAGTGCCTGCAGGTTGAGGGTGTTGCGCGCACGCACCATGGGCGCCGACGCCGCGGGGAAGGGGAATTCGGGGTCAAAGCCGACATCCAGCCCCGATGGATGATAGAAGAATTCATAATATCCCAGCATCGGCACACCGGGATATACATCGCCAAGGTCCAGCAGTTCGCCCCAGCCATGATGGCCAATGATGATATCGGGGACGAAGCCAAGGTCACGCAGCGTGCGCGCCGCCTGCGCCACCTGTGCGGCGCGTTGCATGGCATGGGCGATTTCACCCACGGGGGGTGGCCCGCCAACCTTTGCCGGTGGGGGCATGCGGTATCCCACCCGCCTGACCCCGGGCATCATGCCCTGCCCGGTCTCGCTTATGAAAACAAGTTCATTGCCCCCCTGCGCATGAAGATGGCGCAGGAGGTGCAGGAACTGTCCGGGGAAGTTCTGGTGGACGAACAGGTATTTCACCTGTCACGCCCCCCTGTGCCCGCCCATGGCGCGGGGCCGGGCCGGGGCAGGTGTGGGCATGGTGATGGCATGATGCGTCAGGTCCGGCGCCGGGTTGCGGCCTTCTTGCGTGCCTTGAGCAGCGCCACCCGCGAACCCGGCGCCTTGCGACCGCGACCGGGATGGATATCCCTGGGCGGTATGTCCGTGGCATCGACCTGCGTGTCCCTGACCTGTGTGTCCTTGGCCTGTGTATTCACGGCCTGTGCATCCATGGCCTGCGTGCGCGCCCTGGATGCGGTTTTCGCTGTTACTTTCGCCGGGCTTTTCTTGGTGCCACGCGTTGTGCCCGCGCGTGGGGCGGTGGCCGCAGCAATGGCGGAGGGAGCCTGTTCCCCCGCCATATCCCTGCGCGCGGGGCGGCCGCCGCGTCGTGTGCGTGTTGCCGCAGGCGCCGCTTGTGCCGCTGATACCTCATCAAGCAGATCAAGTACCTGCGTATCATGCGCCATATCGACCGCCATGTCGGCATTTTCCGGCATGATGCCCCCCGTCATGTCGTCCTGTGCCGTGCGCGGGGTGATTTCGATCCTGAACGCTTCGAGTGGCGACAGATCATCGGACATGACGGCGATATCCTCCACCGGTCCGATATGGCTGCCATCGATAAAGGTGGCGCTGACGCGGCATATGAACTGTTCCGCGGCCTTGCCTGTCAGGCGCACGCGCAGTCCCAGCAGGGGCAGCGCCATGCCACGGCTGCCGCAATAGGTGCCCCCTTCCACCCAGGGGGAGAACCATCCCTGTCCGAGTACGGCCTGGTATTCGATCTGACCCGGTGTGACGGGATCGTCGGGCAGGATGGAGAAACCCTCAATCCACGCATGGCCACCGACCGTTCCCATCCATTCGTCACATGTGACATGCACATCCCCGCGCCGCTGGATATGGGCGACGATGCCGCTGCCACCGGTTTGGGGTGCGGCGATGGGGGGGGCGGTCGCGGGCCGGGGGGCAGCCTGTTGCATCGCGGTCGCCGGAGCGGCGAATGGCGCCGCCGCGGCGGCTGGTGTCGTGGGGGTATAAAGCCGGGCAACCTGCAGATTGGGCCGCACGTCGTCATGGGCGGGATCGTGATAGGTCGTGACCAGTATCCATGTGGGCCGGTTGTCCACCCGCACCAGCGCCGCACCACGATCGAGGCCAAGCCACCCGTCATCATCAAGGCCACGGATCGTGATCGCACCATCCGGGTCCGTGGGTGAAGGGGTCACGCGCACCCCCGGCAGGCCGCCAAGCCCCCCCATCCCGGGCGGGCGGGCGACGGGGGCGTGAAAGATGCAGAACGTCCCGGGTTCCAGCAGCATCAGTTGCGCGGAGACCCCGACATTGAGGATTCGGTCAGGCCGCCCGGTCATGCGGGGGCGTCCGGCTGGCGGGAATGTGCGCGGGTGGGCTGCACAGGACATGTCAAAGGCCGGGCATGGGCCGGATTACGGATCAAGGCCGGATTTCCCCCGTTGGCTGTATCGCGTGTCATGGTCGGGCATGCCCTGCCGGTCAGGGCGGCAGGGTGCGCGGCCCATAAGACATGAAAAACATGTTCAATTGGTGAACGCCCATCGACAGCGGCACGGTGGTCCCGCGCCGGGTTGCGCGGATGCGTTCAGCCACCGCCCCGATATCGAACGATACGCAGGGCAGCCCCGCCCGCCACAGCAGCCCCAGCGTAAAGCACCATGTTTCAGGACAGACGGAGGGGACGAACCCGATATCCGCCTGTTGCGCGCGGACAAGGGACAGGGCCTCGGCATCGCCATAACGTCCGGTGATGAAGACATGGCCCGTCGCCAGCAGTTGCGCGTCGTCGGCGGTGTATCCAGCAACGACATATTCCACCGGCAGGCCATGCGCGTGTGCATCGCGCGCCGCGTCACGCAGGATGTCATATCCTTTTTCCATCCCGATCGCGCCCGCCACAAGGACACGTACCCGGCCCGTGCGTGGGTGTGCGGCGATGGTGTGCATATCCTGCGGCACGGGGGTGGCCGCCACCAGTTCGGGGAGTGAAAGCGTGGGGCGGTCGTCTTCAGGCGGGCGGACATGTACGGCCTGCGCCGGGAAATGCCGCGCCAGTCGGCGCGCGACATCATGCGATGGCACGATGACCTGCCGTGCATGCGCCATGTCGTGCCCGAAACGGGTGCGCAGGGCCACGATGCCGCCGTCCCCTTCGTGTTCCCCTCCATCGGGGTCAAGCAGGCTGCCCAGTGCCGTCACGCAGCGGGTGCAGCCATCGATGTCGGGTTCCCCGCAGTAACGGCCCGACGGCCCGACCATGGCGATACGCGGGCACAGTCGCGCATAATCATGCACATACATTTCATAGGGGACGCCAAGCGCCATGCACAGTTCACGCAGGCGCGGCCCATGGCCCAGTGCATGGTGCCATTCCACGGCGCGCACGCCCTCTGTCCGCAGGAAGGCCAGCAGGGCATCGCGTTCCATTGGCCAGCGGAATGTCAGCACCGGCATTTTCAGCCCCTGCGTCCCGTCGCAGTCTTCCTCAATGCAGAAGCCTGGGGTGTCATGGGGGGAGCTTTCATTGGCGGGACGCAGGATCAGCGGACGTATGCCCCGTGCCCGCCACATGCGTGCGCGTTCGGTGATGACACGGTCCACCCCGCCGCGCATGGAATGGGTGGCCAGCACCACGGCACGCGAAAACCCCTGCGCGCGTGACATGCGCCGCCACAGCACCACCCCCATGCGCCGTCGCGCGGGGGCCAGCGGGTCGCGCGCCACATGATCGCGGATCAGGGCGTCATATCCGGGGTAAAGGCGGTTGATTACCCACAGATTGCGTTGCATCAGCGTATGGCGCGCCATTCCGAACGATGCGCCGCCCACATGCCCGACAAACGCGCCGGGGGCCGCGACATGACGCCAGCCCAGCCGTGTGGCCCGCATGCAGAAATCGTTTTCTTCTCCATATCCCTGCGCGAACAGCTCGGTCCGTAACGGGCCGGTCGCGTCCAGACAGTCATGGCGGATAAACATGCAAAAACCATGTGCGGTGGGGATATCCACCGCCCGTCCCGCATTGGCGGTGCGTGCGGCGTCCATCAGCATATGCACCTGTCGTGCATCGGGGGGCGGGATATCGCCGGTATCGGCGTGCGGGTCGGGCCATGTCAGGATGCTGGCATCGTTGGAAAAGGGGGTGACGGTGCCGGTGTCGGGCCGCCCATATGCCACGATCGCCAGTTCCTCCAGCCAGCCCGGCGCGACCAGGGCATCGCTGTTGAGGAGGACGACATCATCCCCCCCCGCATGCGCCAGCCCGGTATTGACGGCATGGGGAAATCCCCTGTTGGTTGCATGGCGCAGCAGCGTGATCGCACCGGTTGTCCCAAGACGGTCAAGGTCTGCGGCCAGCGTGGGGTCCGGTGTGGCATCATCCACAACGATGACAGACATCACAAGGCCACTGGCGGATTGCGGGCGGGCGTGCAGGACACTGTCGATACAGGCCAGTGTCAGGTCGCGGTTGCCATGGGCGGGAATGATGACATGCACCCGCCCATTGCGTGACGGCATGTCGCGACGCCGTGCGCCTGCCTGCGTCGTTCCCGCGCGCCGTGGGGTGGGCAGGGGGCCAAGCAGGATCGGGCTGCCGGGCAGGTCGCATCCGCCGGGGGTCTGCACATGCACGCAGCCGGTGGCGGGCAGGGCGTTGCGTGTAATGTGGAACGCGCGTGGCCGTGCCAGTGGCGGCAGGCCGGGGCAGGGGGGCGTGGCCTGTGTGGCGTCGTGTGGGGGGACAAGTGTCGCGCCATGGGCGTCGCGTATCAGGATGCGCGGCGTATGCGCCGGGTCTGCCGGGTGCCATGCCCATCCCCGGATTCCACCCCGGTCAAGCCTGACCGCCCCGACGATACGACGGATGGCGGCGGGGTGCAGCGGGCTGCCCAGCAGGTCGCGCCCATGGGGGTCCGTGGCCGTCATCGTCGCAGCACGTGCGGCCCGGTCGGGCAGGGCGTACGATGTGGCCGATCCATGGCCATCACGCGGAACCCGCATGTCGGCCCTGACCGCGATATCCCCGGTCTTCATGTGTGGGGCCACGCCTGCGGGCAGACCGCCCCAATGCACGGTCCCGTCGCCGGTCATGCCGATCCATCCCGGCAGGTCCAGCGCGGTGCAGACCCGTGTGGCGCAGCCCCCGATGGCATCATCGAACCCATGGCGTGACAGAACATGGGCGACGATCGTGCGGGCATCCGCCCATTGTGCAAGGGCGATATGCGCCAGCGCCAGCAGGGTCCACCCCTCGCGGAAGTCATGTCGGCGCATCAGGGGGTGCAACAGGCGTACGACACCCGCATGATCGCCCATGCCCATCCGGCCCACCGCCAGTGCGAATGCGATATCCGCATCCTGCGGCGCCAGACGCCACGCCCGTTCCAGCCATGGCCCGGCCATGGCGTCCTCCCCCCGTGCGATCAGTGATTGCGCATGGCGCATGGCGGCGTGGGCATCCCCACCGGTGGAAGAGTCGTGGGGGGGACTTTCCCCCGAACTTTTCCCCCTGGGGGCGTCCCCCGGTGGAAGGGGCGCAGCATTATCGCGTGGCACGTGCATCCCCCGATGCCTGCTTGCGTGCGGCTTCCCCCGGCATGGCCATGGGGGTGGCGGTGCGTATGGTATCAGGCGTTATGGCGTCATTTGCGGTGTCAATGGTGGGAGCATGTGCGGCGCCATGCGAAATGTCGGGGGCAATGTCGGGCACGCAGGCAACGGACAGGCGCGCCAGTTCCCGTGTCGCCTGCGTCACGCCCTGTGCCTGCGCGCGGCGCAGCCATATGCGCGCGCGCGCCAGGTCGGTCGTGCCCGCCAGCCCCCGGGCGAAGTAGCGCCCCAGCATCAGTTGCGCCAGCGGGTTGCCCCTTTTTGCGGCTTCGGCGAACCAGTGCTGTGCCTGCGCGCGGTCGGGGGGGACGTCATGCCCGCCACCATACATCGCCCCCAGCGAAAACATGGCATCGGCCAGCCCCTGTCGCGCAGCTTCGTAATACAGCGCCAGCGCACCGGCATGGTCACGGGGGCCACCCTGTCCCGTCACGCGCATCTGTGCCGCCACGGCCTGTGCTTCCGCCATGCCGCTGCATGCGGCCTGTTCGATCCAGTGGCGGCCCGTCACCGTGTCTGCCGTTACGCCCTGCCCACCTAGCAGCATGCGTCCGTACCAGTACTGCGCATTGACCACCCCTGCCTGTGCCGCCTGACGCATCCATTGCGCCGCGTGGATGGGATCGGGGGCGTGGCCGAACCCTTCAAGAAGGCATTTGGCGTAATTGAAGGCCGCGACCGGATCACCCCGCGCCGCCGCCCGTGCGAACCCGTCCGTCAGCGTGCGGTGTTCATCCCCGTCGGCCTCGCCGTCCCTGCCGGATGGTGTGTGGCGCGCGGGCTGGTCCGCGATGTTGTCGAGTATGGCGGCAAGGTCCGCCGTCGCCGCGTCGTCCCCACATGCAACCGCACGGCGCAGCCAGTGGGCCGCCGCGCGTGGGTCGGGCATGGGCAGGCCCCGGCCGGACATGCACATCATCGCCATCATGCGGCACCCGTCGGCGCGTCCCCCCTCCGCCGCGCGCCGGTACCATGCAACCGCCTCATGGTCACTGGCCATTTCGGCGATGCCGCGCGCATGCAGGTCCCCCACGACGATTGCCGCCTCCCGGTCGCCATGCAGGGCCGCGCGGCGCAACCATGTCTCCGCGCGCAGGACATCACGCGCCACCCCCCGTCCGCGCAGCAGCGCCATGCCATAACGCGCGCAGGCGGGACGGATATCCTGTTCGGCGGCCTGCTGGTACAGTTCCGCCGCCGCCCCAAGGTCCACCTTTCCCCCGCGCCCGGTTTCATGCAGCAGGCCCAGCACGTAACACGCACTGCCCAGCCCTCCTGCCGCCGCCCTTTGCAGGGCGTCCATCGCCGTCGCCGCATCCGCCTGCAACCGAGCAAGGCCCAGCCCCAGATATCCCTGCACGCATCCGGCTTCGGCCGCGAGGGTGCTCCAGCGTTCCGCCGCCGCGATGTCGCGTAATTCCTGTGGCCCGTTCGCCAGCAGGTGACCATACAGCGCCTGCGCATCAGGCAGCCCCATTTCCGCCGCGCGGCCGATCCATCGCGTGGCTTCCACCGGGTCGTGCTCAGGGACAGGCATTGCCTCCCCACCAGGCAGCAGCGTCTGCGCCTGGTCCGTGCGCGGGATGTCCAGCAGCAGCAGCATGCCGAACGTAAAACATGACTCCGCATGTCCCGCCTGCGCCCCGCGCAGCAGCCACCGCGCGCCCTCGGGAACACTTAGCGGCGTGCCGGTCCCGTCGAGATAGGCTTGCGCCACGCGATACTGCGCCTGTGGCATCCCCTCGCGCGCCATCTGGCCCAGCAGGGCGAACCCGCGCGCCGCTTCCCCCCCTTCAAGCAGGCGGCAGGCGTGCTCGTAGGCGGCCTTTGGTGCGATACCTGCAAAGAAACGGTCGAAAACGCGCGTGATTTTCATGGTGCCGGCAAATCAGGGTTCGCGCATGCCGTCAGTCATCGCAGGCACCAGCTTGTTCAGCAGGTACTGCATGATGGTGCGTCGCCCGACATGGATATCTGCCTCCACCGGCATGCCGGGCTGTGGGCGGAAGAAGGGTGGAACGCCATGCAGGGTATAACGGTCGATCGCCAGCCGCACGCGGTAATAGGCCGATTGTGGGTCGCCCGTCACATCCGGGGCGCCACCCTCCTGCGCCGTCATGCCGCCCGCACTGTTGCCCCCCCCGACAAAGGAGTCCGCGCTGATGACGCGCACCGTCGCGTCCGCCCCACCATATTGCGTATACGGGAAGGCCGAGAATTTCAGCAACGCCCTGTCGCCGGGCCGGACATAGCCGACATCCAGCCCCCGCATCACCGATTCCACCTCCAGCCGTCCGTCAACGGGCACAAGCGTCATCAGCGGTGATGCCGCCTGCAGCACCGATCCGGTGGACAGGCGCGCGATGCTGAGTACCACGGCATCCTTTTCCGCGCGCATCTGCACCAGCGTATGGTGCAGCATCGCCTTGCGATAGCTGCTGTCCGCATCGGCAAGGTGATGCTGCGCGACGCTGAGATCCTGATAGATCGTGGCCTGCCAGTTGCCGATATAGCCATCGCGCTGCGCCTTCATCGCGTCGAGGCGCGCGCGTGTGGCATCCGCGTCGTGGCGGGCGGTGATCTGTGAACGCACGACCTCCATCAGGCTGTCCTGCGAGGCAAGGGTGGACAGGCGGCTGCCGACCTGTTCGTGTTGCAGGCGTACGCGCATGTCGCGCACATCGCTTGCCACCTTCGCGCGTGCGGCATACATCGCCGTGCTGGCCTCATATCCCTGAAGGTCGCTTTGCAGCCCGACGATCTGGCGGTCGTAATTGGCCACCTTGGCCGAATATTCGGACCTGCGGCGCATGAAATCCGCCGCTTCCTGTATCGAGGCCGGGTCGGACATGTCCGGGGCGTAATCGTGGCCCGCCGCCTCCGCCGTCAGGCGCGCCACTTCCGCGCGATAGGACGCGGCCTGCTTGCGCATGTTTTCCACGTCGGCATCGCTGATGGTGGGATCAAGCTGCGCCAGTACGTCGCCCTTGTGGACAATATCCCCCTCATGCACGTCGATCGAACGGATGATCGACGTTTCCAGTGGCTGCACCACAAGGGTGCCATCCGCCGCGACCAGCCGCCCGTTGGTCATGACCACGCGATCCAGCGGCAGGAACGTCATCACCAGCAGGCCCGCAATGGCAAGCCCCCCGATCACCCAGATGATATACAGCGCCGCATCCTGTGGCGGCATGTCGATCAGCGCCGCGCTGGGGGAATAGAACTCCAGCAGGCCGGGCGGCATCGCCGGTGTCGTGTCGTTGTCGGCACGGGGGAGCAGGCGGGCGAGCCTGCGGCCGGTATCGGCACCTGTCGCGCCGTGTGTGCCGCCATCCGGGGCGCTGGCATCATGGGGGGGCATGTCGCGCTCGCTCATTCTTCGGGCTCATGAAGGTCGGGCAGCATGTCTTCGCCCGATGCGGCTGGGGGGGACGACTGGTGCCGGTTCTGCTGTTGCCACAGGGTGCGATAGATCTCGCATCGCCGGAGCAGGACCGCATGCGGGGCGATATCGACCACCTTGCCCTGATCCATCACGCAGATCTGGTCACATTCCATCAGCGATGACAGCCGGTGGGAGACGATGACCATCGTGCGCCCATGCGCCAGGCGTTGCAGGTTCGCGTTGACCAGAGCCTCGCTTTCGGGGTCAAGGGCGGATGTCGCCTCGTCCAGGATCATCAGGCGCGGGTCTGAAATCACCGCCCGCGCGATGGCAAGGCGCTGGCGCTGCCCGCCGGAGATGTTGGTGGACCCTTCCTCGATCCATGTTTCATACCCTGCGGGCATGCGTTCGATGAACTCTTCCGCCCCTGCAAGGCGGGCCGCGCGGACCACGGCCTCCATCGTCAGGCCGGGCCGGCCGGCGACGATATTGTCGCGGATGGTGCCACGGAACAGGAAGTTGTCCTGCAACACCACCCCACACGACCGGCGCAGGTAGGTCAGGTTGATTTCACGCAGGTCGATCCCGTCAAGCCGGAGATAGCCGGTATAGGACCGGCTGACGCCCTGCAGCAGGCGCGTGATCGTGGATTTGCCCGACCCGCTGCGTCCCACCAGTCCCAGCATGGTGCCCGCCGGGACATTGAATGTGACATCCGACAGCGCGGGTGTGGATGCGCCGGGATAGGTGAAGCAGACATCGGAAAAAGACAGCGCCCCGTGGATGGGCGGGCGCATGCCGGTGGTCAGGGCCTGCGTCTCGGTGGGGCGGTTCAGCACCGATCCCGCCTCGCCCAGGGAGGCGCGGACATCGTTGAGATCGTCGATCAGGCGCGCCAGCCCCACCAGGGGGGCCGCGACCCGGCCGCCAAGCATGCTGAAGGCCATCAGCGCCCCGGCTTCCAGCCCGGTGGAGGTGGAGCTGATGGCCAGATAAGCCCCGATCAGGATGATGCCGCGATTGATGAACAGGTCGAGCGGCATGACCATCATGTTGATCCAGTTGCCCATCCGCCCCGACGCCAGCGAGGTGCGCACGACATCGGCGGTGTGTTCGTCCCACAGGTGGCGACGGCTTGGTTCCAGCGCCAGCGTCTTGATGGTGCGGATGCCCGAGACGGTTTCATACATGACGGCGTTGCGCGCCATTTCCGCGTTGACCTGCCGTCCCACCAACCGGCCCATCGGGGCCATGCCGATGACGACCACCAGCCCGATTGCGCCGGCGGCGGCGATCGTCATCCATGCCAGCGTCGCGCTGAGCCAGAACAGCAGCGGCAGGATCACCACCAGTGTGAAAAGGTCAAGGAAGGTGGACAGCAGCCGCCCCGTCATGAACTGACGCACCTTGTAAATGGCGGACACGCGCCCGATGATGTTGCCCGCCTGCGCACGTTCGAAAAATTCCAGAGGCAGCGCCAGCAGCCTGTCGAAGACCGTGAGCGAGATTTTGGTATCAAGGCGCGTACTGATCACCAGCGTCAGTTCCCGCCGCCCGTAGGTCAGCAGGGTTTCATAGAAGCTCATGACGATCACAAGCCCGCTGATGGAAATCAGCGTCGCCATGGAGTGGTAGTTCACAACCCGGTCGATCACCTGCATGACGATCAGCGGCGGGAAGATCGCAAGGATGCTGATGACCATGGAGGCCAGGATGATATTGCGCAGCAGGGAACGTTCGCCCATCACCATGCGCGCCAGCCATGCGGCGTCGATCGGGGGTTCGGACTGGCGCGTCTCGCTACGCGCACGCACCAGCAGGACGTCGCCTGTCCATGCCTGGTGCATGCGCAGTTCGTCCACCGCCACAGGTGCGCTGCCGTCCGGGGCGAACGGGTCCACCAGCCAGACGACGCCGTCACCGGCATCCGCGCCAACCATCAGCCCCGCCGAACCGTCGGTGAACATCAGCACGATGGGCGGGATGTCGCGCATCTGGACCAATGTGGCCCACGGCATGTGCATCCCGCGTGCGCTCAGGCCGTTTTCTTCCAGCCAGCGGGCAAGGGACGCGACGGAGGGAACCTCCTCGCCCGGTTCCGCCCGGTAATCGCGGACCTCCAGGTCGATACCATGAAATTTCGCCGCCCGAACCACCGCCTGCAACCGTACCGTGACGGATGCGTGGGGGTCATCTTCCGGTGGGGGAAGGGCGGGATCTGTCTTCGGGTCCAGATAGCCCACGGCGATCCCCTGCTTGCAAGACTTTGGCCAGATGAAGCCTGCAAACTAGGTCCAGAAAGCAAAATGTTTCTTAACGCCTAGGCATTTTCGATATCCGTGGCGTCAACCACGCGATAACGCGCGCGGACAACGACGTCGGTCGTGACGTCGCGACGCAGCGCGGGCACGAAGGCGGCGTCGGCGATGACCACCACGCGCGTGAACCATGTGATCCCACCTGTCGCGCGCCTGCGGAACAATGCGCCCAGCAGCGTGCCGATTCCGCCGCGCCCGAGACAGCACCCACATCCCGGCCCATGCCCGAACGCGGTGGGCGAGGGCGTGGGCAGGATTTCCACCGCCGCCCACCCGTCCGCCGCCTGTCCATCCGTCGTCAACGTCGCCAGGGGCATCGCGTGGGGCGGCACCGCGTGGGGCACAGGCCCGACGCGCACGAGTACGGTATGGGCATCAGGTGGGGGAAGGGGGGCGGCGGTGGCATGCAGTTCAAGGCGGATGCGTCCGTCATGTGCTCCATGCGCATCATGTACGTCCATATCGGGGCGTGGCGCGATGTTGTGCATGACGGGTATCCTTATGTGATATCGTATGGCCCGGCGCCCACCCTGTGTGCCGCCCGGCACCTGGCCGGAACGTCGCGGGCGGGCGGGGGTGTGGCGCGAAGTGCGTCACTCCCGCATGCCCGAACTGGACAGGCATGCGGGAGTGAGGGAATAAGTGGGCGTGGACCGGTATGTTTGCGATACCGTTTGCAATTCATCCTCCATGCGGCCCCGTTCGCGGCGCGGTAACATCTTTTGCGCATATGACAGATCAGGATACCCATGACCACTCGTCCCCATCTCCTTGACGCCCTTCGTGATCAGGTCTTGCTGTGTGATGGCGGGATGGGGTCGCGCGTCCAGCTTCTCGATCTGGAGGTGGAGCGTGATTACTGGGGGCAGGAAAACTGCACCGAAATCCTGAACCTGTCGCGGCCCGAACTGGTGCGTGAAATCCACCGTGGCTATTTCGAGGCCGGGGCTGACATGGTGGAAACCAACAGCTTTGGTGGCTCTCCCATCACGCTGGGGGAATTCGGGCTTTCCGATCGGGCGCGTGAGATCAACCGCACCGCCGCCCATCTTGCCCGTGAGGCGGCGGAGCAGTTTTCGGATGGCCGCCACCGCTATGTCGTGGGGTCGGTCGGGCCAGGGACAAAGCTGCCGTCGCTGGGCAATATTGATTATGATACGCTTGAATCCGGGCTTGCGGAACAGTGCCGTGGCCTGATCGAAGGTGGCGTGGACTGCCTGCTGATCGAGACGTGTCAGGATACGTTACAGATCAAGGCGGCGGTCAACGCGGGCAAGATCGCGCGCGCCGAACTGGGCACCGATACCCCCATTTTCGTGCAGGTCACGGTGGAAACCACCGGCACCTTGCTGGTCGGTCCCGATATCGGGGCGGCGGCAACGGTGGTCAATGCGCTCGATGTGCCGGTGATGGGCCTGAACTGCGCCACGGGGCCGCAGGAAATGGCCGAACATGTGCGCTGGCTGTCGGAAAACTGGCCGGGCATGATTTCGGTCCAGCCCAATGCCGGCCTGCCCGAACTGGTCAATGGCAAGACGCATTATCCCCTGACGCCACAGGATATGGCAACATGGGTCGAACGCTTCATTGTCGAGGACGGGCTGAACCTGATCGGGGGGTGCTGCGGCACGTCCACGCCGCATACGCAGGCGCTTGACGCGATGCTGCGTCGCCGTGCGCAGGAGGCGGGCGGCAGCCTGCGTCCTGCCCCCGTGCCGCGCAGGCCGGTCTGGATCCCCTCTGTCGCCAGCCTGTATTCGCAGGTGCCGCTGCGCCAGGAAAACAGCTATTTCTCCATCGGGGAACGTTGCAACGCCAATGGGTCGAAGAAATGGCGGCAGTTGCAGGAAGCGGGCGACTGGGATGGCTGTGTCGCCGTCGGGCGCGAACAGGCGGCCGAAGGGTCCAACGCGCTTGATATCTGCACCGCGTTCGTCGGGCGCGATGAAATGCGCGAGATGAATGAGGTCATCACCCGCTTCACCTCCTCGGTCAATGCGCCGCTGGTGATCGATTCGACAGAAACCCCGGTCATCGAGGCCGCGTTGAAGCTGCATGGCGGCAAGCCGATCATCAATTCGATCAATTTCGAGGATGGCGAAGCTGCCGCCAATGACCGCCTGAAGCTGGCGCGTAAATTCGGTGCATCGGTCATCGCGCTGACCATTGACGAAGTGGGCATGGCCAAGACGGCCGAGGACAAGTTGCGCATCGCCACGCGCCTGGTTGATTATGCCTGCAACCAGCATGGCCTGCCGCAGGCCGACCTGATGATCGACCCGCTGACGTTCACCATCGGCACGGGGGTGGAGGACGACCGCAAGCTGGGCCTGTGGACGCTGGAGGGTATCCGCCTGATCCATGAGCGTTTCCCCGACATCCAGATCGTGCTGGGCCTGTCGAACATTTCCTTCGGGCTGAACCCGGCGGCGCGCGCGGTGCTCAATTCCGTCTTTCTTGACCATGCGGTGCGCGCAGGCATGACGGCGGCGATCGTGCATGTTTCGAAAATACGTCCGCTGCACCTGATCGCGGAGGAAGAGGTGAAGGTGGCCGAGGACCTGATCTTTGACCGCCGTGCGCCGGGATATGACCCGTTGCAGCGCATGCTTGAACTGTTCGCGGACCGCAAGGCCGCTGATGCGGTGAAAAAGGTGCGTGCCGAAACGGCGGCGGAACGCCTGAAGGACCGTATCGTCGATGGCGACCGCAAGGGGCTGGAGGATGACCTGGCAGAGGCGATGCGTGACATGGCCCCGCTGGATATCATCAATACCGTCCTGCTCGACGGGATGAAGGTGGTGGGCGAACTGTTCGGGTCGGGCAAGATGCAGCTTCCCTTCGTCCTGCAGTCCGCCGAGACGATGAAGGCCGCCGTCGCGTGGCTTGAACCGCACATGGAGCGCAAGGAAGGACAGGCGCGCGGCACGATGGTGCTGGCGACGGTCAAGGGCGATGTCCATGACATCGGCAAGAACCTGGTGGACATCATCCTGACCAACAACGGCTATCGCGTGATCAACCTTGGCATCAAGGTGCCGGTGGCGGACATGATCGCCGCCGTGCGCGAACATGGTGCCGATGCGATCGGGATGTCCGGGCTGTTGGTGAAATCGACCGTCATCATGCGCGAGAACCTGGAGGAAATGAACCGTCAGGGGATCGAAACGCCGATCCTGCTTGGGGGGGCCGCACTGACCCGCAATTATGTGGAAGAGGACTGCGTCGCTGCCTATGGCGAGGACGGGCGCGTGGCCTATGCCCGCGACGCGTTCGACGGGCTGTCGCTGATGGACAAGGTGGTGAAGGGCGAATTCGATGCCTATATCGCCGCCATCCAGTCGCGCCGCGCAACCAAGGCCGCACGCAGCACGCCACGTGATCTGGAACAGGCGGAAAATCGTGGCTTTGCCCCCGCCGACATTCCCGCCGTGCGTGCGCGGCGCGAACGCCTGACGCGTGATGAACCGGTGATTGCCCCCCCGTTCTGGGGCGCGCGCGTGCTGGAAGCGACGCCTGAAGCGGTGCTGCCGTTCCTCAATGAACGTTCGCTGTACCAGTTCCAGTGGGGGTTTCGTAAACAGGGGCGTTCCCTGGATGAATTCATGGTCTGGGCGCGGCAGGAACTGCGCCCGGTCATGCGCCGCATGCTGGCGATGTGCGCGCAGGATGACATCCTGCGCCCGCAGGCGTCCTATGGTTACTGGAAGGCGGCGGGCGAGGGGAATGACCTGATCCTGTTCGATGCCGATGGCACGACGCCGGTGGCCCGTTTCACCCTGCCGCGCCAGCCGCGCGCGGATGGGGAATGTATCGCCGATTTCGTGCGTGACATCGACGATGCGCAGCGCGACGTCATCGGCCTGCAGGTCGTGACCGTGGGGCAGAAGGCGTCCGACATCGCACGCCAGTGGTTCGAGGCCGACCGGTATCAGGATTACCTTTACCTGCATGGCCTGTCGGTGGAGATGGCCGAGGCGATGGCCGAATATACCCATAAACGCATCCGTGCCGAACTCGGCTTCGCGGCAGAGGACGCGCGCGACATGAACAAACTGCTGCAGCAGGGCTATCGCGGGTCGCGTTATTCCTTCGGCTATCCCGCCTGTCCGCGTCTGGAGGAGCAGGAACCGATCCTGAAACTTCTGGATGCTGAAAAAATTGGCGTGACGCTGACGGATGGCTTTCAGCTTCACCCCGAACAGTCGACTTCCGCGCTGGTGATCCTCAACCCCCACGCCAAATATTTCTCCATCTGATGGGGCGCATCGCGCGCGCAGGTGATGCCGCGTGCGCGTTGTTGACCGCGGACCCGTTGGCCTCCATCATCGGTCCATGTCCCATCCCGTCCCCCCTGACCGTGCCGATCCGGATTCTGGCCTGCGGGCCGGGAAGGTGATGGCGCGGCTTTATGAACGCCTGCGCGCGCGGGCGGGCAATGACGGCGCGGCCCCTGCGGGGATCGCGCCCGATGCACGGGAACTGGCGCATATCCGCGCGGCGGCGCGGCAGTTCACCATCCATGCCGAACAGTGCCTGCTGGCGCTGATGACCGAGGAACATGGCGAACTGGTGCGCCACAGTGCCGATGCCCTGTCCGAACTGGTGCGGACATGGGTGGCGTGTGGCGTCAACCCCGAGGATGTCTGGATCGAACTGGACCGTCGTACGCGCATGGGCAACCTGTTGCTGGCGTTGAACACGGCCGAACGGCAGAACACGGCCCCCGTCCTGCGCCGTCGCCCGTGGAAGATCCGCACGACCAAACTGCCGTAAGGTCCATCCTGCGCCGCGCATGGAAAACAAAAGAATTTTCTGGCGAGTTTTGTGCCCCTCCCCAAAAGAAGTGCCGCATTTTAAAAGAGGCGACACCAGAGATTTCTATCTTTCCGCCAGCGGTTCTGCCTCTCATCCGCAATGTTGGTCATGCGGGGGATGAATTGATGGTTTTCCCCCTATGAACCGTAACAGGCAGATGGCATAAGCACCCCGGCGGCGGGGCATCGCCATGGGTGCGGACGCCCTGTATTCCCGCCGGAACAGAAGGAACAGCGCGATCCATGGATCGGGTCCATGCCCGCAGCGTGCCTGCCATTGGGGCACGCAGGATTTTTGCCCGGTTGATCCCTCCCTGCCTGTTTTGCGGCGGATGAACTGGATCGACATTGCCTGCCTGTCCATTGTCGGGCTGTCGGCGGTGGTTGGCGCCGTGCGTGGCTTTTCACGCGAAGTGCTGGGCATTGCCGCATGGGCCATGGCGGGCGTCCTGTCTTTAAGCTGGCACGGTTTCCTCATTCCCTATGCCGCGCAATGGATACATACGCCGCTGCTGGCGCGTGCGGCCGCGCTGGGGATAATGTTCATCGCGCTCCTTGTGGTTTTCATCACGACAGCCCATCTGTCGGGTCAGGCCGTGCGTGGTTCCGTCCTGGGTGGAATCGACAGGGCGCTGGGGCTGCTGTTCGGGGTGCTGCGCGGGTATGCGTGCCTGCTTGCACTGTATATGGCGGTGTCTTTTCTCATGCCGCAGGACGCATGGCCCGACGCCATGAATGACAGCCGGATTGTCCCCCTTATCGGCGACAGTACGACGTACCTGTCGCATTTTACGTCCGATTCCATCACACCACATCTTGCGCAACCGGCGCGAACGCGTCATGACGCGCCAATCTGAACCTTCCGCCGGTCCCCGCCGCCGCTGTCCGCCAAGGAAAGATCGCTGATCCATGTCCCGCATCCGCTTCTCCGCCTCGTCCGGTTCTCCCATGCAGGCATGCGCGCCGAACGATGACGTTCCGGCCCAATGGCATGATGATGACAAGCCGCATGAGGAATGTGGCGTCTTTGGTGTATGGAACACCAAGGGGGCGTCGGCGCTGACGGCGCTGGGCCTGCATGCGCTGCAACATCGTGGGCAGGAAGCCACCGGCATCGTGTCCTATGACGGTGAACGTTTCCACACGCACAAGGGCCTGGGCCTGGTGGGTGATGTCTTTGGCGATGCGCAGGTAATGGCAACCCTGCCGGGGCACAGCGCGGTCGGCCACAACCGTTACGCCACCACGGGTGCGACCCTGATCCGTAATGTGCAGCCCCTGTTCGCCGATTTTGAATTCGGTGGCCTGGCCGTGGCGCATAATGGCAACCTCACCAATGCCGAAACCCTGCGCAAGGCGCTGGTGCGCCGTGGCTGCATCTTTCAGTCCACCACCGACAGCGAGGTGTTCATCCACCTGATCGCCATTTCGCTGTATGCCAGCGTGGAAGATCGCCTGATCGACGCGCTCAAGCAGGTGCTGGGCGCGTATTCGCTGGTGGCGCTGTCGCGTGACGCGCTGATGGGTGTGCGCGACCCGCTGGGTGTGCGTCCCCTGATCCTTGGGCAAATCCCTGGCGAGGAGGGCGAAGGCCCGACCTGGGTGCTGGCGAGCGAGACCTGCGCACTTGATATCGTCGGCGCGGAGTTCGTGCGTGATGTGGAACCGGGCGAGATTGTCGTCATCAATGATGAGGGCATTCGCTCCATCCGGCCCTTCAACACCAAGCAATCGCGTTTCTGCGTCTTCGAATATATCTATTTCGCACGTCCTGATTCCGTCATGGATGGCAAGGCGGTGTATGACACGCGCAAGCAGATCGGCGTCGAGCTGGCCCGCGAAAGCGCGGTGGAAGCGGATGTGATCGTGCCGGTGCCCGATTCCGGCGTGCCGTCGGCCATGGGCTATTCCGTCGCCAGCGGCATTCCCTTTGAACTGGGCATCATTCGTAACCATTATGTGGGCCGTACGTTCATCGAACCCACCGACCAGATCCGCAACCTTGGCGTAAAGCTGAAACATTCCACCAATCGCCCGGTACTGGATGGCAAGCGGGTGATCCTGGTGGATGATTCGATCGTGCGTGGCACCACCTCGCGCAAGATCGTGGACATGGTGCGCGCGGCAGGCGCAAAGGAAGTGCATATGCGCATTTCCTCGCCGCCGACAATGCATTCGTGCTTTTATGGTATCGACACGCCCGAACGCAGCAAGCTGCTGGCCGCACAGCACAACCTTCAGGAAATGGCTGAACTGATCGGCGTCGATTCGCTGGCGTTCATTTCCTTTGACGGGCTGTATCGTGCGCTGGGTTACAAGGACCGTGATGCGGCGTGCAACCGGTATTGCGATGCCTGTTTCACCGGCGATTATCCCATCGAACTGGTGGACTACAACGCTGAACATCCCAACGTCCCGGCGTGATGCCGCCCCTCGTGCGCCGATTGCCTGAAGGGTCGGTCGCACTTGTAACCGGCGCCAGCCGGGGGATCGGGCGCGCGATGGCCTGCGCCCTGGCCGAAGCCGGTGCGCACTGCATCCTTGTGGCGCGGACGGTGGGCGGGCTGGAACGCACGGATGACCTGATCGCCGCGCGCCATGGTGACGCGGGGGACAGGACGGCGCGGCGGGCCACGCTGCTGCCGATGGACCTTACCGATGGCGCGGCGCTTGATCTGCTTGGCCCATCGGTCATGGCCCGGTTCGGGCGACTTGATATCCTTGTTCATTGTGCTGCGACGCTGGGTGTGCTGACACCTGTGACCCATATGGATGTGGCGGCATGGCAGGACTGCCTTGCCCTGAACACCACGGCGGCATGGCGGCTGATCCGCACGACGGCCCCCCTGCTTGAAGGGGCGGCACATGGGCGTGCTGTGTTCCTGACGGATGCGCATGCCTGTGTCCCCGCGCCCTTCTGGGGTATGGTGGCGGCGTCACGCGCGGCGCAGGATGCGCTGGTGCGGACATGGGCGTGTGAAATTCCGGCAACGTCCGGCCTGCGGGTCAATCTGTTCGATCCCGGAATTGTTGCGACACGGATGCGCAGGCAGGCCATGCCCGGTGGTGATCCCGCCCCCCTGCCGCGCCCGGAACAGGTGGTACGGCAGATCGTGCCCCTGTGCCTGCCCGGTGAAATGCGACACGGACAGCGTATTGTCGCCATGCCTGTTGTGCAGCAGGGCTGATTCCTGGGTTTTTGGGACAGGCCCTGCCATAAATTTCTTTAGAGATTATTTGAAAACAAACCATTGGTAAAAAACAGGAAAAGTTTTTGGGTGTCGCCTTTTTTCAAAAAGGCGACGTCTTCTGAAGCTTTTTGGAAAAAGCTTCACCAAAAACCTTTATAATTTCAGGATGTAATCGCGCCTGATTTTTTAAATTCAAGGCGGCTGTCCGGGGGGCAGGCATTGCAGGGTGTGGCCTTGTGGTTTTGTGAGGTCATGCGCCCCAAAGGGGGGATATTCCTTGGCGGGTTACAGGGCAGCGTCCTGAGGAGTGTCACGGGCAAGCATTACGGTTGTGCATTTGGCCGTATCTGGCCCTATACTGCGCCACATGAGCAAGAGCACACCCGCGACGGCTGCCCTCGATGAGGCCGGTGTCGCCTATACGGTTATTCCGTATGAATATGATTCCAGTGCCGATCAGGTCGGCAATCATGCAGCCCAGGCAATCGGGGAACCGCCGGAACGGGTGTTCAAGACCTTGATGGTGGAGGTCGATGGCCGTGGTGCCTGCGTGGTCGTGCCGGTTGCACGCAGTATCAGCATGAAGAAGGTTGCCGCAGCATTCGGTGGCAAGTCCGCCCAGATGATGAAGCCACCCACGGCCGAACGCGCCACCGGGTTCAAGGTGGGCGGCATCAGTCCATTCGGGCAGAAGAAGCAGGCCCCGACCGCCATTGCGCAAGAAGCGCAGGACGAACCCTATATGGTCATCAACGGGGGAAAGCGTGGTCTTCTGGTGCGCCTGTCACCAGAAGACGCAATTCAGGCCAGTGGGGCATTCCCTGCCGACCTGCTGTCGTAACTGCCGCATGCCCGGACAGCGGGTGTGGGGGCATTTATGAAGGGGGCTGGTGACGCTTTTAAACACGCTGTGAAAAGATGTCGCCATTTTGAAAAAGGGCGACATCTGGCCGTTCTTGTGATCCGGTAGTGGATGTTTGGAGAGACTGTTTAAAACGTCAGGCTTGATACCATCCTGAAATCATAAAAGTTTTTGGTGAAGCTTTTTCCAAAAAGCTTCAGAAGACGCTGCCTTTTTCGATCGAAAGGCGGCACCCAAAAACTTTTCTTTTTTATCAATGGTTTGTTTTCAAGCAATCTCTTACTGCTGTTCGCCGCCCTGGTCATTCATCTGGAACGGTGCGACGGGGTATTTGCCGGACTTTGCGATTTCCTCAGGGTCTTCGTTGGGGCCGGGGATATAGACCGATGGCAGCGTGGTGTTGAGGTGGGTCACGACCTCGTTGCTGATATCGAGCGTATTGTCATGCAGCGCCGCAGTACCCGCCTGAAGCACCATCGTCATGCCGCGTGCGCGCGCAATGGCGGAGACGATCTGCTGGATTTCGCGCTGTACCTGGTTCAGGCCGACCTGCGCATCTTCTTCCAGGATACGGTTGCGATTACCGAACTTGGTCCGGTCATCCATGACACGCTTTTGCAGTTCCTGCTGCTGTGCGGGGGTGGGGGCTTTCCCGCTCTTGAGGATACCCTGACGGATGCCCTGCAACTGGGTTTCCTCCGCCCGGACGTCACTGACGAGGGATTCGCGACGGGTGCCAAGTTCCTTTTCGATTTTCTGCACCGCAACCGACTGTCCCATGATCATCTGGGTGTTGAACACACCAATCACGGGCGCCGTGGGACGCACGCCAGCGGGCAGCGGTTTGAATTCTGGCACCGCAGGCATCGGCAGGACCGGCGGCTGCTGGGGCTGGGCCTGTTCCGCGCCGGGGGCCACACCCTGCGCCATCGCCGCGACGGGCGTCACGCTCAGTGCCAGCGCCAGCGTGGCCCAGCGTCCGAACCCTGCCCGCTGACGGGTCGGGGCAAGCCCGGCATTGCGCTTAGCTGTCATAATCCATATCCATGATTGTTCCGCCATCGAATATCTTTGGGTAGCGGATCATATGGCGAATTAACAGCCCCGGCCCCATAAAAAAGCCCCTATAAAAAACATGTCGTTGCGCCATGCGCGGGGCCGACGTGACGGTGGCGGGGCACAGCATGCCCGCCATGGTGTCACAGGCGCCACAACAATGGTGTATGTGACAGGAAGATCACGAACAGCCCGCCGATGAAGGCGATGCGGAACCCACGGTTTGCCCCGGCCTCCAGCAACTGGTCGCGGGTCAGGACCTGCATGAAGGGGTCATACATCCGCCCACGCTGTGTTTCGGGCATGCCGGACAGACGCCCGCGCCACTCGTTCCTGTGACGCAACTGCTCGGTGGTGGAAATGTTGACACGTTCATAGAGCGAGGAGACATAAGCATCCAGATCCTCGATTCGGAACATGATTTCACGGGCGTTTTTTACGGCGGCATGGGGACCGGTCCGCACCAGACGCAGGCAGCGCAGGCGAAACGGGGTGATTCCGATATGTTCGGCCGCCTCAGGCATTGAAAGCATGCGCTTGAGGGGAAACATATGAACCGTAGCCTGCGGATCGTCAGAAATGATGGGGCCGGTCATGATATGTGATAAAATCGACCATCATTCCTTGCGGTGTCAAACGGAATATGGCCGTGGCGTAAGGGCTGCGCACATATGACCCATGCAGTGCCCCCCATGGTCCTGCCCGCCTGACCGGCCCTTCTGCGGCAGGCTTTGCGGGGTCACGGCGTCGTTCCCCGATGTGGCCCAGGGGGCCTGGAATATGTCGGGGGCGATATAAAAACGCAGCCGATATAAAAAACAGGACAAATGCCTTGTATCGCAGATAACATGACATGGGGCTGATGCGGGTCGGCTGATACGGTATGGGGCGATCCTTCCCCGGCCCCTGATATCCAGGTCGTCCCCGATGCGTGCATCGGGGTACGTCATGCAAAGGTGAGGTTACACATGGAACGTCGCATTCGCACCGGACGACTGGAACTCAAACCTGTTTCATGGCGGGACATTGATGACGTGGCACGCCTGAAGGCGAATGCCGGTGCCGTGGGGGTACGCTGCTGCGGTATTCGTTCCCGTGGGCAGAGCGAGGCCGATGTGGCCGCAAGCATCTTCAGCTGGGGCCGCAATGGCGTGGGTATTTTCGCCGTGCGGGAAATGGGCCGTTTTGTCGGAATGGCGGGGGTGCGTCCCGGCGGGGAGGAAGGGGTCTATGAATTCGAATTCGCCCTGTGCCCCACGCGCGCGGGCCGGGGCCTGACGCGGGAGGCCGCGGGCGCCGCACTGGCTTTTGCGCATGATGCGGGGGTGGAGCGCGTGATCGCCCACGTGCCTGATGGGGACATCATGGGACGTCAGATCATCGGGGGCAGCGGTATGGCCCTGTGCCAGCATTATGCCACGCCCGACGGGCGGCAGATGTTGCTGTATCACAGTGTCCGCCGCCCTGCCGTTATGCCGGGCGTGGCGATTCACTGACGCGATATGGGGGCCATCAACGGGGCTGTGCCGCATTGTTTCAGGAAGGGGCCGTGTCCGCCTGATGCCGCCTTGTGAACACGGCCTATGCCAAAGCTTTCTGGAATTCAGGGATATGTTTCGGGAACGGGGGCGGGTTTCAGGTCGTGGCCTGCCGATTCCATAAGATCCTGAGATGTCAGCCCTGAAACAGGAACGGGGCGGGACATGGTCCCACCCCGCACCAGCGCAGCGCGCGATTGCGCGTATTCAGTGATGGTTGGCAAGCTGCTTGGTCAGGGCATGCAGCAGGGCATCGACATTGCCGCCATTGCGCGCGATGTAGGAACTGTAATCCTGCCGTTGCGTCAGGCGCAGGCTGGCGCCTTCGCCCACGACATCCACGACCTTTGGCGCACCGCTGCTGGAACTGATGACCCATTCCGTATTGGCGGCCGGTTGCCCGGGGCGGTTGATGACGGTGGACACCGCAATATCTTCGCCTGAAGGCGTGGCCGGTCCTACGGTAAAGGAAACGCCACGATAATCGCCGATCTTGTCCGTGATGGCGTTGACAAGAACCTGGTGGAACAGTTGCAGGTAATGGGTCTGCTGTTCCGGTGTGGCAATGCGCCAGTAACGCCCGATGCAGTAACGCCCGATTGCATCGACATCGACATTCTGTTCCAGCAGGGGTTCGATCTGCTGTTTCTTCTGCGGCAGGGAAATGTCGTTATTGACGATGGCCACCAGCTTGTTGCCAAAATCATGGACAAACGTGCGGGCCTGCGCACCGCTGTCAACGGCATGGACGGGGGCTGTTACCGACAGGGTGCCGGCTATTGTAAGAAGACCCAGTGCATGGCGACGGGTGAAAGATGTCTGCATCGCTGTGTCCCTGTATGGTTTTTTTTATCTGTTGCTGTACCAATCCGGCACCGTGGCCCGGTGGTCGGCCTTGATGGCCGCGGCCTGCGCCTTGCGCTGCTGCTGATAGGCGCTGCGGATCGTGGCGTAGGGATCAAGCGAATCCTTCAGGACCTGATCGAGCGCATCGACATTGGTGGCCATGCCGTTGATGGTGCCCATGATGCTGTAGGCCCAGTTGAATGTCACCAGCCCATAGCCACGTGGCACGTAGTTCCATGGCGCAAGCCCGACATCAATGCCATACCCGATGCCGTCACGGAAGGAAGATGGCCCCAGCGCCGGCAGGAACAGGTAGGGTCCCGACGGAACCCCCCATGTCGCCATCGTCAGGCCCGCATCATTGTCATGGTGCTTGTACCCGGCATAGGCGGCAACGTCGATCAGCCCGCCAAGGCCTGCCGTCATGTTGATGCACCAGCGCACGAAGGCATCGCCCGCGCGACGGGATTTGCCCGCGCCCACGTCGTTAAAGAACACGACCGGTTCATTCATGGTCTGGTACAGGTTGCCGAACGAATTGCGCAGCGGACGCGGCACGGCCCAGATATATGCCTTGGCAACAGGGCGAAGCGTGTATTTGTTCGCCCACATGGTAATGGCGAAAGCCTTGCGGTTCAGCTTTTCATACCGGTCGTTGGCTTCGTTATATTCCGCCAATGCGTCCGGGTCCTTGGGGGGGGGCGTCGCGCATCCGGCAAGGGCCAGCAGGCCCAGGAACGCACCAGCCACACGCAATGCCGGACGACAGGAAAGCGGGGACGGGCGGGGCGACGAAGAATTCGATCCTGTCTCTGCGCGCATGCTCGTTTCCGCTTCCCTCTGTCTTCTAGGTCCCGGCGGAAGAACGCCGGAGGCTATGTATTTATAAAACCTTGTATGGGCCATGCCCGCTTGCGTCCCTCTCTAGCATGGGATGGCCGTTGTGCAATCCGCAAGCGGGGAATCGAACGGATATTGTGCCTGCATTGCAATGACGACATGGGAGTAAACCGGGTTTTCGTGCCGCCATGCAATGACATCCTATCATGCGATTGTCGCCACGGGTGTGGCCGGGAATCCACATCCGCGCCCGCACCGCGTGACCGACTTCCCCGCATCTCGGGCCATATTGCCATGCGAGGGGCGCGCGGGCATGGTCACGCGGTATTGAGGCACCGGCGGCAATCCGCCCGCCCGTCCGGTTCCCGTTCAGCCCCCGTTCAGGCGTGGGGCGATTTCGGGGAACAGGGTGGCAAGTTCCGTGATCTCGCGCCGTGACAGGCCCTCTGCCTTCGGGTCAACCGGTGTGCCCGCCATGACCGCGCGCAACACCCGCAATGCCGGGCCGGACAGCAGGGTTGCATCGCGCATATAGTCGCGAAAGGCCCCGAAGGTCAGGGGCACCCATTTTTCCACCAGGCCAAGGATGGCATCGGCATAGGCGCGGATTTCGTACTGTGCGTGGCTGTCGGCGCGCAGGCGCAGGAAATGCAGCAGGTTCCACAGGTTAATCTGCCAATAGAACTGCGTCATGATATTGACCGGCAGGTTCATCCGCGCCAGTTCGCGCGCGATCGACGGCCGGGTGGGATCGACGGTGCCGCCCGTAGCATCTTCGTTAAGCAGGTCGAGATAATGGTCGTAACACCGCGCCGCGTCGTCACGCAGCAGGTCAAGCACCTGCTGCGCCTGTTCGGGGGGCAGGGTGGTGCCGCGTCCCTGCTTGTTGCTTGCGGACTGCACGGCGATATCCTCGGGGCGGGGGAAGTAGAATTCCTTCTCCAGCACGGAATAGCGCGCGGAATATTCGTTGATGCTTGCGGTGCGGTGGCGGAACCACTGCCGTGTGACGAAAATCGGCGCGCGGACATGCAGCTTGATGACCGCAAGTTCGAACGGGCTGGTATGGCGGTTGCGCATCAGGTAGCGGATCAGCCCCCGGTCGTCGGATGTGCTTTTCGTGCCCTTGCCATATGACACGCGCGCGCCCTGCACGATGCCGTCATCGCCGCCCATGTAATCAACCAGGCGGACGAATCCCGTGTCCAGCACGCTGACGGGTTCGTACATCGCCTCCTCAAGCGCCGGGACGACAAGGCGCCGGGTCGGGGTCCATGCGGCGCGTGCCGCCTCGATTGCCGATTTCTGGTCGTTGGAAAACATGGGCCACCATTCGTGTTCGGGATTTGAGCGTTGCCGCGCATACCATGCCCGGCGTTGTTTTTTCCACCCATCTCCGCATCATCTTGCGCCCGGGTCCCATCCTCCCTATATCTGTTGGTGCAGGAGGGGTTCGCCCCTTGGCTATGGCGATAAACGGCGCGTGGAATAAGTGTTGTGGACCCGGGGGCGGTACCCGGCGTTTCCACCAGTTTTTTCGTGATCGGCGGCCCATCGGGCCTTCGCATCCGAAAGATGGGAACGAAACAGGCTCGACACGCATGGTAAAGACCCGCCTTTTGCCCGGCATTGTACCGCCGTTATCGGGCTAAACATACAAGTGCCAATGATAACACTGAGGTGCTCGCTGTCGCTGCATAAGCGATAAGCGCGGTTCGGGGGGGCACCGGGCAACAGAAGCCCCCTCACTTTGCCGCTGTTCATTATACCCCTGCTTAACTTTATCCCTGTCCACACAGGTCGGCGCCGCCCTGGTGTCCCTGCCATGGCCCTGTCAGGCCGCGTGGTCGCCCTGACCCGCCTTGCAGCCCCGTTCGTGCGCCTATCTGCTTCGTGAAGGTGATCGCGCCGCATGCTCCCTTGTCTTGAGGCAGGGTTTGACGCACAGCTTGGTGCTGTGGCACGGCGTGGTCTGAACCCGCATGTCTGATAAGGTCGGCCCGCGAATCCGGGGCCGCCGTTACGGAGAAGCCCGAATGTCCGATGATCACGACGAGGAAAATGGTTTCGAGACCAGCATTCCCGACAGCCTCCTGCCCTATGACGACTGGATCGAGGACGCGTATCGCGATGTGATGCTGCGCGCCTTTGAATATGTCGTGACGGAAGGGGGCCTGCCTGGTGATCATCATTTCTACCTGACATTCCGCACCGACTGGCCCGGCGTGGAAATGCCCGAACGCGTGCGCGCGCAGTATCCGCACGAAATCACCATCGTCCTGCAGCACCAGTTCCATGGGTTGAAGGTCGATCGTGCGGCGGGCACGATTTCCGTCAGCCTTGCCTTTGGCGGGGTGCCTGCGACGCTGGTGATTCCGGTGGCGGCGATTTCCGCCTTTGCCGATCCGTCGGTCAAGCTGCCCCTGTCCTTCCGCGTGCCTGAACACCCGCCACAGCCCGCCCCTTCGGCCGAGATCCATAATGTCTTCGGACAGGGACCGCGCGCGCCGCAACCCGAACAGGAGGCGCACGCCCCCGGTGCGCAGGACGCGACCCCCACATCGGCAGAGGAAACGCAGCCGTCCTCACCACAGGTCGTAAGCCTTGCCGCATTCCGCAAGCGGGGTACCGAACCGGGCTGAGCCACATTTTCATCCGGGCGCCCGGATGGGGCCGGGCGCCCTTGCCATAAAACCGTCACCTGGAAGCAATCCGGGGGCATCCATAAAGGCAGGAGACCGTCCGTTGAACACCACTACACCCACCAGGGCCGCAAAACCGGCCGCCAAGCCCTTTGTCTATGGGCCGCTATTCCCGCTTCATGACGACGATACACCGTGGAAGAAGCTGGAGATCGAGGGGGTCACGACCTCCGTGCTTGGCGGGCGCACGGTCGTGCATGTCCGGCCCGAGGCGTTGCGCGAACTGGCCGCGCGCGCCTTCAATGACGTTGCCCACCTGCTGCGCCCGGCGCATCTGGCGCAGCTTGCCAAGATCCTGAAGGACCCTGAGGCATCGGATAACGACCGTTTCGTCGCTCTCGACCTGCTCAAGAACGCCTGCATCGCTGCTGGTGGCGTGCTGCCGATGTGTCAGGATACCGGCACGGCCATCATCTATGGCAAGAAGGGGCAGCGCGTCTGGGTCGATGGTAACGAGGAGGAGGCGTTCTCCCACGGGGTGTACGACACCTATACCCGCACCAGCCTGCGCTATTCGCAGATGGCGCCGCTGTCGATGTTCCAGGAAGTCAATACCGGCACCAACCTGCCGGTGCAGTTCCATATCTCTGCCACGCCGGGTGATTACCATGCGGAACAGATGGACCTGATGTTCGTCGCAAAGGGGGGCGGGTCGGCCAACAAGTCATTCCTGTTCCAGGAAACCCGCGCCCTGCTGGCAAGCGAGGAACATTTGCTCACATGGCTTGATGGCAAGATCCGCGCGCTTGGCACCTCCGCCTGCCCGCCCTATCACCTTGCGGTGGTGATCGGTGGCATGTCCGCCGAACAGACGCTGGAGACGGTGAAGCTGGCGTCCACCAAGTGGCTTGATACCCTCCCGACCGAAGGCAGCGCGCTTGGTCATGCGTTCCGCGATGTCGATATGGAGCAGAAGATCCATAAGCTGAGCCAGCGGCTGGGCATTGGTGCGCAGTTCGGGGGCAAGTATTTCTGCCATGACGTACGTGTCGTGCGCCTGCCGCGCCATGGGGCGTCGCTTCCGGTGGGAATCGGTGTTTCATGTTCCGCCGACCGGCAGGTCAAGGCCCGCATTACCGCCGATGGCGTGTTTCTGGAACAGCTTGAGACAGACCCCGCACGCTTCTTGCCTGAAACAACGGACGCGCATCTGGGCGGGGAGGAAGTCGCCATCGACCTGAACCAGCCGATGGACGAAATCCGCAAGAAGCTGTCGCAGTATCCGGTGCGCACGCGCCTGTCGCTGACGGGGACGATGGTGGTGGCGCGTGACATCGCGCATGCCAAGTTCCGCGAACGCCTGGAAAAGGGCGAGGGCCTGCCGCAGTACCTCAAGGACCATCCCGTTTATTACGCCGGTCCCGCCAAAACGCCGGAGGGCCTGCCCACCGGGTCGTTCGGGCCGACCACGGCGGGGCGCATGGACAGTTATGTCGCCATGTTGCAAAAGGCGGGCGGGTCATATGTGATGCTGGCAAAGGGCAACCGGTCCAAGGCCGTGCGCGATGCGTGCAAGGAATATGGCGGGTTCTATCTCGGGTCTGTTGGTGGGCCTGCGGCGCGTCTGGCGCAGGACTGCATCCGCAAGGTCGAGGTGCTGGAATATCCCGAACTGGGCATGGAAGCGGTCTGGAAGATCGAGGTCGAGAATTTTCCGGCCTTTATCGTTATCGATGACAAGGGTAATGATTTCTACGATGGGCTGACGGGCTGAGGAATCGGTTCGTCATGACCTGTCGGGTTTGATAACCGGAGGCTGCGCGCCATGCGTTTTACCGTCGATCGACTGGACCATCTCGTTATCACTGTCCGGGATCTGGAAATCTCGTCCTCGTGGTATCAGCGTGTCCTGGGCATGGAACGGGAAGAGTATGGCCGCAACAACCGCACGGCCCTGAAATTCGGTGGGCAAAAGGTCAACCTGCGTCCCCATGGGGCGCAGGGATGGACCACGGCGCAGGACGCGCTGCCGGGGACAAACGACCTGTGCTTCATCACGGCCGTCAGCAGTACTGATGTGGTGGAACACCTGGAACAGTGCGGTGTACGCGTGACGGAGGGACCGGTCGCGCGCCTTGGCGCGTTGGGGCCTGTGACCTCGGTTTATTGCGAAGACCCCGATGGGAACCTGATAGAGATCGCCTCCTATCAGGGCTGAGGCGTTTTGCGGCAGACGGTCTGCGCGCGGCGAAGTGTCTGGGGAACAGAGGTTTCTGGCGCGTGCATTATCCGGAACTGCCGTGCCTGTTGGGGTTTTTGATAAGAGATTGTCTGAAAACAAATCATTGATAAAAAACAGGAAAAGTTTTTTGGGTGCCGCCTTTCGATCGAAAAAGGCGGTGTCTTCTGAAGCTTTTTAGAAAAAGCTTCACCAAAAATCTTTATGATTTCAGGATGTTATTGATCCTGACGTTTCAAACAGTCTCTATAATTGCGACCAGAACATCTGCACGGGGCTGTCTGGAATGCCAGGGCGAATCCTCTGCTGAAACATGACGGGCCGTTGGCAAGGATTGGTCAAAAAGCCTTGTCACGGATGCAGCCCTTTTGAAAAAGGCCAACACGCGCAAACCTGTGGCCATTCCCTGTCAGTGGGGTGTTTCAAAGCAGTCGCTGGCGTTGCTGAAGCTGCCTTTGGCATCCCCGTGCCCGAAGGCACGGGAAGGGGCTCATTTCTTGCTATATACCGCTGTCAGCGTGGCGGACCCCAGGCTGTGCTGGCCCACGACAAAACCGACCATCGCGCCACTGGCGTCGGTGGGCAGGTCGAGGCGTTGCAGGTTCAGCGCATGGATCGTGAAGACATAATGATGTTCACGCCCTGCCGGGGGGGCGGCGCCGCCATAGACATTCCCGCCAAAGTCGGTGCGCGTCATCACGGCATGTTCCGGCAGGTTGGCATCCCCCGAACCCGCACCCGCCGGAAGTGACGAGATGTCGGCGGGAATGTTGATGACAACCCAGTGCCACCATCCCGACCCGGTCGGTGCATCGGGATCGAACATTGTGATGGCAAAGCTCTTGGTGCCTTCCGGCGGGTCGGTCCATGCCAGCGGGGGGGAAATGTTCCCGCCGCAATAGCCCATGCCATCGAACACCTGCGCCTCTGGCAGGCGGTCGCCCTCGTGGAAGGCGCGACTGGTCAGTGTAAAGGTCATGATACCGGTTTCCTGCATGCGTCCCCGATCGGGGGCTATGGCATGCGAATGGGGTGATGGGGCAGGCTGCCGCGGTGCGGCGGCGGTGTCATGCCCATGACCGCCGCACCCGTCGGGGCAGGTTACCAGTTCTGGCTGATCAGCCAGAATTCTTCCGACGTCAGGGTGATGACCGGCGTGCCGTGCTTGCATTCCGCGGCCGCCATCGCCAGCGCGCCCATGCGCTGGATCATCAGGGTCTTGCGCTGGTGGGCCTCGGACTTCTCATCAGAGGCTTCAAGCGTGATCAGTGCGTTCTTGCAGGCCTTGGCAAGGCGGGCGGCATCAAGTGCGGCATAGGACATGGGTGGGGTTCCTTGTGTTCAGGCATCGCATGCGGGACCTGTCCCACATACGAATCACGGGCCATGTGTGTTTCTGGCCATAGTGTTTACTGCGTTGCCGGTATGTGTCCAACCATTGCCCCACCCGTGAGCGGTGCAAGGGGCCGCATGCCTGCCTTTCGTCCATGGCGCGGCATGCCGATCCATGCCGGCCTGCGTGTTCGTGCTGGCAAGGGGGCTGCTGATTCCCTAAAGGAAGGGTCATGACGGATCTCGTTTCTGATTTCGACTTCGACCTGCCCGTGGCGCTGATCGCCGATCACCCGGCCCGGCCCCGTGACAGCGCGCGCATGCTGGAGGTCCCGCCACAGGGGGCCTTTTGCGACCGCCATGTGTGTGACCTGCCCGGATGCCTGCGCGCGGGCGACATCCTTGTGGCCAATGACACCGCCGTCATCCCGGCGCAGCTTGCGGCCATGCGTGGGGCGGCACGTATCGGGATTACGCTTGACCGTATCCTGCCTGATGGCACGTGGCACGCGCTTGCGCGCAATTCGCGTCGCCTGAAACCCGGCGATATCCTGACATTCGCGCCCAGCGCGGTCACGGCCGAGGTCGTGGTGTGCGAGGACGCGGGCGGTATCGTCATGCGTTTCGATGTGGAGGGCGAGGCGTTTGACCAGTTCCTCCACGATACAGGCCATCTTGCCCTGCCGCCCTATATCGCGCGTCCCGATGGCCCGACGGAAGAAGACCGCAAGGATTACAGCACCATCTTCGCACAGCATCGTGGCGCGGTTGCGGCCCCCACGGCGGGGCTGCATTTCACGCCTGCCCTGCTGTCGGGGCTGGAGGCGGCGGGTGTGCTGCGCCAGACACTGACGCTGCATGTGGGGGCGGGGACGTTCCTGCCGATGCGCAGCGAACAGATTTCCGAACACCGGATGCATGCCGAACGTGGCACGATCACCGCGCATGCCGCGCACCGCATCAACGCGGCGCGTGCGGCGGGTGGGCGTGTCATCGCCGTCGGCACCACGTCGCTGCGGCTTTTGGAAAGTGCGACGGACGAGGATGGGGTGGTCCATCCCTTTCATGGCGAAACGGCGATTTTCATCCGGCCGGGATACCGTTTCCGCGCGGTGGACATGCTGCTGACGAATTTCCACCTGCCGCGTTCGACATTGTTCATGCTGGTCAGTGCCTTTGCCGGACAGGCGCGGATGCGGGCGGCCTATGAGCATGCAATGGCCGCGGGCTACCGGTTCTATTCCTATGGTGATGCGTGTCTGTTGCATCGTAATGACGGGGGTGCGGCATGACCGCGTTTCGCTGGCGGGCGCAGGCCTGTTCTGGTCAGGCCCGGGCCGGGTATCTGGAAACCGCGCACGGTACGGTGCCGACCCCCACCTTCATGCCGGTCGGCACGGTCGGCACGGTCAAGGCGATGACGATGGACGCCGTGCGTTCCACCGGCGCCGGGATCGTTCTGGGCAATACCTATCACCTGATGCTGCGTCCGGGGGCGGAGCGTGTGCGCGCACTGGGCGGGTTGCACCGGTTCATGGACTGGCCCGGGCCAATCCTGACGGATTCGGGCGGGTTCCAGGTCATGTCGCTTGGCCCGCTGCGCAAGCTTGATGCCGATGGCGTGACATTCCGTTCGCACATTGACGGGTCAAAGCATCGCCTGACGCCCGAACGTTCCACCGATATCCAGCATGCGCTTGATGCAACGATCAGCATGTGTTTCGACGAATGTCCCGCCCTGCCTGCCCCGCCCGAGACGATCGCGCAGTCCATGCGCATGTCCATGCGGTGGGCGGAACGCTGTCGCACGGCCTTTGTCGCGCGCCCCGGCTATGCCCAGTACGGAATCATTCAGGGTGGGACGGAACCTGAACTGCGTGCCGAAAGCGTGCGCGCCCTGACGGATATCGGGTTCGAGGGATACGCCATAGGTGGCCTTGCCGTGGGGGAGGGGCAGGAGCTGATGTTCTCCACCCTTGACGCCACGGTCGGGCTGATCCCGCAGGATGCGCCGCGTTACCTGATGGGGGTGGGCACGCCAGACGACCTGCTTGGCGCGGTGGAACGCGGGGTGGACATGTTCGACTGTGTCATGCCCACGCGCGCGGGCCGCACGGCGCGGGCCTATACCGAACGTGGGACGCTGAACCTGCGCAATGCGCGCCATGCGGCCGACAGCCGCCCGATCTCTGCGCATTGTGACTGTCTTGCCTGTTCACGCCACAGCCGCGCCTACCTGCATCACCTGTTCCGTGCGAATGAGATCCTCGGCCCCATGCTGCTGACGTGGCATAATCTGGCCTATTACCAGCGTCTGATGCGGGGCATTCGCGCGGCCATCGTGGGGGATACATTGCCCGAACATGCCGCCCATCTGCGCGCGCAATGGGCGATGGAGGACTGGTCCCCCGACGAGATGCCCTTCCCCGACATTCCGCCCGTACCCTGATATGGCGGCGCGTGCGCAACCCGTGGCCTGCCCCCCCGGTGAGCCGGGGGGGCTTGCGCGCCGGATTCATGATCGCGCGGTGGCGATCGGGTTCGATGCGGTGGGTTTCGCGCCCGCCATGCTGGATGACGCGGCCCGTGCGCGATTGCATGAATTCGTGCGGACCGGCCGTCATGGCGCGATGGACTGGATGGCGCAGCGCATGGCGTGGCGTGGCGACCCGCGCGCCCTGTGGCCTGACGTGCGCAGTGTGATCTCGCTCGGCCTGTCCTATGCGCCTGATGGCGATGCGCTGGCGACATTACGCAATCCCATGGCGGGGAATATCTCGGTCTATGCCCGACATCGCGATTATCATGACGTGGTCAAGGGCATGCTCAAACAGGTGGCGCAGTTCGTCGTGGCGCAGGGGCGCCGCCAACCCGGTGGCGAGGCATCGCCACCGGGGGTGAAGGTGTTCGTTGATACCGCCCCGGTCATGGAAAAGCCGCTGGCCGCGAATGCGGGGCTGGGGTGGCAGGGCAAGCATACCAACCTCGTCTCGCGCACGCACGGAAGCTGGCTGTTCCTGGGCGAGATCTACACCACGCTGGACCTGCCGCATTCCGCGCCTTCGGGCGGGGGGTGCGGCACATGTACCCGCTGCCTTGACATATGCCCGACATCCGCCTTTCCCGCGCCGGGGCAGATTGATGCGCGGCGGTGCATTTCCTATCAGACGATCGAAAACCCCGACCCCATTCCCCATGAATTGCGGCCGCTGATGGGCAATCACATCTATGGCTGTGACGACTGCCTGGCGGTATGTCCATGGAACCGTTTCGCGCAGACCACACGACAGATGAAGCTGCGGGCGCGGCCCGACCTTGTGGCGCCGGCGCTGCGTGACCTTGCGGCGCTGGACGATGCGGGATTCCGTACGCTGTTTTCCGGCTCCCCCATCAAACGGATCGGCCGTGCGCGGTTCGTGCGCAATGTGCTGATCGCCATTGGCAACAGCGCGCGCGCCGATCTGTGCGATGTGGCGCAGGGATTGTGCGATGACCCCGCCCCGGTGGTCGCGGATGCCGCGCGCTGGGCGGTGGAGCGCCTGATGTCATGAGGGGCATGCGTCCCGTCGCGCCGTCGCCCCTGTTGCACAAGCGCAGCATGATGCTGTCGGGCCATCGCACCAGTGTCGCGCTGGAACCTGAATTCTGGGGGGCGCTGGAACGCATGGCGCGCGCACGCGGGGTCGGGCTTACGATCCTGATCGCGCGCATCGATACCACGCGTGATCCCATGCGCACGCTGGCGTCGGCATTGCGGGTCGCGGCCCTGCTGGAATGGATGCCTGCCCTGCCGGCAGCAGGGGGGCAGGGCGGGGAAGAACAGTTGGGTTAGCACGCGCGTCGTGCTAGGTTCGCGGCCATGGCGATATGGGGAAAACTGTTTGGCGGTGTCGCGGGATTCGCTGTGGGCGGTCCTGTCGGTGCCCTTGTGGGAACCGCGCTCGGGCATGCTGCCGATAACGGTTCGTTGCTGGAAACACCGGCCGGTGGCTGGACCGACCGATGGGGTGGCCGCGCCAATGCCGACCCCAATGGTGCAGCCACCTTTGTCGCCGCCAAGCTTGCGGCGGCGATGGGCAAGCGCGACCAGATGTATGGTCTGGTCATCATTGTCCTGTCGGCCAAGCTTGCGAAGTGCGACGGGCCGGTCAACCGCGCGGAAATCGATGCGTTCAAGCGGCGTTTCAACGTCCCGGCCGAAAACATGAAGGAAGTCGGGCGCCTGTTCGACATGGCCCGGCAGCGCACCGACGATTACGAGAATTTTGCCCGTGAACTGGGCCGTGCATTTTCCAATCGCACGGAAATGCTGGAGGAGGGGCTGGCTTCCCTGTTCATCATCGCGCGCGCCGATGCCGGCCCCACGGGGGAGATCAATGCGCAGGAGGAAGAATTCCTGCGCCGTGTGCATAAGGCGTTCGGCCTGTCCCCCGGCGCGTGGGAACGCGCGCAGGATGGCCGTGCCCGCCCCAGCGTGAGCGAGGTTGACGCCTATGCCGTTCTGGGCCTGTCACGCACCGCAAGTAATGAGGAAGTGCGCGTGACGTGGCGGCGTCTGGTGCGTGAACATCATCCCGATATCCTGTCGGCCCGTGGTGCCGATGAGGCCGAGATGGCAAGGGGTGCGGCCCGTATTGCGCAGATCAACGCCGCATGGGACCGGATCAAGCGCGACCGCCAGATCTGATATCCACGAAGCTTCAGGAAAGATCAGAGCCTGTTTGAAAAGTCAGGCTCGATAACATATTGAAATTATAAAAGTTTTTGGTGAAGCTTTTTCTAAAAAGCTTCAGAAGACGCCGCCTTTTTCGCTCGAAAGGCGGCATCCAAAAACTTTTCCTGTTTTCTATCAATGATGTGTTTTCAAACAATCTCTCAGCGCCCGTTTTCCCGCACTGCTGGTCCAAAGACGTTCTTTTTTTGGGAAAACCCCGAAAAACGCTTGTTTTGATGAAAACCCCTGACCCGCCACCCGCTCTGGGTGCATGTTCTTTTCCTTCAGGATAAAGCAGCGCCGTCACTTCGCCTGCTTCTTGTCCAGCAACCTGCGCAGCGCCCCGCCCACCGTATGCGCCAAGGTGCGGTAGGCCTTGCCCGCCGGGCTGTCGGGGGCGGAGATGACGATGGGCGCGCCGTTGTCGCCGCTGGCACGGATATCGGCCAATAGCGGGATCTCGCCAAGGAAGGGTACGCCGGTTTTTTCCGCTTCGGCCCGTGCGCCGCCATGGCCGAACAGTTCGGTGCGGTGGTTACAGTTGGGGCAGCAGAAATAGGACATGTTCTCCACAATGCCCAGGACGGGCACACGCATCTTCTCGAACATCGCAACACCGCGCCGGGCGTCCAGCAGCGCGATATCCTGTGGCGTGGAAACGATGACCGCCCCCGCCAGCGCCGTTTTCTGCGCCAGCGTCAATTGCGCATCCCCCGTTCCCGGCGGCATGTCCACTACCAGCACGTCGAGTTCGCCCCAGTCCACATCCGACAGCAGTTGCCCGATCGCCCCCATGACCATCGGACCGCGCCAGATCATCGCCTTCGTTTCCTCCACCAGCATGCCGATCGACATGGCGGTGATGCCGTGGCCATGCAGGGGTTGCAGGCGGCCGTCGCGCACTTCGGGCTGGCTGTCCATGCCCATCATGCGCGGCAGGGACGGGCCATGCACATCCGCGTCGAGCAATCCCACGCGCAGCCCCTCCAGCCCCAGCCCGACGGCAAGGTTGACGGCCGTGGTCGATTTGCCCACCCCCCCCTTGCCCGATGCCACCGCGATCACCAGTCCCACATTGGGGGGCAGCGGTCCGGTCGGCTGTGCGCTGCCGGGCTTCGCACCAAGGTTGAGCGGACGGTGGCCGCCGCCCTGGGGGGATGGGGTTGCGGCTGCGGGCGCACGGTGGGACGTCAGGATGACGGAGGCGCCCTTTACCCCGGCTATGTCATGCGCCAGCCTTGCTTCGATATCGGCAATCATCGGGCGTATGTGTTCGGCGCGGTCGCGATCGGTGGCGATGGCGACATGCACGACCCCGTCGCGTACGGTTGTGGCGTCAAGCGTGCCAAGGTCCAGCGCGCATGCCCCCGTGCGTGGGTCGCGCACATCGCGCAGCACCTGTTCGATTGCCGACTGCGTTATCTGTGCCATGCTGCCCCTGCGCTGAAAAAAACTGGTGAAGGCCGGATATAGGGGCCATGGCCTGATGACGGAAGGGGGCGCGGGACGGCGCCCGTGCAAAATGCGAATGGCCGTGGTTATAAATTGGCCTTGGTGGCGTATTTATCCCTGTCGTATCGGAAGTGTGAAATTCCGTGTCCCCTGTCATCCGGTCCCGTCCGGGATACGGGCGGGGCATGCCCATCGGCGGGGAATACGCAGTGCAGGGAAGAAGTAGTACGTTGTCATGACATCATGCGTGCAGGCAGGTGGCCCCCACATGGCCGCCACCACGCCGCCGGGTGGGCGCGACGCCCCCCGCGATGCGTCCCGCACCGCCGGGCCGGCCGCCGCATCCGGTGATGGTACCGCCACGGCGGGACAGGGCGTGCCGCGGGTGCGCGATCACCGCGTGGACGCACTGCGGGGGGTGGCGTTGCTGATGATGTGCATCGACCATATCCCGCAGGATGTCCTTAACCGCTTTACCATGCGCAATGTCGGTTTTGCCGATGCGGCGGAGGTGTTCGTGCTGCTGGCGGGATATGCGTCGTGGCTGGCCTATGGCCGGGCATTTTCGCGGCAGCCATGGCAGGCTGTGGTCGAACGCATCGTGCGCCGGTGCGGGCGGCTTTATGTCTTTCAGACCCTGATGGCGGTGGTGACGATCGTCACCATCCGGGTCTGGCGGCATTACTGGCCCGTGCCGGTCGATTTCCTGGAACCCGAACTGGCCCATGGGCTGGATTCCCTGTGGCGGGTAATGCTGTTGCAGGCATTGCCGGGCAATCTCAATATCCTGCCGCTTTATATCGTGCTGCTGCTGGCCTTTGCGCCGTTGTGCTGGGTGCTGCGGCGGGTGGGGCCATGGCCCGTCCTGGTGGCAAGCGGTGCATTATGGGCGGTGGTCAATTTCGACCCGTCCCTCAATTTCCCCAACTGGCTGGACCCTGACGGGTGGTATTTCGACCCGCTGGCGTGGCAGTTCCTGTTCGTAATTGGCGCGTGCGCGTCCATACTGGCCGCACGACATGGCGGCAGCCTGCCGCTGTCGCGGCCGCTGGTGGTGGCATGTGGGGCGTATCTTGTCTTTTCGGCGGTGGAATCGTTCCCCTGGACCGGTTGGGGCCTGCCGGATATGCGCCCCATGGCCACGCCATGGACGGACAAGATGGTGCTCTCCCCGCTGCGGCTGCTGGACGTGCTGTGCCTGTTCTATCTTGTGCAGTCATCCACGCTGGCGACGCGCCTGTCACTGGGGCGGGCGGGACAGTTGATGGCGATGTTCGGTCGCCATTCGCTGGAGGTGTTCACCCTTGGCACCATCATCGACCTGTATGGGCGTCTGGTCTTTACCAACTTTGGCGTTGGCTGGGGCATGCAGGTCACGATCAATGTGGTGGGTTTCATAATGTTGTGGGGCATGACGCGCGAACTTGACCGCAGGCGTACGCTGGCCCGTGCCGCACGCAGGGCGTGAATGTCGTGCAGGATGGATATGACAGACAACAGAGGAGCGATCATGACGGATACGACTGTGGCGGGCGTACTGCCCCGCCTGACACGCCTTCTGCATGATGGAAAGGGTGTGCGTATCGCGCTGTTTGGGTCCTCCACCATCGAGGGGGTGGGGGCCAGCACGCCAGCGCACGCCCTGCCGGCCATCATGCAGGGCGTGCTGGCCCCGTTCGCACCCGGCGGGGTAAAGGTCATCGGCCACGGTGTGGGCGGTGATGATGCAGAGGCGATGCATGCGCGCATGGGCGGCATGCTGGCGGACCGGCCGGACCTGATCGTGTGGCAGACCGGCAGTAATGACCCGCTCAGGGGTGGGGATGTCGCGGCTTTTGTCGCGCGCACCCGCGATGATCTTGCCGCCATGCGGGCATCGGGGGCGGATGTTGTGCTGATGGACCAGCAATATTGCCCGCTCCTTGAAACCTGTCCGGCGTTTCGCGCGTTTTACGACGCGGTGCATCATGTCGCGGCGCAGGATCATGTCCCGCTGTTCACGCGATATGTGCGGATGAAGTCATGGTGCGCGGAACTGGGGCTGGACCCGGTGGACCTGTCGCCGGACGGGCTGCACCTGAACGACCGGGGCTACCGCCTGCTGGGCGAGGCGCTGGCGGCGTGGCTTATTGAACTGACGGGGCTGCCGGGAGGTGTCGCGTCATGCTATCAGGGAAACGGGGCGTGACATTCGCCCTGTCCGCCGCAATGGTGTAAACGCTCAGGCCCCGTCCAGATCAGGAAGCAACCAGCCACATGCCCGATCACGTTTCCGCTTTTTCCAGATCCAGTGCCGCCATGGGCATGGGGGCCGCATTGCTGGCGATGGTGACGGCACGGGCACATGCGCTGCCGCCTGCCGCCGCTGTTGCGCCGGTGGCCGCGAACGTCACGGCGGTCAGCGACCCCGTGCGCCTGCCCGCGCCCGGCCATGACACGCCCGACAGCTTTGCAGACCTTGCGGCCCGCCTGCTGCCCGCGGTCGTCAATGTCTCCACCACCGAGATGGTGCGTCCCGGCGATGAAGATGATGATGGTGACGAGGGGGACAGCAGCCCGCAGATCCCCAATTTCCCCGAAGGTTCCCCGTTCGAGAAATTCTTTCACGACTTCATGAACCGCCAGAGCACCCCCAATGCGCCGCCGCGCAAGATGCAGGCGCTGGGTTCGGGCTTCATCATCGACCCTGCGGGCATCGTCGTGACCAACAACCATGTCGTGCGCAACGCCGAACAGATCACGGTGACGTTGCAGGATAATACGGTGCTCAAGGCGCACCTGCTTGGCCATGACGACCGCACCGACCTTGCCGTGCTGAAGGTGGACAGCCCCAAGCCGCTTCCTGCCGTGCCGTTTGGCGATAGCGATCATGCGCGCGTGGGGGACTGGGTGCTGGCGATCGGCAACCCGTTCGGCCTGTCGGGCACTGTTACGGCGGGGATCATCTCTTCACGCGGGCGTAATATCGAACAGGGGCCGTACGACGATTTCATCCAGACCGACGCCCCGATCAACAAGGGCAATTCGGGTGGGCCGCTGTTCAACCTGCATGGTGACGTGATCGGCATCAACACGGCCATCTTCTCGCCCTCTGGCGGGTCGATCGGGATCGGTTTCGCCATTCCCTCGGCCGAGGCACAGGGCATCATCGCGCAACTGCGTCAGCACGGGAAGGTATCGCGCGGGTGGATTGGCGTGCGCATTCAGGATGTGACGCAGGACATTGCCGACGGTCTTGGCCTGAAGAGCGCGCATGGCGCCCTGATCGCCGGGGTGGAGGCCAAGGGGCCTGCCGCCGTGGCGCACCTGCAGACCGGTGACGTGATCGTCACGCTGGATGGCAAGGATATTGACGGTCGCGCGCTGCCCCGTCTTGTTGCACAGCTTCCGGCGGGCAGCGTCGCCCACCTTGGCATCGTGCGTCATGACCATCCGATGAATGTTGCGATCACCATCGGCGCCCTGCCGGAAGAAAAGACCGACAAGGCCGATGGCAAGCCCGCGCAGAAAACCCCTGCAAGCGGTAGCGTGGCGGTCGCGGGCCTTGGCTTTACCGTGGGGGCGATCGACGATATCGCGCGCCAGAAATACAACATGCCCGAAGGCCAGAAGGGTGTTGTCGTAACCGGTGTGACCGATGACAGCCCCGCTGCCGAACGTGGCCTGCGCAATGGCGACATCATTACCGAGGTCCAGCAGACCGCCGTTAACACACCCGCAGAACTGAAACACCAGATTGATCTTGTCCGTGCGCAAAAACGCCGCACCGTGCTGTTCCTGGTGCAGAACAGCGATGGCCTGCGCTGGGTGCCGTTCCCCCTTGCCGAATCGGGTGCGCATTCCGATTGATGGCGGTTTTCTCTTTTTCTTCTCTGCGGGATGTGTTTGTGGTGGCCGGTGGTGCATGGCGACAGGTCGTGCGCATGGTCGTCTCGCTTATCGGGTCGGGCTTCGTGGCCCATCTGGTCCACCTGCAGGAACCTGTATGGGCGCTGATCACCTCGGTCGTGGTGATTACGCAAAGCCGGATGACGCAGACGCTGTCCACCGGGCAGGACCAGATTGTCGGCACCCTGATCGGGGCCTGTGCCGGGATTTCCGCCATTGCGATGGAACAGTGGCTGTTCTGGCCCACTGACCTTGTCTTCTGGGTCATGCTGATGCCGGTGGCGGTGCTGGCGGCGGCACGGCCAAAGATGCGCGTTGCGGTCATTACGTTGATGGTGGTGCTGCTGTTTCCCGGCAATGGCGCGCCATTTGCGCGACCGTTTGACCGTATTGCCTCCATCATGATCGGGGTGGTGGTGTCGTTCGTGGTTTCCTTTTTCGTGCTGCGTAACGAGGCCCGGCGCGAGGTGCTGCGCAATTCGGCGCTGTTGCTGCGGCAGGTGTCGGATCTGCTGGAACTGGCGCTGCACCAGCATCCGGACAGTAACGCGATCGCCGCGATTGATGACAGGTGCCGGGCATTGTTGCAGGACCTTAATGACGGGGTGAAGGAAGCAGAGGTTGAACATCCCGGTTCGCTGGCGCGGCATGACCCGCTGGTGATGCGCCTGCCGGGGCTTTTGCGGAAGCTGCGTGCGGATGCGATCTTTGTCGCACGTGCCGCAGTGGAGGGGCAGACCGCCAGCACCGGCGACATCCTGCGTAGCGAGCGCGAGATGCTGTGCCATGTGCTGGGGCAACTGGCGGACCGGTGTGAACTGGCCGCCACCCGCAGTCGGGGCAAGCCTCTGCCGGACGAGGGGGTGGGGGATGTGCTGTCGCAGATCCATCAACCCGCTTCGCACTGGACGTCGGTGATGTGCTTTGCCATTGGGCTGCTGCATACCGACATGACGGTCCTGATCCGTAATGTCTGGTCCGATGGGCGTACGGATGAAGGGGCACCCGCATTGGGTGCGCCCCATGACAAGGCGGCACATGTGGGCTGAATGCCTGCCTGGGGATATGGGACAGTGTCCCGGATGACAGGGTGAAAGCAGGCAAGGATCGGGCGAAGCTGTTTTCCGGCGGTTTTGTAAGATGTTGTTGTTTCGGTCTGTTTGAAAACACCCCATTGGTCAGGAATGGGAAATTCAAGCCGTTACGTTATTTTTTGAATACTGCGATATCTTGAAAGGTTTTTTGGAAAGATATTTGCCAAGGAATTGCATTATTCAGTGGGACATTGGTACAAATTCCCAAACAGCTTCTGGCAGGCTGTCGGGTTGGGATTTTTCTACGTAATAACATTGCTTGAATTATGAAAATCATAGAATTTTCTATATAGAAAACAGAAATATGTTTTCATAAAAGATTATTTGGGAATAAATCATTAATAAAAAATAAGAAAAGTTTTTGGGGGTCTCCTTTTTCCAAAAAGGCGGCGTCTTCTGAAGCTTTTTAGAAAAAGCTTCACCAAAAATCTTTATAATTTCAGGATGTTATTGAACCTGACTTTTCAAGCAGCCTCTTGGCTTCCGATCCGACAGCCTACTGAAAATTTTCGAATAATGTTGTGTTTTTTGCAAATGCAATATCAAGACAATTTCCACATATCCTTTCCGATGGGTTCTTTTCAGGCAGGGGCGAAGGAAAAGTCCCCGGAAATTTCATGATTTATTCTCACAGGCCGGTGTCCCGGCAATGCCCCATGTCGTGGCATCAGGTGTCATTGGGGCATCGGTGGGGTATATGTCTGGTTTGTGTCATGATGCATGCCACCAACACCATGTTCGTGCGTTAGTACCGGCGGTGCCCCTGCGCGCGGGGGTGGGGCGTGACTGCATACGTGGGGTTGCGTGAGTGTCCATATCAAGCAGGAGTCTGGAAATAACCATGCTGAACAAAGCGATTCTTGGAAACCTTCCCAAAGGTGTACGCGGACCGGCCTATGACCCGGCAACGCTTGCACCAGGAATCGTGCATTTTGGCGTTGGCAATTTCTTTCGCGCGCATGAGGCCTGGTACGTCGAACGCTGCCTGGATCAGGGGGATCCCGGACCATGGGGTATCGTGGGCGTCGGTCTGACGGCGGGTGCGCGCAGCGAACGCAAGGCCGCGACCTTTCGCGCGCAAGATGGGCTGTATTCCCTGACGGAGGTGGATGCGCATGGCGCGCGCACCGTCCGGGTCATCGGGGCATTGCGCGGCTATCTGCTGGCCCCGGATGACCCGCAGGCCGTGCTGGCGCGCCTGTGTGATCCCGCGACCCGCATCGTCAGCATGACCATTACCGAAGGGGGATATAATATCGACGAGGAAACCGGCGAATTCCGTGTTGATAACGCGCTGGTGCAAGAAGACCTTGCCAATCCGCGGGCACCCGCCACGGTGTTCGGATATGTGGTGGAGGCCCTGCGTCATCGGCGTGATGCTGGTGTGGGGCCGTTTACGGTCATGTCGTGCGACAACCTGCGCCATAACGGGCAGGTGGCCCGTACCGCTTTTGTCGGTTATGCCCGGGCCTGCGATCCTGACCTTGCCACCTGGATCGAGGACCACGTGACCTTTCCGTGCAGCATGGTGGACCGTATTACCCCCAGCGTGGATGCCTCTACGCGCGACCTCCTGAACCGCGAAAGTGGGCTGGACGATGCGCTGCCGGTTCTGGCGGAGGATTTCAGCCAGTGGGTGCTGGAGGACAGTTTCTGTGCCGGGCGGCCTGCGCTGGAAACGGTGGGGGTGCAGTTCGTCAGTGACGTGACCGGTTATGAACAGGTCAAGGTCCGCATGCTCAACGCCGCGCATGTGACGCTAGGTGCGCTGGGGCTGTTGCTTGGACATCGCTATGTCCATGATGCCATCGCCGATACGGACCTGCACCGTTTCATCAATGCCTATCTGCAAAAAGACGTCATGACGCAGATCCATGCGCCGCAGGGGATGGACCTTGATGCCTATCGCCGCAAGGTCATCAGCCGGTTTTCAAACCGGGCGGTGGCCGATACGCTGCTGCGGATCTGTAGCGACGGGGCATCAAAGTCGCAGGTATTCTGGACCGACACCGTGCGCCGGTCGCTACAGTCGGGGCATGACCTGTCGCGTATCGCTTTTGGCCTTGCCGCCTATCTCGAAATGCTGCGCGGCGTTGACGAGAAGGGGGAAACCTACACCCCGCTGGAACCTACCCTGACGGAAGGGCAGGTTGCGCTGGCCCGTGCGCCCGACCTTGCCGCCGCGCTGGCCCTGCCGGCATTTGACGGGTGGCGTGACCTCCAGACCCCGCAATTGACACAGGCGATCGTCACCGCGCGCAGGGCGATCCGTGAACATGGGGTGCGCGCCAGCCTGCCGGACTGACCCGAAGTCACAAAGGCGCAAGGTTAAAACTTTTTTCAGAACTCTGCGTAAGGTTTCGTCTTTTTGCGAAAGGACGAAACCTCGGAACCGTTGCGGTTTTTATCCGGCCTTTATGGCTCAATGGCCTGGGATCGGCCTCATGTCCTGCGGGACATGAGCATGGCCCCATCGCCATAGGAGGCCGCCATCGCAGCACTGTCCGGCACAGGCGCAAAGCCCTGCCGTTCCCAAAATCCCACAGCCTGCCCCGTCGCCATCAGCCCGAGATGTGTCAGGCCTGCATGCCGTGCGGCGTGTCCCACAAGGTCCAGTGCACGGGTAGCCGCCCCCTGCCCACGCAGGGTGGGGGAGATGGCGATGTCATGGATGTACCAGCAATCAGGGGCCAGTGGCAGCCTGTGTAGCAGCGTGTTCAGCCGTGGTGGCGTGCGTAGCCGCCAGGGGTGGCTTAGTACATATCCCGCGATTGCCGCGCCATCTTCGGGGGCAAGGCCATGGCAACCCGCAGGGCAAAGGGCGAGGCGTTCTGTGAACACGGCCGCATCTTCGGGATAGGACGGATGAATCTGCCGTGCGAGGGCCTGTACATCTGGCAGGTCGGGATGGTACAGGGGGCGCCATTGTGCTGTCATTTTCACCATTGTGCGTATAGATGGGAAATATAATAAAACATTTCCCGGGCATTATTGGACGATATAGTCATATTCCGGTTATTCATGTCCCGACACCCACCCTTACCCCAAGTGCAGGAGCACCTGACAGAATGACGGATCTGCGTCTTACGCTACGTATTGATGCCAACGGCAAGCCCTTGCTGGGACATGGAAAGATCCGCCTTTTGGAACAGATCGAGGAAACGGGGTCCATCTCTGCTGCGGCCCGGGCGATGGGCATGTCCTATCGCCGGGCATGGCTGCTTGTGGAATCGATGAATTCGGTCTTCAGACAGCCACTTGTCGCCGCACGTCCGGGTGGTGGCGGTGGGGCCGGGCTGTCCGATGATGGGCGCAAGGTGCTGAAACTGTATAGGGAAATAGAAAAAATATCCCGTGATGCCGCCACAGGGCCGCTGTCGGACCTGTGTGGCATGTGCGAAGTGCCGTGAAAATGCCACGTCATGTGCATAGGGATCAAAGGTGACTGGACTGCCGCCGCGTGGGAATGACGCGGGTTCGATTGATAAAGAGGTCCACCGCAACCGCTGCGTGGTGGGCCGATAATGATAATGATCGGGGAATATTTTCAGTGTTGCGACGTGATATTGTAAAGGCTGGGGCAGGTTTGTCGGTTCTCTCCCTTTTCGGGGGGATTGATGCGCTTCGTGGCGCGCGTGCGGCGGATGCGCCGGATGCAGGCGTTTTTGATGACACCACCGTCAGGCAACTTGCGCACCGCCTGTCGCAACAGGCCTATCACCCACCCGAAGAAACGCTGCCCGCCGCGATCCGGGACATGAATTTCGATCAGTTCACCTCCATCGCCTATCGCCCGGAACAGGCCCTGTGGCATGGCGAGAATCTGGGGTTCGAGGTGGAGTTCTTTCCCCGTGGTTATCTTTATCGTCCCCGGATCGAGATGTATGAGGTGATCGACGGCAAGGCCGCGCCCGTGCCTTATTCCACGGACCTGTTCAGTTATGCCAACCCGGCGTTGCGGGTGGATGAAAATGTCGGGTTTTCGGGCCTGCGGATTCGTGCGCCGATCAACACGCCCGGCGTGATGGAGGAATTCTGCGTTTTCCTTGGGGCGTCGTATTTCCGGGCCGTGGCCAAGGGGCAGAGCTATGGCCTGTCCGCGCGTGGCTTCGCCGATGGTACGGGCGACCCAAAGGGGGAGGAATTTGCCCTGTTCCGTGCCTATTGGCTGGAAAAGCCGCGCTCTGGTGTCGATAGCGTGGTGTTGCATGCGCTGCTCGACAGTCCGTCGCTGACGGGGGCGTTCCGCTTTACCATCCGTCCTGGGGAAACGACGGTCTTTGATGTGCAGACCTACCTCTATCCGCGCAAGGACATCGTGCAGTCGGGCATCGCGCCGCTGACGGGTATGTTCTATTTCGACGCGAACGACCGCAACCATGTCGATGACTGGCGTCCCGCCGCCCATGATAGCGAGGCCCTGTCGATGTGGACCGGGGGCGGCCAGCAACTATGGCGTCCGTTGCGCAATCCGCAGGACCTGCAGTTTTCGGCCTTTGCCGATGTGCGCCCGCATGGTTTCGGCCTGATGCAGCGTAAGCGCAGCTTTGCTGATTTCGAGGATCTTGCCCTTAATTATGAAAAGCGGCCCTCACTGTGGATCGAACCGATCGGCGACTGGGGGGCGGGCAGCGTGGACCTGGTGGAAATTCCCACCCCGAACGAGGTCAATGACAACATCGTTTCGTTCTGGCGGCCGCGCGACACCATGACATCGGGGCATGAATATGCCTTTACCTATCGCATGTACTGGGGATGGGACACGCCGTGGCCCACGCACCTTGCCCGGATTGCCGCGACACGTGTGGGGGCATCCACCGATGGGTCGCATACGCGCTTCTTTGACATAGATTTCACGGGGGAGCCGTTCGCAAACCTGCCCAAAGATGCGAAATTCCATCTCCAGACCCGGACATCGGCGGGGGAGATCCGCAATGTCGTGGTGGAACCCAATCCCGATATCCATGGCTGGCGCGCCACGTTTGAATTCGACCCCAAGGAAGCCAAGATCGCCGAACTTGGCTGCTCGCTTGCAAATGACCAGGCCACCGTATCAGAGGAATGGGTGTACCGATGGACGCCGTGACGCACGGCGAAGCACCCGCGCCAGGGGGGAGGCCAGGGGGCACGCCGGGGGGCATGCTGCCACCGTCGTCACCGCTCGACATGCCGGTCCATTCGCTGTCGCAACTGCCGCCGGGTGAACGTCCCGGGACGCCGGTGACGCAGTGGTCGGGCATCGTGGCGCGCCGGACCGTCGTGCTGGGTGGCGCGTTGGGGCTGACGGGGTGGGCGGCGTATGAAATGAACCTTGTGTTCAACGCCATCAGCGTTTCCATCGCCGGTGTCATCATGCTGGCGCTGTTTGTGGTGCTGTTCTTGTGGATTGCACTGGCTTTTACGTCCGCACTGGCGGGGTTCTGCTCTTTGGTTTCGCGCGGGGGGGGGCTTGGCCTTGGCATCCACCCTGACGGGCCGCTACCGACACTTGTTGCGCGTACGGCACTCCTGATGCCTACCTATAACGAGGACCCCGGCCGTGTGATGGCCGGGCTGCGCGCGATCTGTGACAGCCTTGCCGCCACGGGGCAGGCAGGGGCGTTCGACCTGTTCGTCCTGTCGGATACGACCGATCCCGATGTCTGGGTGGCGGAAGAAGAGGCGTATATGGCGCTGTGCCGCGCGACGGAGGGCACGATACGGGTCTATTACCGGCGGCGGCCGCATAATATCGACCGCAAGGCAGGCAATATCGCCGAATGGGTCCGCCGTTTCGGTGCCGCGTACCAGCAGATGATTACCCTGGATGCCGACAGCGTCATGTCCGGTGACACCATCGTGCGCCTGACCGCCGCGATGGAGGCCAATCCCGGCGTGGGCCTGATCCAGTCGCTGCCGGTGATCGTCAATGGCACGACCCTGTTCGCCCGCATGCAGCAGTTCGCGGGGCGGGTCTATGGCCCGCTGATCGCGCACGGTATTGCCTGGTGGCATGGGGCGGAGGGGAATTACTGGGGCCATAACGCGGTCATCCGCACCCGTGCCTTTGCCGAACAGGCCGCATTGCCGCACCTGCCGGGGCGCAAGCCCTTTGGTGGGGCGATCATGAGCCATGATTTTGTGGAGGCGGCGTTGATGCGCCGTGGCGGCTGGGCCATCCACATGGTGCCTGCCCTGATGGGATCGTATGAAGAAAGCCCGCCGTCGCTGACGGATATCGCCATCCGCGACCGGCGTTGGTGCCAGGGCAACCTGCAGCACGCCAAGGTGGTGTCGGCAAAGGGGCTGCACTGGATCAGTCGCCTGCATATGCTGATGGGGATCGGATCGTACGTCACCTCGCCCCTGTGGCTGGTGTTCCTGCTGGCGGGTATCCTTGTCTCGTTGCAAAGCCGGTTTTCACGACCGGAATATTTTGGCGATACCAAGCTGTTATACCCCCACTGGCCGCATGTTGATCCGGTGCAGGCGCGCTTTATGTTCTTGTGTACGATGCTGATCCTGCTGGCGCCAAAGATGCTGGCCTATGTCGCGCTGCTGTTTGACGGGCGGTTGCGACGCGGATGCGGGGGGGCTGCACGCGCTGCACTGTCGATCATGGTCGAAACGGTTCTTGGTGGTCTGGTGGCGCCGGTGGCGATGCTGATCCAGACGATGGGTGTCATGTCGATCCTGATGGGACGCGATTCAGGATGGAATGCGCAACGGCGCGATGACGGCGGGGTGTCCCCCCTGCAGAACGCACGGCTGTACCTTGGCTATACCATCTTTGGTGTCGTGCTTGGCGTGGCTGCGTGGGTCGTATCGCTGTCTCTGTTCTTGTGGATGCTGCCGGTCCTGCTGGGGCTGGTGCTGGCGATCCCGCTGGCGATCCTGACCGGCAGTCGTGTCGCGGGGCAGGACCTGCGGCGTGCGGGCCTGCTGCTGATCCCGGAGGAGACGTCCCCCCCCGATGTTCTGGCACGCGCGGTCCGTAACCTGAGCGATATGGCGGGGCGGCCGATTGGCGATGCATTGCTGGTGCTGCGGGCGCATCCGGCGCTGCTGGCGCTGCATTGCGCCATGCTGCCGCCACCGCGTCACAGGGGCGGCGCAATCGATGCCAACCTGCTTGTCGGTCTGGTCAAGCTTAGGGAAGTGCCAGACCTGCAGGCGGCGCGCACGACGCTGAGTGCGCGTGAAAAGGCCGCTGTCCTTGGCAATGCCGAGGGACTGCATCTGCTGGAGGCATTGTCCTGACGATGTGTTTCAGGACGCCGCCGTTTCTTTGAAACAGCGGCGTCCTTTGTGGCTTTGCAGAAAAACTGCACCTGGAATTCCTGTCCAGCGACTGCCTGAAGGCGCAACGTCAGTCACCCACTGGGATCATAAAAGTTTCTGGTGAAGCGTTCTCCAGAAACATTGGAAGACGCCGCCGTTAAGAGACTGTTTGAAAAGTCAGGCGCGATAACATCCTGAAATCATAAAGGTTTCTGGTGAAGCTTTTTCTAAAAAGCTTCAGAAGACGCCGCCTTTTTCGATCGAAAGGCGGCATCCAGAAACCTTTTCTTTTTTATCAAGGATTTGTTTTCAAACAATCTCTTATCCGGCCTTGCCACTGGTCCTGTCGTGCCAGGCGTTTTGCAGCGCAGCGCCGACTGGCGTCAGCCCCCGCCACCATCGGAAGGCGAGGACCCTTCGGGTGGGGTGGCCATTTCCTCCCCTTCGCTGGAGCCATCTATGGACATCACCGCATCAAGGCTTTCGCAGGCCTGACGGAAATGGGCGTCCGACTGGAACTGCTTGCCATTGCAGAGCTTGGCCGCATCGGGGACGCAGCTTTCGGTTGCATCCTCGTAATCCGATTCCATGACATCATGGGCCAGGGACAGGTCGGGGTTGCGGGTGCCCTCGCTCGCCTTTTCGATCACGGCCTGAACCTTGTGGAGTTCCTGAAGCTTTTCAATGCAGCTCTGGCTGGCGGCGTCCGGCTTGAAATGCAGCACGTCCATGGCGTGCTGCACCTTCTGTGTCGCAATGCTCTGGGCCAGTGCCGGGGTGCAGAAATACGCAGGCAGCGCCACAAGGGCTGGAAGCGTGAAAAAAAGGGGACGTGCGAAGGGGCTCACTGTGAAACGTTCCATGACCTGAATATCCCGGTGACCCGATATCCCGGCCCCGGACGCCGATGGCGACATAGGAAAACCTGACATTTGCCGCAACGCGCGGCCTATCGCCACGCAAGAAGGGCAGGCCGGATTATGACAGCATGCCATGGCGGGGAAAAGGTGCGTCAATGTCTTAATGTATGTCAAAAAAATCTTTGTGTTATCAGCAACAAATGACAATCGTGGCAAAAATCAGAAAATTTGCTTACATTCCGATGTCATTTTGAGTATAAAACCAGCCATCTGATATATTGTGCTGCATAAAACCGGGAGGTGCAGAGACATATGCCCCTGCAAAATCATTCGATATCGTAATGATTTTGTGTATCCTAAAAATTCATGGTCCATCCATCGCTGCGTAAAAGCGAATTTACGCCCCTGATACAGGTGATACGGGATATGATGACTGTCACATATATGGCTGATGCCGATATCGTGACCCATATTTCAGCCGTGGGTGGACGACATAACAAGAACGGTTGGTAACGATCCGCAGGTTATCACGGACATGTCGCGCCCATGCGGCAGGCTGTCGTGGTTGTGGCGTTATCCCGTGCGCGCGGCGCCGCATGTGTGACCGCGCTTTTCCGTACCTGAGGTTCCGCGATGGCATCCCGGCATGCCGGTACATCGTGGACGCAGCCTGCATCGACGCTCCGCAATGAGGCGGAGCCCCTCAATCTAGTGTTGGCTGCCTGTGAAAGAGGAGTATCTCCCCTTGAAACAGACAGACATTCTGTCCCAGCGAACTTCGTTTGCCGATAAGCTTGGCATACCCACCCCCCTGTTCTGGGGGTTTGTCGGCCTGCTGTTCTTCATGATCGGTGACGGTGTGGAGGCAGGTTATCTTGCGCCGTATCTTGAAGAGCAGGGCATCTCCGGCCGTGACACCGCGCTGCTCTTCACGATTTATGGAGTGACGGTTTCCATTTCCTCCTGGGTTTCCGGCCCGCTGTCCGATCTGTGGGGGCCCAAGCGGGTCATGTGGATCGGCCTTGCAATCTGGGCCGTGTTCGAGGTCGTGTTCCTGTCCATGGGGGTTGCGACCAACAGCTATTCCATGATGCTTGCGGCCTATACGATGCGTGGCTTTGGCTATCCGCTGTTTACGTATGGCTTTCTGGTGTGGATTGCGGCGGCGACCCCGCGTCACCAGCTTGGCTCGGCGGCGGGCTGGTTCTGGTTCGCATTTTCCGGCGGCCTGCCGACGCTTGGTTCGCTGTTCGCAAGTTTCGCCATCCCCGTGATTGGCGAGATGATGACGTTCTGGAGCTCGCTGGTGCTGGTGCTGTTCGGTGGCCTTCTGGCGCTGCTGATGACGCGTGAACCCACCGGCAGCAGGCGCCTTGCCGCGCCGGGTGCTTCGGCGGGGACGATCTTCTTCAGCTCTGTCAGTATCCTGTGGCGCGAACCCAAGACGTTTATCGCCATGATCGTGCGCATCATCGACACGGCATCGGAATATGCATTCCTGGTCATCATGCCGGCGTTCTTTACCAAGGTCATCGGCTTTTCACTGTCGCAGTGGCTACAGCTCCTGTCGATCATCTTCCTGGCGAATATCCTCGTGAACCTCGTATCGGGCATGATGGCGGACCGTCTGGGCCATCGTTCGGTCGTGGCCATTGGTGGTGGGGTCGGTGCCGCGGTTACGGTGCTGCTGTTCTATTATGTGCCGCTGATGTTCCCTGGTAATTTCGCCATCGCCGCCGCCATGGGGGCGTTGTATGGCGCGACGGTTGCCGCCTTCGTGCCGCTGTCGGGCCTGATGCCGCAGATCTGCCCCAAGGAAAAGGCGGCGGCGCTGTCCGCGCTGGGCCTTGGTGCGGGGGCGAGTACCTGGGTCGGGCCGGCGGTCGTGACGTGGTTTGAATCCTGGCACGGGATCGAGGGGATCATCTGGATCTTCTCCGGCCTGTACCTGGTTTCGGCCCTGCTGACGATCACGTTGACGATTTCGCCTGAGGCGCGTCGTTACATGGACGAAGCCGCCGCCCGTGGCGACATTGCCGGGGAACTGGCCGCAGCCGAACACTGATCGGCTTTCCCCTTTGCGTGCATCTTGCATGCGAAGGGGCAGCCCAGCAGTCGGGGTATTTATTTTCGCGGCATTTATGTCCTGACATGCCCGCAAAAAAAAGCGCGGACCCGCCCCGGCAGGTCCGCGCTTTTTTCATAAGGAGGGCGCGCTATGGGCGCACCCACGGCCGCATACGCGCCAGGTGCTACCCATAGGCCGATACCCACGGGTGCATCATCCTTGCGGCCTCAGCCGCGTTCAGGGCGACGGCGGGGGGAGCGTGCGGGCGCGCGCTCTCCTGCTGCCGTGTCGCGCCCCCTGGCGGGGGGTGCCTTCATCGCGGGTGCGGCGGCGAGTTCGGCTTCCAACTGGCGGATGCGCTTTTGCACGCTATCGCGCAGAGCGGGTGCGGTGTGCGATTTCATGTTCGCAAGGGTTTCACGCAGGTCGCGCAACTGCTTCTGCTTTTCCGCCAGAGAACGGCGGATGGGCTGGTTGTCGGACATCTGTCCGTGGAATGCACGCATGATGATAATCCATTCGAATGGAAAACAAGACGTCTGTTGTTCAGGGTTGGGAAGAACGAACGCACGCCCCCACACCCATGAGAAGGATGTTCCCGTCATGGGGCATGGCGGCGATGGACCGGTCCGTATCAACCAGATGGCGCGTACGTGCGCCCGGGCGCGGTGTTATGTGGCCGTGATGTCAGCCAGTGCGTCACACAGCGCCTGACATTCGGCCTCGGTCCCGATGGTGATACGGAGCCATTGGGCGATTCGGGGTGTCCTGAAATGTCGCACGATGATTGCCCGTTCCCGCAGGGTCCGGGCAAGGGTCAGCGCGTCATGGCCAGGATGGTGCGCGAACACGAAATTCGCGCATGAGGGAAGAACCTCGAACCCCATTTCTCCCAGGCTGTGTGTCAGCCTGTCGCGTGATCTTATGATCCGTTCGCGTATGTTGGCAAGCCATTCCCGATCTTCGATCGCGGCGATCGCGCCCACCTGCGCCAGCCGGTCGAGCGGGTAGGAATTGAAGCTGTCCTTTACGCGGGTCAGGGCCTCGATCAGGTCGGGATGCCCCACGGCATAGCCCACCCGCAACCCCGCAAGCGCGCTGGATTTTGACAGGGTGCGCACCACCAGCAGGTTGTCATGGCGTGCGGTCAGGGGAATGGCGGTCTCGCCGCCGAAATCGACATAGGCTTCGTCCACCACGACCACCTGATCACGGTGATGGGTCAACAGTGTCTCGATATGCGTGAGGGAGAGCGCCATGCCGGTGGGGGCGTTCGGGTTGGGCACGATCACCCCGCCGCATGGGCGCAGGTAATCCGCCACATTGACGCGCATATCCGCATCAAGCGGCACCATCTGCGCCGTGATGCCGTAAAGCCCGCAATAAACCGGATAGAAGCTGTAGGAAATATCGGGAAACAGCAAGGGCCCATCATGTTTGAGCAGGGCCTGGAACGTATGGGCCAGAACCTCGTCCGATCCGTTGCCAACGAACACATGCCCGGCCGGGACATCATGGGCACGCCCGATCGCCTGACGCAGCGCCAGCGCCGACGGGTCGGGATACAGGCGCAGCGTATCGTCCGTTGCCGCCCGGATGGCCGCAAGGGCCTTTGGCGACGGGCCATAGGGGGATTCGTTGGTATTGAGCTTGATCAGGTTGGTCATCCGCGGCTGCTCCCCAGGGACATAGGGGGTCAGGTTGTGGACGACGGGGCTCCAGAAACGGCTCATTGCATTTGGGTTCCACTGAAATGCGAATAACGAATGCGCATGATGCCGGCCCGCATGGTGCGTGCCGGTGGATGGTGTAAATGGCGGACGACTCTTAAGGGCATATCAAACAGATGGATATGTGGGGTGCGACGGCCTTTATGCCTGCGTGGGCTTGGGACCCATCAGCGCCAGCAGTTCGGCATTGTCCTGCCGTGTCGCCAGCATGCGTGCGCTGACGCCCTCGCCATCGCGCAGGTCGGGGTTGGCCCCATGTTCAAGCAGCAGCGCCACCATCGGGTCGCGGTTGAACATGACGGCAAAGATCAGCGGCGTGCGCCCGACCCCGTTGGGGACATCAATCCTTGCCCCGTGCGCGATCAGGGTGCGTGCGCTGGGCAGATCCCCCTTGAACGCCACGCCCGCCAGCGCGGTGGCGCCTTTCTGGTCCTGCAGGTCAGGCGACGCCCCCCCTTCAAGCAGCGCGTGCACCGTGTCCGCATGGCCGTTGTACCCCGCCAGGATCAGGGCGGTATATCCCTTGTCATTGCGGATGTCGGGGTCGATTCCCGCGCGCAGGAATTCCCTGACCAGGTCCGTTTCCCCATCCCGCGCGGCGGACAGGTACAGGTCCGCGATCTGCGTGGTTGTAAATGTCTGCTCGGATGCGGTGGCGGCGGGGTCGCCGCTGGCGATTGTCTGGGTCATGTGCCTGCCTCGCGTGCGGGTTGGATCAGGGTGGCGGTGGGGCGGGGGCCGCCTGCGGCGCGGGCCGTCATGGCGGGTGCGCCGTGGCGGGGCGGCCGGGATGCCGCGCGGCGCCTGCCGTGATGATTACGCAATGCCGCGCCCCTTCGCAAGAGACGCCACGGCGCGTTCCTTTGTCATGTGGCACGGGGTCATGTCATTTTCATGGCCGCGCCGATGTTGCACGAAATACATTGGAAGCAGGCCCATGGCTGCCCGGCCGTTACGCGGTCGTATCATGGGGTCGAGCAGTCGTGATTCCACGGGGCTGGCATCGCGGGCGGTTCGGGCCTTCAATACAGGTGCCGTCGCGCCGGATGAGGTGGCTTGTTCCCATAAGGTGGTCGTGAGATTGTGTGTAAAACGGTTGCCCCATCAACCGTTTCGGACAGGCTGCGGCGTAGTTGCAGATCCATGCCCCGGCCCCCCATGGGGTGTTCGGGGGCGTTATGGGGCGTCGGCGCCTGTCACGTGATGCGTATCCTGTCGGACGGGTCTTGCCGGACCGGGGGATAGTGGCGGATTTTCCGCTGGCCCGGTGTTTCGGGCATGTTGCGGATCGGGGCAGTCAGGATGAAGGAGAGCGGTTTTATGCATTCATTGTTTCCCTGTCCCGCAAGGGCACCAGAAGGAGGCGGCAGCATGCCGGCCAACATCGACACGTTGTGCATCAACACGATCCGCACGCTGTCCATGGATGCGGTGCAGAAGGCCAATTCGGGCCATCCCGGCACGGCCATGGCGCTTGCCCCCCCGGCCTATACGCTGTGGCGCGATGTCCTGAACTATGACCCGGCCAACCCGCTGTGGCCCAACCGTGACCGCTTCGTCCTGTCGATCGGTCATGCGTCGATGCTGCTGTATTCGCTGATCTATCTTGCCGGGGTGCGTGAGCTCAGGGACGGCAAGGCGATCGACGCGCCGTCACTGACGATCAAGGATATCGAACAGTTCCGGCAGCTCGATTCCCGCACGCCGGGCCATCCCGAACACGGCCATACCGCAGGTGTGGAAACCACGACCGGCCCGCTGGGGCAGGGCTGTGGCAATTCCGTAGGCATGGCGATGGCGGAAAAATGGCTTGCCGCACGCTTCAACAAGCCGGAATTCAAGCTGTTTGACTATCACGTCTATACGTTCTGCGGTGATGGCGACAACATGGAAGGCGTCTCCAGCGAGGCCGCATCCATCGCGGGCCACCTCAAGCTGGGGAACCTGACGTGGATCTATGACAGCAACCGCATTTCCATTGAGGGCGATACCCACATCACCTTCACCGAAAATGTGCATAAGCGTTTCGAGGCCTATGGCTGGCATGTCCTTGAACTGCGTGATGCCAATGATACAGGTGATTTCAAGCGCCTGCTGGAAGAGGCCAAGGCCGAGACATCGCGCCCGACGCTGATTATCGTGCATTCGATCATTGGCTGGGGGTCGCCGCACAAGGCGGGCACGGCGGACGCGCATGGCTCGCCGCTGGGCGCGGAGGAAATCCGCGAGACCAAGAAATTCTATGGCTGGCCGGAGGACAAGAGCTTTTATGTCCCCGATGGCGTGCCGGAGCATTTCCAGGCCGGCATCGCAACGCGTGGCGCCGCGGCAAGCAAGGCATGGGATGCGCTGTTCGCAGCCTATCGCAAGGAATATCCCGAACTTGCGGCACAGCTTGACACTATCCTTGCCGGAAAGCTGCCCGAGGGATGGGACAAGGACATCTCCACGTTCCCCGCCGATGCCAAGGGCATCGCCTCGCGTGCCAGTTCGGCCAAGGTGCTGAACGAGGTTGCGGTGAATTTCCCGTGGATGATCGGCGGGTCGGCCGACCTGTCGCCGTCGACCAAAACCCATCTGACGTTTGATGGCGCGGGCGATTTCCAGCCGCCGCAGTGGGGCGCGACCTATGGCGGGCGCAACCTGCATTTCGGTGTGCGTGAACATGTCATGGGCTCGATCTGCAACGGCCTCGCGCTGGCGGGGCTGCGGCCGTACTGCTCGGGCTTCCTGATCTTCTCTGATTACATGAAGCCGCCGATCCGCCTGTCGGCGCTGATGAAGCTGCCGGTGCTGTATATCTTCACCCACGATTCCATTGGCGTGGGCGAAGACGGGCCGACCCACCAGCCGATCGAACAGCTGGCGCAGTTGCGTGCGACGCCGGGCGTCACCCTGATCCGTCCGTCCGACGCGAACGAGGTGGCCGAGGCGTGGCGCACGCTGATCCCGCTACAGGACCGGCCGTCCGTGCTGGTGCTGAGCCGGCAGAACCTGCCGACCATCTGCCGCAAGACCTATGCGCCTGCGTCGGGGCTGGCAAAAGGGGCCTATGTCCTTGCGGATGCCGATGGCACACCCGATGTCATCCTTATGGCGACAGGCAGCGAGGTCGGTCTGGTGGTGAAGGCGTACGAACAGCTCAAGGCCGAAGGCGTAAAGGCACGCGTCGTGTCGATGCCGTCGTGGGATCTGTTCGAAGCCCAGCCCAAATCCTATCGCGACAGTGTGCTGCCCCCCGGCATTACCGCCCGCGTGGCGGTGGAACAGGCGGCGCAGCTTGGCTGGGACCGTTATGTCGGGCTGGAGGGTGCGACCCTTGTCATGCATTCGTTCGGTGCGTCCGCCCCGGCGGAGGAGCTGGAGGTCAAGTTCGGATTCACCGTGGACGCCGTCGTGGCGGAGGCGCGCAAGCAGCTTGCCCGCAAGGCGTCATAAACCGTCATTCACAGCGCGACAGGGCCTGACGGCTCTGTTTCGCGTTTTTGTCAGGACCAAGGCGGATGGCCGCCGCGATGCAATATGCGCGCCATCCGTCCAAGATGAGGGGAATGCACAGAAATGAGTGTGCACGAAACAGGTAAGGACGGCGCGGCCAACCCGCTGAAGCAGCTTGCGAAATATGGGCAGTCGCCGTGGCTGGACTTCATCCAGCGCTCCTATACGGCGGATGGCAGCCTGAAGAAACTGGTGGATGAGGACGGGTTGAAGGGGGTGACCTCCAATCCCGCTATTTTCCAGAAGGCCATGGGGCAGGGCACGGATTACGACCCGCAGATCCGCTCCATCCTTGAACACCACATCGTCGATGCCGGAACCTTGTACGAGACGCTGGCCATCACGGATATCCGTGATGCGGCCAAGGTGCTGCATCCCGTCTATGAACAGACAAAGGGCGTTGACGGTTATGTCAGCCTGGAGGTCTCTCCCTATCTTGCCCGTGACACGCACGGCACCATTACGGAAGCGCGGCGCCTGTGGGCGGCGGTTGATGCCGCCAACCTGATGATCAAGATCCCCGGCACGGACGAGGGCACGCCCGCCGTGCGTACCGCCATTTCCGAAGGGATCAACGTCAACGTCACGCTGCTGTTCTCCAACGAGGCGTACAAGAAAGTCCTCGAAGCCTATATCGCAGGGCTTGAGGACCGTCTGGCCAAGGGGGAAAGTGTTGCGGGCATCGCCAGTGTCGCATCCTTCTTCGTCAGCCGCATCGATGTGAAGATTGATGGCGAAATCGACCGCCGCGTTGCCGCCGGCGACAAGGATGCCGCCGCCCTGAAGGCCCTGCGCGGCAAGGTCGCGATCGCCAATGCCAAGCTGGCCTATGAATACTGGCAGGGCGTGGTGAAAAGCGCACGCTGGCAGAAGCTGGCCGCGGCCGGCGCACGTCCGCAGCGCCTGTTGTGGGCCAGTACGGGTACGAAGGACAAATCCTTCAGCGACGTGCTGTATGTCGATGCCCTGATTGGCGAAGAAACGGTCAACACCATCCCGCCCAAGACGTTTGATGCCTTCCGCGACCATGGCACGGCTGCCCCCACGTTGACGGATGACGTCAAGGGCGCGCATGCCATCCTTGCCGAGGCAAAGCGCCTTGGCCTCGACCTCGACGGTGTAACCGGCGTTCTGGTCGATGAGGGGGTGAAGTCGTTCGAGGACGCATTCGACGACCTGCTTGGTTCCGTCGCGGCAAAGCAGGCGGCCTTTGTGGGCAAGAAAGTCACCACCACCACGCTGAACCTGCCCGCCGAGCTTGACACCGCCGTCAAGGCGGAGCTGGAGGCATGGCGCAAGGGAGGCAAGGTCCGTCGCCTGTGGGCGAAGGATGCCACCTTATGGACCGGCAAGGACGAAGCGAGCTGGCTGAAGTGGCTGACGATCGTTGACGATCAGGTGCAGGACCTGTCGAAGTTCGAGAAATTCCAGGCTGAGGTGAAGGCCCGCGGATTCCGCGACATCCTGCTGCTGGGCATGGGTGGATCGAGCCTTGGCCCCGAAGTCCTGTCGGAGACGTTTGGCAAGCATGAGGGCTTTGCGCACCTCTATATCCTTGACAGTACCGACCCGCAGCAGGTCAAGGCGTTCGAGGACAAGATCGACATTTCCAAGACGCTGTTCATCGTTTCGTCCAAGTCGGGCGGCACGCTGGAGCCGAACATCCTGAAGGCCTATTTCTTTGACGCGGCCAGGAAGGTGCTGGGTGAGAAGGCCGGGTCGCACTTCGTCGCCGTGACCGATCCCGGATCGCATATGGAAGCCGTGGCAAAGGCCGACGGGTTCTGGAAGATCTTCTATGGTGAAAAGCAGATCGGCGGGCGTTATTCCGTTCTGTCCGATTTCGGCATGGTGCCTGCCGCAGCAGCCGGCCTGCCGCTGAAGCTGCTGTTGGAATCGGCGCTGCGGGGCGAAAAATCCTGCGCGGCCTCTGTCCCCCCGGCGCAGAATCCCGGGGTCCTTCTCGGCAGTGTGCTGGGTGTGGCGGCAAGGTCGTTCGGACGTGACAAGGTGACGATCCTTGCCTCCCCCGCGATTTACGACATGGGCGCATGGCTGGAGCAGTTGCTGGCGGAATCCACCGGCAAGAACGGTCGCGGCCTGATCCCCATTGATGACGAGACGGCAGGCCCGGCCTCTGCCTATGGCAAGGACCGGCTGTTCGTCTATCTGCGCCTGGCGGAGAAGCCGTGCGCAAAGCAGGATGCGGCGTTCAAGGCGCTGGTGGCGGCGGGTGAGCCGGTCGTGACCATCGAACTGCATGACAGGCGCCAGATCGTCGAGGAGTTCTTCCGTTGGGAATTCGCGACAGCGGTGGCCGGGTCGATCATCGGCATCAACGCCTTTGACCAGCCGGATGTCGAGGCCTCGAAGATCGAGACCAAGAAAATCACCACCGCCTATAACGAGACCGGCAAGCTGCCGCCGTACGAACCCTTTGCCAAGGATGCAACGTTCTCTTTCTATGCCGATCCGAAAAATGCGGCGGCGCTGAAGGATGGCAAGACGGCCGAGGGTATCCTCAAGGCCCATTTCGCCCGTGCGAAGGCGGGGGATTATGTCGCGCTTCTGGCTTATATCGAGCGTGACACGGCAACGCGCGAATGGATCCAGACGGTACGTCTTGGCATCCGTGACACGCTGAAGCTGGCGACGGCTGCGGAATTCGGCCCGCGGTTCCAGCATTCCACCGGCCAGGCCTACAAGGGTGGGCCTGACACGGGCGTGTTCGTGCAGATCACGGCCGATGACGCGGTCAACCTGCCGGTTCCGGGGGAAAAATATACCTTCGGCATCGTGAAGGAAGCACAGGCCCGTGGCGATCTGGAGGTACTGGGCGAACGTGGCCGCCGCGCGGTGCGGGTGCATATCCATGGCGACCTGAAATCCGGCCTTGAAAAGCTGGGGCAGATCATCAAGGCGGCGGTCTGATCCACCGCAATGCGCTGTCGCGTCGCTGATTGTATCGGCGGTGCGGCAGATGCCCACGCCGTCGTTCGCGCCGCACATGCCGGCCGTGCGCGGTGGGGCGGGATTTTACATCAGGAGTATCAGTTATCATGCAAATCGGTATCGTCGGCCTGGGCAAGATGGGGGGGAACATCTCCGTCCGCCTGACGCGTCACGACCATGACGTGGTCCTTTTCGATCGTGACCCCGATGTGGTGTCCAAGGTGGGCGCCCGTGCCGAGGCGGGCAGGACCAAGCCCGCCACCGGCCTGAAGGACATGGTGGGAAAGCTGACGGCGGAACGCAGGATCATCTGGCTGATGCTGCCCGCCGGTGAGGTGACGGAGGCTGCGGTTACGGAGCTTTCGGGCCTGCTGGGCAAGGGTGACATCCTGATCGATGGCGGCAACTCGTTCTACAAGGATGATATTCGCAGGGCCGCGGAGCTGGCGAAAAAGGGCATCCATTATGTCGATGTCGGCACATCGGGTGGTGTCTGGGGGCTGGAGCGCGGGTACTGCATGATGTACGGCGGCACCAAGGATGCCACCGACCACATCGACCCGATCCTGCGGGCGCTGGCGCCGGGGCTGGGGGATGTCGTGCGCACGCCGGGCCGGGACAAGCCGGGCATGGACCCCCGTGCGGAACTTGGCTACCTGCATTGCGGTCCCGCCGGGTCGGGCCATTTCGTCAAGATGGTCCATAACGGCATCGAATACGGCATCATGCAGGCCTTTGCCGAAGGCTTTGACGTCATGAAGTCAAAGAACTCCACCGCCCTGCCAGAAGATCAGCGCTTTGAGCTGAACATGCCTGACATCGCCGAGGTCTGGCGTCGTGGCAGCGTGGTGTCGTCATGGCTGCTTGACCTGTCGGCGCAGGCGCTGGCGGGGAATCCCGACCTGTCGAACTATACCGGCGAAGTCGCGGATTCGGGCGAAGGACGCTGGACCATTGATGCCGCGATCGAGGAAGCGGTGCCTGTGCCTGTCATCACGGCGGCGCTGTTCACGCGCTTTCGCTCACGCACCGGCAACAACTATGCCGAGAAGATGCTCTCGGCCATGCGCTTCGGCTTTGGCGGCCACGTGGAGGGGACCAACAACTGACGCCTCGCGTCTGATCGCACGCCCGGCTGCCATGATCGAGACGGCAACAACAAGACCGCAGGCTGGCGGCCGGGTTTCTACTGGATGGAAACGGTTCATGGAGCAGCCTGATGGAAAATATCGTCGCATCGGCATCATCGCAGATTGCCGACGCGGGGCATGAAAATGCCCCGCGTCGCAGCCCCCCCGGAACATTTGTCATATTTGGCGGCGGCGGCGACCTGACACGCCGCCTGCTTGTCCCCGCGATCTACAACCTTGCCTGCGCGGGCCTTGTGGATGACCATTTCTCCATCGTGGCCGTTGACTGGACAGACATGTCCACCGGTCAGTTACAGCAGAATTTTCATGATGCGCTGAAGAACTTCGTCAACAGTCGCGGGACGGAGGCCGTAGCCCTGCGCGAGGACGTGTGGGCATGGATGAGTACGCGCATCCGCTATGTCCGTGGTTCGTTCGAGGACGAGGCGACCTATACCCAGCTTGCGGCGGAAGTTGGGGATGAAAACTGCATCTTCTACCTTGCGGTGGCGGCGCGTTTCTTTGGGGCCATCGTGGACCGGCTGGGCCATAGCGGCCTTGCACACGAGACGGATGGCATGTTCCGCCGCGTCATTATTGAAAAGCCCTTCGGCAGCGATCTGGCTTCCGCCGTGGCGTTGAATGCGCGCCTGCTCAGAAGCCTGCGTGAGCGCCAGATTTATCGTATCGACCATTATCTGGGCAAGGAAACGGTCCAGAACATTCTGGCGCTGCGGTTTTCGAACGGGTTCTTTGAACCGTTATGGAACCGTGACAATATCGACCACATCCAGATCACGGCGGCCGAGACGGTGGGCGTGGAACAGCGCGCCAAGTTTTATGAGGGCACGGGCGCGGTACGCGACATGGTGCCCAACCACGTCATGCAGCTTCTGGCGATGACGGCGATGGAGGCCCCGACATCCTTCGACGCCGACGCCGTGCGTGACGAGAAGACCAAGGTGCTCAAGGCCATTCATGCCGTCGGGCGCGAGGATGTGGTGCGCGGCCAGTATGGCGCAGGCACGATCAAGGGTGAACCGGTCGCCGGATACCGTGAAGAGCCGGGGATCAATCCGCAGTCACGCACCGAAACCTATGTCGCGATGAAGCTGCGGATTGATAACTGGCGCTGGGCCGGGGTGCCGTTTTATGTCCGCACGGGCAAGCGGCTGGCGGCGCGCAAGACGGAAATCGCCATCCATTTCAAATCCGCGCCCTATGCCCTGTTCCGCGATACGCCGGTGGAAAAGCTGACGCCGAACATCATGATGCTGCATATTCAGCCCACCGAAGGCGTGACGATGCAGTTTTCCGCGAAAATCCCCGGTCCCACGGTGCATCTGGGTGGGGTACGGATGAAGTTCGATTATTCCGAATGGTTCCGCGAGGGGCCAAGCACGGGGTATGAAACCCTGATCTATGACTGCATGATCGGGGATGCGACGCTGTTCCAGCGCGCTGACAATATCGAGGCCGGGTGGCAGGTGGTCCAGCCCGTTTTGGAATGGGAACGCGATCCGGGCTTCCTGCATTTCTATCCCGCCGGGTCGGAAGGACCAAAAGCCGCCGATGACCTGCTGGCCCGCGACCACCGGCACTGGCTCAAGATAGGGTCGTGACATACAGGATGACACACGCATGACAGTAAAACGCCCGCCGTCCGACAGGATACGTCTTGTGGTCTCGGATATCGACGGCACCCTCGTGCCCCAGGACAAGAGGGTGACGCCTGATGTGCTGGCGGCGGCGGCGGCCCTGCGCAAGGCGGGAATCGCGCTGTGCCTTGTCAGCAGCCGTGGCCCCGTGGGCATGCAGCCGTTCCTTGGCCCGCTGGGCATTGACCGCCCGATCGCGGCCCTGAATGGCGGGCTGATCTGCACCCCCGATGGCAAGATCATGTCGCGTCATTCGCTGGCGCCTGAGACCACGCGTGAAGCGGTGGAGGAACTGCTGTCGCGCGATGTCGATCCGTGGCTGTTCATTGATTATGACTGGCTGGTACGTGATGGCGATACTGCCCAGGTCCGGCACGAGGCAACGGTGGTCAAGACCGTCCCCGTCGTTGCCCCTGACCTGTCGCACCATTATGACGGTGTGGGCAAGATCATGGGCGTTTCCACCGATGTGGCGCAGTTGCGTACGGTGGAACGTGAACTGAGCGTGCAGCTTGCGGGGCGGGCGAATGTCCACCGTTCGTCTGAATGGCTGGTGGATGTCACCCATCCGCTGGCGAACAAGGGCCATGCCGCGCAGGAGCTTGCGGCCCTGATGGGGATTGAGATTCACGAAGTGGCCTGCATCGGGGACATGAACAATGATATCCCGATGCTGGATGTCGCCGGTGTGGCCATTGCGATGGGCAACGCCCCGGCAGAGGTGCAGAAACATGCCCATTTCGTGACGGATGCAAACACGCATGACGGCTGGGCGCGGGCGATGGAACGTTTCGTCCTGCCGCGTGCCTGACGCCTGATGATGCACAAGGAGAAGGTTATGCAACCAGTGGGGACACAGGCTGCGGGTTCGCGGGCGACACCGGCCACGGGCCAGCAGATACGCCTGGTACTGGCCGATGTCGATGGTACGCTGGTCACGAAGGACAAGATCCTGACACCGCGTGCGATCCGCGCGGTCGAACGCCTGCGTGAACGCGGGATCGTGTTTGCCATCACCAGCGGTCGCCCCCCCAAGGGGATGGAAATGCTGATCGGGCCGCTGAAGATTGACCAGCCGATCGCCGGTTTCAATGGCGGCATGATGGTTCGGCCCGATTTTTCGGTGATCGAGGCACGGACCCTGACGGCCGACGTCGCACGCACGGTGATCGGCATCATCCGCGATCACAAGGCCGACCCGTGGGTCTATAACGGCAATGACTGGATCGTTTCCGACATCAAGGCGCCGCATGTCGCGCGTGAACAGTGGACGGTGAAATTCCCGCCCAAGGTCGGCGTGATTGGCGAGGATCTGGACCAGGTGGTCAAGATTACCGGCGTCAGCGATGACCTCGACCTGATGAAGCGGCTGGAACATGACCTGCAGCAGGCGCTTGGCGATACCGCGTCCGCCGCGCTGTCACAGCCGTACTATGTCGATGTCACCAATCGCGATGCAAACAAGGGCGGCGTGGTCATGACGCTGGAGCGGTTGCTGGGCATCCCTGCGGTGCAGATGGTGACGTTGGGCGACCAGCCAAATGATGTGCTGATGTTCCGCAAGAGCGGGATGTCGATTGCGATGGGACAGGCCAGTCCCGAAGTGCAGAAACAGGCGACCCATGTCTCCACTTCGTGCGAGGAAGAGGGATTCGCCAACGGGATCGAGAAATTCGTGCTGGGGGATGCAGGCTGATGGCCGGACATGACGTCAAGACGGGCGAGATGATCGTCCTTGCCGATGGGGAAGCGATTGCCCAGTACATGGCGAAATGGCTGACGCAACAGGCGCTGGCGAAGAAAGACGGCCCGTTCGTCCTGGCCCTGTCGGGGGGATCGACGCCAAAGCGGCTGTACCAGATCCTGGCGTCGGAGGAATATGCCGAACGTTTTCCATGGGCGAACACGCAGTTCTTCTTTGGCGATGAACGTTTTGTCCCCGCCGATGACCCGGCCAGCAATTACAATATGGTCGAGACCGAAATGCTCGAACATGTGCCTGTGCCGATCCACAATATCCATCGCATGCCCACATCGGGTGATCCGGCGGCGGCGGCGGCGCAGTACCAGGCCGCATTGCAGAAGGTGTATGGCGCGGACACATTGCAGCCGGGGCGCCCGCTGTTTGATGTCGTGATGCTGGGGCTGGGCGATAATGGCCATACCGCCTCTTTGTTCCCGCGCCAGCCCGTGTTGCAGGAGCGTAAGCTGTGGGTTTCGCATTGCGTCCCTGATGATGCCCCACATACGCGCCTGACGCTGACCTATCCCGCCATCCATTCCAGCCGCCATGTTGTGTTCATGCTGGCAGGTGCGGGCAAGAAGGACGCCTTTGCAAAGGTGCGCGCGGGCGACCCGGCCGAACCGGCCAGCCATATCACCACAGAAGGCGCGCTCATCTGGCTTCTGGACAAGGCGGCCGCCGGGCAATAATCCAACCATGTCGTGCGTTCATGGATGCGTTCATTGGCGCACGGCACAACAATAACGAGGGGCCGCCGCACAGATGCGCAAACGGCCCACGCGGGGGGAGGAAACAGGGCAATGTCAAGCCAGAGTGGCGATCCGAGGGCGAAACTCAAGCGTCAGGCCGCGATTGAGGCCGCATCCATGGTACAGGAAGGTATGGTGGTTGGCCTGGGGTCAGGCAGCACATCGGCCTATATGATCGAGGAACTTGGCCGTCGCTGGGCGGAGGGGCTGCGATTCTGCGCCATCCCCACCTCTGAACATTCCGCCGAGCAGGCCCGCGCGCATGGCATAAAGCTTGTCACGTTCGCCTCCCACCCGCAGATCGACATCGACATTGATGGCGCGGACGAGGTGGAACTCGGCACGCTCAACCTCATCAAGGGGCTGGGGGGGGCGCTGTTTCGTGAAAAGATCGTCGCCGCCGCATCGCGCCGCTTTGTCGTTGTGGTGGATGAAAGCAAGCTGGTCGAACATCTGGGTCATCACGTGCCCGTCCCGGTAGAGGTCACGACCTTTGGCTGGGAAAGCACGGCGCGCCAGATTGAAGCCCTCGGCGCGCGCATCACACAGCGTCTGGACCGCAGCGGCAACCTGTTTGTGACCGATGGCGGGAACATGATCCTGGATTGCCATTTTGGCGCCATCACCGATTCGGTGGCCCTGTCGCGGCGGTTGCGCGCCATTGTGGGCGTCATTGAAACCGGCCTGTTCATCGGCCGTACGTCCGAGGTGATCGTGGCCGCGCATGATGGCCTGAAACATCTGGAGCCGTCATGACCTCCACCATTCTTCAGGATCAGGGTATCCGTCCGCTTGTTCTGGTGGTCATGGGGGTGTCGGGGTGTGGCAAGACCACGCTGGCGGCGGGCCTGCATAACCTGCTGGGCTGGCCGTATCAGGAGGGCGACCTCCTGCACCCCAAGGCGAACGTGGACAAGATGGCGGCGGGCATTCCCCTGACCGATGCCGATCGCCTGCCATGGCTGCAACGCTGCCACGACTGGCTGAAACAGCGCGTGGAATCGGGGCAGGGGGGGATTCTGACCTGCTCGGCGCTGAAGCGTTCCTATCGCGATATCCTGCGTGCCGGGGCACCGGGGATCGTGTTCGTCTATCTCCAGATCCCGCCAGATATCCTGCGTGCGCGGCTGGAACGGCGGCGCGGTCATTACATGCCGCCAAGCCTGCTGCCAAGCCAGCTTGCCACGCTGGAGCCGCCGACACCTGACGAGCATCCGGTGATTGTCACGCTGGAGGAAACGCCAGCGGACATGATCGCAAAGACGATTGGCATCCTGGCCGAACGTTACCCCGAAAAAGGCGCGCCTGCATCCGCCTGAAAAGGGGCATTGAGAGGTTTGGGGGCGTAGTGTTCCCAAAAATATCGCGGGACGCCGGATTTTTGTAAAAAGTCAGCGTCCCGCGATGTTGGTGTTCATGAAACTGGCATCGCCATGTCGCGGGGCACGCAAAACATGGAACATGGGGTTTCGGTCCTGTTTGTCTGCATGGGAAATATCTGCCGCTCCCCTCTGGCGGAGGCCGCGTTCCGGCAGGCGGCGGCACGACATGGGCTGGAGGTGCGGGTAGAGTCGGCAGGCACCGGCAACTGGCATGTGGGCGAGGCGCCGGATCCGCGTGCCCGTGCCATGGCGGCCCGGCATGGGGTTGATCTGGACCAGTATCGTGCCCGCGTCGTGACCGGGCAGGATTTTTACCAGTTCACGCATATCATCGCCATGGACCACGCGAATATGGCGCACCTGTCGCGGATGCGTCCTGTGAACGGTGTGTCGGAACTGTCGCTGTTGCTGGATTATGTGGCGCACCGGCATGGAACGGCGGTGGTTGATCCCTATTACGGCACGACAGAGGATTTTGCGGCCACCTGGCGTGATGTCAGCGAAGGGGCGGAGGCGCTGGCGTTATATTTGAAGAAGCAGGCCTGCTGACCCCTGATACAAAGAAAGCATTGGGTGTTTGGGTGGGGGCGCATCAGAAGCTTTTGGTAAAGGAGCTTCCCCATCAATACCTGCGACTATGTGAGAGATTGTCTGAAAACAACTCATTGATAAAAAACAGGAAAAGTTTTTGGGTGCCGCCTTTTTTGAAAAAGGCGGCGTCTTCTGAAGCTTTTTGGAAAAAGCTTCACCAAAAACCCTTTATAATTTCAGGATGTTATTGAGCCTGACTTTTTAAACAGCCCCTGAAGGAAGCTGTGCGGGGGCGGCCAGCGCCCCCCGTCATGATTGTTATTCTGAACGGTAACGCCCCAACCAGTGGGCATAGGGTTCAGGCAGCACATGGGCCGCGTCGGGCCGCCCCAGCGCCCGTGCGGCAGCATAGGGCCAGTGCGGGTTTTCAAGGAATGGCCGCCCCATCATCACAAGGTCCAGCGATTCATCGTGGATCAGGCCGTTGGCCTGGTCAGGCTTGCTGATGTACCAGCTTGTGGCTACGGGCAGGCCGCTTTCGTGGCGCACACGTGCGGCGATGGGGGCCATGAAGGCCGGACCCCAGGGAATCTTGGCTGTAGGTGTGGAAAAGCCGATGCTGACATCCAGGAAATCCAGCCCCAGCGTGCGGAAGTGACGCGCCAGCGTGATCGCATCCTCCAGCGTTTCCGTATCGCGGCCGTCGAATTCGATCATACCCAGACGTGCGCTCAGCGGCCTGTCCTCAGGCCAGACAGCGCGGACATCGCTCAGGGTTTCCAGCAGGAAACGCGCCCGGTTTTCAAGGCTGCCGCCATACAGGTCGGTGCGCTGGTTGGAATAGGGGGAGAGGAAACTCTGTCCCAGATATCCGTGCGCGAAATGCAGCATCAACCATTCGAACCCTGCGTCGCGGGCGCGAATGGCACTGGCGACGAAATCCTGCCGCACGCGGGTAATGTCCTCCGGCGTCATGGCGCGCGGTACCTTGGGCAGGTTGGCGCCGAATGCGATGGCGGACGGTGCGATGGTTTCCCATCCACGCGGGTCATCGGGGGCGATATGGTCATCACCTTCCCACGGGCGGTTCGCGCTGGCCTTGCGCCCGGCATGGGCAATCTGGATGCCAGGCATCGCGCCTGCATCACGGATGGCACGGGCGATGGGGCGCAGGGCATCGGCCTGGGCATCGTTCCACAGCCCCAGACACCCCGGCGTGATGCGTCCTTCGGGGGAGACGGCGGTCGCCTCCACCACTACCAGCGCGCTGCCCCCACGGGCGAGCGAGGCATAATGAACATTATGCCAGTCCCCCGCGACACCATCCACGGCAAGATACTGGCACATCGGGGAAACGGCGATGCGGTTGCGCAACGTGCGCCCCTTGAGGGTATAGGGCGTAAAGAGGTCAGGCATCCGGTCCTCTGGCGTATGGGAAAACAACAGAACACCATCCTGCCGCCGATGAGGGCACGATGCAATCAAAGCCATCCATCCGCCACGCATAACTGCGTATCCGGGATTGGCAGGTCATATATTTTCTGGAATGCACCGTGAAATGGCGCGAGTGACGGGGCTCGAACCCGCGACCTCCGGCGTGACAGGCCGGCGCTCTAACCAACTGAGCTACACCCGCATAAGCTTTCGGGAAGAAGAAACCCCGACAACCATTCGGTGGATGGGCAAATAACAGGGTTCGGCAGGTCTGGCAACGGCCATATGCAAAAAAACGGCATCTTTTTCATGAAGATGCCGTTTTTCGCCCGGATCAGGTGGCGGCAGGTGACTTGACCCCATCAAGGGCCACGGCCACGCCATGCACGGTCGCGGCGATGCGTATGGAGGTCTGGATTTGTTCTGTCGTCAGTCCCGCCTTGCGCAGGGCGTGTTCATGGCTTTCCATGCACATCCCGCATCCGTTGATGGCCGACACGGCAAGCGACCAGAGTTCGAAATCAACCTTTTCCACACCCGGCCGCCCGATCACGTTCATCCGCAACTGTGCCGGGATCTTGGCATAATCGCCGCCCACCATATGCACGAAGCGGTAATAGACATTGTTCATGCCCATGATGGCAGCAGCGGCCCGCGCGGCGTCAAGCGCCTCTGTCGACAGGGTATCGGCGAAATGCGTGCTTAGCAGTTCGGTGACAAGCGGGTTGCGCGATGCAATGGCGGAGGCCACGAATGTCCCTGCAAGCTGCTGCGGCGTCAGGGTAATGTCATGGGCGAGGGCGCCAAGGTTGAGCTTCAGGTCCTTGGCATAATCAGGCAGCAGGGATTTGAGTGTATCAAGCGACATGGACATATGCCTCAGCACGGGGAGACTGTTTGAAAACAACCCATTGGTACAGGAAGATGAAAGTTCCCGGGCGTCGCTTTTTCCCAAATCGGGACAACGTCATTTATGAAGCCCACAGGTAAAAAATCGCCAAAAACTTTCGTGATTTCAAAATGTTAATATACCGGGTTTTTCAAACGGCCTCAGGATGGGAAAAGCGGGTGAAATAATAGGGCACCCCGTCCCGATACGGCTGTCCTCCATGTGGGGGCATCGCAGGATGGTGGGGTGGCCCGTATGCCGGGATGTCGCGGGGTTACAGGCAGGGGGCACGGCATCCGGGTATGCGGAAACGCCACCCCGCATGCCGACAGACATGCGGGGTGGTGCCCAAGGCAGGTCAGGGCCGCTCAGGCCCGGATCAGGGAAAGATCATGCCTTGATGAAGGCATCCCCTTTCTTCCAGTTGCACGGGCACAGCTCATCGCTTTGCAGTCCGTCGAGGATGCGCAGGATTTCCTGCGGGTTGCGACCGACCGACAGGTCGTTGACGCTGACATGGCGGATGACGCCATGGGGATCGACAAGGAAGGTTGCGCGATAGGCAGCACCCGCGCCCTGCGACATGACGCCCACGCCTTCGATCAGCTCACGCTTGATGTCGGAAAGCATCGGAATTTCGAGGTTCTTCAGGTCCTCGTTGTTCAGGCGCCAGTTCAGGTGGACGAACGCGCTGTCGATCGACACGCCATACACGACGGCGTCGCGGTCCTTGAACTCTCCGGCCAGCTTGCCGAAGGCCACGATTTCGGTCGGGCAGACGAAGGTGAAGTCGAGCGGCCAGAAAAAGACGACCTTCCACTTGCCTTCGTTGCTTTCGTCCGAGATCTGGACGAACTCACCCTTCAGGCCCTCGGCCCCGCCGGGAACGGCCTGCAGGTTAAAGCTGGGGAACTTGTCACCGACTGTAAGCATTTGTGGAATCTCCCTTGATTCGGTTTGGGATCAGGCAGCCCGCCCGGTGGGGCGCGTCCGATGGGGTATATCTATGGTCCTGGTGCTGCTATCATGCCAGCGAATAATTTATATATTTATGATCGAATTAGTCGATGCTTCCCATGCCCTCCGCACAGCAGTTGCGCTATCTTGTGACCCTTGCGGAACTGCGTCATTTCGGCCGTGCCGCCAAAAGCTGCGCCGTCACGCAATCCACGCTTTCGGCCGGTATCCTCGCGCTGGAACGGCAGATGGACGTGCAGCTTCTTGATCGTGATGTCGGCAAGAAAGTGGTGTTTACCCCGCTGGGTAACGAAGTGGTCACGCGCGCGCGCCTTGCACTGGAATCGTTACAGTCGGTACTGGACGTGGCGGCGGCGTCGCATGAACCCATGAGCGGGCTTTTGCGGATCGGGGTCATCCCGACCATCGGCCCGTTTGTCGTGCCTGACCTGATCCGCAGGCTGCGACAGGGATTTCCGCGCATGCGCCTGTCGCTGAACGAGGATCTGACCCATCATGTGCTGGAGAAACTGGCGCTTGGGCGGTTGGATCTCGTGCTGCTGGCGATGCCGTGTGATTGCGCCGACAGCGAGACGTGGCCCCTGTGGCGTGATCCCTTCGTGCTGGTGATGCCGCAGATGCACCCGCTGTCAAAACTGTCCGCCGTGCCGGTTGAACGGATCGTGTCCCAGCGCATGATCCTGCTGGAGGACGGGCACTGCCTGCGGGACCAGACGCTGGCGCTATGCCGTCAGGTGCGGGGATGGTCCAGCCCGGAAGGGGCGGAGGAGGAATTTACCGTCACGTCCCTGCATACGCTGGTGGAAATGGTGGCTGCGGGACTCGGTGTGGCGTTGCTGCCGCAGATGGCGGTCCTGTCCGGCCTGCTGCGCGATCAGGCGGTTGTTGCGCGTCCGGTTACAGGGTGCCAGGCATGGCGCACGATCGGGCTGGCATGGCGGCCACGTTCCCCGCGGATGGGGGATTTCAGGACGTTGGCCCCATTTTTCATGCCGCCCGATGTCGGCCCGATGGCGGCGAATGCCCAGCAGGCCCCGGTTTTCGGGGATAAAAAGTAACGAAGATATATCGGCGGAGTTGACTCATCGCGCGGTCAGGGGTATTCGGGCGCCTCTTTGCGGTTATCAGCCGCCAGTCGAGGGTCGGATCATGAAAATCAGAAACAGCCTGAAGTCGGCCAAGGTTCGTGACAAGGACTGCCGTGTGGTCCGTCGTCGTGGCAAGGTCTATGTCATCAACAAGAAGAACCCGCGCATGAAGGCCCGTCAGGGCTGATTGCCGGACGGATTTGACCGTCAGGTTCCATATTGATGCGACACGGGGTCGCGTGACCGGTGGGGAAACCCTGCGGTTGCGCGGCCTTTTGTGTTTTTTCTGCCTTGTGGCCGCTCCTATTGTCCCGGCGATGCCCTGTGTCGCGGCGTCTGCCCCACCCCCCGTACCCGTCGCGTCACCGGCCCATGGCGCATCGTCCCCCGCCCCGGCCGGCAAGGGCGGGGAGACGAAGGAGCCTGGCATCCCCGAACTGCAGGACGAACTGCTGCACGCAAAGTCGAAGCAGGCGGCAAGCGACCTGCTGGCCCGGATCGAGACGTTGCGCCAAAAGGATATCACCCCCACCACCCACCTGCTGGTCCGGCGTGCGCAGTCCGACCTGGCGCAGCAGAAGGTCGGTGATGCGCAGGAAGACCTGAACGACGCCCTTGTCTTGCAGCCGGACGTTGAAATCCTGTGGCGTTTACGTGCGCAGGCGCGGTTGGCGGGGGCAGATGCTGATGGGGCGGTGGCCGACCTTGGCATCGCCTTGCACCATGACGGGCGCGATGTGCTGGCGTGGCAGATCCTGAGTGAGGCGGAAGGCGTGCGCGGTGACTGGGGTGCCGCGTGGAAAGCGTGGCAGCATGTCGTGACGCTGTATCCCCTGTTCCCCGGTGCTGCGCACCAGACGGAAGACCTGCGGCTCAAGGCATTCGGGCGTCCCACCTGAACCCTCTCATTGCGATTCGATGAGGGGAAGGGACGATGTCCTGATTTTCTGGGCACTGCCGGGAAACAGCCCAGAAAATATATTGGGGAATAAAGGTTTCTGGTGAAGCTTTTTTTTAAAGCCTTCAGAAGGCGCCGCCTTTTTTCAAAAAAGACGACGCCTTTGAAACGGGGTGTGGGAAAGTGTTGCCCGAAATCCTGGATGTTTATTCCCGTAATTGCCGATCAGTTGATTACCGGTCAGTCAGGCGGAATTCGATACGGCGGTTACGTGCGAAGGCTTCGGCTGTCGTGCCATTGTCCAGCGGTTGGAAATCGGCAAAGCCCGTGGCGGCAAGGTGACGCGGGCTGATCCCGTCGGCGATCAGCATCTTCACCACCGTTATCGCGCGTGCGGAGGACAGTTCCCAGTTGCTGGGGAAGGCTGTGTGGATCGGCAGGCGGTCGGCATGCCCATCCACGCGCAGTATCCACGGCACCGATGGTGGGATCTGCTGTGCCACCTGTTTCAGCGTCCGGCCCAGCACCTTGATTTCCTGTATGCCTTCTGGCGACAGGTCGGCACTGCCAACAGGGAACAGGACCTCGCTTTGGAATACGAACCGGTCGCCCACGACCTGTATCCCCTTGGTATCTTTCAGCACATCACGCAGGCGGCCAAAGAATTCGGAGCGATAGCGTTGCAACTGCTCCACCTTCTGCGCCAATGCGATATTAAGCTGCATGCCAAGGTTGTCGAGTTTGCGGTCGCGGTCATGCACCTCGTTCTGGCTGATCTCCAGTGCCGTGCTGACTGCGGCAAGCTGTGCGCTGAGCTGTGCAAGCTGGTTGTTAAGCTCGTCGGCCTGATGGCGCGCATCGTCGCGTTCAGCCGCCTGCTGGCTGACCTGCGCCGTAAGCGAGGTTGTCGTGGCCTCGTCGGCAGCATGTTCCTTCTGCAAGGTGGCTACCGACTGTTCGAGGGAGTGGTTATGACTTTGCTCCAAAGAGAGCATCTGGCTGAGATGCGCGACCTCGCGCTGAAGCTGGTCAAGGACCTGCTGGCGCTTGTTCAGCGCAACCGACAGGAATGCCTGCCCCAGCACGAAGACAAGCAGTACGAAGATGATGACCATCAGGAGTGTGGACAGCGCGTCCACATATCCCGGCCATGCATTCAGTTCAGAGGAGCGGGACTGGCGGCGGGATCGGCGGGCCATGACGGGAACTTTCTGTAGATCAGGAGGCCGGGCGTCCCGCACCCGGTGCGGCTGCGGCGATGGTGCGGGCCAGAAGGCGAAGGTCGCCACGGATTTCGCTGGAAATCTGCGTGCGTCCGGCTTCGGATTCCTGCACCAGGCGTGCCAGCAGGGCCTCGATATTCTGCAGGTGCTCGCTCCCGCGTGGGGCGGCCATCTGCGCCAGATGATCGTTCAGGGACGATAGCAGGTGCTGTTCATGCGCGCGCTGCTCCTCATTGCGTGACAGCAGGACCTGAAGTTTTTCAAGGTTTTCCGCCGTATGTTCCAAAAGCGCCTCGACATAGGCGGGGATCGTCGCTTCTTCACCGGTGGTGGAGATGTTGCCGCCCGACATCCGCGTGATGCTGGCCATCCATTCTTCAAGCTCGTTGAAGAAGCGGTTTTGCGCCTGTCCTGCCGTCAGGTCGAGGAACCCCAGCACCAGCGCGCCAGCCAGCCCGAACATGGAACCGGAAAACGCGGTGCCCATGCCATGCAGCGGCGCGGCCAGCCCGGCCTTGAGCTGATCGAACATGGCCGTCATGTCGCCCGACCCCACGGTCATGCTGCCGATGACATCCGCGACCGATCCCACCGTCAGCAGCAGCCCATAGAACGTGCCCAGCAGGCCAAGGAAGATCAGCAGCCCCGTAAGGTAGCGCGACAGTTCGCGCCCTTCGTCCAGTCGCGATGACAGGCTGTCGAGCAGCGATTGCGCCACGGGGGCCGACAGTGTCAGGCGCGTGCCACGTTCGCGCGTCGCCAGCATGGAGGCCATGGGGGCAAGCAGGCGCGGTGGCGGCGGTGTGGTCAGTCCTTCACGCGGGTGGCGGATGGTGTCGATCCAGCGCACCTCAGGGATCAGGCGCAGGACCATGGAGACATTCCACGCGATTCCCAGCGCCAGGATGCCCAGGATGAGGCCATCAAGGTAAGGATTATTGAAAAACGCCTGGTACAGCGTACTTCCCAGCATGGAGGCGACAATGCCCACAGCCAGAAGAAACAGGACGATTCGAAGGATATAGGTTGTCGGTCGCGTCACGCAGGGCTGCTCTCTTAGGAGGGAGAAGGACTCGACGCCACCACACCAGAGCGGGTCACGTCAATACAGTCCGGTGTTATTCCGATCTGATTTTCTGGTGGCTGCCCGATGGCACGTACGTAAATGCGTGTCGATGCGACCCCGGCATGGATCAGGACGGACCGTGCGGCAAGCCCGCGTGACAGCGCGATCCGGCGCGGGGTGGAGGCATCGTCGCCATTGCCTTCGCCATATGCGGCAATCATCACATGCTGTTCCGGCAGGCGTTGCATTACGCCCGCCAATGTCTGCAATGCCGCAATCATGCGCGGGTTCATGTCCGCGCTCTGGTCCCCGAAATACAGGCGTGTGCCACCAGGGATGCGCGCGGCATGGCCCTTGGCCGCGGGGTCGGGCTTTACTTCCGGTGGGGGCGGGGCGGGATGCAGGGGCACATGCACTTCTGGTGGGCGCAGGACGGGATTGGCCGGTGGCGTCGTCGCCACCTGCGGTATGGCAGCCGCAGGGGGGGCAGCAGGAGTGGCGGCAGCCGGATTCGCGCCATCGGGTGGGGCGCTGGCATGTCGGCCCATTTCGTTGCTGCCGACGACGGGGCGCGTGGCCGGTCTTGCAACGGCCGGGGTGGGCGGTGGCGCGCCAAGCGTGTTGAGCGCATCGGGATGGGTAATGACCTGCGCATGTGCCGCGCGGATGCCCGCCGGTGTGGCAAGCCCCGTCACCAGCGCCAGCGCGATGCGCGCATGGATGGCCAACATGGCGCGGGGGTGTGGGGACGGATGCGATATGAAAGGCGCCCTGCGGGGCGTGGGGGTCGGTTCATCTGACATGGTGCCGACACGCTAGACGAGGGGCAGGGCGCACTCAACATCCACGTGCGCCGGCGCGCGGATGGACCATGGTGCGGGACGCGCACCATGGTGGCGATGGTTACGACAATACGTGCGCCATCGGGGGCCGGAAGGGATCAGGAACGCGTGACGAGGCTGTTGGCGACAAGTTCGCGCAGGATGCCATGCATGTGCGCATTCCCCGCGACCGCATCCACCGAATCGGGGAAGTCATTGAGGTCCACGCCATTGGGGTCTGTGGCATAACCCCCGGCCTCACGCACCAGCAGCACACCGGCGGCGCAGTCCCATGGGCGAATGCCCAGTTCCCAATATCCCTCGTACCGGCCTGCCGCGACCCATGCAAGGTCGAGTGCCGCCGCGCCAAAACGCCGCACACCCGCGACCTGTGGCATCAGCGCGCCAAGCGTGCGGGCGAAGGACAGCCGGTTTTTGGCCGATACCTTTGCAAAGGGGATGCCTGTTGCGAACAGGGATTCATCCATGTTGCGCCGCGCCGACACGCGCAGGCGACGTTCGTTGAGGAACGCGCCAATGCCCTTTTCAGCCCAGAACATTTCGTTCCCGGCGGGATTATATACAAGGGCTGCGACCATTTCGATCGTACCGTCCGGCAGGCGGCGCTGCAGGCCGATGGAAATGGCCCAGTGCGGGATGCCATGCAGGAAGTTGGTCGTGCCGTCCAGCGGATCGACAATCCAGCGCCACGTCCATCCGTCGCCGCCAGATGCGCCGCTTTCCTCCATCAGGAAGGCATAGCCCGGACGCGCGCGGCCCAGTTCCTCGCGCAGGGTGGCTTCGGCGCGCAGGTCCGCCTGCGACACGAAATCGCCCGGTCCCTTGATGCTGACCTGAAGCTGTTCGACCTCATTGAAGTCACGCAGAAGCCGGCGCGCAGCTTTCTGCGCGGCGTTCTGCATGACCGTCATATGAGGGGAAAGTCGCATTGCCACGGTGATCGGTCCTGTCTGGTTCGGCGGTGAAGCGGGAATGATGGGGTGGGGACGGGAACGCGCCAGGCCGCCGACACCCGGGTGGGTGTCGCGGCGGCGCGGGGATCAGGACTTCGCCCGTTCGACGTAGGTGCTGTCCTCGGTGCGGACCACGATCTTTTCGCCCGCTTCGATGAAGGGGGGGACCATCGTCTTCACGCCGTTGGACAGGCGCGCGGGCTTGTACGACGAACTTGCCGTCTGGCCCTTGACGACGGGATCGGCCTCCACGACCTCAAGCGTCACCTGGCTGGGCAGGACAACGCCCACCGGATCGCCTTCGACAAGGTTGAGGATCAGCGTCATGTTGTCCTGCAGGAACGGCGCCTGATCGCCAAGCAGGTCAAGCGGCAGCAGCAACTGTTCGAACGTTTCCGGGTCCATCAGGACGATGTTGTCGCCGTCCATATAGGAATAGGTATATTCCTTTTCCTCGGTCATCAGGCGTTCGACGGTATCCGCCGTGCGCCAGCGTTCGTTCGTCTTGTTGCCGGTCTTGAGGTCGCGCATCTCAACCTGGATGAAGGCGCCGCCCTTGCCCGGAGTGATGATCTGCTGCTTCAGGACCGTCCAGCGACGGCCGTCATGCTCGATGACCTGTCCGGCACGGATCAGGTTCGCCTGCTGTTTCATTGGGGTCTCTGTCTGAACTTGTGGGAATGTCTTGCAAGGATGGGCTTCTACCTTCCCCGGCGCGGAAGGGCAAGGTTTGCGCGCTAACCTTCTTCCACGCGATGTGGCCTGCCCTGTGGATCGCGCACCTGCATGCCCATCCCCTCAACCGTGTCGAGATAGCCCGGGCCGATCGGCACCTTGCCATGCCCGCCGGGGATGTCGAGCACATAGGTCGGCCATGCCAGCCCCGTCACACGCCCGCGCAGGGCCGCCAGCAGGCGCTGTCCCTCGGCAATGGGCACGCGAAAGCGTGACGTGCCGGGCGCGGGGTCGAGCTGGTGCAGGTAATATGGCTTGACCCGTGCGGCGACGAGGGCGCGCAGCAGGTCCTCAAGCGCCTGTGGCGTGTCATTGACCCCGCGCAACAGGACAGATTGCGCGATGACGGGGATGGCCTGCGCCTGCATGCGGCGGATGGCCTTGCGTGCCTGGGGGGTCAGTTCGCGGGCATGGTTGGCATGTATGACCATCCACAGGCTGCATGTGGTGTCGAGGGCGGCCATCATGTCTGCCGTCACGCGTTCGGGGTCGGCCACGGGCACGCGGGTATGGATGCGGATGGTGTGGACGTGGGGCATCGCCTCCAGCGCGCGGATGATGTGGCCCATGCGTCGGGGCGACAGCATCATCGGGTCGCCCCCGCTCAGGATCACTTCGCCAATGGCCGGATGCGCGCGCAGCCAGTCCAGCGCACGTTCCAGCGCCGCATCATCCAGCACGCCGCCATCAGGGCCGACATGTTCGCGCCGGAAGCAGAACCGGCAATAAAGCGGGCATATCAGCAGTGGCTTGAGCAGTGCGCGGTCGGCATAACGATGCACAATTCCCGGCACGGGTGACAGTGCGTCATCGCCGATCGGGTCGGAACGTTCCTCTGTCGTGGTGTGCAGTTCCGCCGGGTTGGGAATGACCTGCAGCCCGATCGGGTCATCGGGATGTTCGATCAGTGCGGCAAAGGCGGGGGGGATCGCGGTGGCATAGTCATGCGCCACAGCCTCCAGCGCGGGTTGCGCGGCCTGCGACACCAGCCCTGCTTCCACCAGGTCGCGGACGGTGCGTAACGTGCGCGCAGGGGCGGGGCGTGTGGTGTCTGGCATGGGGGTGCCTCATAACGGATGGATCAGGGTTGGGAAAGTTTCCGGGGGGCGACTTTTTCAGGAATGCACCGCTTTTCGAAAGCGTCTTGGGAGAAAACTTCACCAAAAACGGCTTTGCGAGAGGCAGGGGGCATAAAGGGGTTGACCAGAGGGGAGACTGCCGCGCTGTACTGCGCGCCGCTTGTTCCTGCAACCGGAGTTTTGTGCCCCCATGTCCAGAAAGGGTATCGGATCTGGCGATCCTGACCGCATTGCCGAACGCCTTGCCCTGTTGCGGCGCCGTGGGCTGGTGGTGCGCGGTGTGCGTGCGTTTTTTGAGGGACGCGGGTATCTGGAGGTCGAAACCCCCTATGCCGTGCCGACGCCGGGGGAGGAAGTGCATCTGAAGGTATTTCGCACCGAGCAGCATCGCCCCGATGGGACGGTGCGTCCGCTGTTTTTGCACACCAGTCCCGAATTCGCGATGAAGCGTATCGTGGCCGCAACCCACCTGCCGGTGTTCCAGATGGCACGGGTCTGGCGCAATGCGGAAGGCAGCCGCCTGCATGCGCATGAGTTCACGATGCTGGAATGGTATCGCCCCCATGCCAGCCTGTCTGACCTGATGGATGAGACCGAGGCCCTGTTGCGCGCCATTTTGCCGCCGGTCCTGCCGGGTGCGGCATCACGGGTTGCAATGACCCCCCCGTTCGAACGCCTGACGATGGCCGATGCCTTTGCACGGTATGCCGGGCTTGACCTGTTGGCGACGGGCGACGACGCGACTGCGCTTGCGCAGGCCGCGCGATGTGACCTGCGTGCGGGGGAAAGCTGGGAAGACCTGTTTTTCCGCCTGCTGATGGAACGTATCGAGCCGCATATCGGGCGCACATGTCCGACCTTCCTGACCCACTGGCCCGCCAGTCAGGCGGCCCTGGCGCGGCGTGATCCCGCGGACCCGCGCGTGGCGCTGCGTTTCGAACTGTATGCCGATGGGATCGAACTGGCCAATGCGTTCGAGGAGCTGACCGACCCGGTGGAGCAGGAGGCACGTTTTATGGCCGATCGCGCCCGGCGGGCCGACCTGTATGGCGATGACCCGCAGGCGACATGGCCAATGGACCATGCGTTCCTTGCAGCAGTGGGGAACATGCCATCCTGTGTTGGGATTGCGCTGGGTCTGGACCGTCTGGTGATGCTCGCGGCGGGGACGCGACGGATTGAGGATGTGCTCTGGCTGTCGGGGGAGTGAAGGTAAAAGATTGTGGGAACTGGCCGAAATCTATGAAATTTTCGGTGAAGCCTTTTCCCGCAGGGATCAAGGTTCAGGTCATGGTGCTGACACCAAGGGCAGCCTTTGCGGGCATCATGGGCATTTTTGATAACGAATTGAAAATAAGTGATTTTTCAAGAGGCTGTTTGAAAAAGTCAGGCTCGATAACATCCTGAAATTATAAAGGTTTTTGGTGAAGCTTTTTCCAAAAAGCTTCAGAAGACGCCGCCTTTTTCGATCAAAAGGCGGCACCCAAAAACTTTTCCTGTTTTTTATCCAATGAGTTGTTTTCAAACACTCTCCAAGCGCCAGTATCCTGAGGCAAGGCTTTTTGAAAATTTCACTGAAAGTTATATTATTTCAGTGGGTTATTTGCCCTGTCTGTACAAATGCGCTGTGGGCGTTGTGGCATGTCCCGTCCCGACGCGCTTCAGTCGATCGCGTCGCTTGCCCTGTCCATTGCGGCGTTCATCGCCCGCACCCCTGCGTCGGGTCCATCGGGGTGGGACCAGACCGCACTGATGACCGCCAGGAAATCAGCGCCGGCATGTACCAGAGGCCCGCAATTTTCGGGGGTGATCCCCCCGATGGCGACAACAGGCAGTTCCATCATCGTACTCCACCATGCCAGCAGGTCGGTGCCTGCGCGCACGCTGGTTTCCTTGGAGGGGGAGGGAAAGAACGCGCCGAATGCGATGTAATCCGCCCCGCCTTCGCCTGCATGCATGGCCATGTCACGACTGTCATAGCACGAGACCCCAAGTTGCAGGTCATCGCCCAGCATGCGGCGTGCATCTTCCACCGACATGTCATCCATGCCGACATGCGCACCATCACAGCCGGTATCGCGGGCAAGGTCGGGCCGGTCATTGAGGATGAAGGCCACGTCGCGTTCATGCGCCGTCGGGCGCAGCACGTCGATCGCGCGGCGGATCGTGTCGTCTGGCACGTCCTTCAGCCGTAGCTGCACCGCAGCCACAGGCCCGGCGTCCAGCGCGCGTGCGAGCAGGGGGGCGAATTGCGTGGGGTCGAGCGACTCGGGCGTCACAAGATAGAGCTGGCAATCGGTCATGGTGGCCCGATCATATGGCGCACATGCGCCGTGGGGAACAGTCCCCCTGTTTCTGGGCGCGCCTTGGCCGGGATATGAAAATCACATTCAGGCAAAGAATCGAAAGCTGCCATCGGTCCGGGGAAAAGATCAGGAGCCAGATTTTATCGTTTGATAGGAGCCTATTATAAAAATCCTGGCGATTTATGGCTTGTGGGGAAACCGGCTGTGCGGGGTGTGGCGCAGGTAGTTCCGTATGCCCCCCGCCGGGTCATCCCCCGTGATGACATGCGCGTCCGGCCGTCCACGCAGGCACCATCCCCCCGTCACCTGTGCCAGTATGCCGAGTGCCATATGCTGGGTGCAGGCATGGTCGATGATGACCCCCGCCAGTCCCGCACGCAGCCCTTCGGCCGCGCGCCCCGCCGACATGCCACAGTCCAGGAACGCAGGGACGGGCATGTGCGCCGTCAGCGCCCGCCACCATCCCACCCCCATGAAACACCCCGCATCGGGAGGGGACAGTAGCGCGCATGCCGGGAGGGGGGCGTGCATGTCGCTTTCGTTCAGGATGGCGCGCAGCAACGTGGCCTCGTCATGCGTGGACATGACGATGAAATGACGCGGATACGCAAAATTGTCATGATTAGCGATCATGCTTGACGTTCAGACGTCACCGGGCGATCTGTTGCAAGGGACCAGGGCAGGAAATTATGAAGGATGAACGTGTCCAATACTGACACAACGCAGGCGGGGCGGGAAGCATCCGTATCCGCGCATGACGGGGCGCGCGATCCCGCCGACCGGCTGGAACAGGCGCTGACGCGTATCGCCTTTGCCATTGAATGTCGCGAAGAAGGAACCTGGCCGCCGGCTGGTTCCGTGCCGTCCCCCACGACGCAGCCCACCGATCCGGGGATCGACCTGCAGGCGTTGGCCGCGAATATTGACGCCCTGATCGCACGGGTGCGCGACGCGCTGTCCGATGGGGGGGCGGCAACCGTGATTGCGGACATAAAGGGCAAATGACGATGGGACAGGTCACAGTACGCATCAACGGCTATTCCTACAGCGTCGGGTGTGAAGAGGGGCAGGAACAGCACCTGCAGGCCATGGCGCAGGAAGTGGAGCGTCGAATCGACCGTATCCGTGCGATTGGTGGGCATAGTGGCGAAGGACGGCTGCTTGCGCTGGCGGCGTTGCTGATGGCGGACGAGATCCATGACCTGACGGCGGAAAAGATGTCCGCCGATACCGCCCACCAGCTTGCGCAGGGACGTCAGGCCAGGATCGAGAACGAACGCCGTCGCGATCAGCTTGAACATCTCGTGGAACGTGCGGAAAATATTGCAGCCGCCCTCGAACATGACTAGATAGCAGGTGCGGGGCTGCCGGATGCGTCAGGCAAAAATCAACCCCTGGGCCGATAAGCACTTCCTAAGGGGGCTGGCACTGTCGTGATCGTGGTCACGTTACCTGGCACCCACCTGCACCTGCAGGTCCGGGAGGGCTGATAAGGCCAACGGTCATGGTGGCTCCGTAATTCTCATGACGATACCGCACGATACCGATCCCCCCGCGCTTGCGGGGGCCAAGGCCCGGTTGCGCCAGCACTGCCGTGCGATGCGCGAAGGTGCATCCCCCACCATGGCGCAGGAACAGGCATTGCGGGCGGGGATCGCGGCACGGGTCGATACCTTGTCACCCGGCAGTGCTGTCGCGCTGGTCTGGCCCTTGCCCGGTGAACTTGACCTGCGTCCGCTGTTTGGCGTGTTGCATGGGCGGGGGTACCGCGTGCTTTTGCCCTTTACGCCGCCTCGGGGGCAGCCTCTTTCCTTTCATCACTGGCATCCGGGCGTGACGATGTGCAATGGCCGGTTTGCAACAAGGCATCCCGATGGCCATGCCTATGTGCCCGACATGGTGTTTGTGCCGCTGCTGGCCTTTGACCGGCGGGGCGGGCGGCTGGGATATGGTGGGGGATATTATGATCGCACGCTGGCGCGCCTGCCCCATGCGGTTGCGATCGGTTATGGACTCGCCGCGCAGGAGGTCGCGCAGATCCCCATGGGCGTGCATGATGTGCCGCTGTCGGGCATTGTCACGGATCGTGAATGGATCAGGTACATCGCGGGTCATGTGGATGGACCGGCGCGGGATTGAATGGAAGAAAAGGTCAGGTTTTTTGAGGATACTGTTTCTGGGCGATATCGTGGGCCGCGTCGGGCGCGAAGCGGTCATCAGCCGCCTGCCGGGATTGCGTGCCGAACTGTCGCTGGACCTTGTGGTGGTTAACGGGGAAAACGCCAGCCATGGCTTCGGCCTGTCACCCGCCATCGGACAGGACCTGTTCAATGCCGGGGCGGATGTCATCACGTTGGGCAACCATAGTTGGGACCGGCGGGACATGATCGGCCATATCGACGCCGAACCGCGCATCATCCGTCCCGCCAACTATCCCCCCGGCACGCCGGGACAGGGCAGTGTGGTCGTTCCACTGGTCAACGGGCACAAGGCACTCGTCATCAGTGTCATGGGACGTCAGTTCATGGATGCGATGGATGACCCGTTCCGTGCCGTGTCGGACATTCTGTCGCGCCATCGCCTTGGTGTTACGGTGCAGGCCATCATTGTCGATGTCCATGCCGAGGCGACGAGCGAGAAATGGGCCATGGGGCATGTCTGTGATGGTCGCGTGTCGCTGGTGATCGGCACCCATACCCATACGCCCACGGCCGACCATCGTATCTTTCCCAAGGGCACGGCCTTTCAGACCGATGCGGGGATGTGCGGTGATTATGACAGTGTGATCGGCATGGGCAAGGATGCCGCCATCGCACGTTTCGTGCGTAAGATGCCCGGCGAACGCCTGCAACCGGCAGAAGGTGACGCCAGCATCGCGGGCATGATGGTGGAAACCGACGACGCCACCGGTCTGGCGCGGCGGATGGCCCCGGTGCGGTTGGGTGGTCATCTGGCGCAGACCATGCCGGATTTCTGATACGAAACAAAAATATTAGAGAGTGTTTGAAAACAACATACCGATTAAGGAATGGAAAAGTTTGGGGTGTGATTTTTCGCGGGGCTTTGAAAGCCGTTGCCTTTTCGACAAAAGATGCACCCCAAAACTTTATGAGGCTGTTTGAAAAGTCAGACTCGATAACATACGGAAATCATAAAAGTTTTTGGTGAAGCTTTTTCCAAAAAGCTTCGAAAGACGCCGCCTTTTTCGATCAAAAGGCGGCACCCAAAAACTTTTCCTGTTTTTCAAACACTCTCTATGAGTCCAGACGTTTGCGAACCCCATATTTCAGGCAGCCACCTGACAGGGCGCGCAAGGGGCGGCGTCATTGCTGCCAAGGTGGTACAGGATAACCGCACGGGGATCCATTAACGAAAGGCCGGTTCGTCAAAGCCACGCAGCTTGCGCGAATGCAGTCGGTCGACGCCCTGCGCGCGCAATTGCCGCATGGTTTCGATCCCCACGATCAGGTGCTGACGCACGCGTTCGCGGTAGAAGGCATTGGCCATGCCACGCAGCTTCACCTCCCCATGCAGGGGTTTGTCCGATACGCACAAAAGCGTGCCATAGGGGACGCGAAAACGGAAACCGTTGGCCGCGATGGTGGCTGATTCCATGTCCACCGCAATGGCCCGTGTCATGTTGATGCGCGTGAACAGTGCTTCGAGCCGGAGTTCCCAGTTGCGGTTGTCCGTGGTCATGACCGTGCCGGTGCGCAGCCGGGTCTTGAGTTCCGCATCATGCAGGCCCGTCACCCGTTCGGCCACGTCCTGCAACGCCATCTGGACTTCCGCGATGGGGGGGACGGGCACCCATGGGGGCAGATCCTCGTCCAGTACATTGTCATCGCGCAGATAACCATGCGCCAGCACATAATCGCCCAACCGCTGTGTCCGGCGCAGCCCGGCGCAATGGCCCACCATCAGCCAGCAATGCGGGCGTAGTACGGCCAGATGGTCGGTAATCGTTTTCGCATTGGCCGGCCCGACCCCGATATTGACCAGCGTGATGCCATCGCCATCCGGGCGACACAGGTGATAGGCCGGCATCTGCGGCAGGCTGCCTGCGCCACCGGGGGCGTCAGGTGTGCCGCCCTTGTGATGGGTGACGCCGCCGGGTTCGACAAAGGCGTCATATTCCCCCCCTGAATCGACCTGTGCGTGCCCATAATCGCGAAAGGCGTCCACATAACGCTGGTAATTGGTCAGCAGGATGAAACGCTGGAAATGGCGGGGGGCGGTGCCGGTATAATGATGCAGCCGGGCCAGAGAATAATCGGTGCGTTCGGCGGTGAACAGCGCCAGCGGACGCGGTGTGCCCGGACGCGGCACCTGTTCACAGTTGGCGATCGAATCGTCCGTCATCCACAGGTCGGGCAGCGCGAAATGCTGTTGCAGCCAGGCCATGTCCCCTTCGGTCAGGGAGGTCACGGCATCTTCCATGACATAGGACAGGGGGATGGGCCGCCGCGAACGCCCCACCAGCACGGGCTGGTGATAATGGCGCAGCAGGATGTCGATCTGTTCGCGCCAGTACTCGCGGTACAGGTGGGGATGTGTCAGCGTCGTGCCATAAAAACCGCTTTCAAGCACGATATCAAAGGGCGGACGCGGCATGTCGGCCGACAGCCCCCCTTCCTGCGCAAAGGCGAGATAGGGGTAAACCCCTTGCGCAAGGTGGCTGGTATCGCGCGCGGCAAAAGCATCGCGCAGCAATTGCGCCGCCGCATCATACAGTTCGGTAATCCGTGCAACGGCGGCGTCCGCGTTGTCAAAGCTTTCGAAATCGGTTCCGACTTCGTCAAGCAGGCGCATCGTCGTGGGCGTCATGGCGGCGTTTTTCCCTTCCATCTTATGGAAACTATGAAGAGGACGGAAAAAACAATCAACTAACGCGCAGGCATGCAGGCCGGAGGGGAGCATGCCCTATTGGGTATCGCCGTTTTGAAAGGGGGGGGGGCGTGCTGGGGGCCGTTTCACCAAGGGCTTTTATCTTTGGCACGCTGTTCGGAAATGCCCGGTTGGGAAGGAATGGAAAAAAACTCTTGGGATGTGTGCTTTTTAAAAAGATGCTGTCTTTCGAAATTCGGGGGGATAAAGCGTCGTCAGGAAATTTCATGAATCCAGCAGGTTGCCGGTTCTGTCCTTTCAAGACGTCCCCGATGAAATTATCGCTGAAAACAGTCGGTTAGAGAGTGTTTGAAAACAAGTCATTGATAAGAAAGAGAAGTTTTTGGGTGTCGCCTTTCGATCGAAAAAGGCGGCGTCTTCTGAAGCTTTTTGGAAAAAGCTTCACCAAAAACCCTTATAATTTCAGTATGTTATCTATCCTGACTTTTCAAACAGTCTCTTAATGGCGAATCAGGATATAATTGATCGTCAGGTCGATATCGAAATGGTCGCCCGACATATCTGGTGGCACAGGGGGAAGCTGCGCATTGCGGAACATCCCCGTGGTTGCGGCATCAAGATAGTACGATCCTGACTGCCCCGTCAGGCGTACTTTCGCCACCTGCCCATTGCGATCCAGCACCACATGCACCGATGACGGCCCTTCCTCGCCCGCGCGGGCGGCGTCTTCGGGATAGTACATATGGCTGCGTATCCACTGGTCAAGTTCAGAGGCGTAATCGTCGCTTACGCCATGGATCTGCGTATTGGTGGAGTACGGGGCATTGATCCTTCCGTTGCTGACCAGTGGGCCGACGGACAGGTCGATGGGCGATCCCGAACCGCCCGCGCGGCCATGGCGGGTGCGGTGTGGCAATGGTGATGGTGCGAATGATAGGTCCATGGGCGAATGCAGCGATGAATGCGACTTGCTGGCGGACTGATGGCGTGGCTGCGGTGCCGGGTGGCTGGAATGGCCAGGACTCTGCATGCCGGGATTGAACTGCTTTTGCTCCTGCGACTGGGGCACGGACAGGTCGGATGGCGCCTGCGTCAGCGGTGGCGAAGACGGGGTCTCTGGCGTCGGGATGTTTGGCGCGGGGGACGAATCCTCGCTCTGGTCCTTGGCGGCTGTGGCACTTTCGGATGCGCTGTGCTGGCTTTCCTGCTTTGGTGCGTCCGCACCCCCCGCCATGTCGGGCGAGGATTGCCCCTCCATCCCGCTGGAGGAAGGGGGGGAAAACACCATTTCCACCTGTGGGGATTCAGAGGAGGAGGACGGATCGCCATGCGGGTTGTGATGGGCTGAGCTGATGATGATCGCCGCCAGCAAGGCCGCATGCAGCATCGCGGATACGGCCGAGGCCTTGACCGCCCCCGGTTCTTCAAGCGTATCGGGGCGGATCAGGCCGGACGTGACAGGATGAAGGTTGCGATAGCCCGTCGGACGCGGGACGACCTCACGCGATTCAAGGCGTTCATTTTCGCGGCTGTTCGGACGGGACGGCGCGGCAGGCGGCGGGGCGGCAGGACGGTCCGATCCGTCCCCGCGCGGGATCAGTACGGGTTCCACGGCATGGCGGTACCGGGAAGAAGGACTGAGTGTCACCGTCATGAAAGGGCGCGTTTCTCCGCCTTGGGGATGTCATGGTCGCAACGACAGGTGGCCGTCACTATCGTGCCATGACCTGTCCCAGCTTGTCAGCATAACTGCGGGGACAGGTCACGATGTCAAGAGCGATGCCGCACATCGCGCGCCATTGGTGGCTTTTCAATACGATCCGACAAAATTTTCGAGCAGTTCGGCAAAGCGTCCGGGATTTTCGACATGCAGCCAGTGTCCGGCTTTCTCAATCAGTTCCAGGCGGTAATTCGGGAACAGTCTGCGCATCGTCATGAAATGTTCTGGGCGGATATAGGGCGAATTCTCCCCCGCTAGGAACAGCGTCGGCCCAGGATAGCTGTAGCCTTCGGGGATATAGGGCCAGCTTTCGACATTGGGCATCGAGTCCACGATGTCACGCAGCCCGATAGACCAGCCCGGGTTTTCGCCCACGCGGATGTTTTGCAGCATCAGCGCACGGACATCGGCGTTGGGAATGTAATGCTGCAACAGCAGGTCCGCCCCGGCACGATTCAGGAAGGGCGGGAAGGCGACATGCAGCATCTGTTCGCCAAGCCCGAACTGCCCATGGCCGGTACGCGCGGGTGGGATATCCGCGACAAGCAGGCTGTGGACCATTCCCGGCCGCATCAGCGCCAGCGTCATCGCGACCTTGCCCCCCATGGAATGACCCACCAGCGTCGCGGGCAGCGCATTATGATGGGCCAGTGTTTCCAGCAGGTCGGCCGACATCGTATTGTAATCCATCGCCCCGTGCGGGCTTTCGCCATGATTGCGCAGGTCGATCGCCAGCGTGCGGCGCGTGCGCGCCAGCCTGCGCTGGAAAAAACCAAGGTTGCGTGCCCGTCCGAACAGTCCGTGCAGCAGAACGACCGGCGGTCGCCCCGCATCCTGTCCCGATGCTTCCTCCGGACCGCGTTCAATCACATTCAGTAGCACCGCGATTACCTTGTCCTGGTTCAAGAGGTCTGGAGATTCAGGATGATTTTCCCGGAATGCGTTCCATTTTCCATCAGCTTATGGGCATCCACGACCTGCGCAAAGGGGAAGGTGGCGTGGATCAGCGGGCGGATGGTCTTTTTTTCCAGAAGTGGCCACGCATGCTGGTGCAATTGCCGTGCGATTTCCGCCTTATACGCCGTATCGCGTGGACGCAGTGTCGTGCCCGTCACCACTAGCCGCCGCGTCATGATACGGGCCAGCCCCACATTTTCCGCCCGTGCGCCGCCCTGTAAAGCAATGATGACCAGTCGCCCATCCGGTGCAAGGCAGCGCAGGTTGCGTTCAAGATAGGCGCCCCCGACCATATCAAGGATGATATCCACCCCACGCCCGTCAGTCAGTTCAGCGATACGGGCGACGAAATCGTCCTCATGATAATTTATGGCCGCCTCGGCCCCGATGGTGGTGCATAATTCGCACTTTGCCGCTGTGCCTGCCGTGACATAGGGAATGCCCCCCATCTGACGCACAAGCTGTATGGCCACGGTGCCGATGCCACTGCTGCCGCCATGGACCAGTACCCGATCGCCTGCGCGCAGATGCGCGGTCATGAACAGGTTGGACCAGACGGTGAAGAATGTTTCCGGCAGGGCGGCGGCGTGGAGTGCATCAAACCCCACCGGCCATGGCAGGCACTGTCCGGCTGGCACCACGCAGTACTGCGCGTACCCACCCCCGTTGGACAGGGCACAGACGCGTGCGCCAATGGCGGGAAAGGCGTCATCGGCAATGCCGGGGCCACGGGCGATGACTTCGCCCGCAATCTCCAGCCCCAGCAGCGGGCTTGCCCCCGGGGGTGGGGGATACAGCCCCTTGCGTTGCATGATGTCGGGACGGTTGACACCGGCGGCCATGACACGCACCAGCACTTCGCCCCTGCCGGGCGTAGGGGTGGGCACCTCGCTGATTGCCATGACATCGGGGGGGCCGGGTTCGGCATAGGTGACGGCCTGCATCATGACCGGAAGGGTGGGGTTCATGGTCGTCCTTTCGTCCGTATCGTACGCATGGCAGGAAACGCACCCCGGTGACAGCCTGGTCTGAAACGGGCGCAACAGGGATGTGCATCCGCACGGCAGCCATCGGGGAATATCCCTGTGGGGGATAGCATATCGTGCGCCGGTATTATGCCCCGATCACGCCCCCGCCCGATGACATGTCCGCGTGCAGGGTGACTGCCCCCATCTTTGGCCGTGTCGTTCTGTGTGACGCATAACGCTGTGTCCGCAGGTGGGTTCGTGCAGGGGGGCAGGGGGCAGCGATGTTCAGGATGGGGCCTTCGGCAAAGGGCGTGCTGATGGTGTGTCTCAGTGCTCTGCCCGGAAACCCGCCAGAGGATATTGCCCCTTGGGAACCATGATCTGTTCCTGACAACAGGGGGCAGGATGTTATTTAAGATAACATACTGAAAATAATACAATTTCTGTGAATATTTTTCAAACAGCTTCGAGAAGCACCGGTTTTCCGAACATAGGCGAGCTGTGGCAAAGACGATATCTGGAAACCTCAGAGACTGTTTGAAAAGTCAGGCGCGATAACGCACTGAAATTATAAAGGTTTTTGGTGAAGCTTTTTCTAAAAAGCTTCAGAAAGACGCTGCCTTTTTCGATCAAAAGGCGGCACCCGAAAACTTTTCCTGTTTTTTATCAAGGATTTGTTTTCAAACACACTCTCTCAGTGTCGCATCCAGCGGTTCGCAGCGATTCCCAATGGTGCGCATGAAAAAAGGCGCCGGGATCGTGTGATCCCGACGCCTTTTGCATCACGTCGCGGCAGGTGCGCGCCGTATGGTCATCAGACCGAGTAGTACATCTCGAACTCGGCCGGGTGCGGGGTGTGTTCGAACTTGAACACTTCTTCCCACTTGATCGTGCAATAGCTTTCGATCTGGTCCTTGGTGAACACGCCACCGGCCAGAAGGAATTCGTGGTCTTCTTCCAGTGCCTTGAGCGCATCACGCAGCGAACCGGCAACAGTCGGGATCTGCTTCAGTTCCTCGGGGGGGAGGTCATACAGGTCCTTGTCCATCGCGTCGCCCGGATGGATCTTGTTCTTGATGCCGTCGATGCCCGCCATCAGCATGGCCGCGAACGCAAGATAGGGATTCGCGGTCGGATCGGGGAAGCGGACCTCGACGCGCTTGGCCTTCGGGCTGGTCGCATACGGGATGCGGCACGATGCCGAACGGTTACGCGCGGAATAGGCCAGAAGCACGGGGGCTTCGAAGCCGGGGATCAGGCGCTTGTAGGAATTGGTGGACGGGTTCGTGAACGCATTGAGCGCCTTGGCGTGCTTGATGATGCCGCCGATATAGTACAGCGCCTCGTCCGACAGGTCGGCATAACCATTGCCAGCAAAGGTCGGCTTGCCTGCTTTCCAGATCGACTGGTGGACATGCATGCCCGACCCGTTGTCGCCATAGATCGGCTTCGGCATGAATGTTGCCGTCTTGCCATAGGAATGGGCGACGTTATGCACGCAGTACTTGTAGATCTGCATGAAGTCGGCCGAACGGACCAGCGTGTCGAACTTGGTGCCCAGCTCATGCTGTGACTGTGCGACTTCGTGGTGGTGCTTTTCGATCGGCAGGCCCATTTCGCCCATCGTGGTCAGCATTTCGGCGCGCAGGTCGCCTTCGCTGTCCACCGGGGCAACCGGGAAATACCCGCCCTTGACACCCGGGCGGTGGCCCATGTTGCCTTCGGGATAGTCCTTGAGCGACGCGTCGGGGCCTTCGATGCTTTCAAGCTCGTACTTGCCATAGTTCGGGCCGGTGCCGAAGCGCACGCTGTCGAAGATGAAGAATTCGGCTTCGGGGCCGAAGAACGCCGTATCGCCCAGGCCGGTGGACTTCAGGTACTGTTCCGCCAGCTTTGCCGTCGCGCGCGGGTCGCGGTTATAGAACTGCCCGGTGGAGGGTTCCACGATGTCGCAGATCAGGATCAGTTGCGGCTTGGCCGAGAACGGGTCCATGACCGCCGTCGTCGGGTCGGGCAGCAGGATCATGTCGCTTTCGTTGATGGCCTTCCATCCCGCGATGGACGAACCGTCGAACATGAACCCTTCGCGGAAGGTATCTTCCTCGATGGTGGTGACATACTGGGTGGTGTGATGCCACTTGCCGCGCGGATCGGTGAAACGCAGGTCCACCATCTCGACAGCGTTTTCCTTGATCAGGCTGAAGACCTTGGCGACTGCTTCAGCCGAAACGTCGGAGGTCGGGGAAGAAGGGGTACCCGATGCTTTTTTTGGCATTGTTCTCTACCTGCCTATGGTGAACGGTCCCGCAAGAAATGATGCGGACACCGAAACGGTTACGAAAAAGGGATGCCTGTGTCGAGGGGGCCGTGCCGTTGCGCATAACGGCACCGGCACGGACGTGTCAGACAGCATCCTCGCCATGTTCGCCTGTACGGATACGGATCACGTCCTCGACGGGGGAGACGAAAATCTTGCCATCGCCGATGCGGCCCGTGCGTGCCGCGGCGATGATGGCATCAATCGCGCGATCCGCCAGATCGTTCGAGCACACGATTTCCAGTTTCACTTTCGGAAGGAAATCGACGATGTATTCGGCACCACGATACAGTTCGGTATGACCTTTCTGCCGGCCGAAACCCTTGGCTTCGGTCACGGTGATCCCCATCAGGCCGATTTCGTGAAGGGCTTCCTTCACCTCATCAAGCTTGAAGGGTTTTATGATGGCCTCGATCTTTTTCATGCCGCGTCGTCAATCTCCAGTCTTGCGGACCGGCGGCATTCCGGTACCGGATCGTATTCCTGCGGGAACGGACGCAGATGCCGTGCCAGGTTCTTTTCGTCTACAGGTTTGCACGGGTTGGGATTTCAGGCAATCGGATGGTATTGCAAAAATCACAACCTTGGCGTCAGTCATTGCCGCATTATGGACAGGATGGCAGGTATGAAACCCGCAAATGCGATGCTGTCGGCGTTGCCGACGACTATTTTTTCCGTCATGTCGGCACTGGCTGTTGAACATGATGCCGTCAATCTCGGGCAGGGGTTCCCCGATACCGAGGGGCCGGCGGATCTGGTCGATGTTGCCGCCGCCGCCCTGCGCGATGGCCGCAACCAGTATCCGCCGCTGGCGGGGGTGCCGGAACTGCGCACGGCGGTGGCGTCTGCCAACCTGCGTTTTTGTGGAATCGAGGTCGATCCCGCGACCGAGGTTGTGGTGACATGTGGCGCGACGGAGGCGATCACCGCATCGCTGATGGCATTGGTCAATCCGGGTGACGAGGTCGTCGTCTTCGAACCGCTTTATGATACCTATCTGCCGGTGTTACGGATGCTGGGTGCGGTTGTGCGCCCCGTGCGCCTGCTGCCCCCGGACTGGTCCGTGCCGCGTGCGGAACTGGCGGCGGCGGTCGGCCCGCGTACCAAGGCCATCTTGCTCAACACCCCGATGAACCCGACCGGCAAGGTCTTTACGCGTGCGGAACTGGAATTCATTGCCGATCTCATGACGCGCCACGATGTCTATGCCGTGTGTGACGAGGTGTACGAACACCTGACCTTTGCACCGGTGCGTCATGTCGCGCTGATGTCCCTGCCGGGGATGAAGGCGCGGACCATCCGTATCGGCAGCGCGGGCAAGAGTTTTTCCATGACGGGATGGAAGGTCGGGTATGTGACCGCGCCCGCCCCGCTTGCGGCATTGGTGGCAAAGGCGCACCAGCTCCTGACCTTTACCGTTGCGCCGAACCTGCAACGTGCCGTGGCGGTCGGGCTGGAAAAGGATGGCGCATATTTCCTCCAGCTCTCTGAAAGCATGCGTCGGTCGCGCGATATGCTGGTCCGTGGCCTGCGGGATGCCGGATTCGATGTCCTGCCCTGCGATGGCAGCTATTTCGTGATTGCTGATTTCGCCCCGCTGGGCTTTGCCGGGGATGATGTCGCCTTCTGTCAGGCGATGACGCGCAGGCTGGGCGTGACGGGCATTCCCGTTTCCGCCTTTTATGATCCCGACAGCGCGCCGGGGCCGCGGACACTTGTGCGCTTTGCGTTCTGCAAGCGGCCCGAAGTCATCTCCGAAGCCGTGCGGCGGCTGCGTGGGGTGGGGGAATTGCAGGGATGAGGCGTAACCGGGGGGAGCAGCGCCCCCCGAAACGCAACATGGCGTAAAAAGGGTTATTGACGCGCCGCATCAGAGCCTCTAAATCACCCCTCGTTGCGGCGGATGTAGCTCAGTTGGTAGAGCGCCAGGTTGTGGTCTTGGATGTCGCGGGTTCGAGCCCCGTCATTCGCCCCATCATTTCCCTTAGAGACTGTTTGAAAATTCAGGCTTGATAGCATCCTGAAATCATAAAAGTTTTTGGTGAAGCTTTTTCCAAAAAGCTTCAGAAGACGACGCCTTTTTGAAAAAAGGCGGCACCGAAAAACTTTTCCTGTTTTTTATCAATGAGTTGTTTTCAAACGCTCTCTTAAAATATTGCGTCCTCATGATGCGCCAAGAAATTGGCGCAATCCCTCGTCCAGGGTGCGTGGTGTAAAGCCCAGCGCCGCACGCATGGGGGTGATGTCGAACGCCTTGTCCTCTGTCAGGCGACGGATTTCCGCCGGGGTGACATGCGGCAGGCCGGGCAGGCGCGCCGCCACGTGGCACATTCCCATCAGCACCGGTGCGGGTATGCCAAGGACAGGACGCCGCCGCAGGCCCGCATGGCGCGCCACCAGCGCGACAAGGTCGCGGTACGCAACGGCCTGCCCCCCCGCGATCACCAGCGCATGTCCCCCATGCCAGTCGCGCGCCAGCGCGGCCATGAGCGCGCGCGTCACGTCATCTTGGAAAATGGGTTGCACCAGTGCGCGACCGCCCGATGGCAGCGGCAGGACCGGCAGCCGCCGGATCAGCCCCAGCAGGCGGCGGATATTGTTTTCGCCCTGTGCCCCGTAAATCATCGTGGGGTGTAAAATCACGCCGTTACGGCCGGAAGACAGCAACGCCTGCTGCCCCCGTGCGACACCCATGCCATGTGCATCGGGCCAGCGTGTGAACATGCGTGTGCTGCCCAGGCAGACCAGGGATGCGGCTGGCGGGGCGGCGGCCAGGATGGCCCCGACATGGCGTGCATGCGCGGTTGATACGATGCGCCGGGCATCGTGCAGTGCGCATGCAATATCGGCGGCAGGGGATGTGAGGTCGATGCACCGCGCCACCCCCGGCAGGCCAGTCGCGCGCCACCGTGCGGGATCGCGCACCAGTGGCACATAGGCGATACCCGCCCGCACCAGTGCCGCGCACAGGGCGCGGCCCGAGCGGCCCGATGCCCCGATCACATGGACGGGGGTATCAGGTGCCGGGGGCGTGGGCATCAGGCAGGCACGTTTATGGTGTGGAAATCGTCAGCCCCAGCGGGGCGGCGATGGATGGATCGCTGGCCATCGAGATGGCAATGCCGATCATCATCAGGTTCACCGGCTTCATCGGCCGCAGCGCAAGTTGCAGCGGATGGTCGGCAGGGGACTGCAAGAAGCGGCCCAGTGCGCGCATGGAGGCATCGTCCGACGCGGCCAGACCGGACAGCAGCGTCCGGCGGTACTCATCCACCGGCACGTTCCGGCTCCGCGCAAGGCTTTCGATCACATGCCCGGCAAGCGAACGGTCGTCCCACGTGATGGCGGCGGAGACGACGCGCGCCGTTTCCGGAATGACCGTCATGTCGTCAAAGGGGATCTGGTCCAGTTCCGCAATCACCGTCAGGTTGCCCATGTCCGGCGACTCCACCGACAGGGGTTCCAGCCGCAGATGCCCCGCCGTGCGGTCGCCCGCGCTGACGACATGGACATTCCCCATGAAATGGTCATAGCCGAACGCATTGAGCAGCGACGAACTGTCGGTGCCGGTGGACCAGACCGCAAGGTTGGTCAGGCGCGTATCCATCTTGTCCTCTACCTCGGTAGAGGTGCGCGAGGATACCAGCTTGTCCACCTGCAACAGGGGGTGGGAACTGTCGATCGCGCCTTTCGTCAGCGTCAGCGTATAGGGATGGGTTTCATGGATCAGGTGTCCCGACTGCGTCAGGCTTGCGACCTGTCCGGCGAAATCCGGGCCATCAAGCTGCATGTGGTCCACCGTGATGCGTCGGGTGGGGGTCAGGTTGATCTGCGTCGCAAGGTGATCAAGGACAAGGTGCGATGCCAGCCCCAGCCCGTAATCGCTGACCCGCATGTGGGCAACCGTCATGTCCGTCTGTGTCGCAGGGGCGGCAATGTGCAGGTTGGTGAAGTCCCCTTCGCCCAGAACCAGCGAATCGAAGCCCAGTGACTGCGGTGTGTCACCGGCAGGTCGCGCACCATTGGGCAGCGTCAGGTCCGACAGGTCCACTTCATCAAGGGAAAATGTGTTGCCCCATGCCATGACCTGCACCTTCTGCAGGATCACGCGGCCGATCTTTTCGCCTTGTACATTGTTCCCCTTCATCCCGCCGAGCCGCACGCTCGCGGCGGTAAGCGTCATGGCGGGATTGTGGTAGGTAACGGCGGTAAAACGGGCCCCGCGTGCAAGGGTGCGTGGCTTTGCCGTGGCATAGCTGAAGCTGGCGTCCGGTCCGATGGCGGCGCGGAAATCGGCGATGCCGGCCTCCAGCCTGCGCTGGGCAAAGTGATGGAGGCCCCAGCCACCCACCACAAGGACAAGTGCAACCATCGGTAAGGCGGGAAATATTTTCTTCACGAGTGCGGTGTCCACAGTGATCTCTTGCATGTCAGCTATATCATTCACAGGGGGCGGGGCAATCTTCTGGTGGCAAATATTGTGGTATCATATTACCACAAGGCGATTTTCTCCGGGAAAGTGCGGAAAAATGGCATTGTCCTCTTGACGTTCGCATCGCATCCGATGATAACGCGCCACCCGTTACCGCTCATATCAAGACGGAACACTGAATCCATGAAGACCACACTTTCCCTGAAACCTGCCGAGGTGACACGGGGCTGGACCCTGATCGACGCCGAAGGCCTGGTCCTGGGCCGGCTGGCCGCCATTGTCGCGCAGCGCCTGCGCGGCAAGCACAAGCCGCAGTTCACCCCGCATGTTGATTGTGGCGACAACATCGTCATCATCAACGCCGAGAAGGTTCGCCTGACTGGCAACAAGGTGGCGCAGAAGCTGTTCCATTATCACACCGGTTATCCGGGTGGGATCAAGCAGCGCACGATCACCCAGCGCCTTGAGGGCAAGAATCCCGGCCATGTCGTGCGCAAGGCTGTCGAGCGCATGATCACCCGTGGCCCGCTGCAGCGCGCGCAGATGAAGCATCTGTATGTCTATGCAGGCAGCGAGCATCCGCATGATGGCCAGAAGCCGCAGGTTCTCGACGTTGCGGCGCTGAACCGCAAGAATTCCGTCTCCAGCCACCAGAACGGGGCCTGATCACCATGTCTGAAACCCAAGAACGTACAGGCACGCTGGCCGACCTGCAGGGAGCAGTCGCGTCGGGTCAGATCGAAGCCTCGCAGAACGCTGCACCGGTTTACGAAGCCAAGCGCGATGCGCAGGGCCGTTCCTATGCCACGGGCCGTCGCAAGGACGCTGCCGCACGCGTGTGGATCAAGCCGGGCAAGGGTGACATCATTGTCAACGGACGTCCGGTCGGCACGTATTTTGCCCGCCCCGTCCTGCGCATGCTGATCACGCAGCCGTTCCTGGTTGCCGATCGCTATAACCAGTTCGACGTCTACTGCACCGTGACCGGTGGTGGCCTGTCGGGTCAGGCGGGTGCAGTCCGTCATGGCATCAGCCGTGCGCTGACGCATTATGAACCGGCCCTGCGTGGCATCCTGAAGGCTGCGGGCTTCCTGACGCGTGATCCGCGTGTTGTCGAACGCAAGAAGTACGGTCGCGCCAAGGCACGTCGTTCCTTCCAGTTCAGCAAGCGCTGAGTGCATTTCCTGTCGTCTTTCCCCGGCATCGGCTGGGGGAGGCGGTGGGTCAGGCGATTTTCGGAAAACGGGGTGGGCCAGTTATGGTCCGCCCCGTTTCGGCGTTTGGGGATGATGCGCGTGGTGTTTGTTCCGCCACTGCCCTTAAAGAGTGTTTGAAAACAACTCATTGGTAAGAGATTGTTTGCAAACAAATCCTTGATAAAAACAAGAAAAGTTTTTGGGTGCCGCCTTTTTTCAAAAAGGCGGCGTCTTCTGAAGCTCTTTAGAAAAAGCGTCACCAAAAACATTTGTAATTTCAGGATGTTATTGAGCCTGATTTTTCGAACAGCTTCTTACATGAACGGGTTATCCACCTTTCCGCCCTTGTGCGAAGGTGGCTTGATGGCGGCAGGCAGGTCCGGCGTCGATGCCAGGCAGTTCACAACCGATTGTAGAAATGCCAGCAGGTCCTGTGCCGTGCGCAACCCCGCACGGTCGCGGGTCAGGTTCGCCTGCCCATAGAACGCGATGCTGTCGGTACCATTTTCGATTGTGATCCCGCCAAGCGTGCAGGATGCGCTGTCATCAGCAAAGGGGATCATGGCCGGGGGGGCAGGCTGTTTCATGTCTCTCGGGTCCTTGGTTGGGGCGGGGGAGTATCATTCCCGCCAGTAATGGCGGACGCGGTGTGTGCGATATCGTGACGTGGTGTGCCGGACGGTCCGCAGGGGCAGGGTAATGTATGTCTGTTTCAGCGCGGACGGTAGCGCGGGAAACGGATCGACGCCCACCGTGTGGATCAGGACATTGATCGTGACGCGGTTGCATCCTGGATTACGCAATGCATTGCGACAGACATAAACGCCCGCAGCCTGCCTGCGTGGATCGTAAATGGCCTTCCATGTTGATGTCGGGACCAGCACCCTATCATGCCCGATGCTGGAAAGGCGGCGGGCGTGAAATGCCGGGCCGGTAACGACATAAACTTCGCCATCCCGCAGGGCCAGACGTCGGACCGCGCTTTCTATTTCCTCCCACTTCCCCCGGTTGAGTGCAGCGCTTTGCGGCACGACATTCGACAGGCGGAAGCTTTCTGCCTGTGTGGCCTCATCAGGCATGTCGCCCGAAGGGGTCATATGGCCCCGGTCATACCCCGAATGAACATAATCCGTCAGTTGCGCGCCTTCACCCGCGGGCAGGCGTTCATCGGGCTGGAATTCACCACGGCGCGGTGTGGCTTCGGCCTGGCGGATGGCTTGTGCCGTCAGGTGTTCGGCGGACCAGACGGGTTCATGCGCAAGACCTGAATGCAGGACGGCAAAGGCCGTATTGCATAACAGGCGCGCCTGTATGGAAAGTTTTTCATTGGTCAGGGCAGGCAGATGATCTTCCGGCCCCATGGAATCGCACGATGCGGCCCGTGCCCCTGATATCAGCGCCGCCACCATCAGCATCATGCATGCCAGAGGGAACAGGGCATCCAGAAGGGCGACCGTGTGCTGGCGATGGGTGAACATATGGTGGTGGAATCCTGTCATGTCTGTTAATCACGGCGGCAGAAATTAAGGGAGGGTGAGTGACATGACGGACGATTCCCCGCATGTACGTTACGTGCAGGCCCCCGACCCGAACAAGGTGATCCTGCGACGGCGTGAAAAGCCGCTGACCCCGATGCAGCGGAAATTATATGTCGGCATCCGTGTTGTGGTCGTACTTCTGGCCTGCCTTGCGGTGGGTGACATGTTGCTTAACTGGTTGCGTGGTGCCTGACGCAGGCGCTGTGATTTAGTGAATGGGCGTGTTTAAAGCAACGAATTGATAAAGATAGAAGTTTTTTGCAAAGAGGTGCGAAAGACATTGTTCTTCAGGCGGCAGGCACGCCCCGGAATATTGAGAGGGCACCTAGAAAGGCAGGAGCAGCCGCCGACTGGGATCATGAATTTCTTGGAAAATCTTTGACAGAAATTGCCTTTTTAAAAATAAAATAATACCCACAGGCTTCTGTTGTTCTTTTTTGATGAATTTCTTTCAAATTCTCTCTTTTTTTGCTGCCGTGATTTCCTTTTTAAATGATGCCCTGAGAGACCGTTTGAAAAGTCAGTCCAGATAACATGCTGAAATTATAAAGATTTTTGTGAAGCTTTTTCCAAAAAGCTTCAGAAGATACCGCCTTTTTCGATCGAAAGGCGGCACCCAGAAACTTTTTTATTTGTTTTCAAACACGCTCTGATACTGCGTTTCAGGGGGAGCCCGCATCGTCGTGGGCAAGCGCTATGGTAATGTCGAGTGTCTCTTCATTAACCTGTGCATCGAATAAGGGGTCCGTGCGTACGGCGTCCTCGCTTGCGATCATGTCCCCGAATCTGATTTGGGGCCAGTTGATCCGGTCATGCGCGGGACGTGTGAATTCAAATGACACCATGGGATGCGACACCAGTCCCCCCGATGGGCCGGGCGCGACATAATCCCACGTGAAACGGCATCGCGCCGGTGCGCCCGCCTGCATGAACAGGGCATGGACAAAGCCCGGGCTGATGTCCGTCTGCAACACATTCATCAGGTAATGCGGCGTCTGCTGGATCAGGTCGGATGTCAGGCGGGTGCTGAAGATACCAGCGGCGATCATTTGCGGCATCTGCGTGATGAAGCGTGTCTGGTCGATGGTGGCCTGCACGATGCAGCCATGTCCCGTTGTGTCGATCCGGACGCTGACCCCCCAAGCCTGCGCGGTGGAATTGGGCGGCAACAGCGCAGCGGGATAGGGGGCGGCATGGGCCATCCCGGTGACAAGGAGCATGGACGCCGCAAGGCCGAGCCTGCGTGCAGACCCATCGAATCGGGCGGCAAAAGACATACGGAAATGTTCGGATAGGAACGAAAACGAGCAAATTCGCATTAAATTTTTTCTTAAACTTTCTGGCGGACCATTCTGGACGGACCGATTGTTGCGTCATGCCATGATTAAAAGTCCAGCACCGTGCAGGCAAAATCACGCCTGTGGGACGTGGCGCGGTGCAGGGTTCGTAAAAAAGCCCCCGTCACCCTCCCACCCTGCCGCAGGCCATGGGGGGACACTCTCTTTTCTTGGCTGTTTTGATGTGCCAAAGCGAAGTCATGGCATATATTACCACAAACCCCTACACCAACGAAGTGGTCGCCCGCTTTGCTGACCTTGAGGACGCCCAGCTTGAGGCCCTTGTCACGCAGGCGGCCGATACTTTTGAAAAATGGTCACGCACTTCCTTTGCGGAACGTCGTGCCATCATGAAAAAGGCGGCTTCCCTGCTGCGTGCGCAGGCGGATGATTACGCTGCCCTGCTGACGCTGGAGATGGGCAAGCTTGCGCGCGAAGCACAAGGCGAGGTTAAGCTGTCGGCTGATATCCTTGATTACTATGCCGACAATGCGGAACGTTTCCTTGCCCCGGTCCCGCTGAAGGAAGCCGAGACCGAGAATATGCGCCCGATGATCGTCAGCGACCCTATCGGCGTTCTGCTGGCGGTGGAGCCGTGGAATTTTCCGTACTATCAGCTTGCGCGCGTCGCGGGTCCGCAACTGATGGCGGGCAATACCGTGGTTGTGAAACATTCGTCCATCGTGCCGCAATGCGCCGCCGCCTTTGACAAGCTGTTCCAGGATGCGGGGGCTCCGGCCGGTGCCTATACAAACCTGTTCGCCACGCGTGACCAGCTTAATCGCCTGATCGAGGACCCGCGCATTGCGGCGGTGTGCCTGACGGGCGGTGAACGTTCCGGCGGGTCGGTCGCATCCCGTGCGGGTAAGAGCCTGAAGAAGACGACGCTGGAACTTGGCGGGGCCGATGCATTCATCGTGCTTGATGATGCGGACCTCGACAAGACGGTCAAATGGGCCGTCTGGGGGCGCCTCAATAATGGCGGACAATGCTGTGTCGCGTCCAAGCGTTTCATCGTTGCCGATTCCATTGCCGATGCATTCATCGCAAAGTTCAAGGTGGCACTCGATGCGCTGGTCGCGGGCGATCCGCGCGATGCGGCCACCACCCTGCCGCCCATGTCTTCCCAAGGGGCTGCCGACGAACTGAACGAGCAGGTCCGTCAGGCCGTCGCCCATGGTGCCCGTCCGCTTTATTGCGGGGCGGAAGTGCCAAAGCAGGGCGCGTTCGTCCGTGCGACCATCCTGACGGATGTGGCACGTGATAACCCGGCTTATTTCCAGGAATTCTTTGGTCCGGTGGCCATGGTTTTCCGTGTGGGCAGTGATGAGGAAGCGATTGCGCTGGCGAACGATTCCGAATTTGGCCTGGGTGGTTCTGTCTTTACCCGTGACGAGGCGCGCGGCGTGGCCGTGGCCCGTCAGGTACGCACTGGCATGGTGTTCATCAACCACCCGACATGGACCGCCCCCGAACTGCCGTTCGGTGGGATCAAGAAATCGGGTTACGGGCGCGAGCTTTCGGGCCTTGGTATTGATGAATTCGTCAACAAGAAGCTGATTAACGTCGTGAATATCGACGCACCGTAATCAGGTTACATCACGGGTGGGGTCTGGTCCCGCCCGTGAGATACGGATGGTTGCACATGGCGGTCTGTTTCGTGGTCGTCATGAAGTAAAAGAAATAAAGAGACATAAAAAAGACATAATATTCCACTTTTGGCACATGTGTTTCAAAAGTATATCTTTAATGTTATTTAAAAATTCACATCAAAATATTGTTTTTCTGATTGAATGCAGCCCTGTGATAGGCAATATGCGTTGTCATGTCCGCAGGCAGGAAGGCGCAGAGGCGTTTTGCAGGTCGGTGGATATGTAAATCAGGGGTATGCGGGCAACGATCCCGTAATGCCAATGACGACAATAAGAAAGATGTACCGGCAACCAATGCTGCGGCAGGTGAGTGGGACAGGGTGTTCCATCTTTTGGCCTGCCGGGTCAGGTCCAACCGGTTGCAAGAAGGCAGGATACCATGCTTGGTTCACAAATTATTGAAATAGATGGGATCTTCGTGGGCACGGCGATCCTGGTGGACAGGAACCAGACCCACCGTTTTTATGCCACCCACGACAATGTACGCTCACTTCACAACATGATCGTGCCCGACATGACGGCGCTGAAGCATCGTGTGGCGCAGACATTTCGCCGTATGGCGCGTTGTGATGTGGGGGCGCTTGGTCGTTTGCGCCCACAGGGGCAGGCATGAGAAAATGTCCCATATGAGTGAACGCCCTGTTTGCCACAAAGACATCGTTCTTGTGCAACAGGCGACACGCACAAACCATTAAGGGACTGTTAATCCCCCTTTGGTTGCTTGGAATCTTCCCCATATCACAAGGATATACCAAAGGGAGGGAGCGGGCATTTCCATAAATGACCTGCGCATCACGGATTGAAGCGGTTCGCCCAGAAGGGAGGGCGCCGCTGCATGCCCTGCGGCGCATGATAACAGCGACATTCTGGCGTCATGACATTGCGTCGTGCGATGCCATGTTTCTATCCGTCAGGCGAAGTGTGACGTATGGGAGTGCCCTAGCAGGCTGTCGGATTGGGAATTTTTGCGTAACAGCATTGCTTAATATTATGAAAATAATAGACTTTTCGACACAAAGAACAGAAATATGTTTTCATACGTTATGAATGATGTCTATTTTAGCGCCCAATCCAACAGCCTGCTAGAAACTGTTTAAAAGTGCAGGCGCGATAACATCCTGAAATTATAAAGATTTTTGGTGAAGCTTTTTCTAAAAAGCTTCAGAAGATGCCGCCTTTTTCGATCGAAAGGCGGCACCCAGAAACTTTTCTTATTTTTCAAATAATCTCTTGGTCTTTGGCAGGACGATCCTGATCTTGGCGTGGGTTTCTTCGTTTACTGCCATGAGTATTATTATATATATTTCTTAATGGAAGTTTGAATAATAATTGTCTACACCAACTGAATGGATACGACGGTATCCTAGTGACACAAGAAAAGCATCGATCTGTGCATGTTTTTCGACATCATCATCATTGAATATCAGTGCTTCGATTTGCAAAACGCAATTATTATTACATAAAATGTTATGCATTCCACGCAGTACAGCGAACTCAGCACCTTCTACGTCAATTTTAGCGAGTATTATATGGCCTGAGAGATCTAGGAGACTATCCAGTGCGCGTGTAGAAACCTTTACGCAATTAGTATGATCTTGATTTTCAGGAACAATACCGACGCCCCCGCGATTTTTACCGGGATGCAGTTTTGAGGGGAAGAAAAAAGTTTCCCCATCTTTGTCTGAAAGAGCAAAGTTATGTGTCTTGATAAAAAATTCTGGATCATTGAGAAGTAGATTTGCCTGAAGTTGACGATGATTTATTTCGTCCACCTCAAATGCAATAATTTGATCAAAAACATTTATTCGGGACATATGAAGGGAATACAAACCGAAATAGGAACCAATATCAAGAAATACCTTTTTTGATGTATTTCCATGAAATCCGGATGCAATTCCTTTCATATAATTTAACTGTCCTTGTTCCCAAGCTCCATTATAAATAATATCATGATCGACTAATGACTCTTCATCCAGCAGCAGATTCAGTCCGTCTCGCTGATAAATCTTAAAATTTCGACCTGTATTTGGAATGGATGTCGCTATAGCTGTTGTGTGCGCATAATCGGCTTGACGCTGTAGAGTGATACTGTCGATCCGAATGCGCGATCCTGCTGCGGTAGATACGCGAAATTCAACCTTGATATTTGTGGTGGGGTTTGAAAACTCGATCTCTGCAATTTTTCCTGTGCCTGGGCACAGGGCAGATGTCCCTAGGGTAAATAGGCCCATCTCTGTGGAGACATCACATGTAGATTCATTTTCTCCGGCTTCGAACATGCCATTGAACACAACTTTCCAAGATCCGGAAGGTATATCCACGTATGGTCCCCACAGTAACGTGGCGGACTGTTCGATGTTAGTGCCGTTTTTTATTTTATCTATATCAATATATGAGTGAAAATCATCAGAAAGATCGAAAGAAATAGTCGTTTTAATTTCCATAATATTCACATTATCCAGATGTTATCCAGATTTTATCTGGATCTGTGATTGTCTTGTAAATATTTATGGCTTTTTTTTACAAAAAGCAACATTCGCCCGCCGTGCAGGTTGTGAACCTGCACGGCGGGTTGTGCCTTATGGGCTGTCTGCATTCAGCGTAGCCCAATCATAGCGCATGCGAGGTGGACGAAGCCCATGAAGGCCGTGAGTGTCTTTTCGCACCGCAGGGCGCTTCTTCGGAAATGTTTGAGTTTATTGAAGAAGCACTCGATCTGATGGCGTTCTTTGTAGAGTCTCCACTCTATTGGCGGAACGATAGCGCGACTGGGATTGGCCCTGATCTGAGCGGTTGCACCGAGTTCATCAGCAATGAAGGCGCGCAGAGGATCAGCCTCATATGCGGCGTCGGCGATGACGTGGCCGACGATGCCCTGCAAACCAGACAGGAGCGTCTCTGCCTGCGGTTGATCGCCATATTGTCCCGGCGTCGGATGAATGCGTAGCGGCAGGCCGATCGCATCGACGGCGGCGTGCAGCTTGGTCGTCAATCCGCCATGCGAACGACCGATGGCGGCAGCTTCAGCCCCCCTTTTGCGCCCGTTGCATCAGCGTGGACTTTCGAAATCGTGCTATCGATCAGGACATATTCAAAGTCGGGCGTATCGGCCAGGGCATGAAATAGCCTCCCCCAGACGCCCGCATGTGACCAGCGCCGAAAACGGGAGTGGATTGTGGCCCATTTGCCAAAAACCTTTGGTAGATCGCGCCAGTGGACCGCATTGCCGGCCATCCACAGGATCGCATCTAACGAACAGCCGATTATCGACCCCACTCCGCCCAGGCAGTCCGATCCGGCCGGGAAGATGGTTTTTGATCCGGCTCCATTGCTCGTCTGTCAGTGTCCGTCTGCTCAAGGCTCGCCCTCCATAGACAGCCTTGAATCAGAACTTCAATCCAAGTGGAATTCCTGAATGTAGACAGCCCCTAACGAATGATGCGACGGCGCAACTGCGCCACGTCGCGCACCGCACCATGCGACGCACTGGTGGTCAGTGCGGCATAGGCCTGCAACGCGGTGGACACGACACGGTCGCGGTTTGGCTGCCATGCCTGTTCGTCCCGCTCTTCCATGCGTTCGCGGCGTGCGGCCATTTCGGCATCACCCACTGTGGTGCGCAGAACGCGTGCGGGGATGTCGATTTCGATGGTGTCGCCTTCCTCCAGCAGTCCGATCAGGCCACCTTCCGCCGCCTCGGGGGAGATGTGGCCGATCGACAGGCCCGAACTGCCGCCCGAAAACCGCCCGTCTGTAATCAGGGCGCATTTTTCAGCCAGCCCCTTGGACTTCAGATAGCTGGTGGGATACAGCATTTCTTGCATGCCCGGACCGCCCTTGGGCCCTTCGTAACGGATGACGACCACGTCGCCCGGCTTGATCCGGTCGCCAAGGATGGCGGAAACGGCGTCGTCCTGGCTTTCGAAAATACGTGCGGGACCGGTAAAGGTCAGCAGGTTCGCCGCAACGCCCGCTGTCTTCACGATGGCCCCGTCCTCGGCGATATTGCCGAACAGGACGGCAAGCCCGCCGTCACGGCTATAGGCATGTTCGCTGTCGCGGATCGCGCCTGTCGCGCGGTCGGTGTCCAGTTCGGTGTAGCGGCTTGCCTGTGAAAATGCCTGTGTCGTGCGTACACCGCCGGGGGCGGCGCGAAACAGGGTGCGCGCGGCATCGTCCACGTCCGGATTGCCAATGTCCCATTTCGACAGTGACGTGCGCAGGTTGGGGGCATGGACGCTTGGCACGTCATCATGAAGCAGGCCCATGCGCATCAATTCGCCCATGATGGCCGGAATGCCGCCTGCGCGATGCACGTCCTCCATATGGATGTCAGAGCGCGAGGGCGCGACCTTGCACAGGTTCGGCACCCGGCGCGACAGGCGGTCGATATCGGCCATGGTGAACGCGACCTTGCCTTCATGCGCGGCGGCAAGCAGATGCAGCACCGTGTTGGTCGACCCCCCCATTGCGATATCGACGGACATGGCATTTTCAAAGGCAGCCAGGGTCGCAATCCCGCGTGGCAGGGCGGTGGCGTCATCATGTTCGTACCATTGCCGCGCCAGTTCGACGATGCGTCGCCCGGCCTGAAGGAACAGGTCGCGCCGGTCGGCATGTGTCGCAAGCAGGCTGCCATTGCCGGGCAGGGCAAGGCCGAGCGCCTCGGTCAGGCAGTTCATGGAATTGGCAGTGAACATGCCAGAGCACGATCCGCAGGTCGGACAGGCAGAGCGTTCGATCTGCTGTGACTGGTCATCGCTGATGCGGGTATCCGCCGCCGCGACCATGGAACTGATGAGGTCTACGCGCCGCTCGACGCCTTCGTTCAGGATCTTTCCTGCTTCCATCGGCCCGCCAGAAACGAAGATCGTGGGGATGTTCAGCCGCATCGCCGCCATCAGCATGCCCGGCGTAATCTTGTCGCAGTTGCTGATACAGACCAGTGCGTCGGCGCAATGCGCGTTGACCATATATTCCACCGCGTCCGCGATCAGTTCGCGCGACGGCAGGCTGTAGAGCATTCCGCCATGGCCCATGGCGATGCCGTCATCCACGGCGATGGTGTTGAATTCCCGTGCGACCCCCCCGGCTTCGGCCACTGCACCGGCGACAAGCTGGCCAAGATCCTTCAGATGGACATGACCGGGCACGAACTGTGTGAACGAATTGGCCACCGCGATGATCGGTTTGCCGAAATCCTGGTCCTGCATGCCGGTCGCACGCCACAGGCTGCGCGCACCGGCCATGTTGCGGCCATGTGTCGTGGTGCGGGAACGATAGGCAGGCATCGGTAAACCTTTCTGCGGTATGTGGGACAGCCAGTGACGATATGGATATGACTACACGGCAATTACAGGACCGCACAGTTCCACGCCACCCCGTTGTTTCACGCGGTGCGTGTGGTGCGAAAGGGGGTGGGGGGACGTGTCCCGCAACTCTGTGCAATGGCAGGCGTTTCGGATCAATCCGGAAGAAAGGGCAGGCATGACCGATACAGGCAATCGAATCGTACGCACACAGCCATCCCCCCCATCCCGTCAGGGGCGTGCGGTGCCTCCCGTGCGTGCGATCCTGGCCGGCAGCCTGTGTGTCGCGGTGCTTGCGTTGGTCATCTTGTGGTCATGGGACTGGTTCATCCCGCTGGTTGAACGCCGGGCGGGGGCTGCGATTCATCGCAAGGTCACGATCGCGCATCTGCATGTCCATCCCGGCCGGGTCATTCGGGTCGGGGCGGATGATGTGCGCATCGAACAGCCTGCGGGTTTTGACGACCTGCCGCCATTTGCCACGGCGCGGCGTCTGGATGTTTCCATCCGCTGGTGGCCGCTGTTGTGGGGGGGCGGTCTGGATCTGCCGCTGATTGCGCTGGATACCCCGGTGGTGGAAATCCGCGAACGCGCGGATGGCAGCACGAATTACGATTTTTCTGCCCCCGACACAAAACCCGATCCCGGCACAAAGGTGACGAAAACGCCAGATGCGGCATCAGCGGCAGTAACGGCAACAGGGACAACGGGGACGTCAAAGGCGGATGGCACCACATCAACCACCACCGCACAGCCGGACGCCATGACAGGAGGGGGCACGCCGTCAAAGGGGGCGTCGGCCACCACGGATGGCGACGCCACGACAATCCCGTGTATCGGCGCGATCCGTATTGCCAACGGGCAACTGCATGTCGTGCATGCCGGATTGCATACCGACATGCGGGGGGCGGTCCGCACGACCGACCCCGCCAATGGACAGGATGCCCGCCTGCTGGTGGATGCGCAGGGTACCTATGTCCGGCAGGCGATAACCGGGCATTTTTCCGGCGGGACACTGGTATCGTTGCAAAATCGCACGCAGCCTTATCCGGTTGACCTCGATATACGCCATGGCGCAACCCGCCTGACCCTGCGTGGAACCATTGATGATCCGCTGACCCTTGCCGGGGCGCGCCTGCGGCTGTCCCTCGCCGGACCGGATATGTCGCTCCTATATCCTCTGACGGGGGTGGTCATCCCGCAGACCCCGCCCTATCGCGTGGTGGGAAACCTTGATTACAGTGCCGCGCATATCCGTTTCCGCGACCTTGACGGGCATGTCGGCTCCAGCGATCTGGGCGGCAACCTGTCGATTGACCCGCACCAGGCGGTGCCGTTCGTGGATGCTGACCTGCATTCGCGACGTGTGGACCTTGCTGACCTTGGTGGTTTTTTCGGTGCGACGCCGGGGGACAGGCCTTCCACCGCGCAGCAGCAGGCAGAGGCCCGCGCCCATGCCAGCAGTAATGCCGTGTTGCCCAGCACGCCGATCAACATGCCAAGGCTGCGTGCGACGAATGTGCATTTCGCCTATCACGGGGATCATATCGAAAACCGGCATACGCCGTTGGACAATATCGATGTGCTGGCTGATATCCGTGACGGCGTCATTGATGTCCACCATCTGAATTTCGCGGTGGGGTCAGGCACTCTGGCCAGCAATGGCACCTTTACCCCACATGGTGACGCGGTGGAGGCACGGATCGGCATCGACCTTGTGCGTATCAACCTGTCGCGCCTGATGCAGGCTGCCGGACGGTTCCAGGGGAGCGGCATCTTTGGTGGTCATCTTGCGATTCATGGGACGGGGACCTCGCTTGCGGGTATCGTCGCCAATGGCGATGGCGGCATGACGGTCGCGCTTGACCAGGGGGGAGATATTTCCGCCGTGCTGCCGGATCTGCTGGGACTGGAACTTGGCAAGGCGTTGCTGTCCATTCTTGGATTGCCTGCCAAGACCGACCTCAAATGCATGGTCGCGGATATGCCGTTGCGGCAGGGGGTGCTTGATACGCGCACCTTCCTGATCGAGACGGGCGACACCCGCACGGTTGGCAAGGGAAGCCTCGATTTCCGCAACAATACGATTGATTATGCCCTCAGCACGGATTCACGCCATTTCGCGGTGGGCTCCTTTCCGGGGACCCTGCATATTACCGGTCTGTTGAAAAAACCTTCCATCGTGCCGGGCACGGAAACGATCGCCCGTGCGGTGGGGTCTGTCCTGCTTGGCGTGGTGACGCCGGTGGCGCTGCTGCCGACGATTGAGGCCGGGGTTGGCAAGCAGTCATTGTGCGCGCAGGCCATCCGGCAGATGCAGGACAATCCTGCGGCGGGCAAGGCGCCAGTTGCGGGGCGTCCGCAGGCCGCAAGACGCCATCAGGCCGCTGTGGGCCGACGTGGCACGGGTAAACAGGCGACAGCCACACGGGCAACAGGCATACGGGGGGCGGGGCAACTGAGTGCTGCCGAACGTGCCCGGATCCGGGCGGTCTGGGCCGCGCGCCTGAAGGCAGGGCATTGATCCATGATGGTATGGAATCCCTGCTTGACCATACGTGGCGATATAGGCAAAAAGAACGCCATGGCCCCATCGCGGGCCGGACAATGGGGCGGCACATGGTCGTTCCCATCGTGACACTGCCCTGTCCCCAGGGTCAGTCGCCGGGTTAGCACAGTGGTAGTGCAGCGGTTTTGTAAACCGAAGGCCGGGGGTTCAAATCCCTCACCCGGCACCATATTTTCAAAAAACAAGATCGCTCGTGCGGATTTCGCGCCCAAGAGACTGTTTGAAAAGTCAGGCTCGATAACATACTGAAATTATAAAGGTTTTTTGGTGAAGCTTTTTCTAAAAAGCTTCAGAAGACGCCGCCTTTTTTAAAAAAAGGCAGCACCCAAAAACTTTTCCTGTTTTTTATCAAGGACTTGTTTTCAAACACTCTCTAACGTGTCGCCAGCATCATCGCTGTCGCGGCGGGCTGCCCGTTGTTGGAAGATCAAGGTTCCCAAGGGACGAATTTTTCAAAATTCGCAGCGAAGGGGGGCGCGGGATCAATGATGTCGTTCGTCGCTTCTGGGAACAGGCATCATCAAAAATATCCTGATGATCTGCTATGGTTGGGGAATGACAAAAATCTGGTTCACGTCCGATCAGCACTTTGGTCATGCGGGCATTCTCACATACTGTTCCCGCCCCTTTGCGGACGTGCAGGCGATGGATACCGCCATGGTGCAGCAGTGGAATGACCGGGTTGGCCCGATGGATGAGGTCTGGTGCCTTGGTGATTTCTGCGCCGGCAGGGATGCCGGGCATTATGCGCGCCACCTGAACGGGCGCAAACACCTGATTGTCGGCAATCATGACCGTCACGCCCGTAAATGGCAGGGCTGGGCCTCCATCCATGACTATCATGAAATGTCTGTTGCCGGCAGGCGGGTCGTCCTGTTCCATTATCCCATGCGGGTGTGGAATGCGTCCCATTACGGGTCGATCCACCTGTATGGGCATATGCATAATGCCCTGCCCCCCACGGCGCAGTCGTGCGATGTCGGGGTGGATGCCTGGTCCTTTGCCCCCGTTGGTTTCGATCAGATCACGCATCGCATGGCGCAGGCAACCTGATGCCCGCGCGTCCGAACCGTTTGGAAAATATCAAGGAGCCATAACATGTCTGGCATTTCCGCATCCCCTCATGTCGATCCACTGGTCTGGGGGCATGGTCCCCGCCTGTTCGAGATTTTCGTGGAACCAACCTGCCCGTTTTCGGTCCGGGCCTTGGGTAAGCTGGATGCGTTGCTCCGGCAGGTGGGGGAGGAGCGGATTACGGTCCGTATCCTGTTTCAGTCGCAGCCATGGCATATGTTTTCAGGTGTGATCGTGCGTGCCATTCTTGCCGCCTCCACGCTGAAGGGCGGCAAGGAGACCGCGCGTCGGGTCATGGATGCCGTCGGTGCGCACCGCGAGGAATTCGAGTTCACCAATCATTGCGCCGGCCCCAATATGGACGCGACGCCCAACGACATCATCCGCCGCATGGAACAATATAGTGGCGTAGCACTGGAGGAGGCCTTTGCCCTGCCGGACCTGCAGTCAGCCATCAAATGGCACTGCAAATACGCACGCCAGAATGGCATCCATGTCTCCCCCACCTTTATGGTCGATGGCTTGATTGATCCCGCCATCAGCAGTGGGGACAGCGTGGATGCATGGATTGAACGGATTTTTTCCTGATCCCGGATCATATCCGCAAATGCGGGCTGTGATCTTTGAACCCTGCTGAAAAAGACAGGAAGAAGTTTCTGATGAAGCTTTTTCCTGCACAGCATCCAAAAGACAGATCGTAGGCTTCTGCGCCTGTCATCATGCCGATGCTGCCCGAGCAGACTGACAGGGGCAGGATCATCAACAGGTTTTTTGTGAAAAACATGACCGTGGCGGAGAGAGTGGGATTCGAACCCACGGTACGCTATTAACGCACACACGCTTTCCAAGCGTGCGCCTTAAGCCGCTCGGCCATCTCTCCAACCGGTCAGTAACGGGACGCTAATCCTGCCTGACGGGTGCGGAACATAGCAGCAATTCGTCCAAGCGCAAGGGGAAAACGGCACGATTATTCCACTGATTCACGGGATAATCGTGCGGTGCCGCGTCGTGTGTCAGTGATCCATCTTCAGCGCGGCAAGGAACGCACTCTGCGGGATTTCCACCTTGCCGAACTGACGCATGCGCTTTTTGCCTTCCTTCTGCTTGTCCAGAAGCTTGCGCTTGCGCGAGATGTCGCCGCCATAACATTTGGCCGTCACATCCTTGGACATCGCGCCGAGTGTTTCACGTGCGATGATACGGCTGCCGATGGATGCCTGAATTGCGATCTTGAACAACTGCCGGGGGATCAGCTCTTTCAGCTTCGCGCAGATCGCACGTCCCCGCGTTTCGGCTGCCGAACGGTGCGCGATAAAGGACAGCGCATCCACGGGTTCCTGATTGACAAGGATGGAGATGCGCACAAGCTCGCTCTCTTCATAAGTGTCCATCTGGTAGTCAAAGCTGGCATACCCGCGTGAGACGGATTTCAACCGGTCATAGAAGTCAAAGACCACTTCATTCAACGGCAGGCGATAGACCGCCATCGCCCGGTTGCCAACATAGGTCAGGTCCTGCTGTATCCCGCGCCGTTCCGTACACAGCGTCAGCACCGCGCCCAGATATTCGTCAGGCACCATGATCGTCGCCTTGATCCACGGTTCCTCGATACGTTCAATCAGCGATCCGTCGGGCATGTCGGCGGGGTTATGCAGTTCCTCCATCGCGCCATTGGTGCGCCACAGGCGATAGACGACCGATGGGGCCGTGGCGATCAGGTCGAGGTTGAATTCCCGGCTGAGGCGTTCCTGGATGATTTCCAGATGCAAAAGCCCAAGGAAACCACAGCGGAAACCAAAGCCCAGCGCGGCGGAGGTCTCGGCCTCGTAATGGAACGACGCATCATTCAGGCGCAGTTTGGCAAGGCTGTCGCGCAGCTTCTCGAAATCATCGGCGACGATGGGATACAGCCCGCACCATACCACCGGTACGGATGGCTTGAACCCCGCAAGGGGCATGTCGGCGGGGCGCCGGTCATCGGTCAGGGTATCGCCCACGTTACAATCGGCCACCGTCTTGATCGCCGCGTTGATATAGCCGATTTCCCCCGGGCCAAGTTCATCCATCGGGGTCAGGCGCGGGGCGAATACGCCCACCTGGTCAACATTGTGAACCACGCCGGTGGACATCATGCGAATGCGCATGCCCTTCTTCAGGCGGCCTTCCTTCACACGGACCAGTGTGATGACCCCAAGATAGGGGTCATACCAGCTATCGACCAGCAGCGCCTTGAGCGGGGCTTCGGCATCGCCCTTTGGCGGGGGCAGACGCGTGACCAGGGCTTCGAGTACCGCCTCGATGTTCAGGCCGGTCTTGGCGGAAACTTCCACCGCGTCCTCGGCGTCGATGCCCACGACTTCCTCGATCTGCGCCTTGACGCGTTCGCAGTCAGCGGCAGGCAGGTCCACTTTGTTCAGGACGGGTACGATCTCATGGTTGGCGTCGATGGCCTGATACACATTGGCCAGTGTCTGCGCCTCCACCCCCTGTGACGCATCAACCACCAGCAGCGATCCCTCGCATGCCGCCAGCGAACGGCTGACCTCATAGGCGAAGTCGACATGGCCCGGCGTGTCCATCAGGTTCAGGATATAGGTCTTGCCATCCTTTGCCGGATAGGTCAGGCGCACGGTCTGTGCCTTGATCGTAATGCCGCGTTCACGTTCAAGGTCCATGTTGTCAAGGACCTGGTTCGTCATCTCGCGCTGTGTCAGCGCGCCACAGGCCTGGATCAGGCGATCGGCCAGCGTCGATTTCCCATGGTCGATATGGGCAATGATCGAGAAATTGCGGATCAGGGAAAGGGGCGTGTCGGTCATGCGCGAGACATAAGGTAAAAATTGCCAAAAGTCAGCCGGGACATCATGAATTAATCCTGTTTTCAGGGGCCGTCGCGCCTGAACCTGCGGCAATGGTCAAAGGCAGGCCATCGCAATGCGGTGAACACGTGTATCGCCGTCCATTTCGATGGTTTCCCCCTCTATGCGCCCAACGCCACGAATACGGATTCGTTCATGCAGCGGCGCGGTCAGGGGCACGTCATGCCACCGGTCGGTCACGATCCCGCAACAGGCATGGGAATCAGGACCATGCAGCAATACGCGGTCATGCTGCCGGATCGCAGCGGTGGGGGAGACCACAAGTACGGTCCCGGCGCGAAAGATCGGTTCCATGTTATCGGAATCGACCAGTACCGCGTAGGAATGATGGTCCGCCAACCCATGGAAATCCCATGTTTCCCAACGGTCGCCACTGGGCAGGCCGGATTCGTCAAACAGTTCGGCCTGCCCCAGTTCCGAAAATGGCACGATCATAAGGTGCGCATGATGCGTCCCGCCCAGCCTGTCGCCATGGCCGGTCATCAACCGCCCGAACCCTTCGAGCGAGATGCCGGTGGCCGACAGTGTGCGCGCCAGACTTTCGGTCCCGGGCCAGCGCGGCCGCCCCGATGATGTCATACGTTTGGAGGGGTTGAAGGTCGTGCTGTCCAGCCCCGCCGCGCGGGCCAGTCCCGATGGGGTCATGCCGCGTTCCGTCGCCAGAAGATCCAGCGCCCGCCAGATGTCTTCATGGCTGATCATGTCAGGGCCGTTTCATGATTTCGCTGCAATGCCGTTTGATTCCTGTTGCTGAAATTACAAACCGCCCGTCATCGCGTTGCAGGGCCAGCCCCATTCCCGCCAGCCGTTCCAGGCACGGTGTATCCGGCAGACCCGCCGGGCGCCCAGCCTGTTCACTCAGGCTCAGGCGGTGCAGGGCCGAACGGCAGCAGGTCTCAAGATAAGGCTGGTCCCACATGGCGTCAGTCACCCTGTCGCATGGGCACAGCGCCAGCCGGTGCCGATGCGGCAGGCTGGCGGGGCCCAGGGACGCAAAACCCGCGTCGGTGGCCGCATGAAGGACGTATCATCATGAATGTCGATAAGAAAATGCAAAGCTTTCAATGGCGAACCATCAGTATACATCATCACAATATTTTAATAAATATGCTATTTTTCAATATAACCGAATTGGGCGGGTTTCGTGTCCCTTGTGCCACGGAAAAGGCAGCCATGTGTTATGGGGTCTCCCGTCCGGCGGAGGGGGACATTATGTGAGGTGCAGGGCGACAGGGTGCGATTTTGACACAACCTTGTCCAAATGCAGCCATATGTCCGTGGTTGTTTCCAGTCGGACCAGCTTATCTTGCAGTTGATGAGGGTAATAATGAAGTTTAATCGTTTTTTTCTTGCAGCGAGTCTGTCCGGTGCTGTTTTCGCCCTTTCCCCTGCGGCGCACGCCACGGATTGCAGCCAGAACTCAACCACGCCAAGCTGGGACGTGCTGGATCGTGCGGCGCAGGCGGGGGATTGTGCGAACAACCGTCTTCAGGCCTATCGTGACAAGAGCAACGCGCAGATGCAGCAGCGCCAGCAGGCCCTGAAGGACAAGGAAAACCAGTTGCGTGATAATACGACCGGCCGCTGGGACCGTGCCCGCAAGGCAGAGGAGCAGAAGCTGGCGAACGAACGTTCGAACCTGGACCAGCGCGTGCAGAATGGTCGCAACCGTCTTGATACGATCCGTAATGCCCCACAGCAGAAGATGGACCAGATCCGCAACGCTGGCGCCGCGGAAAAGCAGAACTGGAACAACATGCGCAATCAGACGCGTTCCGATGTCGATAGCCTGTTGGGCGGCGGGCAGTAACGCCTGATCCCTTTCCCATCACGGGGACAGGGAACGACAATGGCGCGTATTGCGGTGTGCCCCGCGATACGCGCCATTTCTTTTTGTCCCCGGGACTTGTCCCAAACAACCGTGGCTATCCTGCCTGGGGATTACAATTTTTCTGGGGCAGGGTCCAAGATGTTGGGTTCTGTCCTGCCGCAAAAGGACAGCACCCAATATTCCTTAGAGACTGTTTGAAAAGTCAGGCTCGATAACATCCTGAAATCATAAAAGTTTTTGGTGAAGCTTTTTCCAAAAAGCTTCAGAAGACGCCGCCTTTTTGGAAAAAGGCGGCACCCAAACACTTCTCTTGTTTTTTATCAATGAGTTGTTTTCAAACACTCTTTTAGTTGTCTCGGAACGCCGTCAGGTCAGACCGTTCAGGCCGGTCGTGCGCTGCGCTTGCGTGACGATCCGGGTGCGCCCCCACGCGGGCCACCATGCCCACCCCCGCCACCAAAGGGACGCGGACGACGGGCACCGGCGGGCGGGCGTCCACCAGGGCCACGCGGCCCCATGGAACGGCGCGGGCCCATGCCGCCACCGGGGGGGGCGGATGCCGGGGCGATCTGCACCTCGTCATTGTCGATCGCGGCGATGCAGGAACTGAACTTTTCCGCCGTATCAGGCGTGATTTCGAACAGGGTCTGTGTATCGGCGATGCGAATCGCGCCGATATCGGACTTGCGCACCCCGCCAAGGCGGCAGATCAGCGGCACCAGCCATTTCGGGTCTGCCTTGTCCTGCCGTCCGACGCTCATGGAAAACCATGATCCCGGCTCACGCGGGGCATGATCGCGGCCTTCGCGCGGCGCACGGGGGCCTTCGGCGCGCGGTGCGCGGGTGTCAGGCGTGATCTGGCGCACGTTTTCCGGCTGCGGCAGGTGTGCGCGATAACTGCGCAACAGGGCGGCCGCCAACTGTTCGGGGGAATGGCCTTCCGTCAGGCGGGCAATCAGTTCATGATCCGCCTCGGGCACGGCGGCGGACAGGGCCGGGTCCGCCAGCAGGCGCTGTGTATCAAGCACACGGATTTCTTCCGCGCTGGGCACGGCGGACCATGTGGCCGAAATCTTGGCCCCCATCATCAGACGTTCTGCGCGACGGCGCTGCGATACCGGCACCATCAGGACGCAGACGCCCTTGCGTCCCGCGCGGCCCGTGCGGCCCGAACGGTGCAGCAGGGTGGCCGGGTCGGTCGGCAGGGAGGCATGCACCACCAGCGCCAGCGCGGGAATGTCGATGCCGCGCGCCGCCACGTCGGTTGCGACGCAGACGCTGGCCTGGCCCTTGCGCAGGCTGTCGATCGCGCGGGTGCGTTCGGCCTGCCCCAGTTCGCCAGACAGCGCAACGGAGGAGAAGCCGCGTTCCACCAGCGCGGATTGCAGATGGCGCACCAGTTCACGCGTGGCGCAGAACACCATCGTCGTCGGGCTGTCGGTTTCGCGCAGGACATTGACAACGGACGGAATGATTTCCCGTGCATCCGTCAGCAGTGCGCGATATTCGATATCCGCATGTTGCTTGGTGCCCGACAGGGTGTCGATGCGCAGGGCATCATGCTGGTAACGCTTGGCAAGCGAGGCGATCTCGCGCGCGATCGTGGCGGAAAACAGCAGCGTACGCCGCGTTTTCGGCATCGCGTCAAGCAACTGTTCAAGCTCGTCACGAAAGCCGAGGTCAAGCATCTCGTCCGCTTCGTCCAGCACGACCACCCGCAGGTCCGTCATGACCAGACGCCCGCGTGACAGATGGTCACACAGGCGACCGGGCGTGCCGACGACGATATGCGCGCCGATCTGCAGGGCGCGTGCCTCGCGTCGGGCGTCCATCCCCCCGATGCACGAGACGATGCGCGCGCCTGCCGCCGCGTACAGCCATGTCAGTTCACGCGTGACCTGCATGGCCAGTTCGCGCGTGGGGGCGATGATAACCGCAAGCGGTGCGCCGGCGGGACCCAGGCGTTCGTCACCGCCCAGCAGCGTATCGGCCATCGCCAGGCCAAAGGCGACCGTCTTGCCCGACCCGGTCTGGGCCGACACGAGGAGGTCACGCCCGTCGGCGGCGACGTCGAGAACGGCGGTCTGTACGGGCGTGGGGTTTTCATACCCCTGTTCGTCCAGCGCGCGCTGAAGTGCGGGATGGGTTTCAGGAAACGGCATATTATGAAGCAATCCGGGCAGAGTAAATTCAGGGCGACGCAGGAGGAGAGGCCGCCGGCCCTTCATGCGTCATGGGGGAAGGGGGTGCATAAAGAAAGATGGCCCGAAATGCCAGCAATAATGACGGGCCATGCCCAACGTCGCTTTGCGCGGGATGCTCACCCACGGCTTGTCACGCATGATCGGGGCCCCTCATGACAGGCCCGCCCGTGCCCGTTCCCGGCCGTGACGCACCTTCGACCCATCTCAGTGACCAGCCGTGGAGCGTCGTGAAAAAACGGTCAGGGCTGCTTTTGGCGCCCTGATTTCCCGGACATGTTCCAAGGCGCGCCGCCTGATTTGGGCCGGGAGGCTTTTGGACATGGCCGCTTCGGGAGAAGGGGGCATCGAAGAAATTTTGCATTTTCATCAATGCCGCGAAAATTCCTTGCGATCCGCACGTATCAGGGAACGAGGACGGCTGCCCCTTCGAAACGGCCATGGCGCAGGTCATCAAGCGCACGGTTGGCATCACGCAGGGGATAGGGCGTGGTTTTCGTGCGAACCCCCACGCGCGGGGCAAGTTCGAGGAAGTCTATCCCGTCCTGTCGCGTCAGGTTCGCGACCGAGACAAGCTGCCGTTCCTCCCACAGCAGGTCATATGAGAATGCCGGGATCTCGCTCATATGGATGCCCGCGCATACGACGCGCCCGGCCTTGTGTACGGCCTTCAGCGCAGCAGGCACGAGTGCGCCTACCGGGGCGAAGATGATCGCCGCGTCAAGCTGTTCAGGTGGGGCCTCATCAGATCCGCCCGCCCATGTCGCGCCAAGGTCGCGGGCGAAATCCTGTGTCTTCGTATCGCCAGGCCGGGTAAAGGCATAGACCCGGCGTCCCTGCCACAGTGCAACCTGTGCGATGATGTGGGCGGCGGCGCCGAACCCGTACAGGCCGATACTCTGCGCGTCCTTGCCTGCGATCACCAGTGAGCGCCATCCGATCAGGCCCGCGCACAGCAGGGGGGCCATGGCCACGTCATCTGTGCCATCGGGCAGGGGGAAGGCGAAATGCGCATCCGCCACGGCCATGGTGGCATAGCCGCCATCACGCGTATATCCGGTGAAGAGCGGGTGATCGCACAGGTTTTCCCGCCCGGTATCGCAATAATGACAATGCCCGCATGTATGGCCCAGCCATGGGATGCCGACGCGTTGGCCGATATGCAGGTCCGTGACATTGGCGCCAAGCGCGTCGATGCGACCGACAATTTCATGTCCCGGCGTCAGGGGATGGCCGGGAAAGGGCAGGTCGGCATCCACAACATGCAGGTCGGTGCGACAGACGCCACAGGCCCCGACCTTGACACGGATCTGTCCCGGTCCCGGGGCAGGGTCCGGCAGGGCCGTCCATTGCAGCGCTGTGTGCGGGGCGTTCAGTCTCATGGCATGCATGGCGTTATTCCTCCCTCGTCATCAGGCCCGTATGTGCGGGGCGCTGGAGCGGGGGCATCCTACCATCATGATGCGCGCGTGCGCATGACATGCGTCACACCGCCCTACAACACCGACGCATGCGGCACATGCAGGCCACGGACAGGTCTCTGTCGGGAGCGCGCGCATATGATTGACAATGTGCTGGGGCAGTCGTTCTGGAGCCGTCGTTGCTACATGACGCCGGAAGGCGATGTCCGGGTTGGACGATACCTGCTGTAAAAAGGGATACCGGCCGCGCCGTCAGGCTGTTTCCGGCAGGGGTCAGTCAGATGTGCGGTAAGGGGTCATGGCATCAAGGGCCTGCATCTCGCCAAGGATGGCGGTACGTTCATGGCCCAGGAATTCCGCCACCGCATGGCGCAGGCCCGGATGTTCGATCCAGTGCGCGGAATGGGTCAGGCATGGGCGATAGCCACGTTGCAACTTGTGTTCGCCCTGCGCGCCCGCCTCCACCCGGCGCAGGCCGTGGCTGATGGCGAAATCCATGGCGCGGTAATAACAGAGTTCGAAATGCAGGAAGGGCCAGTCGCCACGTTCACAACCCCAGTTGCGGCCATAGAGCGTATCGCGGCCCATCAGGTTCAGCGCCCCGGCAACCGGCGTCCCGTCCTGTTGTCGCGCGATCATCAGGACGACCCGTGCGCCCAGACGTTGCGACAGAAGGGAGAAGAACGGGCGACGCAGGTAGGCGCTGCCCCATTTGCGGTCCACGGTGGAAAGGTAGAAGCGATAGAAATGATCCCACAGTTCCTCGGTAATGTCGGGGCCGCGTAGGGTTTCGAACACCAGGCCACAATTGTTGGCGTCGCGGCGTTCGCGTCGGAGTGTCTTGCGCTTGCGCGAGGCAAGGGTGCCAAGAAAATCGTCAAATCCGCCATAACCGGGATTGTCCCAGTGATACTGCACCCCCAGCCGCTGAAGCCATCCTTCGTCCCCCATCAGGTCATATTCGCCCGGTTCGCAGAATGTCACATGGGTGGAAGACAGGCCCAGTTCGCCACAAACCTGCCGCAGGGCCGCAATCAGCGTACGCGCCATGTGTGCATCCCTGCGCAGGTCCGCGCGCACCAGCAGGCGCGGCCCTGGCACCGGGGAGAACGGCACGGCGACCTGTAGTTTGGGGTAATAGGCGCCACCCGCATCCTCGAATGCGCGGGCCCATTGCTGATCGAACACATATTCGCCGAATGAATGCGATTTGACATACATCGGGGCCACCGCGGCGATGGACCCGTCGGCCATGCGCAGGACCATATGCTGTGGCAGCCATCCGGTGCGTGCATCGACCGACCCGCTATCTTCAAGCGCGCAGAGGAAGGCATGGCTGACGAACGGATTGTCGTCGCCTGCGCACAGATCCCACTGCGTGGCCGCAATCTCCGCGATGCGACGGTGAAGGGTCAGGGCCGGCCGGGCCGGGGGGCGGGTGGAAGACATCGCGTTATCCCCGCATGTCGTGCGGCGGGCCTTCGCATCTCGACAGGAAGGCCCGCAATCGTGGATCAGGCGATTTCGAACAGGCCTTCGACCTCCACCGCCGAATCCAGCGGCAGGGAGGGTACGCCCACGGTCGAACGCGCATGACGCCCGGCATCGCCAAACACGGCAACGGCCAGGTCGGATGCGCCGTTCATGACAGTCGCATGCTGTGTGAAGTCAGGCGTGCAGGCAATGAAACCACCAAGGCGCACGACCCGCTTTACGCGCGACAGGTCGCCAATGGCGGCCTTTACCTGCGCGATGACGTTGATCATGCTGTATCGTGCGGCCTCCACCGCCAGTTCCACTGCGACATTGTCGCCCAGCTTTCCGGTGGCATACAGCTTGCCATCCACCAGCGGCAGCTGCCCCGATACAATCAGGGAGGAGCCGTTGATGACGGCGGCGACGTAATTGGCAACCGGGGCGGCAGGCGTCGGCAGGACAATGCCATGCTGCTTGAGGCGCTCTTCGGGGGTGTGTGCGGACATCGGATCAATCCCTGTTTTTCACTGGCGCACGTGCGCCGTCATACAACCAGCCGCAGCCTGCCGCGTCGCGGTGGCGGCGTTTCGTCATTGTCACCGCCCGAATGCCCACTGGCCGGGTGTCCCTTGGCCATGTGCCCCTGTGCGGCATGTTCACGCGCAGGAAGGTCCAGCGGCAGCATGGGCGATGGCGTCGGCATCATGCTGTCCTCATGCGGGGCATCAGGCAGCCTGCGGCCAAGATAGGCATCGGACAATGCCCTGAAGGCGTAGTCCAGCATGGATGTCGCATAGGATGCAACCGCATCACCTTCGACCGTCCCGGCTGGGCCGAAATGGCTGTAGGCAAAGGCCTCGATATAGGTTTCCAGCGGCGCGCCATATTGCAGGCCGATGCTGACGGCCTGTCCCAGACTGTCCATCAGGCCACGTGTCATCGGGCTTTCGCGCGTGGGCGTGATCGAAATTTCGCCCAGCGTCCCGTCTTCGTATTCGCCAGTGCGCAGGTACAGGCGGTGACCGCCGACACTGGCCTTTTGGGTAAAGCCGCCATGGCGGGGGGGCAACGGGCGGCGCACGCCACGTTCCAGCAGTGCGCGGGTCTGCAACGTGTCACGCACGCAATCGGGGCGTGGTGGCATGCGGTCGATAAACCCGGCAAGCGCGCGATACATCGACTGGTGGGAGGACGCATCGGGCAGGGGCAGCACGACATCGCCCGCCAGTGTGGCGGCAAAAGCAGCCTCCAGCGTCAGGCCACGGCATGCCAGTCGCGCCAGCGTGCTTGTCGCCAGGCGCCCGTCGGGACGCAGGGGGGAAAATGCCGGGGCCAGCCCGCATGCTTCGACCCCAAGCAGTGCGTCGATCGGGCCGGGGGCGGAAAAGCCGGTTTCCACACGTGCCATGGGGCGTTCGGTTTCCACCGCCGCATCCTGCCATACGGTGCGTGCGATCTGGTTCACGCCGGGGACGACGCTGCGCACGGGCGGCAGGGGCAGGGCGTCCGCGCCTTCGCCTGCGTGGGCCACCAGCGTCGCCAGCGCGACAAGGCTGCATGCCGCGTCGCGTCCGCCCTCGCTATTGTAATCAAGGCCAAGGCCCGCAAGGCAGGCATCAAGGTTGGTCAGCAGGATTTCCCCCGCGACCATCGTGCGTGTTCCCGCCATGTCATCGGGCATCGTGGCCGGGGTCGGTGCGGGATCACCAAGCGGCAGTTCCCCGTTGCGCAGCGCCGCCTTCTGTTGCGCGATGGCGCGCAGCACGCGGGCCAGCAGGCGCAGCGCGGCCACAAAATCATCGGCACGGAAGCCGATGTCGGGATGCACGAATGCGGCAAGGTTGACGATAAATCCCGGCCTGCGGTCGAAATGCCCGTGCCACAGCGCCTCTGTCGGGGCGGCCTGGCGCAGCAGCAGCAGGCACGAGAGAGAGCGCGCGACCGGTTCGATGGCCGGCCCGGCGGTATCGCCCGCGCACAGGTCATCAATCCATCGCGCCGCCTCGTGCGTCAGGTCGATGGGACGGTGGCCCGGCGTCAGCCGCGCAAGCGCTTCCGCCGCCGTATCGTCCCAATCGGCGGGAAGTGTGACGGTGCGGGGGGTATCGTCGGGGTCCGCGGCGGCCTGCACGGTACGCATGCGAACGCCGTTCCAGTGGCTTCGTGCTGTCATGGGGGCAGTTTATCCCCGCCTGCCATCCGGCCGGAACCCGGTGGAAGGGGAGTCGCAACTATACATTCCACTGTATATCGTGGATATGGGGGATAACTTTGTGTGAATGACGCATGGGGCCATTGGCGGCGGCACGGTCGCGGCGTGATGCGTGCGATATGGGCACGATATGTGCGCGATCCCGCAGATGTGACGCCGTGTTCGCGGAAAATGCCGCTAGGTTGCGGGTCATGGCAAATCTCGGCACCCGTATCTATACCAGATTCAAGGGCCGGCTGGTTGGCAAGGATGCCGATGGCCGGTGCTATTATGAGGCCCGCACGGCCAACCGGACCGGTGGAGGTCTGAAGCGGCACGAACGCTGGGTCATCTATCACAAGGGGGAGGATGCGTCCGCCGTCCCGCCGGAATGGTGGGGATGGCTGCATCATGTCGATGACGCCCCCTTGCCCGAAAGCGCGCGCAAGGCTTGGCAGGCCCCGTACCAGCCCAACCAGACCGGCACGCCCGATGCCTATCGCCCGCCCGGCAGCGATTATCGCGGCGGGCAGCGGGCTTCAACCACCAGCGATTATGATGCATGGTTCCCCGAAGGGTGAAACGCACGGCATAACCTGTTATGGGTGATGCTGATCGATTTTGGGAAAGCATCGCGTCATGGTTGCTGCGGTTTCAGCACGTCCGGAACGAAAGCCGGCTGATCTTCTGGCCGGGTTCGCGGTCCTTGCATTGCTGGGCGGGTTTCTGGCCTATGCCGTGATTGACAAGGGCCGGCCCGCCGAAAGCGGATACCGCCTGAATGCATCGTTCGCGCATATCGACGGGCTTGCCGTCGGGTCGGACGTGCGCCTTGCCGGGATTACGGTGGGACAGGTCGTTGAGGAACGGGTTGACCCCAAAACATTCGCCGCGGGCGTGACCTTTACGGTGCGCCCCGATATCAGGCTGCCCGATGATACGGCGGCCATCATCACCAGTGACAGCCTGTTGGGCGGGAAATATATCGCGTTGTCCCCCGGCGGGGATGACAGGATGCTGCGCCCCGGCGCCACGATCGGGGAAACGCAGGGGTCCATCAGCCTCGAACAACTGCTGAGCAAGTTCATCTTCTCCGTCACCGACACATTGACGCAGGCCAACCAGGCGCGTGCCCACGCGCAGCAGTCCGGCGCGGCCCCTGTAGTAACTTCCCCTGTTGCACCTTCCCCCGTTGCACCTGCCTCTGTCGCACCTTCCCCTGCCACGTCTGGCACTCCCACGTCTGGCACTCCCACATCTGCCCCGCCCCCTCTTGCGCCACTTGATGCGCCTGCCGTGGGCAAGGCGCCGTGACGATGGGACACGGTGAGAGTGAAGATGATGCGATTCCCGCGATCTGGCCCCAACCCGATGGACAGCCGGTGTCATGTCGGGAAAAACTGGTGGTGCTGCGTGAAAATTATGTCGAACTGCATGATGTCATGCGCGACGCGTTCGAGGATGCGATCCTGATGGGTGTGGATGAGGCGCAGATGCGGCGTATCCTGACTGAACTGGTCAACAGGATGCGGAGCCCGCACGCATGATCCGGCAGATGCGTGTTGCTGCCTTCGCCAGCTTGCTGCTGTGCGGGGGCATGGCCCTTCCTGTTGTGGCCCATGCCGATGCGCCGCAGTGGCTGGCGCCCCCCGTGATGTATCCGCCTGATACGTGGAAGGGGCGTGGCGTCGCGATCGTGCGTATCCTCGACAAGCTTGATGCCCATGTGCAGATCCTCAATATTCCCGCCGGGCAGGATGCGACTTACAAAAGCCTGACGCTGCATGCGCGGGCCTGTCTTGAACGGCCGCCGACGCTGCCTGCTGACACGGCGGCGTGGCTTGCCGTGCGTGACGCGCATGAGGGCATGACCCCCTTTGATGGCTGGATGCTGACGCAGGAACCCGCGCTCGGCCTTTTCCAGAATCCGCTTTATGACGTGCAGGTCGTCGGGTGTGCCGGGGCGGATGTCGCCCCGATTCCCCCGCCGCTTGCGGTGGTGCAGCAGCAGGCCACCCCTGCCGACGTTCCTGCCGCCCCCTCTACCGCGGCATTGGGGACAGCCGCCATGACACCCGATGGTGCGGCGTCCCCGGCCACACCGCAGACGGCCACACCGCAGCAGGCGACGGCCCTGCCGCCGTTGCCGCCCCTTCCGCCTCAGCCGTCATCGCCGCCCCCGGTGCGCCCGGCAGCCCCTTCGCTGTCGTCCCCCGTGGCGCCCATGGCCGCCCCGCCACCGGCAGCGGAAGATAATTCGGCGGCTGCCCCACTCTTGCTGCATTGATATGCAAGCATGGTTCGACGCCACGTAAACGGGGGGCTGGCAGTGCCGTTCCCTTCGTTTGCGTCGATATTTTCGCCTGTTCGGTTTCCCGGAGGTCATGAAACATGATGAGCCTGATGTCTTTCCTGCCTGGCCATGGCGACATGCCCCCCCCGGACAAGACCGCGTTCTTGCTGGATTTCGACGGGACTCTGGTGGAAATCGCGCCGACACCCGAATCGGTGAAGGTGCAGGCCGGGTTGCTGGCGACATTGCGGCGGTTGCGGGCGAAATGCGGGAATGCGGTGGCGGTCATTTCGGGCCGCCCGATTGACCAGATCGACTTCTTCCTGGGCGATGTGCCCTATGCCGTGGCGGGGGAACATGGCATCGCCGTGCGCCGCAGCCCCGGCGGTTCCATCGTGCGCGCCAACCTGCCGGCCGTGCCGTCCGCATGGCTGGTGCAGGCGGACGCGCTGGCGGCGAAATATCCCGGCGTGCGGATCGAGCGCAAGAAGGCGGCCGTTGTCCTGCATTTCCGTGGCGCGCCCGATGCCGGTCCGGCCCTGCGTGAGGTGGCCGATGGCTGGGTCGTGTCCGACCCGCGTTTCCATGTGCAGGAAGCCAAGATGGCGTGGGAAATCCGTCCCGCCGGTATCGACAAGGGCCACGCGGTGCGTGATCTGATGAAGGCGGCGCCGTTCGCGGGGCGTTATCCCGTGTTCATCGGCGATGATGTAACGGACGAGGACGGGATACGCGCGGCGGTCGCACTTGGCGGGATCGGCCTGCGCATCCCGCGTGACTTTACCGATCCCGCCGCCGTGCGGGCATGGCTTGGGGCACTGGCATGTGGGGGGGCTGACACATGGGGCGCCTGATTATCGTATCGAACCGTGTCCCCGCCCCGCGGGAGCGCAACCAGCCCGCAGGTGGGCTTGCCGTCGGGTTGAAAGATGCCCTGCGTGAAGGCGATGCCCTGTGGTTTGGCTGGTCCGGCCGGCAGGTGGAGCAGATGGAGGGGGACCCCACCCCCGGTATCGACCAGGTGGGGAACGTCACCTATGCCACCATCGACCTGACCCGCGCGCAGCATGACGGGTTTTACCAGAATTTTTCCAACGGCATCTTGTGGCCGCTGTTCCATTATCGTGTCGGGCTGATGAACTATTCCCGCATGGACTGGGAGATGTATCTGGGCGTCAACGCCATGTTCGCGCGCACGTTGCGCCCGCTTTTGCGGTCCGACGACACGATCTGGATCCATGACTACCACCTGTTTCCGCTTGGGCAGGCGCTGCGTGACCTTGGGGTAAAGTGCCGCATCGGATTTTTTCTGCATATCCCCTTCCCGCCATGGAGCCTGGTGCGCGCACTGCCGGGTGCGGAATTGCTGCTGGAGGATATGCAGAGCTATGACCTCGTTGGTGTGCAGACGCCCGAGGACGCGGAAAACCTGAACCATGCGCTGCGTATGAATCACATGGCCGAACGTGGGCAGGCGTTCCCGATCGGCATAGACCCGGTCGAATTCCGCGCGCAGGCCGAAACCAGCATGGAAGGGCCGGAGGTCAGCCGGTTGCATGACAGCCTGCGCGGGGCGCAACTGGTGCTGGGTGTGGACCGGCTGGATTATTCCAAGGGTTTGCCCGAACGTTTCAAGGGATACGAGGCGCTGCTCTCGCGCTATCCCGAACATCGTGGCAAGGTCACGTTCCTGCAGGTCGCCCCGATTTCACGCGGCAATGTGGAGGAATACCGACAGTTACGCTGTCAGCTTGATGAACTGACGGGACGGATCAACGGGGCCTATTCCGAATTCGACTGGACGCCGATCCGCTATATCACCCGTCCGATTTCGCGCGACGTGCTGGCCGGGTTCTATCGCATGGCGGATGTGGCGCTGATTACGCCGCTGCGTGATGGCATGAACCTTGTGGCCAAGGAATATATCGCGGCACAGGACCCGGCAGATCCCGGTGTGCTGATCCTGTCGCATTTCGCCGGGGCGGCGCCCGAACTGGACGAAGCGATTCTGGTCAATCCCTATGACACGGACGAAATTGCCGATGCGCTGCATCAGGCGCTGACGATGCAGCGACCCGAACGCCAGACCCGCTGGATCGCGTTGGAAAAGGAAGTCAGCCGCACGACTGCCGTAAGCTGGGCCAATGATTTCCTGCAGGCGCTTGACGAGGCACCTGTTTGTGTTTCTTCGTAAGGAATGATGAAAGGCACAGGATTTGTGATGGCGCTGGCGGGTGCGCTGGCGCTCGCTCTGGCGTGGTGGACGGAACACGTGCTGGGACATGTCCCATGCGGGTTGTGCCTGTGGGAAAGATGGCCCTATCGCGTGCTGGTGGGGCTGGGGCTTGGGACCATGGTGCTGCCCCGTGATACGGCCCGCGTCATGCTGTGGCTGTGCATGCCGGTTCTGCTGGTGTCATGTGGGTTGTCCGTGCTGCATGTCGGGGTGGAACAGGGGTGGTGGCCCAGTCCGCTGCCGGAATGCATGGCCCCCACCTTTCATGGTGGCACCTTTGCCGAACGGCTGGCGTCGATGCCCGCGCGTCCGGCAAAGCCATGTGATGCCCCGACCTACCTGATTGCGTGGCTGCCGGTTTCCATGACCGCACTTAGCGGGCTTTACGCCCTTGGGCTGCTGTTGCTGGTGCCACGGGGGCTGAAGGTCAAGGGACGCTTCCGCGGCCGCGGCCGAAAAACAATCCAATGACGAACAGTATGATAAAGATAAAGAACAGGACCTTCCCGAAATAGGCGAAGGTCGATGAAATCCCGCCAAACCCGAAAACCGCAGCGATCAGGGCCAGGACGAGGAAAGTGATGGTCCAGCGTAACAGGTCCATATCCGCGTTCCTTCAGTTGGTATGTCGCATGGTGCCTGTGCGTCGCCGACGCCCATGCATGCAGTATAAATGTTTCACTCCCGATGAAGTTCATCGCGATGGGCATATCGTGAAGGCCGGGGGTTTGTGACGGGCCGGATGTAGGACTACATCTGACGGTCCGTGCTGCGTGCGCTGTCCCGTGGGGGCGGTACGTAGGGGCGCTACGTGGCCGGGTTGCGGCATCAGGCGGAGGCAGTTTCATGACGGATTTCCACGCACTCTATCGTCATGGGTTCGCGCGGGTCGCGGCCTGCACGCTGCCGGTGGCGCTGGCGGACCCGCAGGCCAATGTCGCGCGCACTGTACAGCAGGCAGGCGCCTGTGACGCGGATGGGGTGGCGGTTGCGGTTTTCCCCGAACTCGGCCTGTGCGGTTATGCCATTGAGGACCTGCGCCAGCAGGATGTCGTGCTGGAGCGTGTGGATGCGGCCGTGGCCGAACTGGCGGCGGCCACGGCCGGGCTGTTGCCGGTGCTGGTGGTGGGCGCGCCGTTATGTCATGGGGGCGAACTGTATAACTGCGCCATCGTGATCCACCGTGGCCGCGTCCTTGGCGTGGTGCCCAAGTCCTACCTGCCCAATTACCGTGAATTCTATGAGGCGCGGCAGTTCGCCCCCGGCGCGGGCGTGCGCGACAGGCATATCCGCGTCGGCGGACAGGACGCGCCGTTCGGGACGGACCTCCTGTTCGATGCGGCTGACGTGCCGGGCCTGACGCTTGGGGTGGAAATCTGCGAGGATATGTGGGTGCCCCAGCCCCCCAGCACCCATGCCGCATTGGCGGGGGCAAGCGTGATCGCCAACCTGTCCGCCAGTGACATCACGGTTGGCAAGGCGCAGACCCGCACCCTGCTGTGCCAGGCCCATACGGCGCGGTGCGTCTGCGCCTATGTCTATGCCGCCGCGGGGGAGGGGGAATCGACCACAGACCTTGCCTGGGACGGACAGGTTTCGGTGTTTGAAAATGGGGCGGTCCTTGCGCGCAGTGCCCGCTTTCCCACGGGTGCCGTGCGTGCGGTGGCCGATGTCGATCTTGACCTGCTGCGGCAGGAACGCATGCGCATGGGCACATTTGGCGACAACCGTCGCGCGGCAGGCGGGGATGGCACATGGCGGCGGGTGGGGTTTGTCCTTGATCCACCGATGCGTGACATCGGGCTGCGGCGCGACATCGCACGCTTTCCCTTCGTGCCGTCCGATCCCACCCAGCTTGAGCAGGACTGCTACGAGGCATTTGCCATTCAGGTGTCCGCGCTGAAGCAGCGGATGCGGACATCGGGCGCACGACGCATGGTGATCGGCATTTCGGGGGGGCTTGATTCCACGCACGCACTGCTGGTCGCGGTCAGGGCGGCGGATGAACTCGGGCTGGGGCGCGATGTGGTGATGGCCTATACCATGCCCGGATTCGGTACGACGGCGGGAACACGTTCCAACGCACTGGCGTTGATGGAGGCCCTTGGCGTCACGGCGGCGGAAATCGACATCCGGCCAACCGCACGCATGATGCTGGAACAGATGGGGCACCCCTTTGCCGGGGGGGCGGCGGTATATGATGTAACGTTTGAAAATGTGCAGGCCGGGTTGCGCACCGATTTCCTGTTCCGGCTGGCGAACCAGTCAGGGGGCATCGTCATTGGCACAGGCGACCTGTCCGAACTTGCGCTGGGGTGGTGTACCTATGGCGTGGGGGACCAGATGTCGCATTACAATGTCAATGCCGGCCTGCCCAAAACGCTGATCCAGCACCTGATCCGCTGGGTCATGTCCAGCGGGGCAGAGGATGCGCGGACCTGTGTCATCTTGCGTGACATCCTCGATACGGAAATTTCGCCCGAACTGATCCCCGCGCATGAGGGGCACCCGGTCCAGAGCACCGAGGCACGAATCGGCCCATACGCCCTGCAGGACTTTAACCTGTATTATATCCTGCGCCATGGGTTCCGCCCGTCGCGCATCGCGTTCATGGCGTACCATGCCTGGGGTGATGCCACGTGTGGGGCATGGCCACCCGGATTCCCCGATGATCGCAAGGTGGCCTACCCGCTGGAGGAGATCCGTCGCTGGCTGCTGGTGTTCGTGGAGCGTTTCTTTGGCTTCAGCCAGTTCAAGCGTTCCGCCATGCCCAACGGCCCCAAGGTGCTGGCGGGTGGGGCATTGTCACCGCGCGGCGACTGGCGTGCGCCATCAGATGGGAATGCGCGCTTGTGGGTCGAGGAAATAGAGCGCGCTGTTCCCCTGAAGTAACGCCAGCCGGCCAATTTGCGCAATCCGTCGGCCCGGCCTGTCGTCTTCGAGAATTGTTAACTTCCTTCTGTCTAATTCCTGCGTGCGGGATCGGGTACGCCGCGCTGGTGACGGCGGCGGCCCCATTCACGGTGGGATGCAGGCGGTTGTTCCGTAACGCATGGATATCCCCCCACAGGTCGGAACAGGTTGGTGGCAGGGCGCGTGGCCCATGTCCGCACCACGGAACAGGGAGCGCAAAGCATGCAGGCTGTAAGCATCACGGGTGCGCAGGGTAGTACCGTATCCATTGCCACTGACAGTACGTTCACCAATACCCTTGCCCAGCAATATGCGCAGCAGGTGACTGCGACGCTGGCGGATGACACGATGGTCAGTGCGACGACCGGCACGAACCAGGCCACCGCCGCCCGCACCTTCGTCGATATCACGTCAGGCGGGACCTATACCCTTGATGGCAGCGATGCAGGCATCGTCATCGGTGGCCTGAACGGGCAGACGCTCAGTCAGGCCGTATCCGTCAACGCCACGGGTGTCACGACGCCGGTGGATGTGATCGCGGGTGACAGCGGCGGCGTGACCTATACCGCCGGCAGCCAGTCCGGGGTCTTTACGGCGGCATCAGGCAATAACGTGTTTATCGGCGGGTCGGGTGATTACGTCATCAATACCGGCGCCGGGCGCGACACCATCAGCACCGGCACCGGTCAGGACACGATCAATGCTGGCATCGGGGCGGCCGCGATCTACCTTGCCGCCGCCAACAACACGCTGGACCTGAAAGGCGCGGATACCGTTTATTCCGCCGCTGGCGCGGCACAGAATGTCACGCTTGAAAGCAAGGGATCGGTTTCTGGCGGTTCCAGCCTTGACCTTGGGGCAAAGTCGCGTGTGACCGATACCGGCAGCGACAACAGCATGACCGTGCATGGCGGCAGCACGATCACCGGCGGCACGGATGACAGTGTCACCCTGATGAACCAGCAGGGCCTGTACGGGCTTGAAGACCTGCTGGAGGCGCAGACGATGAACAGCGAGGCGGGGGATACGATTTCCGCCACCGGATTCGTGACGATCAACGATCCGACCGGCGGCGATGTCAGTGTCGATGGCTGCCTGCGGTTCCTCAATGCCCGCGGTAGCGCCACCGTAAGCGCATGGCGCAGCACCATTTATGGCGCGGCTGGCACCGATGACCTGAACATTACCGCCAGCGATGATACCTATACCGATTTTGATGGCAGCCAGGGGTCAGGCAATGAACTGTTCGATGGCAGCAATTCGACGGGTGACATCACTGCCATCGGCGGCAGCGGCCATAACACCCTGATCGGTGGCAGTGGCAACGACACGATGTCCGGCGCCAATGGCATCAATGATTTCATCTTTATCAAGGGGCATGCAGGCGGCCAGGACATCATCAAGGATTTTGGCAAGTCATCGGGAAATGTCGTGCAACTGAGTGGGTACAACATGACGCAGGCGTCCCTGCAGGACATGATCGCCGCCGCAACCGTGGCCGGTGGCAATACCACGGTGTCCCTGTCGGACCATACGCGCGTGACCTTCGTGGGTGTGACGGACCTCGGCGCACAGAATTTCAAGGCATAGGGTCTGATGACGGCGCGGTTGCCTGCCAATTGATCCACGGATGATCCGTCCCGGGAAATGGCCGGGGCGGATTTTTTATTCCCCTCACGTGACGGGGCAGGGTATCTGGCGCGATTTCAGGTATGCGCGCATATGATGCCATGATGCGACATGTGGCATGGTGTTGTCCCTGATTCCTGCTGGTCTTTTCGGGCATTTTGCGGGGATGCCTGTCCGGGGAAAGATGACAGGAATGTGAAATAATGATACATATTCGATATAAAACATTCCCTCTTCACCAAAGTTGGTATCATATCGTCTACTTCGGTAAGGGATGACGCTTTTGCTGATCAGAACAGCAATATTTGGCATGTAATGACAAAAATTCTCTGGCGTAACTCTATCTGCCGCGTTACAACCCGCGACCTCCCGGCCATGATGGTTCATGCACCATCGCGGGCGGGGACAGGATATGACCTGATTTTATACAGCATGGTTTGAAAGGAGCAGACAGTCTCGATGAGCAAAGCCTTTATTGCCGCCGTGATTCAGGATTCGATCGATTGCACTGGCGTGGCCGCCAACCAGGCTGCTTCGGACCTGATGGAAGCTATTATCAAGGAACTGAAGCGCGAAGGTGGGTTCACCCTGCCGTCATTCGGTACTTTTACCGTCAAGAAAACCAAGGCTCGCAAGGCGCTTAATCCGCGCACTGGCGAACCTGTCAAGGTCAAGGCAGGCAAGACCGTCCGTTTCAAGGCGAGTCCCAACCTGAAAAAGGCTGTCTGATATAACTTTGCCCGCCGACCGTCATGTGACGGCCGGCGGGCACATATATTATGTGACATCTATCACTGTGGCACGGCCCGTGGGCCGGGTCAGGTGAACCATACGCTCAGGCTACGTACGCCCTGCGCGCCGCGGATCAGCACGCCCTGGATATCCGCCGTTGCGGAAGGGCCGCTCATCAACACGCCATAATGCGCAGTGTGGAATTCCGGCCGCGTCTGATAGGCCGTGTGCATATTGGCCGTGATCTCGCCCGGCGACAGCAGGATGACGATATGCTGTGCCAGATGCGCCAATGAATTCAGGGGCAATTGCGCCTCGCTCAGGAAAATCGACCCCGTCTCCGCAATGCCGAAGGCCGCGCGTACGACCGCGATGTCCACATCCTGGGCGTCCTGTGGGGTTTTCAGGGTTTCCGCGCGCATCGTGCCGTTGGTTTCGGGCACGGCGGAACAGACATTGCGCGCATCGGGGAAACGTCGTGCGATTGCCGCGTCAAGCGTTTCGTCACCCTGACGTTCCATCACGTCCCCGCCCAGGAGCTTGAGCGAGGCAACGAACCGTTCCACGCTGGCGTCAAGATTGCCCAGCGTCACAACGGGCGGCAGGGGATACTGCTCTGGCGCGGGGCGGTTGGTGCGCAGGGCCTGAAGGATTGTATCGCGCGCGTTCATCGTGAGTCCTCGGTCTTGCTGGCCTTGTCTGTCCGGTTGGCCTTGTACCATGCATGGAATGTCTGTTTGACCGGATGGGGATTTTCGCGGTGCTTGCCCCATGGATTGAGCCAGTTATACAGCGCAAAGCGCGGCAGCGTGCCCAGGGCTGTTTCCGTGGCGCTGATGGCGGCGCGGTACAGCTTTGGCTGTCCCATCAGCTTGCCCGCCATGTGCATGATCTCACGCTTGACGAACGGCATTTCATGGTGCTGCACCAGCACGCGGCGCCATTTGTACAACTGTTCGTGGATGTTGATCTTGACCGGGCAGACATTGGTGCAACTGCCATTCAGCGTGGAGGCATAGGGCAGGGTGCTGTATTTGCGTTCGTTGAAGGTCGGGTCGATGATCGCCCCGATCGGTCCTGAATACACCGCGCCATAGGACAGGCCACCCGACCGGCGATAGACGGGGCAGGTATTCATGCATGCCCCGCAACGGATGCATTTGAGCGAGGTCCAGAAATCCTCCATCCCCAGCCGTGCGGAGCGCCCGTTATCGACGAAGACGACATGCATTTCGCCCCCCTTCTGCGGGCCACGGAAATGCGTTGTGTATTGCGTGATGGGCGATCCCAGCGCACTGCGTGACAGCAGGCGGATGAAAACACCAAGGTCGGCCATGCGCGGCACAAGGCGTTCGATGCCGATGGTTGCGATATGCAGGTTTGGCACGGTGGCGCTGAGGTCGGCATTGCCTTCGTTCGTACAGACGACAAAGGTGCCGGTTTCCGCGACGACGAAATTGCCGCCTGTCATCCCCGCATCGGCGTGCAGGATTACGGGACGGGCCGCCTGTCGTTGTGCCTCCGCCAGCAGGTGGGGGGCGCGGATGTCGGGGTCGGTCTTGTAATCCTTGGCAAAGATGCGTGCGACATCCGATGTCAGCTTATGCACGGCGGGTACGACGATGTGGCTGGGAAGCTGATCGTCAAGCTGCTGGATGCGTTCGCCAAGGTCGGTTTCGGTGACGGTGACGCCGCGTTTTTCAAGGTAGGGCCGCATGTCACATTCTTCAGTGACCATCGACTTGCTTTTGATCAGGCTGCGTGCGTTGTGGGCTTGGAGGATCTCGCCCACGATACGGTTATGTTCCGCCCCGTCACGTGCCCAGTGGACGTGGATGCCGTTTTTCTTTGCGTTCTCCTCGAACTGCTCCAGATATTCCGGCAGGCGGGCGAGCGTATGTTCCTTGATGCGCGAGGCCTCGGTGCGCAGTTCCTGCCATTCGGGCAGCATGTGCATCTGGTCATCGCGTTTCTGGCGCATGTCCCACAGGCGTTCATCATGGAACTGCAGGTGAGGGGCATCTTCGAGGAATTTTTCGGCGGCTCTGGCGTGGTTGACCGGCCTGTTGCTCATGACCGTGCTCCGTTCAGGATCTGTGCGATATGGATGAAGCGGATCGGGATACCGGCACGTTCGGCGCAGCCCTGCTGGTGCATCACGCACGACGAATCCGCCGATACGATATATTCCGCGCCGGCCTGGTAATGGTCGCGCACCTTGTCCACGCCCATCCGTGCGGACACCGCTTCTTCCGTGACGGAGAAGGTGCCGCCAAAACCACAGCATTCGTCAGGCCGCTTGGGGGTCGCAAAACGGATGCCCTTGACCTTCGTCAGCAGGTCCATCGGCTTGGAAAACGGTTTTTCACCCAGTTCCGACATGCTGGCGGTGCGGAGTGAGCGCAGGGTGCCGCAACTGTTATGCAGGCCGACTGTGTGGTTGAACTCCGCCCATGGGAATTCCTCCACCTTCAGGATGTCATGCAGGAATTCCACCAGTTCATAGGTGTTTTCACGCACATGACGGACCTCATCGGTCTGGGGGATGGCGTCGAAATTGTCGCGTACATGATGCGTGCAACTGCCTGATGGCATGACGATCTTGTCAAACCGGGCGAAGTTGCGCACGAACAGGGCCTCGGCAGCGGCGGCATCGGAATTGCAGCCGGAATTGCCCATTGGCTGTCCACAGCACGTCTGGTCAAGCGGGTATTCGACATCCTGTCCCAGTTTTTCCAGCAACTCCAGCGTGGCAATGCCGGCCTGCGGGTAGAAAGCATCAATATAACAGGGAATAAACAGGCCAATCTTCATCAGGGAGCACTCATCCGTAACAGATGGGGGGAACGTGGCGCATGGTATGTTATGGCGTCAAATATATATTGAACTAGGTTTCCATATATTATTTATATGGCAAATGGATTTAAGACATCTACGCTATTTTGTCGCTGTCGCGGAAAATGGCAGTTTCACACGCGCGGCCGAACAGTTGGGGATAGAGCAGCCCCCCCTGAGCCAGCAGATCAAGCAGTTCGAGAACGAACTTGGCGTCCTGCTGTTCCAGCGGCTGACACGTGGGGTGCGTCTGACGGATGTGGGCGTCGTACTGATGGATCAGGCCAAGGCCATCCTTGGCATGCAACAGCAGTTCCTGTCCATCGCGACCGGCCTTGCGCGGGGTGAACGTGGGCACCTGCGGGTCGGGCTGGCGGGGGCGGTGTCGCTGTTGCCGCTGATCCCGCAGACGGTGCGCCACTTTCGCGAGGAATGGCCTGATGTCACCATCTCGCTGGAGGAAAGCAATACGCCCGCCCTGCGCAAGGCGTTGCATGACCGGGCCATCGATATCGCAATCGTCCGCCCCCCCGTGCCCGATGGGGGGGAGGGGCTGGTTGTTTCGCCCCTGCTGGCGGAACCAACGGTGGTGGCGCTGCCCAAGGGGCACGAGCTGGCCTCCCGCCCAAGGCTGGAGCTTGAGATGCTGGCGGATGAACCATTGATCATCTTTCCGCGCGAACTTGGTCCCGGGTTTCATGACGCCATCCTGTCGGCGTGCCAGAATGCGGGCTTTACCCCCCGTATGGGACAGCAGGCCCCGCAGATCGCCTCGACCGTACCGCTGGTTGCGGCGGGTCTTGGCATTTCTGTGGTGCCACAATCACTGCACCAGATCCATTCGGGGGGGGTGACCTATCACTCGCTGGGGCCCAAGGCGCCCAAGGCGGACCTGGCGATTGCAATACGCGCGGGGCAGCATTCGCCGCTGATTGCGCATTTCGTGGCGATCTTGCGTGATTCGTGCCGTGATATGCAATTGCCAGAGGGGGACGGGATGACGTCCGATCCCCCGGAGATTACCTGAAAAATTGCCCGAAAAGCTGACGCCTACAGGACAGTGGGCGATAGGGGCGGTTGGGCAATGGCCGGTTGGGAAAGAACAATCAAAGCTTTTGGACGCGGCCTGTTCAAAAAGACAATGTTTTTGTGATGTTTTTGAAAGCGGATTCTTTGGGAATCTGAACTTTCGCTCTCATTTACCCGTGGGTCGATTTCAGAATAACCATGTGGACATGGTAAAAAGGGGGAACCCCTCTATGGGAGTTCCCCCTTCATAACCAATCACGGCCCGCCATTCAGGCGGGATCACGGCAGGTCAGTTGTTGTTGCTGTCGTTGCTGGTGTTGCCGTCGTGGTTGTGGTGCTTGCCGCCATGGTGCCTGCCCTCGTGATGTTCACCTTCATGGTGCTCACCTTCTTTATGCTCGCCACCATTTTCGCCATCGCGATGTTCGCCGTGGTTGCCCTGCTCTTCATGGCGCTCTTCGTGGTGGTGGTTGTTTTGCTCGTCCTGCGCCATGGCGGGAACGCCATACGCACCAAGGGCACCAGCAACACCGGCAATCATCAGGAAACGTGTAAACTTCATGAAATGTCCCTCCTATTTATTTCATCAATAAAGCATTATGAACGCGACCTTATAGTGTCTTTAATGTGTACAAATGTTTCAGTCCGAAATAATTGAAAAATAAATTTATAGTTTTTTAATAAATATATTAAGGGCGGACAAGACTATACGATTCTGGACATGGATCATGGGTGTTCCACAAGATTTGTTTGCGGTGTGACGGGTTTTACTGTCTGTCACGTGCCGCATGTACCAGCGTATGGATAAATGACAGCTTGCGCAGAATGGCCGGTGTCAGCACGAAAGGATAGAAATCCGCCAGTCCCATGGACCGGTTCAGGCTGTTGACGGCATAGGTCAGTGGCAGCCACCCCTGCGCAATGGTATCGAATGCCGCCACGTCATAGGGATTGTCGTCAATCATGGCGCGCTGGCTCTGTGGATTGCCGGGCTGTTCACGCACCGTCATGCCATAGGCCCATGCCGTTTCCAGCGTGGAGACGATGTGCAGGTAATGCGCCCATGTCTCTGCAAAATCCTCCCACGGGTGGCAGGTGGCGTATTCGCTGACATAATGCGTCCGCCATCCCTGTGGTGGCCCATTTTCATAATGCCGTTGCAACGCCTGTTGGTAATCCATGCGGTCATCGCCGAAAATGGCCCTGCATTGCGTCAGGAACTGCTCGTCGCGTACCAGCAGGTTCCAGTAATAATGTCCGATTTCATGGCGGAAATGGCCCAGCAGCGTGCGGTAAGGTTCGCCCATTTCCATGCGCATCTTCTCGCGCTGGGCATCATCGGCTTCGCGCAGGGCGATGGTGATCAGGCCGTTCTGGTGCCCCGTCATGACCGGTGGCCCCTTGGGTGCGTCATCAAGGAAATCGAAGGCCAGCCCCTCTGTGGGGTCCTGTTGGCGCGTATGCATCGGCAGGTGAAGGCGCAGCAACGTATAGAACAGGCGATGCTTGGCGATTTCGATCTTGTGCCATCGTTCCAGGTTGCCGGGCACGGACAGGTTGGGGATGATGCGGTTGAACTGGCATGCAACGCAGAATGCCTGTCCGGGCTGGCTGGCGGGGATCAGCCAGTTGCAGGTTCCATGGGCATGGTTGGCGCAGAATCGGTAAGGGCCGTCATCTGCACGTGTATCAAGCGCATGCCATGCGTTGCCATCTTCGGTCGGGGTCAGTGCAGACAGGCTGTTAAGGGTGGGGATATAGCCTAGCCGGTGCCCACAGCGTTCGCAGGCCGTATTTTCGAAAAACAGGACCTGATCGCAAGACTGGCATGAAAAGAGTTGCACGGCTGTTTGCTTTCCGTAACGCGAAGGGGTGCATGTGCCACGCCCCATGGGGAAAGTCAGGATATGGCATTCCCGTGTGGGTCGTGACAGTCCTTTATCTTCTGGGCCTTTATCTCATGGGCCTTTGTGTTGTCGCTGCGGCCTGCATGATGAAGGGTCATCGAAACGTCGAGGGTTGCGTTACAACTGTCGAGCAGCCCTGAAACCGGGGCGACCTGTTCGGGATGTGCCGCCGCTGCCAGCGCGATGTGTCCCCGTGACGTCAGCAGTCCCGACGTGGTGTCGAACCCCACCCATCCGATGTCGGGGATATGGGCCTGTGCCCAGGCATGCAGGTCGCATGTCGTGCCGCTGGCATCGGGTTGTATCAGGTATCCCGACACGAAACGCGCGGGTATGCCCATGTGGCGCAGGACCTGTATGAACAGCCACGCGCTGTCACGGCATGATCCCGTCTGGCGGCCCAGTGTTTCTTCGGCGTCCCAGACACCGGCCTCCATGCGGGTGCGGTAGGTGGTGCGGGTGGCAATCATCCGGTTGATCGCCGCCAGCCGGGCGCATGGGTCGGCAGTGTGGATCGACGCGGCCTCCGCAACGAAGGCGCGCAGGTGCGGCCCGGCGGCCTGTGGCGTCATGAAGGTGCCAAGCGCCGGGGCCGGGGTGGGGATAAGCTCGGCGCACGGGGCGGAACCTGTTGCTGGGGCAAGGTCCGCCGTCAGGCGCACCGTGATGTCGAAATCACGAACCTGCCGGTCAAATGTGATGTGGGCTTCGTGGTTGCCAAAATCATCATGTCGCCATGTCCTGTGGTGGTCATGGGGCGCAATATCCATGGCATAGGATACGATGGGGGTCGGGCATGCCGCGTGCGGGCGCAGGCGGATGGTCTGGGGGCCAAGGAAAACCGGGCGGTCGTAATGGTAGCTTGTCCGGTGAACCAGCGTGACGGGCCGGTTCATCACAGGGGGGCTTTCACGAAAGCATGTCGTACAAGAAAAGGCATCATGTTCCCGGACCGCCATGCGTACAATGTATCAGGCACGCGCCCCCCATGCATTGCATGACTTTGCCAGCAGCACCATACGCTGTGGTCATTTCGTTGAAGGAATGGCGAAAAAAGGAAATGGCATGCAGATTTCACCTTGGCAAGAACGTGTTTTCTTGCTCCGCTAAGTCGTAAGCGTAACGAAATGGCAGGTGGGTGGGCATGTTTCCGTCACGCCTGACCCCCCTTCCGCCAAGGGTACGGGAGCAGGGGCATGAATGATACGGTGGGGCGCGGCCAGGGACAGGGCGCGGGGCTGTTTGCGACATATGACGTGCCATCGTCCTTTTGCGAACTCATGCACCGTGCCGATCCCGCCACTCCGGGCCTGCGCTGCGTGCGCGACCGGCTGGCGCATTTCGACCTTGATGAGCTGCGTCGTCGCACCGCGGCGGTGGAGGCACAGCTTTATCGCCTGGGTATTACCTTTACCGTCTATACCGATAATCAGGCCATCGACCGCATCCTGCCCTTTGACGTGGTGCCGCGGATCCTGACGGCGGCGGAATGGGATCATGTGGAACGCGGCGTGCGTCAGCGCGTGCAGGCGATCAACCTGTTCCTGTGGGACATTTACCATGACCGCCACATCCTGCGTGACGGGATCATCCCGTCGGAAATGGTGTTGGGCAATGCCAATTACTGTTCCGCGATGGTGGGGCTTGACGTGCCGGGCGGGGTCTATGTCCATGTCAACGGCACGGACCTGGTGCGCGACCCCGCCGGGCGTTTCCTGATATTGGAGGATAACGCCCGTACGCCGTCGGGCGTGTCCTATGTCATTGAAAACCGGCACATGATGTTGCGCATGATGCCTGACCTTGCCTCCGGTCTGGATATCCGCCCGGTTGACGAATATGGCCCCCGCCTGCATCGCGCGCTGGCGGAAACCGCGCCGCAGGGCGTGGACGACCCGCAGGTCGTGCTGCTGTCGCCGGGTATTTATAATGCGGCGTATTTCGAACATGTCTTCCTTGCACGCGAAATGGGCATTCCCCTTGTAGAGGGGCGTGACCTCATGGTTGTCGATGGTCGCGTTTTCATGCGTACGGTCGCGGGGCTGTCGCCGGTCCATACGATCTATCGTCGCCTGAATGACGATTTCCTTGACCCGGAGGTCTTCAATCCCGACAGCCTGCTTGGTGTGCCGGGGCTGGTGAATGCCTATCGCCGGGGGAATGTCACCATCGCCAATGCCCTTGGGACCGGCGTTGCCGATGACAAGGCGGTCTATGCCTATATGCCGCGTATCATCCGGTATTATCTGGATCAGGACCCCATCCTTGATAATGTGGAAACCCATATCTGTGCGGAGAAGGCGGGGCTGGATTACACGCTGGCGAATCTTGAACATCTCGTGGTCAAGCCGGTTGGGGAATCCGGGGGATATGGGCTGCTGATCGGGCCGCATGCCACGTCGGCCGAACTGGATGATTTCCGTGCGCGCCTGATGGCTGATCCCGCCAATTATATCAGCCAGCCCGTCATCAACCTGTCGGTTTCACCCACATTGTGCCCGGCTGGGCTGGAGGCGCGACATGTGGACCTGCGTCCCTTTGCCGTGACGGGCAAGGATACATGGGTGCTGCCCGGTGGCCTGTCGCGCGTGGCGTTGCGCAAGGGATCGCTGGTGGTCAATTCCTCGCAGGGGGGTGGTTCAAAGGACACATGGGTGCTTGCGTCATGAAAAATCTTTCGGTTTTCCCCACACCCGTCCTGCCGGGCCTTCATAACCTGCTGTCACGTTATGCCGAGAGCATGACATGGATGGCGCGTTATATGGAGCGCATCGAAAACCTTGCCCGCCTGATTGAGGTGACGGGCACCTTTGTCCGTCCCCGCAATGGTCATGCGGGGTGGGAATCCCTGCTGCAGATCAACGCGGACGAGGACCGTTTCCATGCAATACATGAGGAGGCGTCGGAACATGCGGTCGTGGGATTTTATATCACCGAACGTGACAATCCCGGTTCCATTGCCGGGATGGCCCATGGCGTACGTGAAAATGCCCGGGCGTTGCGTCCACTGATTTCCACGGAAATGTGGATGCACCTGAACGTCTTTACGCAATGGGTGCGCGACCTGACGCCGCGCGATGTTCGGGCCGGCAGCCTGTCGGGCATCTGCACGCGCCTGAAACAGGAATGCCAGACCCATTTCGGCATTACCGAAGGCACGTTGTACCGTGATCAGGCATGGCTGTTCTATGTGCTGGGCAAATATCTGGAACGGGCGGACCAGATCACCCGCCTGTTGGATATCAAATATCACATCCTGTTGCCGCGCGGGGTTGATGTCGGGTCCGATATCGACACCAGCCAGTGGACATCCGTCCTGCGGTCTGCTGCGGCCTATCACGCGTTCCGCCGTGTGCTGCCATCGGGGATGACACCGGTGAACATCGTCGGATTCCTGCTCAAAAATGATGGGTTTCCGCGTTCACTTTCCACCAGCCTGCGTCAGGTTCATTCCGCGTTGGGGTTGCTGTCGGGGGAATATCGCCTGCGCCACAGCAGCCACATCCTTGAACGGGTGGAGGAATTGCGCGTAACCCTTGCGGAACAGACCGCCGAGGAAATCATCGGGCGCGGCCTGCATGAATATATGGAATGGATGCAGTGCCAGTTGCGCCAGATTCAGGAGGAAATCATGCAGGCGTTCTGGCCTGCCGTGCCGGTGCCTGTATCGGTCGCGATGTCAGGGGGGCAGGTGCAGTAATGCGCGTGGCCATGCCCCCGCCGGGGGTGGGTGACCCCATATAAAATGCAAGGGCGTGCCGCGCGCGGATATTTCCACTCCCCCCCAGGTCACGCCGCTTTTTTAAGAGACTGTTTGAAAAGTAAGTCTCAATAACATCCTGAAATCATAAAAGTTTTTGGTGAAGCTTTTTCCAAAAAGCTTCAGAAGACGCTGCCTTTTTAAAAAAGGCAGCACCCAAAAACTTTTCGTGTTTTTTATCAGTGAGTTGTTTTCAAACACTCTCTAAGAAAAAGGCGGCATCCGGAAGCTCTTGCTCACCCCTGCCGTCAGGCCGGGGCAATTTCCTTGGGCGTATAGCCCGCAAGCCATGTGATGAGGTCGTCAGAGGCAAGCGGCTTTGAGAACATGTAGCCCTGCAGCACATCGCAATCCATGTTGACCAGGATCTGGCGCTGTTCTTCATGCTCCACCCCTTCGGCAACCACGGTCATGCCCAGACTCTGGCCAATGCGGATCACCGCGGTTACGACCGAACGGACCTTGTCCACTGTTTCCAGACCGTTCATGAAGCTGCGGTCGATCTTCACCTCGTTGACCGGCAGGCCAGCAAGGTTCGACAGGCTAGAGAAGCCGGTCCCGAAATCGTCCATCGACATGCCGACCCCCAGTTCACGCAACGCCTGTGCGGCCTTGATGGTGCGGTCATAATTGTCGATCATCGTGCTTTCGGTAATTTCCACCATCAGGCGTGCAGGCGGGATACCTGTTTCTTCCAGGACTTCCGCCACGAATTCCGGCAGCTTTTCATCGCGGAAATGCAGCGGGGACAGGTTGACCGACACGGTGGGGACATCAATCCCGTCGCGGATCCATTCGGCCATCTGGCGACATGCCGCGCGCATCGACCATTTGCCGATGGCCTCGATCTGTCCTGTTTCCTCCGCCACGGCGATGAAGCGCGCAGGGGAAATGAACCCAAGGGTCGGGTCGTTCCAGCGTGACAGCGCCTCCACCCCATACATCTTGCCCGTGCGGGCATGTACCTGCGGCTGATAGACAAGGCGCAGGCGATCATGCGCAATCGCATCACGCAACGCCGCAGCAAGGATCAGGCGGTCCGTAGCCTGCTGGTTCATCTTGGGGCTGAAGAAGCAGTAATTGGCCCCCCCATGCGCCTTTGCCTGGAACATCGCCGTTTCGGCATGCTTGAGCAGTGTCTCCCCCGCCTCACCATTCTCGGGATAGACGCTGATCCCGATGCTGGCGGAAAATGTGACGGATACGTCGCCTACCTGCATCGGTTGGGACAGCAGGCGCAGGACCATGTCAGACAGGGATGACGCATGCTGCTGGATGCCGCTGGTGATGATCGTGAACTGATCGCCGCCGGACCGTACGATCGTGTCGTCGATGCCGATCGCATCACGCAGTTGCGTCGCGATATAGGAAATCAGGTCATCGCCCGCCGCATGGCCGAAGACATCGTTGATGTTCTTGAAATTATCCAGTCCCAGCGACAGCAGCATGAAATTGCCGCGTGTGGGACGGCGCAGCATCTTGTCGAGGTGCTGGCGCAGCCACATCCGGTTCGGCAGGCCCGTCAGCGTATCGAAATGCGACAGCTTGGCGATATGTTCCTTTGCCTCGTACCGCTCCAGCGCCAGCGTACACAGATGCAGGCTGGCGCTGACGGCCTTCTGGCACCATGATTGCGGCTGGCGCTTGGTGCGGAAATACAGGGTGAACACCCCGGCCACCCTGCCGCCACGCAGTACGATGGGGGTGGCCCATGCGGCGCGGATGCCGTTGCGCATGGCCGCCGAACGCAGCGTCAGCCATTTGGGGTCAATCTCGATATCGGGGGAGGTAATGCTTTTCCCGGTATAGGCGGCGACGCCGCTGCTGCCGACATCCGGCCCGATTTCAAGGGAATCGAACAGTTCGACCAGCGACAGCGGCAGGCTGGCGCGACCGACGCATTTCAGCTTGGAACTGTTATCCACCGTAAAGATGGCGGGCATCACGTCGAGGCCGTTATTTTCAATGCGGCGGCAGATGAAATCCATGATTTCGCGCAGGCTGAGATCGCTGGAGATTGCCTCCAGCGCGTCGCGCTGCAACGTTTCGAGGAAATGGTTTTCTGTAATGTCCGTCAGCACGACGACGATATTCTCGATATCGCCATGGTCTTCGAACACCGGGTTCATCGTGGCCGAAACCCAGATGTCGCGTCCGTTCTTGTGCCGTGCGCGGATGTCCAGGGTAAAGCCCTTGTCATTCTGCGCCCCGGCATGAAGCTGGTTCAGCGTGCTGATATCCGTCGTGTCGCCCGCCAGGATGACCGACAGGCCATGGCCGATGACGTGGCTGGGTTCATAGCCGAACATGTCGGTAAAGGCCCGGTTGACGTAAATCAGCCTGAATTCAGGATCGAGGATGACCACCCCACGATCGGTTTCGCGTACCACAAGTGATAGCAGGCGGATTTTTTCGCGGTCCGCCACCTCCTGGGAAATGTCACGGATCAACGCCATGTAGCCGATCTTGCCGCTGACTGAAATGCGTGACAGCGACAGTTCCGCCCAGAAGCTGGTACCGTCGAAACGTTCCACCTGCACCTCGCGCGAGGTGCCGACGATCTTGTTGATGCCCGTGTCGCGATTATGCTTGATCAGGTCATCATGGGATGAGCGGATCTTGCGCGGGACCAGCACGTTGACGTTGCGGCCCAGCACATCCGCGCGCGTGCAGTTCCACAGCCGTTCAGCCGCGCTGTTGAAGAATGTAACCGTGTTGGTCTCATCAATCAGGACGACCCCCAGAATGGTCTGTTCAAGGGCAGGCAGGACTGTGACCTGCGTGTCATCGAGGGTGTCCCGGGGCATGGCGAACTCCACAATTTCAGATGCGAACCAGATTACAGGCAGAAAATGCAAAAAGCCCCGCGACGGAAATGACGGGTCGCAGCGGGTGGGAATGAAGGGAATGAAATGCGGATGTGCGGGCGTATCATCGTGGCCCCGTGCCCATGTTGCATCGGGGCCAAGCCTGCAGCAAACAGGCGGGGCACTGTAAACGGGCAGCAGGAGACTGATTGTCGTAAAGAGGCATCCAGCAGTCTGATTTTATCATGGCACCAGAAGTAGATTTGTAAATTCGTGAAATAATATCAAAAACTTATGATCCTCTCTATAAGTTTAAAAAAACATTAATAACTGTTGCGGCTAATTTAAATCACATTTTTGTGATATTTGCGTGTCATATCATATTCATACCGGCATCACGGGACCAGAACGTTCCCGTCCCGCGACTGTACACCGCCAGCGCACATTACGGGCAGTCCGCACTTTGGTGGGAGAATTCCCCCAACGTTCCTGTGTGCATGACGGGCAACGGCCATATGTGAACACATGTATGATAAATGTTAAAAAAGAATATCGGAAATACGGAAATCCAAGCGCTGACCCGGTCCTGATTGGCATGGGGCCTGCGCATCATGCGCCATGCGGATTTTGCGTCGTACGATTCGAACAGAAGGGGGCATTTGTCCCCCGTATCGCAATGGACGCGTCACAGTCGCAACGGTGCGCCACAAAAACAGCAATGCTGCCTGCACCCGGCAGGGGCCTCTCCAGAGAGGGGCGGCGTGCGGGGATAGGGATGATTTGGAAAATCGGCTGGCTGGGGCGGGAGGATTCGAACCTCCGCATGGCGGAATCAAAATCCGCTGCCTTACCGCTTGGCTACGCCCCAATTTTTACGAACGATTCGTCGTTGCTGCCGCACTTCTAAAGCGCGAAGCGGGTGCGCGTAAAGGGGCAACAGCACTTCGACGGATGGAAAAGCCGTTTTCAGGCAAAAGGTTCCAACGGCAGGTCCACACTTGGGTCCGTGGAGAAGTCATGCGCCCCGAGGCCCGTGGCGGATTCCGGTGCATCAGTGGCCTTGCCGCGTCCGGGCAGTGCGCTGAAACGCAGCGCCTTGTCGAGTGCCTTGTCGAGGGTGGCCATGGTGGTGCCCATGTCCTGGCTGTCATCCTTGTCCCATGCACGCAGTGTCAGGGTCCATGCCCCAAGCAGCGCCTGGACACGCAGCGCGCCCGCCAGTCCGCTGACTTCCAGACCTGCGGCGCCAAGCATCCATTTCATGCTTTCGACCGTCGCCCCACCCAGCAGCAGCGCCAGTGGCGGGTCGAACGGCAGCGCACGCAGCGCGGCGCGCACACCGGGGCGGTACTGTTGGAATACATCAAGGCGACGCATCAGCAGGTCGAACAGTTTTTCACGCGGGGTGCCGGTTGATCCGTCATCCACCAGCGCCGCTTCATCCGCAAGGCGCCCCAGCGTCAGCAGGATATTCGCCTTGAACGCAAAGCGCTTGCGCGCGACATCCAGACTCAGTCCCGCATCGCGTGCGGCATCAACAACCGTCATTCGCCGCCAGCCGTAAAGGGCGGCGCGCTCCATCGCGGCGCGGAGAAGGGCATCGTCAAACTGGTCGTTGTCCATGGAAATCACGATCTTCCGGATGTCTTGTCTGCCCGGGCGTGTCGGGTGCGCATATGATGCAATGACACGGGCCGGGCGCTGACGTGATATGGCGAAAGGTTTCGCCGGGTTGTGGCCGTTATATTGCGCGTATCTCAGGATGCAAGTTCACGTGCCCGTTCGGTTGCCGCCCGTACTGCCGCATGCAGGGTGGCAGGCCATGCATCGGGGGCCATCAGGACCGACAATGCCTGTTGCGTGGTGCCGCCCGGGCTTGTGACGTTGCGGCGCAGTTCGTCGGCGTCGATCCCGCTGCGCTGCATCAGCACGCCCGCGCCCGAAACCGTCTGGCGTGCGATCTGGCGTGCAAGGGCGCGGGGCAATCCCCCCTCTATGCCCGCCTGTTCAAGAAGTTCCGCCAGCAAGAAGACATAGGCCGGGCCGCTGCCGGAAATGGCGGTCACGACATTGATGTCATCTTCGTGCGTAATCCATGCGGTCTGTCCCACTGCGGACAGGACCCGGTCGCACAGCGCGCGTTGCGCCGCGCTGGCGCATGGTGGCGCATAGGAGACGGTCATGCCTTCGCCCACCGCCGCAGGGGTGTTGGGCATCGACCGGATGACGACGGGGTGCGCGCCGGGGGGCATATGGGCACGCAATGCGTCCGTCAGGCCACCGACCGTTCGCCCCGCGAGGACCGACAGTACCGGTGCATGGGTGGCCAACGGTGCGACGGCGGCGATGGCGGCCGCCACCTTCTGTGGCTTCATGGCCAGTACGATCAGGGCAGGGCGGAAATCCGCCGGCAGGTCCGCCACGTCACGGACCAGACGGTGTGGCGCGGGCAGCGTGTCACGATGGCGATCGACGACGACGGAGGGGGCAAGCCCCTCCGCCAGCCATCCTTCGAGCATCGCGCCGCCCATTTTCCCGCATCCGATCAGCAGGATGGACGGAAGGGGAGTGGCCTGCGCATCCGCCATCACGCCATACCCGCACAGTCGAGCATTGCGGCTTCGAGTGCTTCTGTGGGGGATTTCCCGCCCCATAGTACGAACTGGAACGCGGGATAGAAACGCTCGCACTCCGTCAGGGCGATGTCGATCATGTCCTCAAGGCTTTCGACCGATGCGCCGGGCGCGCCACGCAGCAGGACGGCATGGCGAAACAGGGGCATGCCATTGTCCAGGTCCATGCCAAAATGTCCGATCCACAGGCGTTCGTTCGCCAGCGCAACAAGTTCGAATAGGTTGCGCCGCTGCGCATGGGGGACCTTCAGGTCAAAGGTGCAGGTGAAATGCATCGCGCTGACTTCGCGTGACCACGAGAAGAACAGGCCGTAATCGCACCATTTGCCAGGTGCCTCGGCCGCCATTTCCGAATCATTGCGCCGGTCGAAAGCCCATTCATACCCGCCGACGATCTGTTCCATCAGATCAAGCGGGTTGGAGTCCTTGGGCGTGGTCGTGAAATTCAAGGCAGGCATTTTGGGACTCCCCGAAGCCGTCGTGGAGGGAATCCGGCATTCCCCGGATCCCGAGCGTCTGCAACCCGTTCCCCGCCACAATGGGGGCGTGGGAACGTAATCCCAACCCTATTGCCGGTATGGTCGTGGTGGCAAGCCTGTGGCGATGTGGCGGCTGCTGCATGTCCGGGGCGCATGTTGCGGATTCATGCGCCGGGGGCCGCACCAATGGCGGCAACCTGCGGGCGCGACCCGTCGGCGCGTCCACAGGTCATGCACGCGCTGCCCGCGATGGCGTGTCGCGCCGGACGCCGTGCCGCGTCAGCCGCGATAGGATGTGGCGGCGGGCGTCGTCATGCTGGCTTCAAGGTCGGCGATGCGGGTTTCAAGGGCCGCAATCTGCTTTTCGGTCGTTTCCTGTGCGATTCGCGCACGGGTCGCCATTTCGCGCACGACCTCGAATTCATCGCGGCGGACAAGGTTCAGGTTCGCAAGCGCCTCATCAACGCGGGCGCGGACCATGGCGCCGATTTCCTCGCGCACGCCGGACAGGGCGGAAAAGGCACCGCCGGCAACACCGGCAAGGTCATCAAAAATGCGTGGTCTGGCGGACATCGCGCGTAACTCCTTAGGTCATGGACCGGATGGGCATGGCACGCCGGGTCGCGACGTGCGGTGCGTAAGTATAGCCCCATACCCGTCGCAGAGCCATCCGTGTGGCCATCCATGCCACAACGCCATCCGCGCGGCGGCATGGATGGCGTTGTGGCATGACGAAGTTGGCGCTGTCTTTGTGGTGGTTTATGGCATGGTGTTGCGGCGTTTGCGGACAATAAGAGAGTGTTTGAAAACAACTCATTGATAAAAAACAAGAAAAGTTTTTGGGTGCCCCCTTTTTTCAGACAAGGCGGCGTCTTTCGAAGTTTTTTGGAAAAAGCTTTACCAAAAACCTTTATAATTTCAGGATGTTATCGCGCCTGACTTTTCAAACAGTCTCTAATGGGATTTTGGCGTCATGATCATCATTACAGGCGGCGCGGGGTGTATCGGGTCGTGCCTGCATCAGGCGTTGCAGGCGCGGGGGGAACAGACCGCCATTGTCGATTCGCTGGGTAATGGCGGGAAATGGCATAACCTGTGCAAGCATGTGCCGGATTTCCTGATCGCACCGGCAGACCTGGATGCTTTCCTCGACAGTCGGCCTGACGTGACGGCGGTTTTCCATCTTGGCGCGGTCAACGACACCACCGCCACTGATGGCGACATGGTGTGGCGCACCAATGTGGACCTGTCGCTGCGCCTGCTGGAATGGTGCACGCATGAAGAAGCCCGCTTCATTTATGCATCATCCGCCGCGACATATGGTGCGGCGGACCGGGCGGGAATGTTTTCCGATGATCCGGCGCACCTGCACATGCTGCGCCCCAACAGCCTGTATGGATGGTCCAAGCACGCATTCGACTGCCTGCTGCAACGCCGCCTTGCGCAGGGCGACCTGCAGGGGCTGTCATGGGCGGGGCTGAAGCTGTTCAACGTCTATGGCCCCAATGAATATCACAAGGGAGCCATGGCCTCGCTTGTGCATGCGAAATACGTCGAACTGCGTGCCGGTGGCCCGGCGCGCCTGTTTCGTTCCGACAGGCCGGACGTGGCTGACGGGCATCAGGCGCGTGATTTCATATGGGTGGGGGATGTGGTGTCGGTCATGTTGTGGCTGCTGGATCACCAGCATGTCCACGGGCTGTTCAATTGCGGGACCGGGGTGGCGCGCACCTGTCTCGACCTTGTGGATGCGGTGTGCGATGCGGCGCATGTCGCGCGGCGGGTCGAATTCATCGACATGCCTGCCGCCCTGCGCGGGCAGTACCAATCCTATACCTGCGCCGACATGACGCGCCTGCGCACGGCGGGTTACACACAGGCTTTCACCCCGCTTGCACAGGGTGTGGAACGCTATGTCCGTGCGTATCTTGCCGCTGCCGACCCGTATCTTTAAAGGTTTTGGGTATCGCTTCTTTTTGACATGATGACGCCTTCTGACCTTTGGGTTTGACAAAGCTCCGCCACGACATTGGGGAAATTCGCGATGGTGTGGGATTTTTCATGTCAAACGGATGTGGGGGATTGCCGGATGTGGCAGACCCAATAACATCTTGGGATTATGTGGGACCCTGGGAATGGATTTTCCGCGAACCTTCAGGTAACGCCGCCTTTGCCGCAGGTGGGGATGGCATCGGAAAACGTTTACTTTATTTATTATCAACGGGTTATTTTAATGAAGCAGGCACTGCGGCCCCGTGCCTGTAAAATCCCGATTGTGAAAGTCGCTGCATGCTGCCTGTCCTGATATTCCCGCAATTCGACCCGGTCATGGTGCATTTCGGACCGTTTGGCCTGCGCTGGTATGCGATGGCCTATATCGTGGCACTGGTGGTCGGGTGGCGCGTGGCGCGGCGCCTTGTGGCGCTGGCACCACGTGCGGCGTCCGCGCTGCAGGTCGATGACTTCCTGACCTGGGCGACGCTGGGTGTGGTGCTTGGCGGCAGGCTTGGCTACATCCTGTTTTATCAGCCGGGATATTATCTGTCCCACCCGCTGGCGATCCTGGAGGTCTGGCACGGGGGAATGTCGTTCCATGGCGGGGCCGCAGGGGTCATTATCGCGCTGATCATCTTTACGTGGCGTAATAAACTCAGCTTCCTTGGCTTTTCGGACCGGATCACCACGGTGGTGCCCATCGGGCTTGGGCTGGGGCGGGTCGCCAATTTCATCAATGGCGAATTATGGGGGCGTGAGGCCCCGGCCACCCTGCCATGGGCGATGATCTTTCCCGATGCCGGGCCGGTGCCGCGCCATCCCTCCGAACTGTACGAGGCTTTTGCCGAAGGGCTGGTGCTCTTTACCGTGATGTGGCTGGTGTCACGCAGCCAGAAGGTGCGTGAACATCCCGGCTTCCTCGCGGGGCTGTTCCTGTTCGGTTATGCCATCGCACGCACGGTGTGCGAACTGTTTCGCGAACCGGACTCCTTTATCGGCTTCCTGCCGTTTGGCGTTACCATGGGGCAGGTACTGTGCGTGCCCATGGTGATCGGCGGGCTGGGGCTGATGCTCAATGCCTGCCTGCGTCCCGCGCGCACGGAGCTGATGCCCCCCGATGCCCCCGGGCTGGAGGAGGACGGGGACATCGCCCGATGAATGTTCCTGCCGCGCCTGTCCGGCTGGACCGTTTCATGGCCCGTGCCAATGCGGCGTATTACAGCGGGCGTGACCCGTTTGCCGATTTCATTACCGCGCCCGAAATCTCGCAGATGTTTGGCGAACTCCTTGGCGCATGGGTGGCGGTCACATGGCAGGCCATGGGCACCCCCACGCCCTTTGTCCTGGCGGAGGCCGGGCCGGGCCGCGGGACGCTGATGGCCGATGCGCTGCGCCTGCTGGCACGCGTGGCCCCCGCCTGTTACGCTGCGGCGCGGGTGCATATGGTCGAAACCTCCCCCCGCCTGCGTCAGGTCCAGGCCACGTCGCTGGCGCCGCATGTGGGGGTGTGTGCGCCTGTCTGGCATGATGCGGTGACAGGACTGCCACCGGGGGCGATGATCCTGCTGGCCAATGAATTCCTTGATGCGCTGCCCATCCGGCAGTTCGTGCGCACCGCGCGGGGATGGGACGAACGCAGTGTGGTGGGGGAGGTGTTCGTGACCGCCCCCGCCACTGACCTGCCTGCCGATGGCCCCCTTGCGACACGCGATGTGCCCGAAGGCGAGGTGCTTGAAACCTGCGAGGGCGCGCTTGGCATCGCGCGTCAACTCGGGCGGCGGCTGATGGATGGGATGGGGGCCGCACTGTTCATTGATTACGGGTATGACGGGCCGGGATGGGGCGATACGTTGCAGGCCCTGTGCGATGGGCGTCCGGCATGGCCGCTGGCTCGGCCGGGGATGGCGGACCTGACGGCGCATGTCGATTTTGCGGCATTCGGTATGGCCGCGCGCGCGGGCGGATGCACCACATGGGGCAGTGTGACACAGGGGGCGTTCCTGTCGGCGCTGGGCCTGTTTCCCCGTGCGCAGCAGCTTGCACGCAACCAGCCGCATGAGGTCGCACGCCAGATTGGCGAGGCCGCGCAGCGCCTTGCGGCGCCCGATCGCATGGGCGGCCTGTTTCGTGTCATGGCCCTGACATCGCCCGGCATAACCGGATTGGCGGGATTTGAGGGCTGCATGCCCACCGCGCCAACTTGCGCCGGTGGTGGCGGGAATGCTGGTCCAGCAGAAAGCGGCCAGGCGAAAGATTAAGTCCAGGGAAAGATTAAGTAAGGAAAAGGTAAGTTGGGAAAAGGCGGGCCGGAACACGGCGGACAGGTAACGGGCGGATGATGCAAATGGCGGGGAAGGGGCAACTGGAAGACGATCAGCTGGATGGGGCGATCGTGCGGGCCGGGGCGCTGGGTCATGTGCCACATGGGTTTTTCACCCGCCTTGGGGGGGTATCGACCGGGCCATATGCATCGCTGAACTGCTCCATGCGCAGTGGCGATAATCCTGCCGCCCTGCGTGAAAACCGTGCACGGGTCGCACGCGCGGTGGGGGTCGCGCCAGAACACCTCCTTAGTGTGACGCAGGTCCATGGCCGTGATGTGGTCAGCGTCAGCGCACCATGGGCCGAGGGACAGGGCGCGTCGGCAGATGCCATGGTATGCGCCCGTCCCGGCCTGGCACTGGGGGTCATTACCGCCGATTGCGCACCGGTTCTGTTTGCTGATGTGCGGGGGCAGGTGGTGGGGGCCGCACATGCCGGATGGCGTGGCGCCGCCGCTGGCGTGCTGGAGGAAACGGTTGCTGCGATGTGCGCGCTGGGAAGCCGGGCGGGCGATATCCGTGCCGTGGTCGGCCCCTGTATCGCGCGTGACAGTTACGAGGTCGGGGCTGACATGCGGGACGCGGTGCTGGCGCTGGACGGTACGGCGGGTGCATTTTTCACCCCCGCGCGGCGGGAGGGGCATGACCAGTTCGACCTTGCTGCCTATTGCGTGGCGCGCCTGCATCGTGCGGGCGTGGGGGTGGCGCGGGCGCTGGGGATTGATACCCTGACGGACGAGGGCCGGTTCTTTAGCCATCGCCGCCGCACGCTGGCGGGGGGCGGGAAGATCGGGCACCAGATTTCAGTAATCACCGTGCCCCATGTATGATGCCGCAATGAGGGTAAAGTTTTTCAGGCATGGCGTGATGGCCCTGACGATGTCGGGCCTGTGCTTCCTTGCCGGGTGTCTCGACGTGCCGCATCCGTTCCGTCGCACTGGCCTGTCGCAGCTTTCTGATGCGCCGCCCGCACGACTTGCGGTGCCGTTGCCCACGCAGGCGCTGCTGGTCAACATGGCCGCGCAGACATGGCAGAAGGACATGGTTGCCGCCATGCTGGACCAGTCGGTTCCCGCCGTGGGGCAGGCCGCGAAAAATGGCGACTGGTGGTTACGCATGACCGCCACACTTGAGGGGAACATGGTCGTCCCGACCTATGCCGTGATCACCCCGAAAGGGGAGGTCCGGGGGCAGGTCAAGGGGGCGCCCGTGCCCGCCGCGTCGTGGTCTGGCGGGTCTGATGCGGTAATGATGGCATCGGCGGGACAGGCCGCGCCAGAGGTCGCGACCCTGCTGACCGGTATTCAGGCCGCCCAGATGCAAAAAGACCCGAGCAGCCTGAAAAATCGGCCCGCCCATGTGTTTTTCCAGGGGGTGAGGGGCGCGCCGGGTGATGGGAATGCAGCACTGGCCCGGGCATTTTCCGCATCGTTGCGCGATGCCCACGATCAGGTCCAGCATACGCAGGGCGGGGCCGATTTTACCGTCCTGTGTACCGTGGTCGTAACACAGTTGCCCGCGCCCGGTCCGGCACGTCAGCGCCTGACGCTGACATGGCGTGTGACCGACCCCCATGGCAAGGAAGCCGGGGCCGCGACGCAGATCCATGATATCGCCGCGCATGCGCTTGACCGGAAATGGGGCGATGCCGCCGAAGCCGCGGGCGAGGAAGCCGCCGGGGGCGTGCGACAGATCATCTCGCGCTATTCCGGGCGGGATAATGTGCCGCTTTCTGCGAATGCCGCCACCGTTACGGCCCCGCCTGCCGCGAGTCCGCCCATCGTGCATTCAGCCGCCCCACCACATTCCGTGACCCGGCATGTGCCTGCCATGGCGGAGTCGCCCGTGGCCTCTATCCCCGCGGCCTCCACCCCTGCGGCCTCGACCCCCGTGATATCGACCCCAGTGGCGCCAGCTTCGGTGGCGCCAGTTCAGGTGGTGCCAACCCCGGCGGTGACGGCGTCACCGCTCCCGGTTGCCCGTGTTGCCCCTGCTGCTCCTGTCCCGGCCGCCCCTCCTGTTCCTGTGCCCCCTGTCCCTGCCGCTCCTGTCACACCGCCTGTGGTGGCCAGAGCCACCGCCGTTCCTGCTGTTGCTTCTGTCCCGGCTTCTGCGGTTGTGGCCTCTCCTGCCGCACCACCCGTGATGGTTCCCGCGACGGCGGGGCCGACGATACCGCCATCCGTACCGTCACCCGTGCAAGCGTCCGTTCCGCCTGCCCAGACCGTATCGACACAGGTTCCATCTTCCGCATCGTCCGCCACGCCGTCCACCGCCACACCCGTCACCGTGCCTGCGCGGCACCTGCCGGGGGTGACCCTGCCGCCGCGATAACCGCCCGGCGGCAGGTGTGGCTGTCACGCCACGTTGGGGATGTGTGTTTATGATGCAGGTCCGCGTTGATGTGTTCTGGCCGCACTTCGGGGCGGTGCGGTGGTGACACGGACTGGCGCGATTGCTAGAACCCGGCCCATCCATGCAAACGGAAGTGCCCTGCACGGTCGCTCCGCCTCACGTCGTCCGGGAACGTCGCAAGATGAAAATCGTCGCCTGTAACAGTAATCTGCCCCTTGCTGAAAAAGTTGCGGTCGAACTGGGGATGCCCTTGTGCGACGTAACCGTCCGTCGCTTTGCCGACATGGAAATCTTTGTCGAGATCCATGAAAACGTGCGTGGCGAGGATGTGTTTGTCATCCAGAGCACCTGCTCGCCCACCAATGACAACCTGATGGAACTGCTGATCATGCTCGATGCGCTGCGTCGTGGCTCTGCCCGGCGCATCACGGCGGTCATGCCTTATTTCGGTTATGCGCGGCAGGATCGCAAATCCGGCCCCCGCACCCCCATCAGCGCAAAATTGGTGGCGAATATCCTGGTGGAGGCCGGTGCCAACCGCATCCTGACGATGGACCTGCATGCCATGCAGATCCAGGGATTTTTCGACGTCCCGGTGGATAACCTTTATGCCGCCCCGCTATTTACCCGCGATATCAAGGGCCGCATGGGGCTGGAGGCGCCGTTGCCGTACGAGGCCCCGGAACTCAATATCCCCGGCGGACCGCATAACCTGATGATTGTCTCCCCCGATGTGGGGGGCGTGGTGCGTGCGCGGCAACTGGCGCAGCGGCTGAATGTGGACCTTGCCATCATCGACAAGCGGCGCGAACGCGCTGGCGTGTCAGAGGTGATGAATGTGATCGGTGATGTGCGCGGGCGGTACTGCGTGCTGGTTGATGATATCGTCGATAGTGGCGGGTCGCTGTGCAATGCGGCGGAGGCCCTGATGCGCCATGGCGCCGCTGCGGTGGAGGCATATGTGACCCATGGCGTCCTGACGGGCGGTGCAGTCAGCCGCATCGGGCAGTCCCCGTTGCAGATGCTGACCCTGACCGACAGCATTGCCAAGACGGAGGACGTGCGCCAGTCGCATAATATCCGCCAGATCAGCACGGCCAACCTGCTGTCCCGCGCCATGCGTGCGGTGTCGGATGAAAGTTCTGTGTCGTCCCTGTTTGACTGATTGGACTGATTTGACTGGGGCCACCGGACGGTGGGGGCCTGTGTGACGGGCACGGTCTGACTGGCACGGTCTGATGGGCCGGCGTCATGATGCAGGATTTATTTCATAGTATGTCACGGGGTTGAATTGACCCGGCAATGGGTGAAGGCTATCGCCGGGACAGCCAATCAGGAAGGAACCTGCTGATGACGGACCTGCTCGCCCGGCCATACTGGTATCTGCGACATGGGGAGACGGACTGGAATGCCGAGGGGCGTTCACAGGGCCGGACCGACATCCCGCTCAATCCCACGGGGGAGGCGCAGGCGCGGCAGGCGGGGCTGGTGCTGGCGCGGCATCTGGGAGAACATCCCATCGCGCGCATTGTCTCTTCCCCGCTGGGGCGTGCGCGGCGTACGGCGGAAATCGTGGCGCAGGTCCTTGCGGAACATGGTGCGCCGCTGTTCCAGGTGGACCTTGATGACGGGCTGAAAGAAGTCTGTTTCGGCGACCAGGAAGGCAAGCCGATGGGCAATTGGTACGATAGCTGGATCGCGGGGGAATACACGCCTGTGGATGGCGAAAGCTTTGCCGAACTGCGTGAACGCGCGGTTTGCGCCATCAACCGCGCGACCGAGGCCCCCGGCGTACCGCTTGTGGTCTGTCATGGCGGCATGTTTCGTGCCCTGCGCGCGGCAATGGGGTTGAAGCCCAACGTACGCCTGCCCAATGCAACGCCCATGTGGGCGCAGCCCGCAGGCCCCGCACAGCCATGGGAACTGACCGCCGTTTCCTGATACCGCTCTTCGCGTTTCGCGGGCCATTGCGCGACGCGGCGGCCGTTTCAAGGTGATGTGGTGGCCGTAAGACCCATCCCCGATGACGGAAGGGCAGGATGCGTATCGTGCGCGCCACATTGCCCGGCCCGATGGGGTAAAAATGCCTGTCCACATTGCATCGCGCAGCCTTTTCCGTTAAAGGCCGCGCACGCGCTGGCACCCCTGGAGGCTGGCGCGCCTTGTGATTCAGGAGCAGACAAGTGACCAAATTCACGAAAATCAATGTTTCTTCGCGCGCGAAGGCTGGTAAGGGGGCAGCGCGGGCGACGAGACGTGCCGGGCTTGTTCCCGGTGTTATCTATGGCGGCAAGCAGGAAGCCGTGCTGATCGCGCTCGACCCGCGTATCGTGGCCCGCGAACTGCACAAGCCGGGCTGGCGCTCGCGCATCTATGACATCTCCATCGATGGCAGCAAGACGGAGCATGCGCTCCTGCGTGAAATCCAGTTGCACCCGGTATCCGACGTGCCGCTGCATGTTGATTACCAGCGCCTTGCCGAAGGGCAGAAGGTGCATGTGGAAGTCTCCATCACCTTCACCGGTGAAGAAGTCTCCCCCGGTATCAAGCGTGGTGGTGTGCTGAACATCGTGCGTCATACCGTGGACGTCGTGGCCGACCCCGCCAACATGCCCGAGGGCTTCAGCGCGGATCTGTCAAAGCTCGACATCCATGACAACGTGCGTTGGGAAGACCTCAAGGGTACGGAACATGTGACCCCGGTCCAGCATACCCCGAACTTCGTCATCGCCACCATCGCCGCACCGACGGTCGAGGCTGACGACGCGGGTGGTGACGCCGCGGCCGCGGACGCCGCGGGCTGATCGCGCGAACCTGACACGACTGGACAGACGCCATGCTCCTTTGGACCGGATTGGGAAACCCCGAACCGGGGATGAGCCGGAATCGCCATAATGTCGGGTTCATGGCCGTTGACCGGATCGCCGAACGCCACGGGTTCGCCCCGTGGCGCAAGCGCTTTCGCGGTGAAGTCAGCGAAGGGCAGATTGGCCGCCACAAGGTCATGCTGCTCAAGCCGCTGACCTATATGAATCTTTCGGGTGAAAGTGTTCAGCAGGCGGCGGCGTTTTACAAGCTGTCGGCCGATGCCATCACGGCATTTCACGACGAACTGGACCTTGCCCCCGGCCGTATCCGCGTCAAGCGCGGTGGCGGGGCGGCAGGGCATAACGGGCTGCGGTCCATGGACCGCATGCTTGGCACACAGGATTACTGGCGTGTGCGGATCGGCATCGGCCATCCTGGCACCCGCGAACGGGTGACGGGGCATGTGCTGGGCGATTTTTCGCGCGATGACCGGCTGTGGCTCGATCCCATGCTTGATGCGCTGTCGGATACGGCGGCAATCCTTGCGGACGGGCAGCCGGAACTGTTCATGACCAGAATGGCCAGCCACACGGGGGAATAGGGGATATGGGCTTCAACTGCGGGATCGTGGGGCTGCCGAATGTCGGCAAGTCCACGCTGTTCAATGCCTTGACCGAAACGGCGTCGGCACAGGCGGCGAATTACCCCTTCTGCACGATCGAGCCGAATGTCGGCCGCGTGGCCGTGCCTGACCCGCGGCTGGCGGAACTGGCGCGTATCGGCAAGTCGCAGAAGATCCTGCCGACCAGCCTTGAATTCGTCGATATCGCGGGTCTGGTGCGTGGCGCGTCGCGTGGCGAAGGGCTGGGGAACCAGTTCCTTGCCAACATCCGCGAGGTGGACGCCATTATCCATGTCCTGCGCTGTTTCGAGGATGATGACATCACCCATGTCGAGGGTGGGGTCGATCCGCTGCGCGATGCGGAGATCATTGAAACCGAACTGATGCTGGCCGATCTCGAGTCGTTGGAAAAACGGATCGTGGCGCTGCAGAAAAAGGCGCGCGGCAATGATCGTGAGGCCGCAGCCCAGGTCGAATTGATGGAGCCGTTGATCGCGGCCCTGCGTGAGGGGCAGCCCGCGCGCACCGCCATCCCCGCCGGACAGGAAGAGGCGGTGCGCCGCCTGAACCTGATGACGTCCAAGCCGGTGCTGTATGTCTGTAACGTGGACGAAGGCTCTGCCGCGACGGGCAACGCATTTTCCGACAAGGTCCGTGCCCGCGCCGAAGCCGAAGGGGCGGCCGTGGTCATCGTGTCTGCTGCGATCGAGGCCGAAGTCAGCCAGCTGGGCGCGGAAGACCGTGCCGAATTCCTTGATGGGCTGGGGCTGAGTGATAGTGGCCTCGACCGTGTCATCGCCGCAGGGTATCGCCTGCTGGGCCTGAGCACCTACTTCACGGTCGGGCCAAAGGAAACGCGCGCATGGACCATTACGGCCGGGATGCGCGCGCCGCAGGCCGCCGCCGTCATTCACAATGATTTTGAACGCGGGTTCATCGCCTGCGAAACCGTTGCGTATGACGACTATATCCAGTGCAATGGCGAGGCTGGCGCCAAGGAAGCTGGCAAGCTGCGAATCGAGGGACGTGATTATGTGGTGCAAGATGGTGATGTCTTGCTGTTCCGCTTTAACGTCTGATGCATGGTGCGATGTGGTCCGCATGGCCCGCATCGCGCATTGAATGACAGGGAAACCCAAGGGCATGACCATTTCCGCGACATCCACCCCCATGGATCATGCCCCGCTTTCCCCGACGGCCGCGACAGTGGTGGCCGATATGGCGCGCCGTGCCCGCATCGCAGGTCGCGCATTGGGCCATAGAAGCACAGCACAGCGTAACGAGGCCCTGTGCCAGGCGGCGGCCGCGCTGCGGGCGGTCCGGGCCGAGCTGCTGGCGGCCAATGCGCGCGATGTCGCGGCGTTTTCTGGCGCCGCGTCCTTTCGTGACCGCCTGACCCTTGATGAGGCACGGGTCGAGGCGATGGCGAAGGCGCTGGAGGATGTCGCGAAATTGCCCGACCCGTTGGGGCGGGTGCTGTCCGAATGGACGCGCCCCAACGGATTGAAAATACGCCGTGTCGCAACCCCGGTTGGCGTGATCGGCATGATTTATGAAAGCCGCCCGAATGTGGGGGCGGATGCCGCTGCTTTGTGCATCAAGTCGGGCAATGCGGTGATCCTGCGTGGCGGGTCCGACAGCATCCACAGTGCGCGTGTGATCCACGGTGCGATGCAGGCCGGGCTGCGGGCTGCGGGCCTGCCGGTGGATGCGGTGCAGATCCCCCCCGATACGGACCGGCGCCATGTGGCCGACATGCTGGCGGCGTCGGGCCTGATCGACCTGCTGATCCCGCGTGGGGGCAAGTCATTGGTGGAGCGTGTGTGCCGTGAGGCCCGCGTTCCTGTCCTGTCGCATGCCGAAGGATTGTGCCACACCTATGTCCATGCCGCCGCCGACCTTGAAATGGCGCGGCGCATCGTTCTGAATGCCAAGATGCGGCGTACGGGCATCTGTGGCGCGACGGAAACGCTGTTGATCGACAATGCGATCGCCCCGGTGCTTCTGCCCGGACTGGTGGAGGATCTGGCGACGAAGGGATGCGCGTTCCGTGCGGATGCGCGCGCGCGCGCCATCGTGCCCGACCTGCCCCCCGCGACTGCGCAGGATTTTGCCACCGAATGGCTGGATGCGGTCATATCGGTTGCGGTGGTGGACGGGATTGATGACGCGCTGGCCCATATCGTGCGTTATGGAAGTTCCCATACCGAAGCGATCATCACCGAAGATGCGCACGCCGCGACCCGGTTCCTGAATGAAACCGACAGTGCGGTGGTGATGTGGAATGCCTCCACCCAGTTCTGTGACGGGGGGGAATTCGGGTTTGGTGCGGAAATTGGCATCGCCACCGGGCGTTTTCATGCCCGCGGCCCCGTCGGGTTGGAACAGTTGACCACGTTCCGGTACGAAGTGATCGGCACCGGTCAGGTCCGTCCCTGACGCGTTATGATGGCTGCGTCATGACGGGGGCCTCTGCGACCATTCCCGTGCGTGGGGACCGTCGCCGCGCATCAATCGGGCTGCTGGGTGGGTCGTTCAATCCCATCCATGATGGGCATATCCAATTGGCCTGCCGGGCGTTGCGCCAGCTTTCCCTGGATCAGGTATGGTTGCTGGTGTCGCCGGGGAATCCATTGAAACCCGTGGCGGGCATGGCCCCGCAGGCACAGCGGCTGGAGCAGGCCCGCAGGCGTGTCGCCCCGTTCGGGCGGCGGATCATCGCCACCGATATCGAAGGCCGCATGGGAACCCGGTACACCATTGATACGATTACGCAGTTGCGACGCCGTTTCCCATGTGCCCGCTTTGTCTGGCTGATGGGGGCGGATGGTCTGGCGCAGATGGCATGCTGGCGGCGATGGCGGCGGATCATGCAGCTTGTGCCCGTCGCGATTTTACCGCGTCCGGGATATAATCCGGCGGCGTTGCGCGGGCAGGTGGCGCGATATATGGCGTCATCACGTCGCCCCGCGCGTGAGGCGCCGGTACTGACACGATATGGGGGATGCGCATGGGTCTTTCTTCCCGCGCCGCAGAACGCTATATCAGCGACAGAAATACGTGCATCGGGCCACCGCCCGGCCTAGCCATGCCTGACGGGCATGCGCAGGCACCCCGACAGGAGTGAGAGCCATCATCAGGAAGCCTTCAGCCGAAACGGGTGCAAAACGCCGTACGGGCACCAAGACCACGGTCGCGTCTGCAACCCCGCTGGGTGGTGCGATCACCGCGCCGGGAACCCCGCGCAAGAAAGCCGCCGTGGCAGGCCCCGCCGCATCGGAGCAGCGTGAGCCGGTGATCGACCCCATGGTCGAAACCTATCTGGACATCATCACGAACAGCCTTTCCGATGACAAGGGAGAGGATATCGTCGTGCTGGACCTGCGTGGGCGTGCGGCTTTTGCGGATCGCATGGTGATTGCCACCGGCGTGGCCGACCGTCAGATTTCGGCCATGGCATCCCATATCGAGCGCAAGTTGCGTGAAGTCGGGTTGAAGCGGGTCCTGATCGAGGGCGCCAATGGTTCTGACTGGGTGCTGATTGATGCGGGTGACATCATTGTCCACCTGTTCAAGGCCGAAGCGCGCGAGATGTATGGTCTGGAACGGATGTGGGGCAAGGAACTCGACATTCCCCCCGAAGAGCCTGCCGACCCGTTGGGCTAGGCAGTATTGCTGCATATGATCGCCATCGGGCGGATGAAGGATCGGGTCGAAAAGGATCTGTTCAACCGCTATGCCGACCGCCTTTCCCCGCGCCTTAAACTGACGGAACTGCCCGAAGGGCGCGGTGCGGCGGGGGAGGCCAAGCGGCGCGAAGGGCAGGCGCTTCTGGCCGCACTTCCACCGCGTGCGCAGGTCGTGGCGATGGATGAGGGGGGCAGGACCTATGACAGCCTGTCTTTTGCGCGGGCGTTGGAACGCTGGATGGGCCTGTCACGTCCCATCTGTTTCCTGATCGGTGGTGCAGAAGGGCTTGATGGCTGCGTCATCGAACGCGCGGACGAGACCTTGTCACTGGGACAGATGACGTGGCCGCATATGCTGGTGCGGGGCCTGCTGGCGGAACAGCTTTATCGGGCACGGGCGATCGCGACGGGCCATCCCTATCATCGGGCGGGTCGACCGGGCTGATTATTCTCTCTTGATGGGGATAAAAGTTCTGGGATGCCGACTTTTTAAAAAAAGTGGCGTCTTTTGAAGCGTTCTCAGAAAAAAGCTTCACCAAAAACTTCTGGATGATATCGGGCGCCCTTCAGGCGGTCATGCCCGTACGGGCAATGCCCTGTCGCCGTGGTCTCGTATCAGGAGGTTCGCGCGGTCCCGGTTATTCCCAGGAACGGTTGGGCGCGTCGTCTTCAAAGGCGAGGGAGGAGGAATCCGCTGAAACGGGTTCTGGGGCTTCCGCGATTTCCGTCACCGCATGATGGCCCTTGCGGCTGGTGGCGACAGGCTGGCGGGCAACCTGCTGATAGGCGGTCATCATGTCGGCCTGCTGGCTGCTGTTTTCACGTCCGCTCCCTTCGGGGCGGCCATAAATGAAGCCATAGGTGGGATAGATGCTGCCAAACGCACCGTTACGGCTGTTCAGGGCAACGCGCACGGCGGACCAGTCATTGTTCGGCGAAACGTCGATGACGGACACATTCCGGCTGACACCGCGCTGGCCCCAGTGTGACTGATCAATGATGACCGTCCGGCTGTCGACCAGTTGCCGGACAACGGCGACATGGCCAAGGGGCATCCGGCGCGTGGCGCGGAAGTTCAGGACGCTTCCTTCCTCTGGCGTGTTGCCACGGGCATAACGACCTGCGGCATTGTGCCACCAGTCGGCCGCATTGCCCCGGATCATCACATTGGACGCGCTCTTGGCGAAGGCGACGCACTGGATGACATGACCGGTTTCATGACGGTGCGTGCGATAGGAAGCGTGATGCACGCCACTGCGATGTGTGGTGGAGGCATGCGTCGCGCGGGACGCTGCATGATGAATGGTGCGGGCCTGTGTGGTGCCCGATATCAGCAACCCGAAAGAGGCTGTAAAGACGGATAGGTAAAAGCCACGCTTCAGACTGCCGATCCGCATTCTCTTAAAGTCTCCGCCTCTGGGTTATGCCGTAAGGGGTCGTTGCATCCCGCCCATGTGAAGTAGCAAGCCGTTTGCAATCCTGACAAGCCTGCGTGGCGTATCTCGATCGCGAGTATGTAAGTTTTCGCAGAATAACCTGTCAAAAACGAAAAAATAGGAATTAATTCCTTAACTGGACTAAAAACATCTGCTTTCTCCAGCGCTTTTCACGGCTTTATGTCTTGATTCGCACTGCGCGAAGATCAGCATGTAGATACGAAGAGTGGCATAAATGTGACACCTGATTCGCGCCCCGCCACCCTTCGCCATGGTCTGCCGAAACGGATTATTTCGTGCAGATGATCATGATTTCGACGCGTACGTCGGGGTGGGCCATCTTGGCTTCGACGCATGCGCGTGCCGGGGCGCCACCCTTGGGCAGCCATGCGCTCCAGACCTTGTTCAGGGCATCACGTTCGGTGATGTCCTTGACCCAGATTTGGGCCTGCAGCAGGCGTGTATTGTCGGTGCCGTGCGCTTCCAGTGCCGCGTCGATCTGTTCCAGGACGTCCTTGGTCTGTGCGGTGATGTCGGCGGACAGGTCACGCGCGACGAAGCCCTGCGTGAACAGGAAGCCGTGATATTCGACAACCTTTGACAGGATCTCGTTCGAATCACTGCGGATAATCTTGCTCATGTTTTTATTCCCTGTGTGAAAGATTTAAGGAACGTTGCCGCAACGGCTGCCCGTTCGCCCGTTCTGTGTGCCACGCCCGTTCCGCAGGTCAAGTCAGACCCGCAGGTCAGGAGACGAGCGACAGCATGGAAAACTGCGCCAGCCGTTCGGGCGTGTCGAAATCCGCGTGGATTTCCGGCCCCGCCGGCAATCGCCGCAGGTCATCGCCCATCTGGCGCAGCAGGTCGCGTGCGCCGCGATCGCCCTGCATCCGCAGCAGCGCGGGGAACATCCGCCGGTCCCACAGGACGGGATGGCCGCGCCTGCCGCCCTGCATCACGACCACCGCGGCGGGATGGCTGTCGTGATGGGTCTGGATCATGCGGTCAAGCAGTCCCGTCGGCACCAGTGGCATGTCACCAAGGCAGATGAGCGCCCCGCCCGCCCCCTCTGCCTGCGCGGCTGCGACGCCTGCGCGCAGGCTGGCGGACAGGCCGGACGCATGCCCGGCTGCGTGGATCAGGTGGGGCGGTGGGTGGCGGGGATCCATATAGGGCATGATCGCGTCACGTATATCGTGCGCGCGATGGCCCAGTACGACGATGGTGTGCCGCGCGGTGCTGGCCTGTATACGTCGGATGGTCGTGGCGAGCATGGGGCGGCCATCCGCATCGCGGGCCAGCAGCTTGTGCTGTGGAAATGTCCTGCGTGACTGTCCCGCGGCCAGGACGATGGCATCTATATCGCCCGGTATGGCTGCAATATCCGCGATTCCGGGGGGCATGCCTGATCGGGTCATGCCCAGCCGGGATGATGCCCCAGCGGCGCGTTACGGCGGACCGCGACGATTTCCGCAAGGATGGACAGCGCGATTTCCGCAGCCCCGATCGCCCCGATCGCCAGCCCGACGGGGCCGTGGATGCGGCGGGCCTGATCGTCGGTAAAGCCATCTTCGCGCAATCGTTCCAGCCGCGATGCCTGTGTCTTGCGTGACCCAAGCGCCCCTATATAGAAAGCTGGCCCCTGCAGGGCATGGCGCAGCGTCGGGTCATCAAGTTTGGCGTCATGGGTCAGGGTGACGATTGCGGTCTGGTTGTCGATGCACAGGCGGTCAAGGGCTTCGTCAGGCCATTGCGTATCCAGCGTGATGCCGGGGAAACGTTCCGCCGTGGCCAGTTGCGTGCGCGGGTCAATGACCGTCACGGCAAAGCCCGCCGCCTGCGCCATGGGGGCCAGGACCTGCGCGATATGGACGGCGCCCACGATCATCAGGCGCGGCTGCATCGGGATCAGGTGCAAAAACCATGCCTCGTCATGTGCATCCGTATGGCGCAGGCTGCGTCCGGCATGAAAGGCCTGGCGTGCGGTTTCACGCAGGGAGGCGACGTGACGCGCATCCTCTGGCAACGCATCGGGTGCCTGCACGCCATCGGCCGTGCGGGTCAGGATGATGTGCCTGCCATCTGACAGACGTGTCGCAAGAATGACGGGGCGACGCGCGCATCGCAGGGCAACAAGCCGCTCCAGCAGGTCAAGCCCCAGCGTGCCTGCGGGATGTTCGGGGGTGCGTATCGATTCGACATACACGTCGAGCAGTCCGCCACAGGCCAGCCCCACGGACCATGCCTCCTCGCTGCTGACGCCATAGGACAGGCTGCGCGGTTGCCCCTTACGCATGACCTCGCCCGCTTCCTCGATCACGGCGCCTTCGACGCAGCCGCCGCTGACCGATCCTTCGATCCGGCCCGTGGCGCTGATGCTCATCATGCTGCCGGCGGGGCGGGGAGAACTGCCCCATGTTGAGGTAACGCAGGCAAGGGCGGTGGCCTGTCCGGCGCGGGCCCACGCGATGGCGAGGTCCAGCGGATCGTGGGAGGTGAGGGTCTGTGTCATGGCAGGGCTACTCTATCAGCACGGATACGGGTGCGTCACCTGCTGGAAATCGCGTGCGTTCGTCTCCATGTTCGTGCTTGTGCACGCACTGGCGTGATGTGGTCATGGCCTCTGCGTTTCGTTTCATATCAAGGAGCTGATATTTCATGAGTTACATTGATCCCGTCTGGTATGTTGTGGCCGACAGCCTGCATGCGCGTATCCTCAAGCATGGTGAACATGGTCTTGCGACGATTGCCCATCTCAAGAGCGATGATGCGAAAGGCCCCACGGCGCCGCATGATGGTGCTTATGGCAAGGTGGTCGCGGCATATCTGAATGACGCCGTGCGCAAGAAGGAGGCACCGGGCCTTGCGATCGCCGCGCCGGGCGAAGTGATGCACCAGATCATTGCCCATCTGGATGTCGAGGCACGCCCCGCCGTGGTGGCAAAGCTGGAAAAGGATCTGACCAACATCCCAGACCATAATCTGGTTTCACACTTCGATATTCCTGCGACGGGATGGCCGCTGCCTAAAATCCGTTGATAAACGGTGGTCCCGTCTGTGTGTTTATGGCTCAATGACGGGACCATCCGGTCAACAGGACCCACAGGAGTAGTCCCTAGATGTCGCAACCCCCGTCACTTGCGCTGGAGGTCGTCGCGGTTACGGCCTTTGCCCAGAACTGTTCCATCCTGTGGGACAGGCGGTCACGTCACGCGGTTGTCGTGGACCCGGGGGGCGATGTGCCCCGCCTGTTGCAGGTGATCGCGGACAAGAACCTGACGGTTGATGCCATCATCCTGACACATGGCCATCTTGACCATGCCGGTGGGGCCGATGCCCTGCGCGATGCCCTGACCACACGGCAGGATGGGGTCACGGTGCCCCTGATCGGGCCAGATGCGCGCGATCAGTTCCTGTTGGAAAGCATTACACAGCAGGCCGCCCGCTTTGGCGTGGATGGCATGCATGATGCCCATGTCGATCGTTTCGTCACCGATGGCGAACGGCTTGACCTGCTTGGACATGAATTCCAGGTGCTGCATGTGCCCGGACATACACCGGGGCATGTCGTCTATTTCAACCCGCAGACCCGCTTTGCCTTTGTCGGGGATACCCTTTTTCAGGGATCGGTCGGACGCACCGACTTTGCCTATGGCGATGCGGATGTGCTGAAGGAAGCCATCGTGCGGCAATTGCTTCCATTAGGCGATGATGTCACGATCCTGCCCGGTCATGGACCGACCACCACGATCGGGGCGGAACGGCAGGGCAACCTCTTTCTGCGCTGATCGTGCGGGACCGATTGCTGGAGAGAGAGATTGATGAAGTCATCCGTGATGACACCTGCCGGGATTGCCGGTGCGTGTCTGTGTGGGCTGTTGCTGTGCGGTCCCGTCGCCACGCATGCGCAGGAAACGGGCGAGCCCACCCATGCACAGCCCGAACTGCCCAAGGTTGCCCTGACCATTACGGGCCATGACAATGCGCGGCATGTCTTTTCCGTGGAAAAAGCCACGACCCCCCGTGAACAGCAGGTAGGGGAAATGTATCGCAAGTCCGTTCCCGC
>NZ_CP062147.1:2617500-3345000 GCF_014843995.1 Novacetimonas hansenii | reverse complement strand
CATCGGGGGCGTAGCTCAGCTGGGAGAGCACCTGCTTTGCAAGCAGGGGGTCGTCGGTTCGATCCCGTCCGCCTCCACCAGGTGGCCTTTGCTGTGCATTATGCACACAGGTTACCTGATGCCGGATGCGATGGGGTCTGGTGATGATCCAGGCGTGTATGATTGTTGTTTTGGGAAAAGAGATCGGACATCTGTCCGGCAGTCGCGATGCGGCGCCGGCTTTTGGTGTCTGGTAAGTTTGTTCTTTGTCAGTGTGAATAGGTTGGTGCGTCTGTGTGCGTGCCGTGTCGCGGGTTGGTCTGACCCATGCGATGGTCCGGGGAACCGGGGTATTGCGTGCTGTGCGATGTGGCGTAAGCGAACATGGACGACGTAAAGAGAATAGAGTGGTCGTGAGATGAACTGCACTTTCTTATGTGCGGGACTGTCTGCCCCAGGGTGGATGGCTCCTGTGCATGTGTGGTGAATGAGCGCGATAAGGGCATTCGGTGGATGCCTTGGCACCAGGAGGCGATGAAAGACGTGGCACGCTGCGAAAAGCCATGGGGAGCCGCGAGCAGGCTTTGATCCGTGGATATCTGAATGGGGCAACCCACCCAGCGATGGGTATCATGTTCTGAATACATAGGGGCATGAGGCGAACCCGGGGAACTGAAACATCTAAGTACCCGGAGGAAAAGACATCAATTGAGATTCCGCTAGTAGTGGCGAGCGAACGCGGAACAGGCCCGTGATTGTTGCAGAAGAAGCAGAACGGAATGGAAAGTCCGGCCATAGAGGGTGATAGCCCCTTATGCGTAGTGTCTGTGATGATCCTTGAGTAGGGCGGGACACGTGAAATCCTGTCTGAACATGGGGGGACCACCCTCCAAGCCTAAATACTCCCTGGTGACCGATAGCGAACAAGTACCGTGAGGGAAAGGTGAAAAGCACCCCGACGAGGGGAGTGAAAGAGACCTGAAACCGAATGCCTACAAGCAGTCGGAGCCTCTTATGGGGTGACGGCGTACCTTTTGTATAATGGGTCAGCGAGTTTCTGTTTGCAGCAAGCTTAAGCCGTTAGGTGTAGGCGCAGCGAAAGCGAGTCTGAACAGGGCGACGAGTTGCTGGCAGAAGACCCGAAACCGAGTGATCTAGCCATGGCCAGGCTGAAGGTGCGGTAACACGCACTGGAGGGCCGAACCCACGCCTGTTGAAAAAGTCGGGGATGAGCTGTGGCTAGGGGTGAAAGGCCAATCAAACTCGGAAATAGCTGGTTCTCCGCGAAATCTATTGAGGTAGATCGTCTGGTATTACCCCGGGGGGTAGAGCACTGGATGGGCTAGGGGGGCCCAAAGCCTTACCAAACCTAACCAAACTCCGAATACCCGGAAGTATGAGCCAGGCAGACAGACAGTGGGTGCTAAGGTCCATTGTCGAGAGGGAAACAGCCCAGACCACCAGCTAAGGCCCCTAAATCGTGGCTAAGTGGGAAAGGATGTGGGGATTCCAAAACAACCAGGAGGTTGGCTTAGAAGCAGCCATCCTTTAAAGAAAGCGTAATAGCTCACTGGTCTAATAGAAACCCTGCGCCGAAAATGTAACGGGGCTCAAGCCACGTGCCGAAGCTGTGGGTGCATACTTTGTATGCGCGGTAGCGGAGCGTTCCGTAAGTCTGTGAAGGGGACGGGGTGACCCTCCCTGGAGATATCGGAAGTGCGAATGCTGACATGAGTAGCGATAAACAGTGCGAGAAACACTGTCGCCGAAAGTCCAAGGGTTCCTGCGCAAGGTTAATCCGCGCAGGGTGAGCCGGCCCCTAAGGCGAGGGCGAAAGCCGTAGTCGATGGAAACCGGGTGAATATTCCCGGGCCTGCCAGAAGTGACGAATGCAATATGTTGTCGGGTCTTATCGGATTGACCCGGCTTTTGGAGCATTCCAGGAAATAGCTCTGGCATATAGACCGTACCCGAAACCGACACAGGTGGACTGGTAGAGAATACCAAGGCGCTTGAGAGAACGATGCTGAAGGAACTAGGCAAATTACTTGCGTAACTTCGGGATAAGCAAGACCCGTCCGTGGGCAACCACAGGCGGGTGGCACAAACCAGGGGGTAGCGACTGTTTAGTAAAAACACAGGGCTGTGCGAAGTCGAGAGACGACGTATACGGCCTGACGCCTGCCCGGTGCCGGAAGGTTAAGAGGAGGTGTGCAAGCACCGAATTGAAGCCCCGGTAAACGGCGGCCGTAACTATAACGGTCCTAAGGTAGCGAAATTCCTTGTCGGGTAAGTTCCGACCTGCACGAATGGCGTAACGACTTCCCCGCTGTCTCCAGCATCGGCTCAGCGAAATTGAATTCCCCGTGAAGATGCGGGGTACCCGCGGTCAGACGGAAAGACCCTATGAACCTTTACTGCAGCTTTGCAGTGGCATCAGAGACATTCTGTGTAGGATAGGTGGGAGGCTTTGAAACCGGGGCGCCAGTTCCGGTGGAGCCATCCTTGAAATACCACCCTGACTGTTTCTGATGTCTAACCGAGACCAGTAAGCCTGGTCCGGGACCCTGCATGGTGGGCAGTTTGACTGGGGCGGTCGCCTCCCAAAGTGTAACGGAGGCGCGCGATGGTGGGCTCAGGTCGGTCGGACATCGACTGTTGAGTGCAATGGCATAAGCCCGCCTGACTGTGAGAGTGACAGCTCGATCAGAGACGAAAGTCGGCCATAGTGATCCGGTGGTCCCGCGTGGAAGGGCCATCGCTCAACGGATAAAAGGTACTCTAGGGATAACAGGCTGATCTCCCCCAAGAGTCCACATCGACGGGGAGGTTTGGCACCTCGATGTCGGCTCATCACATCCTGGGGCTGGAGCAGGTCCCAAGGGTTCGGCTGTTCGCCGATTAAAGTGGTACGTGAGCTGGGTTTAGAACGTCGTGAGACAGTTCGGTCCCTATCTGCCGTGGGTGTTGGAGACTTGAGAGGATTTGTCCCTAGTACGAGAGGACCGGGATGAACATACCTCTGGTGCACCGGTTGTCGCGCCAGCGGCACAGCCGGGTAGCTAAGTATGGAAGGGATAACCGCTGAAAGCATCTAAGCGGGAAACCCACCTCAAAACAAGGTCTCCCCAAGGGCCGTGATAGACCATCACGTCAATAGGCCAGGTGTGGAAGCGCAGTAATGCGTGCAGCTGACTGGTCCTAATCGCCCAATAGGCTCATTCACACAGCCACTCAACGTGGAAAACATACATGCACAGCAGTCATCCACCCACTCTATCCTCTCAGCACCAACCTCCCACACAGTCCCTCAGGACTGACTGGATGATCTGGTGGCCATGGCGGGACGTGCTCCACCCGATCCCATCCCGAACTCGGACGTGAAAAAACCCAGCGCCTATGATACTGTGCCTTAAGGCACGGGAAAGTCGGTCGCCGCCAGATCTTCCAGTCAGCCCTGAATGAAAAATACCACCGCGGGGTGGAGCAGCCCGGTAGCTCGTCAGGCTCATAACCTGAAGGCCGCAGGTTCAAATCCTGCCCCCGCAACCAAAATTACCGTTTGAAAACAAACACTTAGGCCGCCTCAAGGGCGGCCTTTGGCGTTTCTGCTCCACGCGCAGGATGCGTATAGGATGCAAATGGGACTGAAAGCGCAGCGTAGTTTGGGCTAAAATGGGGCATTATCACGATAGCGTGATGGCCGTTCCAAGCCTCATTGCTTAGTGGAAATTGCGCGATCTGACGACGAGACGTTCACTGCCTGAGTCTATGTCGGTTGTGGTGTCTGCGGAGGATCGGTTCCCGACATCCGCCAGCAATCCGGAAAGGTCCGTGATCTCTTTCGCGACCAGATGCACGACCTCGCCCTCCTTCTGCAGCATGCCTTTCACGGCAAGCATCTGGCCGCCAAGTACGACGTGCCGGTTCGCATCAAACATGTCCGGCCAGATGATGACGTTCATGTTGGCCGTCTCGTCCTCCAGCGTCATGAATACCACGCCTTCGGCGGAGCCTGGTCGCTGCCGGACCAGCACCAGTCCCGCTACGGTGAGACGCTTCCCTTCCTTTGCCGCCAGCGCCTGCTGACAGGTGACGATGTCCCGTGCCCGAAGATCTTCGCGTAGAAAGGTCAGCGGATGATCCCGCAGGGTCAGGCCAAGCCGGTTGTAATCCCGCACCACCTCTGCCCCATCCCGCATGGGCTGCAGCAACACATCCGGCTCATCCGCTTCCCGCGTTACTTCCGCAGCCGCAAACAGGGGCAATGGTTCGTCCCGTAAGGCCTTAATCGCCCAGAGCGCCTCGCGCCTTGCCAGCCCGAGCGAGGGCCGAAACGCATCCGCCTCGGCCAGATGGGTGAGGGCTGCTGCTTTGACACCCGCCCGACGCCATAGGTCATCGACCGACGTAAACGGGCGTGAGGCCCGAGCGGCAACAATGCGGGCGGCATCGTCATTGGCCAGTCCTTTGACCAGACTCATGCCCAGTCGCACGGCAAACATTCCGTTGGGGCTTTCTGGCCCCTCCAATGTGCTGTCCCAGCGCGAGGTGTTGACGCAGACAGGTCGAATTTCCACGCCATGTTCCCGCGCATCGCGGACCAGTTGTGCCGGCGCATAAAACCCCATTGGCTGGGAATTCAGGAGGGAGGCCAGAAACACATCTGGATGGGTGCATTTCATCCATGAGGATGAATAGGCCAGAATGGCGAAACTGGCCGCATGGCTCTCAGGAAAACCGTAAGACCCGAACCCTTCCAATTGCTGGTAGATCCGCTCGGCGAATTCTTCACCATAACCGTTGTCGCGCATGCCTTCGATGAGCCGTGTCTGAAACTGTGAGACGGTACCAGTGTTCTTGAACGTCGCCATGGCCCGGCGCAACTGATCCGCTTCGGCGGCGGTGAATCCCGCACAGATCATGGCCACCTGCATCGCCTGTTCCTGAAACAGCGGGATGCCTAGCGTTTTACTTAGAACCGCTTCCAGTTCTGGTGTCGGATAGTCTTCGCGCTCAAGGCCTTCGCGGCGACGCAAATACGGATGCACCATATCGCCCTGAATGGGGCCGGGCCTCACGATCGCCACTTCAATGACGAGGTCATAAAACACCCGCGGCTTGAGCCGTGGCAGCATGGACATCTGGGCACGGGATTCAATCTGGAACACACCGATCGTATCGGCCTTGCGGATCATGGCGTAGGTGCGCGGATCCTCGGCCGGGATGCTCTGGAGCGTGAAGTGCTGGCCCTTGTGGTCCCCGAGCAGATCCAGACCTTTTTTCATGCAGGTCAGCATGCCAAGGGCCAGGATATCGACCTTCATGAATTTCAGAACGTCGATATCGTCCTTGTCCCATTCAATGATCTGGCGCTGCTCCATCGACGCAGGTTCGATGGGCACCAGTTCATCCAGCCGGTCATGCGTCAGCACAAATCCCCCGGGATGCTGTGACAGATGACGGGGCACGCCGATCAGGCAGCGGGCCAGATCCAGCGTCAGGCGGATGCGCCGGTCGGACAGATCAATACCGCTGTCAGTCAGGGCATCATCGTCCAGCCTGCGGCCCCAGCCGTGGATCTGGCCCGAGAGTGTGCGGATCAGATCTTCCGGCAAGCCCATGACCTTGCCGACATCGCGTAAGGCCCCCTTGGCGCGATAGCGGATAACCACGGCTGTCAGGGCTGCCCGGTCACGCCCGTAATGCTCATAAACCCACTGGATGACCTGCTCACGGCGTTCGTGTTCGAAGTCCACATCGATATCCGGCGGTTCGCCCCGTTCTTCAGAGACGAAACGCTCGAACAGCAGGGAGTTGCGGGCCGGATCAATGGCGGTGATGCCCAGCACATAACAGACTGCAGAATTGGCAGCCGAGCCACGACCCTGGCAGAGAATATCCTGACTGCGTGCATAGCGGACAATGCTGTTCACGGTCAGGAAATACGGCGCATATTGCATCCGTCCGATCAAGTTGAGTTCGTGGTTCAGGCTCTGGCAGACCTCATCCGGAATGCCTTCTGGATAGGTGCGGGCTGCGGCCTCCCATGTCAGGGTTTCCAGCGCCTGCTGGGGCGTCTGACCGGGCACGGACACTTCATCGGGATACTGATAGGCCAGATCATCGAGCGAGAAACGGCAGCGCTCCACGATCTCCATAGTGCGGGCGACCGCTTCGGGGTAACGGCTGAACAGCCGGGCCATCTCCTGCGGTGGCTTGAGATAGCGGTCTGCGTGCCGCTCCCGGACGAACCCGGCCTCGTCGATGGTGGTGTTGTGCCGGATGCAGGTGACGACATCCTGCAGGATGCGCCGGCCATGAGTATGGAACAGCACGTCATTGGTCACGACTGTTGGTACACGTGCCTGATGCGCCAGGTTCGACAGTTCGTAGAGACGCATCTGGTCATTCGGGCGGCGCAGCAGGGTGAGCGCCAGATAGGCCCGGTCGGCAAAGGCGTCTTTCAGCTTGCGCAAATGCAGGGCGCAGGCATCATCCGCCGTGTCCGGGATCATGACGACGATCAGGCCCGCGTCCCAGGCCACCAGATCTTCCCAGAGCAGACGGCATTTTCCTTTCCCGGCACGGGCCTTGCCGAGGCTCAGCAGGCGGCAAAGACGGCCGTAGGCAGCCCGGTCCATTGGGTAGACCAGCACAGGCGGAAAATCCGCCAGATCGAGACGGCATCCCACGACAAGCCGGAGCCCGACCTCTTTTGCCGCGACATGGGCCTGCACCATCCCGGCCAGAGAGTTGCGGTCACAGATGCCCAGTGCCTCGATGCCAAGAGCCTTTGCCTGCGCAAACAGTTCGATCGGAGAAGACGCCCCGCGCAGGAACGAGAAATAGGTTGTCACCTGCAATTCGGCATAACGCGGTGCCGAGGGGCTCATCCGAAAATCCCGTGCAGAAACCAGCCCTGCGAGCCCGTCTCGCCATGCTCACCGTCACCAGCACGGTAAAGCCAGAACCGCTCGCCGCTGGTGTCCTCCACCCGGAAGTAATCCCGGGCGATGGTCAGTTCGGCGTCATTCTTCCACCACTCGCCGAAGACACGTTCCGGCCCATCGGCGCATTTCACCTTCCGTCGCACACCCCGCCAGATGAAGAATAGCGGCGGCTGATCCGGCAGTTCCGCCATGGCCTGCACCGGCTCGGGCCGTGCCAATAGACGTGGGGGACGCGGCCAGTGCTCGGGCCAGTCCTTCGTCTCCTCGGGGGCCAGCGCGGGCACGCGGCAGAACGAGCGTTCGGGGAGATCGCTTTCCACCGGGGCAAAGCGATACAGCGCCTGCATGCCGACACGGTTGGCCAGTGTGTCGATCAGATCGGACACATCGGCTTCTTCTTCGGCGATGAGGGAGGAGACCGTCTGCCGTCGGTCCATGGGTTCCGCCAGAGAGGCGATCAGTACCATGCGCTCAATGCCGAAACCCGGATTGATCGTTTCGATTTTCTCGCACAGCAGGCGGGTCAGGCGCTTCACATCGCGTACCGGCATGGCGGTCGCCACGCGGATCGCCTCGGTGCGGCTGTCTACCCGATGCAGCAGCAGGTCGAGGCGGCGCACGCCCTGTCCACGTTCGTCCAGTCCCTGGCAGAGCAGCGGCACCAGCTTGCCAATATATTTGGCGATGGTCTCGGCGGCCCCGATCGGCTCGGCGAAGTTCCGGCTGACCTCGATCGGATCAACCGGGCGGACTGGCACGATAGCTTCACCAATACGCCCGAACGCCTGATCCAGCCTGCGGGCGATGTCGGGGCCAAACCGCAAAGCCAGCGGTGCGCGGGGCATGGCGGCCAGTGGTCCGATGCGGGATACGCCCAACGTGGCCAGACCCTCAATGATAGGGGAGGGCAGGCGGAGTGCTTCAAGGGGAAGATCGGCCAGAGCAGAGGTCGTTTTATCTGACGGGACAACAGCAATCGCTAACCGGCCGTAGCGAGCCAGTGCGTGGGCCGCCCCCCAGGTGTCCGCGACTACGGCCCGAGCGCAAAAACCGGCTCCCGCCATGCGGTGGACCATATCCTTGAGCATGGGAAGTTCGCCACCATGCAGGTGATCCGCCCCGGTCGTGTCCAGAACCAGCCCATCCGGCGTATCGACGGCCACGATGGGCGTGATCCGGTGCTGGAACCACAGGGCAAGTTTTTCCAGCCCCAGCTGGTCGCCCTCGGGATCGGCGTCCATCAGCACCAGATCGGGATACAGTGCCTGAGCCTTGGCGACCGGCGTGCCGGGGCGCAGCCCCAGCTTCCGGGCGGCGAGATCGACAGACAAGACAACCCGTCGCCGTCCTTCCCGTCCGACAAGGGCCAACGGCGTTTCAGGCGCGGGCGCGTCTGGTCCAAGCCGCTTCCTGATCCGATCCGTCGGCCAGAGTGGCAGGTAAAGAGAGACGACCCTTGCCATCACAGGCCTCCACTTCAAAATCGGCACATTCGCCCGCACGGGCACGGATCAGTTCTAGCAGCCAGCGGGGGCGGCCCACTCCGGGCACCGGCAACGGTAAGGAAGGCAGGACGGACACTCGCCAGCGGGTGACAGACGCTGTGGGCTGGCCGAAATCCGCCGCATCCGTCTGCCGCCGCCAGCGGCGGATCGCGATGCCAAGCGAACCAGACGTCTCGGCGGCCAGTTGCAGACGGCGTGAGGCGGTCATGGACAGACGGGCGACCTCGGCGACCACGGCCCCAAGGCCGCCATGCCGCAGTCCTTCCTCGAAACAGGCCAGTACATCGACGTCCGAACTGGCCTCGACAAAAATGGTTCGCCGAGCAGAAAGCCCCACCTGTTTCAGGGAGGGAGCGAATACGTCCTGACGGGTGACGATCCAGAGCACCTTGCCGCGCGTGCGGGCCGCAATCCCGGCGCAGAACTGACCGGCGGCCGCGCTGTGAAGGGCGTCGTTGCCTCCGCCTGCCACCTCATGCAGGGCACCCAGCGCCAGACCGCCACCGGGCAGACGGGCGTCGATTTCGCGCACACCAAAAGGCAGCACCGTGCGGCGTCGATCGCTATGACCTTCAAGCCGACTGATCGTGGCCCGTAGCGTCTCCAGACCGGGTTTTTTATGGGTTTCAGCAGTCATGTCACGGCTCGACGGTCCTTGTGCAGGAGTATTTCATGATTATATGTTCCTGATTTGTTCCAATCATGCTACGCAAGTCAATGCAAATTCGCTCTGTATCCGGCATGGTGGTGTCCGATGTTGGTTCAGTATCGTTGATGAAAGTGCGCTAAGGAATTGAATCCAGAACCTTCTCCCGCTTCAGGCAGCGATGCTTATCTGTTCCGTCTGAACGACGCCCAGCGCCAAGCCGTCACACACGGGACCGGAGTCTCGGCAGGCGATGCGGCCTCATCCCCGCTGCTGGTCATCGCCGGAGCTGGTTCGGGCAAGACGAACACACTGGCCCATCGGGTCGCGCATCTGATCGCCTCAGGCGCCGATCCGCGTCGTATCCTGCTGCTGACCTTTTCCCGGCGTGCCAGTGTGGAGATGACGCGCCGGGTGGAACGCATCTGCAAAACGGTGCTCGGCGACAAGACCGGTCCGCTGGCCGACGCGTTGGCCTGGGCCGGGACGTTTCATTCCATCGGTGCGCGGCTGCTGCGGGAGTATGCCCAGCAGATCGGCATGGACCCAGCCTTTTCGATTCATGACCGCGAGGATTCTGCCGATCTGATGAATCTGATCCGGCACGATCTGGGATTTTCCAAAACCGAGAAGCGGTTTCCTGGCAAGGGCACGTGTCTGGCCATCTATTCCCGTGTGGTGAATTCCGGCGCACAGCTCTCCGATGTGTTGCTGAAGCACTATCCGTGGTGCGCGGGCTGGGAAGCCCAGTTGAAACAGCTTTTTGCAGGCTATGTCACGGCCAAGCAGGAACAGGGCGTGCTGGATTACGACGATCTGTTGCTGTGCTGGGCGCAGATGGTCAGCGACCCGGTTCTGGCGGTCGATATCGGTAGCAAGTGGGATCATGTGCTGGTCGATGAGTATCAGGACACCAACCGGCTACAGGCGGATATCCTGCTGGGCATGAAGCCGGACGGGCGCGGTCTGACGGTGGTCGGTGATGATGCCCAGAGCATTTATGCCTTCCGGGCCGCGACCGTGCGCAACATTCTTGATTTTCCGGCGTCCTTCGATCCCCCGGCCCGTGTGGTGACGCTGGATAGGAACTATCGTTCCACGAAACCCATTCTGGATGCCGCCAATGCGGTGATTGGCGAGGCGGCAGAGCGGTTTACCAAGGATCTGTGGACCGAACGACAGTCCGACGAACTGCCAAGGCTTGTGACCATCTGGGATGACACGGCGCAGGCCAATTATATCGCGGATCGGGTGCTGGAAGAGCGTGAGGCCGGCACGCCGATGAAGCAGCAGGCGGTGCTGTTCCGGGCGTCGCACCACAGCGGCACGCTGGAGGTGGAACTGACCCGGCGCAATATCCCGTTCGTGAAATTCGGCGGCCTGAAGTTTCTCGACAGTGCACATGTGAAAGATGTGTTGGCGCTATTGCGTTTTGCCCAGAACCCGCGCGACCGCATTGCGGGCTTTCGGGTGTTGCAGCTTCTGCCGGGCGTGGGGCCAACCTCGGCCCGGCGCGTGCTGGATACAATGGGTGAGAGTGCCCATCCGTTGGAGGCGTTGAAGGATGTGAAAACCCCGCAACGCAGTAGCGAGGCCTGGGCGGGTTTCGTGAATATGCTGACAGCGCTCGGGAGCCATCAGGTCGGCTGGCCGGGCGAGATCGCAGCCGTGCGGTACTGGTATGAACCGCATCTTGAGCGCCTGCATGAGGACGCCTCCACCCGTCTGGCCGACCTAGTGCAGTTGGAGCAGATCGGCGGGGGCTATCCGTCACGAGAGAAGTTCCTGACCGAACTGACGCTGGACCCGCCGGATGCCACATCCGATCAGGCTGGCGTGCCGTTGCTGGATGAAGACTATCTGATCCTCTCGACCATTCATTCCGCCAAGGGACAGGAATGGAAGAATGTCTTCGTGATGAACGCGGTCGATGGCTGCATTCCATCCGATCTGGCCACCGGTGAGCAGGATGACATCGAGGAGGAACGTCGCCTGCTGTATGTCGCCATGACGAGGGCGAAGGACAGTCTCGATATCATGGTGCCGCAGCGTTTTTATGTGCATGGCCAGCACAGTCGGGGCGACCGGCATGTCTATGCCTCGCGGACACGCTTCATTGATCGGGATATGCTGTCTTTGTTCGAAGCCGTGTCATGGCCTGTCGTGAAACCGGAAGACCAGGCCCGGCAGGAGGCGGTGCAGTCCGTGCGGATCGACATGGCCGCCCGTCTGCGCGGCATGTGGTCGTAAGGGAGCGGGACCGATGTGCAATCTCTATTCCATGACTTCCAACCCACATGCGATCAAGGACGTTGCAAAAGTCCTCGAGGATCGCACGGGGAATCTCCAGCCATTGCCCGAGATTTACCCGAACACGATGGCGCCAATCGTGCGGAATGGCACGAACGGTCGTGAACTGGTCATGGCCCGCTGGGGTATGCCGACACCGCCCGGTTACCTGAAAGGCCATAAAGTGGATCGGGGTGTGACCAATATCCGCAATCCGACTTCGACATGGTGGAAGCGCTGGGAAGGGGTGGAGCACCGCTGTCTGGTGCCGCTGACGACGTTCTCGGAACCCGAGAGTTTGCCTGACGGGAAATCACGGCCTGTGTGGTTTGCCCGCAGTGACGGAAAGCCGCTGGCTTTCTTTGCCGGGATATGGTGCCGTTGGACGTCCGTGCGCAAACTGGCAGACGGCGAGACGACGGATGACCTGTTCGGATTTCTGACCACTGAGGCCAACAGGGAAGTGGGCGCGATCCATCCGAACGCCATGCCAGTGATCCTGACGCAGCCAGACGAACTGGATGTGTGGATGAATGCGCCTGTCAGAAAGGCTTTGCAGCTTCAGAAGCCTTTGTCGGATGGCATGCTCGTTTGTGTCGATCCTTCGCGGCCTTTGGAATGACAGTTGTGTGTGGGAGGGGGAACGTCGGCTATTGGAAATGGGCGATCGAAAGGAGGCCGTTTGCAGCATTAACGTTTGTGGTGAATAGTTGCCAGACGAGCATGGGTATTCGCGCATTAAATTTTGACTGAGAACTTTCTCATTAGCATAATTGGACACTTACATATTAAATAAATTCGTGGTTTCATGTAATGGGATGAAATAATTATGGTAATTATAAAAATTGACGACAGCTATGCCGACGGGGATTTTCTTCTGCTTCGTAGACATTTGAGCCTCCTCGACCTTGAGTTGGTCAGACTAAATGCAGATATTGATGTGTCTGGTGGTCTTGAAGTGGATGCTCTCCGTGACAGCAGTGAATACTTTATTGGACATGGCTTCGTAGCCATTCAACGTTATCTAACCGCGACGCGAACAGGGTTCGGTATCGGAATGAATGAAGCATTTGGCATACCGCCAATGACGAGCCATGGGGTGTCCCTCGTCACAGCAATCAACTTAGGGGCGAACTATTGGAAACATGTGGAAGAGTGGACTGAAAAAATTAACAAATCGATCGATGCCGAGTTGACGGGTAATGCTCTGAATACGTTTAATCAACTGACAGCTATAACGCCATGGCGAGAATATACATGCTCAAACTTGTTGGCCATAATATTGGAAGGACAGAGGCTGGAATTATCTCTTCTTCTTCCCAAAATTGAGGAATGGCGAAACAACATTTTCGTCTGTAGGGCCTCGTAAATTGAAGCGCCAAGCATTCATTTTTTAGCACATGTTATTGTCTTAGGCTGATACTTTTATCGTATCTTTAAAAGGATCTGCTTTCTGGCGTAAAATTCGGGACGATTTGTGGACTGCTGCCCTCCAATCAATTCAAGTAGGCAACCAGACTTCAGGTGCTTCTGCACTGCTCTTTCCCAAGAATTGCCGATGTCAGCATGAAGCTGGGTTGTCAACTCGTTGGAACACCGTAGCGCTTGAACAGAGCGTTGAAGAAAGCCTTCACATTTGCCTTGGCATCTGGCGTCTGCAATTCCGCAGCTCCAAAACGAAAGACTTCATAGCCGGCAAGTTTGAGCTCACGATCACCCCGGACCATATTTGCATAGCGTTGCACATCGGCATTCCCTACGCCGTCCGTGTAGTGGTGCTTTTCGTCTACTTCGATGACGACCCGAACCCCCTGGCGCAATAGCAACAGGAAGTCCATGCGAAAGCGCAGAAGTGCATCCGGCCCCCGCTCCTTAACAGTAAGTGGATCCCAATGAAGCCATACTTCCGGTATCAGTGCTGGCAAGTTCGGTACGGCCTTGCGGAACCCCTCAAAGAAGGCCTCGAACAACAAGGTCTGGGGCGGGGAGTTCCGCGGTAAACTGTCTTTGAGGCGCAAATACAACGAGCGCTTGGCTTGCTCGGCATCAGCGATCCGCTCTGTATCACTCCACCACTGCTGCAGATCGCTCCAGCGCAGTCCATCATTACCAATGGGACGGTCATAGACGAGCACTTTATCGGCATTCGTGACGATCTCAACGTCATTATCCAGCGCGTCACGGAAGCGTAGATCGGGCTTGTCGGGTGAGGCAAAGATAAGATTTTTCGGTCGGCCTTTGACTGCCGCATGCGACGAAACCATCGAGAAGATCGGGTAACCTCCCTCTGAATCCGTCTCACGCAACTCGACGCCGCAGTCGCGTAGCGTCTCGTTAACACATGCTACGAAGTGGCGTTGTGCTGCCTCGTCGGGCCGCACGTCGGCCGAAGCCAGTCCTTCAAGAAACAGCGCAAAGCGCCGATCGGAAGCGTCATAGGCGCCCAATTGGTCGAACAGCATTTCCGCCGACCAGTCTTCTGGATTTCGGTGGACGTGCTGCTGAATGTCCGCGCGCAACCCACTGGGTTTCCCACTCATTAAGTAAAGCCACTCATCGGCATCTAAGATCCATAACCGATCCAGAAGGTCATCGAACTTGCGAGCATCCCCATACAGCTTTTCATCGTTGAGTTTTCGAGCGACGTTGCGCCGATAACGCTTGGGGATCGCTGGCCCCACATTGTCGCTCCAGAGCATATCCTGAATCTGGTTGCGCGTCGTGGCATTCGGGGGATGGCAAATCAACAGCCTGCGTGCAACTTCAGGCAGGTCGGCGTCGGCGACTGCCTCAAAACTGGAGGCCATGCGGTCATGCTTGCTGCCGTCAGTGACAGGCGCGGGCAACCCCAATTCCTCGCAAAGGGTCGGCAACTTGGCATGCGTGCTAATGTCCGTTAACGCCATGATGAGCGGAGCCAATAGAGAGCGAAGTTGCGCGTAGTCCATCACGTCCGTTTCATGCTAGAAGTGTCATGGTGCGCATCACTGCATTGATCTGACCGAGAGCATTCAGCTGCTACTGCTCGGGCGTACGATCACTGAGTGCGCGCGTGTCTTCGATGAAGGTCTCGTACAGGCTGGCCTGTAACCGCATACTGGTCAAGGTCGATCATGAGCGCACCTTCAGGCTTTCAGGGCCAGTACATCATTGAACTGATTAGGTTTTCAATGTGGGTGATCGGAAGTGTATGTGACTCTCTTTACGAAAGGTTCTCCTACAAAAGCCGCGAGGAGGGCAGTAACGAGAGAACGCGGTCGTGTGAACGCAAATGCCACCAATTCACCGAATGTCCGCTGTGGGGCGTAGAGGATGGGAGGCTATATGTCCGAGATGAAGGCAAACCGGCCTGTCTCTTGCTAAGCGGACCAACCGCTTCCGCCTCATGTCGGACATAAGCAGAGCCGTTCCAGTTTCCGTAAAGCGGTCGGTCGGCAATAGTTCTCGTTATCTTTTGAGAACGCCGTGAAGAAGTTTAAGGCTGGAAAGCCACTTGAAGCTCGGTCACAAAGACCCGCAACTTTGGCGTCATAACTGGACCTGCGTTATAAAGCAGGTGCATGGGCCTGTCCGGAACTGTCCACCTCGGCATAAGCCGGACAAGCCGTTTGCTTTTAATATCAGGAAGCAGGGCCTGCTCATATCCCAGCAGAATGCCATCACCAGCAAGTGCTGCAGAATGCAGAACACTTGAATCATTACTGATTATCCGCCCGGAGACGGTGACAGGCCGGGTAACGCTCCCTTGAGAAAAGTGCCAGGTCGTTACAGGGCCGCCGGAATTTTCATACACGAGACACTCGTGGCGCATCAGATCATCGGGCTGCCCTGGAAAACCATGTTTTTCCAGATAGTTTTGAGCCGCGCAGATGACCCGACGATAGGCCGTCAGAGGACGACTGACCACTGTAAGGTCTGCCTCCAGTTCACCAATTCGGATCACAGCCTCATGACCATCCATTGTGGGATGAACCAGTTGGTCTGTCAGGGACAAATGAACTTGAATTTCTGGATATCTTTTTTGAAAGTTGTGAACAAATGGCAGCAATACTGTTCGCCCGAAGGTGACAGGAACACTGACAGATAATGTGCCACGCGGTGTGCCAAGCGTATTGGCTGCCAGACTGTCCGCTCGTTCAACTGCTTTCAGGACAAGGCGACACTGCTCGCAATAAAGCCTGCCTGTTTCGGTCAGACTTTGTCGGCGGGTAGTCCGATGTAACAGACGTGCACCAAGGTGATGCTCCAGAGCCTCTATATGCTTGGCGACCATCTGCGGCGACAAAGTCAGATGCTGGGAGGCCGCAGCAAAGGACCCCAATTCCACGACCTTGATAAAAATCTTCATGCTGGTTAACCGGTCAAGCATTCATCCTCCTCAGTTGTGACTGATGTCTCGTATCGACAATTTATCCAGCGGAAAAGAGGAATATGCTGAAGGCTTCGAGTGATTGGCAAGTCCAGTTCTGGTGGAGACTTTCGAAATGCCCGTTTATCTTGTTCGCATGGATCACCCTGACGGCGAGGGATGGGGACAGCATGTCGCAGCACACGTGTTGTATCTCAGGCGCCTTATTCAGGAAGGCCGACTGCTGGCCTCCGGTCCGTTGAAAGGCACCCCATTGCGCTCCGGCTTTCTGATTATGAAAGGTGCCAATCGGCAGGAGATTGACGCGATGATTGCCGGTGATCCCTTTGCATTAGAAGGTTTGATTTACGATCTGCGCATTGAAGAATGGGATCCTCTTTTCGGTTGCCTTTCAGATCATGCGACAGGGGCTCTCCCGCAAGAATTGAAGTCTATTTTTCCTTGATGGCGACAGTTCTGTATTTTTTAAGAAATAAAAACGAGAGGGAGCCTTATGCTTCTGAACGATCTTCAATGGTATACTGTGGGGGATGCCCGTATTCTAAAAATACAGGATCTGATGCTGGCTGCACTCTCTCCAGAACAGTTGCTTCCAGATTGGGACGAAGCAACGGCTCTTCAGATTTATCCCCGACTGCCTGAAACGCTGGATAGTTCAGAAACGAAAGTTCTTTTGAGCGTTCATAGCTGGCTTATTGAGGATCGCGGTCGAAAAATTCTTATTGATACGGGAGCTGGAAATAACAAAGCCCGTCCTGCTGCCCTGTATTTCGATCACTTGCAGACCGTGTGGCTTGAAAATCTGATGCGCGCTGGTGTCTGTCCAGAAGACATCGATTTTGTTCTTCTTACCCATCTGCATGTCGATCATGTCGGGTGGAATACACGTCTGCAAAATGGGATCTGGGTTCCGACCTTCCCGAATGCCCGATATGTCTTTTCTAGAGCCGAATATGATTTTTTCAGCAATCCGGCCCATGATAGCGTCCGTAATAAAACCAGTTTCATGACACGCGCAGATAGCGTTGATCCTATTGTCCGGGCGGGTCTTGCAGATCAGATCGACGTGGATGGATCCGAAGTTCTTGAAGGAATTTCCTTTCATCCCACACCTGGGCATACGCCACATCATGCATCTGTAGTGCTGAAATCAGGGATGGAGCGTGCGCTCTTCACGGGTGATGTCATGCATCACCCCATTCAGGTGTGTTTTCCGGAGTGGAGTGCTGTCTTTGATGCAGACCCTCAGACAGCCATCACATCGCGCAAATGGGCTTTGAATTACGCTGTCGAACACGATGCGGCAGTATTCACATCACATTTCCCAATGACGTCTGCTGGCAGAGTCATGACAAGTGACCAAAATATGAGTTGGTCCTTCCTCTAGAGTCTCCATTATATTGGCATTTTACGTCATTTCATTATGAATATTTTTCTTGCCTCGAAATATCTCGTCCACTCAGCGATATATGATGCGACTGCCAGATCCTGCCTTCATTGTTGAGATGATCGTCAGGAAAGCCAAGCAGACGGCGACCAGAGTTCGCGATGCCTGGAACTGATCATCCGAAAGCTCACGCTTCCCTCATCCATTGCGTAAATTTTTGCGCCCAAGCCGGGTTCCAGCGTGACAGTGCTGGACGGTTGTGAATCATGTCGTCGACCGACCACTGGATGCGGCGCATATCCATTTCGGATGTGACTTCGTTGTCCGGACACAGGATGTAGAAGTCCTCACTGAATAGCTGCTGCAGAAAATAATCTACCACCTGTTCCGCTGTCCATGCTGCCTCCGGTTTACGGTCATGAGGCCCGTCCTTGCCGTGGAAATTCATGGGGGTCCATGTATAACCTGGCACCAGAAGATGGGCCGAAACACTCCCACCCGTGGAGACCAGAAGTTCATGGGCCAACTGCTCGGTGAGCACTTTTACTGCCGCCTTGGCGACAGAATAGGCGGCGTGGCCAGGCGGTGTAGTGATCCCTTCCTTGGAGCCAAGATTCACCACGGCCGATGGACGTTTTGCGGCGATCATATGTGGCACGAATAGATGTTGTGCGCTGAGGACGGCGCGAAAATTGACGTTGAGAGTCCGGTCCCATTCATCGGGTGAAGCCCATGGACCGGCTTTGCTCAGCACACCAACATTATTCACCAGTAATCCGACATCCCCAAAGCGGGTCAGCGTTTGATCACGCAGGCGCAGAACTACTGTATCATCGGTCACGTCACCCATGACAGTCAGTACTTCAACGGGCAGCGTGGACGCCAGCGCCTCCAGCGCGTCACCGTCCTGATCAAGAAGTGCCAGGCGCATCCCTTGGGCAGCGAATTCTCGGGCAAGAGCAGCACCAATGCCTTTTGCTGCACCGGTGATGACTGCAACACGATCCTTTGCGACGATTTTCCGCATTCTTTCTGACATTCACGTTGCTCCTTCTGTCTGGGTGGCCAGGAAAGACGATTGATCCAAGGATCCTAGCTCAACCTCATAAGTTCTGTAATTGAGTCAAACAGCACATGGTGTATGTTTATACTCAACAGATATGAATGAACGAGCGAAACGCATCATGCATCTTTCACGTGGAGATCTGGGAGATCTCAACCTGTTCTGCGCCATCGCCAAAACAGGCGGCTTTCGCAAAACTGCAGCAGAACTGGATCTTTCTCCATCGGCCTTGAGCCACGCTATCCGCGGACTGGAAAAGCGTCTGGGTGTCCGTCTCTTCAACCGGACCAATCGTAGCGTCACGCTAACACCAGCTGGACAGGAATTGCTCTCGCATGTCACGTCAGGACTCTCTGAAATCACCAATGGGCTTGAAGCGCTCAATCGTTTTCGGGACCGACCCGCTGGACAGTTGCGTCTGAACGTACCAACTGACGCCGCCCGGCTTGTTCTGGCCCCGGTGATTGCGCGTTATGCCGCCCTTTATCCCGACGTCCGTCTGGAAGTCGCGGTGGAGGACGCCGTGGTGGACATCATCGAACAGGGTTTTGACGCAGGTGTTCGCTATGGTGGCACAATACCAGAAGACATGATCGCGGTCCCGCTCTGTCCCGATCTGCGATGGGTGACAGTCGCATCGCCTGCCTATCTTGCTTCAGCTCCACCGCTTCGAGGCCCGGCTGACCTACACCAGCATCGCTGTATAGGGATCCGGATGGGAAGCGGAAAAATCTACCACTGGGAGCTGGAACGCGGCGAGGAGAAAGTCTTTTTGGACACGGACTGGTCAGTGATTGTCAACGAAACCGTTCTGTCTATCGAGATCGCCGAACGCGATGGGGGGATCAGTTACAACCTTGAAAGCCGGGCGGCAGTGCAGATCGCAAGCGGGTCACTCGTCAAGGTCCTGCCCGAATGGGCCTCCATGGGCCCGCCACTCTTTATTTATTATCCCAGCCGGCGACAGCTTCCTGAAGCATTACGGGCTCTTATTCGCCTGATACAGGGGCAAAAACCTGATCAGAACGTAACGGGTGAATAAAAACGATCACTTCGTTGATTTTAGCTCTCCGTCTAAGGCATAGATTTTCACTGATTTCGCGCTTAACTCCACAAACAAGTGGCGACAGGCATGACCATCTGTGTGTCGCCCCGTTTTATAAAACTTGGGGAAGAGTTGAAACAGATGAGCAAACTTGCCATGATCAGCGGATCGTCTTCGGGTATTGGTTTCGAGATTGCACGTATCCTCGGCGGCATGGGTTATGACCTCGCCATTTCAGGGGCCAGTGATAAAATCCACGACGCCAAAACAGAACTCGAAAAGATCGGCGTAGCAGTTTATGCATTTCAGGCAGATGCAGCGACTTATGACGGCGTCGAAGGGTTCTGGCAGTTTACGAAAGATCTTGGACGAAACGTCGATATTGCCGTTCTCAATGTTGGGATCGGTCTGGGCGGGGCCTTTGTTGATAACAAGCTCGAAGATGATTTCCGGGTCATTGCCATCAATATCTCCGGGACGGTGCATCTGGCCAAACGTGTAGTGCAGCACATGGTGCCCAACAAGGCGGGCCGGATTATGATTGTGTCCTCCCTCTCAGCAACCACACCGACACCTTACGAAACTGTTTATGGTCCTTCCAAGGCGTTCGGTTTTATGTTTGCAGAATCCCTGCGAGAAGAGCTTCGCGATACGGGCGTCAGTGTCACAGCCCTGCTTCCGGGTGCCACAAACACGCGTTTTCACAAGAATGCCGGCATGGCCACCAGCAAGATCGATCATGGGCCCAAAAATGACTTGCATGTCGTGGCGCAGCAGGGTGTCGACGCTCTCATGCAAAGCGAAGATATGGTCGTTGGCGGCGATGCCGCAACAAAGCAGCAGGCTATCGACAACCGCACCACACCTGAAACGGTCAAAGCGGCTCGGCATGCCATTCTTTGCAAACTGAACGGCGTCGCGTGATCAGGTAAAGCACGGCTGAGATTGCGCCGGATGGTATCGGGCAGCATCCATCGTCTGTCCGATACCAGATGAGCAAGCCAGGGATAAGCTCATGTCATCAGAACGAATGTTTCAGGCACCTGAAATCAGCCGTTACCGTGTCGGAGAGTTCGCCGTAACGGTTCTGAGTGACGGCTCTCTGGACGCCTCGCTCGACCTTCTTGATGGGATTGATCAAGATGAGGCGTTGTCGCTGCTGAGCGCGGCAGACACTTCACCTTCATCGCACATGAACATCAATGCATTTGTTATTGAGGCCGGTGCGCGGACCATTCTTATCGATGGTGGTGCTGGAAACCTCAACGGATGGGGTGGCCGGTTGATTCCTGCGCTGATCGCCGCAGGTTATGACCCCCTGCAGATTGACACGATCCTTCTTACACATGGACACAGCGATCATGTCGGCGGTCTGGCGGGGCCTTTTGCTACAAAACATTTCCGCAACGTTGAAAAGTTTTTCCTTCATCAGGCAGAGCTGAATTTTTGGCGAAACGAAGAGATACGCGATGCTGCACCTGTTGCACATCAGCGCCTGTTCGACGTTGCTCGCAATGTCCTTGATGGTTACCAGCAGCAGATAACACCTTTCGAGGACAGAGATGTTCTGCTCCCCGGGATCACAGCCGTCCATTTACCAGGGCATACGCCAGGTCATTCCGGCTATCTTTTGGAAAGTGAAGACGACTCTCTCCTGATCTGGGGCGATGTCCTGCATTTCCCCCATATTCAGGTAGCGCGGCCTGACGTCACTTTTGCTTTTGATCACAATCCCGGCTTGGCCGCAAAGACACGCCGTATGATTTTAACCGAACTTTCCCGCAATAATCGATATGTCACGGGCGTACATTTTAATGCACCCGTTAGAGCGAAAATCGAGAGCTACAAAGACGCATTCCGTCTGACTTACGATCTTTAACCCATCAATAACGGCCGTCGCCTACAAGTCAGACATCAAAGTAGTCATCGTAGCGGACAGAAAGCTGCCATTGTCAGGTGAGCCGCGATAGACCGCGTTTGGGACAGAGCCATCGTCCAAACAAACTACGACAAAAATCAGCGTTCGGTTGAAACGGACATTGTTTGGCGGAACGAAATTTGGCGGGAAATAACCAATCTCGATGCTTCGCCTACAGTTGGTTAGTCTCCGTCACTCTCGGAGCCGTTCACCAAAGTCATACTGCACTGCCTCCACGACGGTTCCACACCGGCTTGATGGCCCCGACCTCCGCATCAGAGGCTAAACGTTGATTGACTGGTATAAAAGATAGAAATCAAGACGGTCTGAATTCGCCTCAGGTCGGACATGTGGGATCTGTGCTAGCTTTTCGGATAGCGGACACGAATCATTCACAGATTATCAGCCGGAAGTGGATGCTCGCTCCGGCAATTGGGATTAGTCTCGCTTCGCAGAGAGCTACCTTTGCACAGCTCCTTACCGAGGGTCCGGTCGCAACCCGATGCACTCATCTAATTATACCAGAGACAAAAATCTTCATTTAGCCATTTTGAAATCCTCAAAGTATTTTTTTCGGCTTCCCTTGAAGTAGCAAGATCGGCTCACCATTAAATTAACCATGTCCATGGTTTCCATGACGTATGACGTGAAGCTGGACCTATCCATGCGGATCGTGCGCCAGGGAGACCTCGCCAAGGTGGCTGTTGCTGCTGAGGTGTCTGTCGTCGCGGCCATGCCGTGCGCAGAGGATGGGCTAGGCCTGACCGTAGGCTTTGAAGCTGTGAATACTCCGTCTACGGACGGCCTCCAAACAGCAGATAAGCATTCGAAGCGGCGGGCGTGGCCGGGGCGTAACGAGCTTGACATTGCTAAAAACCTGCTAAGGTGGAAGGCGGAGAAATGTGTGAACTTGCCCCGAAAAACCAGCTGGCCTGAGCTGGTCTACCGGTGTGCGCGGAATTCTGCTCGCGCTCGCCGCAGTGTCCATGGTTTCCATGACGTATGACGTGAAGCTGGACCTATCCATGCGGATCGTGCGCCAGGGAGACCTCGCCAAGGTGGCTGTTGCTGCTGAGGTGTCTGTCGTCGCGGCCATGCCGTGCGCAGAGGATGGGTGTCCGTCAACGGTCGGGATTGTATGAGCGGAGGACCCGAACGAAGAACATGGTGAAAACATTATTTGAAGAAGTCAGAAGCGAACAAAACATTTTCTCAGCGTGGCGTCACGTCAAGCGTAGCGCTCTGATCTCCGGTAACGCCGATATTCGCGGCAAAGCCTCGGAGTTCGAGCATGCTCACCAGCGCCACCTTAGGCGCATCATCAATCAACTGCGCACAGGCAAATTCTCTTTCGATCCTGTCGAAGGCGTCTTGAAAGACAAGCGCAAGCGCCTTGCAGCAGGTAAAGACCCACGGCCTATCGCAATATCTACTATCCAGAACCGTGTCGTTCAGCGGGCAATCCTACAGGTTCTACAGCCAAGGCACGCACGTGACTTACGCGATCCAGATACACGATATGAGACCGTTTGTGACGACAGACTGGGCCGCATCAACGACGTCAACCGATCCAAATATGGCGTTGGAGGATTGATCTACCCTCATGGCGGCGTTCGCCCCGCCATCGAGACAATCAGGACCGCGATTGATGGCGGCGCGAAATTCTACTTCCAGTCCGACATTCGGTCCTTCTTCACCAAAATTCCGACAAACAAAGTGATTGACTTTGTTCGGCATGAAACCAACGACAACACATTCGTTGAGCTGTTCGCCAAGGCACTTGAGGTCCACTTGGGAAATGAAGATGAGCTTGTTGGTTACACGCACCTATTTCCGAAAGGCGGTATCGGCGTTGCTCAAGGGTCCTCTCTTTCGGCCTTTGCGGGGAACGTGTTGCTGTACGACATGGACCAGAAGCTGAATACCATGGGCGTAACGGCGGTTAGATACATCGACGACATTCTCATGGTCGGTGCTAACATAGCAGTCATCGACGCCGCCAAAGCTTACACCGAGACAACCCTGACAGACTTTGGTTTCGGCCTCTACACGCCAGCAGACGGTCCTGACAAAGCAGCGCAAGGAGAGTGCAGCAAGTCCATCAATTTCCTTGGCTGCACTATTCAGCCGAAGCGATGCGTTCCTAGTAATAAATCTCTCGACAATATGAAGGAAGTCGTTCGAGAGACGCTCGCAACTTCGAAGGCCGCGATCAAAGAAGCGCTCACAAAAGGCACCACTCTGAATTCCAAGCATTCGCAGAGTGCTACCCTAGACTCCCTAAGTAAGCGAATTTACGGATGGCAAAAATCCTTCGCCTTCTGCAACCAACGTCAACCCTTCGAACACCTCGACGAATACATTTCAAAACAGGTCTCGGGCTACCACGGTGCGATCGTCCGGCAACTCGGGAAGGCCAACGATGGGATAAAGGCGATGATACTTGGTGTCCCCTCAACCTCAGCAATGTTTGATCTTGCACAAGACAAAAAATCAAAATAGGCAGTGTGTTCCTCAACTGTTATTAGTCCTGATCCCACCAGGTCGTCACCTAGACCCGAAACGTCGGATTGCCGCCGACAGGTTCAAGCAGGCACGCAGCCGCGGAAGTATGATTTTATCTGGATTTAAGAACTGCTCTAAATAAAATTGATTCAGACTTTTCCTTTTCCATTTCGTAATAACTACTATTTGCCACTCTCACTGTCGGCGCTGCCTGACATTCAAGCTCAGCGAATTCGACAGCTTCGGACTATTGGCCCCTCCGAACGTCTTGCATGCAAATGTCAGCTTTTTGATGTTTCCTTCTCAACAGCCGACATTCCGGTTTCCCCCTAATCTGCCTGTCCGCTCAGTGATGCAGGAGCAGACAGGCGGCAATCGCCTCATCTCGGTCATACAGTTGGTCAAATTGCCTTCCATATAGCAGACATGACCATTATAAATTTTACTTGCCATTGATGATGGCTACAAAGATATCGGCAGCGTCAAGAGAGCCATTCGAGAAAGTTGCATGATGCACTACCCAAATTCTTAAAATGGACGAAGCAGATTTTTCAACGGACAATATCCGCGTCGTGCTGTCGATTGCCACCACGCATGATCGCCCGCCTGCGCAGATCGTCCTTCGCTGGCACCGTAAACAAGGGCTGGTTCCCTTGCCGAAGACGGCTACGGCCACTCGCCTGCCGGAGAACCTGGCTGTGTGGGATTTCGAACTTGACGAGAACGACATGCTGCAACTGCTCCGGCTAGACCGGCCACACGGCAACACCCAGCCGCTTCCCGACGGCAGGAACTCTTCATTCTGACGCAGGTGCAGCGGCTATGGCCGCAGCTTTCCTTCCAGGCTGAACGACTGATCTGCACCGTGGTAATCCCGCCGGAAAGATTGCTTGAAGATCAAGCAGACTCACCATTCATCGGCACATAGGGAGCCTTGACCTGATCTAGCACCACCAAGGTCCGGTATGTGGAAACAGAATCATTGTCTGCGAACAGGTCGCGTGCAAGCGCCTCGTAGCGGCGCATGTCGGGCACTTCGACAATCATTATGAAACCGCCATTTCCGGCCACATAGTAGCATTGGCGGATCTCGTCTTGGCGCCGGAACAACGCCTTGGCGGCCTCCACCAACTCCGACCGATCATTGAGCAAATGGACTTCCACGACGATCGCGACCTTTCTTCCATCGACGTCCGGCGAGACGACCGCGACATTAGCGATGATCGTACCGTTCGCCTCCATGGCCGCAATCCGACGCTGCACCGCGGCCGGGGACAGGTTTACCTGTTCCGCGATTGTGCGCTGAGGAGTGCGATTGTCGCGCTTGAGCACATCGAGAATGGCGTAGTCGAAATCATCTAGAACACCCCGATCGCGATTTATCGTCCTGCCCATCAAGCTCTCCGTGAGTGATTGTCTCGCATAGGCGCACAAAATTCGGCGCACGCCTCGCTAGAAAACAACTATTAATCGCTTGATGACATACATTAATCAATCGCGTTCCGTTTCGACCGGTATGCTGGTTGGCAGCGGGGCGGTCATTGCCTCGCTGATCTCCCAGAATGTCGGTGCGGCTTTTGCCAAGCAGCTTTTCCCGATCGTTGGTGCTTATGGTGTGACCGCACTACGCACTGCGCTTGCGGCATTGCTGCTGCTCATGTTGTTTCGTCCTTGGCGTCGATTGCCCCGGCGCAAGCTGCTTCCGGCGCTGATCGGGTATGGCGCGATGCTCGGACTTATGAACCTTCTCATCTATCAGGCATTTGCACGGCTTCCGATCGGCGTGGCGGTCGGCATCGAAGTGTTGGGGCCGCTTGCGGTCGTCTTACTCGGGGCGCGATCGCGCCGGGATCTCATTTGGTTGGCTGCTGCGGTTGCTGGCCTCGTGCTGCTGCTGCCGGTTCGTTCGGAAACTGCTCTGGACTCTCTCGGTCTTGCATTCGCGTTCGGAGCGGCTGCGTGTTGGGCTCTCTACATCCTCTATGGCAAGCGGGTTTCGACCATACTCGGCAACGACGCCGTAGCTTGGGGAATGGTAACTGCTGCTCTGATAAACTTGCCTATGGGCATCATTACAGCAGGTCCGGTGCTGTTGAGCCCGTGGGTGCTGGGCGTCGGTCTCATCGTTGCGATATTGTCGAGCGCGTTACCTTATACACTTGAAATGGAGGCCATGCGCAGGGTGCCGGCCCATGTTCTCGGTATTTTGTTTTCCACCGCGCCTGCCGTTGCGGCCACCGCGGGGCTATTCGTTCTTGGTGAGATTCTGACACCTCTTCAATGGGGCGCCATTGTCCTCATCATGATCGCATCTGGAGGCAGCACGGCATCCGCTGCTACGTCAATTGATGAGCGGCAATCATAACAACATGCGTAACCTACCGTCTAATTGAAGAGCACTGTTCCTGATACCTTGGTGAACATCAAGGATAGGGAGACTGGCAATGTGCGATAGTGCGGAAATCTTGCTCATGCCGATGGGCTTGAAGCACCGGATCGTCGGAGACTGCTCGGCAGCGCTGCCTTGGATTGGAGGCGTTGTTGTCTCAGTTGCTGAAGGTCGGCTCAGCCAACGTGGTATGGTCTCCAGATGCGTCGCCGAAATCTGAACTTCCACCATGCGGCGCATGCGCTCGGCATCAGCCAGTCAAGCGTAAACGCACGAATAAGGACGCTGGAGGAGGAGCTTGGCATCCTCCCCTTCGAGCGGAATAATCGCGACGTCCGGCTTACGGAAGCCGACAAGCGTTTCGTGCAACAGATCACGGCGAGCGTTGACCAGTTCGACCACACCGTGAAAACCGCCAACATGGCCGCATTGAGGGAGCGCGGCCACCTGCTCATCGGCGTCCATGGCCTGATCGCTGGCAGCTTTTTCGACAATTTGTTGACGAGGCACCGCAAAGAGGATCCCGACATCGGTATCGACGTGACGGAAGGAGCGGCGTGCGAAGCAATCATGCACCTGCGCGCCGGCCGGATCGACGTGACCTTTCTGGTCGGTACCTTCGATCTGTCCGATTGCCATTCCAGACCAATCTGGACGGAACAGCGTGTCGTCGCGATGCTGGCCAACCACAGGCTTGCGAACCAGGCGGACGTGACCTAGGCGCGATCTCGCGGAGGACCAGGTGGGATTTGAACACTTACACTGAATCAATTGGCTGGTGCTTGGCTGTTTTATGAGCAAATGTCTGCTTTCAGAAAGTCTCATGAGCTATTTGAACGACCAGAATGGGGTCAAAAGCCTTCGCAAGGGTCGTCCATATAAATGTCCGATTTTACCGATCTTCCGACACAAAGCCGACTTTCCGTTTACCCCCCATTGCCGACATTTTCTGCCGGAAAAGCGGGGGTGGGGTTGTCTCGGTGTAGCCGTCAGAGGCAGAGGGCTGCGCGAATTTTCGTGACGGGTTGAGAGGGTAGGGGAGAGTCTCCTGTCCGCCCGTCATGGAGTTTTTCGCCATGGCGACCGCTATTCCCAAAATCAGCCTGAGTTCGTCCCGCGACATCCCGTTCAACCGGCTGGTGCTGTCGCAGTCCAACGTGCGGCGCGTGAAGTCCGGCCTGTCGATTGAGGAACTCGCCCGCGACATCGAGCGCCGCGGACTGCTGCAAAGCCTGAATGTCCGTCCCGTGCTTGATGGCGAAGGGGCCGAGACCGGCACTTATGAAGTCCCAGCCGGCGGACGGCGCTTTCGCGCGCTCGAACTGCTGGTGAAGCAGAAGAAACTGGCGAAGACGGCCCCCGTGCCCTGCGTGGTGCGCGAGGCCGGATCGGCCATTCTTGCCGAGGATGATTCTCTAGCCGAGAACGTCCAGCGGCTGGCCCTGCACCCGCTGGACCAGTTTCGCGCCTTTCGTGACATGCTGAAAAAGGGCATGTCCGAAGATGAAATCGCCGCCGCGTTCTTTGTGGCGCCCTCCGTGGTCAAACAGCGCCTGCGACTGATGACCGTGTCCGACAGCCTGCTTGAGATCTACGAACAGGATGGGATGCGGCTGGAACAGTTGATGGCGTTTTCCATCAGCGATGATCATGCCCGACAGGAACAGGTCTGGGAGATCGTGGCCCAGAGCCATAACCGTGAACCCTACGTCATCCGCCGCATGCTGACGGAAAAGACCGTCCGGGCGTCGGATGCGCGCGCCCGCTTTGTTGGGCTGGACGCCTATCTCGCGGCGGGTGGTCCTATTATGCGCGACCTGTTCGAGGCTGATGATGGCGGCTGGCTGCAGGATCCGGCTATTCTGGACCGGCTGGTCATGGAAAAGCTGCACACTGCTGCTGAGGATATCCGCGCCGAGGGGTGGAAATGGGTCGAGACGGCCCTGTCGTTCCCGTGGGGTCACACACGGCAGTTCGCGGAAATTGATGGCACGGAAGTGCCTTTGTCCGACGAGGAAACCACCCGTCTCGAAGCTCTGCGTGCCGAGCAGGAAACCATAGAAGCCGAATACGCTCAGGCCGATGAATACCCTGACGAGGTCGATGCACGGCTGGGCGAGATCGAACAGGCGATTCTTGCCCTGCAAGAACGGCCACTGGCGTTCGATCCGGCTGACGTTGCGCGGGCAGGGGCTTTCGTCAGCCTCGCCAGCGATGGCGCATTGCAGGTGGAGCGGGGCTTCGTGCTGCCCGAGGACATGCCGACCGAGCCCGAAGAGACCGATGATGCCGGCGGTGCCGATGGATACGATCATGCTGCGTATTATGGGCGGGATGAACATATTGCTGATGATGGCGGCGACGGGGGCAGGGAGGGCGATACTACTGCTCCCGACGTTGAGCCCGAGGAAGAAGACGGGATCAAACCACTGCCTGACCGGCTTCTCACCGAACTGACGGCCTGGCGCACGCTGGCGCTGCGGGATGCCTTTCCCGCGACATCGCCCTTGCCGTCAATCGTTCATGGCAGGCGGCTTTACCGGCGGTGGAATGGCGCAACACGGCGGCGCGTCGCCATGCGGAACGCCTGCTTTTCGATGCCCGGAACCGGGTTAGTGGCGGTTATCTGGATTTTTTACGCGGAAAATAAATCTGTCTGTTTCCGCTCCTTCCCGCTGTGTTCACCTGTTTTTTCAACGCTGCTCCAAGGGAGTATGGGCGCTCTGGGGAAGGGGGAATGAGAGGCGAGATAAAAGGGCGCACATTGCGCCTCGGTTGGGGTGTTGGTTTTTCTGTGTTTTTTCTTCCTTCCGGCAATGTTCTGCCCTTTCCAGCAATGTTTGCCGACCGCGAATTTCCTTGTTGCATCGGGCTTTTTCGCACATTGGAGGCAGTGATGGCGCGCGAGAATGACTTCCGGCCCCGTCTGGGCCGCATCCGCTCGCCGCGTGCCCAACGGCTCAGGCCTTTCGTGGCCCAGGCCCTCGCCTCGGCCCAGCGTGCCGGTGGCGGTGGCTTCCGATCGGGCCGCAACGGCGGCGGTTCCCGTTCGTCCTTTGGGCGTGGCCGTGTCGCGGCAGCCAGGGCCAATCGTCTGCTGACCAGTCGTGCCCGCCGTGTCACCGTCAAGGCCCGTGTCGTCCGCCATAGCGGGCGCAAGGCGCCGCTCGCCGCCCATCTGCGTTACCTGCGCCGGGAGGGGGTCACGAAGGATGGTGAAAAGGCGCGGCTGTTTGGTCCCGGCATCGACGATGCCGACCCGAAGGCGTTCGCCGAACGCTGCGAGGACGACCGTCACCATTTCCGTTTCATCGTTTCGCCCGAGGACGCGCCCGATATGGCCGACCTCAAGGGCTATGCCCGCGAACTGGTCGGGCAGATGGAAAAAGACCTGGGCACGAAACTGGACTGGGTGGGGGTGGATCACTGGAACACCCGGCACCCCCACGTCCATATCCTCGTGCGCGGCGTAGCCGAGGATGGCAGCGACCTCGTGATCTCCCGCGATTACATCAAAGACGGTCTACGCGCCCGCGCCCAGGATATGGTGACGCAGGAACTCGGGCTGCGCAATGACGTCGAAATCCATCGTGCGCTTGAACGCCAGATCGATGCCGAATACTGGACCCAGCTTGACCGGCAGATCCAGCGCGATGCGGGGCGCGATGGCGTCATCGACACGGCACCTTCGCCCGGTGAGCAGCCTGATCCGTTCGAGGCCCTGAAGGTTGGACGCCTGCGCCGGCTGGAAGGGCTCGGTCTCGCCCATCAGGTCGGGCCGGGGCAATGGACGCTCGATGAGTCCGCCGAGGCGACGTTGCGTGAACTCGGTGAGCGCGGTGATATCATCAAACGCATTCACCGCTCCCTGGCCGAGCGCGGCATTGAGCGGAGCACGTCGAGCTATGTGCTGGCGGGCGAGAGCCTCGACGTGCCGGTGATCGGCAGGCTGGTCGATCGTGGGCTGGATGACGAACTGAAAGGCACTGCCTATGCCGTCATCGACGGCGTGGACGGTCGCACGCATCATATCCGCTTTCCCGATCTCGATGCGACCGGCGATGGCAGTATGGGTTCGGTGGTCGAATTGCGCGCCTTCGATGACAGGAAGGGGCAACGTCGTGTGGCGCTGGCCGTGCGCTCTGATCTGTCGATCGAGAATCAGGTAACGGCGCGCGGGGCCACCTGGCTCGACCGGCAGGCGGTGGCGCGTGATCCTGTCGCATTGGGCCAGGCGGGTTTTGGCGCCGAAGTACGTGACGCGATGGAGCAGCGAGCGGAACAACTGATCGAGCACGGGCTCGCCGAGCGCCGCGCACAGGGGATAGTCCTTGCACGCAATCTGATCGGTAAACTCAGGGACCGGGAGGTTCACGAGGTCGGAGAGCGGCTGGCCAGCGAGACAGGCCGGACATTCAGCCAGTCGGCATCGGGCGAGTATGTCACGGGCACCTACCGTCAGCGCATGGTGCTGGCTTCGGGTCGCTATGCGATGATCGACGACGGGCTCCAGTTCCAGCTTGTGCCCTGGACGCCCTCGCTGGAGAAGCAGCAGGGCAGATACGTCTCCGGTGTCGCGCGTGACGATGGCGGGATCGACTGGAGTTTTACCCATAATCGGGGCTTGGGACTGTAAATCGTTTGTCCGTCAAGCCGCGAAAGGTTTTCAAAGCTTGAGAACGGCAATACCGACGAAGAAGACGTTATCAATGTTTCGCATAACACTAAACTTCAAACCAACAAGTGGTTTTGGATATTGATCAGATTTATATCTAAGTGACATTAATTGTGCGTATTTTACAATCACAAATCATCAAGGTGAAATTTATCTAGAAATTCATCATGGCTCATAACATATTTTCTTTTTCTGATGACGAATTTCACTGCCCTAGGCAGCAACGACGAGCGAGAAATTCGTTCAACCGTATTATTAATTGCATCTATTGTCCCACTGTCATTAGTTACAATTATATTATTCGAATTAAGATCTAAATTAAGACACAGAAAGGCATCTTCGCAGTCATTCGTATCTATCAAGTCGTAATTAAATTCGCCTATTCCTCGCGGTCGTTTGTTTGCATAGACGATCATTCTGTCCATTATGTACCCAAAATACATGGATATGCTAAAAATATACGCAAGCTTGTCCTTTTTATAACATTTATTGTCTTTTGTAGCATTTATTATTGCTTGAGAAAATTGATCCGCATGTAATGTATGTTCTCCATTGGAAAGTGGATTCAAGGGAGCCTTGGCCCAAATTCGTGAAATGGTCTTTCGAAATATATCTTCTTCTTCAGAGAGAACAGAAGATGAGTATTCCATTATATTACATTTAGCTCTGTATCCGTCTGGGAATTCTATATACTTTTCAAAAAGATCTTCCAGACGGTTAGAATTTTCTACAAGCGGGAGAAGGCGGCTAACCATTTCCGATTCATGCTGACGCGAATTATGTGCGGTTATAATGCGTCGTTTCGCTAATGACCAGAATGGGTCATCAAGAATTTTGAACAGCTTACACTTCAGAAAATTTACTTTCGAACGTTGATAAGATGATTCTTCGAAGGAATCACAAATATGACTTGCCAATTCCATTGCGGTAATAGGCGACACCCCTATATTTTCTTTTTTTGAAATAATGTCGAGTGTTCTCCATTTTGTTCCTCTAATAAAGCAGGCATCAACTATAAACATGTAATCAATCCCATAAATTGCTGTATTCAATTCGTTATTTTTGTGAATTTTAATCAATCTCTCGATAGGAGGAGACTAAGAATACTCAATGTCGATCATGCTCGACTGGCCAGTTCGTCCAGCGCGCGGATAATCGCATCCTGTTCCCGTTCAGGTAGAATGCCCAAAACTGTGCCAAGCCGCTCGACGGGAACGGTCGCCAGATCGAGCGGATTGGCGAAAACGTTCTCGCCTTCGACGAGAAGATGCGGTGTCAGTGGATGGTCTGGTGGCTTACCGGCGGATCGCCGTACCAGCGGGATGACTACGCGGCCCGCGCTTCGCTCCAGTCGGCTGCTCTGGATTTGCACGACAAAGGGAATGTCCCGATTGCGGCCTGGGTTCCGGTAGATGGCGAATTGCGGCATCGGTTCAGAGTGTTGAGAATTCGTCGCTCAGGAAGCCGTGTCGCGTATGCAGTGCATTCACCGCGTCGATCACGCTATCCAGTTGCCGTTGCTCGTCTTCGCGTTTTTCACGTGCGGCATGGAGATAATCACCCAGCAGAGTCTCGACCGTTGCAGAGAGGTTTGGCGTGACCTGACGAACCTGGGCCAGCAGATCGGCATTGAGCGACAGATTGACCGGCCGTCGGGGGGCTGTCCGGTCGTAATGCGTGGTACGGGTGAAAGTGGCGACCATGTTTCGACTCCTCATACGCATGCCATGCGCATAACCAGATCATGTGGGTGGTCTACCACACCATGCAAGTATTTTTTCGCTCCTGACCGACCAGGTGCGATCGGGGCGATAAGGCGCTTGCATCCCCTGAAATGAAGGCTGTCCGCTGTTTCTCCGAATTATCGGAGGGAGCAATGCAACAGCCAGGAACACAAATTCTCTGGGGCCAGATCGCGCTGGTCCTGTCCCTGATTGTCCTGTCCTGGTGGGCGGCGACCCAGTGGACGGCATGGGAACTGGCCTTTCAGCCTGAACTGGGGCGGCCCTGGTTCGTGCTGTTTCATCGCTGGCCGGTGTATGCGCCACCGCTGTTCTTCTGGTGGTGGTATGTCTTCGACGCCTATGCCCCGAACGTCTTCGCGCGTGGGGCGTGGATCGCAGGCTCAGGCGGTGTGCTGGCCTTTGCCGCCGCCGTGGCGCTGTCCGTCCATCGCGCCCGTGAGGCCAGGAAGATCGAGACCTATGGATCGGCGCGCTGGGCAGAGCTGGAAGAAATTGCGAAAGCCGGCCTGCTCGACCCGGACGGGGTGGTGCTGGGTCGTTATCGCAAAACCTATCTGCGCCATGACGGGCCTGAGCACGTCCTGACTTTCGCACCAACGCGCAGCGGCAAGGGCGTTGGCATGGTCATCCCCACGCTTCTGACCTGGCCCGGCTCAGCCATCGTCCATGACATCAAGGGTGAGAACTGGGAGCTGACGGCGGGATTTCGCGCCTGTTTCGGGCGCGTCGTGCTGTTCGATCCAACCAATGCGACCTCCGCTGCCTATAACCCGCTGCTGGAGATCCGGCGTGGAGAATGGGAAGTCCGGGATGCCCAGAACGTCGCCGACATCCTCGTGGACCCGGAGGGCAGTCTGGAGAAACGCAACCACTGGGAGAAGACCTCGCACTCCCTGTTGGTCGGCGCCATTCTGCATGTCCTCTATGCCGAGCCGGACAAGACGCTGGCCGGTGTCGCCAATTTCCTGTCAGACCCGAAGCGCCCGATCGCCACCACGCTGTCGGTGATGATGCGGACATACCATCTTGGGGAGAAGGGGCCACATCCTGTTGTGGCATCGGCCGCGCGGGAGCTGCTGAACAAATCGCCCAATGAACGCTCGGGCGTGCTGTCCACCGCCATGTCCTTCCTTGGCCTGTACCGTGATCCGGTGGTGGCGGAAGTGACGCGGCGCTGCGAATGGCGCATTGCCGACATCGTTGGTGGGGACCGCCCGGTGACGCTTTACCTGACCGTGCCGCCCTCGGATATCAGCCGGACCAAGCCGCTGATCCGCCTGGTGCTGAACCAGATCGGCCGTCGGCTGACGGAAGATCTGGAGGCTGCGGCACAGCGCCGACGGCTCCTGCTTATGCTCGATGAATTCCCGGCACTCGGGCGGCTGGATTTCTTTGAATCGGCGCTGGCCTTCATGGCGGGCTACCGGATCAAGAGCTTCCTGATCGCCCAGTCTCTCAACCAGATCGAGCGGGCCTACGGGCCGAACAATTCGATCCTCGACAACTGTCATGTCCGGGTGAGTTTCGCCACCAATGACGAACGGACGGCGAAACGTGTGTCGGATGCGCTCGGCACCGCCACCGAGATGAAGGCGATGAAGAATTATGCCGGGCACAGGCTGTCTCCCTGGCTCGGCCATCTGATGGTTTCGCGCTCGGAGACCGCGCGTCCGCTCCTGACGGCGGGCGAGATCATGCAGCTTTCTCCGTCCGATGAGATTGTCATGGTCTCCGGCCTCTACCCGATCCGCGCGAAGAAGGCCCGTTATTTCGAGGATGTGCGCTTTCAGGAACGCATTCTGCCGCCGCCGAAGCCTACACGTCCCAAGGACGGCTGTCCGGATGACTGGAGCAACCACCCTCTTCCGCCCACACCGCCCATGCCGGATGCGCGATATCTACTGGCAGACGCCGGGCGCGGACTGCCTTGAGGCCTATGTCCGGGAAATTTCCCTTCCGGTTCATTCTCCCGACATGCCGGGCAGCCTGCCGGCTCATGCGCTGCGCCAGCGCAACGAAGGCTGGAAGCACGATCTGCCGGAGGACGAAGACGCCCTTTGGCGCTGGACCGATGGACTGGATGACACCAGCCGCTTGGCCCTGCTGGCGCATTGCCTGTCTTTCGGGATCAACGCGTTGCATGAATCGTCCCATGGCCCGTCCCTGGCACGCAGCGTCAGGGAACGGCTGGCGCGAGCCGACCGCCTCGCCACTGCGCTTACGCTTGATCTGGTCGAAGCGGGCTGGCAACCGACGGTGGAGAACTATCTGGGCCGCGTCACCAAGGCCCGTATTCTCGAAGCCGTACGCGAGGCGCGGGGAACTGAGGCAGCCGAGCGTATCGCACATCTGAAAAAGAACGACATGGCGCAGGCGGCCGAAAGGCTGCTTGAGGGAACCGGCTGGCTACCGGAGGCCCTGCGGACGGCGCATGCGCCGGAGCGAACTGAAAGGGACGAAGGGGCGGCGCGCATGACCGATAGTCATGATGCGGTCGCAGCCGAGTGAGATCTGTCGATGAATATCATGGGTGGCTTCCGGTCTCCGGGAGCCGCCTTTTGTATTGGACGAGACTGTATCCGGGCACAGCGCGTTGTAACGCGCACCCGGGTTGGTGACCGGTTGGAGTCAGTGATGGGTCGCCGGGTGCAGGTGTCGATCCGTCTCGAGTTTGAGGGCGGCGGGCCATAAGGGCGTTTTGGTATAGAAATCCCGTCTGCTGAAGCCGGCGCCTGTTCGGTGCTCGTTGAGCAGTCCTGCCCAGCACAGCGGTCGCAGGACATGGACGTAAAGACTGGCGGTCAGCTTGAAATCCCGGCGACGGATATCCTCTTCCTCGCCCCCGTAGAGAACCGAACACAGCCGCTCTTCGGTGACTGCAACTTGGGCTACACTCAGGCGGGTGTGACAGTTTCCTGAAAGCCGACATTGCCATATGAACCGCTATAGAGCGAGCTTAGGACATTTGTGCTGTTGCCAAGTGATGCCTGTGAACCGCAGGCTTGGTCAGGAGATGGTATCCTGTGTGGACCCGACTTGCCCGAGCCCAACGGAAACTGAACCTCTGGTCAAAAGTGAATAACAGAGGCATTAATTGGCCGGGGGCCACGTGACAAAAAGCAGAAGTGACCAGACAGCGAGCCAAATAGATGCTTTGCACCGACCCACCCCGTGGCCGGGTGCGAACGCCCGTTTGCTTGGTCTGGGCGTCGGGTTGCCAATATCGCCGCTTGATCGGCTTGCAAATTTCAGCGCTGCTGAGTTCGAGCGCTTCACCCTAGAATGGGCATCTGATTATCTGGCGGTGAAAAGGCCGGAAATCGTCGAGGTTCAGCAACGGGGTGGCGCAGGCGACAAAGGCCGCGATGTTATTGCTTGGCATGATCCAAACACCGTTCCAACCCGCAAATGGACGCTCTATCAGTGCAAGCACTACAGCTCTGCGCTAGGGGCTGGGACAGCGGCAGCTGAAATCGGCAAAGTGCTATTTTACAGCCACCGCGGTGATTACACTTTCCCAGAAGAGTATCACTTCGTAACTCACAAAGGGGTAACGTCTCCATTTCAAGACCTGTTGGATAAGCCCGAAGATCTCCGGAAGTTTATAATCGACAAGTGGGGCGAGCATTGCCGGAGCAAAATTCGTAAAAATCCCGTTGAGCTGACGACCGAACTCAAAGCCTACATCGAACGTGTCCCTTTCACAGCTTTTCGTGCGAAGCAGCCGCTGAGCCTTCTGAGCGAGCACGCCCAGACAAAATATCATCTGACTATATTCGGCGCGCCGCTGATCGAGCGCCCGAAGCCACCCGAGCCGCCATCCGAGGTTGAACCAGGCGAAAACGAATATGTCGCGCAGCTCATGGAAGTAATTTCAGCTGATATTGGCCACACTGTGACCAACTTGAGCGATTTCCTGCATTCGGACAAGCACCGCCGATTGTTCGATCGATCGCGCCTGACCTTCTATCACGCCGAAGGACTCAAGGAGTTAGCACGGGATCAGATGGCCGACATTGCGTTCTTTGATACCCTCCTGCAGGAGTTTCACGACGGTCTATACCACTGGCACGCTAGTGAGCCTGACGGCTATCCGCGGCTAATCCAAACTGTTAAGGCGTCTCAGAACATACAGCTCAGCAAACACGCGCTCGAGCCTCACGTTCTTCCGAACGACCGAGAAGGTATGTGTCATCAGATGGCAAACGAAGGGCAGGTTCGGTGGTGCAACAAGTGAGCTTGCCACATCAACAGGCGCGCCCCTTCAACACTCCGATAGAGTCGGGGTTACGGCTGCTCTTCGCGCTTGATGAAGCCAAGGGCGAAGCATTCGATCTTCAGCGTCTGGTGTCCTACGACTATCTTCTCGTCCACTCCGGCGACGTCGAGGGCGGTCCAGCGAGCCTTCACCCCGCTGTCCCGTTCAGAGGAGGAGAGCTTCTGGTGAAACGCGAACTCGTAAGGGCGGGTCTCGACGCCATGTTCGCGAAGGAACTTTTAGAGAAGAAATTTGAACCTACTGGCATTTACTATCGCGCCACTGCGCTCACAGGCGCGTTTCTAAAATTGCTCGTATCCACTTATGCATCGTCGCTGCGCGCACGGGCAGCTTGGGTAGTTTCACGCTTTGCTACTTACACGGATGAGATGCTTGAAAGTTACATGACCGAAAACGTTGGCCGCTGGGGTGCGGAATTTGATCGTCTGACAGCGATCAAGGAGCTGGAACTATAATGCTTCAGATTAGGGAAATACGCCTCAGCGGTCCAAATGTCGAAGATGCTTCGGTCAAGTTCGGTCCCGGCCCGAACGTCGTCGCTGGCGAATCCGACACCGGGAAAAGCTATCTGCTTCACTGCCTCGACTACATTTTCGGGGCCGAGGAGCTGAAAAAGCGCATCCCACAAGCCGAATCCTATAACGAACTGAAAGTCGAATTTCAAAGTACGGCAGGCGACTATCTTACCTTGGTCCGCAGCCTTTCGGGGGGCGATCTCAAAGCGCATCGTTCCCAGATCGACACCATCGATGGAGATGGGCAAGCGATCGCGTTCCGGCGGCACGGCACAAGCAAGGCTGATGACGTAACATCGGTTCTATTTTCTTTCGCGGACATCAAGGATGCCATGCTCCGCAAAGATAACGATGGAAAGGTGCAGCGGCTCACCATCCGCACTTTCATGCCGACGATAATCGTCGACGAAGTTTCCGTGATCGAAGAGCAGTCACCCGTTCTTGGGCGTGGAGGATTTGATGAAACGGCGCGGAAGCGCATGTTCGCCTACATGCTCTCTGGCAAGGACGATTCCAGCGTCGTCGCCAGTGAAAAAAAAGCGATCATCACGGCTCGTTTGAATGCCCAGGTTGCGCTGATCGATGACCTATTGGCGCCGCTGGAGCAACAGCTACGAGCCACGCCGGCTGATCAGGCAGAAGACTCAATCGAGAAAATCGATGAAACAATCGCCCGGGTTTCCGACGAGCTTTCCGTCATCGAAACGGAACGCACGACTTTACTGAATGAGCGCGACACCGCAAGCGATGTGAGAACCAAAGCCCAAACTCAAATCTTAGCGATTGATCAATTGCTGACGCGATACCACCTCCTCAGCGAGCATTATACGTCGGATTTGAGTCGCTTGGACTTCGTCGCAGAAGGCGTTCATTATTTCGATGGCTTGCAAACCGTCTCCTGTCCGCTCTGCGGCCAGAATATGGACGACGAGCATACCCATAAGGCTGCGCAGGCCAGCGCAGATGTCTATGCGGCCGCCAGAGCGGAGGCGGCGAAAATACTTGCTCAACGGGCTGACCTTGAAGACGCCATTGGCAGCTTGGAACAGCGGCGTGAAGCGCGAGACGCGGAAATGGTGAAGGCGCTAGTCGCGTATCAGGGGGCCGAACGCCAGCTAGCCAGCTTTTTGCAACCTGCTGCTGCGAATAGCACCGCGCAGCTTCGTCGTCTCAACGCGCGTCGATTGGAGTTGGAATCTGCCCGCAATACGAGCGAGCAGGTCGAAACCTTGCGCGCGCTAAAAGCAGAAATCGAACAAAGCAACACCGCTAAGGGCAAAGTCAAGAAACAGTGGGAAAGTTTGCCGGGAACCTCCTTGGTGGCATTCTGTAAGGAAGTCGAAGCCATTCTCAAAGAATGGAAATGGGAAGGTGAAGGCCGCGTAGAGTTTGATGAGAAAAGTTTCGACATCAAGGTCGATGGGCAGCCTCGACAATCTCACGGCGCGGGCTTCCGAGCTGTATTGTATTCAGCTTTCGTGATCGCGTTGGCTCGCTATTGTCAGAGGCACAGTCTACCCCACCCCGGGTTCGTAGTCATCGACAAGCCATTGACCAGCTATAAGCGGCACGGCGCGAGGAGGGCGGAAAATACTGACATACAAATAAGCTCCGGCGTCGAGACAGCTTTCTGGGAGTCGCTCACCAAAATTGCTAAAGACATGCAACTCATAGTCGTTGAGAACAAAGAGCCGCCAGCCAACGTGGCGGCCGCCATTCACTATGAGTGGTTTGCGGGAAACGAGGCCGGACCAGGCGATCGGGTTGGCTTCATTCCGGAGGCACTGGGCAGCTAGACCTGTTCCCGGATACCATCGGCACGGTTCGACGGCTGGTTTCTGTGGGCCGATTACGCGGTAATGTCCATGTGGATTACTTCAGAAAGTGGCTGGCCTCGGCACAAGTTGCCGTTCACACTTTGCCTGCCGAACGGTGCACGGTGACCAGTAGACGTCATGAACGTGGGCGCTACGAATGGCTGCCTTGGGTTATCCCTTCTCAATAACCGACATTCAGTTCCCCCTCAATGCTGTCCTCAAAATCGGACTACCTTGGCGCATTAGGTCCGCCGTTTAAACACAGCTGCTAGGTGCCAGAATGTCTACAGCTTGACCGCCGCTTGCTTTTTATCTATCAAACTCCAGCGGCTGTAGCCTCAATATGGTAGAGGCGCTGACTTTAGTCAGAAGTCCCGGTTCGATTCCGGGCTGTCGAAAGTTGGTGCGTTCGCCAATTTTCGAGAGCCCGGGATGATTGATGGACAACGTAAAAAAACTAGCAATTTATCAAGCTCAAGTTAAAAATGTTCGCTCTTTGCAAATAGCTTTGAGGCAGATCAATCGCCTAATTAACGCATCATTGCGTTCCAATAATACCACGCAGGTGGAACACCTAACAAAAATTTATGCTCTTATGTTCTGCACTTGGGCTGAGGCAAATTTCCTAAAGGTCGTCCATACGCCGCACGGCCTTGAGTTGGATGAACTCGAGCAGGTGATAGCGTCCAAACGAAACAATATTGTTTCCGGTTGGAAGAAAGCTATTGAATTAGGAATTCGGCACCTTGATGCTAGTCGAGGAAATTTCAGGCCTAATGCACGAAAAAAACTTGAAGAATTGGTCGACTCCCATGTCTTCGATCCAAGCGTCCTTCGAAACAAACTTGCTCATGGACAGTGGGTTATCGCACTTAACCGTAACAATGATGCAGTGAATTCAGAGTTGACTGCTATGATTGGGGCAATTGACATCGTAAGAATTATGGGATGGCTGGAAGTACATCGACTATTAGCTGAATTGGTAGAGACTTTACTTGAGTCTCCAAAGAAAGCTTTTATACGTGATTGGTATCAGTATGTCGTCAAACTCGGTGATAAGATGGAGAGTGCCGAGTTACGAACACTCGCAAATCATATTGCCATTTTAAGAGCGAAGGACGCGAGGACAGGAGCAGTGACGAAACGACGAAACCCCATTTTATCAGCATAAAGTTGATTGAAGGTTTCTTTTCTAGAATGGTTCGATCATCAGAGTTAGTTCGGTAGACCAAGAAAATAGGATAACGATCCTTCGTATTGTATTTCGCAAAGACAGAAAGACTTCAGTATGGACCGTTCAAGAAAATCGTCGCTAACGAGAAGTTTCATCCGTAATATGTCAAATTATGGGAGTTACTAGTTTATACTCGCGCGATGATGGTCGAGATCACAAATTCATTTTCTGGTATCGACGGCCATTTTATGGAGCAATACCCACCCAAGAGCTTCGAGGTACGTGTATTCGAAATGTTCTTTTCGACGACGTTTGTCGAGCATGGGCATGAACTTCTCCAGAAATACGCTAGGCCGCACTTTCTGTTCGGGAAAAATGGCATCCAAGTTTGAGCTGAAGCCATCATTACTAACTTGTTTAACTCTGTGGTCGATGCGCCTTAGAGCCTAAGGTTCGCTCCACGACCCAGCGCCGGGGGAGAACCTCAAAGCCTTTCGCTCCGTCCCTGCGACGGGTCACCTCGATGACGAAGTCCAGGTAAGCAGCCTTGTCCATCAACTGCAGCCGGTCATAGGCACCGTCCACGAATAGATGCTTGACTCACGGCCAGCGCTTGCGGATCGCATCCAGGATCATCTGCGCTCCGGCGCTGTTGGAGATGTCCGCCGGCGTCAGGTTGACCATCAGCAGGCGTCCGTCCGTATCCACGGCGATATGCCGCTTGCGCCCGACAATCTTCTTTCCAGCGTCGTAACCTCTTGTTTTCGCGTGCGGCGCCTTGATGCTCTGGCTGTCGATCTCCCCGGGCGATGGGCTGGCTTCGCGGTCCGACCGCTCCCAGTCAAGCATCAGTTCCACATCATGAATGGTCTGGAACAGGAACCGCCAGGCCAATTCCCTGAACCAACCATAGACGGTACGCCAATCAATGCCCGAAATGGATCGGCAGCATCCGCCAGCCGCAGCCGGATCGAACCAGATAACGCACCGCGTTGATCACCTCGCGAAATTCGATCTCGCGCGGACGCCCCGGTTCGGGCATCAACGGCGCGATGCGCTCCCATTCCTCCTCCGTCATGTCAGACGGATAACGCTTCGTCTTGCGGGTAATCCTGGCCATGCGGCCTCTCTGCTCTGGCGTCCACATCCAGAGCTTGAATCACACTTCAGCCACTTTCCAAACAGGCTTTTATGAAGCATTTTCCAATTCAAGATCAACGGATGTAGCAATCGGCTACCGTCAATAAGTGTGATAGATAGCATTCAGGAGGATATGTTGAAAAGCTATACGCGAGATATTCAAGTGTCATTGAAGCAAGGGGAGATTGATTTAATTGGAGAATATTTGAAAAGTATATCTTGCGATGGGCTTCTATCCACAGAAAATGATAATAAAAAACACTTATTGTGTGTAAACATTGATGATTATATATATACAATTAATAAATGCAGATTTAGATTGCTAATTTATTTCAACAACAATACAATAGAAAAAGTAAAAATAGACTCCCTAATTGATGATGTAAATGAAATCAATCTAGATAAATATATTGATGACTTATTAAATAACTCTCTGGTATATGAAGCAAAACTTAAATTAAAAACTTATTTTGTAAGGAATTATATAAAATACTATAATTCAAAATCTATTAATGCTTCATTATTTTTTAATTATTTTGACAATGTTATTATGACAGCGGTTGTTTCTCCACCTTCTCCTGTCCCTTTATCTGAAAATATCTTACAATTTGATATAAAAGTAAATGCTATAAATATAGATCAAGCAAGATCTATATCGTATAATTTATCTAAAAATATTTGCGCGTTACTTTCTGTGTTTTTGGATATAAACTTTGAAATGATTAATGAAGAATCACGATTTTCCCTCATAAATTTATCGAATTTGGTTGACCGAGGTGAACTTGGTGGCATTGTTAATATTAGATCTGACTTGGGTTATTATGATGAAGAATTGGATATTTGTGTATTAGATAATTTAAATGGTATGCAGAGCGGAGAGGCTTTTGTGTCTGGAGAACGAAATCAAGGGAATGTTTCCTTGACAATTGATCGAAGTTTTTTGCCTGATCCAGAATTGCCAGATGATATTCCAGATGAACTAAGAGAATATTTTTCTACGAATCCAGATACCCTGCATTTTACTATTGGTGAACGAGACTTTTTAGAGAAATTATTTTTTGATAGATGCGTTCCAATGCCGGATGAACGCAATATAAATTATAGTGATAAGCTTAGTAGAGATGTTCATATTAAAAATACAGAAATAAATATACCAAAAGATATCAAGGAATATTTTTCTATGTTGTCGGTAAAAAACGATTTAAATGAATGTTTTCTATCTTGCGCTCGTATATATAATTTAGCTCTTACTAATTTCCGATATGAAGCCACGGCATTTGCCTCATATCTTGTTTGTTGTGTTGAAATAATTTCTCAATACAATTGCTCTATAGGTAAAAAAATGTCTTTTTCAAAAGCCATGGAAGAATATTCTGGAAAAACAAAAGATTATGATAAAAAGATTTGTGATTTTTTTTACGGAAGTGTAAGGTCTGCACATTTTCATTCAGGTAAATTTCGCTTTAGTGAATACAATGTTAGCCTTATGACTGCTACTGATTTCGCTACTCAGAGAAATTTAAAACTTATATTCCAGTTCTATCGTATGGTCCGCCATGTCATCATCGAATTTTTCGAGCAAGAATTCATTTCTAGGAAAACTTGAAATTTAAAACGGGTATTTTGGAAGAATTTTAGATGTTAATATTTATCATTAATGTCTCTTTTTTATAAAACCAATCCGGTCAGCCGACACTCTGCTTACGCCCAATTGCAGTCGTGATTTCCGGTAGGTGACGGGGACGCCGTGTTCCGAGATGAGGGGCTGGGTATTTCTGGGGCTGGATGGGATCCCGCGTGGGAAGTGGTGATCAGAGGAAGAGGGCGGCTTCGCCTTTGGTGCCAAATAATCGGCATTAGAGGAGAGTTTTCCATGACCACGACCACCATCCTGCCCCCTGCGTCCCGTGGTGCTGCGTCCGGCGGCTTTAAGATCGATCCTTCGCGTGGCGGCAGCAGCGCCCGCGTCTCGTCCGAATGGTTCTCGCGTCCTGATGACGAACGCTATCTGTCGCTGTCCGACTTGCATGTGGCGACCTTGGCGCGTGCAGACCGGGCCACGGCTCGCACCGTGGAAAGCCGCGCCATCCGCGTCGAGGCCAGCCGCGACAATGCCGAACGCCTGACCCTGACCGTGCCGGGCCAGAATGAGCCGATCGCACCCACACACTGGTCGTTCGGCCAGATGTGCAGCCTTATCGGCGCGCCATCATCCTATCTGCGCAACCTTCCAGCGCCACTGGCAGCGATCAACCTTCAGCATGGCCTGCTGTCGCATCGGGCTGAACTGGTGAAAACACTGGAAACCGAAGACGGGCGCGTCGAACTGCGCGCCGTAACCGGTCCCGATTACGGTCGCATCTGGGACCATGAACTGGTGGGCGCTGTGCGCAAAATTGCCGGCGATGGCGCAGGCGATACCAACTGGAAGGTGCCCGGCGTGATCGACTGGGCGACCATGACCCATAATCCGTACGTGGACATCACCAAGGAAACCACCACCTTGTATGCGTCCGACCGCGATGTGTTTCTGTTTCTTGTCGACGACACCCATCCGATCGAAGCCGGACGCCTGCCCAATGGCGACCCCGATCTCTATTTCCGGGGCTTCTATGCCTGGAATTCCGAAGTCGGCAGTAAAAGTCTCGGTATTGCGTCATTCTACCTGCGCGGAGTGTGCCAGAACCGCATGTTGTGGGGCGTGGAGAATTTCGAACAGATCACGATCCGGCATAGCAAGTTCGCGGCCTCGCGTTTCGTGCATCAGGCCACGCCAGCCCTGCGGAATTTCGCCACGGCCAGCCCAGCCTCGTTCGTCTCGGGCATTCAGGCTTCACGCAAGGCGTTGGTGGCAAAAAACGATGAGGACCGGGAAAGTTTCCTGCGTCGTCGTGGGTTCTCCAAACCGGAAACCAGCAGGATCATCGAAACGGTCTTGCACGAGGAAGGGCGCAAACCCGAGAGCGTGTTCGATTTCGTGCAGGGTATTACCGCACTGGCACGCACCAAGGCCAATCAGGATACGCGGCTGGATCTGGAAGAGAAGGCCCGCAGGCTGATGGAGCGTGCGTCCTGAAAGTAGCTTCCCCGTTATTCCGTCAATACGTTTTGACGAGCCCGGCCACAGCGCCGGGCTTTTTCGTTGCGGGAGTTCTTCCGATGGCTGATTTCTTCACGCATTTTTCCTGTGTTCTCGACGTGGGTACGCTGGACAATGCCGCAGAGGCGCTCAATCTCTACAACGTGTTCATGGATGAGCTGGCGGCGGAAGAACCGCCCTCTGACGGGTTCCGGCTTTCCGTAGAACCGGAATATGGTGGCACCAAGCTCTGGATGCGCGATGACGTGACCGGTGACCCGCATCAGGTCGTGGAATTCGTGCTACGCTGCGCACGGGCATTCCGATTGCGGGGGCGATGGGGATTTCAATGGTCCAATACGGCCTCACGCCCCCGGATCGGCGCGTTCAGCGGCGGCGCGCATCTGCTTGACCTTGGCAGGCGCAGGACGATTTCATGGATAACCACCGATCGTTGGCTGGCGATTGCCCTGGATGGAGGCAATCCCGATACAGGAGGGCAGGGCGATGACCGGACATGATGCGGGCGATCTCGCCCGTCGTCTGGCGGAGAACGCAGAGGCGGTGTGCCGTCGATATCTGTCCGCCGGTCGCCGTCACGGCAATTACTGGCTGGTCGGCGACGTGCGCAACACGCCGGGGCGGTCGCTCTATGTCCGCCTGCATGGGGGACCGGATGGACGTGGCCGTGCGGGAAAATGGACGGATGGCGCGACAGGACAGCACGGCGATCTGCTCGACATCATCCGTAAAAGCCTCGGGCTGCTGGATTTTCGCGATGTCGCCGATGAGGCCCGGCGTTATCTCTGCCTGCCGCAATCCGAGCCACGATCGGCCCCTGATCACGACCATTCCCATGCGTTCAGCCACGATACTGCGGGGCAGGCATCTGGCACCGCTGACGCTGCCAGACGGCTCTGGGCCATATCCCGTCCGATTGCCGGGACACTGGCGGAAATCTGGCTGCGCCATCGTGACCTCACCCGCCTGACAGACCTGTCCTCGCTGCGTTTCCATCCTGACTGCTATTATCGCGCCGATGCTGATAGCCCGACCGAGACCTGGCCTGCCATGATCGCCGCCGTGACCGAGCTTGAAGGCCGCGTGACCGGGGTGCATCGCACCTGGCTGGCGCGCGATGGATGCGGCAGGGCGCCTGTCGAAATGCCGCGCCGGGCGATGGGCGACCTTCTCGGCCATGCAGTGCGCTTTGGCACGGTGTCCGACGTTCTGGCAGCAGGCGAGGGGATCGAGACGGTGCTCTCGCTCCGCGAAGTCATGCCCGATCTGCCACTGGCCGCCTGCCTGTCTGGCCGCGATCCGCGCCACCAGCATGGAAGACGGTCGCACCGGGCGAGCGCGATATCCTCCTGTTGTTGCACGTTCCCCACCTGTGTCGGACCGGTCATGCCGGCATCGTCTCTCCATGGGGCTGGCGGGTCCGCATACCATGGCCTCGGTCGGATGGCTGATCTAGCCGAAGACCGGCTGCGCCTCGATCGGCTGGCCGCAACGGCGTTCCAGAACTTTCTTCCCCTGACGGCTGCGCCGTCATTCCTCGCGAGACAAGAAAGTTCCGGCCCTGCCGTCCTCCGCTGCGCTGCGGCCCTGAAGGGTGCTCTGCCGCTCGCCTCCGGCTGGTCGATCGCCATCGAGGCCACGGTGGTCGCGGCCCGAGAAAAGCATGGAGATACGACAATGGCTAACATCGGTTCCTTCAAGAAGGTGGGCGAAGGCTTCGAAGGCGAAATCGTCACCCTGGCCCTGCAGGCCCGCAACGTTCGTCTGGTGGCGGAAACCAGCCGGGCCAACGACAACGCCCCCAATTACCGCGTCTACCTCGGACGGGTTGAGCTCGGCGCCGCATGGACCCGCCGCTCCAGCGAAGGCCGCACCTATCTGAGCCTGAAGCTGGACGATCCCTCCTTCGCCGCCCCGATCTTCGCCAACCTGTTCACCGACGAGGAAGGGGAAGGCTACTCCCTCATCTGGACCCGGCCCCGCAGCCGGAACGGGGAGTAAGCGCCCCGCCACCAACCCCGCCCGGTCTCCCCGGGCGGGGCCTTCCGGGCTTCTTTTCCCACGGGCTCTTTCCGGGCACGGGCGGCAGCGCTGGTCGCCCGACGTGGAAATACGAGGCTTTCCCTCAGCCTTCCCATTGTACCATGCGCGAGGGCGAACCGCGTCAAGGACGCGTGGTCCCCCCAATTTTGACCGACGCACCCTTCGGGCACGCCGAACAAAATCGGCTCCCCCAACTGTTATAGGCAATGCGCCAGTGTCCGCAGTCCCCGCAGGCCGCAACATGACCACCAAGGGCTGGGGTGCGACAGTGTTCGATCGCCGACATGACCTTGAGCTGCTGCAAGGGGAGACGGCCGATATGGGCTGCCCGCCAGGCAGGACCGGCAACCCGGAAGATGTCCCCCAGTGCGAGGGAGGCGGACATGACCGTACCCACCAAAGCTCGGGGGATCAGCCGTCGGGCCTTGCCTGCGCCGTCGTCAGCATGCCCAGCCTGTCGAGCGGACTGATGACGGCCCGCACGGTCCGTGTCGCAACCTTTGTATAAAGGGCCGTGGTCTCCAGACAGGAATGACCCAGCAGGACCTGAATCACGCGGATATCGACGCCATCCTCCAGCAGGTGCGTCGCAAAACTGTGCCGCAATGTATGGGGACCGACCCGTTTGCTGATCGACGCGGCATGGGCCGCGGTGACGACCACACGATGTAGTTGCCGGGTGCAGATGGGCCTCATCGCGTTCTGGCCGGGAAACAGCCAGCCCTGCGGATGCATCACGCCCTGCTGGCGGCCGAGTTTCCACCATTCCCGCAGCAGGGGCAGGAGGTCTGCCGGAAGCATGGCGTTGCGGTAACGACCCCCTTTGCCCCCCTCGACCCGCAGCAGCATGCGCGCGCTGTCGATATCGCTCACCTTGAGAGCGGCGACCTCGGCGACGCGCAGGCCCGCCCCATAGGCGACCGAGAGCGCCACCTGGTGCTTGAGGCAGGTGGTCGCATTGAGCAGGCGGGCAACCTCATCGCGGCTCAGCACGACGGGCAGGTTGCGGGGATGTCTGGTACGAACCAGCTTGCGCGCAAGATCAGGTCGGTCGAGCGTGTAGGTGAAGAAAAATCGCAGCGCCGACACGATACTGTTCATCGTCGGTATCGGCAGGCCGGCCTCGTGCTGCTCGATCTGGAACTGGCGGACCTCCTCGGCTGTTGCCGTATGGGGTGACCGGCCCAGATGGGTCGCAAAACGACCGACGTCACGGATATAATTGCGCTGCGTCTCGCGTGAGAACCCTCGCATTGTCATGTCGTCGATCAGGCGCTGGCGAAGAGGGCTGATCGCACCTACAGAAATAAGCTCCGTCATCATCTGGCTCCTTGTGTTGGACACAAGCCAGAGTGCGGCGGACCATCAGGCCAGCTTCAAATAAAACACCTCTCTCACGCCGTGGTGACAGGCCTCCACATCACACCAACCCCGCGCAGCGGGTTCGTTCATCCCCCCATTGCTGTCATTTTCCGTCGATGATCTGGTATTGCTGCCGGAATAAAAAGGCAGCAGGAGTTCCTCTGCCAAGCGCTCGGCCTGTGTGTGCGTTGAATAATGGACGTATTCGCCGCATATCATGCGGATATAGCCTTGCGGTCTGCGACGATTAAGCGCCATATTCTCCGCAAGGAGTGCCGGGAATATGACGCGATACATTCATCAGCATGGAGACTGGCCGGATTTCCGGTGGGACAAGGATCCCATCTCCCATGAACTGGCTGCGCTGCGTCATCGGCAGGGGCGGCTCCTGGGGCGCATGGAGAGTCTTGGTTTTGATTTCAGGTCGGAAGCAGTACTCCAGACCCTGACCGAGGACGTCATCAAGTCGAGCGAGATTGAGGGTGAAAACCTCGATCGCGAGCAGGTGCGCTCTTCCATTGCCCGGCGATTGGGGATGGATATTGGCGCGCTGGCGCCAGTGGATCGGGATGTCGAAGGCGTCGTGGAGATGATGTTGGACGCAACCCGGCATTACGCTGAGCCTTTGACCGAAGAAAGGCTGTTCGCCTGGCATGCGGCTTTGTTTCCGACTGGCAGGAACGGCATGGCACGCATTCTGGTGGGAGAGTGGCGTGATGATAGAACCGGCCCGATGCAGGTTGTGTCTGGCCCTGTCGGACGGGAGAAGGTCCATTATGAGGCGCCGACAGCCAGCAGGGTGCCCGCGGAGATGCAGGCCTTTCTCGACTGGTGCAATGCCGGGCAGGCACTGGACCCGGTGCTGAAGGCTGCCATTGCACATCTGTGGTTTGTCACCATTCATCCGTTTGAGGACGGAAACGGGCGCATGGCCCGGGCCATCGGCGACCTCATGCTGGCGCGTTCGGAACAGACAGACCAGCGCTTCTACAGCCTGTCAGCCCAGATCCGCCACGACCGGAAGGATTACTACGCAATCCTTGAGGCCACCCAGAAGGGCGATATGGACATCACGCTCTGGCTGCACTGGTTTCTGGGGGCTCTGGATCGCGCCTTTGACCGTGCTGAACTGGTCCTGGGAAAAGTCATCGAGAAGGCCCGCTTCTGGGATAGTCTGGCCAGTCAATCGATCAATGATCGGCAACGCCTCATGCTGAACCGTCTACTCGACGGGTTCGAGGGCAAGCTGACCTCATCTAAATGGGCGAAGCTGGCGAAGACGTCGCCGGACACAGCCCTGCGAGATATCAATGATCTCGTATCACGTGATATTCTGGTTCGGGAGGCTGCGGGAGGAAGAAGCACCAGCTATGCGCTGGTTTTTCCCGAGACGTAAAATGCGGATCGATGCTGAAGGACAGGCCGTTGATTGGGTATCATCGGCATTCAGGCCTGTGTCCTTGCATCGGTGAGCGCGGATGAAATGCGCTGGGCGACCTGATCCGTCGAGCGTTTGACATTTTCCCGCTTCAGATGGGCGTAGCGGGAGGTGGTCTTGATGTCGCTATGACCCAGCATCCGGCCGATCATTGTCAGGTCTGCTCCCATCTCCAGGGCATCGGATGCAAAGGAATGACGGAGATCGTGAAGCCTGACACCATCCAGTCCTGCTGCTTTACGGATACGACGCCACGGCTTTTGCAGGTCCGTGAGATATTCGCCCGCCTTGCGTCCGGTGATGACATAGGGATTGTCGGGCAGGCGAGGGGTGGCCTTCAGGACATCAACAGCCGCCGTGCCCAACTGGACAGTCTTCGCTCCGGTTTTGCTTTCCGGGAGCCGCAATTCCGCTTCATCCAGCCAGACATGCGCCCACTGGAGCGTCTGGATTTCCCGTAACCGGCAGCCCGTGAGCGCAAGCAGACGAATGGCCCGGGCCGCTTCGGGCATATCTTCGGCGGCCTCGTCGAGGCTGCTTCCCAAGCGCGCATACTCCTCTCTGGTGAGGAAACGCTCACGTCTTTCCTCCCGGTAGCGTTTGACGCCCTGGCATGGATTCACGCCGTCCTGGCGGATGCCCCACAGGTCGGCAAGGCTGAACATCTTTGACAGAACGCCCAGCGTCCGGTTGGCCTGATAGGGAATATGGCGGAAACTGCCATGGAATTCGACAACTTCCGCCCGCGAAAGGTCGGCCACCCGCCAGCTTCCGAATTTCGGGACGATGAACAGTTCCACCGAGCGCCTGTATTCCCCCCGTGTTCTGGGTTTCAGGTGGACATCGACATATTCGTCGAGGAAGCGCCTGGAAAAGCTTATGACGGTCATGGCCTTGCGGTCATCGGACCGTTTGTCCGCCGGGTTTTCCCCGGTATGGACCCGCGCGAGGATCCTGATGGCTTCGTCACGGGCGAGATCCGCTGTCCAGGGGCTGCCATGCTGGCCGATCGTATAGCGCCGCAGTCTCCCACCAGACCGGTAATGAATGACGTAGACCTTGCGGCCCGATGGCCAGACCCGGACGGCAAAGGCCGGGATGCTGTCATCCCACAGGAAGTAATCTTTTGCTTCGGGCGTCGCCGCCGTGACGGTTTTCTTGTTGAGCCGGGCCATTCTCGCCTCCGCCGCAGGAAACACATAGGAAACAGATGAGAGCGCAACCGAGCGTAGTCGGTGAACGAATGACGTATCCGGACGGGACTATTTTTCAAGGAAAAACAAAGGGTTTTCGTGGTCCGGCGCTATTCTGTCGGCGTGGGCGTTGGTCAGCGTAGGCTAAAAAATCTTTCTCATAACCTGAAGGCCGCAGGTTCAAATCCTGCCCCCGCAACCAACGACGCTTGCGAATGACCATTCGCCACATTTCGCCGTGATCGTAGTGTGCGGTTCCCCGCAACCAACGATACTTGCGATACGAACGCATCGAGAACGCCACTGTCCGGATGGACCGTGGCGTTTTTCTTGTGCGCCGCGAACTGCAGGATCGCCGCTAGGTCGCCGCGCAGGATGATCGTCAGTTCGCCGTCGGTCGGCTGGAGCGTGATCTGCGAGACCAGTGTGCGCAGGCGCTCGGCAGCCTCGGTCTTCGTCTCTTCGGCCTGAAGGCTCTCATAAAGAGACGTGATCCGCTGCTGGTAGATCTCCGCCATGTTCGGATGGAGAAGGGGAGGCGGCTCCTCGGTATTGGCGACTTTCTGTTCCAGTTCCTCCTTGCGGGCTTCGAGCGTCGTCATTTTTTTCATGACCCGCTTGGATGCCTCAATGTCATCTGAGGCAAGGATAAGATTCAGAAGCTTATCCAGTTCTCTGTCGATGCGGGGAATTTCATTCCGCATTGCTGCGAGATCGGCACCCAGTTCCATGCGCAGTCGGTTCACCTCGCGGGTGAACTCGTTGCAGAACTCCTTGAACAGGTCCGGTTCCATCAGATGCGTGCGCAGCCCGCTCAGCACTGATGCTTCGAGGGCGTCGCGACGGATGTTGAGCCGATTGTCGCAGGTGCCCTTGTTGCGTGCTGTCGAGCAGCCGAGCAGATCTTTTGAGATCATGCTGTAACCACCACCACACCAGCCGCAGCGGATCAGCCCGGCAAAGAGATGGCGGGGACGCCGTTGCGCGCTGAGGGCCTCGTTTCCCCGTGCCGGCTGGCTGAACGTCGTTTCGGCCTGGCGGGCCTTTACGGCATCCCACAGATCCTGTTCGACGATCCGTAATTCCGGCACCTCCTGGATCACCCATTCGGATTCAGGATTGAGGCGTGAGACGCGCTTGCCGCTATCCGGATCCTTCAGATAACGCAGCCGGTTCCAGACCAGGCGCCCGACATACATCTCGTTGTTGAGGATACCGGTGCCGCGTTCCCGATTGCCGTGAATGGTGGACGGTCCCCAATCACGTCCCTGCGGACCCGGAACGCCGTCCCGGTTCAATTCCATGGCGATCGTGCGGGACGACTTTCCCCGTGTGTAATCGGTGAAGATCCGTCTGACTGTGCGGGCCTCCTCCTCGTTGATGGTCCGGTCGCCCCGGATGCGCTCGCCTTTCGCATCGAACTGGCGCACGACATCATAGCCATAGGAATTGCCGCCGCCGGACTTGCCGTCCTCAATACGCCCGCGCAGCCCCCGCCGAACCTTCTCGGCCAGATCCTTGAGGAACAGGGCATTCATGGTGCCCTTGAGGCCGATATGCAGGTGGGTAACGTCGCCCTCGGAGAGGGTGATGATCCGCACGCCAGCGAACGTCATCCGTTTGAACAGGCCGGCGATATCTTCCTGGTCGCGCGACAGCCGGTCCATGGCTTCGGCCACGATGATCGTGAAGCGGCCGCGCGTAGCGTCCTGGATCAGTTCCTGAATACCTGGGCGGAGCAGGGAAGCACCGGAGATGGCACGGTCGGTGTAGCTGTCGATGATCGTCCAGCCCTGTTTCTCCGCATGAAGCCGGCAGAGGCGCAACTGATCCTCGATCGACGCATCGCGCTGGTTGTCGGATGAGTAGCGGGCGTAGAGCGCGACTTTCACAATCCCATCTCCTTAATCCTGGAGATCGCGTCGCCTCGCGGCCTCCACTTCAGCGTTGACGAAATCCCGTGCGGTCTGACGGGCCAGAAGCCGGACCAGACTGACCAGCCGAGGATCGGCTCCATTGCGTAATGGTGTCACGTTGGCCTCCGGGGCGTCGAGAACGAGCCGCACCTTGCCCGCTATCGTATCGCGTTGGCGTGCCATCTTCCCGTCCTTTCTGCATGGACCTGTGAGTGGTTCTGACAGCACTGTGGAGGTCGGACGGGATAGGCGTGAACAGAAAAATACGTGGAAACAGGGAGATGCGCCGTGCAGAGAGGGCTTGGGGATACGCGCGAACATTCGCGGCTATCATGGTCGGCACTATCACAAATCAGTGATTGAACGACTATAATGGTCGTATTTTATCGTGACGCGTGTCGACTCGCAGATCGACTGGAGCAGATGTAGCTTCCGTAAAGTCGTGTCCGTGCCATTCCGTGGATGCGGTTTGACCTCTCGTGGGGCCGGGAGAGAGGAAGAGGGACGTGGGGTTTTTCGTGACGGATTCAGGGGTGGGAGAGAGGCTTCCGCCCGTCCGTTACGGAGTGTCCTGCCATGGCGAGCGCCATCCAGAAAATCGCCCTCAATGCGTCCCGTGATATTCCTTTCAACAAGCTGGTGCTGTCGCAGTCCAATGTGCGGCGTGTGAAGTCCGGTCTGTCGATCGAGGAACTGGCCCGCGACATCGAACGCCGCGGCCTGCTGCAGAGCCTGAACGTCCGTCCCGTCCTGAATGGTGAGGGGGCGGAAACCGGTGCCTACGAGGTGCCTGCTGGAGGGCGCCGGTTCCGCGCCCTCGAACTGTTGGTGAAGCAGAAGAAACTGGCGAAAACCGCCCCGGTGCCTTGTGTCGTGCGTGAGGCAGGATCGGCCATTCTCGCCGAGGATGATTCCCTGGCCGAAAACGTCCAGCGCGTGGCCCTGCATCCGCTGGACCAGTTTCGGGCTTTCCGTGACATGCTGGAGAAGGGCATGTCCGAGGAAGAAATCGCGGCCGCGTTCTTCGTCGTGCCCACCGTGGTCAAACAGCGTCTGCGCCTGATGACCGTGTCCGACAAACTGCGCGAGATCTACGAGCAGGATGGCATGAAGCTCGACCAGCTCATGGCCTTTTCGATCAGCGATGACCACACCCGTCAGGAACAGGTCTGGGAGATTATTGCCCAGAGCCACAATCGCGAACCCTATCTGATCCGCCGCATGCTGACGGAGAAAACCGTGCGGGCGTCAGATCGCCGGGTGCGCTTTGTCGGGCTGGACGTCTATCTTGCCGCCGGCGGTCCCGTCATGCGTGACCTGTTCGAGGCAGACGACGGCGGCTGGCTGCAGGATCCGACCCTGCTCGATCAGTTGGTGATGGAAAAGCTGCAGGAGGCGGCCGAACAGGTCCGTGCCGAAGGCTGGAAATGGGTCGAGACGGCGCTATCCTTCCCCTGGGGGCACACACGGCACTTAGCGGAGATCGACGGTGTGCCAGTGGTGCTCTTGGAAGAAGAAGCCGCCCGCCTGACCGCGCTGCACAGCGAGCAGGAAACGATCGAGGCGGAATACGCGCAGGCCGATGAATTCCCCGAAGACGTTGATATCCGCCTGGGCGAGATCGAGCAGGCCATTGAGGCGCTGGAAGAACGCCCTGTGTCCTTCGATCCGGTGGACATGCAGCGAGCCGGCGTCTTTGTCAGTCTCGATACCGACGGCACGTTGCTGGTCGAACGGGGCTTCGTTCTGCCCGAGGATATGCCGGTGGAGCCCGAGGATGGTCACGATGAGTCCGAGGGATATGATGACACGGTCGTTCATCACGGCACGGGTGACGATGTCGAAGGAATTGGGATGGAAGATACCTTCGATACCGAGCCCGAAGAAGAAGACGGACTCAAGCCGCTTTCCGACCGCCTGCTGACCGAACTGACGGCCTGGCGCACGCTGGCCCTGCGCGATGCGTTTGCCGGCAATCCGCATATCGCGCTGACGGAACTGCTCCACACGCTGATGCGCGACCTGTACTGGCAGGTCTCGGGCGCGGACTGCCTGGAAGCCTATGTTCGGGAAATCTCCCTGCCGGTGCATTCCCCCGACATGCCGGGCAGCCTGCCGGCTCATGCGCTGCGCCAGCGCAACGAAGGTTGGAAGCACGATCTGCCGGAGGATGAGGACGCGTTGTGGCGCTGGATCGACGGACTGGATGACACCAGACGATCTTCCAGGCGATTTTTGGCGCGATCTTTACTGTTATCATCGCTCTTGAGTTCAAACACTCCCTGCTGGTCGTTCTTGCCCAGCATGAGAACGTCATCCGGGTGCGGACCATCGTCCTGATCGCCCTCCTGGCGATTGCCCGCAAATTCATCCTGCTGGATCTGCATGATGTGACTGCCATGGAACTGTTCGCTCTCTCGGCGGCTGTTCTGGCGCTGGGCATCGTCTACTGGCTGGTCCGCGAGCAGGATGCGCGTGTCGCGCGCGATGCCAGGGAACAGGCGCATCTCGAAGATAATCCTGCGGCCCGCTGTGAGCCTGAAGGGTCTTCATCCTGAAGAATCGAGGTAAAGGCGGTCTATAACGCCGCCTTTACTCAATCCCCACTACGTCCCGTGCGATGAGGACGTCTTCTCCGGCGTCTCTGGCCCTGACGGTGCCAGATGATCTGTGTCGATGGGCCGGAACGGCGGAATGGGTTGTCCGGGATAATAGACCGGCCCCTTGTAGTTCTGATCCAACTGGCTTGCGTTCAAGCTGTCGACCAGCATATCACCCGTGCCGTCTTCGTAATGAGTGCGAGCCCCAGTTTTGGGGATTGTGGACGTTCCCTCAGTCGCCCTCGCATCGAACGATGTTGCAGTCGTCCGGACAATATCACCAGCATGTGCGCCCGACTGGCTCAGTAGAGACAAGCCCAGAGCAGCGCACGACAGAGATATTTTCATCCTCTTCATGCTCATGACCTTTCGAGATTCTCCCCCGGCCGGATGAATGGCCGGGGGAGAGTTTTCGTCACGCCATCAGGCTGCCTCTTTCCGCGCCTCAATCTGGGGCACGGCTTCCTCCGCACGTGCTGTAGAGGACGTAATCGCGATACGACGCGGCTTCATCGCTTCGGGTATCTCACGTTTCAGAGTAATGGACAGAAGTCCGTTCTCGAAGTGCGCATCGGTGACTTTCATATGCTCGGCCAGATCGAAGCGGCGTTCGAATTCTCTGCCCGCAATACCCCGATGGAGATATTCGGCGGCGCTTTGCGGCTCCGGCGCCTTTCGTCCTGTCACGACAAGAGTATTGCGCTCCTGTGTGATCGTAAGGTCGGCCTCGGCAAGTCCGGCAACCGCCATGTCGATCCGGTAATCATCCTCACCGGTCTTGACGATATCGTAAGGCGGCCAGTTATCGACCGCTGGAATCCGGCTGGCGAGATCAAGGGCGTTGAGCATTCTGTCAAAGCCCACGCTCGAACGGAACAGGGGAGCAAAATCAACGGTGGCTCTCATAGCCATATCCTCCTTTGAGCAACATGGACACAAGATCAAAACTGATAGTTCTGTCTGCCGACCCCTTTGGCGGCCGGCAGATTCAATCTGGGCACTCCGTGCATGGTGTCAAGAGGTATCAAAAATGCAGAAAGGCAGGTTTGGGCGTCCTCAATCGTTCGCGTGTTCAGAGTGGACCAGAACAATGCCTGATAGCATCGGATGGAAGTTGCTAGCCGCGGCATTCGCCGCGACCATGCTGAGTGCCGCTCCGGCGGAGGTCTGGCCGTGGATTTATGCTGGACCACCAATTGTCGTTCCACCACCAGTCGTGGTCGCGCCGCTAGCTGTCAGTTGGGGTGGGCGGTCTCCTTCAGAAGGTTTATCAACCGCCGGTATGGCACATCAATGCCGCAAGGAGGCCTTCCACCCCATCTGACATGTCTTGTTCTATGATACGTTCTCAGAAGGGGCTGCTTTTATGCAGCCGAGCGGAGAATGCACTCGGGTGGGAGGAAACTCCATCAGCTCATGGTGATTGCGGACTGTCCGCTTAGGAGCTTGGCGAATGGGGGCTTGTATGTCCGGGATGAGGCGTAAGCCGACATTACGACGACGGAGACTGAGCTGAGATGAGCTCCACGTCACAAATCCAGATTGGCAACTCGCACCAGTCTGGTTCATTGTTTACCCGATGCGGCCATTCCATTCACCCAACGACGGCGACCTCCCCCTGTCGCATGCCCTCATACTGAAGGCCGCGCTGCTGACGATCGGCTATATCGAGGAACACGGCCCGATCGGCCTCACGCCCAGCAAGGCGCTGAAACGCTATTTTGTCGCATGAGCCGCCGAGGCATTTGACTGGCCCGGCTATACGGTTGAAGAGCTCTATGCCGTCAATAAAGTCCTCAATGAACATGATTTCCCGCCGCTGGTGATCCTGCATGAGGTTCTGCTCAGTGCGAAGCTCGCAAGGCATTTCAAGGGAACCCTGCGGCTGACCGACCTGGCGAGAAAGCTCAAATCGGAGCCAGCCCGGCTCTGGATGCTGTTGACGACTCATCTTCTCTTTGTCATCGACCACAGTCCATACACCCGAAGCGAAGAGCCACTGCTCGGCAACTGGGACATCTTTCTCAACGTCATTAATATCGAAGCTCAGGTTGCCGTCACCGAAGAGCGGCTGTGTTCGGTTCTCTACGGGGGCGAGGAAGATGATATCCGTCGCCGGGATTTCAAGCTGACCGCCAGTCTTTACGTCCATGTCCTGCGACCGCTGTGCTGGGCAGGACTGCTCAACGAGCACCGAACAGGCTCCGGCTTCAGCAGACCGGATTTCTATACCAAAACGCCTTTATGGCCAGTAGCCCTCAGCCTTGAAACGGACCGTCACCTGCAACCGGTGACCCATCACTAACGACTGCCGGCTTCCACTCCGGCGCGATATCGCTCCAATACAAAAGGCGGCTCCCGGAGACCGGAAGCCGCCCATGATATTCATCGACAGATCTCACTCGGCTGCGACCGCATCATGACTATCGGTCATACGCGCCGCCCCTTCTTCCCTTTCAGTTCGCTCCGGCACGTTCGCCGTCCGCAGAGCCTCGGGCAGCCAGCCGGCGCCCTCAAGCAGCCTTTCGGCCGCCTGCGCCATGTCGTTCTTTTTCAGATGTGCAATACGCTCGGCTGCCTCACTTCCCCGCGCCTCGCGCACGGCTTCGAGAATACGGGCCTTGGTGACGCGGCCCAGATAGTTCTCCACCGTCGGCTGCCAGCCCGCTTCGACCAGATCAAGCGTAAGCGCAGTGGCGAGGCGGTCGGCTCGCGCCAGCCGTTCCCTGACGCTGCGTGCCAGAGACGGGCCATGGGACGATTCATGCAACGCGTTGATCCCGAAAGACAGGCAATGCGCCAGCAGGGCCAGACGGCTGGTTGATCGGATCGATTCCGACATCGACGACCAGATGCCATACCGCGCCGATCAGATGAATCGTCGCGATGGCGGTGACCAGCATGATGAGCGCAATCAGGGTCAGAATGATCGCCTGTTCAAAACGCTCGTAGAATGTCAGGCCCCTGAACAGCTTGATGAAGCGGGACCAGTCCCTGCTCTGCCAGGAACGTTTCATGGAGAGGTCTTCCATAGCCGTTTTCCCATCTATGAATTGAGTTATAGTTCCTACGTCGTGGCCCTTCCGGCGCACATCCGGTTCAAAGCCGCTGCCAGCGTGGCAGGCGACAGGACAATGTTCTGGCATGGTCTCGCACGGCCTTTGGCAAGATCGATGTCAGCTGGTTTTCGAGGTCTCCCAACGACCAGCCCAAGGCCTTGGCCATGTGCGTGCGGTCGGCGACAGGCAGGAGTTTTCGGACCACGGCGACGGTCGTCGCTTCCGGGTCTGACGCGGTTCTCCAGCGAGAAACCCGATCGTTAATCCGGTGGTCGGCCGCCCGACGCATGAGGCCGTCATATCCCTGGTTTTTTTCCTGGTCGCCGAGATAGTCGGCCAGCAGGACCGCCAGCTCTGTACCGATCCGAACGGTCGGAAGCGACATAATTCTGTTCGGCCTGTCCGTGTGAAGAGTCATGATGCAGTCCTCAGGCTGGCGCGCGTGTCGCCCGAGGTCAGAGCCGTCGCATCCAGAGGGCTGACGCTCAAGCCCGAAACAGTGGCGGTGACGTCGACATGCACGGACCCGAACAGATGCAGGAGAGCGGCCTGAGGCGTATAGGCGCCCTTGACGGCTGCGGAGGTCCGACCGTCTATAAGGATCGGGTCGACAAGGACCGGGCACCCTGACTGGCGGCCTAATATCTCGATGGCGCGGGCCAGTGGCATGGATGGAATATTCACCGGCTGCTTTTCTGTCTCGCACGACAGCACATCATGCGGCGCATGAGCCGATGCCTGCGAGGCCATTCCGACCAGCAGCATGAGGACGAGACCGACAGCGAGGTGTGGTCTCTCCCTCTGCCGAAGGCGCCGAGGTTGCTTGGCCGTCTGTTCCGCTCGCTCGGTCTCTCCGGCGGAATGCGACCAAACTGGCCTCCTCGTCCCAAGTGAACGGGGCACCGGGGGATGGTTATTCCAATAGTGCTGAAGTGCCTTCAGGTTGAGAAAATGGATAAAACTCGACATCTCCCTGTTCTCTCTGCTTTCGACCTCACCTTCAGAGACGCGGGGCCTCCGATGGAAGGCCCCGCTCCACCCTCTCATTCGTGCGGTCGTTCCAGAAAAGATGGCGCTTCCGCTCGGAGAAGGCGTTTCTGATCTACCCGGCGCGGTCAGTGCCTTACGCCGCGACCGGAACTGGCGGTACGGCTCTTGCCCGCATGGGGAGACGGAACGCGAGATCAGAAGCCAGGGGATCACACCCGGCAGGGGCGACCGCGCCCGCCTGGACCTGGCGTTCCAGCGTGGAGCGAAGTCTGATCCCCGGTATACCGGTATGGGCCACCAGAGACGTCAGCGTCACGCCACGTCCGTCATGACCGAGGCGGCGGAGCACGGAGAGGACACGCGGAGCGAGCGGATCGTCTCCGAAAAGGGGGCGCGTTACCATGATACGCCTCCCTCCAGTCGGTTGCGCCATCTCCGGGCGGCTGTACGCAAGGAGCGGCGATAGCGGGAATAAAGTCCTTTCAGTGTCGACATCCACATCCTCCGATTAAAGCAACATGGACTTCAGTTGTCTGGCTCACAGAGCCTATGCCGGACCCGATGGCTTCCAGCGAAAGCAAGATTGGAAGAGATGCTTGCCTCGTCAAGGGGACACGAAATGCAGATCCTTTTTCATGGATAATTTTATTATTTATATTTGTATTTATTTTTTGTGGCGGTGTTGCGGACGGAAATTACAGGGGTTTTGTTGATATTCGTTAAACATCATGGCGATGATCACAGAAAATCAATATATTTTCCTTCTATGATGGTGGCCCGGGGTTTTCCGGCCACCACCTGTTTTAGAGAGCGCTTCCAGCGCGTCCGTTTGTCGGGACTTCCATCCGCGTCTCGACGGCGGGCGTCAGAGCCGTGGAAACAGTCTTTTGACCTCCGGGATTGTCAACTGCCGTCGGCGCGGGGAGCGTCGCACAGGACTTGCTTCCGGTGCGTGACACATGAACGATTGGCGCCGCCTGACCGTTTGATGTGATCGTGATCGTCTGCGTACAGGCGGTGGGTCCACCGGTGCTGACCGCCTCGAAACGCTGCCAGGACATGCTCTGTTTCGGGAGGTCATGACCAACAGCTGGAACGGCGCGCAGGACGCCGTCCAGCCGCGAGCCCAATGTCCGATCGACCGCCTCCATGAGAGCCATATTGCGTGCCATCATGCGATCAACGGCCTCGAACATGATGTCGATATCAGGCATTGCCGCTGTCGTTGCGATGCCCTGGACCGGGACCAGGATACCGACCTGGTGTCCCCGTGCATCAACGACGCGCAACGTATCCTGAGCCTGCGCAGGCAGGGCAGCCGCGCCGCAGGCCAGTGTAGCAACAAAGACGCCAGCCTGAAACATACGAGAAAAATGCATTTTGGAATCCTCCGTGTCTGTTAAGCAGTGTCGGACGACGGCAGGAATATGGGCTGGGTAAATAGCGCCAGCAAGAGGTGGAGGAAGACTACATTGATCGTCTGATCCGGATATGAGCGTGTATAGGCGTCCACACCAGAGGGATCCGGATCGGTCCACACCGTCTCGTCGCATTCGCAGTCCGGGCTACCGACCCTTCGGCTTACGGCCGCCACAGACGATGTCATCACCGCGCGCTCCACACCACTCCGGATCGCCGCACGCAGCACCCGTCGCCCTCTTCTCGATGGCCAGCCTATAAGGACGGGCAACGTCGAGCACATGCGCTGCAGGCCAGAAATTGCTCCCATCTCCCACATAGGCGCAGGTCCCATTTGCACGAAAAATCTCGATCAGCGGTGTGATGAGCCCCTGCTTTGCCCTCTCGTGAACCTGGGGAAGCCGCACCACCGAAGCGCGGATAGAGACGATATGCGCGATCGTGCAGTGGCAATGTCAGTAACGTTTTGGTCTGCCACGTCCTTGGCTGATTGAGTTTTCGCATGTGCAGCATGGACGGATCTCAGGTATTACGGCGACCAATTCTCCAATGTGGATGGTCGTTGTCAGGGAGTCCAGCCAGATCAGGATCGATCATCTCACGATCCGCAACCCGGCCTCGTGCAGCAGACTGTCTCGATGACCGATCCCGTTGCTCCAGTAACATCAACGACCCCGCATATTCATGATGTGACCATAACAGATCTGACTGCGATAAATGCCAAGACAGCCGGCGTTGGGTTAGGTTTGCCCGAGGCAGCGATTGAGGGGATGTACTTGAGACATGTTCGGTTATCGGCCCAGAAAGGCCTTCAGCTTAGTCATGTTAGCGGACGTTCCTTTGGAGGCACGCTCACAGTCCAGACGCCTCCACTTCTTCAGTGTGGATCTGCTGTGCACATGGAGGGATCAGGCCTGTGCTGTCCGGATGAGAGACGCGTTCATGAATGGGTTTTTACTCGACATAATTGACCGTCTGTCGACTCAGAAAAAACAAAGCAGACAGGCGGCAGTCGCCTCATGTCGGACATAAAAGTGGGTTGGCTCGCCTTTCGCATAACGGACATAGTCCGCGCAGTCCCCCGCTATCACTTGGAGCCGAGAGTGGGGTGATCGTTATGGGAAATAACCAGCAAGAATACAGGCGCTTAGGTTGGCCGTAGCAAGACACGCCCGAAGCCACTGGGCAGGGAGTATAAATCATTTGGATCGGGCAACGATGCTTTCGGTTTTCGGCCTTGACACGATGATGTTCGGTGCGGGCGGCAATCCAGATTTTCTGGACAGCGTCAAGATTCATGAAGGCAATTCCGAACCCAACCAGAAGGTCGAGCCAGACCGAATGGTGGCCGAGCGTGATACGGAAGCAGTTTTCATTCTGGGTTCTATTGGCATATCGGACATAATCTTCAAGTAGTTCTGTGCAGCAGTGGCCCATACCTGTCACTTGAACAAGGTTTCCGGAACTCCCGTTTCGTTTTCAGAAAAACTACCAAATTTGACAGCAAGAATAGGCAAAACAAACAGGTTAAGTATCATTGATGTCATGAGCCCTCCAAGAATGACAGCTGCCATAGGTCCTTCGATTTCCCGCCCAGGCGCATTCATATCAACAGCCAGAGGCGCCAGTCCAAGCGCCGTAACGAGCGATGTCATGAGTACGGGGACGACGCGGTCTCTGGCCCCCCGGAGCGCTGTTGTTACTCCCCATGTGAGATGTTCCCGCTCGACCAAAGTCTCAAAATGCGAAATCATCATCACCGAATTCCGAAGCGTAATCCCGAATAGAGTAACGAAGCCGACTGTTGCCCCAAGAGTTAGCGTTGTGCCGGAAACAATGATTGCCAGAATGCCGCCGACAAATGCGAAGGGAAGATTGACGAGTATCAGAGCGAGATTGCGCCATCCTTGTGTGATTATTGAGAGCAGAATCATGACCGCTATGGCAGCGAGCCCGGAATTTATAAACAGTTCCTTGCGTGATTGTGATTCAGCTTCCGCTGCGGATGTAAATTGAACGTAGGTTCCAAGAGGCAGTTTGATATTTTTTGCTATAGCCGTGCGTGCGTCCTGAACGAAAGATTGAGCTGATCGTCCTGTAACATTTGCGGTGACAGTCTGTGTTCTCTGTGCTCCCAGATGTGACACCTGATAGCGACCGTTCGTCTCATATATGTCTGCGACAGCGCGGAGTGGTACGTAGTTTCCGTGAACAGTATGCAGTGGCAGGAAGCCGACAGACGCAACATCATTACGACTTGCGTCATCAAGACGAACCATAACATTAAAAGCCGCAGAACGCTCGTATATCTGCCCCACGGTTTCACCCTGCCAGGCTGTATGGATGGATCGGAGTACATCCGCCGACCGAAGCCCCCAGCGCTCCAGATCAGCAGGGCGTAGCCGAATAGCAAGTTCCGGAACACCAGGGGGTGCTTCTATCCGGACATCTGTTGCGCCATGTATCTGATGCAACATGCGGACAATATTATTTGCCTGGATATCCAATACATCCAGATCATCGCCAATAATATTGATTGCCACAGCCGAAGACGAACCAGAAAGGGTTTCGTTTACGCGCATCGTCAAAAAACTACTGACAGAAAAACTGGCCCCAACGAACCCGTCAAGCGCTTTGCGAACGCGGGCATCAATCTGTCGGGAAGCCTTCCCATCCACCTGATTCAAATCAACCTCAAACTCGCTGGTATGTGGTCCAGACGTGTCCTCATCCAGCGAGGCGCGTCCGACTCTCTGAGCAACCGAACGGATTTCGGGAAGCTGACGAAGTTTTTCTGTAACCTGTCTACCTAATTTCAGAGACTGTTCCAGGGAAGTCCCCGGAGCAGCCGTCATATGAATGATAAGGTGACCTTCCTTGAAATCAGGAATGAAATCGCTTTCAAGGAATGGAAGGGCCGCAAACCCTATCAAGGTGGTCAGGATCATCCCGCCTATAACAAATCGGGGATGGCGCATTAATCTGGCCAGAAGACGTTCATAAGCTCTGGCGGTCCATCCTGCCAGGGGGGGCTCTCTCCGGGTTTCTCCAGGCGTCGCCAAGAGCCATGCGCAGAGTGCAGGTACAACGGTTACAGCAGCGGCAAGAGAAGCCATGACCGCAAGAACATAAGCTGTTGCCAGTGGAGCAAACAGTCGTCCCGAAAGTCCGGGAAGGGCGATGACAGGCAAGAAAACGATAATGACAGCAAAGGTCGCGTAAACCACTGCACTGCGGACTTCAACGCATGCATCGAGTACGACGCGCGCTGTAGATGCGGGCTGGACCAGAAGCCGGTTTTCACGCAATCGGCGTGTAACATTTTCGACCCCGATCACGGCGTCATCCACGACCTCGCCGATGGCGATAGCAAGCCCCCCCAGGGTCATGGCATTCAAAGTAACCCCGAGTGTCTCCAGCAACGACAGGGCTATCAGAATAGCCAAAGGTATGGTGGCGCAACAGATTGCAGCGGTTCGCAGGTCAAAAAGGAAAAGAAAGATTACGACAACCACCAGAAAACCGCCCAGAAGCAATGCTTGTGTGGCATTCCCCAATGCGGTCGTAATGAAATTGGCGGGTCGGAACAGGTCAGCATGCAATGTAATCCCCTGTCCCTGCAATTGCGGGCGGAAATCGGTAAGTGCCGCCTCGATTTCCCGGGTCACAGCCATCGTATTGGCACCGTACTGTTCCCATATATTAACCACAATGCCTGTCTTTCCCTCGATACTGGCCGCGCCGAAGGCGGGAATAGGGGCTTCAGTTACAGTGGCAATACTGCCCAGTGTGACAGCACCATTATCAGAGCGGACAATCACAGTGCGGGCCAGACTTTCTGGCGTCAGGGCCTGACCGTCAGACTGAAGAACGACTCTTTGGTTCGGGGTATCAATAAAGCCGGCCCCCTGTATGCCAGTTGCTTCCTGGGCAGCCGCAAGGACGTCATCAAGTCCGATATGATGCAAGATGAGTTGGTCTGGATGTACCTGTATCTGGAGTGACCGACGCTCCCCGCCAAACACACTGACTCCAGCCACACCAGGCAACGCCAGCAGACGCGGCCTTAATGACCAGTCAGTAAGCGTGCGCAACTGCATGAGGGACTGTTGTTCCGACGTCAGACCAATCACCAGTACCAGACCGGCGGATGAGGTCAGTGGCGTCATAGTCGGAGCATGAACACCGGCTGGCAATTGCTGTGCAACAACATTCATTTGTTCCCCGACCAGTTGCCGGGCGCGATAAATATCGGTCGATGTCGCAAACAGGACGTTGACGACTGACAGTCCCTGAATCGAAGTCGATTGCACGCGCTGAATACCCGGGAGGCCGCTCAGGGCAATTTCCATTGGGCGACTAACCAATGTTTCGACCTGTTCCGGCGTAAAACCAGCGGCTTCGGTCTGGATCGTGACCCGTGGCGGAATGAATTCCGGAAACACATCATAGCTGGCATGTCTCAAGCCATACAGGCCATAGAAGAACAACAGACATGCGGTTGCGATAACCACGCCCCGGAAGCGGATCGAAAACCCGATAATAGCTGCCTGAAGGCTGAAAGAACGTCCCGTCATCAGTCGTCATCGCCTCCTGATTCAAGCTGAGCTCGGAATTCTTCAGACAGAAGTAATTGCGTACCCCCTACGACGATTTGCGTTTCGTGTGTGATTTGTCCTGGAGTATCTTGGATCAGGTAGCCACCTTCTCGGTCCGGCACGTCGGTCGTAAGGGGTAGGCGTGTAAATTTTCCGTGTCCGTTATCACGGTATATCCACGACTTACCTTGCAGCCAGATAATAGCTGATGCAGGTATCCGGATACCGGGACGTTCCTCTTCGGTAGGCAGGAGAACGGAAACATTCATGCCCGCGACAAGCTGACTTTCAGCCGACGCAAAATAGAAAAAGCTACGCCCCTGAATAGCAGGATCGGTCATGGTTACAGGAGACAAATAGTGGAGCATTGTCCCGTGTCCACCCGTGTTTCCATAATCGGTCACATCCGCCTGACTTGGTGGGGTTGGTAGATCCGTATCTGGTGGAAGGGTCACCTTGACCAAGACCACTTGTTGTTGAAGTAACTGTGTAATGAAAATTGTATTTTTTTCGGTAGCGTCAGATATGACCGAACCAAATTGCTGTCTGATAATATTAAGTGCGTTATTCACCCGGACCTGTTCTGCTTTTACCATAGCTGAGTTGGACTGAAATCTGGCTGTTGTCTCCTGGAATTGTTCCTGAGAGATATTCTGCCGGTCGCGATACAGTCCTTTGTCACGATCGAGTTTCGCACGGGCAAGCGTCTGCTGTGCCTGCATGCTCTCCAGCCGCGCTTTCATGTCAGCATAATCACTAACAAGAGTGATAAGTTGTGTTGCGTTCAGAACGTAACCATAGGCGGGAACCAACTTTCTCCAAGGCACGATGCTGGGTCGTGCAGAAGCGATGCCACTCTTCGTAACTGCTTCCGGGGAGACCGTCACGGTCGCCTCTGCGCCAAGAACCGAAACTGGTGGATCATCATCATCTGCAATAGCAATGTCCGCCACGTTTAGAACTAGGAAGACAGAAAGACCTACAAGAGGCAGCCAGAAGGCCCTCGCTTTCATGGTGAGTTCCTTTGGTTATTTTCAAGCAGGCCGGAAACCTGCGCGGCACTGGTGTGATCAAAAATGGGCTGCTGCATGCCATCTTCGATCTGACCTATGGCTTGCCGTTGCTGAATTTCTGCTTCAAGAAGAGCGGTCTCTGCTTGAATCTGCTCTATATGAGTCATAACCATCGTTGGTCGGTCGATTGCGCCTGACTGAAGGCGGTGCTGCATCTGGTTCAGCCTTACCCGTACGGTTTTGGCAAGTTCATCCGCCTGTAGCAGAATTGATGTCGTGCCGCGGTAATTGGCCGTAGCCTGCGAGATGGACTTAAACACCGTGTTCTCTGCACGCCGGAGACGAGCCGCCGCCTCATGCTCCTGCCCAACAGCTTCAGCTATGGGGCCTTCGTTCTGATTGAAAATCGGAATTTGCAGAGAGGGATTTACCTCAAAGCGATTTGAAAAATCCCAGTTATAGGAGGGACTGATGGTGACATCGGGATAGCGTCGGGAAACTTCGACCCGTAGAGCCTGTCGGGCGGCGTCATAAGACGCAAGAAGTTCCCGCAGATCCGCGCGTTGCATTACGGCTTGGTATCTCATGTCCTGTGAATCGCGGTATTCCATGAGGTCGGGACAGACATCAAATGCTTTTGTATCAAGAGCAATGGAATCAAGTGCTTCGGCAGGAACCCCGATTGCTCCTGCCAGAGCTGCCTTACGGACGGCATACTCGCGCCGCAGATCACTGACAGACAACTCGGCATGGATCATTTCCGTCCGTACCTGCGATATTTCGAGAGCGGATGCTCGCCCCTGATCAAAACGTGCCTGTTCCAGGGTAAAGAGTTCGCGTTTAGCTGCCGCAGTCTCTTCCACAAGCTTGAGGCGCCCGGATACAGCCCAGACGCCGAGAAGAGCAGACCGCGTGTCGCTGCGTAGTTTCCATGCAGTATTGATGACTTCCCATTGCGCGACGGCAGCCCGATATCTGGCTTCTTTGATACGGTGATAACGCCTGCCGAAAAATTCGATCAGTATTGACGCGCCGTAGCCGACGTAATGAGCCGATGGGCCACCCAGCACCGTGAAACTGGGATTGGGCAGTTGACCGGCTGTCTTGATTCCAGCGCGAGCCGTTTCCAGTTCAGCTTTAGCTACAAGGATATCGGGATGAAAATACAAGGTAGCAAGCGTCAGGCGAGTGATGCCCCATGCGTTTTCCTGACTCGATACGTTTGGTCCGAGAACTTTTGTAATGAATTCTTGCAATCCGGCATCCGTAAATTGACGGCTGGAAAATTTCTGGACATCTGATTCCGGCGAAATATTTGAGTGATCACTATTTGTACAGCCACAGAGCAGGGGAAAAATCAGGAGAATGAATGCCGCATTATAGCGTGTGCGTCTCCTTACCTGCTTAATATATTCTAGAGTATTATATGATTTATACATTGATATGTCGTGATATATCTGATTTGTTATCTGTTAGTTCTACTCTCGATTGTCGCATAATCTGCACACCTCCACTAATACCAAGCATCGCAAGGATGGCAGCTACCGCAATATCCGGCCACGCAGAACGAGTGCCAAACACGCCCAGAGCTGCCAGCACAACGGCAACATTTCCGATCGCATCATTACGAGAGCAGATCCATACAGAACGGCGGTTGGCATCACCTTTCCGGTGTGTCCATAATATGAGGGCACAGGCCAGATTGACCGCGAGGGCAAGCAGACCAATGCCGCCCATTGCGTCTGGGTGAGGCGGATGGTTGCTGTTCATTACTATCCACCCAGCATTGGCCATTACCCATAGCCCAGCCATGAACAGGGTCAGGCCTTTCAGAAAGGCCGCGCCAGCTCGCCATCGCAATGCCATTCCGGCAACACTGAGGCTTATTGCGTAGTTGGCGCTGTCGCCAAGGAAATCAATCGCGTCCGCCTGTACGGATGCAGATCCAACCGACACGCCAGCCCCAGCTTCAACGGCAAACATGCTGGCATTGAGAAAAAGCGCGATCAGGAGCGCTCTCCGCCATGATTTATTGATTGGTAGCGGCGTATCTGTGCATCCACCACAGCATCCTCCTGCCATCCAGTGCCTCCCTGACGAATCATCTGTTTTAATGTATGCTCCCTGTAGCAACTACAGGGTCAAGAGGCAGGGAATGCGATCGATTGGTGCCTTGGGGAAGGCGACGAATACCAAAGTCGAGACGATCCGCTATTACGAACGGATCGGTCTTCTGGCTCCGCCACAGCGGACCGATGGCAATTATCGCACTTATGATGATGAGGCACTCGCGAGACTGTCTTTTATTCGTCGATCTCGGGATCTGGGTTTTTCATTAGACCAGGTAAGAGCTCTATTATCCCTAACGGATCAGGGAACCCAGGATTGTAAGACAGTTGATAGAATTGCTCGTGACCATATGGCAGAAATTGAGCGCAAAATTGCGGATCTCATCGCATTGCGCCATGAACTTTCTACGATGATAGAATCATGCGGGGGAGGTAATATTTCAGAATGCCGAATTATTGAAGCACTTTCTCCGTTTGATAATTAGTTCTCCTGACTTTTTTCGCAGCCAGTCGATTCTGCATTTGACGGAAGATTACCCGAAATAGTTATACGGCCTCATCCTCACGTGTCAGAATCTGAAAAATCCTCATGGAAAATTCAAGGACTATACGTGCTCCCATGGTGGCAGTTTATGATCAGGCCAGTTCTGAAGCAGACATTCGGCTTCCCCCCCTAGTCCGCCTGTCTGCTCAGTGATGTAGGAGCAGACAGGCGGCAGTCGCCTACATGTCGGTCGTAAAGAGAGTCGCTCAAGGTTTTGGTAAGCGGACATCCTGTGTCGGCGACGCAAGCCAGCCCGCCAGTTGCCGGACCATGGATCTCGCGACACGGCCCGCCCCCAGGAGGGTTGCGGATGCGGGGCCGCACCAGGAACCATACCCCAGCAGCCACAGGCGTGGCTCCCTGATGGCCTGCTGCCCGTTCACGTGAATCAGCCCGTCCGGCTCGATCACGTCGAGTGGTGCAAATGCAGAGAGCGCGGGACGGAAGCCTGTACACCAGATGATCGCGTCAATGGCTTCTTCCCGCCCGTCGGGCCAGACGACGCCCGTTGCCGTCATGCGCACGAACGGCCGTACCGCGTGGAGTACGCCGCGCGCCTTGGCGGCCCGCACGGGTGGCACCATGACGATATCGCCAAAGCCTCCTGTCGGCATGGCGCCGGCGTTGCCCAAAACACGTGCGGTCGCCCGTTCGAACAGAACCCGTCCGTCCACATCGTCGGGCAGGAATACCGGATCCTCCAGCGTCACCCACGTTGCGTTCGCGAGCAGTGACACTTCCGGCAGGATCTGCGCCCCGGAATTGCCGCCACCGACCACGAGCACGCGCCGACCGGCAAAAGGTGCGGCGCTCTGATAGTGCGCGGAATGGATCTGCGTCCCGCCAAAGAATTCATGCCCCGCGACATCAGGAACGAACGGGACCGACCATGTGCCGGTCGCACCGATGACGGCACGGCTCAGAAAATCGCCCGCGTTTGTGCGGATATTCAGGAATTTCCCACCGGCCCGTTCCACGCGCCCGACCGTTACAGGACGGCGGATCGGCGGCGCATAGCGCGCCTCGTAGCGGTGCAGATAGTCCAACACCTCGTCACGGGTCGGATAGCCGCCATCCGGCGTGTCTGGCATCGGCCAGCCGAGCAGCGAACTGTAGGACGCGGGTGAAAACAGATGCAGGGAGTCCCAGCCATGCACCCATGCACCACCCGCCTGCGTCCCGTTATCAAGAATGACGTAACGCAGTCCGGTCCGTCGTAGAAAATACGACGCGGCGAGGGCCGCCTGACCGCCTCCCACGATCACAACATCGAACTGTTCCGCCATTGCCCGGCTCACAGACTTTCCGGGAGACGGAATTCCGCCTTGCGTTCGCTGTAGCGATCAACGAGGTAGTCGGCCCGGTCGCGCAGCAGCCATGTGAACTTCATCAGCTCCTCCATGACATCTACCATCCGGTCATAGAGGGGAGACGGTTTCATCCGGTCGTCGTCACCGAACTGGGTATAGGCCATAGGCACACTGGACTGGTTGGGGATGGTGAACATCCGCATCCACCGGCCCAGCACCCGAAGGGCATTGACGGAATTGAAGCTCTGCGATCCACCCGAAACCTGCATGACGGCCAGCGTGCGGCCCTGCGTCGGGCGGATCGAGCCTTCGAACAACGGCAGCCAGTCGATCTGGTTCTTGAACACGGCAGTGATGTTGCCGTGCCGTTCGGGGCTGCACCAGACCTGACCTTCCGACCAGATCGAGAGTTTCCGCAGTTCCTGCACTTTCGGATGGGTCGCGGGCACGGAATCCGCTACCGGCAGGTCGGTCGGGTCGAACACCCGTGTCTCGGCGCCGAGGACTTTCAGAATGCGCTCTGCCTCCAGCACCAGCAGGCGGCTGAACGAGCGGGGACGCAAAGAGCCATAGAGCAGAAGGATACGCGGCGGATGGTCCACACGCGGTTGCGGTTCCAGCCGCGCGAGATCGACCGGTTCAAGATACTCCGGATGCAAGGCTGGCAGCTCAGGTTCGGTCATATATATCGGTCCTGTCGTGTATTACGGGTGACTGATCCGGGGCAGCCATAGGGCCAGCGCCGCGAGTGTTGCCAGCAGGACGGGCGGGGTGATCACCAGTCCGACCTTCATATACTGCCTCCATGTGACCCGATGATTTTTGGATGCCAGCACATGCAGCCAGAGCAGTGTCGCGAGACTGCCGATCGGCGTGAATTTCGGCCCGAGGTCGCAGCCGATGATGTTGGCATAGACCATCAGGTCGCGTGTCAGCGGCGTGATGTCGTGAGCCTGCTGGATCGCCAGTGCCCCGACCAGCACACTCGGCATATTGTTCATGATGGACGACAGAACAGCCGCCAGAAAGCCGGCGCCGATGGTGGCGATGAACGGCCCCTGATGGCCAAGCCAGACCAGTGCGGCCGCAAGGTGGTCGGTCAGCCCGGCATTGCGCAGGCCATACACCACCAGATACATGCCCAGCGAGAAGATCACGATCTGCCATGGTGCGCCTATCAGCACCTTGCGAACAGGGATCACCCGGCCATATCCGGCGACGAGCAACAGGGTTCCGGCGGCCAGACAGGCTACAACACAGACCGGGATATGAAACGGCGCTGTCAGGAAATAGGCCGCCAGAACGAGGACCAGCAGCGGAAATGCCGCCCGAAATACATGGTGGTCACGAATTGCCGCAGCGGGTGCTGGCAGTTCGGCGACGGGATAGGTCGCAGGCACCTGCCGCCGGTACCACAGCCAAAGCACAGCCAGCGTCGCGCCCAGCGCCACCAGATCGACAGGGACCATGATCGCGGCATAGCGATCAAACGCAATGCCAAAGAAATTGGCGCTGACGATGTTCACCAGGTTGGAAATGACAAGCGGCAGGCTGGTGGTATCCGCGACGAACCCAGTGGCGATAATAAAGGCCAGCGCCGCGCCATGGCTCAGGCGCAGTTGCGTCAGGATAGCGATGACAATGGGCGTCAGCAGCAGCGCCGCGCCGTCATTGGCGAAAACCGCTGCAATGGCCGCTCCCAGCACCACGATCAGCGGGAATAGCGTCCGGCCTCGCCCTTTGCCCCAGCGTACGACGTGCAGGGCGGCCCAATGGAAGAACCCTGCCTCATCCAGCAACAGCGAGATGACGATCAGCGCGATAAAGGTGAAGGTCGCGTCCCAGACGATGTGCCAGACGACAGGAATATCGTGCCAGTGGATGACATCGGTCGCCAGTGCCACGGCGGCACCGGCCATCGCACTCCAGCCGATGCCGAGACCCCGTGGCTGCCAGATGACGAAGACCAGCGTTGCAATGAAAATGGCGAGGGCCAGCATCAGACGATCCGCTTTCCGGCCTCATCCACGATCTTCTCGCCGTCCTCCCTGGCGAATGCGCCGCGCTGTGGGGAGGGAAGAATATCCAGCACCGTTTCGGACGGACGGCAGAGCGCAACACCGAGTGGCGTTGCGACGATGGGCCGGTTGATCAGGATCGGGTGTGCGATCATGGCGTCGATCAGCGTATCATCGCTCAGGGCCGGATTATCGAGGCCGAGCTCGTGAAAGGGCGTGCCCTTTTCCCGCAGGACCGCGCGCACCGGAACCCCCATACGGGCGATCAGATCGAACAGTTCCGCGCGGCTCGGTGGGGTTTTCAGATATTCGATGATCCTGGGCTCCTCGCCGCTATTGCGGATCAGTGCCAGCACGTTGCGCGACGTGCCGCAGGCCGGATTGTGGTAGATGGTGACGGTCATGGGCAGGAGGCCGGGCTCGGGCTGCAGGAAGACAGGTTCGCGATCAGGGGCGCGCAGAGTTCGGGGCTGCCCGCACAGCAGTCCCTGACGAGGAAAAGCATCAGGTCGCGCAGGCGCGGAAGACACGCACGATAGACGATCAGCCGGCTGTGGCGCTGCGAGGTCAGCAGGCCGGCACGGGTCAGGGTGGCAAGATGGGCCGAGATCGTGTTCTGCGGGACATCGAGATGCCGCGCGACGTCTCCGGCGGGTAGTCCGTCCGGTTCGTGGCGCACCAGCAGGCGGAAGATCTCCAGCCGCGTGGACTGGGACAGCGCGTTGAGGGCCGAGAGTGCGGATTCTGTATCCATAAATCGACGATCACAGATATATGGGATGAAGTCAAGACTACCCAGGACATGCCTCGTTCAGAGCTTGGAACGCGGCTTCACACGCCGAACAGGCGGCCGATCCCGCCCGTGACGATCATTGCCACAATACCCCAGAACGTCACACGCAGTGCTGGGCGCAGAGGCGCTGCGCCGCCGGCAATCGCGCCAACGACCCCCAGAACAGCGAGAACCACGACGGACGTCAGGGACACGCCCCAGGACACCCACGCCACGGGCGTCAGAACCGCCGCCAGCACAGGCAGTAGTGCTCCGGATGAAAAGGCGGTTGCTGAGGCGAATGCCGCCTGTATGGGTCGTGCCGCCGTGGCTTCGGACAGACCCAGTTCATCCCTTGCATGGGCACCGAGCGCATCATGCTTCATGAGGGCAACGGCGACCTTGCGCGAGAGGTCTTTATCCAGCCCTCTCTTCTGATAAATCCCGGCCAGTTCGGTGACTTCGCCCTCCCAGTCCGTGACCAGTTCCTGTTTCTCGCGGGCGATGTCGGCGTGTTCGGAATCGGCCTGGGAACTGACCGAGACATACTCGCCCGCCGCCATGGACAGGGCGCCCGCGACAAGCGCGGACAGTCCCGCGACGAGAATGCTGCCGCGTGTCGCATGAGAACTGGCAACGCCGACGATGAGGCTGCCGGTCGACAGCGTTCCGTCATTGGCGCCGAGAACAGCCGCACGCAGCCATCCCAGTTTCTCGACGGCATGACGTTCGGCCAAAGGATGGAGACGCGACATAAGATGACCTGCTGCTTCTGGTGAATACAAATAAAGGTTAAGATGCATCATTTGCCGCGACAACAGATATTTCATTCTGATATTGCGAGTTATTTTCAATATTGTTTATGTTTTAGGAAAATCTGTTCTGTTCAGAATCCTGTCAGGTAAGCATGATACGGAAGTGGATTCAGGGTTCTTTTTTGCCGAGACGTATATGCCTTATTCAACGCCGGACATCACAGATAGCCTGCTGCGTTACGACAGGCCGACGATCATCCTTCACTGGATGACGGCCTTTCTGGTGCTGCTTCAGTTTGCTCTTGGCGAAACCTGGAACTGGCCAACAAAACCCGTCCATCATCTGATGGTGGTCGCGCATCTGACAGCCGGCATCCTGCTGACCGCAATTATGGTGTTCCGCATTGTCTGGCGTCTGACGAAAGGCCGGCATCTGTCGGACCTTCTCGTGCCTGTGGACCGGGTATTCGCCCTTGGAGCAGAGTACACGCTCTATGTGCTGCTTCTGGCGGAAATCTTGCTGGGCTATCTCTGGCGATGGGGTGCCGGGCAGACGATGAGTTTTTTCGGCCTCCTGATTCCATCCCCGTTCGCGCGGTTCCCGGCGGAAACCGTGACGTGGTTTCAGACGCTACATTACTGGAACGCCTGGTTGATTATGGGTCTTGCGACAGGCCATGGCGCGGCGGCGCTTTTTCATCAGTTCGTCCTGAAGGACAAAGTTCTCGGGCGCATGTTGCCGCAGTGTTTCTTGCTCCGTCAGTGAGGCGGTCAGTATCCTGTCTGATTGTATGACTGGGCACACCGTGATGCTGGGTCGCCAACAAGCCAGAAGTGATGATTTTTTTGTTGTCATCAGCAGCTCCACATGAATGCCGGTTCATGGGAATTGTCTCCTGTCGAACGGGAAAATAAGAAAGTATCGACCCAATGACGATCGTGCCGCGTGGCGTGGGACCAGAAAGACCGGGGTCGGCTCTTGAGGTGCTCCTCATCTTTCTCAGGCTGGGCGTCACCTGCTTCGGCGGGCCGATCGCGCATATCGGGTATTTCCGGGACGAATTCGTCGTCCGACGCCGGTGGCTCAATGAGCGCGCCTATGCCGATCTCGTCGGGCTGTGTCAGTTCCTGCCCGGTCCCGCGAGCAGCCAGGTGGGATTTTCCATTGGCCTGATGCGGGCCGGTTATGCAGGCGGTTTTGCGGCGTGGGCGGGGTTCACCCTGCCTTCGGCACTTATACTGGTCCTCTTCGCCTATGGCGCGAACGCGCTTGCCGGCCCGACTGGTGCAGGCCTTCTGCATGGACTGAAACTCGTCGCCGTCGCCATCGTCGCACAGGCCGTATGGGGCATGGCGCGCACGCTGTGTCCGGACCGGACGCGAGCTTCGATCGCGGTCACGGCCGCGCTCATCGTTCTGTTCGCCATCTCACCGCTTGCCCAGATCGCGGCCATCGTTCTCGGGGGCCTCGCCGGCTTGTGGCTTTGCCGCTCTGTGCAGACGTCAGATGGCGAGCATATTACAGTGCCCGTATCGCATCGTGCAGGGATCGTCGCACTGGCTCTCTTTCTGGCGTTGCTCTTCGGTCTGCCCGTTCTCGCCCGCCATGGCGCACCAGAGGGCGTTTCCCTGTTCGACGCCTTCTACCGGTCAGGCGCGCTCGTGTTCGGTGGCGGTCATGTCGTGCTGCCCTTGCTGCACGAGGCTTTCGTGACATCGGGCTGGGTCAGCGACGACACCTTTCTCGCCGGTTATGGCGCGGCACAGGCGGTTCCGGGGCCGCTTTTCACGTTCGCGGCCTATCTCGGCGCGGTCGTCGGGCAATCTCCCCACGGTGTTGCCGGTGCCGCTTTCGGTCTTTTCGGCATCTTTCTGCCGGGCATCCTGGTCCTGATCGGAGCTTTGCCCTTCTGGGACACCTTCCGCAGCCAGCGGGCCGTTCAGGCGACGATGCGCGGCGTCAACGCAGCGGTCGTGGGCCTGCTGGGGGCGGCGCTCTATACACCGGTCTGGACGAGCGCGGTCAGGTCGGCGGCGGATTTCGGGATCGTGCTGGTCGGTTTCGTCCTGCTGACCGTCTGGCGGGCGCCACCCCTGGTGGTAGTCGGTATCAGCGCGCTGGGAGGGGTCGTCATTGGGCAGGCAGCATAATGAAATGTTCAGTCAGCGACGTGCATCGACGCGTGATCGCCATACCGTTTTTCAACGCACACTTCAATAATGGCGCGTCGTTATAAGGGCCATGTTTCGGCCGTTTCCTGTGTAAGTCAGCCAGAAAACGGACAGGCAGTTTACCCCCCGTTGCCGTCGTGATTTCGGCGAGGCTGCGGCCTCGCCGTGTTGCGGAACGAGGGGCAGGGTGTCTCCGTGGTCGGATGGGGTCCCGCGCGGGAAGTAGTCATAGGAGGAAGAGGGTGGTTTCGCCTCTGGTGCCGAATAACCGGTATCAGAGGAGAGTTTTCCATGACCACAACCACCATCCTGCCCCCTGCGTTCCGTGGTGCGGCGTCCGGCGGCTTCCGGATCGATCCTTCGCGCGGGGAGCGTAGTGCCCGCGTCTCGTCCGAATGGTTCTCGCGCCCCGATGACGAGCGGTATCTGTCCCTATCTGATTTGCACGCGGCCACTCTTGGCCGTGCCGAGCGCGCCACGGCCCGCACGGTAGAAAGCCGCGCCATCCGAGTGGAGGCGAGCCGCGACAATGCCGAGCGCCTGACCCTGACCGTGCCGGGGCAGAATGACCCGATTGCTCCCACACACTGGTCCTTTGGCCAGATGTGCAGCCTGGTTGGTGCCCCCTCGTCGTACCTGCGCAATCTTCCGGCTCCGCTGGCGGCAATCAACCTGCAGCACGGGTTGCTGTCGCACCGGGCCGAACTGGTCAAGACGCTGGAAACCGAGGACGGGCGTGTGGAACTGCGCGCCGTCACGGGGCCGGATTACGGCCGCATCTGGGACCATGAGCTGGTTGGGGCGGTGCGCAAGATCGCCGGCGATGGCACAGGTGATACCAACTGGAAGGTGCCGGGTGTGATCGACTGGGCGACCATGACCCATAATCCGTACGTGGACATCACGAAGGAAACCACGACACTCTACGCGTCAGACAGGGACGTTTTTTTATTCCTCGTGGATGATACGCATCCGATCGAGGCGGGACGTCTGCCCAACGGTGATCCCGATCTCTATTTCCGGGGTTTCTACGCCTGGAATTCCGAAGTCGGCAGCAAGAGCCTCGGCATCGCCTCCTTTTACCTGCGCGGAGTGTGTCAAAACCGCATGCTCTGGGGCGTGGAAAATTTCGAACAGATCACGATCCGGCATAGCAAGTTTGCAGCATCCCGTTTCGTGCATCAGGCGACACCAGCGCTACGGAATTTCGCCACGGCCAGCCCGGCCTCGTTCGTCTCCGGCATTCAGGCTTCGCGCAAGGCGCTGGTGGCCAGAACCGATGAGGACCGCGAAAGTTTCCTGCGTCGTCGCGGGTTCTCGAAGCCAGAGACGGCGAAGATCATCGAAACCGTGCTGCATGAGGAAGGGCGCAAGCCCGAGAGCGTGTTCGATTTCGTGCAGGGGATTACCGCACTGGCCCGCACCAGGGCCAATCAGGATACGCGGCTGGATCTGGAAGAGAAGGCCCGCAGGCTGATGGAACGGGCTTCCTGAAAGCCGACTGCACGCTTTTCCGCCAATACGTTTTTACGAGCCCGGCCACCGCGCCGGGCTTTTTCGTTTCGGGAGTTTTCCGATGGCTGATTTCTTCACGCATTTTTCCTGCGTTCTCGATGTGGGCACAGTGGACAATGCCGCAAAGGCGCTCGACCTCTACAATGAATTCATCGACGAACTGGCGGCGGAAGACCCGCCCTCTGACGGTTTTGTCCTGTCGATCGTGCCTGAATATGGTGGCACGAAACTCTGGATGCACGATGAGACAACCGGCGATCCGCATCAGGTGGTGGATTTCGTGCTACGCTGTGCGCGGGCATTCCGGCTGCGGGGGCGATGGGGGTTCCAGTGGGCCAATAGCTGTTCACGTCCCCGGATCGGCGCCTTCAGCGGAGGCGCGCATCTGCTTGACCTTGGCAGGCGCAAGACGATTTCATGGATGACCACCGATCGCTGGCTGGCGATCGCCCTGGACGGAGGCAATCCCGACACAGGAGGGCAGGGCGATGACCTTGCATGACGCGGGCGATCTGGCCCGCCGTCTGGCGGAGAACGCAGAGGCGGTGTGCCGTCGGTATCTGTCCGCTGGTCGTCGTCACGGCAATTACTGGCTGGTCGGTGACGTACGCAACACGCCCGGCCGGTCGCTGTTTGTCCGGCTGCACAACACCGCCAACGGCAGGGCGGGAAAATGGACGGACGCGCAGTCCGCTGAACATGGCGACCTGCTGGACGTGATCCGCGAAAGCCTCGGCCTGGTGGATTTCCGCGACGTGGCCGACGAGGCGCGCGCCTTTCTCAGCCTGCCGCGTCCCGATCCGGTACCGTCGTCACAGGACCGTCCGGCCCGTGAGCGTGGCTCTGCCAGTTCTTCTGAAGCCGCACATCGGCTCTGGGCCATGTCCGGGCCGATCGTGGGTACATCCGTAGAAGCGTATCTCCGTAGACGCGATATTACGCTTTTGCACGGAGCCGGCGCCCTGCGCTTCCATCCGCGCTGCTTTTACCGCCCGGACGAGGACAGTCCGACCGAGACCTGGCCCGCCATGATCGCCGCCGTCACCGATCTCGACGGCACTCTGACCGGTGTGCATCGCACCTGGCTGGCGGCGGAAGGGCGCGGCAAGGCGCCGGTCGATCATCCGCGTCGCGCCCTGGGCGGGCTGCTCGGCCATGCCGTGCGCTTTGGGGTGGCATCCGATGTGCTCGCCGCCGGGGAAGGCATCGAGACGGTGCTGTCGCTGCGGCAGGTTCTGCCCGATCTGCCATTGGCCGCATGCCTGTCCTCGGCGCATCTCGCCGCCCTGATCTTTCCGCCGCTGCTGCGCCGGCTCTACGTGCTGCGCGACGATGATCCGGCCGGGGATCAGGCGCTGGCGACGCTGCACGCCCGCGCGGATGACGCCGGGATCGAGGTGATCGGGCTGTCGCCACGGCTGGGCGATTTCAACGATGATCTCCGGGCGCTCGGACGCGGCGCACTGCGGGCGATCCTGCATCCGCAACTTGCGCCACCGGACGTGGCACGGTTTCTGGAGACTGCCGGCACATGAGCGGGCCGGAAAGAGGGGCGGGCGGTTTCCGTCTTCTATCGGCGGTCCTGTCGTGCCTCCCGTTCGGCAGGTTCGCGCCCCGGCCTTTCAAGTGGGGAGCGGGCGTCAGCCGGGCCGGGCCTTCAATGGCGTGAGCCAGCTATTTTCCGTCGCGCCCCTTTGGGGGCGCTTTACATCGCGAAGCAAAATAGCCGGCCCCCTGCCATCCTTCGCTGTGCTGCGGCCGCGCGCGAGCGCGCGGTTCCGGCCCGTCCCTGGTCTGCCGCTATCCGCCCCCGGAAAGGCCGCGAAGGGCGCGGCCGGAGACCTGGGAGGACCGCATCATGACCCGCACCGATGATTTTGAACCGCCGCACGCCGCTTCATCCACCGCCCATGTGCTGGCTGAACTTCAGATGTATGGCTACCGTCCCTTCGAGGACGAGCCTGATCCAAGGCCGCTGCCCGAAGCTCCGCGCATCGGGGGTGCTGTGGCCGACATCTTCGACGCCGTCGCCGCGACGCTGACTGACACACGGCTGGAACCGGACCTCGAAGCGCTGCTCTGGTCCACCGTGAACATCTTCCACCGCATGGTCGGCCAGGTCGAGCGTGAGCTTGACCGCAACGAGCAGGCGCAGAAACGCAGCCAGCAGGATCAGGATGGCAGCGAGATCCGCTCGGTGGAACTGGAGCGACTGATCGCCGAAGGGCTGACACTGATCGAACGCCGCAACGCCTACGAGATCTTCCGCGACGAGGCGCAGGAGCAGTTCGAGCGGCTGACCCTGAGCGCGTGGCGGCCGAAGACCGGCTCGCTGGTATCGCGGCGGACCATGACGGCCTCTATGATCGACAGCCGTGACTTTCTCAACGCCCGACGCCGCGCCGAGAGCGAATTGCTGGTCCCGCCCGGCCCCAAGGTCGTCGTGACCGGGGGGCTGGACTTCGACGACCATATCCTGATCTGGGACCGGCTGGACAAGGTCCGTGCCAAGCATCCCGACATGGTGCTGCTGCATGGTGGTTCGCCCAGGGGCGCGGAGTTCGTCGCGTCTCGCTGGGCTGATCACCGCGAGATCGTGCAGATCGCTTTCAAGCCGGACTGGACGAAGCATGCCAAGGCCGCGCCCTTCCGCCGCAACGACGCCATGCTCGATACCTTGCCGATTGGCGTCATCGTCTTTCCCGGAACCGGTATCCAGGAGAATTTGGCCGACAAGGCGAAGCGCCTCGGTATCCCGGTCCTGCGGTTCGGAGGCGGCGCGTGAGCGCCGTCTTCAGTCCGGATTACCCGTGACGGCGATCCGCGCGGAACGGGCATAGAAGGCCAGCTCGGTATCGCCGGGCGCCAGAAGGTCGAGCAGGCCCTTCATGTCCTGCATGTCCGAATAGGACTGAAACGGCCCTGGTTGCTGTTCAATGGCCAGCACTGCAATGGCGAGCGCCTTTTTGACCAGATGCAGTTCGCGTCCCGTGATGTCCGCCATGACGTTGTCTCCCTGAGCAGCCCCACGATGCACGTCCGCTTGGCGGACGTCAGTACGATTCTCGTTCCGTCGATACATCGTTTTCTCTATGATGCGGATTGCGCCGTGGTGGTGGTGGCAGGCGTGACCGTCAGATCATGTCATCTTTACGGGAGCCGCCACCATGGTGATCTTCGCACCGTTCCTGATCGTCGCCGGCATCGGATTTTTCTGCTGGCTCATGTTCACGCTCGCGGTCTTCGCCTTGCCGTTTGCTGGCGGGTTGTATGCCGGGCTCTGGGCGTTTCATACCGGTGCCGGAGTGATTGGCGCCCTGATCGTCGGCGTCGTGGCGGGGATAGCGACTTTCGTCGCCGGTCAGATCGCACTCGCCTGCGCGCCGTGGATCTGGCTGAGAGGGCTGATCGTCCTGCTCTATACCGTGCCCGCCATCATTGCCGGTTATAGCGCCACGCACGGTCTCGCCGAGATGATGATGCCGTCCGTCGTCTGGCAGCTCTTCTTTTCGGTCATCGGCGCCATTGCGGTCGGCATCACCGCGTTCGTCCGCTTTACCGGCATGGCCCCGCCCGAACCGGCCAACGGGAGCGTCGCGCGGGTCTGACCGCCTGCGCGGCAGCCGGCGGGCAGGCATGGATCAGGTACCTGCCTGTCTTTCCACGTCATCGAGAGGCGGGGAGCGATGGGCAGCGAAGCGCGGATGCGACGCGCTGTTCCAGATACGGTCCGCCTGTTGAAGCAAACGAACTGGCGCTCTGATTTCCCGCAGGCCGATCGCAACGGGGAAGCCGGGCATGTCCGGTGAGGCGCAGTCCCGGAACGGGCCGGTTCGGTGGGCTGGTATGGAGGGAGGATGACGCCGTCATTCTGGTTGCCGCCGGATCTCGTGCGCTGTGCCGGTCGCCATAGTCTCCGTGATGTGTGCTCTGTCGGGCCGCGCACGCATGCTGCCTCTCAAGATGGCTGATCTAGCCGAAGGCCGGCTACGCCTCGATCGGCTATGGCGCAACAACGGGCCATAATTTTCTTCCCCTGCCGGCTGCGCCGTCATTCCTCGCGCACCAAGAAAATTCTGTCCCGCCGTCCTCCGCTGCGCTTCGGCCCCAAGGGATGCGCCGCCGCTCGCCTCCGTCTGTCCGATCGCCATCGAGGCCGCAATGGTGCGGGCTCGATAACAGAGATCACGGAGAGTATCATGGCCACCATCGGCACCTTCAAGAAAGTCGGCAACGGGTATAACGGCGAGATCGTCACCCTCTCGCTCCAGACCCCCAACGTCCGTATCGCTCCCGAGACCACGCGCGCGAACGACAACGCCCCCAGCCACCGCGTCTTCGTAGGCAGGGTGGAGATCGGGGCGGCCTGGTCCCGGCGCTCCAACGAGGGGCGCGACTATCTGAGCCTCAAGCTCGACGATCCGAGCTTCAACGCCCCGATCTTCGCCAATCTCTTCGATGACGAGGACGGCGAGGGTTACAGCCTGATCTGGTCCCGCCCCAATGGTCGCCGCAACGGCGACTGAAGTGCCCGCGATCCCCGCCCGGCCGGTCCGGGCGGGGCCTTCGCATGACCGGTTGGAAACCAGCGGGCGTGCGCAGCAGTCGCGCTCCTCTCGATCTGCCGGGGTGCGGGCAAGAAAGGGGAACAGGGCTTCCCTCAGTCTTCCCATTATACCATGCCCGGCGTGAACCGCCTCAAGGACGCGCGGTCCCCCCAATTTTGCCCGGCGCACCCTACGGGCACACCGGACAAAATCGGCTCCCCCGGGCGCCGCTGGCGCGGTCGCCTGCGGCGATCCCTGACCCGGCTCCCGCGTGCATGAGGCGGAGTCCTGTCTTCGAGAAACGAAAGGAGCAGGACGATGACCACGCTACACGACCATATCCAGATGCTGCGCGCCGAACTGACCAGCTTTTACCTGAGCCACGGGGAGCGCCGACGGATCGAACGAGAACTGAAGCTGGCATGCGCGCAATTCGCGGCGGACCGATACGACGAGACCCCCCCCGCATAGAGCGGGGGGCTTTTCGTATGGTCGCCCGTGCCATCGGATATCCAGGCGCCGATTCCACTTTGCCATCCTCCTGAAAGAACGTTGTTGAATCTCTCTAACACGACTATTATAGTCGTATTACTGGTGTGCATGCCCCGCGTGTCGGATGTGATCATGGATGATCACTGGCCGACAGGTAAGGGCGGCACGGGCACTCCTGAACTGGACACAGGAGATGCTCGCTGAAAAAGCCCTCGTAGCACTGACCGCGCTCAAGCGCCTTGAATCCGAACGCGGTCTCGGCGTTCATGAGGGCACGACCGACCAGGTTCGCCGCGCGCTGGAAGCGGCGGGCATCCTGTTCATCGAGTCCGGACAAGGGCGTGGCGTCATGTTTCTTAACGAGACTTCCGGCATCGAAACGCGGCAGGCTAGGGTGCGTCGCGTTCGTTCTCCGACCTGATCGACTCCATCATGCAGAAGCCCCCGCTCGACCCGTCTGTCGCCGACAGCGCTCCGGAAGCGTCCTGTCTCACCGGCTACGACGAACAGCATCTGATTACCTATCTCCGCCTGCTGGATGCCGAGGCCGACGGCGCCGACTGGCGCGAGGTCGCCCGCATCGTGCTCCACCGCGACCCGGTGGTTGACCCCGAGGGCGTCCACCGCTGCTGGCACAGTCATCTGGCGCGGGCGCACTGGATGACCGAGCATGGCTACCAGCATCTGCTGCGCGGCGGCGCGCCCCACTGACACCCTGAATCGTTGCGTGACCTGCAAGACCTGTTGCAGGTGCGGGGCGTAGCGGGCAACGGGACGGTCTGGCATACTCTCGCGAGCAAGTACTTGCCCTGTTCCCACCCGTTACGCATCGGAGACGACGCCATGAGCCGCGCCAACTGGCGGTCGGCGGGCGCGTACGAGGGCCTGCGGTCGCTCGACGCTCCTGCCTTTGCCTTGCAGTTTGTCAGTCGCAATCGGGACTTTATCCGTGATCGTGCCGCCCTTCAGCGCGCCGCGCTCCGGGCCGCGCTGTCCACGTCAGACGCCGAAGCCTTCGCCCGGCGCTGGGGGTTGCGATTTCGAGAGTGTCCGCACGGCCCTCAATCCGCGTACCGCCCGCTGGACTGTTGCGGTATCGCCGGCCGTGATTGCGGTTGTCCGCCTGCCGACAGCACTGGCTGACGCGGCGTATCATCCGGTCTCCCTCGCTCGGGCAGAACTGCCGCCTGATATGGCGGGAGAAGTGCTGGTCGAGCAGGGGGAGATGATCCTGCGGCTGTACGTCTTGCCGCCTGACGGGGCTCGGTGGACTGGAATTTCGGGCGGAAGCGCGGGCTCGGGATTTGAAACCTTGCCGGTCAGCTCGTCAGTCCCACGCCATAGATCTCCATCAGTTCATAGAACCAGTCCGCATCGAGATTGTCGCTCTGGGAGGCGATCGCAATCGCGCTCTCCGTCCGGTTGAAAAGAGCGAAACAGATCTGATCGTTGTCATGACGGGCGCGGTAGCTGATGCCGTCCGCATCGGACCATGCGTCGTGAACGGCTTTCGACCACGCGTGCGGCAGATCGTACGGCAGGCCGGATGATGTGACCTCCGCCGTGGCGCCGAGTACAGCCAGTCCGGGACCGTGCAGCTCCACCAGCCGCAGTTCTCGATTGGCGCTCAGGATGGCGCAGGCCTTGGCGGCGATGAGATCCATCGGCAGCAGCGTGCGTCCTGGCGCGCGCAGGAACGTCTCCGCGAACGCGCCGGCCTGCTGTTCCGCCGTGTAGAGAACGCCATGAGAGCCGTTCGGCGCGTTGAGACGCCCGGAGCGCGAACGGTCGAAATAGACGGGGTCATGAGCGCGGGAGTGAAAACGATGCAGGGGATGGCCCGCGGGCAGAATGCGCCAGCGGGGTTGCCGGGAAGCGAGGTCTCCCGGCGGCCAGGGCTGGTCCGGCACGCGGTCAGCCGCCCTGGACGCCGATGGACTGCGCGGCTTTCACCACCGCCTCTGTCTTGCCGGCGCCCAGCGCTTCGATCGGTGTCTGCCCGTCGAGTTGTGCGAGCGGCGTGACCAGGAAATTCAGACGGAACCATGCGCTTTCGCTTGGCAGGGCGGCGAGCACCGGCTTCAAACCCGACATGACCCCATCGCCGGTGAACTGCGCGACCGGATAGCGCCGCTCGCCGCTCGGTCCCGGAACCGCCAGGATCGCCTGTTCACGGACCTTCTTCTCGATGGCCTGGCGCGTGACTCTGAGCAGTTCCCTGACCTGATCGAGCGTGTAGGCACCGCCCGCGCGCCGAAGATCGTCGTCCCTGATCTGTTTCCCGCGTAACAGGGCAAGTCCCCGCGGGCCGACCGCATAGGCATCTGTAGCGGTCTCGCGGGAGGGGGAGCGACCGGCTTGCGGACGAACCTCGTATTCCAGCACCTGTGGCTTCGCGCTGACACGTCCGGGGGCTGTCTTGCGTGCCGCCAGTTCCAGCCCGGCAGGCACCATCACGATGCTGCCCACGCCGAGAAGTCGGGTTCTCGTATGGCTTCCCGCAACGCGGGCGCGCGTTTCCGAAACGGGTGTCGTGGGCATCCTGTCGCCTCCTGGCAGAGTCTTCTTCGTGATGGCAATATAGGAAACCATGACAACCAAAGCAACCAATAGAACGCTGCCACGCTCCTGGCTTCGGGCTGGCGTCAGATCGGCGCCGTGCCCGCCGGTTCAGTATTCGGAGCCCCTGCGTCGTCCGCCTTCAGCGAGTCTTCCGGTAGCTGCTCTGGCAGCAAGGCGCGACGCTGCCCGAGCCAGAGTCCGTCGCTGATGTGATCCCGGCGCGGAGAACGCGTATTCGGGTGGATCAGGATGCTCAGGCCCCGGTGATTGAGTATCAGCCAGGGAACGAGCGTCGCGAACAGCCCGGTCTCGAAGGCGATCTGATACATCGGCAACGTGTGTGGGCCGACCGGAACCTCGTGCCAGCGACCCAGCCGGACCACGAAGCGCTCGGCGACCTCGGCGCGAAGCCTTTCCGCCGCCGCGCGTTCCATTGCGCCGTCGAAATAGACATGGGCATGATAGCTGGCGATGGAGTCGATCAGGCGGATGGTGTCGGTCATCGTTCAATCCCTGCGGACTGGCCGTCCGTCCGTTTATTATCCGCTGCTGTCCTGCGGCCCCAGGCGTTGTCATTAGACCTTGAATATCGGAGAATCGAGCTGTCTGGTCGGTTCCTGTCATGAACCAGACCAGGATCCTCTGGGGCTCGGTGTTTGCTGTCGGCACCGTGATCCTCGCCTTCACGTGGGCGGCGACGCAATGGACCGCCTGGCGGCTCGGCTTCCAGACGCAGCTTGGCGCTCCGTGGTTCATGCTGCTCAGTTGGCCAGTCTATTATCCGCCGGAATTCTTCTGGTGGTGGTTCGCCTACGACGCCTATGCTCCGGACATCTTTACCATCGGCGGGTATATCGCGGCGGCGGGCGGCGTGGCCGCCGTCATCGTCGCGATCACGATGTCCGTCTGGCGCGCCCGCGAGAAGAAGCGCGCCACCACTTATGGCTCAGCGCATTGGGCCGACCCGCGCGAGATCCGTCGCGCCGGATTACTCGCCCCCGATGGCGTGGTGCTGGGCCGCTCGGCCGATGCCTATCTTCGCCATGATGGGCCGGAACATGTCCTGTGCTTCGCGCCCACCCGCTCGGGCAAGGGGGTGGGACTGGTGGTGCCGACGCTGCTGACCTGGCCAGGTGCGGCGATCGTCCATGACATCAAGGGCGAGAACTGGACACTGACCGCCGGCTGGCGCGCCCGCTTTGGTCGGGTGCTGCTGTTCGATCCGACCAACCTCGCCAGCGCCGCCTACAATCCACTGCTGGAGGTCCGGCGCGGTGAACGGGAAGTCCGCGACGTGCAGAACATCGCCGATGTGCTGGTCGATCCCGAGGGCGCCCTTGAGAAGCGCAACCATTGGGAAAAGACCAGCCACGCCTTGCTGGTCGGCACCATCCTGCATGTCCTCTACGCCGAGGAAGACAAGACCCTGGCCGGGGTCGCCAATTTCCTCTCCGACCCCAAGCGGGCGATCGAGACCACGCTGCGCGCCATGATGACCACGCCACATCTTGGCGCGAAGGGTGTGCATCCGGTGGTCGCCAGTTCCGCGCGGGAACTGCTGAACAAGAGCGACAATGAACGCTCGGGCGTGCTGTCCACCGCCATGTCGTTTCTCGGTCTATATCGTGATCCGGTGGTGTCGCATGTGACCCGGCGCTGCGACTGGCGGATCCGGGACCTTGTCGCCGGCAGCCATCCGGCGACGCTGTATCTGGTGGTACCCCCATCGGATATCAGCCGCACCAAGCCGCTGGTCCGGCTGGTGCTCAATCAGATCGGCCGTCGTCTGACCGAGGAACTGGAGGCGAAGCGCCGCCATCGCCTGCTGCTGATGCTCGATGAGTTCCCGGCGCTGGGGCGGCTGGACTTCTTCGAGAGCGCGCTGGCCTTTATGGCGGGCTATGGGATCAAGAGCTTCCTGATCGGACAGAGCCTGAACCAGATCGAAAAAGCCTATGGGCAGAACAACTCGATCCTCGACAACTGCCATGTCCGGGTCAGTTTCGCGACCAACGATGAACGGACCGCCAAACGGGTCTCCGACGCGCTCGGCACCGCGACCGAGATTCGTGACGCGAAGAACTATGCCGGCCACCGGCTTTCGCCGTGGCTCGGGCATCTGATGGTGACGCGCCACGAAACCGCGCGGCCGCTGCTGACGTCCGGCGAGATCATGCAGCTTCCCCCTGACGAAGAACTGGTAATGGTCTCGGGCTGCCCGCCGATCCGGGCGCGCAAGGCGCGGTATTTCGAAGACGCCGAACTGGCCGCGCGCGTCCTCCCGCCACCCCGGTTCGAGCCGCCTCTGGCTCCGGATGGAACGCCACCCATCGCCGATTACGCCGCCCGTAAGAAGGTGCCGCAGGCGCTGATTGTGGAGACGGCGCTGGCATCGTTTCTGTCGCCGGATGGGCCGGAGCGGCTGGAGGCGGCGCTCGCTCGGCGGCTGGACCGGATGACGCGGCAGCTGGAGCGGATGGAACGACGGGTGACGATCTCCAATGAATCGCTCGCCGTGTTCGTGCGGTTCTGGCTCACCAGCACTCCCCCACTGCCCGATGCGGCTTTGGCTGCGGCGCAGAGCAAGGGGCGGGAGCGGTATGACGGCTTTGTCGAGGCTGTCGGACGCAGGTTGGCGCGTGGGACGACGCTGGATGATGAGGTCAGGCTGGACGTGGGATCTGAGGCGGAACGGCACGATACCTGAGTCGGTTAAGGGGGGAATGCAGAAGGTCCGGTTTGCATACCTGGCTCATTGGAAGCGGACATTGGCTACTTTTAGCTTGAAACAGAAGTGGCCGAAGGTGTATCTACAATGTAGACACACAAAGGAGAGATCCAATGCATGGGACCGTTCGCAAATGGGGGAACAGCGCTGCCATCCGTCTACCAGCCAATATCCTTGAAGCGGTTCACCTACAGATCAATCAGGCTGTTGATGTCCGGGAAGAAGATGGGCGTATCATCATTCAACCGGTTCACCCTGCTGTCCTTTCGCTGGACACCCTGACTGCCGCCATCACGGATGATAACCGTCACGGTGAAGTGAGTTTTGGGCCTGAAATTGGCGGAGAGATCTGGTAAATGTCAGCATGGGTGCCAGATTGCGGAGACATCGTCTGGCTGGAGTTTGATCCTCAGGCAGGGCGTGAACAATCTGGGCATCGCCCGGCTGTGGTGCTTTCGCCAGTTAGTTACAACAAAAAATCTGGTATGATTGTTTGTTGCCCGACAACGACAAAAATCAAAGGGTATCCCTTTGAAGTGCCTTTGACAGGAGAGCCGACAAGCGTGGTTCTCTCTGATCAGGTTCGCAGTCTTGATTGGCGCGCCAGACGAGCAAAGCATAAAGGTCGGGTCTCCGAAAGAGAACTGGAAGCGGTGCGCGAACGAACAAGACTACTCGTCGGGTGACTGGGGGAAACAGACAGTCGGCTATCGGGATAGAGTTACCGAAAACAGCCTTTCGCAGTGTTCACATTCATGGCAGGGAGTAGAACTATTCAGGTGATTTCGCCTACTTCACGACAAGTATCACGTCGGCGGCTAAATATTTTCTATAGTTCAAATGCAAGTTCCTTCCATTGGAAGGAACTTGCGGGAAAAATAGGGTATCAGCGAGCAAGCGGATAATCCGTATAGCCTTCTGCACCCTGCGAGTACCAGGTGCGGATATCGTCCTTGTTCTGGGGCAGATTGTCTTCCAGACGACGCACGAGGTCCGGATTGGCGAGGAAAGGCCGACCAAACGAAATGGCGTCCGCAACACCGGTAGCGACTGTCTCGATCGCTTCTTCCCGTGTGTAGTCCTGATTCAGAACCAGCGGCTTCCTGAAGACTTCGCGGATCGGACCATGCAGCTTGGGCTGGTCGGTCTTGCCGAACGTGCCGTTCGGTCCGGGCTCGCGCAGTTCAAGGAAAGCGATATCGAGGTCATTCAGCAGCTTTGCGGCCGGCACAAAAACCTGCCCTGGATGACTGTCGATGCAGCCCTGCGTATCGCCATTGGGGGACAGCCTTACTGACGTTTTGTGCGCGCCAATCGTTGCGATCACGCGTTCGGTGACTTCACGCAGGAAGCGGATGCGGTTTTCCGGCGAACCGCCATATTCGTCGGAACGATGATTGGTGCCGTCCCGCAGAAATTCGTCGATCAGATAACCGTTGGCGGCATGAATCTGCACACCGTCAAAGCCTGCCTGAAGGGCATTGCGAGCAGCATTTTCGTAGTCGTTCAGGATGCGGGCAATGTCCTCCTTGGTGAGAGGGCGGGCGACTTCGGGAGCCTGCTTGCCATCGTACGTATGGAGGGCTTCAGGCGCTTTTGTCGCCGAGCAGGACACAGGTTGCTGGCCCGTCACGCTGGAATGAACCATCCGACCCATATGCCAGAGCTGGGCCACAATCTTTCCGCCCTTGGCGTGAACTGCGGCGGTGATGGGCTTCCAGGCTTCCACCTGTTCCTGCGACCACAGGCCCGGCGCATACGGCCAGCCAAGACCTTCGCGGCTGATCCCGGTCGCTTCTGAGATGATCAGACCGGCTCCGGCCCGTTGCGCGTAATATTCGGCCATGATGGGGGTGGGCACATGATCACGGGTGCTCCGACCGCGTGTCAGCGGCGCCATGAGAATTCTGTTTTTGGCGTAAATGCTTCCCAGTTCAATCGGCTCAAACAGGCTGGTCATGACAGATCCTTCTTAAAAGATGCAGTTCCTATGAATTTGGGAAGCCTCACGAGGAATACAACAGAAGGCTTACAACCTCGTCTGACTTGAGGTGAGCACTGCCTGTCTGCTGAATTGGTGAAGCCGACAGGCAGATTTGGGGGGGAAGCTGAATGTCGGCTGTCAGGCATGAAAATCTGACCTGACCGAGAGGCAGATTCGCATCATAAACGCGTTACGTCCTGCGTCTGATCCTGACCTGTCAGACAGGGTGTTCAATTATCGTCCTGCCCGGAACGCTCCGTTTTCCAGATATCCCGGTATAGAAAGACAAGGAAAGGGACGGGCCAGAGGAACGGAAAACTACCGTGCAGGGCCAGCCCCGTAGCGGCGGCCATCACGCCTGCCAGAAAAGCCCCCCACGAAAGTAGCGGCAGAAAAATGCTTCCTGCGATAGGGCGAATGTTCCTGTCCGGCGCAATCCATGACGCCATCCATTCCGCAATTCCCGATGCGGCTTTTAACAGGTTTGTCGTCACGACGATCGTGGGCATGGGCGTGCCGGAGAATTTCGCGATCGTTTCGCCCTGCACGGCCAGAAGTGCCGGAAGCACGAGAAATTCTCCCCAGTAACGCAGGGACGATCCCTGAACCGCCTGCGCCAGAACCATGAAGATCGTCATGACCATGACCCCGCAAGCTGGCGACCATAACAGCCGCATCAGGCTGGCCAGAATAGCGGCAAGAAAAAATACGCCCAGCACACCCATCAGAAGCAGGCCGTGCTGCCAGTTCCCACTGATAAACGAGGCGCCCATATGCGTGGTATTGCCGGTCATCGCGCCGGCAAAGACACCGCTCAGATCGACGAAACTCAGGGCATCCACATAGCCTGCGACAAGCCCGAGAATGAGAACCCGCCGGGCGGAAATCGAGACGGGAAGAAGGGAAGACGGCATTACTGCGGCCGGGAGACGATTGACGGATAGAGCCTGCGGGCGACCCGCTCCATGGTCAGCCCCTGCACGATGATGGTGAACACCACGACACCGTAACAGACAGGCAGCAGCAGATCACGCAGGTCTCCGTGCGGCAGGCCAAGCGCCAGAGAAACCGAGATGCCGCCACGCAGGCCGCCCCATGTCAGGATGCCGAGGACACGGCCCCGCTCCCACTGCCGGAGATGAACCGGCAGGGTGGAGAACAGCACACTCAATGCCCGCACGGCAATGGACAGCGGGATCACGGCAAGCGTCGCCAGAACCGTGAACAGATGCGGCGTGATCTCCAGTATTTCAAAGCCGATGAGCATGAACAGCAGGACGTTCAGCACTTCGTCAATCAGCGTCCATGCAATGTCGAGTTCCTTGCGCGATACTTCATCGAAAATGGAATGGCTGTAGCTGGTTCCGAAGCAGAGACCGGCCACGACGACGGCAATCGCACCGGACATCCCCAACTGATTGGCGATGCTGAAGGTTCCGGTCGCCAGAGCCAGCGAGGTCAGCAGATCAATATGCGGGTCACGCTGTCCCTTGAGCACACGAAGAGCAATCCACCCGGTTATCGCTCCAAGAAGACCACCACCGAGCGCTTCGCGGCAGAAGCTCATGGCAATCTCAGAAGCGCCCACCCCTTGACTGTCTCCAGTCGCCAGCCCGATCGTCACACCGAAAATGACGACGCCCACGCCGTCATTGAACAGGCTCTCGCCCGCAAAGACGGCCTGTAGCGGTCCTGGCAGTCCCAGACGTTTCAGCATTCCCACGACCGAAACCGGGTCTGTCGGAGCGAGGATAGCGCCGAGCACGATGCACCATGTAAAGGGAACGGCATGGCCCAGCAGCGGGAAAACACACCACGCCGCGACCGCCAGAAACGCCACGGCCAGAACGGTTCCCAGAATGGAGAGAGCGGTCACAGACATCAGCTTTGCTCGCAGATGCCCGACATCCACCTGCATGGCTCCCGCAAAAAGCAGCAGCGACAGGGCACCGTTCAGAAGTGCCGCAGGCAGATTGATCGCGCCGAGTACAGACCGTGGGAGAGCCTGAAGGTCATAGGCCGGGATCAGAGGGTTCAGGATCATGACCAGAAGCGAGGTCAGCAATGAGAAGACCAGAACGCCGATCGTGACAGGAACACGCAACGTATGGTGGTTGAGAATGCTGAAGCCTGCCGAGAGCGTCAGGAGTAGAGCAAGAAGGCTGATGGTATCCATGACCTCACCGCTGACTGCTCAGGCTCCTTACGTCAAGAAAAACCGAAAATAGTCCGCTATTCGAGAAGCTTAACCGGGCATTGAATGACAAAAATGAGGCGGGAGCTGACTTTCTACCAAGAAAGTAAATTCACTCTGTTCGCTTCGAAGCCAGTTCATAAATCTCATTATCGGCTCTCCGGCCAACGGCAATTACATAGATGACGATCCGTTCGTCGATGACCTGATAAACAAGGCGGTAACCATCTTTCAGAAGCTTGATCTTATAAAACCCTGATAGGTCGCGATGCAGTTCGTTTCCTGGAGAGTGAGGGTTCCAGATCAGCTTTTCCAGCTTCTTTTCAAATTTCTTACGCACGCTGCCGTCAAGAGCATCCCACTCTCTGAGCGCTCTGTCGTCGAATTCAAGACAATACTCTTTCATTCGCGATGACGGTTCTTAAGCTCTGCAAAAGTCATACGATGCTTTTGGGCAGGGTTTTTTAGGCGTTCGCGCACAATCTCGATAAGCTCCGCATCCTCGTCTGTGACAAGCCTCCGCTTGACGGGAGAGCGACCCGTTTCAGCAATATACGCGAGCGTATCGCGCAGTGCGTCAGAAAGTGAAATGCCTTGAGCCGACAACTTCTTAACTGCGGCTGCCTTCAGCGTTTCATCTACCCGGAATGTAACAGCAGACATACAAAGCCTCCTTGCGTGTATGCACATATGTATCACAGTTGTTGGTACAAATGAAGCGAAAGATGGTCGATGCTGATGTCTGCATTCGAGAAACCTGATCGGTTGCGGAAACGGCAGAAAAGAGGCGTAAGCAGCAGGTCCGCTTCTATATCACTGAGCGGACTGACCGTTCAGGGGGAATACGGAAGGTCCGGTATCGAAAGGAAAACAGAGAAACCGGACATTGTAAAAAAACAAGTAGGTTCTATATGTGGATTTCGAAGGCAATACTTAAGTGTCTGAATCAGGTGAAGCGGCGAATTCGATAAAATCTTGCAGGTATCGAATCTCTTCATCAGTTTCGCGGCAACCAAGAAATATCTGTTTTGCAATGCCTTTCTTGCCAAGCTTCACAGGATAAAGATCAAAGCGGGAAGCGTACTCTTCCACAAGCCAGCGAGGAAGTGCTGCAACGCCCCGTCCATGTGCCACCATCACCAGCATGATATCAGTGGTTTCAATTTGTTTCTGATGCCGCGGACCAATACCAGCAGGCTGCAGAAACTGTGTATAGATATCCAACCGCTCGGATGGAACGGGATAGGTGATCAATGTTTCGCCCGCAAGTTGCTCCGGCAAGACAAACTTCTCATTCCGCAGAGGATGTCCAGGGCCAACGGCCAGAACAAGTTCATAATCGAATACCGGCGTGAATTTCAGGCCAGGTTTGTAAAGCGGATCAGGCGTGACCACGATATCGATTTCATTGCTGAACAACGCACCAATACCGCCAAACTGGAACTTCTGCCGCACATCCACATCAACTTTGGGCCACCTCTCCAAATAAGGGGAGACCACCTTCAGAAGCCACTGATAGCAGGGATGACACTCCATGCCGATGCGGAGTGTGCCACGCCCGCCATTTGCGAACTGCTCAAGGCGGCTTTCCGCGAGCTCAAATTGAGGAAGCAGACGGTTCGCCAGAGAAAGCAGCCATTCGCCTGCCTGGTTGAGCACAAGGGAACGTCCCTCACGGCGCCATATCTTGACGCCAAGCTGCTGTTCAATCTTGCGGATGGCATGGCTGAGCGCCGGCTGGGTCAGGTTCAGACGCATTCCTGCGGCCGTCAATGAGCCTTCTCGCGCGACTTCCCGAATAATTGTCAGATGACTGCGCTCCAGAACACTCATGACTTACCTCTCGAATGCACGAAATTCATATAATTATAAAAACATATCATTTCAGTTCACTTACATAAACTTTTATCGTGATGGTTTACAGGATTCTTTCGGATAGCTTTCTATGATCCCGACCGATAATCGTGGCCTCTTGTGCTCTGAATCTGAATACAAATTCGATCGCCAGCATGAGACATGCAGGGAACGAGCCGGAGATTGTGTTTCCCTGCAACTGACATGACAGACAGATTGAACGGATTGGTCTCGGAGGAACGGATCGGCAACCTGCTGTCGTGCAGCTGCGACATGCCGCCACCTGCGCTTTCCTTTGAATTCGTCCCGCCAAGAACAGAACCTATGGAGCAGCGGTTATGGCAATGCATCCGGCGCCTTGCACCGCTCTCGCCGTGCTTCGCGTCCGTGACCTATGGTGCGGGCGGAAGCACTCAGGCCAGCACTTATGCGACGGTGTTGCGCCTCAGACGTGAGACTGACCTCGTACCGGCTGCCCATCTGACATGTGTCGGTGCGACACGGGAAGAAGTCGACGCTATCGCCCGCAGCTATTGGGAAGCAGGGATCAGGCACATCGTGGCACTGCGCGGCGATCCACCAGCGGGAACAGCGGACTACACTCCGCATCCGGGTGGTTATGCCTATGCCCGCGATCTCGTCGCGGGGTTACGTCGTATCGCCGATTTTGACATCTCCGTCGCTGCCTACCCGGAAACGCATCCGGCAGCCCTTAGCCCTGAAGCCGATCTCGACAATCTCAAAAGTAAGCTTGATGCGGGGGCCACACGCGCCATCACGCAATATTTCTTTGACGCTTCGACCTGCCTGCGCTTCCTTGACCGGTGTCAGTCCGCTGGTATCAACGCGCCCATCATTCCGGGCATCATGCCGGTCTCGAATTACGAGCAGGTGGCACGCTTCTCGGCGCTTTGTGGGGTCGCGGTGCCAGCCTGGCTCAGGCGTCTGTTTGAAGACACCGACGAAAACCCGGAACTCCGGCGCATCGTCGCCAGTATTGTGGCGGTGGAGCAGATCCGAACCTTGCAGGCCAACGGTATCAACGAATTTCATATCTCCACGTTGAATCGTGCGGACCCGACTTATGCAATCGCCCATATCCTCGGACTGCAGGAGATCGGCCGTTCCATATTGGATCATGTGGCAGACTATCCGGAACAGGAAGAGACAAGTGATGAACGAGAAGCCGAGACAAATTCTGACACCGCCGGGCGGACAGAGGAAGGTGCTTCTCCATTCATGCTGCGCACCATGTTCGGGTGAGGTGATGGAGGCGATGACGGCATCGGGCATCGACTACACGATCTTCTTCTACAACCCGAACATCCACCCCGAGCGGGAGTATCTCCTCCGCAAGGACGAAAACATCCGGTTTGCCGAAAAACATGATGTTCCTTTTATCGACGCTGATTACGACAAGGATAACTGGTTCGCCCGGGCGAAAGGCATGGAATGGGAGCCGGAACGTGGCGTACGATGCACCATGTGCTTCGACATGCGCTTCGAGCGGACCGCACTCTACGCCCATGAGCATGATTTCCCGGTCATGACGAGTTCGCTCGGTATTTCACGATGGAAGAACATGGCGCAGATCAACGAGTGCGGGCAACGCGCCGTATCTCCCTATGACGGGCTGTCCTACTGGGATTTCAACTGGCGCAAAGGGGGAGGCTCCGCCCGGATGATCGAGATCAGCAAGCAGGAGCGCTTCTACCAGCAGGAATATTGCGGTTGCGCCTATTCGCTGCGGGATACCAACGCCCATCGTCGCAGCCAGGGCCGCCCGGCGATCGAACTTGGCAAGCTGTATTATGGAACGAACGATGACGCCTCATAACACGCCGCAGGACGACGAGGCGTTTTCCGACACTACGACGATTGTGCCGAGGCTGAACCACCAGGCTCGTCATCGGGCCGGTCCATCTCTGGCCTGCGACGATCCTGATGACGAAAGCCCGTTCGGATGCCCGTGTTGCGTGGTGCCCTGGTTTCGTTGAGCCGGATGAAATGCGGCTCAGGCTTTGACGCGCACCATGCCACAGACCCTTGCCGCAGACATCATGCGCTATCTTCAAATGCCTGATCGCCCGGTGCTGTCCAAAGGAGAACAGATATCCCGTTTTGTCGATTTCCTCTCGGAAACTCACAAAATCGTCGGCTGTCGACGGGGAGAGTGCCGCAAGCGTTTGCGCCGGTTCAGCCATGTGCTCGGCGCTTCCCGCCCCATGGCCGATACGGCAAGAGATGTCGAACGGCTGATCATAACGATGCAAGACATCGGCACACGCCCCCTCACCCCTGCCAGGCTTCAGGACGCTTTTCGCTGACGTTTTACAGTGCGGACGATGTTGCAAGACTGTTGATCTCCCCCGAAACCCTGACGTCATGGAGAAGCTGAATCGTATCCTGCTTGCCCAAGGGAGAGCGTATCGACATGGTCGTCTCTACTTCTCTCCCTCTTTTGGAATCCACCTACGGCAGTCTGTCAGGTCGAGAGTTCTTTACGAACGATTTCCGCACCTGCCCCCAGAGCATTGAGCTTGCCTCGTGCCACGTCACGCGGCAAAGGCGCCATGCCGCAGTTCGTGCAGGGATAAAGCTTGTCGGCATCGACAAACTGAAGCGCTTTTCGCAAGATATCAGCGACTTTTTCGGGTGTCTCAATGGTTTTTGTGGCAACGTCAATGGCGCCGACCATCACTTTTTTCCCGCGAATGAGTTCGATCAGATCCATCGGAACACGGGAATTCTGACATTCCAGAGAGACAAGATCGATATTGGATTTTTGAATCTTGGGAAAGATTTCCTCATACTGACGCCACTCTTCCCCCAGCGCGTTTTTCCAGTCGATATTGGCTTTGATACCATAGCCATAGCAGATATGGACGGCGGTTTCGCATTTAAGGCCTTCAATGGCCTTTTCCAATGTGGCGATGCCCCAGTCATTCACCTCATCGAAGAACACATTGAAGGCAGGCTCATCAAACTGGATGATATCGACGCCAGCCGCTTCCAGCTCTCTCGCTTCCTGATTGAGGATCCTGGCAAATTCCCACGCCAGCTTTTCGCGGCTTTTGTAGTGGCCGTCATAGAGCGTGTCGATCATGGTCATCGGGCCGGGGAGAGCCCATTTGATCGGTTTCTTCGTCAGTGCGCGTAAAAACTTCGCATCCTCGACAAAGACAGGCTTCTCGCGTGCCACAGCACCGACAACTGATGGCACACTGGCATCGTAACGGTTGCGAATTTTAACCGTCTGACGGTTCTCAAAGTCGACGCCGCTGAGATGCTCGATAAATGTTGTGACGAAATGCTGACGCGTCTGTTCGCCATCGCTGACGATATCAATACCGGCCCGGTCCTGATCGTCCAACGTCAGGCGCAACGCATCCTGTTTACCTTCGATCAGTTCCTCGCCGTGCAATTTCCAGGGAGACCAGAGGGTCTCCGGTTTGGCGAGCCAGGACGGCTTGGGCAGGCTGCCGGCTGTGGAGGTCGGGAGTAGCGTTTTCATAAGAATTGATCCTGCATTTCTGATTGATCAGGCGGCGTAGCTGGCAGACCACTGCTCAAGAACATCGTAGTAAGGTTCGCTGAAATTCTCTTCCGTATACTTCCCCTGTGCCGTTGCCAGCTGAGTGCGTTCCTCCCGGTCATAGATAATGAGGGTATTTGAATAATCCTGGTGCTTCAGACTGGGCTTGTAACAATCGGCTGCCGAGGCATTGGCGTTGTAGATTTCAGGGCGGTAAACCTTCTGAAAGGACTCCATCGTGCTGATGGTGCTGATAAGTTCAAGCGTGGAGTAATCAGACAGCAGATCACCGAAAAAATAGAACGCCAGCGGAGCTGCACTGTTGGAGGGCATGAAATAGCGAACCTTCATCCCCATTTTTGCAAAATATTCGTCCGTGAGTGAGAATTCACGCTGCTGGTATTCAACACCCAGAATAGGGTGCTGATTTTCTGTCCGATGATAGGTCCGGTTGGTAGAAACACTGAGGCATATCAAAGGACGTTTTTTGAAGTTCTTTTTATATGCGGCGGAATTTATAACACTTTTAAAGAGATTGCCATGCAGATCTCCGTAATTGTGAGGAACGCTGAATTCTGTCTTGTCTTTATTATATTTCGGCAGCAGCACGCTGAAATCATAATCTCTCACATATGAGGAAAAGCTGTTCCCTGCGAGACCTTCTATACGCCTATTTTCCTTTTTATCGACAATCGTTGTGTACAATACTTCAATCAGAGGAAAACTGTCATTTTTTCCAGCAAAAGCGAGATCCATCTCTACAGAGACAATTTCCAGTTCAATGGAATAACGGTCTCTCGTGGGGTTATCCCAATGCGCCAGTTCATTGAAACGATTGTCAATCATTCTGATGACATTACGTAGATTTTCCTGACGGCTTTCCCCTCTCGCCAGATTGGCAAAATTGGTCGTGAGACGCGTCCGGTCAGATGGATGATAGGTCTCATCGAAGCGAAGTCGATGAATACTGAATGTTGAATCCTGAATCATTGTGGTTCTACTTCTCTTTTCCCGAAAAAACCAGAACCAGACCAAACGGTAGACAGGAAGTCTCTCGTTTTGGTTTCTGACGTTCACAGGCTGCAATCGTTATCGTGATCGCTTTATGCCCGAATAAAACCGTGAACAAAAATGATTTTAATTCATAAAAATATAGATATCATTCATAGTTTATTATCGGAATAAGCCTGCTGTTCAGGCGCCTACAATTAGGACTTTTTCCGCCCAAAGTGGCGATAGAGATATGCAATAGTCATGTCGGCTTTTGGGCAACTCTCCCAACTGCCTGGCATGTCCGGGATGAGGGCGGAAGCGGCCTTTTGCCTTCGGTGCATGTCCTTCGCACGGCCAATTTTCATCAGGCAGTTGCCTGGTTCCTCTTGGCTTTAATACCGACACCCCTTGATCTAGTCATCGCAAGATGCAGGATAGCTTTCGGAGACGGCTGGCCCAAACCGTCTCTCTCGGGGGAATAAATGCTGCTTGCGGACAACGAGACCACTTTCGATCTGCTGAACAACGATGCGATCGCCAAGACTATTGTCGGCCTCATTACCGAAGATCCCGAGCGCGCCGTCACCGTTGGTGTCCACGGTGACTGGGGAGCGGGCAAATCAAGCGTGCTGGAGATGATCGAAGCGTCGTTCGCCGATCATGATGAGACGCTGTGCATTAAGTTCAACGCATGGCGGTTCCAGGGATTAGAGGATGCGAAGATCGCGCTGATTGAAGGCGTGGTCACGCAGCTGATCGAGAAGAGGTCGCTGACGACGAAGGCAGCCGATGCCGTCAAGGATGTCGTCAAGCGCATTGACTGGCTCAAGGTAGCGCGGATGGGCGGTGGGCTCGCGTTCACCGCGATGTCGGGTTTGCCCAGTCCCGATCATGTCGGCGCGGTCGTCGGCATGGTGAAAGGCTTCTTCGCGGACCCGGCCAAGTATGCCGACAAGGAGCAGATAAACAAGGTCATAGAAGGTGCCGAAGGGTTATTGAAGGAGAAGGAAAGTCGGCGGGTCCCGCAGGAAGTCGAGGAATTCCGTAAGGCATTCGATGAACTGCTAAATCGCGCTGGACTGAAGCAGTTGGTCGTCCTGATCGACGATCTCGACCGCTGCCTGCCCGAGCCGGCGATCGAGACGCTTGAAGCGATGCGCTTGTTCGTGATGATGGACCGCACCGCCTTCGTCATCGCGGCGGACGAGGCGATGATCGAATATTCGGTGCGTAAGCACTTCCCCGACTTACCGGATACCACCGGTCCGCGTGATTATGCGCGCAATTATCTCGAGAAGCTCATCCAGATCCCGTTTCGCATCCCGGCGCTCGGCGGGGTTGAGACGCATATCTATGTGACCTTGCTCCTCGTGGGCGCACGGCTCGGTGACGAAGACGCGCAATTCAAGGCGTTGGTGGCGGTGGCGCGCGAGGCGCTGAAGCGCCCATGGGATCCGACGGGGTTCGATGGTGCCGCGGTCCAAGCTGCGCTCGGTGCGCGCGCGAAGGATGTTGCGGACGATCTCGTGCTGACCGAACAGATCGTGCCGCTGCTGGCTAGTGGGACGTCCGGCAATCCGCGGCAGATCAAGCGATTCCTCAACAGCTTGCTGCTCCGCGAGCGGACGGCGGACGCGCGAGGCTTCGGGGCTGCGGTCAAATTGCCGGTGCTGGCCAAGCTCATGCTAGCGGAACGGTTCATCCCCACGTTGTTCGACGAGATCGGCCTCGCGTCGGCGAACGATCCCGATGGTCGTTGCAAAGACCTCGCTGTCCTCGAGGAAGGTTCCAAACCCGAAACGGCTCGGGCCCCTGCACCACTTGTGGCAGGCGGGGAAGGGAAGAAAGTCGTGCCCCCCAAGGCTGTCGCCGCCCCCGAGCCTGCGACGGTCGAAAATCCGGTCCTGACACAATGGCAGGCGTCGGACGTCATCAAGGCGTGGGCGAAGCTTCAGCCGCCCTTGAGCAATGTTGATTTGCGTCCGTATCTGTTCGTCACCAAGGACCGGAAGGACTATCTCGCAGCAGCCTCCGCCCTCGGCCCGCTGGCGGCGGTCGTCGAACGGCTGATGGGCCGTCGCATGGCCGTCTCGGGAATGGATGCGGAACTGCGGGCGCTCGCAAAGCCCGAAGCCTCGCTCGTCTTCGATTATGTGCGTCGGCGAATCCTAGGTGCGGGTGATTTCTCGCGGCCACCCGCCGGCATCGACGGCGCGACGATCCTCGTGCGTACGCAACCGCACCTTCAGTCGGCTCTCTTGGACATGCTCGGAACGCTGCCCGCCTCAAGCGGTCCCTGGATCGTCGCGGGTTGGTCGGAGGTGATCACCGAAGACGCCGAAAGACGGCGCTTCCAGACTCTGCTGGAGCGATGGAGCAAGGCTACCGACAATCCGGCGCTGGCCGCGAGCGCGACCGCCGCTCTGCGGACGAGGGCGAAGGGCTGATGGGCACGTCCTCGACCTTCGACGGCCCCAATAACGATCGCCCGCTGGTGCCCACCTTCGTCGACGACAGCGACCGGGACGGTGGGGCCGGTGATGACGCAGGCGATGGGCAGGATGGTGCCGATGGCAACAGCGGTGATGGCGAACCTGCGCCCGCCGCGCCGCCACTCCCGCCACCGGGTGCAGCAGGTCGCTTCACGGCCCCGCGCGCCAATTTCACGACGTTTGCGCGTTCTGGCGGCACCGATCGGCGCAGTCTGGGCCGGGCGGTATCAGGTTATGTGCGCTCGTCCATGGGGAGCCCGCGCCGCGCAGCGCAGCGGATGGGCACCGCTCGCGCGTCCGGCGGCAACGTGGTCCGGATGCTGCAATCGGTGCAGGCCAACGGGATCGCAGAGACCTTGCGGGAGCTTAATCTCACCGCGCTCGCCGGACGTCCTATCGAGGAAGTGTTCGCGGGGCTGGCGGACTATGTCTGTCCGGAAGATGGGTCGATAGATCAAGGCATCGCGCGCAACGCTTTCATAGAGACGATCGCCGACCTAGCCGAAGCCGGCATCACTGACATCGATGGTTTGACCTCCGAGCAGATGACAACGGTCTTTGAGCTTTATGTGGCGCACACGATCGAAGCCCGCATCTGCAATGACATCGGGACCAAGGCGGTGGCCTTGCCCGCGAACCCGGCGGCAGCCCAGAAGGTCGAGGATATGCTGCACGATTTCATCCAGCGCGGCGTAACCGACGCAGTGGCGCGTTCCGGTAGTAACATCCAGACGCTTTCACCCGACCAGATCAACGGTTTCGTGACATCGGTCTACGAGGATGCCTTCCAGATCCTCCAAGCGATGGGCGATGCGGAGGCGGCACGATGAAGCGTCATCTCCTCGTCGGCAAATTGGGACCCACGGACGACCCTACTGTCTTGACGCGGATCGACGAAGTCCGATCCGACGTCCAGCTCCTGAACGCAGGCGGGATGGCCTATGGGGTACAGACGGCGCTCAATGAGCTGCGCAAGTTCGATCTGGTCCCCAATGAGATCGGCATCGACCTGCTGGCGCTTGGCGCCCTCGTCTACGCGGCGGATACGCGGATCGCTCGCGCGACCGAAGCCCAGGACGGCTGGACCCGCGAGATACGCATCTCGTTGCCAGTCAGTGACGTCGCCGCGTGGGAAAGGGCACGACCGGTGATCGACCGCGCATTAGGCTTCCTGAGCGGCGACCGATGGGAGATTGAGTTCCGCACCCGGCCAGTGGGCAAGGGAAGGCTCGGTGGCGACGCGCCGCTGCTCAATACGGATCTCGGGGGTGTGAACCTCTTCTCGGGCGGCCTCGATAGCTTGATCGGCGCCATCGATAGCCTCGCGGCCGATGAGCGGCCCCTGCTGGTGAGCCATGCTGGCGAAGGTGCGGGGAGCAAAGCGCAGTATCTTTGCCACGCGGCGCTCAAGGCGAAATTCCCGCAGCGTCGTTTCGAATGGGTGAGGCTGCCGATGGTCTTCGCGCATGACTTGGCAGAAGGCGTCGGATCGGAGACGTCGACTAGGGCGCGATCGTTTCTGTTCTTCGCCTTCGGTGTTGCGGCCGGAACGGCGCTGCGTCGGCCATTCGACCTCAAAGTGCCCGAAAATGGCCTTATCGCGCTTAACGTACCGCTCGATCCGCTACGTCTCGGGGCACTTAGTACCCGAACGACACACCCATTCTATATGGCGCGCTGGCGCGAGATCATCGCCGCGCTCGGCATCGATGGGTCACTGTCAAACCCTTATTGGGCGATGACCAAGGGCGAGATGGTCGACGCTTGCGCGGACAAGCCGTTCCTCATGACGATCGCCGACAAATCGATCTCCTGTTCGTCCCCCGCGAAACTGCGGTGGGCGGGCTATGCTCAAGGACATTGCGGATACTGCGTTCCGTGCCTCATCCGGCGGGCATCGATGCCGGACGGCGATCCGACGAGGTACTTCCTCGAGGACCTGCGCCAGCGCCCGCTGAACAGCGCGGAAGCAGAAGGCGTACAGGTCCGCTCGTTTCAGTTGGCGATCGCGCGGCTCCGCGACCGACCCGACCTGGCGAAGATCCTCATCCATAAACCCGGCCCCCTCTACGACCATGATCTGGATGACCAAGGCCGCATGGCAGGGGTCTACGCGCGTGGTCTGGAGGAAGTCGGGCGATTGCTGGATGGCGTTCGCACGCGTCCGAGGTAGAGGGCGGGGATGAGCAATCTCGTAGATTTCCATTGTCACCTCGACCTGTATCCAGATTTCGAGCGCGCGGTCGAGCGTTGCGAACGCGCAGGCGTCTTCACCCTCACGGTGACGACGACGCCTAAGGCGTGGCGGCGGAACGCGGAAGTGACGGGAGCGACGAAATATGTGCGCGCGGGCCTCGGCCTCCATCCTCAGCTTGTGGGCGAAAGGGCAGCCGAGATAGGCTTATGGGAGAGGTTGCTGCCCGAGACGCGCTATGTCGGCGAAGTCGGCCTCGATGCGGGACCTCGGTACTATAGCTCGTTCGACGTGCAAAAGAAGGTCTTCGCCCACGTACTGGAAGCTTGTGCCGAAGCCGGTAACAAGATCCTGTCGGTCCATAGCGTACGGTCGGCGAAGATCGTCCTCGATATGGTCGAGGCTCACATGCCGTCCGATCGCGGGAAGGTGGTGCTACACTGGTTCACGGGCTCGGCAGCGGAAGCACGCCGTGCGGCCGATCTCGGGTGCTATTTCTCGATCAACGAACAGATGCTCGCCAAGGAAGGTAAAACGGCATTTCTGCGATCCCTGCCGCGTGAATGTCTCCTGACCGAAACGGACGGTCCGTTTACTAAGGTAGGGGATCGTGCGGCTGAGCCTACAGATGCGGGGCGGGCACTCGCTCCACTGGCCGCTTTGCTAGGATTGGACGAAACCGAGACTAAGGCCCTGATCTACGCCAATCTCAGGAAGCTTCTCTTCTGACGATCTGCTCGCTTCGCCCTCTGGCGGTGGTGAAGACACGGTTAACGGCACCATATCCCGGCTTGCGCTGGAACCTGTCTGTTGCAAATCCATCCGTCTCGGCTAGCCTAGATGTTTAGTCCCGGGGTTTGATGGTGTGATATTTTCACGCGAGTGGAAGGAAGCATTATGGGACAGATACGTCATGGGAGCGCCACGACCACGCACGCCGTGCGAGCAGCAATACAGCGATCGCAGGCTTCGCTCGCGGCGCTGAGCGAGGCGTTCGGGATCAACCCGAAAACGGTGGCGAAATGGCGGAAGCGTCAGACTGTCGAGGATCAGAAGACAGGTCCCAAAGCGCCGCGCTCAACGGTTCTGTCCGAGACTGACGAAGCGATGATCGTGGCCTTCCGTCGGCATAGCTTACTGCCGTTGGATGATTGCCTTTACGCATTGCAGGCCACCATTCCACATCTGACACGCTCGGCCCTGCATCGCTGTCTTCAGCGTCACGGGATTTCACGCCTGCCTGATGTCGAAGGAGACAAGCCAAAACGGCAGCACTTCAAGCGCTATCCGATCGGGTTCTTTCACCTCGATATTGCCGAAGTCCAGACTGCCGAAGGAAAGCTTTACCTTTTCGTCGGTATAGATCGCACAAGCAAGTTTGCGGTAACGCAGCTTGTGGACAAAGCCAACAGACGGACAGCCTGGGAATTTCTCGAATATCTTCTGCGCATCGTCCCTTATCAGGTTCATACTATCCTGACGGACAACGGCATCCAGTTCGCCGAACAGCCCCGCAACCGGGGCTCGGCATGGTCACGTTCCATGCGTTTCGACATGATCTGCGAGGCTAACGGGATCGAGCATCGCCTGACAAAACCCAATCACCCCTGGACCAATGGTCAGGTCGAGCGAATGAACCGGACGATCAAGGAAGCAACGGTCAAACGCTTCCATTACGACAGCCATGAGCAGTTGAGGACGCACCTCAATGACTTCATCGCCGCGTATAATTTCGGGCGAAGGCTCAAGACACTCAAAGGCCTCACACCCTATGAATACATCTGCAAAATATGGACTTCAGAACCAGATCGATTCATCATCAACCCAATCCATCAAATCCCGGGACTAAACACGTAGGGTGCAGATCGCTAACCTGAAACTGAACGTTCGTCCCGCTGATCCAACGTCAACAGACCATCGGCAGATTATGGCATAAACAGCCGTTAGGTAACGGCACCATGGATGGCGACTCAGTCCCAAAAGGGGGCTTTAGAGGGCTATGGCGTAGACGTAGTTCTCATCTGGTTCCGGCCCGCCTAGTGAGATTCGAGCCTCGACTGGGTAGAATGCATGCGCAAATCCGCTATCCGCCTTTGCCGGCAGAGCGTCGGATGGATTCATGTCGGCTTTCGGGAAACTCTCCCAACCGCCTGTATGACCGGGATGTAGGCGGAAGCCGCCGCTGCGCATCTCGCACTTCGCAAGTGCGGCCGATCTCTCGCGCCGTCAGTCGAAGGACGCATCACACCGGGAAAGTGTGGCTTCGTCTCCGGTTCGCATTTAGCGTGTCTTTCCATCCGTTGCGCTGTCTGCACCGCGCCGGAACGGCGCCAGCCTGTCGGAAAGATAAAGTCGGTTCATCCGCCGCAACTCATCGGGCGCGCCCGACGTCGTGGGCGCGTCGTTCGCGAGCATGCCGCGCAAGACTTTCATGGTGTTCAGAACGACCGCCGCGATGTCTTTCGCCAGCGCCTCATCCAGTCCCGGCGCACACACGCGCAGCGCCGCCGCAATTCCGGCCACGGCATGACCTCGCGCGCGGTCGCGGATCTCCATCTTGTCAGTCCGCGCCTCCATCAGGGCGGACAGCGATTTCACACGCGGATGAAGCGTGACAAGCAGTTCGATCAGGATATCCGCCAACGCTTCCGGCGAAAGCGTGGCCGCACGTTTGGCAAGTGCTGCGTATTCGTCTTCCAGAATGGCGATATGCCGCTGCACCAGAGCGTCCGCCACAGCCTCCTTGTTCGGAAAGAAGCGATAGAGCGAGCCGATCTTCGCCCCGGCGCGCGCGGCGATCTCCGCCATGGTCGTCGCCTCGTAACCGCGTTCCGCCATAAGGTCGGACGCAGCCGCGAGCAGTTCCTCGACGCGCTGGCGTCCGGCCGAGCGTAGCGGCTGAAGAGATGTCCGTTTTGCTCTTGACGTATTTGAGTCCATCCTCAAATAATGCTCCTGTTTGAGTATCTGCTCAACTTCTAGCGGTTCCGTGTGGTCTGGACAACGCTTCGGGACGGTCGCGCGAACGTCAACAGGGAAGCTCACGCCATGATTTCACTTCCGCCCACCCGGACGGCCCTCGTCCTGATCGATCTCCAGAAGGGAATCACGGGACTGCCTTTGGCCCCGATACCGGGGGCCACGATCGTCGAACGATCGAAAGAACTCGCGGCGCGTTTCCGGGCCGCCGGTGCTCCCGTCATTCTGGTGAATGTCGCGTTCGCGCCCGATTTCGCGGACGCGGTGCATGCGGTCGTCGATCGCTCCTTTTCGCCGCCCGGAGGCTTTGCTCCCGACTGGACCGAACTGGTTGACGGGCTCGCCGGACCGAATGATCTGCGTATCACGAAACGGCAATGGGGTGCCTTCTACGGCACGGATCTCGACCTTCAGTTGCGGCGGCGCGGCATCACCACCATCGTCCTGGGCGGAATCGCGACCAATCTGGGCGTGGAGTCCACCGCCAGGGGGGCTCATGAGCATGGATACAACGTCGTGCTCGCCGAGGATGTTATGTCCACATTCACCGAAGAGATGCAGCGCTTTGCCTGCGAGGAGATTTTTCCTCGTCTTGGCCGCGTGACGACCAGCGAGGCGATTGCCTTGGATGCGTGAGCGAATGGCGGACATCTGCGCGTCTCGCGGTTCCCGGCGAGATCATTCATGAACGCCGGAACGTCGTTGCCAGCCCAAGGCTCGGATCAACTGCCTCCCGGAACCTGGAAAATCGTGAGCGTCGCGGCGATCGGGTCTTTCATGGCGCAACTGGACGCCACGATCGTCAACGTGTCGCTCCCCGATCTCGTTAGGACCCTGCACGCGCCGTTTTCAAGCGTTCAATGGGTGGTCAGCGGTTATCTGCTGGCGCTCGCCCTGACGTTGCCGCTGAACGGATGGCTCGTAAGCCGCCTCGGGGGGCGAGCGGTCTATTTATGGTGCTTCGGTGCTTTCACGCTGACATCAGGCTTCTGCGCGCTGGCATGGTCGGCACCGTCCCTGATCGCGTTCCGCCTGCTGCAAGGCATGGCTGGCGGCCTGCTTGCTCCCATGGCGCAGATGACGGTCGCCCGTGTGGCGGGCCGACAGATGCCGAGGGTTGCGAGTGCGATGACGGCACCCGTTCTGCTCGCGCCGCTTCTCGGACCCGTTGTCGCGGGAGCCATCCTCTCCGTCGCGTCGTGGCGCTGGATCTTTCTTCTCAATGTGCCGGTCGGGCTGGCGGCCTTTGTCCTCGCCGTCCTGTTTCTCCCGGACGACAGAGAGGGCGCGCGTGCCCGTCCGCTCGATCTGACAGGGCTCGGGCTGCTCGGGCCTGCCCTGGTGTTGTTTCTCTACGGCATGGATCACATCGCCCGACCTTACGGGCAGGCGACCCTGAGCGCATCCCTTGTGCTGTTCGTCCTGTATATCCGATCCGCGCGACGCAAGGGCGACGATGCGCTGATCGACCTGCGCCTGTTGCGTGCGCCCGCCTTTTCGGTGTCGGCGATCATCATGTTTCTGACGAACGGGGTGTCGTTCGCTGGTCAGATGCTTCTACCCGTATGGCTGATCCACGCCTGCGGTGTCTCGCCCGAGCGGACGGGCCTGCTCATGGCGCCGCTGGGCCTGGGAATGATGTGCGTCTATCCGCTCATTGGTCGTCTGAGTGACCGGTTTGACGCGCGCGATCTGACCGGTTGCGGCGCGCTGCTTTCGCTGGTTGGAACACTGATTCTGGCTGTGCTCGCCTATAACGGTCTGAATGCCGCCCTGCTCAGCGTCGCCCTGCTTCTGCGCGGTGGTGGCGGAGGAGCCGTGGGCATTCCGGCGATGAGCGCGGGGTATGCGTCGATCGCTCGGGACGATATTCCCATGGCAACGACTGCGCTGAACATCATGCAAAGGATCGGGGGGCCGACGTTGACCACGGTGTGCGCCACATTCCTTGGATGGCGGCTCGCGACAACCGGTCCGTCTCATATCCCATCAGAGGCTTTTGCCGAAGCATTTGGAGTGCTCGCGTTATTTCATGGCGTTCTGCTACTCACGACGCGCTTCATCAACCACTCAGAAAACAACCGCGAAACTCGACAACCTTCGACGTGACTGTACTTTGAGCGGTCACCAAAAAAAACAAATCAGGCAAGCTCTGCTGAATTTTTCTGCTTTGAGGGCGAAAGACGACATCGTTGACCAGCAGAATTATCACGTAAGCGCAGGGGCTAGTGGAAGTTTCTTGATTTCACCGTGATCCGTTCAGATCTGGCTTCCTGTTGTGCCCTGCCGACCTCATGCAGGGACCGGTTCCCGACATCGGCCAGCAATCCAGACAGGTTGGTGATCTCCTTCGCCACCAGATGCACGACCTCACCTTCCTTTTGCAGCATGCCCATTACCGCCAGCATCTGCCCGCCCAGTACCACGCGCCGGTTCGCATCGAACATGTCTGGCCAGATGATGACGTTCATATTGGCCGTTTCGTCCTCCAGCGTCATGAACACCACGCCTTCGGCGGAGCCCGGTCGCTGCCGGACCAGCACCAGCCCTGCCACGGTGAGACGCTTCCCATCCTTCGCTGCCAGTGCCTGCCGACAGGACATGATGTCCCTTTCCTGAAGATCCTCACGCAGAAAAGTCAACGGATGATCCCGAAGGGTCAGGCCAAGTCGGTTGTAATCCCGCACCACCTCGGCCCCATCGCGCATGGGCTGGAGCAATACATCCGGTTCTTCAGCTTCCCGCGTGATCTGGGCTGCCGCGAACAGCGGCAACGGTTCATCGCGCAGGACCCTGATCGCCCAGAGCGCCTCGCGCCTGGCCAGCCCAAGCGAGGGCCGGAACGCATCGGCCTCGGCCAGATGGGTCAGGGCTGCCGCCTTCACACCCGCCCGACGCCACAGATCATCAATGGATGTAAAGGGACGGGAGTCTCGTGCGGCAACAATCCGGGCCGCATCATCATTGGCCAGTCCCTTCACCAGGCTCATGCCCAGTCGCACGGCGAACATCCCGTTGGGGCTTTCCGGTCCTTCCAGCGTGCTGTCCCAGCGCGAGGCATTGACGCAAACGGGCCGGATTTCCACGCCATGTTCCCGCGCATCGCGGACAAGTTGCGCCGGGGCATAGAACCCCATAGGCTGGGAATTCAGAAGCGAGGCCAGAAACACGTCCGGATGGGTGCATTTCATCCACGATGACGAATAGGCCAGAATGGCGAAACTGGCCGCATGGCTCTCAGGAAATCCGTAAGACCCGAAGCCCTCCAGTTGCAGGTAGATCCGTTCAGCGAATTCCTCATCATACCCGTTGGCGCGCATGCCATTGATCAGGCGTGTCTGAAACTGAGAGACGGTACCAGTGTTCTTGAACGTCGCCATGGCCCGCCGCAACTGATCGGCCTCGGCGGCTGTAAACCCGGCGCAGATCATGGCGACCTGCATCGCCTGTTCCTGAAACAGCGGGATGCCAAGCGTCTTTTTCAGAACCTTTTCCAGTTCCGGGGTGGGATAGTCTTCCGGCTCGATCCCTTCGCGCCTTCGGAGATAGGGGTGGACCATGTCTCCCTGTATGGGACCAGGTCGAACAATCGCGACCTCGATGACGAGATCGTAAAACACACGCGGTTTGAGCCGTGGCAGCATGGACATCTGTGCCCGGCTCTCGATCTGGAACACGCCGATAGTGTCCGCCTTGCGGATCATGGCGTAGGTGCGGGGATCTTCGGCAGGGAGGGTCTGGAGGGTGAAATGCTGGCCCTTGTGCTCCGCCAGCAGATCCAGCCCCTTTTTCATGCAGGTCAGCATGCCAAGCGCCAGGATATCGACCTTCATGAATTTCAGGACGTCGATATCATCCTTGTCCCACTCGATAATCTGGCGGGCCTCCATCGAAGCGGGTTCGATCGGCACCAGTTCATCCAGCCGGTCATGCGTCAGCACAAAGCCGCCGGGATGTTGCGACAGATGGCGGGGCGTCCCGATCAGGCACCGCGCGAGATCCAGAGTCAGGCGGATGCGCCGATCGGACAGATCAATACCGCTGTCAGTCAGGGCGTCATCGTCCAGCGTGCGGCCCCAACCATGAATCTGGCCCGAGAGTGTGCGGATCAGGTCTTCCGGTAGCCCCATGACCTTCCCGACATCGCGCAAGGCTCCCTTGGCGCGATAGCGGATGACCACGGCCGTCAGTGCTGCCCGATCACGTCCGTAATGCTCATAGACCCACTGGATGACCTGTTCACGTCGCGCATGCTCGAAATCGACATCGATGTCCGGCGGCTCGCCCCGCTCTTCGGAGACGAAGCGCTCGAACAGCAGGGAGTTGCGCGCGGGATCAATGGCCGTGATGCCGAGCACGTAACAGACGGCAGAATTGGCCGCCGATCCACGTCCCTGACAGAGAATGTCCTGGCTGCGGGCATAGCGGACGATGCTGTTCACCGTCAGGAAATACGGTGCGTAGGCCATGCGCCCGATCAGGCCGAGTTCATGGTTCAGGCTTTTGCGAACCTCGTCCGGGATACCTTCAGGATAGGTGCGGGCTGCGGCCTCCCATGTCAGCGCTTCCAATGCCTGCTGGGGCGTCTGGCCGGGAACGGACACTTCATCGGGATACTGGTAGGCCAGATCATCCAGAGAGAAGTGACAGCGCTCGACGATCTGCACGGTGCGAGCCACCGCTTCCGGATAACGGCTGAACAGCCGGGCCATTTCCTGCGGGGGTTTGAGATAGCGGTCCGCATGACGTTCGCGGACGAACCCGGCCTCGTCGATGGTCGTGTTATGCCGGATGCAGGTGACGACGTCCTGCAGGATGCGCCGGTCATGGGTATGGAACAGCACGTCATTGGTTACAACGGTTGGCACATGCGCCTGCTGCGCCAGGTTGGCCAGTTCGTAGAGCCGCATCTGGTCATTGGGACGGCGCAGCAGGGTCAGCGCCATATAGGCCCGGTCGGCAAAGGCGTCTTTCAGTTTGCGCAGATGCAAAGCGCAGGCATCGTCTGCCGTGTCAGGGACCATGACGATGATCAGGCCCTCGCCCCAGGCGACCAGATCCTCCCAGAGCAGATGGCATTTCCCTTTGCCGGCTCGTGCCTTGCCTATGGTGAGCAGCCGGCACAGGCGACCGTAGGCCGCGCGGTCGGTCGGATAGACCAGCACTGCTGGGAAATCGGCCAGGTCGATGCGACAGCCGACAACCAGCCGGACACCGGTAGCCTTCGCGGCTCCGTATGCCTGCACCATTCCGGCCAGAGAGTTGCGGTCACAGATGCTCAGTGCCTCGATGCCAAGGGCCTTTGCCTGCTCGAATAACTCAATGGGCGACGAGGCTCCACGCAGGAACGAGAAATAGGTTGTGACCTGCAGTTCGGCATAGCACGGTACCGGGGTGTTCATCCGAAAATCCCGTGCAGAAACCAGCCCTGCGAGCCGGTCTCGCCGTGCTCACCATCACCCGCCCGGTAAAGCCAGAACCGCTCGCCGCTCGTATCCTCCACCCGGAAATAGTCCCGGGCGATGGTCAGTTCCGCGTCGTTCTTCCACCATTCGCCAAACACGCGCTCCGGCCCGTCAGCGCATTTCACCTTCCGTCGTACACCCCGCCAGATGAAGAACAGCGGCGGCTGGTCCGGGAGTTCCGCCATGGCCTGCACCGGTTCCGGTCGTGCCAGCAGCCGGGTAGGGCGAGGCCAGTGCTCGGGCCACTCCTTCGTCTCCTCGGGGGCAAGCGCGGGCACGCGGCAGAAGGAGCGTTCGGGCAAATCGCTTTCTACTGGCGCGAAGCGATACAGCGCCTGCATGCCGACACGGTTGATCGCCTCGCCGCGATCTGTCACCGTTCCGTAGCTGTGGCTGAGGCCCATGCAGCCGAAACCGATTGCGGAAACCTCAAGGCCACTCTTGCCAAGTACACGCTTTTCCATCGCTTATTCTCGCTTCCGGGATGTCGCCTACAAATTCCTCCCCCACTCTAACCGCTGCCCTTTATGGCGACTATGGCGTAAGATCGGCATGAACCTGTGAGCATGACGCATCAATGTTGCGAGAGAACACGAACGACCTTCTGGCCTTCATGGCGGTCGCCCGCGAACGGAGCTTCACGCGCGCGGCCGCGAAACTGGGCGTTTCGCGATCGGCTCTGAGCCACACGATCCGTAACCTCGAAGAGCGTCTGGGCCTGCGGCTGCTGGCGCGCACAACCCGCAGCGTCGGCCTAACCGAAGCCGGTGCGCGTCTGCTGGACACCATCGCGCCACGCTTCGACGAGATCGAGGCGGAACTGGTTGCCATGAGCAGCCTCAGAACCAGACCGGCCGGCACCATCCGCATCACGGCGACCGAGCACCCTACCTACACCGTCCTCTGGCCTCGGGTGTCGGAACTGCTGCGGCAATACCCGGACATAAAGATCGAGATCGTCGTGGATTACGGCTTGCGGGATATCGTCGCCGAGCGCTTCGACGCCGGCGTGCGCGTGGGCGAGAGCATCGCCAGGGACATGATCGTCGTGCCGATCAGCCCCGCTCTGCGCTCCGCCGTCGTGTGCAGCCCGGCCTATGTCGCGCGGCACGGCGTGCCCGCGACGCCGCAGGACTTGACGACACACGCCTGCATCAACATGCGCCTGCCCACCCACGACACGATTTTCGAGTGGGAGTTCGAGAAGCAGGGCCGGTCCCTGAACATGCGTGTCGATGGCCCGGCGGTGGTCAACACGCTCGCACTGCGCCTCAACGCCGCACTCGACGGCGTGGGCCTTGCCTACATGCCGGAGGATTACGCCATGCCCCATATCGAGGCGGGCCGACTCGTCCGCATTCTGGAGGACTGGTGCGATCCTTACCCCGGCTATCACCTGTTTTACCCGAGCCGCCGGCAGATGACACCGGCTTTCGCCCTGCTGGTCGAGGCGCTGCGGTATCGGGCGTAAGTCGCCAGCATCCGGCAACCACGCCCTACGTAATCCTGCAGTCCCAACTCTGATCGCTGATGTCAGGCAGACAGCATAGGTCGTGAGCGATCACGGTCGGTGCCCACGTGGCGGCCACGGACGTGGCCGGGGAACCGAAGACCTGGAAAGCATAGGGATGACACTCCCGCCGCGACAATACTGTCGCGAAGTGAAGACCGATTATCGGGAGAACGAAAGAAAGCGAGCATCTTGATCTTCTTCTTCCAGAACATATCTTCGGCTAGAAAAAGGTATCTGTTCAGAGAAACTCGCCAATGCTCCTCAACAATTCTTCCGGCGCTTCTTCCTGGGGGCTGTGACCACAGTCAATAGCGTGTCCCCGCACATCCGTGGCTTTTTCGCGCCACGTTTCCACGACGTCATAAAGTGCGCCGATGGTCCCTCGTGCGCCCCACAGCGCAAGGAGTGGCGCTTCGACCCGACGGTCGGCATCTTCCGCGTCGTGAACGAGATCGATGCCTGCCGCTGCACGATAGTCCTCACACGCGGCATGCCGCATCCGGGCATTGGCATAGCAGCGACGGTATTCCGCCATCACCCGAGGATCGACGGCGCCTGCAATTTTGACCTGTCCCGCTATATGCGTTTCCAGAAAGAAATCCGGATCGGCACTGATCAGCCTTTCCGGCAACGGATAGGGCTGGATCAGAAAGAACCACCAGAAATAGCGCCGCGCAAACTCCATGTCGGTCCGGGCGTACATTGTCGCTGTCGGCGCAATGTCGATCAGCACCAGCTTTTCCACCGCCTGCGGCGCATCGAGCGCCAGGCGATGAGCCACGCGTCCACCGCGGTCATGCCCGACAAGCCGGAAGCGCTCAAAACCAAGCGCTTTCATGACGCCAATCTGATCCGCAGCCATGGCGCGCTTGGAATAATTGATGTGTTCAGGGCCGCCGTCGGGCTTTGCGCTGTCACCATAGCCTCGGAGATCAGTCGCCACGACGGTAAAACGCTCCGCCAGTACCGGCGCGACCTTATGCCAGGTCAGATGCATCTGCGGATGGCCGTGAAGAAGGAGAAGCGGAGGTCCTTCCCCGCCTATGGCGGTACGGATACGAACTCCGTTCACATCGGTATCCTGCCACGTAAAGCCGGGCAGCAATTCCGGAAATGCCCTGACGACCATGACCCCACCTGATTTTTTTTCGACGACCGCACCAACAAGTGTGACACTACAGGACTATCTCTTCGTCTTCGGGTCAAAACCTGTTTATTTACTATCTTTCGCCACTCTCGATATTCCCGCTCCTGTCACGCGGTATTCCCGTCTCCAAATTTCCGGGATGGATTATTGCAGGCGCGCTTCTGCTCAACCGGCGCCATCCGCGGCGTCTCGCCCACCGACGCCAACAGCCGCCTGCATCACCAGCCCGGACGCGCAATACCGTCCCAGAGCCGCCACAAGATGCCCAAACACCGCATCAATCCGGCGGCTGTGACGCAGATCTTCATGCGCGACAACCCAGGCCTCGAGTTCGGCGACAACCAAGCCCGGCAGCACGCGCACCAGATCCCGTTCGCCAATTGGCAATTGCGTGACACCGATCCCCAATCCCGCGCGTACCATGGCAAGCTGGGCCGGATGACTGTCGGTGCGGAGCGCGAAATACAGCTTCTCTCCCAGCGTCTTTTGCAATTCCCGTGTAAAATCTTGATCCATCCGGGATCGGTCCGAGCCGATCAGCGTGTGCCGGGCCAGATCCGTCGCACCTTCCGGCACCCCATGCCGCTCCAGATAAGAGGCGGTCGCGAAAAACCCGAGCGGGATACATCCTGCCCGTTTCGCCACCAGCGCCCCATGGCGCGGACGACGCATCCGGATCGCGATATCCGCTTCCTGCCCCGGCAGATCTGCGTTCTCGTTGCTCAGGACCAGTTCGACGGCGAGGCCCGGATGGCGCTCCCGCAGCGGGGCCAACAGACGCGGCATGACCTCGATGCCGACGAATTCGGCGACGCTGATACGCACCGTACCCGCGATCTCACCCCCGGACGCGGACGCAGCGCGATAGAAAGCCTCTGACGCGAAGGCCATACGCCGGACATGGACCGCCAGTTCCCGGGCGTCATCCGTCGGAACCAGCCCATTCACCGTGCGCGAGAAGAGTGGCTGACCGATCGCGCGCTCCAGCGCCTCGATCCGGTGACGCACGGTCGGCTGGGTCAGGCCGAGGCTGCGCGCCGCCGCCGACAGGCTTCCCGTATCGAGAACCGCGAGGAAGGCCCGTTGTCCGTCCCAGTCCGGAGAAAGAATGCTCATCGTTTTTCAATGAGCAGCATGCCGATCTTTGTCAATTTCCTTCGCGACCGCCTCCGTTCACTCTTCCGGTGGAAACGCAGGGAGATCGCAGCGTGACGAAAGCAATCCTCGTTCTGGGGGCAACCGGCGGCATTGGCGGCGCGGTCACACGGGTCATGCTGCGTCGCGGCTGGCAGGTGCGGGCAATGGTGCGTGACCCGGCCCGGGCTCAAGGGGGCTGGGGTGACGATGTGATGCCCCACTGGGTGCAGGGCGATGCCATGCTCCGGGACGATGTGGTGAGGGCCGCGACCGGGGTCGACGTAATCCTGCACGGCGTCAATCCGGCAGGCTACCGCAATTGGGAAACAACAGTGCTGCCGATGATCGACAACACGATCGCCGCCGCCAGGGCTACCAGCGGAGCGCGCATTGTGCTTCCGGGAACGATCTACAATTATGACGCCGCCACAGCGCCGGTGATCGGCGAAACGACACCGCAAAATCCGCCAGGCCGCAAAGGCAAGATCCGCAAGGCCCTCGAATGTCGCCTCACCGACGCCGCCCCGGAGGTTCCGAGCCTGATCGTGCGGGCGGGCGACTATTTCGGCCCTGACGCACAGCAGAGCTGGTTCGCTCAGGCGTTGGCGAAGGCGCCGCTGAAGCAGATCACCTATCCCGGCCGCACTGGTATCGGTCACGCTTGGGCTTACCTGCCTGATCTGGCCGAAGCAATTGCGCAACTGCTCGAACTACGACCCGGTGCCATGGCAACCGTCGAACGCATGCAGTTCAGCGGGTTCTGGGACGCAGACGGCACACACATGATCGCTGCGCTCCGCCGCATGACGGGCACGCCGGATCTCTCAGTCCGGCACTTCCCATGGTGGTTGATGCGCCTTCTTTCTCCATTCGGTGGTTTTCCGCACGAAGTGATCGAGGTTAAGCCCTACTGGCATTATCCGGTCCGGCTCGACAACAGTCGCCTCGTCCAGTTGCTGGGATCAGAACCTCATACCGACATCAATCAGGCTGTCAGAAACGCCGCGAACTGTCCCGGAGTCTCAACGTCCTAATATTTGGCATATGCATTTTGGCTCGCGGGAGCAGAGCTGTCTGCAACTTTAGTTAACCTGCATCATGACTGCCCCCCCTGCTTGAGTCGGTGGCCAGATCGAAATCCATGCGATCGCGCTGTCCATGCGATCAGGAAACCGACGGCGACGAGCACCATCACGGCCCATGGGAACGACGCCGCGCCCCATGTATCGAACAACACACCACCCAGAAGGCCACCTCCGGCTATGGCACTGTTCCACGCCACGACATTCATCGACAGCGCGACGTCCGCGCCAGCGCCGGCCGCATCGGCCAGCGCGGTCTGGAGCAAGGTTGCGGCCCCGCCGAATGTCAGCCCCCATATCGTGACACCAATCACGATCACAGTCGGCGACGCTGATTCAATGGCGAAAGCCACTGACACGACTGCGAATAGGGCCAGACTGAGCAGAACGGACAAGCGTAAAGCATGATCGACCGTGCGGCTGGTCAGCAAGATGCCCGCCAGCGCGGCAATCCCGAACAGCAGCAGAATGCGATCCGCCTGCCCTACTAGTCCGGCGGGTGCGATGAACGGCACAATGTAGGTGTAGAGCACGTTGTGCGCGAGCATCCACGCCATCACGACCCCCAGAACGGGCTTCACACCCGGCATGCCCAGAACATGCCGGAATGGCAGACGCTCGTGATGTGCAGCGCCCGGAAAATCAGGAACCTTTGCCAAAACCCACGCAATCAAAAGCACTGTCAGACCCGACATGATCCAGAACGTCAGGCGCCAGCCGACAACAGCCCCCAGCCATGTGCCTGAGGGAACCCCCAGAGAAAGCGCGATTGGTGTGCCTACCATAGCAATCGCAAGAGCTTGCCCCTGCTGAGCGCGCGTTACCATCCTGCGCGCGTAGCCGGCCAGCAACGCCCAGGCGAGACCCGCCGCCGCACCCGCTCCGTAGCGGGCCATGAGAGTCGCGCCATAATGCGTCGAAAACGCGGTGATGGAATTGAACACCACGAAGCCGATGATCGCCAGCAGGAGAACCCTCCTGCGCCGCCATCGCTGCGTGGCGAGCGTCAGCGGGATCGCCGCACTCAGAGAACCGACGGCATAGGCCGTCACCATCTGCCCAGCGAATGCCGGGGAAACATGCAGACCAGCACCGATCTCGGGCAAAAGACCCGCCGGCAAAGTTTCTGTCATAATGCAGATGAAGCCGGTCATGGCCAGCGCGAGCAGACCGGAAACAGGCAAGCACTCGTCGGTTTTTTTCGCGGACGGTACGATGGTCGGTGTCATGAGCCACTCAATATATGGAACGAATGATACACATATATGCGGACCGTAAAATCTTGGCAATAATTTCTGGATCGATTAATATGAAAGTCTTTTCAAAGGAGCACTAGCATGGCGCGGACTGGCCGTCCCCGTGAGTTTGACCGCGACAAGGCGATCGACGCCGCCACGGCGCTTTTCTGGGCGCAGGGTTATGAACCGACGTCCCTGACCCAGCTCAAGGCCAGCATGGGCCATATCTCGCCCGCGAGTTTCTATGCCGCGTTCGGTTCCAAGGAAGCCCTGTTCCGGGAAGTCGTGCAGCATTATCTGGCAACGTATGGTCAGGTCATGGCCCCCTTATGGGATGAAAGCCTGCCGCCACGTGAGGCCATCGAACGGACGTTACGCGGCTCAGCGCGCATGCAGGCGGCCCGTACGCATCCGACCGGCTGTCTGGTCGTGTCCGGCGCCAGCAACTGCTCACCCGAGAACGAACCTGTCCAAGCCCTTCTCGCCGCAGAACGACAGCGTACGCGGGCAGGTATTAAGGCCTGCGTGGAGCGCGCCATAGCCAGAAATGAATTGAAGGCCTCCCCGTCAACAGATGTCCTGCCCGATATTCTCGCTACTTTTTTTCATGGCATGACATGCGAAGCGCGGGATGGAATGACTGTTGACACTCTGGATGCTGCCATCACATCCCTCCTTACGTTGTGGGATATCAACACTGTCAAACCTCTCAAAAATCGACAAAAAAACACCGAAAACACGGGGGTCAGACTGTAGCCTTCCACAAAAACCCCCAACTTTCATATCGTCCGGTCCACAATTCCTTGACGTCGCTTCATGTCCATATTATGGATCGGGTGATACGGAAGTTGGGTTTCCGAATAGGACGCCATCTTTCCGCGAGGAGTCCGTTTATGAACACACCCAAAATCGCCCTTATCACGGGTGCCAATCGCGGCATCGGCTACAGTATCGCGAAGCATCTGACGGATGCTGGCATTAATGTCGTCGGCACTTATCATGCCAATGAAGATGAGGCGAAAGCTGCCGAAATCGCCCTCAGCCATGAAAAAGTGAAGTTGCGTATGCTGCAACTGGACATCGCGAACCATACGTCGTTCACGGATTTTGCTCAGCGGGTGAAAGCCCTTCTCGCAAACGAGTTCGGGCTGCAGGGACTAAATTATGTTGTCCAGAACGCCGGCAACATCATTCACACACGCTTCGATGCCGCTACCTCCGAACAACTCGATAATCAGTACAACATCCACTTCAAGGGCCCTTACCTGCTGACAGTGGCGCTCCTGCCACTGCTTCGCGATGGCGGCCGCATTCTCAACATCACCTCTGCCGCGACCCGCTTTTATCTGACGGATCATGGCCCCTATTCGGCCATGAAGGCCGCAACCGAGGTCATTTCGCTCTACATGGCGAAAGAGCTGGGGGAGCGCGGGATTACCGTCAATGCCGTCGCCCCTGGGGCGGTCGCATCGGATTTCGGCGGGGGGCTGGTCCGTGACGATGCCACGGTAAATAAAAGCCTTGCAGACATCACTCCGCTGGGACGTGTCGGGCAACCCGATGATATCGGAGCCGCTGTCCGTGCCCTTCTGTCTGATGATATGCGCTGGGTGAATGGTCAGCGTATCGAAGTGACGGGAGGGCAGTCGCTATGATGGCCGGACAGACACGAACAGGAGCCGCATTATGATCCATGTGATGGCCAGCAGCGTTCTTCCTGCCTCCGTTTCGTCCGTCTGGGGGCTAATCCGTGATTTCGGCGCCCTAGGCAAGTGGTTGCCGGGGGTGAAAACCTGCGTGATCGAGGGCGATGAGCCCGGTGACCGTGTCGGCGCGGTCCGCCGCCTTGAAATGGGCGATGTCGGCGTGATCCGTGAACAGCTTCTCGCATTATCCGACGTAGATCATACTGTGATGTTCTCGATTATCGAGTCCGCCCTGCCGATCAGTAACTATCGGTCAACGATCAGCCTTCTTCCCATAACGGATGGTGACCGAACGTTCATTCAGTGGCGGGGACAGTTCGAAGCGCCCCTCGAACATGCCGCCAGTATGGAGGCCAGAATGCCGACAGGTATCTATCAGCCAGCATTCGACAGGCTGGCAGAAATCTTGGCGTAGCAGGAAATGCCGTCATGAACAATTTTGAGGGAAAATCCGTCCTCGTGCTTGGCGGCAGCCGCGGGATTGGGGCCGCCATCGTGCGCCGTTTCGCTTCGAAGGGAGCGAAGGTTCTTTTCACATATTGGTCTTCCCCGGACGATGCCGAAGTTTTGGCGGCTGAGACCGGAAGCAAGGCCCTCCGCGCCGACAGTGGCGACCGGGACACTCTCATCGCGCTGATCGCTTCGCTCAGTCCTCTCGACGTGCTGGTCGTCAACTCTGGAATTCTTGGCGCGGGCGATCCGCTGGAGATCCCCCCGGATGACATCGACCGGCTGTTTCGTATCAACATCCATGCGCCTTACCATGCCGCCATTGCTGCTGCCCGGACCATGCCCGCCGGGGGCCGCATCATCTTGATCGGGTCCGCCAATGCAGACCGTATGCCGATGACTGGCCTTGCAGCCTACAGCGCCAGCAAGGCCGCACTGAAAGGCATGGTCAAAGGACTGGCTCGTGATTTCGGAGCGCGCGGCATCACCGTCAATGTCGTCCAGCCCGGCCCCACTGATACAGACATGAACCCTGCCGATGGACCGCTGAAAGACGTGATGCACGACTTCATGGCGATCAAACGCCATGCCACGGGCGCGGAGATTGCGGGGCTGGTCGCGTATCTTGCCGGACCAGAGGCCGGCATCATCACGGGCGCCGCATACAACATCGATGGTGGCTTCGCGGCCTGACGAAATGACTGATCCCTTAACCACTCGCTGGAAATAAGGACCGAGGACCATGACCGATACAGCTTCCAACGCTGCCAGCTCCGGCACCTTCACGATCGGCGGCGATCTCGCCGTTCATCGGCTCGGTTTCGGTGCCATGCGCATCACGGGCAAAGGCATATGGGGACCGCCCACCGATCACGACGAGGCCATCCGCACGCTGAAGCGCCTTCCCGAACTCGGCGTCAACTTCATCGACACGTCGGACGCCTACGGGCCGGATGTTTCAGAATGGCTGATTAAAGAGGCGCTTCACCCATATCCCAAAGGTCTCGTGATCGCCACGAAGGGCGGGCTTACCCGGTCGGGGCCAGATATCTGGAAGCCGGTCGGACGACCGGAATATCTTCTCCAGCAGGTGCATAAAAGTCTGCGGAATCTCGGCGTCGAGCAGATCGATCTGTGGCAGTTGCACCGGATCGATCCCAAAGTCCCGGCGGATGAGCAGTTCGAGGCGGTCCGGTCCTTCATCGATCAGGGACTGATCCGCCACGCGGGACTGAGCGAGGTCTCCGTAGAAGAGATCAAAGCGGCATCGAAGTTCTTTGACGTGGCGACCGTCCAGAACCGCTATAATCTCGTGGATCGCAGCAGCGAAGACGTGCTCGACTACTGCACGCCGCAAAACATCGGATTCATCCCGTGGTTCCCGCTCGCGGCCGGCGACCTCGCCAAGCCGGGATCGATTTTAGACACCATGGCAGGCAAATACGGCGCTCACCCGAGCCAGATCGCTCTGGCCTGGGTCCTAAAGCGCAGTCCAGTGATGCTGCCAATCCCCGGGACCTCGAAGGTCGCGCATCTTGAGCAGAATATCGCCACTGCAGACATCACCCTGTCTGAGGAAGATTTCGCGGTGTTGGACGCGGAGGGACGCAAGGCGCTTCAAGCGGCATCTTGACCTCAATGTCGCACATCACCCGACGTATCAATTCATAAGAGAAGCCTTAAATCCATGGCCGGACGATATCTACACAATCCACGTGGAACACATGTCGGACAAGCACGGATGGAACAAATAGGAACCGAGGCAGAAAGGGACCATAACGACCATGCGCACTGCGGAACTCCGCTATTTTCTGGCTTCTGTTGAAGCTGGAAGTTTCGGGAAGGCCGCATCATCCCTTCAACTGCGAGTATCGACGGTCAGCCGAGCAATTGCTCGACTTGAGGATCAACTGGGTGTTGCGCTCTTTGAACGAACCTCCTCTGGCATTAAACTTACGACTGCGGGACGCATAGCATTACGCTGTGTCCGTCGCGTCCTGCGCGAGACAAATGCACTCACGGAAACACTCGACCGAAGTTCCTTCGGAGAAATCGGAGAGGTGCATCTCGGTTTTCATCTTCCACCTCTAAACGCCGTCCTGACAAGTTTGCTCGTCGAATGGCGGACAACCTATCCCGGCATAAGTGTCACACCACACGAACCGGGTGAAAGAACACTCCATTCCGCACTGATCGAACGTCATATCGACGTTGCCTTGCTTCCTGAATTAGCCCTTTCTCAACACCACCCGCATACTCCAATTTACTTCGAGCCCTTGATGGCGGCCGTGCCAAATACTCACCGCCTCGCCGAAAAAACAACAATTCAATGGACTGACCTCAAAAACGAAAATCTGCTTCTATGGTCGTGGGGAAAAGATAGGATCGGTCGTGATTTCTTTGCTACGCGGCTACCCGGCATTAATGTGCGCATTTTTGAAACGGGCAACATGACCCTGCTCGCTTTCGTGCGGGCAGGATACGGCGTCACTGTCGCAGCGCAAACTTATTCGACTCTCAACCTCCCCGGCCTGAAATTCATCCCAATCGACGAGGAAGATGCCGGGTTCAAGATCAATCTGGTCTGGCGTGCCGAAAGCGAAGATCCCGTAGTAGGAAAATTTGTCGCCTTCATGCGTGACCGGGCAAAGCCCTATTGGCGAGTTACCTCTCCCCGCGCAGCTTCCGAAAGCCCCTATCCGCCCCCATGAAACGAGCGAGCATTGGTGAGATCAGCTTCGCTACTGCGATCTCGGCCTGACCGCTCTCACGCGCCAGCAACCGCCCGTATTCAACCAGATCGCGATGTACGGTGGCCGGTAGCTCAATGGTCAGCCGCACCGGTTTGTCATTCTCAATCGGCCCAAGCCTGAGCTTTGTCATCGGGGAGCCTCCTGTCTGTAGGGGGAAAGAACCAGATCGCGATGCACCATGACCCGGACGGGAAAACCGCGCCGGATCGTATTGGTGGGCTGGATATTGAGCGAGCGTCCGACCATCTGCTCACCGATCTGGTTAAATCCTTGCGATCCGCCGGTGCGCAGCGCCTGGGCGATGCCATTGCTACCGCCAATATCGGCTTCTGAACCCACGCTCAGCATCGTCGAAACCAGAGCGGCCTTGAACACCTCCCCCCAGTGATTGTCGGTCTGGTCCTGCAACCCGGCGTAGCCCGCCGCATCGGCGGCAGGTTCGTTTTCTAATACGATCGAATCCCCGACCCCGCGTATCAGCCGGGTCCAGACCAGCAGCACGCGGGTCTGGCCGTAGGCGATCTGGGAGTCATAGCGGCCGATCAGTTTCGCGCCCTGCGGGATCAGCAGGATATGGCCGGTCGGACTGTCATAGACATTCTCCGTCACCTGCGCCGTGACCTCACCGGGCAGGTCGGAGCGGATGCCAGTAATCAGCGCGCCGGAAATGATCGATCCCGCCTGGATTACATACGGACTGGGAGCGAGCGTCAGACGCACGGCGCTGACGGTACGCTGGTCGACCGGGCCATCGAGAAACGCCTGGTTGCGATCGGTGGCAGCACCGGCGGCCAGAAGCGGGGTGGCACCGGCCGTCACCGGGGCGGCGCTGTTTCGCCCGACCTGCGTCTGGGTAAAGAGATGACTGACCCGGGCTGCTTCCTGCTCCTGGGCCATGCGCTGCTTCTCGGGATCGGCCGGTGCGGCGGGTGTCGCCATGCCGGGGGCACCCACGCCTGCCTTGAGGAACGGCCTGCCGAGATCGCCGGGCAGCGGAGGCCCGAGGCGCGGCGGGTGGGTATAGTCTCCCGGCAGGGTCGCCAGCCCGTCCGGCGTGGTGCGATTGCCGGTATTATAGAGTTCGGCCTTGCCCGTTCGAGGTGCCGGCTTCAGCGCCACATAGAGCGCACCCCCGACGCCGATGATCGCCATCAGCGTCAGCCCCATGATCACCTTGCGCGACAGTCGCGTGACCGGCGGTCGCGTCACGCGCATCCGCATCTCGCCGGGCGGCCTGACCGGAGGTACCGGTTTGCTCGCCTCCTCTGCTCCGGTGCTCCCGCTCACGACCGGCGCGCTCCATCGGTACGGACGATGCGCACTACCTGCTGGTGCTTCGCCCCAAGCCGCAATTCGGCTGCCGCGAACAGGCTCATCCGTGCGGCGCATGATCGCGGCGTCACGTTCTTCGACACGGCGGAGGTCTATGGTCCCTTCACAAACGAGGACGTCGTCGGCGAGGCGTTGCAGCCGATCCGCGATCAGGTCGTGATCGCCACAAAATTCGGCTTCCGCAACGGCGTGATCGCGGACGGGCCAGACAGCCGCCCCGAGACCATCCGCCGCGCGGTGGAAGGGTCGCTGAAGCGCCTTCGCACCGACACCATCGACCTGCTTTATCAGCATCGCGTCGATCCCGATGTGCCCGTGGAGGACGTGGCGGGGACGGTGAAGGACCTGATCGCGGCTGGCAAGGTGCGGCATTTCGGCATGTCCGAAGCGGGGGGCGAGTCGATCCGCAAGGCGCATGCGGTGCAGCCTCTGGCGGCACTGCAAAGCGAGTATTCGCTGTTCTGGCGCGAACCCGAGACGGAAATCATTCCGCTGCTGGAGGAACTGGGCATCGGCTTCGTGCCCTTCAGCCCGCTCGGCAAGGGCTTCCTGACTGGCACGATCAACGAAAAGACCACCTTCCCGACAGGCGATTTCCGCAACGCGACGTCGCGCTTCGATACGGAGAACCGGAGGGCCAATCAGGCGATCGTCGATCTGGTCAGAGAGATCGCGTGGAACAAGGGCACGACACCGGCGCAGATCGCGCTCGCCTGGCTGCTGGCGCGCAGGCCCTGGATTGTGCCGATCCCCGGCGCACGGAAGCTGGCTCATCTCGAAGACGATCTAGGCGCAGTGAATGTCCGGCTCTCCGGGCAAGATCTTCGGACGATCGAGAAGCGTCTCTCCTCCATTACCCTCCGGGGCGAGCGTTACCCCGCCGCAATGGAGGCCCTCGTCGAGCGTTGAAGGGCCGTTCCTGCGTCGAGCGGGGATGGACGGCCTCGCCGGAGGTTACTTCTGTGCTTACACTTTGGCATAATCTCTGTCTCACGCGGCAAGACGGGGTATCTCGCGATCCACCAATCGCAAGTATCGTTGGCTGCCTTCCCCCGCAACCATAAACACCTTAAAAACCCCGCTAAGTCGCTGACTTGGCGGGGTTTTTTGTTGCGCCACACACCACACGCCTATCAAATACATAATCATTTCAATGATTTGGCACCGGTAGGTTCAAATCGGGGTGTTTGATACCCGCAACCAACTGCTCCGTACGCAGGCGTACATGCCAGATGGCGCTCGGTCTCAGATGTCGTATCCCTGCCATCAGGTGGTCTTGCGAATTTCGGAAGAGAGGCGATTCACGATCCTCAAAGCGTCAGCTTTCAGATCACATTCCCAGACTGTGATAACAGTCCAGCCTGCTCCCTCAAGTGCGACCCTATTGCACCTATCTCTCTCCACATTTCCATCAAACTTCTTCTGCCAGAACTCGGTTCTGGTTGAGGGCATGGTCGTGTTCCGACATCCGGCATGGCGATGCCAGAAGCAGCCGTGGACAAAGATGGCAGTGTGATACCGCGGCAGTACGATATCGGGCTTACCGGGCAGGTCTTTGACGTGGAGCCGGAACCGGAAACCTGCGCGGTGGAGCAGTGACCGGAGGCGTATTTCCGGACCGGTATTGCGTCCCCTGATCCGTGACATGTTCCAGCTTCGGCGCTCCGCCGAAATCGAATCCACCATTATTCGTCATCCGGTAAGGCATTAAGGACTTGCGCAACAATATCCGCGATCTGCTTAGCAAGCTGGGGCGGAACCGCGTTACCAACTTGATGATACTGCTCCGTGCGTGGGCCTACGAAGAAATAGTTATCAGGGAAGGTCTGGAGCCGCGCCGCTTCACGCACCGTCAGGCTGCGGCATTGAGCCGGGTCATAGTGGATGAAGTAATGGCCGTCTTTGGAGATGTGCGATGTGATCGTTGTAGAGACGTGGCTAGCGAGTTGCACCCGGAACCTGTCCGAGAACATCTTGCCCGTTCGGCCTTCTTCGACATTCTTGTGATTAGGCAGAAGGCTTATCGGGAAATCGGCCAGCTTCGGGCTTCGTCCAGTCTCTTTTGCAAAGGTGGCGGCATAGATATAGCGGCGAAGATCAGACGCCATGTGGCTTCTTGCCTCATGGGCAGTCAGCACCGCCAGCCTCTCATCATAGAGGCTGCGTAGCACATTATGTACAGGCTTGTGGATGACGTATCGGGCTGACGATATTGCGCGAGGTGAGTTGAGCTCAATCAGATTGTGGAAATCCAACGCCTTGGCGATGTTATCCGCATAGGCAGCACTTTTGAGCTGACTACGGATATCCATAGACGAAACAGCGCGAAGTTCTCTTAGCCACGCTGCGGGACTGTCTTTCGCCTTTGAGAGGCCGCTACGAACGGGAGGCAGCGATCCAATGGTCTCCTGAACGGTCGGAGCGGTCATTTTTTTCAGTAGCCCCGGACGGATTTTTAGGTCGTTGCGGATGCCGACAATGAACATGCGATGCCGTGCCTGCGGAATGCCAAATTCCTCGGCGCGGACAACGAACAGGCGGGGGTCCACATCCTGCTCAGCCATCTCCTGCTCCGTAAGCGAATATAGTTTATAGAAGAGGTCGCTGGGTGCACTGGGAATAGCAGTTCTTGGATGTGAAAGATCGCGCACGATGCGGGTGATAGCCGACTGGCCGGCAATTGTAGCAGAAAGAAGCCCTTTCACATTCTCCATCACGAACACTGGCGGACAATGATCGACAATTATCCGGAGATATTCGAGGTATAGAGTATGCCGCTCGTCTTCAGCGAAATCTTTGCGGCCCATCATTCGCGAGCGCCCAACCAGCGAATATGCTTGGCATGGCGGTCCTCCCACGAGCGCCCATCGACGGCTGCCTCCAACACGATCTCGAATAATTTTTTTTACTTCGGCATGAGATTCCGGGCCGAGAGAAATCCGCAATGCTGCCGAAGCCGCGTGGGCATATTCTTCGGGATGGAGGTAATACATCTCCTCTTGGGTCATGCCTCCTTTGAGAAACGTATAATAATCGTCCGGCGCTTCTCCCTGAGGAAACTGGCGGATGAAGTGACGAAGAAGAAGTGTCTGATGCGAAAATATGTCTCTTTCGATGGACACTGCGCTCTTGAAGCGGGGTTTGCCTTTCTCATCTGAACTGAGGGCGAAGCCTTCGCCAAGGCCTCCCGGACCGGCGAACACATCCACTACGGGGAAGGCCATATTGCGCCACGTCTGATTGCGCTGAACTGCGGTGCGTACAGGAAATTCTTTGATGATCGGATCAATTTCGAGCATGTCTATGGTCAGATCTTGCTTTGCTCAAGTGACGCGGCAGATGCAAACGACAGCCGTTGAAACTCTTCGACGCTAACAACAACGACAACGGGCCTTCCATGCTTTTCCACTTGGACCGGCGCCGCTCTGGCCCGGTCAAGCAGAAGCCCGAAACTGTTCTTAGCGTCTTTAGCAGACATGATCTGCATGTCATCTGCTCCATTATAAATGAGCCATTTTAGCTATTTTGAGTATCTCTACAGCTTAGATCAATCCAGTTCCACTGTTTTGAAGATGATGCTACGGTTATTTCAAATGAGCACAGCGACTGCGCCCATCCATATTAATGCGAACCTGGCGTTGTTCCAGTTGCGCCAACTTTTGCCGACACGATGCTGTCGATGGAAGATACAGTCGATTTCCCGGAGACGGTGTTCGTCGACACCGGTTATGCCAGCGGACAAGCAGTCCAGAAACTGCAGGAAAAGGGCATTGAGCCGCTGATCGCCATGAAGGAGAGGCTGGAAACCACAAAAGCCGGAGATCTTTACAGACTACGAAAACGGATCGTGTCGCCAGTATTTGGAATTATCAAAAGCATCATGGGTTTCAGAAGATACAGCCTGCGTGACCTTGCAAAAGTCACGACTAAATGGCTCCTCTTTGCACTCGCATTAACTGCAAAAGAATGGCACGGCTTCAGGCAACATAAGCCGGGTAGCCTCGGTCTTATGACCCTAAAAATGGCCAACCCGACAGGCTGCTAGGTCCCGTTTCAGCCTAGATTAGTAACATCATATCATAATCCGGTCCTGAAAGCTGTGGTAAAGGGCATGAAACAGCGTGGCAAACCACTATTACGACAATCACTTGGTTGATCGCTTTGTCCTAGAGCGGTTCCACTGAACCCTGAATCGAGGGGTGACACTGAAGGCGTCTTGTGATTCACCGTTTTTTCTGATGGAGACGGTGATGGCACGAGCATTGAGTTATGATCTTCGGAAGCGGGTTCTGGAAGCTGGAGTTGGGGGAGCGTCAGCCCGCTCGATTGCGGCGCGGTTCGGTGTTGGGATTTCGACGGCGATCCGCTGGCTGCGTCGGGAACGCGAAAGCGGCGAGCAGACGCCCCGTCGTCAGGGCAAGCCGCGCGGGTCACGGTTGGACGCGCACGAAGCGTTTATCGCGGGCATGATCGAAGCGCAGAAAGACATCACGCTCAACGAAATGATGGCAGGTCTGAAAAGCGAACGTAGCGTCGGGATCGGTCGCAGTATGCTCAGTCGCTGGCTGCGGCAACACGGATGGACATTCAAAAAAGACCGCTCATGCACTGGAGCAGGAGCGTGAGGACGTCCTGAAACGACGACAGGAGTGGTTTGATCTCCAGCCTGACCTTGATCCGAAGCGTCTGGTGTTCATTGACGAAACCAGACTCTCCACGAAGATGGCCCGTCTGCGCGGGCGTGCCTTGCGCGGGGAACGCTGCCGCGCCGGTGTGCCGCATGGTCACTGGAAAACCACGACTTTCACCGGGGGGCTGCGCCTGACAGGCGCTGACCGCGCCCTTCGTGCATGATGGTCCCATGAGTCGAACGGGTTCTCATCCCGACACTGAAGCCGGGCGATATCGTCGTGATGGACAAACTTCCGGCGCATAAGCTGCCGGCAACACAGAAGGCCATTGAGCAGGCAGGGGCGAAACTGATGTTCCTCCCGCCCTACAGCCCGGACTTCAATCCTATCGAGATGGCCTTCTCAAAACTCAAGGCCTTGCTGCGCGCCAGAGCCGAACGGACTGTCGGTGCTTTGTGGGATACCGTCGGCGCGCTGCTTCCGGCTTTCACTCCCAGCCAATGCGCCAGTTTCTTTACAGCCTCTGGATATGAACCAGATTAAAGTGGAACCGCTCTAGTGACTCTCTGTATGGACCGTCCGTGGATACGGATGATGTTGCAAGCTTTGGAGATTCGACGGGCCACGGGATTGTCTGCGATTTATTTGTTGAATTATGATCCAACTCCGCCTTGCATCCTGAGTCTTGTCAACGGTGCCTGTTCGCTTGTCATGAGCGCAATTGCCATGTGCTCTTGTTGATTTTTCTAACCGAGGCGGACAATACCGGGGCGGCCAACGTAAGTTGTAGTATGAGTGATGAGTTGCATTAAAAGTTGTTCGCGTAACCGATAACTCACTGTCCAATTTTCCATTGCCACTGCAGGCCGCGTGATTTCGAACCGGCTGTTGACATGTAAGACGAATGGCTCAGACTGATCAGGTAGCGTAATGACGGGTGATCGCCACTCTGCTGCAGGCGGTGGGAGATTATTTCCTTGCTTATCCTTCAGAAGTCGCTCAACATGGATAGGAACCTCGACCGCAAAAAGCAATGGTAGGGGCCCCGGACGCTGCTGCGCATGGTCACAAATTGCACCTATGCGGACCAGCCTAGGTCGACATAGACCATGATGCTTGCGGTTGATTTTGAATTCTTGTCGCAGCAGATGGTCAATATTAACGCCCAACATATCTGTCAGATTATCATTATCCCATAACTCTAAGGGTACCTCACTTACCGCACCCCAGTCGGCCGGCGTAATTTGCTCCCCGCTTAGCATAGAGACATGAAGCATCCGGTTGATTCCTCCTGCCTCAAGGGGAGTAGCCTGCGGGAGTGTCTTATCTCCATATCTGGTAACAGCTTTACTCCAGAGTTCTGCCGTAGCGGTGACAGTCTCTTGATTAACGATACGGTCGCTTAGAATTGGAGCAAGTACAGAAGTAACCGCAGTTCGTGGGTCTTGGCTGACATGCTTTTTACCGACGGCTTCCACGGCAAGTCGACTGAGCACTTCATCTAACGCATCACCAAATTGCGTCGTACTGCGCCTTTCTGCTGGAACGAGGGATGTGAGTGAGGACAGCGTTTCGCCTGCAGCAGCAAGAACGTCTTTCTCCCACTCCATCAATGCGGCGATCTGGGGATTCTCGTTGAGCACAGACTCAACAGCCTGTTTGAGATCATCAGCTAACTCTATGGTACCATTACCGACATTGATAAATTTTTCTTTTGCCAGCGCCATAACTGCCAATGGGCGGCACCATGGCTTCTCTCTGTCTAGAGACTGCTCTAGGTAAGTGGTAAGAGCAACAGCCATATGCGCGTGCTCAGTCCAAAGAATCAGGATGAATGGCCCCCCGATCTCGCTGATGTTGTCCTCAAGGATCGAAGCAATATTGGCAAAGTGTTGTTTATCATCCGTAGTTTTCACCCCGGAGATGAGGTGAAGATCAAGGAATAGGGCTCTAACTCCTCGAAAAACCGTCTTTTCAAGGGGTTCCGATGGATCGAAGCAAATACCCATGCATGGTGCCCCTATCCGCTGGAAGGTTTCCAGAATCGCCTCGAGGTGCTTAGGCTTGTCGTCAACTGCTAAAAATCGTGGTGCGGCGAACATTACTTGCCCTTCGATTTTGGAAAGACTAGGGCTATTACGGCACCATCGAACTCTTCTGGCACACCCGCATCCTCTCGGTCAGGGAAGGCAAGCCGTCCACCATTCAGCTCCATCACCATGTTGGCATAGTAAAGGCCGACACCCATGCCGTCCGGCCGTCGACTAAAGAACGGCCTTGTGAGGCGATCGGGATCGTCTTGCAATCCAGGCCCTGTATCGGCGACGACGATCGCCGGCCCTTCGGCTATGTCATTACTAATGCCCATCCATATGGCTCGAGGCGACGTCTTCGGCTGTGATGGATTGTCATCCTCGGGCCAGCGGAAACGCATCCAATAAAATGCATTATCGAGCAGGTTGTTAAGCGCACCGAGTGCAAGGCTGAAAGCGAAGCTCGGTTCTATGTCGGCGGCATCTTCCTCAAGCATGGGGGCAGAGAGCCGCACATCATGCGTCCGAAAGCGAATTTTGTTGATGTCCCGAACGCGGCGCACAAGGTTTTTGAGGCTATGCGGTTTTCTATCACCTTTCCTTAGTAATTCGCTAAAACCATCTAGAATGCGTACTAATTCTTTGGCTTGCGTCTGGATGGCATCCGGTTTACCGCCACTTTCTATAGCATCGTACAGAACCCGGACACCCTGCTCAATCTCGTGAAAGACTACAGCCAAATTCATGCCTGAAAGACCTGCGCGAAGCATCGTCTCTCGCATTTCCTCGTAGTCGCGCTCGACCCTATTGATAAGAGGATCCATCTCTGCAGATAACTTGTGGCGGCTTGCTGCAGCGCGAAGTTCTGCTAAAGGCTTCTGAATACGCTCTGTTTCAGGATCCTTGCCGACTTTAGTCAGGATACGGATATTATCTTTGTCAATTTTACGTTCGGTTTCGAGGACGGCAAGGGCGCCAAGTACGATCTGCCGGAAACGGTGATATGCGTCATTTTCGACAAAGCCTTCTCGGTTTGTCTTTTCCTTCAAGCCGTCGCTGCGCTCGAGCTTTAGATCGAGAGCTCCAACGACGATATTACGGCTGATATTGCGGGTTGGCGTGTTGACACGGCGAAGGTCCAAGCCAAGCCAATCGTCACCAGTTTCGCCGTAATTATAAACGCGAATGCCATCACGATAGACACGAATGCCGCCGTTTTCATCTAGAAAGCTGGTTACTAATTGGCTGTCACCCAGCTTATTAAGGATAGCTCGGTCACGATCGTAAACGTAAAAAGTACCAGTTACAGGACCAATGCCGGTTGCTAGCGCGGTATCCGCAGTTATCTGCCGCGAGCCGCGTCGACCACCCGGCGTATCGTCGTCGCGTTCCGGTACGATCTGTAGCGGCTGGTTGGACTTCTCGACATGACGAGGTGCGACTTTGATGCCGGTCACACCTCGGAATGCGTAATCGTAGTTGAGACGTCCTTCATCGAAGGAAAAGCTGAAGCGCCAAGGGGCTCTTGCGAGAAGTGCCTCGACATCGGGGACGCCTGCAACCCAATCTTCGTGCTCAGGTACACTAAGAGTCGCCTCGAACCTATCCGACCTGCTTGCGAACGGCGAGGAAATGGACGTGATCTGCCGTTGCAGACGTCGGACATCGCCGCGTGTCCACTTGCGATCACGCAACTCCGTTATCGTGATACGGGTACCAGTCGAAGTCCCAATGAACACTTCAGGATCACGCGTGATCACTTCAACCGTAGCATCCGAGAGAAACGGTTTGGCAATCAGCGCACTCCAGTCGATTATTACCACAACTTCCTTCTGACCGGCCGCGCGCGTGATTAGTTCGATAGAGTCGCCTAGCTTATGAACAGCGAAGCGTCCTACCCCTTTCTCGCCAAGTGGAAGGCGATTTAGCTGGGTACGTCGCATTTCTTTGCGCTGGATTTCCCTGTGATCATGCGCAGGCACTAGCCAGATGTTCTTGACAGTCTCAGGAGACATGCCAACGCCGTTGTCGATGACTGTGATCGATGGTGAAGTGCTGTCAATCTTGTTGATTGTAACCTGCACGTCTTCGGCATCAGCATCGTAGGCGTTTTTGACTAGTTCAAATACAGCTAGCCGAGACGTGCCGATCAACTGGTCACCCAGCAGTTGTAGCAGCCGTGCACGTGGTCGGAAGCTGAGCTGTTCGTGAGGATTTTCAGTTATGGTCATATTCGGCATTCAAATGGCGTTGATCAACTTACTGCATGCGACTTTTTGTATATTCTAATTCTATCTAAGGCCGGATGGAACCCCTCTCCTCTACTCTAATCCGGCTTATATCCAGCTGTTACGAAGAAACTGGGGCGTGCTCTGGGGATGAAAGTGGAGAGCACGACAACAAAGAGGTATTCCACAACGCGCCGACAGTCCATTCGACTTTTGGCCGTAGCCTAGCTGTGAGGTTGTGAAACGTCATTGGCGTGGATCATGGTGCGATCGACATCATCCATGATATCGGTCTTTTTATCGGAAGTGTAGCTGCGATTACGAAGACGTGGTTGCAACTGGATGCGTTCATTTACCTTTGCGGCAGGCGAGAGGCCGCCCAGAACCCGCTGCCGGTGCTGGTTGTAAGCATGATTGAACCCGCGCAGCAGGATCTCGAGATCTGTGTGGTGCGCGACGTTGATTGGAAGGACCTCAGTTGCGACGCGACCATTGAATCGCTCGGCCATGCCGTTCGTCTGGGGCGAGTAGGTCCGGGTCTGCCGCTGATCCACCCTCTGGCCCCGGCATGCTTTCTCGAACGCATCCGCAGTGAAACATGAGCCTCGGTCGGTTAGGATATGAGTGATCCGGAAGGGAAAAGCCTCTTTGACGGTAGTGAGAAAGTTTACGGCATTGGCCGCTGTCTCGGCGTCGTAGACGGCCAGATGCACGAAACGCGAACAGCGATCGATCGCGACGTAGAGGAAGCGCTTGCGGGCCTCCCCATCCGCGGTCTGCAGCTTCGGCAGATGCTTCACGTCGATATGGACGTAGCCAAGGTCATAATTCCTGAACGTGCCATCACCCCGGGCCGGGTGAAGCTGTTCTTATGGCGGCCGGCGGTTGAGACCTGCGTCCTTCAGGAAAGGCCAGACACTGTCTCGGTTGAGGTGCGGCAGGAAGTGGTACATCGCAAAGGTCAGGTCATCGAGCCCGAATTCGGTCGTTCGCCGCAGGTGACAGATGATCGCGCGCTCTTCCTCCGTCGCCTTCTAGGCTAACGATCGGGGCTTGTTGCTCCGGTCCGTGCATCCCTCCACGTCGCGCTTGCGCCATTTGCGTACCGTCTCGTCGTTGATGCAGAAGCGGCGCACCAGCACGTCGGTTGCGTCCGTGGACCGCGCGATTTCGGCCCGGACAGAAGGGGGCGTCCGGGCCTGCTGGACCTGTCACAACTTGGCACGTCGCGCCTCCGGTCATTCTGCGGGATCTCAAGGTGCTGAAAAACGGGCATAAGCGGGCACTTTTGGACGATGCTCATGCTCAAGGCTGCCCTGTATGCCCGCTATTCTTCCGACCTGCAGAACCCCGGTTCCATCGACGCCCAGTTGAGGCTCTGTCGGGAACTGGCGGAGCGGCAAGGCTGGGAGATCGTGGGGCTATATCATGACGAGGCGGTTTCGGGCGCCAGCCTGCAGGGACGCGACGGACTTCAGCGCCTGATGGAGGATGGCAGGGCCAGACAATTCGACATTGTCTGCGCCGAAGCGCTTGACCGGATTTCCCGGGATCAGGAGGACATGGCGCGGATCCATAAACGGCTGCGCTTCGTCGGGGTTGCCCTGCACACGGTGTCCGACGGACGGGTTGACGAACTGCAGGTGGGCTTCCGGGGTACGATGAACGCGCTGTTCCTCAGGGATCTCGCCGAGAAAACCCACCGTGGTCTGCGGGGACGGGTGGAGCAGGGCCGCTCCGGAGGCGGGCTCGCCTATGGGTATGATGTCGCCACCGATCAGGGGGAAGGGGCGCGACAGATCAATGAACGTGAGGCCGCGGTGATCCGTCGAATCTTCAGGAACTTCGCTGATGGCCAGACGCCAGGACGTATCGCGGTCGCACTGAACGCCGAGGATATTTGCGGGCCTCGAAACCGGCTCTGGTCCGGCACGACCATCCGGGGACATCGCAGCCGTGGCACCGGGATCATCAACAATGAACTCTATCGTGGAGTGCTGGTCTGGAACAGGCAGCGTTACCTCAAGGACCCGCAGACAGGCCGCCGCCTGGCGCGACCCAACCCACCTGAAAGCTGGATCCGGACCGAGGTGCCGGAACTGCGGATCGTGAGTGATGCGCTCTGGCAGGCCGTGCAGTTACGGCAGGATGAAATCGAAAACCGCAGCCGGGCGATTGCCGAAGGCGTGCGGATTGCTGCGAAGGCGAGGGAGCAGGGGCTTCTGCCGGCATCTTCCGGGCTGTGTCGACTGCTGGCCTGCGGACTGTGTGGCGGAGAGATCATTCATGTCGGACGGCAACGCTATGGCTGCGCTGCGCATGCCCGGAAAAAGGCGTGTGACAATCGCCGGACGGTGGAGAGACGGGTCATGGATGCGGAAATCCGTTCGGTGTTGGAGGAAGCCGCCGTTACGATCATGCTTCATGCGGAACCGCTGGAGCAGGAGACACAGGCGCAGGGTGATCTGCAGGAGAGGCGGATGGAGCAGGAGCGCCAGGAGCTTGTGGTGGTCGATGGGCGTATCCAGTCAGTGATGACGGCAATCGAGGATGGGCTCTATACGCCTGCGCTGAAGACGCGCATGCAGCAACTCGAAGATCGGGCGGCCCAGTTGCGTGCCAGCCTGCAGATTGCCGGCGCCCACCAACGTGCGGTTCTGACGGCTCCACGCCGCTTCACGACACAGGCCCGCAAGCTGATCGGCGCGCTGAGGGAAAGGGATGATACGGAAACCGTGCTGAAGCTGCGGAGGATGATCGGGCCGGTTGCCATGACACCGGCAGCCGGACAGTCGGGGTTACGCTTCACGTTGCGGGCCCGCAGGGTGTGCGAGGGGTGAAGTGAAGAGGTTCACCCGGCTGGCGGTCAGGCGAAGGTTCCTTCCGCAATGCTGTGGGCAAGCTGGACGACCAGTGCGTCCCTGCCATCACGAAGCGCTTCCAGGGCTGTCTGACCGGCAAGTTCGGGATGAGATTGCATCAGGAAGCGGTAAATGGTCCATCCGCTATCGCCCAGCGCATCGAAAAGCGCGGGCAGGACAGGGAAGGGCTGTCTCGTTGCGTCGATCTGCCAGACTGGATAGCGGATTTCCCGTGGTGAGGATCCTGGCAGAACGAGGACAGCATGGGCCTGTTTCAGATCACGCAGGTCTGAGACAGTGAGGCCGAGGCGGTGGGCAAAAGCCTCAACCGTCAGCATGTCCGGATCTGACAGAATGGTGGCTGCCAGGTGGCGACCCCGTTCTTTTGCCCGGGCGAAAGCGTCACTTTGTGTTCGTGGCCTGTCTGTCATGAATGCTGTCTTTTTATCTTTCCGGGAGAGAGGAGAGCGATCCCATCATGGGGCAGGCGGAAGGGCCACTGTATCACCTGTCCGGATTGTAGGCATGTGGTGCGGAGGGGCCCGAAAGTACGGGACATCTTTGTTGAAATGGGATATACATTATGCATATCCATTGGGAGGGATGGCCGATGCTGACCCGTACGACACTCTTTCTATCCAACCGCTCGCAGGCAGTGCGTCTGCCGAAGATGGTCGCCTTCGGGGAGCAGGTGCGTGACGTCGTCATTATGTCCGAAGGTTCACGACGGATCATCGCCCCCGCTGACGCAGCGTGGGATGATTTCTTTGCGGCTCCCAGGGTGGATCTGGGAGAGCGGAACCAGCCGGCCATGCAGGAACGTGAGGCGCTCTGAATGCTGCGTTACCTGCTGGATACGAACCTCTGTATCCGGGTATTGCGAGATCGGCCGCAGGGGCTGCGTCCGAGGTTCAACAACTGTGCGGAGGAACTCTGCATCTCGGACGTGGTTCTGTATGAACTGCTTTATGGCGCGGAACGCTCGTCTGATCCCGTGCGCACAAGACGTGAGGTCGAGCACTTTGCTGCAAGGCTGGCGATCCTGCCATTCGACAGTGAAGCGGCCGCCCATACGGCAGACATTCGGGCCGAACTTGAACGGAATGGCCGTATCATAGGTCCATATGATCTCATGATTGCCGGGCATGCCCGGAGCAGAGGGCTGATTGTGGTGACCGGCAATCTGCGAGAATTTCAGCGGGTAGAGGGTCTTCGAACCGAGGACTGGCTGACTGACACGGTCTGATCGAAAGAGGTCACAGCGAGATAGAATATTGATAAAAACGATTGTTTATCAATCGACTATGTCATGCAGCGAGCCTCTCTACGAACCCGCTGACAAGCAGCAGTTTTCTTTGGTTGCAGGCCCCCGCAACCACCGATACCGACACTCCCGAAGCCCTGGCTCCGGGAGTGTTTCTTTTTTCAGTCTTTCCAATGGCTTGCCGCTCGATCCAGGTCAGGATCGTCCCCAATTCCCCATACAGCATCGCGTCGATCTCGCCCCGGCTCGGGCCGGGCGTCAGCACGACCTTCTCGATCAGCGCCCGAAGTGCCTCAGCGGCTTCCAGCCGTTCCTCGGGGCGGTTGAGGGCGTCGGTCAGGCGGCCGACCTTGCGGGCATAGACTGCCGAAGCACTTGACAGCATGTCCGGGACAGCATCGGGAACGTCGGACAGCAAGGATGCCAGTTCAGCCTTGCGGGCTTCGAGCGTATCCATCTCCGCTTTCATGCTGGGATGGAACATACCTTCCTTGATGGCCTCAATGATGCCCCGGATCTGTTTCTCGACTTTCACCTGTTCCACCTGCCAGACATCGGTATTGGAGCGACGCTCGCGATTGAGACGATTGGTCTCCTCAGCATAGGCCCGCATCGCTTCGGCCGCGATCTCCGGCGCCATCATCCGGTCCTTCAGACCGGAGAGCACCCGGCGTTCCAGGTCGGGGCGGGGGATCGTCCGGCTGTTGGTGCAGGAGCCATTGGTGACATGGCCTGAGCAGGCAAAACGGTCAGAACCCCGCAGGGCGTAGGGGCCACCGCACAGGCCGCAGAACAGCAGACCCGACAGCAGGGATTTCGGCCGACGTGTGCCGTTGAGCCGGTTGCGCTTGTGACCCGTTCGCGGGTTCCGGTTCGTCCTTGGTCGCAGCCCAGCATCTCGGGCGTGACTGGCTGGGCATGGAACTGGACCCGGATCACGCGGCAACGGCGGCCCGGCGCCTGGCCTGGCACGCGGCGAAGAAAATAGCGACATAGAGAGTGAACGCCGCAGGGCCGACAATTCGGTTATGCGGTGCCCCCTTCATTGGCCTGTCTGTCCGCACAAATTTGCGCCGATCCGACTTCGCGGATCGGCGGCAGGAAGATAGAAAATAAGCGCCACTTGCCGGACGAGTGCCCGGTTCGCGAACTATTCTGGCAGACGCGGACGAATGCCAGAATATCGTGCGATCGCGTTACGAGATCGACATATCTCTAAATGCAGTCTGCACAAAATCTTCCCGTTGCGCATCCTGATGCTCCTGCTGCCAGAAGTAGGCGCAAGAGGAAGGGTAATGCGATGCCGATATCAGATTGGCAGTCGCCGGCCGCTTACGAACACGCACAAGACATTGCTGCCGCCGGCATGGCCTGGGAATATCTTCGACGTGACGACGAATACCGTCGCGCGTTCCAGCGAACGAAAACGCTTGCGGCTCCGAAGCCAGGGGGCAGCAAAGCCTTTTCCGAACGATGGGGTTTGCGATTTCCCAGTCGATCCGGCGCAGCCTGCCGACCGTACGCCTGTTTTCTGGATATCGGAACTCTCGCCTGACGTCATCGAATTGCGCGAGGCTCTTGCTGACGCAGATAATCCGGTCGCCATGCCCATCAACCTTGCGGAATTGCCGGACCTAGTCGTGCGGCAGGATGATGGTGAAGCGTGGCATGGCTTCTGGCGGTCTGGTGTGTCGTCACATCAATTTTGGCTCCCGACACGTCCGGTGGATGGGCCTGCCACGTATGTCGTGATCCTGCCACTTGATAAGCTGTTGGAGCTTCGCGCGGAGGCTGTGCTGCGTTTATGGCGCGCGCTGGTCGGCCGGTCTGAGGGCAGGTGGGCGCATGATTTCCCGCAACAAACACGGGATCGGCATATCTTGATGCTCCGGGCGTTTGATGGGCGGGCGGCTGGCGCGAGTTATCGCAAGCTTGCCGAAGCCCTGCTCGGGTTTTGCGGAAGAAAAGCCGATTGGGAAAGCGATCCTCGCAAGAATCAGGTCCGTCGCCTTGTTGCCGATGGGAGGTATTATGTTCGTGGCGGCTACCGTGACCTGTTGCGTTATCCGATCAGGCTGATTGACCGTTGAGTTTTGAACAGGAATTGGGTCATTCATGCTGTCATATTCGCCTCTTGAAAGATTCAGCGAAATTCTTGAAAAACAGGCATACAACTCTTGACTATACAATGCATGCGGAAAAGTCTTTGATAGACAGTTGCATAGTGTTTCATATGCCTGGTTAGGTCGTATTCAAATTAATAAATGCAAGCATGGTGAAATAATGAACCTCCCTCTCAAAAAGCTACGGATCGGAAAAGTTGACGGGAAACATGAATACCTTACTCCAGAGTCGGAGCGTGACCAAGGAACATTTGATACATTTCTTGTTCCGGATTCTGTAGAGCCGGATAGACTTCACAATGGAGACATATTTTTTGTTGAGGGCTTCAGAGGGACAGGGAAAACATCTTTACTTAGATGGCATGCACATTCGACGAGAAGTAAAGACGCAGTTACAGATTTCATTTTATTTAAAACTGATCTTACTGAAGACCAAAGAATGCATTTATCGAAAGAAGTAGGAGTATCGTGGACCGATATAGATGCACAAAGCATGGAAATATCGCAGGATTTCAAATCGGCATGGGGGTGGTTTATAGTACATAAAATAGGCGAAAATCTCAAAGCAAACCCAGACTTGGTAGGTATTGGCAGTGATGGCGTAAAGTCGAAAATCACCCGATTATTAGGGTTAAATGATGACAATATCTTCCAAAAGGCGATTGGATTTATGCCTCGCTTGGAGGGCGCTCATGTAAAAATTAAGGCAGATATCGAATTTTTTGAAGCTGAATTAGGCGCTGAGTTTAAAAAGCATAATAGCCAAGGGAAAGTCAGTCTCGAGGCGTTGGCTAAAAGAGTTTCTGCACTTATTTCTTCTTTGGAGATTGTACGCCCGCTTTATATATATTTTGATGAGTTAGAGGCATTTTATCATACTCCAGAGCAGCACAAGCGTGATCAGCGGTTAGTTCGCGATTTGTTATTTACTATCGCTTCGGTCAATGAGAAATTTAGAAGAGCTAAAATAAATATACATATTATTGGTGCTGTTAGATCGGAAGTAATCGACTCAATGGGATCTCTCGGCCAAGAGGTGGACCGACTTGTACACGATAAAGGGTTCCTTATATCTTGGCATCATACGAATAGATCAACAACGCATCCTCTTATAGATATCATTTCTAGAAAAATTAATTTTTCAGAAAAACTTGAAAATATAGATTCAGACCAAGATCCTATTGCTAACTACTTTCCGAGTTCTGTAGACGGCGTACCTCTGGAAGCATTTTTGCTTGATAAATCTTTTTATAAGCCGCGAGATATTGTCTGGAGGCTCTCGCTGGCGCAAAAAATATTCCCTAACAACGACTTTTTTTCGCAGAGTATTCTGCATGATACAGAAATAGAATATTCATCAAAACTATGGGATGAGGTAAGGTACGAATTAAGTGCTATATATTCGGACAACGAGATAGAGTGTATTGAAAAAATATTGAGCGGCGGTGCCGCATATTTTAATATTGGTGATATAAAAACTAGGTTTGATGAGTATGCGGCGAAATCGAAAATAGCATCAAAATTGATTGAGCGTCGGTCTGTTGAAGAAATACTTTCAGATCTATACAGAATAGGTGCTATTGGAAACGCCTTCCGAACAGCAACAACTGGAACCCATATGCGGTATAGGTGGATATATCGTGGAGAGCAAACATTGCTGAGCGATAAACAAATGGTAATCCATTTTGCATTGCACAAGCGCTTATCTATAATTGCTCCACGTCGACGTGGAACACGATCTGGCTCTCGGAAAAACTAGTGTAACCGGGTATCTGCTGTTTTATTTTCTTTATGAAGTGGCAGATATTCTGTTCATCGCACGTAGCGTTCCTTCCAATAAGCGTTCCTTATCGGGGTGCCGGAATCACTCCCACCTAATTCCGGCACTCTCCAGGCCGCCGATCCTCCGCCACGGTTCGCCATGGCCCGCTGTCGTGACCGACAGCTGCCGAACCCAACCGGAGGCCCGATCATGCTTGATCCCAAGACGGGGTTGCCGCCCCGTTTCCTGCGCACGCCCGATGCAGCGCGATTCCTCGGCATTTCCATCCGCACGCTGGAAAAGCATCGCACCTATGGCACCGGCCCGACCTATCGGAAGATTGGTGGCCGTATCGTCTACACCCTCAACGACCTTCAGGGCTGGACCGAGAACGGTGTCCGCAAGTCCACGACGGACGAGACACCCTGCCGTGTCTTTCCGGCCCGCCCACTAACCGCAGCCGAGAAGGCGACCCTCTGAATGGCCGGCGTCATGCGGCAGCGCGGCCAGCAGGGGCGGGAGAGTGAGCGGCTGCGTCTTGATCCCTTCGTGATCGCGGGCGGCGATGCCAGTCTGGATACCGGACCGCAGGATCATGCTGGCGCCGGAGATCGCCGCATCATGGTAGGTGTCCACGACCTTCCATTTTTCACGCTTCGCGTGGGCGCGGCAGATGCGGAACTGGTCGTCGATCGACGCGGCGCGCTGGTTGTCGGAGGAATAGCGGGCATAGAGCGCGACGCGGATCATGGCAGAACTCCGGGCAGTGTCTTTCGGGTTGGAGAAGGCGAAAAAGCTTACCTCGGGGTGGCCCTCCGGGCGGTAGCCAATTCGGATCGTCTGACGATCACGATTTCCGGGCGAGTTTCAATATTCGTCTGCCACGATGTCCATGACGCCTCAGGCGTTCGTGTTCCTCACGGGCCATCTGCCGACCGATCAGCCGGGCCAGACGTAGGACGCTCACGTCCGTTAGGTGTGGATCGACATCGCCGTCAGGTAGAATGATTTCGATCAGAGAAGGTCTGTATCGCGTAGTCATGGTGGTTCTCCAGGGAGGCCTGGAGCCATTGGGCGATGTCATACAGTCGTGGAAAAGGTGAAAATCGCTTGATGCGGCAATCGGCGGTGTTTGCGTAAGTAATGGGATGGATGAGTAAACATCAACGGGCAGGCGGGGGAGGGGTGTATGTCGTGGTGGGTTTTTAATGGATTCGCTTCTCCGGGCCGCCTGTCTGCTTATGCATTGAGCAGGCAGGCGGCAATCGCCTCCATCTCCGACATTCTGGATTTTTCAATGCTTTCCGTATAGCGGAAATATGAAGCGCGATTTCTCACGGCTAAATTGGGTCGGAAGCGGAGCGTCCGATGTGGATCAATCAGCCTAGAAAAGCGGTCATTTGCTCCCATTCCTTACGCGCTTAGGGCTTAGGGCTTCGCCTCGAAGAACAAAACGTTCACTGTTGCCAAGCCACAATCTACATTGAATAGTAACATACTACTAATGTTGTGACACAAGCATTGATTTTTGAGAAAGGGATCAAATTTGAAAGTCAATCTAATTAACAAGCAGGTTTGTGAATCATTTCTCAAGATCGCGGCTGGCATTGGAACTGCACTGTCCACCTTTCTGCTTTTTGTAGATATACCCAAGGACTGGAAGATTCGCTCATTCATAGTTTTTTCCGTAGTCTTGGTAAGCATTTATCTGGTGATCTGGTGGCGAGCGAATAATCTAAAACAAGTAACTATCAAGATAGACGGCACCACGGTCACAGTGAAGTCTGGGGATATCTTTAAGGAACTGGGACTGAAAGCTATCGCTTTCAACGAATATTTTGACACTGTTGTAGACAATAATCTGATCAGCGAACGGTCCCTCAATGGGATGTTCCTAAAGTCAAAGTTAAATGGAACTATAGAAAAACTGGACGCAGAAATTGAAAAATTTCCGTTCGAGGAAGGGGAGGTTCTACAGCGAGAGGTACCACGGGCTGTTGGGAAGTCGGTGAAATTTAAGCTTGGCACCATTTTTGTGAAAGATGATTTTCTCTTGACTGCAATGTCCAAATTTGATGACAGCAATCGTGCAAACCTCACCATGCCGGAATACTTGGAGTTCTTGATAAATTTCTGGGATCAGGTAAATAAAATTTATGCACAGCGTTCCGTCGTAACGCCGATATTCGGGTCCGGAATTACGCGTATCCTTGGACACAGAAACATAACTGATGAAGATCTCCTGAAGATAATGTTGTGGACATTCCGTATAAGTGAGATGCGTTTTAAGTATCCCGCAACTCTTACAATAGTAGTTCATGAAGATAAAATTGATCAAGTAAATCTTCTTGATCTAAAGGCTTTGCGAAATGGCGTATGATCCTGCTCGTCTGTCTGATAGACAAATATGAACTTTGACCACGAACTATGTAAATGGGACTACCATGGTAAATCGAACTGGAACCTACATTGCTTTTGACGGGCTTGGGCAGCAGGACCCAACAAAATCAGATTTTAGATATTACGTCACAATTCAGGGCTGGAATGCCTCAAAGCACACATAATTTAGATTTACTAATAGTCACGATAAGGCAAGCGCTGTTCGGGACACAAGTAAGCTTGTCACCTTGCAAGCTAGCATTAAGAAAAGGCTCCTGTCTTCAAAGAACATGTTGATTGTTCTATCAGATGATACGCGAAAAACCGGTAGTGTACTTTCTTGGGAAATAGAGAAAGCTGTTGATGATTGCAAACTTCCTTTAATCATTGCGTACGCGGGATGTTCGTCAATATTGACCCCTAAAGATTTATCGAACCGTTGGCCCACATCATTGGCGGTAAGGCTGAACAATTGAACAGCAAAAGCAATACACGTGCCTTTCAAGCAAGATGCCATTTTCAACGCAATTCAGCGCTTTACCGTTAATGGGGAGATATTGAACGGATCATTTGATTACTATGATGAAGCGACACATAGGCAATGGGGTTACATTTGATCACCAAGAGATAAAGCCAGCATTATTCAGCGTCCGCGATGTGCCGTCACTAATCCCAGCCTCATAAGATACTAAAGGGCCCCACATGGCAGCGTTAGAGTTTACTGAAATCCCATCGGCACAGAGTGGCCCCGACAGGGATCGCTTCGAGCTTTTTGCGCGCGAGTTTCTCATTGCTGAAGGCTTCAGGATCGTTGAGCAGCCCGACAGAGGCGCCGATGGTGGCCGAGACATCATTGTCGAAGAGGATCGGTTAGGACCAGGTGGCGCGAACGTGGTGCGCTGGCTGGTGAGTTGCAAGCACAAGGCGCACTCAGGCACTTCCGTTACCCCCGCCGACGAGCCGAATGTCCGCGACCGCCTCGGTACTCATCGCTGCCATGGCTTTGTCGCGTTCTATTCGACACTTCCGAGCAGCGGCCTTGGCCAGACGCTGAGCGCCCTTTGGCCGACGCTCGAATATCTGCAGCTTGACAGCGACGTGATCGAGCGGAAACTGCTGGAAAGCCCGCTAGGACGAGTGCTCGCCGCGCGCTACATGCCACGTTCTTTCAACCGATGGATTCAGGCTTCGCACGCGGCGGCGCTCCCCTTACCCGTGCCATTTCTTCCAGCACCATGGACGCCATTGCGGCGCGCACCCGTCCTTTCCGACCAACCGGGGCGAAGCGCGTTTCCTCAGTCTGGATCTGGCTGTTCTGAGGATACATGTACGTATTGTCGAAATAGGCAAAACTGGCCCCAGCCGCCCGGCACGCTTGCAAGGCGTTCTTCAGCATGACCGGAAACTGCTCTTCCCAGAGCGTGCTGTCAGGGGGAAGGCCGGCTGTGAAATAGACAATCCGGCTGCCTTTCACCGCCTGTGCCGTCTGCCCTGCATCAAGCAGGTTCGCCGCCATGAGCGTGTCATCGTCATTGACCTTGCGGGGATTGCGGCTCACGAGCCGCAGGTCGCCTGTATGATGTTGATGCAATGTCCGCGCCAGTTCCGTAGCGATCTGGCCATTTGCTCCCAGAATTGTCTGCATGTGGGGCTGCCTCCGTGGTGCCGAACAGGTCTGCCCTTACAACGCTAACGTTGAAGCCATGTTGAATGTCAAACGACAGATTGACCTTCAACCGGCCTTGAACGTTACAGAATGGCCGTCCGAGCACCCTGCCGCATGAAAGGGACAAGCCATGAGCCGCCGTATCCTGCACGTCGTCACCAATATCTCGCATTTTGACAATCCCGCGCATCCGACCGGATTATGGCTGTCGGAACTCACGCATGCTTGGGACGTGTTTGCCGCCAGAGGTTATGAGCAGCGCATTGTCAGCCCCAGGGGTGGCAAGGTTCCACTTGACCCGCGTGCGTTGAAATGGCCGATGCGCGATGCCTCCTCCAGAGTCTGGATGGCCGATCCGGCGAAGATGGCCCTGATGTCCGCAACGGCCTGTCCCGCAGACATCAATCCGCAGGATTACGATGCGATCTACTTTACCGGCGGTCATGGCGTGATGTGGGACTTTCCGGCCAGTGAAGACCTTCAGGCCATCACACGCGCAGTGTGGGAAAAGGGCGGCATTGTTTCCGCTGTCTGTCATGGATATTGCGGACTTCTGAACACCCGGCTTGCAGACGGTTCTTTTCTGGTGTCCGGGCGAAAGATCACCGGATTTTCGTGGGTCGAGGAAAGGCTGGCGGGCGTCTCCCGGGAAATACCCTACAACGCGGAAGCTGAAGTGAAGGCACGGGGGGCGCTTTACGAAAAAGCCCTTCTGCCGTTCATGTCCCATGTCGTGGCGGATGGAAAGCTGGTGACGGGCCAGAACCCCTTTTCCGCCAGAGCGACCGCAGGAAAAGTCGCGTCGCTTCTGGGAAGGCTTTAAGGCGAAACAGCTTTTTTGCTGCGCCCTCTGCTCACGGACAGACGACGATCCGTCCTGTCCAGAAGGCGCACATCGTTAGGCGTGACGTCCAGATTGTCGGAAGGTCCCGCAAGCACATTCGTCAGGACACGATGGGCATTGGCTGCACAGTCCATGTCGTCGGGGCGTGCCTGAATGTCCTCCACCAGACGAAGGAGATGTGCCTTGCTCTGGGTCAGACGTGCCTGCAGCGCCTCGATATCCGCAATCTTGCGTGTCAGTGCGTCCATGAGCGCATCATGGTCCCAGTGTTGTAGATCAGAGGGTAGCAGGGTGCGGATTTCATCCAGCGTAAATCCGGCCCGTTGCGCCGTTGTGATGAGGCCCAGAAGCAGCACGGCCTGTGGCGGATAGGTGCGGTATCCGTTGGAACGACGATCAACCGTTTTCAGCAGTCCGATGCGCTCATAGAATCGGATTTTTGACGTCGTAAGACCGGTTTTCTGGGCCAGTTCTCCAATCTTCATCATCAGTCTTCTGTTACAAATTCATCTTGACGTTGAACTTATGTTCAACGTTAGCGTCTGAGCATTATCAGTTTTGAATGCTCAGGAGAAGCATCATGTCATCTGTCACGACATCCGACGGTGTAGAGATTTTTTATAAAGACTGGGGACCGAAGGATACACAGCCTATCGTTTTCCATCATGGCTGGCCACTCAGCGCCGATGACTGGGACACGCAGATGCTGTTCTTCCTGAGCAAGGGCTTTCGCGTCATTGCGCATGACCGCCGTGGTCACGGACGATCTGCGCAGGTGAGCGACGGTCATGACATGGACCATTACGCGGCCGACGCATCGGCTATAGTCGAACATCTAGACCTGAAAAACGCCATTCATGTCGGGCATTCGACAGGAGGAGGGCAGGTTGCCCGCTATGTCGCGAAATATGGTCAGCCGCAGGGACGTGTTGCCAAAGTCGTGCTCGTCAGTTCCGTGCCGCCTTTGATGGTCCAGACGGATCGCAGCCCGGAAGGCGCACCGATCGAAGTGCTGGACGGACTGCGTGCCGGACTGGCAGCCAACCGCGCGCAATTCTTTCTGGATGTAGCGAGCGGCCCATTCTACGGTTTCAACCGACCTGAAGTTGACGTTTCAGAAGGGGTGATCCGCAACTGGTGGCGTCAGGGCATGATGGGCAGTGCAAAAGCCCATTATGAAGGGATCAGGGCCTTCTCCGAAACGGACCAGACAGAAGATTTGAAGGCAATTATGGTGCCAACCCTCGTCCTGCAGGGGGATGATGATCAGGTGGTTCCTTACAAAAATGCAGCAATTCTTCAGGACAGGCTACTTCAGAACAGCACGCTGAAAATCTATCCTGGTTATCCGCACGGCATGCACACAACCCATGCTGATATCATCAATGCTGATATTCTGGCATTTATTACTGGCTGAAGAGCGAAGTATACCGATGTGGCGTTTTAATGTGGGCAGGGGGCTGTTTCGTCTCTTCGCCTGCCCACGTGAAATTAATCTCGCAATATCGCCGGGCTGAAATCAGCCAGTAAGGTCAGCTTTACGATAATATCTCGGATAGACACAATGTCTGATATGAGGCGTAAGCGGACATGGCTTTGAATGAATAAACTCTCCGTTTGACGACGGTAGAGGGCTTATTAACTTCGGCACGGGGGGCAGGCATGAGTAGAAAAAATCTTGTCAAAACAATCTATTAATTGCTCTTTATTCTCAAATTGTGATTTCTGCAATTTGAGAGCCAATCCTGCCCCCGCAACCAAGCATAAGCGTCTGAAAAGACAGAAGAAAAGCCACCCAGAAGGGTGGCTTTTTTGTGCCCAATTCCCCGCCCAGGAAACACATAGGAAACAAATGAAAAAGTAATCAGGCGGGTTTTTGTCGGAATTCACGTTTGCGTGATTGAGCGGGGTTGCGACCTTCTGGCCCGTCTGGGGGGGCCTGTGGCTACACCATGCGACAGAGAAGAATGTCTTGAACGGATACCTTGCCTAATCGGACTGCTCAGGAATGGGCACCCGCCATTGTGAGTCTAGATCGCTAAGTTAGATTTAGTTATTGGATTTTTCATCCGTATATCTGCAATTAATTTGAGTGCGATATTTAACTCGGTGATTGACGGTGCTCCCAAGCATAGTCGAACTCCACAATTTAGTTTGCGTCGGTTGGCATCGGTTGATTGGGGAGAGGTCAACAGGACACCAAGGGATTCGGCTGTTTTCTTAAGATCGCGTGCCTCGGAATCTGACATCGGAAGCCATACATGATAGCCTGTATGGTCAGATTTAAGCATAAGGCTACCGAGCAACGTCTGAGCCAGAGAGACGCGTCTGTCTGCTTCTTCTTGAATCGCTTGAGTTACAATTTCAGTCGTGCCGTCGATAAACCACTGTTCCATAATCGCGCAGCAGAGAGGCGATACTATGATGGCAGTGGCCTGCAGCGTCTTTTCTATCCGCGTATACATATGCTCGGGCACAACAAGGCCGCCAATGCGGAGCGTGGGATTCAGAGTTTTGGACAGGCTGTTCGCATAAAATGTCAGCTCGGGCGCAAGCATGGCGAGCGGTGGCAATTCAGGATTAGCGGTAAGCGTATAGACATCGTCCTCGATAATCATGACATTATGACGACGGCAGATTGACACAATGGCTTCGCGCCGTTCGCGGCTCATTGTGGCTGTTGTTGGATTTTGCATGGTCGGCGTCACGTAAAGAGCAATTGGACCGGGACGTCGCGCGATGAGTGCTTTCTCAAGTGCTAGGGGGCAAAGACCTTCGTCGTCCATCTGGAGACCAACTAGATGAATCCCCTGATGTCGAGTTAGCGAGATGACGCCAGGATAAGTCTGCGCTTCAGTAAATAACGTTCCTCCAGAACCACATGTGACGGACAATGCAAGAGAAATGGCGTGGTGAGCACCGTTAGTCAGTACCAGCTTGTCTGGGTCAGTTTCCATACCCAGGCGGGTGAACCATCGGGCAACCAGTCGACGGTGTTCGTCATGGCCAGCTAGAGGCGGATAGTCATTAAAAAAGTCTGAATCAACATGTTTCGAAAGTGAAGTTAGCGTTCGTGCCAATAAACGCTCAGTCAGAACTGATGGTGGGACATTTCGAGACAAATCAATAAGCGGTCTACGGCGCGTTTGTGCGAGAGCGACAAAAGTGCCTCTTCCCTTTACGCTCCGAACCAGTCCTCGTCGCTCCAGGACATTATATGCCTTCGTAACTGTGCCCACACTGATGCCCAGTCTGTCAGCCAGATCACGGTGTGCTGGCAGTCGGTCTCCTGTGTCGATCTGTCCTTCAAGAATATCCTCGGCGAGTGCAGCAACCAGGCGGGATGAGGGGGAGGCCGTGCCGTCAGCGAGACGTGGTATCCATGGAGAAACTATGCGCACCGATATTCTTCCTAAAAGTGTATTGTGACACTATATTTATTTAAAAAAAGTGTATCATATTTTAAGTTGGATGTCTGTTGATGCCAAGGATCATCTCATGCCATTCGATTTTGTTCAGGTTGACGCATTCTCCGACCGGCCGCTCTACGGCAACCCTGCGGCTGTCGTGTTCGACGCAGACGATATTCCCACGGAGACGATGCAGAAAATCGCGCGTGAGATGAATCTTTCGGAAACCGTGTTCATTCTCAAGCCGTCGACGCCAGAGGCTGACTATCGCGCCCGCATCTTCACCCCGATGAACGAACTGCCTTTCGCGGGGCACCCAACGATCGCGGCTGCGCATTCTGTGCTTGCACGCTATCCGGATAAGGCCAATGCTTCCCTTCTGAAACAGGAATGTGGCGTTGGCGTTGTGCCGGTTGACGTCCTCCGGTCTCCTGCGGGTCTCCGGTTGCGCATGACCCAGGGTGCTCCGACCTACCGCGACGCGGCTCTTTCGCGTGAAACCGTGGCAAAAATGCTGGGCTGCGCCGAAGCGGATCTGGCGGACACGCCATTTGCGGTTGTGTCGACCGGTGTGCCGTGGCTGGTTGTTGAGCTCTCGCGTTTCACTACCATTTCTGCTCTCGATCCTGATCAGGGATTGATTGAACGGGAATGCAAGGCAGTGCGTGCGGCGGGCGTGACAGTGTTTGTTGAACGTAACGACGGTGGTCCCGTTCGTATCCGGGTGCGAACCTTCGCACCCGGTGAGGGCGTCGCCGAAGATCCAGTCTGCGGTTCTGGCAATGGTTCAGTGGCTGCGTTCATAGCCCGCCACAAACATGCCAATCAAAAGAGCAGTCACTACGTGGCCGAGCAGGGCATCGAAATCGGTCGTGATGGAGAAGTGTACGCATCATGGGACCGCGAAGGGGAAACCCTGCGCATTCGTATCGGTGGCTCAGCCACGGTCGCAGCAAGTGGGCAATTGCACCTGTAGGGCAGGGGCTTCTCCGACTGGACAGTGAGGACGTTCTGTTCAGAACACCGGCCTTCTCGGTTCATGCGAGACAAGTGGAGAAAATATGAGCCTGAATTCGGTGAAAGTATTTCTCAGACAACATGCCGCTGATATTGAAATCGTGGAGTTTGACGTCTGTACAGCGACGGTGGCTTCAGCCGCTGATACTCTGGAAGTGCCTCAGGGACAGATTGCTAAAAGCCTGTCGTTGCGGCTGGGCGACGAGGTCATCATCCTCGTCGTACGGGGTGATGCCCGTCTGGATAACAGAAAATACAAACAGCATTTTGGTGTCAAAGCCCGGATGCTGGACGCGTCCGACGTTGAATCTGAAACGGGGCATCCGATCGGAGGCGTCTGTCCGTTCGGTCTGATACGCCCCTTGCGGGTCTTCTGCGACGTTTCGCTACGGGACTTTCCTGTCGTGTTCCCGGCGGGTGGTGCGCCGAACAGCGCGGTCAGCATTGAGCCGGACCGGATGGCTGCGTTGACAGGGGCGCAATGGGTCGATGTCGTTCAGTGACACCGAAGAGGACGCAATGAAGCACGATCTGCCGGAAGACGAGGACGCGCTGTGGCACTGGATCGACGGGCTGGACAACACCAGTCGCATGGCCCTGCTGGCCCATTGCCTGTCCTTCGGCATCAACGCCTTGCATGAATCGTCTTATGGTCCGTCTCTGGCACGCAGCGTCCGGGAGCGGCTGGTCCGCACCAACCGGCTTGCCACTGCGCTCAGGCTCGACCTGGTTGAGGCGGGCTGGCAGCCCACGGTCGAGAACTATCTCGGTCGGGTGACCAAGGCCCGCATCCTGCAGGCGGTGCGGGAAGCACGCGGCGATGAAGCGGCCGCGCGTATTGCGCATCTGAAAAAGCCCGAGATGGCGCGCGAGGCCGAGCGGCTGCTGGAAGGATCTGGCTGGCTGCCCGAGGCGTTGCGCACAGTGGGTGGCGCAGGGCAGACGCCTGTTGAAGCAGTGACGGCAGGCGAGGGCGTAGAGGCCATCGCCGCTGAGTAAACTTCATGGGATCAGGAACTTTGAGACGGCGGCTTCCGGTGCCCGGAAGCCGCTTTTTTCATGTCCGGCGCCCCGGAAAGAGGAAGAGGGCGGCTTCGCCTTTGGTGCCGAATAACCGGCATCAGAGGAGAGTTTTCCATGACCACAACCACCATCCTGCCCCCTGCCTCCCGTGGCGCCGCGTCCGGCGGCTTCCGCATCGATCCGTCGCGCGGCGAACGCAGCGCCCGCGTCTCGTCCGAATGGTTCTCGCGCCCCGACGACGAGCGTTACCTGTCGTTGTCTGACCTGCATGCCGCGACGCTGGACGCCCTCGCTGGAGAAGCAGCAGGGCAGGCACGTCTCCGGTGTCGCGCGTGACGATGGCGGGATCGACTGGAGCTTCTCCCGGAACAGGGGGGTGGGTTTGTGAACCAGCACTCCTGTCAGTCCGGCTGGGGTTCCCACGGGTTGAGCAGGGGAACGCCGCATGGCAGGAAATCCGCGACGTTTCGGGTCACGACCGTCTTGCCATGAACCAGCGCGGTCGCGGCGATGAGCGCATCGCGTTCCGAACGGGGATCGGGGACATGGAGCCGGGCGCAGCGCAGGGCCACGGACGTATCGACGGGAAAAATACGCCCTTCGAACGCTGGACGGACATGCTGTTCCAGCCAGGTTCGCAGGATCGTGCCGGTGGCTCCGTCGCGACGCTCCACGCGCAGGATGCCGGTTTCCAGTTCCATGACGGTGATGGCGGAGAGATACAGATCGTCCGCCTCCATGCTGTCGGCCCAGAGCGCCACATTCGGGTCGGCTTTTCCGGCGCGGATTTTTCTCAGTTCTGAAACGACGTTCGTGTCCAGCAGGAACATCAGGAAAAATCGGCCGGGCGGAGCGTGATATTGGCGCGAGGCGGATCGAATGCGATGTCCGCCGCGTCCGGCATCGCCAGGGCGTCCGCGATCTTGCGCGGATGGTGCGTCAGACGGCGGTATTCCTCAATGCTGAGCAGGACATGGGTCGTGCGCCCCCTGTCGGTGATGAACACCGGCCTCTTGGCCGCCGCCTTCTTGGCCCGGCTGGTGTCCTGGTTGAACTCGCGGCTTGAAAGCGTGGTGATGCTCATGTCCGGTCTTCCGACTGAAATGTAGGAACATTACTACATATTGGGAAGCATTGCCAGAAAATCCATGTCCGATCCGGGTTCGGATCATCGTTGGCCGAAGATTCCATCCCGCCAGAACCGCCCGGTATCGTTCGACTCCCGCGATCTTCGTCCAGCATGACGAAGGTCCGGTCCGCACCGGGCAAGTATTTTTTTCCCTGCCGTTCGCCGGGATGCGACGACGCGGGAAAAGTTCTTGCAGACCGGAAAAGCATGGCGTTGTGAGGAGGCTCTCGGCATGAAGGCTGGCCTCCTTCGCCTGTCTTCATCTTGAATCACATCAGACGCCCCTTTGGGAATCCTATGATTTAAGCCATTCGTAGCGTACTCTAAAAAACGCTGCATTTCAGAAAAATGCAGCGTACAAAAATATTTTTATAATGATGCAGTATGTCCCTGCCCGATATGTCGTTTTATTCGGGCGGGGATGACGTCTTTTGCAGGGTGCGGTCGAAAAAGTGGTCCATCCATAAATATCCCTGTAACCAGTCCTGCGTGCGCAGGAATGCATGGCGTTCGCCGGGGAAAATATGATCTTCGTACGGAACGCCCTGGGCGGTCAGCATCCGCGCCAGCAGCGTCGACTGTTCGAATTCCACATTACGGTCATCATCGCCATGTACCAGCAGGACCGGCGCGCGCCAGCGCTGGATGTCCGCAATGGGAGAGGAGCGCCATTCCATGTCATGTGCATCACGGTTCTGCTGTGGTGACAGGCCGGGATGGTCGGGTTCGGTCATGTCATGGACACCATGGAAATCCACCCCGGCGGCAAAGATGTCGCTGTTACGCGCCAACGCCAGCCCCGTCAGGTATCCGCCCCAGCTTCCACCCCAGATTCCGATCCGATGGGCATCGACATCATCACGTTTCTGCAGATAGGCCGCCGCAGCCTGCACATCGCGATATTCGCTGGCCCCCGCACGCCCGATGCCCGGTGCGTTACGGAATGCTTCGCCATAACCCGAACCACTGCGGTAATTTACCGACAGCACAACATAGCCCTGTGACGCCAGCGTCTGATTCATCAGATAGGCATTGGAATAATATCCCATCGCATTGAATGCCGGCAGCATCTGGCGCTCTGGCCCACCATGAACGAACAGCAGGGCGGGATGACGCCGGGCCGTATCGTCGGGGGGGATAAATAACTGCCCGTGCAGGTCGATACCATCGGCGCTGTGGAAACGTACGCTTTGCGGCGTGACGAATGATACACCCGACGGCAGCATTGGTGTGACGGGCGTGACGGCCTGCCCATTTCGCAGGACAACGGGGTGCGCTGTCTGCGTCACGCCGGTTGCCATGACGGCGATGTCGTTACCCGCCGTGACAAGTGTGGAAATCTCGTCACTTCCCGGTGTCAGCGCGATCGCGGCACCCGTGCCCGCAACCGGCCGCGACCATGCACGCCATTGGTCAAGGTCGCCGGTATTGGAGGTGTAGAGAAGGTTTTTCCCATCCTGTGACACCTGATACGCCGAAACTTCCGCGCCATCGGGTGTCAGGCATTCCGGTGTATCCTGTCCACCCGGTCCGGCCATGGTCATCGGCAGGGCGCAGATGCGCATCCACCCGCTGCCTTCCCATGGAAACAGCAGCCTGCCATCCGCGCTCCAGTAAGGAACGGAGCCTTCCGGTGCGGCAAAGCGCGATCCCTTCCCCGCAGGTGCAGTCCAGACGGTATGTTCGTGGCCGGATGCCAGGTCATAGACATGCACGGACCAGAACCGTCCCTTGGCCGGGTCTGTCCCCAGGATCGGGTCCTGCGTGCGCATGAACGCCACCGATTTCCCATCGGGGGAGAAAACCGGCTGGCGGTCGTTCGACAGGGCTGGTGGGATGAAGGTCAGGACAGTTGACTTCGCCCCGACATCCCACAGTGCGATTACCCCATGGGAACCGCGATCTATTTCCACCGCCACATGCCGCCCGTCCGGCGCCCAGCGCAATGCGGTGATGGACCCCGGTGTGGTAAAGGCGGCGGTGGGTACTCCCCCTGTATGTCCGACCATCAGTGTCCCGCCACGGCTGAACGCCAGGAACGCCCCGTCAGGCGAAAACGCGGGCGAATGTCCTTCCCCCATGACACGGTCCCGTCCCGAAGGCCCGATCAGGTGGACCGTTTCCTTCCCTGCGAAGGTGGCCTGCCCCGCGTTGGGGGGGGCGTCATTGGGATATTCGGGATCGCCGCCTTCGACATATGCAAGGTTGCGCCCGTCAGGGGGCAGGGTCAGTCCCCACAGGTCGGTGCCGTCATCGGTCGTGTAATGGGTGACACGACGCGGGGCCTGCCCATGATCCGATATCATGATGTTGCGCACGCCTGCGCGGCGTTCCACCCACGCAATGCGCGGGGCCTGCGCCGCACCGGCAAGCCCGTTGGCATACGGCATCGCCAGCAGGGCCGACAGACGCTTTGCCAGGGCATTGTCGCCTTGTGACGTATCATCCGGCGGCGCCGCACCTGGTGGGATGCTCCCCGGTGGGGTAGCCAGCGCAGAGGATGCCAGCAGCACGCCCCCCAGCAGGCCAAGGCCCGTACGACGCAGCAATAAGGAGATGTGAGGCATCACGGAATGGCTCCGGCAAGGGTGGTGAAGATCTGTTCCTCCACCCGTGTGAAGGAAGAATAGGCACCTGGTGTTACGGCATCCTCATCGGGGTATCCTGCGGCGGCGAACACGAACGCATCCCCGTTGGCCGTTTCATACCAGAAGCCCGAATGCAGCCCGTAGGCATCGCCAAGATGCCCGCGCAGGTCCCCATGATATCCACGATAGGGCACGCCCGGGCGTCCATTGGGGTCCGGTTGCCCCGTCAGTTGGATCATGCCCAGCCCATAACTGGCGATGGGATAGGGGCAGGCCCCGTTATGGCCGTCATACTGCCATGTTGGCGTTTCCATCTGCCGGACGTCATGCGCCGACAGCAGGCGTCTGCCATCAAGGGTCCCGCCACCTTGCATGAAGCGCGCCAGACGGGCCAGCCCGGCCACCGATATCCGCAACCCGCCCTGTGGCGAAAATGCGGTGCCATTGGACCCGATGACATAGGCCGAAAGCTGCGCTGGCGACCATCCCTGTGGCGGTTGCGTATCCACCTGCGCCACATAACCACCCGGCAGGTCGCGATATAACGTCGCCAACCGTTCGGGATGACGCAGTTCGGCGATGTTATAGCCACCATCAATACCCAGTGGCCCCAGGACATGTGTCTGCTGGTAATGGTCGAAACGTTCGCCGCTGACACGTTCGATGATGGTGCCGATCAGGCCGTAACACAGGTTGCAATATTCGAACCACGTCCCCGGCCGATGACCCCCATCATGCGCGAAATGGTAATCTGGCCGCCCCGGCTGATGGGCCGGGCCGAACAGGTCCGCCACCTTCTGTTCCGGCGGCAGGGTATAGCGGTCCGCATCCACGATGGTGGAGGTGTGGTTGAGCAGCATCCGCACCGTGATCGGCACATCCGCGAAATCAGGGTTACGCAGCCCAAAGCCCAGATACTCCGAAGCATCCGCATCCAGCGAAACCCGCCCCTGTTCCACCAGTTCCATCAGCCCGATGGTCGTCACCACCTTGGATACCGAGGCAATGCGGAACAGGGTATCCGCACCGGCCGGAATGCTGCCTGTATCGCCAAGGCGGGCGAAACCGCCATGGTAGCTGTAGGCAACCTGTCCCTTGTGCAGCCGCATGGCCACGAGGGCCGCAAGCGGGCGTGCCTCGCCCTGCGTCATGATGGCATCCATGGCCGTGTCGATGCGCCCCGACGCGGCAGGGGCTGCGCTGGCGGCCGGAGCCAGTGCGAGCGCGCATATCATGGCAAGGAGGCAGCCGCCCCTCATGGCGTGTGCGCCGGTTGCAAGATGGTGCGTCCGACCGCAGCCGCCCTGACCCGATGGGCGGAGAAGGGCAGGGGCTGCATGCGCCCCCTGAGCCAGTCCGGCATGAAATCCGCATAATGGGCCGAACGTGGATCGCCGCTCTGTCCTGGGAAATTGAGGAAGACCGAATGATCCCATTCCCCCACGTCGCATACCATCAGATAACTTGCGCCCCCCGTTGCGACATAGGGATCATGCCCGTTCGATAACGGGTTGTACCATCGTGCCATGACGGTATAGGGATCGCCCCCCGTGCCGGTCCGCGCCCCACCCAGCTGCGGGAACCGCGCGGCGATGGCAGGGACATGCGCCAGCGCGTGATCCAGCGTGATCGTATGCAGCGCCCCCCACCGCCATGCGGCCATGACGGGGCCAAGGCGGTCGCGCAGTTCCGATTTCGCACCACGCAACGCAGTCACCAGCATGTCATCACGCGTCTGGGCCGGGTTCGTCCCGAACCGGGCATCGGGCGCATGCAGCAACGTCTTTTGCACCGTCGCGTTGATGGGACCGGGCAGGAGGTCATGCAGGCGTGCCGGGATCAACAGGGTATGCAGCGTGCGTTCCAGCCGTGTCCACCAGACTTCGTAAAGTGCCGCCGCCGCACTGTCGGCATGCACATGGCCATCCCATCCGCGCAACAGCGCCGCCACGTCCATGAGATCGGGCGGCACGGCGCCCAGCAGCCCGACCATATCCAGGGCAAGACGGGAAAATGTATCATGCTGCAACGCCGCACAATCCGCGATGGTGGCGCGCGGCGTCTCCTCCAGCACATGTGCCACGCGGTCATGGCGGAAGCGGTCGCGCCATTCGAAGCTGACACGGCGTTCCTGCGCGGGATAGCCGGGCGGCAGGTTCATTTCGTTGGATGTGGCAAACCAGCCGGATGCGGGATTGAATGTCGAAGGCAGCATCTCCAGCGGCTGCAGCCCCTTCCAGTCATAATGTCCGTCTCCCGGCACCGGCAGCAACCCGTCATGCCCGTCCACGCGCGATGGCAGACCCCCTGCGGCCTGCCACCCGATATTGCCCGCCGTGTCGGCATAGGTGAAGTTGGTGGGGCTGGTATGGACACGCAGGGCTTCGCGGAAGCTGTCCCAGTCATGGGCAAGGTTCAGGCCGATATTGACCAACAGCCCGTTGGCGCCCGGATACAGCCATGTCGCGCTGACCGCCGTGGCCCGGCGGCGCGCGGGGTCTGCGGATACGACCGGGCCCTGCGCCGCGTAACGCAGCACCACGTCGCGCCCTGCCTCGCCCCGCACCGCAATGTGTGTGGGGACGGTTTCCATCTGTTTCCATGCGCCATCATGGAAATAACGATCGGGATGGGCCGGGTGGGTGCGCAGGATGAACAGGTCTTCCTGATCTATATGGAAGTTGGTCCGGCCAAAGGCGATCTGCGCGTTATGGCCCTGCATCACGCCGGGCATTCCCGCCGTGCCGCCACCAATGACGTCAAGTCCCGGCGCGCTGAGGTGGATGACATATCGTGGTCCCGGCACGCCAAAGCTTAAATGCGGGTCATTGGCAAGGATGGGACGTTGCGTTGCCGTGCGCGATGGGGCAATGACCCAGGCGTTGCTGCCGGAATTGGTGCGGCGGTGTTCCGTATCGCCTGCGTCGCGCACGCGTCCCAGTGGCGGGGATGCCTGAAGCACGTCAAACAGCCCGAGGTCGCCTTGCGAGACCGCATGGACATCAAGGCCGCCTGGCACACGTGGTTCATGCGCAGGTTCCAGTGGCGTGCACAGCGCGTCGTAGGACAGCCCCCCGCGTGCGGCAAGGCGGGCGCGGCGGATTTCCGCACGCGTATTGCCCGTGACCTCGGCCCGTATGCGGATCAGGTCCAGAACGTCCCATGACATCGGCATGTAGCCAAAAATCGTGAATTCGGGCGGCAGCAGGTCGGGATTGGCCCGCACCTGCGCCAGGCGCGCATTGATCCCCGCCACATATGCCCGTGCGCAGTCCTGCACCTGTGGTGAAAACCGCGCAAGTTCGGTGGCCGCATCGCCCCGGAACAGGAACAGGCGGTTGGCGGTGTCGGTATCCACGAAATCCGGGCCAAAGACCTCAGCAAGCTGACCTAGTGCCTGGCGATGGCCGAAATCCAGTTCCCACAGGCGGTCGCGCGCCACAAGGAACCCATTTGCGAAAAACGCATCGGGGATGCTGCCTGCGCGGACATGGGGTACGCCCCAATGATCCTCCAGTACCTCCACCGGGGCCGACAGCCCGTCCAGGGCCGCGACCACCATACGCTGGCGTGCGGCCCGCGCCATGGGGGAAAATGTGGCAAACCCCGCCGCTGCCCCACCCAGAAGGATCTGCCGGCGGCTGCATCCGATGTTGCGCATGCTGGTGTCCTTATGTTGCGTTGGTAAGGGGGGCTGCATCGCCACGTACATTGCCACGTACAAGGTCGCAGACCCGCAGCGCCGATCCCACGGAAAGCGTAAAGCCAAGCGCCCCCTGTCCCACGTTAAGCAGCAGGTTGGGCGCGCGTGTGCGCGCGATGATCGGCACCCCGCTTGGCGTCGCCGGGCGCAGGCCCGCCCACGGGCGCGCGGTGTCATATGGCCCCGCCCGTGGCAGGGTTTTCGCCGCCAGGTCACGCAGGCGCGCGATACGGCGGGGATTTATGCTGTTGTCACGCGCCCCGATATCGACCATCGCCGCAATGCGCAGCGCATCGCCCAGACGGGCATAGACCACACGGTTGTCATAATCGGTGACGCTGACATCGGGCATCGTCCCGGCGGGCGAAGCCACCGTCAGGCTATATCCCTTAAGCCCGTAAAGCGGCAGGTCAAAGCCCATGGCGCGCGCCATCTGTCGCGATCCCATGCCCGCCGCCAGCACCACAAGGTCAGTCTCATGCGCCCTGCCATCGACCAGCACGTCGCATCGCCCGTTCGTGCCCTGACGCAGGCTGGCCTGTCCATGCCGCAACGTAAAGGACGGCATGGCGGCCATCGCGTCGCGCAACGACAGGCAGAAACGGTAACAGTCCGCCACTTCGTCAGCGGGGGAGAATATCCCCCCTGCAAGACTGGGTGCCAGCGCGGCAAAGGCTGGTTCCACGCGCGCGCATTCAGCAGGGGAAAGGACCTGTTCGCGTTCGGGATTGCTGATCCCGGCGGCGGCCTTGCTAAATTTGGCGGCGTTGCGATAGACCACGAGCTTGCCTGGCTGCCGCCACAGGAAATCCTTCAGCCCCTCGCCGCGCCAGCGGGTAAGTTCATCCTGACTGCGGAGTGCGAGCTGGAGCAGGATTTGGCTGTTACGGGCATTGGTGGTGCTGTTGCACGCCCGCAGGAACGCCAGCATCCAGCGCCACTGGTGCGGGTCGGCACGCAGGCGCAGCGAAATCGGTGATCCCGCCTGCAACAGCCACGACACGGATTCACGCGGCACCCCCGCATCCGCCAGCGGATGGACATAGCGATAGCTCAGTTGCCCGCCATTGGCGAAGCTGGCCTCCTGCCCCACATCGTCGCGCCGTTCAAGAAGCGTGACCGCATGCCCATCGCGCAGCAGCGCATAGGCCGTCGCCAGTCCCGTGACGCCGCCGCCAATGACCGTGATATTGCGTTGTGCCGGCATCGCGCCTGTCCCTTGCTACTCACTACCTGTTGCAAGATGGTAATGTTTTTATGAGGTTATTTCAGGTGGAAACCTAAAAACAGATACCCGCGCAGGCCAGTTTTAAAATGCAGTCCCCCTATAACTCATGGTTAAGGGATGGGGTGTGGCGGCAGATTTGAAAAAGGGGGCGTCCCTGTTGTGCGGTATGGCGCGAAAGCCGTTCGGGGGTGTCCTGCTTGTGCCGTTTCTTTGGGCGCGCGTCTTGCGACGCCTGTTTGAAAAAATGGCTTTGTCAGAAAATTTATGGTCCGGGTGTGGGGGCTGGGGCCGCCGCTTGGCTGGCATCCCAAAGAGAGTGTTTGAAAACAAATCATTGATAAAGAACAGGAAAAGTTTTTGGGTGCCGCCTTTTTTTTAAAGGCGGCGTCTTCTGAAGCTTTTTGGAAAAAGCTTCACCAAAAACTTTTGTAATTTCAGTATGTTATTGAGACTGACTTTTCAAACAGTCTTCTGGAAACGCGGACCATGATATTTTTCAGGGCAGATCTGTCTGAAAATTTCGAAACATGTCGGCCCATATTCAAAGGAATTGAGGCAGAATCTCAAAATCATTCCTTATTTCATCAACGGCTTGTTTTTTTTCGAAGCCTTCTCATGACGGGGGCGGTAGGAGAAGGGCGCGCCCATCCGCAAGCCGCAGTTCATGCGGGTGAAAGGCGCGGTCCCTTTCATGATGGCTGATGCTGATGATGGTCATGTGCGGCAGCGCCGCAAGCAGCGCGGCGTGGATGCGGCGCGTATTTTCGTCATCAAGGGCGGAGGTCGCCTCGTCCATGAACAGCATGCCCGGCCGCTGCAGCAGGACACGCGCCATGGCGATACGCTGTGCCTCGCCAGGGGACAGGATCGTGTCCCATTGTGCCTCATCGTCCAGCCGCGCGGCGCAGGCGTCAAGGTTCACGGTGTGCAGGACCGCTTCATACAGGGCATCGTCATGGCTGCACGCCGCATGGGGATAGGACAGGACCGCACGCAGGCTGCCATGGGGCAGATAGGTGCGCTGCGGCAGGAACATGCAGTTCCCCCTGTCAAGGGTGATGGTGCCGTGGCCATGTTCCCACAGGCCCGCGATGGCGCGCAGCAGGGTGCTCTTGCCCGTTCCGGACGCCCCGCGCACCAGCCAGCGTTCCCCCCCATCGACATGCAGGGCTGGAATATGCAAAAGCTGCCTGCCATCGGGATGATGCAGGACAAGGTCGCGGATATCGAGGCCGGGCGCTGGCGTGTCGATATGTGTGATGCGCGTGCAGGGCGGCAGGCTGACGGTGCGTTCGAATTCGTGCAGGCGCTGCATGACCGAGCGCAGGGTGGCAAGGTCGGTATAATTGTTCATGAACCATTGCAGGCTGCGCCGGACCTGCATGAACGCCGCGTTGATGCGTGAATATTCCCCAAAGGTTAGCGCGTGGGCCACCAGTTTCGGCAGCAGCAATACCCACAGGATGATCGACGCGGTGCCATTGAACAGGTCGCCCACGAAATTCGCCCGCCATGTATAGGTTACGACGCTGCGCCAGTTATGGGCGATCGTGCGCAGATAATGTGAAAGACGCAGGTTTTCTGCGTCCTCGCCCCGGCTGAAGGCGATCTGTTCGGAATTGCGCCGCATGTCGATCAAGGCCGCGCGCAGGTCCGCGTCGAAATGCTGTTGCCTGTAATCGGCTTCGATCAGGGGGCTTCCCATCTTTTCCATAAGGATTGACGCCCCCAGCGTTGCAAGGATGGTGCCCAGAAGAAGGTAGCCTGAAACACGAAGATGATGCCCGGACCAGCTCATGTCGATGCTGCCGCCGATTTCCCAAAGCACAATGGAAAATGACAGCAGCGTCGTCACGGCCTGTATGCCATCAAGGGCCATGCGCAGGCTCAGCACCGTCATCTGCGACAGGTCATCGGCAATACGCTGGTCAGGGTTGTCGCCCGTCGCGGTACCATGTTCCATCCGGTAATATGCCGTATCGGACAGGTACCGCCGCAGATAGACCCGTGTGTTCCACAGCCGCCAGCGCATCGACAGCACCTGCGTCAGGTAGGTCTGCAGGACATAGCATCCGCTGGAAAGGACACAGACTGCGATATAGGGGGGCAGCAGCCATAGGCAGGTTTCCACCCTGTAGGCGAACATGGCGTCAAAGAACTGCTGGTTCCACCGGCCGAACCACACCGCCGTACGGACATAGATGAATGACAGCCCCACGATCGTGGCCAGCATCGCCAGTGGGGCCCATTTCTCGTGTGAACGCCAGTAGGGCAGCACGACCGTCCAGTCGGACAGGGAGTGGCGGGCAGGGGGATCAGTATGTCGCACGCAGGGTCGCCATGAAATTGCGGGGGGCCGCGGGGAAGTTGAACTGCCACACGCCGCTGGCCCGTTCGTAATAATAACGGTTGGTCAGATTGTTGGCATTGAGCTGCAGGCGTAAGTGCCGGTTGATGACATAGCCGATGACGCTGTCGATGGTCATGTATCCGCCCTGCACGGTGGTGGGATATCCGCCATGCAGGTTGCTGCTGGCGTCGATCCCCGCCCCGAGGCTCAGCCCCTTCAGACGGCCTGCGGGCAGGGTGTAATGTACCCATGACTTGAACATGTGGTGTGGCGAATACGCCCCCCCCGAAATCCGCCGAGGACGGATTGGACAGCTTGGTATCAAGATAGGTATAGCCGATCGACACGCTGAGGTTCGGCAGGATCTCCCCGTCCATCTGTGCCTCCCATCCCTGTCGGCGAATGGGGCCGGTGGTGATGTAAAATCCGACATGTTCAGGGTCTGACAGCGGCTGGTTGACGCTTTCCATCCGAAACAGCGCGGTCGAGACATTGAGGCGACCGTGGAAATACTCCCCCTTGAACCCGGTTTCCACCTGGTTTCCCAATTGTGGCGCAAGCCCGCCGCCGCGATAGCGCATATCCCCCACCGATGGGGTGAAGATGCTGGCATAACTGGCGTACCACGACAGGTGCGGGGTGATCTGGTACACACTGCCCAGATAGGGCGTCAGTTGGGCATGGATGTCCGACCGCGTCGCCCACGCCCCGCGCGGCGACGGAGAGGTGTCGCGCGCATGTTCGTAAAAGCGCGAGACGCGCCCGCCAAGCACCACCGACAGGCCCCGGACGGGTTCAAGCCGCAGTTGCCCGTAAAACCCCCACTGATAGGCAGCATCATCCCTGCCTTCGGCCCCGCCAGAGGACGCGGCATAGCTGACGCTGCCTGCGGCAGGGGCCGGGATGGCGGCGGTGTTGCGGATGCTGATATTGTCATATACGCCACTGCCCGTAATGTCGGGATAGGCCACGTACTGGTCATATGAATTGTAATTGAAGCCCGCCAGCAGGTGATGCGTATGATGGAACAGGCGGAACGCACCTGTGGCATAGATATCGGCGGAGCGTGAAGAGTTCGTCCCCTTCTGCGCGGAAATGCCCTGGTCCTCATAGGTCAGCAGGCCGCTTTTCGCGCCGATGGTCGTCCAGGGTTCATTATAGAGCATGTCATAGCTCTGGTCATAAAATGTCCCGCGTGCCGTCAGCGTCCAGTTCCGTCCGATCTTTTGTGACAGTGACACGGCAGTCTGCTGTGTCATGTAGTTGCTGTAGCCCCATGGTTGGGACGGATTGGCCGACCGCCCACCATACCACAGCGTCCTGTCCGTTGTGACCGGCAGGCCGAAATAGGGCGCGGTAATGTCCTGCTGCTGTGCCGCGTGGGAGACAAGGAAGGTTGTCGTGGGCGTGATATCCCATTCCAGCGCGCCATAGGCCTGCCATTTGCGCGAATGGGAATACTGATAGAAATAGCGGTTGTCCTCAAACAGGTCCGCAGTGCGAAAGCGGAGTGTCCCCGAACGGTTGAGCGGCGTGCTCAGGTCGATGTCGGCGCGATAGTTGTCAAAGCTGCCGACGCTTGCCGCACCGCTGAGGGCGAAATCGTGTCCCGGTTTTTTTGTCACCTCGTTAACCACGCCGCCTGCGCCGCCAGCCCCCTGCAACAGCCCGGCAGAGCCGCGCAGGACCTCGATACGTTCATACATCGACAGGTCGAAGGTCGCGTTGTTGAGCGTCCCTGCCGCATTGGGCGTGCCGTCAAGCGACGTCGTAAGCTGGTAGCCGCGGGAATAGAAATTCGAATTCGCGCTTGACCCTGGCAGGACGCGGATGCCGTTCACCTGCCGCATTGCGTCCGTCATCGTCAGCATGTTGGAATCCTGCATGCGTTCTTGTGTGATGACGGAAACCGAATGCGGTACATCCTTCAGCGCAACGCCCGATTTGCCCCACAGGTCGGTTGTGGGCACCGTATAGGACCCACGGTTGGCCCTGACCTCTATGGCTTCAGGCCGGGGCAGGGTGCTGTCGGCCTGGGGTGGAGGGACGGCCCTGGTGGTGGCATGTGTGCGGGGGGCAGCTGTTGCCGTCCGGGCCGCAGTAGGCCGGGTAGGATTGGGTTGGACAGCACTGGATTCGATAGCTCTGGGGCGGGCCACACTGGGACGGCCCGCACTGGGTTGTGCAGCACGGGTCCGAACCGGATTGGGCCGGGCTGGATTGGTCAGGGTTTGGGGGGGATGATGTGGGGTTGCATGGGCGTGATGTGCGATCATGCATCCGCACAGGAGGATTCCGGCCGGGATGACCCCGACCAGAACAATCCGGGCCGGGATGATCCCGACAGGCCCGGACGCCTTTGAAAAACGCGACATGGATTGCGATCCTGAACTGACATGAAACCAGTCAGCAGGACAGGCGTGCGATCACGTCGTGCCACATACCCTGTTGGGTGATGGGGCTGTCGCGTGGGGGAACGTGGCCTGTGGTCCTGCTGACGCCAGGGGGCATTCAGCAGGGGGGCCGCGTGAGGGGGGAACGCCCGGGGAAATTGCCGGGGGTGCACGCGGTTGTCCCGGACGGGCATGCGGGCGTGCCCACGCCATCGGCGGCAGCGGCATGAACGGCAGTGCCGCCAGTGCGATGGCGGGCAGGTGCAGCAGCGGGCACAGCGTGCATGACCCGTCGTGGTCATGGCGGGATGTATCATGGTCGGGAGTGTGGTCACGACCATGGTCCGGACCATGGAGGATGGCCCGGCCGGTGAGATGGGTCATGGCCTGCGCCAGGGCGCGATGCGGGCCGTCCTCCATGACCATTGTGGCGGCGTCTTCGCATCCCATGTCCGCCATGGGGGCGATATCAATACCGGTCAGGCGTTCAATCGTGGCGCGTGGCATTTCCCCGGGCAGCGCGCGGCTCAGGACCAGCAACTGCCCCACAAAGCCCAGCAACGTGCACACAACAACCAGCCACCGGATGGTGGCCATGCCTGTCACAGGATGGGAAATGCGTGCCATGAAGCGGAAAGATATGCCTTTTTTTCACGAATGCGTGGCAATGTCGGTCACGCCGTAAGGCTTGTCAAATCGGCTGGCGGGCATATTGTGTCGAACACGTAATGGTGCGACAGTGCGCCCGAACGCATTCCCCCCCGTCATGGATGGCAGGCGGTCTGGCGTCCGTGCTGCATGAACGTCCGGCCCACCCACCGGGCCGATTTACGGAAGGAAAGGTCATGTCCGGTATCTTTGCAATGTTGCGGCGTGGCGTCATGACCGCCACGGTTGGGCTGGTATGTGCCGCCGCCCCGGTGCAGGCCGCAACGCTGGCGCAGGATGTGGCAAAAACCGTATCAGGACAGCCGGGGTCTTTCGCCGTCTATGCCGCGATGTCGGGACAGCGCCCGCAGGTCTGCCTGAACTGCACGGATTACATCAATGCCGCCAGCACCATGAAACTGTTCGTGATGGACGCGGCCTATGACATGTTTACACGTGGCACCCTTCAGCCGCAGGAGACGATTGTGGTGCATAACCGCTTTCACTCCCTCGTAGGAACGCGGAGTTTCTCGCTGGAGCAGAAAGAGGATTCCTATGATCCGCTTTATGCGCAGATCGGCAGGCCCGTCACGGTGTCCGAACTGGTGCGTGTGATGATCCAGTACAGCAGCAACCTTGCCACCAACCTGATGGTCGAACGGATCGGCGTGCCCTATATCCATGCCGTCATGCATGCCCAGCACCTCAAGGGAGTGCGCTTTGGCCGCATGATCGAGGATTATGACGCCAATGACAAAGGCATCCGTAACGAGATGACGGCAAAGGGGCTTGGCATGTTCATGCAGAAGCTCGACCAGGGAAAGATCGTAGGGCCCGCGCAAAGTGCCGCGATGATCGACATCCTGCGTGGCCAGACATTTAACGACATGATCCCTCCCGGCCTGCCGCCCGGAACCCCTGTTGCGCACAAGACCGGATGGGTGGATGGCGTGCGCAATGACGCGGGCATTGTCTTCCTGCCTGATGGACGTCACTATATCCTTGTGATGCTGACGAAATCCCTGCCTGACGAGGCTGCGGGCATCCGGGTGCTGAATGGCATTTCCCGTCAGGTCTATGGCCATTTCGTCGCGTCACCCGCCATGGGTGCGCCAAAGGGCGGGTAACGGGGGAGCTTCTGGCGCGTCCCTGATGTGCCCCGGGTGTGTCGCGCGGCGGCATTGCCTAACCAGCCAGCGTACGGGGACCGTGTAAGACATGCGACTGCGTCAGATTGAAGTTTTTTATGCGATCATGACGACGGGGTCACTGCGTCGCGCGGCAGAGGTGCTGCATGTTTCGCAGCCCGCCGCAAGCAAGGTGCTGCGTTATGCCGAGCAGTCGTTGGGCTTTGCCCTGTTCGAGCGTACGGGCGGTCGCCTCGTCCCCACGCGTGAGGCGCAGATCATGCTGCCGCATGTCAACACGATCTTTGCCAAGCTGTCCGACCTCAAGCGCCTGACGGACAATCTGCGTTATGCCCGTGACGGGCATTCGATCAATATCGGCTGTGTCCCCAGCCTTGGCCTCAGCCTCGTGCCACGGGTGATCCAGCGTTACCATGCCGACCATCCCGGAACGGAATTGACGGTCGATACCCTTCACGGTACCGAAATCGTGTCGCGTATCCTAAATCATGACCTCGACCTTGGGATCGTGTTTGGCGATTATTCCTGCGACGGCGTCAGTTCCCATCACATCGCGGATGTGCCGCTGCTGCTGATTGATGGCGGGGACGGCACCGATGGCCCGGTCGTTATGGAACGGATCAACCCCGCCCGTTACATCGGGTTGAGTGAAAATGATCCCACTGCGCGCCTGCTGGATATGGCAATGGAGGAGGCGGGCCTCTGCACCGCCCCGTCGGTGCGGGTGCGCACGCATTACATGGCGGCCGAGCTGGTGCGACTGGGGGCGGGGTGCGCCATCGTGGATGCCCTGACCGCGCTGCATCACCCCGGCCTGTCGAAACCGCACGAACTCTCGCCCCCCCTCTATGTGGCATGCACGGTGCTGTTTCGTGCGGATTATGCGCTTTCGCATATTTCGCGTGATATCCTGTCGCTTTTGCGTACGGAACTTGATGTTGACCTTGGGCGGCTGCGGTGCTGAGGCTTCCGCACGGAAATCCTGATATTAAAAATATGGTTTAATCATAAGAAAATTTCTGATGGAGTCCTTTTTGGTATCGCCCTCGATAAGATTCTTTATTGTTCCTGGAGGGATATTTGAGAATGGCCAATATGAAGAGACTGTTTAAAAAACAAATCATTGATAAAAAATAAGAAAAGTTTTGGGGTGCCGACTTTTTTCAAAAAGGCGTCGTCTTCTGAAGCTTTTTGGAAAAAGCTTCACCAAAAACTTTTATAATTTTAGTGTGTTATCGAGCCAGACTTTTCAAATAGTCTCGAATAAGGGAAGAAGAGGCTTCCAATATATTTCTGTTTATGGATCTGATATATTTCAAGGTTTGTGAAGGCATGAAAGCATAAAAATTTCGGTATCATAAAGGTTTTTTGCAATATATCAGAGCCTGACGCAAAAAGAGGTTTGAGTGGTTTTGGGTAGGAAACAACGCTGCGTTGGGATCAAATCTTATGAGGCAGATTGTCCCCAACCTCATGACCATAAATCGCGATTGAGAAAGCAAAACAACCTATCCGGCCTTCACTATGAACATCAGCGTTTCTTGAGTAACTGAAATAAATCAATTGATTTTCGGTCAGGATTTCAGTTTTTCAAAAGACCTTATATTGGACGTTTAAAAATCAGGTAATCAAACACCACTTTATATATCAGAGAATTTTTGAAAAGTAAGTCTCAATAACATCCTGAAATTATAAAGATTTTTGGTGAATCTTTTTCTAAAAAGCTTCGAAAGACGCCGCTTTTTTGAAATAAAGGTGGCACCTAAAAACCTTTCCTGTTTTCTATCAATGATTTGTTTTCAAACAATCTCTCGGGCATGTTTTATGCATAAGGTTCTGCACGGCGGTCTGGCGGGTATTACGTAAGGTTAAGGGCGGGCAGCATCTCGTTACGCGACAGGGGGGCAGGTTTCATGCTTTGCTGGCAGGTGGTGTCACATCATGTTTGTGACGACGTCCCTTTTCTTCAGCAGCGTCAGGATGGCCGGTAGTGAAAAAGTCATGTGCAGGACGGGTCGCCCGTCGCATTGTGGGAATGGGCATATTGTCGCTTGCGATATTGCCGCCTGCGATTTCTGCATCGTGGGCCGCGCCCGCTGCCTTGCCGCCGGGCCTCAGCGCCGCACAGATCGACGCGGTTGTCGCGCGCGCGCGCGATGCGTTCCATGTTCCGGGTGTGGCCGTGGCGGTCGTGCATGATGGACAGGTCGTTTTTGCACGGGGATATGGCCGCAGGGGAGAGGACGCGCATAGTGGTAATGTCGATACGCGCACGATGTTCGCAATCGGGTCCAATACCAAGGAATTCACCACCACTGCGCTTGCGACGCTGGTTGATGCGGGCAAGCTGAAATGGGATGACCGGGTGATCGACCATATGCCGGAATTCCGGGTGGCAGATCCCGCCATCACGCGTGATTTCCGCGTCAGTGACCTGCTGACGCATCATAGCGGCATGGGTGAGGGGGCGGGCGACCTGATGCTGTTTTCCCACAGCACCTTCACACGGCCCGAAGTGCTGGCTGCGCTGCCTTACATGCCATTTACCGCGCCATTTCGTGTGGATTACGCCTATAATAACCTGTTATATGTCGTTGCAGGTGCGCTGGTGGAGAAAATCAGTGGCACAAGCTGGGAAAATTATGTCCAGTCGCATCTGATCGACGCTGCTGGCCTGCCCGCCTGCCAGAGTACGCCGCCGGTCAGCGGGCAGATGGATGTTGCAACGGGACAGGGCGAAGATCCTGCCCTGCCTGATCGTGCCACGCTGCGTCTGCCTGCCGTGGCCCCGGCGGGAGGTATCTGGTGCAGTGTCGATGGTGTCAGCCGTTGGGTGCAGATGTTCCTTAATGGTGGGAAAACCCCGCAGGGCAGAACCATCATCAGTACTGCGCAGCGTGATGTGGTATGGGCCCCGCATGCGCTTTTGCCGCTGCCGGATACGGCACAGGCAACGCAGGGGCATTTCCGTGCCTATGGCTATGGCTGGTTTACCGAGGATTTCTTTGGGAAAAAGCGTGTATGGCACACGGGCACGATCGACGGAATGGTCAGTTATGTCTCGTTCCTGCCGGAAATGAATACCGGGATTGTGGTCCTGACCAATCATGATGACCATCATGCGACTTATGCCATACAGACGACACTGAACTCCCTTGTCGTAACAGGGAAAAGCGATGACTGGGTGCAGCATTGGAAGGATGAGGCCACAGCAAAGGAGGCAGAGGCGGCCAAGGCTGCCGCCACCGATGGGCCTGGATCACCCGCGCGGCCGTTTATCACGCTGTCTGCACAGGCGGCGCATGACTATGTCGGGCTGTACCATGATGACTGGCGTGGAAACCTGCATGTTACGCAAAAGGGTACCGAACTGCGCCTGACATTTGACAAGGCGATCGGTCTTTCGGGTGTACTGTCGGCGTTGCCGCATGACCTGTTTGTGGTGCGATGGGATAACCGCGCACAGGATGCGGAGGATGACAGCTATGTCCAGTTCCAGCGCGATATGATGGGCAAGGTCGTAGGTATGAAGATGCAGGTTATCGGCTCGGACTTCAGCTTTGACGCGCAGGACCTGCATCCACGCAAGGTTTCGGACCAGCCCTGATAATCGAACATGTCCCGGGCAATATGATCTAGGACGTAGTGTCCGGGAAGGTCTGTACCTTTTTAATAATGCATTGTTCGAGAACGTATTTCATAAAAAAGGGGCATGGGAATTCGATTCCCATGCCCCTTTTGTCATTGGTCCGGATATTCAGGGTTTTTGCGGGGCGAAGATATTGCCCGCCGGTGTGGGGGCATGCACGTCAATCCAGCTATTGGCGACGTCAATACTGATCTGTGCCGGTTTATAGGCACTCGCGGGGGCAAGGAAAATATTGTCCACATAGGTCTGCGGATTACGGTCATAAAGCGGGAACCAACTCGACTGTACCTGGATCATGATCCGGTGCCCCGGCAGGAAGGTATGGTTCGCCACAGGCAGGTTGAATTTGTAAAGCTGCTGTGTATTGGCGGGAATGGGTTCTGGATGTTCGAGGCTCTTGCGATAGCGGCCACGCAGGATATCAGCGCTGACCATCAGCTGGTAGCCACCCATCTCGCGCTGTTCGGGCACTTCGTCAGGATAGACATCGATCAGCTTGACAACAAAATCCCCGTCGGTGCCGGTCGTCGCGGCCGTCAGGTGGACAACAGGCTGCCCCTTGATCGTAAAGGGCTGCGTCAGCACACCAGATGTCATGGTCAGGACGTCGGGCCGGGCGGAGAAATTGCGCTGGTCCATCGTCAGCCACTTTGCCCATGGCGAACCCGTTGCCCCTTTGGTCAGCACGGGACGTGGAATATAGGTAACCGGGTGCGCGGGGTCGGACACATATTGCTGCGTGCCGGCATTGGCGCCCGCCGGGGTGAAGGCAATGCCGTGTCCGGGCTGGAAATGCAGGCTGGTGCATCCCGATGCGCATTCCTGTGACGGCAGGGCATTTTCGGATTCCCACACATTCTCCCCGGTGCGGAAGGCCGTGACGCGGGCAGGAAGCGGGATGGACGCGTCCTTCAGGTAATGTGCAAGGAACGGTTCAAGGATCTTCTTGCGGAAATACAGTCCGGTATCGGCGTGAAAGTCGATATCCCCCAGCATGCCTGCCTCTTTGGCCTCTCCTCCATGGTTCCATGGCCCCATGGCAAGATAGAGGTTGGAGGCCGCCGACGGGGTCTGTCGCAACGCGTAATAGGTTGCAATCGCGCCATAAATGTCTTCCTGGTCCCACAGGCTGTGTACCAGCAATGTCGGAACCTTCAGCCCTTCCTTTTGTAGCAGCTTGTCCATGGCCTGATCCTGCCAGTAGGCATCATAGGAGGGATGCGCCAGAATCTGCTGGAAGAAGCCGATCTGCTCCATGCCGCGCGACTTGCCCACCATGCCGGCGGATACGCCATTCAGGTAAACGTCATAGGCATCATACTGACTGGCCCACCATTTCGGCATGCTCTTGCGCGTGGCGTCCTGGGTATAGATGTAGGGCAGCGATTCCTCGCGGAAGGCGCCGTTATGGAACCAGTCATCGCCCATCCAGCCATCGACCATCGGGTTCATGGGCACAGAAACCTTGAGCGCCGGATGCGGATGGAACAGTGCCGTCAGCGCGGTATAGCCATCATAGGAGATCCCGATGATCCCGACTTTCCGGTTGCTTTGCGGAAGGTTATGGATCAGCCATTCGATCGTGTCCCATGTGTCGGTTGAATAATCGACCTGTGTGCCATTCAGCGGGCCACGCATCGGACGCGCCATGACATAGTGGCCTTCGGAACCATGTTTGCCGCGCACATCCTGGATAACGCGGATATAGCCGCCATCGGCGATCACGTCGGGCATGTTGTCATACCCCTCCATAATCGAGCCCATATGGCCGCTATAGGCATATGATACCATGTGATCAGCGCTATAGGGCGTGCGCGTCAGCAGGATGGGGGCATCATGGGCCGCCCGGGGGATCAGGATGACGGTATACAGCTTCGTCCCGTCGCGCATGGGGATCATCACGTCCTTACGAACGTAATCAAAGCTGGAATCCGCGACCTCGAACTTGTCCGGCATGTCGGGGGCGATGCCGCCTGGCGGCGCCTCCTGTGCCAGGGCGGTCATTGAAAAGGCAGCGAAACATCCTGACAGCAGAAATATTTTTTTCATCATCGGTCTCATGCAGCGTACAGAAAATGGGCCGGACCCGAAGGTCCGGCCCCATCAGGCGGCGATTTTCAGAATTCCGCCGAGATGGTGCCAAAGAATTCGCGCGGTGCCGCAACGAACAGGTTGGCGTTGTCATCACCGCTGACCGATGCCGCGCCATACACGCCACCGATATAGTTCGTGTTGAACAGGTTGGTGATGCCAAACGTGGTCTTGAGGTTATGGGTGAAGCCGATCTTGCCAAAGTTATAGGCAAGGTTGAGGTTGGCCAGCCAGTATGACGGGATCTTCTCGTCATTCAGGTAGGTCATGGGGCGTGAACCGATATAGTTCACGTTGAAGTTGAACATCGCCCGCTTGTAGGTGTAGTTCAGGTTCGCCTTATACATGAACTTGGGATAGTAGACCTGGTGCTTTCCCTTGATGCTGTAGGTTGTCCCGCCATAGTTGATGGCCGTGCTCTGGTATTCGGCGTTGTTCCAGCTAAAGCTGTTGGTGATTTCCAGTCCCTTGAACGGACGCACCGTGCCCTGCACGTCCGCGCCATTCATGGTTTCGCGACCCACGTTCAGGAAGGCGTTGTTGGTGTTGTTGGCCGACCCTTCGGTAATGGCCGCCAGACGGTTGTAGTAATCCGTGTGGTAGAAATCCACCGTCCCGGAGAAGTAGCGCGAGTTGTAGCGGTAGCCCACGACATAGTTCCACGTGCGTTCCGGCTTCAGCTTGCTCTTGTTTGCGTTGAACACCGTCTGTGCCGAAGTGGTGGAATTACCCAGGCCACCCCATGCAGTATCCGAATCTGTCTGTGAATAGTAATCGTAGGAACGCATGTTCTCCGCAATGTCCCAGTAAATTTCATGGTTGCGGAGGAAATGGTAGTCAAAGCTGAAATGCGGCAGGAACGCATCGGATGCCGTCATGGTGCCGCTGACGGGATGGCGGTAATAGGCGTTCCAGCCTTCGGCGACCAGTTTGTCGGTATAGTCGGCCTTTGTGCCGCCATGCGTCGTCTGCGTCATGGAGCGGAAACCAGCCAGCAGCGTCATGCCCGGCATGATGGTCCAGCGGTCCTGCAGGAAGAAGCTGAAGGTGTTGGTGTTAAAGCTGTTGTTGAACCACGTCGCGCCCGAACCGGCGGGCATGTTGGAATCGTCGTTGTGGCCGGAGGTCAGGCCATCTTCATACAGGCGTTCGTTATACACCCATTTGTTGTTTTCGTACCAGACACCGGTTTCAATATGGTTGTGGTGCGGGGCTTCGATGGCGAATTTTTGCGTAAAGCCAAGGCGGCGCATGAAGGCATGGCTGCCGATCAGCGCCTGCGGCACGCCCGATACGGTCCCGTCGGAGTTCAGCGACACCGGCCCGTAGGAAGGTGAGGTCAGGAAGTTGTTGGTGCCACCATAGATGGCGCTGTTGACGTTGCCATAAACGATGGTGTCGGACGTCACGTTCTTGAAGATATCGTAATGCAGCGACACGTTCGACAGATAGGTGCGCTGCAACTGTGACGCATCCCACGAATAATCGCCCACTTCGTCATTCGACAGGATGCCCTGCACGGATGACGGAACCTGGTCGGTGTACTGCGCATAATAGGCCCACAGCTTGGCTTTTTCGTAATCGGGTTTCAGATAGGTCGAATTGCGGCCCATCTTCTGCCACATGTTCTTCGTCATCGTCAGGTAGTTGGACTGCGTGAAATCGCCATAGCCAAAGAAGGCCGTCAGCTTGCCGCGATCACCCAGCGGCTGCACCAGCTTGGCGTCCGCCTGCAGTTCGTCCTGATATCCCTGGCCCTTCCACAGGTTGGTGTCGGTGCGTGCAAAGGACGCATAGAACTTTGTGCCCGTGGAATTGAGCACGCCGCTATCCACGCGGCCATAGGTGCGGAACGCGTTATAGCTGCCGAAGGTCTGGCTGACCTTGCCGCCCGCCTTGTCCTTGGGGTCAGACGTCACATACGTCATGGCGCCGCCAAGGTTCTGGGTCGAGAATGAATCCAGCGCACCCGCGCCCTGCGACATGGTCATGCCGCCGATATCATCCTGGATCATCGCCTGCGTGATCGAGACGCCGTTGCTGTTGGCAAAGCCCTGCGTGCCCATCGGCATGCCGTCCAGGGTCGCGCCGATCTGCATCTGCGTAAAGCCGCGTACGTAGAATGTGTTGGCATAGGTATCCAGGCCGAACGCATCGGTGGAGGTGAAGTTCGCGCCCGGCGTGGTCTGCGCCAGCACCTGCATGGGGTTCGTCCCTTCGACGAAACGATCCATGACCTGTCGTGTCACCGCGACCTCGGACCCATGGCTGCGCACGCGTGTCGCACTGACCGTCAGGCTTTCAGGCGTCTTGCTGGCAAGCTGGTGCTGCGCGGTGGCTGCATGTGCCGTCCGGGGCGTGCCTTTGACCGCGCCCCTGGCGGCAACGCGATGCGTCGTGGCAGTCGTCGTTGTGGTCGTCGTGTCCGCAGCGGAGGCCGAAGCACATGTTCCAACCGACGAGAACAGGGTATAGCCCGTTATCGCCGTACAGAACAGAAGCCATGATTTTTTTCTCGAATACTGCATTGGTCCAGTTTTGCTGAGCATTTGTTACCTTGCCTCAGATCGGGTTGCGACATGTTCTGCGGAAGACGGCACACAATCTTGAAAAAATAATGCCAATCCATGTTTGGTAAGGTCGTTATCTGGCTGATGCCATTAGGTTCTATATCGAAACGTTTTAGGTTTATTCGTTTCCTGTCAATAACAAAAAATCATGTTCTACTTAACCTGTAGTTAAGGGGTGTGCCCGCCCCCATAATGCAGGGCAGGACTTGCTTGCCCCGGGCTTTTGCTTGGCATGTCATGATCCATGATGCCCGCCGGGCACTGGGACCTGATTTTTTACAAAGTTAAGGCCCATGATCCTGAAATTGCAGGATAATTTATATGTAATAATGGATGTTGATGAAGAAAACCGGCATGGGGAACCGTCGTGTGGTGGGGCATGCATGACGCCCCGTTAGGCATCGGTCATACGTGATGCGGAATATATAATACCCTGATTTTATCAGGATGTTCATGTATTCTGTGAACAGCCGTCGCCATAACGGGGCGGGCGTTCCAGGATTGGCTTTGATATAGATTCATGGTCCCAATCCCCCCAGAAAAGTTAATGTCCAGCAGACTATTTCAGTGGTGATGGTTTTATGTCAATTCCAAATACGCCCCGTTTTCATTAGCTGTGGGTTAAGGAGACGCACTGTGGCGGGAATGTCGCATTATTTATGGGGATATTTAATATAATTGTTTAATATCAATTGGATAACAAAATGTCACGCGTGTGTGCCCATCGGGTACGCCATGGCATAACTGCTGGTTATGTACCCATGACCAGATGGAATTGGATATTACGGCCAATCCAGTACAGTCTGGTAACAATAGCTGTCCCGGCCCTGGGGCAGGACCACATGCCTGCCTGAATCCATCGTGCGTCAGTACGGGGACGCAACCATATCGACAGGACGGGTATTGTGTAACCCAATTTTGTGGATCAGGGGTTTTCGTAAATGCTTCTTTCGGCGCGTGTGGGTCATGGCCTGCCGTGGGGCCGGATTGCAGGCATGTCACCACCAGTGATGTTTGGGGCATGAATAGTTGCGATTGATGTCGTTGTGCGCGCGGTACGTGTTCCGTCACCTGCTGGTTCTCCTGCCGGCCATGTTCGCCCTGTGCGTTACGGCGCAGGCGGCGGGGCAGGATCACCATGGGGGGGAACTCCGCCTGCTGGGCAGCACTTCTGGCGGGACGCTGGACCCGCAACTGCATTACACACCGGTTTACCTGCAGATTTTTTCTGCCGTTTATGATGGGCTCCTGACCTATCGCAAGGCGGGGGGCGCGGCCGGGGACGAGGTCGTGCCGGATCTGGCCACGGCATTGCCCCAGCCAGAGGATGGGGGCAGGACGTGGACATTCTACCTGCGTCCTGGCATCCGCTTTTCCGACGGGCGGCCCGTGCGGGTACAGGACGTGCAGGCCTCTTTCCAACGCATCTTCCGCGTCGGCAGTCCCACGGCCAGCAGTTTTTATGAAAATATCGTCGGCGCGCATGACTGCCTGCGCCAGCCCCATGCCTGCACCCTGTCCGAAGGGATGGAGGTGGACCCGGCGACCGGGCGCATCACGTTCCATCTTGTCGAACCCGATGCAGAGTTCCTGACCAAGCTGGCCTATCCCCATGCCGTGATTTTGCCTGCCGACACACCTGACCATGATGTTGGCACGGTGCCTGTGGCGGGGACGGGCGCCTATCGTGTTGTCTCCTATGACCCGCAACAGTCGTTGCACCTTGCGCGCAATCCGTATTTTCACGTTTGGAGCGACGCCGCACAGCCCGAAGGCTATGTCGATACGATAACCTACCGTTTCGGCCTGCGTGACGAGGACGAAGTCACGTCGGTGGAGGCCGGGCATGATGACTGGATGTTCGAGGTCAAGCCCCTCGACCGGCTGGGCGAACTTGGGGCGCGTTTCCCCGATCGGGTGCATATCAACCCGTCGCTGCATATCGTTTATGTGCCGCTCAATGTTCATATCGCGCCGTTTGACAATGCCATGGCACGACAGGCCGTGGCATGGGCGCTCGACCGGCATGCGGCGGCCATCTTCTATGGCGGTCCGGCTGTGGCGACCCCGATGTGCGACATGGCGCCGCCCAATGTGCTGCCGCCGGTGGGGCAATGTCCCTATACGCTGCCGGCTGTATCCGCATCCGGCATGTCCGGCTGGCCCCGGCCCGACCTGGACCGGGCGCGCGACCTTGTCATGAAAAGCGGGACGCAGGGACAGGCCGTGACCATCGTCGTGCAGACGGATTCAACACAGCGTGGGATCGGGGCATGGATGCGTGACCGGCTGCAACAGATCGGCTACAGGGCATCTGTGCGTGAGATCAGCCGGGGAGTGCAGTTTTCCTATATCCAGAACAGTGCCAACAATGTGCAGATCAGCCTGACAAGCTGGTTTGGCGATTATCCCTCTCCCTCCAACTTTGTGTATCTGCTGTTTGCCTGCTCCAGCTTTCACCCGCATTCCGACAATTCGATCAACATTCCCGGCTATTGCAATCCCGCCCTTGATGCCGTCATGCATCGGGCGTTACAGGAACCACGCGATCCCGTGCGCATGGCCCTGTGGCGTCAGGCTTCCAACATGCTTAACAGTGATGAACCCGCCGTGCCCCTTCTTGCCATCAAGGATGTAGACCTGGTTTCCGCCCGTCTGGGAAATTATGCCTACCATACCCTCTATCACATGCTCGTCGCGCGGGCGTGGGTGCGGTAATGGCACAGGATCTTCCCGCGCCGCCCGCAGGCCCATGGCGGCAGGCCATGCGCTCCATCGCGCGCAACCGTTCCGCCATGGCGGCGCTGGCGACGTTGGCGCTGGTGACGCTGGCATGCATGCTGGCGCCGCTTTACGCCCATCATGTCGCGCATACGGACCCGTTCACATCAAATGTGGCGGGCAGCATCGTGCTGGACGGGCATGAGGTGGATATCATGCAGCCCAATGACAACCCGCTGCATCTTGGCCTCAGCCCGATCGGGCCGACATGGCATGCGACCTATCTGCTGGGTGCGGACAGCCAGGGGCGCGACCTTGCGTCACGGCTGCTGTACGGGGGGCGGGATTCCCTTCTGGTCTCGTCCTGTGCGGCGGTGGTGTGCCTTGTGCTGGCGGCCATGGCGGGCATTGTTGCAGGATTTTCTGGCGGGGTCGTGGATGCGCTGCTGTCGCGTATGATGGATATCATGTGGGCGGTGCCGGTCTATCTGTTTGCGATCTCCCTTTCGATCGTCACCGTCAGCCACGGGCTGCGGGTCGGGCCGGTCACGGTGCGGGCCGACAGCCTGCTGATCCCCATCTTCATCATTGCACTTGTCTATGTGCCCTATGCCGCGCGGCCGATACGTGGGCGTGTCATGGCGTTGCGGCAGGCCGAATTCGTCACGGCCGCGCGCTGCCTTGGCGTGCCGCGCTGGCGTATTGTCGTGCGTGATATCCTGCCCAATGTCACGACCACGCTGGTGATGCTTGGCCCGCTGCTGATGGCGCTGTCGCTGCTGGCGGAAAGCGCGCTGTCGTTCCTGTCGCTTGGCGTGCAGGCGCCCGCGGCGTCATGGGGCACCATCATCCAGGATGGCGAAGGGCTGATCTATACCCGTCCCATGGTGGCGGTCGCGCCGGGCCTTGCGATCGTGGTGGTTGTGCTGGCGCTCAATATCCTGGGCGACGGGTTGCGTGATGCGCTGGATGTGCGTGACGCGGCGCGGCGTTCGTCGTGAAGGGAGCGTGGCCATGATGCTTGCCCTGCTACGTCGGCTGGGACAGACGCTTTTCGTGCTGTTCGGGATTTCCGCGCTGGTGTTCGTGGTGTTCTTTGTAACGCCGGGGGCGGACCCCACAGCGCGCATCGCCGGGCGCAATGCCTCCCCCGCCGTGATGGAGAAGGTGCGCCGGGAATATGGTTTCGACCGGCCCCTGCCGGTGCAGTACGCAACGATGATGAAAAAGCTGTTCATCACGCGCGACCTTGCGTCCTATGTCGATCGCGGTGAACTTGTTGTGCCGGAAATCCTGCGCGCGGCCCCGGTCACGGCATCGCTTGTGTGTGGGGCGGCGCTGATCTGGGTTGTGGTATCGGTCGCGATGGGAACGCTGGCGGCGGCGATGAAGGATACATGGGTGGACCGGACCCTGATGATGGCCGGGCTGGTGGGGATTTCCATGCCGGTCTTCTGGCTGGGGCAGGTGACCAACCTTGTAACGCAAAGCCGTTATCACGACACATGGCTGTTTTCATGGGTGCCGGGACTGGGATACGTGCCGTTTGGCGAAAGCCCGCTGGGCTGGTTCCGTGCGCTGGTGATTCCATGGATCGTGCTGGCGGTGATGTTCATCGGGATCTACAGCCGTGTCCTGCGCTCTGACCTTGTGGCGCTGGCGGGGGAGGATTTCATACGCACCGCACGCGCCAAGGGGCTGTCGCCGGTGCGCATCCTGCTGTGGCATGGGCTGCGGACATCCATGATTACGTTCGTATCCTTGTTCGGGCTGGATTTTGCGCAGCTTGTTGGCGGTGGCGCGCTGTTGACGGAGGTTGTGTTTGGCCTGCCCGGTGTGGGGCACCTGACATATCAGGCGCTGAACAACCTCGACCTGCCGGTCATCATGGCAACCGTGATGTATTCCGCCGTCTTCGTGGTGATGGCGAATGCGGCGGTGGACCTGCTGTATGTGTTTCTTGACCCGAGGGTGCGTGATGGCCGCTGAGATATCCCGCCCCGTGCCATTGCTGGAGGTGCGCGACCTGTGTGTCAGCTTCCCTTCGGGCGGACGCATGATCCCGATTGTCGAGCATGTGTCCTTTACGCTGGGTGAGCGTGAGATCCTTGGGCTGGTGGGGGAATCCGGGTCGGGAAAATCCGTGACGGCCATGGCGATCATGGGGCTGATCGACAGTCCGGGCGTGCGTATCACCGGCTCCGCCCTGTTTCGCGGGCAGGAACTTGTGGGCCTGCCGCCTGCACGGATGCGGCGCCTGCGGGGCAAGCAGATCGCCATGATCTTTCAGGACCCGATGACGGCGTTTACCCCCGTCTATACCATTGGCTGGCAGATTGACGAGCAGATCCGCGCGCATGAACGCGTCACACGCCGGCAGGCGCGTGCGCGCACGGTGCAACTGCTGGGGGAAATGGGTGTGCCCGATCCTGCACGCACGGCCAACCGTTATCCGCACCAGTTGTCAGGGGGGCTGCGCCAGCGTGCGATGATCGCCATGGCGCTGTCATGCAATCCTGCCCTGCTGATCGCCGATGAACCGACCACGGCGCTGGATGTGACCGTGCAGGCGCAGATCCTCGAACTTGTCCGTTCGTTGCGTGCGACACATGGGTCTTCGGTCCTGATGATTACGCATGATATGGGCGTGGTGGCGGAAACCTGTGACAGTACGCTGGTGCTGTATTCAGGACGGGTGGCGGAAACCGGGCCGACGGACCTCTTGTTCGCGCATCCGGGCCATCCTTATACGGCGGCCCTTCTGGCCTCCATCCCGCCGTTGGACGGGCCACGGCCTGAACGCCTGCCGACCATCGCGGGCGCGCCGCCTGCGCCGTTGGACCGCCCGGCGGGCTGCGCCTTTGGCCCGCGTTGCGATTATGTACATGAAAGCTGCCGTTTTGTCCCGCCGCCCCTGATCCCGGTTGGCGCCGGGCAGGAAGCGGCCTGTGTCCTGCCGACCGAAAGCCGTCCCCTGTCGCCGCGGCATGTGGCCGCCCCCACCACGCAGGACGCCCCCGCATGAGCGCACGGTTGACCGCAATGACGCCAGATGATGCCCCCCCCCTGATGGAGGTGCGCGACCTGCGCAAGACCTATGCCCTGGCGCGTGGGCAGACGCTCAAGGCGGTGGACGGCATTTCCCTGTCGGTCATGCCGGGGGAGGTGCTGGGTCTGGTGGGGGAATCGGGATGTGGCAAGTCCACGCTGGGGCGGTGCCTGCTGCGGTTGATGGATGTGACGTCTGGGCAGATCCTGTTCGAAGGGCGCGATATCACCGCCCTTGGCGAACGCGCCCTGCGTCCGCTGCGGCCGCGCATGCAGATGGTGTTCCAGGATTCCTATGCCTCGCTCAACCCCCGGCGGCGCATTGGCGACCTGCTGGCGGAACCGTTGCGGGTGCATCCCGATGCGGGGGGGCGCAGGCGTTCGGCGGCCGAAATTGCCGCGCGCCTGCATGAACTGATGGAACTCGTCAGCCTGCCGCGTGCGGCACTCAACCGCTATGCCCACGAATTCTCCGGTGGTCAGCGCCAGCGCATCAACATTGCCCGCGCGCTGACACTGTCGCCACGTCTGGTTGTGGCCGATGAACCGGTTTCGGCACTGGATGTGTCGGTGCAGGCGCAGATCGTCAACCTGTTCATGGACCTGCAGGCACGTCTGGGGCTGACCTATGTTTTCGTCGCGCATGACCTTGCCGTGGTGCGCCAGATTTCTACGCGTGTCGCGGTGATGTACCTTGGCGCGGTGGTCGAACTTGGTGCGACGGACGATGTGCTGCACCATCCGGCGCATCCCTATTCCGCTGCGTTGACCGCCGCCGTGCCGCGCCCGGTGGTGGGGGGCATGCGCGCCGTCCCGCTTGGCGGTGATATTCCCAGCCCGATCGCACGCCCGGCGGCATGCCGGTTCCATACACGCTGCCCCCATGTGCAGGAACGCTGCCGGGTGGAGGAACCCGCCCTGCGCCCCATTGGCCCAGGACACGATGTTGCGTGTCATTTCCCGCTTTCACGCGGCTGACGCGCCGCGCTGCGTTCATCATGCCGTGGAAATGGGATTTGCGGATTTTGCACGAATATATGCTATTTTCGTCCCGTGCGGTCGGCATGAACCGGAAAGGACGGTATTGTGGAACTGAAATGGCTGGAAGATTTCGTATGCCTTTCACGTACCCTCAGCTTTTCGCGTGCGGCGCGTGAACGCAATGTCAGTCAGCCTGCCTTCTCCAAGCGTATCCGCCAACTCGAACAGTGGGCGGGTGCATCCCTTGTCAACAGGGTCAGCTACCCTGCGGAACTGACGGCGGAGGGCAGGCGGTTCCTGGAGGAAGCGACGGAGATCGTCTCCGCCTTCTACAGGGCGCAGCGCAGTGTCTGTCCATCATCACGGTGCGAGGTCGTGACCATCGCCGCGCTTCATACGCTGGCGCTGACGCTGATCCCGCATTATTTAGGCAGCCGTGAGAACATGCCGTCCATGGCGCGCCTGAAGGTGACGCCAGACCTTGGCGGGATCGAGGATAACCTTAACAGGCTGGTCACGGGTGGGGCGGATTTTTTCCTGACCTATGCCCATCCGCTTGTGCCGTTTCACCTTGACCCGGCGCTGTTTCCCTTCGTCTGTCTGGGGACGGAGCGTGTATTGCCTGTATGTGCGCCGGAACTGAAGGCACGGGTCAGCCACGCCATGGCCAATGCGGAAGCCGTCGATTACCTGAGCTATGGCGATGAATCATTTTTTGGTGTTGCCCTGTCAAAGCTTTTTGCAAAACATGATGCCTTTCGGCGGCGGGTCGTCTGCGAAGACACGCTGTCGGTCGGGTTGATGTCCATGGCGCGGGCGGGATGGGGGGTGGCGTGGCTGCCTGAAAGGTTGATCCGCGATGAACTCGATATGGGGCTTTTGGTATCCGTTACCGATGATCCCGCGCTGGTGTTGACGGTGGAGACACGCCTTTATCGCCATGCCAATGCGCAACGCCCGGTCTGTGACCAGGTGTGGGACGTGTTCACCTCACGCGCGAACAGGTTTGCCCCGGCCCATGGGTGATGGGGTATGTGTCGGGTTTCGTGTCATGATTTTAAAAAATGTTTGAAATATATACAATGTTTAGAAAAATATTGATAACCATGAATGGTTTCAGGATATAACGCGGGCCGGGAAAAGTCGGCGCAGTCCCTGCCGGTCAATCAGGTCCTCAAGCCATATGGCATGTTCCAGCAAGGCCTGGTCATTGCCGCGCTGTGCGCTTAACAGCACGCCGACAGGGCGGCCTTCGCGATCTTCCGCGCACGGGATGCTGATGGAGGGATGGCCGCTGATATTCGTCAAGGTGCAGTTGCGTGATGCCAGCATGGGATGTTCAGGTGTCATCGCCACAGGGGGCAGGGCGGTCACCTGGGCCGTGGGTTCAAGCAGCAGGTCGCACGTTGACAGCACGTGATCCATTTCCACGCTGATGGCGGCCTGTTCGCGGCGCGCATCCTCGATCTCACTTAAGGAAACAGAACTTTTGCGCAGCAGGCGTTCGCGCAGTGTGGGGGAAAGTGCGTCAGGATTTTTGTGTGCGGCAGCGCCCCAGACCTGCCATGTTTCGGCAAAAAGCGCGATGGTGACAGGTAATGTCCGGACATGTAGCGTCGTGGTGCAGTCCATGATGGTGACGTTTTCGTCACGCAGTGCAGACAGAAGTTGGCCCATGACGTGGAGGATGCCGACGTCACAGTTTTCAAATCCTTCCCACCGGATACCGATACGCCGCGTGCGTGGTGCGGGCGCGCTCGGGCTGGCGTCGTGTTCGATGGCGTGGAACAGGTGCCGTGCGTCGCGTGCGCTGCGTGTCAGCAGCCCGACATGGTCAAGGCTGGGCACGAGGGGCATGATGCCGGTCATGTCCCAGCGTTTTGCAGTGGGCTTGAACCCTGTGATGCCACAGCAATGCGCCGGGAAACGGATGGAACAGGCGGTATCCGTGCCCAGTGCCGCCATGGTGAGGCCCCTGCTCACGGCGGCGGCGGACCCGCTGCTTGACCCCCCTGGGTCCAGGCGGGTGTCGAGTGGATTGCGGGTGCGTGGTCCCACCGCATTTTCGCCCGTCGTGCCCCATGCCAGTTCACACATGCTGGTCACGGCAGGAAACAGCGCCCCTGCCGCGCGCAGACGGGTGATGATCCACGCATCACGCGTCGCAATGCGCCCGGCGAACAGCCGGCTGCCACCCTGTATGGGGGTGTCGGCGATATCTATATTGTCCTTTACCGCGATATTCAGGCCATGAAGCGTCTGGCCCGCACGCTGCCGTTCAGGCAGGCGGCTGAGGGCCTGAGCTTCCTGAATGACCGCTGTTTGGCGGAGATGGCGCACGGCGTGGATATCCGCGTCGCGCGCCGTCATCCGTGCAAGTGCCGCACGGATATCCCCCTTGTGGGGGTCGGCTGTCATGCCGCCATATGTCATGGACGTGGATGGGCCGCCAGCACATCCGACAGGGCCGGGAACACCATGCCGTTGCGTCCCGCAACAGGGGTTGCGGCACACAGGGCGTTGAGCACAGCTTCCTGTGTGGCTTCGGCCACCGCGCGGAACAGGATGTCGATGTGCCCTTCGTTCAGCATGGGGCGGGTGATGGTACCTTCGGTTTCGTGCAGGTGAAAACGCACACTGGGACAGAAACCAACCGCGATATCGCCGCTGCCGTTGCCCCAGAAGGAGCCCAGTCGCCCGATACCTATACCCGCGCGGCGTATGACCCGGCGTAATTGCCGGTAATCCAGCGGCAGGTCGGTTGCGACAACCATGATGACGGACCCACGTTCGCGTTCATCGTGCAGGGTGGGCGCAGCCGGTGGTGCGATGCGGCGTCCATCCGGCAGGGTCAGGTCGCCCGGCATGCCGAAATTGGCAAGTACCAGCACGCCCAGAATGCCCTGGTGCGTTCCGGCCGCGACATGGCGCGAGGACGTGCCGATCCCGCCCTTGAACCCGAATGCCGTCATGCCGGTACCCGCCCCGACCCCACCTTGCGCGACCGTGCCGCCCTGCGCGTCGCGTATTGCCTGCAGGGCGTCGTCTGGTGTTACGGCCAGTGCCTGTATATCGTTGATGCGCCCGTCATTACATTCAAATACCAACGGGTTGACCGTTGACAGGCTGCGGCCGATTTCGGGATTGCGTCCGATGGCGTCACGGATCAGCGCCTCGGCCCCCGCACTGACGGAGAAGGTATTGGTCAGCAGGATCGGCGTTTCAATCTGGCCAAGTTCCTCGACCTGCATCATGCCGACGCTTTTGCCAAACCCGTTAAAGACATGCACCGCGCCAAGCGGACGGTCGCGGAACAGGTCGCCGTCATGGGGCAGGATACATGTGACGCCCGTCTGAATGGGGCCATTGCGGATCGTGCGGTGTCCGACGCGTACGCCGGGAACATCCGTTATGGCGTTATGCGGACCGGGTGGCAGGATACCGCACCCCAGACGAAAGCGCCGCGCCGGGCTGTCGTATGTCGCAGGGCTGTCGTATGTCATCGTGTGGCCGGCGCGGAAAGGGAACGCATGAAGTCAAGGTAGGCGTCCTGCAGGCGTTTCGTAACCTCGCCGGTCTGCCCATCCCCCACGGCATGGCCGTCGATGCTGGTGACGGGGATGATCATGTAGGTCGCGCTGGTGACGAAGACCTCTGGCGCGCGCAACAGTTCATCGCGTGTGATGATGCGTTCTTCCACCTTCATTCCGGCATCCTGCGCCAGCGTGATGATACGCGCGCGCGTGCAACCGGCCAGCAGATGGTGCGAAAGGGGGCGTGTGATCAGCGTACCCGATGCTTCCACGATGAACACGTTGGAGGACGAGCCTTCGGTAATGCCCAGTTCGTCAAAGAACAGGGTATCGTCCACGCCGTTGGCAAGCGCGCTGCGCTTGGCCATGACCTGTGGCAGCAGCATTGTGGTCTTGATATCACGGTGCAGCCAGCGGATATCGGGTTGCAACTGCACCGTGATGCCGCGTGACAGGGACGGTGCGGACAGGAAATCCTGTGCCTGCGCCAGGATCATGACGGTCGGTCGCCCCTGCGGCACGGCCGTAAAGGAACGCGGGGTCGCACCGGGCGTCACCTGAAGGTAGGCAAACCCGTTCGTGATGCCATTGGCATGCGCAAGGTCATGCATGATCTGCGGTAGCTGCGCGCGTTCGGGGGGCGGCGTCATGCCGCATGCGCCAAGGGACCTGTCCAGTCGCGCAAGGTGGCTGTCCATGTCCACGAACTGCCCGTTAATGATGATGCAGACTTCGTAAATGCCCTCGCCAAACAGGAAAGCCCGGTCAAAAGGGGAAATCCGGGCTGATTCCGCAGGCTGGATTTCCCCGTTCAGATAGATCAGTGATCCCATGTCATGCTCCGGCCTAGGGCGAAAATTGATGCCGGAATATCATGAACCTGAAAGGGGAAGTCGTCGAATTGATATTTTCTTCTATCCTATTCTCAAAAGTTACTGCTTCGCCGGTCTTTATATCAAGGCAACATCAGAAAATTTCATGTTTTCCGTACATTTGTTTTCAGGACGTATTTCAATGTCGCCGCATGGACCATGCCACGATACAGGCCGCGACAATCAGCCCGGCGACAGAGAATGTCGCACACCACAGCACCACCCCCACCACCACGCCTGCCGCCAGCGCCACACCAAGGGCCAGGGCAGGTGCCACCCCACGCACAAGGCCCATGACGATGCGATATCGTGCCGACAGGTCAGGCAGGCGATAGCGTGCAGGCTGCAACGCGGCATGGCATGCCAGACACCCGACCCATAGCATGACAAGAAGGGGGATCATCCCACCGGCTCCCTATACAATCGTACCAAAGGGTACAGTGCAATCAGGCCGAACAGGGCCGCCATGCCATCAATGCCCGCATGAAGGACAGGTGACGCCCGTAATGCCGCCATCGTGCATGTGGCATCCAGCACGGGCAGTCCACACCCCAGCACCGCAACCATGACAAGCTGTTCACGCCATCCCCGCATGGGACGTGCGATGCCTGACCACAGCGTGCCATGCATCGCGCAGGCTGCCCATGTAAAAAAGAATACGGTGATTTCCGCCCCCTCCCGTCCCGGCAGGCCCGTCGGCAGCATGCGGTTGGCCCACAGAAAGGACAGGATACCCACCGGCAGGCCAACGATTGTGGCGATGGTCAATCCTTCCGCCACCCGGAATTCCGCCCGATGCCCCGAATGGCGTCGTCGTTTCATGAGGAACAGGACCAGGCCGCTTGCAATGCCTGCTGTCGCGCCAAGGCCGGACATGAAATACAGCCAGCGTAGCGATGGCGGGGCGAAACGGGCGTAATGCAGACCATGTATCAGGTGCATGGTCATGGCGATGGGGCGGCGTGCCACTGTCGTGCCCAGCAGGCGTCCGTCAGGCAGGCTGAAATCGACGTGGTCACGTGTCAGGAATGGGCCGGAGGCATCGCTTGCGGAAATGCTCAGCCGGTCGGGCAGAAACAGGATGAAGCCACAATCCCGGCCGCCCAGGCGTGCGCGTGCCGTATCCAGCAACGGGCGCATATGTGTCATTACAGGCCGAAGGGGGGCAGGTTGTGCCGGGGGGGCTGTGGCCCGCGCGCGCGGTGCCGTCATGACGTGCAGGTGCGCGGGTAATATCGTGTCGGCATGCACAAGGATGCCGGTATAGGCCATCATGACGGTAAATGGCATGAACAGCACACCGGCGAGCAGGTGCGCATCCAGCCATGCCCGGATACGTGATCCCGACAGGCGCAGCATGACGATATCGGGCATCAGGGCGCGCAGGTGGATGATGAGGCCAGCCCCCACCGCAACCAGCAGTCCCAGCGCAAGGATATTGACAATACCCACCCCCACCGTTCCCCCGCCGCGCAGGCTGTAATGGAAATTATAGAAGAATTTCCCCCCCGTCGTGGCGCGCGTCGCAATCAGGGCGCCCGTGTGGGGATCAAGCGTGTCGCCCACGAATTCATGTCCGTCATAATGCAGGATTTCGAGTGCGGGCGCCCGTGCGGAAGGCAGGTTCAGGAATGCAAAGACGCCACGCGCCTGTTGTTCGCGCACACGTGCCGCCGCCGCGTCAAGTGCTGTATCGGTGGGGGACGTGCCGGTAGGGATACGGATTTCTGGCTGCATCCATCGTGTTATTTCCGTATCGAAAACCGCAAGCGTGCCGGTGGCGCAGATACATGTCAGTACCAGCCCGCATATGAACCCCACCCAGGCATGCAGCCATCCCATCCGTGTGCGCAGGGTTTCGCGCATCGGGGTTTCGCGCATCACGCCAACACCACAAGGCACAATACCGCCACACAGCCTGTGGCACAGACCATGGTAAATCCGCGATACCTTGTCCGCATGCCGAAACAGGCCAGCACCATGGCCGGCAGGCCCGCGACGGCAATGATTTCGCCCAGGGCTGTGGCATCTGCGGGCAGGGATGGATGCCACAGCCCGGCATCCGTCACCACAAGGCGTGCAACCACATAGGACAGCACGCAGGACAGAAGAATGTTGCGGAACCTGTCGGCCCGGAGGCTGGATTGCAGTTTTGCCTTGTCGTGCTTCACGGTGGTCCCATGTTTACATGATATGAAATAAATGCGACGCATTCGCATGTGATCTTCATGCCACAAAATGCTGCCTTTTGCGAAAACCGTGTCATAACAGCCGTGTTGATGTTGCGACTTACTATCACTTGCGTATATCAGGCCTCCTACGCAAATGCTTTTATCCGAGGCCCCGATGATGTTATGTGCCCGCCTGCTCCCTGACTGCCGGAACAATGTCGCAAGGCTGGCGGCCATGATCTTTATTGGTGGCCTTGTGCCCTGCGTGCCTGCATTCGCGGCCGGTGATGACAATTCCGACACCGCGAAATCCGACGCCGCGCAAAAAGACGAAAAAATCATCGTGACGGCCAAGCGGCGTAATGAAATGGAAGTGACAACCGGTGGGAACCTTGGCGCGCTTGGGAACAAGCGGGGCTTGGATGTGCCGTTCAATGTGCGCAGCTATAACGCCAGCATGATCCTGAACCAGCAGTCACAGACACTTGGTCAGGTGCTGGAGAATGACCCGTCGGTCCGTACGACCTATGGCTATGGCAATTTTTCCGAAATGTTTGTCATCCGTGGCTTTCCGGTCAATGGTGACGATGTGGCGATTGATGGCCTGTACGGCATCACCCCCCGGCAGCTTGTCTCGCCACAGCTTTATGACCAGGTGCAGGTGCTTAACGGGGCCAGTGCCTTTCTTAATGGTGCGGCGCCCAGTGGGTCGGCCATTGGCGGCAATATCAACCTTGAGTTCAAGCACGCGACGCAAACCCCCATTACGCGGGTGACGGGGGATTATACCAGCAATGCCCTGGGCGGTGGCAGCGTGGATTTCGGGCGGCGTTTCGGGCGTGACAAGGCGTTTGGCTTTCGCCTGAATGTGGCGGGACAGGATGGAGAGGATTCCATCGACCATGAACGCCGTCATTCCGCCGCCGTGGGGGGCGATTTCGACTGGCATGATGATAAGACGCGCATTTCGCTGGATATGAATTTCCAGAATCAGGGGGTGAATGGCGGTCGTCCGGCCATCTTCCTTGGGGCCGGGGTGACGGCGGTGCCACGGGCGGTGGCGCCATCGCATAATTTCGGGCAGCGCTGGGCCTATAACGACCTCAACTATATTTTCGGCAAGTTGAATGTCGAACATGATTTTTCGAAACATATCACGGTCTATGGCGCATTCGGCGGCCTTGGTGGGAATGAGAAGGGGGATTACGCCAATCCCACCGTGACCGATGCCGCCACGGGGGCAGCCACGATCGGCAGCATGTATGTGCCCTATGTCCAGACCAACAAAAGCCTGCGTGCCGGGGTGCGCGCGCATTTCAGTACCGGGCCCGTGCGGCATGAGATCAATGCCGGTGGGTCGTCGCTGTGGGAAGAGGCCGATACCGCCTATTCCATGGCGCTGACCTCTGTTGCAACGAATATTTATCGCACCCCTGCGGTCACGCCGCTTGCCAATACTTTCAGCGGGGGTGATGTCAACAACCCGCAGGCCATCAGCCGCACGCGGCTTTACAGCCTCTTTTTCTCTGACACGATGTCATTCTTTCATGATCGCGTCGCCCTGACGGGGGGATTTCGTTACCAGAACATGTTTATCGACGGATATGGTTATGCCGCGTCGGGGCGTGGGGCTGTGACATCGCATTATGACGAGGGGGCGATTACCCCGGTTGTGGGTCTTGTCATCCATCCCACACGCCAGACGGCGCTGTATTTCAACCGGATCGAGGGCCTGTCACAGGGGGCGACCGCGCCGTCGGACACGTTGAATCAGGGTCAGGTCTTTGCGCCTTATAAATCAACGCAGTATGAGGTGGGCGCAAAATATGAAACCCGCCGTTTCAGCGCCTCGCTTGCGGTGTACCAGATTTCGCAGCCCAATGCGTATTCAAAATCCGTCGGTACCAGCAGCCAGTCGATCTATGTCGAAGATGGGTTGCAGCGTAATCGTGGTATCGAACTCAGCATCAATGGGCAGATCCTGCCGGGCCTGCGTTTCAACGGGGGGGGCACGGTGATTGATGCGGACCTGCGTCGCACGGCTGGGGGGCTGCAGGACGGTCATACCGCGATTGGCATTCCTAATTATACCATCAACGGAAATCTGGAATATGACCTGCCGTTCCTGAAGGGGGCGACGGTCGTGGGGCGTGTCGTCAATACCGGCAAGCAGATGGTCAATACATCCAATACGCTGCATCTGCCGGTCTGGACACGTTTTGACCTTGCAGGGCGGTACACGTTCGTCGCCGACCATAAACCGCTGACACTGCGTTTTGGTGTCGATAACCTTGCCAATACCCGGTACTGGTCTTCATCTTTCAATGGCTATCTGCTCGAAGGATTGCCGCGCACGTTCAAGTTCTCCTTTACCGCAGACCTGTAAGGGGTCATGGGATGTGTGTTTCAATTATTTCGAAAATATTTGAAAATATATAGATTTTAAAAAATTCATCGGTCGGAAATCTGCGTGATGTACGCAGGGTGCCGGGGCGGTGGGACACTGTCCCGGGCTGCCATGCGCGTCTGGCATCATCGGGCCGGGTTGCGATACGCCATGACCGCTTTGTGCGGCATGGCGTTTTTTTTTGAAAATGGCAGAATAAAACGAAGCCTCCTGAATTTTTGACTTTTATGGCGGTGTGCAGGCCGCATCGGGAGGCATGTTGCGACTTATTTCAGAATGATGACGGTTTTGCATTGCGAATCAGAATCACTTCTAGTAGTGGAAGTTTAATTAATAATTATTCGCACAACAAAGATGGCCCCCATGATCCCTCCCAGACGTTTGAGACCATTTTCTGCGGCAACCGCGACATTGGCGCTTGCATGTTCTTCGGCCGCGCATGGCGCCACGGCCGGCACGACGGCCAGTACGACGGCCCGTACGTCCGCCACGGTCATGACAGGGACATCATCCGTCCCGTCGTCAACCGCGTCGGGGGGCACGGCGGCAACCACGGCCACCAAATCGACCAAGACGGCCGACGGCAGCGCATCGACCGCGGCACAGCCGGATGCGGACGGGGTTTTTTCCGACCATCGTTACGACAATACGACGGTGACGGCATCCCCCATGAATGCGTTGCGCCAGTCGGTTGGCCTTAGCCGTATGCCGCATGACGCGATGCATACGCCGCAGAACATCAATGTCGTGCCGCAGATCCTGATGCAGCAGCAGAACGTCAAGTCGCTTGACGAGGCATTGAAGAACGTCCCCGGCATCACGGCATCAGTGGGCGAGGGCGAAGGCGGCATGGCGGGGGACCAGTTCCTGATCCGCGGGTTCCAGTCGCAGAATGACATCTATGAAAATGGTCTGCGTGATTTCGGGGTCTATACGCGCGACAGTTTTGATTACGACCATGTCTCCGTTATCAAGGGGCCGTCGTCGGAAGTATTCGGTAACGGCACGACGGGGGGGGCGATCAACATCGTCACCAAGGCCCCGCACCTTGGCAATGCCTATCAGGCCAATTTCTCGGGCGGAAGCGGGTCGTACTATCGCGGAACGCTTGATATCAATCAGCAGTTGACCAACAGCATCGCCTTCCGCCTGACGGGCATGGGGAATGAAAACAATGTTGTCGGGCGCGACTATATTTATTCCCACCGCTGGGGCATTGCACCTTCGATTGCCTTTGGCCTGGGCAAGAAAGTGTCGTTCATCCTTGAATATTTCCATCAGAACGACAACCGCATTCCTGATTATGGCGTGCCTGTCGTCTATAAACCCGGACAGGCCATCGGTCGTCCGGTAACAGAATATGGTGTGCGGCGTACCAACTGGTATGGCACGACCTATGATCAGGACAACACCAGCGATGACATGATCACGGGACGCCTGACGGCGCGGGTCAGCCCGATCCTGACGCTTTATAACGACATGCGCGGCGGGATCTTTCATCGCTATTTCTCCGCCTCTCAGGAAGCCTGTTCCAGCATGGCGGCCGGAACCGCCGCCTATACCAACAATGTGATAAACGGAAGCGTGCCTTCTGCGACATGTAACCGGGATTTCTTTTCCGCAAATCCGTCAAGTGCGCAGGTCGCGCGTAATGGTGGTGTCGGTGGTCCCGAACCCTATCGCCAGAGCGACTGGTCAATACAGGATGTCTTTTCCGGGGTGGCGCGTTTCAAGACAGGCCGTATCCGCCATGAGGTCATCGGCGGGTTTGATATCGAATATGTCACCGATCATCGACAGAACTATGCCTATGGCAGCAACCGTACCAGCACCAGCCTGCTGAACCCGTCGATGTATGTGCCCGGCCTTGTGCTTGGGGATTGTAACCAGTATCCGAACCGCCTTGTGAATATCAGCGGTGTGGGCAAGAAATGTTACAAGGATAGTGATGCGCTTGATGTCGGCTTCTTCCTGTCCGATCAGGTGTGGCTGACGGATTACCTGTCGGTCAAGGCGGGCTTCCGCTGGGACAACTGGAACAGTCATTACAGTGCGACGGGCGGGAATACCGCGAAATATCCCGATGTCCATTATGGGCAGGACGAGACGACCATCAACCCCAGCGTTAGCGTCATGTATACACCGCGCAGCAACCTGATGGTGTATTTCAACTGGTCGCAGTCCACGACACCGTTGAGCATGTATGTCACCAACAGTTCCGAACCGATGACCGCCAAAAGCCAGAGCGCTGCGCCCGAACGCAGTTCCCTGTATGAAATCGGGGCGAAATACAGTGCCTTTCATGACCGGATCGGCATGACGGCGGCGCTGTTCCGTCTGGACAAGAGCAATTCGATCCAGACAGACCCCAACACCGGCGATATCAGCGCAACCAGCGATCAGGAACGCAACCAGGGGCTGGAGCTTAGCATTTCTGGGACGTTGCTGCCGAACTGGATGTTCTATGGCACGTATGCGCTGTATGATCCGACAATCACCAAGGCCGGTTCTGCGACATCCAAGCAGGGGGGACAGATCCAGTATGTCCCGCATAATCAGGCAACGGCATGGACATCTTATGAAATTGCCCCGCACAAGCCATGGAACATGACGGTTGGTGGCGGCCTGACATGGCGGCAGGGTGTATGGCTGGATCAGGCCAATACGGCGCGTGCGCCGGCAACGGTGGAATTCGACGCCATGGTGTCGCATCGTTTCAATAACCACTGGCGCATGGCGATGAATGCCTACAACCTTGATAACCGCCTGAATTACGGCAGCCTGTTTTCCAACCGCGTCACGCCTTCCATCGGCCGGTCCTTCCTGTTCAATGTCTCGGCCCAGTATTGAGGTGGCTTGAAAAGCCCATATTCATGACAGGCGTTTTCGGGTGCCGCCTTTTTTCATAAAGGCGGCATTCTTCAAAGTTTTTTGGAAAACATTCGCCAAAAAACTTCTTCATGACTGTCATCGGATTGTGTAAGCCTCTTTTTGTCATGCGGCGTGGGGCGATCGGCCAGTGGGGCAGGGCGTGCGCGGATGCGGGGATAAGGTCAAATGCTGTTACATGTGCCCGGACTGCTTGATGCCGGGGAACTTGCCCACTGTCAGGCGACGCTGCGTGCGGCGCAATGGACGGACGGACGCGAAACCGCCGGGCAACAATCCGCCAAGAGCAAGAACAACCGACAGTTACCGCAGGATTCCCCCGCCTGTCGTGAACTTGGCGATATCGTGCTGCGTGCGCTTGGTCGTAACGCAACATTCAACAGCGCGGTGTTGCCGTATCGCGTCAGCCCCCCGCTGTTTAACCGTTATGACGTGGGGATGTCCTTTGGTGCGCATGTCGATAATGCCATCCGGGGGATTTATGCGGGTGGCATTCACACGCGCATCCGCACGGATGTTTCAACCACCCTGTTTCTGTCCGATCCCGACGATTATGATGGCGGGGAACTGATCATGTCCGATCCGGGGGGCGAACAGGCAATAAAACTGCCCGCAGGGGATCTGGTGCTGTATTCCACGACCGTCCTGCACCGTGTGACCCCGGTTACGCGTGGGTCGCGCCTGGCGGCATTTTTCTGGTCGCAGTCGATGGTGGCTGATGAAACGCGTCGGCGCATCCTGTTCGACCTGGATGTGCAGACCATCACCTTGCGTGAACGTCTTGGCGATCATGACCCCGCCGTTCTGGGGTTGACGAACATCTATCACAACCTGATGCGGCAGTGGTGCATCCTGTAAGAGACTGTTTGAAAAGTCAGGCTCGATAACATACTGAAATCATGAGAGTTTTTGGTGAAACTTTTTCCAAAAAGCTTCAGAAGACGCCGCCTTTTTCGATCAAAAGGCGGCATCCAAAAACTTTTCCTTTTTTATCAATGAGTTGTTTTCAAACCCTCTCTAAGGGGTTCCCAGACGGTTTTTACGTATCTGTTCAGGCTGGATTGACAACAGTTTCTGGTGAAGCTGCTTTCCAGAAAAGCTTTGAAAGATGTCCCCTTGCTAAAAAGGTGACACCTGAAATCTTATGAAAATGCTGTTTTCAAACGACCTGCCATGCCGGGGCAGCGATCAGTCGAGGGCCGGGCGGCCACGTCCCTGCTTGACCTGACCGCGCCGTGACTTGTCATCCATCCTGCGGCGACGCTGTGTGCGGGACGGGCGGGTGGCGATGCGGCGCGTGGGGACATGGGCTGCCTGGCGCAGCAGGTCGCACAGGCGTTCGATCGCGTCCTCGCGGTTACGGGTCTGGCTGCGGAATTTCTGTGCGGTCAGGATGATGGTCCCGTCGCGTGTCATACGGCTACCCGCCAGCAGGCGCAGGCGGGCGCGTATGCGCGATGTCAACGCGGCACACCGCGCCATGTCAAAGCGGAGTTGTGCTGCGGTTGCGACTTTGTTGACATTCTGCCCCCCCGGCCCGGACGCATGGATATAGGTGACGACAATATCGTCGTCAGAGATAACAAGATCGGGAAGGACATGGTACGCCATGCCTGTGTATAGCATATTCCCGCCATTGTGGGGGGAGGTGTTCGCTTTGTGGATACCTTCCCCGCATGGTGGGCATTGCCCGCGGACGTGGATACGACCACCATGTACCCAACCAAAAAACATGGCGGGAGGAACACATGACCGAGGTTACGGATCGCGAGAGCGAACAGTTGCAGCAGCTTCTGGCGCAGGCGGCCGATCAGGCGGCACAGAAGAAAGTGATGCCGGTGGTCAAGATGATCGCGGCGCAGCAGCTTGTCATCATGGACCTGATGCAGTTGTTGGTGGACAGTGGCACAGTGCATGCCGAAGACATCGTCGCGCGCATGCGTCACCTGATGGAACATGCCGATACCCGCGACATGGCCGCGCGCGCCCTGTTCGATCAGGTGCGTTCGCGATTTGCAACCCAGTAGCCCCTTCTTTGTATGCAAAGGTTGTGACGAATGGATGATCATCCCCCCGCCCTGCGTGCCGAGATCGCAGCCCTGAAGACCGAGCTGCTCCGCCTTAGGGAGGCGCTGGCAAATGCGCAGAAAACCATCGAGGCGCAGAGCGCGCAGTTGCGTCATGAACAGGCGCAGAAGAAACGCATGCGCTAATCCCCCTTTCATTTCCCCTATCACGACAGGACCCCATGTCTGACGAAAAAGCAAAAGACGCCAGCGGCAATGTTGTCGTCTATCCCACGGTAAGCTGCGGCGCGGAGGCCGTGCAGGGAACCGTGGTCATCCTTGACCTGTTCATGGCTACATCCCCCGAACACCTGAAATCGGGGGACCGTCGTGTGGTCACGGCCCTGCATCCCGAACAGGCCCTGCATCTGGCACAGCAGTTGCAGGCTGCGGCGGAGACCGTCTTGAAGGCGCGTAAGGACCGTGCGGCATCCTGAACGCGCCGGACGCTGAAAACATCAGGCAGGCATGTCCTGCCATCCTTGTCCCTGACGGCTGTTTGGGAATGCCTTGTGGCAGGAACAATAAAAACCCTGTTGGATAATTTGCAAAAAATCCTCGTGTTTCATCATTTTTTTGAAAAAATGATGATGGTGACTTTTAGAGGCTGTTTGAAAGGTAAGTCCGATAAGATCGTGAAATCATAAAAGTTTTTGGTGAAGCTTTTTCAAAAAGCTTCAGAAGACGCCGCCTTTATCGATCAAAAGGCGGCACCCAAAAACTTTTCCTGTTTTTTATCAACGGCCTGTTTTCAAACAGTCCCTGAGTGTCCGGGGGATTGCGGACCATCCGGGTGTCGTGATCCGTCCCGGAAGGCCCGCAATCCCCCGAACCGCAGGTTAAGTGCGACCTCGCGCCCCGACAGGGTTGGCACAGGAAGGGTATGCGACAGCGATTGCCGCAACCGCGCCTGGGAAACCAGATGCACGATCCCCACAGGGGCATGGGGGTAGAACAGGTTGACCAGCATGCCGCGATCCTCGTCCAGCAGCCATGGCCCGATATAGTTGTGGGCGTTATCGAGGAAGGTCACACGAGCGTTGTCGATATAGACCGCCAGCGCGATGCTGAGCTGGTCTTGCGTGAACAGCGCGCCGCCCTGGCGGATGATGGTCTCTTGCCATTTCCGCAGCATGGGCCAGATGGCCGCATCACGGTGCAGGCACATCACCCCTGAATTCAGCAGGGGCTTTGCGCCGATCCGACGCCGGATGGCAAAGGGCAGGCGGGCCTTGCGCGCGTTTTTATAAAGGAACGAACGTACCTGCATCCAGCCCGGACATATCCACCGGATTGCGAACATGTCCGCGATCTTGGCCCCGATTTCAGGAACGATGGCCAGCGCCCCGTCACGTGCGGCGTCGAACATGTGTTCGATGGCGGTCATGTCCTGCACCCAAGCATCCGCGTCGACCCACAGGATCAGGTCGAATTGTGGCAGCACACGGTCCAGCCACAGCTTGGACAGGTTGATGGCCAGGGTCGGGCGCTGTCGTATCTGCCGTGCGGACGCGCAGGGTGGGACATAGGGGGGTCGGATCAGTACCCCAAGGTCCGAAAGGGTTTCCACCTGCCGGGACGACAATCCGGCGTCAAGGACACATAATGCCGCATCTGTCCGGCCATTGATCGACTGGATCAGTTCCATGACCAATGGGAAATAACCGCTGTCACAGCCTGTGACGATAACCTTGCGCAACCGGGCCTCCTGCCTTGGCCACCTGCCGCCGGTCGTGGCGGCATGGACCGGCGTAGCATACAGCCATAGCAACAGGGTGGGAAACGGATCGGGGGCGTGGCGCTGGCCCATAGGGGGGAACGCCGCTATGGTCTGGGTCGTGTACTGACCATATACAGGAACCGCGTCATGACCGTTCATACGGGGACATCGCTTCCCCCTGGCGAAGACGAGATCGTCGCCACCGTTGCCGCCATTACCGAAGGGGAAGGCGATCCGATCGCAAACGCCGCGAATATCGCGGCGATCCTGTTTGAGGGATTGGTGGATATCAATTGGGCCGGTTTTTATTTCCTGCGTGACGGACAGCTTGTGCTGGGGCCATTCCAGGGGCGCGTGGCCTGCACCCGCATTGCGATTGGCAAGGGGGTGTGCGGCACGGCAGCCCAGCAGCGTGCGACGGTCGTAGTGCCTGATGTCCATGCATTCGCGGGGCATATCGCATGCGATGCGGCATCACGTTCGGAAATCGTGGTGCCGATCCTTGATGGGGATCGGCTACTGGGCGTTATTGATATCGACAGCCCATCTCTGGCACGTTTCACGCAGGCGCATGCCGCGCTGATCGAACAGGTTGCCGCATTATATGTGCGGGCATGTCGTGGACATGCCTGAAATGATGCGGGGATAAAAGGTCTTTCGGTGCCGTCGTTTTTCTGGAAATGAACTGTCCTTAGGGCAGGCGGCCAAGATGTCGTGCCAGCAGGTCATAAAAACCGTCTGCATCGACCTGTCGCATGAACATGGCATTGACTGGACGTTTCGTGGTGCCCCACCAGTCCACAACCGACATGCCCCGCGTCAGCACATCATGCAGTGCGATTGTCACATTGACCTTCCGACCGGCAAACAGGTCGGGGGCAATCAGGCAGGCGAGTGTGCATGGATCATGCAGGGGCGCGCCCGTCCAGCCATATTTGGCGATGTCAAACTGTCCCGCCCTGTCCAGCATTGCCACGGCGGCCGCAGCGCAGCGACCCGGCAGGGCGCGCAGGCGCGCCAGGCGTTCGGGCGTGCTCAGGCATTGGTGCGTGACATCCAGTGGCAGAAGGGTCAATGCGGTGCCCGCGCGCAGGACGATGTCAGCGGCCTCGGGGTCGGCATAAAAATTGAACTCGGCCGTGGGGGTGATATTGCCACCTTCGGACCATGCGCCCCCCATGGCAATCACCCGGTGGAGGCATTGTGCGATATCAGGCGCCTTGAGCAATGCCACCGCAAGGTTCGTCATCGGCCCCAGCATGACAAGGCTGAGGCTGTCGGGCGGGGCCGTACGTATGGCATCAATCAGGTAATCAACACCGTGCTGCGTCTGGACAGGCATGGTGGGCGGCGGCAGGTCTGGCCCGTCCATGCCCGTGACGCCGTGTATATGACGGGCATTGACGCCGGTATGGCCCATGGGGCGGGCACACCCGGCGTAAACCGGGATATCCGTGCGTCCCGCCAGTTCAAGGATGCGACAGGCGTTCTGCGCGGTCTGTTCCACCGTGACATTGCCCGCAACGCTGACAAGGGCCTGTACTTCAATCTTTTCGGATGCCAGTGCCAGCATAATCGCCAGCGCGTCATCCACGCCGGGATCGGTATCTATGATGATCCTGTGTGTGGTCATGTCGCCGCGTGTCCCGTGCCGTGCCATAAAGAGCGGCACGGTAGGGCATTACCATGCCCCAGCGCCAGTGGTTGCGTGTCCAGACCCGGGTGTCACGAGGGAGGGCGGTTGTCCATGTTTCGGCCCCCATGATCCTGCCACCGGAGCGGTACCGCCCGGGCCGTGCCACTGGAAACGTGCCATTGGGATCGTATCACTGGGATCGTGCCGTCAGGTGCATAGCATCGGGCATGGACCGTCTGGAGGGTACTGCCTGATGGGGCAGGGCGATGGCTCATGTGGTCTGCCAAGAATAATCGTTGTTACAATTCGTAGAACAGATGCCGTATTCTGGCATGTGGTATTCTGTATAACCATATCTGTAAGGCGCATGACTTGACGCTGATTACATCATTTTAATATTTTTAGGACATAGTCAGAAAATGATGAAGAAAATGCTTCTCGCTGCTGCCGTCATGACCGGACTGACCGGAACGGTTGGGCATGCGGCGCTGGCGCACGATGCCCCACCTCCTCCGCCGCCGGGTGAAGGTTGCGATGCGCATGGTCCCCATCATGGACATATCCTTTCCCTGCACGGAATCACCCTGACATCGGCCCAGCATAAGAAGCTGGCGGCCCTGATGCATGGCGACCACCCTGATTTCCGCGCGGACATGCAACAAGAACGCGCCCTGCACGGGCAATTGCGCACTCTGTTGTCCACGCCAGGCACCGTGGATCAGGCCAGCCTGACCTCTGTGGAGCAGCAGCTTGATGTCCTGCACCAGAAGCGTGAGGCGCAGCGTCTGCAGTTCGAGGTCAAGGTCCACGATATCCTGACGCCGGAACAACTGGCGCAGATCAAGGAGCGTCAGGACAAGATCGATGCCCTGCAAGACCAGCTCCATGCCCTGATGGCCCCCCCGCCGCCGCCGCAGAAATAATCCCTGTCCCTTGATCCCTGAAGGGTGAGGCGTGTCCTTGCCTGACCCATGATGATGGCGTCGGTTGTCCTGCAACCGGCGCCATTTTTGTTTGGGCCGCGCCAGACGTAACGCGCATGCCCCGTGAGGCATGGGAAAACATGGTTGTTCCTGCATGTCGCCATGTCGCGCAGGGAGCGTGGCGCCAAACTATTGTGAAAAGGACACCCGGTTTGGAATTGCGCCAGCACCTTTGGGCAGGGTGAGGGCTGCGGAGCTGAAGGCACATTGCGCAGGAGCCTTTTCCTCAGGCTCTTTCACCGATATTATTTGTTTTTCATAACATATTATCGAACGTGATATATAAAGGATAACATGTTTAAAATGATGGCAATCATGAGCAGGCCAGGGGATGCGACGCAGGATATGGCAGGCGATGTGGTGGGGGGGGGATGTGACCGTACAGGCGTGATGGCCCGGCGCATCGTCCCGGCGGGCGTCCAGCATGTGGTTCATTGATGTCAGGGGGCAGGCCGCAAGCAGTTGGCCGGGGAACGGCCCATCTTTCAGGCATCAGCCTTTTTCAAAGAGGTGACGGCCTCTGAGGCTTTCCGGCGAAATGCCGCGCCAAGATGTATAATTTCAGTCAGCTATGGCGTGTCCCGCAGGCAGGTGCCCCGGACACGCCCGTCAGGCGATTATTTCGTGGTATAGCCACCATTGACGAGGATGGTCTGCCCGGTCATCCACCATCCTTCCGACACAAGGAAGCGGACATGCGGGGTGATGTCCTCGATATCCGTCAGGCCGGTCTTGCTGAAGGGCGACAGGGCGGCGGCGGTTTTATGATAAGCCACGGCCTGTTCTGATTCCTGCCCATAAAAGAATGGCGTATCCATGGGGCCAGGGCCGATTGCGTTAACCGAAATACCGCGCGCGCCATATTCCTTGGAGGCCGCGCGGGTGAAATGTTCCACCGCTGCCTTTGACCCGGCATAGGTGGAATAAAACGGCGTATACGCCCCAAGCAGTGATGTCACGAGTGTCAGCAGCTTGCCATGGTCATTCAGGTGCAGGCCCGCTTCCTTGATGAAGAAGAAGGCCGCCTTGGTATTGACGGCGAACATTTCATCATATTCGTCCTCGCTCGTCTCGGCGATGGGCTTCTTCAGGACCTTGCCCACTGTGTTGATGGCGATGTCGGGACGACCAATGGCTGCAATGGTGTCGGAAAACAGCTTTGCTGTCGCTGCGGCGGTACTCAGGTCCGCCTGGAATGCCACTGCCTGAACGCCTGCGGCCTGCAGGTCCGCGATCGTGCTGTCGGCTTCGCTTTTGCTTGCGGCACTGTTGTAATGGATGGCGATGGCGCGCGCGCCATGGGCGGCAAGGTCACGGGCAATCAGGCCGCCCAGATTTTTTGCCCCGCCTGCGATCAGGACGGTTTTCCCCTTGATGCTGTGATCGACCATTGTTGCGATGTCCCCTCATTGCGATGTGCTTCCCCGAACGGGAAGGTGTGGAATGAGCGTATCATTTGCGATATCGAGATAAAGTTGCCTTTCCTGACAACATATGTCGTAAATCACGAACAGTCTGTCGCGATGGTGGCAGGTAGGGGGCGCATGGACCGGATCGACCTGTTTCGCGTTTTCGCCCGCGTGGTGGAGAGCGCAAGCTTTACCCGTGCGGCCGAGACACTGAATCTGCCACGTTCCAGTGTATCCACTGCCATACAGGAACTGGAAGGACGGCTTGGCGCGCGGCTTTTGGCGCGCACGACCCGATCTGTTACACCCACGGCGGACGGTATGGCATTTTATGACCATTGCCTGCGCCTGATCGCAGATGTGGAGGAGGCGGAAAACCTGTTCCGCCATGACGGGGCCAGCCCGCGTGGCCTGCTGCGGGTCAACCTGCCGGGCCGGATCGGGCGGTTGCTGGTGGCGCCGCGCCTGCCTGAATTCCTTGGGCGGTATCCGGGGGTTGATATCGAACTTGGTGTGACTGACCGGGCCGTCAACCTTGTGGAGGACGGGATCGACTGTGTCCTGCGCGTCGGCCCGCTGCATGATTCCGGTCTGATTGCACGCCGGATGGGGGACCTTGATCTGGTCAATGTCGCCTCTCCTGCCTATCTGGCCCAACATGGGATACCGCAGGTTCCTGCTGACCTCGTCCATCATCTGGCCGTGCGTTATGCCTCCCCCTCCACCGGGCGGATCGAGGCATGGGAATGGGAGGAAGGTGGTGCGACCCACAGCCTGCCCATGTCCGGTCGTGTCACGGTTAACAGTGCGGAGGCCTCCATCGCCTGCTGCCTTGCCGGATTGGGCCTGATCCAGGTTCCGGGCTATGACGTGGCCGCCCTTGTAAAGTCGGGGGCGTTGGTGGAGGTGCTGCCCCAATGGCGCGCGGCCCCGTTGCCCATGGCGCTGCTTTATCCGCACCGCAAGCATCTGTCGCGCCGGATACAGCTTTTTGCCGACTGGCTGGAAGAGGTTCTGCATATCCCCGGACAGCCATTGGCCCATCCTGCGCCGCGCACGTCTTTGCCAGCCGATGTCATGCCGGATGCCATAACCGTGTCAGCGCGCCCGCGCGCCCCTGCACCGGGTCCGTTGGCGGGAAAGGCAGGCGCCCCATCACCGTGATGGCGGCGCGCGTGATGGGGCCACGTTGCAGGTCGAAATCCTGGTCGGGGGGATAGGCCCCCACGACAAGGAAATCGTTACTCGACCCTTCGTTCCTGTGTCCCGTGCCTGCGGGCAGGACGACGACGTCACCCGCGCGCACCGTCACAAGCCGTCCTCCCGGCCCGCCAAGGCGCAGTTGCGCGGAACCCGCGATAATCCCGAGCACCTCATGCGCGGTGCTGTGGTAATGGTGGAAGTCATAGACGCCCCATCGCCAGCGTGGTGGCCATCCATTGGCGGTAAACAGTGCCTCCATCCCGGCCGCCGGGTCGCCGCCGCGGATGGGCAGGGCGTTATGGTAATGCAGCACCGGCAGGTGCGCATTGTTGGGAACCCACCCATCGGGTGACAGCATGAAGGCATCCGGTGCATTGCGCATGGCGGCGGCCCCGCGCGCCGTGCGGACATGCTTGCCACACATCACCAGCCCAAGCATGCCAAGGATGGTCTGGAACTGTCGGCGTCCGGTCTGTGTCCTGTGCTGGCTCATGATCGGGGTCCTGCTCTGCCGTGCCCATCCATCTATATATCAGGACGTATGAGGGGCAGGCGGGTTGCAACCATATTTACCCCTACCCTCGGCATTGCCGGGCTGTTCATCGCACTCAGCGGCAAACCTCGTTTATAAGTTTACCCCAAGGAATTGTAGTCCGCAAAAGCATAAATATGGGTATTTAAATAAATGATATGTTAATTGAATCTGGTGTAGGAATTATTTTCAATCTATGAATTGGGATGAAGGGTAAATATTTTCCAACCTATAAAAATATTGATGGTGACTCTGGCATTGTGTCATATGCATATGATGCAACTTCCATCGAAGTGATTTTCGGGAAGGGTAAGCAAACAACTTACATTTATACCTATGGTAGTGCCGGTATGGATCATATTGAGCGTATGAAAATACTTGCTGATTCAGGACATGGTCTGAATGAGTATATCAGACGATATGTAAATTACAAATATGCTTCAAAATCATAAAATCATATAAAATATTTCAAACCCGAATGCGCAAACCAGTATGCATGTTGTGCCTGCTGGTTTGCAATGGAATGGAATTAATTATATATAATCTGGTTTTCGTGAATATATTGTTTATTGTCAGATATTGATCTCGATTAATTGCCTAATTCCATTGCGGAAATAAGTGCGTTTGCATGTATTTCCAAGGTGTCCAGACAGGGTATCGTAAGGTTCATGCTGTCAAAAATAAGTGGTAATTCCGTGCATCCTAATATAATTGCCTCTATGTCATAAGTGTGGATCATATTTTCAATAACTTTCAAAAATCCACATTTTGTTTCTTCTTTTATTATCCCATGTTCTAATTCGTGAGATATTTTATCTGCAACGAAATCTAAATCTTCTCCTTGAGGTGAAAATATTTCTATTTTTTCTTCCTGAAAGGGTTTTTTGAAAAAATCTTCTTCCATGGTGAAACGCGTTCCTAATAACCCGACTTTTTTATACCCTAATTTTTTTGCTTCTTTTTGGGTGGCTTCAATTATACTGACTAATGGGACAGAAGATTTCGTACGTAATGTGTCGAAAACGATATGTGGCGTGTTTCCGGTCAGTGATATGATGTTGCATCCTGCTGCCTCAAGGTTGCGAATGCCATTCATGATATAGTGGCTTAAACCATCATAGTTTTTTTCTGAACAGAATTTAAGAACATCAAATACATTTAGGCTTTCAATATTGATGTTGGGAAAGAAGTTTTCACCTACAATTTTATTGGCGCCATATACTATCTTTTTATAATAAATTATTGTGGACTCAGGGCCTGTTCCGCCAATCAATCCTAATTTTTTCATTTTAATATCTCCTGACAATGTAACGTTTCACGAACTCTAGAATTTTTCTGCATAGATGTCAGCCTTGGATACTTTGGGATAATGGAGGCGGTTTCTGCCCTTTTCTCGATGTCCAATCGATTGCCATTGGGCCTGCGAACCCTCTTTTAATGGGGGTATGCGTCCCGTCTTTGGCGGAAATCTCTGAGAGACTGTTTGAAAAACAAATCTTTGATAAACAATGGGAAAATATTTTTTTCTGTTGCCTTTCGATCGAAAAAGGCGATGTATTTTCGAAGCTTTTTGAAAAAAGCTTCACCAAAAACTTTTACGATTTCACAATCTATCGGACTTACCTTTTCAATACGGTCTCTGAGGGCAGTTTAGGGAATGACTGTTTGATCGGAGATATTTTGCAAAAACCAGCCCCGATAGCCTATGGAAACCATAAAAGCTTAGGAGCACAATGTTTGTGCGAAAAGCATTGAAATACATTGTATTTTCAAAAAATAATTCCCAAGATTGCCCGACCGCGTCCCATATTTGCCCTGTTGCACATTCTGCCCCTGACCGATCCCCCTGAGGATCACCGTGGTCCGTTCCAGCGGGGCAGTGTAATGTCGGACATATGCAGCATTGTTACCATGCAGGGGAAAACAGGCGATGACGACAGTTCCGGTCCACAGGGGCAATGCCGCGACAGGGCGGCTGGGCGTGGCGGTGGGGCAATGTACCCTGGGCACGGTCATGCTGGCGACGGGGGCGAATGGCGTGGTGGCCATCGCGATGGGCGATGGCGCGGATGCATTGGTGCATGACCTGCGTGCGCGCTTCGTGGGGGTGGAACTTGTGCTTGGCGATCCCTGCGCCAATGACTATCTGCGGCATGTGGTGGCATTTATCGACGGGGAGTCGGACGCACTCGACCTGCCTCTTGATATCGGTGGCACCGCGTTTCAAAAACGGGTGTGGGCGGCCTTGCAGGCCATCGCGCCGGGCACGACCGTAACCTATGCTGAAATCGCGCGTCGGCTGGGTACACCTTCGGCGGTGCGGGCGGTGGCGGGGGCCTGTGCTGCGAATATGCTGGCGGTGGTCATTCCCTGCCATCGTGTCGTGCGCAGTGATGGCACCTTGTCAGGCTATCGCTGGGGTGTTGCGCGCAAACAGGCACTGATTCTGCGTGAAGCCACCGGCACGGCGGCGGCCATCGCGCGGTAAGGGCCGGGAATGGCGGCGGGCGATGGGGGATGTGGATGCGGGGGCGCTGGTTGTCTTGCCATACTCTTTGCGGCATGAGGGGCACTGGCGTCCATTCATTCCCGTTTGTTGGTAGGTCCTGATATGTCAAACTATACCCCCGTTGGCCTCGGTAATGAGGCCGCAACCGTCAAAGCCCTGACGCATTCGGGGAATTTTCACGTTGATGAGACGCTGGGATATGTCATCCTGCATTACGCGCTTGCCCCCCATGGCGACCTGCGCGGCCGCGTCCTTGGGACCGTACCGACTGACAGGCTGGATTTCGGCCGGACGCGTTCGCCCGAACGTATCCGTGCGGCGGATATCGTGTTTGACGTCGGCGGTATCTATGACCCGCAAAAGGGACGTTATGACCACCATATGAAGGACAAGCCCCTGCGTGAGGACGGCACTCCCTATAGCGCGGCGGGCCTGTTGTGGAAGGATTATGGCATTGCCGCGATCCGCAATATCCTGAAGGCCCCAGTGGATGACGCGGCGCTGCCCATCATCTGGCAGGCGATTGACAAATCACTGGTCCTGCCGATCGACCTTGATGATAATGGTGTGGTCAAGCTGGAGAAGCTGTCGCTGGCGGATATCGTTTCATCCTGCCGCCCCGTCTGGGACACGGCGGAACTTTACGGTCCCGAAGAAGCTGCGATGCGTGAAAGTGTAGGCTTCGCCGATGCCGCGTGCGCGGTCGCGGGTTATCTTGTCAATACGGTCGATCGCGTCCGTGCCAGCCTGAAGGCAACGGATCGTGTGCTCGAAGCGTATGCGAATGCGCAGGACAAGCGTATTCTGGTCATGGAGACGGGTATGCCGACCGAAAAGGTGATTTTCGAGCATGACCTGCCTGTCGTCTATGTTGTCTCGCCCGCCGCGCCCGGCCGCTGGAACGTCAAGGCGGTCCCTCCCGTGCGGGGTGATTTCGGGCAGCGTGTCTCTCTGCCTGAAGCCTGGCGCGGACTTGATGGAGAGGCTCTGGCCAAGGTGTCAGGGGTGGCGGATGCAGTGTTCGCCCATCCCGCACGCTTCATCTGTGGCGCAGGCAGCAGGGAAGGGGCGCTGGAGATGGCGCGCCTTGCGCTGGAAATCGACGCCTCCCAGAACAAGGGCGCATGAGGCCAGCGCACAGACACGACACAGATACGCACCATAGAAGCTATCGGACGCCGCCTTTTTGAAAAAAGGCGGCGTGCTTCAGGGATTTTGTAAAAGATGCCCCAGGCGTCATCGTGATGGATGCGATGGTTGCCTGATGGGGCTTTTGCGTTGCCTGCCATCTTTTGCAGGATGGTCGGTCACTATCGGCGGGGTGGTATGTTGGTGTCCGCGGCGGGATTCGAACCCACGGCCCCAGGATTCATCCCACTTCGACTTTCGCCGCCGCCATCATGCGATGGCGTTCGTGGTCTGGACTGTCCCTTCGCCATGGACCCACCATAGGGGGGTCGGTAGGCGCTGCCCATCCAGTCTCTACACCTTCCCGGCATGGGGCCGGGCTTGGCTCGGGATTGGCACGGCATTCCTGCCAGAGCGTTCCCCGAATTTGAGCAGATCCGCCACGTGGTTTCCCGTCGTGACGCCCAATTGCTACCAGGAATCCTGTGCTCTATCCTGCTGAGCTACGCGGACATACACCCGTTATATCTAGCCGAGGGGCCGGGGGGGGGCAAGTATCAATATGGCCATGCCCATCGGTACAATATGCAACGCCATGCCCGCTCCCATGCTGCAACATGGCCCAGGCTGGTAAAGGTTTTCGAAATTCTTTGAAAATATATTATATTTTCTGAAAATGTCCCCGCAAAACATGTCGGGTCGGGGGATGTTTTATGATGCGCCTAGCGCTGCCGCGCCATAATCCGCGCCTGTGTGGCAAGGCGTGCGATATGGCGTTTGCACAGCACGACATCTGGGCTGCCGGTCTGCTTGCAGGCCAGTTCAAGCTGCTGTGTCCATGTGGCCGCCTGCATCAGGGCATCTGCATCCCATATCGTGACGGCACGGCCAAACTGTTCCGTGCGTTTGAAAAAGACCGGTGGCCGCAGGGCGGACATGGCGTCCGCACGTCCCTGTCCCGCATCCATCGCCAGACGCACACGCCGCAGCCGGTGGATATGCGACAGCAGCGCGCGTGCCGCGCCAATCGGGTTCATGCGGTCGGTGCTCATCGCGCGTTCGATCGCAAGGTCGGCCCCCGCCCGGTCGCCCGACATTGCGGCAAAGGCCGCATCCTCAAGCGATACGCTGGCGGCATCGCCAATGCAGGACTGAACGTCTTCATGTGTCAGACGCCCGCCCTGTCCCGCGAACAGGAAGAGTTTTTCCACCTCCGCACGGGTTGCGGCGCGGTCCGGGCTGGCGCGTTCCGCAAACCATGACAGCGCGTCGGGATCAATCTCCACCCCAAGGGCCAAGAGCATCTGGCGGATGCTGCCCTCAAGCGCGCGACCTTCCTCGGGGTAGCAGGCGATGGCGGCGCAGTTCGGCGCTTTTTCCAGCAGGGCACGTAGTTTGGAGCGGGACTCCAGCCCTGGCGCCTCCATGATAAGCAATGTGTCCGTATCGGCTGCCAGGCACTCCTTGACCGGTCCCGTCAGGCCATCACGCGCCTCGCGCACCCAAACGACACGACGCCCCCCGACAAGTGACAGTGCAGCGCATTCTTCCGCCATGCGGTCATGCGCGTCGCGACCCAGTATGGCGACACGGAATGGATCATCCAGTTCGGGCGTAATGACCTGCGCCGCCTGTGTCGCGCGTTCACGGATCAGGCCGGTATCTTCGCCATGCAGCAATATGACACGCCACGCGCCCGGGTCGCGCAGGGTGCTGGCGATTGCGCGCGGGCTGATCTTCACTGGTTGGTGCCGCTGCCACCGATGTTGACATTATCGGGGCTGTCGCTCCCGACGCTGACGGAGGTGCCTACGTCGCTTTCGTCATTCAGCTGTGAATTCGACCGCCCCGTGGCCAGTGCGGGCAGGCCGTCCGCACCGGGGCGTTGTGATGGCATCTGGTTGTTGCTGCTGGCGTTGGCGATCGAGTCGGGGTCGATGAAGCGGGGCTGGTTCTGTTCCGCGTCCGACCCGTCTGTCGCGGGCTTGGCATGGGTGCGGAACCATACCCCCACCTGCTGGGTAATCTGTTCGGCCATGTTCTTCGCCACGCGGGTGCGCACGGTCTCAAGGTTCAGCGACAGGGCGAAATACTGTTCATATGTATTGTTGACGCCGTCGATGATGTTCGCATCCCCTTCGGCCAGCAGGCGTGGGCTGGCGCTGACGGTATAAAGCTGCCAGTGGGCGAAGGCAGTGGTGCGGGTGCGCCCGCTGGTATTATCCGAATGGATGTCCACCGCCTCGTTCATCATGTAGGTGCGGATGCGCAGGCTGTAGCGGGTCGGGTTTTCAGGCCCCGCCCCGCCAAGGTCCTGTTGCAGGAACTGTCGCAACTGCTGGCCGTAACGTTCCGTGATGCGCGGCACATAAACCTGTTGCAGTTCGGCCGCCACATCCGTCACCGTGGCCTTGCCGTCAGGTCCGATATGCTTTCCTGTCGTCTGGTACATGGGCGAGAAACCGCACCCGCCCATCATGACCACAAATGCGGCCGCAAAAAGCGGCGATACGCTGCGACGACACGAAAGGCGTATCATCTATTTCGCAATCACAAGGTTGACGATCCGCCCCGGCACGTAAATGCGTTTGACGATCCGCGCGCCCTCCAGCAGGCGCGCGACATTGGGTTCGGCCTCCGCACGGGCGATGACCTCGTCCTTGGGCAGGTCGGGGGCCACCGCGATCGTGCCACGCAGCTTGCCCATGATCTGCACCGCGATCGTGACCTCGCTTGCGACAAGCAGGTCCTCCTGCGCCTTGGGCCATGTGCGTTCGACCACCGGCCTGCCTGCGGGTTCCAGCAGTGTCATCATCGCTTCGGCCTGGTGCGGGATCATCGGTGCGCACAACAGCGCCAGCGCCCCGGCCGCCTCACGCCGGGCAAAGGCGACGCCGTCTTCGTCCGCGTGCTTTTCCGCATCGGCCAGCGCACTGGTCAGTTCATGCAGCCGCGCGACCGCGACATTGGGGCTGAACCCTTCGAGGGCTTCTGTCACTGCCACGATGGTGCGGTGGGTCGTGCGGCGCAGCGTGTCGGCGGGTTTGGCAACCTGCGTGGGGCAGGGGGCGTCGGCCGGGACCTGTGCCGCCACACCGCGCACGACGCGGAACAGGCGTTGCAGGAAACGCGCGGCCCCGGCCACACCGGATTCCGTCCATTCCATGTCCCGTTCCGGCGGGCTGTCCGACAGGACGAACCAGCGTGCCGTATCCGCGCCGAAACGGTCGATGATCGTGATCGGCGCCACGGTGTTGCGCTTGGATTTGGACATCTTCTCGACCCGGCCGACCGTGACCGCGTCACCGGTGTCACGGCGGGTTGCCCCCGTGCCCGTGCGTTCGACCTCATCAGGATAGAGCCAGTTGCCAGCCGCGTCGCGATAGCTTTCGTGGTTGACCATCCCTTGGGTGAACAATCCGTCGAACGGCTCATCAACATTCAGGTGCCCGGTTTCATGCATCGCGCGGGTAAAGAAACGTGCATAGAGCAGGTGCAGGATCGCATGTTCGATCCCGCCGATATACTGGTCCACCGGCAACCACCCGTCCGCCGCCGCGACCACGGTGGGGTGTGGGGCGTGTGGGGCGGTAAAGCGGGCGAAATACCATGAACTGTCCACGAATGTGTCGCAGGTATCCGTCTCGCGCGTGGCGGGCGCGCCGCATCTGGGACAGGCGACATGCTTCCATGTCGGGTGATGTTCAAGCGGGTTGCCCGGACGGTCGAACGTCACGTCATCGGGCAGGACCACCGGAAGCTGCGCGTCGGGGACAGGTACCGCACCACAGGTCTGACAATGGATGATGGGGATGGGGCAGCCCCAGTAACGTTGCCGGGAAATGCCCCAGTCACGCAGGCGCCAGTTGACCACGCCACGGCCCACACCCAACCCTTCCAGGCGGGCGATCGCCTCTTTCTTGGCGCTTGCGATGTCGAGGCCGTCAAGAAAGGCGGAATTGAACAGCGTGCCCTGTCCGTCGGTCGCCTTGTCGGTGACGGCGAAGGTCTGTGGGTCGGCATCGTGCGGCAAGATGACGGGAATGAAGGGCAGGTGGTACTTGTTGGCGAAATCAAGGTCACGCTGGTCGCCGCAGGGGCAGCCGAACACGGCGCCCGTTCCATAATCCATCAGGACGAAATTTGCGATCCAGACCGGGAACGACCTGTCCGGCATGAAGGGATGCGACACGCGCAGGCCGGTATCGAAACCACGCTTTTCCGCGGTCTCGATGGCTTCTTCGGACGTGCCCAGGCGATGGCATTGCGCAATGAATTCACCCGCTTGCGCATTTTTCGCCGCGACCTTGGCCGCCAGCGGGTGGTCAGCCGCGATGGCGAGGAACGACATCCCGAACAGCGTATCAGGCCGTGTGGTGAACACCTCCACCGAATCAAGATCCACGTCGAATCCTGCCGGTGGCTGATGCAGGCCAAAGCGCACGCGCGCGCCCTCTGACCGGCCGATCCAGCGTTCCTGCATCGTGCGGACCCGTTCGGGCCAGCGGGGCAGGTGCGACAGCCCATCAAGCAGTTGCGGCGCGAATTTTGTGATCTTCAGGAACCATTGCGAAAGCTGTTTCTGCTCGATCAGTGCGCCTGAACGCCAGCCACGACCGTCCACAACCTGTTCATTCGCCAGTACGGTATTGTCCACCGGGTCCCAGTTGACCCAGCTTTCACGCCGTTCCACCAGGCCAGCTGCCAGCATGTCAAGGAACAGCTTCTGCTGCTTGCCGTAATATTCAGGCAGGCAGGTTGCGATCTCGCGGTCCCAGTTGAAGGAAAAGCCAAGCTGCTTGAGCGTGGTGCGCATGGCCGCGATGTTGTCCATCGTCCATTTGCCCGGATGGACCCCGCGTTCCCGCGCGGCGTTTTCCGCCGGCAGGCCGAATGCATCCCATCCCATCGGATGCAGCACGCTGAACCCCTGCGCACGCTTGTAACGCGCAACCACATCGCCCAGCGTATAATTGCGGACATGGCCCATGTGCAACTGCCCCGAAGGGTAGGGAAACATTTCCAGCACATAATATTTCGGCCGGTCGGCGGGGGGCACGTCAGGCACGTCGAAGACGCCGCTCTGTTCCCATCGCGCCTGCCACAGCGGCTCGGCGGTGGCGAAGTCATAGGCAGGGACGGCGGCGGTATCGGCGGGGGTCTTGGAATCGGTCATCTTGGTCATCTGGTCCGGGCGCGAGGAGTTAGTTCTTGTGGCCGTTATCGGCACGCAGTTGGCGCGCACGGGTCAGGATCTTGGAGGTGATGTCGGACACCGTATTGGCGGCGACGGGGGTATCGGTCCACTGACCGTCCTGCAGCACCTGGCGGAACACCGAAACGCGTACGGCGTCAGAGCGCAGGTCGCTCGACAGGATGAAGCAGGTGATCTTGAACCGTTCGTTCTGCGTGGCGGGTGGCGTGTACCAGTCCGTCAGGATGACCCCCCCGATCGCATCGGCGGAAGCGAACGGCATGAACGACAGGGTATCGATCGCCCCACGCCACAGATAGGCGTTGACGCCGCTTTTTTCCAGTTGGTCATTACCCCCCGTCGCCCCGCGGTCTTCCTTCAGGAGCTTGTTCTGGGGCCGGGCGAGGCCGGTGCTGTCATGCGGGCCTGTCGAACACGCGCCAAGCAGCGTGCCAAGCATCAGGACCGGCAACCCCATGCGCATGGCGCGGCGGGAGGGGGGGCGAAGGGCGGAAGTTGGCGGACGAAGGGTCATGATGCCTCTATGGACGCCGGGGATTGGCCCCGCATGTGGTATTTCGGCCCCGTGTGCCGCGCATCCCGTCACGATATGTCCGGATGAACGGCCACGGTCCTGCCTGTATCGATGTGCGTCCTTCATATCCCGCCGCGCCGGTCCCGCCAAGTCACGCGGCGACTTTCTGTGCCACCATCGTGACGACGTGCCCGGTGGTGCATGGGTGTGGGCCATGGCGCCGGGGCGTCGATGGTAGTACTTATGGCATCGACAGACGCCCCGTGCATGGGGCGGCAGGACCTGCGTACGGGCAGGGGAGGGCCACGGGCGCAGGCCCGGAAACGTGTGGCGGCGCAGGGCTAAGGCGACCAAAGTGCGGCGACCAGGGTAAGGCAGTCAGGGTAAGGCGATCAGGGTTAAGGCAGCCAGGGTGCAGCAAGGCAGGAGGTGTGGAAGAGCAGTGCGACATATATCGAGGGGACTGCAGGCCATCCATACCCAGATCCGCGCCGCGCCGCGCACGATGGCGGTCGCCGTGGCGGCGGCGATGGTGCCCGTATTTGTTCCCGTGCCGGGGCCTGCACCGTCCGCATGGGCGGCGACTGCGCCTTCCTCATCGGCCCAGACGCGGGCGGCGGATATGGTCGCGCGCATGCGGCCCGAAGAAAAACTGTCGGTCCTGCGTGCCTTTCCCGCCCCGCTTGGTGGTGCCATGGCGGGCGAGGGCACGGGACTGCTGACATGGCCGGGTGTGCCGCGCCTTGGCCTGCCCGCCTTGCGGATGGGCAGCTTTTCGGACCCGCATCCCACTGATCCCACCATGCCGCACCTGCCTTTCCTTGCCCTTGCCGCGAGTTGGGACCCGGTGCTGGCCCATCGCGCGGGCATGGTGCGGGCGCGTGACGAATGGGGGCGTGGCCGGGCGATGGTGCGTGTCGGTGGTGTGGACCTGCTGCCATCCGGGCGATTGCAGGCAGGCGAGGACCCGATGCTTGCGGGAACAATGGCGGGGATGGTGGCTTCGGGCCTGATGGTGGGGCATGTGGTGCCGGTCTTCGCCTCGCTCCGTGCGGAGGAACAGGGACGCGGTGACGGGGTTGTCGCCCTTCCCGCGACGCTGCCTGTCCCGGCGGATCAGTATATGGGCACCAGCCTGATGGGCCTGTCCATCGCACTGGGTACGGCGCATGGGGGGGCGATCGCATGTGGCGGCATGCATGTGTGCGGCGCGCTGTCCGGTCTGTCGGGCATCATGCGTGAACAGTGGCATTTTGGCGGCATGCTCATGGCGATGCCCGGTGCGCTGTCGGGGGCGGACGCCAGCCCTGTCGCCGCCGTGGCGGATGGCGTGGACATGGAACAGTCACCAGGGGTGGAGGACGGGGTGTATGCCGCCCCCCTGCGCCGCGCGGTTGCGACGGGCGCGGTCCAGCCCCCCCGCATTGACCAGATGGCACAGCATGTCCTGACGTCGCTGTATGGTACCGGCATCCTTGACCATCCGCCGCCATTCACCCGTGACAGGAAATCCCCCCCGGGATCTGGCCCGATGTCGGTGGACGGACTGATGGCCGAGGTCGGGGCGGAGGGGATGGTCCTGTTGCAGAACGAAAACCAGGTCCTGCCCCTTGATGACCGCAGCGGGCAGGTGCTGCTGCTGGCGACACAGGCGTTGCAGGGACCGCTTGTGGCCCTTGCGGCGGCATTGCAGCATGACGGGGTGAAGGTCAGTCAGGCCGTCGTCAACCCCGATGGCACGCCCCCGCCACAGGCCGCGCAGGCGGCGCGTATCGTGATGCTGACGGATCGTGATGCGGACAATGCGTTCATCACCGCACTTGCGGACCTTGGCGGGCATGTCGTGACCATCATGATGTCCGACAGCCCTGACCGCGCGATGCCGTGGCTGGATGTGGTGGACAGTGTGATACAGGCGTGGTCATGGCATGGGGAATATGCCGCCCCGCTTGCGGCGATGCTGACGGGAACGCGTGAATTCTCGGGCCGCCTGCCCATGACCTTTACTGGCGGGCTGTATCCCCCCGGCATGGCCTATGCCGATTACAATGCGTTCGAACGCGCCCATATCGCCCCGCTGTTTCCGTTCGGCTATGGCCTGTCGGTCGCGGGCGGCGTGTCGTATGGCGATGTCCATGTCAGCCGCGAGGACGCGACCCATCTGAGTGCGACCTTCACAGTGACCGATACGTCCGACCATCCGATCCGTGCGGTGGCGCAACTGTACCTGACCCCGCCGGTGGAGGCTGGCGGCGTCAAGCGCCTGGTGGGGTGGCGCAGTATTGCGCTGACACCCGGCCATGCAACCCGCGTCGCCATCCCGGTGGACCCGCACCTGCTGGGGCAGTGGGATACAGGCGCGGGCGGCTGGGTGGTTCCCGCGGGGACCTATACGTTCGCGGTGGGGGCGTCGTCGGTCATGCTGACACATCAGGCCAGCGTGCGCATGCCCGCGCTGCATGTGTCCGCAACGCTTGAAAACCTGCCAGTCCCTACATCCCAGGGCGAATGACAATGCACAGCAGCCCCTGGCTTTTCAGGCTGGAACACGCCTTGCCCGCCGCCGCTTCCGACAATCCGGCCAGTCGCGCGCGATAGACCTGTGTGCCGCGTGCACTGGTGACGGGGATCACCATGCTGCGTGCGCCCTGCAACGCGGTGAAGTCCCCCTGTCGCGCCATGGTTGTGGCGAAACGTGCCTGCCCCTCGGTGGAGAATGCGCCGACCTGCACGCTCCATGCGCCATAATTGACGCCCGTACCTGATATGGCCGTTACCGTCATGGCGGTGCAGCGTGCCGAAGGGTCATAGGCCGCATCGGGATCGCGCGCGCAGGCCGTTGACGCCGGTGCCGCATGCGATGTCGGTGCGGGCGGATTGAGGGTTGCGTACTGCAAGACGGCATGCTGGTTGCGTCCGCCAAGTGCCACGGGTGTGCGCGTGACAGGCTGTCCCGGCCCGGCATAGATCGCAAGAGGGCCGCTCAACGCCACGGAATTGCCGAGGTTGGGCGTAATGATGCGCAGATAGCGTACGGTCTGGCTGGGCAATGGACGCCCTTCCTCCAGATAGTCATTCAGCCGTTCGATCCCTGCATTATACGCCGCAAGGAAGCCCGGTGCGCCATACAGCCCATACAGTGTGCGGATATAGGCGGTCCCCGCAAGGATGTTGTTGCGCGGTTCGTACGGGTCCGAACCAAGGTGGTTGCGCTTTTGCATGTCACTATAGGTCGGGGCCATCAACTGCATCAGCCCCATCGCGCCACTGGCGGAGGTGATGGGATGGCCGTCCATATATTCATGGCCACCCGATTCCTTCTGGATCACGGCACGGATCCATGGCTGTGGCACAGAAAAACGGTTCGATGCCTCCTCGATATACGGCTTCCACGGGTCATCGGCTGGTCCGGGCGCGCGGTAGGCCCCGCTGGCGGGGTAATAGCGTGAATAGCGTGACGTCCCCCCCCGCGGGGTGGCGGCGCAGCCCGCCAGGACCAGTGCGGCGCATCCCATCAACGCGGTCGCGCGCAGGGCAGGGGAAATGACGCGGGGGCGGATGGCGGCGGAAGAAGTCAGATCAGGCACAACGCAGCCAGTTCGCGACGCATGTCATCGGGCAGGGTGTCTCCATCAAGGTCGAAATGGCCAAGGTCGGCCGGTGCGTCGGCCGCACGCAGGTACCGCCATCCCTGAAAGGGACGCATGCTGCGCGGGACGACTGGCACGATCAACGGGTCGAGCGTGATCAGCGCGCAGGCCACCCCGTCATCGCGTGTATCGGGGCGGATGCCGGTGATGCGCTGGCGGCACATGACCATCCCCGCGATCACGCGGTAAAGCGACCCGCCTTCCAGTATCTCTGGCGCGCGGCGGGGGAACATGCGCGTACGCAGCCATGGCTGCCCGGCGGGTGTGGTGCCATCAAGCCCGTCGCGGGGCACAGGGGGTTCGACCTGCTGGCGCAGGGCGAGTTCAGGCAGGCTGCCGACCCCCACCGCCAGCTTGACCATATGCAGCATCTTGGCCTTCCCCGTTCCTAATGGCGTGCCGGGGCGGGGGGCAGGTCGCTCTGCGCCTCCTGTGCGAAGATGGCGCGGAACCGCGTGGCGTCCACGCTGCGCACGATATGGACGCGGCGTACGCCCTGCTGTTTCGGGGCAAGCTGTTCGGGCCAGACATGGGCGTGCCCGTAATCAGGGCCGTGCGCCAGGTCGATATCCATGAACGCGTCCACCGATGACGTCACCAGTGACGGGTCGGCGGCGATGGCAGCCGTCAGTTCGTCCCACATCGGCAGCGGTTCGTAATATTTCGCAAGATACTGCGTCATCGGCGTGATCTTGCGCGTCACCTGCGCAAGGTAGTCGCGTGTCATCATCAGGTCGTTCGACACGCTGCCCACCACGGTTACCGACGCCCATGGTGCGGTCAGGACGATATGCGCGGCCTCCGGGTCAAAGATCATGTTGAAGTCGGAGGCAAAGTCCGCATTCCCCGTCACCGACATCATGCTGGTGTCAAGCATGCCGCCCATGAATACCAGTTGTTTTGCCGTCGCGGCAAAGGTCGGGTCCAGGCGGATGGCCAGCGCAAGGTTCGTCAGCGGACCCGCCGCGACGATGGTGATCTGGTGCGGATGGGCATGGACCTGTTCGATCAGGAACTGCGCCGCGTTCTGCGCCACGGGTTGCAGGTGGGGCATGCCCTCCTTCAGCGTGGGCAGGGCAGGCTGCGTGTCGGGAACATGTTCGATGCTGCCCAGTCCGCCCCACGCCCCCTTCCACGGGATTGTGCCGAACTGGTGTTCGTGTTCACGCAGGGCCGCGACAGTGTTGAGCAGGGGATAGACCGCGCCATCGGCCACCGGCACGTCGGTGCGGTGGATGATTTCCAGAAACCGGCGAAGATGGGCGGATTCCGCATTTTCCCAGTCATCGCCACTGACGACGGTAAAGCCGAGTACGCGCACATGTGGGTTGAACAGCAGCGGGATGATGGATTGCTGGTCCGACCCGCCGGGGCCGAGGAAATCATTATCTTCGATCACCAGTTCGGGGTCGGGCGCGGTCTGGGATGCAGTCCGGAAGGCCGCCTGGGATGCCGCCTGCGTGGCGGCATGGGCCAGACCCGGCAGGACAGCGCCAAGCGTCACCCCGGCGACAAGTGCGCAGGTCCTGAACATGGCGGGAAATGACGGGCGTGACATGGATGCACGGGACACAGCGGGGTTCCTTCCCTGACCTTTGGCGCGCAGTCTAGCCGGTTTATGGCCGAGTTCCATACCACCTGTTCCTTGCAAACCCTGTGGGCAGGTAAATCTGGCGATAGACTGGAATTATAAAAATTCTGGCGAAAATCTTCGAATAACCCTGAAATATGTGACCGGTTCGGGAACATAAGGTGCCCCCCGGAAACATTCGTTATTTTTATGCGGCCTTTTATGGGGATGCCGTCATCATGCGCTGAGGCGTGATGTTCTGCCGGGCAATGCCCTTTGCCGGATTTTTACATCACCAGCGCGGCCAGCAGGCTTTCCAGCCGCAACCTCCCTTCTGCCGTGGCCCGCAGGCGTGCCCCGCCTGCGTCCCATCGAAGGTAGTCTTCCTCCAGCGCGGCTTGCAGGATGCCCGGATCAGTCGCGTCGCTCAGGCTCATCCCCGTGCGCCGCGCAAAGCGCCCTGCGGCGATCCCCTCGTCAAGGCGTAATCCCATCAGCAGCATTTCGCGTGCCTTTTCACGTGGTGACAGCGCGTCTTCATGTGTTGTGCCGGTGCCGGTCCGTTCCACCCGTTCGGCCCACGGTTCTGGTGCGCGGTGGCGGCGGGTGGCATAGGTGACGCCATCGCGTGTCACGCGCCCGTGCGCCCCCGGCCCGATACCCAGATAGTCGCCATAACGCCAGTAAGTCAGGTTGTGGCGGCTTTCGGCCCCCGGACGGGCATAGTTGGAGACCTCGTAGCCCAGCAACCCGTGACGTGCGGCCACGCGGGCCGTTTCCTCATACAGCCGGGCTGCGAGGTCGTCATCGGGCAGGTGAAAGCGGTTCTGTCGATACAGGCTCTCAAAACGCGTGCCCGGTTCGATCGTCAACTGATAGAGCGAGAGATGGTCGGATGCGAGGTCGAGTGCGGCATCCAGTTCGCCCCGCCATGAGGCCAGCGACTGTTCCGGCCGGGCATAGATCAGGTCGAACGAGATCCGGCCAAATAATGCGCGCGCCTGTTCCAGTGCCGCGATCGCCTGTGGCACGGTGTGTTCACGGCCCAGAAAACGCAGGGCTTCCGGGTCAAGGCTTTGCAATCCCACTGAAATGCGGTTGACCCCCCCGTCGCGAAAGGCACGCAGGCGGGCTGTCTCCACACTGGTGGGATTGGCCTCCAGCGTGATTTCGATATCGGGGGACAGGCGGAACAGGTGGCCCGCATCCCCGATCAGGGCGGCCACCGTCGCAGGTTCCATCAGCGATGGCGTCCCCCCGCCAAAGAATATGGACCCCAGCATAGGACGCGTGTCGCGCGCCGTCCCGATGCGCGCGGCCTCATGCGCCAGTTCACGACGCAGGGCATTGCCAAAACGCGCCTGCGGAATGACGTCGCGCACATGGCTGTTGAAATCACAGTACGGGCATTTCGACAGGCAGAAAGGCCAGTGCACATACAGCGCCAGCGCCTCCCCCCCGTTCGGTGCGGCGACGGTGGGGGGGGCGTCAGATGGCAAGGCGGACGCCAAGTTCAACCACGCGGTCAGGCGGGATGCGGAAGAATTCGGTGGCGGGTGTGGCATTGCGCGCCATCAGCAGGAACAGCGACATGCGCCAGCGCGACATCTTTGGCACGGAGGAACGGACCAGCAATTCACGGCTGGTGAAATAAGATGCCTGCAATGCATCGAATTCCAGTCCGCTGGCCTTCAGGTCCTCCAGCGCGCGGGGCAGGTTGGGCGTTTCCATGAAGCCATAGCGCAGGATGATGCGGTACATATCGGGCGCGAGTTCCTGCAACGCGACACGGTGCCCGCGATCCGCTTCCGGCTGGTCAAGGGTCTGGACCGTGACGAACAGGACATGGTCATGCAGCACCTTGTTGTGCTTGAGGTTGTGCAACAGGCATGCGGGCACGAAATCCGGCGTCGCGGTCATGTATACCGCCGTTCCCGGCACGCGGATGATGCGTGACTGCGGCAGTCGCGCCAGGAAGGAGTTCATGGGCATGCTGTCCTGCTTCTGCCGGTTCATGATCAGCAGGCGGCCCTTTTTCCACGTCGTCATCATCAGCGTCAGCACAATGCCCAGCATCACCGGCACCCAGCCACCTTGCGGGATCTTCAGCGCGTTGGAGGCGAAAAAGGTGGTGTCGATGACGAAGAAACCGCCGAACGTCGTGATCGCGGCCAGGCGTGACCAGTGATACAGACGGCGGAACACCACCATCGCCAGGACGCAGGTACACATGAACGTACCCGTCACCGCGATGCCATAGGCCGAGGCCAGCGCGTCAGAACTGCGGAAGCTCAGCACCAGTAACAGCGCACCGGTCATCAGGAAGCGGTTGAACTCCGGCAGGTAGATCTGGCCCTCTTCCTCCGCATTGGTGTGGGTGATGCGCATGCGCGGCAGGTAGCCAAGCTGGATGATCTGCCGGCATAGCGAAAACCCGCCTGAAATCCCCGCCTGGCTTGCGATGACCGTCGCGCAGGTGGACAGGATGACCATCGGCACCTGCAACCAGTGCGGGCCCAGCAGGAAGAACGGGTTGGCCAGCGTGGTGGGGTGCGCGATGATCAGCGCCCCCTGACCGAGATAGTTGAGGGCGAGGCACGGCAGCACACAGAACAGCCAGGCATAGCGGATGGGCTGGCGGCCGAAATGGCCCATGTCGGCATACAGCGCCTCCGCCCCTGTGACCGACAGCACGACGGACCCCAGTGCGATGAACGACAGCCATCCGTGATAGATGATGAACTGCACCGCATAGGTGGGCGATACCGCCAGCAGGATGGTGGGATGCTGCACGATCTGCGTCAGGCCAAGGATGCCCAGCAGGCTGAACCATACCAGCATGATCGGGCCGAATATGGTCCCCACCTTGCCCGTGCCATAGGACTGCACCGAAAACAGCCCCACCAGCACCAGCAGTGCGATGGGAATGACCAGTTCACGTGCGGCGGGGAAACTGACCTCCAGCCCTTCCACCGCCGACAGCACCGAAATGGCGGGGGTAATCATGCCATCGCCGAAGAACAGGCACGCGCCGCCGATTCCCACCATGCCGAGCGCCACACGCAGGCGGTTGGTGGTGGCGACACGCTGGGCCATCGACATGAGCGAGATGATGCCGCCTTCGCCATTATGGTCGGCACGCATGATCAGGATCACATATTTCACCGTCACGATCAGCAGCAGCGACCAGATGATGAGGCTGAGTACGCCAAGGATCTCCCACGGTTCGATCCTGTGGTGTTGTGACACGACCATGATGGTCGAACGCAGGGCATAGATCGGGCTGGTGCCGATATCGCCGAACACGACGCCCAGCACCCCGAGCAGGGCGGCAAAGCCCACGGGGTTGGCGGCATGTTCATGCTGGTCCGCGCCGTATTCCGTCACCTTCGACGGGACGGGGGCGGATGCCTTGCCGTCCGGTGCCTTGCCATCCGCAGCTTGGGCGCCATGGGCTGGCGTCGTCGATGTTCCGGGGGCATCAGGCCCCGTGGCTTGCGTCATGTCGTGACGGCTCCGCGGCAGTGAATGTCAAGAAATACGGGCAGCATCATGCCCGGTACTTTCGCATACCCACAAGCGGGTAGGGCATCAAGGTCCGTATCCGTGCAGGTGCCATGCCGGTTTTCAGGTGGGATGGGTCGGACGGGGGCCGAAAATGGCGCTGCCGACGCGCACATGGGTCGCGCCGGCGGCGATGGCCTGTTCGAAATCGGCCGACATGCCCATCGAAATCACCCCCAGCCCGTGCCGCCCCGCCATGGTGGCGAGCGTGCGGAAATGTGGCGTGGGGTCCTGATCCACCGGGGGAATGCACATCAGCCCCGCCACCGCATCGCCAAAGCGCGCGATGGCGGCGGTGATGAAGGCATCAGCCTCTTCCACCGCCACGCCGGATTTCTGGGTCTCGTCCCCGGTATTGACCTGCACCAGCAATCGCGGCAGGCGACCCACCCGGTCGGCCGCGCGCGCGATGGCATCGCACAGGGTCGCGCGGTCAAGGCTTTCGATCATGTCCGCAATGCGCACGGCGTCATGTGCCTTGTTCGTTTGCAGGCCGCCGATGATGTTCAGCCTCAGGTCCGGCCATTGCGCACGCAGGGACGGGAATTTATCCGCCGCTTCCTGCACGCGGTTTTCACCGAATGTCATCTGCCCCGCGCGCAGGGCGGCGACCACGCGCGCACGCGGGTGGAACTTGGACACCGCAACCAGCGTGATGTCCGACGGATCACGCCCGGCGCGGCGGGCCGCGTTGGCAATGCGCGCGCGCACCGTCGCAAGCGCCGTGGCGATGTCATGATCTGCGGATACGTCCTGCGCCGTGTCCGCCGGCATGGGTGTGTCGTGCATGCTGTGTCCCCCCTTGTTCGTGGAAATCCGGATGCGGTGGCCTTTTCCCGGCATGACGCGGGGACGGTCATGGCCCGTCCGTGCGATATCATGGTGGCGGGCCGCTGTCATTGGGACGGGGATGGGACGGGCATCGGCATCGGTATCGGGGCGAGGGCGTCTGGCATGGGGATGGTAAAAATCATGTGCGCCGGGGGTGGCGGTGCGGGCGTGGGCGTGTCATGTGCGGGACACGTGGGGTCCGGCCACGCATGTGGTGCCGGGGTTCGCGTGGTTTGATGAGTTCCAAAGCAGGTATAGACAATGAAACAGACGTCCGCACCCCGTTCGTCCGGACGCCGCGCCACAGGCCGTGGCGCGCAGGCAGCCCCGGCCGACCCGACGCGCGATATCGCCTTTGACATCGTCACCGGCGTGATCGAGCACCGGCGTATGCTTGAAACCTCCATGGAAAATTCGCCCGTCGCGCGACAGGCGGAACCGCGCGACCGCGCCGCCGCCCATCGCCTGGGGGCGTCGGTCCTGCGTCATATGGGCACCGCGACGGAGGTGCTCTCGCCCTTCTTGAAAAAGGAGCCGCCCGAACCCGTGCGCGCGGTGCTGCTGATCGGGGTGGCGCAACTGCTGTTCCTTGGCACGCCGGTGCATGCGGCGGTGGCGACGTCGGTGGCGCTGGCGCGCAGGCGCGGACTTGCCCCGTTTGCGGGGCTGGTGAATGCCGTACTGCGCCGGATTGCGCAAAAGGGCGATGGCTGCCTTGACGGACTCGACCAGGAACGCCTCGACGTGCCGCCATGGCTGTGGGCGTCATGGGGGCGCATGGCCCGTCCCATCGCCGCGGCGCTGGGGACGGAGCCACCGCTCGACCTGTCGATGCGTCCTGGCTGCCTGCCGCCACCGGGGGGCGAACTGCTGCCCAACGGCACCGTGCGCTTTGCGGCCGGAACGCGTGTCACCGAATTGCCCGGCTTTGCCGAAGGCGCGTTCTGGGTGCAGGATGCCGCGGCAAGCCTGCCTGCACGCCTGCTGGATGCGAAGGCGGGGGAACGGGTGGCGGATCTGTGCGCCGCGCCCGGCGGCAAGACCGCGCAACTCGCCCTTGCCGGGGCGGATGTCACCGCCGTCGAACGTGACCCCCGACGGCTGGAGCGTCTGGGCGCCAACCTTGCGCGGTTGCAACTGGGCGATGTGGTCAAGGTCGTGCAGGCCGATGCAACGCAATGGCGGCCCGATGCGCCCCTCGATGCGGTGCTGCTGGATGCGCCATGTTCGGCCACCGGCACGGTGCGGCGTCATCCCGATGCACTGTGGATCAAGCGCCCGCGCGACCTTGCGGCACTTGCGGCGGGGCAGCAGGCCCTGCTGAAGGCGGCAGGCGACATGCTGCGTCCGGGTGGGCGGCTGGTTTACGCGGTATGTTCCCTCCAGCCGGAGGAAGGCCCCGCCTGTGCCCGTGCAGCCGAGGAAATGGGGCTGATCGCCGATCCCTTCACGCCGGAGGAACTGGCGTTCCTGCCGCAGGCCCACACGCCCGAAGGGTGGGTGCGCACGCATCCCGGCATGTGGGCCGAACAGGGGGGGATGGACGGATTCTTCGCCGCGCGCTTCCGCAAGGGGTGAGTGGGGCGGGGATGTCGTAAAACTATGGCCTGCCTGCGATATTCCTGATACAAAAGGAACATGGCAGCTCTATCTTCTCCCCTCATCGCGCCGAGTGTGCTTTCGGCTGATTTTTCCCGCATGGCGGACGAAGTCGCCGCTGTCGAGAAGGCGGGGGCCGACTGGCTCCATCTGGATGTGATGGATGGCCATTTCGTCCCGAACCTGTCGATGGGGCCGCAGCTTGTCCAGGCATTGCGGCCCGGGTCGCGCCTGGCGTTCGATGTGCATCTGATGGTTGCCCCCGTCGATTCGTATATCGAGGCCTTCGCCAGGGCGGGTGCCGATCATATCCATATCCATGTGGAGGCGGGTCCGCACACGCACCGTTCCTTGCAACATGTGCGCGACCATGGCGTGAAGCCAGGCATCGCGATCTGCCCCGCCACCCCGCCCGAAGCGGTGGGGGAGGTGCTGGACCTTGTGGACATGATCCTGGTCATGACGGTCAATCCAGGCTTTGGTGGCCAGAAGTTCCTGACAAGCCAGTTGGCCAAGATCCGTACCCTGCGTGAAATGGCCGACGCAACGGGGCGTGACATCCGCATTGGTGTGGATGGCGGGATCACTCCCGAAACCGCCATGCTTGCGACACAGGCGGGCGCGGATGTCCTGATTGCCGGGACCTCGGTTTACGGGCAGGCGGATTACGCGCAGGCCATCAATGCCCTGCGCACAGGCGAGGCGCCCCGCCGGGCGTGAGGGGACCTTTCACCATCGTCCGGGGCATCACCGGTCGGGACACGAGGCGCACATGGTCGTAAGGCGACTGGCGCAGGGCGCACGCCTGTCGATGGCGCGCCTGCCCTTGCTGGTGGGCAAGGGGCGGGTGCCGGTCGCGCCTGTCCATAATATCCGTGACCTGTGGCCCGGTGATGCCGCGACGGGTGCGATGCTCATCAAGGGCATGATGACGCAGGAGGGATATACCCATCCCATCGGGCCGGGGATGTGGGACAATCCCGATTTTGAACCAGCTTTCCGCGAAGGGCTGCACAGTTTCCGCTGGCTGCGCGATTTGCGCGCGATGGGCACGGATGCGGCCCGGCTGCGTGCGCGTGCGCTGGTGGATGACTGGCTTCTGAATCCGCCAATCCACCCGATGGTGCGTGACTGCACCGTGGCGGGCGCACGTGTCGCGGCATGGCTGGGGCATTATGATTTCTTCGCCGCCTCCGCCAGCGACATGTTCCGTCAACGCCTGATGGCCCGGCTTCTGGTGGAAGGACGGACCATTGCCGCCCTTCTGCCGCCCGAATGCCATGACTGGCAATCGCTGACGGCGCTGAAGGGGTTGCTGGCGGTTGCGGTGGCCATGCCGGAATATACCGGTTTCCTCAGCCGTTACCGCCGCTATATCGACGCAGAGGTGGAACGCCAGATCCTGCCCGATGGCTGGCACATCCAGCGCAGCCCGGAGGTGCAGTTGCGGGCCTTGCGTGAACTGGCGGAAATGCGCGCGATGATGCAGGCGGCACAGCATGCGCTGCCGCATTCTGTGGCGCTGGCGCTTGACAAGATGAGCCCCGTGCTGCGTGCCATGCGTCATGGGGATGGGTGCCTCGCCCTGTTCAACGGCAGCCATGAACGCAGTTCCACCCTGATTGAAATGGTGCTGTCGCAGGCTACGCGCACGCGGGTGGTGGCCAATGCCATGCCCGATGGCGGGTTTGTGCGCGCGCAGTCGGGGCGTTCGCTCCTGCTGGTGGATGCGGGGGCGCCCGCGCCGACGGGATATGACCACAATGCCCATGCGGGCACGTTGTCGCTGGAATTTTCGTGTATGCGACAGCGCCTGGTCGTCAATTGCGGCGGCGGATTCCTGCCGGAATGGAAAAAGGCGCTGCGCCAGACGGCCGCCCATTCCACGGTGGAGGTGGAGGGGCTGTCCTCCTCTGATTTCCATGAGGATGGCACGGTCGCCCGCCGTCCCGCCCATGTGGAGGTCGATCATGCAACGCGGGAGGGCGCGCATTGGCTGAGCCTGTCGCATGACGGATATTATCCCACGGCTGGCGCGACCTATGCACGGCGGTTGTACCTTGGCAGCAATGGTGACTGCCTGCGGGGCGAGGAAACCATAGAGGGCGAGCGTGATCTGGCGTTTGTCCTGCGTTTCCACCTGCATCCTTCGGTCTGTGTGCAGCCGGGGACGCAGGCCGGCACTGTCATGCTGGAGGCGGGGGAGCAGACATGGAACTTCCGCGCCACGGGCGGGGAGGTCGTGGTGGAGGAGAGCGTCTATTCCGGCGGTCTGCGTCCTGTGCCTTCGACACAGATCGTCGTGCGGGTCGCCCCCAATGCCGCCCGCCCGCCCGCGACGGGCGAGGGCACGCCACAGGTTCCCGCCGGGGTGGAGGATGCGATACCCGCAGGCCCCGGACCGGCGGCGGTGGAAACTGCACCCGGCAGAAAGCGCAGGGTGATCCGCTGGGCGCTGGAACGTGACAGGGGACCGGGCGGGGAATGAGGATACTCGAGATCACGAATGTTGATTTCGCGCTGTATCATTTCCTGTATCCCCTGATGCGTCGGCTGCGGGCCGATGGGCATGATGTCGTGGGTGTCTGTGCCGATGGCCCCTTGCTGTCGGCGGTGCGCGCCGATGGGTTCCGGGTGGAGGCCGTGGCGATGGCGCGGTCCTTTTCCCCCGTGGCGCAGATGCGCGCATTATGGGCGCTGGTGCGCCTGATCCGGCGCGAACGTCCCGATATCGTGCATGCGCACATGCCGATCAGCGGCCTTCTGGCCCGTCTGGCGGCATGGCTGTGTGGTGTGCCGTGCGTGGCCTATACCTGCCATGGTTTTTTGTTCAACCAGCCGGGGCCGTGGGTACGGCGCCGGCTGGCGCTGGTTCTGGAATGGCTGGCCGGGCGCGTGACCAATACGTATCTGACCGTTTCGTACGAGGAGGCGCGTGACGCGCGGCGGCTTGGCATTCACCCATGCGCCACGGCCATCGGCAACGGGCGTGATGGTGCGCTCTTTCGCCCGGACCCGCTGGTGCGGTGCAGGTTGCGCGCGGACCTTGGCGTGGGGGCGGGGGATGTCGTCGTCCTCGCGGTGTCGCGGTTGGTGCGGCACAAGGGATATCCCGAACTGCTTACGGCGATGCGTGATGTTCCCGATGCGGTCCTGTGGGTCGTGGGCGCGCGTCTGCCCACCGATCACGGGCCGGACATGGCGGACCTTATCATGGCGGCACAGGCGGAGCTTGGCCCCCGATTGCGTTGTCTTGGGTATCGCGCCGATGTGGCGGACCTTATGGCGGCGGCGGATATCTTTGTCCTGCCCAGCCATTTTGAGGGGCTGCCCATGACGGTGATCGAGGCGATGCTGTCGGGCCTGCCGGTTGTCGGCAGCGATATTCGCGGCATTCGCGAACAGATCGTCACGGGGCGGACCGGATACCTTGTCCCCCCTGCGGATGCGGGTGCCCTTGCGGCTGCGCTGGGGCGGCTGGTGCAGTCCGCCGGTCTGCGCCGCATCATGGGCATGGCCGGGCGCGCACGGGCGTTGCAACTGTTTTCACAAGATGCCGTGCTGGCGCGGACCTGCGCCCTGCTGGTGCAGGGCGCGCGGCGGCGTCAGGGTTGTGACAGTTGGCCGCCCATTTCCTGAATCATGGTTTCGGTTTCCTGCGGGTGGGCATTGATCAGCTTCACGTTCGCAGGGTTCAGCGCGGGCGCGCCCTTGGGCGCCTGCTGGTGCATCAGGGCGGTCGTCATGCCAAAGGTCGTGATGCCCATGACAAAGTCCGACGCGCTAAGCCCGTGTTCGCGCAGGATCGGCATCAGGCGTTCCATCTGCGCCGTGCGTTCGATCGTCTGTGACAGCGACAGGTTGCCGCTTTCGGGGGGGGTAACATTCCGTGCCTTGATCTCCTTGATGGTGGGGATCATGACCGTGAAGAAATTGTTTGGCAGGCGGTACTGCGCGGCCGCGGTGATGTCATGCATCATCATCGCCTGCTGTTCGGATGTCGGCTGCTGTCCCGCCGGGGCCTGCTGTGCCATCGCAGGCAGCACAGGCAACGACAGCGACAGGGCAGCGACAAGGAAATATGTGCGAAAAGTCATGGCTGGCTGGTCCATTCGCCCTGTTTCATCAAGGATTCACGCGTGCCGTCATGGGTGATGGCGTCCACGTCGATCTGGTTCGACCCGATCATCCAGTCAATATGGATGAAGCTGGAATTTGCGCCACGTTCAGACAGTTGCGCAGCATCAAGGGTGTCGGTGTCGAGCATGCATTTGGTATAGGACTGTCCCAGCGCGATATGGCTGGCGGCATTTTCATCGAACAACGTGTTGCGAAACAGGATGCCGCTGCTGGAAATCGGTGATGAGGCAGGCACCAACGCCACCTCGCCCAGGCGGCGTGCGCCTTCGTCGGTGTCAAGAATGCGTGTCAGGACCTCCTGACCCGTGCGTGCGCTGGCTTCGACAATGCGGCCATCTTGGAAACGCACCGCGATATCGTCAATCAGCGTTCCCTGATGGAACAGGGGCTTTGTCGCGCGCACCGTGCCATCGACGCGACGGGCATGGGGGGTGGTAAACACTTCCTCGGTCGGGATGTTGGGGTTGCAGGTGATGCCGTTGCGTGCGGGTTCCGACCCGCCTGCCCATGCGTGCCCATCGGCAAGCCCTACCGTCAGGTCCGTATCCGGCCCCCGGAAATGCAGTGCCGCAAAACGGCGGTCATTCAGCCATGCGGCACGCCGGTGCAGGGTTTCGTTATGCCGCGCCCATTCTGCCACCGGGTCGGCGGTCGTTACGCGCGACGCGGTAAAGATGGCATCCCACAGGCGGGCAAGCGCCTGTTCGGGGGGCAGGTCGGGGAACACCTGCTGTGCCCATGTGGGGGTGGCGCAGGCGACAATGTTCCAGTTGATGGCAAAATTGGTGATCAGTTCCATGGCGGGCCGCCCCGCCAGTGATGACGCGCGTGACGCACGGGCAACGCGGTCGTGGTTTTCCCCCGACAGCAGCGTGGGATTGCCCCCCGTGATTGCCATGCGGGCCGCCCCTTCGCGATAGGCCTCCGCCATGCCGTCCTGCAGCCACTTTGCCGCCATGTCGAACGTGTCGTCGGGTGCATGGCGGAAACGCGCCAGCGTGGTTTCATCGTCGCTGTAGAACGTGCTGACCAGTGATGCCCCCGCGCGATAGGCATGTTCGGTAATGCGCCGCACCAGCGGCACCGCGTCGAGCGGCGCGGTAATCAGCAGTTGCTGGCCATGGGCGATATTCAGCCCGACCCGGACCGCAACCTCGCCAAGCCGGTCGAGGAGTTCTGCGTGGTTGGAAGCTGGGGCCATGCGTGCATTCATCCTGTTTATGGCGATAGGGATGGCGGGCCGCGCTGTGCCCGCCCTGTCACGAGGTGTCTGTCACGATACGATAGACGATAGTCCACGGTTGCGTAAAATCATACCGTAACCTGTTGGGGAAAAGCGAAGGTGATGCAAATGGCGGGGATACCGGATGGTCGCGGAAATGCCGTCAGGCTGTGTGAGGTCGCCGCCGTGCGTGAACGCCCGCAACGTGTCCTCACGCAGGGGCGTGCGCTTGTGGTTTGGAGCACGCAGGACGGGCGGGTATGCGTGTTCGATGATCGCTGCCCGCATGGCAATGCGCGCCTGTCCACTGGTTATGTCCAGTATGACCGGCTTGTCTGCCCGCTGCATATGTGGACCTTTGGCATACGCGGCGACGTGGATGCGCCCGGTGGGCGGATTGAGGCGGCAAACCCCATGCCGCGCCCCTATGACGCATGGGTGGAGGGGGAAGATGTCTGGGCTGACGTACGTCCCGCCATGGGAAAGTCTGCAAATTAACGCATTGAAAAGTAGTAAAAATTTTGGTGAATCTTTTTCGCAAGCTCTGAAAGACGCTGCTTTTTTCGATTCAGGGGTGGCGCCCAAAAACTTTCATTCACTACGGCGTGCCATCAGTTAAGCCCTGAAAGCTTGAGCAGAGTGTTTGAAAACAGCTCATTGACAAAAAAGAAAAGTTTTTGGTGCCGCCTTTTGATCGGAAAAGGCGGCGTCTTCTGAAGCTTTTTGGAAAAAGCTTCACCAAAAACATTTATAATTTCAGTATGTTATAGAGCCTGATTGTTCAAACAGTCTCTGGGCTGAGGGGGTGTATTTTCTGTCGCTCTGTATGGACTGTTTTTCCGGCTTTGGAGGAGAACAATCGATGCGGCTCTATGGCTTACGTTGGCGAGCAGTGGGAGCGGATAACTGACGACACGCCGTAGAATCCGGGTCTTCGCGTAGCAGCCATCCCCGGATTACCGCGAGGATATAATTGCACTGCGCCTGTTCCAGGGCGCGCCCCTTCGCAAACCCATGCCATTTCTCTATGCAGCCGCGACAGCAGGTGCCGGTTGCATGCTGTGCGACGAAAACCGGATGCCCCCGCCATGGGGTCTGCCGCCCGTCCTTATGCGGGTGGGCGGGGGCCAGGCGTGTCGCAATGAACTCAGCCGCATGTTCGCATACATTGTGCAGCCCCTGCCGGTGCAGATAGGCCCGATCCCTTGTGTCGAGATGAAAACGTGTGCGAAAGCGCGAGCGCGACAGTCGCGCCCACAGATCCTCTGCGACATCAGGTAGTGTGGTGGACAGGGGCGTGACAGACTGGGCCGTATCAGGGTGGGTCGTATCATATTGGGCCGTGCCTGCTGGCGTCTCCCGTGATGGCGGCGGTGGCGCGAACAGGTCCGCCTGTCCCGCCGGTGGGGCCGCCGCCTGCCTGCGACGCGAGGGCGTGCGCACCGTCATGACCGGGGTGTGCTTCAGGCCGGGCGCACCAGAATGTGCTTCTTCTTGCCGGATGACAGCTTGATAACCCCGTCATGCAGGTCGCCTTCGCCGATCATGCGTCCCTCATCCGTCACCACCTCGTCATTAAGGCGTGCGCCACCCCCACGGATCAGGCGGCGTGCCTCCCCATTGCTGGCGACAAGGCCACTGTCGGCAAACAGGCGGAATGTCGGGATACCTTCATGCAGGGTGGCGGCGGCGATGCTGATGGAGGGCAGGGCGTCCGCGCTCAGCGCACCTTCCTCAAACGTGCGGCGGGCGGCCTCGGCGGCCTGTTCGGCTGCCGCGCGGCCATGGCACAGGGCGGTGGCCTCGGTTGCCAGGACCTTCTTCGCCTCGTTGATGCCTGCACCGGGCAGGGCGGCCAGACGGTCGCATTCCTCAATCGGCAGGTCGGTAAACAGGCGCAGGAAACGCCCCACATCGGCATCTTCGGTATTGCGCCAGAACTGCCAGTATTCAAAGACCGGCAGGCGTGCCGCCGACAGCCAGACCGCGCCGCGCGCGGACTTGCCCATCTTGGTCCCCGAACTGGTGGTCAGCAGCGGCGTCGTCAGGCCGAACACCTGTTGCTGGTTCATGCGCCGCACCAGGTCGATGCCCGATACGATGTTCCCCCACTGGTCCGATCCGCCCATCTGCAATGTGACGCCATGGCGGGCATTGAGTTCGCGGAAATCATAGGATTGCAATATGGAGTAATTGAACTCCAGAAAGGTCAGGCCCTGTTCGCGTTCCAGCCGGCTGCGTACCGAATCGAACGACAGCATCCGGTTGATCGAGAAATGGACACCCACATCACGCAGCAGGTCGATATAGGACAGCCGGTCCAGCCAGTCGGCGTTATTCGCCAGGATCGCGCCGGACTTGTCGTTCGCGCTGGACTTGTCATCGAATGACAGGAACTGCCGAAGGCATCCCTCAATCCCGCGCAGGTTCTGTGCAATCGTCTCGGCCGTCATCAGCTGGCGTGCTTCCTCGCGGAAGGAGGGATCGCCGATCTTCGCCGTGCCCCCGCCCACCAGCGCGACAGGCCGGTGGCCGTGTTTTTGCAGCAGACGCAGCATCATGATCTGGATCAGGCTGCCGACATGCAGGCTGTCCGCCGTGGGATCAAACCCGATATAGCCCGAAACCGGCCCCGCCTGCATGGCGGCGTCGAGCGCCTCCATATCGGTGCACTGGAAGATGAAGCCACGTGCCTCGGCCTCGCGGAGGAATTCGCTTTTGGGCATGGTCTCTACTGTATCTGCGGGTTGTCACGGGTCCACCCTGGGGTGGCGATGCGACAAGGGGTCTAGCATGATCGCGCCATGCGAAGAAACCATCCGCCAACCAATGCGTTGGCGGGGCCGGGCCTCTGTCCGGTCACGTAACCGGACAGTCAGAAGCGCGGGAGGAGACATGGCGCGACAACATGCCGGTCGGCCCTGTGACAGGGGGGTGTGCGACGGGGTGCAATACCATAGGGCACGATATGACCCCGCACCCTGCGACAGCGGGCGCTGCGCGACGGCGGCGTCGCGTATGCCCGGTATCGTGTCGTCAGGCGTCGCCCGTGCGTCAGTCGGCGGCGAGGGCCAGCGCGCGGCGGTTCATCACGGTGCTGACATGGTCTTCAAGCGCAGCGGCGACTTCATCCGCGTGGGAGGCGAAGATGTGGTCCGCGCCCTTGAAGATGCGGTAGTCCACCTCGACACCCTTTTGGGTGTTGAGCTTGTCCACCAGTTTATGCACGGCGGGTTCGGGCACCAGTTCGTCGGCATCGCCCGCGATCATCAGGCCACCGCATGGACAGGGGGCGAGGAAGCCGAAATCATAATGGTTGGCGGGGGGCGCCACGCTGATCCAGCCGGTGATTTCGGGGCGGCGCATCAACAGTTGCATGCCCACGAACGCACCAAAGGAATATCCCGCGATCCACAGGCCGCGTGCATTGGGGTTGACCATCTGCATCCAGTCGAGTGCGGCGGCCGCGTCCGAAATTTCCCCGATGCCACCGTCATAACGCCCCTGGGAGCGCCCGACCCCGCGCGAGTTGTAGCGCATGACCGAAAAGCCCATCTTTTCGAATTCGCGATACATCGCATAGGTGATGCGGTTGTTCATGGTGCCGCCATGCAGCGGGTGCGGATGAAGAACCAGTGCAAGCGGCGCGTTCGGCTCGCTTGAGTGATGGTAGCGTCCTTCCAGGCGGCCGTCAGGGCCGGCGAACATGACCTCAGGCATATATATCCCGCATATGGTTGCCCGGCTGCCTGATGGCATGGCGGCGGGGCGGTTGTCATTGTTGCCTGTCCGATGGCGATGCCCCGCACCGGACTGGCGACTGATCAAGTGGCCCGGCGGCAGCAATGCTGGCCCCGGTGGCGCCGTAGCGACCCGATGGCGGCCATGTTGCGGCGCCGGTAAACCCAAAACATATGTCTGCACCCCACGGCCCCGGATGCCGTGATGCCCGGATACCGGGACTTGAGTGTGCGCGGACCGGACATATACCGATTGGGCCTGATAATGCTGACGTGGCCTAGGGATTAAAAATGTTAGTTTGTCGGGTAAGCGTTGCGTCTGTGGCAGGCATGTCGGGGTATGGCGTTGCGTGTGCCGGCCTGTCCTTATGCTGCCTCATGGTCTGCGCTCCGCCATGTGTTGCTGCGTGATGGGGCGGGGGCTTGCCGTTGCCCGGCTCCCGCCGGGCCTCATCACACGTGTGGGATGCGCAGCTTATAGCGAGGCCAATTCACAAATTGCCACATAAATCGTAAACATGGGCCACGAAGTAATGCCGTGGTATTGGCGGGCACAGAAGGATCGGGGATTGAAATGAACGGCGCCGGCGGGGATTTTTTCTATCTGGACGCCAATGCGTCGGAGCCACTTCGCCCCGAGGCGCTCGATGCGATGACGGCGGCGGCGATGGTGTGTGGCAACCCCGCGTCGGTCCATCGGTCAGGTCGCGCCGCGCGTGCCGTCATGGAGTCCGCGCGGGAAGAAATTGCCGCCACTTTCGGTATGACGGCGGAAAACTGTGTCATGACATCCGGCGGGACGGAGGCCAATGTCCTGGCGGTTGATGCGTTGGGGCGCGGGCGGCGCATCCTGTATGGCGCAAGCGAACATGACGCCGTGCGCATGGCCGCGCAGGCGCATGGCGGGCAGGCCATTCCCATCGACGCACAGGGTGTGATCCGCCTCGACACGCTGGCGGCCCTGCTGGCGCAGCCGGGGGAGGCGCTGGTCTGCGTGATGCTGGCCAATAACGAGACGGGTGTGATCCAGCCGATTGCCGAGGTCGCGCGCCTGTGTCGCGCACATGGCGCGCGTCTGCATGTCGATGCGGTGCAGGCGGCCGGGCGCATGGCGGTGGACCTGCGCGTGCTTGGCGCGGATAGCGTGGCGGTGTCGGGGCACAAATTCGGCGGGCCGAAGGGCACCGGTGCGCTCTTGCTGGCGGGGGCGGGGTTCGTCGCCCTGTCGCCCATGCTGGCGGGTGGGGGGCAGGAACAGGGGCGGCGCGGTGGTACGCCCGCGCTGCCGGCTATCGCCGGTATGGCCGCCGCCCTGTCGGCCGCGACGCGTGACCTGGCCGATCCCACGCACCGGGCGCGCCTTGCGCGGTTGCGCGACGACATTGACCGTGTGGCGCGTGACTGTGGCGCGGTGGTCTGTTCGGCGGATGCGCCACGACTGGCGCACACCACCTGCCTTGTCCTGCCACACCGGCGTGCGCAGACGCAGTTGATCGCACTCGACATGGCGGGGTTTTGCGTCTCCGCCGGGGCGGCATGTTCGTCGGGAAAGGTCGCGCGTTCGCATGTGCTGGTCGCGATGGGGCTACTGGATCAGGCGGAATGTGCGATTCGCGTCTCCCTGCCATGGTCGGTGACAGATGCGCAGGTGGGGGCGTTCATGGCCGCATATGCCGACATGGCCGCCCGCCTGCCCCTGCGCGCGGCGGTTTGACGTGGACAACGTGAGGGCGCGCTTTACAATGGCGCGGTGACGACAGGGTTCCGGCTGCTGCCTTTTTGTGAAAAAAAGCGATGCTCTTTGAAGGTTTTTGAAAAAGCTTCATCAGGAACGTCCTTGCGCCAGCCCGGCATGGTGCCGTGCGGGAACATTGTCCTGGCATGGTGGGGATCGACCCACACGTGGCGGAGTTATGTGGCGGAGTTATGATGACAATGCTGGATATGGCACGTCCGGGCGCCCAGACGCCAGATGGGGAAATCTACCTCGATTATCAGGCGACGACGCCGTGCGATCCGCGCGTGGTCGATGAAATGCTGCCATGGTTCACTACGCATTTCGCCAATCCCCACAGTGTGGATCACGCGGCGGGGCGGCGAGTGCATGACGCCGTGGAAATCGCCCGCGCCCGTGTCGCCGCCCTGCTGGGTGCGCAGGCGCGTGAGGTTGTGTTCACGTCCGGTGCAACGGAGGCCAACAACCTTGCCATCAAGGGGGCGGTGCGTCACCTGCTGTCCACCGGCACGGCGCGACGGCGGGTCATCACGGTGGCCACGGAACATAAATGCGTGCTGGAATCCGTCCGTGATCTCCGGGCCGAAGGGTGCGAACCCGTTATCGTGCCGGTCGGGGCGGACGGGCGGCTGGACCCCGATGTGCTGCACCGTGCGCTGGAGGTGCCGACCCTGCTGGTCAGCATCATGATGGCGAACAATGAAACCGGCGTGATGCATGACATGGCCGCGCTTGCCCCGCTGGTGCGCCGTGCGGGTGCGCTGCTGCACAGCGACCTTGCACAGGCGGTGGGCAAGGTCGCGGTGGATGTGCGCGCGCTGGACCTCGACCTTGCCTCGGTTTCCGCGCACAAGATGTACGGGCCAAAGGGGGTGGGCGCGCTGTTCGTACGGCGCAGGCCGCGCGTGCGGCTGGCCGCGCTGTTTTCGGGCGGGGGGCAGGAACGCGGCCTGCGCTCGGGGACGCTGCCCGCGCCGCTGCTGATCGGTTTCGGGGCGGCGTGCGACATCGCGATGCGTGAAATGGCCGGTGATGCCGCGCGCGGGCGGATGCTGCGTGACCATCTGCTGCACCTGCTGCGTGCCGGATGTCCGGGGGTGGAGGTCAATGGTGACATGGAACATCGCCTGCCGACCAACCTGAACCTGCGTTTCGCAGACGCGACGGCCCTTGATATCATGGCGCGTGCGCCCGAACTGTGTGTGTCCACGGGGTCGGCCTGTTCCTCGGCCGAGGTGGTGCCGTCTTATGTGCTGACGGCAATGGGGCTGGATGCGGCGCAGGCGGCGCGAAGCTTGCGTCTGGCGGTCGGACGCTATACCTCACGCGCCGATATGGATCGTGCGGCGCAGATCCTGTGCCGTGCCGCGGCCGGGGGCGCATAGCGCGGGGATAGGAATGGCCCGGCATGGATGTCCGGGCGTGGAACTGTGTTCAGGATGGAATGATGGCGCATATTGTTTTTGTCGAACGTGATGGCACCCGGCGCGAGGTCGCGGCCCCGCTTGGGCTGTCGGTGCTGGAAATCGCGCACAAGAACGGGGTGGACCTTGAGGGTGCGTGCGAAGGGTCGCTGGCCTGTGCGACGTGCCATGTGGTTGTCGATCCGCAGTGGGCGGAAAAGCTGACGCCCCCGACCGAGGATGAGGAAGACATGCTCGACCTTGCCTTCGGGTTGGAAAAGACATCGCGCCTTGGCTGCCAGATCGTCATGACCGAGGCGCTGGACGGGCTTGTGGTGCGCCTGCCGCGCACATCCTGAACGCGGATGTCCCGGGCGGGGCATGTGCCGGATGCGCGCGTGCCGGACGGGCATGTTCGTGGCGGGTGGCCCGATAATTCCTTTGACGCCGGGCCTATGCCTTCGATAGGCAGGATGGCCCGGTTGTCCTCAATTCGTGTGAAAGTATAACGGACCCATGCGTATCCTGGTCGCCATGTCCGGTGGGGTGGACAGTTCGGTTGTCGCCGCCCGTCTTGTCGAAGAAGGGCATGAGGTGGTGGGGGCGACCCTGCAACTGTATGATTCGCGTGAAAGCGCGCGCAAAGGCGCGTGCTGTGCGGGACGTGACATCCATGATGCACGTCGCGTGGCCGATCGCCTTGGCATCGCGCATTACGTCATCGACGCCGAACGGCGCTTCCGCGACAGCGTGATCGAGACATTCGCCGACGCCTATGCCGAAGGGGAGACGCCAGTCCCCTGTGTCGCCTGTAACCAGGGGGTGAAATTCACCGACCTTCTGGGCATGGCGCGTGACCTTGGCGTCGATGCGATGGCCACCGGCCATTACGTCCGCCGCATCGAGGGGCCGCAGGGTGTGGAACTGCACCGTCCGGTGGATGCCGGGCGTGACCAGTCATGGTTCCTGTTTGCCACCACATTGCAGCAGCTTGGCTTCCTGCGTTTCCCGCTTGGCGACATGCCGGACAAGGACGCCGTGCGGGCAGAGGCCGAACGTTTCGGTCTGGCGGTGGCGGGCAAGCCCGACAGCCAGGACCTGTGTTTCATCCCCGATGGTTCCTATGCCAGGCTGGTGGAGAAACTGCGCCCGCAGACCAGTGGCGCGGGGGAGATCGTGGACCTTTCCGGCAATGTCGTGGGCACGCATGAAGGGGTTGCGCGGTATACCGTGGGGCAGAGCCGCCGCCTGGGTGACGCGACAATGCAGGGGGGCGAACGCCAGATGGTGGTGGGGATCGAACCCGGCCGCAGGCGTGTGGTGATCGGCCCGCGCACGCAGGGTGTGACGCGCGAACTGCGGTTACGGAACATGAACTGGCTGGTGGAACCGCCTGCTCAGGGCCTGCGCTGCAGTGTGCAGATCCGCGCGCGTGAGGCGGTGCGCCCCGCCACGGTCCGCCGCACGGAAGACGGGGCATCGGTCCTCCTTGACGAGGCGGCGGTGCCCGCACCGGGACAGGCCTGTGTGATGTATGACGGGACACGGGTGCTGGGCGGTGGGTTCATCCGCCGGCACGACAGCGCCGCCTGAAGGCCACGAAAGGACGAAGACATGGCAGAGGGAAGATTGGTCATCGGGACGCGGCGTTACTCCTCCTGGTCCTTGCGCGGCTGGCTTGCCGTCAGGCTGGCGGCGCTGGATGTGGAGGAGGTGGTGATCCCGCTTTCCAACGATGGCAACACGTCGGCCATCAGGACCATTTCCCCCAATGGCAAGGTGCCTTATCTGGAACATCGGGGAAGTGTGGTGTGGGAAAGCATCGCGATCTGTGAATATTGTGCCGATCAGGCGCCAGCCCTCTGGCCGGTCGCGCCGCGTGCGCGCGCCTTTGCACGCTCCATCGCGGCAGAGATGCATGCCGGTTTCCGTGCGGTGCGCGCGGCGATGCCGATGAATGTCGGGCGTCATGCCCGTCCGCTGGCGGGCGGCACGAATGACGACATCGATGCGGACATCGCGCGTATCGACGCCATCTGGACCGAGGCACGGCTGGATTTCGGGCAGGGCGGCGCGTTCCTGTTCGGTGCTGATTTTACACTGGCTGATGCGATGTATGCGCCCATCGTCTCGCGCTTCCTGTCCTATGGCGTGACCCCTTCGCCGGAATCAGTGGCCTATATGAACGCGGTGCGTGCGCATCCGCTGGTGGATCAGTGGTACCAGGCCGCGCTGGCGGAGCCGAAGGAATGGCGCAACGCCAGGTTCGAGGACATCCCCTGAGGGGCCGTATCGCCCGGTGTGGGGTAAACCCGGTGCGGAGTGAGTGATGCGTGTCGTGACAGTACTGCCCCGGCGGGAGGGATATTCCCCCGACGCGGTGGGCGCCATCGGGTTGCAGGTCACGGCCATGGCCGGGACGGATGATGTGGTCGTGGGCATGCCCATTACGGGCACACCGCTGTCTGGTGGCCGGTTCGTGCCGGCGGTGATGGGGTGGTGGCCACCGGGGACGGCGCTATGGCGTTATGCATGCGCGGTGGCGCGTGCGATCCGTCGCACCATACCCGCACCTGACCTGATCGAGGTGCATAACCGTCCCGACATGGCCCTGTTCCTGGCGCACCGGTTCCCCGGCGTTCCCATCCTGCTGGTGCTGCATAACGATCCGCAGGGCATGCGTTTTGCCCGCACGCCCGCGCAACGGCGTGCATTGGTTGGGCGGGTGCGTATCGCCGCCGTATCACACTGGCTGCGTGCGCGCTTCCTCGACGGCCTGCCTGACGATTGCGGCGCGCGCGTCGTGTTTTCCCCCAATGGCACCGTCGTGCCCGCAACCTGTACGCCGGCCGCCGCGCGTGAAGCGGTGGTGATGTTCGCCGGGCGCGTGGTCGCGGACAAGGGGGCGGACCTGTTCGTGCAGGCATGGGCCAGCATCCGCGCGGCCCATCCCGGCTGGCGCGCGGTGATGTATGGCGCGGACCGTTTTTTTGCGCAGGCGCCTGAAACCCCCTTCATCGCAGCACTGCGGCCGCAGGCAAAGGCGGCAGGGGTGAAGATGTTGGGATACCGCCCCCATGCCGATGTATTGGCGGCGATGGGACGGGCGGCGATCGTGGTCATGCCCGGACGCTGGCCCGAGCCCTTTGGCCTCAGCGCGCTGGAGGCAATGGCGGCGGGGGCGGCGCTGGTGTCCGCGCCGTATGGGGCGCTGTCGCGGGTGGTGGGCGATGGCGGCCTGCTGGTGCCGCCAATGCCGGTGGAGGGGCTGGCCGCCGCCCTGTCGGGCCTGATGGGTGCGCCCGCCGCGCGCGCAGCCCTGTCGGTGCGGGGACGCGAACAGGCGCGCCGGTTCGACCTGCCCCATGCCCGTGCCATCCGGCACGAGGTCCGCGCCGCCTGTATCGGCGCAGGGGTGTGATGTGGGCGCATGTTCGGGGCGCATGACCATCGCGCATGTCGGCAGCATGGGGGCTGGGTATGTGACAGGCGCACCAGTATGCCTATATGCAGGAAACGTAATTCGAGAGTGATGGAGTAACACCATGTCGGACGCCACGCAGGCATCGCTGGATACGGACAGGCTTGTGCCGGTCACGGTCCTGACCGGATTTCTGGGCGCGGGAAAGACGACGCTGCTCAATCACATCCTGACCGCCGAACATGGCCGCAAATATGCGGTTGTGGTTAATGAATTCGGCGAACTGGGTGTGGATAACGACCTTGTCGTGGATGCGGACGAGGAAGTGTTCGAAATGAATAACGGGTGCATCTGCTGCACCGTGCGGGGTGACCTGATCCGTATCCTTGGCAACCTGATGAAGCGGCGCGGCAGGTTCGACGGCATCATCGTGGAGACGACCGGCCTGGCTGATCCCGCCCCCGTTGCGCAGACCTTCTTTGTCGATGAGGATGTGCGCGGCAAGACGCGCCTTGATGCGGTTGTGACCGTTGTGGATGCCTATAACGTGCTTCAGACCCTTGAGGACAGCACAGAGGCGGTGAACCAGATCGCCTTTGCCGATGTGATCATCCTCAACAAGACCGACCTTGTGGACGAAGTGGCGCTGGCCAGCATCGAATCGCGTATCCGTGCGATCAACGGCGTGGCGCGCCTGCATCGTGCGCAGCGCGGCGATGTCGCGCTGAGCGATGTGCTCGATCAGGGCGGGTTCGACCTGCAACGCGCATTGCAGCAGGCCCCGCATTTCCTGGAAGAGACCGAACACCATCATGAGGAGGACGTAACGTCGATGTCCTTCGTGGTTGAGGAACCGCTTGACGCGGCAAAGTTCCAGGCATGGATCGGCGCGCTGTTGCAAGAACAGGGCGCGGACATCCTGCGCGCCAAGGGCATCCTGAATTACAGGGGTGAGCCCCAGCGTTTTGCGTTTCAGGCGGTGCATATGATGGCTGATGGCGGCTTCATCGGCCCGTGGAAAGCGGACGAGACCCCGCAATCGCGCCTTGTGTTCATCGGGCGCAACCTTAACCGCCCGCAACTGCGTCGTGGTTTTGAAAGCTGCCGTGCGAGATGAGTGAGCAGATGAACACGACCATGCCCGAAACCCTTCTGCAACGGCGTGGCGCCACCCGTACATTGCAGGCCCATGTGACCGGCTGCGTCATTTCGCGTGACAGCCAGCAGGTCGCCTTCGTCACGGGGGAAGGGGATATCGTCCTCGCCCCGCGTGTGGATTGGGGGCAGGCCGATGCGTGGCAGGTGATGACCATCCATGATGGTGCGATCCTGTCGGTCGCGCCCGATGCGGGGCCGGGTGGGTTCCTGACGGGGGGGGACGACAACGCTCTGCGCCGCGTGGCCGCCGATGGGTCCGTCAGTGACCTGGTCAAGGGCCGCCGCTGGATTGAACATGTCACGACCTGGACCAACCCCAGGGATGCGACGAAGGGCGGCGTAATCGCCTTTGCCGCGGGCAAGAATGTGGAACTGCGTGATGCGTCGGGGGCGAATACGCTCAAGACGCTGGAACATCCCTCCACCGTCAGCGGCATTGCGTTCGACGCCAAGGGCAAACGTATCGCCGCGTCGCATTACAATGGTGCGACGATGTGGTTCGTGCAGGCCAGGGTGGACACGCCGCGGCTGCTGGAATGGAAGGGCAGCCATATCGGCATCGCCATCCACCCAGAGGGCGAGGCGCTGGTGACGTCGATGCAGGAATCCGAACTGCATGGCTGGCGGCTGTCGGACGGGCACAACATGCGCATGAGCGGCTACCCCTCCAAGGTGCAGTCGATGGCCTTTACCCGCAATGGAAAATGGCTCGTCACCAGTGGCGCGGATGTCGTGGTGATGTGGCCGTTCTTTGGCGGTGGGCCGATGGGCAAGGCGCCCGCGGAACTTGGCGGGGTGCCGGGCGTACCCTGTACCCGTGTTGCGACCCATCCCGTCCATGACATCGTGGCGGCGGGTTTTGCCGACGGCACGGTGCTGATTGCCGACAGTGCGGCGCAAAAGATCCTGCCGGTCTGCACGGCGGGGGGCGGGCCGGTATCCGCCCTGACCTTCAGCGAGGATGGCTGCGCCCTTGCTTTCGGGACAGAGGAAGGACGCATCGCCATCGTGGACCTGTCCGCGCGTTGAGCACGGGATCGCACGCGGGCGGCATGTCCGGGTTGGATGTGCCCCCTGTGCGCGTCCTGCATATCATGGCGGGGCGGGGAAATGGCGGGGCGGAACTTTATTCCACCGATGTGATTCTCAGCCTGCAGCATGCGGGACTGTCACAATGCGTGGTGATGCGCCCGGATGCGCCGCGGGCTGCGGAACTGCGCGCGGCGGGGGTGGATGTCATCACCGATCCCCTGAATGTGCCCCTTGCGATGATGCAACGCCGGCGCGTGGGGCGTGCAATCGCGCGCTATCGGCCGGATATCGTGCATTGCTGGCTGCGCCGTGCGGCTGAACTGACGCCGCCCAATACGGGGCGGTTGGTGCAGGTCATCGGCTGGTTCGGTAATTACAAGGATCTGCGCGCGTTTTCGCACTGCCGCTGGTTCGTTGGCTGCACACCTGACATGGCGGATTCGATGCAGGCGCGCGGGGTTGCTGCCGATCATGTCGCCTATATCCCGACCTTCCCCTCGGTGGAGGACGCTGCCCCGGTATCGCGGCGGTCCCTGAAGACGCCCGATGATGCGCGCGTGCTGCTGACGCTGTCGCGCCTGCATGAGGCAAAGGGGCTGGAGACGTTGTTGCGCGCATTGCGTGACCTGCCGGACTGTTACCTGTGGATGGCAGGCGACGGGCCGCTGCGTGATGCGCTGGGGGATCTGGCTGCGACGCTGGGGGTGGCGTCGCGTGTGCGTTTCCTTGGCTGGCGGACGGACCGTGGCGCGTTGCTTGCTGCGGCGGAGGTCTGTGTGCTGCCGTCACGTTATGAACCGTTCGGGACGGTCATCCTTGATGCATGGTCGGCGCGCGCGCCGCTTGTCGCCTGTGCCAGCGCCGGGCCGCGCGCGCATGTCCGCGATGGGGAAAATGGCATGCTGGTGCCGATTGACGACGTACCCGCCCTGACGCATGCCCTGCGCGCCGTACTGGATGATCCGGCACTGCGTGCGCGGATCGTGGCGGGGGGATATGCGCAGTACCGTGCCCGTTACACGCGTGAGGCGGTGACGCAACAATGGCTGGAGTATTACCGCCGCATCTGCGTGCCGGGATGACGTCATGAAATCTGGTTTCTGTATTTTTAAAACACTATGTCTTTCAAAGATTTTCTAGAAATCAGTGCCAGGAGCATCTGGCCTTTACCGCGTGGGGGCTGCCTGTTCTGGCGCAACCGGTGCCGGAGGGGCGGGCGGTTGCTGCTTTGCCACGCCGCCGAGGAATGATTCCGCCAGCGCACTGTATAGCGAATGGTGGCAGATCATGCGTGAGACGCCATAGGCAAGGAATGCGGTGGCCAGCAGGGCCAGCGTGACTTCCTGATTGTCGCACATTTCCATGACGATGACCGACGCCGTCAATGGTGACTGTACTACGGCGGAAAAATATCCCACCATCCCTAGCAGGACGACCGCACCCGGCGTGGTGTGGGGCAGGAACTGTGCCACCCATCCACCAAACCCCGCCCCGATCGCCAATGATGGCGCGAACAGCCCACCCGGAATGCCGGAGCAGTAGGAAATGATGGTGGCGATGAATTTCAGGATGAAGAACGATGCGGGGTAATGCGCCTGTCCATCAATGATGGCATGCGCCTGATAATATCCCGTGCCGTAGGTGATGCCGTCCGATGCGATGCCAAGGATCGCCAGCATCAGGCCGCATGTGGCGGCGAACGCCACGGGATGGCTTTTGGCAAAGCGTCCCAGCGCACCCGGAAGGCCCGCCGTCGCACGGATCAGGATGGCGGAAAACACGCCACCGCCCACGCCGCCAAGGATGCCGCAGGTCAGCACCGCGATCCAGCTGATGCCGATGGGCACGCTGACGTCGGTATGGCCGAAATAGGTATAGTTGCCGACCAGCGCGATGGCGGTGACACCAGACAGGATCACACCCGTCAGCATGGTGCCACTGGTACGCTGTTCGAAAGAATGGCTCAATTCCTCAATGGCAAAGACGATCCCGGCAAGCGGCGTGTTGAAGGCCGCAGCCACGCCCGATGCCCCCCCCGCCAGGATCAGGCCCCGCCGCATGCTGACGGTGGACAGGTTCAGCCAGCGCCCGCAGGTATGCATGATGGCCGCCCCCACCTGCACCGTTGGTCCCTCACGCCCGATCGACGCCCCGGCCAGAAGGCCCAGCGTCGTCAGTGCGATCTTGCCAAACGCGATCCGCAACGTCAGCAACCGGTCCACCACCGCGAAGTTCGTCAGGTTCAGTGTCGCGATGGTCTGCGGGATGCCGCTGCCCTGTGCGCCACGGAACCATGTCCGCGTCAGCCATGATGACAGGGCAAGCCCACCTGGCGTGACAATCAGCATGACCCACGGGTTCCATGCGATCAGGTGCGTGCGGATGGCCGCCGCCCTGTCCGCCGCAAGGGCAAAGACGACCGCCACGATTCCCACGGCGATGGCCGCCGTCCAGCAGGCAAGCTTGCGCCGCCACTGTTCCGTGGTGATCCGTGCGGAACGCCGCAGGTGACGCCTGCGGGCCGGGGTAAGGTCAGGTTTCATAGCCGGACAGGGCTTTCAGTAATGACGTGGAACCGGAACCGGTATCTGCTGTGCAAAGATGGAGATAACGTTATCAGACGGGCGTACTGTTCCAGGGTGCGCCGTGCTGATGGTGCGTTGTGGCGCGCAGGGGCCGTTCGGGGTGGGGTGACATCGTGCATGACCGCCACAATGACCCCAAACCCGTGTGTTGGTACAGGGTTGCCGGATCATGTCGCCGTGCCACTGCATGGCTGCCATCCCCGTTGCAACAGTCATCAGGGCAGGACAATGATGCCGTTATGCTTGGCCTTGCGTTCGGGTTCAACATGAATATTGATCAGCGCACTGCCCAGTTCCCGGCGTAATGCCTCCTCGATACGGTCACAGATCTGATGGGCGGCCTCCACACTCATGTCGCCAGCAACGACGAGGTGAAATTCGATGAAGGTCATCGCGCCGACGATACGCGCGCGGATGTCATGCGCCTCGATCGCGCCCGTGGCGTTGATGGAGATGATCCGGCGGATCTGCGTCAGCGTGGCCGGTTCGGGTGCCGCGTCCATCAGGCCGGAGATGGAGGTGCGCATCATGTCCCACCCGGTGCGCAGCACATTAAGCGCGATCAGCCCGGCAAGGATGCTGTCCAGCCTGTCCCATCCCGTCAGCGGGATCAGCACAAAGCCCGCCACCAGCGCGGCTGACGCCCATACGTCGGACAGCACATGCTGTGCCCCCGCGATCAGGGTGGGCGACTGGTGGCGTCGCCCTGCCGCCATCATGACCGCCCCCCATACGAGGTTGAGAATACCCGCCCCGCCATTGAAGATTACGCCGATCATGGAATTGGTCGGCAGGTGGGGGTCGAACCATCCCTTCCATGCCTCATGCCCGATGGTTATGGCGGTCATGACCACCAGTACCCCTTCGGCCACGGCGGACAGGTATTCGGCCTTGTAATGGCCATAGGTGTGGTTTTCGTCCGGCGGCAGGCTTGCGACATGCAGCGCCCACAGCCCCGCCACGGCGGCAACGACATTGATGATCGTCTCCAGCGTGTCGGAATACAGCGCGACACTGCCGGTTGCGCGCCACGCCATGTATTTCATCGCCAGCGCAAGGATGCTGACCGCCAGCGTCACCCAGGCGATCAGGTTGCGTGATGCCCCAGAACTGGAACCGGAACCGGGGGCGGTGGTCGGCATCGCCGTGTCTGGGGATGTGCTGATCATACGCTATGCGCCGCCGCAAGCATGCACAGCGTTGCATCATGGCGGGTTTCCATCTGCAACGTGGGATGGACGATCCTGAAGCGCGCCTTGAGTTCGCGGGCGATATCATGCAGCGTACGGCTGTTCATCGCGGGGGCATGTTCATCGCGGACAAGATGAACCGTAAGCGCGGTTTCAGTCGTGCTGATGGGCCAGATATGCAGGTCATGCAGGTCCACGATATCAGGCAGGGTGCGCAGATACTCTTCCACCTGCATGCGATCAACCGAACGTGGCACCCGGTCGAGTGCCATATCCAGCGAATCCCGCAGCAGCGACCACGTCCCCGCCACGATGGAGATGGAGACCAGCAGGCTGACCACCGGGTCCATCCACAGCCATCCCGTCATGACGATGATGCCGCCCGACACCACCACCGCCAGCGACATCAGCGCATCGGATGCCATATGAAGGAACGCGCCCCGCAGGTTCAGGTCCCCTTTGCCCCCGCTGGCGAACAGCATTGCCGTCACCCCGTTGACGGCAATGCCGATGGCGGCGACGACCATGACCGTCATGCCCGCAACCGGATGCGGATGGGCAAGGCGCAGCACGGATTCCCAGATGATCCCCCCCGTCACCAGCAGGAGGGCGACCGCATTGCCAAGCGCCGCAAGGATGGAGGAGCGGCGCAGGCCATAAGTGAAATTGGCGGTGGGGGAACGCCGTGACAGGATTTCCGCCAGCCATGCGGCCCCAAGCGCCAGGACATCGGACAGGTTATGCCCCGCATCGGCAAGCAGCGCGAGCGCATGCGACGCGACGCCCCATGTGGCCTCTGCGATGACGTAAATCAGGTTCAGCGCGATCCCGAAGGCAAAGGCCCTGCCATACGAGGCCGGGGCATGGGCGTGGTGATGGCCGAACGCGCCGTGGGCATGGTCATGACCCGCATGTCCATCCTCCTCATCATGGTCATGGCTGTGCCCATGACCGTCATCATGATGGGGGGAATGATCATGCCCATGACCATGACAGGATTCGTCGTGATGCTCGTCGCCCATTGGCGCGCTCTTTCCTCGGTCTGTGTCCCGGCGATGCTGCGCCATGGAACGCGAACTTTCAGCGGCTGGGGACATGCGGCGCGCATGGGGCACCCGCATTAATGCGACATGCCGCCCTCGCCCCATCCGGGTCGGCATGATATGGCAGGCGCGCCGCACACGGGCAATGGGTGATTGCAGATCACATGCCCATTCATGTCATACCCCCTGCCGGAGCATCATCGTGTCGATGGACCCTTTCCCGATGATCAGACTTACCGAACTGCGCCTTCCCCTTGGTCATGACCGCGCGGCGCTGGAACAGGCCATTGTGGAACGCCTGGATATCGCCCCTGACGCGCTGGAGGGGTTCGAGATATTCCGTCGTGGCCATGATGCGCGCAGGCGGGGGCGGGTGGTGATGGTCTATACCATCGACTGCCGGGTGCGTGACGCGGATGTGGTGCTGGCGGCGCATGCGCAGGACCGCAATGTGGTCGTGGCGCCCGACACCCGCTATCGCATGTGCATTGATGATGGCGCACGCCTCGCCACGCGTCCGGGTTACAGCCGTCCGGTCGTGGTCGGTGCGGGGCCATGCGGGCTGATGGCGGCACTGGTTCTGGCGCAGATGGGGTTGCGGCCCATCATTGTCGAACGTGGCAAGGTGGTGCGCGAACGCACCGTCGATACGTTTGCGTTGTGGCGCAAATCCGTCCTCAATCCCGAAAGCAACGTGCAGTTCGGCGAAGGCGGGGCAGGGACGTTTTCCGACGGCAAGCTTTACAGCCAGGTCAGCGATCCACGCCATTATGGCCGCAAGGTGCTGGAAGAGTTCGTGCGCGCTGGCGCGCCGGAGGAAATCCTCTATATCTCCCACCCGCATGTCGGCACGTTCCGCCTTGTCTCCATGGTGGAACATATCCGCGCCCAGATCGAGGCGCTTGGCGGGGAATACCGCTTTGACGCGCATGTGGATGAACTGCTGATCGATGTGGCGGTGGATGGCGCGCGCCACGTCAGGGGGGTGCGGCTGGGGGATGGGCAGGTCATTGCGGCCACGCATGTCATCCTTGCCATCGGGCACAGCGCGCGCGACACGTTCGCCCGCCTGCACGCCAGCGGGGTGGAAATGGTGGCAAAGCCCTTTTCCATCGGCGTGCGTATCGAACACCCGCAATCAGTCATTGATGTCGCGCGATATGGCACCCGCACGCCGGACCCGGTGGTCGGGGCGGCGGATTACCGGTTGGTGCATCATGCGTCCAATGGGCGTGCGGTCTATTCCTTCTGCATGTGCCCCGGCGGCACGGTTGTCGCCGCCACGTCGGAGGAAGGACAGGTCGTGACCAATGGCATGAGCCAGTATTCCCGCGCCGAACGCAATGCAAATGCCGGAATTGTGGTGGGTGTCACACCGGATGTGGATTATCCCGGCGGCCCTCTGGCCGGGATTGCGTTCCAGCGTCACTGGGAACGTCAGGCGTTCCTGGCAGGGGGTGGGCGTTATTTCGCCCCGGCGCAGACGGTGGGCGATTTTCTGGCCGGCCGCGCCTCCACCTCGCTTGGCGATGTCGTGCCGTCCTATCGCCCCGGCGTCACGCCAACCGACCTTGCCGCCTGCCTGCCGGATTTCGTGGTCGCCGCCCTGCGTGAGGCGTTGCCGGCCTTTGAACGTAAGCTGGAGGGATTCGCCATGGCCGACGCCGTCATGACGGGGGTGGAGACACGGACTTCCTCCCCCTTGCGTATCCTGCGGGGTGTGGATGGGCAAAGCGTCAATACCGGCGGCCTTTATCCGGCGGGTGAGGGGGCGGGGTATGCGGGCGGTATCCTGTCGGCGGGGATTGATGGCATCCGCATGGCAGAGGCCGTTGCCCTGTCGCTGGCGGGACGCTCGGTGGACGGATTGGTGCGCAAGGGGATGGTACATGCGTCCGAAGCGCGCTAAGGCAGGATTTTCATAAAATCCTGCCTGACGCAGATCTGTGTTCGCAGGCTGTCGGGTTGGGAGATCAAATGGACATCATTCATAACTTATGAAAATGTATTTCTGTTTTTTGCTGAAAAATTATATTATTTTCATAATTTAAGAAATGTTTTTTGCGTAAAATCTCGATCCAGCAGTCTCCAACAGCCTGTCGGATCGGCTCCGGGATTTGACCAAAAGTGCAATATGGATGTCCCTATGGGTGCAAATTGATCGTTCGCTCAGGACCGGGATAATCAAAGTTGTCAGGTATCACTTTTTCCAAAAATCCTGTGATGGTCTTTGGATCTTTTGAAAACCACCCCACCAAAGACCTTGTTGCTGTTCATGGCGTGTTTCAGAGAGTGTTTGAAAAGTCAGTCTTGATAACATTCTGAAATTATAAAGGTTTTTGGTGAAGCTTTTTCCAAAAAGCTTCAGAAGACGCCGCCTTTTTAAAAAAAGGCGGCACCCAAAAACTTTTATTATTTTTTATCAATGAGTTATTTTCAAACAATTTCTAAGGCAGGTAGACCTTTGTGCTTCTGTCCTACAGGAACGAAATCGGGTCGATATCCACATCCACGCGCGCCCCGCGTTCGGGTTTCACACGTGACAGCCATTCGCGCATGATCGGCTGGACCGGGATGTTGCGCCGCGCGCGCAGCAACAGGCGTTGCCTGTGACGTCCGCGCAGGATGGCAAGTGGCGCGGGTGCGGGGCCAAGCACCTGCACACCATCAAGGTGCGGGGCCGCATGCCCCAGTGCGCGGGCGGTCATGTCGGCGGCTTCGGGGGTGTCAGCACTTACGATCAGGGCGACAAGGCGGCCGAAGGGGGGCCAGAAACCGGGGCGGCGCTGTTCGGCTTCCTGCTCCATGAAGCTTGTGAAATCGCCCGAAACCAGCGCTTCCATCACCGGATGGTCGGGCACATAGCTTTGCAACAGGACATGTCCCGCTGCCTCTGCACGGCCTGCGCGCCCGGCCACCTGGTGCAGCAGTTGCACCGTGCGTTCGGCCGCGCGCAGGTCGCCACCGCCAAGGCCAAGGTCCGCATCGACGATCCCCACCACCGTCAGGTGCGGGAAATGCCACCCCTTGGCGACGATCTGCGTGCCGATCACCAGGTCGATTTCGCGACGGGCGATGCGTTCGACCGCGTCTGCGGTGGCCGCAGGACCGTGGAGTGTATCGCTGGCCATTACCAGGATACGGGCGTCGGGAAAGGTCGCGCGCGCTTCTTCTGTAATGCGTTCGACGCCGGGGCCTATGGGGGTCAGGCTGTCTTCGGCGTTGCATGACGGGCATGCGGGCGGCATCTGTTCGTTATGCCCGCAGTGATGGCATGTCAGGATATGACGCGCGCGATGTTCCACCAGCCATGCAGTGCAGTTCGGGCACTGCATCCGGTGCCCGCAGGTGCGGCACAGTGTCAGCGGCGCATAGCCACGGCGGTTGAGGAACAGCATCGCCTGTTCCTGCCGCTCGATCGCATCCCTGATCGCGCCGGTCAGCACGGGGGATAAAAACAGCCCGCGTTCGGGCGGGTCGGCACGCATGTCGAGTGTCCGCACCTGTGGCATGGATGCATTGCCATGCCGCGCGCCCAGACGCAGGTGGCGGTACCGTCCCGCGCCGACATTGGCCAGTGTCTCCAGGCTGGGCGTCGCGGAAACCAGCACGATGGGGGCCGCGTCCATGCGTGCGCGCACCACCGCCATGTCCCGCGCGTTGTAGGTGACGCCCTCTTCCTGCTTGAAGGAGGTTTCGTGCTCCTCATCCACAATGATAAGGCCAAGGCGTGCGAACGGCAGGAACAGGGCCGAACGCGCGCCCACCACCACCCGTGCCGCGCCATCGGCGACCGAACGCCACGTCACGCGCCGCAACCTCGTGCCAAGGTCGGAATGCCACAATGCGGGCTGTGTGCCAAAACGCCGCGCGAAACGTCCCGTCCATTGTGATGACAGCGCAATTTCAGGCAGCAGGACCAGCGCCTGCAATCCTTTTTCAAGGCATGCGGCAATGGCCTCCATATAGATTTCGGTTTTGCCCGATCCTGTCACCCCTTCAAGCAGCGTGATCGAGAACCGGTCCTCCGCCACCGTGTTGCGCAGGGCGCGCGCGACGTCGGCCTGCTCCCCCTCCAGCACGGGGGGGGCGTGGGTGGGGTCGGGCATGCCAAAGGCGGGGGGTGTCGGCAATGCCACTTCACGCAGGCAACCCGCCTGTGCAAGGCCACGCACGACGCTGGCCCCGACACCCGCCCGGTTTGCCAGTTCGGTTGTGGATAGTGGCGTCCCGAGACGCGCGATCTCAAGAACCCTGTGCCGTGCGGGGGTCAGGCGCAGGTCAGGGGGGAGCGTGTCCGTGACCGCCCATCCGGCGGCTGGACGCGGGGCGGCGGCCATGGCATTGGCCCGTAACGCCATGGCCAGCACCATGCCCGGCGGTGATAGCGTATAGGCCGCGACCCAGTCGATGAACTGGCGCAGGGCGGCCGGCAGGGGGGGCAGGTCCAGCCGTGCGCTGACGGCGCGCAGGCGGCCGGTGGCGACGGTGGGCATGGGCGGCGGCATGAATTCAGGGGGCAGGCGCAGATGTGTGTCCCACACCACGCCGGTTTCGGTGCGTCGGCCCAGGGGGACTGTCACGATATCCCCGGGATGCAGTGTGCCCGCCGGGGGCATGCGGTAATCCAGCGCACCAGCGAATGGCAGCGGCAGCATGACGCGCACCCGTTGTGGCGCGTTCTGTGCCCCGTCTCGTGCCCCGTTTCGTGCCCCATCCCGTGTCCTGTCGCGTGCCCCGTCATGGGGCGTGTCATGGGCAGGATCAGGACGCGCATCGGCGGAGGCGGCAGGCGAGTCCGGTTGCGACTCCAGCAGGTCGGGCATGTGGTTACGACGCGGCATGAATGTTTTCTAGCGTCGTGGCGGGCGGATGTCTTGCCTGCTGTTGCATGGGGGGGCACATGGGATCATGAACGCGGTGTACAGCCAGACATAACAGGCTGGGCATAAAAGACCGGGCATAAAGGGGACGACGCGCCATGATGGCCATGCAGGCATGCGCATGTTTTCTGGACTGGATGGCCGATGAACGCCGTGCCTCCCCCCGCACGACCGAGGCCTATCGCGGGGACCTGCACCGCTTCCTCGATTTCCTTGGCGGCCATCTGGGCGGGGAGGTTGATGTCGCGGCACTTGATGCACTCAGCCTTGCGGACCTGCGGGCATGGCTGGCGTTTGAACATGACCAGGCGTTGCGCCCGCGACCGGGCCATCGTGTCACGACCCGCGACCGCGCGGCCCGAACGCGGGCGCGACGGGTTTCGGCCCTGCGTTCGTTCTTTCGCTACCTTGCGCGGCATCATGGGGTGGATAACCCCGCGCCTGCGCTGCTGGCGGCCCCGCGTGTAAAGAAAACCCTGCCCCGTCCCCTGAGCCATGAAGACGCGCTGGAGGTGCCGCAGGGCGTGGGCGAAATCGCGCATACCCCCATGGCCCGCATGCGCGACGGTGCGCTGTTCCTGCTGCTATATGGCTGTGGTTTGCGTATTTCAGAGGCACTGTCGCTTGATGTGGCGGATCTTGACCGCGCCATGGCGCTTGGTGGGGGCGCGGACGAAGGTGTGCTGCGGATCATGGGCAAGGGGGGCAAGGAACGTATGGTGCCCCTTCTGCCGGTCGTGGGCCGCGCCCTGCGTGAATGGCGACGCCATCATCCCGCGCCGGTTGCCGGGGCGCCACTGTTCCCCGGTGTGCGCGGTGGCCGACTGCAGGCAGCCGTGGCGCAGCGCGCGATGCGGACGTGGCGGCATATGGCGGGCCTGCCGGACCATGCAACCCCGCACGCGCTGCGTCATTCATTTGCAACGCACCTGATGGAAGGGGGGGCGGACCTGCGTGTGATTCAGGAATTGCTGGGCCATGCCAGCCTGTCCACGACGCAGCGTTATACCCTGGCCGATGAATCGCGCCTGCTGGACGTATGGACACGCGCGCACCCGCGCGCCGGGGCATGAGGGGACTGTCGCAGCATGATGGCCCGTTGGTATCCCCCGGCGTGGCGTTTCATATGCCCGTCAGGCGGTATCGGGTGTGATCGGGTGGCCCCGTTGCGGCCCGGATGGGGGATGGGGAAATAATGGGGCACAGCCCTGTCCGCGAAAGCCCTGTCCGCAAAAGCCTTGTCCGTGCGCAGATGAGGGATAAGGATATCCCAGCAGGAAACCGGAGTTTTTGATTGTCATGAACCAGCTTCCCAGACAGCCCTATCCCCCGATCGAACCCTATGACCACGGATATCTTGATACCGGGGATGGGCATCGGGTTTATTGGGAATTGTGCGGCAATCCCGATGGCATACCCGTCGTGTTCCTCCATGGGGGACCGGGGGGGGGATGTTCCGCGTTGCAACGGCGGATGTTCGATCCCGCGCGCTATCGCATCTTGCTGTTCGATCAGCGTGGGTGTGGCCGTTCGAAACCGCATGCCGCGCTGGATAACAACACGACATGGCATCTGGTGGGCGATATCGAACGCCTGCGTGAAATGACGGGTGCGCCCGCATGGATGGTATTCGGCGGGTCGTGGGGATCGACGTTGGCGCTGGCCTATGCGCAGACGCATCCCGACCGGGTCAGTGCGCTTGTGCTGCGTGGGATCTTTACCCTGCGGCGGGCTGAACTGCTGTGGTATTATCAGGAAGGCGCGTCATGGCTGTTTCCCGACAGGTGGGAACGGTTCATCGCCCCCATCCCGCCTGACGAACGCGATGACCTGATCGCGGCCTATCGCAGGCGTCTGACCGGCCCGGAAGGGGAGGAACGTGACCGTGCCGCCCTGGCGTGGAGCCTGTGGGAGGGGGAGACGCTGACGCTTTTGCCGGTGCCTGACATCGCGGCGCAGCATGCTGACATCCGCTATGCCCTCGCATTTTCACGTATCGAGAATCATTATTTTGTCCATGGCGGCTGGCTGGAGGAGGGGCAGTTGATTCGCGATGTCGGGTTGATCCGCCATATTCCCACCGTGATCGTGCAGGGCCGCTATGACGTGGCCACGCCCATGCGCACGGCATGGGATCTGCACCGTGCATGGCCGGAGGCGACGTTCCGGCTGGTTGATGCGGCGGGACACGCCATGTCGGAAGAGGGGATCATGGCCGCCCTGCTGGATGCGACGGATTCGTTTGCCGACCGGCTGTAACGATGGCCATCCCCCGCCATTTCCGTCCGGTATGTGGTGTCGTGGCCGGCCTGGCCATGCTGCTCGCCTGCGTGCAGGTGCCGCCGGTCCGTCATGCCCATGCACAGGATGCGGCGCGACTGTGTTCGCGCCGTCATGTCGCGCAGGTGCCGTTGCGTAATGATGGCGGGTATCTGTCGATTGTGGCGCAGGTGGCCGGGCGTGACCTCAGCCTGCTGGTGGATACAGGGTCCGATGGTGGGTTGCTGACACCGGAAATGGTGCATCGCCTGCGCCTTGCCCTCGACCCGGATCAGCAGACGGTGGTCCATGGGACAGGCGGCACCGCACATGCCACGCCCAATGCCATCGTGCCGGATCTGCGCATTGGCGGGATTGATTTTGGCGTCATGTCCGCCCCGGTGGGTATCCTGCCGGGACAGCCGATGATTACGCCCCCTGTGGGGGGGCTGCTTGGCGGGGATATCCTGTCGCGCTTCGACCTCGACATGGATGTCCCCAATGGGCAGCTTGGCCTGTGGGAGGTGCATGCGGCCTCGCTGGCCTGCGCACAGCCCCCGGCCTGGGCGGGATGGTATGACACCCTGCCGCTGCAACGTCAGGAAAACCGGTTCATGCTGAATGTGCGTATCAACGGGCAACCGGTGATGGCGCTGCTCGACAGTGGTGCGCGCTCCCGTATTGTCTCGCCCCATGTGGCGGCCCGCCTTGGCGTGCCCGCACAACAGCTTGAGACCGATCCCGGCGGGATTACCAGCGGGATTGACGGGCATGAGGATGTCTATCACTGGCATCGTTTCAGCAGCCTGCAGATCGGTCATGAACTGGAACGCAATACCGTCATGACGGTGGCCCCCCTGCGCGAAGGGCTGGAGATGCTGCTTGGATCGGACTGGTTTGCGACGCACCGGGTCTGGATTTCATATGCGACGGGACAGGCGTTTGTCAGGCCCGCGCTGCATACGCCCGTACCTGCCCGTCTGGCGTCTGATCCCGTCATGATGCCGGTGGCGCCACGTCATGCGCCCCATCCCGCATCCGGCACGCGGCCATAGGGGCGGCACCCTGGTACGAAGCCTCATATGGCTGGTGGAGATTTTTAAAAACCTCCGAAATACCAGATATCCCCAAAAGACTGTTTGAAAGGGTAAGACCGATAAGATCGGAAAATGATGAAAGTTTCTGGTGAAGCTTTTTTCAAAAATCTTCAGAAGGCACCGCCTTATTTCAAGAAAGGTGGCACCGAAAAACTTTTATCATTCAGTGGGATGCCGGCTCTGATTTTTTAAACCGCGTCCCTGACGCCTCTGTGCAGGCTCCTTGTGTGATGTGGCGACTGGCAGCCCCCGTTCCCCGGGGACGGGAAACGGGGGCGTGTGTCGATCAGCCCTTCAGGTGGGCATTGCACACGCTGTAATACCCGCCACCGCGTTCGATCCAGCGCAGGCCGCCATTGGCATTGGTCGATTTGTTCGCGTTGTACTGGTCAAGGCAGGTATGCAGGCGGGCCTTGCCTGCCGTTTCCTTGGCGTATTTGGCTGAAACCGCGCTGGGCAGGGTGGCATTCGTCGCGACCGGGGCGGTGGCTGCGGGCGTTGCCTGTGCTGTCGTCGCGGGCTTGGGGGCTTCGGCAGGGGCCGTGGTGGCTGCGGCGGGGGTGGCCGGTGCCGCGGTCGTGGCCGGGGTGGCGGCGTCGTCGCACTGTGCGGTCTTGAACGCCTTATAGGTCTGCCCGTTCAGGGTGCCGGCGGTGCGGGCGGCCACGAATTTCTGGTGGCAGGCCTTTGACGTCTCGCGGGCATGGCCGGTGGCGGGGGAGAGCGCCATTGCAGCAGGCAGGCCCAGGGCCATGGCTGCGGTCAGGTAGGTGCGGCGGGAAAGAATCATGAAAAAACAGTCCTCCGATATGATGCGCCAAGGCGATGATGAAACCAGGGCGATGATGAAAACGGTGGGTGATACGGCCGCGCCGGGCAGGCGCTATAGCGCGCTGTCGCCAGTTTCACGGGTGCGGATGCGTACCACGCTTTCAAGGGGGGTAATGAAAATCTTGCCGTCGCCGATCTTGCCGGTATGGGCGGCCTGCACGATGGTTTCGATGGTCTGTTCCACAAGGTCATCGGGCACCGCGACCTCGATCTTGATCTTGGGCAGGAAGCTGACATGGTATTCCGCGCCGCGATAGATTTCGGTCTGGCCTTTCTGGCGCCCGAATCCTTTGACCTCCGATACCGTAAGACCCTGGATTCCCAACGGGGTCAGGGCCTCGCGCACGTCGTCGAGCTTGAAAGGCTTGATGATGGCTGTAACAAGCTTCATCGCACCGTATCTCCATTCCTGTCGTTGCGGACGGGGGCAGTATTATATCGGGGGCCAGTATATCGTTCGTGCATCCGGTCCTATCCTATATCGCGAGTGTGCGCATCGTGTCATCCGATTACGTCACCTGTCGGTGCGTGTCGTTTGGACAGAGGGTGCGTTGCATGCCATATCTGCGGGGCACAGCGCGTGAACACCCCGGCAGGGTCCGGGGTTCCCCCACGGTGGCCACGATCAGGATACAGGAAGACCATGAGCGAACACATGACAGCCCCCCCGTCCCCCCCGGCGGCCGCGATGGAGGTGGATGTCTGCATCGTGGGGGCTGGCCCTGTGGGCGCGACCCTTGCGTGTCGCCTCGCGGTGGAGGGGATGCGCGTGGTCATCATCGACCGTGCGGCCCTGCCGCCGATGGAACATCCCGCCTTTGACGGTCGTGCCTATGCCATTGCGGCGGGGTCGCGCCGCCTGCTGGAGGCGGCGGGCGTGTGGCGGAACCTGCCGATGCCATCATGCGACATTCGCGAAATTCGCGTGACCGATGGCCGGCCGGGGCAGCGACCTTCACCATTATTCCTTGAATTCGGGCGTGAGGACGCGTCCGAGCCATTCGGGTCCATGATCGAGGCGCGTGCCCTGCGTGTCGCGCTGAACGCCACGTTGCACGCGACGCCGGGGGTAAGTGTCCTTGCCCCGGACGAGGCCACGGTCGTGCGCAAGGCCGATGGCGCGGTCATCACCACGCGCAGTGGACGCACGATTTCCGCCCGCCTTGTGGTTGCGGCCGAGGGACGGCGCAGTCCGCTGCGCACGCAGGCGGGCATCGTGGTGACGCGCCTGCCGTATCACCAGTGCGGGATCGTGTGTGCCGTGGCCCATGAACGCCCGCACGAAGGCCGTGCGCTGGAACATTTCCTGCCTGCCGGTCCCTTTGCGCAATTGCCCATGGCCGGGACGGCGGAACATCCCAACCTGTCCGCGCTGGTCTGGACGGATGGGGAAAAACTGGCCCATCGGCTTGCCGAACTGCCTGCTGATGCCTTCACCCATGAAATCCACCGGCGCATGGGCGACTGGCTGGGGGCGGTGACGCCGGTGGGACGGCGCTGGGTCTATCCGCTGTCGGCACAGTATGCGCAGCGTTATATCGATACGCGCCTCGTGCTTGTGGGGGATTCGGCGCATGGGATCCATCCCATTGCGGGGCAGGGGCTCAATCTTGGTTTTCGCGACGTGATTGCGTTGTCGGATATCCTGGCGGGCGTGCATGCGCGTGGCGGCGATGTGGGCGATCCGTCCGTCCTGCGGGATTATCAGGCGCGCTGCCGTCCGGCCAATATGCTGATGCTGGCGGCGACGGACGTGCTGGAACGGCTGTTTGGCAATGATAATCCCGTGCTGCGCCTGGCGCGGGATGTCGGGCTGGCGGGGGTGAACCGCATTACCCCGCTGCGCCGGGCATTCGCACGCCATGCCATGGGCCTGTAAGGGGCGTGGTGGCACCATGTCCACCAGGTGCGCTATGATTGCGCGATGATGATGTCCTTTCGCCTTTTCTGAACGGATGCCCCGACATGTCTGAACGTCAGCCTTCCGCCCCTTCGATGACCGAACAGCGTCGGCCGCCGGTCCTGCCGCCCACGCTGTCAGGTATTGATGTCGATGCCCTGTGGCATGAAATCGTGGAGCCGGCCTGCGGGTGCTGCGACCCGCTGGTGAAGGGGCTGCTTGCCACCGGGATACGCAACCACGCCACCTTTGGCGCGGCGCTGGCGGCGTTGATCGGGCGCAAGCTGGGCGATCGGGCGGTGGCGGATGATGCGTTGTCCGAACTGGTGACAGAAGTGTTTGAGGCGGACCCTGATATCGTTGCGGCAGCGGCGGCGGACCTTGTCGCGATTCGCGAACGTGACCCCGCGACCGGCAATTATGCGACGCCCTTCCTGTTCTTTAAGGGATATCATGCGGTGCAGAGCCATCGCGTCGCGCACTGGCTGTGGAACAACGGGCGTGAATATCTTGCGCTGCATCTGCAAAGCCGGTGTTCGGAACTGTTCGCGGTGGATATCCACCCTGCCGCGCGGCTGGGGCGGCGTATCCTGTTCGATCATGGTACGGGCATCGTCATTGGCGAAACCTCGGTGCTGGAGGACGATGTGTCCCTGTTGCAGGGGGTGACGCTGGGGGGAACCGGTAAGAATGTGGGGGACCGCCACCCCAAGGTGCGCCGTGGTGTCCTGATCGGGGCGGGGGCCAAGATTCTGGGCAATATCGAAATTGGCGAAGGGGCAAAGATCGGCGCGGGGTCGATCGTGCTGGAATCCGTCGCCCCCTATACCACCGTTGTCGGCAATCCCGCGCGTTCGGTTGGTACACGGCATTCGTCGCTTCCTGCCTTTACCATGGACCAGATGCTGCCGCCGCTTGACTATATCATCTGATGGCTGGACCCGGTGTGCCTGGTGGTGGCGATGATAGGGGGGACGGGGCAGAGGTCATTGTGATCGGCGGTGGCCCGGCGGGGCTGGCCGCGGCGGAAGTTCTGTCGGCAGCGCGATGTCGTGTGCGTGTGCTTGAACAATGTCCCACCGTGGGGCGCAAATTCATGATGGCCGGGCGTGGTGGCCTGAACCTGACGCATTCCGAACCGATGGCGCGGTTCATGGCGCGCTATGGCGCGGCGCGGCCCCACCTTGCCGAAGCCCTTGCGGCTTTTGGTCCCGATGACATGTGCGACTGGGCGCGGGAATTGGGACAGCCCTGTTATGTCGGCAGCAGTGGCCGGATCTTTCCCGTGGCGATGAAGGCATCGCCCCTGCTGCGGGCGTGGGTTGCACGGCTGGAGGGGGCGGGGGTGCGGATCATGACGCGGCATCGCTGGCTGGGCTGGGACGCGGCGGGGCAGCTCCGTGTGGCGGGGCCGGATGGGGCGGAGGTTGCATTGCGCGCCGATGCGCTGGTGCTGGCGACAGGCGGGGCAAGCTGGGCGCGGCTGGGTGCCAATGGGGCGTGGAGTGATATCGTGGCATCGCGTGGCGTGGCGGTCGCGCCATTCCGGCCCGCCAATTGTGGTTTTCGCATCGGCTGGTCCGATCTGATGCGCGCACGTTTCGAAGGTGCGCCGCTGCATGGGATTGCCATGCGGATCGGCGAAACCCACGCACGGGGGGAGGCCGTTGTCACCCGAAACGGGATCGAGGGGGGCGTCGTCTATGCCCTGTCCACGCCCATCCGCGATGCACTTGCGCGCCAGCAGGGGCAGGTGCGCATCCATATCGACCTGCGCCCCGACATGGATATCGCACAGGTGACGCAGCGCCTTGCCCGCGTGCGGGGACGGGAAAGCGTGTCGAACCTGCTGCGCAAGGGGGTGCGCCTGTCGCCCGTCATGCTCGCGCTGCTGCGTGAGGGCGGGGGCGTCAACCTGCCGCGCGAACCACGGGCGCTGGCGATGCTGCTCAAGGATGTGCCGCTGGTGGTGGAGGGGACGGACGCTATCGACCGCGCGATTTCGGTGGCGGGTGGCGTGCGCTGGGACGATGTGGATACGCGCCTGATGCTGCGCAAGCTGCCCGGTGTGTTTGTCGCAGGCGAAATGGTGGACTGGGAGGCACCGACCGGTGGCTACCTGTTGCAGGCCTGTATTGCGATGGGGCGTTGGGCTGCGGCCGGTGCGGTGCAATGGTTGCGCGACACCCCCAAGGGGCTGTATCCGTCAGCCCCATGACGGTAGCGATCACGATTGGGGAACGACGGGGGGCCACCGCAGGGGACGCCCCCGTCACGATGGACCTTGCGGAACTGCTGTCCACGCGCCTGCTGGTGCAGGGCAATTCGGGGTCGGGCAAGTCACACCTGCTGCGTCGGCTGCTGGAACAGTCCGCCCGCCTGGTGCAGCAGGCGATCATTGACCCCGAAGGCGATTTCGTAAGCCTGGCAGAGCATTATGGCCATCTGGTCATCGACGCCGCCGAACATACCGAGGCCGCGTTGCAGGCGGCGGGCGAGCGCATGCGCGTGCATCGTGCCTCTGTCGTGCTGAATCTGGAAGGCGTGGACGCAGAGGTGCAGATGCGTCGTGCCGCGGCCTTTCTGGGGGGCATGTTCGAAGTGCCGCGCGAATACTGGTATCCTGTGGTTGTCGTGGTCGATGAGGCGCAGATGTTCGCCCCCGCCGCCGCGGGCGAGGTTTCGGACGAGGCGCGGCGGGCATCGCTGGGTGCGATGACCAACCTGATGTGCCGTGGGCGCAAGCGTGGGCTGGCGGGTATCATCGCGACGCAGCGCCTGGCGAAGCTGGCGAAGAATGTCGCGGCCGAAGCCTCCAACTTCCTGATGGGGCGGACCTTTCTCGATATCGACATGATGCGTGCGGCCGACCTGCTGGGCATGGAGCGCAGGCAGGCCGAAAGCTTCCGCGACCTGGAACGTGGCTGTTTCGTTGCCCTCGGCCCCGCCATCAGCCGTCGCCCCCTTGCCGTGCGGATCGGGGCGGTGGAAACCGAAAGCCGTTCCGCCGGGCCTGCGCTGATGCCGTTCGAGCCCACCGCCCCGGCGGAAGAAATCCGCGAACTGATCCTGACACCCGTTCCGGAACGTGAACTGCCTGCGCGCGCGCCGCGTCCTGCCACCCCGCCGCCCGATATTCTGGCCCAGCTTGCGGCGCATGCCGATGTCGCCCGTGCCGAGGCAGAGGTCGAGGTCGAAGCCCCGCCCGATATCGATCCCGTGGAGCAGAAACAGCGTTTCGCCGCGATTCTTGCTGATATCTTGCAAGATGAGGAGGCCGGATTCCGGCCGGTCCATGTGCTGTATCAGGATTTCCTTGTCCGTTGCCGGATCGAGGGGATGGGGCGGCAGGCGTTGGACATGCCGCGTTTTCGCCGCGCACTGGCCACCGCACGCGCCGGTGTCGACGCCCGCATGGCACAGACGGATGTGTGGAAGCAGGCTGAACAGATGGCCTCGGCCCTGCCTGAGGACGTGCAGGGGATTTTCCTGCTGATTGCCCGCAGTGCGCTGGAAAAACTGCCCTGCCCATCGGATGCAACGATCGCGCGTGCCTATGGCACCCACTCGCTGGGTCGGGCGCGGCGGCAGTTGACCTATCTGGAGGAACAGAACGTCATCGTCCTGCGCATGGATGGGATGGGCCGCCGCAGTGCTGTCATCGTCGGCCTTGGCTGGGAAACCGCCCCGGCATTGCCCGATGCACCCGCGTAAGGGGTGAAAGGCACTCATCCCGAAAAGCTTCGGCGACTGTCGTTGCACAAAGCGTCAAAAGGCGGTCTTCGGTTGAAAAAATAACACCCAGGTACTTTTCTGGGGGATGGCAAAAGTGTGTTCGCAGCCAGTCTGGAATGCGCATCGGGATGAAGTGGGAAACATATGCGACGTCGTGATTTCATGGCATGCGGATCGGCTTTCATACTGTCGCCAGCCCATGCCCATGCCGATGCGGCGGTTCCTGCTGTCCTGTCCGGTTATGAACGTGCCACGGGCGGCCATGTCGGGGTTTATGCCCATAATATCGTAACCGGGCGGAAACTGCTGTGGCGGGCAGACGAACGTTTTGTCATGTGCAGTACGTTCAAGGCGTCGCTTGTCGCATGTGTGCTGTCGCATGTGGATCAGGGGCGTGATGGGCTGGACCGTGTCATTCCCCTGACCGGCGCAGATATCCAGGACTGGTATGCCCCGGTGGCAAAGGCCGCGCTGGCGCAGGGACATGCGGGTATGTCCGTGGAAGATATGTGCAAAGGCGCGGTGGAGCTGAGCGATAATAGCTGCGCCACGCTCCTGCTGTCGCGTATTGGTGGGCCGCCTGCATTGACGGCGTTCTGGCGGGCGATGGGCGATGGGACGACGCGGCTTGATGACCCAGAACCCTTCCTGAATCGCACGCCTGCCGGTGGGGTGCGTGATACGACGACCCCTGCCGCAATGGCGGGGATCATGCAGGGGCTTGTACTGGGGGCGATGCTGTCGCCGTCGTCGCGTGCGCTTCTGACGCGTTGGCTGATCGGGTGCCAGACCGGGAAGAACCGTCTGCGTGCGGGATTGCCCGCGAACTGGGTGGTGGGGGACAAGACCGGGAACAATGCCCGTGATGCGGCAGGCGACATTGCGGTGGCATGGCCCCACCCCGATATGCCCATCGTCATGTGCGTCTATACGCGGGGTGGGACACCCACAGAACCGCAGTTCGCCAATGTCTTTGCCGGTGTGGGGCGGCTTGTGGCGCGGACCCTGACGACAGGCTGAAAACTGTCGGCATGTCGGGGGACTGTTCCCAAAAACATCAAAAGGATGTTGCCGTGTTGAACCCGGGCGGCATCCGTGAATGTTTTTCGTTTTTGTAATCAGGTCCCTGTTTTCGGGCGGGTGGGTTGGATCGCAGCCTCTTGCTGGGTACCTTCTGGTGCCGTCATGTTCCTTGTCGTCCAGCGTTCGCGGGTCAGGCGATAGAGGACCTGCCGGCGCAACGGGTGTCCCAACGCGATGTGCGGATGATAAAAATCATCCTGTGGGTCACGCATCATTCCCAGCTTTTCCATGACGTGACGCGAACGTTGGTTATCTGGCGCCGTGTTTGCGACGATTTCCGGCAGTTGCAGCGTTTCAAACCCGAAACGCAGGCAGAGGGCTGCGGCCTCTGGTGCGTAACCCCGGCCCCAGAAAGGGTGCGCCACGCGCCAGCCAATTTCCACCGCCGGGGTAAACGGGGCATCATATCCCACCCGGTGCAGTCCAACCGTGCCCACGAATGTACCGTCCGTACGATCTTCCACGGCCCAGAAACAAAAGCCATGTTCGTGTTGGTGCGCGCGCTGGGTGTCGATCCATGTCGTATAGGCGGCCTGTCGTGTCATGGGCAGCATGTATTCCATGACCGCGGGATCGGCCGACATGTCCGCAAAGGCGGCCCGGTGCCTGTCTTCCCATGTGCGCAGGATCAGCCGTCGCGAATGAAGCTCCACGGTTTTGTTCTTTCTTGGAAGCTGTTTGAAAAGTCAGGCTCAATAACATACTGAAATTATAAAAGTTTTTGGTGAAGCTTTTTCTAAAAAGCTTCAGAAGACTGCTACCTTTTTGAAATAAGGGGCACCCAAAAAACCTTTCTTATGTTTATCAATGATTTGTTTTCAAACAATCTCTTATGTCGCGTTCCTCAGGAACCGACCCAGCCTGTCCGGCAAGGGCAAGGGCAAGGGCAAGGGCAAGGGCAAGGGCAAGGGGTGGGAAGTGTCCAGATGTCGCATTGGCCAAAAAGGCGATATCCCGCAGGGGGCTATGGGCAAGCCTCGCCACAGGACCAAAGGAATGTGATTCCAGGCTGTGTCTGGGCTGCTGTTTTTTAAGATGTCCCTGAAACAATAAACCCTGCCCCCATATCTGGGGGCAGGGTCTGTTGCATCACTCATGCCCTGGAAAGGCAGCGTGGATCAGCGTTTCCACCAACCCGTACGCCGCTTTGGGGCGGGGGCGGCTTCGGCATCCACCGGTTCCGCCGGTGTGGCCTCAGGCGCGGGGGCGGTTTCCACTTGCTTGCGGCGGGTCCGGGTCGCCTTGCGGGCCGGGGCCTTTTCTTCCGCTGTGGGCGCGGCCTCTGTGGTCGGGGCGGCGGCGGGTTCGGCCTCCACCTCCACCTCCACCTTCTTGCGACGCGTGACGCGACGGGCCTTGGGTTTTTCCTCGGCCTTTTCCTCCACAACCGGGGCTGTGGCCTCAGTAACCTCCGCCGCGTCGTCCTTTACGGCCTTGGCCGTGCTGGTGCGACGGCGTGCGGGGGCTTTGGCGGCCGCAGTGCGGGTCGTGGCCGTGCGCCGACGGCGGGGCTTTTCCTCTGCTACCGGTTCGTCGGCCTTTTCCACTTCCGGCGCAACCGTCACGGGCGGGGCTTCCACCGGTTCGACGGCCTCGTCCTTTTTGGCGCGGCTGCGCGTGGTGGTCGTGGTCGTGGCCTTGCGCGTTGTCGTGCGACGGCGGCGCGGCTTCACCTCGGCAGCCTCTTCGGCCACGGGCTCAGGCTGTGCCTCGGTTTCGGCGACGGGTTCCGGCGCCTCGGCTACCGCATTATCCGCCTGCGCGGGTGCCACCGTTGTCACGGGCGCTTCGGCCTCTGCTTCGACGCTGGGTTCCACGCTCATGCCCGTTCCCGTCGTCGTGATGGGACGGTTCGTACGACGGGTGCGCCGACGTGGCGTACGGCGTGGCTTCTTCTCCTCCGTGACGGGGTCTTCCACCGTTTCATCCTCAACCACCACAACTGGGGCTTCCGGTTCGATGACAGGTGTCGAAGCGGGGAGGGTGGTCGTCTGTTCGATCACGTCAAAGATGTCGATGATCGCATCGCCAAACGGATCGGCGGGCGTCGGGCCTTTATACCCGATCTCGACCACCGGTTCGGGCAGGGCGGTGATTTCGGTTTCGGCCGTTTCCACACCCTGCTGCTCGGCTTCGCGGTTGGTGCCGCCACGACGGCGACGACGGCGGCGACGGCGGCGATGGTCCGTCCCCGATGCCGCATCCTCGTCCACAACAGGGCTGGCATCCGTGGGGGTGGGGGCGCCTTCTTCCGTGGTTGCGGGCGGTTCGCTGTGGATCGGGATTTCACGCACGCCCGTCGCATCGGCGCGCGCGGCCTCCGGCTCGGCCGTGATGGCCGGGGTGGGGGCGGGTTCAAACTGTGCGGTCTGCGCCCGGGTGCGTTCGATGCGCGATTCCGCCGCATGCAGTGTGGAATCGGCGGCGAACGTCACATGCATCTTGTGACGTTCCTCAATCTCATGCAGCCATGCGCGCTTGTTATTGAGGATATAGAGCGCGATTTCCGGGGCGACATGCACCGCGATTTCTGCCGCGCGACGCTGCATTCCCTCGTCCTCGATCGCGCGCAGGACATGCAGGGCAGAGCTTTCGACCCCACGGATGATGCCCGTTCCCTCGCAATGCGGGCAGGGCATGAAGGTCGATTCCGCGATGGATGGGCGCAGTCTCTGGCGCGACATTTCCAGCAGGCCGAAATGCGAGATATGGCCAACCTGAATGCGTGCGCGGTCATTGCGCAGCGCTTCCTTCAGGCGACGTTCCACCATGCCATTATGCTTGCGGCTTTCCATGTCGATGAAATCGATCACGATCAGGCCCGCAAGGTCACGCAGGCGCAACTGCCGCGCCACTTCGTCCGCTGCTTCGAGGTTCGTGCGCAGGGCCGTTTCCTCGATATTGCGTTCTTTCGTCGCCCGGCCGGAGTTCACGTCGATTGCGACAAGTGCTTCGGTCTGGTTGATGACGAGATAGCCGCCCGAACGCAACTGTACCGATGGCGACAGCATGGAATCCAGCAGCCCCTCCACCCGGTAGTGGGAGAACAGCGTCTGTCCGTGATCCTGCCACAGACGTACCTTCTGCGCGTTCTGGGGCATGAGCATGCGCATGAACTCACGCGCGGATTTCCACCCGGCCTCGCCATCGATCATGATCTCACCCACTTCGCGGGTATAGATGTCGCGGATCGCGCGCTTGATCAGGCTTGCTTCCTCATAAATCAGGGCCGGGGCCACGGATTTAAGGGTGTGTTCGCGGATGTCATCCCACAGGCGCAGCAGGTATTCGCAGTCGCGCATGATTTCCGCGCGCGGACGCTGTGCGCCTGCGGTGCGTACGATCATCGCCATGCCATGGGGGATCTGAAGTTCGGAGATGATGTCACGCAGGCGGCGGCGGTCGGCCACCGACGTGATCTTGCGCGATACCCCGCCGCCACGCAGCGAATTGGGCATCAGCACGCAGTAACGCCCCGCAAGCGAGACATATGTCGTCAGCGCGGCGCCCTTGTTGCCACGTTCTTCCTTGACCACCTGGACCAGCAGGATCTGGCGGCGGCGGATGACTTCCTGGATCTTGTAATTGCGCAAGAAGCGCGCGATGCGGCGCTGGGCCTCGGGCTCGTCACCGGTGTCGTTTTCACCACCCACGGTTTCGGGCTCCGCCTCATCGGCGTCACCTTCGCGGGGGGGCGCGTCGTCCGTGGCGTCGTCGTCGCCTTCGGCCTTTTCGTCATCCTCGCGCGCGTTGCGGGCTTCTTCGGCGCGGCGCTCTTCTTCCTGAAGCGCCAGCAGCTTTTCACGGTCGGCAACAGGGATCTGGTAATAGTCGGGGTGAATTTCGCTGAAGGCGAGGAAGCCGTGGCGGTTGCCGCCGTAATCGACAAAGGCAGCCTGCAGGCTGGGTTCGACCCTGATTACCTTGGCAAGGTAGATATTGCCCTTGAGCTGCTTTTTCGCCGATGCTTCGACATCGTAGTCTTCAAGCCTGTTACCATCCATCACGACCACGCGGGTTTCTTCCGCGTGGGTCGTGTCGATCAGCATGCGTTTGGTCATTAAAACGGGAACTCCGGTATGTCCGGTTCGTGCGTCCGGCCCGCGCGGTGCCCCAGGGAATGCCCGGGAGGCGGCGGGAACGGGAATGGGAACGGACAGCAACATCAATGAAAGGGTGACCCCATCCGGTCGTGACCCCATGGTGGTCGTCACGCGCGACGGCGACGGCATGCGTGGCATCGTGGCCCGGCGTGGCGCCGTGCCATGACATGCATGTTCCTGTCGCGTCGGCGGATATGTCCACCGTGGCCATCACTCCATCCTCGGTCATCTTGGGGAAGGCCCGGTCCTGCCATGGCGGGAGGGAGCCTTCGTGAAAAAAATATCGACGGGTCCGTGTCACCTGGCCTCCTGTCGATCGGGAGCGTCGGTGCGGTGGCCTTCTGTCGCGCGCATGATCCGCTGAAGCGGCATTTCCGTGACATGGATTCGGTCCGGAAAAGGCTTGCGGGCGCGCGCCTGCTGGCTGCCGGATGGATTTGCGCCGTCGAACGGCGTGTCAGGGCACGGGCAAGTTCCCGTCGGCCTGACGTTCGGACGTCGCACGCCCACCACTGTCAGGCACCATGGCGCAACCGCGCGCTTCCTGCAAGCCTTGGGAATGTTTATCCCGCTGACGCGGGCGCGTCGTGGTGATATCGTGGCCTGATCCTGACACCAGACCCGTCCGATGAAGGCCGTATCGCAGCATGCGCACCGTATCTTCCGCCGATATGCACGCCCGCGACATTCCCGCCGCGCACACCGTGGGGAAACCCGTCGTCACGACTGCGGCAACCACAGGGCCCGCCATTACGGCGCCTGTCGCGATGCCCGCTGGCGGGGCATGCGAAAATGGCGGGTTGGGGACAGGTCCGCTATCGGTGCGCGCGGCGGTGCGCCGGCGGGCGTTGCTGGCGGGTATCGCCATGGCCGTCATCGCCCCGCGCCGTGCGATGTGCGCCACCACGCATCATCCTGCTGCCCATAATCCCGTATTTCATGCTTCATCCCACGTCCCCGGCCATGCCGCGGCATCCAATGTCGCCGGGGGTGGGGGGCTGCATCGTCCGGCCATCGTGGGGCGGGCGCAGCCGCCGCGTCCGCTGATCATGCTCGACCCCGGCCATGGTGGAAAGGACCCGGGGGCGATCGGCGTTTCGGGCACCTATGAAAAACACGTGGCGGAGGCCGCCGCCGCGGAGCTGGAGCGCCAGCTTGTCAGCAGCGGGCGTTACCGCGTGGCGATGACGCGCGCCGATGACCGCTTTATCCCGTTGGAAGGGCGTGTTGACCTTGCGCATGCGCACAAGGCGTCCCTGTTCATTTCCATGCATGCCGATGCGCTGCATGACCGCCTTGTGCGTGGGGCCAGCGTCTATACCCTGTCGTCGCACGCATCCGATGCACAGGCGGCGGCGATCGCGCGATCGGAAAACAGTGCGGACCGGTTTGGCGGCCCGCAGGTGCATGCGACCTCGCCCGAGGTGCAGGAAATCCTCGCCAGCCTTGTAACCGAGGAAACCCGCCATGGCGCGGCACACATGGCCAGCAGCATCGTGTCCTCCTTCCGCCCGCGCATCAGCCTGCTGACGCATCCGGCGCGGCATGCCTCCTTCGTGGTGCTGAAATCGGCGGATATTCCGTCGGTTCTGGTGGAAATGGGGTTCATGTCCAACCATCTCGACGAAGCCGCGCTGCGGCAGTCGGCGCACCGGATGGTCGTGGCGGGCGCCATGGTGCAGGCGATCGACCGGTATTTCGCCTCCGCCTCCATGGTGACACGGGTTACGGGATAAAGCGGCAGAGGGCGCATTATGTGTTGCAATCGGGCATTTGCGCTGTATTGTGCCCGCCATGGCAACCAACTGGCACATTCAGGCAGGTCTGACCGGCGCGCACGCGCCAGTGTCCCTGCGTGCCCGCGACCACGCCGGACTTCTTCGTCTTCTACGACTTATCCGCCCCTGAGCGATCAGGGCCGGCATGTTCCGGTGCGCCCAGGGGAAAGTCGGGCCGCGTCCCGCGGTCATCATGAAACGAAATGACGCATTCCCGCCCGGCATGGCCCGGTGTGGAATGCCGGTCCCACATCCGGATATGTCCGAGGTATTTCAATGACCATCAACCATCCGTCCTTTGGGCGCATCGACGAAAACCGTGTCATCATTTTCGACACGACCCTGCGTGACGGGGAACAGTCGCCCGGTTTTTCCATGAACATGGCTGAAAAGCTGCGGATGGCCGAGGCGCTGGGCGATCTGGGCGTCGATGTGATCGAGGCGGGCTTTCCCGTCGCGTCAAAGGGCGATTTCGACAGCGTGGCGCAGATCGCGCGCACCGTGAAGACAGCGGTTGTCTGCGCGCTGGCCCGCAGTGGCGGCAAGAATGACATCGCAAGCGCGGGCGAGGCGATCCGCGAGGCGAAACGCGGGCGCATCCACAACTTCATCTCTACTTCCCCGCTGCACATGAAATACAAGCTGCGCATGGAGCCGGAGACCGTGCTGGAGGTCATCAAGGCAGGCAACATGGCCGCGCGCCAGTTCACCGATGACGTCGAATGGTCGGCGGAGGACGGGTCACGCACCGATCCCGACTTCCTGTGCCGTTGTGTGGAGGCGGCGATCAAGGCCGGGGCCACGACGATCAACATTCCCGACACGGTGGGATATTCCACGCCGGAAGACATGGCGCGCATCTTTGCCGACCTGCGCGCGCGCGTGCCGGGGGCGGACGGGGTCATTTTCTCCACCCACAATCATAACGATCTCGGCCTTGGGGTGGCGAACACGGTCGCGGCCCTGCGCGCGGGCGCGCGGCAGATCGAATGCACGATCAACGGCATTGGCGAACGCGCGGGCAATGCCGCGCTGGAGGAAATCGTCATGGTCCTGCGCACGCGCCATGACGTCCTGCCCTATACCACCGGTATCCAGACCGAAAAACTGCTGAAGATGTCGCGCATGCTGTCCACCATCACCGGGTTCGATGTGCAGCCGAACAAGGCGATCGTCGGGCGCAATGCCTTCGCCCATGAAAGTGGCATCCATCAGGACGGTATCCTCAAGAACGCCGCAACCTATGAGATCATGACGCCCGAAAGCGTTGGCTGGACGCGTTCGTCACTGGTGCTGGGCAAGCATTCGGGGCGCGCGGCCTTCCGCGACAAGCTGAAGGCGATGGGGTACGACGCGCTGGATGAGGCGCAGTTCAATGATGCGTTCAACCGTTTCAAGGATCTGGCCGACCGCAAGAAGGTCATTTATGACGAGGACCTGGTCGCGCTGGTCGATGACGAAGTCCGCGATCATGCCCGCATCCGCTTTGTCGCGCTGGACATATCCGCGGGGTCGCGCCGCCCGGCGCAGGCCGAACTGACGCTGGAGGTCGATGGCAAGGAAGAACATGCGACCGTCGCGGGGCAGGGGCCGGTCGATGCGGCGTTCAATGCCATTCGTGCCATCGTCGCCCATGATGCGACGCTGCAACTCTATTCCGTTGGCGCGGTGACGGAGGGTAGCGACGCGCAGGCCCGCACCACCGTGCGGCTGGAGGAAGGTGGCAAGATGGTGGACGGGCAGGGGGCGGATGCCGATACCCTGGTGTCGGCCGTGCGCGCCTATGTCCATGCGCTGAACAAGCTGCTGGTCAAGCGTGACCGTGCGGAGCCTGCCGAACTGACGGCCTGATTGGGCGGTTTCCCCTGATTTCGAGATTTTGCAAAACGACAGACGGTCCCCGGTGTCCGCATTGTCCCGAACGGGCGGGGCCTGTCGAAGCCGCCCGGTGAAAATCCCGGTGAAAATCGTTTTCCTGTAGATAAAACAAAGGGCTTTGCCATTGCGGCAAAGCCCTTTTTCATATTCCACGCGGAAGGGGGGGGGGAGGCTTACTGCTGGTAATATCCGCCCTGTTGCGAATATCCGCTCTGGGGATAGGCCGATCCCTGCGGATAGGCCCCGGGGGGATAGGTTTCCTGCTGCGGATATCCTTCCTGTGGATAGCCCTGCGAATAGGACGGCGTGGCGTAGCCGTAACCGGATGGACGTGCCCCGGGGCAGTTCTGGGGCGAGTATCCGGGGGGCAGCACGGTCCCGTTGGGACAGATATAGCTTGGCGGCCCGCCAGAGGAACGGGGCCTGCGCGGGGTGGTCGCGGCACCCACGGCCGCGCCGCCCCCCGCCCCGGCCAGCGCACCGATCGCGGCACCTTCGCCCCCACCGGCCAGCGCGCCGATCGCCGCGCCGCCCCCTGCGCCGATCAGCCCGCCGGCCAGCGCACGCTGACCGGGATCATAATTGTCGGTGCATGCGGCCATCGTCATGCAGGATATGGCAAGGGTCGCGATGGCAAGGGGCCGATGCAGTAAATCGTGAAGGGTCATTCTCTTCAATCTCTTGGGCAGGGGCGGCGGAACTGCCGCATCCGGCAGGTTGTCATATTGTAGTGTGCGTCGCACAGGATAAGGATGTCTTGCGTGATAAAATTTGGGCATTTTGTAACAAAGCGCCTTGGCGTCCAGAAATTAACGAATTAAAACCATGTCTCCTCTTGCTCCCATCCGTCAGCACCGGTAAGTCCTCGACCTGATCCAGATTTTTCGACAGGCGACGGGCGCGTCATGGCCGTGTCGCCGGGTTGAAGCTGTGGAATGGGTCATGGCTGGTTTGTTGTCGGGAGTTTTGGATGTTTGCTCGTGTGCTGGGTCTGCTGTCCGCTGATATGGCGATTGACCTCGGCACGGCCAATACACTGGTTTATGTCAAGGGGCGCGGCGTCGTCCTGAATGAACCTTCGGTCGTTGCCCTGGCCGAGGTACGGGGCAAGAAACAGGTTCTGGCCGTTGGGGAGGAAGCCAAGCTGATGGTTGGCCGTACCCCTGGCAATATTACGGCCATCCGCCCGCTGCGCGATGGCGTCATCGCCGATTTTGAAGTTGCGGAAGAAATGATCAAGCATTTCATTCGCAAGGTACATAATCGACGCATGTTTGCCAGCCCGCTGATTATCGTATGCGTCCCGTCGGGGTCAACCGCGGTGGAACGCCGCGCGATTCAGGAAAGCGCCGAAAGCGCGGGCGCGCGCAAGGTCTTTTTGATCGAGGAACCGATGGCCGCCGCGATCGGTGCGGGCCTGCCTGTGACCGAACCATCGGGCAGCATGATCGTCGATATCGGCGGCGGCACGACCGAGGTTGCGGTCATCTCCCTCGGGGGGATCGTCTATGCCCGCTCCGTCCGGGTGGGCGGCGACAAGATGGACGAGGCGATCATCTCCTACATCCGGCGCAACCATAACCTGCTGATCGGTGAAAGTTCGGCAGAGCAGATCAAGATCGGCCTTGGGTCCGCCATTCCCCCCGATGACCCGGATGATGCCGGGCCGTGGCGGGAGGTTAAGGGGCGTGACCTGATCAATGGCGTGCCGCGCGAAGTCGTGGTGTCGCAGGCGCAGATCGCCGAAAGCCTGGCCGAACCGGTCAGCCAGATCCTTGATGCGGTGACAACGGCGCTGGAAAACACGCCGCCCGAACTGGCCGCTGATATCGTGGACAAGGGGATTGTCCTGACGGGTGGCGGCGCGCTGCTATATCGTCTTGACGAGGTGCTGCGCCGTGCGACCGGCCTGCCGGTGACGGTGGCCGAAGACGCGCTGTCATGTGTTGCGATGGGCACCGGCCGCGCGCTTGAGGAAATGAAGCGGTTGCGCAATGTGCTGACAAGCATGTACTGACGATGACCTGCGCCACGCCGCCGATGGTGTGCGGTGGCAGGGCACAAGATGAAATGAGGGGAAAGCAGGACGATGGGGGGCCGGCTTTCAGGCACGTTCGATAGGTCCGGCCAATGCGTGGGCAGGGGGGCGACAGGATCATGGTGATGCCGGTTTCCATCCAGTCCCGTCAGGCGATGGGCAAGCTTGTCCTGCCATTCCTTATCCTTGTCGCCTGTGGTGTCATCCTGCTTGGCAAGGCGGACCGTCCCCTGATCGAACATATGCGCATGCAGGTAGCCGACATGCTGGCCCCGGCCTATGGGCTTGTGGCATGGCCACAGGCCCGCCTGCGTGAGCTGTCAGGCAATCTGCAGGACATCCGCAATCTGGAGGCGGAAAATATCCGTCTGCGCACCGAAAATGCCAATTTGCAGCATTGGTACGATGTGGCCGCCGCGCTGGCGGATGAAAATGCGACGCTGAAGGCCAACCTGCACTGGATTCCTGACGAGGCCCCGTCCTATGTCACCGGGCGTGTGGTGCGCGATACCAGCGGGCTGTATGCGCGCGCGGTGCTGCTGTCCATCAATCCAGATACCAATGTGCGCAAGGACGGTATCGCCCTTGATGGCGCGGGCCTTGCGGGGCGTGTGACGGAGGTGGGCAAGCGTTCGGCGCGCGTGCTGCTGATTACTGATTCCTCCAGCCGCCTGCCCGTCACGCTGGAATCCAGCCATGCGGCGGCGATCATGGCGGGGGATAATTCAGGCACCCCGAAAATCATCTATTACCCGCAGGACAATATGCCGGTGGAAGGGGAACGCGTCGTGACCAACGGCGAAATTGAATCCCTGCCTGCCGGCCTTCCGGTCGGGCATGTCCATTACCTGCGTCCGGGCACGCCGGTGGTGATCCCCGCCGCCGGTCTGGAACACCTCGATATCCTGCGGATATTCAACTATGCCGATGCGGTGGTGCCGCCTGATGCGCCGGGGCGCATACCGTTGCCCACCCTTGGGCGGACCATGACCCTTCCGCCGCAGTTCCAGCCAAAGCGGGGATGAAGGGGTGCATGTATGAAACCGCTTTCCCCACCATCGCTGAAGCCGGAAATCCAGCCACGTTCCGGGTTGGCCCATGGCACGGACCTGTTGATGCGGCATTGCCTGCCGTGCCTGTTCGTGCTGCTGGTAACGCTGGTGCTGTCGGCGCCGCTCAATATCCCGGCGCAGGCGGAACTGATGCCTGCCATCGTGCAGGTGTCGGTTTTCCTGTGGTCGGTGTTCCGCCCGTCGCTGATGCCATCGGTGGCGGTGTTCGGGCTGGGGATGTGCGTCGATCTGCTGAGTTTCGAGCCACCGGGCGTCATGCTGCTTATCATGCTGGTGGTGCATGGGGTGGGGCTGTCGGGGCGTTACGTCCTGGCGCGGCTGAACGTCTTTGTGTTGTGGCTGGTGTTTGGCATTGTCATGGTGTTCGCGACCGCGCTTCAATGGGTATTATGCTCGGCACTTGCGCTGCATCTTGTGGAAACGCTGCCGTTCATGTTCGAATGCATCTTGGCATTTGGCAGCTTTCCGGTGCTTTATGTCATATTCGTCTGGACTTACCACTTTATCGTCAACGACGCGAATCGCGCCTGAACAGGGCTATGGATCAGACGTCTTCCGATCTGCCCGGATGGGTGAATGAAGTTTCGCACTAAGAAAACAGGTACGCGATTGATGACCCGCCCGGAGGAAGGCAAGAATCCTTCCCGGGGTGTTTTTACGCGTCGCGCATTGCTGCTGATGGCGGCGCAGGGGGCGGTGCTGGGCACGCTGGCGCAACGCCTGTATGGCCTGCAGGTTCGTGATGGCAGCCATTATGCACGGCTGGCGGAAAACAATCGGTTAAGCAAACGCTTTTTTGCGCCGCCGCGTGGGCGCATCACGGATCGTTTCGGCATTGCTGTCGCGGCGAACAAGGTGAACTGGCGCGCGCTGTTGCTGGCGGAAGAGACGAATGACCTGCCCGGCACGCTGGAGCGTTTTTCCCAGCTTGTCCCGCTGGAGCCCCGCGACACCGCGCGGATCGAGCGTGAATTGCGGCATAAGCGACGCTTCATCCCCATCATGCTCCGCGATTTCCTGTCATGGGATGACATGGCGCGGCTGGAACTCAACATGCCTTCGCTGCCGGGCGTGCTGATTGATGTGGGCACCACGCGCGTCTATCCCTTTGGCCCGCTTCTGGCGCATGTGGTGGGGTATGTGGCTCCGCCGTCGGAAAAGGACGTGGCGGGGGATGCCGAACTTGCGCTGCCGGGCATGCGCGTCGGGCGTTCAGGGATCGAGCAGACACAGGACCAGGGCCTGCGCGGGCAGGTCGGTTCGGTGGAGATGGAGGTCAATGCCGTTGGCCGCATCATGGCCGAACTGGACCGTGACGAGGGGCGGCCGGGGAACGAGATCGCCTTGACCCTCGACAGCGGGCTGCAACAGCAGGTGCTGGGCCGGATCGCGGATCAGTCCGCAAGCGCGGTGGTCATGGACTGCCGCAATGGCGAAGTGCTGGCCATGGTCAGCAATCCCTCCTTTGATCCGTCCCTGTTCGATAGTGGCGTCAGCCAGGCGCAGTGGGTCGAATGGACGAACAACAGCCAGACCCCCCTGATTAACAAGGCGGTGTCGGGCCTGTATCCGCCCGGTTCCACGTTCAAGCCTGCGGTGGCGATGGCGGCGTTACGTGCGGGCACGCTGTCGCCAACCGACCGGATCAACTGCCCTGGCTATATTGATGTCGGCGGTACGCGTTTTCACTGCTGGTCGCGCTATGGGCATGGGTCACTGACGCTGAAACAGGGGCTCAAATTTTCCTGCGACGTGTTTTTCTATGAGGTTGCGCGCCGCACGGGCATGGACCCGATTGCGATGACATCGCATCAGTTCGGGCTTGGTGCGCCACTCGACATTGAATTGCCGCATGTGCGTCAGGGGCTGATCCCGACCCCGCAATGGCGGCGCGCGCATGGCCATCACTGGAACGGGGGCGACACCATCGTCAGCGGCATCGGGCAGGGCTTCATGCAGGTCACGCCACTCCAGCTTGCCACCTATGCCTCGCGCATTGCCAGTGGACGCGACGTGCAGCCGCATCTGGTGCGCGCGGTTGGCGGCAGGCTTGGCGATATGGCGGGGCTGGACCATGCCGGGCCGATGGCGAACATGCCCGATCATTTCCTAAACGCGATCCGCGAGGGCATGTATGCCGTCGTGAATGAGGAAAGCGGCACCGCGCCCAAGGCGCGTCTGGCCATTCCGGGCGTGCAGATGGCGGGTAAAACGGGTTCGGCGCAGGTGCGCCGTGTTTCGCGCGCCATGCGTGAAAGCGGTCATTTCAATTCCGCCAACCTGCCGTGGGAATATCGCCCCCATGCCCTGTTCATCTGCTTTGCCCCCTATGACGCACCGCGTTATGCGGCGGCGGTGGTGGTGGAACATGGCAATGCAGGGGCGGAGGTCGCGGCCCCGCTGGCGCGTGACATCATGACCGATACGCTGATGCGCGATCCGGTCAACCACAAGGAATCGCCGGGCCAGGAAGTGGCGCAGGCGGACGTGGATCAGGGATAACGGTCGCGCCATTGGCGTGGGGCGGCCCATCGCATACGTTATCGCGACGGCCATGGCTGCCGTCGGGGGACTGACATGAACTTCCAAAAACGCCTGCTGCGGGCGGAACCCAATTTCCAGATCCTTGCCAAGCTGTGGCAGGTCAACTGGATTTATGTCGTGCTGATCTGCCTGCTGGCGGCGGTGGGGTATGGGGCGTTGTACTCCGCGGGTGGCGGGACATCACGCCCGTTTGCCGAACCGCAGACGATCCGTTTCTGCTTCGGGCTGGTGATGATGCTGGGGGTCGCGTTGATGAGCCCGGCGGTGCTGGTCCGTCTGGCATGGCCGCTTTATGGCGTATCGCTGCTGCTGCTTGTTGCGGTGCTGCGTATGGGGCATGTGGGCAAGGGGGCGGAGCGATGGTTGATGATCGGGGGATTGCAGGTCCAGCCCTCGGAACTGGCGAAGATTGCGCTGGTGCTGGTGCTGGCAAGCTGGTTTCACAAGATCAGTTACCGTGACATTGGCAATCCGCTTTATCTGTTACCGCCCGCGCTGCTTGTGCTGGTGCCGGTGGGGCTGGTGCTGAAGGAGCCAAATCTTGGCACCGCGGTCATTATCGCCACCGTGGGGGCCAGCCTGTTCTTTGCCGCAGGGATGCGCCTGTGGCAGATCGCGTTGCTGGCCGCGCCGCTGCCGTTCCTGACCAGGATTGCCTACAGCCACCTTCATGATTACCAGAAGGCGCGGGTCATCACCTTCCTGCATCCTGAGAATGACCCGCTGGGGGCGGGTTACAACATTATCCAGTCGAAGATCGCGCTGGGGTCGGGGGGGATGTGGGGGCAGGGATACCTGCATGGCACACAGGGGCAGCTTAACTTCCTGCCTGAAAAACAGACCGACTTCATCTTCACCATGATTGCGGAGGAATGGGGGTATGTCGGTGGGGCGGCGGTGATCGGGCTGCTGCTGGTGATGATCCTGGGCGGAATGCTGATCGCGATCCGCAGCCGCAACCAGTTCGGGCGGCTGCTCGGGCTGGGGATCAGCATGAACTTTTTTCTTTATTGCGCGGTTAACCTGTCCATGGTGATGGGGGCAATCCCGGTGGGGGGCGTGCCCCTGCCGCTGATTTCCTATGGCGGGTCGGCCATGCTGATGGTGATGTTTGGGTTCGGGCTGCTGCTGTCTGCGTGGGTGCATCGCAATTCCACCTTTGGCGAAACGACGGATGGGGATGCATGAGCGGCATCCTGCCTCCGTCTGCCGCCACCTGCCGGTCCTATCGCCTCAGTACCTATCATGCCGCCTCCCTGCCGGTTGTCCGGGTGGGACAACGTCCCGACGATGCGGGCCTGCCCCGGCGGGGGACCGTCGTGATGCTGAGTGCGTGCAATCCGGGTGGGCGTCGGCGGACGGATGGATGGAATACCCGCATGATGGCGCGCCTGGCCCATGATTTGCGCCATGTGCCCCATTACCCCGGCGAAGGGCGGCTGGGCCGATGGTCCGAACCGCTCTATGCGGTGAAAATGGGCCTTGCCCCGGCATTGCGCCTTGCCCGGCGATATCGGCAGAATGCGGTGGTGGTGGTGCGGCGTGGGCAGGCGGCGCGTCTTGTATATCTGGCGTAGTGACGCCCGGAGAGTGTTGGAAAACAACTCCTTGATAAAAAAGAAAAGTTTTTGGGTGCCGCCTTTTTTCAAAAATGCGGCGTCTTCTGAAGCTTTTTGGAAAAAGCTTCACCAAAAACCCTTTATCATTTCAGGATGTTATCGAGCCTGACTTTTCAAACAGCCTCTCTGTCTTCCGGTGCGCGATGTCGCCGCATGCAGGGACCATCCGGGCTCTGCCCATCCCCTGCATCCCGCATCGTTGAGGAAGTTATGGTTTCCAGAGGCTTGTGACCTTTGGTGGGGCGCGGGGGCAGAGCCCCAGAGAAAGACGCCCCCGTGGTTATAGTCACGGGGGCGTGGGATCAGCCTTCGATCTGGCTGAAATCTGCGATCAGTACGGTCATGCGGCGCAGTTCCGACAGCAGGCGCAGGCGGTTGCGACGTATGGCGGCGTCTTCGGCGTTGACGGTGACGTCCTCGAAAAACCGGTCCAGCACGGGACGCAGGTGGGCGACATCGCGCATGGCGTCGGCGAAACGTTCCTCGCTGATGGCGCTTTCCACGGCGGGGATCGTGTGGGCCAGCGCATCGGCAAGGGCGCGTTCCTCGTCCTGTGCATACAGGGCGGGGTCGGGCGCGCCTTCGTGGGGGCCATCCTTGCGGTCCTCGATACGCAGGATGTTGGCTGCGCGCTTTGTCGCGGCCAGCAGGTTGCGCCCATCCTCCGTCGCCAGCATGTCGGCCAATGCATCGCTGCGTGCCAGCAGGCGTGTGATGTCGGTATCGGTATTGCCCACTGACACGGCGGCCAGGATATCGTGGCGCGCGCCCTCGTTACGCAACTGCACACGCAGGCGTTCGGCCACGAATTGTGGCAGCAGGTCGAGGTCCGGCGCCAGCCGCAGGTTTTCAGGCAGGCCATGGGCGGCCATGACGAAAATTTCCGCAAGGTCGAGGCGCAGGTGGTTTTCGCGGATGATGCGAATCAGCCCAAGGGCCGCGCGGCGCAGGGCGTACGGATCGCCGGAGCCACCGGGTTTTTCCCCCGCCGCGAAGAATGCGACAAGGCTGTCGATCTTGTCCGCCAGTGCCACGGCAATGGAGACGGGGGCGTGGGGGACGCCGTCATGCTGCCCGCGCGGCATGTAATGTGCGCCAATCGCATCGGCAACCGCGCTGTCCTCCCCATCATGGCGGGCGTAATAGGCGCCCATCGTGCCCTGAAGTTCGGGGAATTCGCCCACCATGCCGGTGGTCAGGTCCGCCTTGCACAACAGGGCGGCGCGTTCGGCCTGTTTCGTGTCCGCGCCCACCATGGGGGCGATCAGCCCGGCAAGGCGCACGATACGCCGCACCCGTTCCCCCTGACTGCCAAGGGCGGCATGAAAGACGATGCGGTCCAGTTGCGCCACCCGGCTGTCCAGCGTGTGGGTGCGATCCAGATCCCAGAAATGCCGGGCATCGGCAAAGCGCGCGCGCAGCACGCGTTCATTGCCCGCGATTGTCAGCGCGCCACCGTCCGATGGTTCCATGTTCGCGACGAAGGCAAAGCGCGGGGCGGCGGAGCCATCGGCGTTGCGCAGCGCGAAATAGCGCTGGTTGACGCGCATCGACACCTGCATCACCTCGGGCGGGAGGGTCATGAATTCGTCGTCGATCTGTCCCAGGAACGGCACCGGCCATTCCGTCAGGCCCGCGACCTCGTCAATCAGGGCGGGGTCAGAGACAACACCCAACCCCTCCTCGGCGGCAAGGCGCGCGACGCCTTCGGCGATGGTGGTACGGCGGGCGACGGCGCAGGGTTCGACCTGGCGTGCGCGCAGGCCCGACAGCCAGTCCTGCGTTCCGGTCACGGCAAACGCGCCCGGCGCGGTAAAGCGGTGCCCTTCGGTCAGGTTGGCGGCCACCAGCCCATGCCCGTTATCGTCCCCTTCGGCCAGGGTGAAGGGCACGACCTGCCCATCAAGCACGCATGCAATCCGGCGCAGCGGACGCACCCATGTAAAGCTGCTGCCGACACCCCAGCGCATCGACTTGGGCCAGGGGAAACGGCGCAACAGTGCAGGGATGGTGACGGCGATGTGGGCTGCGGCCTGTACGGCGGGCACATCACGCCGCAGGACCCAGAACCCGTTTTCCAGCACCAGCGCATCACGTTCGACCCCATGTTTGCGCATGAAACCGGCCAGTGCCTTGTCCGGTGCGCTTTCACGTGGGCCGCGTTCGTCCACGGTGCTGCCCGGCACGGTCGCGTCAACCTCCAGCGAGATTGCGATGCGGCGTGGCCCTGCAAAGGTGCGGGCATCGCGCGGGTCAAGCGGGGACAGCGCCTCCGTCAGCAGGCGTTGCAGATCCTCTGCCGCGCGTTGCTGCATGCGGGCGGGGATTTCTTCGGAAAAGAGTTCAAGCAGAAGTTCGGGCATGATCTTGTTATCCTTCGCCCGCCAGCCACGCTTCGCAGCATCGCTTCGCCAGCGTGCGCACGCGACCGATATAGGAGGCGCGTTCGCTGACGCTGATGACGCCACGCGCATCGAGGAGGTTGAACAGATGGCTGGCCTTCAGGCACTGGTCATAGGCGGGCTGGGCAAGGCCCTGTTCGGCAAGGGAAGTGGATTCGCGTTCCGCATCGACGAAATGGCGGTGCAGCATCTCCACATCCGCGACCTCGAAATTATGGCGTGAATAATCGCGCTCCGCGCGCAGGAACACGTCGCCATAGGTCAGGCCCTGCCCGTTGAAGTCGAGGTCATAGACGTTCTCGATCCCCTGTACGTACATCGCCAGGCGCTCAAGCCCATAGGTCAGTTCCGTGGAGGGCATGACGGTGGGAATGCCGCCGACCTGCTGGAAATAGGTGAACTGCGTCACCTCCATCCCGTCGCACCAGACCTCCCAGCCCAGCCCCCATGCCCCGATGGTGGGGTTTTCCCAGTCATCTTCCACAAAACGGATGTCATGTTCCATCGGGTCGATCCCGATGGCGCGATAACTGTCAAGCAGCAGCTTCTGGCTGTCTTCGGGCGTGGGCTTCAGCAGGACCTGATACTGGTAATAATGCTGAAGCCGGTTGGGATTTTCCCCGTACCGGCCGTCTGACGGGCGGCGGCAGGGTTGTACGTATGCCGCCTTCCACGGGCGTGGGCCAAGCGCGCGCAGCGTGGTGTGCGGCGACAGGGTGCCGGCCCCCACTTCCGTATCATAGGGCTGGAGAATGGCGCAGCCCTGTTCGGACCAGAACTGGTGCAGTTTCAGGATAAGCCCCTGGAACGACAGGGGGCGCGTACGGGATGATCGGGGCACGGGGGCCGGGTCCATGAACAGGATGCTCCGTTGAACGGGGTCGGGTCTGCACCATCTGGCGCAATTGCTGCGAACAGCATACCGTCATGTCGCCCCGACCGGAAGGCGGGGCATGCCGTGTGGCTGTCTGTTGCCTGCATGGCGCGGGGTCTTGCGCATTGTCGCGTCGCGCGCCACATGATTGATGGCTGGATCAGTATCCTTGTGTGGAGCAGGATGGAATTACGATGAATATTCAGGAACGCGATCTGATCGCACAGTTCTTCGCCCGCGTTGGCGGCGCGACCACCGGCAGCGTACCGCAGACGGCGTCCGCGCTGCCGCCGATCGATCCGCAGGCCGACCAGTATATCGGGGAGATGTTCCAGAAATACCCCGAGGCCCGCTATCGCATCACCCAGATGGCCGTGGTGCAGGAAGCGGCCCTGGCGGAGGCGCAGAACCGCATCCGGCAGTTGCAGTGGGAAGTGCAGCAGGCGCAACAGCAGCTTGCCGCGGCACAGCAGACCCAGCCACAGGCGGCACAGCCCGCACGTCCGGGCGGGTTCTTCAGCGGCATGTTCGGTGGTGGCGGCGCGCAGCAGTCCGCACCGCGCCCGGCCGCCGCTCCGCCGCCGGGCTGGGGTGGGGGCGCCGCCCCTGCCGCCCCGCCGCAGCCGGTCTATCCGCCGGGGATGCAGCCTGGCATGTTCCCGCAGCGTGGTTCGGGTTTCCTTGGGTCCGCCCTGACGACGGCGGCAGGTGTCGCTGGCGGCATGATGGTGGGTAACGCCCTGACGGGCCTGTTCAGTGGCCATCATGACAGTGATGCCGGCTTTGGCGCGGGTGGGGTGCCCGGTGGTGGTGAAACCATCATCAACAACAATTATGGCGATTCCGGCGCGGGTGGCGCATCCGCTGATCCGTTCGCGGGCAGCGGCACGACCGCCGATCAGGGCTTTGACGCCGGTGGCGACAATGCAGGCGGGTTCGATGATGGCGGCGGTTTTGATGCGGGTGACGACAACAGCTTCTGACGCAACCATCCCAACATGACGATGAAAAGGCCATCCAGGTGCGATGGCCTTTTTTATGATGCTATCCCCATCTGGCGCCACAGATGGAAAATCCCGGCCAGACATGCCGTGGCATCGTATTATTATGGGCCTTGTTATTATGCGCCTTGCCGGGAGGTGGTTCGATGACGCAGGGCATCTTGTTCAATACGGAGGAACCGCCGGGCCGCAGGGATGCCCCCGCACAGGCGCTGTCGCCCGGTGCATGGCTGTTGCCCGGCCTTGTCCACGACCGGGCAGGCGTACTCCTGTCGATTATCAGCGATATCGTACGCCGTGCGCCGTTACGGCATATGGCGACGCCCGGTGGGGGCCGCATGTCGGTGGGCATGAGCGGGTGTGGCGTGCGTGTCTGGGTCAGTGATGCGGCGGGATACCGTTATGAAACGCATGATCCCCGGACGGGACGGCCGTGGCCGCCTATGCCTGCCCTGTTGCGTGACCTTGCGGGGGAATGCGCGCAAAAGGCGGGATATGCACGGTTCGTGCCAGATTCTGGCCTGATCAACCGTTATGGCCCGGGTGACCGGATGGGGCTGCATCAGGATCGTGATGAACGGTATGACGCGCCCATCGTCTCCATCTCGCTCGGGGTGGCGGCGGTGTTCCTGTGGGGCGGCCCAACACGTGCGGCCCCTGTGCGCCGCATTGTGGTGCGCCATGGGGATGTCGTGGTGTGGGGCGGGGCGTCACGCCTGACATGGCACGGGATCGCGCCACTGCCCCTGGCGCATCATCCGCTGTGTGGGGATGTGCGCTATAACCTGACATTCCGCCTGACCACCTGACCGCCTGACGACGCGGGGTGCGTGCCCGCCCTGTCAGGCGATCGGCCTGCTAAAGTGATGGGGGATCAGGCCGTAAGTGCCGCAGCCGCGCGGGCACGGGTGGTGATTTCGGTTGCATCCGGGCTGCCTGACGGCACCAGCCATGACCCGCCCACGCACAGTACTGATGGCAACGCCAGCCAGTTTGCTGCTGTGTCCTGACGGATCCCCCCTGTGGGACAGAAACGGACCTGTCCGAACGGGGCCGACAACGCCTTGAGCGCTGCAATCCCGCCTGACGCCTCGGCAGGAAAGAATTTGAAGCGTGTCAGGCCAAGGTCAAGCCCGCGCATGATGTCGCCCGCATTGGCGATGCCCGGCAGCAGCGGTACGTCCGCGTCCCGCGCCGCATGCGCCAGCGGCTTGGTCAGGCCGGGGCTGACGATAAAGCGTGCGCCTGCCCGCACGCTGGCATCGAGGTCGGCCTTGTTCAGCACCGTGCCCGCACCGACGACCGCGCCTTCGACCTTTGCCATTTCCGCGATGACATCAAACGCGCGCTCCGTACGCAGCGTAACCTCCAGCGTGCGCAGCCCCCCCGCGACAAGGGCCTCGGCCACGGGACGGGCATGAGCAGGGTCATGGATGACAAGCACCGGAATGACCGGGGACAGTGTCATGATGTCTTCGATGGTAGCCACGATGGTGTTTCCTTGGTTTTCTCTGGTCCCGGCGGGGCGGGGATGACGGTATCTTATGCCCGGCTTTACGTCCGGGTTCTGTGTGCGGATTTTACGACAGCCCTTCGGCTTCGGCCATATGGTCCATCGCGGCAAGAATGGCCGAAGCCCCGCGTTCGGGGCTGTCCACACCGTCACGCATCAGCGCGAACAGTTCGCGTCCCGTGCCGAAACCACCCCTTGGTCCGGTGGCGGGCGTACGCTGTTCCCATTGCGCCGCATCCATCATCACGTCGATGCGCCCGGATCGCGCGCATACCCGCACCATGTCCCCATCGCGCAGGCGCGACAGCGGGCCGCCGGCATGGGCCTCTGGGCCGATATGGATGGCGGCGGGTACCTTGCCACTGGCCCCGGACATGCGGCCATCGGTCATCAGCGCGACCTTGTGGCCGCGATCCTGAAGGACGCTGAGTGTCGGTGTCAGGCGGTGCAGTTCGGGCATGCCGTTGGCAGCCGGTCCCTGAAAGCGCACGACGACGATCACGTCACGATCAAGTTCGCCTGCCTTGAACGCGTCGATCACGTCCTGCTGGTCTTCGAATATCCGGGCCGGGGCCTCAATCGTCCAGCGTTCTGGCGCCACGGCGCTCGTCTTGTAAATGCCGCGCCCGAGGTTCCCCTGCATCAGGCGCATGCCGCCATCCTTGCGGAACGGGTTGGCTGGTGCGCGCAGGACCGTGTCGTCGCGTGATGGCCCGGCTTCTTCCCATACCAGTCTGTCGTCGCGCATATGCGGTGCGGTGCGGTAACGGGTGAAGCCACCTTCGGTGACGGTCAGGATATCGGGATGCAGTAGCCCGGCATCAAGCAGGGAGCCAATGAGGCTGGACATGCCGCCTACCTGATGAAAGCCGTTCACATCGGTCGATCCGTTGGGATAGACGCGCGTCAGTTGCGGCACCACGGCGGACAGGCGGTCGAGGTCTTCCCAGTCGATGATGATGCCCGCTGCGCGCGCCATCGCCGGGATGTGGATGGCAAGGTTTGTGGACCCGCCCGTCGCCAGCAGGCCAACGGCGGCGTTGACGATGGCGCGTTCGTCAACGCAATGGCCCAGAGGGCGGTAATCGTTGCCGTTCGGCCCGATCTGCGTCAGCCGGTGGATGGCCGCGCGCGTCAGTTCCTGACGCAGTTTCGTGTTGGGCGGCACGAAGGAGGAGCCGGGCAGGTGCAGGCCCATGACCTCCATCAGCATCTGGTTGGTGTTGGCCGTGCCATAGAACGTGCAGGTGCCCGGCGCGTGGTAGGACGCTGCCTCTGCATCCATCAGGCGTTCGCGGTCCACCTTGCCTTCGGCATAAAGCTGGCGGACACGCTGCTTTTCGCTGTTGGAAATGCCCGAAGGCATCGGCCCCGACGGGATCAGGATGGTGGGCAGGTGCCCAAAGCGCAGCGCCCCCATCAGCAGGCCCGGTACGATCTTGTCACAGATGCCAAGCATCGCGACGCCTTCGTACATCCCATGGCTCAGCCCGACCGCGGTGGACATCGCGATCACGTCACGGCTGAACAGCGACAGTTCCATCCCCGGCTGACCCTGTGTCACGCCGTCGCACATCGCGGGCGTGGCCCCGGCCACCTGTGCCGTGGCCCCGACCTCACGGGCGAACAGCTTGATCTGGTCCGGGTACCGCCCATAGGGCTGATGCGCGGAAAGCATGTCGTTATAGGATGTGATGATACCGATATTCATCGCGCGCTGCGCCCTGATACCGGCTTTGTCCTCTCCTGCCGCGGCAAAGGCGTGGGCAAGGTTGCCGCAGGCCAGGTGCGGGCGCGATATGCCGGCGTCCTTTTCCCGTGCGATCAGGTCAAGGTAATGGCGACGCGATCGTGCGGAACGTTCGATCACACGATCGGTTACGGCAGTCAGGACAGGATTCAGGCTCATCAGTTCTCACAGAATGTCATGTGGCCGCAGATTGCTGTTGCAATCCCGATGATACATTTTCTGTTGCGTCCGGCCGCAAAGGAACAGGGCGGAACGCGGTATTTCGGCCGGATTGATATCGTCATGGCATGGCGATATATCAGAATGAAGTTATATATGACATAATATTAACAAAAACAAGACATAAAATTATAATTAATGTCTCGTTTTGGTATTTTAATTATTTATGCGTGCTGTTCGTCACCAGATTTACAAAATTCCGTTCCCGATCCGGGTTATGGGGGCGGCACCATATCCAACCAATCGCCGCATGGGTGCAACGCTGTGGCAGCGCGATATTTGCATGGGGGATTCATGAAATGATCATGGGGCATGAAAACAGGTGGTGCCGGGCATGGATGCTGGCGGTTGGGCTGGTCCTTGTGGTGCAGGTGTTGTCGCCCGGGGTTCTGCGGGCCGCCCCACAGGAACCGTCACCGCCACAGTTTACCTACCATCATATGTGGACCGATGCACAGGGTGTCAGCCATATCGCGACCTGTCCGCTGACACGGTTCGTGTTGAAGAGCATGTCCCCACCCGCGGGCCCGCAATGGCAGGACCGGCAGCCAGACGGCCGTGCGACGGTGCTGATGACGGTGCAGCCCCCACATTGGGACGGGACATGGCATGAAGATCCGAAGGTGCAGTGGATTGTGCCCCTGCATGGGCGTTGGTTTGTGCAGGCGATGGATGGCACGCGTGTCGAAATGGGGCCGGGGGACGTCCTGCTGGGCGAGGATCAGAATACCCGCCCGTTTCGCACCGGGCCGATGCAGGGGCGCAGGGGACATCTGGGGGGCAATGTTGGCGACGGTGCGGTGGACCTGATGGTCGTGCAGATGGATATATCCCCAACCATCGGGCAACCCTGTCATTTCCACTGATAAACAGGTGATAAACAGGTGTTTCGGCATTCAGGGATGACAATGAACAGCAAGCCCCGGGGAAGCTTTTTCAAAAGCTGCAAAAGACATCGCCCCTTTGGGAAAAGGCAGATCCCAGAGATTTTATGATTTTTATGTCAGATGGTTATGTGGAACTGACCATTCCAGCCCCTGTCCCGGAATGGTGTCAGGGCACAGGCGTAATCACAGACGTGAGCACGATATATCGTATCGGATATATGCGTGGTGCCTGAAATAGGGGGCGCCAGGGCAAGGAAAAAGGCGTGCCCGGGAAAATATTGGGAAAATGATGGTGAGCCGGGTGGGATTCGAACCCACGACCATTCGATTAAAAGTCGAATGCTCTACCGACTGAGCTACCGGCTCACGATAAGGGGATCTGGCCTGCCGTAACAGGGGTCAGGTCATGGACGACCCGACGCGCCTTGACGTCCCTTTACTGCTCAAGCGGGGGTGTAGGCGGCCTGATGCGGACTGTCAAGGAGAAGATGAAAATATACCCGCGAACTAAATCGCTGATATTAAGGGGAGTTGTTGTCCGTTACGCCACGAATTGATGATCGTGACCCTGCAGGATTGTTTCAGGACACCCTGCGGCGCACGGTAATGGCAAACGGGAATACCGGGGCGGGGTCTGGGGATCGGGGTGCTTTTTTACCGGCAGGTTGTCTTTTCAGGACGTTCTGGCCAAAAGCTGCCCTGAAAACTTCTTTATGATTTCAATATGTTCCCTGACGCGCCTTTCGGCGGTGCCCGTGTTGGGGACCATGATGACATGGTCCCCATGTGCGGCTTGCGTGTGCCGCACCGGTGTCTGGGTTCAGGCTGCCGCGTCGTCGGCAGGACGCATCTTGATGATGCGGTCGGGCTCCTGCACCATGCCGCTATGTCCCGCGCCACGCTTGATCTGGTCGATATGGTCCATGCCTTCGATCACCTGGCCGACGATCGTGTACTGGCCATCAAGGTGGGGGGAGGGTTCGAACATGATGAAGAACTGGCTGTTGGCGCTGTCGGGGTTCATGGTGCGGGCCATGCCGAGCGTGCCGCGTTCGAACTTTGCCTTGTTGGTGAATTCAGCCTTCAGGTCCGGCAGCTTGCTGCCCGACGTGCCGGTGCCGGTCGGGTCGCCGCCCTGTGCCATGAACCCATGGATGACGCGGTGGAACGGTGTGTTGTCATAAAACCCTTCGGCCGACAGCGTGCGGATGCGTTCCGCCGCCAGGGGCGCGAGGTCGGGACGCAGGCGGATGACCACGCGCCCGGTCTTGAGGTCCATGTTGATAAGGTCGGCCTTGTTCGTGTCAGACATGACGGTCCGTTTCCTGTCGCTTGTGATTGAAAAAAACTGGCGGGCGTCCCATGCGCGCAGGGGACGCGCAGCCAAGGGCTGCTTTCAGCGGCCCTGCAGGCGCGCCAGAACGCACTGACGGGTGGAGGGGGAGACAAAGTCCGTAATGTCCCCCTCCAGCCGCGCGATCTCCTTGACCAGGCGGGAGGAGATATACTGGTTCCCCTGTCGCGCCATAAGGAAAACGGTCTCGATATCCGGGGCCAGATGCGTGTTCATTGCTGACATCTGGTTCTCGTAATCGAAATCCGCAACCGCCCGCAGGCCACGAAATATCGCATGTGCCCCATGCGCATGGGCGGCGTTGACCAGCAACCCTTCGAATCCCACCACCTCGATCACGGTCGAAGGGGGCAGGCCAAGGGCCGCGATATCGGTGCGCAGGCACGCAATCCGCTCTTGCAGTGAAAGCAGGGGCTGCTTGGTCGTGTCCTTTGCCACCCCGATCACCAGACGCCCCACCAGACGGGCCGCCCGCGCGATGATATCGAGGTGGCCATTCGTCACCGGGTCAAAGGTGCCGGGGTAAAAGCCGGCGCGCACACGCGCGTCAGTCATCGTGGCCGTCCGTTGCGGCACCGGTTTCGCCGGTCGCGTTTTCATCCGTGCCTGTCGCGTCGGTCTCATCATCTTCGCCATCATCCATGACAGGGAAGACGCTGGTGACTTCTTCGGTATCGTTCAGGCGGAACAGGGTCACGCCGCTGGCCTGTCGGGACATGATGCGGATCTGGTCCACCGGCAGGCGGATCAGGCGGCCCGCATCGGTGACAAGCATGACATCCGTTCCCGCGAGCACCGGCAGGGTCGCAACCACCGCGTTGCCACGCCGCGCGGTGGGAAAGGACATGTTGTTGATACCCAGCCCGCCGCGTCCGCTGACACGGTAGTCATAGGCGGAGGAACGACGGCCAAACCCGGCATTGCTGACGATCAGGAGGATTTCCTCCGCCCCTTCCATTTCCATCACGCGTTCGGGGGGCAGGGCGAGGTCGGTGGCCGTTTCCTCGTCATCGCTGGCGATATCGGGGGTGGTGTCGGTGTCTTCGCCGTTCTGGGCGGCATTTTCGGCGCGGCGGCGTGCGTTGGCAATCCGCAGATAGGCGGACCGTTCCTCCACCGTGGCGTCAACATGGTTCAGCACGCACAGGCTGTTGACCTCGTCCCCTTCGGCAAGGCGGATGCCGCGCACGCCCGAACTGCCGCGTCCGGCGAACACGCGCAGGGTATCGTCCGTGATCTGGAACCGGATGCAGCGCGCATTGCGCGTGCCAAGGAAGACGTCCTGCCCTTCGCGGCAGGTGGCGACGCCGATCAGCCTGTCGCCGTCATCCAGCTTCATGGCGATCAGCCCGGAGGAGCGGATATTGCGGAAATCGCTCAGCCTGTTGCGCCGCACGTTCCCTGATGATGTGGCAAAGACAAGGTGCAGGTTCTCCCACAGATCCTCGTCCTGCGGCAGGGGCAGCACGGCAGTGATCGAATCCTCGCCAAGGTCGGGCAAAAGGTTGACCAGTGCGCGTCCCTTGGCCGTGGGGCTGGCTTCGGGCAGGCGCCAGACCTTTTCACGATAGGCCTTGCCGCCGGAGGAGAAGAACAGCACCCATTGATGCGTATGGGCATTGAACGAACGGATGATGATGTCATCGCCCCGCCGTCCCGCCGCCGTGCGCCCGCGCCCGCCACGGTTCTGCGCGCGAAAGACGTCAAGCGGCGTGCGTTTGATGAAACCGTCACGCGTGATGGTCACGACCATCTGCCCCGGTTCAATCAGGCTTTCATCCGTCTGGTCGCCTGCGTAATCGGCGATGTCTGTGGCACGCGGCGTTGCGATTTCGGCGCGCACCGTCGCCAGTTCGTTGCGCATGACCTCCATGCGGCGCGGACGGCTGGCGATGATTTCCAGCAGTTCGTTGATGCGTGTCGCGACTTCGGACAGTTCCTGCTGGATCTTGTCACGTTCCAGTCCGGTCAGGCGCTGCAGGCGCAGTTCCAGGATGCCGCGTGCCTGTGCCTCCGTCAGGTGGACGCGCTGGTCCACCACCACATTGCCCTCATCATGGATCAGCGCAAGCAGCGGGGCGATGTCACCCGCGTCCCATGCGCGTTCCATCAGGGCGGCGCGCGCGGTGGCGGCATCCGGGGCCGCACGGATCAGTGCGATGACCGCGTCGATATTGGCCACCGCAATGACCAGCCCGACCAGCAGGTGCCCACGGTCGCGCGCCTTGTTCAGGTCAAAGCGTGCGCGGCGCAGGATGACTTCCTCGCGAAAGCGGATGAAGGCCTGCAATACGTCCTTCAGGCCCATCAGGCGCGGCTGCCCGCCATCAAGGGCGAGCATGTTGACCCCGAATGAAGTCTGCAACTGCGTAAAGCGGTACAACTGGTTCAGCACCACTTCGGGCGTCGCGTCACGCTTGATCTCGATGACGATGCGCATGCCCGAACGGTCGCTTTCGTCGCGGATGTCGGAAATGCCCTCCACCTGCTTGTTACGGACCAGTTCGGCAATGCGTTCCTGCAAGGTGGCCTTGTTCACCTGATACGGGATTTCGGTGACGATGATGGCCTTGCGGTCACGGCGGATTTCCTCGACCTCGGCACGGGCGCGGATGATGACGGACCCGCGTCCCGTTTCGAACGCACTGCGGATGCCCGCGCGGCCCAGGATCGTCCCGCCGGTGGGAAAATCGGGGCCGGGGACGTACTGCAAAATGTCGTCGAGCGTCATGTCGGGACGTTCGATCATCGCCAGCGTGGCGTCGATGATCTCGCCGGGGTTATGCGGCGGGATGTTGGTGGCCATGCCGACTGCGATGCCCGATGCACCGTTGACCAGCAGGTTGGGGAACGCGGCGGGCAGGATCTGGGGTTCCTGCTCGCTCTCGTCATAATTGGGCTGGAAATCGACGGTGTCGCGGTCGATATCGTCAAGCAGGAAAGAGGCCGCCCGCGCCAGGCGTGCCTCGGTATAACGCATGGCGGCGGGGGAATCGCCATCGACCGACCCGAAATTGCCCTGCCCGTCGATCAGCTTGACCCGCATCGACCATGACTGCGCCATGCGCACCATGGCGTCATAGATGGAGGAGTCGCCATGGGGGTGGTATTTACCCATGACGTCACCGACCGCACGGGCCGATTTGCGGTACGGCTTGTCATGGGTAAAGCCGCTTTCGCGCATGGAATACAGGATGCGTCGATGCACCGGTTTCAGTCCGTCGCGCACATCAGGCAGCGCGCGGCTGACGATGACGGACATGGCATACGCCAGATAGGAGGAGCGCATCTCCTCCTCAATGGTCACCGGCAGCATGTCGGAGGGCGGAGTCTGTTCGGGAATTTCGGTCAAGGCAGTTCCGTCATGGCTGGTTTTCGCACGCATTCGGGGGAAAGCGGGCGGGGGCGGGCATCAGGACTCGCATCGCGCATGGCGTGCGGGTTTGTTGCCCTCCAATAGCAGAATTGCGCCCATGCGCGAAGCATGTCGCGCATGGGAACGTACGGGCGGGGGCGCGGGCGTGCAAGTGCCTATCCCGCATCGCATTGCGTATGCGCCTGTTCCCCTGATGTCGCAGCGCGCGCCGCCCCCGTGCGGCCGCATGCGCATCAGGCGAAAGAGAGATAGCATGGCGGCACGCCGTCGGTCAGCCAGACGCCATTATCCGCCCGCCATAATGTCAGGCCCTCGTCATGCATCCGCCCTGCCGCGACGCGCATGACCACGGCCCGGCCATGGCGTGTCCCAACCGTCATGGCCGTGGCCTCGTCGTTGGAAAGATGGACATGCCGCCTGCGTCCGGGCAGCAGCCCGTCACGGAAAATCGATTCCAGGCTGGTGCGTGCCGTGTCATGCCACAGGACGGCAGGCGGGATGGCGGGGGGCAGCGCCAGGTCCACTGCGATGGAATGGCCCTGTGCCGCGCGGATCCGTGTGCCGTCGGGCGACAGGGTAAAGCGCTGCTTGTCATTGTCGCGCACCACGCGTTGCAGGCTCGGCAGGTCGAATGTCTGGCCATGCCTGCGGGCCTGACGGATCAGGATGGTGGTTTCCACCCACCCCTGCGGGTCGAGGCTGATAGCGATCCGCTCCGGTGCGTGGCGCAGTACAAGGCTGAGGAATTTGCTGATTTCGCGATCGGTCAGGGGCCGTCGCGTGCGGGGGGCGTCCGTCTTCATGGGGCCTGTTCCGTTCTTTGCGGCTCCGCTCTCTATGTGCTGTGCCCGGCGATACGGGCCACCTGTGAAAAAGGGCGCATTTGCGCGCCCTCCTTCAGTCGTGGATTTTGAATATATATTTTTGAATATATATTTTCAGGCAGCCTTCGCGGCCTGTCAGACGCGGCGCACTCAGAACGGGATTTCATCGTCAAGGTCGCTGCCGCCCGACGGCGCGTCCCATCCGCCGCCGCCACCTGCGGGTGGCGTGGAACGGGGGGCCTGCGCCGGGCGGGGCGCGCCACCGCCATACCCGCCACCCCCACCGGGGCCGCCGCCATACCCGCCGCCTTCGCCACCCTCACCGCCGCGATTGCTGTCGAGCAGGACGAGTTCGCCACGGAAACGGTCGATCACCACCTCGGTGGTGTAACGCTCCATCCCCGACTGGTCCGTCCATTTACGGGTCTGCAACGTCCCTTCAAGGTAGACCTTGCGCCCTTTGCGCAGGAAACGTTCGGCCACATCGCCAATGCGTTCGTTGAAGATGACAACGCGGTGCCATTCCGTACGCTCGCGCCGTTCGCCAGAGGCGCGGTCGTTCCATGTCTCGCTGGTTGCCAGGGTCAGGGATACGATTTTTGCGCCGTTCTGGCTGTTGCGGATCTCCGGGTCCTTGCCCAGATTACCTACGAGGATGACCTTGTTGACGCTACCCGCCATTTGATGTCCTGCTTGCTGTTCGGGTTCGCGGGCGGCTGCCTTGCATCCCGGTATCGGGGGCAGGGGCCGGTCCGTCGGAAACCGCCATGTCCGCCGCTGGGCGGTCCGGCCGGTCGTGATCCCCCATCCTAGAACAGATTGGGCCGGAACGGCAAAGCCCTGCTTTGGCGATATGCTGCGTCTTCCCCGATGCAGTGGTGGAAAGGCAATCGGGAAAAAATCGGCGACTTCCCTCACGGACCCTTGCCCTATGAGTGGGATGGGGACAGAACAACATGGCAACATCACATTCGGTCCCCACGCGGCGTCGGTGGGGCAGGAGGATAATATGGACGATTCTTCTCCCGCACGGGCGGGGGCCGGTGTGCAGCACGTAACCGGCCCGGCGATTCGGGTGCGGGGCGCACGCGCGCACAACCTCAAGGACATTGATGTCGATATCCCGCGCGACGCGCTGACGGTCATGACGGGCCTGTCGGGGTCGGGGAAATCGTCGCTGGCGTTCGACACCATCTATGCCGAAGGGCAGCGCCGCTATGTGGAAAGCCTTTCGGCCTATGCGCGGCAGTTCCTGGAACTGATGGGCAAGCCGGATGTGGATTCGATCGAAGGCCTGTCCCCCGCCATTTCCATCGAGCAGAAGACCACGTCGAAAAACCCGCGTTCCACCGTGGGTACGGTCACGGAAATCCATGACTACATGCGTCTTTTGTGGGCGCGCGCGGGTGTGCCCTATTCCCCCGCCACCGGCCTGCCGATCGAGGCGCAGACCATCAGCCAGATGGTCGATCGTGTGATGGCCATGCCGGAGGGGACGCGTCTGATGCTGCTTGCCCCGGTTCTGCGTGACCGCAAGGGCGAATGTCGCAAGGAACTGGCCGACCTGCAGCGCAAGGGCTTTACCCGGGTGAAGGTGGACGGGACGCTGTATGAAATCGCCGATGTGCCGGACCTGAACCGCCGCCTGCGCCATACGGTGGAGGCAGTGGTGGACCGCATCGTCGTGCGCGAAGGGCTGGAATCACGCCTTGCCGACAGTTTCGAAACCGCGTTGTCGCTGTCCGATGGGCTTGTCTATGCCGAGGAGGTGCGGCGCGCGACGGATGAATCCGATGACACACCCACGGAGCGCACCGTTTTTTCCTCGCGCTTTGCCTGTCCCGTCAGCGGCTTTACGCTGGAGGAGATCGAACCACGGCTGTTTTCCTTCAATGCACCGCAGGGCGCCTGCCCCGCCTGTGACGGAATCGGGCTGGAGACGTTCTTTGACCCCCACCTCGTGGTCCCGGACGAGGGGCTGTCGCTTGCCGGCGGGGCCATTGCGCCCTGGCGCAACAGCCAAAGCCCGTATTACCAGCAGACGCTGGCTGGTGTGGCCGCACATTACGGTGTCAGCATGGACACGCCCTGGCGCGACCTGCCGCAGGAGGTGCGCGACGTCATCCTTGATGGCGGGCGTGATCCCATCGCCTTCACCTACCGTGATGACCGCCGCAGCTATACCCTGACCAAGCCGTTCGAGGGCGTTGTCACCAACCTGCGCCGCCGCATGGCGGAAACCGACAGCGTCTGGGTGCGCGAGGAGCTTTCGCGTTATCAGTCTGAAAAGCCGTGTCATGTCTGCCATGGTGCGCGCCTTCGGCCGGAGGCGCTGTCGGTGAAGGTGGCGGGCCTGAACATCGCGCAGGCGTCCGACATGCCCATCCGCCGCGCGCTGGAATGGTTTGCCACCGTGGAGGAAACGTTAAGCCCGCAGCGCGCGGAAATCGCGCGGCGCATCCTGCGTGAAATCCTTGACCGGTTGCGGTTCCTTGATGATGTGGGGCTGGATTACCTGACGCTGTCGCGCGGGTCGGCCACGCTGTCGGGGGGGGAAAGCCAGCGCATCCGCCTTGCCAGCCAGATCGGCTCGGGCCTGACGGGGGTGCTGTATGTCCTTGACGAACCGTCCATCGGGCTGCACCAGCGCGACAATGAACGCCTGCTGGGCACGCTGGAACGGCTCAAGCGGCTGGGCAATACGCTGATTGTCGTCGAACATGACGAAGATGCGATCCGTGCCGCGGACTGGTTGATCGACATGGGGCCGGGTGCTGGCGTCAATGGCGGGAATGTCGTTGCGTGCGGCACACCGCAGCAGGTCGCCGCCAATCCCGACAGCCTGACGGGGGCGTATCTGTCGGGGCGTAAACGTATCGAGGTCCCGGCACAGCGCCGCCCCATCGACCCGGCGCGTGAACTCGTCCTGCGTGGGGCGTGCGGCAACAACCTCAAGGATGTGACTGCGCGCTTCCCGCTGGGCACGTTCACCTGCGTCACGGGGGTTTCGGGCGGGGGCAAGTCCACACTGGTGATCGACACGCTGTACAAGGCCCTGTCGCGCCGCCTGATGGGATCGGGACAGAACCCCGCCCCGTATCGGGACATCGACGGGATCGAACAGCTCGACAAGATCATCGACATCGACCAGTCCCCCATCGGGCGGACCCCGCGTTCCAATCCCGCGACCTATACCGACCTGTTCACCCCGATTCGCGACTGGTTCGCCGAACTGCCCGAAAGCAAGGCGCGGGGTTACAAGGCGGGACGTTTTTCCTTCAACGTGAAGGGCGGGCGGTGCGAGGCGTGCCAGGGGGATGGCGTGCTGAAGATCGAGATGCACTTCCTGCCCGACGTGTTCGTCACCTGCGATACGTGCAAGGGCGCGCGCTATAATCGCGAAACGCTGGAGGTGAAGTTCCGTGGCCAGTCGATCGCCGATGTGCTGGCGATGTCGGTGGACGAGGCGCTGCCTTTCTTTTCCGCCGTGCCGCGCATCCGCGACCGCCTTGCCATCCTGCAGAAGGTGGGGCTGGGTTATGTTGCGCTGGGGCAGCAGGCGACGACCCTTTCAGGGGGGGAGGCGCAGCGTGTGAAGCTGTCGAAGGAATTGGCGCGGCGTGCGACGGGACGCACGCTCTACATCCTTGATGAACCGACGACCGGCCTGCATACCGAGGATGTGCGAAAGCTGCTTGAGGTGCTGCATGCGCTTGTGGCGCAGGGCAATACGGTGGTGGTGATCGAACATAACCTGGAGGTGATCAAGACCGCCGACTGGGTGATCGACATGGGGCCGGAAGGGGGCGACGGCGGTGGCCGTATCGTGGCCGAGGGCACGCCGGAGGACATTGCCGCGACTTCCGCAAGCCATACCGGCCGGTTCCTGCGTCCGCTCCTGCGGGGGGCAGGCGCCAAGGCGGCGAAGGCGGCACTTGCGCAGCAGCCGGGCGATGCGCCTGCAAAGCAGAGTCCCGGGCGCAAGGGCGTGAAAAAAACTCCCGCCGCGTCGAAAACGCGCACTGTGGCGGCCAAGGTCACGCCAAAGGCGAAAAAAGGCGGAAAAAAGCCGATGAAGGGCGGATAGAACCCGCCATGGCGGGACGCGGTTGCACGCGTGATGGGAAAAAACAAAAAATATTGTGCCCATCATGCGGAAAATGCTTGCGTTCCGCCCGGCAGAAGCCCTATCAGCGGCGCTCTTGGCCCAAGGGGGCAATGTCTGCCCAACAGGCTGTCTACTGGTTTGGGGGTACGTGATGAACGCACTTGCTCAACTGGGGATGGTCTCGGAACTCCCGAGCGATAACCAGATCTCTTCAGCGCCGTTTTCGTCCGACGACGACCGGAAAGATTACTTCGTCGAAAAAGACGGGATGAAGTTTGCGGGAACGCATCTTCTTGTCGATCTTTGGGATGCGCACAATCTTGACAATCCGGAACAGATTGACCGCACCCTGTGTGAAGCCGCAGTGACGGCCGGGGCGACAATCCTGCACAGTCACTTCCATCATTTCACGCCCAATGGTGGCGTGTCGGGTGTGGTCGTGCTGGCGGAAAGCCACATTTCCATCCATACGTGGCCGGAGCGTAACTTCGCCGCCGTGGATATCTTCATGTGCGGCGCATGCGACCCGCACCTTGCGATTCCGGTCATGCAGCGCCTGTTTCAGGCCGGCCGGATCGAGGTCGATGAACAGCGTCGCGGCCGCGTCGCGCTGTAATGCGTGCGTATGGGAACACGTCATGTGTTCCCATGCCGTGGCGTGTTTTTCCCGCCCATAACCGATACTTCCCGCATGGGAAAGAATGGCAGGCCGGACCCTTGTGTCCGGCCCGCTTTCGCATGGATATTTTTCAAGGAGTACCGTGATGTCCGACATCTGGATCAGCGAAACCCTCTATGGTGGCTGGCGGCAGCAGTTTCGTGTCAACAAGATGCTGGCCCAGACCAAGAGCGCGTTCCAGGACATCGCGGTGTTCGAGAACGAGGATTATGGCCGTGTCCTGATGCTCGATGGTGTTGTGCAGATCACCGGGCGTGATGAGTTCGTGTATCAGGAAATGCTGACACATGTGCCGCTGCTTGCGCATGGGGCGGCGCGCAATGTCCTGATTATCGGGGCGGGGGACGGCGGTGTCCTGCGTCGTGTGCTGCAACATGGCACCGTCGAACGCGCGGTCATGGTGGAAATCGACGGGGAGGTCATTTCCCTGTCCAAGCAATTCCTGCCCGACATCGCAGGGGATGCATGGAACGATCCGCGTGCCGAGGTGATCGTGGGCGATGGCATCGAATATGTTGCCACCGCGCCCGATGCCTCCTTTGACGCGATCATCGTCGACAGCACGGACCCGATTGGCGTGGGCGAAGTCCTGTTTACCGATTCGTTCTATCGTCATTGCGCGCGAATCCTGACGGATAACGGCCTGATCGTGAACCAGTGCGGGGTGCCCTTCATGCAGGCCGATGAACTGCGTGACACCAGCGCGCGCCGTGCGCAGTTCTTCCGCCATGTCTCGGCCTATGTCGCGGCGGTTCCGACCTATGTCGGCGGGTTCATGACACTGGGCATCGCGGCCAAGGGGGATGCACCGGGCACGCAGGACGTCGCGACGATCCGTGAACGTGCGCGCAAGGCAGGCATTGGGGAGTGCCAGTACTGGACGCCCGAAATGCACGTCGCCTCCTTCGTGTTGCCGCCCTACATCGCGCGGAACCTGCCTGGTTATACCCCCAGAGGCTGATCCCGTACGGGTGGGATGTCGCACGTCCCGCCCTTTGGCCTGACCTTCATAAATGGCTGTTTGAAAATGACAGCGTGGTCGGGAATGACAGACGTTCCTGAATGTCGCCTTTGATTTTACAGGCGACATCTTTGGGTGATTTTTAAAAAAGCTGCGCCCAAAACTTTTGCTGTTCCGGCAAGTCGCAGGTTCCACCGTTTCAGGCATCCCTTTTGGTAAGGTTCCAAAGGGGGCGCATGTTTGAAAATAGCGGCACCCGGAACCCCTTATCAGACGCTGTTTGATAAAGTCAGACTCAATAACATCCTGAAATTATAAAGATTTTTGGTGAAGCTTTTTCTAAAAAGCTTCAAAAGACGCTGCCTTTCTGAAAAAAGGCAGCACCCAAAAACGTTTCTTATTTTGTATCAATGAGTTGTTTTCAAACGCTCTCTTATTTGGGCGCTGGTATGTTGCGTACCGTCCTGCGCACACTTACGAGGCGTATCTTCAGCGTGTCCACCGCATTGCTGAACGCCTTGAAATGTGGCGTCGCCTGATGGGCGTCGAACGCTGCGGGGCTGTCATAGACCTCGTGCAGGATCACCGTATCCGGTTCATCCGGCGTGGTCAGCACGTCAAAGCATGAACATCCCGCCTCATCCGTGACCGACCGGATGCTGTCCTCGATGCAGGCTGCGAGGAAGGGCGCGCGCGTGGCGGCCGTGGTTTCGAATTCCGCGATGATGATCAGGGGCGTGTCGGTCATGTCTGGCATCCTTGTCACAAGGGAATCAGATGCCCCGCACCGGTGCATGCCAGCGTGGGCGCATGGACGCGGGACATCAGGCGTTTTCATGGATTGACTTGTGTTCGGGTGTCATGTCAAGCAGTCGGGTATCGATACGGGAGAGACTGGCCATGTGCCGGCGCCGAAGGAGCAACCGCCCCGGAAACTCTCAGGCAAAAGGACCGGTCGATGATAACTTCTGGAAAGAGGCGCCCGGTTCCGGTGCGCCCGCCGACGGGATAGCGATCTCAGGCACAGGTGACAGAAGGGGCAGGTGATATCCATTACGGAGTCGCAGGAGCCCTTTTCATGTCCACGCCTTCGGCACAGATCATAACGATTTCGCAATTTCCTGCATCCCCCCGCACATGTCCCGCCTGTGCGCGCCATGATGCCGTGATCCGTACCCTGCCGGCATCCGTGCCGTCGCGGGGCGTGGGTCATGGCGCGTGCGCTGTCGGGTCATATCGCAATGACGAGGTAGTCTTCGCATGACCGAGGGTCTTTTGCGCACGCCGCTGCACGCGCTGCATCTTGAACTGGGGGGGCGCATGGTGCCCTTCGCCGGGTATGACATGCCGGTTCAGTATGAGGCCGGTGTCATGGCCGAACACCTGCATACCCGCGCGGCGGGCAGCATCTTTGACGTCTCGCACATGGGACAGGTGCGCGTGCGCCCGCGTTCGGGCGTCATGGCGGATGCGGCGCTTGCGCTTGAACGTCTGGTTCCTGCCGATATCCTCGCCCTGCGCCCCGGACGGCAGCGTTATGCGCTGCTGATGCGCGAAGATGGCGGCATCAGCGATGACCTGATGATCGCCAACATGGGGACATGGTTCCTGCTGGTGGTCAATGCGGCGTGCAAGGATGCGGATTTTGCCCTGATACAGGCGGGAATTGCCGATGTATGCGAGGTGGAGTTCCTGTCGGATCGCGCGCTGATCGCGGCGCAGGGGCCTGCGGCGGTTGCGGCGATGGCCGAACTGGCCCCCGCGACGGCGGCCATGCGGTTCATGGACGTGATCGAAACCGATATCGCGGGCGTTGCCTGCATCGTCTCGCGCTCGGGCTATACCGGGGAGGACGGGTTCGAGATCGGCATGCCTGCCGGACAGGCGGAAGATGTTGCCCGTGCGCTGCTGGCCTGTACGGATATCGCGGCGGCCGGGCTGGGCGCGCGCGACAGCCTGCGGCTGGAGGCCGGGTTGTGCCTGTATGGGTCGGATATCGACACCACGACGTCGCCGGTCGAAGGCGCGCTGGAATGGTCGATCCAGAAAAGCCGCCGCCCCGGTGGCGTGCGCGCTGGTGGCTATCCCGGTGCTGATATCGTGGCAAAGCATCTCTCCGAAGGGGCCGCGCGCCGTCGCGTCGGCCTGCGGGGGGAGGGGCGTGCCCCGATCCGTGGCGGTGCGCCGTTGTTCAGTGATGCCGAAGGCACGCACCAGGTCGGGCATGTGACATCGGGTGCGTTCGGCCCCAGCGTCCCCGGACCGGTTTCGATGGGATATGTCGATACGGCATCGGCGGCCATCGGCACGCCGCTGTTCGCGGGTGTGCGGGGGCGTGTCCTGCCGGTTCATGTCGTGGCGCTGCCGTTCGTGGCGCCGACCTTCCGGCGCTAGGTCCCGGTTTTCCACCCCGGTTATTTTCAACCCCCAACATTACGGAAGAATGGGCGGATCATGAGCATCTATTACACCAAGGAACATGAGTGGCTGCGCATCGAGGGTGACGAAGTCGTCGTCGGCATCACGCAGCACGCGGCAGATGAGCTGGGCGAACTGGTCTTTGTCGAAGGCAAGGATGCAGGCACCGACGTCGCGCAGGGCGACAGTGTCGCGGTTGTGGAATCGGTGAAGGCCGCCTCCGACATCTATGCCCCGGTTGGTGGCACGGTCACATCCTTCAACGACGCGTTGTCCGATGATCCGTCGCTGATCAACCGCGAGCCGGAGGCCGGCGGCTGGATCGTGCGCATGAAGATGGCTGACAGGTCGCAGCTTGACGGCCTGCTGGATGCCGCGGCCTATGCCGCGCTGCTGGCCTGACATTCCTGCTGCCTGTGACCTGACGGAGTTCCCGATCATGACGTCTTCCACCGATAATTCCCCCCTGTGGCAGGGTACGGGCAGCGATCCTGACGCGTTTTGTGCGCGTCATGTTGGCCCCGACGCCCACGATGTGCGCGACATGCTTGATGTCGTGGGGGCCGAAAGCCTTGAGGACCTGATGGCGCAGACCGTCCCCGGCGATATCCGCCTGAAGGGGGAAATGGGTCTGGGTGCCGGCATGTCCGAAACGCAGGCCCTTGAACGCCTGCGTCAGATCGCGGGCCGCAACAAGGTGATGACGTCCCTGATCGGGCAGGGATATTACAATACGTTCCTGCCGGGTGTGATCCAGCGCAACGTGCTGGAAAGCCCGGCCTGGTACACGGCCTATACCCCGTACCAGCCCGAAATCAGCCAGGGCCGGCTGGAGGCGCTGCTGAACTTTCAGACGCTTGTGACCGAACTGACCGGGCTGGACGTGGCCAATGCCTCCCTTCTGGATGAGGCGACGGCGGCGGCGGAAGCGATGGCCATGGCCCGTCGCGTCGCACGCAGCAAGGCAATGTCGTTCTTTGTCGATGCGGACTGTCACCCGCAGGTGATTTCCGTCCTGCGGACCCGTGCCGAACCGATGGGCTGGACGCTGGTGGTGGGCGATCCGGCGCATGACCTGCACGCGGACGAGGTGTTTGGCGCATTGTTCCAGTATCCGGGGTCGTCCGGGCAGGTGCGTGATCCGCGTGCCGCGATCGCGGCCCTGCATGCGGCTGGTGCGATCGCGGCGATGACGGCGGACCCGATGGCGCTTCTGCTGCTTGAAAGTCCGGGCGCGCTGGGGGCTGATATCGCGGTCGGTTCGATGCAGCGTTACGGCATGCCGATGGGCGCGGGTGGCCCGCATGCGGCATATATGGCGGTGCGTGATGCGTTCAAGCGCAACATGCCCGGTCGCCTTGTCGGCGTATCGATCGATTCGCGGGGCGAGCCTGCCTATCGTCTCGCATTGCAGACGCGCGAACAGCACATTCGCCGTGAAAAGGCGACGTCGAACATCTGTACCGCGCAGGTGCTGCCTGCCGTCGTATCGTCGATGTATGCGCTGTATCATGGGCCGGACGGGCTGCATGCCATCGCCACGCGTATTCATCGCCTGTGTGTCGTGGCGGCGGCGGGTCTGCGCGCGCTGGGCGAGGATGTGCGCACGGATGCGTTCTTTGACACGCTGACCATCGCGACGGGTGAACGCACGGCGGACATCGTCAATCGTGCGGTGGCGGCGGGAATGAACCTGCGCCGGGTTGATGCGCATACCCTTGGCCTCAGCCTTGACGAAACCACGACACCCGAAGTGGTGCGTGCGATCTGGACCTGTTTTGCCGGTGATGCGGCCCGCGTGGCCGCGATGGAAGGGACGCTTGACGCCCCGGCCACCGCAATCCCACAGGCGCTGGCGCGTACGGGCGTGTTGCTGACGCAGGCGGTCTTCAGTGCCTATCGCTCTGAAACTGACATGCTGCGTTACCTGCGCCGCCTGGCGGACAAGGATCTGGCGCTGGACCGTTCGATGATCCCGCTGGGGTCATGCACGATGAAGCTGAACGCGACGGCGGAGATGATGCCGATCACGTGGCCCGAATTCTGTGACATCCATCCCTTTGCCCCGGCGGACCAGATGGAGGGGTATGCCGAACTGTTCGCGGAACTGCAGCAGATGCTGTGCCGCATCAGCGGGTATGACGCCGTCTCGCTCCAGCCCAATTCGGGTGCGCAGGGCGAATATGCCGGGCTGCTGGCGATCCGTGCCTATCACCGCGCACGCGGCGAGGCCGGGCGTGACGTGTGCCTGATCCCGGCATCCGCCCATGGCACCAACCCGGCTTCGGCGCAGATGGCGGGGATGAAGGTTGTCGTCGTCAAATGCGATGAACATGGCAACGTGGACATGGATGACCTGAAGGCCCGCATCGCGCAGCATGCGCAGCAGCTTGCCGCGATCATGATCACCTACCCCTCCACCCATGGCGTGTTTGAACAAAGCGTGCGCGAACTGTGCGATCTGGTCCATGCGGCGGGTGGGCAGGTTTACCTGGATGGCGCGAACATGAATGCGCAGGTCGGGTTGTCACGGCCGGGGTCATATGGGTCGGACGTCAGCCATTTCAACCTGCACAAGACGTTCTGCATCCCGCATGGCGGTGGTGGGCCGGGCATGGGGCCGATCGGGGTTGGTGCGCATCTGGCGCCTTTCCTGCCCGGTCGCCCCGAACTGGGCGAAGCCAATGCCGTGTGCGCGGCCCCATTCGGTTCAGCCGATGTGTTGCCGATTTCATGGACCTATATGAAAATGATGGGGGATGCGGGCCTGCGTCGCGCGACCGAGGTTGCGATCCTGAATTCCAATTACATTGCGGCGCGGCTGTCGGATTATTACCCGGTGCTGTATCGCGGGGTGAACGGGCGGGTGGCGCATGAATGCATCATTGACCTGCGTCCCGTGCGCGATACGGCCGGGGTCACGGTCGATGATATCGCCAAGCGCCTGGTCGATCATGGCTTTCACGCCCCGACCGTCAGCTTCCCCGTCGCGGGCACCTTCATGATCGAGCCGACGGAGTCCGAGGGCCTGCGTGAGCTTGACCGTTTCTGTGAGGCGATGATCGCCATCCATGAAGAAATCGGCGAGGTCATGGACGGCAGGATCAAGGTGGAGGACAGCCCCCTGCGCCATGCGCCGCATACCGTGCGTGACGTGACCGACCCGGAATGGGACCGTGCATATGACCGTGCGCGCGGGTGCCTGCCCGGTGCGGTGCAGGCAGGAAGCAAATACTGGTCGCCGGTCAACCGGCTGGACAATGCGTATGGGGATCGTAACCTCGTCTGCTCATGCCCTGACCTTTCGACCTATGCCGAGGACTGATCCAGGGATGCGCTGGCGCATCTGAGGGTATTTCGAAAAGCCGCCCTTTACCGGGGCGGCTTTTTTTCTGGAAATCCGTCTGTGCGATATCCATGAAAAGCGTTCAGGGGCTGTTGGAGCGACTGTTTTAAAACACTCCATCAAGAGAGAACGCGAACATTTCAGGCGTTATCCTGTTTTTTTGCAAAATCAGGCTCAATAATATCCTGAAATTATGAAAGTTTTTGGTGAAGCTTTTTCTAAAAAGCTTCAGAAGACGTCGCCTTTTTGAAAAAAGGCGACACCCAAAAACTTTTCTAATTTTTATCAATGGTTTATTTTTAAATGTAATATCATAATTTTTTTCAGTATATATATCTTAAAAACCCTTAAAAATATAACTCATTAAGAAAATAATGCGATATTAAGGGGTATTTTTCTTTTAATAATTTTGAAAAATCTGCACAATTATCTTTTATTTTTTCAGAAATCTGTTCATTTTGTATTTATAATAATTTCTATACTAAAAAAATTGCCTTGGAATGCCCATTTTACGTCTGTGTTCGCGGTCTTATGCCATGTGGAGCGATCGCCTCTGGCCGGGGATGTATCCGATGGGATATATCGGGATCATCAGGTTACAGGGAGCGGGCATGCGGTATCCACGGACATGGTGCATGGGTGTGATCGGCGCGATGATGCTGTCGGCATCTTTCGTTATGGCGCCCATCGGGCATGCGGCAGGGGATGGCATCACCCATGGTGTGGCCGACATGACGGGGCAGGTGCAGCAGGTGCCTGCGCGGCCCGGACATATCGCGGATCTTTGGTTTGCGCATAACGAACTGACCATCATGCTCGGCGCGGCGGACAGGATTGCGGTTACGGTGGACCGGCCCGATACCCGGCCGTGGATGTTCCTTGTCGCGCCTGCACTCTATCATGCCATCGGGGTCAATGGCCCGGCGGTCAACGCCGAAAGCCTGCTGAAGGCCGGGGTGGATGTCGCCTTTGTCCCCAACGGCTCGGCCATGGCGGCGGCCCTGCGTGCGGTGGGGATTCCGGTGCTGGTGGCCGGGTTCACCGATGCCGCAAGCCTGCGTCGCTCGCTGGAGATGACAGCACAGGTGATCGGCACACGGCAGGCGCAGGAGGTAACGCGCGCCTATGAAACATTGCTTGACGGGGTGATCCACGATACCCGCGCGCGCACCGACGCATTGGCCCCGGATGCACGGCCGCGCGTGGTGCATATCCAGTCCCTGCATCCGCTGCGTGTGGACGGGGCGCATACGATCATTGACGAATGGCTGTCGATCGCGGGGGCGCGGAATGCGGCGGACGGGGTGGATGGCAATATGAAGCCCATTTCGGTCGAGCAGTTGGCCGCATGGAATCCTGATGTCATCATCCTTGGCCCTGATGCCGGGACCTTTGACCCGATGGCTGATGGCGGCGTGTGGCGCAATATCACCGCCGTGCGCACGGGACATGTGATCCATAACCCGGCGGGCGTGTTCCCGTGGGACCGGTATGGCAGCGAATTCCCGTTGCAGGTCGCATGGGCGGCGCAGGTGCTGCATCCTGACCTGTTCCCGGCCACCGATATGGTGGAACGGACCTGTGCGTTCTATCGCACCTTCTTTCATTACGACCTTGATGTTACGCAGGCGCGGCGGATACTGGCGGGGCTGCCCCCTGCCGGGGCGACGAAGGACGGGGGGGCCTCTCCCCGTTGATCCTGCGTATGATGGGGCGTTCTGCCGGATGGCTGGTGTTCGGCGGACTTGTGCTATGCCTCCTTGTCTCTGCCTGCCTTGGGCGTTACGCCATTGCGCCGGGTGTGATCGCCCGTTTTGTGGTGACGGCCATGGGCGGGCAGGCATTGCCGCAGGCGCAATATGACATGGTGCATGCGATCCTGATGGGCGCGCGCCTGCCGCGGATCGGGGCGGCGGTGTGCGTGGGGGCTGCTTTGTCGGTCTCTGGCGCGACATATCAGGCGGTATTTCGTAACCCGCTGGTTTCCCCCGGCCTGCTGGGCGTGCTGGCGGGGGCGGGGTTTGGCGCCGCGCTGGGGATTGTCAATGGCATGGGCACGACGGGCGTACAGGCGCTGTCGTTTGCGGGCGGTATCCTTGCCGTATCGTTCGGGGTGGGGGTCGCGCGCATGTTCGATGCGGCCTCCCTGCTGATGCTGGTATTTGGCGGGTTGATCAGTTCCGCCCTGTTCACCGCGCTGATGTCCATGCTGAAATATGTTGCCGACCCGCAGCAGCAGTTGCCCGACATCGTGTTCTGGCTGCTGGGCAGCCTGACGCAGGTTGATGTGCTGCGGCTGGAGGTCATGGCGGTCCCGGTCTTGCTGGGGATTGTGGTTCTGTCGGCCTGCGGGCGGATGCTTGATGCATTGGCAATGGGCGATGAAGAGGCGCGTACCCTTGGCGTGCCGGTTACGGCATTGCGTTATGGCACGATCGGTATTGCAACAGGGCTTTCGGCGCTGACGGTGTCGGCGGTGGGAATGATTGGCTGGATCGGGCTGATCATCCCGCACGTGGCGCGCCTGCTGGCGGGGCCGTGCAATGCGCGTGTCATTCCGCTGAGCGCCGGGCTGGGCGCAATTTTCCTGCTGGTATGTGATGACCTCGCACGATGCCTGTCGGCCGAGGAAATCCCCGTCGGGCTGCTGACGGACCTTCTTGGCGTCGTGGTGTTCATTTCCGTGCTGCGCCTGTTGCGGCGGGGGTGGCGGTTATGAAGGGGACGGTGCTGGATGTGCGTCGTGTCGGGCTGCGCCGTAATGGGCGATGTGTGCTGGATGACGTATCACTGTCGATCGTGGCGGGGCGGATAACCGGGCTTCTGGGGCCGAACGGGGCGGGGAAAAGCACGTTGCTGCGTGTGCTGCTGGGGGTGTTGCGGCCGGATGCGGGGCAGGTCCTGCTGGATGGGCGCGACCTGTCGCAATGGCACCGGCGCGAGGTCGCGCACCGGATCGCCTATGTCCCGCAGGGGCATATATCGCTGTTTCCCTATACCGTACGTGACGTGGTGGCGCTGGGGCGGGTGTCCTATACACCCTTTGCGCGGAAGGTCGGGGCAGAGGACGCGGCCATCGTGGCGGATGCGCTGGTGCGGCTGTCGATCAGCCACCTGGCGGCACGGTCCTATACCGACCTGTCAGGCGGCGAACGTCAGGCCGTGCTGATCGCGCGTGCGCTGGCGCAGGGGGGGCGGATACTGGTGTTGGATGAACCAGAAACCGGCCTTGATTATGGGCAGCAGCAGCGGCTGTATGCATTGCTGCGCGAACTGGCGGATGATGGATATGCAATTGTTGCGACAACACATGACCCCGTGCGGGCCGCTGTTGCGTTTGACCATGCACTCCTGTTGCGGTGCGGGCGGGTGATGCGTGACGGCCCGGCCGCACAGGTGCTGGATGCGCAGGGGATCGCACGGCTGTATGCGCGCGGACCTGATGACGAATGCACAGGGGCAGCATCACCAGAAGAAATATCATGACCTTACAAAAAACTTGCAGGATATTGCCTTGGCAGGCTGTCTGCAAAGTCAGGATCTATAACATACTGAAATTATAAAGTTTTTTGGTGAAGCTTTTTCTAAAAAGCTTCAGAAGACGCCGCCTTTTTGGAAAAAGGCGGCATCCAGAAACTTTATCTTGTTTTCAAACAATCTTTCTTATGACCTGAAACAGGCAATGCCTTTTGGAGCATTCTGAAAAAAGCTGATGTCACGGCCCCGGCTGTTTGCAGACAGCCTTTGGATGTTTTCGAAATCGTCCTAACGGGTGGGTGTGGCCGGGACATTATCGACGCGGATCGCCTTGCCCGTGCTGTCGTAATAGACGATGGCCCCGCCATGGCGTTCGGCATAGCCATCGGGCGTACCATGCTGCGTCCAGAACAGCAGCCGGTTGACGTCGGGCTGTTCCTTTACCTTGTCACCGGGGGGGATGAAGCGGTACTGGCTGTAATCCATATGCAGGCGTGGCAGCGGCGGGTGACGCGAAAGCTGATGCATGGACTGGTGGCGTTTGAAATCGGCCTCGTCCTCGTCTTCCTGCGCCATGGCGGGAATGGATGACAGAAGAAGCGGGAGAAGCCCAAGGGCCACGCATCCGGCAATCCTCCAGTGTCGTTGCTTTACCGGCATATGCGTCGCGCCCTTTCGCCTTATCCACACAGGAGGGGGCAACATCCCCCTTTTTCGATGCGGGTGCAAGGCGCAGGCGTCATGGCCTGTGTGGTGGCGATCCGCAGGGGATTACTGGAATGGCAGATAGCGGAAATCAAAGAAGATCTCGCTCATGCTCGTGGTGGGGGCCCCCCCGATTCCGCCCCATGTATGCACGCGCGAATAGGCAAGCTGCGTGCCTGCCTGCACGGTGCCATACTTGCCCTTGATGAAGCGGTACCATGCCCCGATCGTGAATTCCTCCACCGATTTTATGCTTGCGGTGCAGGCTGATGACCCTTCGGTCCAGCACCCGCTATTGTCGGAGAGCGGGTTGCCATAGCCATAGGCGGTGCCATCGGAATCGAAATATCCGCGTCCCGAACGCTGCATCCCGAAATAGCCATAGACGTCGACCAGGCGGTTGGGATGGGCGATCACGCCCGCCGTGGCCTGCGCGCTGCTAAGCAGGTCGGGCGCGCCATTGGCCTTCAGCGTGGCATCAGGCAGCAGGACGGAGCCATAACGCCCGATCCCCTTGCCCGCCAGTCCGGCCAGCCGTATTTCGAGCGTGTGCGGGATGACCGGCAGGATCATCGACCCGCCGCCACCCCATGCGATGGCGGTATGGTTCTGCCCCTCGCCACCGATGACCGAACGGTCATGCGGGAAATGGACGATACCTTCCATTTCATAATGGCCCCATGACGGGTCGCCTGCGATCTTTGCGATGATGTCGGGGGCGATTTCGTTGGAATAGTTCGTGCTGGATCCCGTCAACCCGACGCCGTTCGATCCCACCTTGGCATAGTTGCCGCTGCCGGGGAGGGCATATTCGCCATTGTCGCTATAGGCTGAAAAACCGGTGGTGTCATAGATCGTGGCCGGGTTTTCGATCGACAGACCCGCCCACAGCCGGTGTTCGAGGAAGTCCTTGACCAGGCGCACCTGCCACTGCCGCGTCCATGTCTGCCCCGCAAGGATGGAGGATTCGATGGTTTCGGGCAGGCTTTCCTGTCGCGGTATGATGCCGACGCGATCCGGGGTCAGCATCGTCCATGCCTGTCCGATCAGGAAGTGCCAGTTGGTCTTGGCATCATCCAGCGTCAGGTACGCCTGACGCAGGCGCGGGACGTAGGAATTGCTTTCATAAGGATTGGTTGTTTCCGCACTGGCGCCAAAGTCGCTTTCGACAAATCCCGCCACCGTCACGTGCGTGCCCAGCGGCGCGCGCGCCATGAGGGAGAAGCGGGTATAGCGCGCATCGCCGTTGAAATTGTCGGTGTGGAAGTTCGAACTGTTGCGGAAGGGAATGTTTGCCCACGAATTGAAGATGCCCGAGGCAACATGGCGGTTTTCCTCCAACGCGGCGGCGTCGAAGAAACCACCAAGGATGATGGATACCGCCCCGGCATGGAAGACCTTGCTGCCCAGTGCGCCGGCAGACTGCGCACCGACGGTTTCACGGGTGTGGGGGCCGACATTATTGTTGGCCATATGGGAAATCAGATCCTCGTCACGATGGGCGACGACGGATTCGAATGTCGGGGTGTCAAGGAACGACCCGTTCGGATTGTCGGAATGCCCCCCGATATGCGGCGCGCCCATGCCCGGCGGCGTGCGTTCACCCATGGCGGTGATACGCCCCTCATGCGGGGTCCAGCCACCGCGCACATGCCCTGCGCTGCCTGATACCTGCAGGGAATGTTCCCCCGTGCCCGTGCCGGTACCGGCATGGGCGCGGTGCTGTGCGATCTGCTTGCGCATCATCGTCAGGTCGCGTTGCAGTTCCATCTGCTGTTGCTGGATGCGTTCCATCTGTCGCTCCATGATATCGAGCGATTCCGGGTCATCATCGGCCCATGTGGCGGATACGGGCACCATGACAGAGCACAGAAGCAGGGCGGCCGACAGACGGTGCCAGCCAGCGCGACGGGGGGGGAAATTCCGCATATATTACCAGTGGGCCTCGGACTACGGGTCAAGACTATTCTGTGTCAAAACATTTCCCGGCGTCGGCGTAAATGATAATTTCTTTTAAGAAGGATATTTTTACCTTCTGCAATATTCGGCCCATGCCCCGTGGGGCCGTCATGCCGCGCCTTCGTCCCGGCGCGCCGTCACGCCATAGACCGTGTCGTGCCAGACGGCATCGTTGGGCGGTGGGGTGACGCTGCCGGTATCGGTATGGGCAAAGCCTGCGCGCTGCATCACGATACGCACCAGACGCTGGCGTTCCTCCGTTTCAATCGCCTGCCATAATGCCACGGCTTTTTGCGGTACAAAACCATTGCCGTAGGTAACGAGTACCAGCCCCCCGGGTTGCAGCACACGGGCAATTTCACGAAACAGCGCGACAGGATGGCGCAGGTAGGGCACGACATCGCACAGGCACACGGCGTCAAGCGATTCATCGGCCAGGGGCAGTTCGGTCGTGTCATTGAGGTCCTGCACGATCCGTTGTGTCAGGCGCCCGTTGGCGTCAAGTGCCGGGGCATCCACCCCGATGCCGATTACGGCGTCAAAGGCGACATTATCTGGCAGGTGGCTGTCACTTCCGGCCATCAGGTCAAGGATGCGTCCCCCTTCGGGCAGCATGGTGCGGTACAACGCCGTGACGGCCGTGCATGCCCCGGGGTCCAGCATCGGGCCGGAGGGACGTGCGGACCAGAAAACGGTGTCGGAGTCGTGCGACGCGCTGAGGAAGGCGCCAGGATGAAAGCCGTGCAGATCGTTCATGAATGTGCCAGATGCGACGGGGTGGGACGAAACGGCCGGTCGCCTGCACGTTTCGCCATGCGCGAAAAGACGCCACGGCATGTTGAGAATGCCGCCGGTTGCCGCCATTTACGACAGATTGAACCAAAGGAGAAACCGCAGACATGGCCCGAATGATCCATTCCATGATCCGCGTGCGTGACGCAGCCGCCAGCGAGGCGTTCTATGACCTTGCCTTTGGCCTGCGGCCAGTGGACCGGCTTGTGTTCGATACGTTCACGCTTATCTACCTTGCGAATGCGGAGCAGACGTTTGAACTCGAACTGACGCTTAACCATGATCGTGACCATCCGTATGACCTTGGTGACGGATATGGCCACCTTGCGGTGTCGGTTGCGGATGTGGACGCGGAACATGCGCGCCTGTCCGCCGCCGGGCTGTCGCCGCAACCGGTGAAGGACATGTCATGCGGGGCACGGTTCGTGGGGCGGTTTTTCTTTATTACCGATCCTGATGGATACCGGATCGAGGTTCTGCAACGTGGCGCGCCGGGGCGTTTCCTGTAAAAACGCGTCAGCGGGCGACTCGCACAGGGGCGGGCATTTCGCGGCCGGGACGATGTTGGCGTATATAGGGCACAGATGAAGACCAGCTTTTACAAGATGCATGGCCTGGGGAATGATTTCGTCATCATGGACGAACGTGCCAGCCGCCTTGACCTGACGCCCGCGCGCATCGCCGCCCTGTCGGATCGTCAGCGCGGCATTGGCTGTGACCAGTTCGTGGTGCTGCGCCCCGCCTGCCGTGATGGTGCGGATGTGTTCGTACGCTTTTTTAATGCCGATGGCACGGAATCCGGGGCGTGTGGCAATGCCTCGCGCTGTGTCGCGGCCCTGATCGGGGATGAACGCGGGACGATGGCCCCCGTATTGCAGACGCGCGCGGGCCTGTTGCCAACCCGGATTGCCGGTGATGGCGTCATTACCGTCGATATGGGCCTCCCCGCGCTGGACTGGCGCGATATCCCCCTCGTGCGGGAGGTCGATACCCTGCATCTGCCATTGTGGGGGGACCCGGCCGCGGCATCTATGGGCAACCCGCATGCCACCGTGTTTCTTGATGTGGGGGATACCACCGACCCGCGCGTGCGTGGGCCGGCAATGGAATGCGACCCGCTATTTCCCGAACGGGCCAATATCGGCTTTGCGCAGGTGCGCGCGCGCGATGACATGCGGCTGCGGGTATGGGAACGTGGCGCGGGCCTGACACTGGCATGTGGGTCCGGTGCGTGTGCCGCCGTGGTCAATGCCGTGCGGCGTGGGCTGGTCGGGCGTACATGCGTTGTGGAAATGGATGGCGGCGTGCTGTCGGTGACGTGGCGTGAAAGCGATGGCCATGTCCTGATGAGTGGTCCCGCCGTGATGAGTTTCGAAGGCACTGTGGCGCTGGATACCTATCCCCGATGAAAAAGCCTGAAATCCTGACATTTGGCTGTCGGCTCAATACCTACGAAAGCGAGGTGATGCGCACCCATGCCGCCGGGCTGGACAATGTCGTGATCGTCAACACCTGCGCGGTCACGGCGGAGGCCGAGCGCCAGGCCCGTCAGGCGGTGCGTCGCGCCCATCGTGACCGTCCCGACGCGCGCATCGTCGTGACGGGGTGTGCGGCACAGATCGACCCTGACCGCTGGGCTGCGCTGCCTGGTGTCACACGGGTGCTGGGCAATCGCGAAAAACTGGCCGCCGAAAGCTGGAGTGAAGCCGCGTTGTCGCAGGGCAATGCGGTATCCGACATCATGGCCGCCCGTGAAAGCGCGCCGCATCTGGTGACGGAGTTCGCAGGCCGCACCCGCGCCTTTGTGGAGGTGCAGCAGGGGTGTGACCATCGCTGCACCTTCTGCATCATTCCCTTCGGCCGGGGGCCGTCACGTTCCGTTCCCGTCGGCGTGGTGGTTGAACAGGTGCGCGCGCTTGTCGCCTCGGGCTATCGCGAGGTGGTGATGACCGGGGTGGATATCACATCATGGGGTGGGGACCTGCCGGGACAGCCCTCGCTGGGGCAGTTGTGCCGCAGGCTGCTGGCCCTGGTGCCCGAACTGGAACGGTTGCGCCTGTCGTCGGTTGACCCGGTGGAGATTGATGACGGGTTGTGGCAACTGCTGGAACATGAACCCCGCTTCATGCCCTATCTGCATCTGTCGTTGCAGGCAGGGTCGGACATGATCCTCAAGCGCATGAAGCGGCGTCACCTGACGCATGATGTCGCCGCCGTCATCGCGCGCGCGCGCGGATTGCGGCCCGATATCGGGATCGGCGCGGATGTGATCGCCGGTTTCCCGACCGAAGACGAAGCGCTGTTCAATGAAACACTGGATTTCATCGCAGGACAGGCGCTGCCTTACCTGCATGTCTTCCCCTATAGCGAGCGGCCCGGAACGCCCGCGGCCCGGATGCCCGCCATTCCCATGGCACAGCGGCGCGAGCGCGCCGCGCGCCTGCGTGCGGTGGGGGCGCAGGCGGCACGTACCTATCACGCGGGATTGCTGGGGCGGCCGTTGCGGGTGCTGATGGAGACGCAGACATCCGGGCATTCCGAGGAATTCGCCCCGGTGCGGCTGGCGGATGGTGTTGCGCCGTCGCAGGCGGGACGGATCGAGACGGTGCGGCCTGTGGCTTTTGACGATAACGGACTGGTGGCGGAATTACCCTGACATGGCTCTTGGCTTTTTCTCACGACTCAAGGCGGGGCTGTCGCGCTCCACACAGAAACTCAGCGGTGGGCTCAGCGCGGTTTTCACCCGACGCAAGCTTGATGATCAGGCGCTGGAGGATCTGGAAGACCTGCTGATCTCTGCCGATCTGGGGCCGAATGTCGCGGCGAAGGTGATTGATTCCTTCCGTTCCTCCAAATTCGGCAAGGAAGTGACGGACGAGGAAGTCCGCACCGCACTGGCGGAAGAAATCGCGAAGATCCTTGAACCTGTCGCCATCCCGTTCGAACCCGATCCCGCGCACAAGCCGCATGTCGTGCTGGTGGTGGGGGTCAACGGCACGGGCAAGACCACGACGATCGGCAAGATGGCCCGTTATTATGGCGAGCAGGGCAAGAAGGTCATGATGGTCGCGGGCGATACGTTCCGTGCCGCCGCAGTGGAACAGTTGCAGGTCTGGGGCGAGCGTGTGGGCGCGCCGGTCATTGCTGGCCCCCCCAATGCCGATGCCGCCGGTCTTGCGTTCGAGGCGTTGAAGAAAGGCAAGGCGGAAGGTGCGGACCTGCTACTGGTTGATACTGCGGGGCGCCTGCATAACAAGGGCGCGCTGATGGAGGAACTGGCGAAGATCATCCGCGTGATGCGCAAGTTCGATGAAACCGCCCCCCATTCCGTCTTTCTGGTGCTGGATGCCACCACGGGCCAGAACGCGATGGAACAGGTGCGGGTGTTCAAGGAACTGGTGAACGTCACAGGACTGGTGGTGACGAAGCTGGACGGTTCTGCGCGCGGGGGGATTGTCGTGGCGCTGGCCGATGCGTTCGGCCTGCCGGTCCATATGGTCGGTGTGGGCGAACAGGCGGAGGATCTGCGCCCCTTCTCCGCGCAGGCCTTTGCGCAGGGGCTGGTGGGTGACGATATCAAGGTGATCGACCGCGAAACCCCGGCGGACAATGGGGAAAACAAGGAAGGCGCATCACCCGATGCAGGGCAGTAAAAGGCGTTTTAAAACAACACATTGATAAGTAATGATAAAAGCTCTGGTATGTTGCCTTTCCCCAAAGGGGAATGCCGTTCAGGGCTTTTATCATTCAGCAGACTGCTGGCCCTGTCTTTAGCTGCCCCTGTCTTTACAGGCAGCCTTGGAAGAAGTTTCAGGCGAAGATTTTTCCTGAAAAGCTGCGCAGCAAGGCGCATGCCTGAAAATCGCGCCTCCAGAAACTTTGAAACTGTTTGAAAAGTCAGGATCGATAAAACTCTGAAATTATAAAGGTTTTTGGTGAAGCTTTTTCTAAAAAGCTTCAGAAGAGGCCGCCTTTTTGAAAAAAGGCAGCACCCAAAAATTTTTCTTGTTTTTTATCAATGACTTGTTTTCAAACAATCTCTTTGTCTTTCCCCCACTACGCGTTATGAAAAAAGGGGATCATCCTGCAAAGGATGATCCCCCGTTCCCGTCAGGGCGGTCGTGAAACGACCGTTCAGATCGGCAATGCGCGTTCGAACACGGATTCCAGCGCCATGATGCCCGGCAGGGTCTTGCCCTCCAGCCATTCAAGGAATGCGCCGCCCGCGGTGGAGATATAGGAAATATCCTTCGTTACACCCGCATGGCGCAGGGCGGAGACGGTATCCCCCCCACCGGCGATGCTTTTCAGCCTGCCTTCCTGCGTCAGGCGACCAACTTCCTGCGCCACCGCGTTCGTACCTGCGTCAAACGGTGCGATTTCGAATGCGCCCAGCGGGCCGTTCCATACCAGCGTTTTCAGCGTCGCGATCTTTGCACACAGGTCGCGGACGGTCTGCGGACCGACATCAAGGATCATCGCATCGTCGGGAATGGCGTCGATCCCGACAACGCGCGTGGGCACGTTGGCCTTGAATTCAGTCGCGGTTACGGCATCGACCGGCAAGATGACCTCGCACCCTTTTTCCTTGGCCTTCGCCAGGATGGCGCGCGCGGTGTCGTGCATTTCCCCTTCCTGCAGGGAACGCCCGACCTTCACGCCCTGCGCCGCAAGGAACGTATTGGCCATCGCCCCGCCGATAATCAGCACCTGTACCTTTTCAAGCAGGTTACCGATCAGGTCGAGCTTGGTGGAGATTTTCGCCCCGCCAATGATCGCCCCCACCGGACGTTCGGGATTTTCCAGCGCGATGTTCAGCGCGTTCAACTCCGTCTCCATCAGGCGTCCGGCAAAGGACGGCAGGTGACGGGCCACCCCCTCGGTGGAGGCATGGGCGCGGTGGGCGGCGGAGAACGCGTCATTGACATAGAAATCCGCCAGTGACGCCAGCGATTTGGCAAGGTCTGGGTCGTTGGCTTCCTCGCCAGCATGGAAACGGGTGTTTTCCAGGACCACCACGTCGCCATCCTGCATCGCATCGACGGCGGCCTGCGCCACCGGGCCGATACAGTCATCGGCAAAGGTCATGGGACGGCCCAGCGCATCGCCCAGCGCATCTGCGATCGGGGCGAGCGACATTTCAGGCACGCGCTTGCCCTTGGGGCGGTCGAAATGGCTGACCACAATGACGCGCGCGCCCTTCTGCGCCAGTTCCTGTATGGTCGGCAGCAGGCGCAGCAGGCGGGTGGCGTCGGTAATCTGCCCGCCATTTACCGGAACGTTCAGGTCCGCGCGCAGAAGAACCTTCTTGCCCGCGGGTTGAAGCTGATCCAGCGTCTTGAACGCAACCGTCGCCATTACAGGCTGCCGAACAGGGCGGCTGTGTCGGACATACGGTTGGAGAAGCCCCATTCGTTGTCATACCAGCTGCAGATGCGCACCAGCCTGCCGCCGTCGATGACCGCCGTCTGTGTCGCATCAAAGGTGGAGGATGCAACCGAATGGTTGAAATCCGAACTTACCAGCGGTGCTGTGTTGTAATCGAGGATGCCCTTGAGCGGCGCCTCGCTCGCGGCCTTGCGCACCGCCTCGTTCACTTCCTCGACGGAGGACGGCGCGCGCTGTGGCACGAAATCAAGCGAGACGAGGGAGACGTTGGGCGTCGGCACGCGGATGGCGGTCCCGTCAAGACGTCCCTTCAGGTGCGGCAGCACGAGGCCCACGGCACGGGCTGCCCCGGTGGAGGTCGGGATCATGTTCAGCGCGGCGCCACGCGCGCGGCGCGGGTCCTTGTGCAGGGTATCCACCGTGCGCTGGTCGCCGGTATAGGAATGGATTGTCACCATGTAGCCGCATTCGATGCCGAATGCATCGTCCAGCACCTTGGCCACCGGGGCCAGACAGTTGGTCGTGCATGATGCGTTGGAAATGACGGTCATATCGGATGTCAGTACATCCTGGTTGACGCCATAGACGATCGTTGCATCGACGCCCGATGCCGGGGCGGAGACGATGACCTTGCGCGCGCCTGCCTTGATCAGTTGCGCGGCACTTTCCTTGTCGGTGAAGCGACCGGTGCATTCCAGCGCCACATCCACGCCCGTGAACCCGACCTTGGTCGGGTCCGCCTCGGCAGAGACATGGATCGGGGCATAGGTACGGCCATTGGCCGTGATGATGATGCTGTTGCCTTCGACACGGACTTCGGCCGGGAAGCGGCCATGCACGCTGTCATAGGACAGGAGGTGGGCATTTGCCTCGACACTGCCGAGGTCGTTGATGGCGACAGGGACGACATCCGTGCGTCCGCTTTCGATAATCCCGCGCAGGACGAGGCGACCTATGCGACCGAAACCGTTGATCGCGACTTTGACAGCCATTTCTTATTCTCCGTTAAGGTCAGTTCTGTAGTGCAGCGCTTCGGGATGACGTGTCCGGAAAAGGCAGATCCCCGTCATCATGCCGCCGGTTGCCGATGGTCCCGGCAGGGCCGTTGCCGTGTGCGTGGAGGACCTCCAGCGCGCGGGCGACGATATGTTCGGGTTCGATGGTCACGTTACGCACCTGCCGTGTGCCGGCGGTGACGTTTTCACCAAAACCATCAATCCCGATGAATGTTCCTTCCTGTCCCAGCCAGCGTTCCCACCCGAACCCGGATGCGGCCTCCACGCCAATCCGGGGTGCCGTTCCCAGCACCTGTTCACGATAGGATATTTTTTGCGCCGCGAACAGTTCCCAGCATGGCAACGACACCAGGGCCGCGCCAATTCCCTGTTCACATAACAGCAGTTGCGCCGCGCGGGCAGTCGCGACCTCCTGTCCCGTGGCGATCAGCGTGACCTGCCGGGGAAGGGTGGGGGAATCGGCGACCACATATCCACCCCGCGCACACAGGTTCGTCAGTGGGTGCGCATTGGGCATGGAGGCGTCAGCGGCCATGTCGCTGGCCGGGATGAACGGGCACAGCGTCAGCAGGCTTGGGCCGTTGGTCCGTTCAAGGGCGAGTTCCATGCACTCCATCGTCTCGCGCCGGGTGGCGGGACGGAATACCGCGACGTTTGGCATGGCGCGCAGGCTGGCGAGCTGTTCCACTGGCAGCCAGGCCGGCCCGTCCTCTTCGGGCGACAGGCCCCCATCGGTCAGGAAATAGATGACCTGGCGTTTCATCATGGCGGCAAAGCGCAGGGCGGGACGCATGCGGTCCACGGCGACGAAGGTTGCCGCCCCGCATGGCAGGAACCCGCCATGCAACGCGATCCCGTTCAGCAGTGCGGCCATGCCATGCACCTGTGTGTCGCACCGTGTCGGCAGGGCGGCGGGGCCATGGCCCGTCGTCGCACCGGATGCCAGCCCCAGGCGTGAACGCAGGCACAGTAACTCAGGCAGCAGTTCGCGCAGGATATCAAGGCCACGCCGGGCATAGCTGGTGGTGGGGAGTGCGGGATGGGACACGCGATGCCGCCCCGTGCCCTGCCATGACCGCCGCCAGTCGGTACGCCACAGGGCCGGGCGTTCGCCAGAGATGAGGCGTTCGAAATCTATGCGCTGCCGGTCCTTGGCCAGCCTGCGCAGCCATGACCGGCGCGCGGTGGCGCCACGCCGCGCCGCCGACGCCCACAGGCCGGGATCATCGACGAAAGGTTCCGCCGTTTCCGCATCGGGCGCGGGGGACAGGCATGCGATCAGGCAGGGGCGGTGCGTGCGGATGGAGGATGCGATGGCGGCGGCGATCTGTTCGGGCTGATTGGCTGCGACCTTGCGTACGGACCATCCCGACGCGGCATAGCGGGGCAGGGCGGCTTCGGCCTGTACGCGTTCATGTTCCGACAGGCCAACCAGCACCGTGATGCGATCCAGCCCCATCTGCCCCGCCAGTACCGCCGCCTCCAGCGCCACACCGGTGGACAGTTCGGACCAGCAGCTGACGGCCCATATGCGGTGATTGACCAGCGTACGGCCAAAACGCGCGGCCATGTGCTGTTCCGCCATGGCCATGCCGATGGCGGCACCCAGTCCCTGCCCGCTGGGGCCGAATCCCATGGCGGTTGCGGGGTGGGGGGTATCGTCCATGCGGATCGCCGCCTGTCCCGACAGTGTGACCAGCGCATCGACAAGCGTACGGTAACGGACGGATGACACCACGAAACGGTCACGGTCGAACCATGTGGGACAGGCGGGGTCGAATCTCAGATACCGGCTCCACAGCACGGCGCAGGCATTCGCCATCGCGCAGGCATGGATGACATGGTGGCTGTCGGGTTCGTTCGTGCGGATGATCTGCCGGATGGAGGCTGCGATCCGGCCCGTCTGGTCCAGCGGCGCATCGTCCCCTACCGCCGGGGGCGGGGATTGCGGCATGGTCTGGACGGGGTCGGGAGGAGGGGGCTGTTCCATGCCGTCTGGCCTGATCCACCTGTTGGTTCATGGGGAAGGCGAATGGGCCGCAGGCGGGGGCGGCGTTGTGCCATGCGGGCTCAATGTCCGGGTGATGCCGTATCGGGGCATCGTGAGTGTTCCACGACTACAGGATGAAGCTTCCTGATCGCAAGTCCCGTGAATGCATGCATGGTCACAGGCGTTTGATGGTCTTGGTGCAGCCGGCGTGCCGGTTATGGCCCTGCCCGCGGCATCCGCTGCGGCAGGGCAGGCATGGCGTGCGGTGTCACGATGCGTGCGGAAATGCAGGCCGGGCGACAGGTGGGGAGGGTGGGGAAGGTTTTTTCGCGGTGCGGGGGGCATGGATTTGGTGAAGCCGGCAGGCATCGGGGATTTTGGGTATTTTCATCCGTTGGGTCTTCGTGGCGGTGGGATTTGTGGCGGCGCGCGTAACGCGGGATTTGCAGGGCGATATTTTTCTCCCCTTGCCCCGCGACGTGGATGCTGTATCGCTTGGCGGTCATGCCTGTATCATGCCGCACCGCACTGCCCGTCTGTGTTGTCCTTGCCTCCAGCATGTTCTGGCTTGGGGGGTGTACTCTGGTGGGGCAAAAGACGTTCAACCGCCATGCCGGGGATCCGCCGCGCGTGGTGATCCCGCCGCCGCCGCCGGTGGAGGTCCGCCACGTTCCGCCATTGCTGGAAATCCGGGCAGGCACACCGCCACAGCAGTGGCAGCCCGACCTGAAGACAGCCGTGGCCGAGGCGCTGGCGCGGAAACCTAACGTCCTGTTTACCATCGTCACCGCCATTCCCGATGCCCTGTCCCCTGATGAGCAGGCCTCATTGCTGTCGCGCCTTGTCGCGACCGATGCGCAATCTGTCGCGGCAGAGGTCGTCCATGATGGTGCCGCCCCCGCGCAGATGGAGATGACAGGCATGACAGATCCGGGCGTTGATGCCCCCATGATCCGCCTTTATGTCCGCTAGGACGCGCCGGAAAGTGGATGTTTTTTAAATTTACAAGACCGCCCTGCCATAGTGACCCGGCGGCCGAACGCTTATAAGACAGGATGGAGAGGGAAATACTCCTGCCTTGGGGCGTCGTTGCGTGACATCGCCGTCCCACGCCGTGGGACGCCCGGCCAGATCCGCCGTACATGGTGTGGTGTGGCTGCGTCCGGCGCTGGAATGACGGTTCGGTGCGGGTATGGAGCGAGGTTCGCATGGAAAGGAAGATCAGTGTCCAGTAATCATCCGGACGGCCATCCGTTTTACCGGTACTGCCGCACCGCACTGGTGGATATCCGTAAGCAGGGCCGGTATCGCCAGTTCACCCCCCTGGCGCGCGAAGCGGACAGGTATCCCGTGTATGAGCAGGAAAAGGCCCCCGCCACGCCCGCGACCCCCGCGTGCGATCATGACCGCGAGGTCGTGGTGTGGTCATCGAACGATTACCTGGGCATGGGGGTGGAACCCGTTGTGATGGACGCCGCCATTACCGCGATCCGCGAACATGGCGCGGGGGCGGGCGGCACGCGCAACATCGCAGGCACCAGCCCCTTTCACACAGCACTTGAACACGAACTGGCCGACCTGCATGGCAAGGAAGCCGGACTGCTGTTCGTGTCGGGCTACGTCTCCAATCAGGCAAGCCTTCAGACCATCTTGACCAGCATGCCGGGTTGGATCTGTTTTTCCGATCGCCTGAACCATGCTTCGATGATCGCGGGCATCAAGGGCGCGCGCGGTTCGACGACCGTCATCTTTGAACATAACGACCTTGAGGACCTGGAGGCCAGATTGGCCGCGGCCCCCCCCGAGGCGCCAAAGCTGATCGCGTTCGAAAGCGTCTATTCCATGGATGGCGACATTTCCGACATTGCCGGGATCTGTGCGCTGGCGCGGAAATACAATGCCATGACCTATCTGGACGAGGTCCATGCGGTTGGCCTTTATGGCGCGCAGGGCGGCGGCATTTCTGAACGCGATGGTGTGGCGGACCAGGTGGACATTATCGAAGGCACCCTTGCCAAGGGGTTCGGCGTCCATGGGGGCTATATTACCGCGTCGAGCGACGTTGTCGAATATCTGCGCCTTGCTGCATCCGGCTTTATCTTTACCACCGCGTTGCCGCCTGCCGTGGTTGCCGCCGCGCTGACCAGCGTGCGGCAGGTGCGCAAGGATGCATGGCGTCGTGAAAGGATGTTCGAACGGGTCAACGCCTTCCGCACGCGCCTGCGTAAGGCCGGGATCCCCTTTACCATGACACCCAGCCATATCGTCCCCATTCCCGTGGGTGATGCGCAGCGCTGTCGTGACCTCAGTGACCGGTTGCTTGATGAATACGGGCTGTATGCCACGCCCATCAATTATCCCACCGTTCCACGCGGGACCGAACGGCTTCGTCTGACGCCCGGGCCATTCCACACGGACGAGATGATGGACCAGATGGTCGAGGCACTGTCACGTTTGATGCGGATCAACGCACCGGTGGAGACCACGCAGAAGGTGGCTGAGCCGGTGAAGTGATGGCTTGGGGAGGAAAGGGACATGTCGCCTTTCCTCCCTGAAGATAAGCAGAGTGCCTGAAAACAGATCACCGATAAAAACAGGAAAAGTTTTTGGGTGCTGCCTTTTGATCGAAAAAGGCGGCGTCTTCTGAAGCTTTTTGGAAAAAGCTTCACCAAAAACCTTTATGATTTCAGGATGTTATTTGTCCTGACTTTTTGAACAGCCTCTAAAAACTCTGGTGTGCGGTTGTTCCCGGAAAAGGGGCGCCAGAAACTTCTATTGTTTTTATCCGCAGGGTGTTCTCAGGCTGTTTCTATCCCTTTTCCGCCGCGCGCCAGCGCATCGCGCAACGCGATCCCGGCGGAAGGCCATGTGCCTCTTCTTGCGCCAGTAATTCCGCAAGCCAGAGGGCGGGGGATGTCAGTTCCTCGAACCCCATCGCGCGATAGAACGGCGCATTCCACGCGACATCATGAAAAGTCGTCAGTGTAAGGCCGCCCGGCATGTGCGTTTGCTGTACCCTGAGCATCGCGGCATGCAGCAGCGCGCGTCCCATGCCCTGTCCCTGCATGTCCTGACGGACCGAAAATTCAAGGATATGCAGGCAGTCATGCCGTATGCCTGCGCTTAGAAAACCGGCAATCGCGCCATCGGTGTCTTCTGCAACCCAGCATGTGCCTGCCGCTATGCAGGGCAAATGTGCCTCTGCTGGCATGACATCCCCCGTTGCCAGCCATGCCAGCGCCGGAATGCTGGCGAAGCGTTGCGCGGCCGAACGTTCCGTTGCGGGCAGGGCCGCTGCATCTGTGGGGCGGCCCGTGCGAATGACCGGGCCGCCCTGTGGGATCGTGGGGTCAGCGGGTATGGGCGATGGCTTTCTTGAGTTCATCATAATCCACCGCGCCGGGAATGATCTGACGGGCGTTGAAAACAAAGGTTGGCGTTCCATCCAGACCAATGCCGTGGGCAAGTTCCATGTTCGCCTGCAATACGGCGGTGACTTTCTCGCCGTTCATTTCCTTGGCGATCTGGTCGGCATCAAGTCCGCACTGTTTCGCCAGCGCGCGCATGCGATCAACGGTAGGATGTTCCGAATCCGTCATGATCGCGTGCTGCATCTTGAAATACGCGGCCTGTCCGCCCTGCTGGAATGCGGCAACAAGGGCCTGTGATGCAATCAGGCTGCCCTGTCCCAGGACAGGAACGACTTTTTCAATGATGCGGACACTTTTGTCTTCCGCCACGATCCGGTCCAGATCGGCCAGCACCTTGCGGCAGTAGGGGCAGCGCGGGTCATAGAATTCAACCACGGTTGTCGTGGCCTGCGCATTGCCAAGGATCGCGTCCGACGCCACCGGGTTGAGCAGTTGCGCGCGATGCGTGGCCAACGCCCCCTGCGCCGAGGCCTGAGCCTGGTTGGCGGCATTCTGCCGCAGTGCGGTGATCGCATCGGTCAGGATGGACGGATCGGTCTTCAGCGCATCGCGCACGATTTCCACGATCGCCTTGCGCTGTGCCGGGGTGAAGGTGTCGCTGGCGCTTTGTGCGGATGCCACGGTCGGGACATACAGCCCCCCCGTCAGGAGGGCCGCTGCCATGGTGGCGGGCAACAGGCGGCGCAATCGGTAGGTGCGGCGAGAAAAGGGCACAGGCGGCCTCCGTCAATCGGGTCAGGATGGGGTATGTAAAGGATGCAGGAGGGTAAGGAAAGAAGTCGGCATGTTAAACATGCGCCATGTGTGATGGCATATGACGGGGATGCCCGAATCGCGCAACATGGCATGGCACGGTAAAATCCATGGCGGCAACTGCTATCGTGGCAGCGATGGGTGGAAGATAACAAATCAGTAAAAATCATGATATTTAAGGTAATATGGCAATATAAATAAGTATTTCAAATATTTTTATTTAAAGTTTTTGTAAATGTTTGATTTTAATAAAAATAATATAATTTAATGTGCTTTAAATTATATTTTTAAAGTTATTGTAAAATTAAAAACCTTATATTTATCTCATATATTTTTAAATTTAATTTGCAATCACATGAAAATTTATTTATATTTTTTGATACTTTAATGTTTATATAATAAGTTACAAATTAATTTTACGGAATTTGTTTTTATGTTTTAAAAAATAATAAAACTTATCATGGTTATAATATAAAATTGTCGTGTAATTTCGGAAATGGCATATATAAATTAAATTAACTATATTTATTATGTTGATTAAACAATACACCATCTATAATTAAATTATGAATTTATTATGTATATTTGTTTTATGTTATAATATCACTGATATCAGATGCGCTGGCTATAAATTATATATAGTCTTCCTGCCAGCATTCGCGCAGGCCAGAAGTAAAGCCTTCCTCATCTGTTTTGGGTCCATGGGGTGGGGGGTGATATTGCATGAAACTGGCTGCCCGATGCCTTGGGCCTGCCGTCATGCCCAAGGCTTGCGATCATGCAAAAGCCTGCTTGCCCCATGCGCGCAAGACCGCTAATGGCGGAATGCCGGTGTGCCGATGCCTTGGGGGTGGGGCTTCCGCGGTTATGGTCGAATGGAGAAGAAGACGCGTGCCAGAGCATTCCACGAATTTCTTTGCGCGCAGGTCCGCCCGGATCGCGTTTTCGGCAATGCTCGCGGTTTCCGTCGCCGGATGCGGCCATTCCTCGCCCATGCATCTTGTCACCCACATGTTTGGTCCGTCGCCCGGCGCACTGATCGGTACCGTGGCCGCCGATGAACCACAGGCCGTCATGGTCGGGCGTGATATCCTGTCGCGCGGTGGCAATGCGGCGGATGCGGCGGCGGCAATGGGCATGGCGCTGGCGGTGACGCTGCCATCACGGGCGTCGATGGGGTCGGGTGGGGCCTGCCTTGCCTATCGCCCTGGCGATACCGAAGGGGGCCGCGCCTTCATCTTTACCCCGCGCGCGGGCACGGTCGATGGCATTCCCGGCGCGCCCCATGCCGACCGCCCGGCGGCTGTGCCGATGCTGGCGCGTGGTATGTATCTGATGCATCTGCAATATGGCACCACGTCCTTTGCGGCCATCCTGCCTGATGCCATGTCGCTGGCGGTCAATGGCGTCAATGTCAGCCATCAGTTGGCAAGCGATCTTGCCACTGTGCAGGGGCCGCTGCTGGCGGACCCGGGGATGCGCGCGATCTTCAGCCGGACCGATGGCACGGCCCTTGTCGAAGGGGATGCGCTGGTACAGACGCACCTGTCGGGTGTGCTGGACCAGATCCGCAGCATGGGCGTGGGCGACCTGTATAATGGTGCGCTGGCGCAATCCTTTACCGCAGGCAGCCAGGCGGCTGGCGGCGGGTTGCAGACCAGCGACCTGCGTGCGGCCATTCCTTCCGAACGCCTGCCCCTGCGGGTCAATGCCGCAGGGGGGCTGACGGTTGCGTTCCTGCCGCCGCCCGCCGATGGTGGCCTCGGCAGTGCCGTTGCCTTCCGCGCGCTGCTTGCGGGACAGGGCAACCCTGAATCCCTGTCGCAGGGGGCCGTCGCCGCATGGCGTGCGCGGGGTGGCGATACGCAGGGCAAGCAGACCAATGATGACCTGACGGCGCGGGCGCAGGCTGTCCTTGATTCCGGGACACCAAGCAGCGGCAGCCTGCCGTCACTTCCGGCCTCGACCTCCTTTGCCGTGGTGGACCATGCGGGAATGGCGGTGGCATGCAGCCTGACGATGAACAACCTGTTCGGCACGGGGCGTATTGCGGGGAATACGGGTATCGTGCTTGCGGCATCACCCGCGCGCGTGCCTGCGCCCCTGCTGTCGGCTGCGATCGCCAATGATGGCCATGCCTTCCGCGCGGCTGTGGCCGGATCGGGACAGAATGACGCCGCCGCTGCCGTGGCGGAGGAAATGAAGCTGGTCCTGTCGGGTCAGGCCCCGGCATCGCGCGCCGTCACGGCCGAAGGACGCGTCAACGCGATTGCGTGCCCCCGTGGCCTGCCCGGTGACGGCACGTCATGCGTTGCGGGGTCGGACCCGCGTGAAACCGGCCTTGCGGTTGGCCCGCGGTAATGCGGTGCCGCCCGCTTTGTAAGGGAGCGGGAGAAATGCTGCGGCAAATGACAGGGGCAAGGTTGTAAATGATCTTGTTTTGTTCCATATTGGGAACTGCATCGCAGCTTCCATGTGAAGACACCCCGGACACGCCCATCCTGTCCGGCAGGTCCTGTCCCGATTCACTGACAGGAACATGGAATGCGCGAAACACAGCTTCGTCGAAAAGGTAAGCAGGCCATGGCACAGGCTCCGGGTATTGACAAAGGCAAGGCTCTTGAAGGCGCGCTGAGCCAGATTGAACGCGCGTTTGGCAAGGGGTCGATCATGCGCATGGGCGAGCGGCCCAAGACGGAGGTCGATGTGATCTCCACCGGTTCGCTCGGCCTTGATATCGGCCTTGGCATTGGTGGCCTGCCGCGTGGGCGCATCGTGGAAATCTATGGCCCCGAAAGTTCGGGCAAGACGACAATGGCCCTGCATGCCATTGCCGAAGCACAGAAAAAGGGCGGCACCTGCGCCTTTATCGATGCGGAACATGCGCTTGATCCCGGCTATGCGCGCAAGCTTGGGGTGGATGTGGACAGCCTTCTCATCAGTCAGCCCGACGCGGGGGAGCAGGCGCTTGAAATTGCCGATACGCTGGTGCGTTCGGGGGCGATTGACGTGCTGGTGATCGACAGCGTGGCGGCCCTTGTCCCGCGTGCGGAACTTGAGGGCGAGATGGGCGACAGCCATGTCGGCCTGCATGCGCGCCTGATGAGCCAGGCGCTGCGCAAGCTGACGGGATCGGTGTCGCGGTCCAACACCATGATGATCTTCCTGAACCAGATCCGCCTGAAGATCGGGGTCATGTTCGGCAGCCCGGAAACGACGACGGGCGGCAATGCGCTGAAATTTTATGCGTCGGTGCGTATGGACATCCGCCGGATCGGTTCGATCAAGGACAAGGACGAGGTCGTGGGCAACCAGACCCGTGTGAAGGTGGTCAAGAACAAGATGGCCCCCCCGTTCCGGCAGGTGGAATTCGACATCATGTATGGCGAAGGCATCAGCAAGATGGGCGAGCTGATCGACCTTGGGGTCAAGGCCGGCATTGTGGAGAAGTCCGGGGCATGGTTCTCCTGCGATAGCCAGCGCATCGGCCAGGGGCGTGAGAATGCCAAGCAGTTCCTGCGCGACCATCCTGAAATGGCGGCGGATATCGAACGCCGCGTGCGTGAACAGGCGGGCGTGGTGGCCGAAGCCATGCTGGTCGGTCCCGACGACGACGCAGAATGATGCAATCATCCGTCACGACGGGCCGTGCCCCCGCCATGGTGTGATGGCGGGGGTATGAATGGCACGGGTGTGACGGCAGGATATGCAATAATCGGTCTTTGTGTCGTGGTGCGGGATGATACTGTGCGGGCATGAAACCGCGTCTTGTCATGTTTGGGGTGTTGCTGTGCCTGTCATCGTGTGCCGATACGATGCATGGGGACCGCAATGACCCGGTGGATGTTGATGAGGCGATGCCCCCGATTGGCGGGCATCGCGCCAACGGTACTACGGTGCCCGGACCGGCGCATGCCTCTGCCGCCGGGCATGTGCATCGCCTGCCGCGCGTTGATCCCGAACCTGATCCCCCGATGGAGGCGTATCATCCCATGCCCGATGCGGCGGCGATGCAGATGATTTCCTCCGGTTATGATCCGTCGCAGGCGGGGGACGATGATGATTCCCAAAATCAGGAAGACCCCAAGCACTTTGTCGTGCCTGATACCCAGGTCAGTTATGGCAAGCCGCATGGCGGCAACGCGAACTGACCCATCATTTTATAAGAGCGTGTTTGAAAACAGCTCATTGATAAAAAATAAGAAAAGTTTTTGGGTGCCGCTTTTTTTCAAAAATGCGGCGTCCTTCGAAGCTTTTTAGAAAAAGCTTCACCAAAAACCTTTATAATTTCAGTATGTTATCGAGGGTGGCTTTTCAAACAGTCTCTGACACCATAATCACACGGATATCATTGACGTTTGTAAGTGTCGGGCCGGTCCGTACAAGGTCGCCCGTGGCGTCGAACAGGCTGTAGCTGTCATGGCGGCGCAGGAATTCACGCGGGTCCAGCGCCCGTGCGCGGGCGCGTGACAATGTATCGGGCGTGACGATCGCCCCTGCCGCATCCTCGGTCCCGTCGATGCCATCACTATCCCCTGCGATGGCCCAGATCCCGTCATGTTCCTGCAATGCAAGGGCGAGGGACAACAGGAACTCTGTATTGCGTCCGCCGCGTCCGGGTGGCCCGTCGCCTGCGCGAAGGCTGACCGTCATTTCCCCACCCGACAGCAGTACGGCAGGCCCCGCCACCGGTACACCGTGATGGCGGGCGGACTGTGCAATGCCTGCCATGACGATTGCAGCGTCCCGGCTTTCCCCCTCCAGCGCATCGCCGAGGATCAGCGGGGTCAGGCCGAGTGTGCGTGCCTCCTGCGCTGCGGCCTCAAGCGCCATCATGGGGGTGGCGATCAGGACGAAGCGGTTATCCGGGTTGGCCGCTTCCTGCCCGCAGGGTGGCAAGGGCCGCATGAGGGCGTCCAGGATTTGCGGCGTGACCGTAATGTCACGGCGACGCAGCACCGCCAGCGCATCGGCAGGGGTCGTCGGGTCGGGCACGGTCGGGCCACTGGCAATGGTCAGCGGATCATCCCCCGGCACGTCGCTGATGGCCAGGGTCAGCACGCGTGCAGGCGCACATGCGCGGGCCAGGCGCCCGCCCTTGATGTCCGACAGGTGGCGACGCACCAGGTTCATGTCCCCGATATCCGCCCCACAATGCAGCAGTTCTTGGTTGAGCGCACGCATGTCCGCAAGTGTCAGCCCCGGCGCGGGCAGTTCCATCAGGGCCGACCCGCCCCCCGATATCAGGGCGATGACAAGGTCATCAGGCCCAAGGCCACGAACTTCGTGCAATATGGCGCGGGCGGCATCCTCGCTCCGGCTGTCGGGCACGGGATGGGCGGCTTCCATCACACGTATGCGCGACGTGGTGGCGACGTGCCCGTCACGTGTTACAACAACCCCGCGCAGGGGAACATCCGGCCATGCCTGTTCCAGGGCGACCGCCATGGCCGCCGCCGCCTTGCCTGCGCCGACCACGACACACTGTCCCTTTGGCGGGGAGGGCAGGTGGCGTGCCAGCACGCGTGCGGGTTGCGCACTGTGGATGGCGGCATCGAATATCCGCCGCAATGCCGCACGTATGTTCTTATCGTGCCATGCGTCCGGCATGTCAGGCATCGGCAGGGTGGAATATGTGGGTGTCATCAGGCGATCCATCGTCACGGAAAGGGGCAGGCACGGCAGGTAACCACGGCAGGTAACGCAGGGCAAAACGCCACGCCATTGGCGGAGGAAGGGGGTGGTACCTGCTCTTCATGAAAGGCAGGGCGCGCCATCGGGCAAGGGGGACATGCGTGTCACAATTGTCACGACTGTATCAGGTGGGGGCGGTCGCGGGCGTGTCGTGGCCCTGCACACGCGAAATTGGGGGCGGTTGCTCTGGATCGGGGAAGGGTAAGATGTTACGCCGCCCGGCGTGGATCGTGACATCCGTGTCCAGATCGACCATCAGGAGGAGAGCGGCCCTTGGAGAGTGGAAAGGGTAACAGTCCCGTCACGCCACAGGTCGCGTCATATGGCGCGATCCGGCCATACATGATTTTCCCCCGCCCCGAATGGGCGGCCCTGCGCGCCAATGTCCCGCAATCCCTGAACGAGGCGGAGGTCGCGTCCCTGCGCGGCCATAACGAACCGGTTTCGCTGGAGGATATTGCCGAGGTTTACCTGCCGCTTTCGCGCCTGCTCAACCTGCACGTGCTGGCCAGCCGCAGCCTTAATAATATGGTCAAGAGCGCCTTCCTTGGCGTGCCGCGCCGGACCGTACCCTTCATCATCGGCATTGCGGGCAGTGTGGGCGTGGGCAAGAGTACGTTCGCCCGCCTGTTGCAGGCGGTGCTGTCGCGCTGGCCCGACCATCCCAACGTATCGCTGGTCACGACGGATGGGTTTTTGTTGCCCAAATGCGTGCTGCAGGAACGCGACCTGATGGCGCGCAAGGGATTTCCCGAAAGCTATGACCTGCGGCAGATGATTTCCTTCCTCGCCGCGCTCAAGGCGGGGGAACGCAACCTGGACGTGCCCATCTACTCGCACGAGGCATATGACATCATCCCAGACCGTTACCAGGTGGTGGACCAGCCGGATATCCTGATCTTCGAGGGGCTGAACGTGCTTCAGACCGCCTCTGAACAGCCATTCATGGCGTCGGATTTCTTTGACTTCTCGATCTATCTCGACGCGGATACGCACGATATCGAACGGTGGTACGTGGAACGTTTCCGGATGCTCCAGCAGACGGCCTTTCGCAAGCCGACGTCCTATTTCCACCATTACCGCGACCTGAGCCCGGCAGAGGCGGAAAATGTCGCGCGTGATATCTGGCGGCGCATCAACCTGCCCAACCTTGAAGAAAACATCCTGCCCACGCGTGAACGCGCGCGCCTGATCCTGCGCAAGGGACCAAGCCACAGCGTCAGCACGGTATGGATGCGCCAGATCTGAAGGCGGCATTTCTGGCGCCTGACGCGTTTTCCGGTTCCTGCGGGCCCCCGGCAATGGGCGCATGGCAAAACAGGGGGCCAGAGGCCCCCTGTCATGGTCGCGTGGCGTGCCGCCGCCTCAGTAATTGAGGTAGATGGTCTTGGTATCGACATAAGCTTCGAGGCCGTACTGCCCGTCCTCCCCGCCGATGCCGCTGTCGCCATAGCCGTGATGGAATCCCTGCGCGGCCTCGCCCCCCTCGCGGTTGACATAGATCTCGCCGAAATTCAGTTCGTTGCTCATGCGCATGACTTTCTTGAGGTCCTGTGTGAACATATAGGCCGACAGGCCATAGCGTGACTTGTTGGCCATCATCAGGGCTTCGTCGAAATCCTCCACCTTGATAAGCGAAAGGACCGGGCCGAACACCTCGTTCTGCGTGATATCCATTTCATTCGTAACATTGGTCAGCAGCGTGGGGGCATAGAAGTTGCCCGCGTCGTAGATACCGCCCGTCAGTGCCTTGCCGCCGATCTCGACCTTTGCGCCCTGTGCGATGGCGCGCTGGACCATCGCATCGACCTTTTCCAGTTCGGCCTTGCTGATTTTCGGTCCCATGGTTGTGTCCGCATCCAGCGGGTTGCCGACCTTGATCTGTGCGATTTTCTTGCGCAGGAGGTCCAGGAACTGGTCATACACCGCCTGATGGACATAGGTGCGTTCGTTGGCGGTACAGACCTGCCCGCAGTTCATGAAGCGTGCGGAAACTGCGGCGGTTGCCGCGGCCTCGATATCCGCGTCGTCCATGACGATGAACGGGGCCTTGCCACCAAGTTCGAGGCGCACTTCCTTCAGCCCTTCCGACGCGGCGGCCATGATCTTGCGTCCCGCAGGCGTGCTGCCGGTCATGGTAATCAGCTTGGTGATCGGGTTTGTGACCAGTTGATTGCCCACCGTCACGCCACCACCAGTGACGACGTTGAACACGCCCTTGGGGAAGCCTGCCTCCACCGACAGTTCGGCCAGGGCAAGTGTCGAAAGCGGGGTCAGTTCATGCGGTTTGATGACAAAGGTGTTGCCCGCCGCAAGGGCCGGCCCCAGCTTGCGCGCCGTCAGGGCCAGGGGGAAGTTCCATGCCGAGATCCCGGCAATAACGCCATGGGGGATCTTCTCGATCAGAATTTTTTCGCCCGGTCGGCTGCCGGGGATGATGTTACCCTCCAGCCTGCGGGCATTTTCCGCGGCAAAGCGGATCAGTTGGATGGCAAAATTGACCTCCACCTTTGCTTCGCGGATGGGCTTGCCATTTTCGCTGGTGATGAGGCGCGCCAGCCTGTCTTCGTCGCGGCGGATCAATTCGATCAGCTTGTACAGATAATCCGCGCGGTCGGTCGCGATCAGGCGGCTCCATGTGCCAAAGGCTTCCTGCGCGCCCTGCAGGGCACGATCGACGTCGTCCTTGCTGGCGATGCCGACACTGGCCAGTACGTCGCCGGTTGCGGGATTGCGGATGGTGTCGCGTTCCTCGGTCGTGGCGGGAATCCATTCGCCACCAATGAACAGGTCGTAATTTCTGACGTCTGCCATGTCAGGGTCTCCAGTATGGTCATAATTATGGTCAGTTGCGGATCAGCATAAGGTTAGGCCACCTTCGTAAAAATGGCACAAACCCTGCCTGCCTGCCTGCCTGCCGCGCGGCGGTGGACGGGACGTGCGATGGCGACCGGCCATGTCGGGACATGGCCGGGTCATGCGGGCGCCGCGGAAAAAAGGGGGGGATGCGCGACTGCGTATCAGGGCAGGAAAGGCTTGCCTTCGTGCGCGACCAGAAGGTCATGCATGTCGGTGGCGTGTTCTTCCTCTTCGGCCAGGATCTTTTCAAGCATGATGCGCGTGGTGGGGTCATGATCGGCGAAATAACGGATCAGTTCGCGGTAATGCTCAATCACGAGGCGTTCGGCCACAAGGTTCTGCCGCACCATTTCAACAAGGTTGCCGCCCGCGCCATATTCGCTGGCCGATCGGGTGGCCAGTCCTTCGGGCGACAGGTTGGGCACGCCGCCAAGCTGGTCAATGCGTTCGGCGGCCCACATCATGTGCGCGCGTTCTTGCTTGGCATGGGTTGCGAATTCGGCGGCGATGCTTTCGCTGGTGATGCCTTCGACGGCAATGGAATGCATGGTATAGCGTAAGACGCAGACCAGTTCCGTCGCAACCACCGTCTGCAACAGGTCGATGGCTGTTTTGACATTCCCTTGATAGGCAGGGGTCAGCGCACCCTGTTCAATGGATTTCTGTGCACGTGCGCGCAGGGTCTGCACGTCGGTAAGGAATGTGTTTTCAGTGGCTTTTGCCATTCCGATGCTCCTTTCGGGTCATGAACGGGCACGGTGTCAATGCGAACGAGGTGCCTTTTGCGTCCGTTGCGGAGTGTGTCCGTCATAACGGCAGGGGGGCGGAACGGTTGCATGCGAAACTCCGGGGTGTATCCCCACGATGGGAAGGCATGAAGGCATGAAGGCATGAAGGCATGAAGGCATGACAGGCATGACAGGCTCGGATGGCATGATGTCGCATGTTGTGACGGAACTGATCGCGGTGCTGACGGCCGTGCGCGATGGCGTGCCACAGGTGATGACGATTGATGATGGCCGCCTGTTGCCCTCCGGCCCGCTTGAAAGCGGACATCGTTCCTTGCAGGCTGGTGTGCGGTCATGGGTGGAACAGCAGACCGGCCACCCCATCGGCCATGTGGAGCAGCTCTATACCTTTGCCGATCATGATCGCGTCCTGCATCCCGAACAGGGGCGCAGCATCTCCATTTCCTACCTCGCCCTGACCCGCAGCCATGCGCGGGAGACGGGGTGGCGGGACTGGTATGATTATTTCCCGTGGGAGGACCGTACCAGCGATACGATGCAGGCGGTGACGGACCTGATCGAACGTCGCCTGTGCGCATGGGTTGCGGGCATGGCGGATATCGAAACCCGGATGCGGCAGTGGCAGCGGTGCATGGCGCTGTTTGCGATTGGCGATACGGGCGGGTGGGACGATGAGCTTGTGCTGCAACGTTATGAACTGCTGTATGAGGCGACATTGGTGGCGGAGGCGGGATGCCCCCCCCCGCAGGCGATTCCCGGTCGGTACATGCACCGCGATCACCGGCGCATTCTGGCGACCGCGATGGCGCGCCTGCGTGCAAGGATACGTTACCGCCCCGTCGTCTTCGAACTGATGCCCGAGGAGTTTACCTTGCTGCAATTACAGCGCGCGGTCGAAAGTCTGGCGGGATGCCACGTGCATAAACAGAATTTTCGCCGCCTGGTGACACAGCAGCAACTTATTGAGGAAACAGGCCGGATTGACGAAAAGACCGGTGGCAGGCCCGCCCGCCTGTTCCGTTTCTGTGGCGAGGTGCGGCGCGCGCGGCAGTTCGCGGGCAGCAAGCTGCCGATCGTGCATTCGGGGTGATCCCCCCGCCCGGTGGGCGCGGATGTGGGCGGGATCACGAAAATCCTGATTGACACAGGCAGGGTTTCACGTTGGAAGTGTCCGGCCGGATCATCGTGCCTCACTTATACTCAATTTGAGTATAAAAGAAACTGGGGCCACCGGCGAGGAGGGCAATCATGAATCAACTGGGTCCCCGGCACGCGGCTGACCGGCTTTATGACCGCGTGCGCCACCTGGTTCCTGAGATGGAATGGGCGACGTTCCTTGACGACATCCGCGCGATTGAAGCGCTCAAGCAGCAGCGCAACGCGATCATCCTTGCGCATAATTACCAGACGCCGGAAATCTTTCACTGCGTTGCCGATATCCGTGGTGACAGCCTTGCCCTTGCACGCGAAGCGCAGGAGGCCAATGCCGATGTCATCGTCATGGCGGGCGTGCATTTCATGGCCGAGACGGCAAAGATGCTCAATCCCGACAGCACCGTGCTGATCCCCGACATGCATGCGGGGTGTTCGCTGGCGGATTCCATCACGGCGGCCGATGTGCGCCTGTTGCGGGAACGCCATCCGGGGGTGCCGGTGGTCACTTATGTCAACACCTCGGCAGAGGTGAAGGCTGAAAGCGACATCTGCTGCACATCGGGCAATGCGAAGCGCGTGGTCGAAAGCCTTGGCACGGATCAGGTCATCATGATCCCCGATGAATTCCTTGCCCGCAATATCGAGGCGGAAACCGGGATCAAGATGATTACATGGCCCGGCCATTGCGAGGTGCATGAGCGGTTCACCCCGCAGGAAATCACCCGCATGCGTGATGAAAATCCCGGCGTGGTTGTGCTGGCGCATCCCGAATGCCCGCCAGAAGTCGTTGCGGTAGCTGACTTTTCCGGTTCCACCGCGATGATGAGCGATTATGTGCAGGCCCATGATGGTGGCAAGGTGCTGCTGGTGACCGAATGTTCCATGAGCGACAACCTCGCTTTGCTGCATCCGAAGATTGATTTTGTCCGTCCGTGCAACATGTGTCCGCACATGAAACGCATCACCCTGTCGGGCCTGCGTCACGCGCTGGAGACCATGACGCATGAGGTGACGATCGATCCCACGCTTGCGGCGCGCGGCCGGCGTGCTGTTGAACGCATGCTGGCGATATGACGGGCGCTGCTGCCCTGTCTTCCCTGTCTGCCGTGGGCCTGAGTGATCTGTCTCCGGCCTCCCTGGTGGGGCAGCCTGTCATCGTCGGTGGTGGGTTGGCCGGGGTGATGACGGCGCTGATGCTGGAACAGCCCTGTGTGTTGCTGTCATCCGGGCCGCTGGCCGCCATGCGCCCGGCTCTGGCGTCGAGCATGCTGGCGCAAGGGGGGGTCGCCGCCGCGGTTGGGGGGGACGACACGCCTGCATTGCATGCGGCCGATACGCTGGCGGCCGGGGTGGGCCTGTGCGATCCCGCGATTGTGGCGCGTGTGACGGCCGATGGGCCGGACGCCATTGCGCGTCTTGCGGCATTCGGGGTGCATTTCGATCGTGCGGCGGATGATGGTGCGTTGGTGCTGGGGCTGGAGGCCGCGCATTGCCGCCACCGGATCGTGCATGCCCGTGGTGATGCATCCGGCGCCGCGATCATGGAGGCGCTGGTGGCGCGCGTGCGCGCCACGCCACGCATTACGGTTGTTGAACATGCCCCGGTCCATGCGCTTCTGACGCAGGATGGGGCGGTGACGGGGGTGCGTGTCAACGTGGCGGGACGTGACATCGCATGGCCCACGTCTGCCGTGGTGCTGGCGACGGGGGGGACCGGTGGCTTGTTTGGCGATACGACCAACCCGCTGGGCGCATGCGGGCAGGGACTTGCACTGGCGGCGCGGGCAGGCGCGGTTCTTGGTAATATGGAGTTTGTGCAGTTCCATCCCACCGCGCTGGCCGCGCGGCATGTGACAGGGCCGATGCCGTTAATCAGCGAGGCCGTGCGTGGCGAAGGCGCGGTGCTGGTGGATGAAAATGGCGATCGCTTTACCGAGGAACTGGCCGCGCGCGACATCGTATCCCGCGCGGTGTGGCGGCATATGCGGGCAGGCCACCATGTCTTCCTTGATGCGCGACAGGTGCTTGGTGCGCGGTTCGCCACCCGTTTTCCCGCCATTGACGCGCTGTGTCGTGCGCAGGGCATCGACCCTGCCCGGCAGCCGATCCCGGTGCGTCCGGCCGCCCATTACCATATGGGCGGGATTATGGTGGATGGTCATGGGCGTACCGGCGTTCCCGGTCTGTGGGCCTGTGGGGAGGTCGCCTGTACCGGCCTGCACGGGGCCAACCGCCTTGCCAGTAATTCCCTGCTGGAAGCCGTGTCATTCGGCACATGGGTTGCCCATGACCTGTCCGCCCTGCCGTTGACACGCACCGCCGCGCCATCGGAACAGGGGATTGCGGCACCAATGGCGCCATCACCGTCCGATGCCCGGCGCCGCGCCATGGCGCGTGGCGCGGGTGTGGTTCGTACGCATGATGAATTGCATGAAACCGTGCGCCTGTTCGCCCCACGTCTGGAACATGATGATGCGGCCCTTGTGTCCGCGATGGTGGCCCTTGCGGCATTGCAGCGCGAGGAAAGCCGTGGTGGGCATTTCCGTGCCGACTTCCCCCATGCCGCTGCCGGGGCCACGTCGTCGCGCCTGACGCTGGACATGGTGCGTGCCGCCATTATCCCGATCGTGGCACGGGACGCGCAGATGACTTTCCCCCCTGATAACGGAGTGATCGCATGACCCATTCCCCGTCAATCCGACCCTTGCCCGACCTTATGCTTGAACCTCTGGTGCGTGCTGGCCTCATGGAGGATCTGGGCCGTGGGGGCGACCTGACCACGGATGTTACGCTGGGGGCCGGGGACGTGCAGGCGCATGCGGTGCTGTCGGCACGGCAGGCGGGGGTGGTCGCGGGGCTGGATATGGCACGGCTGTCCTTTTGCCTGATGGACCCGCGCATCGAATTCACCGTCGCAGCCCCCGATGGCACCCATGTCACCCCCGGACAGGTCATCGCCAGTGTGCGCGGCCCGGCGCGTGGCATCCTGTCGGGGGAACGGGTCGCCCTGAATTTCGTATCACACCTGTGTGGCATCGCCACCGCGACGGCACAGGTGGTCGCGGCCGTGGAACCTTATGGCACCAAGGTCAGTTGTACGCGCAAGACCCTGCCGGGCATGCGCGCGATCCAGAAATATGCCGTGCGGGCCGGTGGGGGCGCCAACCATCGTTTCGGCCTGGATGACGCCATCCTGATAAAGGACAACCACCTTGCGATTGCGGGGGGAATTCGTCCCGCCCTGACGCGCGCACGCGCGGCGGCGGGGCATCTGGTCAGTATAGAGCTGGAAGTCGATACGCTGGAACAGTTGGCCGAGGGGCTGGAGGTTGGGGGGGTCGATGTCTTCTTGCTCGACAACATGACACCGGACCAGTTGCGTCAGGCGGTCGCCATGATCGACCACCGTGCCGTGGCCGAGGCATCAGGCGGTGTGACACCGCAAAACGCGGCAACGGTCGCCGCAACGGGGGTTGACCTGATTTCCATGGGATGGCTGACCCACAGCGTCAGGGCAATGGATATCGGGCTGGATTATCAACCATAGGATGTGGCCGTGTGTCATTTTAATTAAATATGCATAAAATATGCAACTGACACATAGTACAAGTTGCCATCTGCCGGGAGATCATTATTTATACGGATTAATAAGATATATTTGTTTGAAGGATAAGAAACCGGTATGGTGGCGGATATCACGGAGCAGAGCAACAAGCCCCCCCGACGTGTACTCAGCGTTGATGCCTATGAACATGTCCGGCGGGGCCTTATCCGCAGCCGCTATCGTGCGGGTGAACGTCTTGTCCTGCGCCCGCTTGCCGCCGAACTGGGCCTGAGCCCGACCCCCGTGCGCGAGGCGCTGCTACGGCTGGTGTCTGAACATGCGCTGGAACTCAATGACCGTAACACGGCGGTCGTGCCCGCCATGACGCGCCGCAATTTCGCGGAAATCCATGCCCTGCGTTCCGACCTGGAGGTCAGGTTGGCAGAGGCCGCGGCCATGAAGGCCAGTGCGCACGGGATTGAAACCCTTGCCATGCTGCATCGTCAGTTCGTCGATGCGCTGGCTGTTCGTGATGATGGGGCGGTTGCCGCCCTGAACGCGGATTTCCATACCACGGTCGCAACACTGGCCGACCTGCCCCTGACGGCGAATATCCTGCGTAACCTGTGGGTGCGGATTGGCCCGCTTTATGCCCTGTCGCGGCCGATGCCCAGCCTGCGCAGCATGGGGGAGGTTCATCCCCATGCCGCATTGATCGATGCGCTGCGTACACGTGACCCGCAGGCCGCACGCGATGCGATTACGCGTGATTTCAACAATGCGCGCATATGGATCGAACCACTGCTGGCGTAAGCGGCGCCGGCATGGTCGTCACAGGGCCGCCGCCATGGACAGCCCTGTGAAACAGGTCGTGATGAAAAATAAGGTCTCCATCACGCTGCCGGTTTCTTGCGTAGCTTTATCGCACTTCGCGAAGTTTCTTTTTTTCGAGGGCTGGCACCTCGATATCTATTTCCAGCATTGAAACCGATGTCCCGCGATCCACCTTGATCTGGACCTTGTCCTGATCGACGGGGATATGCCTTTTGATGACCTCCAGGATCTCGCTGTGGAGCGTATTGAGCAGTTCGGATTCCTGCCCGTCCGTCCCGGCGCGTTCATGCGCCAGAAGGATCTGCAGGCGGTCGCGCGCGACGGGCGCGGAACTGCGGGAACGACCGAAAAGAGTATCAAGCAGGCCCATGATCAGGATCTTCCCTTGAACAGCCACCCGAACAGGCCGCTACGTTCAGTGGGTACGGTGACATCGATCTTTTCGCCTTCCAGCCGGCGCGCCGCCTCGAAATAGGCGCGGGCGGGCGGGCTTTGCGGGCTGGAAATCGTGACGGGCGAACCAAGGTTCGACGCGCGCAGGACTTCCTCGCTTTCCGGGATGATCCCCAGAAGCGGGATCGACAGGATTTCAAGCACGTCTTCGGTGCGCAGCATTTCCCCACGCGCCGCGCGTCCGGGGTCATAACGCGTCACCAGCAGGTATTTTTCGACCTTGCCGCCGGACTTGGCCTTTGCCGTCGTGCTGTCAAGCATGCCGATGATGCGGTCACTGTCACGCACGGAGGACACTTCGGGATTGGTGACGACGACGGCGTAATCCGCATGGTACATCGCCAGTTGCGCGCCGCGTTCGATACCTGCCGGGCTGTCGCAGATGATCCAGTCGAACTTTTCACGCAGTTCACCGATCACCTTGTCCACGCCCTCGGCCGTCAGGGCATCCTTGTCGCGGGTCTGCGATGCGGGCAGGATAGACAGGGTTTCGACGCGTTTGTCACGGATCAGGGCCTGCGACAGTTTTGCTTCGCCCTGAATGACATTGATCAGGTCGTACACGACCCGGCGTTCCGCGCCCATGACCAGATCGAGATTGCGCAGCCCGACATCAAAATCGACCACGACCACGTTCTGCCCCGTCTGTGCCAGCGCCGCGCCCAGTGCCGCGGTGGACGTTGTCTTGCCGACCCCGCCCTTTCCGGAGGTGACGACCAGCACTTTCGCCATTCTAGTTTTTCCTTGTCCTGTTATTTCTGCTCGCGGTCGGGAAGGGTATAGGCCGCAACGGTTGAAATATGGTTGTTAAGTAGTAAGGGCGCGGCAGGGTGGGATGCAACCGCTGCAACGATGAAAACTGTATCTGGAATTCATCTTCTGGGGGAAGGCGCCATCCGCAGGCTGAGTGGCTGCACCACGATTGTGTCATTATTAAGCATGGCCTGTGAGGGCGTTCCTGAAAACTGGGGGTCCATATCCTCGGCGGTCATATAATACCCATCAATCGCCAGAAGTTCCGCGCGCATGTCATGGGCAAAGATGCGGGCTTCGGGCTGTCCGTTCATTCCCGCGATCGCGCGCCCGCGCAGTGCGCCGTAAACATGGATGGACCCTGCGGCGGTAACTTCCGCCCCCGACCCGACGGACCCGATGATGATGATGTCACCATCGGGGTTTACGATCGTCTGTCCCGAACGGATGGGCTGTTCCACGATCAGGGATGATCCCTGTATGCGTTCGGGCACGGGAACATGGTCGTCGGGAATGTCCACTGCCCCCGACGCGCGCCCGCCCTCCAGCCCGGCCGGCCATTGCCAGTGGGCGATGGCGGGGGTGGTGGGGTCAGCCCCCTCGATCGCGATGATGCGGATGCCGCGTTCAAGCAGCGCGGGATACAGCTTGCCAAGGCCAGGTTCATCCGCCCCAAGCAGCGACAGGTCGAGGATGACCGGCTTGCTGGCGAAAAAGGCTGCGGAACGCGCGATCTGCGCATCAAGCCCGGCCATCCAGTCGGACAGGCCGGGTTCGGGTGACAGCACCAGCGCCAGGAAGGAGCGGCCACGGGCACGTATTTTCGGAAGGGAACGCAATTCGTCGGACAAGTGGTTACAGCCTTCGTCTGCCTGGGATTCGTCTGTCTGCGGCCCGACGGGTTATCATGGGCACGTTGCCAATGTGCCAGAAAAAAACGTCCCACGCCACGGCCCGTGGCCGGTGGATGCGCCCCCGGTCACGATCATGGCGCGGCCGCGTGCGATGCAATGCGGTTTTGTTGACATGAAGGCTTGGCGAAGGGTGGTGCGATGCAATAAAGCGGATGCATGCGTATCCTGTATCATCTTCCCCTTTCACCCTATTCCCGCAAGGTGCGCCTTGCACTGGGAGAAAAGCGGCTGCCATTCGAACTGAAGGTGGAACGGGTATGGGAACGTCGCCCCGATTACCTTGCGCTGAACCCCGCGGGCGGGGTGCCGATGCTGGTGGAGGAAACGGGGCTTGCGATTCCCGATTCGTGGGTGATCTGCGAATATCTCGAAGAGGCCTATCCCGACACCCCCCTTCTGGGCCGCACCCTTGCCGAACGGGTGGAGGTGCGGCGGCTCGTCGTCTGGTTTGACGAGAAATTCGGCAACGAAGTGACGCGCAACCTGCTCAATGAAAAGGTGATGAAGCGCATATCCGGTCGGGGCAATCCTGATGGCGGTGCGTTGCGGGCAGGATATGCCAACATCCGCTTTCACCTGTCCTATATCGACTGGCTGGCGGAAACGCGGCAATGGATGGCGGGCAATACGCTGTCGCTTGCGGATTTTGCGGCCGCGGCCCATCTGTCATGCCTTGATTTCATCGACGATGTCGCCTGGGACACCGCGCCTGCGGCCAAGGACTGGTACGCCCGTATCAAGAGCAGGCCGTGCTTTCGCACATTGCTGCAGGATCGCGTCAGTGGAATGACACCGCCCGCCCATTATGCCGACCTTGATTTCTGAGCGCGCCTGTCATGGCCGGTGCCGATGTGCTTGATGCCGTAATCCTGGGGGCGGGGGCCGCCGGGATGATGGCCGCCGCGACGGCGGGACAGGCGGGATGCCGTGTCGTGGTCGTGGACCATGCGGCACAGCCAGGGCGCAAGATCCTGATTTCAGGGGGTGGGCGCTGTAATTTCACCCATCTTGAGTCCGGCCCGGGGATGTTCCTGTCGGCCAATCCGCATTTCGCCAAATCCGCGCTGGCACGTTATACGCCGCGTGATTTCCTTGACCTGCTCGCCCGGCATCGCATTGCGTGGCATGCCAAGGCACCGGGCCAGCTTTTCTGCGATCGTTCAGCAGGCGAGATCGTGGAAATGCTGGTGCGTGAATGCCGGCAGGGCCATGTGGAAATGGCGCTTTCGAATCGTATTATCGCGGTGCGCCGCGATGCCGATGGATGTTTCGTGGTGGAAACGGACCGCATGGCCCTGCGGGCCCGTGCGGTGGTTCTTGCGACGGGGGGGCTGTCGATTCCCAAGCTGGGTGCGACGGGCCTGTCGCACGATCTGGCGCGGCGGTTCGGGCTGAAGATCGTGGAGCCCGCACCCGCGCTTGTGCCGCTGACATTCGGTGCGGGCGACCGGGAATGGATGGTCGAACTGGCGGGTGTGTCGATGGAGGTCGCAACACGCTGTCATGCCGGGGCGGGGCGACGCGCCCGTGACATCGTGTTCCGGGACGGGATGCTGTTTACGCATCGTGGCCTGTCTGGTCCTGCGATCTTGCAGGCGTCGTCCTACTGGTCGGCGGGGATGGCGCTTGATATTGACTGCCTGCCTGGCCGTGATGCGGTGCGCTGCCTGCGTGACCTGAAGCGGGGGCGCCCCCGCATGGGGGGGGCTGCCATGTTGGCGACCCTGCTGCCGCAGCGCCTGGCGCAGATGCTGGCGACGCGCCACCTGCCTGATGGCCCGGTGGGCGAAATGCCCGACAGTGTGCTGGACGCGCTGGGTGCGATGCTGTCGTCGTGGCGGCTGATGCCCAACGGAAGCGAAGGTTACGTCAAGGCCGAGGTCACGCGCGGCGGTATTGATACGGACGGCCTGTCATCGCAGACGATGGAGGCACGCGACGTGCCCGGCCTGTTTGCCGTGGGCGAGGCCGTGGACGTGACGGGATGGCTGGGTGGCCATAACTTCCAGTGGGCATGGTCGAGTGGCCATGCGGCGGGGCGGGCGCTGGCGGAGCGGCGGGGCTGATGCTGTTCAGCACGCAGGGCTTTTTGCTGCTGTTCCTGCCGGTTGTGCTGATGCTGTATTACCTGTGCGCACCCGTGCGCCGGGTGCGGCAGGGCGTGATGATCGCGGCGTCGGTGGTGTTCTATGGCCTGTGGGACTGGCGGTTCGTGCCGTTCCTTGTGGGGATGACGCTGCTCAACTGGGGGCTGGCATGCCTGTGGGGGCGCACGCGCGACCGGGCATGGCTGCTTGGCGGGATCGTGTTCAACCTGTGTGTGCTGGTGTTCTTCAAGGATGCCAACTGGCTGGCCGGTGTGCTGGCGGCCGCGCGGGGGCAGGTACATAATCCGTGGGACATTGTCCTGCCTCTGGGGCTGTCATTTTTCGTGTTCCAGAAAATATCCTATCTCGTGGACCTGATGCGTGGGCGCGCACCGGTTTATGGGGTGGTGGACTTTCTTGAATTCGTGACGTTTTTTCCGCAACTGATCGCCGGGCCGATCGTGCGTCATAACGAGATCGTGCCACAGTTTGCCCAATCCCCGCGTAATGGCGCAATGTGGGAAAACCTGTCGCGCGGGGCGATGCTGCTGCTGATCGGACTGGCGAAGAAGGCGGGGCTGGCGGATACACTGGCAGGCCTGTGTGATCCCGTCTTTGCCCTTGTGGCGCAGGGGCATATGCCGACACCGGGGCAGGCATGGCTGGCGGCGCTGGCTTACACTTTGCAGATCTATTTCGATTTTTCGGGATATTCCGACATGGCGATCGGTATGGCGCTGATGTTCGGGCTGCGCCTGCCATTTAATTTCGACGCCCCGTACCGTTCGGTATCCATCCGCGATTTCTGGCGACGGTGGCATATGACCCTGTCGCGATTCCTGCGCGATTACCTGTATATCCCGATGGGTGGCAACCGGTGTGGGGCCGTACGGCAGGGATGCAACCTTGGGGCGACGATGCTGCTGGCCGGTGCGTGGCATGGCGCGGGCTGGACCTACCTTGTGTGGGGGGGGCTGCATGGCGGGGCGCTGGCGGTCGCGCACTGGTGGGGGCGGCGCGGCAATCGCATGCCCGCGTTGGCGGGATGGGCGCTGACGATGCTGTTTATCATGCTGTCATGGGTGATATTCCGTGCCCCCGACATGGGGGCGGCGCGCATGATGCTGCTGGCGATGGCGGGTGGCGGGCGTGACCATGCCGCGACCGGCCATCATGGCGTTGTGCTGGTCATGGCGCTGGCGGTCGCGTTGGTGGGGCCATCGTCACAGCGCGCGATCCTGCGCGACATGCCGCCTGCGCCATGGATTGCGGTGGCGGGGGGGATTGCCTTCGTCCTGCTCATCCTGCTGATCGGCGGGCGCATTCCTGACCCGTTCATCTATTTCCAGTTCTGATGGCTGCTGTTTGAAAGCAAGTCATTGATAAAAAATAAGAAAAGTTTTTGGGTGCTGCCTTTTGATCGAAAAAGGCGGCGTCTTCTGAAGCTTTTTGGAAAAAGCTTCACCAAAAACCTTTATAATTACAGGATGTTATCAAGCCTGACTTTTCAAACAGTCTCTAAAGAGTGCCTGTTCCCGGAAAACGACGTTTTCCGAAGCATCTGGGACAAGGCTTTCCCCAAGAGATGTTCATGGTTTTCGGATGTCCCCGGCCCATGACCTTTGTCGGGCATGCAGGGTGTATTGCGCCGTCTGTGTTCCTATATGTCATGGTGATGCGCCGCGATGTCACGTGGCGTCCTTTTTCATGGAAACAAGACAGGCCCCATGCCCGATCCTACCCAAGACCTGTTCGGGGACATGCCGGATATGGCGCGTCCACAGGCCACACCCGCTGGGCGCGGGGAAGAAGGCGCATCACGGCACCGCCCGCTTGCGGATCGCCTGCGGCCCGAAACACTGGATCAGGTCGTGGGGCAGGACCACCTGCTTGGCCCCGAAGGCACGCTGAGCCTGATGCTGCGTCACCACAGTCTGGCCAGCCTGATCCTGTGGGGCGGGCCAGGGGTGGGCAAGACGACCATCGCGCGCCTGCTTGCCCATGCGGCGGGTTTACGCTTTGTGCAGATTTCGGCGGTATTTTCCGGGGTGGCGGACCTTAAGCGCGCGTTCGAGGAGGCCCGCCGCCGGGCTGCCAATGGTGAAGGAACGCTGCTGTTCGTGGACGAAATCCATCGCTTCAACCGCGCGCAGCAGGACGGCTTCCTGCCGGTGGTGGAGGACGGGACGGTGGTGCTGGTTGGCGCCACGACAGAAAATCCGTCCTTTGCGCTGAATGGTGCGCTGCTGTCACGCTGTCAGGTGCTGGTGCTGCGTCGGCTTGATGATGCGGCACTTGAACAGTTGCTGTGCCGGGCGGAAGGCGAAACGGGGCGCGCCCTGCCGCTGACGGCGCCTGCGCGTGCGACATTGCGCGCCATGGCCGATGGCGATGGGCGTTACCTGCTGAACATGGTTGAACAGATACTGGCGCAGCCGGGCGACATGGTGTTCGACCCGCAATCCCTGTCACGCCTGCTCGCCAGACGTGCGGCATTGTATGACAAGGACCGGGAGGAACATTACAACCTGATTTCCGCGCTGCATAAATCCATGCGCGGGTCTGACCCGGATGCGGCGTTGTACTGGTTCGCCCGGATGCTCGAAGGGGGGGAGGACCCGCGCTACATCGCCCGTCGCCTGACCCGTTTCGCGGCAGAGGATGTCGGCATGGCCGACCCGCAGGCCCTGCCGCTCGCGGTTGCGGCGTGGGAGACGTATGAACGCATGGGCTCGCCCGAGGGGGAACTGGCACTTGCGCAGCTTGTGGTGCATCTGGCGACCGCGCCGAAATCGAACGCGGTCTATGTCGCCTATGGCAAGGCGCGTCAGGCCGCGCGCGCCACCGGCAGCCTGATGCCGCCCGCCCATATCCTCAATGCCCCGACCAGACTGATGAAGGAGATCGGCTATGGCAGGGGGTATGAATATGACCATGATCAGGCGGAGGGGATCTCGGGGCAGAATTACTTTCCTGACGGCATGCGTCGGCCACAATTCTATCGTCCGACGGGGCGTGGATATGAACGTGAAGTCGCGCGACGTCTGGACAGTTGGGGCAGAGTGCGCGAAAGCCGTGGGTCATGAGTGTCGTGACCCTTACCGTCAGTGATGACGAAGCCGATATCCGCCTTGACCGCTGGTTCCGGCGGCATTACCCGCACCTGACGCAGGGGGCGTTGCAAAAGCTGTGCCGCACGGGGCAGATCCGTGTGGATGGCGGTCGTGTGACCACATCGACCCGCCTTGCCCCCGGTCAGGCGGTGCGTGTGCCCCCCATCCCGCAGGCCAGCCGTCCCGCCCCCGTGACGCACCGGACGCTTGACGATCGCCAGGTGCGCGAAATCCGCAAGATGGTCATCTACAGTGATGATCAGGTGATTGTCCTGAACAAGCCCGCAGGCATTGCTGTGCAGGGCGGGCCGGGCATCACCCATCATATTGACGGGCTGCTTGACGGATTGCGTGAACAGCCTGACGACCCGCGCCCGCGCCTTGTCCATCGCATCGACCGTGACACGTCGGGGCTGTTGTTGCTGGCGCGCACGCCCGGGGTCGCGGCAAAGCTTGCCGCGTCCTTTCGTAGCCGTGACGTGCGCAAGGTCTACTGGGCGGTGACGGTAGGCCGTCCCACGCCTGCATCGGGTATCGTGGATCAGCCGCTGACCCGCCTTGGCGCGGGGGCGGGGGCGATCATGGTTGTTGCGGGGCGGCGCGACAAGGATGCAGTACATGCGTTGTCGGAATATGAAGTGCTGGACGCGGCGGGACGGAAACTGTCATGGCTGGCGCTGTCGCCGCTGACGGGGCGCACCCATCAGCTTCGTGTGCATTGCGAAGCGCTGGGTACCCCGATCCTCGGCGATCCGAAATATGGCGATGATCGTGCCCATGTCGAAGGTTTCCCCGATCAGTTGCACCTGCATGCCCGTATGCTGGACCTGCCGCATCCGGCGGGTGGGCGGCTGGTGGTGTCGGCGGATCTGCCTGCGCACATGAAGGAGACGTTCCGCCAGCTTGGCTTTACGGCGCCTGCGGCCCCCGCGCCACAGCGCGCATGACGCCGCGGCGGTAATCTCATCGCCGCGATCACGCAACGGGATTGAGCGAATATGGCAAACAGCGCGAATTTACGGCGTGGCCTGCTGGTGTCCGCCGCCGCGATCATCGTGGTGGCGGGCGGGGGCGCTCTGGCGTTACGCGGCATCCTTGACCCGCAGGCCCTGCGGGCGCGTGCCATCGCCGCGATCGAACGGCAGACCGGGCGTGAGGTGACGCTTGGCGCGATGGAGGTGCATGTCTTCCCCGCCGCCATTTCCGTGCATGACATTGCCCTTGCGGACATGAAGGGGGGCGACGGCACGCCGATGTTCAGCGCACGCGCCATGGATGCCAGTGTCGGGCTGATGGCGTTGCTGCATCATCGGATACAGCTTGACAACATCACGCTGGACCATCCCGTGCTGCATCTGCGGCGTGATGCGGATGGGCAGGCCAACTGGCGCATGACCCCCAACGGGGCACAGGCGGCTGACGCCACACCGGCCCCGGTGCGGCCTGTGGCCCCGGCGGCGGGCAACCCGTGGTCGGTGCAACTCGGCAGCCTTCGTGTCAGTGATGCGACCGTGGGGTGGGATGACCGCCTGTCGGGCATGAAGACGCAACTGGCGCTGGGTCATGTCCGGGTTGATGGTCTGAATGGCGCGCGACCGACATTCGATGTGGCAGGCACGCGCGATGGGGCGGCCTTTACCCTGTCGGGGCATACAGGAGCGATTTCCCTGACACATGTGGGGCAGGATGCGAAATGGCCGGTCCATTTCGAACTGGCCTTTGCCGATCATCAACAGCCCGCCGGTCATCTGACGGTCGATGGCACCGTGGCCGACCCGGACCGGGCCAAGGGATATGACCTGAAGCTTGACGGGACCCTTTCGCGGCTGGTGGACCTTGCGCCATGGGTTGGGGGGTATGACCTGCCTGACGCCCGCGATGTTGCGCTGTCATTGCGTATTGTCGATGGCAGCACGCCCGCCGATACGAACATCGTCCCGCTGGTGCAGTCATTGCATCTGCGCACAGGGGCGTTCGATGCGGGGCATTACCTGACCGGGCTGCGGGTTGGCAGCCTGTCGGTCGATGCCGCCGGACCAAAAGAGACGCTGGCCGTCGCGGGGGCCGGCAACTGGAATGGGCAGGATCTGAAACTCGCGGCGTCCTTCGGGTCGCTGGAACAGGCGGAACATGCCGTCCTGACGCACCTGTCGGACTCGTTGCCGATGTCTGTGGACCTGTCGGGGGTGGCGGGGTCGCTGCGGGTCGCGGGGATGCTGGGTGGTTCGCGCGCGGTGGTGAATGTCACGGCATCGGCCGGGCATCTCGCGCTGCCCAATGGCGCAGCACTCGATCACCTGGAGGCGACGACCCACCTTGTCAGCGAGGGGAATGGCGCACGTTTCGCCCTGTCTGACCTCAATATCCGCAGCACCCAGCTTGCGCTGACCGGGACGCTGGATATGAGCGTCCATGGCGGCCATGGTGGCGTCCCGCTGGTCAGTGGCGCGGTCGAGGCAAGCTGGCTTGACCTTGATGCCCTGCGCGGGGGGAATGCCACGGCAAAGGCCGCGCCCGCCACATCGGGCGGCAAACCGGGGGATGACCGCATCGCCTTTGAACGCCTGCGTGACATGGACATGGATGTGCGTTTCAATGTGACGCAGATGGAACTTGCGGGTGATGTCTATCGTCAGGCGCTGATGCATGTCGCCCTGCGTGAAGGGCGGCTGGGCATCGACCCCTTGCAGGCCACGGGCACGGGGCGCAGGGTTTCGGGGCGCCTGTCGGTGGATGCATCGGGGGACATGCCGGTCGTGTCGGGCACCATAGGCACGCTGGTGCTGCCCGCGACATGGATCGAGCAGCACGCGGGCATGCCCATGGCGGTGCAGGGGGCATTCCAGCTTGTGGGGGAGGCGACTGCACGGGGGCATACGGCAACCGAACTGCGCAATACGCTGGACGGGCATATGGGGGCCTCCCTCGTCAATGGCACGATCGACGGCGCGGCGCTGGGTTCGCTGCTGGGGCAGGCGGCGCGTGGCCTGACGGGATCGGGGTCGATCCCGCTGCGTTGCTTCGGGATGCATATGGTGATGGCGAATGGGCGGGCGAATGTCGATACGCTTGGCCTTCAGACCTCCGTACTCAGCATGACGGGGCAGGGCAGTGTGGGTCTGGCATCCTATGCGCTGGATCTGCGTCTTGTGCCGCAGGTGATGATTGGCGGGACGGGGGCATCGGTGCCGGTGCGTGTGGGCGGCACGCTGTCCGCGCCCCGTCCGCGCATGGATGCGGGGGCGGACGGGCGCTATGCCATTGGCCTGCTGCTGGGGGATTCATCGGGCAAAAGCACCGTGCCTGACCTGTGCCCCGCGACGCTGAAGGCCGCACGTGAGGGGCAGGCAGGCCCCGAACCCACCGGTGCCGCGCCCCAGCCGACCGGCAATGTGGGCAGTCTGGTGCGCGCGAACCCCAAGGCGGCGCAGAAAATCGACAAGGCGAAAAACCTGCTCAAAGGACTGGGGCTGATACATTGACCGATATGACGCAGGATAGCCCGGCCCCGCCGGGGGGGACGGCCGCGCGCAGGCGTTTTTGGGACACCGCAACCGTGGCCCCGCAGGCGGGGGGGGGGCAGGCGGGGGGATATACCGTACATCTTGATGGCAGGCCGGTGCGCCTGCCGGGGCGGACATTGCTGGTGGTGCATGCGGATGCGCTGGCCCATGCCCTTGCCGGGGAGTGGGAGCGTGCAGGGGGGGGCGCCAAAGGGGGGCTTTTCACACCGGAGGATCTGCCCCTGACCCGGATCGCGGGCACGATGATCGAACGCATCGCCCCCGACCGGGAGGCCACGGTGACGGCATTGCTGCAATATGCCAACGGGGAACTGCTGTGTTATCGCGCGACGCATCCGGCCACGTTATGTGAACGTCAGGCAGCACAGTGGGCGCCGTGGCTCGACTGGCTGCGGGAGCGGTACGGCATCACGCTGCGCACGACCGAAGGGGTCATGCCCATCACCCAGACGCCAGGGACGCTGGCGGCATTGGGGGATATCCTGCGTGGGTATGACGATGCGACGCTTGCCGCGCTTGGCGTCATGGTGCCCGCGATGAAGAGTCTCGTGCTCGGGATCGCGGTGGTGACGGGGGCGTGCGACGCCGCGCGTGCGGCACAGGTCGCGACACTTGATGAACGCACGCAGATGGAAATCTGGGGCAGTGATGCACAGCAGGAGGCCATGCTGGCAACGTTGGGGCGCGAAGTGGCCGAGGCATCGACTTTCCTCGAACTGGCCCGCAAGGGGTGACGGATAAAAGCTGTTGGTAAAGAGAGTGTTTGAAAACACGCCGTTGATAAAAAACAGGAAAAGTTTTTGGGTGCCGCCTGTCGATCGAAAAGGCGGCGTCTTCTGAAGCTTTTTAGAAAAAAGCTTCACCAAAAACCTTTATGATTTCAGTATGTTATCGCGCCTGACTTTTCAAACAGTCTTAACGCTTTTCCCAAAAAACATGAAAAAGCGCCGCCTTTCAGGGTGAAAGGCGGCGCCAGACAACTGTTGTGACCTTGATTGGTGGCTTCGTGGGCGTCAGGGCACCAGCACGCTGACGGCGGCGGTGCAGGCAATGCCTTCTTCACGCCCGGTAAAGCCAAGGCGTTCGGACGTCGTTGCCTTGACGGAGATCCGGTCCACCCCGACCTGTAGCAGCTCGGCCAGCCGTTCGCGCATCGCCTGCGCATGTGGCCCGATCTTGGGCCGTTCACAGATCAGCGTCAGGTCGGCATTGATCAGCATGCCGCCGCGCGCGCGGATGCGTTCGCCCGCATGGATCAGGAAGCGTGCGCTGTCGGCATCCTTCCATTCATTCTGGCTGGGTGGGAAGTGGCGACCGATATCCCCTTCGGCCAGCGCGCCATAGATCGCATCGCACAGGGCATGGATGCCGACATCCGCATCTGAATGCCCCGCCAGCCCGCGCGTATGGGGCACGGTGATGCCGCACAGGATCAGGGGACGCCCCTCGGCAAAGGCATGCACGTCATATCCCAGCCCCGTGCGTGGCAGCAGGGTCGGGCCGATCAGGCGTTCCAGGCGCACCAGATCCTCCTTGTAGGTCAGTTTGATATTGTCTTCGGACCCTGCGACGATGGCCACATGATGGCCCGCGGCCTCCAGCAGTGCCGCGTCATCGGTCGCATCCGATGCCGCCGCCCCGCGATGCAGATCACGCAGCAGGTTGAAACGGAATCCCTGTGGCGTCTGTGCGCGATAAAGGTCGGTGCGCGGCACGGTGTCGGTGATGATGCCGTCCCGCGCGCGCTTGATCGTATCGGCAACGGGCACGCCGGGAATGGCGCCTGCATGGGCGGACAGCGCGTCGATGACCGCGCGCGTGACATCGGCGGGGACATAGGGGCGTGCGCCATCATGGATCAGCACGAGGTCCGGCCTTTCCCCCACCGGCAGGCGGTCCAGCGCCTCGAGTCCGGCGCGCACGCTTTCCTGTCGTGTCTCCCCGCCGGGGACGCATTCCAGGATGGCGCACCCGTTCGGGGTGGCGTCACCCGTGGCGGACAGGCCCGACAGCGCATCGTCAAGCGACGCGCGTTCGCCCACGGGCTGGAGGATCTGGACATGCGGGATCAGGGCATCCGCGGCATGGCGGATGACGGGCCTGCCGCCGAGCGTCAGATACTGCTTGGCGACGGGGGACGCGGTCTGGGCGCTGAAACGGCGGCCCTGACCTGCGGCAAGGAGGATGGCTGCAACACGCATGGTCGGCAGGAATGCGGCCATGTTGCGCCGACGTCAAGCATCATGGCCGCCAATTTCGTTCCCCGGACGCATTATCATCAATTGCGTGATGGAAACGGAAAAGGTATTCTGCCTAAATCATAAGCATTGTGGTGTGTGGACGGCGGGGTATGTCCCGGGCGGTGACGGCTGGCGTCGCGTCTGGTGCGCGTAAATGGCGTGCGGGTGGGCAGGCCGCCGGGGAAAGCGGATTTTTGATGTCATCTGAACTGTTGTCGCCGATTGATCTGGGAAATGGCATCGTCCTTGACGTGCCGGTGATCCTGGCCCCGATGTCCGGTGTGACCGACCTGCCGTTCCGGCGTCTGGCGCGGCGTCTGGGCGCGGGGCTGGTGGTATCGGAAATGATCGCGTCATGGGCGATGGTGCGCGAAAACAGCAACACCCTGCGCATGGCGGAGGTCGCGGGCGATGGCCTCAATGCCGTGCAGTTGGCCGGGTGCGACCCCGATGCGATGGCGCAGGCCGCACGCATTGCGGTGGATCGCGGCGCGAACCTGATCGACATCAATTTCGGCTGTCCGGTCAAGAAGGTGGCCGTGGGGCAGCAGGCGGGCTCCGCCCTGATGCGGGACGAGGCGCTGGCCGCGCGGCTGCTCGCCACCGTCGTGCGCGCGGTGGACGTGCCCGTCACGCTCAAGATGCGCATGGGCTGGGATCATGACAGCCTCAACGCGCCCACGCTGGCACGCATCGCGCAGGAGGCGGGCATCCGCATGGTGACGGTCCATGGCCGCACCCGCCAGCAGTTTTATAACGGCACGGCGGACTGGCGTTTCGTGCGCCGGGTGAAGGAGGCGATCGACCTGCCGGTGATCGTCAATGGCGATATCCTGACGGTGGGTGATGCACGCGAGGCCCTGGCGCAGTCGGGTGCTGACGGGGTGATGATCGGGCGTGGCTGTTATGGCCGCCCGTGGTTCCCGGCACAGGTGGGGGCGGCGCTGACGCGCGGTGTCATCGTCGATGAACCCGATCTGGCGACGGAAAAGGGTATCGTCCTGGAACATTACACCATGATGGTGGAACATTTCGGCGCGCATCCCGGCCTGCGTCTGGCGCGCAAGCATGTGTCGTGGTACTCCGCCGGCCTGCCGGATTCGGCCGGGTTCCGGGCTGCGGTCAACCGTGTCGATACGGTTGATGCCGCATTGTCGATGATCGGGGAATTCTATGACCGCCAGATCGCGGCCGGGCATGTGCGTGGTCCACGCCCGTCCACCACCGGCGCGGAGTGCGGCCCCGGGCCAAGCGCACGCGCGGCATGACGGGGCAGGCGAGCCCATCTGTCTGTACGCCCGCAACCGTTACCGGCGCAGGCCGCATCGTCCTTGATGCGTTGCCACTGCCGGTCATGGTGGTGGGGGATGGCATGATGATCCATTACGTCAACGCCGCCGCCGAACCGTTCCTGGGCATGTCGCGCACCCATCTGGTGCAGATGCGCCTTACAGATATCATCCCCTCCGACCATCCTGTCTTCTTGCTGATCGAGCAGGTGCGCGACCATGGGCAGACCGTGGTGGAACACGAAGTCACGCTGGAGGGGCCGCGCCTGCACCGCGAGGGCGTGACCGTGCAGGGCGCCTCGTTGATGGAGGAGCCGGGGTCGGTCGTCCTTACGTTCCACGATTCCTCGGCCGCGCGTGTGCTGGATCGGCAACTGACCTTTCGTTCCGCCGCCCGCAGTGTGGCGGGAATGGCCGCAATCCTTGCGCATGAGGTCAAGAACCCGCTGTCGGGCATCCGTGGCGCGGCGCAGCTTCTGGAAAGTTCGGTGGGGGAGGCGGACCGCGAACTTGCGGTCCTGATCCAGGACGAGGTCAACCGCATCCGCGATCTTGTTGACCGTATGGACATGTTCAGCGACAAGCCGATCGAACGCCGTCCCGTCAATATCCACCGTGTCCTTGAACATGTCCGCCGCCTTGCACAGCAGGGATTTGCCGCCGACATCCGCTTTGAGGAGGTTTATGACCCCTCGCTTCCGCCGGTGTGGGGCAATCGCGACCAATTGGTGCAGGTGCTGCTCAACCTCGTGAAGAATGCGGCAGAGGCGCTGCATGGCCCGGATGCGCGGCCCGATGCGCAGATCACGCTGAGCACAAGCTATCGTCCCGGTATCTGGGTTTCCACGGTGGGGGGCAAGCGCAGGGTGCAGCTGCCGCTGCTGGTATCGGTGCGGGACAACGGACCGGGTATTCCAGAAAATATCCGCCCCCACCTGTTCGAGCCCTTCCTGACCACCAAGACCAGTGGCAGTGGGCTGGGCCTGGCGCTGGCGGGCAAGATCGTGGGTGACCATGGTGGCGTCATCGAGGTTGAAAGCCGCCCGGGCCAGACGGATGTGCTGCTGCACCTGCCGGTGGTGGCCGAAGACCGCGACATGCCGTAAGGGGCGGTGTCGTTTTTCCTGACCTGTTACGAACATCCGCCCGTGATATCCGCCCATGCCCGGCGGCCCCTGCATCCGGGCGATCAAGAAGCTGAAAGATTGTAAAGCCGTCATGTCGCTGCCGACCATCCTTGTTGCCGATGATGACCGTTCGATACGCACCGTGCTCAGTCAGGCATTGGGGCGTGCCGGATATCAGGTCCGGGCCACGGCCCATGCCTCCACCTTGTGGCAGTGGGTGGAGGAAGGTGAAGGCGACCTTGTCATTACCGATGTCGTGATGCCCGACCTCAACGGCCTCGACCTGATCCCGCGCATCCGCCGTATCCGGCCCGACCTGCGTGTCGTGGTCATGAGCGCGCAGTCAACGCTGACGACGGCGGTACAGGCGACGCAGCGCGGGGCGTTCGAATACCTGCCCAAGCCGTTCGATCTGAAGGAAGTTCTGGCGGTGGTTGCGCGCGCGCTGGCCGCACCCGCCAGCGTCGTGCCCGCGGCCGCCACGGCCCAGCCGGAGGAGCAGATGCCCCTGATCGGGCGGTCGGTGGTGATGCAGGATATCTATCGCATCATCGCGCGGCTGACGACGTCGGACCTGACGGTCATGATCTCGGGCGAGAGCGGGACGGGCAAGGAACTGGTGGCGCGTGCGCTGCATGAATATGGCCGCCGCCGCGCCGGGCCGTTCGTTGCGATCAACATGGCCGCCGTTCCGCGCGACCTGATTGAAAGCGAGCTGTTCGGCCATGAACGCGGCGCATTCCCCGGTGCGACCAGCCGTGTCGCCGGGCGTTTTGAACAGGCCGCCGGCGGCACGCTGTTCCTTGATGAAATCGGCGACATGCCGCCCGAGGCGCAGACGCGGCTGTTACGCGTGTTGCAGGATGGGGAGTTCACGACGGTGGGCGGTGTGCAGCCGGTGCAGGCCAATGTGCGCATCATCGCCGCCACCCATCGCGACCTGCGCCAGGCGATCCGCGCCGGTACTTTCCGCGAGGACCTGTACTATCGCCTTAACGTCGTGCCGATGCGCCTGCCGCCGCTGCGTGAACGGGTGGAGGATATTCCCCTGCTGGCGCGGCATTTCCTCAATGCCTGTCAGGAGGAGGGGACCCCTGCAAAGATGCTGGATGACGCGGCCATGGCACCGTTGCAGGCCTATCGCTGGCCGGGGAATGTGCGCGAACTTGAAAACCTGATGCGCAGGCTCAGCGCGCTATATCCGCAAGAAACGCTTGGCGCGGATCTGGTGGAGCATGAGCTGGAGGAAGCGCAGGCCATGTCCACCCCGGCGACAGAGGTTGCCGCGCGTGATAACGAAACGCTGTCTGATGCGGTGGGACGGCATATCCGCCATTTCCTCGATACCGGGCAGGACGGGATGCCGCTGCATGACATTTATGACAAGGTGATCGCAGAGGTTGAACGCCCGCTCATCACCATGACGCTGTCGGCCACACGCGGCAACCAGATCAAGGCGGCGGCGATGCTGGGCCTGAATCGCAATACGTTGCGCAAGAAGATACGTGACCTTGATATCCCCGTCGTGCGTGGTGGTGGCTGACCCATGGCGCGAACGGGTGGCGACCTCAACGGCGCGCATGGTCTGGTGCGACGCGGGCTGGACCTGCTGGTGCGGCGCAATGTCTCGCTCCTGCTGGTGCTGCTGGCGCTGTGCCTGGGGGTGGCGACGTTTGTCGTACTGTCGGGGGGGATGTCGCTTGCGCGCCATCCACAGATCGAGGCGCTGATCTTCATCCTTAATTTCCTCGTCCTGCTCCTGCTGGCGACTGCGCTGACGGAACAGGTGGGGCGCATGCTGGCCGAACGGCGCAGCGGGCTGGCGGGGGCGCGGCTGCATGTGCGGCTGATGACGCTGTTCGGGATTGTCGCGGTCGCGCCGACCATTGTCGTGGGCGTGTTCGCGGCCATCTTCTTCCATTATGGCATCCAGATCTGGTTCAGCGACCGCGTCAATACCGCCCTGAACGAAGCGCTTGAGGCGTCGCGCGGCTATCTGCAGGAACATAACGCCAATATCCGTACCGAGGCGTTTTCGCTGGCGAACTACCTTGTCAGCGCGCAAAGCGGGCTGATGGGTAACGGTACAGACCTGATGCGCGATCCCGACTCGCTGGGGCAGATACTGGATTCGCAGGCGACGTTGCGCGGCCTGAACATGGCCGTCATCTATGACCCGTTCACGAACACCGTGGTCGCATCAGGTGGCCTGATGGGGCATTCCGGATACCGGCAGGACCTGCCGCCGCCCGCCGCCACCCTGATGGCGCGGACCAATGACATCGCCATCCTTGACTCCCCCGATGAAAAGACGGTGCGCGCCGTCATTTCTCTGGGTGATACACCGCCGCTTATGCTGATGATCTCCCGCCCCGTTGACCCCGACATCCTGGGGCATATGCGCAAGACCGAAGGTGTGGTCAGCGATTACCAGCGCCTTAATCGCAACCGTGCGAAGATCCAGTTTACCTTTGTCCTGATCTTCGCGCTTGTCGCGATTCTGGTGCTGGGGGCGGCGATCCTGATCGGGCTGGTGCTGGCGACACAGATCGTGCGTCCCCTCAGCCTGCTGATCCTTGCTTCCGAACGGGTCAGTCGGGGCGACCTTGCCTCCCACGTGCCCGAAGGCGATGGCGATGATGAGGTCTCCAGCCTGTCACGTGCATTCAACCGCATGACCGACCAGCTTTCGACCCAGCGTACCGAACTGATGAACGCCTCCACCCAGATCAACGAGCGTCGCCGCTTTACCGAAGCTGTGCTGTCCGGGGTGTCGGCAGGGGTGATCGGCCTCGATTCCCATCAGGTCATCGAACTGCCTAATCGTGCGGCCAGCGTGCTGTTGCACCGCGACCTCAATGACGCGGTGGGCGCGCGGCTGGTGGATGTGGTGCCGGAATTCGCCCCCCTGCTGGAACTGGTGGCCAAGGGGGTGAACCGCGAATTGACGGACGAGGTGCATGTGGTCGCGGGCACGCGGTCCTGCACGTTGCTGGTGCGGATCGGCGCGGAAATGCAGGGGAGTGTGACCGGCGACGTGGCGGATGGCTATGTCGTGACGTTCGATGACATCACCGCCCTGCAGGTGGCGCAGCGCAAGGCGGCGTGGGCGGACGTTGCGCGTCGCATCGCGCATGAAATCAAGAATCCCCTGACGCCCATACAGCTTGCGGCGGAGCGGCTGAAGCGGCGGTTCCTGCGCGAAATCGCATCTGATCCGGACACATTTTCGCAATGCGTGGACACGATCGTGCGACATGTGGGGGATATCGGGCGCATGGTGGATGAATTTTCCGCGTTCGCGCGCATGCCGCAACCGGTGATGCGCGACGAGGATTTTTCGCGCATCGTCCGTGAAACCCTGATCCTGCAACGCAGCGCGCATCCTGAAATCCGTTATGTGGTCAACCTGCCCGATCGTGGGCCAAAGGTCGAATGCGACCGCCGCCTGATCGGGCAGGCGCTGACAAACCTTTTGCAGAATGCCGCCGACGCCATTGCCATGCGTCCCAAAGAAGGGGATGCTGTGCAGGAGGGTGAGGGTATTGCCGGGACGATCCGCCTCGACCTGTCATGCGGGCAGGGGGTCGTGCGCCTTGCTGTCACGGATGACGGGATCGGGTTGCCGGTGGAAGACCGCACCCGACTGACGGAGCCCTATGTGACGCACAAGCCCAAAGGAACGGGGCTGGGTCTTGCAATCGTCAAGAAGATTCTGGAAGACCATGGGGGCAGTGTAGGTCTAGAAGATTGTCCCGAAGGTAGGGGAGCTGTTTCGACGTTGATTTTGCCGATAAAGGACGACCATGGGACATGAAATCCTGATCGTCGATGACGAGCCTGACATAAGGCTGCTTATCGAGGGAATCCTGAGCGACGAGGGATACGAGACACGGCTGGCAGGGGATGCCGATTCCGCCATCAGCGCCTTTCGCGAACGCCGTCCGTCGCTTGTTATCCTTGATGTATGGCTGCAGGGATCACGCCTTGACGGGCTTGGCATCCTGAATGTCTTCCACAAGGAAGAACCCTCCGTGCCGGTTGTCATGATCTCCGGTCATGGCACGATCGAGACCGCGGTGGCGGCGCTTCAGCACGGGGCGTACGATTTTATCGAAAAACCCTTTCAGTCCGATCGCCTGCTTGTGGTGGTCCGCCGTGCGCTGGAGGCGTCGCGCCTTGCGCGTGAAAACGCTGAACTGCGCCTGCGTGCAGGGTCGGAGGCGATGCTTGACGGGCGCAGTGCCGCAATCGTCGCGGTGCGCAACCAGATCGACCGTGTGGCGCCCACCGGGTCGCGCGTGCTGATTTCCGGGGCCGCGGGCGCGGGCAAGGAAGTGGCCGCGCGCATGATCCATGCCAGTTCGCGCCGTGCCGAAGGGCCGTTCATTGTCCTGAACTGCGCAACGCTTGCCCCCGGTCGGTTTGAGGAGGAATTGTTCGGTATCGAAGGAACCGACGATGGGGCGGGGCGTCGTACCGGCGTGCTGGAACGTGCCCATGGTGGGACGCTGGTGCTGGACGAGGTCTCTGACATGCCGCTGGAGACACAGGGCAAGATCGTGCGCGCCCTGCAGGACCAGACGTTCGAACGCCTGGGCGGGTCACGCCGGGTGAAGGTGGACGTACGTGTCTTGGCGACGACGAATCGTGACCTTCAGGCCGAAATTTCGGCCGGTCGTTTCCGCGAGGATCTGTACTACCGCCTTGCCGTCGTGCCGTTGCGTGTGCCGGGCCTGCGTGAACGGCGCGAGGATATTCCCGACCTTGCGCGGCTGTTCCTGCGCCGGGCGGCGGAAAATGCGGGCCTGCCGCTGCGTGAACTGTCGGGAGATGCGATTGCGGCCCTGCAGAATTACGAATGGCCGGGCAATGTGCGTGAACTGCGCAACCTGATGGAACGCCTGCTGATCATGATGCCGGGCACCGGGACGGACCCGATCCGCGCGGACATGCTGCCGTCCGGCGTGGGGGAAGGTGCGCCGGCATTGTTGAAATTCGATTCCGACGAGGATGTGATGGGCCTGCCCCTGCGTGAGGCGCGTGACCTGTTCGAAACCCAGTACCTGCAGGCCCAGCTCTTGCGCTTTGGTGGAAACATCAGCCGTACTGCCGGGTTTGTCGGCATGGAACGCAGTGCCCTGCATCGGAAGCTCAAGCAGCTTGGCGTGACATCGGAAGATCGCAACCCGGCCTGAGATTTTGCCCGATGAACGCATGCCTGCTAAACAATGAACCGTGATACGGACGGTGGCAACGCCGTAGCATGGACATGGGGGCACCCATGTTCTGTGAACCGCCCAACAGCAACAAAGTAAGGCCCAGCCGTGGCAAAAGACCCTTCGCAGAACGTTCAGGATGTCTTCTTGAACCATGTCCGTCGATCCAAGACCCCTGTTACGATTTTCCTTGTGAATGGCGTAAAGCTGCAGGGAATCATCACGTGGTTCGACAATTTTTCCGTCCTGTTGCGCCGTGATGGGCATACGCAGCTTGTATACAAGCACGCGATCAGCACGGTGATGCCTGCAACCCCCGTCACCCTGTTCGAACCGCCCGCCGCAGAAGGCGAGGATGTTGCGCCCATGGCCGGTAGTGGCGAATTCCTGTGACATCGGCCCCTGGACCGGTCATGACGCGCGCGGCCGTCATCCTGCCATGGGAACGCCCCGACAGGCAGGATGAAAGCCGCGCCGCCGAAGCCCGCCTCGAAGAGGCCGTGGGGCTTGCCGCTTCCATCGGGCTTGTCATCATCTGCAAGGCGGTCCTGCTGTTGCGTGCGCGCCGTCCCGCCACCCTGCTGGGTAGTGGACAGGTCGAGTCGCTGCATGCGACGGTCCGGGCGGACAACATTACCGTCGTTATTATCGATTCCCGCCTGACCCCGGTGCAGCAGCGTAACCTTGAACGCGCGCTGGGGTGCAAGGTCATCGACCGTACGGCCCTGATCCTCGACATCTTTGGCGAACGCGCCGCGACAAAAGAAGGCTCGCTTCAGGTCGAGCTTGCGCATCTTGAATATCAGCGCAGCCGCCTTGTGCGCACATGGACCCATCTGGAACGCCAGCGCGGTGGCTTCGGCTTCCTCGGCGGTCCCGGCGAAACACAGATCGAGGCCGATCGCCGCATGATCGGCGACCGTATCGTCCGCCTGAAGCGTGAACTGGAACAGGTGCGCCGCACGCGTGGCCTGCACCGGCAGGCGCGCAGGCGGGTGCCGTTCCCCGTGGTGGCGCTGGTGGGGTATACCAATGCGGGAAAATCGACGCTGTTCAACGCCCTGACCGGGGCCAGCGTCTATGCGCAGGACCAGCTTTTTGCGACACTTGATCCCACGATGCGCGGCATCCGCCTGCCATCTGGGCGCCAGATCATCCTGTCGGACACCGTGGGGTTCATCAGCGACCTGCCAACCGAACTGATCGCCGCCTTCCGCGCGACGCTGGAGGAGGTGGCGGAGGCCGACATCATCCTGCATGTTCGTGATGCCTCCCACCCCGAAACGTCGGCACAGCGTGCCGATGTGGTCGAGGTGCTCGAAGGCATGGCCCATAGCGGGACGATCGAACCCGACTGGCAATCACGCGTGATCGAGGTGCTGAACAAGGCTGACCTGATGGGCGGGCGCGACGCAGTGGGCGCGCGTCCCGGCGCGATCGTCATTTCCGCCATTACCGGTGATGGCCTGCCTGACCTTTTGGCGGCGATTGATGAACGCCTGACCCATGCGATGGAACTGGTGCGTTATCGCGTGCCCCTGTCCGATGGTGCGGCGATGGCGTGGCTGTATGAACATGGCGAGGTGGTCGAACGTACCGACCATGAGGACGGGGTGGACATGCATGTGCGCCTGTCACCTGCCAACCGCGCCCGTTTCGAAATGCAGCACGCCACCGGGATTACCTGCCTGGACAGTTGAGGGACCGTTCCAGGTCAAGGGATTGATAACAGGGAAATAACCCTTCCGGCATCAGCGTCGAAGCTTGTGCATGGTGGTCGTGGCGGGATGTGTTTCATGTTTTCCTTTTCCGTGCTGATGACCGTTGTGTGACTGGCATGGGGGTGGCGTCGTGGTGATGACGGGGCCAAGACTGTCACGCACATCATGGGTGGAAGCACGGAGGAGCGGGGCAATGACGGACCGGATTGGTATCGCGGATATGGAAGTGATCCTCGGCCTGATGCGCGATGCGGCGCGCGACGAGGTCATGTCGCGTTTCCGGCGATTGGGGCATGCGGACATCCGTGCCAAGACATCCGCGCTGGATGTCGTGACCGCTGCGGACGAAGCCGCTGAACACGTCATTACGCGTGCCTTGCACGACCTGTATCCCGATGCCCTGATCGTAGGGGAAGAGGCGGTGGCCACCCGGCCCACGCTTTTGTCGGGGCTGGGGGATGCGGAACTTGCCTTTGTGATCGACCCGATTGATGGCACCGCCAATTATGCCGCCGGTGTCCCGTTATTTGGCGTCATGGTGTCTGCTGTTGCACGGGGGGAGGTCGTTGGTGGCGTGATCCTTGATCCCGTGTGCGATATCGCGGCGGTTGCCGCGCGGGGGCATGGGGCGTGGCTGCATGACCGCGATGGCGGGCGGCAGGTGATGCGTGTGGCGCCCGCCGTTCCCCCGGCACAGATGTCAGGCAACGCGTCATGGCGCTATCTTGCGCCGGAGCAGCGCGACGCGGTCGCGCGCAACCTGCCGCGTGTCATGGGGTCATGGGATTTCCGTTGCGCCGCACATGAATATCTGATGCTGGTCGATGGGAAATGCCATTTCCTGCTGTTCAACCGCACCATGCCATGGGACCATCTGGCGGGGTGGCTGATTCATCGGGAAGCGGGTGGGTATGCCGCGCATTTCGATGGGTCCGCCTATCGCGTGACGGACCGTGACGGGGGGCTGCTTTACGCCCCGGACCGCGCAAGCTGGCATGCCCTGCGTGACCTGTTATTCAGCGCGGCGGATTGAAACCGTCCCCCCGAAAGCATGGCCGTAAACGCTTTATCCGATTTTCCCCTGGAAAGAGGATCGCAAAGAACATAAGAGACTGTCTGAAGCGTCAGGCGCGATAACATACTGAAATCATAAAGGTTTTTGGTGAAGCTTTTTTCAAAAAGCTTCAGAAGACGCTGCCTTTTTGGAAAAAAGGCAGCACCCAAAAACTTTTCTTGTTTTTTATCAACGGCTTGTTGTCAAACAGTCTCTTAAGGCTTTACGGGCGGCTCCGAAAAAAACTTGCCATTTGAAATAACGGGCGAAGATCCGAGGAGGGGGCTGCATGCCGCGTCAGGGCCGTCTTTTCCTTTCGCGCGCTTGGATCATGTCTCCCCACGTTCGCGGCGTTTGACCACCTGCCACCCTTCTTCCATCACGCTGACATCCACATCACGCAGCGCCAGCCCACGGTGTGCGAGGTCGTGTTCCATTTCAGTAAAGCGCCGGGTGAATTTGGCGTTGGCATGGCGCAGGCAGGCTTCGGGATCGAGGTCAAGCTTGCGCGCCAGTGTGGCGAGCGTGAACAGCACATCACCCAGTTCATCCTGTATCCGCGCCTTGTCCCCGCTCTCGAGTTCGGCCTTCAGTTCGGCCACTTCCTCGTCCACCTTGCCCATGACGCCCGCCACATTGTCCCAGTCAAAGCCGACACGTGCCGCGCGTGCCGACAGCTTGCGCGCGCGCAGCAGGGCGGGCAGGCCGACCGGCACGTCATCAAGTGTGCCCCGCCGTGCGCGTGCGGCGCGTTCGCGTTCCTTGCCGTTCTCCCACTGGCCCTGCGCCAGTGTCGCATCGCCAAAGACATGGGGGTGGCGGCGTACCATCTTGTCGCCAATCATGCGTGCGACGGTGGCGAAATCGAATCGCCCGGCCTCCGCCCCCATCTGTGCATGATAGACAACCTGCAACAGCAGGTCGCCAAGTTCGTCAGGCAACCCGTCCCAGTCCTGCCGCGCGATGGTATCCGCCACTTCATAGGCTTCCTCGATCGCATAGGGGGCGATGGTCGTGAAATCCTGTTCCCGGTCCCACGGGCACCCCGTCACCGGGTCGCGCAGGCGCGCCATGATGTGCAGCAGCCGGCCAAGCGCCCGTTGCGCGTCTGTGGCCTCGATATCTGGGGCCTCGTCGGCGGTGGCGGCGGGCATAGGGGTGTCAGGCATCGGGGGCTCCTGTTGTGGTTGCGGCGGCGGGTGATGATTGTATAGTCCGCCAGTCCACGCAATGTCGGACGGATCTTGCCGGGAAACAGGGATCATGAACACGTACGCACGGCCATCGGTATTCATTGACGGGGAAGCAGGCACGACAGGTCTGGGAATCCGCGCCCGGCTTGAGGCGTTGCCGGTGGATGTGCGCTCCATTGACGCGGCGCGACGCAAGGACCCTGACGCCCGACGGGACATGATGTCGGCGGTTGATCTGGTGGTGCTGTGCCTGCCGGATGCGGCGGCGCGTGACGCGGTGGCGATGGTGGACGGGCTTGTCACGGCAGGCCATCGCGCGCCACGCGTGCTGGACGCCAGCACGGCGTTTCGCACCGCACCGGGCTGGGTCTATGGCTTTCCCGAAATGCAGGCGCAACAGGCGCAGGCGATCCGCACGGCCACACACGTCGCCAATCCGGGCTGTTATCCCACCGGTATCATCGGCCTGCTGCATCCGCTGGTTGCGGCGGGGCTGGTGCCTGCGGATTATCCCGTCACCGTCAATGCGGTCAGTGGCTATAGCGGTGGCGGGCGCACGATGATCGAGGCGCATGAGCGCGATGGCGGCCCGGCCTTCGAACTTTATGGCCTGTCATTGCAGCACAAGCACCTGCCGGAGGCACAGATTTATTCCGGCCTGTCGCGCGTGCCGGTATTCGTGCCGTCGGTCGGGCATTTCGCGCAGGGCATGATTGTGTCGATCCCACTGCACCTTGACCTGCTGGGGCATGGCGTGCGGGGGGCGGACCTGCATGCGGCGCTGGTGGCGCATTATCGCGGTTCCGACCGTATCAGCGTGCCCGACGCCTGCACCAGCCTGTGTGCCGACACTCTGGCAGGGACCGACCGGATGGAGCTGCGCGTGCATGTGAATGAGGAGCAGCGCCAGGCAGTGCTGACGGCGCGGCTGGACAATCTGGGCAAGGGGGCGTCCGGTGCCGCGATCCAGAATATTGCCCTGATGCTGGGGCTGGAGAGTCCGTCCGGGATGTGATATGTGCGCAACGCGGCCCGCTGTGGTGTGCGATGAATTGCCACCGGCCCTGTTGTACTGTTAAGCAGGCCTGCATGCGAGAGTGACGGAACGGTAGACGTAGTCGACTCAAAATCGACCGCCGCAAGGCATGGGGGTTCGAATCCCCCCTCTCGTACCAGTTGGCGCATCATGTCGTGATGTGCCGTCCCTTTTGCCCGTGTTGCGAACAGGACGATGTTCTCCTTGCCCGAAATCCAGATCGAAAAGCCGTCGGCACGGCCCCGCAATCCGTGCTTTTCTTCCGGCCCCTGCGCCAAGCGGCCGGGATGGTCCGTGGCGGCGTTGTCCTCGGCGCTGGTGGGGCGTTCGCATCGTTCAAAAGAGGGGCGGGCGCGTCTGGATGAGGTCATCACCCGTTCCCGCGACATCCTTGGCATGCCGGCCGACTGGCGTCTGGGGATCGTGCCGGCGTCCGATACAGGCGCCGTGGAAATGGTGTTATGGTCGTTATTGGGGACGCGCCCGGTCGATGTGCTGGCGTTTGAAAGTTTTTCGGCCACATGGGCCAATGATATCATAGCCCAGCTCCAGCTTCCTGATGCCCGCGTCCTGCGCGCCGGGTATGGCGAGGTACCTGACCTTGCGGATGTGGACTGGTCGCGCGACGTGGTGCTTACATGGAATGGCACCACATCGGGGGCGCGTTTTGCGGATGGCGACGCCATTCCCGCCGATCGCGGGGGGCTGGTGATCTGTGATGCGACATCCGCCGCGTTTGCGATGGACCTGCCGTGGGACAAGCTCGATGTCGTGACATGGTCATGGCAGAAGGTGCTGGGGGGCGAAGCCGCGCACGGGATGCTTGCCCTGTCGCCACGTGCGGTCGAACGCCTCGTATCGCAGCCCGCGCCGCGTCCGCTGCCCAAGATTTTCCGCCTGACGAACAGGAATGGCCTTATCGAAGGCATTTTCCACGGCGATACGATCAATACACCCTCCATGCTGTGTGTCGAAGATGCGCTCGACGGGCTGCGCTGGGCAGAGCAGGTGGGTGGCCTGGCGGGGCTGATCGCGCGTAGCCGCGCCAACCTTGCGGTGATTGCGCAATGGGAGGCACGCAGCGACTGGGCGTCCTTCCTTGCCGCGTCGCCGCGCCATCGCTCCAGCACGGCCATCTGCCTGCGTATCGTCGCCCCGTGGTTTACGGCCCTCGATCATGAAACGCAGACGAAGGCGGCGCGTGAAATTGTCGCCCTGCTGGCGGCCGAGGGTGTTGCGATGGATGTCGGCAGTTATCGCGATGCACCGCCGGGCCTGCGTCTGTGGGGTGGGGCAACGGTGGAGGCATCAGACCTTGCCGCTGTTGTGCCGTGGCTTGACTGGGCGCATGCACAGGTCCGCGCGACCTATATCTGATCCTTTTGCCCCCTGTGTGACGTTGCACGTGTGTGGCGTCTCGCTTGTGTGGTGCTGTCCTGTGTGGCGCTTGGCCGCCACGTCCTGTCGCCTGATGCGCGCACGCCAAGAATATAGGCCCGAACCATGACGGATGACCCGCCCCTCAATCCCGCGCTGCTGCCTTCCGGATTCGTCGATGTGCTGCCCCCCGCCGCAGAGGCGGAGGCCATCGGGCTTGAAGCCCTGATGCGGGTTTTTTCCACCCATGGGTATGACCGGGTGTCGCCGCCGTTGCTTGAATTCGAGGAAACGTTGCTGACGGGATCAGGGGCGGCGGTCGCAGAACAGACATTTCGCCTGATGGACCCCGATACGCGGCGCATGATGGCGTTGCGTCCCGACATGACACCACAGATCGCACGCATCGCGGCGACCCGTCTTGCGCATGAGGAACGGCCCCTGCGCCTGTCCTATGCCGGGGCGTGCGTGATGATGGGCAGCCCCGCGCGGGAGACGGATCGCCAGATCCTGCAGGCGGGGATCGAACTGATTGGTCCCGATACGCCTGTGGCGGATGCGGAAATTGTGGCGCTGGGCGCGGAGGCGTTGCAGGTGCTCGGTGTGCCGCATGTCTCCTTTGACCTGACGATGCCGCCGCTGACGACCACGCTGCTGGCGACGGAGTCCTTTGGTCCCGCCGCCCGTTCCGCCCTGTTGCGCGCGCTGGACCGCAAGGATGCCGCCGCCGTGGCGCGTCATGGTGGTGCGCTGGCGCCGGTGCTGACGGAACTGCTGCATGCGGCGGGACCGGCGCATCGCGCGCTGGATGTTCTGGCGCGTGTCGATCTGCCGCCTGCCGCGCGGGCGCAGAGCGACCGCCTTGCGGCCACGGTCGCGGCAATAGAAAACCGGGTGCCGGGCGTGCGGCTGACGGTCGATCCGGTGGAATTCCGCGGTTGGCAGTATCACACCGGCGTCTGTGTCAGTGTTTATGCGCTGGGACGGCAGGAAGAGCTTGGTCGGGGCGGGCGTTATCGTTCGAATGACGATGAACCCGCCTGCGGCCTGACGCTGCGTCCTGATGTGATCCTGCGTGTCGCCCCCCCGCGTGCGCGGCGCATGCGGGTGTTCGTGCCGTGGGGGATGGACCCACGGGTGGCGCAGGCATTGCGTGCGCAGGGATATGCAACGGTTGCGGCCCTGGGGGATATCGCCGATCCGGCGGCGGAGGCATACCGGCTTGGCTGCGCCTTTGTCGCGGTTGGTGGAAAGCTGGAGCCGGTGCAGGTCACAGATCAGCCGGGCTGAGTTTTTTCTTTCATCATTAATGGATTTCCTTCCGGTCGCGCCTGACGATGCGCATCCGGATCGTCAGAGAAGCAGAGCGAGGAGCAGTACATGTCCAACGTCACCGTTATCGGCACCCAGTGGGGTGACGAGGGCAAGGGAAAGATCGTTGACTGGCTCGCCAGTCGCGCGGACATTGTCGTGCGGTTCCAGGGTGGCCATAATGCCGGGCATACGCTGGTGGTGGGGGATCAGACCTACAAGCTGTCGCTGCTGCCCTCCGGGCTGGTGCGTGGCAAGACCGGCGTGATCGGCAATGGTGTCGTCGTCGATCCCGAAGCATTGCTCAAGGAAATCGACCGCGTTACGGCGCAGGGCCTGAAGGTCACGCCTGATACGCTGAAGATCGCGGAAAATGCGCCTCTGATCCTGCCGGTGCATGGTGCGCTTGACCGTGCGCGTGAGGCCGCGCGCGGTGAGCGTAAGATCGGCACCACCGGCCGTGGCATCGGCCCCGCATATGAGGACAAGGTGGCGCGTCGCGCAATCCGTCTGTGTGACCTGGCGGAGCCGGAAACCCTGGACTGGAAGCTTGACGAACTGCTGTTGCATCATAACACGCTGCTGCGTGGGCTGGGGGCTGCGACCTTTACCAAGGAAGAGCTGATGGCGTTCCTGACCGGTATCGCGCCGCGCGTGCTGCCGTTCATGGCCCCCGTGTGGGATCTGCTTGACGACAGCCGCCGTGCCGGGTCGCGTATCCTGTTTGAAGGCGCGCAGGCGGTCATGCTTGATGTTGACCACGGCACCTATCCATATGTCACCAGTTCCAACACCGTTGCGGCCAATGCAGGCACCGGCAGCGGCGTCAGCCCGACCAGCATCGGTTTCGTGCTGGGGATTGCCAAGGCCTATACCACCCGTGTGGGCGAGGGACCGTTCCCGAGCGAACTGCATGATGAAATGGGCCGTACGCTGGGTCAGCGCGGACATGAATTCGGTACCGTGACCGGTCGTCCCCGCCGTTGCGGCTGGTTCGATGCCGTGCTGGTGCGCCGTGCCGTGCGTGTCGGCGGCGTAAACGGGCTGGCATTGACGAAGCTTGACGTGCTTGATGGCCTTAAGGAAATCAGCATCTGTGTCGGCTATGAACTCGATGGTGTGAAAACCACGCATTTCCCGTCCGCCCCGGGCGCGCAGTCGCGTATCCGTCCGGTGTTCGAGACGATGGAAGGCTGGGAAGGCACCACGCATGGCGCGCGTTCATGGGCAGACCTGCCCGCGCAGGCGATCAAGTATGTCCGCAGGATCGAGGAACTGGTGGAGGCGCCCGTCACCTTGCTGTCCACCAGCCCGGAACGTGACGACACAATCCTGATGCGTGACCCGTTCGAGGATTGAGCAAGCAGGATAAAAGCTTGCAGATACCGCCTTTGCCAAAAGGCGGTATCCGGGCTGCGTGTTGAAGGCACCTGCCGCCAAGACCTTTGCGTATAAGAGAGTGTTTGAAAATAAGTCATTGATAAAAAAGAACAGTTTTTGGGTGCCGCCTTCTGATCGAAAAAGGCGGCGTCTTCTGAAGCTTTTTGGGAAAAAGCTTCACCAAAAACTTTTATGATTTCAGGATGTTATCGCGCCTGACGTTTTAAACAGTCTCTAATAACCTGTGTATAATAAAACGGCCCGGAAGATCGCTCTTCCGGGCCGTTTTTCATTATCCCGCCAGCATTATTCAGCCCTTGTGGGCTTTTTCATGTTCCTCACGCCGGGCTGTCACTTCGGCTTTCATCGCGTTCTGCACCTTTTCAAAGGCGCGGACTTCGATCTGGCGCACCCGCTCGCGCGAGATGTTGTAGACATGCGACAGGTCTTCGAGTGTCGCCGGGTCATCCTTCAGGCGGCGTTCCGTCAGGATATGGCGTTCACGTTCATTCAGGGACTGCATCGCATTTGCCAGCAGCGCCTTGCGCCCGGAATATTCCTCGTTTTCGGCAAGGGTCTGTTCCTGGTTGTCGTGGTCGTCCACCAGCCAGTCCTGCCATTCCCCTTCGCTATCGGTGCGCAGGGGGGCGTTCAGGCTGTGATCCGGTGCGGACAGGCGCCGGTTCATGTTGACGACATCCTGTTCCGGGACACCCAGCGACTTTGCGATCTTGTCCACCTGTTCAGGTTGCAGGTCGCCATCGTCGATGGCCTGCATCTGCCCCTTCAGGCGACGCAGGTTGAAGAACAGCTTTTTCTGCGCCGCAGTGGTACCGATTTTCACCAGCGACCAACTGTGCAGGATATATTCTTGAATTGCGGCGCGGATCCACCACATGGCATATGTCGCCAGGCGAAAACCACGTTCGGGGTCGAAACGGCGCACGGCCTGCATCATACCGATATTGCCTTCGCTGATCAGTTCCCCCACCGGCAGGCCATAACCGCGATAGCCCATCGCGATCTTCGCCACGAGGCGCAGGTGGGACGTGACCAGTTTATGTGCTGCTTCCGTGTCGCCCTTTTCCTTCCACAGGCGCGACAGTTTCAGCTCTTCCTCTGGGGAGAGCATCGGAAATTTGCGGATATCCCGAAGATATTTGGACAGGTTGTTTTCGGGGCCGGATAGAATTGCGGAAGAAGAGGCCATCAGAATCGGACTCCTGTGTCCGGATAAACAAGCTGGCGGGTCAGTCTGTAACGAGCAGGCGACCAACGGGTTGCAGCCGTTTTCCGAGAGACGCACGACTGGACTTGTTGTCGTCCCCACAGGACATCCCCGGAATGGGCGATATCGTGCGGGACGTCCAGTTAGCCTGGGGGCGTCGGCCCCGGCGAACATCCTCAAGCGATACTGTCCATTCCCCCGTGCGTCAAGGAAACGCGCATTAAACCGCCTTAATATCAGCCAATCGCGGCAAGCAGGTCCTGGAAATCGCGGGGGGGCGGCGTCTCGAACAGAAGATGCGCGCCCGTGCGGGGATGGACGAAACCAAGGCGTGCGGCATGCAGCGCCTGACGCGGAAAGTCGAGCGCCGTGGCCCGGGCATCGGCAGGCAGCCCACGCGCGGCGGCCGGGATGCGGCGCAGATAGGTCGGGTCCCCCACCAGGGCATGTCCCGCATGGGCGAAATGCACCCGGATCTGGTGCGTGCGCCCGGTCGCAAGCTTGCATTCCACATGGCTGAGGCTGCCGTGAAAGGTATCGAGCGTGCGGTAATGTGTCAGGGCATGCTTGCCCCCGCCATTACTGATGACGGCCATACGCTTGCGCTCGCGCCGGTCGCGTCCGATCGCCCCATCGAATGACCCGGTGGTGGGCGCGAGGACGCCCCAGCATACCGCCTGATAGGCACGTTCGATGTCACGGCTGGCAAAAGCGGCGGACAGCGCATGATGCGCCAGTTCCGTCTTGGCCGCCACCATCACGCCTGATGTGTCCTTGTCCAGCCGATGCACGATGCCCGGACGGCGTTCCCCGCCAATGCCTGTCAGGCTGTCGCCACAATGGCCCAGCAACGCATTGACCAGTGTTCCGTCCTCATTGCCCGGTGCGGGATGCACAACCAGTCCGGCGGGTTTGTCGAGGACGATCAGGTCGCGATCCTCAAACAGGACATCGAGCGCGATATCCTGTCCCTGCGGCGTTGCCGGGGCGGCGGCCGGCACGCGCAGTTCATATCGCATGCCCGCCCGCACCGGATCGGCCGGATCGCGCAGTACCACACCATCGCGCAGCAGGTGTCCGGCCTCCATCAGCGCCTTGATGCGCGAACGTGACAGCGTGCCAATCGTGTCGGCCATAAAGCGGTCGGTGCGTTGCCCTGCATCCCCGACGGTGGCAATGACGGGTTCAGGCTGGATGTCTTGGGTCATGGGCGTCCATTAATGGAAAAACTCGCGTTCGGAAACGGAAAGCACACGATGGAAAAACAGGGATCGCGCGCATTGCTTGCCGCGGTGATCGGCATGGGGATTGTGCTGGCGGTGGGATCGCTGGTTCTGGTGGGGGTTCTGGTGCATCGGATATCGCATCCCCGCGCCACCGCCCCGGCCACCATTCCGGCCCCCGCCGCAGTCACTGCGCCTGTGACAACCACCATGGCCGTGCTGCCGCAGGATCTGGGGCGGCTGGTGCTGGATGAACCGGCAGGCACGCATGTCACCTCCATTGCACGGCAGGCGGACATGGCGTTGGCGGTGGCGTTGACGGGTGGGGGCGCGGATCGTGTCATCATCTGGGATCTTGCGCATAATCGCATTATCGGGCGGTTGCAGGTTTCGCCCTGACAACACATCGGGGAAATGATCCGGTGTGAAAGAAAAATCACACAGATCGCATTTTGGGGGATTCGTCCGCTTGTGTCGGCTGACGCAATCCTCTAGAAGCGCCTTCGGCCTTGTCCCGTTCGTCTAGAGGCCTAGGACACCGCCCTCTCACGGCGGCAACACGGGTTCGAATCCCGTACGGGACGCCACTGTTTCTGCAATGGTTTTTGTGGAATTCAGTGTAATGTCTGAAAATAAACTGTCCCAGCCTTGCCAGAAATATCTGGTCATTGCCTTAGCGACACTCTCTGGCCTTTCCCTGCTCTTCATAAATAATGCCGTGCGCTGCCCTGTGGTCGTATAAGGCCGGAAATACGGGGCATGGCGTCATGAATCCGTATCCGGTCGGCATTGGCATGACCCATGTATCCGAAGGTACGAATGCTGCTTCGGATATGGTGAGGACTGGCCCTGCCAGATGCGCCAGCACCGGATGTTGTGACAACATTACAGATTTGTCATAATATATGTGATAATATAATAAATCTTATATATAAATATAGCAGGGGCTTTTTTTGTAGGATATGGAATATTATTGTTTTTTAAGTTCCAAGGCGGAATGCGGCCACCCATGACGCCGTATGGCGATGTCCCGCCTTCATTTCGGAAGATGCGAACAGATTAGATGCGTTTGACCCTGCATACCGATTATGCCCTCCGGGTTCTGCTTTACGTTGCGTTGCGTCCAGAGACGCGCGTGTCGATACGTGAGGTGGCGCAGGCCAACAGGGTGTCGGAAACCCATATGGTCAAGGTTGTCCACAAGCTTGGGCGTGCCGGGCTGATTCGCACGGTCCGTGGCCGTGGCGGCGGGATAGAGCTGGGTCAGGCCGCCGAGGATATCCGCATCGGCGCCGTCGTGCGCCTGACAGAAGAGGAGCGGCAACTGGTCTCGTGCATGCGGCCCAAGGCCGAGGCCGAGGATTGTGTGCTGAGCGGGTTCTGCCAGTTCTATTTCGTTTTGGGCACTGCGCTTGATGCATTCATGGAAGTGCTGGACCGCTGGACGCTTGCGGATATCCTCAAGATGTCCGCGCGTGACGACATGATGCGTCGCCTGTTCATCGTTGACGAAGCTGCCCTGAACGATCAGCTTCCGCAATCGGGCGGTGCGGGATAATCTGCGCTTTACTTGCTTCTTTTCGTGGTTCGGGGCTGTTATTCTCACTTCTGGCGCGTAAAGATGTAAATATAATGCAGAATTCCCATGCAATCATTTGCGGTTTGGGAAGTGTCATTGATCTATGTCAACCCGGATTGAAATTTTAAATATCTTTCGGGTTTCCAATTCCCTTTGAACGTAAGAAGATTATTACACCTGCTTAAGCTTTCGGGTGTGGTGGCGTCTGGTTTGATCAGGTGGTGCCTGTCCTGGCAAGGGAAGGTTCCCGGTGTGGGTTCCGGCATGGTGCCGGGATGTCGATGTTGGGGCTTGTGATAAAATTACAACTGCCCCCAGGTCGTATCGTGGCACGGGCTTTGCCATTGTTTGCCAAGGGCGGGGTGATGATTATGATCGTGACGCGGCGCGGACTATATCCCAAGTAAATTTACGGTCGGGGATGTGTTTCGGGAATTGCGCCGCATCTGGTTCCGGTTTGTGTCGTATCGTGCTTTGAGTTCGCGTCTTTGGGGATATGTAAGATCTGATGCAGTTGATTTCCATGATGACTGAAGAAAACAATTCTCCGACCGCAAGCGGGGTCGGGCGACGTTCCTTTATGTCGGTCATGGCGGCGATGGGAGGGGCGCAGGTGCTTTCATCCACCGGTGCGTTCGCAGACCCCGCCCCCGATGCGGTGGCGCAGCAATGGGCCATCTTCCGCGCCAAGTATCTTCGTCCCAGCGGACGTGTCGTGGATACGGGCAATGGTGGCGAATCCCATAGTGAGGGGCAGGGCTATGGCATGCTCTTTGCCGCGTCGGCGGGGGACCTTGCGTCGTTCCAGTCGATGTGGATGTGGGCGCGCACCAACCTGCAGCATACCAATGACAAGCTGTTTTCCTGGCGGTTCCTCAAGGGGCATCAGCCCCCGGTGCCCGACAAGAACAATGCCACAGATGGCGACCTGCTGATCGCGCTTGCGCTTGGTCGTGCGGGCAAGCGTTTCCAGCGCCCCGATTACATTCAGGACGCCATGGCCATTTATGGCGATGTGCTGAACCTGATGACGATGAAGGCGGGACCGTATGTCGTCCTCATGCCCGGTGCTGTCGGTTTTACCAAGAAGGACAGCGTGATCCTCAACCTGTCCTATTACGTGATGCCCTCGCTGCTGCAGGCGTTCGACCTTACGGCCGACCCGCGCTGGCGTCAGGTGATGGAAGACGGGATTCGCCTTGTTTCCGCCGGGCGTTTCGGGCAGTGGCGCCTGCCCCCCGACTGGCTGGCGGTGAATCGCGCCACCGGTGCGCTGTCGATCGCATCGGGATGGCCGCCGCGCTTTTCCTATGATGCGATTCGGGTGCCGCTTTATTTTTATTGGGCGCATATGCTGGCGCCGAACGTGTTGGCTGATTTCACCCGATTCTGGAATAATTTCGGGGCTAATGCCCTGCCGGGATGGGTTGATCTGACAACAGGGGCGCGTTCGCCGTACAACGCCCCGCCTGGATATCTTGCTGTTGCCGAATGCACGGGGCTTGATTCTGCCGGGGAACTCCCGACACTGGATCATGCGCCCGATTATTATTCCGCAGCGTTGACGCTGCTCGTTTACATCGCGCGGGCGGAGGAGACTATAAAGTGAGTGCTTCAGGGTCTGATGAGGTGGCTGGGGGAGGGCAGGCTGGAAGTCCGCAGGATTTTCAGCGGGTCCTGCGTTCTTTTGGTGTCGAAGGTGGGCAGTATTCCTACCGGCCGTTTGTTGACCGTTCCTTTGATGTGACAGGCGTGCCCGAGGCTGTTGAAAGGCACTTCGATCAGGCGGAGCATGACACGGCGGTTGAGGAGCAGATCACTCCCGCGCCACAAATCGCGGTCGCACCGCCACCGCCGCCAGTCGTTCCTGAGCCGCCCGCCATCGTGACGGAAACCGCGCCCCCGCCGCCTGTCGTGGTCAGCGCTCCGGTCACGTATGAACCCCCGGCTGCTGACGTGCCGGCAGAGCCCCCCGTTCAGGAAGCCCCCGTGCAGGCGGCGCCGGTTCCCCCTGCGCCTGTGCCCCCGATTGCGGAGCAGGCTCCTCCCGCGGCTCCGGACCCGGCATCCGTGCCGTATGCGAACGTCGCGGCAGCACCCGTTCCACCTGATCCCGCACCGGTTACGCCTGCGCCGCAGGCGCGCGTGACGGGGCCGAACACCCGTATGGTGGAACCCTTTTCCCGCCCGCAGGTCCGCACGGTGCAGGAGGGGGTAACCCCGTCACGTGTACCTTCGCGTTCAATGAACGCTTTCCCCCGCACATCAGCATCGTCCATAAGTGAGCGTCCGGTGGACAGGGGTGTTGCCGATGAATGGAGTCCTGTTCCGAAGGCACGCCTCAGCCCGCGGGAGCGTCCGCGTCCCGGCGATCTGAGCTTTTTCTTTCAGGGGATGCGCGACACCCGTGATGAAAAGAAGTTCTTTCCCGTGGCGTCCACGCGATCAGTTCGTTCTAATGTTTCCAGGATGACCAGCATGACCAAGACAGACACGAATTCCTCTCAGGCTTCTCGTCCCGGCAGCCCCGTCGCCTCGCCTGATGGGTCGCCCACAATGGCCGAAGTGTTCATGACGCTGGGTGGTCGTGCGACGGAACTCCTCAGCCCCCGTCCTTCGCTGCGGGAGGCGCTGTTGCGTCGTCGTGAAAACGAAGAAGAATCCTAAGGCCCTATATTCAGGCGACCGCCTGTCCCTGTGTCCCGCCTGGTGAAATGGCGGGGGCAGGGGCGGACACGCTGCACTGGCTCGGCGATCTATTCCGTCTTTGGCCTGGGTGATGTTTTCGCAGCCCAGGCGGGCCCGCTTTGCCCCGATGTGACCGCAGATGGTCGGGGTCAGGTTTTTTTGACGTAATTTTTCTGTTTTACAGCATTTCGGACGAGTTGTTTATGCCAGAGGTTCGGTCGTCAACGCAGTCAGAGTCAGGAATGTCACAGTGGATGGGGAAAATTCTTTCCATTCGCGGTGCTGGGCTGATTATTGGTGTTTTTGGCCTGTGTGCGCTGATTGCGGCTACGTCCGTGACCCTGCCGCCAGAACAGCAGTTGATTGTGGCATTTGTATGTGTCGTGATCTTTTTTATTGTCGGTCATAAGCCCAGCCGTCGGTCCCAGATTTTCCTTGAAGTGCTGTCAGGGCTGGTTTCGCTGCGCTATCTGACATGGCGCCTGACGGAAACGCTTTCATTCGATACATGGTTGCAGGGTCTGCTTGGGACAATGCTTCTGGTGGCGGAACTTTACGCCCTGATGATGCTGTTCCTCAGCTATTTCCAGACGATCGCGCCACTGCATCGTGCGCCTCTGCCGCTGCCGCCGAACCCTGACGAATGGCCTACGGTCGATATCTTCGTCCCGACCTATAACGAAGAACTGAGCATTGTCCGCCTGACGGTGCTGGGATCACTGGGGATTGACTGGCCACCGGAAAAGGTGCGGGTTCATATCCTTGATGACGGCCGTCGTCCTGAATTCGCCGCCTTTGCCGCTGAATGTGGCGCGAATTATATCGCCCGCCCGACGAACGAACATGCAAAGGCCGGTAATCTTAACTATGCCATTGGTCATACCGATGGTGATTACATCCTGATCTTTGACTGCGACCACGTCCCGACCCGCGCCTTCCTGCAGTTGACAATGGGCTGGATGGTCGAAGACCCGAAGATCGCGCTGATGCAGACCCCGCATCACTTCTATTCCCCCGACCCGTTCCAGCGGAACCTGTCGGCTGGTTATCGTACCCCGCCCGAAGGCAACCTGTTTTATGGCGTGGTGCAGGATGGCAACGATTTCTGGGATGCGACCTTCTTTTGCGGGTCATGTGCAATCCTGCGTCGCACGGCGATTGAGCAGATCGGCGGCTTTGCGACCCAGACCGTGACCGAAGACGCGCATACCGCACTCAAGATGCAGCGTCTGGGCTGGTCCACGGCCTATCTGCGCATCCCGCTTGCCGGTGGTCTCGCGACGGAACGCCTGATCCTGCATATCGGACAGCGCGTGCGCTGGGCGCGTGGGATGCTGCAGATCTTCCGCATCGACAATCCTCTGTTCGGGCGTGGCCTGTCATGGGGGCAGCGGCTTTGTTACCTGTCGGCCATGACGTCGTTCCTGTTCGCTGTCCCGCGCGTCATCTTCCTGAGCTCCCCGCTGGCGTTCCTGTTCTTTGGGCAGAACATCATTGCCGCGTCGCCGCTCGCGCTGCTGGCCTATGCCATCCCGCACATGTTCCACGCCGTCGGCACGGCGTCGAAGATCAACAAGGGCTGGCGCTACTCCTTCTGGAGTGAGGTCTATGAAACCACGATGGCGCTGTTCCTGGTGCGCGTGACGATTGTCACCCTGCTCAGCCCTTCACGTGGGAAGTTCAACGTGACGGACAAGGGCGGGTTGCTTGAAAAAGGTTATTTCGACCTTGGCGCCGTCTATCCGAACATCATCCTTGGCCTGATCATGTTCGGCGGCCTGGCGCGTGGTGTCTATGAACTGTCTTTCGGCCATCTCGACCAGATCGCCGAACGCGCCTACCTGCTGAACTCCGCCTGGGCAATGCTCAGCCTCATCATCATCCTTGCGGCCATCGCCGTGGGGCGTGAAACACAGCAGAAACGCAACAGCCATCGCATCCCCGCAACCATCCCGGTGGAAGTGGCGAATGCCGATGGGTCCATCATCGTGACGGGCGTGACCGAGGACCTGTCCATGGGTGGGGCCGCGGTAAAGATGTCATGGCCTGCGAAGCTGTCGGGGCCGACGCCGGTTTATATCCGTACTGTCCTTGACGGGGAGGAACTGATCCTGCCCGCCAGGATCATCCGTGCTGGCAACGGGCGGGGGATCTTCATCTGGACGATTGATAACCTGCAGCAGGAATTCTCGGTTATCCGCCTGGTGTTCGGCCGTGCCGACGCATGGGTTGACTGGGGCAATTACAAGGCCGACCGCCCGCTGCTCAGCCTCATGGACATGGTTCTCAGCGTCAAGGGCCTGTTCCGTTCAAGTGGCGATATCGTCCATCGCAGTTCCCCAACCAAGCCTTCGGCTGGCAATGCCCTGTCTGACGATACGAACAACCCGTCACGCAAGGAGCGTGTGCTGAAGGGAACCGTGAAAATGGTTTCGCTTCTGGCGCTGCTGACATTTGCCTCCTCGGCACAGGCAGCGTCAGCGCCCAGGGCCGTCGCGGCGAAGGCCCCGGCCCATCAGCCCGAAGCCTCTGACCTGCCGCCGTTGCCCGCGCTTCTGCCCGCCACCAACGGCGCGGCGCAGGCGGGTTCGGGCGATGCCGGCGCCAATGGACCCGGCAGCCCCACGGGCCAGCCCCTGGCGGCCGACAGTGCCGATGCGCTGGTGGAAAATGCGGAAAATACGTCCGATACGGCGACTGTCCATAATTATACCCTCAAGGATCTTGGCGCCGCAGGGTCCATCACGATGCGTGGCCTTGCCCCGTTGCAGGGGATCGAGTTCGGGATTCCCTCTGACCAGCTTGTGACGTCTGCGCGCCTTGTGCTGTCGGGTTCGATGTCGCCCAACCTGCGTCCGGAAACCAATTCGGTCACAATGACGCTGAACGAGCAGTATATCGGCACGTTGCGTCCCGACCCGGCGCACCCGACATTCGGCCCCATGTCGTTCGAGATCAACCCGATCTTCTTCGTCAGCGGAAACCGTCTGAACTTCAACTTCGCCTCCGGGTCGAAGGGATGTTCGGATATCACGAACGATACGCTGTGGGCCACGATCTCGCAGAACTCGCAGCTTCAGATCACGACAATCGCGCTGCCGCCGCGTCGCCTGCTGTCACGTCTGCCGCAGCCCTTCTATGACAAGAACGTGCGCCAGCATGTTACGGTCCCGATGGTGCTGGCGCAGACTTATGACCCGCAGATACTCAAGTCCGCGGGGATTCTCGCTTCGTGGTTTGGCAAGCAGACGGACTTCCTCGGCGTGACGTTCCCGGTGTCGTCCACCATCCCACAGAGTGGCAACGCCATCCTGATCGGCGTGGCCGATGAACTGCCGACCAGCCTCGGGCGGCCGCAGGTCAATGGCCCGGCGGTTCTGGAACTGCCGAACCCGTCGGATGCAAACGCCACGATCCTGGTGGTGACGGGGCGTGACCGTGATGAGGTCATTACCGCGAGCAAGGGCATCGCCTTCGCGTCTGCTCCCCTGCCGACCGACAGCCATATGGATGTCGCGCCGGTCGATATCGCCCCGCGCAAGCCCAATGACGCGCCATCTTTTATCGCGATGGACCATCCGGTGCGCTTTGGCGACCTTGTAACGGCAAGCAAGCTACAGGGAACCGGCTTTACGTCCGGTGTGCTGTCGGTTCCGTTCCGCATTCCGCCCGATCTTTATACGTGGCGTAACCGCCCGTACAAGATGCAGGTACGTTTCCGTTCCCCCGCGGGGGAGGCGAAGGATGTCGAAAAGTCACGTCTCGATGTCGGGATCAACGAGGTTTACCTGCATTCCTATCCGCTGCGCGAAACGCATGGCCTGATTGGCGCGGTTTTGCAGGGTGTCGGCCTTGCCCGCCCTGCAAGCGGCATGCAGGTGCATGATCTCGACGTACCGCCGTGGACCGTGTTCGGGCAGGATCAGTTGAACTTCTACTTTGACGCGATGCCCCTTGCGCGCGGAATCTGTCAAAGTGGCGCGGCAAACAATGCGTTCCATCTTGGACTTGACCCGGATTCCACCATTGATTTTTCCCGTGCCCATCACATCGCCCAGATGCCCAACCTTGCCTATATGGCGACGGTCGGTTTTCCTTTCACCACCTATGCCGATCTGTCGCAGACGGCGGTTGTTCTGCCTGAACACCCGAATGCCGCGACTGTTGGCGCCTATCTTGACCTGATGGGGTTCATGGGCGCGGCGACGTGGTATCCGGTTGCGGGCGTGGACATTGTGTCGGCCGATCATGTCAGTGACGTTGCGGACCGTAACCTGCTGGTGATTTCGACGCTGGCGACAAGTGGCGAGATCGCGCCGCTGCTGTCACGTTCATCCTACGAAGTGGCGGATGGTCATTTGCGCACGGTGTCGCATGCGTCCGCGCTGGATAACGCGATCAAGGCGGTCGACGATCCGCTGACGGCTTTCCGCGACCGTGACAGCAAGCCGCAGGATGTCGATACCCCCCTGACGGGTGGTGTCGGCGCGATGATCGAGGCGGAATCCCCCCTGACGGCGGGCCGCACCGTTCTGGCGCTGCTGTCGTCTGACGGTGCGGGGCTGAACAACCTCCTTCAGATGTTGGGGGAGCGCAAGAAGCAGGCGAATATCCAGGGGGACCTGGTTGTTGCCCATGGCGAGGACCTGTCTTCGTACCGCACTTCGCCGGTCTATACGATCGGCACCCTGCCGCTCTGGCTGTGGCCGGACTGGTATATGCACAACAGACCGGTTCGTGTGCTGCTTGTCGGCCTGTTGGGATGTATTCTGATCGTCAGTGTTCTTGCACGGGCTCTGGCGCGGCATGCGACCCGGCGTTTCAAGCAGCTTGAGGATGAGAGGCGCAAGTCGTGACCCATAAACGATATGCTTCGTCCCTGTCCGCCGGTCTTCTCGCAACGACCTGCGTCGCAGGTCTGTTGCTGCAGGCGAACGGCGCACGGGCACAGCAGGCGGCAGAGGCGCAGGCCCCGGCCAGCAGCACCACCATGATGCAGGCAGCCACCGTTGCCCCCGCCCAGAGTGGGCAGGCCGCGGTGGTGCAGCGGCTGGTGCAGCAGGCCCGTTTCTGGATGCAGCAGCACCAGTATGAAAATGCGCGCCAGTCCCTGCAGAGTGCTGCGCGACTTGCACCGGATTCCGTTGATCTGCTGGAGGCCGAGGGCGAATATCAGTCGCATATCGGCAATCGTGATGCCGCCCTTGATACGCAGCGTCGCCTGCATCAGGCTGCACCTGGCAGCACGTATGAAAGCCAGTTGAACGACCTGCTGCATGAACAGGCGATTTCCCAGCCGGACCTTGCGCATGCGCGCTCGCTTGCTGCATCCGGGCACAGCGATCAGGCGGTGGAAGCGTACCAGCACCTGTTCAACGGTTCGACGCCCACGCCCTCGCTCGCGGTTGAATATTACCAGACGCTGGCTGGCGTCTCGGGGCAGGCCGGCACGGCACAGGATGGGCTGATCCGTCTGGTCAAGGCCAATCCTTCCGATTTCCGGGCGCAACTGGCGCTTGCGCAGGTCCTGACCTATCAGCCCGGCACCCGGATGGAGGGGCTGCAGCGGCTTCAGGCGCTCCAGAAGTACCAGTCTTCCGCCCCGGTGGAGGCTGCGACGGCGGAAAAATCATATCGCCAGACGCTGTCATGGTTACCGGTTACACCCGAAACACTGCCGTTGATGCAGAAATGGCTGGATGCACATCCATCCGACAGCGCATTGCGGACCCATATGGCAGAACCGGCAGGCGGGCCGCCGGATAAAGGCGCGCTGGCGCGGCAGGACGGGTTCAAGGCGTTGAACGCCGGACGTCTGTCCGCAGCCCAGGCCGCGTTCCAGAGCGCACTGAACCTGAATGCCAAGGACGGCGATGCCCTGGGCGGCCTTGGCCTTGTCGCCATGCGCGCGGGCCATAACGAGGAAGCGCATCGTTACCTCGAAGATGCGATCGCGGCTGATCCCAAGAATGCGGCGCACTGGCGTCCGGCACTGGCTGGCATGGCCGTGGGCGAGGAATATGGCAGCGTCCGTCGCCTGATCGCCAGTGGACAGACACAGGAAGCCGAACAGCGCCTGATGACGCTGGCGCGTCAGCCCGGACAGTCCGAGGGCGCGACCCTTATGCTGGCGGATTTGCAGCGCAGCACGGGCCAGACCGGCGAGGCCGAGCGCAATTACCGGGCGATTCTGGCGCGCAATGGTGACAATCCCATCGCACTGATGGGACTGGCCCGTGTGCTGATGGGGGAAGGCCAGGAGAACGAAGCGAACGCCCTGCTGTCGCGCCTTGGTGGTCGCTATAGCGATCAGGTGCAGCAGATCGAGGTTTCGGGCATCATGGCCGAAGCCGCCCGCACGTCGGATTCAGCGCAGAAGGTCAGCCTTCTGCGGCAGGCCATGACCAAGGCCCCGGATGACCCGTGGTTGCGCATCAACCTTGCCAATGCGCTGCAACAGCAAGGTGACAGCGCGGAAGCGGCCAATGTCATGCGTCCGCTTTTGACCAGCCCGCGTACGCCGGCCGATTATCAGGCGGCGATCCTGTATGCGTCCGGCAATGGCAATGATACGCTGGCGCGCCGTTTGCTTGCGGGACTGTCGCCGGATGATTATTCCCCGGCCATCCGCACCATTGCCGATGAAATGGCGATCAAGGCCGATCTGGCCAGCCGCCTTTCGATGGTTTCGAATCCCACGCCGCTTGTGCGCGAGGCTCTGGCCGCGCCGGACCCGACGGGCGCGCGTGGTGTGGCGGTGGCCGACCTGTTCCGGCAGCGTGGTGACATGCTGCATGCGCATATGGCGCTGCGCATCGCCTCCACGCGCAATATTGACCTGACGACCGAACAGCGGCTGGCCTATGCCACCGAATATATGAAGATCAGCAATCCCGTTGCCGCAGCGCGCCTGCTTGCACCGTTGGGCGATGGCAGCGGGACCGCAACCGGTTCCGCGATGTCGCCGGATCAGCGGCAGACGCTGATGCAGTTGCGCATGGGCATTTCGGTGGCACAGTCGGACCTGCTGAACCAGCGTGGCGATCAGGCGGCGGCGTATGATCACCTTGCGCCCGCGTTGCAGGCCGATCCAGAGGCGACATCCCCCAAGCTTGCGTTGGCGCGACTGTATAACGGGCGTGGCAAGTATGGGCACGCGCTGGACATCGACCTTGCTGTTCTTCGGCATAATCCGCAGGACCTTGATGCGCGGCAGGCCGCCGTGCAGGCCGCGGCGAATGACGGCAAGGACAACCTGGCCATGCAACTGGCGCAAGATGGGGTCCAGCAGTCGCCGATGGATGCGCGCAGCTGGCTTGGCATGGCGGTGGCGGACCGCGCTGTGGGCCATGGCGACCGGACGCTTGCTGACCTGCGCCGGGCGTATGAATTGCGCCTGCAGCAGCTCAAGATCAGTCGGGGTGATGCCATCGGCGGTGATGAAACGCAGGCGACCGCGCCGCCGACGGCCAATCCGTTCCGTCGCGATGCATACGGGCATGCGCTGTCGCTGGGTGCGCCCCCGGGTGAGAACGGGTACAGCACGGCAGGAAGCGTGCCCGAGATTTCGGACCAGATGCTGTCCTCCATCAACGGGCAGATCCATACCCTGTCCGAAGACATGGCGCCGTCTGTTGATGCCGGCCTTGGCTTCCGTGTCCGTTCCGGCACTCCGGGCATGGGCGCGTTGACCGAGGCATCCGTGCCGATCGTCGGGCGCATCCCGCTGCAGGCTGGTACTTCGGCGCTGACATTCACGGCCACGCCAACCTTCCTGACGTCGGGGCACCTGCCGCAGACCGGGTATGATATACCGCGTTTCGGCACCAACCTGTTCGCGCTGGAACGGAACCTGCAGAACCAGAACAACAGCGCGGAACATCGCATCAATACCGATACGATCGGGCGCGAGGCAGGTGTGGCGCCTGATGTCCGCTTTGCCAATAACTGGGTCAGTGCCGATGTCGGTGCCTCGCCTCTGGGCTTTACGCTGCCGAACGTGATCGGTGGTGTTGAATTCGCCCCGCGTGTCGGGCCTGTGACCTTCCGTGTCAGTGGGGAACGCCGCTCCATTACCAACAGCGTCCTGTCCTATGGCGGGATGACCGATGCCCTGACCGGCAAGAAGTGGGGCGGTGTTGTCACCAACCACTTCCATGGACAGGTCGAGGCCACGCTGGGCAATACCATTGTGTATGGTGGTGGTGGTTATGCCATCCAGACCGGCCATCATGTCCAGAGCAATACCGAAGTGGAAGGCGGGCTGGGGGCGAATACCCTGGTTTATCGCAACCGCAAGCACGAAGTGCGTGTCGGTGTGAACCTGACCTATTTCGGCTATAAGCATAACGAGGACTTCTATACTTACGGGCAGGGTGGCTACTTCTCGCCGCAGTCCTATTTTGCGGCAACGGTGCCCGTCCGGTATTCCGGGCATAGTGGCCTGTTTGACTGGGATGTCACCGGGTCCATCGGTTATCAGTTGTTTCATGAACACAGTTCGGCCTTCTTCCCGACCAATCCTGTGTATCAGGCCCTTGCGAACGGGCTGGCGGGTGTATCTACTGCTGAACTATCCTTGGAATCGGCCAGGTATCCCGGCGATGATGTCGGTAGCCTTGTTGGTGGTTTCGATGGCAGGGTGGGTTATCGCGTCAGCCATTCGCTGCGCCTTGATCTGTCCGGTCGTTTCCAGAAGGCTGGAAACTGGGATGAGGGCGGCGCCATGATCTCGGCTCACTATCTTATTATGGACCAGTAATGACAATTTTTGAGAAAAAACCGGATTTCACCCTGTTTCTTCAGACCCTGTCATGGGAAATTGATGATCAGGTCGGGATCGAGGTCAGGAACGAGCTCCTGCGTGAGGTCGGACGGGGCATGGGCACGCGCATCATGCCGCCGCCGTGCCAGACCGTGGACAAGCTGCAGATCGAACTGAACGCGCTTCTGGCCCTGATCGGCTGGGGCACCGTGACGCTCGAACTCCTCAGCGAGGACCAGTCCCTGCGCATCGTGCATGAAAACCTGCCGCAGGTTGGCAGCGCGGGCGAACCTTCGGGTACGTGGCTGGCTCCGGTGCTGGAGGGGCTGTATGGCCGCTGGGTGACGTCGCAGGCGGGTGCGTTTGGTGATTATGTCGTTACACGCGATGTGGACGCCGAGGATCTGAATGCTGTTCCGCGTCAGACCATCATCATGTACATGCGCGTGCGCAGTTCCGCGACCTGAGGCAGGACAACGGCGGTCTGGTCCGCCGCTGTTTTTCAGGCAGGTCGCCGTCGGCGATGCCGGATGATGCGATGGCGTCCGGCACGACGGCAGGCAGCCGGGCATGGCGGCCCGGCCATTCCGTTTCGGGGTGGTCGGGCTTTTTGCTGTCTGGCGGGATGTGGGGGGAGCCACATGGGCTGGCAACACCTCAAAATAGTGTTTGAGAATGGAAGGTTTTAAGCGATTTTTTGAACACAAGCCATTGATAAAAGACGAAAAAATCTTCGGTCGTTATCTTGTGTGTCTTGAAAATACGATCGCTTGCCTGGATCAGGATTCACAAAAACATTTATTTTTAGTGGGTTGCCGGTTCTGATGTTGAAGAGACTGTTTGAAAAGTCAGGATCGATAACATACTGAAATTATAAAGGTTTTTGGTGAAGCTTTTTCTAAAAAGCTTCGGAAGGCACTGCCTTTTTGAAAAAAGGCGGCATCCAAAAACTTTTCTTCTATTTATCAATGATCTGTTTTCAAATAGAGATAGTTATTCTGCAAAAAATATTGTTTCCCAAAGGTCATTCCTGCTTGATGATCTGACAATCAGCATATGGTTCTGGTGAATATTTTTTCAGAAATCCTCGAAAGACGTTATTTTTTCTGACAACGGCGCCAAAAGTTTTTATTTTTATCAACAGGTTGTTTGTGTGTGGTGCCTTTTGGCATCATGTGCTGCCTGTCATCAGGTTTTCTTGGCCGACATTGCGATATGTCATGCCGTTCTGGCGGGATGGGGTTCATCCTTGGGGCGAAATGGGGGTGGCATGCCGATTGGTGACGTCAGCTTCTTCTGGTTGTGGCCATGTATGAGGAGGATGATCGACGCATGATGATGTCTCGTAAACTGATGTTGCTGTCTGCCGTGGCGTTTGGCGGGATCGTTGCTCTGTCGCCCGGCGCGCAGGCCCGCGAGGGACAGGATGCCCCGGCCACCATGGCCACCACGGCGGACAGCCGGGCGCGCGATCTGCTGTCGCACATGACGCTTCAGGACAAGCTGTCGATGGTTTTCACCATTGATGGGGGGGGCACGATGGGCAATGCGCCGATCCCGCCTGGCGGCCTGGGGTCGGCGGCATATCTGAAGACGCCGGCCGGGCTGCCGCCGTTACAGATCAGTGATGCGGGCCTTGGCCTGCGTAACCCGTCGCATGTGCGCCCGCACGGACAGGCGGTCGGCCTGCCGTCCGGCCTTGCAACGGCCAGCACATGGGACCCGGACATGGCGCGGCAGGGTGGGGCGATGATCGGCGGCGAGGCCTGGCGGCAGGGGTTCAATGTGCTGCTGGCCGGTGGCGCCGACCTGACGCGTGACCCGCGCGGGGGACGCAATTTCGAATATGCGGGCGAGGACCCTTTGCTGACGGGGCGGGTGGTTGGGGCCACCATCGCCGGTATCCAGTCGCAACATGTGATTTCGACGTTGAAGCATTTCGCGATGAACGATCTTGAGACATCGCGCATGACCATGAGTGCGGATATCGATACTGCGGCGATGCGCGAAAGCGACCTTTTGGGATTTGAAATTGCGATGGAGGTCGGGCATCCCGGGTCGGTGATGTGTTCGTACAACCGCGTCAACGACATCTATGCCTGCGAAAATCCCTATCTGCTGACAAAGGTGCTGAAGCAGGACTGGAAATATCCCGGCTTTGTCATGTCCGACTGGGGGGCGACCCATTCGTCCGCCCGATCCGCTCTGGCGGGGCTGGATCAGGAATCATCGGGGGACGATGCCGATGCCCGCCCCTTTTTCCGCGAGATCCTGGCGCGTGATGTCAAGGAGGGGCGCGTCCCCACCAGCCGGGTGGATGACATGGCGCAGCGTATTGTCCGCTCCATGTATGATGTGGGGCTGGTGGACCATCCGCCGGTCATGCAGCCGCTGGACGTCGTGACCGATACCCTTACCGCGCAGCGTGATGAGGAAGAAGGCGCGGTGCTGCTGAAGAACAGTGGGAACCTGCTGCCGCTGTCGCCCACGGCGCATGTCGCCGTGATTGGCGGGCATGCCGATGTGGGCGTGATTTCGGGCGGGGGGTCCAGCCAGGTCGATCCGATCGGCGCGCCCGCGATTGGCGTGGTCAAGGGACCGGGCAAGAAGGACTGGCCCGGCGACCCGGTATATTTCCCGTCTTCGCCATATCGCATGATGCAGGCGGAAGCACCGTCGGCGCGCCTGACCTATACCTCTGGCGCGGACATCGCGCGCGCGGCGGATGCAGCGCGCAGGGCGGATGTTGCGGTCGTGTTCGTGACGCAGTTTTCCTATGAAGGCATGGATACCGCCAATGCCATGACGCTGGATGGCAATCAGGACGCGTTGGTGGCGGCGGTCGCGCGCGCCAATCCGCGTACGGTTGTCGTGATGGAAACGGGGAACCCGGTCATGATGCCCTGGCTGGACAATGTCGGTGCGGTGATGGAGGCATGGTATCCCGGTTCGGGCGGTGGCGCCGCGATTGCACGCCTGCTGTATGGCAAGGTGGCCCCGTCGGGTCGTCTGCCGATGACATTCCCCGCATCGCCCGTCCAATTGGCCCACCCTGATATTGCAGGTGTCACGGCCAACAGTGTGTTTGAAATGCAGTTCCATACCGATCAGGAACTTGTCTATGACGAAGGCAGCGAGGTTGGCTATCGCTGGTTCGACCATACGCATGCGACGCCGCTCTTTGCGTTTGGCCATGGCCTGACCTACACCACTTTTGCCCATGATGGCCTGCGTGTCGCGCATCATGGGGACGATGTCGTCGCCACCTTTACGGTGCGCAATACGGGCACGCGCGTGGGGGTGGATGTGCCGCAGCTTTATGTCCGCCTGCCCGATGGCGGGGGGCGTCGCCTTGCAGGATGGCAGCGTGTGACGCTTGCGCCTGGTGAAAGCCGTGAACTGTCGGTGGTGCTGGAACCACGCGTGCTGGCGCATTTCGATGAGAAGCATGACCGCTGGAACGTGCCATCGGGGGAATATCGCATCTGGCTGGGGTCGTCTGCCGTGGATGAGTCGCAGCAGGTGACGTTCCACCTTGCCGGCCGGAACATGGCCCCCTGAGTATGGCGTGGGTGGGTGCCCCGAAAACTGGCTGGCATCGCGGTCGCTTGTGTCGTGCCTCGGTGTCGGTCATGGTCCTGCTTACGGCGCTGATGTCGGGAGGGGAGGGCATGGCCATGGCGTCCGGCTGGCCTGATACGCCCATGGTACGGATGCGCATGCAGGCTGAAATCCGTACCCTGCAGGTGGCATTGCTGACGCAGCCAAGTGCGACTGTCACGCTGGAGGATTGGTGCGCCCGCCATGGCATGGCCGCGCCCGCGCGTGTGCTGGCGCGGCGTCTGCCTGTGGCACCGGCCAGCATACCGGCGCAGGTGCGCGCCGACCTTGGCGTGGGTGTGGATGAACCGGTTCGCCATCGTCGCGTGGCGCTGTTGTGCGGTGCGCATGTGCTTTCTCTGGCTGACAACTGGTATGTGCCCGCGCGCCTGACCCCGGCGATGAATGCACGGCTGGATCAGACGGATGTGCCGTTCGGCCATGTGGTTGCTGAACTTGGTTTTACGCGGCGCACGCTGGAATCCTCATTGCTATGGTCGCCTCTGCCCACAGGGTGGGAAGCGCACGCCATCCCCCCTGCATCATCGGGCATGATCGCGGTGCCGGCTGAGGTCCTGCGCAATCGCGCGGTCCTGTCACGTCATGATGGCGCTGCATTCAGCGAGGTTGTGGAGACCTATACAGGCGCGATCATGGAATTCACGCCACCATTATAGGTAGCTGTTTGAAAACAAATCATTGATAAAAATAGTGAAAGTTTTTGGGTGCGGACTTTTTTCAAAAAGGCGGCGTCTTCTGAAGCTTTTTGGAAAAAGCTTCACCAAAAACCTTTATAATTTCAGGATGCTATTGGGTCTGAATTTTTAATAAGTCTCTAAGTTATGTTATCTGTTTATTTTAAATTATATTGAAAATACTTCATTTATTTTGGGATGGGGTGGCGGATATTTACTCTATTTTTCCTGATGGGTCGTTGCAAACGGCATTTTAACGCAGACATCAATGTAAAAAGCCTGAAGGCAGAAAGAACCTGACGCGGCTTTTTCCCTGAACATTTTGACAGGGGGCAGCGCGGACACCGCCTTGCCGCCTGTCGCGGGGTCGGGCACGGTGGCGCATTGCCTGTCGTGCGGCAGGCCCGTACCCAGCCAGGCAAATGAGGTGCCCCATGACCGAAAAATCCCCCACGGATCGCAGCGCGCTGGACCTGCGTGACCCGGGGCTGGATGCGGCGAGGGTTCGTGCCGCCCTGTCGCTTGCCCCCCATCCCGAAGGTGGCAGTTACCGTGAAATCTGGCGCGAGACACGCGCCGATGGGGGGCGCGGCAGTGTCAGCACGATCGAATTCCTGCTGGAGCAAGGGGAGCGTTCGCACTGGCATCGTGTCGATGCGGCGGAAATCTGGTGCTGGCAGGCGGGCGGCCCGTTATGTCTGCGTATTGTGGGCGCGGGGCAGGCCGAACAGGCCATAACCCTTGGCCCGTGTCCCGATGCGGGCGAGGTGTTGCAGGCCGTGGTACCCGCCGGGGCATGGCAGGCCGCCCAGGGCATGGGGAAATGGTCGCTTGTGGCGTGCATCGTTGCGCCCGCCTTCCTGTTCGACACATTCGAACTGGCCCCGCCCGGCTGGTCCCCGGCAGGCACGCAGGAACAGACCCAGACAGAAATACCGACAGGCCTGGCGTGATGGAGGACAGGCCCATGACCCACGAACCGCAATGGCTGTCACTTGCACGCGAATTGCAGGCCATCGCGCAAAGCGGTCTTGCCTATGCCGATGGCAGCCCATTTGACCGGGAACGTTACGAGGTCGTGCGTGACGTCGCCGTGCGCATGATGGCGATGGGCAGCGACGAACCCGCCCCGCGGATTGCGGACCTGTTCGCGGCCCAGCGCGGTTATGCAACGCCAAAGGCGACGGTACGCGCGGCGGTGTTCGATGCGTGCGGCCGTATCCTGCTGGTGCGTGAGGTGCTGGACCACGGGCGGTGGACCCTGCCGGGCGGATGGGCTGACGTGAACCTCTCGCCTGCGGAAAACACGGTCAAGGAGGTGTACGAGGAAAGCGGCTATATCGTGCGCGCCACCCGGTTGGCGGCGGTATGGGACCGTGCGCGGCAGGCGCACCCGCCGGGACCGTTTTCGTGTTACACGTTATGTTTCCTGTGCGAACTGCTGGGGGGTGTGCCCACCATCAGTGCGGAAACATCGGAAATCGGATGGTTCGCGCGCGATGAAATCCCTGCGGACCTCTCTCTGGGCCGCGTGCTGCATGCGCAGGTCGATGCGATGTTCGATTATGCCGCCAACCCGGCCCTGCCGACCTATTACGACTGATCCCGCCCTACGGGTCACACTCTGTAATGCGCTGGGCATAGGGCATTGAAATCGGGCATGAAGATTTCCATATCGTAACCCATGACAGTTCGGCCGACTACTGAAGCTGGAGAACAGGTAAAAAGATGACAGAACAGACAGCCGCGCCCGCCGCCGGGGGCGAACAGCATGAATTCAGCGCCGAGGTCGGGCGTCTTCTCGACCTTGTGGTGCATGCCCTTTATTCCGAACGGGAAATCTTCCTGCGCGAACTGGTGGCCAATGCCGCCGATGCGACGGACAAGCGCCGGTTCGAGGCCCTGACCGATGGTGCGCGCGCCCTGCCGGATGATGCGAAGATCCGAATCAATCCCGACAAGGAGGCACGCCTGCTGACCATTACCGATGATGGCGCGGGCATGGACAAGGACGAACTGGCGCGCAACCTCGGCACCATCGCGCGGTCGGGCACCCGTGCGTTTGGCGAGGAACTGCAAAAGGCCAAGCCTGAGGAAAAGCCCAGCCTGATCGGGCAGTTCGGTGTTGGCTTCTATGCCGCGTTCATGGTGGCGGACCGTGTGGACGTGATCTCGCGCCGCGCCGGCAGTGACGAGGCCTGGCGCTGGTCCTCCACGGGCAAGGGGAACTATACCATTTCCCCCGCAACGCGGGAGAAGGCAGGCACGGACATCATCTTGCATATCAAGGAAGATGCCGACGACTTCCTTGATTCGTGGCAGCTTGAGACGATTGTGCGCAAATGGGCGGACCATATTTCGTGGCCCATCAGCATCGTCAAGGAAGGCGAGGAAACCACCGCCAACAAGGGTACCGCCCTGTGGCGCAAGGGCCGTGGCGAAATCGACGAAGAACAGCTTAACGAGTTCTATCGTCATGTCAGCCACAACTTCGACACGCCATGGGCGACGTTGCACTGGCATGCCGAAGGAACGCTGGAATTTTCCGCCCTGCTGTTCATCCCCGGCAGCAAGCCGTTCGAATTCGGCGAACCCGTGCGTGAAAGCCAGATCCGCCTGCATGTGCGGCGCATGTTCATCACGGACGAAGCCGGGCTGCTGCCGCCATGGTTGCGTTTTGTAACCGGCGTTGTCGATACGGAGGATCTGCCGCTCAACGTCTCGCGCGAGATGTTGCAGGCGACGCCGGTGCTGGCGCGTATCCGCAAGGCCGTGACCAATCGCGTGATTTCCGAACTGAAGACCCGCGCCAAGGACGAGGCGGATTTCGACAGGTTCTGGGATAATTTCGGCCCGACCTTCAAGGAAGGCATCTGGGACGATGCCGAGCATCGCACCGAACTGGCGACCATCGCGCGTTTCCGTTCCAGCACGCAGGATGGCTGGACCACGCTGGATGCGTATCTGGAGCGTAAGAAGCCGGAGCAGGAGGCGATCTACTACCTGACGGGGGATCGCGCGGAAATGCTGTCATCCTCGCCGCAGCTCGAAGGGTTCCGCGCGCACGGGATCGAGGTGCTGTTGCTGTCGGATGCGGTGGATTCCTTCTGGCCCGACCGGCTGGGTGTCTACAAGGATACGCCGCTGCGTAATATCAGCCAGTTCCACGCCGACCTTGAGAAGTTTGGCGCGGCGGAGGAAACGGCCGAGGAAAAGAGCGACCTTGAGTCCGTCCTGCCTGCGTTGAAGGAAGCGTTGGGCGATGCGGTGTCCGATGTGAAGGCGACGAATCGGCTGGTGGACAGTGCGGTCGTGCTGGGTGCCGCCGAAAATGGCCCGGATCTGCAGATGATCCGCCTGATGCGGCGCAGCGGGCAGGAAACGCCCGATACGGCGCCCGTATTGCAGGTCAACCCGCGCCATGTGCTGATCCATGAACTGGCGCAGCGCGTGAAGGCCGGGGAGTCGATTGAGGATCTTGCCCTGATCCTGATGGACATGGCCCGCATCCAGGATGGTGAAAGCCCGAAAGACCCGACCCGCTTTGCCCAGCGTCTGACGGCTCTGCTGTCGAAGGTGGCCGTAAAGGCTGGCTGACGCGCCACCCGGCCCGTCATGGTGCGATATCCCGTCATGCCGTCATGCATGGCGGGATATTTTTTTGCCCGTCGCACCATGCGGGGGCGGGCGGGATGGTTCGCGCATGGTGCGGTGATGGCGATACACACGCCCCGCAGATATATTCGTTTACGAAAGACAGCGTTCTTTTGATGCTTTTCGTAAAAAGCTTCCCCAAAAACGTCTTCGGCATCATACAATGGCCGAGGAAGTTTCCCGGCGGGCACTGTCATGGCGGGCACTGTATGGCAGGCAATGTCTGGCGGGGTACGCTTTGGAAATATCGCTGATATTTTCGCATGACGCATGTTAACCGGTGCGCGGGTGATGGCTGACTGCGTGATGATGGCCCGTTGGTATGATCGGGGCTTGAATACATGTCGCGCGGATGCTTCCTTGCACGCCCCTGATGAATGGTAAGTTCCTGATTTTGACAACGGCAAACGACGCATGAAAATCAACGATGTCTCGTATCGCAGCGTTTGGGTTGACCCCGATGACGGGTGGTCGGTGCGGATATTTGACCAGACCCGGCTTCCATGGGCGCTGGACATCCTGCGCCTGACGCAATGTGGGCAGGTCGCCCATGCCATACGCACCATGCAGGTGCGTGGCGCGCCGCTGATTGGCGCGGTTGCGGCCTATGGGCTGGCGCTGGCGTTGCGGGTGGATGCCTCCGATACCGCAATGGAACGTGATGCGGCGATGCTGGCCGCGACACGTCCCACGGCGGTCAACCTGGGGTGGGCCATCGGGCGGATGCTGACGCGGCTGCGTCTGCTTGCTCCTGCCGACCGTGTGGCCGCCGCCTATGACGAGGCGGGGCGCATCTGTGATGAGGACGTGATCCAGAACGAGGCCATAGGCCGGCTGGGCCTTGAACTGATCGAGGAACTCCATCGCGCGCGGGGCAATGCCGCAGGACCGGTCAATATCCTGACCCATTGCAATGCCGGATGGATCGCAACCGTGGACTGGGGCACTGCGCTGGCCCCGATCTATATGGCGCATGACCGGGGTATTGATGTGCATGTGTGGGTGGATGAAACCCGCCCGCGCAACCAGGGTGCATCGCTGACGGCATGGGAACTGGGCAGTCATGGCGTGCCGCACACGGTCATCGCGGATAACGCGGGCGGCCACCTGATGCAGCATGGCAAGGTGGATCTGGTGATCGTGGGCACCGACCGGGTGACACGTAACGGTGATGTCGCCAACAAGATCGGCACCTATCTCAAGGCACTGGCAGCAGCGGATAATGGCGTGCCGTTCTGGGTCGCGCTGCCTTCCACCACCATCGACTGGAGCATTTCGGACGGCGTGCGTGAAATCCCCATCGAGGAGCGTGCAAGTGCCGAAGTCACCCATATCTCCGGCCTGACGGGGGCGGGGCAGGTCGAAACGGTGCAGTTGACGCCACAGGGCAGCGGTGCGGCAAATCCCGCATTCGATGTGACGCCAGCACGCCTTGTGACGGGGTTGATTACCGAACGTGGGCGTTGCAGCGCCACGGCGGATGGGTTGTGTGACCTGTTCCCCGAATATGTATAAGTGAAAAAAAACGCCCGTGCGGCGTTACAGGGGTGTCCGAACTTGACAGCGCGGGGCAGATTGGCTTTGTCGCGCCTGCGGGAACGGACGGCTGTAACGGCCGCCCGGCACCCCTGAAACAGGTTGGACAGGACGAGATCATGCATCCCTATCGTACCCATAGCTGTGCGGCCCTGCGGGCCAGCGACGCCGGGCAGACGGCCCGCCTTTCCGGATGGGTACACAGCAAGCGAGATCACGGCGGCCTGCTGTTCATTGATCTGCGCGACCATTTCGGCCTGACCCAGATCGTGATCCCGGCGGGATCGCCTGTGCTGGAACTTGCGGAAAAGATCCGCGTCGAAAGCGTCCTGACCATTACGGGCGAAGTTGTCCTGCGGGACGCCGCGACGAAAAACCCGAACCTGCCGACAGGGGATATCGAGGTCCGCGCCCAGCAGATTGATGTGCAGTCGGCGGCCGATGTGCTGCCGTTCCAGGTCGCAGGGCAGGAAAACTACCCCGAGGACCTGCGCCTGACCTATCGCTATATCGACCTGCGCCGGGAAAAGGTCCATCGCAACATCATGCTGCGCGCGCAGGTGATCGCAAGCCTGCGTCGGCGGATGACCGATCTGGGGTTCGTCGAATTCCAGACGCCCATCCTGACGGCGTCCTCGCCCGAAGGCGCGCGCGACTTCCTTGTTCCCGCGCGCATGCATCCGGGCAAGTTCTATGCCCTGCCGCAGGCCCCGCAACAGTTCAAGCAGTTGGCGATGGTCGCGGGCTTCGACCGTTATTTCCAGATCGCGCCGTGCTTCCGCGACGAAGCCGCGCGCGCCGACCGTTCACCGGGCGAATTCTACCAGCTTGACTTCGAAATGGCGTTCGCGACGCAGGAAGATGTGTTCGCGACGCTGGAGCCGGTGATGGAAGGGGTGTTTCGTGAATTCGGCGGCGGGCGTATCGTCAGCAAGGCCCCGTTTGAGCGCATTCCCTATGCCACCGCCATGGAAGTCTATGGCAGCGACAAGCCCGACCTGCGCAACCCGCTGAAGATTTCCGATGTCACGGACTCCTTTGCAGAATCCGGATTCGGCCTGTTCGCCCGTATCGTCGCCGATGGCGGTCAGGTGCGCGCCATCCCCGCCCCCGGCGCAGGGGAAAAGCCGCGTGCGTTTTTTGACAAGCTCAATGCCTGGGCACGTGAAGTCGGTGCCGGTGGCCTTGGCTATATCATCTTCGCCGAAGATGGCGGCAAGGGGCCGATCGCCAAGAACCTTGAGCCCGAACGTATCGCCGCCATCCGTGACAAGACGGGCCTGAAGGCAGGCGACGCGGTCTTCTTTGCCGCGGGCAAGGGGGATGAGGTCGCCAGGTTCTCTGGCCTGGTGCGCACGCGCATTGCGACTGAACTTGACCTGATCGAGGAAAATGCCTTCCGTTTCTGCTGGATCACGGACTTCCCGATGTTCGAGCGAAACGAGGATACGGGACAGATCGACTTCTCCCATAATCCGTTCTCCATGCCGCAGGGCGGGATGGAAGCACTGGAAAAGCAGGACCCGCTGACGATCAAGGCCTACCAGTATGACATCGTATGTAATGGTATCGAGCTGTCGTCGGGTGCGATCCGCAACCATCGTCCTGATGTGATGATCCGTGCGTTCGAGATCGCGGGCTATCCCGAAAGCGAGGTCGAGGCCCGTTTTGGCGGCATGCTCAACGCCTTCCGCTATGGCGCGCCGCCGCATGGCGGGTCCGCGCCGGGTGTGGACCGTATCGTCATGCTTCTGGCTGATGAACCCAATATCCGCGAGGTCATTCTCTTCCCGCTGAATCAGCAGGGCGAGGATCTGATGATGGGCGCGCCCGCCCCGGTGGAGAGCGCACGCCTTAAAGAACTGTCGCTGGCGCTGGACCTGCCCAAGCCAAAGCCGGTAGTCGTGAAAACCTCCGAAACCCCAAAGAAAGACTGACGGCATGCATCGTGCCATCCGGGCCTGCGTCATGAACGCGCCACGCTGGCGGGGCGTGTGCATGGGTGCGGCCCGGATGGTGACGGCAGGAATGGCGATGGGGCTGGTTCTGGGGCTGATGCCCCCGGCCAGGGGGGCGGAAACCCCGACACCACTGACGCCACATCGCGCGGTATATGACCTGACGCTGCAATCCGTCAGTGGTGGTCAGATCGTCTCTGCAAGTGGCAGCATGACCTATGTGCTGTCCGATGCATGTTCCGCATGGTCCACGCAGCAGGAACTTAACCTGCAGACTGCATCGCGCAGTGGCGTGCAGACGGAAATCCGTACCGATTACGCCGTGCTGGAGGACAAGGACGGTGGCCACATGGTCTTTCGCACCCATCAATACGGCAGTGGCGTGACGGAACAGAAGATCAGTGGCGAGGCGACGATGACAGCCACCGGTGGTCAGGTGCGTTATACCCAACCGGGCGTAAGCGTCGTCCCCCTTGCGGCGGGTACGCTGTTTCCTGTGGCGCATACCCGCGCGATCATCGCCGCCGGACGCGCGGGACAGGCCACCATCGAACCTGTCCTGTTCGATGGCACCACGGAAAAAGGGGCCATCGACACCTTCATTGTCCTGATGGGGTGGAAGCCACCGCCGGCACAGACGGATATCCCCGCGCTGGCACATCTGGGGTCGGTTGCGACGCATGTGGCCTATTACGACCATGCGACGCACGACATGCCGCCGGATTTCGATATCGGCATGCGATATTTTGAAAATGGCGTATCGGACCGGCTGGACATGAATTTCGGGGAATTCCGTATGCGCGGCACGTTGCGCACCTTTACCCCGCTGCCTGCGCCGCGTCATTGCTCCGTCATGGTGACGCCGCATTCGCCATAAAGGACAGGCAGGGGTGGGCTTTGTCCCCACCCCTTGCCCAAAGATATTAGAGAGTGTCTGAGAACAACTCATTGATGAAAAAAGAAAAGTTTTTTGGTGCCGCCGTTCGATCGAAAAAGGCGGCGTCTTCTGAAGCTTTTTTCAAAAAGCTTCACCAAAAACTTTTATGATTTCAGGATGTTATCGAGCCTGACTTTTCAAACAGTCTCTTATCTGTCCTTATGAAAATAATCCATTGATAAGGAATGATAAAAGTTACCGGGTATTGCCGTTTTCCAATCAGGCAACGCCCTTTAACGCGTTCTGGCAAACGCATTGCCAGAAACTTTTATTATTCAGCCTGTGACGTGACCTGCATGTTCCAACAGTTGCTTCAGCAGATCACGATGCATGGGGCGGGCGCCCTGCGTTCTGCGGGGGCTGGGGCGCCCGGTTCTTTCATGTGTGCAATGGCCCCCGCATATCCGGGAATATTTCTTTGAATATTTCTTTCAGGCCACCGCGTCGCGCAGTGTGACAATCAGCGGGACATGGTCGGAAGGCTGCGTCATGTTCCGTTCTTCCCGGTCGGGGATGGCGCTCAGCAGCCGTTCGGCCACGCGGGGCGACAGCAGGGCATGGTCGATGCGTAACCCGCTGTCACGCTGCCATGCGCCTGCCTGATAATCCCAGAACGTATAAAAACGTCCCACCGGATGCAGCGCGCGCAACGCATCGGTCAGCCCCAGCCACAACAGCGTGCGAAAGGCCGCGCGCGATGCCGGGCGCACCAGTGCATCATCGGGGGGCAATGCGCCGGGGGCGAGGTCTTCGTCCGTCGGGCAGACATTGTAATCCCCCGTCAGCACGAAGTCCGTGCCCGCATGCAGCAGGTCACGTGCATGTCGCGCCAGTGCCGCCATGAAGGCCAGTTTGTTGTCATAGCCCGCTTTCCCGCCCGAATTGCCGTTGGGCAGGTAAAGGTTGCCAAATGTCAGTGCCTCTGTCCGGATTTCGACATAGCGCGCCTGTGGTGGTTCGCATTCCCATCCCGGCAGGGAACGGTGCGTCACCGTGAACGGCACGCGCGACAGGATGGCGACGCCGTTATAGCTTTTCTGCCCGACGACCACGCTTTCATATCCGGCCTTGCGAAACGCATCGGCGGGGAACTGGTCCTCGATGCATTTGATTTCCTGCAGGCCAATCAGGTCGGGCTGTTCACGTTCCAGCCATTGCAGGACATGGTCGTGGCGCTGGCGGATGGAATTGACGTTCCAGGTGGCGAATTTCATTGGGCGTCAGTCAACCGAGAAACTGGTGCCACATCCGCATGACGAGGTCGCCTGCGGATTGCGGATGGTGAAGTGCGCGCCCATCAGGCTATCCTTGAAATCAAGTTCCCCGCCCTCAAGCAGGTCGAGGCTGGCAGGATCGACGATCACATGTGTCTCCCCCGCCGGGATGACGATGTCGTCGGGGGCGATGGCGGTTTCCAGCGCGAATTTGTACTGGAACCCGTTGCACCCGCCCGCCAGAACGGAAACCCGCAGGCCCGGCGGCGTGGCGGAGGCTTCGCCCTGTTCGTCGATGATTTCGCGCAGGCGCCTGATTGCACCGTCAGAGACGCGGAAACTGGCGGGGGTGGGGTGGTCGGTGGTCTTGTCCATCGGGTATCACCATCGTGTGACGGAACCCGCGAACGTGGCGGCATGGTAGCCATCGCGTCCGGGGCAGGTTATCGGACAAAGGACGGATGCGCGGCCATCGCGCCCGGCCTTCATGCGGGATAGAGGTATATATGAGTGTCGCCCCCTATGCTGTCCAGATCGCGACCGCGCGCGGCCGCCTTCACAAGGAGGCCGAAGCCCCCACGCGCACGCCATGGCAGCGCGATCGGGACCGCATCGTCCATTCCGCCGCCTTCCGGACCTTGCAATACAAGACGCAGGTATTCCTGAATCACGAAGGCGATTTTTTCCGTACCCGCCTGACACATTCGCTGGAGGTGGCGCAGATTGCGCGTTCCATCGCACGCAGGCTGCACCTTGACGAAGACCTGACCGAAGGGCTGGCACTGGCGCATGATGTCGGTCACACCCCCTTTGGCCATGCGGGGGAGGAGGCATTGTCGGCGGCGATGCAGCCATGGGGCGGGTTCGATCATAATACGCAGTCCCTGCGACTGGTGACGATGCTGGAGCGGCATTATTTTGCTTTTGACGGGCTGAACCTGACATGGGAACTGCTGGAGGGGTTGGCCAAGCATAACGGGCCGGTGGACCATCCCACGGCCTATGTCGCCGATTATGCCGCCCGCCACGGGCTGGAACTTGGCAGTTTTGCTTCGGCGGAGGCACAGGTCGCGGCGCAGTCGGACGATATCGCCTATCACGCCCATGACCTTGATGACGGGCTGCGCGCGGGTCTGCTGCACCTGCCCGATCTGGAGGATTTGCCCGTGGTGGGCGATGCCCTGGCCCAGGCACGGCTGGTGCAGCGCGAGGTCGGGGCCGAACGGTGCGGGGCGAATGACCCACGCCTGCGGCACGAGACGATCCGCCGGGTCATCAACGTGCTGGCCACCGACCTTACGGCACAGACACAGCGTAATCTGGAACGCCTGTCGCCCACCTGTGCCGATGACATCCGCCATGCACCCTATCCCGTGGTGGCATATAGCGAGGCGATGCGCGCGGCGAATCTGGAAATCCGCAAGTTCCTGTATGCCCGGCTGTATCGCCACTGGCGGGTAAACCGCATGACGCGCAAGGCGCGGCTGACGGTCGAATCGATTTTCACCATCCTGTCGGAAAACATGACGCTGCTGCCCGATGGCTGGCGCGAAGATGCGCTGGCGGCGCGTGATGCCAAAAAGATGGCCGATGCGCACCGGGTCGTGGCGGATTATATAGCCGGGATGACCGACCGTCTGGCGATGGAGGAATATCGGCGGTTGACGGACCTGTCCTCGCCGGGGTGAAACAGCATGGCATCATGCCATGCCCCGTTTCGGGATATGGCCTGTGTGCCGCGTTATGTTTTCCGGGCCTGTGGCTCCGGGTGTCAATTTTGGGAAACCGCACCACATGTCTGACAGTCTGTTCGTCCGCTATCTTTCGCATGTGCGCGAGGCACTGGGCCAGGTCGTGCCCGATCTGCCCCCCGCCATCGTGGCGCGGGTGGAGGTCACGCCCACGCGCGATCCATCGCATGGCGACCTTGCGACGAATGCGGCGCTGCTGGTGGCGAAGGTCGCGCGACGCAAACCCGCCGACATCGCGGCGGACCTGGCCCGTGTGCTCGAATCCGTGCCCGGTATCACCGCGGCGCAGGCGGCAGGGCCGGGATTTGTGAACCTGAAGCTTGCCCCGGCGGTCCTGCAGGAGGTCGCGGCACAGGTGCTGCGTGCCGGCGACTCCTATGGTGATGGCCATGTGGGTGACGGTGTGAAGGTCAATGTCGAATATGTCTCCGCCAATCCCACGGGGCCGATGCATGTCGGGCACTGCCGTGGCGCGGTGGTGGGGGACGCGCTGGCGAACCTGCTGTCGAAGGCGGGATATGGCGTGACCAAGGAATATTACATCAACGATGCCGGGGCGCAGGTCACGGCGCTGGCATGGGCTGCATACTGGCGTTACCTGCAGGCGATCGGCACCACGTTGACGCAGGATGAATTCGCAGCCCTCGTGCCCGGCGGCATCCAGTATGGCGGCGATTACCTCGTGCCCGTGGGCGAGGAACTGGCCGCCCGTCATGGCACGTCGCTGGCGGCCGATGGTGGTCGGCCCGCACCGGTGGATGTCTGGATGCAGACCGTGCGGACCGAAACGGTGGCGCGCATGATGGCCATGATCCGCGAGGACCTCGAAGCACTGGGCGTGCATCACGACGTCTTCACCAGCGAGGCGAAGATCCTTGCGGATGGGGAAACCAACCGTGCCATCGACCGCCTGACGGCCAAGGGCCTGATTTATGAAGGTGTGCTGGAACCGCCCAAGGGCAAGCTGCCCGAGGATTGGGAAGCACGACCGCAGACGCTCTTCCGCTCCACCGAATTCGGTGATGACGTGGACCGTCCGCTGCGTAAGTCCGACGGGTCGAACACCTATTTCGCCAATGATATCGGCTATCACGCGGACAAGATCGCGCGCGGGGCCGATGTGCTGATTGACGTGTGGGGCGCGGACCATGGGGGCTATGTCACGCGCATGAAGGCCGCCGTCGCGGCGCTGGGGCAGGATGGGAAGCCTGAACTTGACGTGCTGCTGTGCCAGATCGTGCGCATTGTGCGTGACGGGCAACCGGTGCGCATGTCCAAACGTGCGGGCACATTCGTCACCCTGCGTGACCTGATTGACGAGGTCGGGCGCGATGCCGTGCGCTTTACGATGCTGACGCGCAAGGCCGATGCGCAGATGGAATTCGACCTCGACCAGGTTGTGGCGCAAAGCCGCGACAACCCGGTCTTTTACGTGCAGTACGCCCATGCGCGCTGCTGCTCCGTACTGCGTGGCGCGGCCGAACTGGCACAGGCGGGCAGGCTTGCGGGCGACCTGTCGGCGGAGGCGCTGGCCGCGCTTGATCTGTCGGGGCTGTCGTCGGATGCGGAACTGGCGCTGCTGGGGCGCATGGCACAGTGGCCGCGCGTGGTCGAAAGTGCGGCCATCGCGCATGAACCGCATCGCATCGCCTTTTACCTGCAGGAACTGGCGGCGGATTTCCATGCGTTGTGGAACCGTGGGCGTGATGACGCCACCCTGCGTTTCCTGCATGAGGATGACGCCCAACTGACGCGTACGAAACTGGCACTGGTGGAAGCCACGGCGCGTGTGATCCGTTCGGGTCTGCGCGTCCTTGGTGTCGAGCCGGTCAAGGAGATGCGATGAGTTCAGCAGACCCCACCGATCGTAACCCGCACGAGGATCGGATCAACCGCGAGCGTGAGCGCATGAGCCCCGATTACGGGGACGAGGATGACGCCCCGCGTGCGCCCATGGAACCGCCCGAATCCGGGGCGGACCGCCGTGGCGTGCGTGGGCGTGGGATCATGTCCACCGTAAGCGGGCTGCTGGGTTCGGGGTTGTTGGGTGGCAACGACCCGATGACGCGCAAGCTGCTGTTCGGGGCGGCGGGCCTTGGGGGGCTGCTGATCGTGTTCGTGGGCGGGTGGTCGTTGTTTGGCCATCACCAGAACGGCATTCCCGTAATTGGTCCGCCGCCGGGTGCGTTGCGTGTCAAACCGGCGGACCCGGGCGGGATGCAGGTGCTGGGCGCTGATGGCCCAGGCGTGGGGGATGGTGGCGGCGACGGCGCGCATATGGCCCCCGGCCCGGAACAGCCGCGCCCCGACGCCATGGCCCGCCAGTATGGGCAGACGGAGGCACCGGCAACCCCCGCCCCGGCACAGGCAGGCGCCGCCGCGCCGGGCGTGCAGGCCACGCCGCTGGCTTCGGCGCAGACAGAGGAGGGGGCGGCGCCATCCACCGCTGCGAGCATCCCTGCTGCTGCCACCCCTGCCGTTGCACCCCCGCAGCCCGCGCCGCAGGCGACGGAGGAGGCGGACGGGGCATCGGATGAAGATGACCATGCCCCCGCTGCCGCGCCGTCCGGCGCGCATCATGGTGCCGTTTCGCATGCGGCGGGCGGGCAGTATGGCGTGCAGCTCGCGGCACTCGACAGCGAGGCGGCAGCCCGGAAAAGCTGGGGACGGCTGCAAAGCCAGTATGCCTCCCTGTTTGGCGATCGCCAGCCCGCCATTGTCCGCGCCGAGCATAACGGGACTGTGTTCTATCGCCTGCGTGTCAAGGGATTCGCCTCCACCGCGCAGGCTTCTGCCTTCTGCCAGCAGGTCAAGGCGCACGGACTGGCCTGTAACCCGGTCCGGTTCTGAGCCTGCGGCATGATCGTTTTTCATGCCGGTCGCCGGGAATGCCCCCATGTCCGCTGAGGACGTGGGGGACCGGGGGGATATGGAGGATGCGGCCACGGCGGAGGGGCATGCGCCGGTCGTGATGTCCCCGGTCCTGCACCTTGACGGGTTCGACGGGCCGATGGACCTGCTGCTGGAGCTGGCGCGTGCGCAGAAGGTTGACCTGTCGCGCATTTCCATCCTCCAGCTTGTGGAGCAGTACCTTGCCGTAGTCGATTCCGTGCGTGACCTGCGGCTGGAACTTGCGGCCGACTGGCTGGTCATGGCGGCGTGGCTGGCGTGGCTGAAATCACGCCTGCTGCTGCCCGCGCATGACGAGGATGCCTTGGATGCGGAGGAGGCGGCAGGCGCATTGCAGGCGCGGCTGGTGGAACTCGAACGGATCGGTCTGCTGGCGCGCTGGCTTGGGGCGCGGCCCTGCCTCGGGCATGACGTGTTTGAACGTGGGGAGGCCGAAGACCTTGTGGAGGTCGACCGCTCCGGCCTTGCGGTGGATATCGCCCAACTGATGCGTGGTTACATGACGGCCATGCGGCGGCATGCGCGCAAGCGTGCCTATCGCCCGCGGCAGTTCCATTTCTGGACGGTGCAGGATGCGTTGCGCCGCCTGCGTGACCTTCTGGGCGCGGACATGGTGCCTGACTGGTGCGGCCTGGATGCGTTCCTGCCCACCGCGCGTGAGGCGGGGCGGATGGACGCACCGCAGGAGGACGAACGCCGTGCGCAGCAGCGTGCGGCGGTGGCGGGCACGCTGCTTGCTACGCTGGAGATGGCCAAGAGCGGGATCATAGAATTACGCCAGAACGAGGAATTCGGCCGCATTGAACTGCGCCGTAACCCGCAGGCCGAAATACTGGAGACAGGAGTGCAGACGGCATGACGACAATCCCGCCCGATGAGGACCCTGCCGCACCCCGGTTGCCACTGTCCGGTGGGTCCGCCATGGATGTGCCATCGCGGGATCGCGCATCCCATGGGGATGACGGGCGCGAAGGCGGGGACAGCCCGGCTGTGGCGGCGGGGATGGTGGTGTCGGACATGTCCGTACGTCTGGTGGAGGCACTGATTTTCGCACGCGCCGAACCGGTCAGTGAACGCGCCATTGCGGAACTGCTGGAAACGCAGGGCGATATCCCTGCCGGTGTGGACGATCTTGCCGCCTATACCCGTGCGACGCTTGATGCGTTGCTGGCGCTGTATGAGGGGCGCGGCGTCATGCCGGTGGCGGTCGCGGGCGGGTGGCAGTTCCGCACCGCGGCCGACCTTGCGCCACGCCTGACGCGGGTTCTGCGCCGTCCGCGCAGGCTGGCCCGCTCCACCATGGAAACGCTGGCGATCATCGCCTATCACCAGCCCTGCACCCGCGCTGAGATCGAGGGGATACGTGGCGTGTCGCTGAGCCAGCAGGTGCTTGATACCCTGCTGGAGGCCGAACTGGTCATGCCGCTGGGGCGCAAGGAGGTGCCGGGGCGGCCGATCCTGTGGGGGACATCGTCCGGGTTCTTGCGGCATTTCGGGTTGCGTGACCTGCGTGACCTGCCGCGCCGGGAGGAACTGCTGGTGGATGTGCCCGACCTGCCATCGTCTGGTGCCATCGACGAGGGGCAGGGGAGCGCCGATATCTTTGGGCAGCCGGATGCGGTGGGGGCGTTGCCCGACGACATGCAGCCGGAGCAGCCCGGTGCGGCCGGGGATATAACAGGGGATACAACAGGGGGTGTGGCAGGGGATGCGGCGCATGCGGAGGCCGTGTCCGATGATGCGGTTTGCGCCCCGCCCGATGCGTGATAGGTCTGCGGACAGGTTTATGCACGCAGTGCGACGGGTTGGTGGGATGCTGGTCCCGGCAGGTGGTTTTACTGCCTGCGCGGCAGGAGAGGGCAGGGTGTCATGTTCGATTTCGCGTGGTCTGAATTTGCCCTGATCGGGGCGGTGGGCCTGTTGCTGATCGGGCCGAAGGACATGCCGGTGGCCATCCGCACGGTAACGGGCCTGATCAAGAAGGCGCGCAAGATGGCGGCCGAATTCCAGACCCATGTCGATGAAATGGTGCGCGAGGCCGACCTGACGGAGGCACGTGACCAGCTTGGCCGCCTGCGCAGGATGAATGTGCGTGACCAGATCATGCGCGCGGTCGATGGTGATGGCAGTTTGCGCCGCGCGCTTGATGACCGGCCACTCGACGCCGGGACGGCGTTGTCCGCCCCCACCATCACCCCGCCGCCGACAGGTGGGGATGCGACATATCCGCCGATGGACGAGGTTGCGATGCCATCGCGTTATCGCGCGCCAACAGCGGTGCCGGGCATCGCGTCATTGCATGATGATCCTGTCACATGGCCCGTAATGGCCGGTCCGCCCGCGCCGGATTTCGTGCCGCCACAGGTCGCGCGCCGGATTGCCGATGAACGCGCGCGCCTGCACCCGCCCGCGTTCCTGCCGCCGGTGCGCGTGATCCATGCGGGCCACCGCGTCGCCCCGGCGCGCGCGGCCGATACGACCAGTTCCTGAATGTCTGGCCCATGCCGGGGGATACGACGCTGAACGACGATAAGCTTGATGACCAGCCCATGCCACTGCTTGAGCACCTTGTGGAACTCAGGCGACGCCTGTTGTGGTCGGTCGCGACCTTCGCGGTCTGTTTCGCGGTCTGTTATTATTATTCGACCCAGCTTTACATGTTCCTCGCGCGGCCGCTTGCGGACATCATGCGCCAGCAGGGCGAACAGCCGCACCTGATCTATACCGCGCTGGCGGAAGCGTTCTTTACCTATATGAAGGTGGCGTTCTTTGGCGCGGCCTGCCTGTCCTTTCCCATGATCGCCATACAGGCATGGATCTTCATCGCGCCGGGCCTGTATCGCAGTGAAAAGCGCGCCTTTGCGCCGTTTCTGGTCGCGACCCCGGTGATGTTCGCGCTGGGCGCGTCGCTGGCATATTATTTCGTCTTTCCCGCCGCATGGAAATTCTTCCTCTCGTTCCAGAATGCGGGCGGCCATGGGGCGGATGGCATCGCAATCCAGTTGCAGGCCAAGGTGTCTGAATACCTGTCGCTGGTGATGAAGCTGATTCTGGCGTTCGGCACCGCCTTCGAACTGCCGGTCGTACTGACGTTGCTGGCGCGGGTGGGGCTGGTGACGGCGGACGGGCTGGCGCGGGTGCGGCGTTATGCCTATGTCGGGGCATTCGTGATTGCCGCTGTCCTGACGCCGCCCGACGTGATTACCCAGACCGGTCTGGCGGTGCCGATGATCGGGCTTTATGAAATTTCCATCGTCTGCGCGCGCATGGTCGCCCCCCGTCGCGTGGACGAGACCGAGGAGGATTCCTGATGCATGACCTGCGCGCCCTTCGCGCCGACCCCGACGCGTTCGACGCCGACCTGACCCGGCGGGGCGAAGCCCCCGTTGCGCACGTTCTGCTTGAACTGGATCGCGACCGCCGTGCCGCCGAAACCGCGTTGCAGGAATGTCAGGCCCAGCGCAAGACCCTGTCGAAGGAAGTTGGCGCCCTGCGCCGCACCGGGGCCGACAGTTCGGCGGTGGAGGCGAAATCCGCCGCCCTGCGCGACCGGATGGAGGAACTGTCCACGCAGGTGGCCGATCTGGATACGAAACTGCGCGGGACGTTGGAATGCCTGCCCAACCGCCTTGATGCGGGTGTGCCCGATGGCCGGGACGAAAGCGCCAATGTCGTGTGTCACACCTGGGGCACCGTGCGGGAGATGGGCTTTCCCGCAAAGGAGCATTTCGAACTTGGCGAGGCGCTGGGTCTGATGGATTTCGAAACCGCCTCACGCCTGTCGGGCGCGCGGTTCGTGGTCCTGCGTGGTGCGCTGGCGCGGATGGAGCGCGCGTTGGGACAGTTCATGCTGGACCTGCATACACGTGAAAACGGGTATGACGAGACTGCCGTCCCCGTGCTGGTGAATGACGAGGCGATGTATGGCACTGACAAGCTGCCGAAATTCGCGGACCAGTCCTTTCGCACGACCGATGGCCGCTGGCTGGTGCCCACGGCGGAAGTGCCGCTGACGGCCTCGGTCGCGGGGGAAATCCTGTCCGCCGATACACTGCCGCGTCGCATGGTGGCCCTGTCCTCATGCTTTCGTAGCGAGGCCGGGGCGGCAGGGCGCGATACGCGCGGCATGCTGCGTCAGCACCAGTTCCAGAAGGTGGAAATGGTGTCCATTACCGCACCCGAAGATAGCGAGGCGGAACATGAGCGCATGACCCGCTGTGCGGAAATGGTGCTTGAACGTCTGGGCGTGCCCTATCGCCGGATGCTGCTATGTGCGGGGGATACCGGTTTCGGCGCGGCCCGTACCTTTGACCTTGAAGCATGGCTGCCGGGGCAGAAGGCGTGGCGTGAAATCTCGTCATGTTCGACCACCCGTGATTTTCAGGCACGCCGCATGAATGCCCGTTACCGTGCGGCGGACGGGAAACCCGCTTTTGTCCATACGCTCAATGGTTCGGGGCTGGCGGTCGGGCGCACCCTGATCGCGGTGATGGAAAACGGACAGAATGAAGATGGCTCCATCACGGTGCCGGAGGTGCTGCGGCCCTATATGGGGGGGACGGACATCATCAGGGCTGGCGTGAAATAAGCTGTGTGATGGGGCAGCGATCCGCAGGAGGCTGCCCCTGCCCCCTCCGATGGTTGTGCCCTTGTGTACGGGGGGTAAAAAGTTTGTCCCGATACCCCATGGGAATGATGCGAGTTCTTGACAGAGCTTTTTTAAAAAAAGCTTTGCAAGTCAGCATATTTTCAAAAGATAAAAGTTAATGTCTGAAGATGTCCCGTTTCGTCTCAATGGGCTGTTTTCAGACAGGGCCTTATGAGCGACTGTGTAAAAAGTCAGCCTCGATAACATACTGAAATTATAAAAGTTTTTGGTGAAGCTTTTTCTAAAAAGCTTCGAAAGACGCTGCCTTTTTGAAAAAAGACAGCATCCAAGAATTTTTCTTGTTTTCAAACAGTCTCTGAACGGATCACGGTGCAGGGAGCACACGCCCTGCGCTATGTCTCATATGTTGATGGCGCCGCCTGTGGGCGCTTATTTCCTGCGCCGTGGCCTGCCACGTGGGCGCTCGTCGGCGCGGGGGCTGCGATCCGTGCGGTCGTGGTGACGGCGACGGGGGGGCATCTGCGGCAGTTCGGCGCGTGTGCGCGTACTTTGCTGACGCAAGACCTCCTCGATCCAGTCATTAAGGCGCGTGGTCGCGATTTCCGCATTCTCCCGGTCGGGATAGGCATCGGGAAAGCGTAGCGCCAGCCACCGCCATGCCACCAACCGTTTGTGGCGTTTTTCCGCGCGTTCCAGTTCGCTGCGTTCCGCCCGTTCGGCAGGTGGCAGGCGGCCGGTGCCCGGTGGCGGCACGGCATGGCCCGCCGCGTGGTCCGCAGCCCATCCCACCAGGCGCTGTATGCCATTGTCGCGGTCATCGACCGGGCACATCGCATAGACCCAGCGTTGCGCCAGCGTCAGCCCCTCCACCCCTTCGAGGGCTGTTGCGATGGCGAAGGCCTGTTCCATATTGGCCAGCCGGTAATTCGGGTCATCGCGGCGCAGGACGGCGCGGCGGATGCGCACCAGCACGCCGAACAGGCTGTCGGAACCGATTTCGGCGGCGACCGCCTGTACGATATCCGCGTCGGGCTGCACCTGTGGCCGCAGGTCGTCAAGCTGGGCCGGTGGGGCGGCCAGCATGGCATGAATGAAGGACGGGCTGCCGACCCCCTCCAGCACCGAGACGATGCCCTTTTCATGCTTGCCAAATCGTCCGGCACGACCGCCGATCTGCTTGACTTCCTGCGCATTGAGATCGCGCGTCTGCGTGCCGTCGAACTTGCGCAGCGCGGCAAAGACCACGCGGCGGATGGTCAGGTTCAGCCCCATGCCGATCGCATCCGTCGCGATCAGGATGTCGGCCTCCCCCCGGTTGAAGCGCTGGGCTTCCGCACGGCGCACTTCGGGGCTGAGCGCGCCATAGACCACGGCCACGCGCCTGCCATGCGCAAGCAGCAGCGCACGCAGGTCCAGGACCTCGCGCCGGGAAAAAGCAATCAGCGCGTCATGGGGTTGCAGGTCCTGGATACGCACCGGCATGTCGGCGGCGACAAGCGGGCTTTTGCGTTCCAGATGCACTTCGTCCACCGGGTCGCCACACAGTTCGGCAATGCGCCGGACCATGGGGATGCAATCCGGTGCGCCAAGGATGAACAGGTGCCGTGCCGGTGCCCCCATGATGGCCGCTGTCCATGCCGCCCCACGGTCTGGATCGGTCAGCATCTGTGCCTCGTCGATGATGGCGACATCGACGGGATTGTTCAGCGGACACATTTCCACCGTGGCGGCAAGGTGGCGGCTGCCGGGGACGTCGATCCGTTCCTCGCCAGTGGCGAGCGAGGTGGGCACGCCGCGCGCGGTCAGGGATTCGCGGAATTCATGCGCCAGCAACCGTAATGGCGCGAGTGCCAGCCCGCTTTCCGCACGTGCGAGTGCATCAAGCGCGGTATGTGACTTGCCGCTGTTGGTCGGGCCTGTCACCAGCGTGATGCGGCGTTTCAGCGCACGTGCGGTGGTGAAATGCGCGGCATAGCGGTCAAGGGCAGCAACCTGTGCGATCACGGCATTGCCCACGCGCCGGTCGCCCAGGTCGGGGGCCAGCGGCGTGGGGGTGCCGCGTTCGGTATGGTCATGCCGCCATGCCTGCACCTGCGGGCGCAGGGCGATCAGTTCGGCGGGATCGAACTCCCACCGTTCCTGCCCATCCCTTTGTGGCACGCGGCGTGCGACCGGCAGGCGCTTTTCCGCAATCCAGCGCAGCGCCTCACGGTGGGAGCAGCGCAGCAGGCCGGGCACCTCGGCAAAGGGGACAAGCTGCGTCTCCCACTCCCGCAGGCGCTGGACTTCCTCCTTGCGGCGGGCGCGGGCGGTCTGTTCGATTTCCTCGCGCCGGTTGCGGGTGCGGGTGTCGGCGTCCTCCACCTCACGCGCGAAGGCGTTGGCATCAGGCAGGTCGAAGGCGTCCGCCGCCGCAAGTGCGAGCGTGCGCAGTTCCGCCGCCGCCAGAATACGCCCCGTGCCATCGAACAGGTCGGTGCGCACGTTGTCCACCGCCGCGCGCGCGCTGTCGCCCTGATCGCGCAGGCGCGCGCGCAGCACCGGGCGCAGCGCGGCCAGCAGGCGGGCGTCGTCGGGTTCGGGGTCGTCAAGTGTGCTGGCCGCGCTTTCGGCATCGGCACGCGTGACCCAGACCTGCCCCGCGCGGCGGGTCATGTCCATCAGGCGCGATCCCCACGGCTTGCGCCGCAATGTACACAGCGCCGTGCGGAACGTGTCCGCGTCGATATGTTCCGCCCCCGGTTGCAGCAGGCGCGCGATGATGCGCTCCAGCTTCTGGCGTTCGCGGGTTTCCACATTCAGGCCGGTGGCCGCGATGGCCGCGTCCATGGCGATCAGGGCAGGCGCCGCACGGGCGGGAAGATCAGATGTCATGCCTGCCTATGTGCGTCATCCGGGGCCGCACGACAATGTCCCGAACACGGCGAAGGGCACTCAATTCGCACCCTGGCCCGCGTCGGGTGGGGCGAAAACCGTCCATTGCATGACGGCGGCTGGGTCGCATCAGACGCAATTCTGCTTCCTTCGCGGCGATTTATGCAGGTTTATGCTGGAACACAACGCGTCAGAAGCCTAAACATTCCCGCCTTGGAAAAATTGTCGCCGGACGCATATGACAGGGGAACCTGTCGCGCGTCCGCGTCAGTCGGGAGAATAATGACCTTATGTCGGATACGTTGATCACGCCCGCCGCTGATGCTGTCCCGTCCGGACTGGCGCCGGTGGAGGGGCAGCCGGGTGTTTATCACCTTGCCCCGCCGGTCAAGGAATATGGCCACCTGAACGCGGAAACGGTGTTGACGGTCCATCACTGGACCGATCGCCTGTTTTCCTTCACCACGACGCGTGACCCCGCCCTGCGTTTTGAAAACGGGCAGTTCGCGATGATCGGGATCGAGGTTGAGGGAAAGCCGCTGTTGCGTGCCTACAGCATCGCCAGCGCGAATTACGAGGACAACCTCGAATTCCTGTCCATTGCCGTGCCCGATGGCCCGCTGACCTCGCGCCTGCGTCATGTGAAGGTGGGGGACAAGGTCCTGATCGGGCGCAAGCCGGTGGGGACGCTGTTGCTGGATAACCTGCGTCCGGGCCGCAACCTGTATTTCCTGTCCACGGGCACGGGCCTTGCCCCGTTCATGAGCCTTATCAAGGACCCGGAATGCTATGAGCGGTATGAGCATGTGATCCTGAGCCATACGGTCCGTGTCTCGGGCGAGCTGGCCTATTCCAACCATATCCGCCATGAACTGCCGCAGCACGAGTTCCTTGGCGAGGATGTGTCGGGCAAGCTGCTGTATTACCCCGCCGTCACGCGTGAGCCGTTCGCCGTGACCGATCGCATCACCAAGCTGGTCGAGACGGGCAAGATCTTCACGGATCTCAATATCCCCGAACTGGACCCCGAACATGACCGCGTCATGATCTGCGGTTCGCCGGAGATGCTGGCGGATACGGAGAAAATGCTTCAGGAACGCGGCTTTGACGAGGGTAATAACTCCCGCCCTGGCGCCTATGTCGTTGAAAAGGCATTTGCTGAACGTTGATTGAACGCAGGCCGCGACCTTCCTGCCCGTCGCATGCGATCTGGGGGCGGGAATGGTCGTGGTTATGGCCGGGCATCCTGTGATGCCATGGTGCACTCCGGTGCTCTCCGGCGGCGCGGGCGGGCGCGTGTTGTGTGCCCGGCCGTAAAACCCGGCCATGGCTGGGGCTGTGTTAAAAAACGTCCCGGATGAAAAACATGTTTTCGGATCTGGTCCCGGCCCTGAAAACCGGTGGCGTCTTTCGAGGGGTTTTCCGGGAAAAATTTCACCAAAGACTTTCCTGATGATGACAGGATGTTTCCGGGGGCTTTCCCCCGGATCGGTCTTTTCAGGTAACGGGATGCGGCGGTTTCCATGGCGTATGATTTTGATCTGTTTGTGATTGGCGCGGGGTCCGGTGGGGTGCGGTGCGCGCGTATCGCCGCATCCCATGGGGCGCGTGTCGGCGTGGCCGAAAGCAGCCATTGGGGTGGCACCTGCGTCAATCTTGGCTGCGTGCCAAAGAAGCTGATGGTGCAGGCCAGCACATATGGTGCGGATGTGCGCGACAGCCACGGATTCGGCTGGGATACGCAGCCGGGGCATCATGACTGGGCTGCGCTGATCGCCGCCAAGGACCGTGAGATCTCGCGTCTGAATGGCATTTATGTCTCCATGCTGGAAAATGCCGGTGTGCGGTTATTTACCGGCCATGCCCGGCTGGAGGATGCGCATACCCTTTCCATCGGTCCGTCCACGCTTGATCCCGATGTCGCCCCGCGTCGCATTACGGCACGACGGATCGTGATCGCGGTGGGATCAACGCCGTTCGTCCCCGATCTTCCCGGCATTGAACATGCCATCACCTCCGATCAGGCCTTTCACCTGCCACGCCGCCCGGAACGGGTCTGCATTGTCGGTGGGGGGTATATCGGGGTGGAATTCGCGGGGATCTTTGCGGGGCTGGGGTCCACCGTTGACCTTGTCTACCGCCCGCACCAGCCATTGCGCGGGTTCGATGCCGACCTGCGCGCCGCCCTGCACGAGGCCATCGACCTGCGTGGCATCAGGCAGCATCGCGGCACCACCCCCACCGCGATTGAACGCCGTGCGGATGGCGGTTTTGTCGTCACCCTCAACCATGGCGACCCGATCGAGACGGACTGCGTCTTTTTCGCCACCGGACGGCGGCCCAAGGTCGCGCAGCTCGGGCTGGAAGAGGTCGGGGTCAGGACGGTATCGGGCGGCCGGATCGTGGTGGATCGCCACAGCCAGACCTCGGTGGAGGGGATCTATGCCATTGGCGATGTGACCAACCGTCTGAACCTGACGCCGGTTGCGATCGCGGAAGGTCACATCCTTGCGGATCACCTGTTTGCCGACAGCGTGCGTGAATGGTCATTCGCCACGACGCCCAAGGCCGTATTCTTCAGCCCGCCCGCCTCCAGCGTCGGCCTGTCGGAGGAGGAGGCCGCCCGGAATGGCGCGGTGGACATCTATCTCAGCCGTTTTCGCCCCATGCGCAACACCCTGGGCGGCAGCCCGCAGCGCACGGTGATGAAGCTGGTGGTGGATCAGGCCAGCCAGAAGGTCGTGGGGGCGCACATGCTGGGTGATGACGCGCCGGAAATCATGCAGGGACTCGCGATTGCGGTGACGGCCGGGCTGACCAAACAGGACTGGGACCGCACGATCGGCATTCATCCGACCTCGGCCGAGGAATTCGTGACCATGCGCACCCGCACGCGCGAGACGCCGCATACCCCGGCATAGCCGACATCCGTCCGGCCCTTGTGACCTGACGGATGTGCAAAAGGGCAGTTAGCGTGGCGCGACCCAGCCATTGCCGGTGGAATCACCAAGCTGCCCGTCGCCGTTGATGCCGCTGGCCTGATAGGAAGAGCCAAAGCGCGACAGGTCGGTCCCGGTGACGGAATCACGATGGACATGTTCGGCATGGTCGGGGTCGGGACCATGGTTCAGTTCCATCGACGGCGCATCCTGATAACCGGGGGGCAGGTGGCCGCGTTGACCATGGACGGTCATGCGGTCGTTGCTGTTGTCCGAACCGGAATCCTGGTCCGATGATCCGGGGGCGGCGTTGGCGCTGACACTGACCAGGCACAGCCCCGCGGCAAGTGCTGTCATGAGTTTTCCACGCGACATGAGCATGGTTCGGTTTCCTTCCGCTTTCGGCCATTACAATGCCAATTCCCGCCACGCGGCGTAAGTCACGTGGCAGCAGGCCATCCATGTTGATGTGTCATATGGAACGAACCGGGCGATAATGCGACCGTCAATGATGCATTGACCCGCATGATGTGGCGATCGGGCAACGCCATGCGGGACATATAATAACAGCGAATATGCCCCCGGCATAACAAGATGCTTTGCCAGCGGGGGTTTTTTAGACATAAAGGCAACCCCCTGTGGGCAGGCAGGCGGATGGCAGATCCGCGCCCAGGGGTGAATATCGTTTTGACCAGAGGACACAGGACACGACCCATGAGTGCGACGCACATGAAAAACAGCACCGCGCGGCAGAACTGGACGCCCGGAAGCTGGCGGTCGTTTCCCATCAGGCAGGTGCCGACCTATCCCGATCCCGCGGCGGTGGAGGCGGTGGAAGAGCGGCTGCGCCGTTACCCGCCGCTGGTGTTCGCAGGTGAAGCGCGCCGCCTGAAATCCCATCTGGCACAGGCCGCGCGGGGGGAGGCGTTCGTCCTGCAGGGTGGGGCCTGTGCCGAAAGTTTCAGTGAATTCACCGCCGACATCGTGCGCGACACCTTCCGCGTGCTGTTGCAGATGGCGGTCGTGCTGACATTCGGCGCCAAGGTCCCGGTCATCAAGCTGGGCCGTATGGCCGGACAGTATGCAAAGCCGCGTTCGTCGGACACCGAAACACGTGATGGCGTGACGTTGCCGTCCTATCGCGGGGACAATATCAACGGCGCGGCGTTCACCGCCGAATCGCGCATTCCCGATCCGTTGCGCATGGAAACCGGATATTTCCAGTCAGCGGGCACGATGAACCTGCTGCGCGCGTTCGCGGGTGGCGGCTATGCCAACCTGCATGAGGTGCATCGCTGGAACCTCGGTTTCGTCGAACGTTCAGCCATGGCGCAGCGGTACGGGCAGCTTGCCGAACGTATTGGCGAAACACTGGACTTCATGGCGGCGTGCGGCCTGACGACCGCGTCAACCCCCCAGCTTGACGAGACGGAGTTCTATACCTCCCACGAGGCGCTGCTGCTGGGGTATGAGCAGGCGATGACACGTATCGATTCGACATCGGGGGAATGGTACGACTGCTCTGCGCATTTCGTATGGATCGGTGACCGCACACGCCAGCCCGATGGCGCGCATGTGGAATTCCTGCGTGGCGTGCGCAACCCGATCGGCATCAAGGTCGGCCCCACCACGGGCATCGAGGACCTGGAGCAGTTGCTCGATATCCTCAACCCCACGGACGAGGCGGGGCGCATCTCGCTCATCTCGCGCATGGGGGCGACAAAGGTGCGCGACCACCTGCCGCAGCTTCTGCGCAAGGTGCAGGCGACGGGGCGGACGGTCACATGGCTGTGCGATCCGATGCACGGCAATACCAGTTCGACGACGAATGGGGTAAAGACCCGCTCGTTCGACGCCATCTTGGCGGAAGTAAAGGGCTTTTTCGACGTGTTCGAGGCCGAGGGCGGTTTCCCCGGCGGCGTGCATTTCGAAATGACCGGCCAGAACGTGACGGAGTGCATCGGCGGCGCGCAATGCCTGACCGAGGATGACCTTGGCGAACGGTACGAGACATTCTGCGACCCGCGCCTGAATGCCGAGCAGTCGTTGGAAATGGCGTTCCGCCTTGCGGAGGAACTCAAGACCCGCCTGCACCGCGTGCCCGCCGGGGAAAAGTAAAGCCCCGCCACAATGGCGGCATTGACGGAGGAAACATGTCCAGTCCCGACCATGACGCGTCTTCACCCGGGGAGGGCCACGGGGATGGCGGCCTGCCGGGCGGGACATGTTCTTCCCCTCTTTACGGGGTGCCGGATGGTGCGGCCATAACGGCGCGCACCGATGCCTATTTCAACCGCACCCGTGAAATCGTCTCCCATTTCGGGGACTGCACCGTTACCTATGCGCTGTTCCTGCGTCGGCCCGTCGTCTCCGCCCCGCGGCTGATGACCGACTGGCTGATGCAGGTCGCCCGTGCGCGCGGGATTGCGGTCACGTGTGACGTGATATTCCCCGAAGGGACATGGGTGGGCGCGGGGGAACCCCTGGCCTATGTCACGGGGTCGTTCGCCCACCTTGCGGATCTTGAAACCCTGCTGCTGCAACAGTTGGGGCCGGTCTGTGTGGCCGCGCACAATGCGTACCAGATGGCGCTGGCACTGCCGAACGTGCGCTTCATGGCGATGGAGGCGCGGCACTGCGCGGGGTATGAGATGCAGGTCCAGATGGCCTATGGCGCGTCTGTCGGCAGCAGGGCGGCGCAGGCCGAAGGTGCGCTGGGTTTCATCGGCGGGGCCAATGACGCCACCGCGCCCTATTTCGACACGGCCTTCGGCCTTGGCACGATGCCGCATGCGCTGATCGGCTATGCCGGGTCCACCCTGCGCGCGGCGGAGATGTTCCATACCGTCTATCCCGATTCGGACCTTGTGGTGCTGGTGGATTATTTCGGGCGGGAATTGACGGATGCGCTGGAGGTCTGTCGCCGGTTTCCAGATCTTGCGGCGGCGGGACGGCTGAGTGTGCGTCTGGATACCCATGGTGGCCGTTTTCTGGAGGGGCTGGACCCGCAGGGATCGTATGCCGCGCTGGAACGCAATACGCCGGGCACGATCCGGCGTTACCGGTCGGACAAGGAGCTGCGCTATCTCGTCGGCACCGGGGTATCGGCCGCCGCGATCTGGCGCATGCGCGAGGTGCTGGACGCTGCGGGTTTCCCACATGTGCGCATCGTCGCATCTTCGGGCTTCAGCGTGGAAAAATGCCTCAGCATGGCGGATGCGCACGCACCGGTGGATGTGATCGGCACGGGGTCGTTCATCCCCGATCGTTGGTCCGAAACCTATGCCACGGCCGATATCGTCGCCTATGACGGGGAACCGCGCGTAAAGGTCGGGCGGGAATTCCTGCTGCGTCATGCGCGCGGGCGCGATACGGTGCGCCATTCCTGACCGGCGGGGCGGGGCATTCATGCCCCGGTTCGCCGTTGATTCCAACGAAAGGCCTGATCGTGTCGGAAAACCTATTTGCTCCCGAAGGGGGCTGGCGTGTGCGTATCATCGACCTGTCCGGTGGTGCGGAGGATAATATCGTGGAGGAGGTGGACGGTTTCCCCGACCTGATCCACGCCAATGCCTTTGCCCGTGCCTATGTCCGTGACAGTATCGAACGCTGCCGCAGCGCGGGCCTGTCGCCCAAAGAAGTGCTGCAGGCATGGTTTGCCTATGGCGAGGACGCGGAGGTGCTGGAAGCCGGTGAAAATGGCTGGCGTTCGGCCAATGAACTCGACGATTTTGCCGCCCATCGTGCATCCGCCATGGAACGCGACTGGCGTGCGCTTGACCCCCGCCGGGCGGAAGAGGACGACGACGCGGATTAAGCCCTTTCGCCATATGGCGCGTCCTGGGTGTGATGGTGCATCTGGTGACTGGTTTTTCCCACGCGATCACCGCATAAAGGGCGCATGAAACTCCGTTTTGCGCCCAGTCCGACCGGACTGATCCATGTTGGCAACGCCCGGCAGGCCATCGCCAACGCCCTGTATGCCCGCCATTATGGTGGGCGGTTCCTTCTGCGTATCGATGATACCGACGTGGCACGTTCCAAGGAGGAATATGTCACGGCATTGCAGGCGGACCTGCAATGGCTGGGCATCGAATGGGATGAATTCGTGCGACAGTCGGACCGGCTGGACCGTTACGCGCTGGCGATTGAACATCTCAAGGCCACCGGGCGGCTGTATCCGTGTTTCGAGAGCGAGCAGGAACTTGCCTCCAAGCGTGAGGCACGGATTCGCGCGCGAAAGCCGCCGATCTATGACCGTGCGATGCTCAAACTGACACCGCAGCAGCGCGCGCAGGCCGAAGCCAATGGGAAGATGCCGTACTGGCGCTTCCGCCTGTCGGACCGCATGGTGCGCTGGGATGATATGGTGATGGGCGAAAGCCGGGTGAAGCTGCCGTCGATTTCCGATCCCGTGCTGGTCCGCGCGGACGGGACGGTGCTGTATACGCTGGCTTCCGTCGTGGATGATATCGAAACCGGCATCACCCATGTGGTGCGGGGGGAAGATCACGTTACCAATACCGGCGTGCAGATTGATATTGCCGTGGCCCTGGGGGTTGCGGCGGACCATTTCCGCTTTGCCCACCTGCCTTTGCTGCTTGATGAAGGTGGGGGCAAGCTGTCGAAGCGTTTCGATGGCCTGTCGCTGCGTTCCCTGCGTCAGGACGGGATCGAGCCCTCGGCCGTTGTCTCCTACCTTGCCCGGCTGGGCAGTGCGGATGACCCGGAACCGATGTCTTTCGCCGATCAGGCGGCAGGTTATGACCTGTCGCGCGTTTCACGTTCCGCCGCGCGGTTCGACATGCGCCAGCTTCTGGGGCTGAACCGCCGCATCATGCACGCCATGCCGTTCGAGGAGGTGCGCCCACGCCTGCCCGAAGGTGCGACGGAGGCCTTCTGGCTGGCGGTGCGGGGCAATGTGGACATGATTGGCGAACTGCGCCACTGGTGGGATGTGGTGGCCGGGTCCATCGTTCCCCCCGTCATGGAGGCGCAGGAGCGTGACTACCTGCTAAAGGCCGTGGAGCTGCTGCCTGCGGAGCCATGGGATGAACAGACATGGAAGACATGGACCACTGCCCTGAAAGAGGTAACGGGCCGTATGGGCAAGGCCCTGTTCCATCCGTTGCGTCTTGCCCTGACGGGGGAAGAAAAGGGGCCGGAGATGCGCGACCTGCTGCCGTTGATGGGATATGACCGCGTGGCCGGACGCCTGCGGATCGCGGCGCGATAGCCAGAAAGCACGGCACCGCCCCGCCGCCCCGGGGTTTGGCAAGGGACATTGCCCTTTGCCAAACCTGATGGCGGGGGATCAGGCCATGAAATTTGATAAGGTGTTCTGAGACCTTTGGAGGACACCGCCTTTTTTGAAGACAAGGCGGCCGCCGGAAGCTTTTGTTACTTCCCAATCCTCTGTTTCAATATCCCGGATTACTGCTGCCGCGCCTTGCGCCCGCGCGCCAGTTCCGTCACCACCCCATGCAGCGTGCGCAGTTCCTGTTCGGTCACTTCGCCCCGTTCGAAGAAATGACGCAGGTTGCGCACCATGCCGGGGCGCTTCTGCTCATTTCGCAGGAACCCGCATTCGTCAAGATCACCGATCAGGTGACGCATGAAATTATCCAGTTCCCCCTTGGTCGCGACATGGGTTTCGTTGGTCATCAGCTCACGTGGCGGGGTATCGTCCTGCGTCATCCACCATTCATAGGCCATGATCATTACCGCCTGCGCCAGGTTCAGCGACATGAACGCGGGATTGAGCGGATAGCGGATCAGCGCATCGGCGCGGGCCATGTCCTCGTTATCAAGGCCCGCGCGTTCCGGCCCGAACAGCAGTCCCGTACGCAGCCCCCGGCGCGAGATCGCGCGCAGTTCGGCGGCGCCACCCCGTGCGGTCATCACCGGCTTGACGATATGGCGCGGGCGCGGACAGGTGGCAAAGACATGGTGCAGGTCGGCCACCGCGTCCCCAACCGTGTCAAACACGGTCGCGGATTCAAGGATACGGTCCGCGCCAGAGGCCGCGCGCCAGGCCCGTTCCTGCGGCCATCCGTCACGTGGCGCGACAAGACGCATGTGGAACAGCCCGCCATTGGCCATGGCGCGTGCGGTCGTACCGATATTTTCGGCCATCTGCGGGCGGACCAGGATGATAACCGGGCTGTTGCCAATGGGGCCGATATCCGCCCCGCCGTCACGTCCGGTCATGCTGTCCTCCATGTCGTGCCGCCGGGCCCGTCTTCCAATGCGATGCCCTGTTGCGCCAGTTCGTCGCGGATGGCGTCGGCGCGGGCGAAATCGCGTGCCTTGCGTGCCGCCAGCCGTTCGTCGATCAGGGCCTGGATCTTTGCCGTGTCAAGCTGCGCATCGCCGCGGAACCATGTGTCGGGCGTACTGCCCAGCAACCCGATCAGCTGTCCGGCCGCCCGCAGGTCGCGCGCGGCCTGCGCATCACCCGCCAGCGCCCGGTCCGCCATGGCATGCATTTCGGCAATGGCCGCGGGTGTGTTAAGATCCTCGCACAGCGCACGTACGAAAACATCCGGCGGTGGGGTTGTCCCGGCTGCGTCCCCATCGTTCAGCATTGCCAGCGCACGATAGAACCGGTCGAGCGTCTGGCGTGCATCGTCCAGCCCGTCGCGTGTGAAGTTCAGCACCGAACGGTACTGCGCCCGCAGCAACAGCAGGCGCAGCGCCTCTGCCGGGGTGTCGCGCAGTACATCGCGCACGGTCAGGAAGTTGCCGAGGGACTTCGACATCTTTTCCCCATCCACCAGCAGCATCGCATTATGCACCCAGTGGTTGGCAAAACGCCCGTGCGGATGGCAGCACATGCTTTGCGCGCGTTCGTTTTCATGATGGGGGAACAAAAGGTCCGACCCACCACCATGGATATCGAAACTTTCGCCAAGGTAATGATACGACATGGCGGAACATTCAATGTGCCAGCCCGGACGACCCCGGCCCCATGGGCTGTCCCATCCCGGCGTATCCACGTCAGAGGGTTTCCATAGCACGAAATCACCCGGCGCGCGCTTGTAATCCGCGACGTCCACCCGTGCGCCCGCCATCAGGTCATCGGCGCTGCGGCCCGACAGCCCGCCATAATCGGGATAATCCGCCACAGAAAACAGGACATGGCCTTCGGCTTCATACGCGTGGCCATTGTCGATCAGTTCGCTGATCATGCGCTGCATCTGTTCGATATGGTGGGTGGCGCGCGGTTCAATGTCGGGTGGCAGGATGGAGACCGCCGCAAGGTCCTGATGGAAATCGTGGATGGTCCGCGCCGTCAGGGCCGTAATGGGTTCGTTGTTTTCGCGCGCGCGCGCATTGATCTTGTCATCCACGTCCGTGATGTTGCGGACATAGGTGACGTGCGGATACAGGTGGCGCAACAGGCGCACCAGCACGTCCGCCGTGACCATCGCGCGCAGGTTGCCGATATGCGCAAGGTCATAGACGGTCGGCCCGCAGTAATAGACACGGACATTTTCAGGGTCGAGCGGCGTGAACGCAACCGTCTTGCGGCTTTTGCTGTCATGCAGGCTCAGGCGGGGCATTGTGTCGGACATGATGCGCCTAGATGCGCCAGACAACGGGCCTGACGCAATACTCTTGTGGGGTGGAAAACAAAGCGGCGGTGGGCGGGCCGTCAGCCGATTTCCTGGCCGATCTGCTTGATGTCGTGAAAGGCGAGTTCGGGTTGCCCTTCCGCCGTGCGCCGCATCATGAACGCCGAAGAGGCAAGGAAGACCGGATCGCCGTCGATATCATCGGCCATGGCGCTGCGGTTGACGCTACAGAACGTCTCCAGCCGTTCGCGTGGGCCGGTGACCCAGCGAGCCAGGTTATAGGGCGTCGATTCGAAACCGATCGACACGCCATATTCCCCCTTCAGCCGCGCCTGAAGCACATCAAGCTGTAGCGTGCCGACCACGCCGACAATCGGGGGGGAGCCGTCCTGCGGCCGGAAAAGCTGCACCACGCCTTCTTCGGCCAGTTCCGTCAGGGCCTGGCGCAGTTTCTTGGCCTTCATCGCATCGTCAAGACGGACACGACGCAGGATTTCCGGTGCGAAATAGGGCACGCCGGTGAACCGCAGGTCCTCGCCCTCGGTCAGGGTGTCGCCAATGCGCAGGGTGCCGTGGTTGGGAATGCCCACCACGTCACCGGCAAAGGCTTCCTCCGCCAACTGGCGGTCGCGGGCGAAAAAGAACTGTGGTGTGTGCAGGGCGAACTGTTTGCCGATGCGGACATGCTTGAGCCGCATGCCACGTTGCAGGCGCCCCGAACAGATGCGCGCGAACGCCATGCGGTCGCGATGGTTGGGGTCCATGTTCGCCTGGATCTTGAACACCAGCGCGGTCATCGCCTCTTCATCCGCATGGACGCTGCGGGTTTCGGTTGCCTGGTCGCGCGGCGGCGGCCCGAACGAGGCCAGCGCGTCAAGCAGGTCGGTCACGCCGATTTCCTTCATCGCACTGCCGAAGAATACGGGCGTCAGGTGGCCGGCGTTGAAGCTTTCGAGGTCGAATTCCGGCAAGGCCGCCTGGGCAAGTTCAAGTTCCTCGGCCAACTGGAGCATGCGTGGGTCCGACGGGTCGAGTGTGCTGGTGGTGTGCAGTTCACGGCGGTAGATGTCATAGGTGCCGACGAATTTCGCAGCCCGCCCCACCGGCCAGGTCGCGGGCGAGGTATCAAGCGCCAGCGAGGACGAAATCTCGTCCAGCAGGGCGAACGGGTCCTGTGCCTCGCGGTCCATCTTGTTGATGAAGGTGACAATGGGAATGTCACGCAGGCGGCAGATCTCGAACAGCTTGCGCGTGCGCGCCTCGATCCCCTTGGCCGCGTCGATCACCATTACCGCCGCGTCAACTGCCGTCAGCGTGCGGTAGGTATCTTCGGAGAAGTCTTCATGGCCCGGCGTGTCGAGCAGGTTGAAGATGCAGTCGCCATATTCGAATGTCATGACCGAGGTCACGACCGAAATGCCGCGATCGCGTTCGATTCCCATCCAGTCCGAACGTGTGCGCCGGCGTTCGCCCTTGGCCCGCACGTTTCCCGCCATCTGGATCGCGCCACCCGCGCGCAGGATGCGTTCGGTCAGCGTGGTCTTGCCCGCGTCGGGATGCGAAATGATGGCGAATGTCCGGCGGCGTGCGATTTCGTGCGCGATGGAGCCGGGTGCGGCAGGCGGGACGGGATCGGCGGCGGCATTCATGTGCATATACCTTCGTGCGTCGCACCATGCGACGGCACGACAGGGGCGCGCACCGCGGGGGCGCGAACGGCAGGCCACGGAAAACCGGGGCAGGCGATGACGGACCAGTATGACAGGACCCAGTATACAGGGCCCAGTATGAAAAGGCCCACAAACACGGACGCCGGACGTGGAGGCAATGCCCCACGCCCGGCGCCATGACAGCCCGGTTCCGGGTGTGGATCAGCGAGAGTAGAATTCGATGACCAGGTTCGGTTCCATCTGGACCGGATACGGGACATCCGACAGCTTCGCCGTGCGGGTGAAGGTGCCCTTCATCTGGCGATGATCGACTTCCATGTATTCCGGCACTTCGCGTTCGCCGCTCTGCGCTGCGTCAAGCACGATCGCCAGTTGCTTGGACTTTTCACGCACTTCGATCACGTCGCCATCACGCACCAGATAGGACGGGATGTTGACCTTGCGACCGTTGACCGTGATGTGGCCATGGCTGATGAACTGACGTGCCGCGAACGGGGTGATCGCGAACTTCATGCGGTAGACCACCGCATCCAGGCGACGTTCCAGCAGGTCGATCAGGTTTTCAGACGTATCGCCCTTGCGACGGACGGCTTCGTCATAATACTTGCGGAACTGCTTTTCGCCGATGTTGCCGTAATAGCCCTTGAGCTTCTGCTTCGCCATCAGCTGGATGGAGAAGTCGGACGGCTTCTGCTTGCGGCGCTGGCCGTGCTGGCCGGGGCCGTATTCGCGCTTGTTGACCGGGGACTTTGCACGGCCCCACAGGTTGACGCCAAGGCGACGGTTAATCTTGTACTTGCTCTCAAGGCGCTTGCTCATTGCGCGCTCTCTTTCTTCATCTGCATGGCGGGCGACCGGCATCGCGCCGGATCTGCCATGCCATGGTGTGGCACCGGTAGGTCCTGTTCCCCATGAACAGGACGGGCGCGTTCCGCATTAACCGGTGCCGGGGGAGCAATAACCCCTGAATGGCCAAGGCACCGGCCGGTCCGTCCACGTTCCCGGCAGTCGGGCGCGTATAGGGGTACGGCGTGGTGATGTCAATTCCCGCGCGGGGCGGATGGTGTAAAAGCCGGTATCATCATGGCCGGGTTGCCTGTTATGTATCAGGCTTTCCGCCCATTGGGCGACCGATCCGCATGATGCGTTCAGGAATTTGAGGGATTTTCACGATGGACACGCCATTTACACAGCGCTGGAGCCTGTTTTGCGGCCTTGGGGTGGTGCTGGTTCTGCTTGGGTTCGTGGCGTGGGTTGACGCCATCACGGTCACGATGGCCAGTACGATCCTGCTGGGGCTGCTGCTGTTCCTTGGGGGGACGGTACAGCTTGTGCATGCTTTTGTCGTGCGGGACTGGGGTGGGCGGCTGATGTCGATTCTCGGCGGTGCGCTCTATATCCTTGGCGGCACGCTGATGATGGAGGAACCTGCCACCGGTTCCATGGTCATTACCATTTTCCTGTCGGTCTGTCTGGTGGTGTCGGGCATCGGACGCATCATCATGGCGATCCAGCAGCGTGGGCTGAGCGGATGGTGGATGATCCTGATGGGGGGCGTCATCAGCCTTCTGGTGGGGGTGGTGCTCTATCTCATGCTACCGTGGTCGGGGCTGTGGCTGATTGGCACGTTCATTGCCGTCGAACTGATTGCCGCGGGCATCGGCTGGGTGCAGTTCGGGCTGGCGCTGCGGCAGGCGGCTTATCTGCCGCCCGGACAGGGTATGTAACGGGCAAGGTATGTAATGCACAGGGTATGTAACGTGCGGGATCTGTAACCCGCATCGCGACGGGCCATTTCCGCGCACTGTTTTATATTCCGAAGGAAAAAGCATCACCGGCAGATCCCGGCATGGGGCCAGCCCGTTATCGTGGCGCCCGCCCGCCGTTTTCCTGTCGCCCTGTGATGTACAGCCCCGCCGGGTGATCCGGCGGGGCTTTTTTCATGGGGCATATGCGGTGGGTCATAACTTTATCGCAATCGAATATGGACACGATACCGGCCGGACCCTACGCTGGGATGGTCCGCATGACTGGCGACATGAGGTGGGTTGACCACCGGGAAGTGTGGATATGGTTCCGCGCCGCTCGCCTGGGCATTCTCCTGTCATGATCGGAGCATGTGCATGTCTGCGACATCCGGCCCCACAATGCCCCGCCTTGTGGGGATTGGCCTGCTGGCGGCCGCGCTGTTTTCCATTACGTTCGTCCTGAACCGTGCCATGAGCCTGGGCGGTGGCCACTGGGTATGGAGTGCGTCGCTGCGTTATGTCGATATGGCGGTGCTGCTGGCCTTGTGGCTCCTGCTGCGGCGTGGTCCTGCCTATCTGGGGGCGGTCCTGCGCCTTTTTCGCGCACGCTTGGGGTTCTGGCTTCTGGCGGGCGGAATCGGGTTTGGCGTTTTCTATGCCTGCTGCTGCTTTGCCGCCGACCATGCGCCGGGATGGATCGTCGCCGCAACATGGCAGTTGACGATCCTTGCCACCCCGTTCGTGCTGCGTGCATTTGGCGCACGTGTCCCGTTGCATGGCCTGCTGTTCCTGGGCCTGATCTTCCTCGGGGTCGTGATCCTGAACCTGCAACGTGTCTCCACCGGGGTGGGGCTGGCGCAGGTCCTTGCTGGTGTTGTGCCCGTCATGGTGGCGGCAATTGCCTATCCCGTGGGGAACCAGTTGCTTAACCGGGCAAGGCATGCGCGGGACAGCGCGGCTGTGCTGTTATGTGACCCGGTGGCGTCTGTCCTGCTGCTGACGTTGGGGGCGTTGCCGGTTTTCATGGTGCTGATCGTCGCCTTCCGGCCCCCACCACCGGGAATGGGGCAGGTGGGGGCGACTGCCGTGATCGCGCTGGTCGCAGGATGCCTTGCGACGACATTGTTCCTTTATGCCCGCAACCTGTCGAACGATGCCCTGCGCATCGCGGCGGTGGATGCGACGCAGGCTGCGGAAGTGGGGTTTGCCCTTGTGGGGGAGATGTTCATGCTTGGCATGCCCCCGCCCGACCTGCTGGCCTGGGCGGGCCTGTTGGCCGTGATGGGCGGGCTGGTCGGCTTTACGTTACAGGGCAGGAACTGACGGGGCAGGCGGGGGGATAGCGGCGGCCTATCCGTTGCGGCTGGCGTCGGGCTGTGTCGCGGCGGGCAGGTTCAGGATTTCGCGCAGGTGCGCTGCTGTGGTCGCGGCCTCGAACGCAGGGCCGCCGGGCTGGAACTCCCGCGCGGTGGTCAGCGGGCCGACGATCACCGGGTCCATTCCCGCATCCCAGATCAGTCCCTGCACCGTTTCCAGCGCCGCGCGGGAATCGCCCGCCAGCGGGATGCCCAGACGTGGCGGCTTGCGCCATGCCTGGGCGGCGATGGTGGTCATGTCCTCGGAATTGAGGCCGCGGACAACCGCACTGTTGGGAAACAGGTCGCGCGTGGTAATGCCCGCGCCCTGCTGCATCGCCAGCCGTGCGATGCCCCCGTCACGCCAGGAATAGGGGTTGGTGGCGTCGAGGATGACCTTATCCTCGGTATTGCGTCCCAATGTCTGCGCCAGTTGCGGCAGCGCGCCATAGGGCACAGCCAGCACGATGACATCGCCAAACAGCGCCGAATCCGCGGGTGTCCCGGCCCGGGCAAGGGGAAACATTTTTCGTGCAAGGCGCTTTGGCGCGTCCATTCCCCGGGCGGAAAACATGACCTGATGGCCTGCATGCGTCCATAAACGACCCAGCGTTTCCCCCACATGACCTGATCCGATCATCCCGATCCGCATTGGGGCCGTGGCATGGCCCCGCCGTGCGCGGGCGAGTGGGGATAGCAGTGTCGCGATCCCGGCAAGCGTTCCAAGGGCCATGCGGCGGGTCAGCGGGGAAGAAGACATAAGGAACGGGTACCTGGTCCTGTTAGAAGAAATGCAAATGCCGGTGGAGGGTGCGCAGCCCCGCTCCGCATGGGGTGACGCGCATGGCGCCGGCAGAGTATGCGATGGCCGCGATACCTTTGAAACGAAAAAATCATGTCCCCCGGCCCAGCGGGTGGGGCGATGCCGGGGGATGCTGTTGGTGCTTTGGCGCGGGTCCGCTATATTGCGTCATCTATTTCATGTGTCATGGCCCGCAGGAGAGACGCAGATGCCCGACGCCGACAGTCATGCGGATCATCCCCTGTCCGCCAGCCCACAGTCCGTTGCTGCGGATATCGCGCACGAACAGGCGGTTTCAACGGATGTTCCCGATCCCGGCCCCGTGCCGGGCGCACAGCCCCTGGCCCCAGAAACCCGTGACGCGGCGGGCGATGCCGCCGATGCCGCCGCCGTCGCGACAGGGGGCGCTACGGCTGCTGCCGCCGTGCCGCCCGGGATCATGCCGTTCAAGGAACTGCTGCAACTGATGGGGGCGGTTGTCTTTGTCATGGTGTTGCTGGCGATTGGCTGGGCCGCTGCGCATGCGTCCGGGGTCTGGCCCGAATAAGTGGGTATCTGGAAATAATGGATATGGGAAATACATGACCATGTCCTGCGTCATCCCCTGGTCGGCGGATGACGTTGCGCGTTGCTTTTGCAGGGGCGGGGAATGCCGCCTTTATTCAAACGTCAGCGCCTTTTGAAGCAAGGCGCTGGTCAGGAACTTTTGTTGTTTCCAAGAGAGTATTTGGAAACAAACCATTGATGAAAAACAGGAAAAGTTTTTGGGTGTCGCCTTTTTTTTAAAAGGCGACGTCTTCTGAAGCTTTTTGGAAAAAGCTTCACCAAAAACCTTTATAATTTCAGTATGTTATTAAGCATGACTTTTTAAACAGTCCTTTGAATCAAAGACGGCGACCTTTCCCGCCATGTGAGGCAAGCTTCAGCCTGTCGGGGCCTGTGCGTCCAGCAGGGCCTGCAATGCCGCCATATCCGCTGGGGCAAGAGCCTGTGCATGTGCAACATTGGTGCTGACCTGCCGTGCGCTTGTGGCGCCGGCGATGACCGATCCCACGACATCATGTGACAGCAGCCAGCCAAAGGCGAGTGCGGGCAGGTCCAGTTCGCGCTCCGCGCCAAATGTCTTCAGCCGTTCCAGCAACGTCCAGTTCGCATCCGTCAGGTAACGTTCATGCAGATAGGTCCACGCCGCCAGACGACTGCCTGCGGGCGGCGGGGCGTTGCGTTTGTATTTTCCCGTCAGGACGCCACTGGCCAATGGGAAATAGGGCAGAAGCCCCAGCCCGAAATGCCGCATGGCTGGAATAAGGTCATGTTCGGCCCTGCGTGAGAGTAGCGAGAATTCGTCCTGACAACTGATGAATCCGCCCATTCCCGCCGCGCGGGCTGTATGCTGCGCGTCGGCCACCTGCCATGCGGGCAGGTTGGAACAGCCCGCGTACAGGATTTTCCCCGCCCGTGTCAGGTCATCCAGCGCGCGCAGTGTTTCGTCGATCGGGGTGGTGGGATCGGGCATGTGAAGCTGGTAAAGGTCGATATAATCCGTGCGCAGGCGACGCAGGCTGTCTTCCACCGCGCGGCGGATATACCGGCGCGACGCTCCTTGCAGATGTCCATCGGTATCCATGGGCATGCCGAATTTCGTCGCCAGTACGATGTCGCGGCGGCGTGGGCCAAGAATTGCGCCCAGCGCCTCCTCCGATGCGCCCGCATGGGCATCACGGCGGCCATAGACATCGGCCACGTCAAACAGCGTGATCCCGCATTCCAACGCCTGATGGACGACCGCGCGCGACGTGTCGAGGTCAATACGTCCGCCAAGGTTGTTGCATCCCAGCCCGATGGCAGAAACCTGCAGGCCCGAATGGCCCAGATGACGCATCTGCATGGTTTGTCCTTCCTTCGGGTGATGATTGATAAAGACGCCCGGATGCCACCAGTTACCTGAATGGGGCTTACCTGAATGGGTCGGTATTTTTTCAGGTCTTTGCAACTGCGGCAGCGGATATTTTATTTCCAAGTGGTTTTCCGGGTACGGGCCATTATGGCATGTCCAGCCCGATGGAAACCGGGCAATGATCCGACAGGCGTGATTGCAATGTCGGGTCATGTTCGCGATATGTCATGACGCGCAGGCTGTCGGGGTGCAGCCATTGCCGCGCCTGATCGCCAAGCACGATATGGTCGATGAAGTAGTTTCCACCCCAACATGGGCTTGCCAGTCCCACAGTTGGCGCCACCAGCGGACCATTTTCACCCAGCATGGCCAACATGGCGTCGCCGGGGCCAAGCATATGGTTGAAATCGCCCATGATGGCGAAAGGTTCACCTTCATCCTGGCGTTCCATGATCCAGTCCGTCAGGGCGGCGACCTGCCGATACAGGGTGCGGCAGGCGGGACGCCGGTCATCTGGCGCACCATCGCGGCATCCGGCCTTCAGATGTATCACCAGCACACGCAGGCTGGCGCGTCCATCGCCCACCGTGACGTCCAGCCCGCTGCGCAGATGGCGGGGCGCGTCGGGGGGATAGACGTCAATGGCGCGCACATCAGGATGGCGCGTCACGATCAGGCCGCCCCGCACGGCCAGCGCGGTTTTCTGTACCACCCCATCGCCAGAGATGAGGATGCGGTAATCAGGCGCGGGAAACAGACGTGCGGCGAGTTCGGGCGTATCCACTTCTTCCAGTGCTGCGATGTCAGGATGCAGGCGCGCGGCATAGCGGGCCAGCCGCACGATGTCCGCCATGTCACGTGGACGCACGTCATCGGGCAAGGCGCGGTCCCCCGCCGGACGGGTGGTCAGCCAGTCGAGGTTCCATGTGGACAGCCGCAAGGGCATGGCATGGGCCATCATTGGCATATGGCCCCCCGTGATCAGGACCATCAGTAAAAACACGAACGGGCGCGGCAGGCGGGACATGCCCGACCTTACCGCGCCCGTGACCGCAACGCAGGGGTTAATGGGAGAAAAGGATCAGGCCGATTGCGCCTGTGCCGCAGCCGTAGAGGCACGCAGCGTCTCGATCGCGTCATGCACGCTGACGAAATGGCGCGAGGTTTCGTCAAGGATCACGACTTCGCCGCTGGGAATGTCATAGAACCAGCCCTGCAACGTCAGTGTATTGCGCGCCAGGCCCGCCGCCACCGCCGGATGCGTACGCAGGTGCGAGATCTGCAAAAGCACATTCTGTTCCGCAAGGCTGCGCACGGAGGCCGGGCCAGCGTCGGAGACCTCCAGCACGGCGCGGGCGGCTTCGGCGTTACGCAGCCACGAGGCAACGGTCGGCATCTTCGCCAGCTTTGACGGGTCGGGGTCCAGCAGCGCCTTCATCGCGCCGCAATCCGAATGCCCGCAAACGATGATGTGCGAGACCTTGAGCGCGAGAACCGCATATTCGATGGCCGATGACACACCACCCAGCATCTCCCCATAGGCGGGGACGATGTTGCCGATATTGCGCAGGACGAACAGTTCGCCGGGCTTGGTCTGTGTAATCAGGCTTGGGTTCACGCGGCTGTCGGCGCAGGCGATGAACAGGGTGCCGGGTGCCTGCTGGTCTGCAAGGCTGGCGAACAGGTCGCGGTTCTTCGGAAAGACCTCGGTATTGAAACGTTCCACGCCATGCAGAAGGTCAATCAGGGTTTCACGGGCATTCGTATCGGTCATGTCGGCACTCCTGTCACGTTATGTCCGGAACGGTAACACTCAATCATGAACAGGGTCCTGATATGAAGTGTTATTCTTATTTCCTATACATTTTAATGCATGAAGTAAACAGATGTTCCCGGTGGAAGTGATTTAGAAATACTATGTAAATGTAATTAAAAAATGTTCATCTTTATAGAGGGTATCGTTAATAAATATGGGTGCCAATGGTTATATTATACTGAAACAGGTGCCTGCGGATCGGGACGTTACAAAAAAGGCGGAGCCATTGGCCCCGCCCTTCATGGTAATAACGACGTAATAACGCTCTGGGGGCAGGATTTCAGCCCTGAAGCATCTGGGGCAGCGCCGCGCGGATCGCATCAAGTGCTGCCTGCGCCTTGCTGATGTCCGGGCCGCCGGCCTGCGCCATGTCCCGCCGGCCACCGCCGCCCTTGCCGCCCATTGCCGCGCTTGCGATCCGTACCAGCGCCACGGCATCCACCTGTTCCGCACGGTCGGTGGTGACGGCGACGACAATGCTGCCTTTGCCATCGGCGGTGGAGACAAGTGCTACCACGCCAGAGCCGATTTCCTTGCGCAGGGAATCCGCCAGCGGCTTGAGCTCCTTGGGCGGCAGGTCGCCCACGTTGCGTGCGACAAAGCTGGTTCCGGCCACGTCCTCGACCTTGGGCGTGCCGTCACCACCGGCGGCAAGCTTGCGTTGCAGGTCGGACAACTGGCGTTCCATGACCCTGCGTTCCTCCAGCAGCGCGGCAAGGCGTTCGGGGGCTTCCGCCGGGGTGACGCGCATCATCGCCGCCATCTGGAACAGGCGCTGTTCCGTGGTGACGGCCGCTGTTTCCGCCGCCTTGCCGGTCACGGCTTCGATACGGCGCACACCGGAGGAGACGCCATTTTCCGCCGTGATACGGAACAGGCCGATATCGCCCGTGCGCCGCACATGCGTGCCACCGCACAGTTCGATCGACCAGGCCGCGCGCCCGTCTTCTGGTCCACCCATCGATACCACACGGACTTCGTCACCATATTTTTCACCAAACAGGGCCATCGCCCCCTGTTCGATCGCCTCATCGGGTGTCATGTGACGGGTCGTGACCTCGGTGTTCTCGCGGATGCGGGCGTTCACCTCGGCCTCGATATCCGCCAGTTCCTCTGGCGTGATCGGCCGCGGCTGGCTGACGTCAAAGCGCAGACGGTCCGGGGCGTTCAGGCTGCCTTTTTGCGTCACATGTGCGCCAAGGCGACGGCGCAGCGCCTCGTGCAGCAGGTGTGTGGCGGAATGGTGCGCGCGGATCGCGCTGCGCCGTTCGTGGTCCACACGGGCGGTGACGGCATCACCGGGATGGACTGTCCCGTCGATCACGGTGCCGGTATGCACCAGCAGATCGCCCAGTTTTTTCTGCGTATCGGTTATGGCGATTTTCAGGCCCTTGGCCGTGATCGTGCCGGTATCGCCCACCTGGCCGCCGCTTTCGCCATAAAATGGCGTCTGGTTCAGCAGGATTTCCACCTTTGTGCCCGGGCCTGCGGCATCGACGCTGGCGCCATCGACAATGACGGCCTGTATTTCGGCATCAGAGATTTCGGTCGTATAGCCAAGGAATTCAGAGGCGCCGAATTTATCGCGGGCCTCGAACCAGATGGTTTCTGTGGCGCTGTCACCTGATCCGCTCCATGCCGCGCGGGCGCGCTGGCGCTGGACTTCCATGGCCTCGTCAAAACCTGCGACATCCACCCCATGATGGCTGTTGCGCAGCGCATCCTGTGTCAGGTCGAGTGGGAAGCCGAACGTATCATACAGCTTGAACGCCACCGCGCCCGGCAGTGGCGCACCTGCGGCAAGATTGGCCGTTTCGTCCTCCAGCAGCGCAAGGCCGCGTTCGAGCATCGCCTTGAAACGCTCTTCTTCCCCGCGCATCGTCTCTTCGATCAGGGCACGTGCCTGCACCAGTTCGGGATAGGCGCCGCCCATCTGGCGTATCAGGGCGGGCACAAGTTTATAGAAGGTGGGTTCGGTCGTGCCCATCATATGCAGATGACGCATGGCGCGGCGCATGATGCGGCGCAGGACATAGCCGCGCCCGTCCTTGGACGGCAGGACACCATCAGCAATCAGGAAGGAAGTGGAACGCAGATGGTCGGCCACCACGCGGTGGCTGGCATTGAAGGGCCCATCCGGGTCCTGTCCCGTAACCTCGGCAGAGGCAAGGATCAGCGCGCGGAAGGTATCGATGTCATAATTGTCGCGCTTGCCCTGCAGGATCGCGGCAAAGCGTTCCAGGCCCAGCCCGGTGTCGATCGACGGGCGGGGCAGGGGGGAGCGCACGCCGGGCGGGTTTTCGAAATACTGCATGAACACGAGGTTCCATATTTCGGTAAACCGGTCCCCGTCCTCATCGGGTGATCCCGGTGGTCCACCGGCCACTTCCGGCCCATGGTCATAGAAGATTTCCGAACATGGTCCGCATGGCCCCGTATCGCCCATGCGCCAGAAATTGTCGGTGGTCGGGATGCGGATGATGCGGCTGTCGGGCAGGCCCGCGATCTTGCGCCACAGGGCGGCGGCTTCCTCGTCTTCGGAATAGACGGTGGTCAGCAGCCGGTCCTTTGACAGGCCGAACGTGCCTGTCACCAGTTTCCATGCCAGTTCGATGGCTTCGGCCTTGAAATAATCGCCGAAGGAGAAATTGCCCATCATCTCGAAGAAAGTATGATGCCGTGCGGTATAGCCGACATTGTCGAGGTCGTTATGCTTTCCGCCCGCACGCACGACCTTCTGCGCCGTGGTGGCGCGGCAGTAGGGGCGGGTTTCCTGGCCGGTAAAGACATTCTTGAACTGGACCATGCCTGCATTGGTGAACAGCAACGTCGGGTCGTTGTTGGGAACCAGTGACGAGGATGGAACGATCTGGTGTCCGTTCGCGGCGAAATAGTCCAAAAAGGTGGCGCGAATGTCATTTGTTGTTGGCATGGCGGAAAACAGACGATCCTGTGGTGAAAGAAATTGCGGTCTTGGTTCCCTTCACCTAGCGCACGCGTAACGCCACAGGAAGGGTATACATGACCCGGCCCGCCACATGATGTCGTGTGCCGAAACCGGGCGCGTAATGTAGCCGCGTATGAAGACGAGGAAAATGGACATGACATGGGATGCGCAACGTGACTGGCCCCTGCTGGAATCTGGACTGGCGGGGCGGTTGCGCCGGGATTGCATGGAGGAATGGGAACGCTTCATCCACCATCCTTTTGTCAGGGGGCTGGCCGATGGGACATTGCCGGAAAATGCGTTCCAGAACTTCCTGATTCAGGATTACCTCTATCTGGTCCAGTATACCCGTGCCTGTGCGCTGTCGGTTCATAAATCGACAACGGTGGAGGACATGCGCGCTGCTGCTGCTCTGGTATCGGGCATCCTGGATACGGAACTGCCGCTGCATGTGAACTATTGCAAGGGATGGGGCATTGACGAGGACATGTTGCGTCGCGCGCCGGAATCCCTCGAACTTCTGGCCTATAGCCGCTTTATCCTTGATCGTGCGCAGACGGGGGATCTGCTGGACCTGCTGGTGACACTGGCGCCATGCATGATCGGATATGGGGAAATCGGGGCGCGCCTGCATGCCGATCCTGCGACCCGGCGCGACGGCAATCCCTACTGGTCCTGGATCGCGTTATATGGCGGTCAGGAATTCACTGACCTGGTGGAGGGGGGAATCCATCGTCTGAATATGGTGGGCGCGCAATATGGGGCCGATGCCCGCTATCCCATGCTCCGGGCGGAGTTCAACACGGCAGTTCGCCTGGAGGCCGCCTTTTGGGAGGCTGGACAAGGTGTCGGTGCATAATAATGCATTGATAAATAATGGAAAAACTTGGAATCATTGTCTTGTTTCTTAAAGTCGATCTTTTCCAAGGCTTCCCTGCAAAAACGTCATCAAAACTTTTATTATTTTACGACGTGTCGTCAGTTAAGCAGGATGATGATTGAGGCGAACTGCACGGCTGCGAGGAAGGTCGATTTCAGTTTATCGTAGCGGGTTGCGATAGCGCGAAACTGCTTGAGTTTATTGAAGAACCTCTCAACAAGGTTCCGTTCGCGGTAGAGAGAAAAATCGGTTTTCCGTCGTGTCGTTCTGTTGCGTTTTGGCGGGATGACCGGGGTAATCCCGCGCTGTATCAGCCGATCGATCAACTTGTCCGCGTCATACGCCTTGTCAGCAAGGAAAGCATCAGGGTCGATGTTTTCCAGAAGTGGTTCTGCCTGGGTGATATCGGCATCCTGTCCCGGTGTGATACCGAGCTCCACCGGATTGCCCAGAGCGTCGCAGATGGCGTGGATCTTTGTGGTCAGTCCGCCCCGGGATCGTCCAATGGCCTGATCCGTGCCCCTTTTTTGAGAGCTCTGGCGCTGTGCTGATGCGCCCGGACAATCGTGCTGTCGATCATCATGTATTCATTGTCGTGATCGGCCGCCAGATAACAAAATATCTGTTCGATGACGCCGCTTTCACACCAGCGGCGCAGACGCCGGTGCACGTTTTTCCAGTCACCGAAACGGGCAGGAAGGTCGCGCCATGGAATACCCGCGCGATAGCGATACAGCACCGCCTCCACGAACAGACGGTTGTCCACCGCAGTGCCGCCGACATAGCCTTCTCGACAGGGGAGAAGATCCTTTATCCGCTCCCACTGGTCATCGCATAAACTATAGCGCCGCATCTGTCTGTCTCCTCCAAAAAACGGAAAAACAGTCAGCACACGCAGACATTAAGTACAACCCTCACGTGCCACACTCAGGGACTAACTGACGACACGCCGTAAGAACAAAGAACTCTCCAAGGGGTCGCATCAGGAAGCCGAGAAGGAATCCGTCAGGCGGGGGTATGCAGTTCCCTGCCAAGTTCGCGCAGGCCGCTGGCCGGAAAGGTAGCCTGCGGCTGCCCCGGCACATCGACGCGGAAGGTAAACAGCCCCCCCGTCTGCGGCTGTGTGGCCAGCACGTCGTCCGACAGCCCCTTGCGCGCCGTCGTAACGAACACCGTGCGGTAATCCGCCCCACCAAAAGCAATCTTGGTGACATTACGCGCGGGGACAATAACTGGCGGCAGGCCCTGTCCATCGGGCAGGAAACGCGCAATCCGGCCGCCCCCCCAAACCCCGACCCACAGGCATCCGGCGCTGTCCACGACCACGCCATCGGGATACCCATCCGTCAGGCGGGCAAAAACACGGCGATTCGACAACATGCCATCATCGGACAGGTCAAAGGCATAAATGGATTGCTGCTGCGAATCGTTATGATACAGCGTCCGCCCATCGGGGGAGAGCGCGGGACCATTCGTCACCACATACCCCTCGTCCTGCCGCACGATCCGCAGGCTGCCATCAGCCTGGCGCGTGACGGAATACAGGGCGCCAGATGGGGAAGTTTCCCCGTCATCCATGGTGCCAAACCACAGGCGGCCGCGCGGGTCCACATATCCGTCATTGATCCGGTTTCCCGGCTGTTCAGGTTCCACCACCGCCTGTGCGCTGAAATGTCCGGTCCGGGGATCGAACACATGCAGGCCGTCCTGTAACCCGCACATGAAGGTGCCATCCGCGACGGGCACAAGGAAACCCGGACGATGCGGCGCCTTCCACGAGGCCTGCGCCCCGGTGGCGGGGACATGGCGATGGATGGCCGACCCGACGATATCCACGAAATAGAGCGCCTGCTCAGCCTCTGCCCAGACCGGGCCTTCACCAAGCTGCGCCTTGAGATCCCATGCGCATTGCGGTGTCATCGTGTCCATGCTGCTTCCTTTGCGGATATATCGGATGGGTGGGACTCTATCGCAAAATGCCATGATGCGTGCATCCCCCCATCTGGCCCATGCCCCCTTCCACGCGGTCATGGCCAAGACTTTTGGCGCGATATCCTGTAGCCTGCGTGTTGATTGATCCCTTCGCCCCCAACCCGATGGATAACGACGCCATGAACCCGACCGCCTGCATCCTGGTTATCGGTAACGAGATCCTGTCCGGACGGACGCAGGACGTGAATGTGCAATATATTGCCCACCGCCTGACGCAACTGGGCATCAGCCTGCGGGAGGTACGGATCATTCCCGATATCCGCCCCGTGATTGTCAATGTCGTGACCGAAGCGCGCGCGGCCTATGACCATGTTTTCACCACGGGCGGGATCGGCCCGACGCATGATGACATCACCTCATCTTGCGTGGCCGACGCATTCGGCGTGCCATGGGCCCCCCACCCCGAAACGTTCGCCCTGCTGGAAAAACATTTCGCACCGGGTGATTTCAACGCCGCGCGCCAGCGTATGGCCACCCTGCCGGAAGGGGCGACCCCCATTCGCAATCCCATCTCCATCGCACCGGGCTTCACCATGGGGAACGTGCATGTCATGGCGGGGGTGCCCCGCATCATGCGCGCCATGTTCGAGGAAATCGCCCCGACCCTGCGTCACGGCACGCCGGTCACATCACGCAGTTGGCATGCATTCGGCCTGTATGAAGGGGCATTGGCGGCGAATCTGGAAAACATCCAGAATGCCCATCCCGATATTGATATCGGTTCTTACCCGTTCCACGACCATGACGGGCATGGCGGCGTGGCCTTGGTGTGCAAGGGACTGGACATGGACGAAGTCACGCAGGTCGCCCGCGATATCGAGGCCATGATCCGGGAAATGGGTTTCACACCGCTGGAAGGTGAACCCGCGCACAAGGCATGAAGCCCCCTGCTTCAACGCCTTCACGCCTTGTGTAGAAACGGATGTCGGGGAGCTATAGCGCCCTGCACGTCGCCTTATTCCAAGGCGACGGATTTTGGGGCGTTTTAAGAGACTGTTTGAAAATTCAGGCTCAATAACATCCTGAAATCATAAAGGTTTTTGATGAAGCTTTTCAGGAAAAGCTTCAGAAGACGCCGCCTTTTTGAAAAAGGCGGCCCCCAGAAACTTTTCTTATTTTCTCAATGATGTGTTTTCAAACAATCTCTGAAAAGCGCCACCAAAAACCTTTATGATTTCAGGTGGCGGCGAAGGGACACGCGCGCAGGCATGACCTCAGGCGACCTTGTCGCGCCCCATCGCAAGGAATTTTTCCCGCCGCTGCGCCTTGAGCAACGTGGCGTCCTTTTTCATCAGCCCCGGCAGTTCCGCCGCAATGGCATCACCCACCGCACGGATCGTCGCCTTGGGGTCACGCTGCGCCCCGCCAAGTGGTTCGGGAATGATTCGGTCGATCAGCTCAAGATGCAGGAGATCCTGCGCCGTCAGCTTCAGCGCCCCGGCGGCCGTGCTGGCTTGCTTGGGGTCACGCCACAGGATGGAGGCACAGGCCTCTGGCGAAATGACGGAATAGATCGCATGTTCCAGCATCATGACCCGATCCCCGGCGCCAAGTGCGATCGCCCCGCCGGAGCCCCCTTCGCCGATCACGGTCGCAATGACCGGAACCGGCGCGGACAGGCAGGTGTCGATCGACCGTGCGATGGCCTCCGCCTGTCCGCGTGCCTCCGCATCAATGCCGGGCCATGCGCCGGATGTGTCGATAAAGGTCAGGACCGGCAGGCCAAACTGCCCCGCAAGCTTTATCAGGCGCTGCGCCTTGCGATAGCCCTCGGGCCGCGCCATGCCGAAATTATGCTGAAGGCGGGTCTCGATCTCGGCCCCGCGTTCCGTGCCGATCACGACGACAGGCTGTCCATTGAAACGGCCAAGCCCACCGATAATCGCCTTGTCCTCGCCAAACTGGCGGTCACCCGCCAGCGGCGTGAATTCGCCGATCAACCCGGCGATGTAATCGACCGTATGGGGACGCTGCGCATGGCGGGCGACCTGCACCTTCTGCCATGGGGTCAGCTTGGCATAGGCCGCACGCAATTCGCGGTCGGCCTTTTCCGTCAGGCGCGCGATCTCGTCGGCAATATTAATGCCGTCAGGACCGGACATCTTGCGAAGTTCGTCAATCTTGTTTTCAAGCTCGGCGACGGGCTTTTCGAAATCTAGAAACTGGCGCATGGCCTGCCGATAGCACAGGCCGGGGCGCAGCCAAACAGATTCTGCACCGATCATCGCGCGTTTTTCCTGCCCCGCGTATTTTTTACCGCTGGCGGCGCCGCCATGCGGGCCTCCCCACATCAGGCGGGGGCATGTTCCGACAACGGATGATGATGGCGCAGTGCCTCTTGCAGCCGTTCGGTCAGGACATGGGTATAAATCTGTGTGGTGGTAATGTCGGCATGGCCCAGCAACACCTGCAACGCCCGCAGGTCCGCCCCGTGCGAAAGCAGATGCGTCGCAAAGGAATGGCGCAGCACATGCGGCGACAGGCGCTGCGGGTCCAGCCCGGCCTTCAGCGCGACATCATGCAAGATGCGGTCGAATCCCTGCCGCGTCATGGCACGCAGCGGGTTGCGGCCGGGAAACAGGAACATACTGCGCAACGGGCGGTCCATGCGCATCAGTTCATCGGCCGCGTCGCGCGCGCGCGACGACAGGGGCACCATGCGTTCGCGCCCCCCTTTCCCCCGCACAAGCAGCATTCCCGTCGTGCGTTCCAACGCCGCACGCGGCAGGGACAGCAGTTCCGAAATACGCAACCCCGAGGCATATAGGATTTCAAGCGCGGTACGCGCGACCAGCATACGCCGAACCTCATGCGCGCCGGCATCGGCACGCGCGACACACGCCGCCAGCAGGGCGTCCACATCCCCTTCGGACAGGAACCGCGGCAGCGTGGCGCCCAGGCGCGGGGCCTCCAGCATACTGGCGGGATTGTCGGGGCGGCGCCCCTCACGCACAAGGAAGAGGTAATATTGCCGCAGGCATGACAGCCGCCGCGCCTGGGTCCGCGCCGAAAGCCCGGCCTGCGCCAGACCCGAAAGATATGCACCAAGCTGCCGCGCCGATGCCTGTGGCAACGACGCGCCCTCCACCGCCAGTGCGGTGCCGAGGTCGTCAAGATCGCGGCGATAGGCCTTCAGGGTATTAAGCGCGGCCCCACGTTCGGCGGCCAGCATTTCCAGGAACGCATCGACGCCATCCGCACTCATTGCGCGGGCATGGGCGCGGGCGTGGGCTTGACCAGCGGCATGACCGGCAGAGGTGCGGGCGGGGCCATCGCCATGGGCGGCGGCGCGGCAGGGGCCGCTGCCATCGACAGGTCGCGATGCACGTCCTGCTGTACCAGCGCGGGCGGGAACATACCCAGCGATACGAACCCGCCGACCATGCAGAGCAGCACGACCGCGAACACAGCGACAATAATACGGCCCATGACAGTTTCCCCCATGCAAAGGATGCGCAAGATACCAAGGTGACGCCCCGAAAAGCCATCCATGACCACGCATTGGCGGCGTGCGGTCTTCCCCGCTATCCGTTTTTTCCCGCTCTATGTTAGGTTGGGCGTCATGTCACGCCCGATTTCATCCGATACGCCCCCGACGGCGCACCCCGCGTCCACGCACAACGACGCCACGCCCCTGTTCATCCCCCTCGACCTTGATGCGCTTGGCCATGGCCGACATGCCATCCCCACCATGCCACAGGGACGCAGCATCGTGCTCGTAGGGCTCATGGGGGCGGGAAAGACCACCATCGGGCGCCTGCTCGCCGCGCGGCTGAACCTGGAATTCGTGGATTCGGACGAAGAAATCGAACGTGCGGCAGGCTGTTCCATCGCCGATCTGTTCCAGAAATATGGCGAGGCGGAATTCCGCCGGGGCGAACACATGGTCCTGCGCCGCCTGCTGTCGGGACCGCCGGTCGTGCTGGCGACGGGCGGTGGCGCCTTCATGGACCCGCGCACCCGCGCGTGCATGCGTGAAAATGCAACGTCGGTCTGGCTGCGCTGCCCGTTGCCGGTCCTGCTGCAACGTGTGCAGGACCGCACCCATCGCCCGTTATTGAACGTCGACTCGCCCGCGACGGTCCTGTCGGACCTTATGCGCAAGCGCCATCCCGTTTATGCCGAAGCAGACATTATCGTCGATTGTGGAGATGACAACGTGGAGCACAGTGCCGACCGGGTCCTGGGGGCCATCAACACCGCACGCCGCCCCCTGCTGGTGCCGGTAAAGCTGGAACGTGCCAGTTATGACGTGCTGATCGGGACGGATCTGATCCGTCGCGCGGGTGCGCACCTGTCCGCGCTGCTGCCGCAGAAACGGGTCATGATCGTCACCGACGCGAATGTTGCGGCCCTTCACCTTCCCGCCCTGCACGCGGGGCTGGAGGAAACCGGCATCCAGCACGAGACCATTACCGTGCCGCCGGGCGAAGGGTCAAAGACGCTGTCCGAATACGGGCGCGTCACCAATGCCCTGCTGGAGGCCGGGGTCGAACGCGGCACCACCGTCATCGCCCTGGGGGGGGGGGTCGTGGGGGACCTGACGGGATTCGCCGCCGCGACCACCCTGCGTGGCCTGCCATTTGTGCAGATCCCGACAACCTTGCTGTCGCAGGTCGATTCGTCCGTGGGGGGCAAGACCGGGATCAACACGCCCTTTGGCAAAAACCTGCTTGGTGCGTTTCACCAGCCCCTTTCCGTCCTGGTGGACACGACGGCGCTGACCACGTTGCCCGCGCGCGAAATCCGCGCCGGATATGCCGAAATCCTGAAATCGGGCCTGCTGGGCGATGCCGACCTGTTCGAATGGTGCGACCGGCACGCTCAGGCAGTACTGGAGGGCGACCCGGCCATGCAGGCAGAAGCCATCCGCCGGGCCTGCGCCTTCAAGGCCACCGTCGTCGCCGATGATGAACGTGAGGAACGCAAGACCAACGGACGCGCGCTGCTTAACCTTGGGCATACGTTTGGCCATGCGCTGGAGGCGGAGCTTGGTTATGACGGACGGCTGTTGCATGGGGAGGGGGTCTCGATCGGGCTGCGCCTTGCATTCATGCTGTCTGTGCGGCTGGGATATTGCGCGCAGGCCGACCTTGAACGCGTAAGCGCACATCTGGACCGCCTGGGCATGCCCGCACGCATCAGTGATACGGGGGAGGCATTTTCCGCCGCCACCCTGATCCGCCATATGCAGCGTGACAAGAAAATGCGCGACGGGCGGCTGTCCTTCGTTCTTGTCCGCGGCATTGGCAAGGCATTCACCTGCCGCGATGTGCCCGATGACGCGGTGGCCGACGTACTGCGCGCGGATGGCTGCCGCCCCTGATCGTAATCACTATCCCATGTCCCGTCCCGGCGGGCGGGGCGTGATGTTTATGCAACAACTGGCCGGATGATGGGGCCCACACGCCATCATCCGGTGCGTATTTACCTTATCTCAACCTGTCTCCCTCAAAACGAAGCCGCCAAGGGTCGTAACGGGAGATCTGGAAAGAAATATTCCCGCACTATTCCCCCTGGCGTCGCAAGAGAAAAGCATAAGCTTTATTCGCTCAACATTGTATCGCCCTTGGTGGAACTGCCCCCTGTATCCACAAGCACAGGCGTACGATCAGGTTTAAGGACGGGAATATGCGTCTGCGTACGGCGTTACTGGCAACGACCCTGATGGCCGCCGCCCCGGCGGCGTCAATGGCCACGACAATCACCGGCCCCTATGTTGGGATCGGGGGGGGCTATGACCTCACCCAGGTCCAGCACGGCCACGGGGTTGACCGCGACGGTGGTCCCAACCATCAGGAAAACGAGGTCGGGACACGCGACCGCCTGCGCCATGGCAATGGCTGGACTGGCTTTGGCGGGGTGGGCTGGGGCTTTGGCAACGGGCTGCGCGTGGAAATCGAGGGGGATTACAACTGGTCGCAGATCAACCGTGAAACGATCGGCGGCGGGGCGAATACCTTTGTCGGCCGCACCCACGGTTCCGACCGGTCCTATGGCGGGTTCCTTAATGTCCTGTATGACATCGACCTGAAGCGCCTGTTCAACATCGACGTTCCCGTCACGCCATTCGTCGGTGTCGGTGCGGGCTATCTGTGGCAGGATGTCAGCACCTCGACCGGCTACAACATCAGTGGCGTCAGCGCGAACGTCCGCCACATGGGCGGCAACCAAGGCTTTGCCTATCAGGGTATCGTCGGCGCGGCCTATGATATCCCCGGTGTCCCGGGCCTGCAGATGACCACCGAATACCGCATGATCGGTCAGCCGCAGTCCTTTACCATGGGCAACGCAGGCAGCCAGACCAGCATCGGCAGCCCGTGGAACGCGGAACGCAATGGCTATGTCCATTTCGATCACCGCTTCAACCACCAGTTCATCGTTGGCGTGCGCTATGCATTCAACCATGCCCCGCTGCCGCCGCCGCCGGCCCCCACCGTGGCCCCGCCCGCACCGACCGCGGCACGCACCTATCTTGTCTTCTTTGACTGGGACGGCGCAGCCCTTACCGGTCGTGCGCGTGAAATCGTGGCCGAAGCCGCACAGGCATTCACACACGTCCAGACCACTCGCATCGAGGTCAATGGCTATACCGATAACTCGGCAGCGCAGCCCGGTCCCCGTGGGCAGCAGTACAACATGGGCCTGTCTCTGCGTCGCGCCAACAGCGTGAAGGCCGAGCTGATCCGTGACGGCGTGCCTGCCAACGCCATCGACATCCAGGGCTATGGCGAAGCGCACCCGCTGGTCCCGACCGGACCCGACACGCGTGAGCCCCAGAACCGTCGCGTCGAAATCATCCTGCACTGATATCGCGACGATTATTGATAAAGGGGGAAAGGGGCGCTTCGGCGCCCCTTTTTCATGGCGATACCGATTCCTGCCGCCGCAATAGATAACCGGCGGTAAAATAAGGCAGAAACATCACATACTGTTCCTCATACATTCCCATCCAGGATCAGGATGAAATTTATAAGATTTCAGAGACATTTCGCGATATCTCCTTTTTAACAAAAGAAAAAATAAAATCATACCTCACAGTATCTTTAGGATTTTGTGCTTTTTTTGCCACACTCATCCCGATACGGTGAAACGTCCCTTCTCATCCCCCCCGAGAAAGGCTATCTCACACTCAGAAAAGATTAACGGATGATGTGTCTGTGCATCCTGCTCAGTTGGGACGCGCCTCATCCCTTTGAGACTCCATGAAGTTCTGACACTTCATTTTTTAAGGACGAGAATATGCGTCTTCGCACGGCGTTACTGGCAACGACCCTGATGGCTGCTGCTCCGGCGGCTTCGATGGCCACGACGATCACCGGTCCGTATGTTGATATCGGGGGTGGCTACAACCTCACCCAGACCCAGCACGGCCACTTTGCCGATACTGATGGCGGCACGGAACCGGGCCGTGAAAAGGTCGGGCACCGTCACGGCTGGACCGGCTTCGGCGCGGTTGGCTGGGGCTTCGGTAACGGCCTGCGCGCCGAGGTCGAGGGCGATTACAACTGGTCCGAAATCTACAGCAAGAGCCGTGGCGACAAGGGCTCCGACCGCTCCTATGGCGGTTTCGTCAACGTGCTGTATGACATCGACCTGAAGCGTCTGTTCAGCATCGACGTCCCCGTCACGCCGTTCGTCGGTGTCGGCGCGGGCTATCTGTGGCAGGGCGTGCATGACGCCACCATCGGCGGCAACAACCCCGGCGGCGCACGCAGCATGAGCGGCACCAAGGGCGGCTTCGCCTACCAGGGTATCGTCGGTGCGGCCTATGACATCCCCGGCGTCCCGGGCCTGCAGATGACCACCGAATACCGCATGATCGGTCAGCCGCAGTCCTTCACCATGGGCAACTTCACGGCGGGTGACGGTCACGCAAGCTTCGACCATCGCTTCAACCACCAGTTCATCGTCGGTGTCCGCTACGCGTTCAACAACGCGCCGCCGCCGCCGCCGCCGGCCCCCACCGTGGCCCCGCCCGCACCGACCGCGGCACGCACCTACCTCGTCTTCTTTGACTGGGATGGCGCAGCCCTTACCGGTCGTGCGCGTGAAATCGTGGCCGAAGCCGCACAGGCATCCACCCACGTCCAGACCACCCGCATCGAGGTCAATGGCTATACCGATAACTCGGCAGCCCATCCCGGCCCGCGCGGCGAGAAGTACAACATGGGCCTGTCCATGCGTCGCGCAGACAGCGTGAAGGCTGAACTGATCCGTGACGGCGTGCCCGCAAACGCCATCGACATCCACGGCTATGGCGAAGCGCACCCGCTGGTCCCGACCGGACCCGACACGCGTGAGCCCCAGAACCGTCGCGTCGAAATCATCCTGCACTGATCCTCAGATCAGACAGACTGATTCCATGCGAAAGGGAGTGCCTCGGCACTCCCTTTTTGCTTGTACAGGCATCATGATGACCCACCAAGTTGCGTAGGCATGCGGAAAAGAACGGATTGCGCTGCGACACATGAGAGCGGTCGCGCGCCCATTTTTCAATTCCTGCGTTTCGGGATTGTCGGGGCGCTGGGCCTTGGATGGGATACAGCCGCCGTCTACGCGCTGCGTCCGCTTGTGGGGCTGGGCTGTGCCGCCATCATTGCGTATTTTGTCGCTGCATCGTCAAACTGGTGGTGTAACCGGCTGTGGACTTTTCGCAACCGGGGTAACAGGCACCATTTCCTGCATCAGTGGGCACGATTCATGGCGGGAAACACGGTGGGGTTCTGCCTGAACCGGGGCTGTGTCTTCGTGCTGTTCCACCTGTCGGCAACCTGTCGACTCTATCCCGTGCTTGCGCTGGCCGCAGGGGCGCTCAGCGGCATGACCGCCAATTTTCACATCAGCCGCAAACATGTCTTCCAACATGCCCGCCCAGACATGACGCCACCTGTGGCAAGCGGGACATCATCGGGTGACAGGCCCGCCACCATGGAGCCAAATGGAGTCCCTCATCTCCTTGGTGAAAAAGACAAGTCGCCATAGAATCCGGTGCCAGCCATTGTGTTATTATGGCCACGCACGAAGAAAACCCATCCGTCATCCCGTGCAACATTCGGGAAACAAAGCAAAAATTCTTTAAATTATCCTTTATTATCAATTCATTATAATATAGTATGTATACACATTATAAGTGTAATATCAGCCCTGCCAAACTGATGGGTTTCTAAAACGAAACCGATAGCGGTATAGGATGTTACGCAAGAAGCTGATTAGCGACCGCACGCATCCCGGCGGCACGATTATAAAGAACGAGTCTTAAGGAAGGACGAAAATATGCGTCTTCGCACGGCGTTACTGGCAACGACCCTGATGGCTGCTGCTCCGGCGGCTTCGATGGCCACGACGATCACCGGTCCGTATGTTGATATCGGGGGTGGCTACAACCTCACCCAGACCCAGCACGGCCACTTTGCCGATACTGATGGCGGCACGGAACCGGGCCGTGAAAAGGTCGGGCACCGTCACGGCTGGACCGGCTTCGGCGCGGTTGGCTGGGGCTTCGGTAACGGCCTGCGCGCCGAGGTCGAGGGCGATTACAACTGGTCCGAAATCTACAGCAAGAGCCGTGGCGACAAGGGCTCCGACCGCTCCTATGGCGGTTTCGTCAACGTGCTGTATGACATCGACCTGAAGCGTCTGTTCAGCATCGACGTCCCCGTCACGCCGTTCGTCGGTGTCGGCGCGGGCTATCTGTGGCAGGGCGTGCATGACGCCACCATCGGCGGCAACAACCCCGGCGGCGCACGCAGCATGAGCGGCACCAAGGGCGGCTTCGCCTACCAGGGTATCGTCGGTGCGGCCTATGACATCCCCGGCGTCCCGGGCCTGCAGATGACCACCGAATACCGCATGATCGGTCAGCCGCAGTCCTTCACCATGGGCAACTTCACGGCGGGTGACGGTCACGCAAGCTTCGACCATCGCTTCAACCACCAGTTCATCGTCGGTGTCCGCTACGCGTTCAACAACGCGCCGCCGCCGCCGCCGCCGGCCCCCACCGTGGCCCCGCCCGCACCGACCGCGGCACGCACCTACCTCGTCTTCTTTGACTGGGATGGCGCAGCCCTTACCGGTCGTGCGCGTGAAATCGTGGCCGAAGCCGCACAGGCATCCACCCACGTCCAGACCACCCGCATCGAGGTCAATGGCTATACCGATAACTCGGCAGCCCATCCCGGCCCGCGCGGCGAGAAGTACAACATGGGCCTGTCCATGCGTCGCGCAGACAGCGTGAAGGCTGAACTGATCCGTGACGGCGTGCCCGCAAACGCCATCGACATCCACGGCTATGGCGAAGCGCACCCGCTGGTCCCGACCGGACCCGACACGCGTGAGCCCCAGAACCGCCGCGTCGAAATCATCCTGCACTGATCCTCAGATCAGACAGACTGATTCCATGCGAAAGGGAGTGCCTCGGCACTCCCTTTTTGCTTGTACAAGGACCTGGCAAAGATCAAAAAGCAAAGAATACGAAGCCATCTGGGTCCTTTAGAAAACTTAATTCCAAACAGGCCCTGAAAAGCTTCGAAAGACGCTGCCTTTTTAAAAAAAAGGCAGCACCCAAAAAACTTTTCTTGTTTTTTATCAACGTCTTGTTTTCAGGCAGTCTCTCAGATGCCTCACAACCGCAGGATGGATCAGACAAGATCGCGCAGCAGCGGGACCAGCGGCTTGTCCGCATCGGGCATGGCATATTCATGCAGGCGGTTGGCCGCAACCCATTCCAGGGTCTGCCCCTCCCGCGGGGTAGGGGTGTTTTTCCACCGGTGACAGACATAAAGCGGCATCAGAAGGTGGAAATGCCCGTAATCGTGGGAAACAAAGGTAAATGGCGCCAGGCAGGAGCGGGCGACATCGATGCCCAGCTCCTCGTCAAGTTCGCGGATCAACGCGACCTCTGGTGTTTCACCCGGCTCTACCTTGCCGCCGGGAAATTCCCACAGGCCAGCCATGGATTTCCCCTCTGGCCGTCGCGCCAGCAGGATACGCCCGTCCGTATCGACCAGGGCGACAGCCGCGACCAGTACGCTTTTCTTCCGTCGCGTCTGGTTGTCCTCCCCGGTGTCGGGCGACGTGCCGGTGCCCGACAGGTCGGCATGGCGTGCCTCAAAGCACAGGACGGGATATTCCCCCCCGCGGGAGACGAATTCCTGATGGCCTGTCCCGATTTCGCGAAAGCCGATGCGACGCAGCACGGCGATGGAGGGATGGTTGTCATATGCCACCGCCGCCGTCAGCCGTTCAACCGGCAGGTTGGCCATGGCCCACCGTGCCAGCCGTCCTGCCGTGGTGGACGCCACCTTGCGGTTCCAGTGCGTGCGCGCCACCCAATAGCCCAGGGTGCCCGAACGGTTGGCATGGTCGATCCTGAGCCCGAGACAGCCGATCAGTTCGTCCGGGTTTGCCGCCTGCGGGCAGGTGATGGCGAAGTGATAGGCCGTGCCGTCGCGTGACTGTGCGATAGTGGAGGCGATCCATTCATCCGTCAGTTCCCGTGAATAGGGAAACGGCACGCGGCTGAGCATGCGCACCACGCTCCAGTCATTGATCAGGCGATGCATGACCGGTGCATCGGCGGCCCTGACCTCACGCAGCAGGTAGTCCCCCGCCTCCAGCGCCGTGCCTGCAAATCGTGACTGTTCGCCGGCTGTCATCTGCTGGCCTGTGGCGCGGCGGGCGCGGGGGTGTCATCCTCGGCCGGCAGCCCGCATTCAGCCAGAAGCGCGCGCAGGTTGCAGATCACGGGAAAGATTTCCTGATTGCGATCGCCGCCCTGTTCGTTCCATGCCTCCTGCTCCATCTCCACGATTTCGCGGTCCTCGCGGAAGATCCGTTCGGTAAAGGCGGTCAGGAACGGCCATGCAAGGTCAAGCAGCCCCGGTATGCCCGGACGCTTGATCGACAACAGGCCAAAGACGCGGTTGGTCAACTGTTGCGCATCCTGCGGGACATAGGAAATCCACAGGTCCATGACCGGGTCGTTGTCGCCCGTGCGAATCGACAGCGTCTGGTGGGGATAGACGGTGCGGATCGTCATGACGTCGCGATGTGCGTACTTGTCGCTGTTGTCACGCTTCTGCCCGAAAATCAGTGCCTCGCCAATCGGCTGCTTGCCGCCCGTGCGCGCAAAGCTGTAACGCGCCTCCACCATGTTCGCGGTGCGTTCCTGCCCAAGGAAGCGGGGCTTCATCTCGCCCATCTGCTTCATGTGCATGAACTGGTGGTTCATATCCATCAGGTTTTCATGCATGAAGCTGTAGTGGCATTTGATGGTACGGCCAAAGCGGCGTGTCTTGTAGGCCGGGTTCGCGACCTGCGCCAGTTGCGGCAGGGCCTGGTCCTGCGCTTTTTCCGGGTCGCCGGGGAAGATGAAGATCAGCCCGTCCTGTTCACGGCACGGATAGGTGCGCACCCCGTTCGGCAGCTTGCCCTTGCCGAGATAGGGAACGTCGATGCAGCGTCCCGACCGGCCATAGGCCCAGCCGTGATAGCAGCATTGCACCGAGTCTCCCTTGACGGTGCCCTTGCTCAGGGGCACCTGACGGTGGGCGCAGCGATCCTCCAGCGCAAAGACGCTCCCCCCCTCGCGTGGGCGCACCAGCGCGATGGGCAGGCCCGCGTAACGTGTTCCGATTGTCTTGCCCGGACGCAGTTCGCGTGACCATGCAACGGGGTACCAGTTGTCAGGATGCGCATGGATGCGACGCAGGTCGCGTCGGCCTGTGGTCAGGGGCGGCATGCTGTCTGACGATAGCAATTTGTCCATTGTCTCTCTTGATTTTGAAGATGGCCGTGGCAATCGGACATGCCAGGAATCCCAGGTGGCGTTGCTCTGTCAACCGATACGGTCAGGTATATCCATCACGGTATATAAGGATGTTTTTCACGGGAAGCATAAATGGTTCCGCACACTCATACTTTGTCACATATCCTCCTGTCCCGTGATGGGGGTGCGGCCTTGTGTTGGTATGGGGCGGTGGGGACCGTCCCGGCGCACCATCATGGCGCGTGGTCGCGGGGCGGTCCATGTGCTGGATCATTCTTGGGCGGAAAGTTCCGCCGTCAGGTCCTCGATGAACTGGAACGCGACACGGCCCGACCGGCCACCGCGCGACAGTGACCATGCATTGGCGCGACGCACCAGATCGGCATCGTCGATCGGCAGGTGACGTTCGCGCGCATATCCACGCACCATGTCCATGAACGTGTCCTGCGCGCAGTTGTGAAAACCGATCCACAGCCCGAACCGGTCGGAAAGGGAGACCTTCTCCTCTGTCGCTTCAGCGGTGTTGATGGCGGTTGAACTTTCGTTCTCGATCATCTCGCGCGGCATCAGGTGGCGGCGGTTCGATGTGGCATAGAACAGGACGTTGGCCGGACGTCCCGCGATACCACCGTCCAGCACGGATTTCAGCGCCTTGTAATCCGCATCCTCGCGTTCGAATGACAGGTCATCGCAAAAGACGATGAACCGCCGCGAACTCTCCCGCAGCAGGGCAAGCAGTTCGGGCAGGGTGGACAGGTCCTCGCGCTGGATTTCCACCAGCGCCACGCGACCCGCGCCCCGGGCGGCGGGTTTTCCATCCACCATGTTGGCCTGTGCGTGCGCCGCCTTGACCAGTGATGATTTGCCCATGCCGCGCGCGCCCCACAGCATGGCGTTGTTGGCGGGCAGTCCCTGCGCGAAATGCCGCGTATTTTCCAGCAGCATGTTGCGCTGGCGTTCCACCCCGCGCAGCAGGCCGATATCGACATGCGCCACATGCGCCACGGGAGACAGGCGCCCCAGCGCGGGATGCCAGATGAAAGCATCGGCAGTTTCGAGGCCGCCAAGGCTGGGCGCCGGTGGCGAGAGGCGCTCCAGCGCGGAGGCGATCCGTTCAAGGAGGGGAAGCAGGTTGGAATCCATCGTCGATCCTGGGTCTTGGACAAGGGGCGACAGCATATGCTGACTGGTATCCGGAGCGCGTCGGACCATATGCAATGGCGAAGTGACGCCTTGACGGGAAACAGGCGAAAACTATGGTCCGCATCGCAACCCTGCAACCCGTTCCAACCTGTATCATGCCGGAAAGCTGCCCATGCGCTCTCTTTTTGACAATTTCCTGACGACCCCAGCCTATGCCCAATCGGCCGGAGGCGGTGGATTCAGCGCCGAAGGGCTGATGTCCATCCTGCCTTATGTCGCGATGTTCGGTATTTTCTATTTTCTGCTGATCCGCCCGCAGCAGGTCAAGCAGAAGCAGTTGCGCAGCCAGCTTTCCGCCCTGCGTCGGGGCGACCGGGTGCTGACGGCAGGCGGGATCATCGCCGTTGTCCAGAAAGTGAGCGAGGGTTCGAACGAGGTCGAGGTCGAACTTGCCCCCAACGTGCGTGTGACGGTCCTGCGCGATACCATCAGCACCGTCATCACCAGTGTCGCAACCCCAGCCAACGACGCGACCCCGGCCAAGAAGGATTGAGGGGAGGAGTAAGACCCCCCCTTGATGCACTGTAAAAAGTTCTGATGTTGCCGTTTGCGGAAAGGCAACATCCTGGTGAGGACTGGTCTGAAACAGATCCTCACCAGAAAAATGTCATTCCAGCCGATCATGCTGTGTGCAGCAGGCCTGTTGCGGTCAATCTCGCTGTGGGCCGACCGGGAGCAATCAGGCGCGGGCGCGCAGCAGGATCGCGCCAAAACCGATGAAAATGCCCCCGGTGATCCGGTTGAATGCCCGCTTCAGTGTCGGGCGCTCCAGATAGGCCGCCATCTTGCGGCCCCCCAGTGCATAGATCATGTACCATGCCGTCTCGATCGTGGCGAATGTCGCGACAAGGATGGAAAACTGGCCCAGGCGCGGGGCGGCGGGATTGATGAACTGTGGGAAGAATGCAGCCGCGAACAGCAACAGCTTGGGATTGCTGATCGCCACAAGGAACCCGCCGCGAAACAGGGCGAACGTGGTTGTGCCCGCAGGGTCGGGTGTTGCGGCGGATATGGCGTCCGATGTCATGTCCGCCATGGCCTGCCCGTCTCCTTGCCCGTCCCCTTGTGGCGGCGGTGTGCCCGCATCCGCCCGCCATGCCTTGAGCCCGAGGAAAACAAGGTAACATGCCCCGGCCACACGCAGGACGCCAAACAGCTTGGGCGATGCGGCGAGTGCCGCGCTGAGGCCCGCGGCGGAGGCGCCAAGTGCCACAAGCAGCGCAAGCAGGCACCCCGCCATGGCGGCAGTGGTGCGCCGAACCCCGAAATGGACGCTGCGTGTCAGCACATGCAGCATGTTGGGGCCGGGAATGGCGCACAGGAGGAAGACGGCGACGGAAAACAGCCACCATGAATGAAGGGTCATCTCGCGGTCCTGCGGCTCGTGCCATGGAGAAGGCACGTCAGTGGGTCAAAGGTCGTCGGAAAACAAGCCATTGCTAAAAAACAGAAGGTTCCGGCCATCACTTTTTTCAAAAGGTGATGTCTTCTGTAAAGCCCTTTGGCAATGTCTTGGCATAAACCTTTATGGAAGCGGCGGGATGGCGGGCCATAGGGGGCACATGCCATCTGGCAAGACGAAAAAACCCGGCCGCATGCACGACCGGGTTTCCTGGGGATGGCCCGGGGGCCATCCCGGCAATTGGCGTGATGCCTTACGCGGCCTTGAGCTGCGCTTCGGCGAATTCATAATTCGCCAGCTTGTCGAGGTAGTTGACGATATAGTCAGGGCGACGGTTGCGGAAGTCGAGGTAGTAGGAGTGTTCCCACACGTCGAGGCCAAGCAGCACCTTGCCCTGGCCTTCGGCCAGCGGGTTGGAGCCATTGGCCGTCTTCGTCACCGCAAGCTTGCCGTCGGGGCCAAGCACCAGCCAGGCCCAGCCCGACCCGAACTGTGACGCGGCGGCGGCCTTGAAATCGGCCTTGAACTTTTCGATGCTGCCGAAATCCTCAACCAGCTTCTTGGATACGGAATCGGGAATCGCGCCACCCGTGGGCGACAGGTTCTGCCAGAACAGGATGTGGTTCCAATGCTGTCCCGCATTGTTGAACACGGGGGCCTGTGCCGGATCATCCTTTACCGCCAAGATGATTTCCTCCAGCGACTTGCCCTGCAGCGCGGGCTTGGATTCGACAAAGCCGTTCAGCGCCGTCACATAGGCCTGATGATGCTTGTCATGGTGCAGTTCAAGCGTTTCCTGGCACATGCCGCGCGCGGCAAGGGCATTGTAAGCGAAGGGGAGGGAGGGCAATTCGAAAGCCATGAACATTCTCCTGGCGATTGCAAAAGGCGGTATCGCACCGCTACCCCTAAACAGCTATGGGCGCGCGGCGGGTGCGTCAAGTCACACGCCTCGGCGCGGGCGTATCGTAACGCATGGACCCCTAACGTCATGACCCCGACCCGGGATGCAGAACATTCCACCGATGGCCTGTCTGAATGTGGCGCGATTGCGCGACGTTTCGACCCGGACCGTTTCCTGTGCGCGCTGTTTGTGCCCGCCCCCGCGCGGGAGGCGGCGATGACGCTGGTTGCCTTTAATCACGAGTGTGTTCGCGCGCTTTCGACTCCTGCCTCCTGGGCGGTGGCGGGGCCGATCGCGGGGATGATCCGCCTGCAATGGTGGCGTGACGTCATTGACGGGGGCGACCCGCAACGCCACCCGGTGGCCATTGCCCTGGTGGACCTGCTGGCATGTGGCGCGGTGCGGGCGGATACCGTGCGTGGCATTGTCGATGCGCGTGAATGTGAACTCGACGGGTTGCCTGACTGGCCCGCGTGGCGCGCCAATATGCGCGCGGGGGCCGGTGGGGTGCAGCGTGCAATGGCGGAGGTGCTGGACCCTCGCGACGATGTGGCGTGCGATGCGGTGGCGGAACTGGGTGCGGTTTATGGCGCGGGCGCACTGGCGCGGCATCTGGGGGCGGTGCTGCGTTCGGGACGGTGCCCGCTGCCGGATGTGGCGCTTGACGCCGTGGGGCTGGAACGTGATGGCCTGCGCGATGGGGCGGCCACCGCCGGACAGAGGGCGGCGCTGCATGCCCTGCTGCGTGCCGAAGGGGCGGCATTCCATGCCCGCGCCATGACGATTACGCCATGCCTGCCGCGCACGGTCCTGCCTGCCGCCCTGCCGGCCGTGCTGGGGCGGCGTGACCTGCGGGCGGATGGAGGAGATGACGGTGGTGCGCGCGGCATTGGCGACCGGCTGGCGGTCATGGTCGCGATGGCGCGCGGGCGGGTGTGAGCGTGCAGAAGGTTTGGGGTGGACGCTGCATAAGGGGCCACCTCATTTTAGTTTGAAAACACATCCTTGATAGAAAACGGGAACAGTTTTCGGACGCCGCCTTTCTTCAGAAAGGCGGCGTCTTCTGAAGCTTTTTGGAAAAAGCTTCACCAAAAACCTTTATGGTTTCAGGATGTTATCAAGCCTGACTTTTAAAGCAGCTTCTGGCTGGTGCTAAAGATGTTTACGGTGTTGCGTCGTTGGCGACCATGGTTTCCATGATGGCGAACAGGGCGGAATAATCCTTGTCCGCATACCGGCGCCGCGTCAGGCTCAGCGATTGTGTCGCCGCCGCCGTCGCGGGCATCGGGGCCATCTGACGCGCCGCATCCGTCAGCAGCAGGCGCATGTCCTTCTGCATCAGGCGCGTGGGAAACTGCGGGCTGAAATCCCCCGCTTTCGCGGCTTTCAGCTTGCGCTTGTGATGTGGGGAGATGACCGGCACGGCATCAAGCGCGTCAAACAGCATGTCGCGTTCCAGGCCGCTGGCCAGCCCATAGGCCACGCCTTCGGCCACGACTGACAGGGTCGCCCCCATGATGCCGTTGATGACCAGTTTCAGCTTTGACCCGCTGCCTGATGGCCCGGCATGGATCGTCAGCCGCCCGATGGCGTCAAAGATGGGCTGCGCCCGCGCGACGTCAGCCGCATCCCCCCCGACAAGGATGACAAGGTTGGCGGATTCGGCCTCTGGCGTACTGCCTGCCACGGGCGCGTCGAGTACGGTAATCCCGCCTGCCGCCGCCTGCGCTGCCAGCGCGATGGAGGTTTCTGGGGCGACCGAACTGGTATTGATCAGCAGGCCGCCAGCCTTCATGCCCGCAAGCACGCCGTCGGGGCCGGACATGGATTGTTCCAGCGCTTCGTCATCGGGAACGCAGGCGATGACGATGTCGGCATCGGCGGCCAGTGCGCGTGGGGTGGGCAGGAATGTCACGTCGCCATCGCCGCCCCTGCCCGAGGGGGTATAGGCCACGATGCGGTATCCCGCCTTGCGCAGGTTCGCGCCCATGCGGCTGGCCATGGCGCCAAAGCCGATAAAGCCGATCAGAAGGGACATGGAAAGAACTCCTGACTTGTTCATCCAGGATAGGGAAGCCCGCGATGCGGGCCGTGTTGGCGGCAGCTTGCCCAATGGGCGCGGGGATGTCACGCGGCGGGCGATGACCTGGCCCCCGCGGTCGCGCAAAGATGATGCGCAGGCCCCCCCTGTGTCTGTGGCAAGGAGGGGAGGTTACTGAAGTGTCCGACCTGCTGGGAAAATCCATGACGACGTCCGCCACGACGCCTGCCCCCATATCTGCCGCCATATCTGCTTCTGTGCCAGCATCCTCTGGGTCTGCATCCGCGTCCGGCCTGCATTTCTTTGACCGCCTGGCCGCCACGTTGCGCGGTGTGGCGCCAATGCCGGTGGGAATTGTCTATCCCTGCAGTGCCATCGCGCTGCGTGCCGCGTGCGAACTGTTGCGGCGTGATCTTGCGAAACCTGTCCTGATCGGGCCTGTCGGGCGGATTCGCGCCATCGCACGCGAAGAATCCCTCGATATTTCGGCCTGCCGCCTTGTCGATGCCGCCGATGATACGCAGGCCGCGCAGGCTGGCGTCCGCATGGCCCGTGAGGGGGAGGTTGCGATCCTGATGAAGGGGGCGCTGCATTCACGTGTTTACCTGCATGAAATCGGTCACCATGATAGCGGCCTGCGTACCGAACGGTGGATGAGCCATGCCTACATCCTCGACCTGCCGGGTGTGGGGCGGCCGCTGTTCGTCAGCGATGGCGCGGTCAACATTGCGCCTGACCTCGACGTGCGGCGCGATATCGTGCGCAATGCGATCGACCTTGCGCACATACTGGGCATTGCCTGCCCGCGCGTGGCGCTGCTGTCGGCGGTGGAGACGGTCAATCCCGGCCTGCAATCCACGCTGGATGCGGCCATCATCTGTAAAATGGCGGACAGGGGACAGATCACCGGCGGCATCGTGGACGGGCCGCTTGCACTCGATAACGCCCTGAGTGCCGAGGCCGCGCGGTGCAAGGGCGTGCGTTCGCCCATCGGGGGGCAGGCCGACATCCTGATCGTGCCGGATCTGGAGGCAGGCAATATCCTTGCAAAGCAGATGACCTTCCTCGGTGGTGCGCAGGCGGCGGGTATCGTGATCGGCGCGCGTGTGCCCGTGGTCCTGACCAGCCGGGCGGATTCCCTGTCCACGCGCCTGCTGTCATGCATGGTGGCCGTGGCGATGGTGCGCGCGGGGTACCGCATTGCACGCCCCGGTGCGGACGGTGCATGAATGCGATGGGTGGAATGCAGATATGCGCCGCGATCCTTTTCCCTCGCACAAAGATGATGCGCCACAATGACGTCGCCAATGGCATGAGGAATGACAGTCGCTGTCAGGCCTGCCCCTGCCCGGCGCGCCTGTCCCATGTCATCATGGGGCGGGGGCGGATATGGGTGGGGCGGGACGGACGGTATTTTCCGCGCGCCGGACATGGCGGGACGCGGGAACACGAAATCCGGCGTGGCATGGCCGTCAGGGATGCCCCCTGCGGGCCGGTCCCACGCCCCCGGTCGGCTGCCCGGGGCGCACGATCGCAGCCACGACACCACTGTCCGACGCCGAAGCGGAGAATATCATGACCTCTCAGCCTACTCCTGCCGATTCCACCTATGATGTCGTCCTTGTCGGCGGCGGTATCATGAGCGCGACGCTCGGCGTGATGCTCAAGCAACTGGAACCAAACCTGTCGATCGCTCTGTTCGGGCGCCTTGATGATGTCGCGCTGGAAAGCTCCAACGGCTGGAACAATGCCGGCACCGGCCATTCCGCGCTGTGCGAACTCAACTACACCCCGATGGGTGCGGGGGGTGAGGTCGATATTTCCAAGGCCGTCAACGTCAACGAGGCCTTTCAGGTTTCACGGCAATTCTGGTCCTATCTGGCCGAATCCGGGCTGATCGCCTCGCCACGCGACTTTCTCAACCCCATTGCGCATATGAGCTTCGTCTGGGGGGCGGAAAATGTTGATTTCCTCCAGCGGCGTTATAACGCGCTGAAGGATCATCCGCTGTTCGCCGGCATGTCCTATTCCACCGACACGGCACAACTGTCGCAGTGGATGCCGCTGGTCATGGACGGGCGGGCAGGGGGCACGCCGCTTGCGGCCACGCATCACCCGGCGGGAACGGATGTCAATTTCGGGGCGCTGACGCACCGGCTGGTGGATATCCTGTCAGGTGGCCCGGGCTTTGACCTCAATCTGGGGCATGAGGTCACGGGCCTGCGTCAGTCCGGGTCGGGATGGACCGTTTCCGTGCGGGGCATGCATGATGGTACGTCACGCGATGTCGCCGCGCGGTTCGTGTTCGTCGGTGCGGGCGGTGGCGCGCTGCCGCTGTTGCAGAAAAGCGGCATCCCCGAGGCGCGTGGCATCGGTGGCTTCCCGGTCAGCGGACAGTTCCTGCGTTGCACCAACCCCGAAATCATCGCCCGTCACCATGCCAAGGTCTATGGCAAGGCATCGGTCGGCGCGCCGCCGATGTCGGTCCCCCACCTCGATACCCGCGTGATCGACGGGCAGGAAGGGCTGCTGTTCGGTCCGTATGCCGGATTCTCCACCAAGTTCCTCAAGCAGGGGTCATGGCTGGATCTGCCGCGTTCGATCCGTATGGATAATATCGGTGCGATGATGGCGGTGGCCCGCGACAACATGCCGCTGACGAAATACCTGATCCAGCAGGTGATGCAGTCGAACGAGGACCGGATGAAGGCCCTGCGTGATTTCGTGCCTGGCGCACGCAGCAGCGACTGGGAACTGATTACCGCAGGCCAGCGCGTGCAGGTCATCAAGAAGGACGCGGCCAAGGGCGGCGTGCTGCAGTTCGGGACAGAGGTTGTGACCGGGGCGAATGGCACGATTGCGGGGCTGCTTGGTGCATCACCGGGGGCATCGACGGCGGCACCGATCATGCTGGCGGTTATCCAGCGCTGCTTTGCCGATCGCCTGCCGCAGTGGGAAGAGCGCCTGCGCAAGATGATCCCATCCTATGGCAGGCGCCTGTCCGATGATGCCGCGCTGTGTGCGCGCACACGTGACTGGACACGCCAGACGCTGCAACTCGACGGCTGACCATATGGGATGGCATTTCCTGTGCCCGTCTGGCACCAGCGGGCGGGCGCAAGGATGTGTCAGGCAGGCGTGACACGCATGGGCGTGATATACGGGGGGCAGGAAAGGCGGGGCACGAAAGGCCGCCGGTAAAAAAATCTGGCACAGCTTTTCACACCGCGCCCAAGGACGCCACCGCTGTGAAAGCGGGGCGTCCTGATTAATGTCATCGCTTTTATCGGACCATTTCAGGTGGTCCCTCATTCGTCTTCAGGCAGGTCGCTCAGATGATCGGCCGGATGACGCACCGGTGGCACCGGGTTCGGACGGCTGGTGCGGTTTTCGATCTGCCGGCGGGTGAAGTGCGATGCGATATCGGCCAGTTCGATGAACTGGTCCGCCTGGCGGCGCAGTTCATCGCCAATCAGCGGCGGCGACGTCTTTATGGATGCGATGACGGTCGTGCGTACGCCCTGACGCTGCACCGCTTCGAGCAGGCGGCGGAAATCGGCATCCCCGCTGAACAGGACGGCATGGTCGATCCTGGGCGCCATTTCGAGCATGTCCACCGCAAGTTCGATGTCCATGTTGCCCTTTACGCGGCGGCGGCCCGTATGGTCGGTATATTCGCGCGCCGTCTTCGTTACCAGGAAATAGCCGTTATAGACAAGCCAGTCAGTCAGCGGCTTGAGCGGGGAATATTCCTCCGTCTCCAGGACGGCGGAATAGTAGTACGCCCGCAAGACGTTGGATTTCGACCGGAAAAATGACAGCAGCTTGCGGTAATCCACCTCAAAGCCGAGATTGCGTGACGCTGAATACAGGCTGGTTCCATCAATAAAAAGACAAAGCCGTTCCTGAGGCTGAAAGAACATTAGTGAGTGTCCCTGAAAGAGGTAGCTTCATATGCCCGGCTGACGATTGAAATACCATTGGCTGTGCGCGTGGTGTGTCCGTCAGGAGGGAAGGGTAGGTTGCGGGTAATGCCCGGCATGACATTGTCCATACCGATGTAGTCATAAAGTTTGAGATAACAAATCATCCACTCATGTTATTATTCATGCATGGATACGCACGATACGGTGCCGGGTTCCGGCGGGCATTCAGCAGACATCCTCGTGGCGGTAGGGGCGAACCTGCCCCGCCACACGGGGGAAGGGCCATTACAGACATGCCACTGGGCTGTGGCGGAAATAGGGCGCATTGATACAATTCGTGTCGAGGCGGTTTCCCATTGGTATGAAAGCGCGCCGGTCCCGCCATCGGGGCAGCCCCCCTATTTCAACGGAATGGTGCGACTGGGTGGCGATATCACGCCCCAGGCCCTCTTGTCTGCCCTGCAGGCGATCGAGGCGCGGGCGGGACGGGTGCGCACCATCGCCAACGCCGCGCGGCCGCTTGACCTTGACATCATCGCGATGGGGGATCTTGTGCGTGCCGCCCCCGATCCCATCGTGCCGCATCCGCGTGCCTGCCTGCGCGCCTTTGTGCTGCGCCCCCTGCGTGATGTGGCCCCCCACTGGCGCGATCCCGTCAGCGGGGAAGGGATAGAGGCCCTGCTGGCCCGCGTGGCGGACCAGGCGATCACCCGCCTGCCGGGCTGAGTGCGCAACGGCGTACTTGCGTTGTGGGGCGGGGGGGAGTATTCCATCTTGTTCCACCGATATATTTTTCATAGAGAAACCGGAGTCTGGCCTGATGGCACGCGTCACTGTCGAGGACTGCGTTGAGCGGGTTCCCAACCGTTTTGAACTGGTGTTGCTGGCGGCCCAACGTGCCCGCGCCCTGTCCCGCGGCGAAGAACTGACGATTGATCGCGACAACGACAAGAATCCCGTCGTCGCCCTGCGCGAGATTGCGGACCAGACAATCAGTCTGGACCAGGTCAAGAGCGACCTGCTGCGTTCGCTGGCCCGCGCGCCCGAGCCCGAGCCCGCAGATGAGGAAGTCGTCGATCTGATCCCGACCGAACAGAACATCTTCGGCCTGCAGGATGTCTCTGCGGAGGAAGAATCACGCCATACGGCTGGCATGACGGCAGAAGAGCTCGAAGCCACCATCGAGGCCGAACTTGGCGGCCGGGGTTCGCGATAGCATTTTTGACGAGAGGGGACGGATGTGACGGATCGGGTCGGCTCTGAAACGACAGCTTCCCTCACGTCCCCTGCCGTGCCCACCTTGCCGCAGGCCCCGGCCATCGGGGATGGTGGGCATGTTCCCGCCAGCGTGGCGGATGCCGACATCGCCGCCGCAACGCCGCGGGTCCCGGCGCGGGTCATTTCCTGCGACGGGCTGATCCGGCGCATCCAGTCCTATGATCCCGGTGCCGACCTCGACCTGATCCGCCGCGCCTTCGACGTGGCATACAAGGCGCATGAGGGGCAGGACCGCGATAACGGCGATCCCTATATCACCCATCCGCTTGCGGTGGCGAACATCCTTGCCGGGTTCCGCCTTGATACGGCATCCATCGCAACCGCGCTGTTGCATGACACCATCGAGGATACGGGCGTCACCCAGGCGCAGTTGCGCACGCAGTTCGGTGCGACCATCGCGGAACTTGTCGATGGCGTGACCAAGCTGACGCGGCTGGAGCTTCAGTCCGACCGTACCAAGCAGGCTGAGAATTTCCGCAAGCTGGTCCTTGCGATGTCCAAGGACATCCGCGTCCTGATCGTCAAGCTTGCGGACCGTCTGCACAATATGCGCACGTTGCATTACGTGCAGCGCCTTGACCGTCGCCAGCGCATCGCGCGTGAAACGATGGAGATCTATGCACCGCTTGCCGATCGTATCGGCATGGAAAAGGTGAAGGTCGAACTGCAGAACCTTTCCTTTGCGGAGCTTGAGCCAGAGGCGATGGCCACGATCCGCGCGCGCCTGAACTATCTGCGCGGGCAGGGTGCGGACGTGATCGAGGAAATCCGCCACGAACTCCAGAACCTGTGCGCCGAGGCCGGGTTGAAGGGGGTGGAGGTCACGGGGCGTGAAAAGACGCCCTATTCCATCTGGGAAAAGATGCAGCGCCGCAACGTCGCGTTCGAGCAGCTGTCGGACATCATGGCGTTTCGCATCATCGTCCCCTCGCGTGAGGGGTGCTACGTCACGCTTGGCGCGGTGCATGCGGCCTATCCCGTCATTTCGGGGCGGTTCAAGGATTACATCTCCACCCCCAAGGTCAACGGTTATCAGAGCCTGCATACCGGGGTGACGCTGCGCCATCCGCGCAACCAGAAGATCGAGGTGCAGATCCGTACGGCCGAAATGCACGACGTCGCCGAAAATGGTGTCGCCTCGCACTGGCTGTACAAGCAGGGGGGCGACGGGAAGGTCGATGACGCAGCGCACGTTGTCTCCGGCCTGCGCTGGGTGCAGGATCTGCTTGATATCCTTGAGGATTCGGCCGCGCCGGATGAATTCCTCGAAAATACCAAGCTCGAACTCTATCAGGATCAGGTCTTCTGCTTCACGCCGAAGGGACGGCTGATTTCCCTGCCGCGTGGCGCAACCCCGATCGACTTCGCCTATGCCGTGCACAGCCAGGTGGGGGACAGTTGTGTCGGCGCGCGCATCAATGGCCGCCTGATGCCCCTGCGCCATGAATTGCAAAATGGCGATCAGGTGGAAATCATGACAGCGCGCGGCGGTACGCCCTCGCCGTCGTGGGAACGCTTTGTCGTCACGGGCAAGGCCCGCGCGCGCATCCGCCGCCATGTCGCGCTGCAACAGCGCGAATCGCACCTCGACAGCGGGCGGGTGGCGCTGGCGAAATCCTTCCGGCAGGAAGGGGTGGACGGGTCCGAAAAAGTATTGGAATCACTGCTCAAGGATCTGCGCCTGTCTTCTGTGGCGGACCTGTTCGTGGCGGTGGGAAATGGCAACCTTTCCGCGCGTGAGGTCGTGCAGGCGGCGTATCCCGACCTGCGTCGCGCACCGCGCGCGCCGCGTATGGTGCCCGGCCTGTCGATGCGCGCCGCCGAAAGCACGACCGCATTTTCGGCGGCCCGGCGCAAGAATGCGGCCGGCATGGCGCTGGCGGGCGTGGGGGCAGGGATGGCGGTGCATTTCGCCGGCTGCTGCCATCCGCTGCCGGGTGATCGCATCGTGGGCATCGTTTCCACCGGCAAGGGGATCACGGTCCATGCACAGGGATGCCAGACGCTGGAGACGTTCGCGGCCACGCCCGAACGCTTCATGGACCTGAACTGGGATTATGACCTGATCGCGCGCAACGCGGCGGGCACGCATGTCGGGCGGCTCAGCGTGGTAACGGCCAATGAACCTTCGGTCCTGGCGACGCTGACGAATATCGCAACCAAGCATGATGGCGTGATGGTCAACCTGCGCATCGTCAACCGGCAGCTTGAATTCATGGAAATCCTTGCGGATATCGAGGTACGCGACCTGCGGCACCTGTCTGCCATCATGGCGGCCCTGCGGGCGGAAACCGGCGTGGTTCAGGTGGAACGCGCCAAGGGATGAGGCGCATGACGCCATGATGATCGGGATCGGGTCGGACCTGTGTGACATCCGCCGCATTGAAAATGTGCTGGCGCGCCATGGCGCACGGTTCGAGGAACGGGTTTTTACCCCCCGTGAACGTGCGGCGGCGAACCGCCGTTCGGGGGCGGCCCGGCTTGGCACCTTTGCCAAGCGTTGGGCGGCGAAGGAAGCATGCGCCAAGGCGCTGGGTACCGGATTCGCCCGTGGCGTGTTCCATCGTGACCTGGGTGTCGAAAACCTGGTCGGCGGGCAGCCGGTCATGGTGCTGTCGGGTGGGGCGTGTGTGCGACTTGATGAAATTGTGCCGGCCGGGTGTACGCCACGCATCATGGTGACGATGACGGATGAATACCCCTATGCCTTTGCCCAGGTCATCATCGTGGCGGATGGCGTGGCGCATCCCTGATCGGTTCACGCATGGCCGCCCGTGCTTGACACGGCATGGCCCCGTGGGCTTGATCGCCAGAATTATGCGACCGTGCCTTTCGCCCGGCCGGTCGCGCACGAAGCCGGATTTATGAAGATCATGTCGAGCGATGACCCCCAGACGCCAACTGTCCTGACGACCTCCCCTTCCACGGGGGCGCGCGGCATGCTGGAACTCCTGCGTACTGTCGTGGTCGCGGGTGCGATTGCGATTTTTGTCCGCACCGCACTGTTCGAACCCTTCAACATTCCGTCCGGTTCGATGATCCCGACATTGCAGGTGGGGGATTATGTGTGGGTCGCCAAATACAGCTATGGCTATTCGCACTTCTCCCTGCCGCTGTCGCCCAACCTGTTCAGCGGACGCATATTCGGCAGCGAACCGCATCGCGGGGATGTGGCGGTCTTCCGCTTCACCAAGGATACGTCCATCGACTATATCAAGCGTGTGGTCGGTCTGCCTGGCGATCGCATCCAGATGCGCGAGGGACAGCTTTACCTGAACGGTGAACTCGTGCCCCGTACGTCGGAAGGCGAGTATGTCGCGGTGGACGAACATCACACCCGTATGGAGGGCGAACGCTATCGCGAGGACCTGCCCGGCAGCGGTGGCCGTCCCGCCGTGTCGCATGACATCCTCAAGCTGACGGATGAGGGGGACAAGAACGACACCCCGGAATATGTCGTGCCGCCGGGTTATTTCTTTGTCATGGGTGACAACCGCGACGACAGCGCCGACAGCCGTTTCATGGGGGACGCGCCGCAGGATCTTGGCTTTGTGCCGATGGAAAACCTGGTGGGGCAGGCCAAGTGGATATTCCTGTCGGTGGATGCGCAGTACCCGACATGGGAATTCTGGAAATGGCCCACGGAAATTCGTTGGGGACGCCTGTTTTCGGGGGTTCACTGATCATGGATGCGCCCGCGACCCCCACGGCCGAGTTCGAACGGATCGAGGCGTATGTCGGTTATTGCTTTCGCAACGCCGCCCTTCTGCATGAGGCGCTGACCCATCGGTCCGCAGCACATCAGCGCAGCAGCGCGATCGGGCGACGCACACGCCAGTCGGTGGCGCGGCGCGGCGCAGGGTCCAATGAACGGCTGGAATTCATTGGCGACCGCGTGCTTGGCCTATTGATGGCGGAATGGCTGCTGGAGCGTTTTCCAGATGAGCAGGAAGGCGCGCTTGGCCCCCGGCATGCGCACCTTGTCTCGCGCGCGGTGCTGGCGCATATCGCAGAGGACATGGCCCTGCCATCCGCCCTTGACGTGGCGGAGCACGAGGCCCGCGCCGGGGTGCGTCAGATGGCCAACGTGCTCGCCGATGCGGTGGAGGCGATTCTGGGCGCGATCTATCTTGATGGTGGGCTGGAACCTGCCCGCGCCTTTGTGCGTCGGGCATGGAACAATGCCATCGTGGCGCAGGCCCGCCCCCCCAAGGACCCCAAGACCGCATTGCAGGAATGGGTGCTGGCGCGGGGATTGCCGCTGCCGGTGTATAAGGTGGTGTCCACCGATGGTCCGTCGCATGCGCCCCGGTTCGTGATTTCGGTGGAGGCATCGGGACGGCGGGGCGAAGGTATCGCAGGCAGCAAGCGTGCCGCCGAAAGCGAGGCCGCGGCCCGGCTGCTCAGTCAGTTTGACTGACGCGGGCGCGTGCCCTGCGCGGGGCGGACACGAATATGGAACACTCGGGACGGCTGTTACAGCCGTGGGAATGATAAATGCCGGAACATGAAGACATGACGACCCGCTGTGGTTTCGTCGCCATCGTGGGCGCGCCCAATGCGGGCAAGTCCACGTTGCTGAACCGCATGGCGGGGACCAAGCTGTCGATCGTCAGCCCAAAGGCGCAGACGACGCGTTTCCGGGTTCTGGGTATCCTGATGCGCAACCATGCGCAGATGCTGCTGGTGGATACGCCGGGTATTTTCCGTCCGCGCCGCATGCTGGACCGTGCGATGGTCGCCGCCGCCTGGACCGGGGCGGAGGATGCGGACATCACGCTGCTGATCATTGATGCGCGTGCCGGCCTGACGGAGGCGGTGCGCGAAATCGTCAGCCAACTGGCGCAGCGCAACCGCCGGGTGTGGCTGGTGCTGAACAAGACCGACCTGATGCGGCGTGATGCGCTGCTGCCGCTGACGGCGGAGCTGTCGGGCCTGCTGACGGTGGAACATGTGTTCATGATCAGCGCGCGTTCGGGGCAGGGGGTCGATGACCTGATGGACCGGATGGCGGCCGAGCTGCCGGTGGGGCCATACCTGTATCCGGAAGATGACCTGACCGATCTGCCCGACCGCCTGCTGGCCGCCGAGCTGGTGCGCGAGCAGATCTTCTTGCAAACGCATGAGGAGGTTCCCTATGCCGCCACGGCGGAGACGGAAAGCTTTCAGGAGCGCCCGGACGGTTCGGTGCGGATCGAGGTGACGATCTATGTGGCCCGCGCCTCGCACAAGGCGATCCTGATCGGGGAGGGCGGGTCGCGGATTCGCAATATCGGCGAACGTGCGCGCAAGGAGCTTTCGCGCCTGCTGGAACGGCCGTGCCATTTGTTCCTGAACGTGAAAGAACGTTCAGGATGGGATGAGGAGCGCGCCCGCCTGCGCGCCATCGGTCTGGACGACGCCTGACATCTGATATCTGACATCTGACCCCTGCGGGTGCCGTGGGCCGGTCCACCATCGCAGGTTGGTGATGGGGGGCACACGAAACGCAGGGCGCGCGCCCTGATTGGCGCATTATCGGCATCGTGTGCTTGTGAGGGGGGCGAACCCCCTATATGACATGTGCGGCGTGGGCGCTGCCGTCACTGGCGGGCGGTTGCCTGCGGCCTGTGTCTTATTTTCTGTTGTGTTCGAGGGCCAATGACCAATCCGCTAACAGATCATGCCCCAGACAATGCCCCCGGTTACAGCCGGGTCCTGCTGAAGGTTTCGGGCGAGGCCCTGATGGGTAACGGATCCTATGGGATCGACCCCGCAACCGTTGATGGTATCGCCGCCGATATCGCGGCAGTCGCGCGCACTGGCGTGGAGGTGTGTCTGGTTATCGGGGGTGGCAACATCTTTCGCGGCGTCGCCGCCGCCGCGCGGGGCATGGACCGCGCGCAGGGCGATTACGCGGGTATGCTGGCCACCGTCATCAATGCGCTGCTGATGCAGAATTCGCTGGAACGCCAGGGGATCGCAACCCGCGTCATGAGTGCGATCCAGATGTCCTCCATCGCGGAACCCTATATTCGGCGTCGCGCGGTGCGCCATATGGAAAAGGGGCGCGTGGTGATCTTTGCCGCCGGGACGGGCAACCCGTTCTTCACCACCGATACGGGGGCTGCCCTGCGTGCGGCGGAAATGGAATGCAGTGCGCTGTTCAAGGGCACGCAGGTCGATGGCGTATATTCCGCCGACCCGCGCAAGGTGGCCGATGCGCGGCGTTATGATACGCTGACCTATCGCGATGTGCTGGCCAATGACCTCAATGTCATGGATGCTGCCGCCATCAGCCTTGCGCGTGAAAACAAGCTGCCGATCGTGGTGTTCAATATCCATGAAAAGGATGCGTTTTCGCGCGTTATGCGGGGCGAGGGACGCTTTACCACGATCGTGGCCTCGGACTGAGGCGCACACCCCGCACAAGAGAAGTCGCATGGCGGTCGAACGCGACCGTTAGAGGAATGTTGGGAGGGCCAAGGTGTCTGTCGATCAGAAAAGTTTGCTGGCGGATGTAACCCGCCGCATGGATGGGGCGATTGAAAGCCTGCGTCGCGATTTTGCCGGTCTGCGTTCAGGCCGTGCAAGTCCGGCGCTGCTGGAGCCCGTGCGTGTGGAAGCCTATGGCGGCGAAGTGCCGCTGACGCAGGTTGGCTCCATCGCCGTGCCCGAAGCGCGGATGCTGACGGTGCAGGTTTGGGACCGTTCGCTTGTCGGTGCGGTGGAACGGGCGATCCGTGACAGCGGGCTGGGCCTGAACCCCGCCGCCGATGGGCAGACCGTGCGTGTGCCCATTCCCCAGTTGACCGAGGAACGGCGCAACGAACTGGCGCGCGCGGCAGGCAAATATGCCGAAAACGCAAAGATCGCGGTGCGTGGTGTGCGTCGTGATGGCATGGAACAGACGCGCGGACAGGAAAAGAAGGGCGAAATCAGCCAGGATGACGTCAAGGTCTGGTCCGATGCGATCCAGAAGCTGACGGACCAGTATGTGAAGCGTGTTGACGAACTGCTCGCGGAAAAAGAACGCGAGATCAAGCAGGTCTGACTTCCGTATGTACCCAGTTGCCGGGGAACGGCGCGCAGGAAGTGTGCCTGTCCATGTGGCGATCATCATGGATGGCAACGGGCGGTGGGCGGCCTCGCGCGGGTTGCCGCTGCTTGCCGGCCACCGGGCCGGGGCGGAGGCGGTGCAGCGTTGTATCCGCGCCGCCGTCGCGTCTGGCGTGAAATGGCTGACGCTTTATGCATTTTCCTCGGAAAACTGGCGGCGCACCCCGCAGGAGGTGGCCGACCTGACCAGCCTCTTGCGGTATTACCTGCGTTACAAGGTGGCGGAGCTTGCGGCGAAGGGTGTGCGCATCCGCATTATCGGCGACCTGTCGCGCTTTGCCCCCGATGTGCGGGCCGAGGCAAGGCGCGCCGAACTGGAAACCGCCTCCAACACGGTCCTGACGGTCGTGCTTGCGCTGTCCTATGGCGGGCGTGCCGACATCATGCAGGCTGCGCTGCGGATGGCAAAGGCCGTGCAGGACGGCACGCTGGCGCCGGGACAGATTGACGAGGATGTCTTTGGCGGCTTCCTGATGACGGCGGACATGCCCGATCCCGACATCGTGGTGCGCACCAGTGGTGAAAGCCGCCTGTCCAATTTCCTGTTATGGCAGTCGGCCTATGCCGAACTGATATTCATAGAGACGCTGTGGCCAGATTTTGATGCCGGGCATTTTGATGCCGTGCTCCAGATCTATTCCCGGCGCGAAAGGCGCTTCGGTGCAAGACCGGTCTGATCCCCCCAATCCCACCGTGATCCCGTTTCCTTCGGCCCCGACGCCGCCGGGTGGTGGGTCCGGGCGCGGGTGGAAGGATCTGCGCGCGCGCGTCCTGTCCGCGCTGGTGATCGTGCCGCTTGCCGCGCTGTGTGTGTGGGCGGGGGGTGTCGCCTATGCCGTGATGATCGTGCTTGCGATGGTGGGCATGGCGTCGGAATGGGGGCGGATGTTCGTCCTGTCCGCACGCAGTTGGCGTGGCGTGCTCTATCTCATCTGGCCTCTGGCCTGCGCTGCGGCGGCGCTGGGGGGGCAGTGGGGGGGGGCGTTCATGGTCATGGGCGCGGCCTTTGTCTTTGGCCCGGCCCTGTGGGCGGGGCAGGTGGCGATTGGCTGCGCGGGGGCGTCCCTTTTGTGGCTGCGTTTCATGACCCATCCGGGCGCGGGTGTCGTCCTGTTCGTCGTTGCCTGCGTCGCGCTGAGTGATACGGGGGCTTACCTGACGGGACGGGCCATTGGCGGGCCGAAGCTCGCGCCGCGTATTTCCCCGGCCAAGACATGGTCGGGGTCGTGTGGCGGGCTGCTGGCCGCGGTTGCCGGCGGGGCCGTGATTGCCTCCGTGCTGCCTGATGCGCTGGCGGGGGCGGGTGTGCGTGGCGCCATGATGGGGGCTGTCATGGCGGTTGCGGCACAGGCGGGCGACCTTGGGGAAAGCGCGCTTAAGCGTGCGCGCGGCGTCAAGGATTCCGGGGCGATCATCCCGGGGCATGGCGGGTTGCTGGATCGTTTTGATGGATTGCTGGTGGCCGCACCACTGGCTGCATTGATTTCGCTGGGGGCAGCGGCAGGCGCTGCTTTCTGGTATGTCGGCCTGCGCTGAGGGCGCGCGGTCACGATGAAAAAAATTGGGGAAATCGGTAGGATGAAGACAGTTTCCGTTCTGGGCAGTACCGGCAGCATTGGCTGCTCCACTGTGGATCTGCTGTTGCAGGCGCCGGAGCGGTTCCGCGTCGTGGCCCTTGTCGGGGGGCGCAATGTCACGTTGCTGGCTGAACAGGCGCGTGCGCTTGGTGCCGAATATGCCGTGATCGCCGATGAAACCCTGGTTGGGGAACTGGAAACCCTGCTGTCGGGGACGTCCACACAGGTATCGGGTGGGCGCGAGGCGGTGATCCGTGCGGCAGGCGTGCCGGTGGACTGGACCATGGCGGCGATCACCGGTGCCATTGGGCTGGAACCCGCGCTGGCGGCGGTGCGCAATGGCGGATGTGTCGCGCTGGCGAACAAGGAAGCGCTGGTCTGCGCGGGCGACGTCATGCTGCGTGCGGTGCATCAGGCGGGGGCGACGCTGCTTCCGGTCGATTCGGAGCATAATGCGATTTTCCAGTCCATGGCCGACCGGCAGGTGGATCAGGTGGAAAAGATCGTGCTGACGGCATCGGGCGGCCCGTTCCGCCGCGCCAGTATCGAGGAGATGGAGAAGGCCCCGCTGGAAGCCGCGCTGAAGCATCCGACATGGAGCATGGGGGCCAAGATCACCATCGATTCCGCGACGATGTTCAACAAGGGGCTTGAACTGATCGAGGCGGCGCGCCTGTTCGACATGACGGAGGACCGGATCGGCGTTATCGTCCACCCGCAATCCGTGGTTCACAGCATGGTCCAGTACACCGATGGCAGTATCATCGCGCAGCTTGGTTCCGCCGACATGCGCATCCCCATTGCGCATACGCTGGCCTGGCCAAAGCGTATGGCGACGAATTCGCCGCGCCTTGACCTTGCCGCGATGTCACGTCTGGATTTCGAGGAACCTGACGAAGTGCGTTTTCCCGCATTGCGTCTGGCGCGGGAATCGCTCCGGGCGGGGGGGGCGGCCTCTGCGATCCTGTCTGGCGCCAATGAAATTGCCGTGGAGGCCTTTCTTAATCGTAAAATCGGCTTCCGGGATATTGCGCGGGTTGTCGAGGATGTGATGCAATCACTTGGGAACCAGAGCGCGGACACGCTGGAGCAGGTCCTGCACTGGGATGAAGAGGCGCGACGCCTCGCCCGCGCCCGCATAACGGCACGGGCCGCATAAGACGACAGGGTTAAGGGGGACGGCCGCGCGTGATCATCAGGGGAACTCATAATCATCATGCATGATCTGTTGCGGACCGTCCTTGCATTCGCCCTGGTTCTGGGTGTGCTGGTTTTCATCCACGAACTTGGCCATTACCTTGCCGCGCGCTGGCGTGGGGTGCATGTGGAGGTTTTCTCCATCGGTTTTGGCAAGCCGCTGCTGCGCTGGCACGACAGTGTCGGCACGGAATGGCGGCTGTGTCCCGTCCCGCTGGGCGGATATGTCAAGCCGCACGGGTTCGAGGGACCGGAAGACGCCACCCCTGAACAGATCGCGGCATGGCAGCCGGGCCGTACGTTCCATGACAAGCCCGTGCTGTCGCGGGCGATTGTCATCATTGCGGGGCCTGTTTTCAATTTCCTGCTGGCGATCATTCTCTTTACCGGCCTGTTCGCCTTTGCAGGGCAGCCGCATATCCGCAATGTCGTTGCCGATGTGATGCCCGGCAGTGCTGCGGCAAGCGCGGGGATCGCGCCGCATGATGTCATTGTGCGGCTGGGGGATCACCCGATTTCCGACGTGGCCGACCTGCAGGCCCGCGTCGCGGCCGAACCGGGCGCACAGACCGATGTGGTCGTGCAGCGCGACGGGCATGACGTGACGATCCCGCTGACGGTGGGCAGTGTTGCCGATGCAAAGGGGCAGCCCCCCCACGGGCAGCTTGGTGTTTCCTTTCTGGCGGAAGTGGGCGCGCCGCAGTCCTTGCCGCGCGCCTTCGTCTCCGCCGTGAAGGAGACGTGGAATGTGTCTGTCCAGACCCTTGCCGGGCTGTGGCAGATGTTGACGGGACAGCACAGCACCAAGGATCTGGGCGGACCGTTACGGATTGCGCAGATGTCGGGGCAGGTGGCGCAGTACGGACTGTCAAGCCTTGTGTCATTCATGGCGCTGCTGTCGATCAATCTTGGCCTGATCAATCTGTTCCCCATACCGATTCTCGATGGTGGGCGGCTGATGTTCTATATTCTTGAGGGGATAATGGGCCGTCCCGTTTCGCGCCGGGTGCAGCAGATCAGTTTCCAGGCGGGGTTCGCCCTGATCGCCAGCCTGTTTTTATTTTCTACATTTAACGATCTTTCGCATTTCGGCTTGTTTCAATGGCTGGCATCGCATGTCGGATAACGTAAGAATGACGGCATGAGACAAGTGCTTGCGCGAGAGGGGCTATATCGGATACGTCCGCCCATGCGGATAATGCATGACAGCACGGAGATGACATCTCCGCATGGCTGGCAGTGTGGTCAATCCGCCTACCGAATGGTGAGGAATGCCGATTTTGTCGAGTAAACGTTCAGCGCTGCTTGCATCCGTTTGTGTTGTGCCGCTGTTCTGGACGGCAGGCGCCCACGCGCAGGACGCTGGACAGGAAGGCGGTGCGCCGTCCGATGCCCCCCCGTCAGGTGGCATGGCCCCGACGCCGGGCATGACCCCGGAACAGCCGCAGGTGGAGGCCATCAAGCCGCCGCCCCTGGCCGATCCGATCGAGGCCGTGGACATCAAGGGCAATGACCGGATCGAAACGAACACCATCCTGTCCTATATGGTGGTGCAGCCCGGCGACCGGTTTGATCAGGATCTGCTCGACCGTTCGCTCAAGACGCTTTATGCCACCGGCCTGTTCAAGGACGTGACCATGCAGCGTTCGGGCAACATGCTGGTGGTGCATGTCGTTGAAAACCCGATCGTCAACCGCATCATTTTCGAAGGCAACCACAGCGCCAAGGACGAAGACCTGACAAAGGTCATCTCCCTGCGGCCGCGCGCGGTGTTTTCCACCAAGACGATCGCTGCCGACCGGCAGAAGATCCTTGGTGTCTATGCGGAAAAGGCGCGCTATGCCGCGACCGTCACGCCACAGGTCATCCGCCTTGCACATAACCGCGTCGATGTGATCTTTCGCATCAACGAGGCGCAGAAGACACTTATCCGCAAGGTGACGTTCGTGGGGAACCGTACCTTCAGCAGCACGCGCCTTGCCGGTGTCGTGTCGTCGAAGGAAACGGCGTGGTATCGCTTTTTCTCATCAAGTGACCAGTACAATCCCGAACGTATCAAGTATGACGCGGAACTGCTGCACCGGTTTTATCTGAAAAACGGGTTTGTCGATTTTCAGATCAAGAACGCGACGGGCGAACTCTCCCCCGATCACAAGGCGTTCTATATCACCTATACGATGGAAGAAGGGCCGCGTTACCGCCTGAACAAGATGGATATCCGCTCTTCCCTGCGTCATGTCAGTGCGGAGTCCCTGCATAAATACATCTCCCTGTTCCACAACCAGTGGTATGACGGCAGCGCCATCCAGCATAATGCGACATCCATGCAGGAAATCCTGCAGGCGAAGGGATATCCCTTTGCGATGGTGCATCCCGAAATTGCGCGTAACCCGGAAAAACGCACGGTCAACCTGCTGTTCGATGTGAGCGAGGGGCCACGTATGTATGTCGAGCGCATCGACATCAACGGCAACACCATCACGCAGGACAAGGTTATCCGCCGCCAGCTGCCGATGTCCGAAGGCGATCCGTACACCCCCATGGACCGCAAATATTCCAAGGCGGTGCTGGAGGATCTTGGCTTCTTCAAGACCGTGTCGATCGACCAGACGCCCGGGTCTTCACCTGACAAGGTCAATATCTCGGCCGATGTGGTGGAAAAGCCGACGGGCGAATTCTCGCTCGGTGGCGGGTATTCGTCGGATGCGGGCGTGCTGGGTAATCTCGGCCTGAAGCAGCATAACCTGCTTGGCACAGGTATCGACGCCGGTTTCTCCGGCACGGCGGCCTATTACGAAGATCAGGCCGACATTTCTGTGACGGACCCGTATTTCCTCAATCGCAACCTGGTGGCCGGTATCGACATCTTCGGTATCCAGAACCGTTACATGACGTACCAGAACTACTCCGAAGGCCGGTACGGCATGACGCTGCGTATGGGGTATTCCTATAATAACCACCTGTCGCAGTCGTGGAGCTATACGCTTACCGATCGAAATGTTGGCGATACATGGTCGGATTCGTCTTGGTACGTGCTGGATCAGTCCGGCTGGTCGCTCCTGTCACAGTTGAGCACCACGCTGACCTATGACACCCGTGACCGCCGTTCGCAGCCCCATAGCGGCTATGTCATCCGTGTTGGTGGCGATTTCGCGGGTATTGGCGGCAATGAACGCTATGTCCGTGGCAAGATCGACGCCGCCTATTATATTCCCCTCGACAGCCTGATGGGGAACCATGACTGGACGGTGGACCTGCGCGCTGGCGCGGGCGACATCGCCAACTGGGGTGGCGGACGCAGTGATATCATCGATAACTTCTATCTTGGTGGTAACACGCTGCGCGGCTTCCTTGACGGTGGTGCGGGGCCGCGTTCGATGGGGATTTCGGCGCGGACCATCGACGGTGTGAAATACCCGATGCATTCGCAAGAAGATTTCCTTGGCGGGCGTTTCATGTACACCGCTTCGGCCACGATCCATTTCCCTATGCCATTTGCGGCGGATATGGGGATCAAGGGACGGTATTTCGTCGATGCCGGTGGGCTTGATGGCCTGCGTGTGCGTGAACGCTATACCTCGCCCAGTGATGGTTACAAATATACCCCGGTATATGGCGATACATTGACGCCGCGCGTCAGTACCGGCGTGGGCTTTTCATGGAAAAGTCCGTTTGGTCTGATTAACATTGATCTTGGTGTGCCGATCATCAAGCAGAAGCATGACCGAACACAGTTGCTCCGCTTTGGCTTCGGCCAACAATTCTGAGGTGATAATGTTGCGTAATTCCGGCGTTCGTTTATTTGCCGCGGCTGTCGCACTGGGATGTGGCAGCCTGGTCGGATCTGTTGCCCATGCGCAGAACAATTCCGGCTGGTTCGTCCCCAAGGCATCCCAGCAGCAGCCGGAGCATGCCGCAGCGCATGCGGCCCAGCCCGCGCCGCAGCCCGTCCCCCTGCCGGCCCCCCCGGCCGATAGCGAGGAAGCCCAGTCCCAGACGCCGCCGGTCCTGCCGTTGCCGCAGATCCCCAACTCGCCGGACCTGCCCAAGGGGGCGCCGCCGCCCGCACCGATCATCGGTGTCATCAGCGTGCCTGACGTGATGCGCCTGTCCACTGCGGCGCAGCAGGCGGAACGCGTATTGGGCGCGCGGCGTGACGAACTTGCCCGTGATGCGCAAAAGGAACAGGCGTCGTGGCGTGATGAGCAGCAGAAGCTGCAGGGTCAGGCGCGGACCATGTCATCCGACCAGATCCAGGCGAGCGAACGCAAGTTGCAGGAGCGCGTGATCGCGGCGCAGAAGAACTTCCGCAACCGCAACCGCATCATCCAGGAAGCCGCCCAGGTCTCCCTTGGGCAGATTGAACGCGAATTGGTGCAGATCATCCGCCAGGTTGCCGCCAGCCGCAGCATGAACCTTGTCCTGCACCGTGAACAGGTGGCGTTGAGTCAGGATAACCTTGACATCACCCAGCAGGTCGCGACGCAGTTGAACTCGATCCTGCCGAGCGTCTTTATCCCGGCGGCGAATGTCGATCCTGAAGTGCTGGCGAAATCGGGCACGATGCCGACAACCGCCGATGCGGAACAGGGTGGCGCCTCCGCCCCGGCAGCAGCGGCAACCGCCGTCGCACCCAAGGCGAAGCACTAAGGGCTTGGTCGGGTCCATGTACGTGCGGGAGGAAAGCGGGCCGGGCGATACGCGGTTTTTTGTATCGGATGGCCCGTTTGACGCCACGGAACTTGCGCGCTGCGCCGGTGCGGAGCTTCAGGGGGCGGGGGCAGCGATTGCCGACGCACCACACTTCACCGGCATAGCCCCCCTGCAGTCGGCAGGGCCGACGCAGGTCAGCTTTCTGGACAACCGGCGCTATCTCCCCCTGCTGGAGCAGACGGGCGCGGGTGCGGTGATCGTGGCGCCTGCCTTTGTTGACAAGGTGCCGTCCCATGCCGTGGCGCTGGTGTCGCGTACGCCCTATCTTGCATGGGCGCGTGTGGCCTCGCGTTTCTATCCCGCGCCACCGGTTGATCCGGGGATTCATCCCACCGCGGTCATCGGCGAGGGCGCGCAGGTCGATCCATCAGCGTCGATCGGGGCATTTTCAGTCATCGGTGCGCGCGCACGTATTGGCGCGGGTGTGACGCTTGGCACGCATGTCATGGTCGGCGATGGCGTGGAAATCGGTGCACGCAGCCGCATCGGCAGCCATGTTTGCCTGTCGCATGCGCTGCTTGGGGAACGTGTCACCTTGCTGCCGGGTGTCCGCATCGGTCAGGAAGGCTTCGGCTTTGCCACCGGTCCTGACGGGTTTGAGACCGTGCCCCAGCTTGGTCGGGTGATCCTTGAGGACGGGGTCGAGGTCGGTGCGAACTCCACCATCGACCGTGGGTCGATTCGCGATACCCTGATCGGGGCGGGGTCGCGCCTCGACAATCTGGTGCAGATCGGCCATAATGCGCGTCTGGGACGGTGCTGTATCGTTGTGTCCCAGGCCGGTATTTCGGGTTCGACGGAACTTGGCGATTTTGTCACGGTCGCGGCGCAGGCCGGGCTGATCGGGCATATCAAGATTGGCACGAAGGCACGGATCGGCGCACAATGTGGCGTCATGTCCGATGTCGAGGCCGGGGCCGATGTCATCGGAAGCCCGGCGATGCCGTTCAGGGAGTTTTTCCGAAACGTGGCGTTCCTGCGTCGTCTGGCGAAAAAACCGACGCAGGATGGGGGCAGCGACAAGGCCGGCTAGGCGACGGTGCCGAAGGCTGTAAAAACATTCAACCGGCATGGGGCGGCCTGTCCAGTCAGATCGCAGGCGTTCCCGTACCGCAGAGATGGTTGGACGACGTGGATAAAGAAGTAGAGGCATTACCGACAGAGCAGGCGCCGCAGAGTGTCGAGGCAATCGACATCATGCGCATCATGGAGGCGATTCCCCATCGTTATCCTTTCCTGCTGATTGACAGGATGGTTGATATCGTCCGCGGTCAGTCGGCGGTCGGCATCAAGAACGTGTCCGTGAACGAACCGCATTTCCAGGGGCATTTCCCTGCGCGGCCGGTCATGCCGGGCGTCCTCATCATCGAGGCGATGGCGCAGACGGCGGCGACGCTTGTCGTGCTGACGCTGGGTGAGGCGTTCGAGGGGAAGCTGGTCTATTTCATGACCATAGACGGCGCGAAATTCCGTCGCCCCGTTGGCCCTGGCGATCAGTTGCGGATTTCCGTTGAAAAAGAGCGCAGCCGCGCGAATGTCTGGAAATTCAAGGGGATTGCGCGCGTAGACGGTGTCTCGGTGGCCGAGGCGACGTTCAGCGCGATGATCATGGGCTAGGCCAGGCCCGGCGAACGGAAAACGATCGGCCCGTAACGGCAGGCACCGTAACCGGGAACCGGTATCTGGATCATGGCTTTTTTTTCCGGTGGCTGAGCGCCGGAAAGCCGTCGAAATGGAGGCTGTTCTGGCACACAGCGCATCTACCGGCACGACAACGGATGTGGAACCTCTGGGGGCTGCTGTTATCCATCCCTCATCCATCGTTGCCGCTGGCGCCCGAATTGGTCGCGGCGTGTCAATTGGCCCATGGTGCACGGTCGGTCCCGATGTGGTGATTGATGACGGTGCCCGGCTGATTTCCCATGTGGTGATTGACGGCCATACGCATATCGGCGCGAATGTCGTCTGCTATCCCTTCACCACAGTGGGTATGGAACCGCAGGACCTGAAATATCGCGGTGAACCCACACGCTGTGTCGTGGGGGCGGGCACCATCATCCGTGAAAATGTCACCATTCACCGGGGGACGGCCACGGGTGTGGGTGTCACCACCATCGGGGGAGGGTGCCTTATCATGGCGAACTCCCACGTGGCGCATGACTGCACGTTGGGACGGGGTGTCATTATCGTCAATAACGTGGTGATGGGGGGGCATGTCGTCATTGGCGACAATGCCCGCATCATGGGGTCGGCCGCCCTGCATCAGTTCGTGCGTATCGGGCACGCCGCCCTTGTCGGTGGTGTGTGCGGGGTGGAGGCGGACGTCATTCCGTATGGCAGCGTGCTGGGCAACCGGGCGCGGCTTGTGGGGCTGCACTGGATATGGCTGCGGCGCAATGGTGTCGCGCCCGATGATATCCGGCGTATGCGTCAGGCGTTCCGCGCGCTGTATCCCAAGGCCGCACATGCCAGTGGCGCTGTGTTCCAGACGCGTCTGGAACAGGTGCGTGGACAGTATGGCGATGATGCCCGCGTGTCCGAAATTCTGGATTTCATTGCGGCCCCCAGCCATCGCGGACTGGTGCGCGTGCAGAGAAGTCCGGGCGAAATGATCGAGACCGATGGCGCCTGATCCCCTGATGGATCAGGTTACGTCTGCTTCTGCGTCTTCCCCCGCCTGTGTCGGCATCCTTGCCGGGGGCGGCCCACTGCCGGCGCAGGTTGCGCGTTCTGTTGTTGCGGCGGGCGGCAGCGTCTTTATCATCGGGTTCGAGGGGTTTGCCGACCCCGATGTCATCGCCCCATGGCCGCACCGGTTCATCCGGCTTGCCGCGGCGGGCGAAATCCTTTCCACCCTGCGTCTGCATGGATGTCGTGAACTGGTCCTGATCGGGCCGGTGCGGCGTCCTTCCTTTGCGACATTGCGTCCTGATGCGGTGGGCGCACGTATACTGGCGCGGATCGGTCGTGCCCTGTTTTCTGGTGATGACGGGTTGCTTGGCGCGATTGTCCGGGTGCTGGGGGAGGAAGGATTCGTTATCCGGGGCGCGCATGAATATCTGCATGCATCCATCGGGCGGCGTGGCGTGATGGGGATGGTGCGCCCCGATCACGTCGCAATGTCCGATATCGGGCGTGGGCGGCGCGTGGTGCAGGCCATGGGCGCGCTGGATATTGGACAGGGCTGTGTGGTGCAGGACGGGCTTGTCCTTGCGGTCGAGGCGATCGAGGGTACGGACGAGATGCTTGAACGTGTCGGACGATACCATCAGGATGGTCGTCCCGGCGGGGTGTTGATCAAGATGGTCAAACCAGGACAGGAACGGCGTGCCGACCTGCCCACCATCGGCCCCGAAACGGTGCGCCGCGCGGCAGGTGCGGGATTGCGTGGCATCGCGTTCGAGGCCGGGGCCACACTGCTGACGGACCCGCTTGAATGTGTGACGCGGGCGGATGCGGCTGGTCTTTTCCTTGTCGGAATTACGGCCGAGGGGACGATGGAATCCGTTTTGTAAAAGACCGCCCTGAACATGACATCCTGATAAGAACTTTTATAATTTCAGTATGTTGTTGGGTGCGGTTTGTTAGCGGTCGATAAAATAAGGAGTGCAAACATCATGGGCAGTTACCTGCATACAATGGTTCGCGTCCGTAATCTGGAGGCCAGCCTTGATTTCTACGGGTTGCTTGGGATGCGTGAATTGCGTCGGCGTGAGGTGCCCGAAGGGAAATACACGCTTGTTTTCATCGGGTATGCTGACAATGCGGCAGGGCAGGCGGAAATCGAACTGACCTATAACTGGGGTCAGGACGATGGATATGACGTCGGCACCGGATTCGGCCATTTCGCCGTGGGTGTGGCGGATGTCGCCGCCATGGTTGAAAAAGTCCGCGCAGGTGGTGGCAAGGTCACGCGTGAGGCGGGGCCGGTGAAATTCGGCACCACCGTCATCGCCTTTGTCGAAGACCCTGATGGCTATAAGATCGAGCTGATCCAGCGCCCTTGATCCTTCACCCGGGGGGATGTGCATCCCTTCGGCCTTTTTATCATCAGCCCGTACCATCGGTCATTCCCGGGCGGGCAGGCAGGTGCGCCGCATGAGGTCGAGCCTGCCGACCGTGGCTTCTATCGCCTGTATGATGACCTCAGCGCCCGCGCGCACCTGTGCGTCGGGATGGGCCGACAGCAGGTCAGCCTTGATCAGGGCAGGCGACAGGATGCCCCTGATGTCATGCAGGTGCGTGCATATGCCGGCCACGTCCGTAACGTCGGGAGAAGGGGCGGGAGTATGGGGCATGGGGGCTCCGTAATTCTGGGGCGGTGGTCGGGGTGTCTCATGCGCGGCATGTAACGCGGGTTGCGCATTGACGCTGGGAATAACGGGCAGTATAAGGCCCGCCTTGGGGATGTGCAGGAAAATTGCCTGCGCCCCGATATTCATCCGTAACCTGTTACAGTCAATCTGGGAGTGCTGTCGTGAAGCGCACGTATCAACCCTCGAAGCTGGTCCGCAAGCGCCGTCACGGCTTTCGTTCCCGCATGGAAACCGTCGGTGGCCGCAAGGTGATTGCGAACCGTCGCACCAAGGGCCGTAAGCGTCTTTCCGCTTAATTGCCCTGGTTTTACGTTCCGGGACACTTTGTCCCGGAATGACACTTTGCATTAACAGGGGCTGCTGAACGTGGCCGACCGGTCGATCCGTCTCAAGAAACGTGCTGAATTCCTGAAGGTCGCGGCAAAAGGCCGCAAGGCCCCGGTGTCTGGCATGGTTTTGCAGGCGTTGCATCGCGATGATGCCGATTCGGCCCGTCATGGGTTCACCGTGACGAAAAAGGTCGGGAATTCGGTGGTCCGCAGTCGTGTGCGCAGGCGCCTGCGCGAGGTTGTCCGCCAGGTCGGGCGGGAACTGCCGCTTTGTGGCGTGGATCTTGTGGTTATTGGCCGTAGCGCCACAATCAATCGTAAATTTTCCTCGCTGCTGGCTGATTATCGCAAGGCATTGAAGAAAGCCGGGGTCATGGGGGACGCGTGAACATTCCTTCCCCCGTCCCGGTTTCACGGGGGCCGGTCGTGACGGTAATGCGCGCGATGATCCGTGCCTACCAACTGGTGATCCGGCCCGTGATCGGCGCGAACTGCCGCTTTACCCCATCATGCAGCCATTATGCCCGTGATGCCCTTGCACGCCATGGTGCGTGGCGTGGTGGTCTCATGTCGCTGTGGCGTATCATGCGCTGCAATCCCTGGAATGCGGGGGGATATGACCCGGTGCCCACCACGCACCATGATGGTCGCTCCTGCTGCTGCATCCATAAACCTGAATAACGAGAGTCTGGCTGGTCGCTGATGGATATCAAGCGTTTAATGGTTGCAGTGGCGATGTCTGCCATGGTTCTGCTCGGTTTCCAGTATCTGGTGCCGCACCCGGATCATAAGGCGGCCACGCAGCCTGCACTTGGTGCCGGGCAGGATACACCTGCCGCGGCGCCGGGGGCGGATGCGGGCAATGGCGCGACGGATGCAAAAGATGATCCGCGCCTTGCGATCAATACCGGTCGTGTCGGTGGGTCGATCAACCTGCGGGGCGCGCGCCTGGATGACCTCGTGCTCAAGGATTATCACGAGACCGTCAAACCCGGCAGCCCGCTGGTGCGTATCCTTGATCCCCGCCAGGACCCGCAGTCGAACCTTGTGGAGGTCGGCTGGCTCAATATCGCAGGTGGGCAGGTGCGCGTGCCCGACGCCACCACGGTATGGAGCGCGGATCAGGCCAGCCTGACGCAGGACCAGCCTGTTACCCTGCGCTGGGACAATGGGCAGGGACAGGTGTTCGAACTCGTGGTCGCGATTGACCAGAACTACATGTTCTCCGTCACGCAGAAGGTCCACAATCAGGCGGCAGGGCCTGTGTCGCTATATCCCTATTCGCGTGTTGATCGTGCCTATACCCCGGTGGAGACCGGCGGATACCTGGTGCATGAAGGCCCGATTTCCGTCATTGACGGGCGTCTGGACGAAAGCTCCTATAAATCGGTGCGTAATGGCACGATACCGCCGGGCAATACGTCGTGGAACAAGCCGGGTACGGGCGGCTGGAGCGGGATTACCGACAAATACTGGCTGACCGCCGTCATTCCGCAGCAGGATTCGTTAGTGACCGGCAGCTATGGCTATGTGCCGGAAGCCGGGCATGAAGGTGTCTATCAGGTCGGCTTTACCGCCCGGACGCCCGAAGTCATTGCGCCGGGTGGCGATGGTGTGACCGAAACCCATGTCTTTGCCGGTGCCAAGGAAGTGCCGCTACTGGAGAAGTATGAAGCCAGCCTGCATATTCCGTCCTTCTGGAAGGCCGTGGATTTTGGCTGGTTCGCGTTCCTGACGCATCCGATCTTCACTGTGCTGGACTGGTTGAATACGCTGCTGGGCAATTTCGGCCTTGCGCTGATGGCCTTCACGCTGGTGGTCAAGGGACTGTTCTTCCCGCTGGCGACCAAGCAGTTCCGGTCGATGGGCAAGATGCGCCAGCTCCAGCCCAAGATCAAAGCCCTGCGGGAGCGGTATAAAGACGACCAGATGGCGCTTAATCAGCATATGATTGCGCTGTATAAGGAAGAAAAGGTCAATCCCGCCAGCGGCTGCCTGCCGATGCTGTTGCAGATCCCGGTGTTCTGGTGCCTGTACAAGGTGCTGTTTGTCACGATCGAGATGCGGCATGCCCCGTTCTTTGGCTGGATCCATGACCTTTCGGCGGCGGACCCGACCAATATCTTCACCCTGTTCGGGCTGATCCCATGGGATCCGACGCATATATCCACCTTCTTCCAGCTTGGGCTGTGGCCGATTGCCTTTGGCCTGACCATGTTCGCGCAACAGAAGATCAATCCCGCACCCGCGGCTGATCCGGCGCAGCAGAAGATGTTCCAACTGATGCCGATCCTGTTCACCTTCTTCATGGCGCGGCAGCCGTCGGGACTTGTGATCTATTACTGCTGGAACAACCTGCTGACGATGGCGCAGCAGGCCGTGATCCAGCGTCGTGTGAATGCAGAGGCCAAGGCCCCTGTGGTGATCCGGCCGGAGAAGGAGAAGCCTTCGCTGTTCGCAAAGCTTCTGCAGTCGATCCTTGAGCGTCAGGCCAAGGCGGTGGACAGCGCGGGCAAGGCCAGCCCGGCCAAAGCCGGCAATGCGAAGACCGCGACCGCCAAGAGCCAGTCCGGTGGCAAGGGCCAGCAGATTGAGGGCACCGTGATCCGGGAGGTCCCGAATACGTCCGATGCAGGTGCCGATGCGCCCACAAAGGGACCGGGGCAGGACACGCCGCACGATGACGCCGACGTGCCGGGCCAGGGGGAAGACACGGCTGGCAGGGCCAAGGGCCGGCGCGGGAACAAAAACCATAACAGCAAGAAGCGCCGCGACGAGCAGAAGGCTGCCCGGCGTAATCCTTCGCCGAATGCATCCGGTGGGAATGACAAAAGCGGGGGCGATACAGGCGGCAATGGTTGATTTCACCCCCAAGACCCCCACCCCAGAGGAAATCGAGCGCGCCCGCGAGGCCGGGCGTCTGCTGTTCGCAGGCGAATGCCAGTTCGTGTTTGGTGCGCAAAAGCTTGGGCAACTGCCCGACCCGTTATTGCCGGAAATCGCGTTTGCCGGGCGTTCCAATGTTGGAAAGTCCAGTCTGGTCAACGCCCTGACGGGGCGGCGGACACTGGCCCGTGCCTCGTCAGAGCCGGGGCGGACCAAGCAGCTCAATTTCTTCGAACTTGCCGGGCGGCTGACGCTGGTGGACATGCCCGGTTATGGTTTTGCCAAGGCGGCGAAGGCGGTCAAGGAAGACTGGCAGGGGATGATGTTCTCGTTCCTGCGCGGGCGCCCGACCCTCAAGCGTGTTGTGCTGCTGCTGGATTCGCGGGTGGAGATCAAGGAAAGTGACCGCGAGATCATGAAGCTGCTGGATCGTGCGGCGGTCACGTTCCAGATCGTGCTGACCAAGTGCGACATTCCCAAGCCCCCCGTACTGGCGGCGAAGCTGCGTGAGACGCGCGAAATCGCAGCCAGCCATGCCGCAGCCTATCCGCTTGTCCTTGTGACGAGCAGCGCGAATGGCGAGGGTATCGTGGAACTGCGCGCGGAACTTGCACAGCTTGCATACCCGCCCCCCGCGCGGGCATGAAGGGCTTGGCTGTGATAAGGGTCATGGCCACACAGTGTTTGATGGATTGAGGCACGATCGGATGACGTTAACAGGACCGGGCAGTCAGGATGCCCGCGAACGGGCAGATGTTCTGGCGCGGGCGTTGCCGTACCTGCGACGCTATGCCGGGGATACGCTTGTCGTGAAATATGGCGGCAGCGCGATGGTCGATACCTCGTTGTCGGACGCGTTCGGTCATGATGTCGCCCTGCTCAAGCAGGTGGGGATCAATCCGGTCATTGTCCATGGCGGTGGTCCGCAGATCAGTGCAATGCTCAAGCGGTTGCAGATTGAATCGACCTTCATCGACGGGCTGCGCGTGACCGACGCCGCGATGATCGACGTGATCGAAATGGTGCTGGCGGGCAAGGTGAACAAGCAGGTCGCCGGCCTGATCAACCGTGCCGGTGCGCTGGCGGTCGGGATTTCGGGCATGGATGGCGGGTTGATTTCCGCGCGTCGCCTGGAACGTCGCGCGCGTGAAAACGGGGTGGAGACGGATCGCCTGCTCGATCTTGGCTTTGTGGGGGAACCCACACGCATTGACTCGCGTGTCATCTATGCCCTGTCCGGCTCTGGCCTGATACCCGTCATCGCCCCTGTGGGCAGTGGCGAGAACGGGGAGACCTATAACATCAACGCCGACACGGCCGCAGGCGCCATTGCGGGCGCGGTCAATGCCAGCCGCCTGCTGATGTTGACGGATGTGCCGGGTGTGCTTGATGAAAATGGCAACCTCATCCCCGAACTGACGGCAGAAGATGCGCGTCGCGGTATCGCCAGCGGCATGATTTCAGGCGGAATGATCCCGAAGGTCGAAACCTGCCTTGCCGCTGTGAAGGCCGGGGCAAAGGCTGCCGTGATCCTTGATGGTCGCGTGCCGCATGCCTGCCTGCTCGAACTGTTTACCGAAGCGGGACTGGGGACGCTGATACGCGGTGAATAAGGCGGCGGGCGTGCCGTCCTGATGGTGTGGGGGATGCGTTGACGGGGATGCGTTGACATGGGCGTCCATCCCCCGCATGGTCCGCGATCACCTCATTTCATGCCGTCGCCCCCAGATAAAACCGCGATGGCGATGTTGTCCGGAACAGGATTTGGAATTCATGACTGATACGACCCTCCAGAGCCAGATCGAGGCCCTGTGGGAACGGCGCGATACGCTGTCCCCGCGTTCCGGCGAGGCGGATCGCGCGCCCGTCGAGGCCGCGTTGTCCGAACTTGATGCCGGTCGCCTGCGGGTCGCGACACCGGGTGCTGAGGGGTGGGTGGTCAATGAATGGCTGAAGAAGGCGGTCCTGCTGTCTTTCCGCCTTAATGACAATCGCCTTGCCCCCAATGGCTGTGCCGGTGCGCCTGCCTTCGACAAGGTGCCGCTGAAGTTCGCGGGCTGGGACGAGGGGGCCTTCACGCAGGCCGGGTTCCGCGCCGTGCCGGGTGCGATCGTGCGTCGTTCGGCCTTTGTCGCGCCGGGCGTGGTCCTGATGCCCAGCTTCGTCAATGCAGGCGCCTATGTAGACAGCGGCACGATGGTCGATACGTGGGTCACGATCGGCAGTTGCGCGCAGATTGGCAAGAACTGCCACATCAGCGGCGGCGTGGGGATCGGTGGCGTGCTTGAACCGTTGCAGGCCGCACCGGTCATCATCGAGGACGGCTGCTTCATCGGTGCGCGTTCCGAGGTGGCCGAAGGCGTGGTGGTCGAACGTGGCAGCGTGCTGTCGATGGGTGTCTTCCTTGGCGCCTCCACCAAGATCGTGGACCGCACGACGGGTGAGGTCTTCATGGGCCGTGTCCCGGCCTATTCCGTTGTGGTGCCCGGCACACTGCCGCCGCGTCAGGCGACTACGGCCGATGGAAAGCCGCTGCCGTCGCTTGATTGCGCCGTGATCGTCAAGCGGGTGGATGAACGCACCCGTTCGAAGACATCCATCAACGACCTGCTGCGCGGCTGAGGGCATGACCGGGGCACCCAGCGGCAGGGCAACCCAAGGGACGCAGGATCGTCATGGGGCGCAGGAGGATGTCGGGGGTGTCGTCACGCTTGCACGCGCACTGCTCCGCTGTCCGTCGGTTACGCCTGATGACGGGTGTGCGATCGATGTCCTGGCCACGGTATTGCGGGATATGGGCTTTGCGGTTACGTCGCTGCCGTTCGGGGAAGGGGATGCATATACCCCCAACCTGTTCGCCCGGTTGGGCACGGGGCATCCGCATGTCTGTTTCGCGGGGCATACCGATGTCGTCCCGGTGGGCGATGCGGCATGGCGCAGCGACCCGTTCGGTGCGCAGATTCATGACGGCCTTCTGTATGGGCGTGGGGCATGTGACATGAAGGGCGGGATCGCCGCCTTTGTCGCCGCCATACGCTGCTACCTTGCACGGCATGGTGGCACGATACCCGGTTCAGTCAGCCTGCTGATTACGGGGGACGAGGAAGGCCCCGCCACCAATGGCACCGTGCGTGTGCTGGAATGGATGGCGGCGAACGGACAGATCCCCGATTTCTGTCTGGTGGGGGAACCGACGAACCCGCAGCAGATGGGCGAGGTGATCAAGATCGGGCGTCGTGGCAGCCTGAACGCCACGATTACGGTTACGGGTGTACAGGGGCATGTCGCCTATCCCCACCGTGCGGACAATCCGGTTCACCGGCTGCTGGCGCTGCTGCATGAACTGACTGTGGCGCCGCTGGATACCGGCAGCGAATGGTTCGAGCCCTCCAGCCTGCAGGTCACCAGTGTCGATGTGGGCAATACCGCAACGAACGTCATTCCCGCGACGGCGTGTGCGCGGTTCAATATCCGTTTCAACGACCTTCATACGGGGGCGGACCTGTCGGGATGGATACGTACCGTGTGCGCGCGCCATGCGCCGGGGGCGGATGTGCAGATACGCATCAGTGGCGAATCGTTCCTGACGCAGCCGACAGCCGGGGTGGATGCCCTGCGTGATGCGGTGACGGCAGTGACAGGTCAGATGCCCCGCCTGGATACCGGGGGCGGCACGTCCGATGCCCGGTTCATCAGCCAATATTGCCCGGTTGCGGAATTCGGCCTGGTGGGGGCCAGCATGCACAAGGTGGACGAACATGTGCCGGTCGCGGACCTGACGCAACTGGCACGGATTTATGACAGGTTTGTGGAAAGGCTGATGGCCTGATGGCGGATGACGGCATGACCCCCAGGTCCGGGCCGACCGGGTTTGGCAATATCCTGCGTGGGATGCTGCTGCTGGGACGCGGGCGGGTCGCAGGGCTCGCATATTTTGGCAATACGCGTGATGCGGTCCTGACGGCGCTTGCACCACGTATTGCATTGTGGCTGGTGGGGGGGCTGTTGACGATGCTGCATGCCCCCGACGCCACGAGTGTCACGCGCTGGCTGTTTTCATTGTGCATGATCCTGTTGCCTGCGGTGCTGACCCATGCGCTGGCGCAACGTTGGCAACGCGGCGGGCTGTGGTACCGCTATATTGCGGCGGCATGGTGGACCGACTGGTTGTCACCGTTTGTCATGCTTGCGGTGGCGTTGCTGATTGCGCTTGGTTCCCCGGCATTGCTGGAGACGTTTTATGGGGGCCTGATTATCAATGGTGTCGGGTTTGCCTACAGCCTGTGGATGACCTGGTTCATCGCACGCATCGGGCTGGGACTGGGGGGGGGACGTGCGATGCTGCTGCTCGGCGCTGTCCTGCTCAGCCTGGCGGTGATGGCGGAAATCACGGCATTGCTGCCCCCGCATTACGTGCCCTGGCATGATTTCATGGCGCTTCCCGGTGCCACCTCCACCGCCAAACACTGATTAAGGTATAAGGCGACGCCCTTTGGGGAAATGCGTCGCCCAAAACTTTCATGCATTCTGGAGGCTTACAGCGTGGCGTCAGTTATCTGCTCCTACTGGTCGTCACGTAAGCCACAGCGCCGCATCGATTGTTCTCCTCCAAAGCCGGAAAAACAGTCAGTACAGAGTGACCGAAATTACAGCTCCTGGCTCAGAGACTGTTTAAAAAGTCAGGCGCGATAACCTACTGGAATGATAAAGGTTTTTGGTGAAGCTTTTTCCAAAAAGCTTCGAAAGACGCCGCCTTTTTTCAAAAAGGCGGCACCCAAAAACTTTTCTTTTTTATCAATGATTTGTTTTTAAACGGTCTCTCAGGGCTTAACTGACGACACGCTGTCGCCCTCTGGGGCCTTGTCATCGGGTGTGCGGCGTTATTTCGCGAACGGGTCCTCGGGGTAGGCCACGCCGGTCAGGTACAGCCCTTCCGCCGGGGCCGTTGGGCCACCGGCGCGGCGATCACACGCCGCTAGCGCCTGTCCCACCCGTTCGACCGACCAGCTTCCTTCGCCCACCATCTTGAGGGTTCCGGTCATGTTGCGCACCTGATGATGCAGGAAGGCGCGGGCTTCTGTCACAATGATGATCTCCTCCCCCTCCCGATGGATATCCAGCCTGTCGAGTGTGCGGACCGGGCTTTTCGCCTGACAGGCAGAGGCACGGAACGTGGTGAAATCATGCCGTCCAATCAGGAATTGCGCGGCCTGGCGCATCAGGTCCACATCCAGCGGCTGGCGTACGTGCCACACACGTCCTTCGTCCAGTGTGGGGCGGGCGCTGCGGTTGATGATGCGATAGCGGTAGGATCGCAGGATGGCGGAGAAACGGGCGCTCCAGTTCGGCAGGACGGGACGCGCGATCAGGATGGCCACACGGTGCGGCTTCATGTGGTAATTCAGTGCGTCGCGCACTGCGGTGCTGCTTAATGGAATGTCATCGGGGAAATCCAGATGCGCGACCTGCCCGGTGGCATGTACGCCGGAATCGGTGCGTCCGGCGGTGATGCTGATGACGGGACGGCCACCGGTCAGGCGCGTGGCGGCTGCCTCCAGCACGCCCTGGACCGAGGTCAGGCCCGACGCCTGGCGTTGCCAGCCAACAAAGTCACGCCCGTCATATTCGATCCTGACCGCCCAGCGACGTATGTTTTTCGGTGCTTTGGCACGGGGGGGGACAAATCCGGGTGGCAGTGCCCCCCATGCGGGGGGTGTGGTTTCATCGTTCATGGCTGGGGCGGGTCGAAACGGGTGCCTGCAGGCACAGCCTGTCCACGCAGGAAGGCATCGGCCTCCATCATGCCGCGTCCGGGGCGTTGCAGGCGTGTGATCCGCAGGGTCGTGCCATTCCCGCAGGCAACCAGCAGGCGGTCGTCCACGATCGTGCCCGGCGCCGCTGTGGTGGGGGTGGGGTCCATCGCAACGGCCCCGACCTTGATCGTCTCCCCCGCCAGCAGGGTGAAGGTACCGGGCCATGGCGTCATGGCGCGCACCTGCCGGTCCAGCATATCAGCAGGTCTGTCCCACCGCAGGCGCCCGTCCTCGCGCGTCAGGCGCGCGGCATAGGTCACGCCATCTTCCGGCTGCGGACGGGGGGGCGGGATAGTACGCAGGGTCTCGACCACAAGGCGTGCGCCCATGGCGGCAAGGTCGTCATGCAGGCTGGTTGCCGTGGTGCGCGGGGTAAGGGCGACGCGGCCTTCGCACAGCATCGCACCGGTATCCAGCCCCGCATCCATCTGCATGATGGTCACGCCACTTTCACGGTCTCCCGCCAGGATCGCCGCCTGTATCGGGGCCGCCCCGCGCCAGCGTGGCAGCAGGCTGGCATGGATGTTGAGGCATCCATGCACGGGCGCATCAAGCATGGCGACCGGCAGGATCAGCCCATAGGCCGCGACCACTGCCGCATCGAGTCGCAGTGCGGTGAAATGATCGTGTTCCGCCGTATCGCGACGCAGCGACAGGGGCGTGCGCACTGCGATCCCCAATTCCTGCGCCGCGACATGCACGGGCGACGGGCGTTCCTTCTTGCCCCGGCCGGCGGGGCGGGGGGGCTGTGTATAGACCACGACAATTTCATGTCCGGCGGCGTGCAGGGCCTGCAGGGCCGGTACGGCAAAGTCGGGGGTTCCCATGAAGGCAAGGCGCATGATGTCGTTCCATCGGGGGAAAGCGCGCCGGGTGATGCCGCGGGGGCAGGCCCATGGGCGCGGGAAGGTCGCACGGCGGGCGCGCCACGCGCCACGTCACCGGGCGTGTGGCCGTCGCAGGGGCAAGTCGCAGGGGCAATCAGTGCCTGAGCCGCTGTTCCTTGGCCAGGCGGCGCATGATCATGTTGCGTTTGAGCGCGGAGAGGTGATCGACGAACAGGATCCCCTCCAGATGGTCGATCTCGTGCTGGATGCAGGTGGCAAGCAGGCCGTCCACCTCGATCTCGTGGCGTTTGCCCTCCAGATCCTGATACCGCACGCGCACGCTTTCGGGGCGGGCCACCTCGGCATACTGGTTGGGAAGCGACAGGCACCCCTCTTCACGCACGGACATGGTTTCGGTTTCGGCGATGATGTCGGGATTAATCAGCACCATCGGGTTGCGTGCCTCGTCCTTGTCGGCAACATCCACAAGGGCAAAGCGCAGGCCAAGGCCAACCTGCGGCGCGGCAAGGCCGATGCCGGGGGCCTTGTACATCGCGGCGAACATGCGCGGTATGGCTTCGCGCAGTTGTGCGGTGTCCTCAGGACGGACAAGGCGCGTTTTCTGACGGAGGATCGCCTGCGGGGCGACAAGGATCGGCATCGGCGTGGCCGCTGCAATGACATCTTGATCTATCATGTTCGCGATTTAGCGATCCTGCGCCCCGGATGCCAGAGGTTCCATGCGCCATGGGGCGTGTTTTTACCATGTATGCCCATTTTCATGCCCGTGCTTTTGTTCCCGGCTGTGGCGCCCGGGGGACAGTTCCCTTGCACGCCGGCGCGGATGTCCCATATCGTGGGACAGGGTGGATGCCGTGACGGGTCCATCCCTTGTTATCGTCTCGCTCTGGAATTGAGGAGGCCTGAGTGTCGGGAAGAGTGTTCGGATCCCCCATGTTTCTTGGTTTTGATCATCTGGAACAGATGCTGGAACGTGCATCCAAGAATGCGTCGGACGGGTATCCGCCATACAACATAGAACAGGTCAGCCCCACGACCCTGCGTATTACGCTGGCGGTGGCGGGGTTCATGATGGATGATCTGCATATCACCCAGGAAGACAACCAGCTGGTGATCCGCGGACGCCAGGGGGATGACGGGCAGGGGCGCGTGTTCCTGCACCGTGGCATTGCCGCACGGCAGTTCCAGAAGGCCTTTGTCATGGCCGAGGGGATCGAGATCGGCGGCGCATGGATGGATAATGGCCTGTTGCACATAGAACTGCACCGGCCCCAACCCGAAGTGCGGGTGCGCAAGATCGAGATCGCGAAAGGTCCGTCAATCCGTGATCGCGGTGCGCCGGTCGTTGATGTCCCCGGCATGCGCAAGCAGCATGTCGTGCGGGTGATTGATGATGAATGAGGGGGGAAGGCCGTCCACCCATGTTATCATGTAAATGCGAATGGCGTCCCCAGGGGCGTTTTCGCGGCTGCTGGAGGGCATGCAATTGAGGACAACACTCCGTAACGGTCGGATCGTGCCATGCGAAACGGGCAACAGCCTGCCGATGGATGTGCATACGCTGAGCGATAGCCAGATGCGTGCGCTGGGAATGGAATATGTGGCGTACATAAAGGAAGTCGTCGTGGATGGGGAGGAAGCGTTCGCCATCCATGCCGCGGACGGTACGCCCATGGCCCTGACGCCGGATCGCGACATGGCGATTACCGCCGTGCTGGAACATGAAATGGTGCCCGCACTGGTTCACTGAACCTGTCGCCCGCATCGCCTGATGGCCGCCCCGTTTTTCGATGGGGCGGCCTTTTTCATGGCTATGCGCGGCCCGAAGGGTCAAGCCAGCCGATATTGCCGTCGTCGCGGCGGTAAATGATATTGATCTCGTCGCTGCTGCTATTGCGGAACATCATCAGTTTCACATCCGCAAGGTCGAGTCGCATGACCGCTTCACTGACACTCAGCGTTGCGATGTCGGTCGGGCGCTCGGCGATGATGGTGGCATACGGACCTGCCCCACCCAACGCAGGGTCCGTATCCTCGTCCACGCCATCGGTGGATGCTGCCTGACGCCCATCCTCACGCGCGGGGATGTCCCCCCCCGGACGCAGGACATAGCTGCGCCCCATTTCCGTCGGGACGGTGCGCGACCGCAGGTGCCCGTGGTTGGTTGCCTTGCGGTGATAGCGGCGCAGGCGCTTGGCGATATGTTCGGCGGCGTCATCAAACGCGCCATGGGCGTCCGCGGCCTCGCCCTCGCCACGCAGTGTCAGTCCACGCGATGCATGGAGGTTGATGTCGCAGGTAAAGAATGAACGCGCACGGCTGAAGGTGACGCGGGCTTCCATCGCCTGTCCAAAGTATTTTTCCGAAATGCGGTCCAGATGATCGGTTACGCGGTATTTCAGGGCGTCAGACAGGTCGATCTGCTTGCCAGCAACGCTGATGTGCATAAGGGACCACTCCTTGTTATTGCCAAGGAAGCCACGTGCAGAGACGGAAACAGGCGATGGGCCATTATCGTATCAGGTCTGGAAATCCCCGCTCCGTATGCACGGCCTGCCCTGGCGTCAGGTTCACTCTGTTGCACCAGTTCCGACCCTCGCTGTGGTGAAGGCCGGAAACTCCATTGGACATATTTGGGGTGGCGCTGTCCATTCCTTCTTTGCATGCAAGGCGGCATGTTTTTCGATGCAACCTGTGTCCTGTGCTCAGATGGCTGGAATCAGAGGGTAAATTTTTCCCCAAGATAAACACGGCGGACGTCCTCGTTGGCGACGATTTCCTCTGGCCTGCCCTCGGTCAGGACCTGTCCGCTATGCATGATATAGGCACGGTCGATCACTTCGAGCGTCTCGCGCACGTTATGGTCGGTAATCAGCACGCCGATGCCCCGATCCTTGAGATGGGCGACAAGGTCGCGGATCTCGCCCACTGCGATGGGGTCGATCCCCGCAAGCGGTTCGTCAAGGAGGATGTAATGCGGCTGGCTGGCGAGTGCGCGCGCGATCTCCAGACGTCGGCGTTCCCCGCCCGACAGCGCAAGCGAGGGAGAGTGGCGCAGTCGTGTGATCCCGAATTCACCAAGCAGCCCGTCCAGCATCGTCTGCCGCCGGTCCGCGTCGGGTTCGACGATTTCCAGCGCGGCCATGATGTTCTGTTCCACATTCAGGCCGCGAAAAATGCTCGATTCCTGCGGCAGGTAGCCAATCCCCATGCGTGCGCGGCGATACATCGGAAGCTGCGTGATATCCGCGCCATCAAGTGTGATGGTGCCGATATCGGGACGCACCAGCCCCACAATCATGTAAAAGCTGGTGGTCTTGCCCGCGCCATTGGGGCCGAGCAGGCCCACCGCCTCGCCCCGCTGCACCTGAAGCGAGACGTCACGCACGACCGAACGCTTGCGATAGCTCTTGCCGATGCCACTGGCGATCAGGCCCCCGCCCGGTATCGTGTCGGGTGCGCCGGATGCGCCGGGGGCCGGGACGGGGGTGGCGGATGCGGACAGGGCAGCGTCGGACATATTCATTTCGTGGTTCCCTTGTTGCCGGTTCCGGCCTGGTTGGGCACGACAAGCCCGCTTACGCGCGATCCCGGCGTGTCCGTCAGGGTGGCGATACCCGTGCGCATGTTCACGATCGCGGCGGCGCCGCTGATCTGGTTCAACCCGCGAGAGATGTGGACATTGCCCACGATCCGCGCGATTGCGCTGTCGGGGACATAAACGCCCCGATCGCCGGTGACGGCCTCGCTTTGTGTGCGGATCAGGATATGGCCAAAGGCATCAACACGGTCGATTGCGCCCGCGCCGCCTGCGTCATGTCCGGCCTGCGTGTGCGGTGGGCGGGCCGTTTTTGGCCGGTCATAGCCCACCAGAATATCGGCGCGCATCTGCCTGCCGTCATTGGTGGTCAATGTGGCGTCGCCCCGGCTGACGGACATATGGTCGCGTGAATGGTATTCCACCGTGTCACGCGCCGTCAGGATATCCTGCGGGGTGGTCATCTTCATGTTCTTGCCGGTCATGACCAGTACGGCCTGGTCCATGTCATACACCGCCCTGTCGCCCCATGCCTGGTCGGTGTTGGTAAAGATATGGACATGTCCCACCGCTTCAAGGCGATAGACCTCGCTTCCGCCATTGCCGGGGGAGGAGTCGCCGGGGGCAGGGCCATTGTCATGACCCATGGCATGGGATGCAGGCCGGTCAGGGGGCGGCAGATCCTCTGGCAGCGTATCGGAATGGGTCACAAGGCTGGTATCGACATCAGGGTCGCCCCCCGCCGCCTTTGGTGTTCCTGATGTCGCGGGTGTCACTGCCGGGGGCGTGGTGACAGGTGCGCCGCCCGGCTGCGTGGCAGGTGCGGGAACGGCTGATGGGCTGTTCACGGGGGGGGCAGCGGAAACCGCCGTCGCCTGCCGGGGCTGCGCCGGGGCAGGGGCCTTGCCCGGTGATGTCGGATGCGCCCTGTCTGCCGGGTGCGTCGCCCGGATTGAGGCATCGGGGGGCGGGGCATCGGTGGCGGGGTCCTGCACCGCAGAAGATGACGGGTCGGCCTGCTGCGTGATCGGGGGCGATGATTGCGGGGATGCCGCGGATATGGCGGCGGGGCTGGCCCCGGGTGGCGTAACCCCGGATGCATTTCCAGAGGCATTGGCATTCCCGGACGCATTCCCTGATACATGTCCGGGCGCAGTCGCCGATATGGGGGCGGGCGTGGGGGCCTGTGCCGTGTGCGCGCCGGGCATTTTCTTGCGATAATAGGCGATCAGGCGATCCGCGCGCACCGTGACATTGCCGCGCACGGCCTGTGCCCGGTCATAGGCCGTGACGGTCTGGGTATTCTGGTCCCAGTCGAACCCGCCCGCCGCCGTGATGCTGACCTGTCCGCCCTGCGACATATCCAGCCCCTGTGCAAGGGCCGGGGTGGTGCAGGCCGTGGCGAATGTCGCACCAGCAAGCAGCACGGAGGCGAGGGCATGCCCGCGCATCAGTGTTTTCCTCCGGCCGGTGACATGACGGGGGTTTTGACGGTGGTTTTGATTGGGGGGGTGATGGGGGTTCCGGTGGAATCCTGTGTGCCGGGGCCGTCTGCCGGGCCGCCATGCGTGGTGTTAAGAAGCAGGCGCCCCGGGCCACGGAACTGCATGATGCCATCGCGGATCAGCAGCATCGCCCCTTGCGTGTCAAGGACGCCGAACGGGCCTTCGGAATGGATCCAGCTATCGGACACGATGACGCCGTGTTTCATGTCAATATCCGCAGTAGGGCTGTACATGGTGGTTCCATCGCTACGATAAAGCATTACGTCCTGTGTCAGGTCCAGAAGCTGGCTATGCTGGATATAGACGCCATTGCGCGCCGTGACATAGACCCAGTTATTCGGTCCCAGCAGGGTATCGGCCTGCGGGGTGGTCAGGTCGATGCGTTCGGGGGAGATCTGGCGCGCCTCGCTTGCCGTCACCATGAAGGGATGGCCATGGTCGTCCACCCCGCGATAGGTGGCATTGAGCATGCTGCCACTCTTGACGCGTACATGCGACATCTGCGCCATCGTGCCACGATGCATGATGACCGCGCGTTCCACGGCGGGCCACGCCGCGATCGACCCCAGCAGCACCAGTGCGGTCAGCGGCAGCGCCCATTTGGCCGAACGCATGATCGCACGCCGCCGTGCAAGGTCGTTTGCGTTGGGCAAAAGCCGCTGCCGGATGGAGCGGGTATCGAAAATGCTGCGCTGCCGGGCGATATCTTCCGCCGAACGGGCGTAATCCTCGCGCTGTATGCCGCCCCCGGACGTGTCCCCGTCGCGCGCAGCCGTGTCATCGGACGGCCGTGCCGACAGATCGTGGGCTGGATCGTGGGGGGGATCTTCGGGCGGCCTGTCGTTCATGCCACCCCGGCACGCAGCAGGTCATGGATATGCAGGATGCCGATCGGGTGGCGTTCAGCGTCCAGCACGAACAGGCTGGTGATCGGCCGTGGGCGGTCGTTCATGATCCGCAGCGCATCCACCGCCAGTACATCGGGGCGGATCGTCTGTGGGTTCGTGTTCATGATGTCTGCGGCGCGGGTGCCGTCAATGTCCTGTTCCAGCGCGCGGCGCAGGTCGCCATCGGTAATCAGCCCCACCAGCGTGCCGTCATCGCGGACCACACCCATGCAGCCAAAGGCCTTGTGCGTCATTTCCATGATGACCTGACGCAGCGGCAGATCGGCGGAGCCGAGCGGCATGCTCGGCCCGACATGCATCAGCGCGCGCACGTCACGCAACTGCGCCCCCAGGCGGCCGCCGGGATGGAAGATCCCGAAATCATCCGCGCCAAAGCCGCGCTGTGTCAGCAGTACGATCGCCAGTGCATCGCCCAGCGCGAGCTGCATGGTCGAACTGGTGGTGGGCGCCAGACCCATGGGGCAGGCCTCGGGCGTCTGGGGCAGGACCAGTGCGATGTCCGCCGCCCGCGCCAGGGTCGAATCGGCACGCGCGGTCATCGCGATCAGCAGCAGCCCGAACCGCCGCGCGTGCGAGACGATATCCGCCAGTTCCGATGTCTCCCCCGAATTGGACAGTGCAAGGATCGCATCCCCCGGCTGGAGCATGCCCAGGTCCCCGTGCGAGGCCTCGGCAGGGTGGACGAAAATCGACGGTGTCCCGGTGGAGGCCAGGGTGGACTGGATCTTGCGCCCGATATGCCCCGATTTGCCAATGCCCGTCACCACGACCCGCCGCGCGGGCATCGACAGGGCCTTTACCGTGCGGATGAACGCCAGCCCGAGGTCGGATGCCCCCATGCCCTCATGCGCCGGGCCAAGCGCCTGGCGCAGCGCATCCATCATGCGCGCCAGACCGTCGCACTCGGTCTGCAGGACCTTGCATGCCGATTCGATCATATCGGTCTGGTCCGTGCTGACGGGACCATGGTTCGGATGGGGCTGGAGGCTGTCGGTCATGCCTGTTGTTTTCTGTATTGCCGTCAATGGCGCCCCGCGCGCATCGGGGCTGGTGGGGGAATGGTGCGGGTTTCAGGCCGCCCGGTGGGCGAACAGGTCCGGGTCCTCGTAACCAAGGATGTCGAGCCGTGCGCGCGTGGGCATGAAGTCATAGCACGCCTGTGCCAGTTCGCGCCGCCCCTCACGCACCAGCAGCGCCTCCAGCCGTGCCCACAGCGCATGGAGGTACAGCACGTCCGATGCGGCATAGGTCATCTGTTCAGGGGTCAGGTCCGGTGCGCCCCAATCGGAACTCTGCTGCTGCTTGCTGAGTTCCACCCCAAGCAGTTCGCGGCACAGGTGGGCCAGCCCATGACGTTCGGTATAGGTCCGCACAAGCTTTGACGCGATCTTGGTACAGATGCACGGCGCGACCGTGATGCCGAAAGTATATTGCAAGATGGCAACGTCAAACCGCGCGAAATGCATCAGCTTCGTCACGGACGGGTCCGTCAGCACCGCGACCAGGTTCGGGAAATCCGCTGCCGTGGCCCCCGCCGGAACCTGTACCAGGTGGGCATGCCCGTCACCATCCGACAGTTGTACAAGGCACAGCCGGTCGCGGTGGGGATTGAGGCCCATCGTTTCCGTATCGACGGCAACCGCACCCGAAAAAACCACATCATGGGGCAGGTCGCCACGATGGAAATGGATGGTGTCGGGAACGGTGGTCTGTGGCATCGGGGGTCGTGCTCCGTAACGGTGTCTGTCCGTGGCATGCAGCGTGGAGCGGCAGGCGGTATTTCCGGCGGTGCGGGACAGCAAGGCCCGGACCCAGGGCACGCCGCGCCACCGTTGGCCTCCAGCCGGCATGATGCCGACAGGGTTAACATTGTCGCGGTTTACACGAAATTTGTATCGGGAACAGGGGGGATTGATGCGAACGTCCAACTATTTGGAACTTTGGACGGCCTATGGCCATCCGATTGCATCGGGGGGGAAATCCCTACCGGGTATGTCCCGGTAGGATTTGTCCTGATTTTTCTTTGGAAAAATCCTGGTGCCCAGAAGAAGACTCGAACTTCCACGACCTTGCGGCCACAGGTACCTGAAACCTGCGCGTCTACCAATTCCGCCATCTGGGCTCAGAGGCTCCCCGTTGCCGGGGTGGTGTGAGGCGGTTTCTAGTCCGGGTTGTCGCGGTGGTCAACAGGGGTTTGCGTATTTTTTTGAATTTGATGGTGTTTTTTGAAACAGGGCGCGGAAAACCGCCCTTTTTCCCATGTGGGCATGGACATGTGGGAATGACGTGCATGCGTGGCGACGCTGGCCCATGATGGTGGTTCCACCATCGCTGCATCGGGGGGATGGGCGTTCAGGTCAGGAAGGGGTGTCGGATGGATATTCGCAAGGTCGCAACGGTATTTGGCGGGACAGGCTTCGTGGGGCGGTATGTGGTCGCGCGGCTGGCGCGGGATGGCTATGTCGTGCGCGTCGCCTCCCGCCGTCCGGACCGGGCGGCGGGGATGCGCCTGTTTGGCGATGTGGGGCAGGTCGTCCCGCTCTATGCTTCCGTGCTTGAGGAACGTTCCAGCGTTGCTGCAATCGAAGGCAGCGACCTTGTCGTCAATCTTGTCGGGATACTGGCGCCTGGGCGGCATGCCGGTTTCACGGCAGTGCATGTTGATGCGGCCGCCCGTGTGGCGCGGCTGTGTGCATCGGCCGGTGTGGGGGCGCTAGTGCATATGTCGGCCATCGGCGCGGACCCCGATGGCGTCTCTGACTATAGCCGCAGCAAGGGGCGGGGCGAGGTCGAGGTACAGCGCCACATGGCGGAGGCGGTGATCGTACGCCCGTCCATCATTTTCGGGGCGGAGGATCATTTTACCAACATGTTCGCCGCCATGGCGCGCTACCTGCCGGTCATGCCGGTCTATGGCGGGATGACGCGATTCCAGCCCGTCCATGTGGCAGACGTGGCAGAGGCGATCCGCCGCATCGCGCGTGGCCTTGGCCGGGGTGCGGGCGTGGTGGAGGGAAGTTCCGCAGAAGATATTTTTGCAGGGAGTATTTTCGAACTTGGTGGTCCGCGTGTGTGGCGCATGCAGGACATGGTGCGCTGGATCATGCGCGCGGCAGGACATCCCCGTCGTGTCTTCGCCGTGCCGCCCTGGCTGGCGCGGATACAGGCCTCATGCCTTGAACACCTGCCGGGCAGGATGCTGACACGCGATCAGTTGTCCATGCTCTATGTCGATAATGTGGTGGCGCCGGGGATGCGTGGCCTTGCGCATCTGGGGATTTCGCCGCTTTCGCTCGAAATTGCCGCACCACAATATCTTGCCCGTTTTCGTTCGGCCTGACCCTGGGGTGGCTTTTGCGGCCCATGCGGCGAGATTTTGCCGATTTTTCGCAAAAAGGTCAGTAATGCTGTCTTTTATTTGCGCCGTGGCTTGCGTAGGTGTGGCTCAACCCGGGCGCGCAGGGGTGCGCCCGCATGTTTTCAGACCCAAGGGGCAGGCCAATGGCAGAGCGCATGCTGAAATTCGTCTCCGTGGCGCAGGAGCAGCCTGAAAAGCGGCCTGCGGACTCACGGCGTAAGGATTTCAATGAAATCTATGACGAACTGCCGCGCCAGCAGGCCGAAACACAGGCGTCACGCTGTTCACAGTGCGGGGTGCCGTTTTGTTCCGTACACTGTCCCCTGGGCAATAATATTCCCGACTGGCTGATGATGACGGCGGCCGGACGGCTGGAGGAAGCCTATGAAGTCTCCTCCGCCACCAACAACTTCCCCGAGATCTGTGGCCGCATCTGCCCGCAGGACCGCCTGTGCGAAGGTAACTGCGTGATCGAGCCGGGATTCGAAAGTGTTACCATCGGCGCGGTGGAACGCTTTATCACCGATACCGCGTTCGAACAGGGATGGGTCCAGCCCGTGCGTCCCGTGACCGAACGCACGCAGACGGTGGGCATTGTCGGGGCCGGTCCGGGTGGCCTTGCCGCGGCCGTGCAGCTGCGTGAACTCGGCTTTCAGGTCCATGTCTATGACCGTTACGACCGTATCGGCGGGCTGATGATGTATGGCATCCCCGGTTTCAAGCTGGAGAAGGACATTGTCCTGCGCCGCCATCGCCTGCTTGAGGATTCTGGCGTCACCTTCCACCTTGGCGTGGGCATTGGCGATGTGGACGGGGATGGCACGATCGCATTTTCCACCCTGCGTGACCGCCATGACGCGGTGCTGATCGCCACGGGCGTGTACAAGTCACGTGATATCGGTGGCCCCGGCGCGGGGCTTGGTGGGATCGTGCGCGCGCTTGATTACCTCACGGCGTCGAACCGTGTCTCCCTTGGTGACAGCGTGGCGGATTATGACAGTGGTGCGCTGAACGCCGCGGGCAAATCGGTGGTTGTGATCGGGGGTGGCGACACGGCGATGGATTGCGTGCGCACCGCCATCCGCCAGGGCGCGCGTTCGGTCAAATGCCTGTATCGCCGCGATCGCGCCAATATGCCCGGCTCCGTGCGGGAGGTGAAGAACGCGGAGGAAGAAGGGGTGGAGTTCGTCTGGCTCGCAGGGCCGGAGGCCTTCCTTGGCGATGCGCATGTGACCGGCGTGCGCGCCGTGCGCATGAAGCTTGGCCTGCCCGATGCCAGCGGCCGACAGTCGGTGGAACCGGTGGAAGGCAGCGCCTTTACGCTGGAGGCCGATCTTGTGGTCAAGGCGCTTGGCTTTGACCCCGAACCGCTGCCGACCCTGTGGGGGCAGCCCGACCTTGAGGTTTCGCGCTGGGGCACACTTATGGTGGACCGCCACAGCTTTATGACCAGCCTGCCCGGCGTGTTCGCCGCCGGTGATATCGTGCGCGGGGCCAGCCTTGTGGTGTGGGCCATCCGCGATGGACGCGACGCGGCGGCGCAGATGCACCGCTGGCTTGAGACCGCAGCGGCCGTGCGCGCCGAAGCGGCGGAGTGATGACAATGGACCAGCACACAGCACAGAACACGGCCCAGACCGAGGATTTCGTGCGCGAATGGCGCGACAATGCCGAGGCGATTTCCGGCCTGTATGACCCGGCGCAGGAACATGATGCCTGTGGTGTCGGCATGGTTGCCGCCCTTGATGGCAAACCGCGGCGCGACGTGGTGGAGGCCGGGATCGCGGCGCTTAAGGCGGTATGGCACCGTGGCGCGGTCGATGCCGATGGCAAGACCGGTGACGGGGCGGGTATCCATGTGGAAATTCCGCAGGATTTCTTTGCCGATGCCATCCATATCGGCGGCGACGCCAGCGTGGACAGCCAGATCGCGGTGGGCATGATCTTCCTGCCCAAGACGGACATCGCGGCCCAGGAACGCTGCCGCCAGATCATCGAGAGCGAGATCCTTGCCTTCGGATATGCGATCTATGGCTGGCGTCAGGTGCCGATCAATACCGATTGCATCGGGGACAAGGCGAACGCCACCCGCCCCGAAATCGAACAGATCCTGATCCGCAATACGCCCGGCACGCAGGAGGATGCGTTCGAGCGTGACCTGTATGTCATCCGTCGCCGGATCGAAAAAAGCGCAATCGCCAATCAGGTGGACCTGTATGTGTGTTCCCTGTCGTGCCGGTCGCTGATCTACAAGGGCATGTTCCTTGCCGAGCACCTGACGGAGTTCTATCCCGACCTGCTCGACCCGCGTTTCGTCAGCCGCTTTGCGATCTATCACCAGCGTTATTCCACCAATACCTTCCCGACATGGAAGCTGGCGCAGCCGTTCCGCCGCCTGGCCCATAATGGGGAGATCAATACGATTTCCGGCAACGTCAACTGGATGAAAAGCCACGAGACGCGGTTGGCCGATCCTGTGCTTGACCCGTATATGGACGATCTCAAGCCCGTGGTGCAGGCGCAGGGGTCGGATACGGCGTGCCTTGATAACGTCTTTGAACTGCTGACCTTTGCCGGGCGCGATGCGCCGATGGCGCGCTGCCTGATGGTGCCTGCCAGCGTTGGCGGCAATTCCGCCATGCCACAGCGGCACAAGGACATGTATTCCTACTGCAATGCGGTGATGGAGCCGTGGGACGGGCCGGCGGCGCTGTGTGCGACCGACGGGCGGTGGATGCTCGCCGGGCTTGACCGCAGTGGCCTGCGCCCCCTTCGCTATACCGTCACGTCAGGTGGTCTGCTGATCGTGGGGTCCGAAACCGGGATGGTCAAGGTGCCCGAGGCCGACATCGTCAGCCGTGGCCGCCTTGGGCCGGGGCAGTCGCTGGCCCTCGACCTTAAGGAAGCGAAGCTTTACAATAACGACCAACTGCTCGACCTGCTGTCCGCACGGCAGGATTTTGCCGGGTGGGTAAAGCGCACGCGCGACATTTCGTGCCTTGTGCGCACCAATAGCGGGGAAATCAGCCTCTATCAGGGCGAAAACCTGCGCCGTCGCCAGCTTGCGGTCGGCACCACACTTGAAGAGCTGGAGGTGATCCTCCAGCCGATGGTTGAAAACGCGGGCGAGGCCATCGGCTCGATGGGCGATGACACGCCACTTGCGGTGCTGTCCACGCGCTATCGCGGGTTGGCGCATTATTTCCGCCAGGCCTTCAGCCAGGTCACGAACCCGCCCATCGACAGCCTGCGTGAAACACGGGTGATGAGCCTTGCGACGCGTCTGGGCAACCTTGGCAACATTCTTGAGGAAAGCGAGACGCAGTGCGACCTGCTCCAGCTTCCCAGTCCGGTCCTGACCACGGGTGAGTTCAAGGCGCTGCGGGAGTTCTGTGGCGAAAATGCCTGCGTCATCGACTGCACCTTTCCCGCGGCCGATGGGGAATCCGGCCTGCGTGAGGCCATCGCACGCATCCGCACGGAGGCCGAGGACCATGTCCGCCGTGGCTGCACCCATGTCTTCCTGACGGACGAACACCAGTCGGCCGAACGCGCCTATATCCCCATGATCCTTGCGACGGCGGCGGTGCATACGCACCTTGTGCGGCAGTCGCTGCGGACGTTCACCTCGCTTAACGTGCGTTCGGCGGGGGCGCTGGATGTCCATGCCATCGCGGTGACGATCGGGGTGGGGGCAACCACCGTCAATCCCTATCTGGCGCAGGAAAGCATCGCCGACCGCCACCGGCGCGGCCTGTTTGGCGACCTGTCCTTTGGGGACGCGGTGGAGCGTTACCGCAAGGCCGTCAATAAGGGCCTGCTGAAAATCATGTCCAAGATGGGCATTTCCGTCGTCTCTGCCTATCGCGGCGGTTATAATTTCGAGGCGATCGGGCTGTCACGCGCGCTGACGGCGGAATTCTTCCCCGGCATGCCCTCGCGCATCTCAGGCATCGGCCTGCTGGGCATTGCCCGCAATGTGCTGAGTTTCCATGAAAAGGCATGGGATCGCCAGATCGAATCCCTGCCGGTTGGTGGCCGCTACAAGCTGCGTCGCACTGGCGAGGTACATGCCTTTGACGGCACGTTGATCCACATGCTGCAAACGGCGGTGGCAACCGACAGCTTCACCATCTATCAGCGTTATGCCGATGCGGTGCGTCGCCAGCCGCCGGTTGCGCTGCGTGATCTGCTGGATTTCCGTGGGGGGCGTACGCCCATCGCGGTGGAATCGGTCGAAAGCATCACCGAACTGCGCAAGCGCCTGATCGCGCCGGGTATCTCGCTTGGCGCACTCAGCCCCGAAGCGCACGAAACCCTGTCGATCGCGATGAACCGCATCGGCGCGAAATCGGATTCGGGTGAAGGCGGCGAAGACCCCGCCCGTGCAAAACCGCGCGCCAATGGGGACAACGCGTCCTCCGCGATCAAGCAGATCGCCTCGGGTCGTTTTGGTGTGACCGCGCAGTACCTCAATGACTGCCGCGAAATCGAGATCAAGATGGCGCAGGGCGCGAAACCGGGCGAGGGCGGGCAGCTTCCCGGCTTCAAGGTGACGGGCCTGATCGCGAAGCTGCGTCATGCGACGCCGGGGGTGACGCTGATTTCCCCCCCGCCGCACCATGACATCTATTCCATCGAGGATCTGGCGCAGCTCATATACGATCTCAAGCAGATCAACCCCGAGGCCACGGTGACTGTGAAGCTGGTCGCGCGTTCTGGCATCGGCACGATTGCCGCCGGCGTGGCAAAGGCGAAGGCGGATGCGATCCTGATTTCAGGCCATTCCGGCGGCACGGGCGCCAGCCCGCAATCTTCGGTCAAATATGCCGGCATGCCCTGGGAACTGGGCCTTGCGGAGGCGCATCAGGTGCTGATGCTCAACCGCCTGCGTCACCGGGTAAAGCTGCGCACCGATGGCGGGCTGAAGACCGGGCGTGACGTGGTGATCGCGGCCATGCTGGGGGCGGAGGAATTCGGCATCGGCACCGCAAGCCTTGTCGCCATGGGCTGCATCATGGTGCGCCAGTGCCATTCCAACACCTGTCCCGTGGGCGTGTGTACGCAAGACGATGATCTGCGCAAGAAGTTCGAAGGCACACCGGAGAAGGTCATCAACCTGTTCTCCTTCATTGCCGAGGACGTGCGCAACATCCTTGCCTCGCTGGGCTTTGCGACGCTGAATGAGGTGATCGGCCGCACTGACCTGCTGCATCAGGTGCTGCGTGGCGCGGATTATCTTGATGATCTTGACCTTAATTCCCTGCTTGCGCAGGCGGATCCAGGGCCGCATGCGCGCTATTGCACGCGTGAAGGGCGCAACGAGGTGCCCGAGACGCTGGATGCGCAGATGATTGCGGATGCCCGCCCCCTGTTTGACCATGGGGAGAAGATGCAGCTGCAGTACAACGTGCAGAATACCCATCGTGCGATCGGCACACGCATTTCCTCGTTGATCGTGCGGCAGTTCGGCATGGACAAGCTGGTGCCCGGCCACCTGACGGTGCGCCTGCGTGGTTCGGCGGGGCAGTCGCTGGGGGCGTTCGCGGTGCAGGGGCTGAAGCTTGAGGTGCTGGGTGATGCCAACGATTATGTTGGCAAGGGCCTGTCGGGGGCGACGATCATCGTGCGGCAGTCACCTTCGTCGAACCTTGTGTCCAACGAAAACGCCATTATCGGCAATACCGTGCTGTATGGCGCCACGGCGGGTGCGCTATATGCGGCGGGACAGGCGGGCGAACGCTTTGCCGTGCGTAATTCCGGTGCGATCGGCGTGGTGGAGGGCTGTGGCTCCAACGGGTGTGAATACATGACCGGTGGCCTCGTGGTGATCCTGGGCGAGATCGGGGACAATTTCGGCGCGGGCTTTACCGGCGGCATGGCCTTTATCTATGACGCAAGCGGCACGTTCGAGGAACGGGTGAACCCCGATACCCTGACATGGACGCGGGTGAATGACCCGAAATGGGAAGCCACCCTGCGTGAGCAGGTGGAAACCCATGCACGTGAAACCAGCAGCCGCTATGCCGAACTTCTGTTGCATAACTGGGACAAGGTTCTGCCGCGTTTCTGGCATGTCGTACCGCGCGAATATGCCAAGGTGATTGGCTTTGCCCCTGCCGAACTGCCGCGCAGCGCCTGATACGCGCGTTACGCGACATTGGGAAACATGATGACAGGGCCGGGGATTTTCTTCCCGGCCCTGTCTGTTTTTGCGGCCTGCTTTTGCGACCTGTTTTCGCGGAATGTGGCATCAGGGGGTCGCACTGGCGGGGCAGAGGGACTAGATTCCCCGGTACTGGAACTCAGGGTCTGCGTGACGGTGTTGCGCGGGCCTGTTGCGATGACGGGTAATGGTCCGATGTCCGATCTGTATTTTCCCCATGCCTTCCCGCGCGGCGTGCGTGTGTCCTCCCCTGCCGAAGGGGGCGGGAGTGTCGCGTCCCCACATGACGGGGCCCTGCCGCGATGGGACCTGCGCGACCTGTATGACAGCCCCGAATCGCCACGTCTGCAGACGGACCTTGAACAGGCGGAAGAAGACGCCCGCGCATTCGCCGATGCGTGGCGTGGGCGTCTGGCGCAGGCCGACGGCGCGGCGGTGGCGTCGGCCATCGTTGAATATCAGCGGATTGACGAGGTGCTGGGCCGGGCCGCGTCCTATGCGCAGTTGCTGTTCGCCGCCAATTCTGCGGATGCGAAGATCGCGCGCTTCAGCCAGTCGGTGAATGAACGGCTGACGGCCATTTCCACGCACCTGCTGTTCTTTACGCTGGAAATGAACCGCATCCCCGATGATGTGATGGCGCGGCAGATGGCCGATCCCGCGCTGGCGCACTGGGCGCCGTTCATCCGCGACCTGCGCGTGTTCCGCCCGTATCAGCTCTCCGACGAGGTTGAATCCGTCCTGCATGAGAAATCCGTCACCGGGGCCGCCGCGTGGAACCGCCTGTTTGACGAGACGATGGCCAGTCTGCGTGTGCCGCTGGCGGGGGAGGAACTGACCCTTGGCGCGGCGCTTGATCGCATGTCCTCGCCCGATCGCATGGCGCGTGCGGATGCGGCCAGGGCGGTGGGGGCGACGTTGCAGGAACGTATCCGCCTGTTTTCGCTGGTGACGAACACGCTGGCGAAGGACAAGGCCATTACCGATACGCTGCGCCATTATCCGCGCCCGACCTCGGCGCGTAACTGTGCGAACATGGTGGAGGACGGTGTCGTCGATGCGCTGGTACAGGCCGTGACCGCGTCCTATCCACGCCTGTCGCACCGCTATTATGCGCTCAAGGCGAAATGGCTGGGGGTGGAAAAGCTTCAGTACTGGGATCGTAACGCCCCGCTGACGACGCAGGATGAACCGCTGATCCCATGGGCGGATGCGACCGCGCAGGTGCTTGGCGCGTATGAAGGGTTCGACCCGCGCATGGGGGAAATCGGCCGCCGGTTCTTTGACAATGCATGGATCGACGCGCCGCCGGTGCCGGGCAAGGCATCCGGCGCGTTCGCGCACCCGACCGTGCCGTCAGCGCATCCCTATCTCCTGCTGAATTATCGCGGGCGCACGCGTGATGTGATGACGCTGGCGCATGAACTGGGTCATGGGGTGCATCAGGTGCTGGCTGGCGCGCAGGGATACCTGATGTCGGGCACGCCGCTGACGCTGGCGGAAACGGCCAGCGTGTTTGGCGAAATGCTGACCTTCCGCGCGCTGCTGGATGCGCAGGCCGATCCCGCGCGCCGTCGCCTGATGCTTGCGGCGAAGGTGGAGGACATGCTCAACACCGTCGTGCGCCATGTTGCGTTCTACCGCTTTGAAACGCTGGTGCATGAGGAGCGGCGCTCAGGCGAACTGCTGCCTGAACGCATTGGCGAAATCTGGCGCGAGACGCAGGCCGAAAGCCTTGGCCCGGCCTTTGAATTCGCGCCCGATTACGATGTTTACTGGACATATGTGCCGCATTTCATCCATTCGCCATTCTATGTCTATGCCTATGCGTTTGGTGACTGTCTTGTGAACGCGCTGTATGATGTCTTTCAGTCCGGGCATCCGGGTTTTCAGGACAAGTATCTGGATATGTTGCGCGCGGGCGGGACAAAACGGCATCGCGAATTGCTGGCGCCGTTCGGGCTGGATGCGGCGGACCCCGGTTTCTGGAACCGGGGGCTGGATGTGATCGCCGGATTTATTGATGAACTGGAGCGTATCTGACGTGGCGGAAGAACGGGATCTCGATAACAGCGGGCTGTTTGGCGAATTTCGCCGCATGGTCCGTACCTCCGGCACGATGGGGGGAATCGCGGCCCGGATTGCCGGGCACAAGATGGGCTTCCGCTCTGACAAGGTGATGCATGCGGGGGATCTGAAGACCGCGCTTGGCGGTCTGAAGGGGCCGCTGATGAAGGGCGCGCAGCTTTTGTCCACCATCCCCGGCGCCCTGCCGGAGGAATATGCAACCGAACTGGCGCAGTTGCAGGCCAATGCCCCGGCGATGGGGTGGAATTTCGTGCGCCGGCGTATGGCCAGTGAACTTGGCCCCAACTGGGAGCGTAATTTCCGCACCTTCGGGCGCGAGGCGTCCGCCGCCGCCAGCCTGGGGCAGGTGCATCACGCGGTGCTGCCCGATGGTCGCGTCGTGGCGTGCAAGCTGCAATATCCTGACATGAAGGCCACGGTCGAATCCGACCTGCGGCAGTTCCGCATGGCGGTTGGCCTGTTTTATCGCATCGACAGCACCATCCAGCAGGATGACGTGCTGGAGGAGCTTGAGGCGCGGCTTTACGAAGAGCTTGATTACACGCGTGAGGCGGCGAACATGCGGCTGTATCGCCTCATGCTGGCGGGATCACCCGATGTGACGGTTCCCGCCCCGATCGAGCCATTATGCACCCAGCGGCTGCTGACGATGCAATGGGTGGACGGGCGCGGCATTCAAAAGGTGCTCGATACCAATCCCGACCAGGAACAGCGCAACATGATGGCGCGTTCGCTGTTTCATGCATGGTATATCCCACTCTATCGTTATGGTGTCATCCATGGCGATCCGCACATGGGCAATTTCACCGTGCGCGACGATTATGGCATCAACCTGCTGGATTTCGGGGCGATCCGCATCTTCCCGCCTTCTTTTGTGCAGGGGATCATCGACCTGTACCGTGCGCTGGAAACCAATGACGAGGAACTGGCCTATCATGCCTATCAGGGCTGGGGCTTTGCCAACATGTCGCGTGAGACGATGCGTGTACTCAATGAATGGGCACGCTTCATCTATGAACCGCTGATGCAGGACCGTGTCCGCGCCATTCAGGAGGATAACGACCCGCAATATGGTCGTGCCGTGGCGGAAAAGGTCTATGCCGGCCTGAAACGCACCGGCGGCGTGCGCCCGCCACGTCCGTTCGTGCTGGTGGACCGTTCGGCCATCGGGCTGGGCAGTGTGTTCCTGCGGCTTCGGGCGCGGCTGAACTGGTATCGCCTGTTCCAGGAAATGATCGAGGATTTCGACAGCGCGAAGCTGGCGCAGCGACAGGCCGCCGTCGTGGCCGAGGCGCGTGTGCCCCCGCCGCTGGGTGATTGAGATGCCGCGTGATTGATGGTGGCCGACTTTAAGGGCGGCTGTCCGATGGCGGCTGTCCGATGGCGATCGTTCGATGGTGATCGTTTGGGGGCGACTGTCCGGGGGCGCGGGTTGAGGGCGGTCGGTTGATGGTGGCGCGGGCGCCGCGATGGGGTGGGGGGCAATATTTTGGCGCCCGCCCTTGCGTCGGGCGTCATTGCCCCCCACTGTCATCACATCATGGCAGCAGCACCGCGCAAGAAAAAACGCATAACCGACCGGGTTGAACCCCCGGTCACGTTCCAGCCCGAACAGCAACCCGCCAAGCCCAAGACCCGGCTGTTCAAGATCAACTCCCCTTATGAACCGGCGGGCGACCAGCCCACGGCGATCAGCGAACTTGTCGCCGGGATCGAGGGGGGGGAGCGCGATCAGGTCCTGCTTGGCGTTACGGGATCTGGCAAGACCTTCACCATGGCCAAGGTGATCGAGGCAACGCAGAAGCCCACCCTTGTCCTTGCGCCGAACAAGACGCTGGCGGCCCAGCTTTATGCGGAGATGAAGGAATTCTTCCCCGATAACGCGGTCGAATATTTCGTCAGCTACTACGATTATTACCAGCCCGAAGCGTATGTCCCACGCTCCGACACCTATATTGAAAAAGACAGCCAGATCAACGAACAGATCGACCGCATGCGCCATGCCGCGACGCAGGCACTGCTGGAACGTAATGACGTCATCATCGTGGCCTCGGTTTCGTGCATTTATGGTATCGGCTCGGTCGAGACCTATTCGCGTATGGTCGTGCGGTTGGAAAGCGGGGGGTCGATTGATCGCGACCAGCTTGTCAAGGCGCTGGTGGAACTGCAGTACCGTCGCAATGATGCGGGGTTCCAGCGAGGCACCTTTCGCGTGCGCGGCGAAAGCGTGGACATCTTTCCCGTCCAGAACGAGGACCGGGCCTGGCGTGTCACCCTGTTTGGCGACGAGATTGACGAGATCATTGAGTTCGATCCCCTGACAGGGGACAAGACCGCCGATCTGCAGGAAATCAGCATCTATGCCAACAGCCATTACGTTACGCCGCGCCCGACGCTCAATCAGGCGGTGACGGGGATCAAGGCGGAACTGCGCACGCAGCTTGAACACCTGACGAAGGAAGGCAAGCTGCTGGAGGCGGAACGGTTGCAGCAGCGCACGACCTTCGATCTGGAAATGATCGAGACGACCGGCGTGTGCAAGGGGATCGAGAATTATTCACGCTACCTGTCAGGTCGCAAGCCGGGGGAGCCGCCACCAACCCTGTTCGAATACCTGCCTGAGGATGCGTTGCTGATCGTGGATGAAAGCCACGTGACCGTGCCGCAGATTGGTGGGATGGAGCGTGGGGACTATGCGCGCAAATCCGTGCTGGCGGAGTTCGGTTTCCGCCTGCCGTCATGCCTTGATAACCGTCCGTTGAAATTCGGGGAATGGGATGCCTTCCGCCCGCAGAGCATCTTCGTCAGCGCGACGCCGGGTCCGTGGGAGATGCAGCGAACGGGCGGGGTGTTCGCCGAACAGGTGATCCGCCCGACGGGCCTGATCGACCCGGTGACGGACATGCGTCCCGTTACCCATCAGGTGGATGACCTGCTGGCGGAATGTCGCAAGGCCATTGGCGAGGGTGGCCGCGTGCTGGTGACGACCCTGACAAAACGCATGGCCGAAGACCTGACCGAATATATGAACGAGGCCGGGATCAAGGTGCGTTACCTGCATTCCGACGTTGATACGCTGGAACGGATCGAGATCATCCGCGACCTGCGCCTTGGGGCGTTTGACGTGCTGATCGGCATCAACCTGCTGCGTGAAGGGCTGGATATCCCCGAATGTTCGCTTGTCGCCATTCTTGATGCGGATAAGGAAGGGTTCCTGCGTTCGCGTACCTCGCTGATCCAGACGATCGGTCGTGCGGCGCGTAACGTGGACGGGCGCGTGCTGCTATATGCGGACAAGATGACCGACAGCCTTGCCTACGCCATCGAGGAAACGGCACGGCGGCGTGAAAAGCAGAGCCTGTGGAACGAGGAACGCGGCATTACACCGCGTTCGGTGCGCAAGCATATCGGCGAGGTCCTGTCCTCTGTCTTCGAGCAGGATTACGTGACCGTGTCCCCCACGCCCGAAGGGGATATCAAGGACATGGTGGGCAAGGACCTGAAAGGGGCGATTGCCGACCTTGAAAAACGCATGCGCACGGCGTCCGCCGATCTGGAATTCGAGACCGCGGCGCGACTGCGTGACGAGATCCGCAGGCTTGAGGCGCTGGAACTGGGGCTTGAGCCCCCACCCGTCGCACAGTCGATGGCCGGGCGCGCGGGCAGCAATGCGCGTGCCGATGCACGACGCAGCCGCACGCCCCAACCGCTGGGGCCGGGTGGGGGTGGGTACGATCCCGACGCCCGGCGTGGCGGTGGGGGACGGCGTAAGGGACGCTGATCCGGGCTGCCTGATCGCGGGCATGGCTTTGCTTATGCGATAAAAACGGGCAGGATCGTTCCGCATGGCAGCATGAGGGGAACGGGGATGATCGAACTGAAGGCGGGCGAGGCGCGTCTGGGTCTCCTGCCCGATGTGGGTGGGGCGATCGCCTATTGGCGGCGCGGCGCCATGTCGTTCCTGCATCCCGTGGCGGACCCGCACCTTGTGGCGCAGCGTGGGCGGGCGGTGGGGGGATATCCCCTCGTGCCATTTTCAAACCGCATCGCCCATGGGCATTTCAGTTTCGAAGGGCAGGAGTACCAGCTTGCGCCTAATTTCATGGGCGAGGACAATGTCCTGCATGGCAATGGCTGGGAACGGCGCTGGCGGCTCGACCTGCTGGCCGATGACAGCGCGACGCTCGAACTCGATCATGAACCACCCGGCGATCCGGTCACGCAATGGCCGTTCGCCTATCGCGCGCTGCTGCGTTTTGACCTGCGTGAAGGTGGCCTGTCGATCGGCATGATGATCGAAAACACCGATACGCGCGACCAGCCGGTGGGCCTTGGCTTTCATCCTTATTTCCCACGCCATAACGGGGTGCGGCTGGGTTTTTCGGCGCAGTCCGTGTGGACCAGCGACGACCGCAACCTGCCTTCTTTGCGTGTTCCGGCGCAGGGCGACTGGTCGTTTGAGAAGATGCGTGACGTGGGGGATTGCGCGATCGACAACTGCTATGCCGGATGGACGCGCAGCGCGTTCCTGCGCTGGCCCTGGCTGGGCCTGTCCCTGACGCTGGAGGCAAGCGACATCTTCGGCCACCTTGTCCTTTTTACCCCGCCGGGTCAGCCCTTCATCGCGGTTGAACCTGCCTCCAACATGAATGATGCCTTCAACCGCCATGGCGTTGCCGATTGCGGGATGCATGTCCTGCGCCCCGGGGAGAAGCTGGAAGGGCATGTCCGCATGACCGTTGCTACATGCTGACGCGTGCATCGGCTGACGCGGCGCGTGGGGGGGAGCTTGCGCGCTATATCTCGCCTAAGGGGATGGAGGTGCTGCGCCATGAACTCAATACCCTTTTGCGTGACGAACGGCCCCGTATCGTGGAAATCGTGTCGTGGGCGGCGGGCAATGGCGACCGGTCCGAAAATGGGGATTACCTGTATGGCAAGAAGCGCCTGAGGGAGATCGACCGCCGGGTGCGTTTCCTGACGAAGCGTATTGAAAAGGCGATCATCGTGGACCCCGCGCAGCAGCCGCGGCGTGGGCAGGTCTTTTTCGGTGCGACCGTCACCTATGCCACCGAACGTGACGAAACGCGTGTCGTCACCATCATGGGGGTGGACGAAGCCGATACGGTGCGCGGTGAAATCAGCCTGATTTCCCCCGTTGCGCGGGCGTTGATGCGTGCGCGGGTGGGGGATGAGGTACGGTTGATGACGCCGCGTGGCGATGAAATGCTGGAGGTCATGGCCATTTCCTATCCGCCCGCCACGGGGATGGGGGCATGAAAAAAGGGCCGCTGGCGCTGGTTGTGCCGCTGCTTACACATTATGACGTTTTTCAAGAACGTTGTTTCGTATTATTACACGGCCGGAGTATCCGCCCCGTGTCCCGTCCGGAGGTCCAGCAATGTCGCGCCCATTGAAGATAGGGGTCCAGATGGACCCGCTTGGTGCCATCGATATCAAGGGTGATTCGACCTTCGCGCTGATGCTGGAGGCCGAGGCCCGGGGTTATGAGCTTTATGTCTATCAGGTCGAGACCATGACCCTGAGCGAGGGGCGCATCTCCCCGCGGGGCGCGCGTCTCGAACGTCTTGCCGCACGGGCACGGCGCGTGCATGTGCAGCGCGTCGCGGGCGCGCATGCCACCTATGGCGAGGAACATGTCCTCGACCTTGGGGGGATGGATGTGATCCTGATGCGTCAGGACCCGCCCTTTGACATGGCCTATATCACCGCCACCCATATGCTTGAACATATCCATGGTGTCGGGCCGGGGCGCGCGCTGGTGGTCAATGATCCCGCATCGGTGCGCAACGCCCCGGAAAAACTGCTGGTCACGCATTATCCCGACCTGATGCCCCCCACTCTGGTGACATGGGATGTGCGCGCCATCCGCGATTTCCGTGCGCGGTGGCGCGATATCATCGTAAAGCCGCTGTTCGGGAATGGTGGCGCCGGGGTGTTTCGCATCCGCGAGGACGACCCCAACCTCAATTCCCTGCTGGAGATGCATTTCGCCCGCTCGCGCGAACCGCTGATGATCCAGCGTTATGAACCGGCGGTAAGGCAGGGCGACAAGCGTATCATCCTGGCGGACGGACAGCCGATCGGCGCGATTGACCGTGTTCCCGCCGAAGGGGAGGCGCGTTCGAACATGCATGTCGGCGGCAGGGCGGTGAAAGCCACCCTGACACCACGCGACCATGAGATCTGCGCGGCGATTGGTCCGCTGTTGCGTGAACAGGGACTGATTTTCGTCGGGATTGATGTGATTGGCGAATGGTTGACGGAAATCAATGTGACCTCGCCCACGGGATTGCAGGAAATCGACCGTTTTGATGGCGTCAATACGGCGTCCATGCTGTGGGACTGCATTCTTGCCCGTCTTGACGGTCAGGGCTGACGGGCTGACGGGACAGGGGGAATGCGGATGGGGCCGTATCGGCTGGCGTATGAAAATGCTATGCCGTTGCGCGCCATCGCCGTGACGTATGCCATCTGGCGTAATTGCACAGGGAATATTCCGGGCGGTGTCCCGGAATACATAATGGGAATCTAATGCAGCAGAACGGGACAGGTTTGATTATGCCAGACGCGCAACGGCAGGGCCGGACCCTGAAGACGGTTTGCATCAAAGGGGCAGGTACCATCTGATGAGTGACGTTCTGCGTGATGCCACCACCGAAAAGGTGGTCGAGATTCCCTCTCCGCGTTCCGCCCTTGATGCCGATGCGGTCAAGGTGGCCTATCGCCGGTGGGCTGCGGTGTATGATGCCCTGTTCGGTGGTGTGTCGGCCCTGGCGCGCAAGCGTGCGGTGGAGGCGGTGAACGCCCTGCCCGGTCAGAAGGTGCTGGAGGTCGGGGTCGGCACCGGCCTTGCGCTGCCATATTACCGCCGGGACAAGCAGATAACCGGCATCGACCTGTCGGAGGATATGCTTGAACGTGCGCGTGGGCGTGTGAGCAAGCTGCACCTGTCGAATGTCAATGCGCTGCTGGAAATGGATGCGGAGGAGACGAAATTCCCCGATGCATCGTTCGATATCGCTGTGGCGATGTTCGTTGCCTCTGTCGTGCCGCATCCGCGTCGCCTGCTGAGTGAGCTCAAGCGCGTCGTCAAGCCGGGTGGGCATATCCTGTTCGTCAACCATTTCCTGGCCACCGGTGGCGTCCGCCTTGCGGTGGAACGTGGGATGGCGCGGGCTTCGCGTTCGCTGGGGTGGCACCCGGACTTTGCGATTGAAGGACTGCTTCCCCCTGAGGATCTGGCGCGTGCGGTCATCCGGCCGGTTCCGCCTGCGGGGCTGTTCACGCTTGTCACGCTCGACCGTCTGGATGACGCCAGCGAATCCCTGGTGGCCTGATGCCGCCAATCCGGGCATGTCCATGCGCAGCCCTGTCCTGACGACAGGGCTGTAATGACATTCTCGCGACTGACATGGCCCCTCACGGGGTCGTTTTTACAGATATGTCGGGATATATTGCCGCCAGCAATGCTATGTCAGGACTGTGGCGCAATCCCCGCGTCACAAGGGGAGTAGATACATATGCCGACAATCGGTCAGGATCGGATCGATGGCGCAGGCGCCGGTTTGCCCATGGGGGACGCCGGGTCGCGGGCGGGTTCGGGCGGTCATCGCAATGTCGGAACCCTGTATCTGTCCCTGGCGGTTGTGGCGGGGATCGTGGGTGGCATGCTTGCCGTCGCGTTGCAGGCCGGATTGCTGCCGCATGGCGTGCTGGCGCGCTGGGGTGGTGGTGACGCTGCGGGGATGTGGGAACGCATTGCCACGCGCCATGGCATGATGATGGTCTTTTTCTGCGCCCTGCCTGCCCTGTTCGGTGGATTTGGCAATTGGTTCGTGCCCTTGCTGACCGGGGCGCGGGACATGGCGTTTCCCCGCCTCAATACCCTTTGCTGGCTTGCCGTTGCGGGCAGTTTTGTCCTGGCGCTGCTTGGCCTGTCCGTCGTGACTGCGCCCGCCATGTCCATCGCAGCGCTGCTGTTGTGGTGCGTGGGCATGCTGGGGGCTGCCATCAATATGGTTGCCTCCGTCCTGAACATGCGCGCGCCGGACATGCGATTGCGTGACATGCCGGTATTCGTGTGGGCGCAGGTGCTGACGGCGATGATGCTGGTGATGGTGGTGCCGGTACTGGCGGGTGCGCTGACGCGCATTGTGCTGGATGGTGGCGACGTGTTCGCGCATCTGGATACCGTGCTGCGTGCCTTTGCCGGACCGGAAATGGCGCTGCTCCTGCTGCCGTCCATCGGGATCGTCAGTCAGGTGATGGAAACATTCTGTGGTGTGCCCCTGCTTGGGCGCATGCAGGTCATCGCAGCCCTGGTGGTCATGTCCGTGGGTGGGGGCGCCGTCTGGACGCATGATCTGTTCAACGGGGGGCTGGGCACATCGGATGGCTATCATGCCGCCGCGGAACTTCTGGTGATCCTTGCACCGGTTGTGATGGTCCTTGGGGCATGGGGGGCAACCGCGTTGACGGGGCATGTACGTCCCAGCCTGCCGATGGGGTGGGCCGTAGGCTGCGCTGTGCTGCTGGTTGCGGGGGGCGTGATGTCGCTGCTGCCCGGTGGTATGGGTGATGTGCATGCGGCCACCGTATTCGCCGCCGTGTTCGCAACCTTTGCCGGTTTCTATTACTGGGTGGGCAAGATGAGTGGCCGTGTCGTCCCGCGCATGGCCGGGCTGGTGCATCTTGTCCTGACGGTGACGGGCACCGCCATGTCGTTGTCTGTGCATCAGGGTGCGCCCGCCATTGCCGGGGCGGTTCTGATGGGGGCGTCCATCCTTGTCTTCGCCGGGGTGGTCGTTGTGACCTGCATGCGCGGACGTGGGCATATCGCCGCCAATTACTGGGGCATGGGCGCGCGGACGCTGGAATGGACGCTGCCGTCGCCTGTGGGCATGGATCGGGGGAACCGGGCATGAGTGGCTCTGTCGCATCGGCGGAAGGAAATGCCGCCTATCCGGTTGCGGTCGTGGGGACGCAGGCACGTGACTGGTTCGTATTGCTCAAACCCCGTGTCATTTCCCTGGTGGTCTTTACCGGGGCTGCGGGGCTGGCCATGGCGCCGGGGCACCTGAACCCCATTATCTCAGCCATCAGCATCCTGTGCATCTGCATGGCATCCGGGGCGGCCGGTGCGATTAATATGTGGTACGATCGCGATATCGACGCGGTCATGAAACGCACGGCCACACGGCCCATTCCCGATGGCCGCATGCGCCCGGACGAGGTCCTTGGCTTTGGCATTGGCCTGTCGGTGGCGTCGGTCATCCTGATGTGGCTGGCGACGAATGCACTGGCTGCTGGTATCCTTGCGTTCTCGATCTTCTTTTATGCCGTCGTCTATACGATGTGGCTGAAACGTTCCACGCCACAGAATATCGTCATTGGTGGCGCGGCCGGGGCATTCCCGCCCATGATCGGCTGGGCCGCTGCGACGGGGTCGCTGACGGTGCTGCCGATTGTCATGTTCGGCATCATCTTCTTGTGGACGCCGCCGCATTTCTGGTCGCTGTCGCTATATGCATGCAAGGATTACGGGCGGGCCGGCATTCCGATGCTGCCGGTTGTAAAGGGCGCGCGGCATACGCGCTGGCAGATCCTGTGGTACACGATCATCCTTATGGCGGTGACGCTTGTGCCATCGGCGATGCATCTTGCGGGATGGCTTTATACCGTTACGGCCACTGTTCTTGGGGCGGGGTTCATCTATCGCGCCATTGGCGTCCTGCGTGATCGGCAGGATGCACAGGGGGTAAGCGAGAGCGGTGATCTGCCCGCGCGTAAGGCATTCCGGTATTCGCTGGCTTATCTGTTCCTGCTGTTTTGCGGTATGCTGGCGGATCATTTCCTCATCATGCACTGATGCCGGTCATGCGGTTGTCGTGCCGCCTGCTCTCTGACAAGGGATATTGCAATGTCATCGGATAATGCCCCAGTGGTACGGACCCCGGCCGAGGAATATGCCCGTCGGCATAAGGGCCGTATCTATGGCGTAGCCCTGACGCTTGGGGCGCTGGCCATGATCCTGTATGTCCTGAGCATCGTCAGGATCTGAGAAGCTGTTTGAAAAGTCAGACTCAATAACATCCTGAAATCATAAAGGTTTTTGGTGAAGCTTTTTCCAGAAGGCTTCAGAAGACGCTACCTTTTTCGATCAAAAGGCGGCACCCGAAAACTTTTCCTGTTTTTTATCAATGATTTGTTTTCAAACACTCTCTGAACGGATCAGGGATTGTCCACTGAAGAATAAAAGTTTTTTGTGAGGCGTTTTTGAACGCCTCCCGCCGGCATGATATTCTCAAAAAACAAGATAACGCCTGCAACCTTTTCCCATTTATTATCAATGGGTGGCTTTCAGGCAGGGTCTGTCTTTGGGAAGCTGTTGCATCAGGCTCATCAAAGATTTTTATACTTCAATATGTGCTGGTCCCGCTTGTCCAAAGACGCGCTGGCAGCCTTTGGTGAGATGTTTTTCCCAGTTGGCCAGTGGGTGGGAATGACACCTGTTTCTTCTGGCGATGTGTGGACCCTGCTCCGCCGTTCATATCTGTCCCTTCGCAGGGCATGACATAAAAAAGGGTGACCCGGACCATCTGTCCCGGACCACCCTTCTGTCATGTTGCGTGGGAACGTAAGGTTAACGGGCCACCTGCTGGATGGCGGAGACAAGCCACGTCCCGCCACGCGAACTCCGTTCGAATGTCCACAGTTCGGTCACGACGGTGCGTTCGGTCGAACTGCCGTCAATGACGTGGCCCGTCATGTCGGTGGTCATGTCAATCAGGGAATACCGCATGGCCACAGTGGCGTAATCCATGCCATTTTCCTGCCAGCTTTCCGTCAGGTCGCCATTTTCAAAGCGGACGTCCGACACAACATTGCGCGCGCCACGGCTGGCGAGGTCGGTAAGCTGGTGGCTGAAGTAACTGACCATCTCTGGCGTGGCCATGTGTTGCAGGGCGCCAAGATTCTGCTGGCTCCATGCGGTCTGCACATTGACCAACGCCTGCTGGAAGGCCTGGTAATCCGCGGCTGTCAGCGCGACCTGTGGTGCAGGTGCATTGTTCATCGGTTGCGCGGCGGATGACACGTTGCCCCCTCTCAGCCCCGGCAGGCCGGAGGGCATGCCCCCCTGTCCCGTAAAGCGGCGGATCAGCCACCGTACCACGAAGAAGACAAGCAGGAGCTGGATCAGCAGGCCAAGGATGCCGCTGCCGCCCATGCCACCGCCGCCGAACATACCATGCCCGAAGACCATGCCGAACAGGCCCGCGCCAAGCAGCCCCCCGGCAAAGCCGCTGAGGAAGGGGTGGCGGGGACGTCCCATCATGGCGGCCGCACCTGCGCCATACGGCATGCGTGTCGCCATCCCATAGGGAGCCGACGGGCTGCTGCGTGGCGTCATGGTCTGCTGGAACGGGGTTGCGCCATAGGGCGCCGTGGCCGTGCGGGGCGGCGCGCTATAGGTACGCGACCCCCGGCTGCCCATCGACATGCCACCCCCGGCACGCGCATCGGCGGCCACCGGGTGAACAATCAGGGGCAGGGCTGCAAGGGCGGCGCTCAGGCTCAGGATGATGCGTTTACGTGGCATCTGTCGCGAAAGGGTCTGTTTCATCTGCGTCAGGGTATCTTGTATCCTGCGTTAAGGCGATCCCGACGACTGCCGACAGGATCGTTGCCTCTTACGATATGGGTATTTATCCGTCGATAAACAGGGGGCGACGGGCATTGGACATTGTTTGATAAAATGACTTTTATAATGCCCTGATTTTCAAAGGTTTTTTAAACCCTCAAGGGAAAGCCCGACAAGACGCTGTCCTGCCGGGTAAAAGGCAACGCCCGAAAACCTTTGCGATGTCTTATGAGAGTGTTTGAAAACAACTCATTGATAAAAAATAAGAAAAGTTTTTGGGTGCTGCCTTTCGATCGAAAAAGGCGGCGTCTTTCGAAGCTTTTTAGAAAAAGCTTCACCAAAAACCTTTATAATTTCAGTCTTTTATCAACAGGGTGTTTCAAACAGTTTTATGCCGTGGCGCCTGTCGTCGAATTCATGCCCCTGCAATCATCATGTCATCAATCCGCACGGTTGGCGCATTGGTGGTGCGGCGGAAATCAAGGTCATTGGCAACCTGCATGCGGGCAAACATGTCCACAAGGTTGCCCGCAACCGTCAGTTCCGCCACAGGTTCAGCAAGTTGCCCGTTGCGGATCATGAAGCCCGAGGCCCCACGGCTGTAATCACCGGTAATGCCATTGATGGCAGAACCCATCAGTTCGGTGATGTAGATACCTTCGCCGATGTCCGCCATCAGATCATGTGGCGTGACCCGTCCGGGCTGTATATGCATGTTCCCCAGCGAGGGGGAAGGCGGTGAGGATGCCCCCCGGCCCGCACAGCCGTTGGAGGTCAGCCCCAGTTGCCGCGCACTGCGGGCGTCAAGTGCCCATGTCTGCAAGACACCATTTTCGACGATCGTCAGGGGCTTTGTCCTGACGCCTTCTCCGTCGAACGGATGTGCGCCCAGCCCCCGGATACGCAGGGGATCGTCGATAATGGTGATGTCTGTCCCCATGATCTGCTGTCCCATCCGGTCCTTCAGGAACGAAGTGCCGCGCGCGATGGCGATACCATTCACCGCGCCCGACAGATGGCCCAGCAGGCTGGTGGAGATGCGCGGGTCCAGCACGATGGGCATCCGCCCGGTGCGCGGTCGTACGGGGTTGAGGCGGGCGACCGCGCGTTCACCCGCATGCCGCCCGATTGTGGCCGCATCCTCAAGGTCCGACAGGTGTACCGCCGAATGATAGTCATAATCACGCTGCATCCCCGTTCCCTGTCCCGCCACCACACTGGCGGAGATGGAATGGCTGCTGCGTGAGTATCCGCCCGAAAACCCGGCCGAGGTCATCATGACGATGTCCATACGGCCCGCGCTGGCGGAGGCGCCGTTGGTGTTGCTGACACCCGTAATGGCAAGGGCTGCGGCCTCGGCCGTGCGGGCGCGTTCGATCAGGGCGGTGGTGGGTGGTTCCGTCATGTCCAGAAGGTCAAGGCCCGCCGCATCGACATGGCCATGCACCGCCTGGTCGCACAACCCGGCAAAGCGATCTTCCGGCACGACGCGTGCCATCGCCAGCGCCTGTGCCACCAGGGGGTCGAAACGGGCGGGATCAAGGCTGGTGGCCGACACGATGGCCGATCGCTGCCCTACGAATACGCGCAGGCCGAGGTCACATGTCTCGGAGCGTTCAAGGTCTTCCGCCTTGCCGTTACGCACCTGCGCCCCGTGGGCGATCCGGGTCATGTAAACCGCGTCGGCCGCATCGGCGCCAGCGGCGCGCGCCGTGTCAAGCAGGGTTGCAATCAGGTCAAGCGGTTCCGGTGTCATCGTGCAAGGATCTCCGCAACAGTGGCGACAGGGGGCATGTGCCTGACCGGGCCAAGTGATGTCAGCGTGGGCGTACCGTGAAAGACCCGGGCCGCCACGCGCTGGACATCGGCGATGGTGACGGCGTCGATACGCTGCACCGTTTCATGGATCGGCACCAGACGGTCAAAGATCTGCAACTGCCGTGCAAGCTGTTCGCAGCGGCTGCCGGTGCTTTCCAGTGACATCAGCAATGATGATTTCAGTTGCGCGCGGGCACGGTCAAGTTCGTTCTGCGCGACCTGTCCCTGTACCTTGCGCAGTTCCTCCAGCGTGACGGGAATCAGGTCCGCCACCTGGGATTCGCCGGTGCCTGCGTAAATCCCGAACAGCCCACCCTGACGGAAGGGGGCGTTGAAGGAATAGACCGAATAGACCAGGCCACGCTTTTCACGGATTTCCTGGAACAGGCGCGATGACATGCCCCCACCAAGCAGCGTGGACAGCAGCAGGGTCGGGTAATAATCCGGATCGCCATAGCCGACAGAGGGAAAGCCGAGCACGATATGTGCCTGGTCCAGTTCACGCCGCTGTGCGAATTCGCCACCGACATAGGTCACGCCCGGACATGGCGGGATGTCTGTCTGCGGCAGGTCGCGGAAATGCTTTTCCACCATTTCCACAACGGCATCGTGATGCAGGTTGCCCGCCGCCGCGATGATGGTGTTGCGTGCGGTATAGTGCGTGCGCATATAGGTCATCAGCGTTTCGCGCGTCATTTCGCGAATGCCGCCTTCGGTGCCCAGCGTGGGACGGCCCATGGGCTGGTTGGGGAAGGCGGTTTCCTGGAAATGGTCGAACACGATGTCATCGGGCGTGTCGTTGGCCTGCCCGATTTCCTGCAAGATCACGCCACGTTCGCGTTCCAGTTCGTCAGGGGCAAAGCTGCTGTGTGTCAGGATGTCGCCGATGATGTCCACACCAAGCGGCAGGTCTTCCTTCAGCAGCTTGACGTAATAGGCGGTGTGTTCGCGCGCGGTATAGGCGTTGATATGGCCGCCGACATTCTCGATCTCTTCCGCGATGCCTGCCGCCGTGCGTGTCGCCGTGCCTTTGAACGCCATATGTTCGAGGAAGTGGGACACCCCGTTCTCGCGCGCGTCCTCGTGACAGGTGCCAGCGGCGACATACGCCCCGAAGGAGGCGGTTTCAACACGCTCCATCCGTTCGGTGACAACGGTCAGCCCGGAAGGCAGGCGGGTAACATTGATGAGGTCAGTCATTCGGATCCTGAAGGCCCGGCCGGGATCACTGAGCGGCAGGGCCATAGTTTGAGAAATCAGGGAAGAGGCAGGAGGCGCCAGCCGCGTCAGCTATTTTTCAGGACTGCGGCGCGGACCTTGTCCTCAATGGTTACAAGGTCCGCAGGCACCACCTCGTAACGCTCCGGCCGGTCGAACAGGTCCGCCAACGCATCCGGCAGGGCCGGGCGGATGCCGATCGCCTTTTCCATTGCGTCGGGGAATTTGGCGGGATGGGCGGTCGCCATCGCCACCATGGGGATTCCCGGTTCGCGAAAGGCGCGTCCGGCGGCAATGCCGATGGCGGTGTGCGGGTCGGCCATATACTGGCTTTGCGCATACAGGCGGCGGATTTCGGCCACCGTCGCATCGTCATCAAGCGCCATGCCATGGAACAGCGCATTGGCCTTGTCCCATACCGGCGTGGGCACATGCATGCGCCCGGTCTTGCGGAATTCCGTCACGATGCGCGCGCATGTGCTGGCGTCGCGGTCGAGCAGTTCGAACAGGAGGCGTTCGAAATTCGACGAGACCTGGATATCCATCGACGGTGACAGGCTGGGTACCACGCCATGGATGGACATGTCGTTTTCGTTGAGGAAGCGCGACAGGATGTCGTTGCGGTTCGAGCCCACACACAGCGCGCGGATGGGAAGGCCCATCTGGCGCGCGACCCACGCGGCCAGCACGTTGCCGAAATTGCCGGTGGGCACGGCGAACGCCACCTCCCGGTCCGGTGCGCCAAGTGCAAGCGCGGAATAGACGTAATAGGGCACCTGGGCGGCGATTCGTGCCCAGTTGATGGAATTGACCGCCGACAGGTGCATGTCGGTGCGGAACGTGGTGTCGGCGAACATCGCCTTGACCATGTCCTGGCAATCGTCAAACGTGCCCTGTACCGCAAGGTTGGTGACGTTGGGCTCCAGCACCGTTGTCATCTGGCGGCGCTGCACGTCGGATGTGCGCCCTTCGGGGTGCAGGATCACCACACGCAGGCGTTCGCGCCCGCGACATGCCGCAATCGCGGCAGACCCTGTATCGCCCGACGTGGCCCCCACGATCGTCACATGTTCATTGCGCTGCGTCAGGACATGGTCGAACAGGCGGCCCAGCAACTGCATCGCCATGTCCTTGAACGCCAGCGTCGGGCCATGGAACAGTTCCTGCACGAACAGCCCGTCTTCCACCTGCGTCAACGGCACGATGGCGGCATGGTCGAAATGGGCATAGGCATCGCGGCACAGTTGCCCCAGCACGTCCGGCGGGATCGACCCGGCGGTGAATGGCGCCATCACGCGCGCGGCAAGTTCGGGGTAGGGCAGGCCACGCAGGTCCCGCCATTGCCGGGGGGAGAATTCCGGCCAGCTTTCCGGCAGGTAAAGTCCACCGTCTTCGGCCAGACCAGCCAGGAGCACGGACGAGAAATCGCGGACAGGGGCTTGTCCCCGGGTAGAAATATAGCGCATGGGTCCGATCATAATGCCATCTCCCCACCGCGCGAAGGGGCGCAGTGGGACTCGATGATCCTATCCTGAACGATTTTGGGAAAGGTGTGTCAGAATTTCGCCTCGGGCAGGGCCGCGACATTGATGCGATAGACATGGACCGGCCATGACACCTGCATCTGCCCGCCATTCAGTGCGGGTGTGCGGTCAAGCTGCGCCGCAGGGACATACATCATCCCGTCGGGCGTGACATACGATCCTGCGGGCCAGTGCAGGCGCGGGTCGGTCACGATGCGTTGATAGATACGCTTGGGCGTCAGGCGGAAGATGCTGCTGGTGGAGACATCATTCAGATACAGTGTCCCGTCCGCACCCACGGCGATCCCGCCATAGGGGGGGGATTTGTACCACAGGGTGGGGCTGTCTTCCAATTCGATGGGCGTGACCTTCGGATCAATCAGCACATCCGTGCCCAGCTTGTAGATCGGGCCGCTGAGCGGTTCGAAATACAGCCATTTCCCATCCGGGCTGATGGCCATCTGGCTGATATTGATGATGGCGGTATGGCCGGATGCGTTCTTCATCACACGCGCGTCGGGGCCGAGGATCGGCCGTCCCGCCGTCAGGGCGGGGTTATGTTCCATCAGCCGACGCTGCCCATGGCCATCAAGGTCGGCCACGATCAGTGCGGGCACCCCTTCATCCCCGATATAGGCATGGCCATTGCCCACCCGCATCGTGGACAGGTGGCTGTCCGGGCGCAGGCTGGCCGCGTCCACATCCCATGTCGCCGTAACCTGCGCCGTGCGGGTGTCGATGCGCATGACCTTGGGCTGCGCGCGCGTCCCGTCGGCGGCGATCCCGCTATCGAGTACCCATAACGTCCCGTCCGCCTGTAACTGAAGGTCCGCAGGGGCAATCAGGCGTTGCGCCGCCGGTGTGGCGGGGTCGTTCGATGCCGCGTCGGGATAGGGGACGGGGTGTTGTCCGGGGGCGAAGATGACAAGGCCGCCCTGCTTTATCCCGGTCCATGCCGGGGCCTGTGCGATGAACCGGCCATCGGGCAGGACGACGACCCGGTCCCACGTTGCGGTGGCGGAGGTCGCGACATCATCCATCGGTGCGGACGGGTTCAGCGGCGGCGCAGGTTTGGCCGCATGCGCCTGGCGTGCGTCAAACGGGGCGTTCATCAGGGCCAGCGCCCCGACAAGGGCGCAGGCGACACCCGCATGGCGGGTGCGATGCGGGCGGGACGGGGCGGAATCGTGACTGGACATTGTCCGCATGTCGCCATGAACCGCCCACGAAGGCAAGGGGCCGTGGGGGATGGCGGGTATCCGCGCGCCTATTGCCCGCAATACCGGTGCCGAAGATGCCGCAGATACGCATCAGGCCCCGGCGGCGCCCCCGTGGCGTCGCGCACGATGTCGCGCATCGCGGCACTGCTGGCGCGATGATGGACATGGGTGCGCAGCCATGTCAGCAGCGTGGAGAAATCACCCCGCGCGATATCTTCCATCAATGTCGGGCACGCCTTCTGTGCCGCCTCGCGCAATTGGGCGGCGATCATCGCGCCAAGCGTGTAGGTGGGGAAATATCCCCACGATCCCGATGGCCAGTGGATGTCCTGCAGGCAGCCCAGCCGGTCTTCGGTCACGCGCAGGCCCAACAGGTCGTAAAGACGTGCGTTAAAGGCCCCCGGAAGGTCACGCAGCGTCATCTGCCCGTTGATGAGTGCGGTTTCCATCTCATAACGCACAAGGATATGGGCGGGATAGGTGACCTCGTCCGCATCCACGCGGATGAACCCCGGACGCACGCGCGTAACCTGCCGGTGCAGCGTATCTGCGGACCATTCGGGCGACTGTATGTCCCCGCCAAGCGCGGTTGCAATGACGGGGGCTGCCCATGTCATGAACTCGGCCGAGCGGCAGACCTGCATTTCCATCAGCAGCGACTGGCTTTCATGCAGGCTCATCCCGCGTGCCGCGCCGACGGGTTGTGAATGCCATGCACGTGGCAGGCCCTGTTCATACAGCGCGTGACCGCTTTCATGTACGACGCCCATCAGGGCATTGAGGAAATCGCCTTCCTCGTAACGTGTGGTGATGCGCACGTCGTCTTCCGCCCCGCCGCAGAAGGGATGCAGGCTGACATCCAGCCGCCCGCGTGCCATGTCGAACCCCACGGTCCGCATGATCTCCTGCCCCAGTGCGGCCTGCGCTGCGGTTGCGAATGGCCCGCGCGGCAGGGCCGGCGCGGGGTGCGCGCGCTGATGGTCAAGCGCATCGGCGATCAGGGCCGGAAGCTGTGTGGACAGGCGGCGGAACACAGGATCGATATCCGCCTGCCGTGTGCCGGGGTCATATTGGTCCAGCAGCGCGTCATAGGGCGAAAGCCCAAGGGCCTCTGCCTTGGCATGGGCGATTTCGCGCGTGCGCGCCAATACGTCCTCCAGATAGGGCAGAAGGCTGGCGAAATCGCTGTCGCGGCGTGCCGTGCGCCACGCCATCTCGCACCGGGATGCCGCGCGGGACGCGGCCTCCACCAGGTCCGGGGGCACGGCCATGGCGTGGGCGTGCAGCCTGCGCATCTCCTGCAGGTTCGCCGCCTGCCACGCATCCCCCGGTTCTGGCGCCGCCGCCAGCAGGTCCGCCATGTCCGGGGTGGTCATGATGCCATGATGCAGGACCGATAGTGTCGCGATGCTTTCGGCCCGGCTGTCGGCGGCGCCCGATGGCATCATCGTGTCCTTGTCCCACCCGAGGATGCCCAGCGCATTGGCGATATGTCCCATCCGCGCAAAGCGGCGGACCAGCGTGTCATATGCATCATGTGCGGCAGGTGTGGGCGTGTCGGCCACGGGGTCGTGCATGGAGGAATTCCCGGCGTAAAGGAGTCGTTATCAATTGCGCCCTAGCGTGGCGGCCTTGGGCGCAACACGCAAGCAGGGACGGTGCCACCCATGCCGGAAAAGGCAGGCGACGTAATCGAACAGGGGCTGCGCCTGCTGGCGCAGGGGCAGGCGGCGGCGGCAGGCGGGCATTTCCGCCAGATCCTGCGCCGCGATGGCAGCCATGCCGGTGCGTTGCACGGGATGGCCTGTGTCGTGCGTGCCTGCGGGCGTGACGACCTTGCCATCGGGTTGGCCGGGCGCGCGATCGAGATCGAGGGAGCGTCCCATTATTATGTGACACTGGCGCAGGCATTGATGGCGCGTGGGCATGTGGTGCAGGCCCGCGCGGCGGTAAATGTCGCCATCCTGAAATCCCCGCGCGATCCTGTGGCGCGCGCGGCGCAGGCCCGCATTGCCGAGGAATCTCACGATTTCACCACGGCGGAGACGGCATATGCGCAGGCCATCGCCTGTGGTGGCGTTGACGCATGGCGGCCCCGGGCGGACATGGCGCGCTTCTTGTGGCGTCGGAACCGTCGTGCCGATGCGCTGTCCTGGATGCGCAAGGCCTTTTGCCTTGCCCCGGAGGGGGACAGGCAGCTTTTTCACGAACTGGTGGAAATGCTGCTGGGCTGCGGCCACCTGCCAGAAGCACGGGCCAGTCTGGAGGCATGGTTGCAACATCTGCCCGATGACGCGATGGCGGCGGGCAACCTTGGCGCGGTCCTGTTCGCGCAGCGCGAGTTCGCGGCCGCCCTGCCATGGCTGCGGCAATGTGTGCAGGTCCTGCCCCATGCGGATGTATGGAACAATCTGGGCCTGACCTTCATGGCGCTAGGCGACGTTGCGCGGGCGCGTCGCGCGCTGGAACAGGCGCATGACCTGCGTCGTGACGACGGCCGGATTGCCGCCAACCTTGCCACCGTCCTGGCGGAGCAGGGGGAAGACGCCCCCGCCGCCGCCCTGTGCCGTGCGGTGATGGCAGATAAGCACGCCGATGCGCAGACCCGGGCACAGGCGCGCTTCAACCTTGGCACACTCATGCTGGGGCAGGGGCGGATGGCCGAAGGCTGGGCATTGTGGGAGGCGCGGCATGCGCTCCTGCCCGCCGATACGACGCATTATCCCGTCCTGCCCCGCTGCACGCGCGCGATGCTGGCTGATGGCGCGGGGACAACAGGGGACAGGATCGTTGTCCATGCCATGCAGGGAATGGGCGATACGATCCAGTTCCTGCGGTATGTCCCCATGCTGGCGCGGCGGCGGCGTGTGGTGCTGGTGCTGCCCCCCGCGCTGCATCGGCTGGCGGCCAGCCTGCGTGACAGGACAGGGGCTTCTGTTGCGCGGCGCATGGAAATTATCGCGCCAAATGATGAATATCCACGCGGTGTCGTGGCGCGATGCGACCTGTTCAGCCTGCCGTACCTGTTGGGGCTGGATGCGCTTCCGCGTCCGATGGGGGCATATGTCGGCCCGGTGGCCATGCCTCGCGCGATGGGGGGGATACGGGTTGGCCTGTGCTGGGCAGGGAATGCGCAGTACCGTTTCGACCGGCTCCGTTCCGTCGGGGCGCAGCGGATGGCGATGCTGGCGGGGGTGCGGGACGTGACGTTCGTCAGCCTTCAGCAGGGGGCAGGGGATGCCGACCTGCCATTCCCGATGGAGGTGCCGTCACTGGGCGATGTGATGGATACGGCGTGGGTGATCGCCACGCTGGATCTGGTGATCTGCGTGGATACGATGGTGGCGCACCTTGCCGGGGCGATGGGGCGCCCGGTCTGGCTGCTTAACCGTCATGGGGGGGACTGGCGCTGGTCCGCCGCCCTTGGTGGGGGGGATGGTGACGCATCGTCACGGCCGCACGGAAGCTGCTGGTATCCGCACCTTCGGCAGTTTCGTCCCGCACATGCGCTACCGCCGCCCCATGCGTGGGACGGGGTCATCGAACAGGTGCGCGATGCGCTGCATGACTGGCGCGCGGCGCGGCGGGATGTCAGGGGCTGTCTGGACTGATCGTGAGGTTCCCTGACCTTCCGTCAGATCGTGACGGTATCCAGGGCGGAGGTCAGGCGGGTGGCGTTGGCCTCTGCCTTTTGCAGTCCGGCCAACAGGGTCTGGCGAATGGTCTCCAGACGCGCCTTGTCCGTGATCTTCAGGCCGAACAGGTCCTTGACATAAAACACGTCAACCGCCCGCACGCCATAGGTCGTGATATGGGCCGACGCGATCTGCAGCTTCTGGTCGCTGATGGTTGCCGTAATGTCATGCAGCAGGCCGGGCCGGTCGCGCCCGTTGATTTCGACCACCGTGCAGGCATTGGACGCGCGGTTGTCGATCACGACGCGCGGCGGCACATGGATGGCGCGCATGCGCCGCCCGCTGCCGCGCCGCCCGCAGCTTGCGATTTCCTTGCTGATATTGAGCTGTCCTGACAGGGCCTGCTCCACCAGCATCGACAGGCGCGCCAACTGCTGCGGTTCCTCAAAGGCCGCGCCATCGGCGTCCTGAACCCATAATGTATCGAGCGCCATGCCGTTGGTCATCGTATGGATGCGCGCATCGACAATGGATGCGCCCGCAATGGCGACAGCCCCGGCGATGCGTGAAAACAGGCCCGGATGGTCGGCGGCATAAATCGTCACCTCGGTCACGCCACGCGCCGGAATCGGTTGGGATTCAACCGTCAGCGGGGAATGCCTGGCCTCGGATTCGGTAATCAGGCGGATATGGCGGCGATGGGTGTCACGGTCGAATGACAGCCAGTAACTGCCGTAACCCAGCCCCATGAAATGGGCGATCTCCCCTTCGGGCAGGCCATCTTCGGCCAGCCACTGCGCCGTTGCGGCCTTGGCGCGGGCGACGCGGACATCGCGTTCCGTCGTGGCCATGCTCCCTTCAAGGACTTCGGCCACGCGCATGTAAAGTTCATTCAGCAGCGTCGCCTTCCACGCGTTCCATACACGCGGCCCGACCGCGCGCATGTCCACGATCGTCAGCAGCAGCAAAAGGCGCAGGCGTTCGGGCGACTGGATGATGTCGGCAAGGTCGAGGATCGTCTTGGGATCGTCAATGTCGCGCTGGAACGCCGTATGGCTGAGCAGCAGGTGATGCAGCACCAGCCACGACACGGTCTCCGTCTCTTCGCTGTCCATGCCCAGTTCGGGGCAGACATGCAGCGCGATTTCCGATCCGATTTCCGAATGGTCCCCGCCCCGTCCCTTTGCGATGTCATGCAGCAGGACCGCGACATACAGCGCCCGGCGCGAATGCAGGTTGCGCGCCAGTTCATAGGCCAGCGGGATTTCGTCCGCCATCGACCCGTGTTCCACGCGCTCCAGGATACGCAGCGCGTCGATGATGTGCTCATCCACGGTAAAGACATGATAGGTGTCGAACTGCATCTGCCCCACGACCCGCGACCAGTCGGGCAGCAGCCGCCCCATCAGGCCAGTTTCGTTGAGGATATGCAGCCAGTAGGCATTCCCCTTGCGCCGTCCCTCGTCCATCTGGTGAAAACTGGGGGCGTCATCGCCCTGTACAGCCGCAGGCGGGGTGCCGGCGGCGCCATGGCGGGCGCGCTCTGGCGGGGTGCCGCACATCAGGTCGAGGAAGATGGAAGACGCCTCCGCATTGCCACGCAGGGTGGCGGCATGGCGTTCCCAGCGGATCATCTGCTGCATCGCCAGGGGATGGATCGGCAGCTTGCGCTTTTTCGCCCATGCCAGCAGGCGCATCATCTGGATTGGTTCATGTTCGAACGATGTGCCGCGTTCAGGCAGGATGCGTCCGTCCATCACGGTAAACCCGGCATCACGCATCTGCGTATCGGCCTGTGGTGCATTGGCGATGGGGCCAAGCGCCTGGCGCAGGACGGCAGGTTCAAGCACAAGCGTCAGGCGCATGACCTCGCGCACCGTCAGGAAGTAGTGGCGCATGAAACGCTCCACCCCCACCTGTCGGCCATGACGGGTATAACCCATGCGCCCGCCGACCACCGGTTGCACGTCAAAGGTCAGGCGTTCTTCCGCCCGGCCGGAGACATAGTGCAGGTGAAAGCGCACGCGCCACAGGAAATCCCATGACCGGCGGGCGCGCTTGGCCTCTTGTTCCGTCAGCAGGCCGAGTGCGCTGAAACCGGGGGCCAGCAGGTCGGAGACATGGCGCGTGCCGAAAGTATAGCGGCACATCCAGTACAGCGTCTGCAGGTCACGCAGGCCGCCGCGCCCTTCCTTGACATTGGGTTCGACAAGATAGGGGCTGTCGCCGAAACGGTGGTGGCGGGCGGCCCGTTCACGCCGCTTGTCGGTGATGAAACATGCGGCCCCCGCCGTGACGCAGGCGACGATGTAGCGTGCCTCGAACATTGCGAACAGGGTGGCGTCCCCCGCCAGAAGCCGTGCGTCGAGTAAGGTGGTGCGCACGGTGGTATCGGCCTCGGCCTCCGTGATGCACTCATCAATCGTGCGCGTCGCATGCCCGACCTTCAGCCCAAGATCCCACAGGAAATACAGGATGTATTCGACAACGCCGCGCACCTCGTCCGACGGTTCGTCCGGGGTCAGGAACAGCAGGTCGATATCACTGAACGGCGCCAGCAGCCCACGCCCGTAACCGCCCGTTGCGGTAATGGCGAAGCTGACGTCGCCCGCCACCTGCGACTCGGCACGGATGCTGTGGGTCGCGAATTCGCACAACGTGCGGATCATGCCATCGGTATAGCTGGCCAGCAGCTTGCCCGCGTCCGCGCCGCCCAGGCGATGCGCCTCGAATTCCTCGCGCACATGGGACTGAAAGCGCGCAAGGTGCCTGCGGAACAGGCTGATCGCCTCCTCCCGCGGGAGTTCCGGGGCATAGGGTGCGTTCAGTCCCAGCGCGTCGCGCAGGGCAATGGTCATGTCCTCGACAGTGGAGGCGGCGTGGGCAGGGCTCGGCATCGCGGTCTGGTCGGCGTCCTTTGGGGCGAATGGGCCGGACAAGTGTGCCGGTCTTTGCAGTTACGGGTCCAGATGTTCCTTACTGGAATGTAGGAGTTTTTTTAACCGGTAAAGGGCGTCGAGCGCCGCGCGCGGGGTCAGTTCGTCGGGATCGAGGCCGATGACCATCTCGATCACTTTTTCCGGCAGTGCGGGTGTGGCCTCCGCAACCGGGGGCGGCGTGTCGATCCGTTCGAACAGGGGCAGGGCCGGGGCGGCGGCATGGCGTTCCTTCTCCAGCCCCGCCAGCAGCCGTCCGGCGCGGCGCACCACGGGTTCGGGCACCCCGGCAAGGCGCGCGACATGCACGCCCCAACTGCGCCGGGCGGTGCCGGGGACGACCTCGTGCTGGAAAATCACCTCGCCCTTCCATTCACGCACGCTCATGGTGTGTGGCGACAGGCGCGGCAGGCTTTCGGCAAGTTCGGACAGTTCGTGGAAGTGGGTTGCGAATATGGCCCGGCACCGCAGCGTCGAATGCATGGCTTCGAGCACGGCCCACGCGATCGCCAGACCGTCAAGCGTTGCCGTCCCGCGTCCGATTTCGTCCACCACCACCATGGATCGTGGTCCCGCCTGGTTGAGGATGGCCGCCGTTTCCGTCATTTCCACCATGAAGGTGGACCGCCCGCGCGCAAGGTCGTCCGCCGCCCCCACGCGGGAAAACAGGCGGTCCACGATGCCGATGCGCGCGGCCTTTGCACAGACCGGCAGTCCCGCCTGCGCCACGATCACCGCCAGTGCCGTCTGCCGCAGGAAGGTGGACTTGCCCGCCATGTTCGGGCCCGTCAGCAGCATGACGCGCCGGTCGGGCGACAGGTCGCACGAATTGGGGGTGAAGCGCGCATCACGCGGCAATGCCGCCTCCACAACCGGGTGGCGGCAGTCGGTCAGGTCGAACGTGGTGTCATCGCTGATGGCGGCGCGGCACCATGTCCCCCCACCGGCCAGTTCGGCGCACGACTGTATGATGTCCAGCACCGCAAGGGCGGAGGCGATGTCAGGAAGGGCAGGTTCGTCGAGGATGGTGCGTACCAGTTCGGCAAACAGCGTGCGTTCGCGTGCCGCCGCGCGTTCCGCGGCCTCGATGATGCGTTGGTCGAGGCTGACGAGGCGGTCGGTTGAAAACCGCGCGGCGCTTGCCGTGCCCTGCCTCAGGATCAGGTCCTCGCGGTCCTTCAGCCGTGCAGAGGCGGCGGAGGGAACCTCGATCACATAGCCAAGCTGCGCATGGTGACGGATCTTGAGGTTGGAGATGCCAAAGGCGTCGGCATATTCCTGCTGAAGTGCGGCAATGATCCGGCGGCTGCCATCGCGCAGTTCACGTTCGCCATCAAGTTCGCCATCATATCCCGTGGCGATGACGCCCCCATCCTCCAGCCGTGCGGGCAGGGTATCGGACAGGGCGCGCGCCAGCAGGGCCTCAAGCTCCGTCGCCTTGTCAAGATGTGCCGTGGCGCGTGTGACAAGCGATGGGGCCTGCGGGCTTTCGCGCACGATGCGCGCGACGTGGCGCGCCGTGGACAGGGCGGCGCGGATGGCGGCGGCATCGCGCGGCTGTCCCCGGCCCAGCGACAGGCGGCCCAGCGCCCGCGCCACGTCCGGCGCGGGGCGCAGCGCATCGCGCAGGGACTGGCGCACCTGTGGCTTGTCCAGCAGCCATGCCCATGCGTCCTGCCGGGTCGTGATGCGCCGCGCATCCGTCAGCGGGGCCGCGATCCATTCCCCCAGCAGCCGGCTTCCCGCCGCCGTGACCGTGCGATCGACCGCAGCGAACAGGGTGTGCGTGTTGTCCCCATCGCGGGTGCGCAGAAGGTCAAGGCTGGCGCGTGTCGCGGGATCAAGGCCGAGGACTTCGCTGCTGTCATGGGGGTGCGGGCGCGACAGGCGCGGCAGTTGCCCTGCCTGGCTGCGGCGGATGTAGTCGATGGCGGTCGCGCCGGCCATCGCTTCGCCATCGGAAAATGTGCCGAATGCGTCAAGGCTTGCCGCGCCAAAGGTCTCGGCCATGCGGCGGCGGGCGGCGGCGGCATTCACGGGGATGACAGGGGGCGCGCGGCGGGCGGCGAAATCGCCAAGCGCGATGTCGTCGGCGCACAGGATTTCCGCCGGGTCAAGGCGTCCAAGCAGGTCCTGCAACCCGTCCGCTGGCAGGTTCGCCGTTTCAAACAGGCCGGTGGAAATGTCGATCCATGCGACCCCCAGCCGCCCGGTGCCGCGTTCCGCCACGATACAGGCCAGCAGATTCTGCTGTCCCGCCTCCAGCAGTTCGTCTTCCGTCAGGGTGCCCGGTGTCACCAGTCGCACGACCTCGCGACGCAGGGGGCCTTTTGCCGCGGCGCGTCCCTTGCGTGGGGCCTCTGTCTGTTCGGCGACCGACACGCGAAATCCCCGGCGGATCAACCGCGCAAGATAGGCGGGGGCGGCATGTACCGGCACGCCGCACATCGCGATGGGCATGCCCGCATGCGTGCCGCGCGCCGTCAGGGAGATGTCGAGCGCCGCCGCCGCCGCCTCGGCATCGGCGAAGAACAGTTCATAAAAATCGCCCATCCTGAAGAAGAGCAGGGCTTCGGGATGCTCCGCCTTCAGGGCGAACCATTGCGCCATGGCGGGGGTGGCGCCTTCGGGGGTGGGGATGGTCATGTCATGGATGTGTAAAGAGGACATCCCCGATTTTCCAGACCCCGAATCCCGACAGATGTGAAAGAGGGGGGTGAAAGGCGGCGCGGCGTCAGTCCGCGCGCGCTCTGGCACGCAGGCCCATCCTGCGCAGGACGGCCGATGTGATGCGCCCGCCATCCATGATGCCCGTCAGGTGCAGCCCGATGCCATAGGTCGCGCCCGCCACCATCATCACCGCGCCCAGCATCAGGGTCCGCCCGGTGCGGGTCATGTCCATCATGTGTCCCGCGGGCGTACACTGGCACAGGAACATCACCACCACCCCCATCAGGGCGGTGCATGCGGTCATGCGCGACAGGCGTGACACCAGGCTTTCCGTCAGCAGCATCGCCCCGTTACGCAGCAGGACACCCCCCAGTACGACCACGTTGACGATGGCGGCGATGCTGCTGGCAAGGGGTGGGCCGACATGGGCCAGCGGATGCATGAAGGCCAGGTTCAGCACGAGGTTGAGCGCAAGCGTGCCCATCCCGATGATAACCGGGGTGCGGGTGTCGCCACGGGCGAAAAATCCGGGAGAAAGCACCTTGACCATCACGAAGGCAGGCAGCCCCAGCGCATAGGCGCGCAGCGACTGTGCCGACATCATGGCGTCATGGGCGGAAAATGACCCATGACCGAACAGCGTCATCATCACAGGTTCCGCAACCAGGATCAGCCCCAGCGTCGCAGGCAGCGTCAGGACAAGCGCATATTCGATCGCGCGGTTATGGATGGCGTGCGCGTCCTGTATTTCGCCACGGGCAAGGTGGCGCGTCAGAACCGGCAGCAGTGTCGTGCCTGCCGCCGCCCCAAGCACACCAAGGGGAAGCTGGTTCACGCGGTCGGCGAAATACATCAGCGACACGCTGCCCGCAGGCAGCAATGTGGCGATGATGGTGTCGATCATCAGGTTGATCTGTGTGATGCCACTGCCCACCAGGCCCACGGCCATGCGTCCCAGAAGCTGTCGGATGCGCGGTGTGACGCACGGCACGACCGGGTGCAGCGTCATGCCCGCGCGGTGAAGTGCGAACAGCAGGATCGCGAACTGGATCACACCTGACGCCGTCACCCCCCATGCGGCGGCGTTCGCAACACTCCCGACATAAGGCGGCAGCAGCAATATGGCGGCGATTCCCACGACGTTGAAGCTGACATACGCCGCCGCCGCCACACCGAAATGGTGCATGCCGTTCAGCACGCCCGACACCAGCGCCGCCCCGCAGATCAGCACGAGGTAGGGAAATGTGATGCGGCTTAACGATATGGCCAGTGTGTCACGCACCCCGTCATGGGCAAAGCCCGGTGCAAGCAGCCGCAGCACGCCGGGCATGAAAATCTCGCCCACAACCGTCAGCAGCGTCAGCCACGCGATAAGCACACTCAACGTTTCGTTGGCGAAGCGGCGCGCGGGCCCTGTCCCTTCCTGTGCCAGAAGGGAGGAGAAAAGGGGCACGAAAGCAGCGTTCAGCGCGCCTTCGCCAAACAGGCGGCGGAACATGTTGGGCAGGCGGAAGGCGATCTGATAGGCATCCTGAACCGGCCCGACCCCCATCAGCGCCGCAAGAAGCTGGTCACGCACAAGGCCGAGCACGCGGCTGAGCATGGTCCAGCCGCCAACCGTCAGAAACCCCCTGAGCACGCGTCCCCCGTCGGTGGCCGCATTGCGATGGTCGCGTGCGATGGTGGCATCAGTGGTCCATGACCGCGCGTTCGACCGCCATGCGTACACGACGGGATTCGGGGGGGGTAATGGACATGAACCAGTTGACCAGCGTGCCATCGCGGCCAATCAGGTATTTATAGAAATTCCACCGTGGCCGCGCCAGGAACCCGCCCTGCTGCGCCAGCCAGCGGAACAGCGGGGTCGCCTGTGGGCCGCGTACATGGCATTTCGCCGCAAGCGGAAAGGTAACGTGATAATTGCGTTCGCAAAATGCGCCGATTTCCTGCGCGTTGCCGGGTTCCTGTGCGCCGAAATCATTGGACGGCACACCCAGCACCGTCAGGTCATGGCTGCGCCATGTCGTCCACAATCCCTGCAATCCCTCGTATTGGGGGGTAAAGCCGCATTTGGATGCCGTGTTGACAATCAGGATCGGCTTGCCGCGCAGGGAGGAAAGGTCGATCGGCTCTCCGCTCAGGGCGGGTAACGTGAAGTCATACGCACAGGTCATGGGAATTGCTCGGGCTTGGGATAGGGTGGCGGTGTCGCCAGCGGTCTTGGGGGATAGGCGAATATTCGCCCGGTGCAGTCAAGACCCCCACCGCGTCAAGGGCGGGGGTTTTGTGTAAAACCCCGGTAACATTGCCACTGATATTGTCACGCATCGCGCGCGGCAGATCGCGCGCGGCAGCCTGCCGGGGCGTCATGTGGGGATGCCGAACTCCTGCCCCACCGGGCGGTTCATCAGCCGGGTGCGCGCGGCATGCAGGTCGATCGCCCCTGATAGGACAAGGGCCACGGTTTCGATGACCGGGACGGACACGCCCCGCCCCCGCGCAAGGTCAAGCAGTGCGGGCGCCGTGGTCACGCCTTCCACGACTCCACCCCCCTGTGCCAGGGCCTGTTCCAGCGTTTCCCCCCGCCCCAGTGCCAGCCCAAGCGTGTAATTGCGTGATGCCGCCCCCGTGCAGGTCAGGAGAAGGTCGCCGATTCCCGCCAGCCCCGACAGGGTTTCCGCCTGTCCACCCAGCGCATGCGACAGGCGGCCAAGTTCGGCGAGGCTGCGGGTAATCAGGGCGGCGCGTGCATTTTCGCCAAGGCCCGCGCCGATCGTCGCGCCCGCCGCGATGGCGATGACGTTCTTGGCGGCGCCACCAACCTGCACCCCGGTGGGATCGTTGCTGGCATACAGGCGGAAGGATGGGGTCGTCAGCAGGTCGGCAAGCGTGCGGGCCTGTGTTGCACTGGCGCAGGCCAGGACGGCGGCAGCGGGCAGGCCATGGGCGATTTCATGGGCAAAATTCGGGCCGGACAGTACGCCATGTGCGACCGTGGGGTGGATCTGGGCCATGATTGCACATGGCAGCATGTCGGTCGAAAGCTCGACGCCCTTGCAACATGCGATCATCGGCGCGATCGGGGGCACGCGCGTGCAGACCGCGCGCAGATGTTGCGTCGGCACGGCAAGGAGGATCGCATCGGCATGTGTCGGCATGTCCGCCGACAGGGTGATGCGTTCGGGCAGCACGGCGTCAGGCAGGCGCGGCAGGGTGCGTCGTGGCGACAATGTTTCGGGCTGGCGCGCCCACAGATGCACATGCGCCCCGGCCCGTGCCGCCTGTATCGCAAGGGCGATGCCCCATGCCCCCGCGCCGATGACGGCGATATGCGCGCTGTTCATGTCCATCCGCTTCTCTCCTGCCTGTCACTGGTGCCTGCCATCTGGCATGCGCCTGAACGGGCGGCCCGTGCAAGGGGAAGGATACAGGGGGACAGGCAGGCACGCGACAGCATGCACGGAAGGCAAGCCCCGGCGAAGAGGTCGGGCGATGTGGGGGATCAGGCGATGCGGGTTATGGCGCCCGTCATCTTATGGGGCGCCATGATGCCCGCGATGATCGGGGCACTGGGGCACTGGGGCACTGGGGCATTGGGGCACGTGGGCACCGGGGCGGCGTGTCGTGCAATCAGACCGCCGCCGCAGGTGCGAAACGCGCCGCCATGTCCGACAGGGGCCAGCGCGGGCGCGGGCGCAGGGCGATGTCATCGGGAATGGGCATGCCGCCTGCTGTGGCCGTGCGCATGGTCTCGATCGCGGCCCATGCCACCATGACCGCGTTATCCGTGCATAACCGCAGCGGCGGGGCGGTGAACGGCAGGCCCCGTGCCTGCGCGATGGTGGTCAGGCGCGCGCGCAGGACGGTGTTGGCCGCCACCCCGCCCGCCGCCACCAGCCCGCGCGCGTCAGGCATCATGTCCAGCGCATGCCCGATTCGGTCGGCCACGATATCGCTGACCGCATGCTGGAAACTCGCCGCGAGGCCCGCTGCCACCTCATGCGGTAATGCCGCGCGGTCATAGGGGGCAAGTTTCTGCGCCACTGCTGTCTTCAGGCCGGAAAATGAAAAATCGCATCCCGCCCGTCCCATCAACGGGCGCGGCAGGGCAAAGGCGGATGGATCACCCTGTTGTGCCAGGGCCTCGACCGCCGGGCCGCCGGGCCAGCCAAGGCCGAGCATCTTCGCCACCTTGTCAAACGCCTCGCCCGCCGCATCGTCGATCGTGCCGCCAAGCCTGCGGTAATGGCCTACACCCTCCACCGCGATGCACTGGCAATGCCCGCCGGATACCAGCAGCAGGAGGAAGGGGAACGGCGCGCCACCGGGCGTGATCCCCGGCAGGCGGGCCGTAAGGGCGTGGGCCTCGATATGGTTGACGGCGATGAATGGCCGCCCCAGCGCGAGGGCGAGGCCCTTGGCGAAGTTGGCGCCCACGATCAGCCCCCCGATCAGGCCGGGGCCACAGCTTGCGGCGACCGCGCCGACATCTCCCGGCTGCATCCCCGCATCGTGCAGCACCCCGCGCACCAGCGCAGGCAGCGCGCCCAGGTGCGCGCGCGCCGCGATTTCGGGCACGACCCCGCCGAATGGCACATGTCCGGATTGCGTTAATGTCGCCTCTGCCATGACGCGACCGTCGGCCGATACGATGGCGCAGGCCGTGTCATCACAGGAAGATTCAATCCCCAGCACGGGTGATGGCAGGTCGGGTGCGGGTACGGGGCGCAGGCTCATCGTGCAAAATACAGTCCGTTTGGGGCGAATGTCATCTTTCCTTTATCGTGAGGGGGTAATAGACACGCGATATGGATTTCGCAAAGTCTTCCGCCCCTGTTCCATCGTCCGCGTTGCAGAAAGTCGCGGCCGAGGCCGCTGCACGACAGCGAAAGGACACTCTCCGCGCCGAACCGCACCGGCGGCAACTGCCGCTGAAGGTGGGAACGCGTGCGTCCCCGCTCGCGCTTGTGCAGACGCGCGCCTTCCTGACGGTGCTGACGCGTTTCTGTCCGGTCCTGCGTGACATGGGCGCGTTCCAGGAACACCAGATCAGCACCACGGGTGACCAGGTGCTGAACCGCAAGCTGGCGGAAATCGGTGGCAAGGGCCTGTTTGCCAAGGAAATCCACGAAGCGTTGCTGGACGGGCGGATTGATTTCGCGGTCCACAGCCTCAAGGATCTGGAGACGGCGTTGCCGCCGGGGCTGGTCCTGGCCTGCACCCTGCGGCGCGAGGATGCGCGCGATGTCCTGATCCTTGGTCCTGATTGTCCCACGCCGGACCCGATGGACCCGTATTCCGCCCTGGCGCCGGGTGCGTTGGTGGGATGTGCGTCCGTGCGGCGGCAGGCGCAGATGCTGCATGTCCGCCCCGACCTGCGCTTTGGCCTGCTGCGTGGCAATGTGCAGACGCGCCTTGACAAGCTGGCGGCCCGGCAGTGCGAGGCGACGTTGCTGGCGCTGGCGGGATTGCGCCGTCTGGGGATGGAGGATCGTGCGGACGTCATCCTTGACCCCACGGTCATGGTGCCTGCCGCTGGGCAGGGGATCGTGGGCGTCACGGTGCGCGAAAGTGATGTCGAACTGCGCGAACTCCTCGCCGCGATCGAGGATTACGAGGCCCGCGCCGTCGCCACCGCCGAACGTGCCCTGCTGGCTGAACTTGACGGGTCGTGTCGCACCCCCATTGGTGGGTATGCCCGCCTGATCCCGGTGGTGGCCGGTGGCGCGCCCGAACTGCACCTGACCGGACTGGTCGCGCGGGAAGATGGATCTTTCCTGCTCAAGCGTTCCATCAGCGGCGCGCCGTCCGACGCCGCGCGCCTTGGCCATGCGCTGGGACGCAGCCTGCGGGCCGACAGCCCGTCGGATATCTTTGCCGAATAACGGCAGTATCTCACAGGGCGGGCGGGCGGGCGTGCTGGTGACACGGCCGCCCCCGGGCCTTGCGGAAACCATTGCTACACTTGCCGCGCGGGGCTGGCGACCGGTCGCGGCCCCGATGCTGGATATCGTCACCTGTCCGCTGGCGTCATATGGCGCGTCGCCGCCACAGGCGGTGGTCGTAACCAGCAGCCAGGCGGTGGCCGCCATCGCGCGGCCCGACCTTGTGGGCATTCCCTGTTATGCCGTCGGTGCCGCGACGGCCCGTCGCGCGCGTGCCGCCGGTTTTGCCCATGTGCGGATTGCGCCCGAAGGCACGGCGCAGGGGCTGGGCCGGATGCTGTCGGCCCAGATCATGCCATTGGCGGGGGCGCTCCTGCTTGCGGTGGGGCAGGGATATGCCATGGACCTTGCGCGTGACCTGCGTGACGTGGGCTTTCGGGTGCGGCGGCGTACGGTCTATCGCGTGACACGGCGCAGGCAGCTTGACAGGCCGGGACATGAGATGCTGATGGCGGGGCAGGCGGCGGCCGTGCTGTTCTTCTCCCCCCGCACGGCGCAGGCATTCATGGCGGCATTGACGCCCGCGCAGCGTCTGGCGCTTGCGCATGTGCGCGCCATCGTCATTTCCGAACGTACCGCGCGGGTGCTTGATGCGGCGCTGTGGCGATCGGTGGAGGTTGCCCCCACCCCCGACAGTATTGGCATGCTGTCCCGCCTTGGCGCCGGGCCTTTGTCCGTGGGGCCTTTTTCCGACATGCCCTGAGAGGCTGTTTGGGAAGGCTTTTTGGGACAGCCAAAATTTATGGATGCCCCCTGTCGTCGCAGGCAGGCTGTGCCATAAGTCTTTGTAAAACATTGAAGATAATAAGATATCTGGCTGTCTTATCGGCTGCCTCTGTCAAAAAAAAGCCCGATGGACATTGCCACCGGGCCCTTGATTTCCTTCAGTCCCGACCGGGCATGCCGGTGTCAGGCGTGGCCGGCGGCCTGTGCGAAGGAAGAGTTGCGCTTGCGCTGCCACAGTTCCACAAAGTCGATCGGTTGCAGCACGACCGGCGGGAAGCCGCTTTCGCGCGTGACATCGCACAGGATGTTGCGCACGAACGGGAATATCAGGCGCGGCACCTCGATCATCAGGATCTGTTCCAGGATGTTTTCAGGTGCGCCCGTCACCGTTGTCACCGCGCAATATACCAGTTCGCCCACGAAGACCGGACGCTCGGCCGCAGGTGCGTCGGCGGTGGCTACCGGCGGCAGCTTGGCCATGATCTTGGTGGTCATCGACACTTCGTAAACCGGCTGTTCGGGGTGGAGCTGCGCGGTCGTCACGTCGATTTCGATGTTCATGCTGGGGTTTTCAGCCTGCAACTGCTGAAAGATCATGGGGCCACCCGGAACCTCGAACGACAGATCCTTGACGTATTGCAGGTTGATGCTCATCGAAATCTGGGGGGCGGACTGTCCCTCCGGCTGTTCGTTGGTGTCCTGCGGAAGGGTGGAGGGCTTGTCGGTCATGTGGCTGTGTATTCCCTGAAAACGGAAAGGGTGAGGAAATAGGGTGTTCCCAGCCGGTAGCATGCCTCCGCGCGTTCGCCAACTGTATCGCCGCGTCAGGCAATTGCCGCGATATGTGCATTAAACGCCTCTGTCGCATTGTCTTGGCAGCGGGCGTTGCCTATGTTTGGCGAAGGATTTTTTAACGGGTCGGGGTTCTCCCGCTCGCGGGTATGGACAGGCGGCATGGATTTTTTATTTGGGCATTTCCCCCTTGACCTGGTGTTCCTGGGGCTGGTCGCCGTGTTTCTGGTGCTGCGCCTGCGGGGCATCCTGGGCAAGCGTGTCGGCGCCGAACCCGCCGCGCGTACGATGCAGCCCACGCCGACACCGGCCCCTGTGATTGAGGGGAAGCCCGAACCCGTGGCCCCCGCGACGACCTATGACATCCCGACCCCTGACACCCGCGTGGGACAGGTGCTGTCCGCGATCGCCGCGCGCCAGCAGGGCTTTACCCCCGACGGTTTCATCCGCCAGGTGGAGGACGCCTTTCGCCAGATCGTGCAGGCCTATGCCGTGGGGGATATCGAAACCCTGCGCCAGCACCTGACCGAAAGCACCTTCACCGCGTTCGAGGCTGCGATCGTATCGCGCCAGCAGGCCCATGAAACCATGCGCAGCGAAATCCGTGACATCACGGACATGGCGATCATTGATGCGGAACTGTCGCCCGATGTCAGCGTGCCTTATGCCCGGATCGAGGTGCGCATCGTGTCCGATCAGGTCAGCGTCACGCTGGACCAGAACGGACAGCCCGTATCGGGCGTGGACGCCGTGACCGAGTTTTCGGACCTGTGGACGTTCGAACGGATTCTTGGCGCGGCGACCCCGGGCGCGCAATGGCGTCTTGGCGCCAGCCGCAGCGCCTGATCCCGATCCCTTTTTCCAACTATCAGCCTGAGACTGTGCCTGAGTGATCATGAAGCGTGTACCTGTCCTTGCGTCGGCACTGCTGCTGTGCGCGTGCCATAACCTTGCCCCGCAGGTGGGGCCTCAGACAGCGGCCCGGCATGCGGATGACAGATACCCTTCCAAGACACGGGCCATTTCCTTTTCAAAGGTCGCGGGCTGGGACAGCGACGATACGGCGCAGGCGCTTTCGGTCTTTGTGGCGGAATGCCACAAGCTTGGTTCCCTGCCCGCCGAAAGCGCCCTTGGCGATGGCGCGGGCGGGGCGGGGACCCGCGTGGGGGACTGGCTTGCGGCCTGTGACGCCGCACGCCGGGTCGCGCCGGACAATGCCGCCGCCGCGCGGGATTTCTTCCAGGCATGGTTCCAGCCCTATCGTATCGGGACGCCTGACCGGCAGGGAACGCTGTTCACCGGGTATTATGAACCTGAAATCCGTGGGTCGCTGAAACGTGGCGGGATCTACCAGACCCCGGTCTATCGCCGTCCGCCCGACCTGCAGCGCACGCGTGATGCGCAGGGCCACATGCACACAGGCCGCAAGGAGGGGACTAAATTCGTGCCCTATGCCACCCGTGCGCAGATTGATGGCGGCGCGCTTGCACATCACAAGCTGGAACTGCTCTGGGTGGCAGATCCGGTTGACCTGTTTTTCATGCAGGTTCAGGGCGCGGGTCGCGTGCGCCTGCCCAACGAACAGGTCGTGCGCCTGAGTTTCGACGGCCATAACGGGCAGCCTTATGTCCCATTGGGCCAGGTAATGGTGCAAAAAGGATATCTTGAGGCAGGCCATGTGAGCCTGACGGCGATTCGCGACTGGCTGGAGACACATCCCGCGCAGGCCCGCAGCGTGATGGAGGCGAACCCCAATTATGTCTTCTTCACCGAACTGCCTTCCGACAGTACTGATGTCGGCACGCCCGGCGCATTGGGCGTGCCGCTGACGCCGGGACGTTCCCTGGCGGTGGACCGCCATGCCATCCCGCTTGGCGCGCCGGTTTGGATCAATACGGCCGTCAATGCCGCGGGACATGTGGAAACGTGGAAACGGCTGGGCTTTGCGCAGGATCTGAGCCGTGATGTCAAGGGAACGGGGCGTGTGGACCTGTATCTTGGCTGGGGGCCAGAGGCGGCGCAGGATGCCGCGGCCCAGCATTCCGTCGGTCAGCTGATCGTGCTGTTGCCCCGCAAGGCCGCAAAAGAGGCCGTAAGGGACGCCGCATCCGGGGACGGTGCGTCCTGAACGGTGGTTGCCTGGTGTGCGAACGCCACGGGATGACCTGAAACAGATTATTGATAAATAACGCTAAAAGTTCCTGTTGGCTGCCTTCCTGGAAAAGCGGCGTCGTTTGAAATCCTAATAAGGTTTCGGCAATAAGATTTCGACAGGGACTTTCACGATTCCAGGATGTTGCGGTTGCCTTTTCAAACAGTCTCCAGGGGGTAGAGAGCCATGGCCGGGCGGTCCACCACCACGGCGGCGGGTCCGCAGGGGCCAGTGTCGCCCCGTACCGTACGTTATCGCGAGGGGCCGCATCAACTGGTGCGTGGCGACTGCCTGAAGGTCCTGCGCCGGATGCCTGCGGACAGTGTCGATGTCGTGGTGACATCGCCGCCGTACAATATCGGCCTGCGTTACAGCACCTATAACGATACCTTGGACGAGCAGGGCTATCTTGACTGGATGGTGGCCATTTCGCGCCAGGTCCGGCGCGTGATGAAGCCCGACGGGTCGTTCTTCCTCAACATTGCCGGGTCTTCGGCGCAACCATGGCTGCCGTTCGAACTGATGGTACGGCTGCGCGCGTTGTTTGCGTTGCAGAACCACATAAGCTGGGTGAAGTCGATTTCAATCGGGGCGGAGACGTTCGGCCATTTCAAGCCGGTCAACAGCCATCGCTATCTTCACCGTAACCACGAACACCTGTTTCACCTGACCCGTTCGGGGCATGTGAACCTGCAACGGCTGGATGTTGGTGTCCCGTATATGGACAAATCGAACATTGTGCGGCGCGGGCATCGGCAGGACCGGCGCTGTCGGGGGGATACATGGTTCGTCCCGTATGAAACGGTACAGGGCAAGGCGCAGAAATATAACCATCCCGGCACGTTCCCCGTCAGCCTGCCGCAGATGTGCATCCGCCTGCATGGTCGGCCGGATGCGGTCGTGCTTGATCCGTTCATGGGCACCGGCACCACCATTGTCGCCGCCCTGCGTGAAGGGGCGCGGGGAATCGGGATCGACCTCGACAGCGGATATGTCGAGATCGCGCGCGAACGCGTGCGCGCGGCCCTGAAGGAAAGCGGAGCGGGAGAGTGATGCCCCGTTATTGATTTTTTCACTTGTTTTCATTGAAACGATTATTTTGACAAATGCTCCACCGATACGTCAGAACACGCCTGAACACAGACGGGGGAATAAAGGGACATGTCGGTAAGGAAGGCGATTCTGGGGATCGTGGCCGTCGGGGGCATCGCATATGGTGGTACTGTCGCCTATCTGACCCATTTCGATCATGAAACGGCGCCCGCGCCCGCCGGGGCCAATGTCGATGCGGTTTCGGCCACGGCGCTGAATGTCCTGCGCGAGGCACGGTGTGATTACTGCCATGCGGCCAAGGTGGAACTGCCGTTCTATTTCAAGGTGCCGGTGGCCAACCAGTTGATGAACCGTGATCGTGATCAGGGGCTGCGCCATTTCCGCGTCGAACCCGTGATCGAGGCGTTGCAGACCGGCAAGGTGCCAGGTGAGGAAGCCATGGCCCGCATCGAGGAAGTGGTGCGCCAGAACCGCATGCCGCCCTCGCTTTACCTGCTGATGCACTGGCATGCCCATATGTCCACCGAACAGCGTGATGCCGTACTGGCATGGATTGCGCAGGAACGGCGCGAACATTATGCGACATCGGGGGTTGCCGCGCGCTTTGCCGCCGAACCGGTGCAGCCTGTGCCTGCCGCCCTGCCGGTGGATGCGAACAAGGTGGCGTTGGGGCAACGGCTGTTCTTTGAAAAGAAGCTGTCGGAAAATGGCGAACTGAACTGCGCCAGTTGCCACAGCCTGCAACATGCGGGCATGGATGGCCTTGTGACCGCGACGGGCATCTTTGGCCAGAAGGGGCCGATCAATGATCCGACGGTGTTCAATGCAGCATTGAACCAGAGCCAGTTCTGGAATGGGCGGGCCGCGACGTTGGCGGATCAGGCGGCCGGACCTGTGATGAACCCGTTGGAAATGGGATCACATGACTGGGGTGCCGTGGCCGATCGCCTGCGGGCCGATCCGACTTATGTTGCGGATTTCCAGACCGCATTTGGCAGCGCGGACATCAACCAGGATACGATTACCGCTGCCATTGCTGAATTCGAAAAGACACTGCTGACACCCGACAGCCGCTTTGACCAGTATCTGAAGGGGGATGACACTGCGCTGAATACGCAGGAAAAGCATGGCTACGAACTGTTCAAGACTGTTGGCTGCTCTGGCTGTCATACCGGTGCGTCCATGGGTGGGCAGGCGTTCGAGGTCATGGGGCTGGAAGGTGATTACTTCGCCGCGCGTGGCGGGGCCGTGACCGATGCGGACAAGGGGCGCTTTACCGTGACGCACCAGCCGCAGGATATGGAACGTTTCAAGGTGCCGAACCTGCGCAATGTGGCCCTGACGGCACCATATTTCCATGATGGCAGCATCAAGACGCTTGATGGCGCGGTGCGCGAAATGGCGCGTTACCAGACGCCCGACCATGATATTTCCGATCAGGACGTGACCGATATCGTTGCGTTCCTCAATACCCTGACCGGCAAATACCAGGGGCAGACCCTGACTCTGGGGCAATAAGAGACACGCCCTTGCGGGCATTGTTCACAGTGTTTTTGGACCCCGCCGCATCATGTGGCGGGGTTTTTTGATGCCGGTATGACAGTATGCCATGATAAGGGAAGGCGACAGAGCGACAGAGCGACAGAGCGATAGAGAGACCGGGCGGCCGGGCGACAGGGTGATGTTTCGTTACGCGTCATCAACTGCCGGGGAAACGGGATCAGCGGGCGCGGGAGGAAGGTCAAGGTGCAGCGGCGTCGGATACTCAATCAGGATGAGCAGGCGCTATGGGCGGCCTTTACGCACGATATCTCCCCCTTGCGCACGGCCCGTGCCTCGGCACGTGTCCTGTCACGCACACCGCAATCGCCCCCATCCGCGCCGGACGGAGGCTTGCCTGCGCCAGAGTCCGCGACGCCAGCGCAGGGCGTACGACGTCTTAATGCCCCTGAACTGCATCATCGGCCCGCCCATGGCCGGGCGGATCATGACCGTATGCTTGAAATCGGGGTCAGGCGTCCCGGTCTGGATGATACAAGCTGGCGTGGGCTGGTCAGTGGACGGTTGCGGCCGCAACGGCGGCTGGACCTGCATGGACAGATCGCACAGACGGCGTTCTATCGGCTGCATACCTTCTTGTTGCAGGCGCGTGCTGACAACGTACGGTGCGTTGAAATCATTACCGGGTTAGGCAGTGGCGCCAATGGCGGCATCCTGCGGCGCGAACTGCCATTATGGCTGGGGCGGGCCGACCTGCGGCGTTTCATCCTTGCGGTGGTGCATCCACATGCGGCCAATCAGGGGGCGGTGCGCATCCTGCTGCGCCGACAGCAACGTCCCTAGGGCAGGGCGCGATTGTGGGAATGATGCGGGTTTTTGGCGGAATTTTTTAAAAAGCGCCGAAAATATCCTGTCGTTTTAAAGGCAGGGCAACACGCATGAACTTCTGTCGCCCCTTGGGAAGACTGTTTGGGAACAACCTATGGAATAATAAAAATTCCGGGGCGGTATCTTGCTGCCAAAAAACGACGCCTTGCAAAGTGTATCGGGAAAAGCTTGGCCAGAAAATTTTAGGCTTCCAGTCGGTTGCTGGACCTCCCGTCTTCAACCGTCCGTTAAAGAACGTCGCCCGGATTTGTATGTCTGCGGATGGTTTCTATCCCATCCGCCAGTCTGGCAGGTGGGTCGAAAGCCACCGGCGCAGCGCCATGATGGAGGTCACGTCCCCCGCCATCTGCCGCAATGGGCCGGTGCAGGCCGTCGCATCAAGCAGTTTGCGTCCCGTGCCGCTGGCCATTGTGCGGATGTCCGTGCTGTCGATGGCGAGGTCGCAGGCATGGCGCCATTCCGCGACCAGCGTCGGGGGCGTCAGCATTGGCAGGACAAGCCCGATATCAAGTGCCGCCGCCGCGGACAGCGCCGTCCATGCCCCATATAACAGTGATGACAGCGCCGAATGGTTTTCACGCAGCAGTACGTCATGCATGAAGGGCACGCGCTGCCCCCCGATTTCCAGCGGGACGCTGTCGGTCAGGGAAAACAGCGCAGGATAACCGTCATGCGACAGCGCCTCGATCGCCGTGCGTGTTTCGGCAGAACCCTGCGGGTCGAGGATCTGTATCACATCGACCTGGTTGTCACGCAATGCTGCGATCGCGTCTGTCACACTGGCCAGGCCGGGCACGGGAATGGGGCGCAGGCCGAACATCGTCATGCCCAGAACGGTCGGCAGTTCAATGCCCGTCAGGGTGGAAACCGCGATGCGCACCGGGCGGTCGCGCATGAAATTTTCGATGTTGCGGTGAAGCTGCGCATGCCCGATCACCACAGGTGACAGCAGGCTGAAGAACAGGGGCAGCCAGCGCGAATAATCGAAATGGATGCGCGCCTCGCCCGATAATGCGGCGACAAGTGCCGCCCCTGGCACCGCAAGCGCCGTGGTCCCGTCGGGGGTGGTCTGGGTATCGAACAGGTTGGCGGCCGTGACGCCGTCCTGACCCACGGTCATGCGCGTTGAAATCACCTGACCATGACCAAAACCGCGTTCGAGTTCCGGGGCAAGAAGCCCCCCCCACCGTCCGGCCGTGCTGCCCTTGTCCCCCCCGATCAGTAATTGGGGATTGGTGACGGATTGCGCCTGCACCGGCAGGCGCTTGGGGGGGAGTTCCGAAGCCCCCGCCCGTCCCGCCAGCACCGCCGCCCCAAGGGGCAGGGCCGCCAGCAGGAGATCCCGGCGCCGCATCACATGCCCGCCCGGCGGTCTGCGCCGGGCGGGGCATGGGGAGGATGGGTCATCAGGGGGGGCTGGGGACAAGTTGTGGCTACTCCGCATGTCGGGATGGTGGAACCGGGATGCTGGCCGCGGATTGCGGCAGTCGTGCGGCCAATTTAGGGCCAGCGTACCTCCGGGGGAAGGCTCATCAGGATGGCTTCGGTATTCCCGCCGGTTTTCAGGCCGAACAGGGTGCCGCGGTCATGCAGCAGGTTGAACTCCACATAACGGCCGCGCCGGACAAGCTGTGCCTCACGCTGATCGGGGGTCCAGGGTTCCATCATGCGGCCACGCACGATGTCGGGATAGGTTTCAAGGAAGCCAAGCCCCACGTCGCGGGTAAAGGCGAAATCGGCATTGGCATCGCCACTGTGCAGGCGGTCATAGAATATTCCGCCAAGCCCGCGTGCCTCGTCCCGATGGGGCAGGTAGAAGTATTTGTCGCACCAGTCACGAAAGCGCGGGTAATATTCCGGGTCATGGCGTTCGCATGCCGTGCGGAACCCGTCATGGAAACGCGCGGCGTCGGCAATGGCCTCGGCGCTTTTGGGGAACATCGGCGTGATGTCGCCACCGCCGCCGAACCACCCTTCGGTGGTGACGATCATGCGGGTGTTGAAATGCGCGGCGGGGACCAGCGGGCTGCACATATGCGCAACAAGGCTGATGCCGGTCGCAAAGAAGCGCGGATCTTCGGCGGCGCCGGGAATGGTGTGGCGGAATTCGGGGCTGAAGGTGCCCGACACGGTGGAAACATTGACCCCCACCTTTTCAAACACCCGCCCGCGCATCAGGCTGATGACGCCACCACCACCGGGGGAACCATCCTCGTTCGCGCCACGGTTCCATGACGTGCGTTCGAAACGTCCCGGTGCGGTCCGCGCGCCCAGGGTGGGGGCGTTGTCGCGGGCGGCGTCATCCTCGATCTGTTCAAAGGCGGCGCAGATACGGTCGCGCAGGTTTTCGAACCATGTGCGGGCCGCCTCTTTCATGGCGTCGTGGGCAAGGGGCGGGCGGGCATTGGTCATTTGTATCATTCTTCAGGTCTGGTCCGTGATTGGGTATGGGTGCCTGTTTGTCCTTTCGATTGCAAGACAGGTCGTGCCGCCGCTAGGAAAAGGCAACAATGGCGGCTATGTTCGGCACCGGATGCACGCACGGGGCCTTGCCCGGTGCCGCCATGGATATGACCGGACCAAGATGCTGCCTTTTCCCGCCTGTGACGAAGCCTGACGCCAGATGATACGTGCCGCGCCATTCCCGCCACGCATCGTGCCGCGCGCGATGCGGCGTGCCGCGATCTGTCTTTCCCTGCTGTCTGTTGCTGCCGGGGCCGCCGGAGCCATCGGGCCAGCCAGTCAGGCACATGCGCAGTCCGCAAATCCTGTCCCCTCCCATGCGTGGAGCTTCAGCGGCCCGCTGGGCACTTTCGACATGGCGGCGGTGCAGCGTGGATATGCGGTGTATGACCATGTCTGTTCCGCATGCCACGGCATGACGGCGCTGACCTATGGCGATCTTGGCGGCATGGGCCTGACGGAGGAGCAGGTCGCCCGCATCGCCCATGCCCACCGCGTGCCCACGGGGGGGGATGCGGCGGGCAAGCCGGTGACACGCCCCGCGACCGCCGATGACCATCTGCGCTCGCCCTATGCCACGCCCGCGCTTGCGGCGGCGGCCAACCATGGTGCCCGCCCCCCCGATCAGTCACGGCTGGAGGTTGTCTATCCCGGTGGGGCCAGCCGCATCCGCGCGTTGCTGCTGGGGTATGGGCAGGCGCCCCCCGCCGGGATGCAGGTCCCGGCCGGAAGTTTTTACAACCCCTATGCCGCCAATGGCATGATCGCCATGCCGCCGCCCCTGCATGATGGCGGCGTGACCTATGCCGACGGCACGGCCCCCACCACGGCGCAGCAGGCCGATGATGTCGTCACCTTTCTGACATGGGCGGCCCGTCCCCATCTGGAGGAACGTCACCGCACGGGTGTGCGTGTCGTCGTATTCCTGCTGGTCCTGCTTGTGCTTACCTTTTGCCTGAAACGGAGAATATGGTCCGATGTCCACTGAACCCGCCCACCCGTCTGATGTGATCGAGCCTGTCATCGGCCTGATCGGAGGCTCCGGCCTGTATGACATCGAAGGGCTTGAAGACAAGGAATGGCGTACGGTCGAAACACCGTGGGGCAAGCCGTCGGACCAGTTGCTGTTCGGCAGGCTTGATGGCGTGCGCTGCGTGTTCCTGCCGCGCCATGGTCGTGGTCACCCGTTGCCGCCGACGCGCCTGAATTACCGTGCCAATATCGACGCGCTGAAGCGTTCGGGGGTGACGGATATCGTGTCGCTGTCCGCCGTGGGGTCACTGAAGGAAGAGCTGCCGCCGGGGCATTTCGTGGTCATTGACCAGTTCATCGACCGCTCTTTTGCGCGTGAAAAGACGTTTTTCGACACAGGCTGCGTTGCCCATGTCGGTATGGCCGACCCGCTATGTCCGCGTATCGGTGACGTGCTGGAGGGGCAATGCCGGGCGCTGGGTCTGGATGTCACGCGCGGTGGCACATATCTGGTGATGGAGGGGCCGCAGTTTTCCACCCGTGCCGAAAGCAACCTGTACCGGTCCTGGGGATGCTCGGTCGTGGGCATGACCAACATGCCCGAAGCCAAGCTCGCCCGTGAAGCGGAGATCTGTTACGCCACCGTTGCCATGGTAACGGATTACGACTGCTGGCATGACGACCATGACAGTGTGACCGTCGATGCGGTGGTCAAGGTGATGCAGGAAAACTCCAGCCGGGCGCGTGCGCTGGTGCGTGCGGTCATCCCGCAGTTGGGCAAGCCGCGTGGCCCGTGCCATGCCGGGTGCGACCGTGCACTGGAACATGCCATCATCACCGCACCCGACCGTCGCGATCCCGCCCTGCTGGCAAAGCTTGATGCGGTTGCGGGACGCGTGCTCGCACGGGGCTGAGGCAGGTCCTGCCCGTCCCGTGCGGTCTATTGCCGCAGGGGACGGGACTTTTGGACGTCTTGGACGTGATGTGGGCAGAGTATTGCGACAGGGGCAACCGGAAGGCGGGCAACAGGAAGTTTCGGGAGAGCACCTGAAAAAGCCGTCCCGGAGTTCCTGGCGGTCTGTTTGCAAGGCGTCGCCTGCTTAACAACAAGGCAACGACTCAAGAGATTGTCTGAAAACACATCATTGATAAAAAAACAGGAAAAGTTTTTGGGTGCCGCCTTTTTTTAAAAAGGCGGCGTCTTCTGAAGCTTTTTAGAAAAGGCTTCACAAAAAACATTTATAATTTCAGTAGGTTATCAAGTATAACTTTCAAACAGTCTCTCAAAAAATCTTTTCCACTTCCTTAAATCAAGGGGGCTGCCAAGCCGCAGTCGCGGCATCCCGGTCGCATGCCCCCCGCAGGGTATTGCGCCTACAGCCAGTGTTCAAAGAAGCTGAGGGTGCGTTGCATCGCCAGCGTGGCCGCCGTTTCGTTGTAGCTGCTGCGGTCGGTGCAGCCGAACCCGTGGTCCGCACCTTCATAGACAAAAATCTCGATATCTTCGTGCGCTGCGCGGATGGCGTCGATGTCCCCGGCAGGGATATGGGCATCATCGGCCCCGAAATGCAGTTGCACGGGACAGTTTGGAACCCGTGCGCGTTCCGCCGCGATACCGCCTCCATACCATCCCACCGCCGCGGCGAATGTGGTGGTGCGGCATGCCGCCTCCCATGCCAGTGTGCCGCCCCAGCAGAACCCCATGACGCCCTTCTTTTCCGTTGTCAGCACATCGGCGGCGGCGGCAAGGTCAAGCAGCGTGCCCGCAAGTGGTACCCGCGCCCGCAGCGCCAGCCCTTCCTTCATCCCCTCGGCGGAATAGGGCAGGATGGCGTCGCGCTGCGCACGATCGAAGATCGCAGGGGCGATGACCTGATATCCTTTGGTCGCCAGTTCATCGCAGACCGCGCGGATATACGGGGTAATGCCAAAGATCTCCTGCACCACGACGACGGCGCGCGCCGCATCTGGCCGCCCCGCGCGATAGGCGGACAGTGTGTGCCCGTCCGTGGCGGTAAGGGTGATGATCGATCCCATATATGTCTCCCCCATAATTGATTGGTCATGCGCGATGGAACGGCCCCATGCGACCGTTGGTGAATGCAGGACCTATATCACATCCATGCCTTTGCCTGACACCGGCAGTGCCGGGGGTGTGATGGCGGTGTATCCGGGACTCGGGCCGGGGCGCGGTGGCGCAGGGGACGCATGCAGTCCGTGCGGGCCAGAGACAACGATGTGCAGGAGGATGGGTATTTTCGTAATTCATTGATATATAATGATATATTTGTGGATTTCCTGCCTTTTTCTGGTAATCCCCGCAGGCGTTGGGGAAAGTTGGCCAGGAATCTTGGTGCTTCCCTTGACACCTAAAAGAGGTCTTCCTATCTGCTCTTTAGCACTCTCATGAGGGGAGTGCTAACGCGATGCGGCCTGGCGCGCGCGCCAAACCGGTGGCGTTGCTTAATTCAAGGGCGTTACCTTTTTTAGATTATGGAGCGATCCATCCAATGACGAAATTTCGTCCCCTGCATGACCGCGTGGTTGTCCGTCGCCTCAAGGGTGAGGAAAAGACAGCCGGTGGGATCATCATCCCCGAGACCGCCAAGGAAAAGCCGATGGAAGGCGAGGTTATCTCGGTCGGAGCGGGCGCCCGCAACGAACAGGGCCAGATTGTCGCCCTGGACGTCAAGGCTGGTGACCGCGTGCTGTTCGGCAAATGGTCCGGCACCGAAGTCACGATCGACGGCGAAGAGCTGCTGATCATGAAGGAAAGCGACATCATGGGCGTTGTTGCCTGAGCGTCGTACGCCTGAACCTGATCCGATTACATAACCTTTCCTGACTGGAGAAACTGAAATGGCTGCCAAGGACGTAAAGTTCGGCGATGAAGCACGTCGGCGCATGCTGCGTGGCGTGGATATCCTGGCCGATGCGGTCAAGGTAACACTGGGTCCGAAGGGACGTAACGTCGTCCTCGACAAGAGCTTTGGCGCACCGCGCATCACCAAGGACGGTGTTTCGGTCGCCAAGGAAATCGAACTGGCTGACAAGTTCGAGAACATGGGCGCGCAGATGGTGCGCGAAGTCGCCAGCAAGACCAACGACATTGCCGGTGACGGCACGACCACCGCGACCGTCCTGGCGCAGGCGATCGTGCGCGAAGGCGCCAAGGCTGTTGCCGCCGGCATGAACCCGATGGACCTCAAGCGCGGTATCGACAAGGCCGTCGGCGCGGTTGTCGAGGAACTGAAGAAGAACACCAAGAAGATCACGACGCCTGCCGAAACGGCGCAGGTCGGCACGATTTCCGCCAATGGCGAAAAGGAAATCGGCGAAATGATCTCGCAGGCCATGCAGAAGGTCGGCAGCGAGGGCGTGATCACCGTCGAGGAAGCGAAGGGCCTGCACACCGAACTCGACGTTGTCGAGGGCATGCAGTTCGATCGCGGCTACATCTCCCCGTATTTCGTGACGAACGCGGAGAAGATGACCGTCGATCTGGACAGCCCCTATATCCTGATCCACGAAAAGAAGCTGTCGTCGCTGCAGCCGATGCTGCCGCTGCTTGAGGCCGTGGTGCAGTCGGGCCGTCCGCTGCTGATCATCGCCGAAGACGTCGATGGCGAGGCGCTGGCGACCCTGGTGGTCAACAAGCTGCGTGGCGGCCTGAAGATTGCTGCGGTGAAGGCACCGGGCTTTGGTGATCGCCGCAAGGCGATGCTTGAGGATATCGCGATCCTGACCGGTGGCCAGGTCATCAGCGAAGACCTGGGCATCAAGCTCGAAAGCGTCACGCTGAACATGCTGGGCACCGCCAAGAAGGTGCATATCGACAAGGAAAACACCACGATCGTCGAGGGTGCGGGCGAAGGCGAGGCCATCAAGGGCCGTTGCAGCCAGATCCGTGCGCAGATCGAGGAAACCACGTCCGATTACGACCGTGAAAAGCTGCAGGAACGCCTGGCGAAGCTGGCCGGTGGTGTTGCCGTGATCCGCGTCGGTGGTTCGACCGAGGTCGAGGTGAAGGAACGTAAGGATCGCGTCGATGACGCGCTGCATGCGACCCGCGCCGCGGTTGAAGAAGGCATCGTTCCCGGTGGTGGCACGGCGCTGGCGCGTGCGTCCACGACGCTGGCTCACCTGCATTTCCACAACGAGGACCAGCGCGTCGGTGCGGACATCATCCGCAAGGCCCTGCAGGCCCCGCTGCGCCAGATCGCCCACAATGCAGGCGAAGACGGTGCGGTCATCGCTGGCAAGGTGCTGGAAAACGAAACCTATGCATATGGTTTCGATGCGCAGGAAGGTACCTACAAGGACCTCGTCGCGGCTGGCATCATCGACCCGATGAAGGTCGTTCGTACCGCCCTGCAGGATGCAGCGTCGGTTGCAGGCCTGCTGATCACCACCGAAGCGATGGTGGCGGAGCGTCCGGAAAAGAAGGCCCCCGCGATGCCGGAAGGCGGAATGGGCGGCATGGGTGGCATGGGCGGCATGGATTTCTGATCCATTCCACCCCGGAAAGGGGGCAGGGCGGTTTCCGGCCGGGATCGCCCGCCCCGTTTCCCAGACCCTGCGGAAACGCGAAAGAGGGGGAAGGCGGCATGTCCGCCTTCCCCCTTTTTTTATGTCCGGGGGCATTTTTTTTAGAGATGCGATTTGACAAGGGGCAGCTATTCATGCTGCCCCTATAGACAGCACGAACGACGTGAAATCCGACTGGGTGTTTTTTCCGGATGCCCTGTTTTTTTCATGACCGTAAAGGCGAGAGCCCGAATTCCCGGTATTGGGACCGGCAAAGAGGCGCAGGAGAGTATATCGGCTATGGCAACCGGAAAAGTTAAGTGGTTCAACGCGACCAAGGGTTTTGGATTCATTATGCCTGACGATGGTGGCAAGGACGTGTTCGTGCACATCACCGCAGTGCAGGCGGCAGGCCTGCGTGGCCTCGATGAGAATCAGGCTGTCAGCTACGACATCACGATGGAACGCGGCAAGGCAGCGGCAAGCAACCTTAAGCCGCTGTAAGCCTTCGCGGGCTTGCCGAAGGATCACGGCGCTGGCGGGGTGTCTGACGTCCCGTCACCGGTTTGAAGGAACCGTGTGATCTCTCGCGCCGCATGGGCCAGTCCCATGCGGTGGACCGCGACCCCTGGCGGGAACGCGGAAAGAAGGCGCGACGGGGTGCGCCGGTCCAGCAGGACAAAGACCCCACGGTCCGTTTCGCTACGGATCAGGCGACCAAAGGCCTGGCGCAGGCGCAGGCGCGCGATGCGGTCATCATATCGCGATGGCGCCCCACCCGACAGATGGATGCGTCGTTCACGATGCAGGATATCGGGACGCGGCCATGGCACGCGTTCAAAGACAACCAGACGCAGGGCCTGTCCGGGCACATCCACGCCGTCACGCATGGCGTCGGTCCCCAGCAGGCATGAATTGTGTTCGCTGCGGAAAATATCCACCAGCGTCGCGTTATCCATCGGGTCCACATGTTGCGCATAAAGCGGCAACCCCGCCATTTCCAGCGGCCCAGCCAGGCGCGCATGAACGTCGCGCAATCGTGATATCGCCGTGAATAGCCCCAGCCCCCCACCCCCCGAAGCCTCGAACAGGGTGCGGTATGCCCCCGCCAGCGAGGCCGGATCGTCATGGGCCACATCGGTGATGATGAAGGCGCGGCTCTGTGCCCGGTAATCGAACGGACTGGCCAGTGAGGCGCGCAGCGCGGGCATGGGCAGGTGTGCCGCCCCCGAACGCGCTTCCGCCGCCTCCCACGCGCGTTCGGCCTCTTCGTGGTTCGTGGTGTCGTTTTCATCACGCAGGGTGGCCGATGTCACCAGCAGCCCATGCGCCGGGGCGGCCAGCACGGCGGAAAAGGGAATGGTGGGGTCCAGCCAGTGGCGATAAAGCCCCACGTCACGCTCGCCAGGTTTTTGGCCTTCACGTCGGTCAAGGCGGATGAAGTCGATATATTGCGGCACCTGTCCCGGTTCGGTGGCATGTTCCGTGCCCACCGCCCCCAGCATCGCGGCCCAGCCATCAAGCCGTGCCAGCGCGCGTTTGCGGATGGCGCGGATTGCGGCCTCGATCCGTTCACGTGACCCGCTGTCCAGCGTATCCGAATCATCCTCCAGCCGCTCCCCAAGTCGGCTGACCAGCGTGCGCAGGGGGGTAATCAGCCGTTCAAGCGCCCGTGCCAGCGTGCGCGCGGCCTCGACAAGGGGTTCGGGCACGGGATGAAGGTCACATTCCACCGCGCCACGCCGGGGGGAGGCTGGGCCACCATGCGTGCGTGCCAGCGCCTGCCTGCGCAATAGCAGCAGCAGGGCTTCGGTCGGGTTCGACAGGACCGGTTCTTCAATCCTTTCGGGCATGGCGGCCTGCGGTGGCAGGGCCGGTGATTCGGGCTGGGGATCGTCGTCAGGCGGCTGCGTATCGGACTCGGCCAGGCGGGCGGACCAGCCGGGGGCGGGCAGGGCATGGGCGGCCATCAGGGCGGCATCAAGCGGGGTCTCAAGCTGCGGCATGCCGACCACGAGGTCATCGAGCCGCCGCTTCAGCCCGCGCGCACGTGATCGCGCCCCTTCGGCGCCCAGCAGCCAACGGCGCAGTTCGGCGGCCTCCAGCCCCGACAGTTCGGTGGAAAACGCGCTGTCGGCGGCATCCATCAGGTGGTGCCCCTCGTCAAAGACATAACGCGTGGGGATATTGTCCTCGTTGCTGGTGCCGGCCCCGTCGAGGGCATGCCATGCCGCCTGTGACATGACGAGGGCATGGTTTGCGATCACCAGGTCGGCCGTGCGGGCGCGGCGGATGGAATGTTCGACAAAGCAGCGCTGGTAATGCGGGCATGCGCCGTGGATGCACTCCCCCCGCCGGTCCGCGATCCCCGCCAGCAGGCCACGCCCGAACAGGTCGCCAAACCATCCGGGCAGGTCGCCACCCGCGATGTCGCCATCCGCGCTTTGCATTGCCCAGCGCGCGATCAGGCACAGTCCGATCATCGCCCCTGCCGCCTTGGGGCCGCGCGACAGGGCGATATTGACCGATTCTTCCATGTTGAGGAGGCACAGGTAATTTTCCCGTCCCTTGCGGATCACCACATGTTCGCGGCGCACGGCGGGTTCGGGATACAGCCGCGCCAGTTCCGATTCGATCTGGCGTTGCAGGTGGCGCGTATAGGTGCTGATCCACACCGCCGCGTCGTTACGCCTGGCCCATACGCTTGATGGCGCGATATAGCCCAGCGTCTTGCCCGTGCCGGTCCCTGCCTCTGCCAGGACCATGTGCGGTGCGCCGCGCTGCGCACGCGGGGCAAAGGCAGCGGTGGCGACATCGGCGAAATCGGCCTGTCCCGCACGGGTTCGCGCGTTGGGGCCGAGGATTTCGCCCAGTCGTGCGCGGGCCTCCGCCGGGGTGACGGGATGCGGGCCGGGTGGCGGCCGTGGGGCTGTATCCTCCCACTTTGGCAGGGTGCGCCATACCCGGATGGCGTCATTGGGCTGGAGCGGTTCGGGGGGAAAGGTCGCGCCGACATGCAGGGCGTGGCACACGCTGTCGCCCCAGGCCCATCCCATCTGGCGCATCTTGAACGCCAGTGCGGCCATCATCGGGCCATGGGGACCATCATGTTGGCGTGCGATGCGTTCGAGCAGTTCGGCCGCCATGTCCATCAGCAGGTCTGCTTCTGCCCCCTCGACCTGGGCGCGCGGGAAATCGAGGGCACGTGCCAGCCCGCGCACCGTGGGCGGGACCGTTCGTGCAGGCATGGCGAAGGCGAACAGTTCCAGCAGGTCCAGCCATGGTGTGGGCTGTCCCGGGGGCGGCAGGTCGAGCCTGCGCGCGGTGGCGGGGGCGTGGATGACCACCGGGGCGGGCCAATGCCGGAGTTCGCGCCGCACGTCCTCATGCGACAGCGACAAGATCTCGCCGTCGGGTGTCAGGACGGAACAGGTGTCGTGTCGGACAATCAGGGCAGGCGCGGTATCCGGCAGGGACGGGATGGCTGTCATGATCGTGAACATATAGGGCACATGCGTGCGGATGTCGCCTGTTGCGTGTAACGGAAGTTATCTTTGGCGCGGATTATGGTGTAAGGTGACGATTGACCCGCCCTTCCGCAATTCATAGCTTTCGGCCCCATGTCAGAACAGTATCGCATTCCCTCCTCTCCGCTGCCCAAGGCATGGCCTTTCGAGGAAGCCGCAAAACTTGCGTCCCATGTCGGTGACAGGCCCGTCAGCGCCGATCGCCCCGTCCTGCTGGAAACGGGCTACGGGCCGTCGGGGCTGCCGCATATCGGCACGTTTGGCGAGGTCGCGCGCACATCGTGGGTTCGCCAGGCCTTTACCGCCATCACCGGAAAGCCGACGCGCCTGCTGGCGTTTTCCGATGATATGGACGCCCTGCGCAAGGTGCCCGACAACGTCCCCAATCAGGACATGCTGCGTCAGTTCATCGGCAAGCCGCTGTCGCGTGTGCCCGATCCGTTCGGGACGCATGAATCCTTTGCGGCCCATAATAATGCACGGCTTCAGGCCTTCCTCGACAGTTTTGGTTTCGATTACGAATTCGCCTCTTCCACCACCTATTACGAAGGCGGGCGTTTCGATGCCGCGCTGAAGCGTGTGCTGGAGGTGCATGACGAGATCGTGGCCGTCATCGCCCCCACGCTGGGTGCGGAACGGCGCGCCACCTATTCCCCCGTCCTGCCGATCCATCCGCGCACCGGGCAGGTGATGCAGGTGCGCATGGATGCGATCGACCCGGTCGCAGGCACCGTGCGCTGGACCGATGAGGAAGGGGAGACGTTCGAGACCCCCGTCACGGGTGGCCATGCCAAGATGCAGTGGAAGGCCGACTGGGCCATGCGGTGGTATGCGCTGGGTGTTGATTACGAAATGTCAGGCAAGGACCTGATCGACAGTGTGCGCCTGTCGGGCAGGATCTGCCGCATCCTTGGCGGTCGCGCGCCGGCGGGCCTGACCTATGAACTGTTCCTCGATGAAAACGGGCAGAAGATTTCCAAGTCCAAGGGCAATGGCATCTCGGTGGAGGAATGGTTGCGCTATGCCCCGCCCGAAAGCCTGGGGCAGTATATGTTCAACGCCCCGCAGCGTGCGAAGCGGCTGTTTTTTGATGTGATCCCCAAGGCGACGGACGAATACCTCGCCAACGTCACGCGCGCCCGCACGGCGCAGCAGGCGCAGGACCCGGCCCTGTGGACCAACCCGGCCTGGTTCATCCATGCCGGGCATGTCCCCGATGACGCAGGCAGCCCGATCACGTTCGGCATGCTGCTCAACCTCGCCAGCGTGGCCAATGCCGAAACGCCGGATGTGTTGTGGAAGTTCATCCAGCGTTACGATGCCGACGCCACGCCCGCGCGCGATCCCATGCTGGCCCGGCTGGTGGATCACGCCATCGTCTATTACGCGGATTTCGTCCGGCCGACGAAGCAGTACCGCGCGCCCGAAGGCAAGGAACGCGCTGCCCTGTCGGATCTGGCGGAAGCCCTGCGCGGGATGGATGCGGCCACCGCCACGCCCGACGATTACCAGAACCTGGTGTTCGAAATCGGCAAGCGCCATGGGTTCGAGCCGCTGCGGAGCTGGTTCGGCTGCCTTTACGAAGTGCTTCTTGGACAGAAGGAAGGGCCGCGTTTCGGGATTTTCATCGCACTTTACGGTGGCGGCGAAACCGTCGCCCTGATCGAGGCCGCCCTGACCCGCAGCGTGCCGCAGGCCGCCCAATCGTAGGCATGCCGGGGGTATCGCGTCCCATGGGACCATATTTTCCGTGACGCCGGGCTTTCCCCCGTCACATCCGCCCAGGCCATGCCCCTGTGCTGAAGGAAAAGAGGTAACGGGCTGGCGCAAATGGGTGCGGCACCTTCCCCATGCCATGGGGCTGGTGCTGATGGTCGCCGCAATCATCGTGGTGCAGCGTGAAATGCGCCACCTGCACTGGGCTGATATCCGTCACGCGCTGGTGGGGATTCCGGCGGCGACCCTGTGGGCGGGGGCGGGCATGACCGTCCTGTCCTATGTCGTGCTGTCGTTCTACGACTGGCTGGCGGTGCGCCAGATCGGGCGCACGATGCCGTTCCGGCGCACCGCCTTTGCCGCATTCTGTTCGTATGTCCTGTCGCATAACCTTGGCTTTTCAGCCATTTCGGGGGCTGCCGTAAGGTTCCGCCTGTATGGCAACTGGGGCCTGCGCCCGCTGGAGGTCGCGCAGATCATTGCGTTCTGCTCCGCGACTTATTTACTGGGGGCGGCGGTCCTGATCGGTGGTGTCCTGCTGTGGGAACCGGAAATGGTGCCGGTGGTGGGTGCCCACGTGCCCCATCTGCTGCTGGAGGCGGTAGGCCTGCTGCTGTGGGGGGGCGTGGGGGGGTATATCCTGCTGGGCCGATGCCTGAACGAAGTCACGTTGTGGCGGTGGACCATCACGTTTCCATCCTCTGCCATGGCGGTGGCGCAGACGGTGGTTTCCGCGGCCGAGGTGGCGGCGACGGCGGGCATTGCCTACATCTTCCTTCCCGATGCGCCGGGGCTGGGTTATGGCGTTTTCCTTGCGATCTATATCGCGTCCTATACGGCGGGGCTGGTGGCCAGTGTCCCCGGGGGGCTGGGTGTTTTTGACGGGGCAATGATGCTGGCGCTGGGGGGGTATATGCCCGAACCGCGCATCATTACCGCCATCCTGATTTTTCGCCTTTTCTACTATATCATTCCGCTGTTCCTTGCTGGTGTGATGTTTGCGGGGCACGAACTGTTCCTGCGTGGCGATGCGGTGCTGCTGTCGCGCAAGGCCGGTGGCGACGGCCCCGCGCGCGGGCCGCGTACCACACGTCCAAGTGTCGTGATCCGGGAGAGCGAGGCAGATTTTTCCGTCGCCGTGGCTACCGGGGCGGTCTCGCTGTGTGGCGGGGTGCTGATTGCGCTGACGATCCTTGATCCCGAAACATGGGACAATGCCGCCGGGTGGCTGCATACGCTGTTCGGCATGGCGGGGGATTACCTGCTGTCGCTGATTGGCGTTGCGCTGATCGGGCTGGCCATTGGCCTGTCACAGCGCGTGACGTTGGCATGGAAGGTCACGCTGGGCCTGCTGGCGGCGGCGGCGGGGTTGACGCTGTTACGGGGGTCGCCACTGCTGATCCCGGCCCTGATGGCGCTGGTTGCAATCCTGATCGCACCGTTTCGCAATTCCTATTACCGTCATGCCCGCGTGCTGAGTGAGCCTTTGTCCTTTCCCACGGTCATGTCACTGCTGCTGCTGATCGCATGCGTGGTCGTGCTGGCCTGTGCCGGGCCGCATGACGCGCTGGGCGGAAGCTGGTGGGAAATCATGCTGTTCGCGTCTTCGTCCGGGGTTGGGCGCTGGACAATGGGGCTGGCGGTCATGTTGGGATTGTTGATGATCATGCGCCTGATCCGGCCGGGACGTATTGCCATCGTCCCATGGGATGCGCAGGGTCAGGCCCGTTATCACATGCTGGACCATGCGATCGACGCGGTGGGCGCGGCGTGGCGGCCATCGGGCCTGATCGTCGGCGCGCGGGGGCAGGCGTTACTGCCGTTCGTGCGGCGCGGGACATTCCTGATCGGGCTGGGCGATCCCGCAGGTAATGCAGAAGATTGCGTCTCCGCCATATGGTGGTTGCGCGACCTGGCGGTGCAGGAGGGGCGCCAGCCTGCCTTTTGGTGTGTGGGGGCGATGTTCCTGCCGGTTTATAACGATTTGGGACTGACGGCCTGGCCATTGCCGGTTTCGGCGCAGAAGGCCCATTCTCCGGGAATGGAGACTTTCTATCTGTGCGCGCGCCCGAATGATGCGCGTCTGCTGCAATCGCTCATGCATAACTAGGGGTAGATATGGCATGTATCAGCGGATAAGCCCTGTCTGCGCAAAGGAATCCATTTCGTTCCTTCTCCCCCGGGGATAAGTGCAGGCAACGTCTGCCTGGCGTGTTGACAACCAGTGCAAGCCGAAAGAAGGCATGAAGCGTGGCCGTTTCCCATGATGTCCTGAGCCATCTGAGCGTTCCTATCGGCTTGACCAGTGCATCCGGGGCGTTCCTGATGGCGTTCCCGGCGCTGTTTTCCATTGTCAACCCGTTGGGGGCGGCGCTGATTTTCGCGCAGGTCACGGACGGGCGCAGCCGGGCGGAATGTCTGGCGCTGGCGCGGACCGTGGCGTTCTATTCCGCCATGCTGATGATTGCTTCCATCTGGATGGGGGGGACAATCTTGTCCTTCTTCGGCATTACGATCAATGCGTTGCGCATTGCGGGTGGCCTGGTGGTGGCGGTGCGGGCATGGGCGTTGTTACAGGCCCCCGAAACCGAAGAAGCACGCAAGCAGGCGCAGGCCAGTCAGGGCGGGATGAGTGCCGCGCGTTCGAATGGCATGGAACTAGCGTTTTTTCCGCTGACGATGCCCTTTACCGTCGGGCCGGGCACCATTGCTGTGGCCATCGCGCTGAGTTCCGAAGGCTCGGCAGGTGTCAGCACGGTCATGTTCTATGGCATCCTGTCCGCTGCGGCCCTGGCCGTTGCATGCATCATCTGGGTTGCCTACGCCTATGCCGAGCAGTTGATGGGCCTGCTGGGGACAACCGGGACGCGTATTGTCTCGCGCCTTGTGGCATTGATCCTGCTGTCGATCGGGGTACAGATCCTGATTTCAGGCGTGCAGGGCGTGGTCCTCTCAATGGCGCATAACATCGTGCAACTGATGCACTGATCCCCACAGAGGGAAATGGTCGCGTGCAACCATGATATCTGTTGCCAGACCCTTGTTCATTTTCAGATTGTCGCCCTTACAGGAACGCATGCACCTCCCTGCGCAGGGCAGGCAGGACATCCGTGCCAAACCATGGGCTGCGGCGTTCCCACGCGCCTGTCCGCCACGAAGGATGTGGAAGGGGGAAAAAACGGGGCAGGTAATCACGGTAATGGCGCACGCGATCTTCTACCTTGCCCGGCCCCAGAACATGGTTCTGCGCATAGGATCCGACCAGCAGCGTCAGGCGGATATCGGGCATCAGGGCCAGCACCCGCTCACGCCATAAGGGGGCGCATTCGCGACGTGGCGGGCAATCGCCCCCCTTTGGCAGGCGGCCGGGATAGCACATGCCCATGGGCATGATGGCGATGCGTGCTGAGTCGTAAAAGGTCGCCCGATCAATGCCCAGCCATCCCCGCAACCGGTCGCCAGATGCATCGTTAAAGGACTGTCCCGTTTCATGAACACGGGTGCCGGGCGCCTGGCTTGCGATCAGGATGCGCGCGGTTGGGGAGACGTGCAGGATGGGGCGTGGCCCCAATGGCAGGACGTTGGCACAGGCGGTGCAGGCCCGGATTTCCGTTACCAGACGTTCCAGCGCCCCGTCATCCGTGGGGGGTGTCATATGTTCTGTCATGTTCCGGTCACGTCGCGCACCCATCGTGACACCGTTTTTGTGGCGGGGCCAAGCACCGTTTGATCGAACAGGTCCGTCCCCGCAGAAGGCTGAAGATTGAATTCCATGGTGTCGGCATGGGGGCTGGCCTGCTGCACAAATCCTGCGGCAGGATAGACCACGCCCGACGTGCCGATGGCCACGAACAGGTCACATGCCTGCAACGCCGCCGCGATCCGGTCCATGTGATAGGGGATTTCCCCGAACCAGACGATATCGGGACGTAATTGGGGCCGATGGCAGGCCGGGCAGGGCGTCTGTGGCAGGCAGTCGGCATGCCATGATGGGGTGGCCCCGCAGGCGGTGCAGCGCACCCGCATCAGTTCCCCATGCATATGCACGACATCCCGGCTGCCCGCGCGTTCATGCAGGTCGTCGATATTTTGTGTGACGATCAGGATTTCGCCGTCCCACCTGCCGGTGGCGGCGCATTCCTCCATATGGGCAAGTGCCCTGTGGGCCGCATTTGGCTGCACATCAGCCAGCCCGGCCCGCAAACCATTATAGAATCGATCCACCCGCATGGGGTCACGCGCGAACCCTTCGGGTGTGCAGATATCTGCAATCCGTTCATGATTCCACAATCCGTCTTCGCCGCGAAAGGTCTGAAGACCGGACTCCTGGCTGATCCCGGCGCCCGTCAGGACGACAATGCGTTGCATGGGGCCTCCCATCTTCATGGTGATCCGTGTCGGTGCAGTGTGGCCGATCAGCACGCATAAGAAAACCGCCGCAGACATGGTCTGCGGCGGTCCCTGGTAGTCATGATCGGTATGGGGCCGATCAGTTTTACTGTGCGTTGTCCACACCCGTGTGCGTCTGCGGCGCAAACGTCCAGCCATGGCCGTAAGGCTGCGGCTGGAAGACAAGCCATCCGCTGCTGGTGGAGTTCCAGCCTGCGCTGGAGACCGGAGCCCCCGTATCGCGCAGCTTGGTAACGTCGGCGGCAGTGACGGTGCCCTGCGCCTTGTTGCCCCAGCTGGTGCGGATGAAGTTGACGACGTCCGCGATCTGCTGTGCCGACAGCGACTTGCTGTAGCCCGGCATCGCCACGGCGGACGGTGCCCAGTTGCTCGGCGGCAGGACGCCACCATGCGTGATCACGTTCACCAGCGACGTCGGGTCGTCGGTCACGACAACCGGGTTCCCAGCCAGCGGCGGGAACATACGCGGCACGCCACCACCATCGTTACGGTGACAGATGGCGCATTCTTTGACGTAGGTATCTGCGCCCGGGATGCTGGAAATGTTGCCCGAAGCCAGCGTGTTCGCCGTGGTCGCGTCATAGCTGTAGGGGGCCTGTGACGGCGGAACCGGCGGCAGGCTCTTCAGGTATTTGGCGATGGCATGCAGGTCGTCATCGGTGAAGTACTGCGTGCTCCATGCCACGACATCGCCCATTCCGCCAAAGACGGCCGAATGGTCGATACGACCGGACTTCAGGAACAGATAGATGTCATCCTCAGACCAGCGGCCCAGACCCACGTTCGGGTCGTTGCGCAGGCTGGGGGCGACCCAGTTGTCGATCGGTGCGCCACCGGACAGGAAGTCGGGACCACCCGACGCATCCAGCGCCTTTTCCTGCATGGCAAAGCCACGCGGGGTATGACACGCACCGCAATGCCCGGCACCCGTCACAAGATATTCGCCCCGTGCAACCTCGGGATCCGTACCGGGGGCCGGCGTGAAATCCTTGGGCGAGGGGGAGAACATCATACGCCAGATCGACAGCGGCCAGCGCATGGACATCGGCCACGAAATCTCGGGCTGCTTGTCCGGCTGCGCCACCGGCTGCACGCCATGCATGAAATATGCATACAGCGCGCGGGTATCGTCCTTCGTCATGCGGGAGAAGGAAGGATAGGGCATCGCCGGATACAGCGTGGAACCATCCTTGCGGATGCCATGACGAACGGCTTCGTCAAATTCCTCGTAGGTGTAGCGGCCGATACCATATGTGGGATCGGGGGTGATGTTGGTCGAATAAATCGTCCCGATCGGGCTCTTGATTTCAAGCCCGCCGGCATACGCCGTTCCATGCAGGGCCGTGTGACATGCCACGCAGTCACCCAGCCTTGCGACATATGCCCCTTTCTGGACCAGCTCGGCATCGGGCGTCTGCGCCAATGCCGTGCCAGCCAGCAGACTAAGCGCTGCCGCGCCGAAAGTCACCTTAAGCCTGTTGATCATTATGTTCACCATCATGCGTCGCGTTGATGCGAAAAATTAAAAAAAGCGGGTTTACGGCAGCTGCTCGGGGATACCGGCTGCGTTCTTCCGCGCATCAACTTCCCGCTGGTAGGTTTCATTCGCACGCTTGATCAGGAACTGGCGAATATCCTCGATCTCGTTCGGGTTCATGTTGCCGTCAAAGCGATCCATGCCGTATGCGGTCAGCGCACCGCGACCAACAACATTGTAGAACGCATCGGTGTGGCGGATGGAACCGGACCAGCGCAGATCAGGCAGCACACCACCACCTTCGGCGTTATCGCCATGGCAGGCCGCGCAATAGGTCTGGAACTGGAAGTAGCCGTTATCGGTGCGGCTTGCATCGAACTTCTCAGGCGGCTTGACCGGCACGAAGCCCTGGTCGTTCTGCTTCGGCAGCGGACCACCCTTGCCGTCGAGCGAGAATGCAATCACGTGGGAGTGGTTGACCGTCCAGCCGCTGGTGCGCGCAAGGCCACCAAGGAAGAACGGATAGATGCCGCCCCAGCCCACTTCAACCGCAACATACTGCTTGCCCTTGGCAAGGTAGGTCACAGGCGGTGCGATGATGCCGCTATCCGCTGCAAAGTGGAACAGGTCCGTGCCGTTCGTGGCGTCATACGCATGGAATTCACCATTCGCCAGCCCCTGGAACAGCAGATCGCCACCAGTCGCCAGGATACCACCGTTCCACGGGCCCTTGTGGTCAACGCGCCACGCTTCGGCCTGCTTCTGCGGATCCCATGCCAGGATATAGCCCTTCAGATCCTTGACGAAGGCAGCCTTCGCTTCGGGAGAGTCGGGGATACCGACCTTGTTCATGTCAAGGCCAAGGTTCCAACTGTCGGGATGGGCCAGGAAGCCGCCCTTCTGGTTGGTGTACAGGAACGGAACCTGCTGCGCGGGGATATAGACCAAGCCCGTCTTGGGGCTGAAGGCCATCGCTGCGAAGTTATGTCCGCCCAGATCGCCCGGAATGCCGTACCAGTCCTTGCCCGTAAGCGTATACAGCGCGTCGGGGTTATAGATCGGACGACCCGTCTTCGGATCAAGGCCGCTGGCCCAGTTCACATAGACGTAGTTCTTGCCGGAGATGAACTCGCCGGTCTTGGCGTCGATGATGTAGAAGAAGCCATTCTTCGGCGCATGCACGATGACGTGGCGGGTTTCACCATTGATCGGCAGGTCAAGCGTCATGATCTGCTGAACCGAGGTGAAGTCCCACTGGTCCATCGGCGTTTCCTGGAAATGCCAGACATATTCGCCGGTTTCAGGCTTCAGCGCGACGATGCTGCCCAGGAACAGGTTGTCGCCCTTGCCTTCGGAACGGTACTTGTAGTTCCAAGGAGAGCCGTTACCCACGCCAAGGTAGACCAGGTCGGTCACGGGATCATAGACGATGGAATCCCATACGGTGCCGCCGCCGCCCTGACGGGTCCAGGCGCCGGTCGGGCTCCAGGTCTGGTAGGCCTTGTTCATCAGCACGCTGTCGGATGCTGCGTGATCGGGCTCGTTCTTGGGGTTGGGAACCGTAAAGAAGCGCCAGTCAACCTTGCCGGTTTCCGCGTCGAACGCGGTGACAAAGCCACGGGCACCGAATTCGGAACCACCGTTACCGATGATCACGCGGCCCTTGGCGATGCGCGGGGCGCCATCAACCGTATAGGAACGCTGCTTGCCGAGTTCGGCTTCGGGGGGGATGGTGTTCACGCTCCAGACCAGCTTGCCGGTCTTGGCGTCCAGGGCGATCAGGCGACCGTCGAACGTGCCGAAATAGACCTTGCCATTCCAGTACGCCGCACCGCGGTTGACGGTGTCGCAGCAGCCCTTGTCGGCGATGTTGCCTGGCACGCGCGGGTCATACGACCACAGCAGCTTGCCGGTGGCGGCGTCGATCGCCTTCATCATGCTCCAGTTGGTGGTGGCATACATGACGCCATCAACAACCAGGGGCGTGCCTTCCTGGCCACGGTTGGTATCGAGATCCAGATACCAGGCCAGCTTGAGGTTTCCGACATTGGAACGGTTGATCTGATCCAGCGGGCTGTAACGCTGTTCAGAATATGTGCGACCATAGGTCATCCAGTTACCGGGATGATCATCCGCATGGATGATCGCTTCGCCCGTCTGGCCCTGACCCTCATCAGCGGAAAATGCCATGTTGGCGTAGCCGGAGACGAGAGCCGCACATATCGTTCCGGCTGTAAGCGTTCTGCTCAGAGAACGTCTTTTTCCGAAAACGGCAGAAATCATATGTGATGTCCTCAGAAAACTAACGGTTTCGAATTCGGGACGCCGCCGCTGCAACTTTCCGCCGGAGGGCGCTTTTCATATCCAGGGGCAGAAGCGGGGCCATAAATCCGGCCCCAGTCACTACACGTCCCCAAGGGATTGAAAAACCGGCCTTCGACAGGGAGAAAAAGCAGGTAGTCCGTTTCATCCGAACATACCGGCGGGATTACATACGTCTTCTGACATTTTAGTGTTCGAGTTCACTAAGTTGTGAACAAGCTGTCGCATAAGCAATGATTCATATAAGATGAACCGTATGTAATATTTTGACATCTCACTGTTTTAAAAGGATATTTTTGATATTCACCACAGGTGGCATGTCATGTGTCGGCAACTTTATATGCCGATATCGTATTTCATATATTCGTATAAAATGTGACCACGCGGTATCGCGCGGTCATCTGTTTCGAAAGTGATGCAACTTTGCGTCAGGGACTCAGGTCGTAATCCTCAAGCACTTCATAGGCGGGGGATTCCTTTCCCCGCAGTGACCTGTAGAGGGAGAAGGTGCGGATAGCGGTCGCATCGCCCCCAACCATCGCATGACGTCCCAGCCATGTCGCCAGACGGGTCGCATCGGGGTAGGGGATCGACCCCAGGGTAATATGTGGAACGAACCGTCGGTGCCGTTCACCCAACCCGACACGCCGCATCGCGGTATCCACCTTGCGCTGGAGATGGAGGAGGGAGTCGTTGCGTACGATTCCCATCCACAGGGTCGCCGGTGCGCCGGGACGTTCAAACAGGCCGGGCGCACCGGCAAGGAGGTCGAACGCAGGGGCATGGATGGCCGACAATGCATGATGGATGTCCTCCATCATATGGCGGTCCGTAACCTCCCCGATGAAGCGCAGCGTCAGGTGGTAGGTTTCGGGGGGCACCCAGTTCACCTCGGCCAGGCTGCCGCGCAGTGTTGCAAGCCGGGTGGAAAGTGGATGGGGAATCCCCAGGGCAATGAAAAGTCTCATCAGGCAGCCCCATCAGGCAGGTGGAATGGAAATGCCAGCCATATCGGGCCATGGGGGATTATTGTCCCGCATCCCGGGCCAGATGATGCTAGGTTGTACTATATACTACTGTACGTATCTATGGCGCTGTGACCTTTACCGGCTATCATGCCCGGACAAGGGGCATGTGTTGCCATCTTTTAATGTGTTGGCCACGCGAACGTTCTTGAAGCCTCTATAGGATGCCCCAACATTCAGGGATGACACGTTCGCATGACGTGGATGAAGGAAACTTGAAATGGCTTTTGGCCCGGATTCGCGAACTTTTGCCAGACCCACGGCAAATGGTGCTGCCAGTTCCATTGATATGGGACTGCGCGCCTATATGTTGCGCGTTTATAACTGGATGACTTCGGGGCTGGTGCTGACAGGTCTGGTGGCTTACCTGATCGCCCATAATGCCGCGTTGCAGACCCTGTTCTATCAGGTGGTGGAAACGCCGGCGGGCAACGCCGTGCGCCCCACCGGGCTGGGTATGCTGGCGATGATTGCCCCGTTGGGATTCGTGCTGGTGATGTCGTTCGGTGTGAACCGGCTGTCGTTGCAGGCGGTGCAGGGGCTGTTCTGGCTGTTCTGTGGCGTGATGGGGTGCAGTCTGGCCAACATCTTCCTGGTGTTCACCGGGGTTTCGATCACCCGCGTGTTCTTCATCACGGCGGCAACCTTCGCCACGATGTCGATCTGGGGATATACGACACGTTCCGACCTTACCCGTTTCGGGTCGTTCCTGATGATGGGGCTGTTCGGGCTGGTGATCGCCGGACTCGTGAACATGTTCCTGCACAGCCCGGCCGTTTATTTCCTCTACAGCGTTGTTGGTGTCCTGCTGTTTGTCGGGCTGACCATGTTCGATACGCAGCGCATCAAGTTCACCTATCAGCAGTACGCAGCCTATGAGGGGCCGGAGATGGCCGCCCGTCGTTCGGTTTATGATGCGCTGGCGCTGTATCTGAACTTTATCAACCTGTTCCAGTTCATGTTGCAGTTCATGGGTGTGCGTAGCAACAATAACGACTGAGGTTCCTTCGCACGATCATTGTCCGCCCCCTGATTATGTATGCGGGGATGCCGGGCGCGAAAGACTCAGGCATGGGCCCGTCACGAAAGTGGCGGGCTTTTTTCGTGTTATGGCCCCCGATATGGAAGAGTCATGAACGTGACGGGAACATTTCAGGGCATTTCGGAACAAACGATGTTCGAAATAAGACTTATTCATTATAAGAAACAGTTAGTTGACAAGAGTGTGATGGACAAGAAAAACAGTTAATGCGTTGTTTTCAGGCGATAAAAAAATATATCTACCCGACATTGAAATCTATTGAAATATTATGTGAAGGCTTGCTTATGAAGGGGTTCAGGTCGGATAACCCTTGAATAGAGAAAACATGTGAAAGGGAATACGGCACGAAAAAGGTACGCTTCAAGACACAGGACGGCATCGCGATTACCGGTCCGATCTGCCCTGACAGAAAACAGGATTGATATCTGATGGGCTGGATTGATCGAAATCATGGTCAGCCGGTCGGCAACCAACTCATGACAGATGCAAACCGAAAAAAACCATATGTTTGATTTTCGGGAGTTGACGAAGGTGCGATGTCGCTGTTGTGGGACGTTGTTGCCTGCATGAATGCAGATGCAGGGCCCGTGGCGTGCGTATAACGTGACCGTTGTTGTTAGTGCCCGTGGATGAAGCGAGGATGTGAGCGAAATAGGGTGATGTCGAAACCAACGAGGCGTGAGATGAAGAAAAAAATCTTGCCAAGATTATCGAAATTAATGTGCTTGTCCTCCGCAGCCCTCCTGGCAGGATGCGACTGGGATACGCTGAACCCCAAGGGTGTGATCGGGCTTCAGGAAAAGAACCTGATCCTGACGTCCACCATTGCGATGCTGCTGGTTGTCATTCCGGTGTGTATCCTGACCCTGGTGTTTGCCTGGCATTACCGTCAGTCCAATACCTCGGCCGAGTACCTGCCGAAATGGTCGCATTCCAACAAGATCGAAGTGATTATCTGGGCCGTTCCCAGCCTGATCATTCTGTTCCTGGCTGTGCTGACCTACCAGACCTGCCATTCGCTGGACCCGTACAAGCCGCTTGAGGCTGATGCGAACACCAAGCCGATCCATGTCGAAGTGGTGGCTCTGGACTGGAAGTGGCTCTTTATCTATCCGGATGAAGGGATCGCCACGGTCAACCAGATGGCGATGCCGGTAAATACGCCGGTTGATTTCCGGATTACCTCTGATTCCGTGATGAACTCGTTCTTCATCCCGCAGCTTGGCACCATGATCTATGCCATGGCGGGCATGCAGACACAGCTTCACCTGATTGCGAACGAAGCTGGCGATTTCCAGGGGGAATCCTCCAACTTTAGTGGTCGCGGCTTCTCCGACATGCGTTTCCGTGCGCTGGCAATGCCGGCGGACCAGTACAGCGCGTGGGTGGAAAAGGTGAAGGCTTCGTCCGAGCAGCTGGACAGCGCAAGCTATCCCAAGCTGGCCGCCCCGAGCGAGGCGAACCCGGTCGAGTACTTCTCGCATGTCGATGCAACTCTGTTTGACGATATCGTTGCCAAGTACAACAACGGCATGGTCATGGATAAGAGCACCGGCAAGATGCTGCACATGCAGCAGTCCGCAATGTCCGACATGAATATGAAGGAATAGGACAGATGTTAGGAAAATTAACCTGGTCGGCCATTCCTATTGATGTGCCGATCCTTGTAGGGACCTTCATCGGTGCCGCGATTGCGGGACTGGCCGTTCTGGGTCTGATCACCTATTACGGCAAATGGGGCTACCTGTGGCGTGAGTGGCTGACCTCGGTCGATCACAAGCGTATTGGTGTCATGTATATCGTGGTTGCGCTGGTTGCGCTGTTCCGCGGTTTTGCCGACGCCATCATGATGCGTACGCAGCTTGCGCTGGCCTATGCCGGGAATCCCGGTTATCTGCCGCCGCACCATTATGACCAGATCTTCTCCGCCCACGGCACGATCATGATCTTCTTCATGGCCATGGCGTTCATGCAGGGTCTGATGAACATTGTGGTCCCGCTGCAGATCGGTGCGCGCGACGTTGCCTTCCCGTTCGTGAACACACTGAGCTTCTGGATGACGACCATCAGCTTCCTGCTGGTCAACGTCTCGCTGTTCATTGGTGAGTTCTCGCAGTGCGGCTGGCTTGCGTATCCCCCCCTGTCCGAACAGCAGTTCAGCCCCGGCGTCGGTGTTGATTACTATATCTGGGCGGTGCAGCTGTCGGGTGTCGGCACGCTTCTGACGGGTGTGAACTTCTTTGCGACGATCGTGAAGATGCGCGCGCCTGGCATGGATTACATGCGGATGCCGGTGTTCACCTGGACCATCTTCTGCACGACCGTGCTGATCATGGTGGCCTTCCCGATCCTGACCGTTGCGATGGGTCTGCTGGGTCTTGACCGTTACCTGGGCATGCACTTCTTCACCAATGATGGTGGCGGCAACCAGATGCTCTATCTGAGCGTGATCTGGGGCTGGGGCCATCCCGAAGTGTACATTCTGGTGCTGCCTGCTTTTGGCGCCTTCTCTGAAATCACCCAGACCTTCTCCCGCAAGCCGCTGTTCGGCTACAAGACGATGGTGTATGCCACGGCCTCCATCATGGTCCTGTCGCTGGTTGTGTGGGTTCACCACTTCTTCACCATGGGTGCCGGCCCGAACGTCAACGCGTTCTTTGGCATCATGACGATGGTCATCGCGGTCCCGACGGGCGTGAAGATCTTCAACTGGCTGTTCACCATGTATAAGGGCCGCGTCGAATTCCACGCGACCATGTACTGGGTCATCGGCTTCATGATCACCTTCTCCATCGGTGGCATGACCGGCGTTATGCTTGCGATCCCGGCTTCGGACTTCGTGCTGCATAACAGTCTGTTCGTTATCGCCCACTTCCATAACGTGATTATCGGTGGTGTGTATTTCGGCTACGTCGCGGCGATGAACTTCTGGTTCCCCAAGGCTTTCGGCTTCAAGCTGAATGAAGCATGGGGCAAGCGGGCGTTCTGGTTCTGGTTCGTTGGCTTCTACTTTGCGTTCATGCCGCTGTATGTGCTGGGCTTCGACGGCATGACCCGTCGTATGAACCACTACGACAACCCCGCATGGCATCCGTGGCTGCTGATCGCGGAATTCGGTGCGGTCCTGATCGCCCTGGGTATCGTGTGCCAGCTGACGCAGCTGTATGTTTCGATCCGTGATCGTAACCTGGCTGAAAACCGTGACATGACGGGCGATCCCTGGAACGCTCGTACCCTGGAATGGTCCACGTCTTCGCCGCCGCCGTTCTACAACTTCGCGGTTCTGCCGGTTGTTCATGAACTCGATGCGTTTGCCCATGATAAGGAAGCCGGTATCGACACGCGCTCTGCGGGTGCTGATTACCAGCCCATCCATATGCCGAAGAACACGGCCTGTGGTTTCCTGATCGGTGCGTTCAGCTTCATCCTTGGCTTTGCAGCTATCTGGTGGATCTGGTGGCTGGCTGCTGTTGGTCTGATTGGTGTCATCGCTACGGTGATCGCCCGTTCGTCCGACAACGATGTCGACTACTATGTGCCGGTTTCCGAGGTTGCCCGCATTGAAAACGAGCATACCCACAACCTTATGGCAGCACAGGCAGCAGAATAATGGCGCATAATATTACTGCTGATGCGGCCCACGCCCACGAAGAACACCACGAATCTCCCGTGGTGTTTGGGTTCTGGCTGTATCTGATGACGGACTGCATCATCTTCGGCACGCTGTTTGCTGTGTTCGCGGTGCTGCGGACCCAGTTTAATGGCGGACCGAACGGTCATGAGGTCTTTGAACTGTCTGGTGTCGGAATTGAAACGGCGATCCTGCTGTTCAGCTCCATCACCTACGGTTTCGGCATGATCGCCGCACACGCGAACAAGATCAGCACGATGCGGGTCTGGCTGGGGGTTACCTTCCTGCTGGGCCTGGGCTTCCTGTTCATGGAAATCCGTGAGTTCTCTCACATGATTGCCGAAGGCAACGGCCCGGATCGCAGTGCGTTCCTGTCGTCGTTCTTCACGCTGGTTGGCACGCATGGTCTGCATGTCACCTGCGGCCTGCTGTGGATGGCGGTCCTGCTGTTCCAGACGGCTGGCAAGACCGAGCTGAACGAGCGCATGATCGGCAAGCTTACCTGCCTCAGCCTGTTCTGGCACTTTCTGGACATTGTCTGGATCTGTGTTTTCACCTTTGTCTATCTGATGAGTGTGGTCTGATGGCTGATGCACATACATCCTCTGCGGGTGAGAGCCACGGGAGTGTAGGGTCTTACCTCACCGGGTTCGTAATTTCTGTTCTGCTGACGGCTGCGGCCTTCGGTCTGGTGATGGCGCATACGTTCTCACCGTCCGGGACCATGGGGGCGATCACGCTCCTTGCCGTGGTGCAGATCGTTGTTCACCTGATTTTCTTCCTGCATATGAACGGTTCTTCCGAACAGCGCTGGAACATCATGGCCTTTGCTTTTACGGTCGTGACGGTTCTGATCCTGGTTGGCGGCACGATCTTCATCATGCATGACACCTCGATCAACATGATGTCGCGCTAAGCGATATCAGCCTGGTCCGGATATCCCCTGGGGTATCCGGGCAATGGTCAAAAAAAGGGCCGGCGAGGATTTTCCTCGCCGGCCCTTTTTGATGGGACGATGTTGCCGGGATCAGTTTTTGTGCGGTTCGGGCGACAGCAGTTCGGCCTTGTTGGGCTTGTCCTTCCATTCTTCCGCATCGGCGGGGGCATCGCCCTTGCGGGTAATGTTGGGCCATACACCTGCGTATTTGGCGTTGATTTCCGCCCATGCGGTGGCACGATCATCACTGTCGGGAAAGATTGCCTCGGCCGGGCATTCCGGTTCGCACACGCCGCAGTCGATGCATTCGTCCGGGCTGATCACCAGGAAGTTCTCACCTGCATAGAAGCAGTCGACGGGGCAAACCTCGACGCAATCCATGAATTTGCAGCGAATGCAGTTTTCGGTGACCACATAGGTCATCGCCTATCTCCGATCATTATTTACAGGCCAAAGCAGTATATCTTCAGCCAGGGACATGAGATGAGGGCGCCAGCAATGGGCAGAAAACCTCATCCGGAATGGGCGAAGATATGAGAGGGTTTTGCCATTGTGGCAAGTCAAAGACGCCCACAAATGAATAATCCCTGATCGCGTGGGTTACTTGCGCTGCATTTCGTCAATTTCTGGAATAACGTCATATAGCATCCGTGCAGCCGATGCGCCTTCGCGGCGGCGGGCAAAGCCTGCCACCCGGATGACCATGACGCTGCGTCGATCCGGGGCTGGCAATGTCAGGATATCGCCGGGATGCACCTGTGCATGGGCCTTTACGGTGCGTTGGCGGTTGATGCGCACCTGTCCCGCCGCGATGAATTCCGCGCAATCATTACGACTCCGCGCAAAACGGGCATGAAACAGCCACAGGTCAAGGCGCTGGGCCTGTGGGGCCGTCGTTTGCGTCGTTTCCTCCCGCCCACCATTGTCCCGTGTGGCCTTGCGGCTCATGACCGTCGTTCCCTTAGTACCGCCAGCACGGCAAAGGGATGGTCCGCCTGATCCTGCCTGTGCTGCGTGGCGGCCATGGGCGCATGTTTGCGTGCGCCTGTGGCCGTGCGGCCCCGTGTGGGGCGGCGGGACTGACCCGGGATGTCGGTGGCCGCCGCCGCATGGGCCGGGCTATGGGCCGGGGCACGGCGCAGGCGTCCCACCAGCATGGCGGGGGCTGGGGGGCCGAATTGCGCCGGGTGCAATGGGCGTGTGGGCCGGACATGGATTTCCAGTCCCTTGAGCACGGCCTGTATGGCGTCGCGCCGGATGCTCAGGCGGGATGCAAGGGCATTCGACAGTGGCACCGGATGATGTCGCGTCTGGCGTGTCAGTTCCGTCACCAGCCTGTCGGCGATATCGGCGCGGATACGCACCGGCCCGGCCCGCATCCAGCCCATGCGGTCCATGAATGTCGCAGGCAGCATGTCGTGAGGGACGGACACGACACTGGCGGCAGGCAGTTCGGGGATATCCGTCTCCATATGCGCGCAGGTCAGGATCGCACGCAGCCGCATGCAGCGTGGCTTCATCAGGGCGGGCATGAACAGGGCGAGATGCCCCATACGGATGCCCAGACGCCCCAGATGCCCATGCAGGACACGTGAACGCGCCTCGTCGCGTGCCAGCATGGTGACGCCGCCATCTTCCATCAGGCGATGGAGGATGCCACGCAGCATCGGGTCGTCAGGCACTGCCGCCTGTGCCGCGAACAGGGGGGCCAGCACCTCGCGCACGTGGCGGTCGAGCCATTCATGCAGGCGTTCGCGGATGCGTTCACGCTGCACATTGTCCAGCAGCGGGTTGTCCAGCACCTCGATACGTGGGTGCAGCAGGTCATGGCCATGGCGCAGGCGGGCAACATTCTCGCCTTCCCACATCAGGTGCCGCCCATCCTGCGCAAAGCCGAAGCAGGAGTCGGGCGCATGGGCCAGCACATGCACGCGCCGCGGGATTTCGGTGCGCACCGCCCGTCGCGCCGCGCGCATCAGCAACCGTCGATCCGGCTCGTCAAAGCCTTCGGCCTTCAGCTCCAGGCCGGCGATACGTCCGACGGGATGTCCCTCCACCAGCACGTCGCCCTGTGCGGTGACGGCGGAAAGCAGGTCCTCTGCACTGCCCTCGTCCAATCGCCGGATCAGGGTGGCGGCCCGGCGGTCCACGAAGCGGGCGGTTAGTTGCGCATGCAGCGCGTCGGAGAGCTGGTTTTCCGCATCGCGCGTGCGCTCCTGCCAATATTCGGCATTGCGCAGCCAGTCGGGGCGTGCGGCGATATAGGCGCACACGCGAATGCCCGACAGGCGATGCATCAGCGAATCGATCGTGCCCTCCGGCCGCAGGAAGGCGGCAATCTGCCCGTCCATCCATGCGGGGGGGACGCGGCCGTCACGTATGACGTGGGAAAAGATGCGCGCGCATAAACGGATATGGCTGTCATCGCCAAGCTTGCGGAAATCCGGGATCTGGCAGCTTTCCCACAGCAGGCGCGTTGCCGCGCGCGACCGCGCCATGGTGCGGATTTCGGGGCTTGCGGCAAGGCTGGCGAGTGCCAGCACATCCGACGCCTCATGCCCTGCCGTCAGTTCGGGGCGCGGCGGCGAGCGCCCCAGACTTGAGAGCAGGGCGTCGGGTGAGGAAAAATCAAGGTCGCTGTTACGCCATGACAGGCGCGCCAGCGGGTCAAAGCGATGCTCTTCCACGGCTTCGGCGACGTCTTCCGACAGGGGGCGGCACATTGCGGTGGTGCCGAATGTGCCATCGCGCAGGCCCCGCCCGGCGCGTCCCGCCACCTGTGCGATTTCCGCGGGTGTCAGCGGGCGCATGCGCGTGCCGTCGAATTTGGACAGGCTGGCGAAGGCGACATGGTTGACATCCATGTTCAGCCCCATCCCGATCGCGTCTGTCGCGACAAGGTAATCCACCTCCTTATTCTGGTACAGCGCGACCTGCGCATTGCGCGTGCGCGGCGAGAGCTGGCCCATCACGATCGCGCACCCGCCACGACGGCGGCGTATCAGTTCGGCAATGGCGTAGACCTCGGCTGCGGAAAACGCGACGATGGCCGAACGTGGCGGCAGGCGTGTCAGCTTGCTTGCCCCTGTATAGGCCAGGTGTGACAGGCGGGGACGGTGTTCGATCTCGATCCCCGGCACCAACCGCCGCAACAGGGGGCGGATGGTGTCGGCGCCCAGGAACATCGTCTCCACCTGTCCGCGCGCATGCAGCAGCCTGTCGGTGAAGATGTGTCCACGATCTGGATCCGCGCAGAGCTGGATTTCATCGACCGCGACGAACGCCACCCGCCGGTCGAGGGGCATGGCCTCCACCGTGCAGGAAAACCAGCGTGCGTTGGGGGGGACGATTTTTTCTTCGCCCGTGATGAGGGCCACGGCCCCCACGCCCTTGCGTGCGACCATGCGGTCATAATTTTCGCGTGCGAGCAGACGCAGCGGAAAGCCGATGATGCCACTGGCATGCGCCAGCATCCGTTCGATGGCCAGATGCGTCTTTCCGGTGTTGGTGGGGCCGAGTACGGCGCGCACCTGCGCGGAGGACGAAATGCCGGTCGCGCGTCCGGCGGCGGAATGAAGGGGGCCAGCCCCCGTGGGTACACCCGTCATACCCGTATGCTCTGGCGAGTGGCGGGTAAATGCAAGCAAAACCAGCATATCGCGTGCGACAGGTTGCATGGCGTGCGTGGCGGACGCACGCTGGGGTGGCAAACGACCTGAAAGGGTAACGCCATGACACTTGATGATTTTCCCTGCCTGTTGCGCCAATCCGCGGCAGATGACCTGCCGGTGCGCGTGGTCCATGCGGTGCGCCCCGCGCAGGTGCCGCACCTTGCCGCACTGATCGGTGCGCCGGCGGCGGCCTTTGCGCATGATGCCGGTTTCGGTGCGACCCATGGCCAGGTGCTGCTGCTGCCGGGGGAAAAGGGCGTGGATTCGGCGCTGCTGGGATTGGGCGACGGGCAGGAAGGGGGGGCGTGCGATCCCTTCGTATCCGGTGTGCTGCCCGCGCGCCTGCCGGCCGGGGCGTGGCGTGTGCTGGCGCCGGCGGACGTGGCGGCGGATGATATTGTCCTTGGGTTCTGCCTTGGGGCCTATCGCATGCCTGCCTTCGGGCGCGCACGCTCCGAAGGTACGGCGGCGGCGCGTCTGGTCGTGACGGAACAGGCGATCGGCGCGGCACAGGTGGCGGCCTGCATGTGTCAGGCGCGTGACCTGATCAACACGCCACCCAACCTGATGGGGCCTGCCGACCTTGCGCACGTGGCGCAGGACACCCTGCTTCCGCTTGGCGCGCAGGTGCGCGTCATCACCGGGGATGCGTTGCAGGCCGCGTATCCGACCGTGGCGCATGTCGGGATGGGATCGGATCGCCCCGCCTGCGTTGTCGTGGCCGAATGGCGTGGCAGCACGGCGGACGCGAATGCGCCGTTGCTGTCGCTGGCGGGAAAGGGGGTGTGTTTTGATACCGGCGGGTATGACATCAAGCCCGCCTCCTCCATGTTGCGGATGAAGAAGGATATGGGCGGTGCGGCGCTGATGCTGGCCCTGGCGCGTCTGGTCATGCTGCGTGATCTGCCGCTGCGGCTGGAACTGCGGCTGGGCTGTGTTGAAAACAGCGTGTCGGGCCATGCCATGCGGCCGTCCGACGTGATTGTCACGCGGTCGGGTCAGACGGTGGAGGTCGGAAATACCGACGCCGAAGGGCGGCTGGTGCTGTGCGATCTGCTGAGTGAGGCCTGCGACTCCGCCCCCGACCTGCTGCTGGATGCCGCGACCCTGACGGGGGCGGCACGGGTTGCGCTGGGGCCGGACCTGCCCGCGCTGTTCAGCAATGATGATGCCGTGGCGGCGCACCTGCTGGCGGCGGGGGATATGTGCGCCGACCCGATGTGGCGCCTGCCCCTGTGGGATGGGTATCGCGAATGGCTGCGCAGTTCGGTGGCGGATATGAACAATATTTCATCCCGACCCATGGCGGGGGCGGTCACAGCCGCCCTGTTTTTGCGGAATTTTGTCAAAACTGATGTGCGCTGGGCTCATATCGATACGTATGGGTGGAATGATTCTGCACGGCCCGGTCGACCGGAGGGTGGAGAAAGTCTTTGTTTAAGAGCGGCTTACGGAGGAATATTAAAAATATTTAATTTCGAGGACAGAATAGGACACTGATGTAACGATCCGATCCGGAAACTAATTTGCATTATGCGACTTATATATGCCGTAATTGCCAATTATATGTGCAACACCATCTTATCCCATGTCGGCGGGGCGCAGAGTCTTCGTGCCAGGGTCGGTCATGGATAGCAAAACAAGGATTGAAATGATGGCACAGTCATCAGGTTCGGATTCGATGATTAACACCCTGCGCGATACCATTGTCTCCATGGTGCGCCGCGATGGCCCGGACCTGTCCGCGCGCCAGCTTGGGGTCTATCTCACCTGCTATCTGCAGGACGGGCCGCATACGGTGCGTGGCCTTGCGGCGGACCTCAACGTCTCCAAGCCCGCGATTACCCGTGCGCTCGACCGGCTTGAGGACCTGCGTCTGGTCAAGCGTGTGCGTGACCCGATGGATGGCCGTTCGGTCCTGATCTGCCGCACCCCCGATGGCAAGACCTCGCTGCGTGAACTGGCCGCCATCGTGAACGAGGTCGGCGCCCCGCAGGACCGCGAGGCCGAAGCCCCCGTGCGCAAGGCACGCGTGCGCCGCATGGACGAACGCCTGCGTCGCGCGGGCTGATAGCGGGTCGTGTCATGGCCGTGGGGGTGTGGAACCTGAACCCCCGTGGCGCATTATGTCATGGCTATGGTCCTTATGACGGCAACGGAAGCAGGAGAATTCAATGATTCGTATGGTAACCCGCGCGGCGGCTGTCGCCCTGATGTCGATGCCCCTTCTTGGTGCCGCCGCGTATGCTGACGATGCACTCGGGACGCCTGCGGGACGTGTCACGATCAAGGTCCAGTCCGCCGATATCGGGATTGGCCGGACATGGGGGTCGGGGCGCCTGACGTTCCAGCACCATACCTATCGCTTCCGTATTGATGGGGGGTCCATCGCGGCTGTCGGATATTCCAAGGTCACTGGCAGTGGCGAGGTCTATAACCTTCATGAGGTGAAGGATTTTGAAGGCAGTTATGCCGCAGTCAATGGTGAGGCGACGGCCGGCACGGGTGTTGGTGGCATCGTGTTAAGCAACCCCAACGGCGTGAAGATCAAGCTGGTGACGCAGAGCAAGGGCGGACGCCTTGCCGCGGCGGCACAGGGCATGAAGATCACGCTTGTCAAATAACCTTAAGGCCACCAAGGGCAGGATGCGTCCATAACCTGCTGGAACAATGATGTTCCGGGGGGGGCGTCGTTGAAACAGGCGGTGGCTTAAAGACGCCGTCTGGATCTGAAAAAGCGGCGTGTGGCAACCGTATCACGATGCATGTAACAGGGACCAGCCATCCGGGCCGGTCCCTGTTTTTGTATCGGGCCTGTATGTCGGTGCAGGTTGTCTTAGAGACTGTTTGAAAAGTCATACTCGATAACATACTGAAATTATAAAGGTTTTTGGTGAAGTTTTTTCCAAAAAGCTTCGAAAGACGCCGCCTTTCTGAAAAAAGGCAGCACCCAGAAACTTTTCTTGTTTTTTATCAACGGCGTGTTTTCAAATGGTCTCCTGCCAAGGTTGCCTTACCACCGGCCCACATGATGGGTGCGGGCACGGTGCCGGACATATCCCATCCAGACGACCTGCCCCGTCCCGGCAAGGGTGAAGGCAGCCCAGAGGGGGAGGGTCCCCTGCCGCAGCAGCCATGCCAGCAGTCCCCCCCACAGGCACATTGCCCATGCCAGCGGCGCCAGCACTGTGCAGGGCAGGCCGCTGCGATGGGCCACCTGATACAGGTGGCCCCGGTGGGCCGTAACAATCGACTCGCCCGCGCGCCAGCGCCGCACAAGCGTGAAGATCACATCACATAACAGCCCGGACATCAGCAGTGGCACGATCGCCCATGCCGTGCCGCCATCGTGCGCCAGCATAAGCCCCAGCGTCCCCAGCACCATTCCGCATCCCTGGCTGCCGACATCACCCATGAAAATCCGGGCATTGGGAAAATTGAACGGGATGAATCCGGCGGTTGCGGCGGCCATGCTCCCGGTGATCGGCGTCATGGCGGTGGCCATCGCGGCGGGTGCCAGCCATGGCAGCATCAGGCACGCGCACAGCGACGTGCCGGAAACAAGGCCATTGAGGCCATCCATGAAATTCACGCAATTCGCCATGAAAACCAGCCATGCGACACCGCCGAGGGTTGTCAGTGGGGATGTGTAGGCAGGCAGGCAGGCGACGATCATCATGGCGGCGGCGAACTGTGCGACAAGTTTCAGCGCAATGGGGCGCGTGTGCAGGTCATCATACCACGACACAAGGCAGAGCAGCGCCAGCGCGCCAATAAAACCCCCCGTGGCGGGACGCGCTGATGCCGGTCCCCATATCGTGCAGGCAGGGGCGAACCCGGCCATGAATGCGGTCATGATGCCGATACCGCCGCCGGTCGGGATGGGGGTGTCATGGGCGCTGCGCGCGACGGGATGATCAAGTACCCGCACATGGATCATCATGCGTACCAGCAGCACGGAAAATGCCCAGACCACCACGAACAGGAATGATTTCTGCATCATGGGGCCGACTTTACGCTTTGGGACATGATCTTTCCTTTGGGCGCTTTCGTTGCTGGGCTATAGGGGGAGGGGCAATGGTTGTGCAATCCCTCAGGCCTGACGCGTTGGTCCATCGGCTTCTTACGGTCCGGGCGATCGTGGTGAACGTTGTGCTTGATTTCTGTATCGGGGCCTGCGCCGTGCCGTGCGCACAATGGCTGGACCGTCCAGGTGTCGGCATGGCTTCGTGGGGGTGGCATACGATGCTTTCCGGTGGCATCGCGCTGCTGGCGGCGGGCCTGCCCTTTCGCATTGCGCAGCAGCACTGGCGGTTTTCCGGGGCCGCGGATTTCTGGCGGCTGGCGTGGGCTGCTGCACTTGCCGCCCTTTTTCATGCAACGGCAATGGCGCTTGTCGGGCACGGGACGGGGGCGCCGGCCTTTCCCGTCATCCATGCGCTTGTGCTGCTGGTCATGTTGGTGGGCAGCCGCCTGACATACCAACGCTGGCGGCTGTGGCGGCAGCAACGCCGCGCGCGCGCGGGACAGGTCGGGCAATGCCGGGTCGTGCTGGTGGCTGACGGCCGCAGTGCAGACCTGTTCATGCATGCGGCATCGTCAGCCATGGCCGTGGCGGGCATGGTGGTCAATGGCGCGCACCGCCGGGGGCGGCGTATCCACGGTGTGCCCGTGCTGGGCACCGTGGATGAACTTGATGCGGTGCTGGCGCGGTTGTGCCAGGGCGGGCATGTGCCGTCACCGATGTTGATCGTGGACCCGCGTTGCACGGGCGCGGCACTGGCCGCCGTGTTGCGCACCGCGCAGGCGCATGGCGTGCAGGTCCGTCGCATGCCCGATATCGCCGCGATCACCGCCCCGGAATGGAGCGAGCTTTATCCGGTCGAAATTGAGGAACTGCTTAACCGTCCCCCCGTCACCCCCGATTTCGGGCGGCTGGCGGGGATGTTGCGGGGGCGGCGTGTGCTGGTGACAGGGGCCGGGGGGTCCATCGGCACGGAACTCGTGCGGCAGATCGCCCGCTATGCGCCCTCCAGCCTGATCCTGCTTGATAACGGGGAATATGCGTTATGGCGCATTGATGTGGACCTGTCCGAACAGGCCCCCCGGGTGGAGCGCCATATCGTGATCGCCGATGTGCGTGACCCACGGCGGATCGAACAGGTATTTGCGCAGTACCGGCCCGAACTGGTCTTTCACGCCGCCGCCCTGAAACATGTCCCGATGGTGGAGGACAACCCGTGCGAGGGGTTGCTGACCAATATAGAGGGCAGCCGTGTGGTGGCGGATGCGGCACGGCGGCACGGCGCGCGTGCGATGGTGCAGATTTCAACCGACAAGGCGGTCAATCCCTCCAGCATCATGGGCGCGTCCAAGCGTGTGGCGGAAATGTACTGTCAGGCACTCGACATCATGGCGCGTCGTGATGCGACGGACATGCGCTGCATCACGGTGCGTTTTGGCAACGTACTGGGGTCGGCGGGTTCGGTCGTTTCCCTGTTCCGCCACCAGATCGAACGTGGCGGACCGCTGACAATTACCGACCCGGACATGGAACGTTATTTCATGACCGTGGCCGAGGCCGTGGCCCTTGTGCTGCAGGCCAGCGCCTGCGGGCTGGACTCTCGGCCCGGCGAAGGGGAGATCGACGACATGTTGCGCATGGGGGGGATATTCGTCCTCGACATGGGACAGCCGGTGCGCATTGTCGATCTTGCGCATCAGATGATCGTGCTGGCGGGCCTGCGCCCGGGACAGGATATCGACATCCGCTTTACGGGTGCGCGACGGGGGGAAAAACTGTCGGAAGACCTGTTTCACCAACGCGAGGTGCCGCGTCCCACCGGCTATCGCGGATTGCGCATGGCAACGCCGCGCACGGTGGACCTTGCGCTGGCGACCTCTATCATGGATGCGATTGTAAGGGCGTGCAGGGCAGGTGATGATTGCACCGCGCTTGCGCTGCTCAAGGAGCTTGTGCCTGAATTCGTCCATATGGGACATCATGGCGCCCCCATGGCGTCAGCCCGACAGACCGACTGTGAAAGGAATGCGTCATGACCTCCCCGGCTGAAAAACCGATTGGTTTTCTGGACCTGGCCCGACAGCAGGACGAAATCGGCCCCAACCTGCGCGCCCGTATTGATGCGGTGATGACGCATTGCCGTTTTGTCATGGGGCCGGAGGTGTCCGAGCTGGAGGAACGGCTGGCCGCCTATGCCGGGGCCGCCGCGTGCGTGGGCGTGTCGTCGGGCACGGATGCGATCCAGATCGTCCTGATGGCCGAAGGTGTCGGTGCGGGTGACGCCGTGTTCCTGCCTGCCTTTACCTATACCGCCACGGCGGAGGTGCCGCTTGTGCTGGGGGCGACGCCGGTTTTTGTCGATGTGGACCCCCACACGTTCCAGATCGACCCCGCCAGCCTGCGTGCGCGCATTGCCGATGTCCGCGCGCAGGGCAGGTTGCGCCCACGTGCGATCATCGGCGTGGACCTGTTCGGGCAGCCCGCGCCATGGCCGGAACTGCGTGCCATCGCGGCGGAACAGGATATGTATCTGATGGCCGACTGTGCGCAGTCCTTTGGCGCCAGCCTGTCAGGCCGCAAGCTGGGACGGGAGGCCGCGGCGACAACATTGTCCTTTTTCCCGTCAAAGCCGCTGGGTGCGTATGGCGACGCGGGTGCGATCCTGACCGATGACCCCGAGCGCGCAGAACTCTACCGCTCCCTGCGCAGTCATGGGGAAGGCAAGACCCGTTATGAGGTCCTGCGCACGGGCATGAACGCGCGCCTTGATACCTTGCAGGCAGCGGTGCTGCTGGCAAAGATGGAGTGTTTCGACGCGGACCTGCGCCGCCGTCGCGAAATTGCCAGTGCCTATGACGCCGGCATTGCGCAACGGGTCGTGCCGCCCGCGCGCGTGCCCGACAGCGAATCGGCATGGGCGATCTATTCCGTGCTGACGCGCGATGCGCAGGACCGCGCGGCCCTGCAGGAACAGATGAAGGCGCGCAATGTGGCGTCCGCCGTCTATTACCCCCTGCCGTTGCATCTGCAGCCTGCATACCAGCCGCACCATGATGGCGTGTCCCTGCCTGTGGCGGAGGATCTGTCACGCCGTATCCTCGCCCTGCCATTGCATCCGCAGTTGACGGATCATGATGTGGGCCGGGTTGTGGCCGCCATATGCGGGGCTGCGGGCGGCTGATGCGGGCATTGTCGCGTGTCTGTCCTGACATCGGCAGGCTGGTCGCGGGCGGGGCATTTGCGGTATTGGATCACGGTATCGCGGAATACCGCGTGATCCGGCAGTGATGATGGGGCGTGCGTCCGCGCGTCCCGTGGCACACGGCGCATACCCACGCGCCAGGGAGAACAGACACATATGAGACGCGAGACAGCCCTGCTGATCGGGTTCCTGGTCATCACGATTGGTACGGCCGCGGGGCTGTGGTCGTTGGCCATGCCCAATTTCCATCCGCTGACATTCCCGCAGTTACAGTCAGGGACCATGTCGGTCGGCCCGATGCGCAAGGACCGTGTGCTGACCACGGCGCAGGTCAAGATGCTCAATGACTGGCTGGCGGGACACAGGGCCGGCTGGGGTCCGCTGGGTCAGACCCCGCCGTCGAGTGGGGATGCCGTCATGGAAATGCAGGTGGCGCATGTTGACAATGCGTCGGGCGCACCTGCGGATTCCGGGCCGTTCCGCATCACCCTGTGGACAGGGATCAGCGCGGCGGACTGGAACAACACCGTCTTCATCGAGGAAAAGCCCGGCGCGGTCATCCGTATCCATCATTTCAATGACAAGGATTTTGGCCCGCTGCGTGAACTGGCGAACCAGTTCGACTATCCCCGGTCCGCATTTCCATGAGTGTCGTGCCGCCGGGAACCCGGGCACTGATCTTCGATTGTGACGGCACGCTGGTTGATACGCTGCCGCTTTACCTGCGGGCATGGATGACAACGCTGGAGCAGGTGACGCGGCGGCCCATTTCGCGTGAATGGTTCCGTGGGCAGGGCGGCATGTCCGAACACATGGTGCTTGATATCGTCGAAGACAGGCTTGGCGGTGCGGTGGACCGGGAGCTTATTATCGCGACCGCCCGGCGCAGCCTGCATGAGATGCTGGTGGACCTTGAGGAAATCTCCGCCGTGGCGGCCATTGCGCGGGAATATCATCGCCGCCTGCCGATGGCTGTGGCTTCCAACGGGTCACGCCAGATCGTGCAGGCGTCTTTGGTGCGGGTGGGGCTGGATCACCTGTTTGATGCCATGCTGACCATTGATGACGTGGATAAGGGCAAGCCCGCGCCCGACCTGTTTCTGGCCGCGGCGAGCAGACTTGGTGTCGCGCCAGCGCATTGTTTCGTATTCGAGGACAGCCGTGAAGGCATGACCGCCGCACGCAATGCGGGCATGGCCTTCGTCGATGTTGCGACACTGGCCTAAGGTGCTGATAAAATTAGCTTTATGAAGCTACCTGATAAGCTGACCCGATAAAAACGGACCTTATTGGGCGTCGCCTCCTTGTCCGTGAAGGCGACGCCCCTGTCTTCGTGTATCCCTGTATCCTCAGACCCGTTCATCATCCGACAGTTGCGGCGTGGCCCGGTCCATCATCGCCAACAGCGCCGCCGTCAGCGGGGAGGCAAGGATAAGCCCCGGAATGCCAAGGATCGTGCCGAAGATCGTCTGGGACAGGATGGTCAGGCCCGGCGGCATCTTTACCGCGTGACGCTGGATCAGGGGGGCCATGACATTTCCTTCGAAAAACTGGATGGCCGCATACAGGCCCAGCACGGTCAGCCCTTCGCGCGTGCCCTGTGATAGTCCGATCAGCACGGCGGGCACCGCCCCGACAAAGGCCCCGATATAGGGGATGAAGTTCGCCAGTCCCGCCACGACGCCCAGCGCCAGAGCAAGCGGGACGCCAATGATCCACAGCCCGATGAATGACAGCAGCCCCACGACCGTCATGTCCAGCGCCTGTCCCGCCGTCCATGCCCACAATGTCTGTCCGGCCGTCAGCAGCAGGTCGCGCGTGCGCATGCGGTATTCACGTGGCACCAGACGCAGCATGCCATTGACATAGATTTCGGGCGAGATCGCGAAATAAAGTCCGGCAATCAGGATGACCGCCAGAGTGCCGGCCGCGCCAAAGGCGGAGGTTACGAACCCCGTCATGGACCCTGCGATGGACCCGAACCCGCTGCCGCCGGAGGAATGTTCGTTACCGCCAAATGAAGAGGGCAGGTTGTCGAGGATCATGCGTCCGGGTGTGCTGTCGTCCATGCGATCGCGCAATGTACGGGCCTGTTCGCTCAATGCGGCGCGCAGGCGCAGCGCCTGTTCCGAAATTTCCGGTCCACTGCTCCAGATCAGGGCCGTCAGGGCGGATATGATGATCAGCACGACGATACTCAGTGCGACCCAGTAAGGCAGGCGCGTGCGTCGTTCCAGATGCCCGGCAAGGTTGTGCAGGATGACAGCCACCAGCGTCGCGGCGAACAGTACCATCAACACATCGCCCACCAGCCAGATCGACACCACCAGCACCGTGACCGTCAGTGCAAGGCGCAGGAGGTGGTGTATGCGGGCAAGCTGTTCCGCCTGCGGGTCGGCAGGGGGGGCATTGTCCGTCACGTCAGCGGGGGCCTGCTGCTCCGACCCGGTATCATGATCGGCGTCCTGATCGGTATCAGGGCAGGCGGCGTGCTCTGTCGTGGAAGGGACCATAAGATATCCATGGGTTGGTGAATGAAAGGATGGGGGATCGGAACCTGATTGCCCCGTGATGCGCAAGGGGCTTCAGGTCAAACGCACAAGCCTGCCGGATGCCGTAAGGGGCCATGATTTTTTTTGCATGGTGTTGAAGATCACAAAAAGAGCATGGCGTGCATATGTCGTCGGGACACACATGCAGCCCTGGAATGAAGGAAGCGTATAGGAAACCGCCGGAAAAGCCCGCACATGGGAAAAATCATGAAAAGGTTTTCCGCTTTCGTCTTGTGTGCGGCGGCAATCTGCCCCGGCGCGTTAAAAAAAAGCGCCATCAGACAGTTGTGTGGTTTGGGGCATGGTCCAGTGCCAGTGCCAGTGCCAGTGCCAGTGCCAGTGCCAGTGCCGGGGCCAGTGCCGGGGCCAGTGCCGGGGCCATGGTGTTTCGGTGTCGCATGGTCCCTGCATGTTGCGGTGCGGTTATTCCGTCCCGGCTTCCTCCAGTTCCGTTTCCGCCGCCAGCCAGTCTTCCTCCGCCGCTTCATGGTCACGGCGCAGGGCGGCAAGGCGGGTATTGAGCTTTGTCACCTCATCCGCGCTGTTCGCGGCTTCGTACAGGGTGGGATCGGCAAGGCGCGCCTCGACCTTTGCCTGCTCGGCCGCTAGTTTCGTCATGCGGGCTTCCGCATCGCGGATGCGGCGGCGCAGCGGGGCCAGCGCCTTGCGTGCCTCGGCACGTTCGCGTCGGTCCTCGCGCCGGGGGGCCGCGGCGGGACGCGCACTTTCCCCACCAGAGGTCACGGCGCGGGCGCGTTCGATCAGCCATGTGCGATATTCCGTCATATCGCCCTCGAACGTGCGCACCGCGCCATCGCCCACTAGCCACAGCCGGTCGGCCACCAGTTCGACAAGATGGGGATCATGGCTGATCAGCAGCACCGCGCCCTCGAATTCCGCAAGCGCGCGGATCAGCGCATCGCGTGCATCAAGGTCGAGATGGTTTGTCGGTTCGTCAAGGATCAGCAGATGCGGCGCATCGCGCGTGGCCAGCGCCAGCAGAAGGCGCGCCTTCTCCCCCCCCGACAGGTCGCGCGTCACCGTTTCGGCGCGCGCGGCATCCAGCCCGAAACGTGCCAGTTGCGACCGCACCGCCACCGGGGTCGCATCGGGCAGGGCGCGGGCCATGTGATCGACCGGGGTTTCGTCGGGGCGCAGCTCTTCTGCCTGGTGCTGCGCGAAATAGCCAACGCGCAGGCGCGGGCTGTGTGACATCGTGCCCGATTGTGGCGCCAGCCGCCCGGCCACCAGCTTGGCAAAGGTGGATTTGCCATTGCCGTTCGCGCCAAGCAGCGCGATGCGGTCTTCCATGTCGATGCGCAATGTCAGGTGCGACAGGATGGTGGTGTCGCCATACCCCACCGATACCCGGTCCATCGTCAGCATCGGCGGCGGCAGGGGGGAGGGTTCGGGAAAGGAGAACTGACTGGGCGCATCCTCCACCACCGACTCGATAACCGGCAGCTTTTCCAGCGCCTTCAGCCGTGCCTGCGCCTGTTTTGCCTTGGTCGCCTTGGCGCGGAACCGGTCCACAAAGGATTGCATGTGCGCACGGCGCGCATTGATGCGTTCGGCCATGCGGGCCTGTTGCAGGGCCTGTTCGGTGCGGATGCGCACAAACTCCTCATACCCCCCGGGGGTCAGCGTCAGCTTGCCGCGGTCAAGGTGGGCGATGGCGTCCACCGCCCGGTCCAGCAACCCGCGATCATGGCTGACGATCAGGGCCGCACCGCCGAACCGCGCCAGCCACCCCTCCAGCCACAATGTCGCTTCGAGGTCGAGATGGTTGGTCGGTTCATCCAGCAGGAGCAGGTCGGGGTTGAGGAACAGCGCCGTCGCCAGCGCCACGCGCATGCGCCACCCGCCCGAAAAGTCAGACACCGGCCGTGCCTGTGCCGCCATGTCGAATCCCAGCCCGGACAGGATACCCGCCGCGCGTGCAGGTGCGCTGTGGGCGTCAATGGCGCGCAGGCGTTCATGGATGTCGGCAATGCGCATCGGGTCGGTCGCGCTGTCGGCCTCTGCCAGCAGGGATGTGCGTTCTGTATCCCCCGCCAGCACCGTGTCGAGCAGTGATCCATGCCCGGTGGGCGCTTCCTGCCGGATGCGCGCCATGCGCGCGCGCGAGGACAGGCGTATGTCCCCGCCATCGGGTGCGATATCCCCCGCAATCGCCGCCAGCAGCGTCGATTTTCCCGCCCCGTTATGCCCGACCAGCCCCACCTTGCGGCCAGGATCAATGGTCAGGCTGGCCCCGTTCAGAAGGGTGCGTCCAGCAATACGCAGGGTCAGGTCGGTTATGACAAGCAGGCTCACGAAACGCGGTACTCCGGGAATATGTGGCGCGGATGGCAGGATTCGTCACGGTAGTACCTACCAGTCCTGACCGATATGCTCTAGATGGCGTGAGGCAGGGACACTTGCCCTTCGACGGGCATCCTGTCCTGTCGAACCAACGTATTTGAGTTAAGGAGCCAGTTCCATGGCCGTCGAACGTACCCTTTCGATCATCAAGCCCGACGCGACCCGCCGCAACCTGACCGGCAAGATCAACGCCGTGTTCGAGGACGCGGGCCTGCGCATCGTGGCGCAGAAGCGCATCCAGTTGACGCCCGCCACCGCTGGCGCGTTTTACGAAGTCCACAAGGAACGCCCGTTCTATAACGATCTGGTGTCCTTCATGGTCTCCGGCCCGGTTGTCGTGCAGGTGCTGCAGGGCGAAAATGCGGTGGCCAAGAACCGCGAAGTGATGGGTGCCACTGACCCGAAGAAGGCCGAAGCCCACACCATCCGCGCGCAGTTCGCCGAAAGCATCGAAGCAAACTCCGTCCATGGTTCCGACAGCCTGGAAAACGCGAAGAACGAAATCTCGTTCTTCTTTGCAGGCACCGAAATCCTGGCCTGATTGTCCATTCGGACATCAGTGGGAAAAGCCGGCAGGAATGCCGGCTTTTTTTATGCCTGCGGGGATCGGGACACCATTTTGAAAGCAACCCATTGATAAGGAACGGGATAAATTCAGGCGTGCCCTTGCCCTTGCCCTTGCCCTTGCCCTTGCCCTTGCCCTTGCCCTGCCGGAAAGGTGATATCTCTCAAAGCTCTTTGAAAAAAGCTTCACCAAGAGCGTGTTTGAAAACAAGTCATTGATAAAAAAGAAAAGTTTTTGGGTGCCGCCTTTTGATCGAAAAAGGCGGCGTCTTCTGAAGCTTTTTGGAAACAGCCTCACCAAAAAACATTTGTAATTTCAGGATGTTATTAAGCCTGACGTTTCAAACATCTTCTGAAAACTTTATACCCATTCCAGCAGGTTGCAGGCCCTTACGCTTCAAACCGTCTCTTGGGCCATATTTTCCATGGCCTCCTGGAGGTGGTTTTTCACACGCACAGCAGCGCATCGGCCGTCGCTTCGGGGTGGGTGTCAGGCCTCAGCACACGACGCAGTGCCGCCGGATACAGCAGGTGTTCCTGTGTCAGGATGCGTGCGGCCAGGCTGTCTGGCGTATCGCCGGACAGGACCGGTACCGCCGCCTGGCCTATGATCGGGCCTTCATCCATCACTTCCGTAACCAGATGCACGGTGCAGCCATGCAGCCGCACCCCCGCCTGCAGGGCGCGTTCATGCGTGTGCAGCCCCGGGAACGATGGCAGCAGGCTGGGATGGATGTTGAGCATCCGCCCCGCCCATGCCTGTGTCAGGAACGGCGTCAGCAGGCGCATGTATCCGGCAAGGCATACGACCTCCACCCCCGCATCGCGCAGGGCGGCGTCGATTACACGTTCGTGCGCCGCGCGTTCACGGCCAAAGGTGCGGTGGTCGATCGCCTTGGTCGCAAGCCCTGCGGCCCGCGCGGTCTCCAGCCCTGGCGCATCGGGGTTGTTGCTGATGACGATGGCGATGCGTGCGGGATAATCCGGTGCCGCACACGCCGCGATCAATGCACCCATGTTGCTGCCACGCCCGCTGATCAGGATACCGATCGGGCGTTTCGTCATGGCCGTCATCCTCAGGCGCCCGCGCCTGCCGTGCCGAAAGCAGGGTCTACCTTCATTTCCAGCGATGCCGCGGCTTCCGCGTCCTCGGCGGCATCGATCCGGCCGATGATATGGGCGCTCTCCCCGGCATCAAGCAGATGCTTCATCACCGCTTTGGGCTCGCGTGTCACCAGTATCATGCCAAGGCCACAGTTGAAGACACGCAGCATCTCTTGCGTTGAGACCTGTCCCACCTGCGCCAGCCAGTCGAACACGGGCGGCACAGGCCATGTGGCGTCGATCACGGCGCGCAGGCCATGGGGCAGGACGCGCGGCAGGTTGCCGGGCAGGCCGCCGCCGGTAATGTGCGCCGCCGCCTGCAACAGGCCCGCACGGTGCAGGTTCAGGACCTGATGGACATACAGCTTCGTCGGCGTCATCAGTGCCTGCGCCAGCGTCTGCCCGTCCGCGAAGGGACATGGCGCGTCCCAGGCCAGGCCAGAACGTTTCACGATGGCGCGCACCAGCGAAAACCCATTGGAATGCACCCCCGCCGATGGCAGGCCGATCAATGTATCCCCCGCGCGGATATCGCGCGGCAGCAGGGCGTCGCGCTCGGCCGCCCCGACCGAGAACCCGGCAAGGTCATAATGCCCGGCGGCGTACATGCCCGGCATTTCCGCCGTCTCCCCCCCCACGAGGGCACAGCCGGAGCCGGAGCAGCCAGCGGCGATCCCGCGCACCACCTTGGCCGCATCCTCCACCGACAGGTGCCCCGTTGCGAAGTAGTCGAGGAAGAAAAGTGGTGTCGCCCCCTGTACCACCAGGTCGTTCACGCACATCGCCACCAGGTCGATGCCCACGGTTTCATGCAGTCCGCTTTCAATCGCGATCATCAGCTTCGTGCCGACGCCATCGGTGCATGACACCAGCACCGGGTCGGTAAAGCCCGCCGCCTTCAGATCGAACAGGGCGCCGAATCCACCCAACCCGCCCATCGTGCCGGGGCGGTCGGTCGCGCGGGCCGCGGGCTTGATCACCTCCACCAGTGCGTCGCCTGCGGCGATGTCCACGCCCGCATCGCGATAGGTCGCGCCCGCGGCTGCATCCGCGGTGCCGGTGGACGGAGGGGTGGGGGAGGAAGAAGCAGCGGAGGTCATGCGCAAGGGCCTTCATCGTCAAACTATCGCTTCCCCGGACTCCCGCACGCAGGCTATGGAGGACGCAATGGATGCGACAGCATTGGGGTCAATACGGTCTTTGCGCTTCTTTACGTCAAGCCGGGGCCGGGCTCCAAGCGGTGGTTGGGCGCACGGGCCTGAAAACGGAGAAAATGCCGATCCGCGACACGATCGGGCAGCTTGTGTTGCCCTTTGCGCACATGCAGCACTTCACGCGCGCGGATTTCGTGGCCGCGCCGTCCAATGCGGTTGCGCGCGCATGGCTGCTTGGCCGCACGGCATGGCCGGACCGGCGGCTGGCGCTGTGGGGCGCACGGGGATGTGGCAAGACACACCTGCTTGAAATCTGGGCGGCGGAACATGATGCCGTGCTGCTGTCGGGGGCGGATCTGACGTGCGGGGATGTCGCGCGCCTGTTCGGTGCGGGGCGCGGGTCCGGGGTGGTGGCGATTGCGGTGGATGATGCCGAATGCTGCGCGGATGAACGTGCCGTTCTGCATCTGCTTAACGGTGCGCGCGAACATGGCATGGCCCTTGCCCTGAGTGGCCGCCGCCCGCCCGCGCGCTGGCCCGTGACGTTGCCTGACCTTGCCAGCAGGTTGCGTGCGACCATGGCGGTGGAGGTGCGCCAGCCAGAGGATATGTTGCTGCGTGTCGTGTTGCTGCGCCTTCTGGCGGAACGCCAGATCGTCGTCGCCCCCGCCATCGTGGACTGGCTGCTGCCCCGCCTGCCACGCACCGCCGCGACCATGCTGGAGGTTGCGCGGCGGCTTGACCATGCCACCCTTGCCACGGGACGGGCGGTGACACGTGCGATGGCGGTCGGGGAACTGCATGACCTGCTGACGCACGATCCACTGGCGCACGATCCGGTCATTACGGACCCGGCTGTAACGGGCGGCGTGGAATAGCCCGTCCCCTCTGGTCAAGGTTCGAAGTGCTGTCCTAGTGTGGGCGGACCTGTTTTCCGGCCATGCCTGTCCCCCTGCGGTGGCCCCCAATCGGGAGATCGAGTTCCTTGTCCAGACCTCCGCGTAAGTCAGCCACCACCACCCCGGCGGCAAAGGACGCCAAGGCCGCGCCGCGTCGTCCCGCCACGCGCCGCACGCCGCGCGCCCGGACGACGCGCAAGGAGCCCCCGGCCGCACAGGCGCTTGTGGTGCATGACGCCGTGCCGGAACCGCCATGCCCGGACCTGAACTCCCCCGAACGTTTCATCAATCGTGAACTGTCATGGCTCGACTTCAACCAGCGCGTGGTGGACGAGGCGGATAACCCGCGCAATCCCCTGCTGGAGCGGGTGCGATTCCTGTCCATCAGCGCCAGCAACCTTGACGAATTCTATTCCGTGCGCGTCGCGGGCCTCGTGGGGCAGGTGCGCGAGGGGCTGATTACGCCTTCGCCCGACGGGATGACCCCCGCGCAGCAATTGCTGGCGGTGCGTGACCGTACCGCCCGCCTGCTGCATGAACAGCAGCGGATCTGGCGCGACCTGCTGCATGAACTCTCTGGCGCGGGCATCGTCTTGTGTGACGAGGACCAGCTTGATACGGCGGAGCGTGAGTGGCTGGACACATGTTTCATGGAACGTGTGTTCCCGGTGCTGACGCCGCTTGCGATCGACCCGGCCCATCCGCTGCCGTTCATTCCCAACATGGGGATCGCGCAGGCCCTGCGCCTGATGAATGCCCGCACCGGGCAGTTCGTGATGGAGGCATTGATCCTCCTGCCCGCGCGTATCGAACGTTTCATCCGCATGCCCGATTCCCTGTCGCCACCGGGACAGACGCGCTTCATCCTGCTTGAACGTCTGATCGTGATGTGCATCGGCCGCCTGTTCCCCGGTCTTATCGCCGGGGAATGGGGCGTGATGCGTGTCGTGCGTGACACGGACGTGGAGTTCGAGGACGAGGCGGAGGATCTGGTCCGTTCGTATGAAAGCGCGCTCAAGCGCCGTCGTCGCGGGGTGGTCATCCACCTTGATATCGAGGCGCGCATGCCCGAGGATCTTGCCCGTTCGATGGCGGCATCACTCGACGCCCCCCCTGATGAGGTGCTGGTGCAATCCGGGCTGATCGGGGTGGTCGATCTGAAGCAGATGATCGTCGATGACCGGCCCGACCTTCTGTTCCCGCCCTATACGCCGCGTTTCCCTGAACGGATCATTGATTGCGGGGGCGACTGCTTTGCCGCCATCCGTGCGCGCGACATGATCGTGCATCACCCGTTCGAAAGTTTCGATGTGGTGGTGCAGTTCCTGCGCCAGGCGGCGCTGGACCCGGCGGTGGTGGCGATCAAGCAGACGCTGTACCGCACGTCGCGCGACAGCCCGATCGTCAAGGCCCTGATCGAGGCGGCGGAGGCAGGCAAGTCCGTTACGGCAATGGTCGAACTGCGCGCGCGTTTTGACGAGGAGGCGAACATCCGCCTTGCCCGCGCGCTGGAGGCGGCGGGCGTGCAGGTGGTCTTTGGCTTCTCCGACCTCAAGACCCACGCCAAGCTCAGCCTCGTCGTCCGGCGCGAGGGCGGCACGTTGCGGTCTTATGCGCATTTCGGCACCGGCAATTACCATCCGATTACCGCGCGTATCTATACCGACCTGTCGTTCTTTACCTGTGATCCCGAACTGGTGCGCGATTCGGCGCGGCTGTTCAATTACATGACCGGCTATGCCATGCCCGCGCGGATGGAGGCGATCGCGTTTTCGCCTGTCACCATCCGCTCCACCCTCAATGACCTGATCGAGGCGGAAATCGCGCATGTGAAGGCCGGGCGGCCGGGGCGCATCTGGCTCAAGATGAACTCCCTTGTCGATCCGGGACTGATCGACAGGCTGTATGCGGCGTCATGCGCGGGGGTGCATGTCATGGCGGTGGTGCGCGGCATCTGCTGCCTGCGTCCCGGGGTGCCGGGGCTTTCGGAAAATATCCGGGTGAAGTCGATCGTGGGGCGTTTTCTTGAACATGCGCGCATCTATGCCTTTGGCAACGGGCATCGCCTGCCGTCGCGCAATGCGAAACTTTACATCTCATCGGCGGACTGGATGGTGCGCAACATGGACTGGCGTGTCGAAAGCATGGTGCCCATGCGCGACCCGGCGGTGCATGCGCGCGTGCTGAACCAGATCATGATGGCGGACCTGAAGGACAACCTGCAGTCATGGATATTGCAGCGCAATGGGGTATGGAGACGGCTGGAGCCGGGACGCACGCCGTTTTCGGCGCACGAATATTTCATGGAACATCCCTCTGGCGGTGGACGTGCCCCCGGTGATGGCGGTATCCGCGTCAGCGCATCCCAGCCGTGGCATACGGAGCAGAGTATTGAGGATTGAGGACACAGCGTCATGGTCGGCATGAACATCATCCCTGACGTTCCCACCCCCGCCACCATGGCCGGGGGCCCGGCGTGAGCGGCGCATCGGGGCAGGACCGTTCCGCCGTCATCGACCTGGGTTCGAATTCCGTGCGCCTGGTGGTGTTTGACGGGATTTCGCGTAACCCCATCCCGATCTTCAATGAAAAGGTGGTCCTGCGCCTTGGCCGTGGGCTGAACGCGACGGGCCTGCTGAATGAGGAGGCGGTGCCCATGGCGATGGAGGTTATGGCCCGTTTCAACGCCATTGCGCGCGGCATGGATGCCAGCCCGTTTGAGGTGCTGGCCACCGCGGCGGTGCGTGACGCCACCAACGGGCCGGAATTCGTCGCGGGCCTGCGGTCGCGCCTGCCGGGTGTGCCCATCCATATCCTGTCGGGGGAGGAAGAGGCCGATTATTCCGCGACAGGTGTTTTGTGCGGGATTCCTGATGCTGACGGACTGGTGGCTGATATTGGTGGGGGGTCGCTTGAGCTGATCCGCCTGGTGGCGGGGCAGAAGCTGAATGCCTGCACGCTGCCGCTTGGGGTTATCCGGCTTAATGACCGGGCGCAGGGCGACCTTGCACAGGCACGGCAGGTTGTGGACACCGACCTGTCACAGATCGGCTGGCTTGATGATGTGCGCGGGCGTTCGCTGTATCTTGTGGGGGGCGGGTTCCGTGCGCTTGCGCGGTTGCAGATCGCGCGTACGTCCTATCCGCTTAATATCGTGCATCTGTATGAACTGGGTTCGGATCCAGCGCGGGAGATGGCGGACTGGATCATCGGGTCATCGCGCCGGACGCTGGAACGCCTGCCCGGTGTCCCGCGCAAACGGCTGGAGGATGCACCGTTCGCGGCGACGGTGCTGCGTCGGCTGATCCGCCGGTTACAGCCCACGCGCCTCGTCTTTTGCGTCGATGGCCTGCGAGAGGGGTGGTACATGCGCAAGGTCGCAGCCGCCGTGGCGGATATGGACCCGCAGGAAGCCGTCGCGCGTGAAATGTGCGCAAGGTTGGGCCGCAGCATGACGCTGCCGATGCGTCTTGCGACATGGACGGCCCCACTTTTCCCAGGGGAGGGGGATGTGGCGCGCCGCCTGCGCCATGCCGCGTGCTGGATGTCGGATGTCGGTTCGTATGACCATCCCGAATACCGGGCGGAGCAGACATATCTGCGGATACTGCGCATGCAGGGGGTGGGCTTCACGCATGAGGCCCGCGCCTTCCTCGCCCTGACGCTGGCGATCCGGTACGGTGTTGACATGACGACCCCCTGCCTCGAACCGTCGCGCCTTTTGCTTGATGAAACGCAGTTCGCGCGGGCGCAGGTGCTGGGTCAGGCGCTGCGTCTGGCCTACAGCGTCAGTGGCGGGACGGATGCGTTGCTGCGCGGGACGGAACTTGTGCTGGATGATGGTGGCCTTGTCCTGCGCTTTGCATCGGGGCGGGCCGTGGTGCAGGGGGAAAGCGTGCGGCGCCGCCTTGAACGGCTGGGCGCCAGCCTGTCCATTGCCACACGGATCGAGGAAAGCGCCTGATTACGGCGGCCTTGCAGGCGTAAGGGATTGTTTGAAAACAGATCATTGATAAAAACAAGCAAAGTTTCTGGGGGCCGCCTTTTTTCAGAAATGCGGCGTCTTCTGAAGCTTTTTGGAAACAGATTCTCCAAAAAACTTTATAATTTCAGTATGTTATCGAGACTTACTTTTCAAGAAGTCTCTAAGTAAATGGCAAAGGTTCGTGGGACTCCTGCTGAAACCTGTGCCATTGCGATCAATCAGTCATGCATGGCGGAGGGATGATGCTGCTGGTGCGCGGTGGAACGGTGGTCACGGCCGAGGCGTCATTCAGGATCGACATCCTGTGTGGCGATGATGGGGAGATCGCCGCGATTGGTCCCGCGCTTGACATCCCCACCGGATGCGATGTGCTGGATGCGGGTGGTCTGCTGGTGATGCCCGGCGGCGTGGATCCGCACACCCGCATCGGGCCGGATGAGCAACGTATCGCGGCATTGGCGCCTGTCCTGCTGGCGGCGGGGACGACCACGGTGATCGAATGTGTCGGCGGGCCGCGTGGACGTGGCATGCGTGCGGCATGGCAGGACTGGCGGCGTGGCTGGCGGCATGCGGTGCGCGGTGGTGGCGTCGATTTTTCGGCGCATATGGTGATCGGACAGTATGACGGTGATGTCGCACGCGGCATGGCGGAGGTGACGCAGGCATGTGGCGTGAACTCCTTTCGCCTGTCCTGTGGCGGGGAAATGGATGACACGCAGGTCATGGGCGTGATCGACCATGCCATGGAACTTGGCGCGTTATGTGCGCTCGACGCGCATGGGGGGCTGGTTGCGGCCTACCTGCGCGCGGGTCTGGACCGGGCCGGAATCGACAGTGCGGAGGCACAGGCCCTGTCCTGCGCCGCACCGGTCGAGGGCAGCGGTATCGCCCGTGCCATCATGATGGCAGGCATGCTGGGCGCGCCGGTCCATGTCGGGCCGGTTTCCACGCGCGACGCGGTTGACGCCATTACGGCTGCCCGCCTGCGCGGGCAGCGTGTCAGTGCGGAGGTGCTGCCCCGGCATCTTGTGCTGGATGGGGAGGGGGATGAGGTCTTCCCCGGCTGTGACGCACTGCCACCCCTGCGTGACGGCGCGCAGCATGCCGCATTATGGGGTGGGCTGGCGTCGGGTATGCTGGGCATGAGTGCGAGTGGCGCCGGGGCTGACGGGGGCCTGGCGGGGGAGGCATGCATGCCCGACCTTGTGGGACGCATGGGGCTGCTGTGGCATCATGGTGTTCGTGCCGGTCGCCTGTCAGCGGAGGATTTTGTCGCCATGACCTCCGCCAATGCGGCGCGTGCATTTAACATCTATCCCCGCAAGGGGGCGATCATGGTGGGGGCGGATGCTGACCTGCTGCTGTGGGATGCGCACGGTGCTGCGCATGTGCTGTCGTCATGTTACGGCGCGCCGGTTGTCTCTGGCGCGGTCGTGCATGTGGTGCGCGGTGGCGTTGTGGCGTACTCGGCAACGCAGGCGTGCGTTGCGGGTGGGGGACGGCATGTCGATCGCCCCTGTTTCGGGCGTGACCTTGCGCCGCGCGTCCGGCGCAGGGCGCATCTGGCGGCGCAGGGATGATGGTGCGCCTCATCTTTCGCGTATCATACTTCCGCTCGCGGTCCCTTTGGTCGTGGTGGGGAATGCGGTCATCATTCGCAGGGTCCGTGTCATGTCGTGGGGCCGGGGGCGCGCCACATGCGGCGCTGTCCGATGGGGGGATGCGCGTGATGGTGGTGCGGCCTTCGGGATGGTGGGATGGCGTGTGATGCGTGATGGTGGAACGATAAGGCCATGTCGTCATGCGTCATGGGTGGTTTCGGATATGGTCGTACCGTCTGTCGTGGTCGGGTGAAGGAAATGCCGTCATGAATGAACCCGTACTGCGCACCCCGCGCATGATGCGCCTGCACGCCCGGGGAATTTCCTATTTCAACGCCGTGCGCGAATGCCGCTCCATCCGCGAGGCGGCGCGCCGGCTGAACGTTACCCCGTCCGCCCTGACCCGGCAGCTTGCGCAGATGGAGGCGGAAGTCGGCGCGCCGCTGTTCGATCGCCTGCCCGAAGGCATGGTCCTGACGGAGGTGGGGCGCATCATGGCGCGGCACATCGTCACCGTCATGCAGGATGCCGCCCGGACGGAGGAACAGATCAACGCCCTGTCAGGTCGGCAGGACGGGCGGCTGCGCATCATGGCGGTGGAGGGGGTGACGGGGCAGCTTCTGCCGCCGCTGCTGGAACGGATCACGCGGATGTATCCGGCGGTGGACCTGAATGTGGAAATCGGATCACCAAAAAACATCGTCTCCGCCCTGCAGGATGGCAGCGTGGATCTGGGCATTGCGTTTTCACTGGCCCTGTATCCCGACCTGCGGCGTGTCGCGGTGGCGCATTTCCCGGTGGGTGCGGTGGTGCGCCCCGACCATCCCGTTGCCCACCTGCGTACTGTCACGATCGAGGAATGTGTCCGCCATCGCCTGATCCTGCCAACGCGCACCCTGTCGCTGTACCGTGTCATGGAACCGATGCTGCGCCCATGGCATGAACATCTGCATGTCGTGCTGCATACCGGGTCGATCGAACTGACCAACCGCATGGTTGCCGCGGGCAGCGGACTTGCGTTCCAGTCGCCGCTTGCGGTGGAGATGCAGGCCGGGCACGAAAGCCTGTGCCATGTGCCGTTGCGGGATACACGCGCGGTGACGGACCTTGGGGTTTATGGGCGTGAATCACGCTGGCTGCCGCCATTGCTGGAAACGGTGATCGAGGAATTGCGTCAGGAACTGCGCCGTATCCAGGGCGTGGGCGATGAGAAGGTCCTCTAGCCCGGGGCCTGCGTTCCCGGCCTGCTGTTCTGTTTTTGGAAACAGAATGGTCAGATCATTCTACTGGACGAAACACCTGCCCCCCTGATTACACTGTCCCATCAACGGTGCGGTTGGGGGGACAGCCTATCATGGCGTCGGGGGACGCCATGTCCGCTGCATCGGTAACGACGCGAATGCCAATGGACGCGAATACCAGTGGGCGCGAATGACAGTGGGACAGGCAGATGACGATGCACGGACATGACGGCGCGGATGCACGCGATGGGCTTGATGCGCTGCGCAGGGCCGTGCGGCGTGACCTTGGGGTTATTGGCTATCCACGGCGCGAATGGGTGCCGCCGCGCCATCATGACGGGCGACGCGTGCTGGATGTCGCGATCATTGGCGCGGGACAGGGCGGCCTGGCCACGGCTTTCGCCCTGAAACGTGGCAGCATCGACAATGTGCAGGTATTTGATCGCGCCCCACGCGGGGGCGAAGGGCCGTGGGTCACGTTCGCCCGCATGATTACCCTGCGCACGCCCAAATATGTCACCGGCCCCGACCTTGGCGTGCCCAGCCTGACGCCGCGTGCGTGGTTCGAGGCACGTTATGGGGCGCAGGCGTGGGAAAAGCTCGATAAGATCCCGCGTCAGGACTGGCAGGCCTATCTGGACTGGTATCGCGATGTCCTCGACCTGCCGGTGGCCAATGACCACATGTTCGAAGGGGTGACGTGGGAAGACGGCTTGCTGCGCCTGTCATTTTGCACCTCAGCGGGCGAGAGGCGGGTCCATTACGCGCGCAAGCTGGTGCTTGCGACCGGGATCGAGGGGGGCGGCGAATGGCATGTTCCTGCCTTCATCCGTGAAAACCTGCCGCGCGCGCGTTTCGCCCACACATCGGAAACGATTGATTTCACGGCCCTGAAGGGCAAGCGCGTGGGCGTGCTGGGGGCGGGGGCTTCGGCATTCGACAACGCGGCCACCGCGCTGGAGGCGGGGGCCGGGTCGGTCACGCTGTGCCTGCGCCGTCGCGCCATCCCCTCGGTCAACCCGTATCGCTGGATGGAAAATACCGGTTTCCTCGCCTATTTCTACGCGCTGGAGGATCGGCTGCGCTGGGGCTTCATGCAGCGCATCTTTGAACTGAACCAGCCCCCGCCGCAGGACACGTTCTGGCGGTGCCGCCGGCATGCGAATTTCGCCTATCATACCGGCTGTCCATGGGATGACGTGCGGATGCGCGGGGATGAGGTTGTCGTGCAGACCCCCCAGGGCGAGATGACGTTTGATTTCGTGATTATCGGCACCGGTTTCACGGTGGACCTGTCACGCCGTCCCGAAACCCGTTCGTTCGCGCATGCAGTGGCCCTGTGGGGGGAGCGTTATACCCCACCCGAGGACGAGGGAAGTGCCGTATTGGGCAGCTATCCCTATCTGGGGGAGCGGTACCAGTTCATCGCCCGCGATCCTGCCGACCCGCTGGCGCCGATGCTGGCGAACATCCATAATTTCACGTTTTCCGCCACGCCGAGCATGGGGCTTTCGGGCGCCTCCATCAGTGGCATGCGCTTTGGTGTCGAACGTCTGGCGCAGGGGCTTGGGCGGGATCTGTATGTCGCGGACGGGCAGGCCCATCTCGACAGCCTGCTGGCGTATGACACCCCCGAACTGATCAGCCTTGACCCTCCGGCCTGTGATCCCGTCTAAAAGAAGGCGCTAACTGACACACAGATCCCGGAGATGACGTGCATGAGCAGCCCCTTGAATGACGATGCGGTACCTCCCCCCAAACCCGCCGCAATGCTGGCGCAGGGCGGCGATGACATCTTTCCCGTGGTTCAGGCGGCGCGCTGTATCGGGTTGACCGTGCCGCCCGCCTGCATGAACGACGTGACCGCGAATGCCGCGCTGTTGCAGGGATATGCCGATCTGCTCAATGGCCTTGTCCTGCCTGATACGTGCGAACCGGCGGGGGAGTATATCCCATGACGCAGGCATCGAACGACGTGCGCCCGAACGACACGTGCCCGAACTCGGCGTTGCAGATCGCGCAGGACGTGCGCGCCGGGCGGCGCAGCGCCGTTTCCGTCATCACCGGTGTCATTGCGGATATCGAGGCACGCGACACCCGTTTCAACAGCGTGACGCGCATCTTTGGCCCCGCCGCCGTGGCGCGCGCAGAACATATCGACCAGCGCATCGCCCGGGGCGAGGATCCCGGCATGCTTGCGGGGGTGCCGTTCGGCGTCAAGGACCTGTTCGATATCGCGGGGGAGGTGACGACGGCGGGTTCCCTCGTCCTGCGTGGCAACCCGCCGGCGCAGGAGGACGCAACGGTCGTCGCCCGACTTCAGGCACAGGGCGCGGTCGCGGTCGCCAGCCTGAACATGGACGAATTCGCCTATGGCTTCTCCACTGAAAACGCGCATACCGGCACCACGCGCAATCCGCATGACACGGCCTGTCTTGCCGGTGGGTCGTCGGGTGGTTCGGCGGCGGCCGTGGCGGCGGGTATCATGCCGTTTGCGCTGGGATCTGACACCAACGGCTCCATCCGTCTGCCTGCCGCGTTGTGTGGCGTATGGGGCCTGAAGCCGACATTCGGCCGCATTCCGCGCAAAGGCGCCTATCCCTTCGCCGCCAGCCTTGATGTCGTGGGGCCGATGGCGGATACGTTGGAGGATCTGCATGCCGTGTTCGGCATCATGGATGGCCGTAAGCCCGAGGCACTGCCCGATGTCGCGTCGTTGCGGATCGCGCGGCTGGGTGGATGGTTTGCGCGCAACATTGATGCCGGGTTCGTCGCCGCGATTGATGATGTGATGCGTCACCTCAACAGCACAACGGTTGTCGAACTGCCGGAGGTCGCACGCGCACGTGCCGCATCGTTCCTGATTACGGCAGCCGAAGGCGGCAGCCTGCACCTTGGCCGCCTGCGCCAGCGCGCGATGCAGTATGACCCCGCGACGCGTGGCCGCCTGATGGCGGGGGCGATGCTGCCATCTGCGACGCTGGTGCAGGCGCAGCGTTTCCGTAGCTGGTTTCGCGCGCGCATCCACGAACTGTTCAGCCATCATGACGTTGTTGTCGCACCCGCGACCGTCGGTCCCGCACCGCGCATCGATCAGCCCACCATCATGGTGGAAGGGCGCGTGGTTTCGGCGCGTGCGAACCTGGGCCTGTTTACGCAGCCCATCAGCCTTGCGGGTGTGCCGGTGCTGTCCGCGCCGCTGGCGTGTCCGTCGGGCCTGCCGCTGGGGCTGCAACTGATCGGTGCGCCGGGGGCGGAAGCCGCGCTGTTTGCCGTGGCGGGGGAATTGCAACGTGCGGGACTTGCGCGCTGTGTGCCGCTGACTACGGGGAACTGACGACCATGCTCAATACGCCGCGTTCGTGCCGGGGGATGGTGACATCGCCCCATCACCTTGCCAGTCAGGCGGGCCTTGATATCCTCAAGGCCGGGGGCACGGCAATCGAGGCCGCGGTGGCCACGGCGGCGGCACTGGCGGTTGTCTATCCACATATGACCGGCATTGGTGGCGATGCGTTCTGGCTGACGCTGTGGCCGGACGGGCGTGCGCAAAGCATTGACGCCAGCGGGGCTGCGGCCATGAAGGCCGATGTCGCGTTTTACCGCAATGCCGGGCAGGCGCGTATCCCATGGCGTGGGCCACTGGCGGCGAATACGGTTGCGGGCACCGTTTCGGGTTGGGACATGGCCCTGGGATGGAGCCATGCGGTACAGCCCGGCCTGCCGCTTGGCCGGATATTGCGCGATGCGATCCATTACGCCGAACAGGGCGTGCCGGTCACGGCCGGGGCGGCCGACATTACGCGCGCCAAGGTCGATGAACTGCGTGCCGTTCCCGGCTTCGCCGATCAGTTCATGCCTGCGGGTCGCCTGCCGCAGGCGGGTGATATCCTGCATAATCCCCGCCTTGCCCGCACGTTGCGCATGCTGGTGGATGATGGGCTGGACAGTTTCTATCGTGGGCGTATCGCATCGGACCTTGCCGCCGACCTTGCCTCGCTTGGCAGCCCGCTTGCCCTGTCGGACCTGCAGGCCCACCGTGCTGTACACCAGCCCGCATTGCATGCGCGGGTGCGCGGGGCGGACCTCTATAACGTCGCGCCCCCCACGCAGGGTGTGGCATCGCTGCTGATCTTGGCAGTGTTCGACCGGCTGCGCGCTGCGAAGGCCGACAGTTATGAGTACATGCACACGCTGGTGGAGGCGACGAAGCTTGCCTTTCGTTATCGTGACACGCATGTGGGCGACCCGGCGCTGATGACGGTGCAGGCGCAGGATATCCTTGATGACGCAGGTGCGCTGGACCGTATGGCGGCTGTCATCGACCCACAGCGTGCGGCCCCATGGCCCCACCCGTCACAGGCGGGCGATACGGTGTGGCTGGGCGTGGTCGATTCCGACGGGCTGGCCGTCAGCATGATCCAGAGCCTGTATTTCGAATATGGATCGGGTGTCGTCCTGCCCCGCACCGGCGTGGTGTGGCAGAACCGGGGCACCAGCTTTGGCATGGACCCCGACGGGTGGAACGGCCTGCGTCCTGGGCGCAAGCCCTTTCACACGCTCAATCCCGCTGGTGCGCGTTTCGATGACGGGCGCACCATGGTCTATGGCACCATGGGCGGCGAGGGACAGCCACAGACACAGGCGGCTGTCTTTACCCGCTATGCCTATTATGGCGTGCCGTTGCAGCGCGCGGTGACCGCCCCGCGCTGGCTGCTGGGCCGGACATGGGGGGAGGACAGCGTCAGCCTGAAATACGAAGACCGCTTTGACCCTGAACTGATCGCGCGCATGCAGGCGGCAGGCCACCAGATGGAGCGGATGGAACCGTTTACCTCCACCATGGGACATGCGGGCGCGCTGGTGCGGCATGAAAAAACCGGACTGATCGAAGGGGCGACCGACCCGCGCAGCGATGGGGCCGTGGCGGCATGGTAGGTCTGGACATGCAGCCGATTACCGTCCCGCCGCCATCGGGGCAGCGCGTGCATGCGCGGTGTGACCTGCTGGGGCATGCGCCCTATTCCGATGATGCGCAGGGGCTGTTTCGTCCCTATCTTGGCGCAGGATACCGCGCGACGCTGGACCGGATCGCGGCATGGATGAGTGACGCGGGCATGTCCGTGCGCGTGGATGCGATCGGGAATGTGGTGGGGCGTTACGAAGGCATCGCGCCAGATGCGCCATCGCTGCTGATCGGGTCGCATGTGGACAGCGTGCGCCATGGCGGACGGTATGACGGGATGCTTGGCGTCATACTCGGGATCGAGGTGGTGGCAGCCTTTGCGCGGGTGGGGCGGCGCTTTCCCTTCGCGCTCGAAGTGATCGGTTTCGGGGATGAAGAAGGATCGCGCTTTCCTGCCGCGATGCTGACCTCACGCACGGTGGCGGGGGTGCGTGACGGGTTCGACCTGTCGATGGTCGATGGCGACGGGATATCGCTGGCCGCGGCGCTTGCGGAATTCGGGCTTGACCTTGCGGCCATTGACGACGCCCGGATCGCGCCCGGTCGTGTCCTGGCCTATGTCGAGGCACATATCGAACAAGGCCCCGTGCTGGAGGCCGAAGGCCGCGCGGTGGGGGTGGTCAGCGCGATCGCGGCACAGCATCGTTATCGCGTGACGATGCAGGGCATGGCGGGGCATGCCGGCACCATGGCCATGCATCTGCGCCGCGATGCGCTGGCGGCGGCGGCAGAGGCGATTGGCACGGTGGAGCGTATCGGGCGTGCCGGCCCCGCTGACCTTGTCGCGACGGTTGGACGGCTGGAGGTTCTGCCGGGGGCGGCCAATGTCGTGCCTGGTGACGTGATGTTCACCATCGACGTGCGTGCGGGCACCAATGCGGTGCGTGATGCGGCGGCGGTGGAAATCCTGTCCGAAATCCGTGACATTGCCGCCCGCCGTGACATCGTCCTTGGCGTTGCGCTGCAACACGATCTCGATGCGACGCCATGTGATGCGCACCTGACGGAACTGATGGAACAGGCGGTGGTGGACGTGACCGGCGCACCGGCGCGCGTACTGGTCAGTGGCGCAGGCCATGATGCGATGGTCATGGCGCATCTTGTCCCTGTTTCCATGCTGTTTATCCGTTGTGAAAAGGGCATCAGCCACAATCCCGCCGAAGCCGTAAGCACGGCGGATGTGGAGGTTGCCTTGCGCACATTGACGGATTTCGTATGCCTTTTTGAAAGACGTTGCTGATGACACAGAACATTTTTGGTCAGATCGACCCCCCGTCACGCATGTTGATGGGGCCGGGGCCGGTCAATGTGCATCCGCGTGTGCTGCGGGCCATGGCGGCCGACATGCTGGGGCAGTTCGACCCGGAAATGACCACCTATATGAACCAGACCATGGCATTGTACCGTACGGTCTTCATGACGGAAAACCGCTGGACACTGCTGGTGGACGGCACGGCCCGCGCGGGGATCGAGGCGGCATTGGTGTCGTTGCTGGAACCGGGGGCGCGACTGCTGATCGTGCGGGCAGGGCGTTTCGGGCTGTTGCTGTCGGAAATTGCACAGCGGATCGGCGCGGAAATCTTTACCATCGACATTCCGTGGGGCGAGGTTGCGACCCTGAAGCAGATCGAGGATGGCATTATTGCCCATCGGCCGCATGTCCTGGCCTGTATCCATGGCGATACGTCCACCACCATGGCGCAGCCGCTCGATGGGGTGGGGGAACTGTGCCGCAGGTATGATGTCCTGTCCTATGTCGATGCAACGGCGACGCTGGGCGGGATGCCCGTCGCGACCGACCGGTGGGGCGTGGATATCGTGACGGGGGGCCTGCAGAAATGCATGGGGGGGCCGCCCGGTTCCTCGCCCATCACGATTTCGGACCGCGCCGCTGACTACATCATGTCACGTCGGCATGTGGAGGCCGGGATACGTGGGGCGAATACCACGGACGGGATGCGTCCGCGCATTGCCTCGAACTATTTTGATCTGGCGATGATCATGGAATACTGGTCCGAACAGCGCCTGAATCACCATACAGAGGCGACGAGCATGCTGTACGCCGCGCGCGAGGCCGCGCGCATCATGGTGGAAGAAGGGGTGGAGGCACGTTTTGCCCGTCATGCCGCAGCCAGCCGCGCGATGGGCGCGGGCCTGCGGGCAATGGGCCTGACATTGTTCGGCAGTGACGAACACCGCATGACCAATGTAACGGGTGTGTATATTCCCGACGGCATTGATGGCGAACGGGTGCGCACGCGCATGCGCGATGATTTCGAGATCGAGATCGGTTCCGCCTTTGGCCCGTTGCAGGGGCGCATCTGGCGGATCGGGGCAATGGGATACAATGCGGCAAAGAACAGGGTGCTGCTGACGCTCGGCGCGCTGGAGGCGGTGTTGCGGCACGAAGGGCATAACCTCGTCTCCGGCCGTGCGGTGGATGCGGCATTGGCGGCGTATGGGGCGTGATGTGATGGCACAGCCCAATGAATATCCCCGTGACCTTGTCGGTTATGCCGCATCCCCGCCCGATCCGAAATGGCCCGGTGGTGCGCGCATCGCGGTACAGTTCGTCATTAATTATGAGGAGGGGGCTGAAAATTCCATCCTGCATGGTGATCGCGGGTCCGAAGCATTCCTGTCCGAAATGATCGGTGCGCCCTCCATCCCCGGTGCGCGCGCGATCGCGATGGAAAGTCTGTATGAATATGGGGCGCGGGCCGGGTTCTGGCGCCTGTACCGGATTTTCACGCAACGGCGGCAGCCGGTGACGGTCTTCGGTGTGGCCATGGCCATGGCCCGTAATCCCGACGCCGTGCGTGCGATGAAGGATGCAGGGTGGGAAATCGCCTCCCACGGGTTGCGCTGGATTGATTACCAGCACATCCCCGAAGCGGTGGAACGTGCCCATATCGCCGAATGTATCGCGCTGCATACGCAGGTGACGGGATCGCGCCCCCTGGGCTGGTATCAGGGGCGTACCAGCCCCAATACCGCGCGACTGGTCGCGCAGGAAGGCGGCTTTGTCTATGATGCGGATTCCTATGCCGATGACCTGCCCTATTACGACCGTGGCAATGGGCGTGCGCAGTTGATCGTGCCCTATACGCTCGATGTGAACGATATGCGTTTCGTGGCCCTGAACGGCTTTACCGAAGGGGAGCAGTTCTTCAATTACCTGCGTGACACGTTCGATGAACTGTATGAAGAAGGGGCAAGCACGCCAAAGATGATGTCGGTGGGGCTGCATTGCCGTGTGGCCGGCCGACCGGGCCGTGCGCGGGCCGTGGCGCGCTTTCTTGATTACATCGCCGCAAAGGAACGGGTCTGGGTCGCGACACGACTGGATATTGCACATCACTGGCTGTCGGTGCATCCGGCATGACATCGGCCATCGCACGCGCAAATGCGCTGGACGAAGCAGGTTTCATTGAACTGTTCGGTCCCATGTTCGAACATTCCCCATGGGTGGCCGAACGCGCGCTGGATCATCGTCCGTTCGCCGATGCCGCGCATATGCTGCGTGTCATGGATCATGAAATGCGCCGCGCCACGGATATGGAGCAGATGTCCCTGATCCGTGCGCATCCCGAACTTGCGCGGCGGGCCGGGATGGACCCGACGCTGACGGATGCATCAGCGGCCGAACAGGCATCGGCGGGGCTGGATCGCCTGACGCCGGAGGAATTCGCGCGGTTCAGGACGCTCAATGAGGATTATGCGGCAAAATTCGCCATTCCGTTCATCATCTGTGTGCGCCTGTCGGACAAGGCGCGGATACTTGAAGAAATGGCGCGGCGGCTGGCGCATGACCCGGATACGGAAATCGGCGCGGCCCTTGATGAAATCGCGAAGATTGCCGCCTTGCGACAGGCCGATATCCTGGGACGGCTGGAGGAAACATCATGAGCACCCTTTCGACCCATGTCCTTGACCTTGTCTCGGGACAGCCTGCGGCGGGTATGGAAATCACCTTGTGGTCGGGGGGGGAGCGCCTATTCGTGGGCATGACCAATATCGACGGGCGCTGCCCTGACCTGTCGGTTGCGGTGGGGGATATGCCCGGTGGCAGCTATCGGCTGGAATTCGCGGTTGCGGCCTATTTCCGGGGGCGGGGGATGGCGCTGTCGGACCCGCCGTTCCTTGATATCGTGCCGATCGCATTCGGCATGGCGCAACGCGCTCCGGGGGAAAAGGGGGGGCATTATCATGTACCGCTCCTGGTCTCGCCTTATGGGTTTTCAACCTATCGCGGAAGTTGAAAATCCGAAAAAACCAGAGGGTCACAGTGTTTTTGAAAAAACTTGGATGCCGCTATCTTGTGAGGGAATGAACGGTCCTGAGGAACGATTTCGAAAAAAAGTCCTGAAAATCGTTGTGTTTATCCAAAACAAGGAACTGTTTAAAAATAGACCATTGATAACATCCTGTAATTATAAAGGTTTTTGGTGAAGCTTTTTCTAAAAAGCTTCAGAAGACGCCGCCTTTTTTCAAAAAGGCGGCACCCAAAAACTTTTCTTATTTTTTATCAATGACTTGTTTTCAAACAACCTGCTGGCGTCATACAAGAAAATCATCATTTCTGATCGGCGGGTTATTCAGGCCGTTTCTTATTGCCGTTCCTGCCAGAAATGAAAAAAGGGCCGTGGCGGATGACGCCACGGCCCTTCTTTCATACCCTGCAACGGCATGAACCGTTGCAGGGATGGTCGATGGATCAGACCAGAGCCTGCTTCAGGGCGGCCGTCAGGTCGGTCGTGCTCGCCTTGCCGCCCAGGTCGCCCGTGCGCACCGCACCGGATGTGATGACCTTTGCGATGGCGCTGTCGATGCGGTCGGCAAGGTCCTTGCGGCCGACATGCTGCAGCATCATGTTCGCCGCCAGCAGCAGTGCGGTCGGGTTGGCCTTGTTCTGGCCCGCGATGTCGGGGGCGGAACCATGGACCGCTTCGAACACGGCAGCCTTTTCGCCGATGTTCGCACCGGGGGCGAGGCCAAGGCCACCGACAAGACCCGCCGTCAGGTCGGACAGGATGTCCCCGAACAGGTTGGTGGTGACAATGCAGTCGAACTGCCACGGGTCCGTCACCAACTGCATGGCGCAGGCATCGACAATCCGTTCGTTCACTTCGACGCGGCCTTCATATTCCTTTGCGACCTTGCGGCCTTCTTCCAGGAACAGGCCGGTCAGCAGCTTCAGGATGTTGGCCTTGTGCACCAGCGTCACGCGCTTGCGGTTGTTCTTGACCGCATATTCAAAAGCATAGCGGACAATGCGATTGCATTCCGCGCGTGAGGTGTAGCCGGCGCTTGTCGCGATGGCGTGCGGGTCATCACCGACCGGGATGTAGTTTTCCAGCGCGGCGTAATAGCCTTCGAGGTTCTCGCGGAAGATCACGAGGTCGATCTTGTCAAAGCGGCCACCCGGCACGATCGTCTTTGTGGGACGAACATTCGCGAACAGACCGAACTCCTGACGCAGTGTCACGTTGATGGACTTGAAGCCACCACCGACGGGGGTGGTCAGAGGACCCTTCAGCGCGAGGCCGGTGCGACGGATGCTTTCGATTGTTTCCTTGGGAAGCGGGCTGCCGGTGGCGTCAAGGGCGGACACCCCGCCCAGCGCCTTCTCCCACTTGAACGGTGCGCCGACGGCGTCAAGGATTTCGATGACGGAGTCAACAATTTCGGGGCCGATCCCATCGCCGGGGATCAGGGTGGCGGGAATTGTTTTTTCTGCGGACATTTTGAACGTCTCCCTATCGTGCTTGCACCTGACTGCGGGTCAGGTTGCGCACCGGCCTGGCTGTTTCCGCGTATCGTTACCGGATCCAGTTGCGTCGGAACTGGTAAAAAGTCCTAGGCCCCAGACCGGCATGTGACAATTCCATCACCGCCTTCCGGGGCCATATTCATAGTCACATTATCTGGCGCGCAGCGGTGCGCATGCCGCCTCCAGCCATGTCTGGCCGACTTTGTCCAGATGTGGGGCCACCTGTTCAAAAACCCGTGCATGATAGGCGTCGAGCCATGCGATTTCGGTGCTGTTGAGCATGTCCACCGCAATCAGGCGACGATCGAACGGCGCAAGGGTCAGTACCTCGAACGCCAGAAAGCGGCGGCTTTCCCCATTCGTGACCGCAGGCTGCACCAGCAGCAGGTTTTCAAGGCGGATGCCAAACGCGCCGGGACGGTAATATCCCGGTTCGTCAGAGACGATCATCCCCGCCTCCAGCGCGACGGGCCGGTAATGGGTGGAGATATTGCAGGGCCCTTCATGCACCGACAGGTAGCTGCCGATTCCATGGCCGGTGCCGTGGTCGTAATCCAGACCGCCTTCCCACAATGCCTGGCGCGCCAGAGCGTCAAGCGCATGCCCCGTGGTGCCGTGCGGGAAATGTGCCCGCGCCAGCGCGATATGACCGCGCAGGACACGGGTAAATGCGTCGCAGACATCGTCGTCGGGCTGTTCCGGGCCGGTCCATATCGTGCGCGTGATGTCCGTCGTGCCATAGGGGTACTGCGCCCCGCTGTCGATCAGGTACACCTCGTTATGGCGCAGGATGCGGTCGGTTTCGGGGGTGACGCGGTAATGGATGATCGCGCCATTGGGGCCAGACCCGGAAATGGCGGGAAAGCTTTCCTCGCGGTAATCCATGCAGCGTTTGCGAAACGCATCAAGGCGCTGTGTCGCCTCCAGTTCCCCGGTGCCGACACCTTCGGTATCAAGCCAGTGCAGGAAGCGGCAGACAGCCACCGCGTCGCGTTCATGGGCACGGCGCGCGCCCTCCTGCTCCACGGGGTTCTTGATCGCCTTGGGCAATGTGCATGGGTCGGTGGCGCGGATGATGGTCGCCCCTGCCTGTTCCAGCGTCTGGATGAACCACACGGAATTGGCTGCCGGGTCCACCTGCACCCGGCGACCGGCAAGTGCTGCAAGCTGTGCAGGCAGGGCGTCGGGGGTGAAGGTGCGCACATCCTCACCCATCCATTCGCGCGTGCGCGTCGTCAGCTTGACCGGGTCGATGAACAGGGAAACGGTGGCGTCGGCATGGACAATGGCGAAACACAGGCTGAGCGGCGTATAGGGGACATCGTTGCCACGGATGTTGAGCAGCCACGCGATGGAGGCCGGATCGCTGAGCACGACGCAGTCCTCGCCCGAGTCGCGCAACTGCGCCGCGAGTGTCGTGCGCTTTGTCGCGCTGTCGGTGCCGCTATGTTCAAGGGGCTGTTCCAGACACGGCGTGCAGGGCGGCAGGGGACGGTCGGTCCAGATGGCGTCCACCGGATTATGCGCCAGCGGCACCAGCGTCAGGCCCGCCTGCACGAATGGCAGCAACGCATTTTCGCTCAGCAGGCGCGGGTCGTATCCGATGCGTGCATTCGCCCCGTGCTGCGCCAGCCATTGCGCGGGCGGTGTTTCACGCAGGTGCAGCCGTTCCCAGCACAGGCCATTGACCTGATGTTCCATCTGCGTGGTGTAACGGCCATCGGAAAAGACCGCCGCGCGTTCCATCAGCACCGTCGCCATGCCCGCACTGCCGGTAAAGTCCGTCAGCCATGCCAGGCGTTCGGCGCAGGGGGCGACATATTCACCAAGATGTTCATCCCCGCGTGGCAGGATGAAGCCATCGACGCTGGCCTGTCGCAGGGTTTCGCGTAACGCGTGAAGGCGGGTGGGGGCATCCGTCATGGAACGTGGCTCCGTTTATCAAAAGAAGGAAATACAGGGGCGCAGAGGGGCCGTAGGCGCGTCGTGGCCATGATGGCAGTCAGTCGTTGGGGACAAGCTTGTAAAGGAACATCAGGTCCATCCACCTGCCGAATTTTGTCCCGCATTGCGGGATCATGCCGCCGGGCTGGAAATCAAAACGTTCATGCAGCAGGCGTGAGGCCGTGTTCGATGCGGTGATGGCCGCGACCATCACATGCACATCCGAATTGCGCGCAAGCGTGCACAGATGGCCCAGCAGCAGGCTGCCGATGCCACGTCGCTTGAACGCCGGTGCGATATAGATCGAGTGTTCAACCGTATGGGCATAGCCGGAAAACGGGCGGAACGTCTTCCAGCTGCAATATCCCGCCACGGTCCCTTCGGGCGTGACCGCGACCAGAATGGGAAACCCCTGCGCATTGCTGTCGCGCAGCCAGTCGAGGCGCACCGGCACCGTGGTTTCGCGTGTTTCCCATAATGTCGTGCTGTTGCGGATGGCATCGTTGATGATGTCCACGATCGCGGGGATGTCGTCTGGGGTCGCGGGCCGGATATGGATGGCGGGATCGGGGTCAGACATCTGGCTTCCTCAGGATCAGCGTGGCCCAGTCCCCTTCGCGCAGGCGATGTTCAAGCACCAGCCCCTGCCTGCGATGCGCGGACAGCACCATGCGCACCTGTGTATCGAGCAGCCCGGCCAGGATGGCCGTGCCACCGGGAAGCAGGTTGTGCGCAAGCTCGGCCGCCATTGAACAGAGCGGCCGGGCAAGGATGTTGGCGAATACCAGGTCATAGGGGGCGTTCTGCCGGATGGCGGGCGTACGCCACCCGTTGCCAAGATGGCACGATACGAGGTTCGACAGGCCGTTCATCCGCGCATTGCGCCGTGTGACGCGCACCGACCATGGGTCGATATCGGTCGCGAGTACCGGGCGTTTGAGCAGCGCCGCCGCCGCCATGGCAAGGATGCCCGACCCGCAGCCTAGGTCGAGGATGCGGCGTGGCCGCCGGTGGGCGATCATTTCCAGCGCGCGCAGGCATCCGCGTGTGGAGCCATGTTCCCCCGACCCGAACGCAACGCCCGCGTCAAGCACAAGGGTGATGCGTTGCGGGTTCGCGTCGGGTTCAAGGTGGGTGCCACGAATGGCGAAACGGCGGCCTGCCGTCTGTTCGGGAAATGCCTCGTACGTGCGGGCAAGCCACCCTTCGGATTCGGTGGGGGTGCGTTCAAGCGGGACATCCACCCCCGTCAGCGCCGCCGCCAGCACAAGGGCGGTGCGCAATTCGTCCTCCCCCGAACCTATATCGCGCACGCCTTCGACCCGCCATGCGGTCTGGGCGTCGTCCACTTCGAAAATGCCGATGGTCGCGCAGACGATGGAAAGCGCATTTTCATAGGCTTCCACGGCCTCTGGTGGGACAGTGACCGCAATGGTCTCCAGTTCGGTGGCGTGGCGGCGGGGGGGAATGGTCATGATACCTGCTCAACAAAAGTGTCGATCACCCGCTTGGTGCCCGCTTTTTCAAACGCGACCTCCAGACGGGTGCCTTCTACGGACGCGATGGTGCCGTATCCGAATTTCTGATGGAAAACGCGGGCGCCAACGCGAAAGGCCGACTTGCGCGATGGCGTATCACCGGACGACGTTGCGTCTGTGACGGCGCGGCGGCGCGCCACGACCGGGAATGGTGTGGCCCCGAATACCGGGCTGCGCATCGCGCCATTATGGCGGGCACGGGTCGCATCCCCGATGGTGTCCACATGTTCGGGGGGAAGTTCCTCCACAAAGCGGCTGGGAATCGCGGACTGCCAGTTGCCATAGATACGCCGGTTGGCCGCATGGCTGATGATCGCGCGCAGGCGTGCGCGCGTGATCCCGACATAGGCAAGGCGGCGTTCTTCCTCCAGCCCCTTGGCGCCCCCTTCGTCCATTGTGCGTTGCGAGGGGAAGACCCCTTCCTCCCATCCCGGCAGGAACACGGTATCGAACTCCAGCCCCTTGGCCCCATGCAGGGTCATGATGCTCAGCCGTTCGTTGCCTGCGTTTTCCTCCGTCTCCATCACCAGCGCCACATGTTCGAGGAATCCGCCCAGCGTTTCAAAATCCGCCAGCGCGCGCACCAGTTCCTTGAGGTTGTCCAGACGTCCCGGCGCCTCGGGTGACTTGTCCGCCTTCCACATGTCGAGATAGCCGCTCTCCTCAAGCAGGCGTTCGACCACGACCACGTGCCCTTCGCGTGCCAGATCCTCGCGGCATTGCCCGAAACATTTCATCAGGGCGGCCAGATGTTCGCGTGCGCGTCCCTTGATCCCGCCCGTCGCCAGCATTTCCAGCACGGCGGCGGTCAGGGGAATGTCGCGCGCGCGGGCATGCAGGTGCAGTTTCTGCACGCCGGTATTGCCGATGCCCCGGCGCGGGACGTTGATGATGCGTTCAAACGCAAGGTCGTCCGATGGCTGTGACAGCACACGCATATAGGCCAGCGCATCGCGGATTTCGGCACGTTCGTAAAAGCGCAGCCCCCCAACCACGCGATAGGGCAGGCCGATGGTGATCAGCCGTTCCTCGAACGCGCGGGTCTGGAACCCCGCACGGACCAGAATCGCGCATTCCGACAGGGGATGCCCGTCATTGTGCAGGCGCTCCAGCTCCTCGCCCACCATGCGGGCCTCGTCATCGGAATCCCATACGGAGATGACGCGCACCTTCTCGCCCTCCGCATCCTCGCGCCCGGGGTGCAGCGTCTTGCCCAACCGTTCCTCGTTATGGGCGATCAGGCCCGACGCCGCGCCAAGGATCTGCCGGGTGGAGCGGTAGTTGCGCTCCAGGCGGACGACGTGGGCGCCGGGGAAATCATGTTCGAAGCGCAGGATGTTTTCCACTTCTGCCCCGCGCCAGGAATAGATCGACTGGTCATCATCCCCCACGCAGCAGATGTTGGCCTGTCCCTCCCCCCGCTGTGCCAGCAGGCGCAGCCACAGATACTGGATCGTGTTGGTGTCTTGATATTCATCAACCAGGATATAGCGGAAGAACCGGTGATACTGCGCCAGTACATCGGGATGGGTGCGCATGATTTCGGTCATGTGCAGCATCAGGTCGCCAAAGTCACAGGCGTTGAGCTGGATCAGGCGCTTTTGGTAATCGGCATAGATCTCGCGGCATTTACCATCCGCAAAGTCGCAGTCCTCTGCCTTGCTGACGCGTGATGGGGTCAGGCCACGGTCCTTCCACCGCTGGATGACGCCCATGATTCCCTGCGGCGGCCAGCGTTTGGTGTCGATATGGCGTGGTTCGATCACCTGTTTGAGCAGGCGGACCTGATCGTCGGTATCAAGGATGGTGAAACTGCCCGACAGTCCGACATATTCCGCATGGCGGCGCAGCATGCGCGCGCACAGGGAATGGAACGTGCCCAGCCACAGCCCCTCCACCGGCGCGCCAAGCAGACCGGCGACTCGTTCACGCATTTCGCGTGCGGCCTTGTTGGTGAAGGTCACGGCAAGGATCTGGTTCGGTCGCGCGCGACCCGACAGCAGGATATGGGCAAAACGCGTCGTCAGCACGCGCGTCTTGCCCGTGCCCGCACCGGCAAGGACAAGCAGCGGGCCGTCCGTCGTTTCGATCGCGGCGCGTTGCTCCGGGTTGAGCCGGGCAAGGTAATCGGGCGCACGTTCGGGGGGAACGTGGTCGGGGGGGAAAAGACTGTCCATCACGCGGTTATCTATAGCAATGTCAGTCCCCGCAGGCCATGACCACGCGCACCGGACCCGCATCATTGTGGAATGGGTGTGTGATCGGCCATGATGGGGGCGATGAAGGCAGTGATGGTGAAAGAGACGTGGTGGCGCGTATAGGCGGTGGCGCAGGCAGCCCCGGTGGCCATCGCGCCCGCATGCGTGCGCGGATACGCATCGCGGGTGGGATGTCGCTGGCGGATTATGAGATATTGGAGGTCCTGCTTTTCGCCGGGGTTCCGCGACGTGACACCAAACCGATGGCCAAGGATCTTATCGCGCGTTTCGGCTCTTTGTGCGCCGTTCTGGCGGCGGGGCCAGATGAACTGCGCGCGGCGGGCGTGGGGCCACGGGCCTGTTCCGTGCTGGCGCTGCCCGCGCTGGTGGCGCGACGGCTGTGCCGCGGGGATGCAAGGCCGCAGCCCTATATTCATGACCTGCATGCGGCCTGGACCCATTATGCCACCACGCGCGCGGGCATGGCGGGGGTGCCTGCACCGGGCGGACGCGGGCAGGTGACGATCCTGCTGCTTGATGCGACGAACCGCCTTGTGGGGGATGAACGGGTGGCGGATGGTTCTGCGGCCGATATGTGCCGTGCGATCCTGCAACGTGTGCTGCATCTGCATGCGGTTTCGATGGTGGTGGTGTGGGATGGCGGGACAGTCCCGCCCACCACGCGACAGATGGAGGACGCGGCCACCGTCATGCGGCAGGTGGAGGCCCATGGCCGCCTCCTTTCCACGGTGATGCATGATTGCATCATCGCGGGGGACGGGGGCTGGACCTCCCTGCGTCGGGAAAAGATGCTGTAGGGATCAGGCGGCGTGTTTCGCCATCAGGCGGAACTGCGTGTCGATTGCCTCAAGCAGTTCGCCAGGTTGGCTGACCAGTGCGTCGGCCCCCGCGGCAACCAGTTCATCATGCCCGCCATATCCCCAGAGTACGCCAAGCGCGCGGACATGGTTTGCATGCGCGCCGGTAATGTCGAACCGGCGATCCCCGATCATCAGCGCATGGTTGCGCGCGACATCATGTTCACGCAGCAGTGCCGCGATCAGTTCGGGTTTTTCCGCGCCGCTGTCATCCGCACGTGCGCCCGACATCCCGTCGAAATATTGCGACAGGTCGCGCAGATGCAGGATCTTGCGCGCGAGGTAGCGGGGTTTCGACGTGGCGATGAACAGCCGCGTCCCCGCCGCATGCAGGCTTTCGATCACATGGCGCATCCCGTCGAACACCGGGCTTTTGCGCATGCCGCCGCCTTCGTAATGCCTGCGGTAAAGGTCCATTGCCTCATCCACGCGGTCATCGCCGTAATGGGCAAGGATATGTGCCAGAAGATCGCGCAGCGGTGGCCCCACCACCCATGTCAGGTCAATCGACAGGTCGGGTTCATGCCCAAGGTCGCGCAGCACGGCATGGATGGATTCGATGATGCCATCATGTGATCGGATGATCGTGCCATCAAGGTCGAACAGGACCGCATTGCGCGGGGCGGGGGGAGCGGAAAAATTCATACGGGTATGTAACCTCCGTCTGTTATCGATTATTGGACCTTAATATGCCCTGTTGTCGGGCTGTCTGTCGCGAATTTATCGACATTTACGGATCGACCCGCAAATGGGAACTTATGCCCCCCGACATGATACAGCCTCCGCCCCATGGGGGGACGCCGGCGATGGCGGGGAAATGGACGACCGGGCATTGCTGCGTCATGTGCTGTGTACGCTGGAACCGGGGAATGCGGATATCGACATGTTGCTTGATATCCTGCTGGCCCGTTTCGGTTCCGCCGGGATGGCGCTGTCGGCCCATCCGCACGACCTTGATGCGGTGCTTGGTACCCACCCGCTGCTGTCACCCATGATCGCCACGGTGCGCGAGGCGGCGTTGCGCATGCACCGTGCCTATGTCCGCCATGGCGACGCCCTGTCAGGGCACGGGCGTATTGTGGATTACCTGCAGGCAGTCATGGCGCATGACTGTACGGAGCAGTTCAGGGTGCTGTTCCTCGATGCGGAATATCGCCTGATCGAGGACCGCGTCATGGGGGTTGGCACCGTGGACCAGGCGCCGGTTTACCCGCGTGAGGTCATGCGCCGCGCCCTGGACCTTGATGCGCGTATCCTGATCCTTGCGCATAACCATCCCAGCGGCGATCCCCTGCCGTCGGCCACGGATATCCAGATGACCCTGCATATACAGCAGGTGGCCAGTGTCATGGGCATCCACCTGCACGATCATTTCGTGGTCGGGAACGGGCGCAGCATCAGCTTTCGCCGGATGGGGCTGATCGCCGACGATAATCGGTGATCCCGCAGCCGGTATTTCATGGGCGGCATGCATTTTGCATGCCCGGTTTACAAATGCCGGACCGGCCGCCGGTCTTCAGGGGGAGTGTTCCCCCTGGTCCCCACCGACATCATGCCCATCAGCATCCCCATTAATCTCCCCATTAACCTCCATAGGGGACGCCAGCGGGCCAAGGGCATCTTCCACCCCGAATTCGCCAGGCAGTCCCCCATGCGGGAACAGCACATTGACATGCCCCATCTTGCGCCCGGGGCGGGCCCGCGCCTTGCCATAATGATGCGCCAGCAGGCCGGGCGTCGCCATGATCCGGGGCCACAGCGCCATGTCATCCGGCCCGATCAGGTTTTTCATCACCGCATCATTGTGCCGTGTCGCAGGCGGCAGCGGCAGGCCGGTTACAGCGCGGACATGCATCTCGAACTGGTCCACGGGACAGGCATCCATTGTCCAATGCCCTGAATTATGCGGGCGTGGCGCAATTTCATTGACCAGAAGCCCGCCATGGCGATCGACGAACATCTCCACCCCCATGATGCCGATCAGGTCGAGCGCGCGGGCGATGTCCGTCGCCAGTTCACGCGCGCGCGTGGCAAGTCCGGCGGGAATACGCGCCGGCGCAAGGCTGAGGTCAAGGATGCCATTGCGGTGACGGTTTTCCGTCGCATCGAACGCCACGACCTCGCCCATGGCATTGCGCGCGACCATTACGCTGACCTCGCAGGCGAAATCGACCATGCCTTCGGCCACCAGTGGATGGGGCGACAGGCGGGCGAAGGCGGGGGCAAGGTCTTCGGGCGTATGGATGCGCGCCTGTCCCTTGCCGTCATAGCCCAGGCGCGTGGTCTTGAGGATGAAGGGATAGCCCAGTGTCTCTGCTGCGACGGCAAGGTCGGAGCCGGTCTCAATCAGGTGGAAAGGGGCCAGCGGGATGCCCGCATCGCGCAGGAATGTCTTTTCCGCGATGCGGTCCTGGCTGATGCGCAGGATACGGCCAGACGGATGCACCGGACATAGCGAGGACAGCAGGTCCAGCCCGTCGGCGCTGATATTCTCGAACTCGAACGTCACGACATCGACCGCAGTGGCAAAGCGGCGCAGCGCATCATGGTCGTCATAGGCCCCGATGGTCACGGCATGCGCGACCTGCGCGGCAGGGCCATCGGCCTCGGTCGTCAGGATGTGGGCACGAAAGCCAAGGCGGGCGGCGGCAATGGCCGACATACGCCCCAGTTGGCCGCCCCCCACGATGCCAAGGACGGCGTTCGGGCAAAGCGGTTTCATGTCACGGGTTCCTGCGCGACGGAGTCCGTCTGTTCTGCGCGCCAGTCCTCCAGCCGGGTGGCCAGCGCCCCATCGCCAAGCGAGAGGATGGAAGCGGCCAGCAGCCCCGCGTTCTTTGCCCCGGCCTTGCCGATGGCAAGGGTTCCGACCGGCACGCCACCGGGCATCTGTACGATCGAAAGCAGGCTGTCCATGCCCTTGAGCGCCTGGGATTCAACAGGGACGCCCAGCACCGGCAGGCTGGTCCATGCCGCGCACATGCCCGGCAGGTGTGCGGCCCCACCCGCACCCGCAATGATGACCGAAAGCCCCCGCGCCCGCGCCGTGCGGGCATAATCCGCCAGACGATCGGGCGTGCGGTGGGCCGATACGATGCGGATTTCATGGGCAATGTCCAGCGCCTCCAGCACGGCGGCGGCATGGCGCATCGTTTCCCAGTCGGACTGGCTGCCCATGATCAGGCCCACGCGCACGGCGCTGTCCCGGGGGGAGGAAGGGGCGGGGGAATTGGTCACGGCGTCTGTACTTTCACGACTTTCGGGCGGGAAAAGGGATCATGCCCGCGGCAGATAGGCGAAACGCCGCGATCAGGCAATGCTGTCGGGGATCAGTCGACTTTCAAGCCACATGATCTCGTCCTTAAGCAGCAGCTTGCGCTTCTTGAGGCGCTGGATCTGCAACCGGTCGACTGGGTGTTCGCCCATCCGGCTGATGACGGTGTCAAGGTCGCGATGCTCGCTGCGCAGTTCGTGCAGCTTGCGAAGGAGGGTATCCCGGTCTGTCAGCATGGCGCTCCATCCAGCACATGAACATGACGCCATCCTAAGCACATTGCAGGCAAAAAACGAAATGATGGCGAATTCGCCGTCATGCAGGATTTTGTCATGGCATATGGCGTGCCGCTTGCGTTAGCGTACCCCGTCGTAGCAAACATGCTGGAGGAGATTCCATGCTGTACGAAGCGCGTATCAACAGCCTCAAGACCCGTCACGCCCGTCTGGATGACCAGATATTTGACGAAGACAGGCGGCCAATGCCCGACCAGCGGGTACTGATGCGACTCAAGCTCGAAAAACTGCGGCTCAAGGAAGAAATAGAGCGGCTCAGCGTGCGGGGCTGAACCTTACGGGCCAGCCGGTCCCTGCTGTATTGGCGGCAGCGACCGGGGCACGCAGGGCGGAAATCAGATCAGATCGGATCGTTGTCGAGTTCGATGGGCTGCGGCACGGCCTGTCCCTCCCGGGCGAGGCGTTCGTTTGCTGCCGTCACCATCGCATTCAGGTCGGTCTGACTGCACAGGCCCAGGATGACCGGATCGCGTGGCTTGATGTTCGGGCTGTTCCAATGCTGGCGGCTGCGGACCTTTTCAATGGTGTCCTTGGTCGTGCCCAGCAGCTTGACCATCTGCACTTCCGACAGTTGCGGGAAATTGCGCAGCAGGAATGCAATCGCATCCGGGCGGTCGTTACGCTTGGCCACGGGGGTATAGCGCGCGCCCTTGGATCGGCGGTGAATCGGGTTGGGGGCGGGCAGGATCTTCAGCCGCTGGGCCGGGTCCTTTTCGCAGCGTTCGATTTCCGCCTGCGTCACCTGATGGTTTTTTACCGGGTTATAACCCACGATCCCCTGTGCCACTTCACCATCGGCGATGGCCTGTACCTCAAGCGGGTGCATGCCGCAGAATTCAGCGATCTGGGTAAAGGTCAGCGCAGTCTTTTCAATCAGCCACACTGCGGTGGCCTTGGGCATAAGGGGCAGAGCGTTCATTGCAAAACAGGTCCTACTGCGTGTGATGGCGCCACGCGCAGGCACCTTGGAAAGAAGGGCAAATCGTCAATGCCGTGGAAGGCATCGTGCGTGCCTGCTGGCGCGCAAAAAACAAAAGCACTTGAAGCAAGGGATATGAAGGTGACGCACCCAAAAGGTCAAGGGCCGTATGCGTGTGTGGCACCATTTCATTTGACCGACCCACAGGTGATCGACCCACAGGGCATACCCCAGATCCGACCCATCAGGACAGGCCAGTCATATAAAGCCAGTCAGACAAAGCGAGTCAGACAAAGCCAGACAGGGCAGGCACACCAGACACGAAAAAGGGGAGGCTGCATGCAGCCTCCCCCCTTGGCTTGGTGCCGGGTGGATATGGGTCAGGCCGCCTGGCGCGATGTGCCCGCATGGTCCGCTGTTGTTGTGCCTGACGCTGATGCGAAGGGGGCGTGTGACTGCGGTGCGGCGGTGGCTGCGTTTTCTTCGTCAGTGCTGCCGGGCGTCAGGGTGTCCGGGGTCTGGGCGCCCGGGGTGGCGGTGCCTGACGAAATGGGAATGCGGCGTGGCTTCAGGGCTTCGGGAACGACATGGCGCACCGCAATGCAGAGCAGGCCATTATCGAGGTTGGCATTTTCCACCACGATATGGTCAGCCAGCACAAAGCGGCGTTCGAAGGCGCGCCGTGCGATTCCACGATACAGGATTTCACGGTCGGGCTGTCCGCCCGTCACACGTCCCGCCACCACAAGCGTGTTGTCCTGTACCGTCAGTTCGATGTCATCGGGGCCGAATCCTGCCACCGCCATCGTCAGCATATAGCGCGACTCCGCCACCTTTTCGATGTTGTAGGGGGGGTAGGACGGGCTGACGGGGTTCTGTGCCGCTGTATCCACAAGTTGCGCCAGACGGTCGAACCCGATCGCGCTGCGGAACAGGGGGGCAAAATCGTAACTCATGAAAAACCTCCTGGATATGAGCAAGGCCTGTTGTCATGTGGTCCCCCACGGGGGGCGGACCACGATCATGTCGGTATCCATCGCGACCCGGCATCGGCATCGCGACCCCCTGGAAATGGAAATGCCCGGCGCCTTTTTCAAGGGCCGGGCATTCATGGACTGACAGGCAGGCTGATATACGCAGGAAGGAATCCTGGTGTGCCTCAGCCCTTCTTGCGCTGGCCCAGGCCACCGAACTTCTTGTTGAACTTGGCAACCTGGCCCCCGGTGTCGAGCATGCGCTGCACGCCTGTCCACGCCGGATGCGACTTCGGATCGACGTCAAGGCGCAGCGTCGCGCCGGGCGTGCCATAGCAGGAGCGCGTCTTGTACTCGGTGCCATCGGTCATGATGACGGTGATTTCGTGGTAGTCGGGGTGGATGCCGGACTTCATGTTCACAGACTTTCGTGCTGAATGGCCCCGATGCCGACCGGGGCAGGAGTTTCGCAGGCGTATAGACGAGGACGCCCGCCCGATCAACATCTGATTGCCGCGCGATCTGGCTATTCTGTATCGGCCCCCCTGCATCGGTCCCCCTGCATTGGCTGTCCTGCATGTGCGTGGCGTACTGCATCGCGCATGTATCCGTGGCGTTACAATATCCCCGCAACTTGTGAAATTCTGTCACCCGTAAGCATCACTTTTACTGTTGTCGAGACAGTATGTCATTTCCCCTGTCGTAAATGTGGCGGGGGGTTGTTAGACAGGTTGCAGAATAGTTTTCAAAAGAGGAAGACACAGATGGCGCAAAAGCCTACGCATCTGCATGTGCCCGATATTCATGCTCCCGGCTGGCTGGGGGATTTTCGTGCGTTCCTGATGCGCGGAAACGTGGTGGACCTCGCGGTCGGTGTAATCATCGGCGCGGCCTTTACCGCAATCGTCAACAGCCTGGTGAAGGACATCTTCACCCCGTTCCTTGGCCTGCTGATCGGGGGGATCGACTTTACCAACCTGTTCATCACCCTGCGTGGTCCCCACATGCCCACCCTGGCGGAGGCGCAGAAGGCCGGGGCGGTGACGCTCAATCTTGGCGTCTTCCTTAACGCCGTGATCCAGTTCATTATTATCGGCTTTGTAATTTTCTGGGTGGTGCGCATCATCTCCCGCTTTGCCGAAAAGAAAGCCGCCGCACCCGCCGCTCCCCCGCCGCCGCCGCGCAGCGAGATCCTGTTGCAGGATATCCTTGATGTCCTCAAGGAACAGGAAAAATCGAAGACACCCCCCACCGCCTGATCCTTCGATCACGCATCGTGGCGAGATGATCTGCAAAGGGCGGGTTCCGGCATATGCCGGCCCCGCCTTTTTTTATGCCTGCGCCAACCCGTGGGCCCGCCCATTCGGGGTGGGCGCAGGAATCAGGTGGCACAGGAACAAGAAGTGCCAAGAATTACAGGGCGACATGTTTCAAGGAGGCGTCATCCGATATCCTTGCCCATGGAGTGGGGGAACGTGCTAGGCTCGGGGCCTGATGAAAAGTATTTTCAGGCAACTCCGCATGTCGGCCATCGCCATGGCCGGGTGCTGTATCCTCGCTGCCTGTCATGGGCAGGTAAGGGACGTCAATCACCTGCCCCCCGATGTGCAGAGCTATCTGCTGGTCACGACCTATGCGATGGCTGAAGGCGGTCTGCTCAGTCGTGTGCAGGACGGCGCCTTATCGCGTGAGCAGGTGCAGGATATGTCGATTTCGCTGAAATACGGCAAACTGATGATCCTGAACAACCTGATGCACCCGTCGCGGCGCAGGCGCGCGCGCGCGCGCCAGGCGGTTGAACTCATTATCGCCTGTACGGACCAGCCCGACATGACGCGCAAGGATGCCCCACCCGCGCCACGCTGCATCCCCGATGCCCGCACCCTGTTGAAGAATGCCGGGCGATAAGAGATTGTTTGAAAACAAGTCATTGAGAAAAAATAAGGAAAGTTTTTAGGTGCCGCCTTTCGATCGAAAAAGGCGGCGTCTTCTGAAGCTTTTTAGAAAAAGCTTCACCAAAAACCTTTATAATTTCAGGGTGTTATCGATCCTGACTTTTCAAACAGTCTCTAAGTCATGAAAAATGCCGCCTTAATATAATAAAGGCGGCATCCAGAATATCTTTGGTTTCAGGGGGTAACTGGTTGAAGGGGTAGAACCAGCAGCCCGCTGAAATCGTTGGTCAAGCTTTTTCAAAAAGCCCTGCAAGATGCCGCCTTTTCAAAAGAAAGGGCGGCACAGGAACTTTTCTGTTTTCTTCTCAGTGGGGTATTTCAAGAACCTTGCCATTCCAGAGGGGCGGGAGGCCCTGATGGGGTTCAGTTTCGTGCCCCCGGTCGTGCATTGCGCCGCAGCCGCTTTTCACCCAGCAGCAAGAGCAGGGGGGCGGCGATGAAGATGGACGACGACGTCCCGACCACGATCCCGAACAGCATAACCCACGCAAAGCCCGAAAGGCTGGCCCCCCCGAACAGCGCGAGCGGCAGCGCGGCAAGGAACACCGTGGATGAGGTGCCCAGCGTGCGGCTCAGTGTTTCGTTGATCGACAGGTTGATCAGTTCCGCCAGTGGCATGGAACGATATTTACGCAGGTTTTCGCGGATGCGGTCATACACCACCACCTTGTCATTGGTGGAATAGCCAAGGATCGTCAGGATGGCCGCAACCATCACCAGATCGAATTCGAAATGGGTCAGCACAAGGAACCCGACCGCCTTGGTCAGGTCCAGCACAAGCGTGACCACGGCGCTGACCGCGAATTCCCACTCAAAACGGAACCAGATATAGGCAAGGATCATCAGAAGGCTGATGCCCAGTGCAAGCATGCCGTTGCGGAACAGTTCTGCCGAAACGGAGGCCCCGACTGCATCCGCGCGCAAAACCTGCGCGCCGGGGATCGTGCCGATGGCATGGCGCACGGCATCGACCATGCCCTGCGTTTCGGCTTCATGCGCGGGGTCGCTCTGCGGTGGGGTATCAAGGCGGATCAGCACATCATCGGGACCGCCAAAGGACTGCACCCCCACTGCCGTGACATGTTGTGTGGCCAGTGCCGCGCGGATGGCCGACACGTCAGCTGGTCCCTGCGTATGGGCTTCCACCACGATGCCGCCACGGAAATCAAGGCCGAGCGTCAGGCCCGGATGGAAGAACAGGATCAGGGACGCGACCGACAGCACGGCCGATGTCGCAAGCCCGATGAAGCGCCCGCGCATGAAGTCGATTTTCGTGCCACGGGGGACAAAACGCAAAAGGGGACGATCAAGGATCATGTCAGCGCGCCTCAGACCGGCAGGACTGTCGGACGGGTGCGCGCATACCAGCGCACCATCAGCATCCGTGACAGCACAAGGGTGGTAAACAGGGTCGTCACGATGCCGATCGTGATGGTCAGGGCAAAGCCCTTGACCGGCCCGGTTCCGAAAACGAACAGCATGACATGCGCAAGCAGCGCGGTGGCATTACTGTCGATGATGGTGGAGGTCGCGCGTTCAAAACCCGCCTGCATCGCCTGAAGTGCGGTGCGGCCACGTGCGATTTCCTCGCGGATGCGTTCATTGATCAGGATGTTGGCATCCACCGCCATGCCAAGGGTCAGCAGCATCCCCGCCATGCCCGGCAGCGTCAGCGTCGCTTCGAACATCGACAGGATGGCGATCATCAGCACCAGGTTGGCCATCAGCGCGATATTCGCATACCAGCCGAACCGGCCATAAAACAGGGCCATGAACGCGATCACGAGCACAAGCCCCGCCAGCAGGCTCATCGCGCCTGCCCGGATCGAATCGGCGCCCAGCGACGGCCCGATGGAGCGCTGCTCGATCACGTTCAGCGGCGCGGGCAGCGCGCCTGCGCGCAGCAGCAGCGCCATGTCGGTTGCCTGTTGCGCACTGAACCCGCCGGTGATCTGGCCCGAACCGCCGGTGATGGCGGTACGGATGACCGGGGCTTCGATCACCTTGTTATCCAGTACGATGGCGAAACGTTTGCCGACATTGGCGCGTGTAACCTCGCCAAACTGGCGCGCGCCGACGGAATCAAAGGTGAAGTTGACGGCCCATTCGCCGCTTTGCTGGTCAATGGAAGCCGATGCGTTCGTCAGGTCCGCGCCATCGACATCCACATGGGTGTAGATCGGCAGCGTGCCCTGTGAGGTCTCGCTCATCGGCACGATGGTCACGCCCGGCGGCGGCATGGCCGAACCGATTGCGGAATCCGCGACAAGGTGAAACGTCATCTTCGCCGTTGTGCCCAGAAGGTGCTTCACGCGCTCGGGGTCGCTGATACCTGGCAGTTCGACGATGATCCGGTCTTCGCCCTGACGGGTGATCTGCGGGTCGATGGCCCCGGTGGCGTCAATGCGGCGGCGCACGATCTCGATTGACTGTGTGATCGCATCGCGCGCGCGCTGGTGGCTGGCCTCGTCGGACAGGGCGACGGAAATCAGCCCATCGGGCGTCTGGGTCACGGTGAACTCTGACGGCACGTTCATCGGCATCGCCCGCAATGCCTTGAGGTCGGCTGCGGCTTCGGCCGGTGCGCGCGGGGCGAACGTCACCGCATGCGTGCCCGTTGTGAGGTTGCGATACCCCAGCCCGCCCTTCAGCAGTGTCTGGCGTGTTTCATCCGTCAGCGTCCGCAGCCGGTCGGAGGTGACGCTGTTCATGTCCACCTGCAACAGCAGATAGGACCCGCCGCGCAGGTCAAGCCCAAGGTGGACCTGCCGCCAGGGGATGGATTGCGCGGGCTGGCGCATGAAATTGGGCAGGCACAGCGCCAGGCCGATCAGGCATATGCCAATGACCGAAGCCATCTTGAGCCGACTATAATACATCATGACTGAAAGGAGTGCTCCCCACGCCCGGCCGCGGCCGGCTCCCTGTCTGTTGGTCTCGTATCTGTGGCGTCATGGCGTCATGGCGCATGACAACAGGGCGGGAACATGCCGGTCCACAGCGCAGGATGCAACCGCTGTTGCGGTGGTCGGGGTCATTGCGTTGCCGTTTTGTCGCATCCACGTGGGGTCTGGGGGCATGTCCACCCCCCATGCGTATTACCATATGCATCATCGGACGTGCGGGGAGCGCGGGTTGTGAAACGCGTCCATTCATGACACTGCTCGGACATGAAAAAGCATGGTGTGGAGCGGCGGTAATGATGCAGGCACGATCGGATGGCGCGATGGCGGGACGCCGCCTGCGGGTTGGAATCGCGGGCGCCGGGCATTTCGGGCGGTACCATGCGCTCAAGGTCGCGGCGTCCACGCGTGAAGCCCTGTCGGGCATTTATGATCCCGACCATGCGCGTGCCGAAAATGTCGGGCAGGAGGCCGGGGGCGCACCCGCGCTGTCCTATGCCCGCTTGCTGGAGGTTTCGGACGCCATCGTGGTGGCCGCACCCGCCGAATATCATTTCGACCTAGCGCAACAGGCGCTGGAGGCGGGGCGGCATGTGCTGGTGGAAAAGCCGATCGCCGCCACGCTGGAACAGGCCGACCGCCTTGCCGCGCTGGCCACCGGGCATGGGCTTGTGCTGCAGGTTGGCCATCTGCTGCGTTATTCGGCGGAACATCGCGCGATTACCGAACGTATTACCCGTCCCCTTTATATCGAGGCGACACGCATCGCGCCGTACAAGCCGCGTGGAACGGATGTGTCGGTCATTCTTGACCTGATGATCCATGACCTCGATCTTGTGCTGGCGATCGTGGACAGTCCCATCGCCAGTGTCGATGCATTGGGCGCCGCCGTCAGTTCAGAGCATGAGGACATCGCCAATGCCCGTGTCCGGTTTGAAAATGGTTGTGTCGCCACCATCACCGCCAGTCGCATTTCCCTCAAGACCGAGCGGCGCATGCGCCTGTTTTCGCAGGAAGGATATCTGTCGGCGGATTTCATGCGCCGCGAACTGACGATGATCGGGCGCAAAAGCGGCCTGCCCCTGCCGGGGACGGGTGGTTTCAGGCGACAGAGCGTGACATGGAACGACCATGACACGCTGGCGGCGGAACATGAGGCCTTTGCCGCGTCCTGCCTTGATGGCGCACCTGTTCTGGTGGATGCACAGGCCGGGCGGCGCGCACTTGCGGCGGCCCTTGCCGTGGGGCAGAGCATCGCCGATACCCGCGCGCGTATGGAGGTATCGGGACTGCTGCAGGGAGTGGATTAAGCGGTTATTCGGGGCGGCTTTTCAGGTTGTTTGAAAAAGCCCCCAAAATAACAATTGTTTTTTCAGTAGGTTATCGGTTTCATCGCATTCCGGGCAGTCTTTTGGAGACTGTTTGAAAAGTCAGGCGATATAACATCCTGAAATGATAAAGGTTTTTGGTGAAGCTTTTTTCTAAAAAGCTTCGAAAGACGTCGCCTTTTTTCAAAAAGGCGGCATCCAAAAACTTTTCCTGTTTTCTATCAACGAGTTGTTTTCAAACAGTCTCTTAGTTCGATTTCAGGGATTCACGGAGCATTTCAAGCTCCAGCCACCGTTCTTCCGCTGCCGTCAGCCTGGCCTGCGCGTCTTCCAGTTTCTGTGTCGTGCTGGTGAAGGCATTCGGGTCACGGGCATAAAGGCCAGGATCGGCAAGGACGGTGCGCAGGTGCTCGATCTCCGCCTCCATGTCCGCGATCTGTCCGGGCAGGCGTTCAAGCGCATGCTGGTCCTTGTATGACAGCTTACGGCTTGCCGGTTTTGTAACAGGGGCCTGCGTGGCCCGTGCCTTGGGCGGGGTGGGGGCAACATGCCGGGTGGCAAGGGTCGCATCCTGCCGTTGCGCCAGCATGTCGCTGTAGCCCCCGGCATATTCGATCCACTGCCCCGCGCCTTCCGCCATCAGGACGGAGGATGCGACACGGTCAAGGAAGTCACGGTCATGGCTGACCAGCAAGACAGTGCCCGAATATTCCGCAAGCATGTCCTGCAACAGGTCGAGTGTTTCAAGGTCAAGGTCGTTGGTCGGTTCGTCAAGAACCAGAAGGTTTGACGGCCGCGCCAGCGCACAGGCCAGCATCAGCCGCCCCCGTTCCCCCCCCGACAGGACGCCCACCGGCGTGCGGGCCTGTTCGGGGCGGAACATGAAATCCTTCATATATCCGATGACGTGGCGTTTTTCATGCCCGACCTGCACCATGTCGCCGCCCCCACCCGTCAGCGTGTCGGCAAGGGTGCTGTTGGGGTCAAGCTGCCTGCGCTGCTGGTCCAATGTGACGATGGACAGCGCCGTGCCAACCGTGACGGTACCACTGTCGGGCGTATCCAGCCCCGTCATCAGGCGCAGCAACGTACTCTTGCCCGCCCCGTTGGCCCCCACGATACCCAGCCTGTCGCCACGCAGGATACGCAGGTCGAGATCACGCACGATGTCGTGCGCGCCATAGGATTTGCACAGGTTTTCGGCAACGGATACCAGCTTGCCCGACAGTTCGGATTCCCGCGCTTCCATCCTTGCCCCGACGGCGGGCTTGATCGCTTCGCGCCGGGTCTGGCGCAGGGTGGCAAGTTCGGCCACACGGCGGACATTGCGCTTGCGCCGCGCCGTCACGCCATAACGCATCCAGTCTTCTTCACGCGCGATCTGGCGATCGAGCTTGTGTGCCTCGCGCTCTTCCTGCTCCAGCACCTCCTCGCGCCAGGTCTCGAACCTGGCAAAGCCGTGGTCAAGCCTGCGCGTGATCCCACGGTCCAGCCAGACGACCGAGCGCGACAGCGTTTCCAGCAGGCGCCGGTCATGGCTGATGATGACCATGGCCGAAGACAGCGACAGAAGTTCGCGTTCCAGCCATTCGATGGTCGGCATGTCGAGATGGTTTGTCGGTTCATCCAGCAGCAGCAGGTCAGGTTCCGGCGCCAGTGCGCGCGCCAGTGCGCAGCGTCGTGCCTCGCCCCCCGACAGGTTGGCCGGGTTTTCAAGCCCCGTCATGCCCAGTTCCGACAGAAGCGCCGTCGCCCGGTAATCCGGATCGCCCGGCCCCATGCCGGCCAGTACGTAATCCAGCGTCGTTTCAAACCCTGACAGGTCGGGTTCCTGCGGCAGGTAGCGCACGGTCGTGCCCGGTTGAAGGAAGCGTGTGCCAGAATCCGCCTGCAATTCGCCCGTGGCGATGCGCAGCAATGTCGATTTGCCGCAGCCATTGCGCCCGACAAGGCAGATGCGTTCGCCCGGCGCCACGCCAAAGCCCGCCCCGTCAAGGAGCGGCGCACCGCCGAGGGTCAGGGTGATATCCTGAAGGAGGAGAAGGGGAGGTAAGGCCATGCGCGTTTGTCACCTACTCCCGCCGCAGGCGCAAGGGGGACGATCACACCCGGCCGGGGCACGCCCAAGCGTCACATATCCCCAAACACACCCCTGTGGGATACATATTTATGGGACATGCGCACGGAACATATATTCCGTCAGGCAGGGGCGTTGGCCTGCTTTCACGCCGTGGTCCCGATCACCGCGTCAGTGTCCGCGACGGGTTCTATGGGCGCGTGTCAGCGTACGAGCGTTGCCGGGTGCGTGTTATCGGGCAACGGTGGCTTCGAGCGTCCGCAGGAATGCCTGCCCCCATCCCAGTGCGGTGCAGCCCTCCAGATGCGTGCGGCATGCCTGCCAGCGTTCGCGGCGTTCGGCCTTGGGCATGCCCAGCGCACGGTTCAGCGCATCGGCAAGGTCATCATGGTCCAGCGGATTGACCAGCAACGCCGCCTCCAGCTGCCGGGCGGCCCCGGCCATGCGCGACAGGATCAGAACACCCGGATCATCGGGGTCCTGTGCCGCAACATATTCCTTGGCCACCAGATTCATGCCGTCACGCAGCGGCGTGATATAACCGATCTGCGCCTGGCGCATGTAACCGGCCACGACACGGCGCGCGCTGCCGCGCGTCAGGAAACGCAGCGGGGTCCAGTCGGCCTGCCCGCGCTGTGCATTCAGCTTGCCGATCATCCCTTCGAGTTCCTGGCGCAATGCCCTGTAGGAGGGGACATCCACCCGGCTTTCAGCGGCAATCTGCAGGAACGTCACGTTGCGTTGCCATATGGGATAGCTTTCAAGCAGGCGGTCATAACCTGCCAGCCGGTCGCACAGGCCCTTGGTCGGGTCCATGCGATCCACCCCGAAAATCAGTTTCCGCCCGGCAAGGGAGGAACGCAGTTGCTTCAGTTCCGGGGCCTCTACTGCCTCGGCGGCGGTCCGGGCGAAGGCATCGGGGTCGATTTCCACCGCGAAGGAGCCAACGCGCACCGTATGCCCCTCAAACGACAGGGTATCGGGGGCAACCAGCCTGGCGCCTGCCGTGCGTTGTGCGGCAAAGATGAAATTGGCGGTATCGTCGCTGGTCTGGAAACCCAGAAGGTCCGCGCACAGCATGTCCCGCAGGAATGTGCCCCCGTCTGGTGCGATGGCCAGCATGTCTGGCGCGGGGAAGGGGGTATGCAAGAAGAAGCCGATCGGCATGTTGACCCCCTTGCGGCGCAGTTGCGCGGCAAGGGGCAGCAGGTGATAGTCGTGGATCCAGATCGTATCGTCGTCGCGCAGCAGCGGAAGCAGGTTTTCGCAGAACCGTTCGTTTACCGACCAGTAGGTCGAAAGTTCGCGGCGTTCGAAATGTATGAACTCCGGCAGGGAGTGCATCAGCGGCCACAGGGTCGAGTTGGAAAAGCCGGTATAGTAATGTTTGTGTTCGGCCGGTGTCAGGCCGATCGTGGCGTATTCGACCCCCCCTGCGTGCTGGATCTGTGGCGGGGTGGTTTCCGCATCCGCGCTGGTGGTGCCGTTCCACCCGAACCACATCCCGCCCTGCAGTGCGAGCAGGTCATGCAGCACAACCGCCAGCCCCCCGGGCCTCAGGCCCTCCTTGGGAACGGGGACGCGATTGGAGACGATGACCAGCCGTTTCATATTTTCCTCTTCCAATCTGTCCGGGCATCCCTGCCGGCGCGTAGGCCCGTTCCCGGCCGATGCGTTCCTTGCTGGCATGCGTGACCAAGGGTGCCATCACAATGTCGCAGGGGGCAGGCCCGACGCAAGGCGGTCGTCGTCATGCCTGTACCGCGCGACTGTTCTGCGTCCTGTCCCGGTGTTGTGGGGTGTTGCCCCACCCCATAGGCAGGAAGGGCCGGGCAGGGGCAAAGGCAACAGCAATATGCACACGCCCTGCCGTCCCGGTCGGTCCTGTGGGGATGGTGATCGACCGCAGGCAGTTAAAGGTCAGTCCAGTATGGTCGGCCCGGACGCGTTCATCAGGATTGCGGGTCCAAAACGCTGGTTTCAGGGGCGTTGCTTTCAAGTGGGCTGGTTCGGGGCGTGTTAGCTTAGGGGCAGGCCACCACTGACTGCCTGATACGTTGCGATCGCCAGTGTCAGGGGCTCAAACGGCTTGGTGATGACAAAGGCGGGTTCAATGCGTTCCCCCGTCAGCAGGCGTTCGGGATAGGCGGTGACGAAGATCACGGGAATGTTCTGCTGTTGCAGGATCTGCGATACGGCCGCCATGCCATCACCCCCCGCACCAAGGTTGATGTCGGCAAGGATGAGGCCGGGACGTGTGCGCGTCGCGATTTCGATGGCTTCCTTTTCCGTTGCGGCGACACCGGCGATCCTGTGTCCGCATTTATGGACCAGTTCTTCGATATCCATCGCGATGATGGGTTCGTCCTCGATGATCAGGACATTCGTCTGCGCGCATGAACGCAGGCCGGAATATGCATGTTCCAGCGTGACGCGCGCCGTATCTTCGTCCAATCCCAGAACGCGCGCCGCATCCGCAAGGCTCAGTTCCTCAAGTGCGGTCAGCAGCAGCAGTTGCCGGTCCAGTACTGTCAGCTCGCCAGTGGCGCACTGCGCGGTGGAAGACATGTAATGGCGCGATATCCATTGGTACAGGCGCAGGCGCGGGCGCAGGGTGGGATCATCGACGGCGATAAGTTCACGCAGACTCTCGGCCACGAGGAGATCCCCCCGTGACTGGCTGCCGGACAGCGCCCTTGCATAGCGTCTGGCGTAAGGAAGGGCGCGGAGCAGATCTTGACGCCGGGAAAGCGGCATGTGGACTTTATCCCCCCGAAGAAATTGTTACACCATAAACCATTACGGCGTTAGGCTGCCTGACCAAGGAGAGTTGAACACACTGACCCAGAGCATATCAGCCAATACGCAGAGCGTAACCCAACTGCGCAAGGAGATCATGTCTCTTTTGCCGCAATTGCGGGGCTTTGCCAGATTTTTGACCGCGGAGGTGTCCTCCGCCGATGATCTTGTGCAGGAAACGGTCCTGCGTGCGCTGGCCGCGCTGGATCAGTTCCAGCCGGGCACGAACCTGCGTGCGTGGCTTTATACCATCGCGCGCAACCTTTTTTATGAAACCGCGCGCAGGCGCAGGCGTGAACGTGATGTGATGTCTGATTACGCCGCAAGTCCCGACCTTGCGCGTTCCGACGCACCCGCCAGCCGTGGCGATGACCTGCGCGACCTTGATGGGGTGATATGGCGGCTGACGCCCCGCCTGCGCGAGGCGCTGTTGCTGGTGGGGGTGCAGGAAATGACCTATGCGGAGGCGGCGGACGTATGCGGCGTAAGCGTCGGCACGGTCAAGGCGCGGGTGTCGCGCGCGCGGGCGCAGATCATGGTCATGGTGAACGCCGCGCGTGATGGCGCGGCAATGCCCGATCTGTCCGGTATGTCCCCACACGACGATCCCCCGGAATAAGGGGCAGGGGACGGCCGCTTTGGCACCATGGGGCATGGGGCGGGCTACAACTCACGGTTATGTTACAATGCGGATGCAACCCTTTTCCCGGCCCGTTCATTGGACGGGTATGAAAGGGGACAAGACAATGACAAATGACTTTCACGACCAGGTGATAGCACTCCTGCCCCGACTGCGGGTTCAGGCCCTGTCCTTGACGCGTAACCGCGCGGCTGCTGATGACCTTGTGCAGGACGCCGTGTGCAACGCGCTGTCCGCGCAGCACAGCTTTACCCCCGGAACGAACTTTCCCGCATGGATGCACCGTATCCTGCGCAACCGCTTTATCTCCGACCTGCGCAAGAAGCGCGAAACCGGCGATATCGAGGATGTTCCCACCGCAGCGCTGGCATGCAGCGGCGCGCATGAGGAACGCCTTGCGGTCAAGGAACTGGCCAGCGCGATGGACCGCCTGCCCGCCGATCAGCGCGAGGCGCTGGTGATGGTTGTCATGCAGGGCATGAGCTACGAGGAGCTTGCCGAAGCCAGCGGATGCGCCGTTGGCACCGCCAAGAGCCGCGTTTTCCGCGCCCGCCGCCAGCTTGAGACATGGCTTGAAGGTGAGGAGCAGAGCACGGAGACGGTGCGCCTGCGTGGAGTCGTCGCCCGCCTGCGTCAGGGGGGCGACGCCCGCGACGAGCTTCGCTCGCGCTAGGGGTATTGGTTACCAATTCTTAAAAATGGCACTTTGAATTGTGATCAAAATGTGGCACGGGAGGAGGCGGGGTCTTGGTTGTTCCCGACTTCTTTCGGAAAATAGATTGCAACTGCGATGCTTATCCGAAGTTTGTGGGTAGATGAATATAAGCTTCGGGATGATGAGATGCCGTTAAAGGAGAACTGTCCTCCTAGGCAACAACCAGATAAAAAAAGCAAAAACAGTTCGGATGATGCATTCGAACTGTGGTTGAAGCGGGGACTGCACCAATTGTTCGATGATGTGGCCAACGAACCGGTACCTGACGAACTGCTGCGCTTGATAGAAAACGACCGCGAGCGTAAAAAATAGATGAACACCATGTTCCGCCGTTCCGCCCCCAGGAATGGCGAGGGCAGGTCGTACCGCACCCTTCTTCGTATCGGGCGCATGTTCGATGCGGTGCGGGTGCGGATGATGGCCATCATCCTGTTCGCGGCAATGCCCATCGCCCTGATCGGCGCGGTGCAGGCATGGCGTAATTATCACAAGACACTCGCCGCCCCCGGTTATCGTACCGACATGACGCTGGAGCGCGTCAACCTCGAAATCCGTCATGAGGTCGATGACCTTGGCAGCATGCTGCGTGTCGTCGGCCATATGGCGCTTGATGACGAAGGTATCCGGCGCATGCTGGAACTGGCGCAGTCCCTGACGGGGCATCATTATGACCAGATCGCGCTGGTGGATGCGTTGGGCAACATCGTGACGCAGGTGGGGCGGACAGAGGGCGCGCATCGCCTTGTCCTTGACGACATGCCTCGTTTCCAGGGGGACGTGCGGGTCTCCTATATCAATGGCGGGGCGGAGTCCCACAACCTTCCCATCGCCTTTCGCGTGACCGTTGCAACCATGATCGGCGATGGCAGCGGCCACCTTGCCCGTAGCGGGTTCCTGACGGCCATCATGCCGCTGTCATGGGCGGACCGGAAGCTGCGTCCGGGTGATCCCCGGCTTGATATCGTCGTGCGCGACAATCCGGTTGCGATATGGGTGCTCAACCCCGACGGGTCCGCCGCCGCCCCCCTGTGCGGGGATTGCGACTGGCCCCTGATGCCGTCGGCCATGCTGCTGGGGCGGGTGCAGCGGATCATGCGCAATGGGCATGACCATGCGCGTGGCACCCTGCCTGATGGCGCCTTCTCCCTTGGCCGGGTGGAAGGTGGTGTGTTCGTGCTGGCGGCGACACGGCGCAATGCAAAGGAACGCCATGCGGTGCTGATGTTCGCCATTGCGCTGGTCAGCAGCGGGCTGCTGTTGCTGACAGGATTGCTGGGTGCTTCGAAAAGCGCGGATGTGCTGATTGTCTCTCCCCTGCGCAAGCTCACCGCGTCGGTCAATCTGTGGCAGCTTGGCGGTGTGTATGATGTGCGTTCCAACTGGGCGATGCCGTTCGAGGTGCGCCAGCTTGCCCATGCCTTCAGCAAGGCGACACGCCGCCTGGCGCGCCATGAACGTCGGCTGGAACGTGCGGCCGTGCGGCAGGAGCTGCTGCTTAAGGAAATGCACCACCGGGTCAAGAATAACCTGCAGATCGTGGCCTCCCTGCTGAACCTGCAGGCCGGGCGTATCACGCAGCCCGCCGCGCGGGAGGAGTTCGCGCAGGCGCGTGACCGTGTGCGCGCGCTGGCGACGCTGCATCGGTATCTGTACGCCGAAGGTGGGTTGTACAACCTGAATATGCAGAGTTTCGTGCGTGAACTGTGCGGTCAGATCATGCATGCGATCGGGGAGGCGGATGACGGGCGCATCACCCTTGATATCCAGGTGGAAGACCTGCTGATGGTTCCTGATCAGGCGGTGCCGCTGGCCCTGATCGTGACGGAGGCGGTTAGTAATACCATAAAATACGCCTTCCCCGATGGTGCGCGCGGCACGTTGGAGGTCGGGTTGCGTCAGGTGGACAAGATGCGCGCCTGCCTGTGGATCGCCGATGACGGCGTGGGCATGGCGGCGGGGCGCGTACGGCGCGGAAACGAGGAACGCAGTGGCATCGGGCTACAGCTTATCCGTGGTTTCGCCCGGCAACTGGGGGGGGAGTTGCAGATGTTCGAGGAAAACGGCACGCGTTATGTGCTGGTGTTCGTCCTGCAGCAGCCCGAACCCGATCAGGATGATATCTGAGGGGTAAAAATTGCATGGCTGCCCCATGCCAGCGTTACACCCCCATGGGGCCTGATGACTGTCCCTGATCCGGTTCATTCGGTATAGGGAGCGATCATGAGTGATGACAAGACAGTGATGAAGGCGTGGACGCGGGCGCAGTCACGTCTGGGGCGCAGGCAGGCCATGCCGGTTGTGTGCCTTGGCCTGATCTCCAGCATGCTGGGCGCGGGGCAGGTATGGTGCGTGGCCAATGTGCTGGGCCATGTGCTGCTGCCGTCCGGTGCGGGGATATCTGCGCAATGGTCCCTGATGGGGCTGGTGGTCGCAGCGGTGCTGCGCGCCGTGTGCCAGGCGCTTTCGGACATCGCGGCGGCACGCGCGGGCATGCATGCCCGCAGGCGGCTGCGTGGCGATGTCGTGTCTTCCATCCTTAATGGCGGTCCCGCCCTGCTGCGTCAGCATCACAGCGGCGCGCTGACGGCGCTGACGGTGGACCGGATCGAGGCGCTTGACGGTTTCTTCGCCCGCTGGCTGCCTGCATCCGTGCTGTGGATGGCCGCGCCCTTCATCCTTGGTGTCATCGCCGCTTTCGTGCAGCCCGGCTCGGCGCTGGTCATGGCGTTGTGCGGGATCGCAGTGCCATTCGGGCAGGCGCTTTTCGGGATCGGGGCGGCTGTTGCCTCACGCAACCAGTTCCTTGCGATGCAGCGGTTACAGGCGCGCTTTCTTGACCGTGTGCGCGGGATTGCGACCATCGTGCTGGCCGGGCGGACGGAGGACGAGGCACGCAGGCTGGCTGCTTCCGCCGATGACCTGCGGCGGCGCACGATGAAGGTGCTGCGTGTGGCGTTCCTGTCTTCGGCATCCATCGACTGTGCCATGGTCGTGGCCTTGGTGGTCATTGCGCTGCGCAACGGGGCGGCGCTGCTGGCGCTGCACCAGTCGGGGGCACCGGCGGCGCAGATGACGGAAACGGCGGTACGCGCCCTGTTCGTGGTGCTTCTGGTGCCGGAATTCTTTGCGCCGTTCCGCGGGCTGGCGCTGGCGTATCAGGATCGTGCCCATGCCTCTGGCGCTGCGGCGGCGATGCTGGCACTGCCGTCCGCAACCCAGGTCCGCGCGGCGGAGGAGACGGTCCTTGACGCAGGTGGACACCACGGTGTTGGCGTGCTTTTCGAACATGTCGATTTCACATGGGATGCCGCGCGCGGCCCCACCCTGCGTGATGTCAGCTTTAGTGTGCCCGCCGGTCAGACGGTGATCCTTGCCGGGCCTTCAGGTTCGGGCAAGTCGAGCCTGATTGAAATGCTGCTTGGCTTCATTGCCCCGGCGCGGGGACGGGTGCTGCTGAATGATACGGACATCACGACGATCCTGCCGCAGGCGTTGAGCGAGATGATCTCATGGATCGGGCAGAAGCCGGTCCTGTTTGCGGGTACCTTGCGCGAAAATATCCTGTTCGCCCGTCCCGACGCGGACGAAGGCGCGGTGCAGGCGGCGATCCGTGCCGCGTCGGTTGATCGCTTTGCCGAAGAGCTGCCACAGGGACTGGAAACCCGTATCGGCGAAGGTGGGTTCGGCCTGTCGGGTGGGCAGGCACAGCGCATCGCGATTGCGCGGGCTTTCCTCAAGGACGCGCCGCTGCTGCTGCTGGATGAACCGACATCGCATCTCGACCCCGCGACGGAGGCGGACGTCTTCGACTGCCTGCGCAGGTTGGCGCAGGGCAGGACGGTCATCCTTGCCAGCCATTCGGCGGCGGTGGGCACCTTTACGGGGCAACGGGTCGATCTTGACCATGGACAGGTGATTTCAGGGGAAACGGCGGCATGATGCGTTCGCGCACGGAACATCGTCACCATACCGGCCGGCGGGGGCATGTCCTTGCGCCTGTCCTGACGATCCTGTCGATCTGGAGGCTGCGCGCGCCGTTGCTGACGGCGGGGTGCATCCTGTCGCTGCTGGCGCTGTTATGTGGCCTGTTGCTGACGCGCGAGGCGGGGATACGTGTCGCGGGCATGGCGATGGGCGGCATCGTGATTACGGTTGCGGCACTGCGTGTGCTTGGCATCGCCCGTGTTGTCATGCGTTATGTGGAACGCCTGGTGACACATGACGCGATGTTCCGCGCGCTGGCGGATGTGCGTGTGTGGTTTTTCCGCCATCTGGCGCGGGGTGCGGCGGCGGGGCTTGGTTTCCGTCGTGCGGGCGACCTGCTGTCGCGGCTGGTGTCGGATGTGGAGACGCTGGACGGTCTGTATCTGCGCATCTTCGTGCCGCTGGCTGGGGCGCTGCTGGTGCTGCCGTTCCTGTTCATTGCAATCAATCTGGTCAATTCGCCGCTGGCCATCGCCATTACCGTGCTGTTCGCACTGGGGGCGTTCGTACTGCCCGCATGTGCCGCCGTGCTGGCGCGGCGTGAGGGCGGGCTGGTCAACCACCATGCCGCACAATTGCGTATTGGTGTGCTGGACATGGTCAGCGGCCTGCGTGAAATCCGGACTTTTGGGGCCGAAGGGCGCATGCTGGCGCATGTCACGGCGCGTGACGACGCCCTGTTCCGCGCACAGATGCGCCAGTCACGTGCGCTCGCGCTTGCAGGGATGGCATCCTATCTGTGTGGGCAGGCGGCGGTGGTCGTGGTGCTTGCGGCGGCGCTGGGTATCGGCGGCATGGGGCCGCTGGCCCCGCTGCCTGCGGCAGGTGTGCTGTTCCTGACGGTTGCGGCATTCGAAAGCATCGGCGGCCTGACCCGTGCCGGTGCGCTGGCGGGAAATGTGACGCGCGCGGCAGAGCGTGTGGTGGCCGTTGATATCCCCCCTCATGCGGCAATCGCGCAGGGGAATGCCCCGGCCCCGGCGGGTACGGATATCCGGTTTGAAAACATCCATTTCCGTTGGGACAGCGATCGTGTGCCGGTATTCGACGGCCTGTCGCTGGATATTCCCGCAGGCAGCCGTGTGGCCGTGCTGGGACCGTCGGGGGCGGGCAAGTCCACGCTGGCGGCACTGTTGCTGAAGGTCGTGTCCCCGGACGCGGGGCGTGTGCTGCTGGGTGGGGTTGATATCGCGACCATCGGTGATGATGCACTGCGCCAGCGCATGGCGTGGCTGTCGCAGGCAACGCACCTGTTCGAGGATACGATTCGTGCAAACCTTCTGCTTGGGCGGCCCGATGCCTCTGATGATGATTTGTGGGTCGCGCTGGACCGGGCGCGGGTGGGGGATCTGGTGCGTGACATGCCCGAGGGGCTTGAGACATGGCTTGGCGAAGGGGGCGCGCGTGTTTCCGGCGGGCAGGGACGGCGCATCGCGCTGGCGCGGACCCTCCTGTCGCAGGCGCCGATCCTGATCCTTGATGAACCCGCCACCGGGCTGGATGCCGGGACGGAGCAGGAATTCCTGCGCACCCTGAACGAAGTGACGCAGGGACGCACCGTCATCCTGATCGCCCATCGTTTGACAGGGGTGGAAGAACTGGATCAGGTATGGCGTATTTCTGGCGGTCATGCCGTCACGACAGCGCAGTAATGGGCGTCGTGTGGCCGGAAAGGATTGACGCAGGCAGGCGCAGCGGGCACGAAGTAGCGGAAATTAGGGGTCATATCGTACCTGCGTAACAATAATGGGGCGCGGCCGCGACGATCCCGTGTAAAATATATTTTTATCAGGAGTGGTCCATCATGCGTCGCCTGTCTCTCCTTTTGGGTCTTGGTCTTCTGGCGGGTTGCGCGGGGGGACATCCCGCGAAGTTCGTTGTCTTCTTTACCCAGAATTCCACCCAGCTCGACACCCCTGCCCAGGCGGTCATTTCCCAGGCGGCGCAGCGCGCGCTGGCGCATAATGCCACGGTCCGCGTCGAAGGTTATGCCGCGGCGTCCAAGGATCTGTCGGCTGATGAACTGCTGGCGATCGACCGCGCCAAGATCGTGGCCCGCCAGCTTGCCGTTGATGGCGTGGATGCCAGCCGCATCCGCCAGCAGCCCCGTGGCCCCGTGAATAACGAGGACGGCGCCCTTGCATCCCGTCGTGTCGAGATCGAGGTCGTCCGCAACTGATCCCCGCCGCAATGAGGCCGCCGGTGACGTGGGCCCTGCATGTGGTGGCGGGTCTGTGACGATGGCTGCGGATATCGACATGTCCCCGCGCGGCATATTGTCGCGTGTCTTTGGCTTCCCTGATTTTCGCGGCCTGCAACAGCAGGCGGTGGATCAGGTCATGGCGGGGCAGGACTGCCTCGTCCTGATGCCGACCGGTGGCGGCAAGAGTGTCTGTTACCAGGTGCCCGCGCTCAGTCGCCCGGGCACCGGTCTTGTCATCTCCCCCCTGATCGCATTGATGGACGATCAGGTCGCGGCCCTGCGCCAGCTTGGCGTCAATGCCGGCGCCCTGCATTCGGAGCAGGAGGCCGATGACGCGGCGCGCGTCCGTTCGGACCTTGCGTCGGGGCGGCTGGATATCCTGTATGTCTCGCCCGAGCGGCTGCTGTCGCCGGGAATGCTCGAACGTCTCTCGCGTCTGACATTGTCGGTCATCGCGATTGACGAAGCGCACTGCATTTCCGCGTGGGGGCATGAATTCCGTCCCGAATACCGCGCGCTTGCGACCCTGCCGGACCATTTCCCCGGTGTGCCACGCATCGCGCTGACCGCGACGGCTGACCCGCGCACGCAAAGCGATATCCTCGAAGCCCTGGCGATGCCTGATGCCACGGTGCTGAAGGCAAGTTTCCATCGCCCCAACCTTGATGTCGTGGTGCGTCCCAAAACATCGGAAATGCGCCAGCTTGTCGGCATCCTTGACCGGCACAAAGGGGAGGCGGGCATCGTCTATTGCGGCAGTCGCAACAAGACGGAGCGGATTGCAAAATCCCTGTGCGATCGCGGCTATGTCGCGCTGGCGTTCCATGCGGGCCTGTCACCGGTGGAAAAGCGCGCCGCCCTGATGCGGTTCCGTTCGGGGGAGGCCGTCATCATCGTGGCCACCATTGCGTTCGGCATGGGAATCGACCGTCCTGATGTCCGCACGGTCGTGCATCTGGACATGCCATCCTCGCCCGAGGGATATTATCAGCAGATCGGTCGCGCCGGGCGTGATGGGGAGGCAGCCGAAACCGTGCTGCTGTACGGGGGGGACGATATCGCCCGTGCCCGTTACTGGCTGGAACAGTCAAATGCCCCCGAGGCCCAGCGCCGGATCATGAGCGCCCGGCTGGAGGCGATGATTGCCCTGGCCGAGACGACAGGATGTCGGACAGAGGCGCTGTTGGCATGTTTCGGCGAACGGCTGGAACAGCCTTGCGGGCATTGTGACAACTGCCGCAACCCCGCAGTGACATTTGATGGTACGGTTGCGGCGCAGAAAGTGCTGTCGGCCATTTATCGCACGGGGCAGCGTTTCGGGGCGGTACATGTGGCTGCCGTCCTGCGTGGCAAGACGTCCGACATGGCCACACGGCATGGCCATGACCGGCTGAGTGTCTATGGCATTGGCAAGGACCGGCCGGAGGCCTTCTGGCGTGGTGTGATCCGGCAGTTGATTGCCCGTGGCGCGATTCGTGTGAGTGGCGAATATAATGCGCTTTCCCTTGACGAAGCACGGGCGCGTCCCATCCTGAGGGGGGAGGAGGTTGTCTCCCTGCGCGAGGATGCGACCGATGACCTGCGTGCGGCGGCGGCAGGGGAACGACGTGGCGGCAGCGGCCGGTTCGATCCCGACACGCTTGCGCCAGAGGTGGCGGCGGTGTTTCGCGCGCTCAAGGCGTGGCGGCTGGGGGAGGCGCGGGAACAGGAAATCCCGCCTTATGTGATTTTCCACGATGCCGTGCTGCATGACATCGCACAGGAACATCCCACCAGCCTGCATGAACTTGGCACCATAAAGGGGGTCGGGTCGTCAAAGCTGGAACGTTATGGCGATGCGGTGTTGCAGGTCCTGTCCGAAACGCCACTGACCTGATGGGGCGAAAGTAACATCCTGCGATCAGGATGAAGTTCTTGGCGGTGCTTTTTGAAAACAGCGTCCGGCATCGTCGTATTTTTTTGAAATGGGGTGTGCGGGAACTGTTATTACTGTTTTCAATGCGTTATTTTGAAACAGTTTCCAATGGATGATGAATGTGCGTGCCCACAGGGATCCTTGGGGCGCGGCATTCCTGCCTGAATTGAGTGGTTGCCATGCGTTGTCCGTTTTGTGGACATGAAGATACCCAGGTCAAGGACAGCCGCCCGCATGAGGATGGGGCCGCGATCCGCAGGCGCCGCATCTGTGCATCATGTGGGCAGCGTTTCACGACGATAGAACGGATTCAGTTACGTGACCTTATCGTCGTCAAGGCCGATGGCAGGCGCGTGCCGTTTGAACGTGACAAGCTGGCCCGTTCCGTACGCATCGCCCTGCGCAAGCGCCCGGTGGACGAGGAGCGTATCGAACGTATCGTCAATGGCCTTGTCCGTCATCTTGAGGCGGCGGGAGAGCCGGATATCCTCTCGGTCGATATCGGGCGCAGGGTGATGGAAACTTTGCGGGAAGTCGATTCGGTTGCTTATATCCGCTTTGCCAGCGTGCATTGGGATTTCAGGGAAACCAAGGATTTCGCCGCGATACTGGAGACGATCTCCACCTCGGTTGCGGCGGATACGGCCCCACGGGAAGGGGATGACCCGCCAATAGGGGACAAATGACGGCGAAAGCCTATGGACCCCATGCGCCAAAGAGGCGATGAAGCCCAGCATTGCGCACGACGCCCGACAGGCAGGAGAGAGTTGAGATGACACAGACAGGCGCCCCCGCCCCCGATGACACCCCCCGTAACGACAGGAACAGGTCACGCACGGCATCGCGTGTGGGCGCGGTGCAGGCCCTGTTCCAGATCGAGCAGGGGGGCGATAACGCCGAAAATGTGGTGTCGCAGTTCACCCATCACCGCCTGCCGACCGGTAAGACGTCGCTGGGTTATGCCGAAGGGCAGGTGCCCGATGCCGATATACGCCTGTTTACCGCCATCGTGCGGGGCAGTGTGGCCCGGCAGGCGGATATCGACGCGATGGTGGCGGATGTCCTGCCTGCCTCCTGGCCGATGGATCGCCTTGATCCCGTGCTGCGCGCGCTGCTGCGTGCGGCGGGCGGGGAACTGACGGCGCAGGACCCGGCACCCAGCCGCGTGATCATCAATGAATACATGGATGTCGCGCACGGTTTCTTCTCTGGTGACGAACCGCGCATGTTGAATGGCGTTCTCGATGCGATGTCACGCCGTATCGCGGGGACGGATGCTGCGCCTGCGACTCCGGTGCCCGGTGCGGAACCTTCGGCCATCTGAGTCACATACGCGACGGCACGGGGGCGCAGGGAGGGACAAGGCGATGTCCAGTCACCCAACAGGGGAAACAGGTGCCGTGCCTGCGGAATTCGGCTTTATCGGGCGCATCTTCCGCCCTCTGGCGGGTGAAGGTGCGCTCGACCTGCGGGATGATGCCGCCGTCATGACCCCGCCCCCGGGGCGCGAAATGGTGATGGCCGTCGATGCAATGGTCGAGGGCGTGCATTTCCTGTCCGATGACCCTGCCGACACGGTGGGGCGCAAGCTGTTGCGCTGTAACCTGTCCGATCTTGCCGCCATGGATGCGACGCCGCTGGGCTATCTGCTAACGGTGGCGCGGCCCCGGCATCTTGCGGAGGCATGGTTTGAGGCCTTTGCAGGGGGGCTGCGTGTGGATCAGGATGCATACGGGCTTGGCCTGCTGGGCGGGGATACGACCTCAACCCCGGGGCCTGTGGTGCTGTCGCTGACGATCGTGGGGCATGTGGCCCCCGGATGCGCGCTGCGCCGCACGACGGCGCGTGCGGGCGACGGACTGTGGGTGACGGGCACCATCGGTGATGGGGCGCTGGGGCTGCTGGCGCTGCGTGGACAGGTACCGGATCCCGACCATGCCCTTGCCGCGCGCTATCGCCTGCCATGCCCGCGTCTGGGGCTTGGGTTGCATGGCATTGCCTCGGCCGCGATGGATGTTTCGGACGGCCTGGTACAGGATGCCGGCCATCTGGCGCGGGAAAGCGGGCTGGGCGTGGTGATCGAGGTCGATCAGGTGCCGCTGTCCGATGCCGCGCGGGCGGCGGGGCCGCAATGGCGCGAAACCTGCCTGACGGGTGGCGATGACTATGAACTGCTGCTGGCGGTGCCACCTGATCATGAACAGGCCCTGTTGGCGCGTGGCCGCCATCACGGGGTGCGTATGACGCGCATCGGACGGTTCGTCGATCCTACGACTGGGACCGGTGTCAAATTATATGATGCGCAGGGGAATGTGGTGAAAGTCGCGCGGACAGGGTGGAGCCATCTTTAGCCGCCATGTGGCTGGCGGGCGTCCTGAAGCGGTGATCTGACAGGCATGATCTCCAACATCAGCGGCTCTTGGTGACGCTTTTTTCCCAACTGCCGCGCGCCATGCTGCATGTGGGGAAATACACTCCCGCCCCGCGACCCCTATCGGTTTATGATATATTATTTCAAAGGGCCGCCGGGATCGTGATGGGCGATGGGAATGGGGTCTGTGGCCTACAGGTCATCATCCGTCAGGGGACGGTCATATACGCGGTAACGTTTGTAGGGATGCGGCGTGATCCGTTCGATCAGGCGGCGGATCGGCAGGTTGCTTTCCAGAACCCAGCCAAGTTCCACCGTGCGGTAAGGCAGGGTACGACCGCGCTTCATCAGTTCGGAAATCGCCAGTGCGGGCATGATCGCGCCAAGTGCCGTACCCTCCAGCCGGGAACTGACGCCCAGCAGGATGACGCGCGCGGAATGGAATTCATGCCGCAGGAGTCGCTTGCCGAGTTTCAGCCACCCCACCGGTGACGGCGCACCGCCAAGATCGGCGGAGATGTCATAGACATTGGGCACCACCAGCGCGAAGGCCACCGGGTCGCCATCCTGTTCGATCAGGACATAATGTTCGGGCTTCAGCAGGGGGCGAAGCTCGCTGATCATGCCGTTCATCTCGTCACGGGTCAGCGGGAGGGAACCCCAGTTGTTGCGCCATGCGTCATTATAAAGCCGACGCAGGGTTTCCCCTTCTTCGTGCAGGCGGCTCATGTCCAGCCCGCGTGTGGTGATGCTGCCCAGCCGGCCTTCGCCCATCTTCAGGCTGGAGGGGACAAGGTGCGCTTCCTCCGCATCGGGGCCGGTGAAGATGCGGTAGGCGAGGAGGTCTTCGCGCCGGATCATGCCGCATGCTTCCATCATGGCGGGCATCCAGTGCGGGTGCCACGGCATGGCCACCATGGGCAGTTCGTGCTGCCCCTCGATCATCATCCCGAACTCGCCATTGCTGTTGGGCGTCTGGGGGCCGCGCATGACCTTCATCCCGCGTTCACGCAGCCATGTCGCCGCCGCGTCGATCAGTGCGGAAACAACGCCAAGGTCGTCCACCGCGTCCAGCGCCCCGAAGAAGCCGACCTGTTCACCGATATGGTCGATGGCGACGGGGTCGATCTGTGCAGAGATGCGGCCCACGGCCTGTCCGTTACGGGTTGCAAGGAAATACTGCGCCTGCCCCCGGCGGAAAAACGGGTTGCGGGTGGGCAGCAGCAGGTCGCGCTGCACCATGTCAAGCGGTGCCACATATCCCGGCAGCCCTGCATAAAGCAGGCGCGGTAACTGGATGAAGGTGGTCATCTGACGAAAACCGGAAACGGGAATAATGACAAGTTGGTCGGCTTCGTTCATGACCTGTCCGCAGCTTCCTGACTGTGCTGGCGTCAACCGTTGCCGCGCCGGGGCATGGCGTGGCGGAGATGCCCGCGAGTGGTGTAGAAGGTTGAATAACCCGTTCGTTGTGCTGATGGCACAAAATGGTGGTGGAAAGGAAGACAGACAATGGAATCACAGCCCAGCCAGACCATGAACGGGGCCCCCGGACGGGCGCTGATTACAGGTGCGTCGGGGGGGATCGGCGCGGAACTGGCGCGGCTTTATGCACGACGGGGATGGAATCTTGTGCTGTGGGGTCGGGATGCGACCCGGCTGGAGGCAATTGCGCGGGACTGTCGCCAATGTGGCGTGGATGTCATGGTGCGTGCGCTTGACCTGCAGGACGGGCGTGCCGCCATCGCTGCCTATCGCGAGGATGACGCGAGCATGCCCATCGACCTTGCGATCCTTGCGGCGGGGCTTGGCGACATGAAAACACCGGACGAGGTGACCGAAAAGGCGGAGATGGTGCTCGAACTCGGGCTGGTTAATTATGCCACGCCGTCCGCCATGGCCGCCGCGGCGGCAGAGGCCATGGTCCGGCGCCGGCGCGGGCATATCGTTCTGGTGGGGTCGGTTGCGGCCTTTCATGCCATCCCGTTCGCCGCCGCCTATTCCGGGTCCAAGGCCGGGCTGAAGCGTTTTTCGGAATCGCTGCATATGGCGCTTGCACCGCATGGCGTGGGGGTGACGCTGGTATCGCCCGGATTTGTCGATACGGCGATGAGCCGCCGTGTGGTGGGATTCAAGCCATGTTTGCAGACCCCGGCCGCCGCCGCGCGACAGATTGCCGGGGCGGTGGAACGCGGGCAGGCGCATCTGGTGTTCCCGTTCCTGTTTTCCATCCTGCGTCTGGTGGATGTCATCGTGCCATGGCCGCTGAAGCGATGGATATTGTCGCGACTGAAGGCCGGGCAGGTGCCGCGTGAGCAGATATCCCAATAACGGGCAGGAAAAGTAATATTATTGTGATATTGTGCCGGAATTGATGGGATAACGTGACTTTTATCAATGTCATTCGTTCCCCCCTGCCGTAGCTGGGGGCGTAACCCATGATTATTTTAGAGGATCTGATTTGACGGGGACGGGGCCTGCGACGTTTCATGCCGTACGCAACCCCTGCACCCCCGAAATAAGATTGCCTGCTGACTGCGGAGAGTGATCCCACATGAAAGAAATCGTAGCCGTCGATATCGGGGGAACCCATGCGCGTTTCGCGCTGGCCCACGTGGAAGGCGGCCGTGTCGTCAGCCTTGGCGAGGCGACGACCCTGAAATGTGCCGAACATGCCAGCCTGCAACTGGCGTGGGAGGCGTTCGGTCGTGTGGTGGGACGTCCCCTGCCACGTGCGGCGGGCATTGCCGTGGCCTGTCCCATCAAGGGCGATATCCTGAAGCTGACGAATAACCCATGGGTCATCCAGCCCGCGCAGCTTGGGGCCAAGCTCAGTATTGACGAACATGTGCTGGTCAATGATTTCGGTGCCGTCGCGCATGCCGTGGCACAGGTTGGCGAAGAAAGCCTGCAACATGTCTGCGGCCCGGATATCCCCCTGCCCAAGGAGGGGATCATCACGATCGTGGGGCCAGGCACCGGGCTGGGTTCGGCCTATGTCGTGCGGCGCAAGGGTGGCTATTTCGTGTGCGAGACCGAGGGGGGGCATATAGATTTCTCCCCGCTTGATCAGTTCGAGGACCGTATCCTTCAACTTCTGCGTCTGCGTTATCGGCGGGTGTCGGTCGAACGCGTGGTGTCGGGGCCGGGTCTTGCCAACCTGTATGAGGCGATTGCGGAAATCGGCAACCTGCCGGTGCGCACACGTGATGACAAGACATTGTGGACCATGGCGCTTGATGGCAGCGATCATGTCGCGGGGGCCGCGCTGGAGCGGTTCTGCCTGTCGCTGGGCACGGTTGCGGGCGACCTGGCGCTGGCGCAGGGCGGCGGCAGTGTCGTCATCGCCGGTGGCCTGGGCCTACGTCTGGCCAAGCATCTCGGCGCTTCGGGCTTTGCAGAGCGGTTTGTGGCCAAGGGACGCTTCGAAAGCCTGATGGCTGCGATGCCGGTCAAGCTGATTACTTATCCCCAGCCTGGACTGCTTGGCGCGGCAGCCGCGTTTGCCGAAGCCTATCGCGATACTACGGCCTGAAGACAGCTCTCTTTACCATCCGACGTCAGATGCGTCAGGAACGGGCGGTGGGGATCATCCTGCCGCCCTTTTTTATGGCAGGTTTGGGGATGGTGCAGTCTGAAAACAGTGCAAAAAACAAGAGTTTTCCTGAAACCGGGAGAGATTGGAAAACCACTTTTTGTTAGAGACTGTTTGAAAAGTCAGACTCGATAACAAACTGAAATTATAAAGGTTTTTTGGTGAAGCTTTTTCTAAAAAGCTTCAGAAGACGCTGCTTTTTCGATCGAAAGGTAGCACCCAAAAACCTTTCCTGTCGTCAGGATTTCTCCTGATCGTTCCTGCTATATCATCATATGGGCTTTGTTATTATCGCACCTGATATAATTTATTGTAGGGATGGGTGTCTGTGAACATGCCTGTTCTGGTGGGGGCTGCGGCGCGGACGGGTGCCAACCCTTCTTCATCAGGTGCGCAGTTGGTACGGAAACGATAGAAGTGTCAGGACAAGCCGATGGAGAAGACCCGATGAACCTCAAGCCAATCCTTGATGCCTATGCCGCGCTGTCCGCGCAGATGGACCAGAGTTCCAGTGGTGTGCTGGAAATTGCGGCCTTGTTGAAAGAGGGCGCAAAGAACCAGGACCCGCAGGCAGTCGCCTGCATGAAGCTGGTGCAGGAGCTTGCAGCCTCGCATGAGGCTGAGCACCAGAAACTTGCGGGATTGTGGCGTGAACTCAGCACGGCTATCCCCACCTTGCCGAAATATCCCGAAGATGGCGTCAACGGTGTCGCGGTGGAACAGGCGCAGTCCCCACGGCTGGGGCTGAGGTCATTTTTTGACGGGCTGATGGATGGCTTTGATCCCAAGCCCTGATGCACGGCCAATGCCACCTGTCGCCAGATTGCGGCGCTCAGGTGGCATGATCTTCAGGTATGTACCAGCCGGTCGCGGAACAGCTTGCGGATTTTCGCGATCTTGGGCGGGATGACTGCACTGCAGTAAGGGTTGCCGGGATTTTTGGCGAAATAGTCCTGGTGATAGGTTTCAGCAGGATAGAAATGCTCCAGCGGAACAATCTGCGTTACGATGGGATCGGGCCACAGCTTTTGCGCCGTCAGTTCCGCACACACCTGATGGGCGATCTGTGCCTGTTCAGTGGACAGGGTAAAAATGGCGGAGCGGTACTGCGTGCCGACATCGTTTCCCTGCCGGTTCAGGGTCGTGGGATTGTGCAGGACAAAAAACATGCCCAGCAGGTCGCGATAGGACAGGATGGCAGGATCGAATTCGATCCGCACGACCTCCGCATGTCCTGTTCTGCCGGTACAGACCGCTTCATAAGTCGGGTCGGGCATATCGCCACCGGCATAGCCCGGTTCGATAGAAAGCACACCGCGTATTTCACGCAAGGGGGCTTCGATACACCAGAAGCATCCACCGGCCAGAACGGCTGTCTCTGTCTTGTGCTGTGTCATGGGGGGCTTCCTGCCTTGCCTTGAAAACAATAAAGATGTCTGGTGAAGCGTTTTTCAAAAAGCGTCAAAGGACGCCTTGTTCCTCAAAAGAGTCCCACCATAAACACCTGATTTTCATCGAACGGCCGTTTTCGAACCGTCCGTGAAAGGTTGGGGACGCCGCAGGATGCCCTGCGACGGCACGATCAGGAAATGCGCGCCAGTGCGGCATCAAGGCGCACGCGTTCCGCACGGAATGCAGCCAGGCGTTCGCGGTTTTCTTCCACCACTTCGGGCTTGGCGCGGGCGACAAAGTCCGCATTGCCAAGCTTGCGTTCGACTTTGGTGATTTCCCCATCGACCTTGCCGCATTCCTTTTCCAGGCGCTGGCGTTCCTGCGACAGGTCGATAATCCCCGCAAGAGGCAGGATCAGTGTGGCTTCATCCACCACCAATTGCGCCGCACCCTGCGGCATGTCGCCTTCCAACGGCAGGACTTCGGACACGCGGGCCATACGGCCGATCGCCTCGGACCATTTTTCAGCGCGCGCCACTGTTTGTGCCGAGGCATCGCGCAGCAATACGGGGGCAAGGCGTGACGGCGGCACGTTCATTTCCGCGCGCACGGTACGGATTTCGGTAATGAAACGGACCAGCCATTCCATTTCCGCCCCGGCCTGCGCCGCATCGGTCACGGTATCGGGCTTTGGCCACGCGGCCTGCATCAGGCTGCCTTGTGCGCCATAGCCAAAGCGGTGCCAGAGTTCATCGGTGATGAACGGCATGACCGGTTGCAGCAGGCGCAGGATCAGGCCCAGCACATGCGCGGTGACGGCACGGGTTTCTGTCGCCTCTGCCGTGTCGCCTTCCGTGTTGAAGACAGGTTTGGCGAATTCAAGGAACCAGTCGCAAAAACAGTTCCAGACAAAGCGGTAGCATACGCCGGCATATTCATCGAAACGGAAGGATTCCAACGCCGCCGTGGCATCCGTGATCGCGCGCCCTGCCTCTGCCAGCAGCCAGCGGCCCAGTGGTGAGGTAACGGTGGCGGGATTGAAACCGGCCACCGGGGCGACGCGGTTCATTTCGCAAAAACGTGCGGCGTTCCACAGCTTGGTGGTAAAGGAACGGTATTCCTCCACCTTCTTGCGGCCCAGCTTCACATCACGGCCCAGACCCGTCAGGGCACAGATCGTAAAGCGCATGGCATCCGCGCCATAGGTGTCGATCATCTCCAGCGGGTCGATGCCGTTCCCCTTGCTTTTTGACATCTTTTGCCCGCGTTCATCACGGACCAGCCCGTGGATGAACACCTTGCGGAACGGCACGTCCTTCATGAAATGCAGGCCCATCATCATCATCCGGGCAACCCAGAAGAAGATGATGTCAAATCCCGTGACCAGTACGTCCGTCGGGTAATAACGCGCCAGTTCGGGTGTCTGGTCCGGCCATCCAAGGGTGGAGAACGGCCACAGCGCAGAGGAGAACCACGTGTCAAGCACGTCGTCATCGCGTGTCAGGACCTCATCACGGCCATAATGCGCGCGGGCCTGGGTTGTGGCATCGGCCTCGTCATGGGCGACGAACACGTGTCCATCCGGGCCATACCATGCCGGGATGCGATGGCCCCACCACAACTGGCGGCTGATGCACCAGGGCTGGATGTCGCGCATCCATGCAAAGAAGGTGTTTTCCCACTGCCGCGGCACGAATTCGACACGCCCTGTCTCCACCGCCTCGATCGCGGGGGCGGCAAGGGTGGCTGCATCGCAGTACCATTGCGTCGTCAGCCGGGGTTCAACCACTGCGCCACTGCGTTCGGCATGGGGAACCTGGTTTGTGTGTGGCTCGATCTTCTCCAGCCATTCCAGCCGTTCAAGCTCGGCGACGATGGCCTTGCGTGCCTCGTCGCGCGGCATGCCCTGCAACGTGCGGACAAAGGCCGGATCGGCGATGCCCGCTTCGGCGCGCAGTTCGTCGCTGATTTCCTCCAGCGTGATGCGCGCGTCCGCGTCCAGCACGCTGGGCATGTCGAGGTTATGGCGACGTCCGACCTCGAAATCGTTGAAATCATGCGCAGGCGTGATCTTCACTGCGCCGCTGCCCTTTTCGGGGTCGGAATGCTCATCCGCCACGATACGGATGCGCCGTCCCGTCAGCGGCAGGATTACCGATTGCCCCACAAGGTCGGCATAGCGGGCATCATCCGGATGGACCGCCACCGCCATGTCGCCCAGCATGGTTTCGGGCCGGGTGGTTGCCACCGTGATGGTGCGGCCGGGCTGCCCCTCCACAGGATAGCGGATGTACCACAGGCTGCCGCGCATTTCCTTGTTATCGACCTCAAGGTCGGAAATGGCGGACCGGAATGCCGGGTCCCAGTTGACAAGGCGCCGGTCGCGATAGATCAGCCCCTCGCGGTACAGGGTTACGAACACTTCGCGCACGGCCTTCGACAGCCCCTCATCCATCGTGAAACGCTCACGCGGCCAGTCAAGGGAGGAGCCAAGGCGACGCAACTGCGTGGTGATGCCGCCGCCAGACTGCGCTTTCCAGTCCCACACGCGTTTTTCGAAAGCCTCACGCCCCAGTTCCTGCCGCGACGTGCCTTCCTTTTGCAGCATGCGTTCAACCACAAGTTGGGTCGCGATGCCTGCATGGTCGGTGCCGGGCTGCCACAATACGTCGCGTCCCTGCATGCGGCGCCAGCGGATCAGCGTATCTTGCAACGTCATCGTCAGGGCATGCCCGACATGCAGCGTGCCCGTGACGTTGGGGGGGGGGATCATGATGGTATAGGGGCGGTGCGGACTGTCTGGATCGGCGGCGAATGCTCCGCATCCCTCCCATAATGCGTAAAGGGAGGTTTCTGTCTCGCCGGGGGAGAAAGACTTATCGAGCATTGCTAAAAACCAGATCCACCTAAATCAGACGCAGGGCGCACGACATGTCCGCCGCACGCAGATATACCCCAATCCGCCACGAAAGAAACGGCGCAAGATGTCCCGGTGATCAAGGGGCGATCAAGGTATGATGACGCGACGTGCCAGAAACCTGCTGTCATATGGCTCGATTGCACTGTGGCGTGGGGGTGAGGGGAGGCTTGGAAACAGCGCGATTGATAAGGAACTGCAAAAATCTGGGATGTTGATTTTTTAGAGACTGTTTGAAAGTCAGGATCGATAATACACTGAAATTATAAAGGTTTTTGGTGAAGCTTTTTCTAAAAAGCTTCAGAAGACGCCGCCTTTTTCGATCGAAAGGCGGCACCCAGAAACTGTTCTTGTTTTTTATTAATGACTTGTTTTCAAACAATCTCTTGGAAAATATAATATTTTCGAATGATTTTTAAAAAATCGTTGCCAGAAGATTTCATTGTCCCGATGGATTGCTTGCCCGGGCTTTTAACCTGCCCCCAGCGCTGGCCCGGACACCCATCAGCCTGTTCTTACTCTTTGGGAAGCAGGATTTCACGGCAGGGCGTCTTGATATGGGAGTGCAGGTTGTCAGAAGCTGTTGATGCAGAGTCTTCTTTCAACAAGGGCATCCCGCCATTCAGCGTCCCGGTTCCTTGACAGCATAATCGCTGATGCCCCACAGCCGGTCATGTACGGCCTTGTAATATGCTTTTTCGTTATAGAGCGGCACATCCAGGTTCAGGTCGCGCGCCGTCAGCCGCCCGATCGCCGCGACCTCCTGATAGGAGGCCTGCACGAGGCTGCCGAGACTCATGACAAGGGCGACCTGTGCCTGCAACAGGGTTTCCTGCTGCTGCAGGACCGCAAGCGTCGTGCCAGTGCCCACAATGGCCTGCCGCTCCACCCCGGCAAGGGCGGAGACATTGGCGGAAATCGCCTCGCGGTTGCTGGTGATGGCCGCGCGGTTTGCAAGGATGCGCTGCCAGCTTGCCTGTGCAAGCTGTATGGCGCTGCGGCGCTGGACTTCCACCGCGCGGTGGGCCTGAATGACCTGCTGCTTTGCGGCGCGCACGGCCGCATATTCGCTCCCCCCCTGATAAATCGGGACCGAGGCGGAAATGAGCGCCATTTTGTTATCGTAGTTGGAGCGTCCTTCCTCCTGATTGATGTCGTGGGCGTAGCTGGCCTGCGCACTGATGGAGGGGAGGAGGGCCGCGAAGGCAACGCCCACCGCGTCCTTGCGCGCGGCTTCGTCAAACAGGGCGGCAATGACGTTTGGGTTGTTTTCCACCGCGCGTGTGGTCGCATCCTGTTCCGACTGTACCGGCAGGACAAGTGGCTGTGGCGGTTGCAGGTCGTCCGGGGCCTCGGCCCCCACCACCTGCTGGTAGGTTGCGCGTGCCGCCTCCAGCGTGCCTTCGGCCTGCTGGCGTGTGGCCCGTGCGGCGGACAGCGCGGCAAGCGCCTGCGCCACATCGGTATGTGTGATTTCGCCCCCACGGGCGCGTAGCTCTGTGGTGTGGAGCTGTTCTTGATACACTTTTTCGTTATTTATATCGATTTCAAGGATCTGCTGATCCTCGATCACGCCGACATAGGCGTTGACGACATCTGTAAAGACCTGCTGTTCGGTCAGGATCAGGCGTGCGCGTTCAGCCATCACGTCATGTACGGCCCGGTGGGTGGAGGCCGTGGTGCGTCCGCCGGTATAGATGGGTTCGCTGATATTCACCCCTGCGCCATAGCCGGGCAGGTCATAACGGCGGCTATAACCGTTTCCGCCGCTTTCGGGCGCCATCATCATGTTGCCGCTGTAATAGCTCATGTTGGCGGTGCCGGTAATCGTCGGTCGCCATCCGCCCAGGGCGGCGGGAACCTGCTCATCCGTCGCGCGCAGGGTGGCGCGTTCCCTGCGCAGGACTGGATTGCTCAGATACGCGCTGGCCAGTGCCTCCTGAAGGGTGTGGGGAACCGCGACAGGCGCCGATGATGGCGGGGGGATGGGCCTGCGTGCCAGTGCGGTGCCCGCATGCAGGCTGGCGGCAAACCCGATTCCCGCGACCCAGTATCCCTTCATGTAATATCCCCAGCGTCCGGCCCATGACGCAGGCGTGCCTGCCTGCGTGGCAGACACTATCTTCAGGATATTGCAGTCAGGTTAACCACCTCCGGCAATGGGTGCGATATCGGGTGCAGCATTGTATTCAGGCATAGGCCTCGAACGAAAATGCGGGGGCAGGGGCCAGTTCCGGCAACAGCGGCACATTCGCGTCGAATATCGTGGATGTTGCGCTGCCATCCTTTGTGGGGGTCACGATGCATACCGATGCCACCCCGCCTTCGGGCCAGACAGGGGCGACGATCCGTCCATCGGGTGCGCATTGCGCAACGATGACCTGAGGGATGGCGCGGACCGCACCGTCGATCAGGATGAGGTCATATGGTGCATCACCCGCCAGCCCGGCCGACAGGGGGCCGATATGCCATGACACATCAGGTGCGAACGTCCGGCACAGGGATTGGCCGATGGCAGCAAGGGTCTTATCGGATTCTACCGCATCGATCCGCAGTCCCTCCTGCATTGTGCAGGTCAGCGCGACGAGGTAGCCCGTCCCCGCAGCCACCACCAGCACACGTTCGCCTTCACGCGGGGCGGCGGTCTGTAACATGCGTGCGATCACGCGTGGCTCCGTCAGGGCCCGTCCATCCGGCAGCGGCAGCGACTGGTCCGCATATGCGAATTCCCGCAGGGATTCGGGGGCGGCAAGTTCGCGCGGCACGCGGCGCATGGCGGCGATGACGCGTGGGTCGTTCACCTGCGCGGGCCGGATCTGCGCATCGACCATGCGCTGGCGTGCGGCCTCGTAATCAAGGGGGGGATGTTCGATAACGTGCTGGTTCATGGCCTTCCCTTCCATCGGCTCCCTGCAGGCAGGGACGGCGATCCGTGCAATCGCGACGGGTGCGTAATTTTTATTTCCCGCATATCCTGTTCTATTCCCGCTTTTCATGTCTGCCTAGCAGGTGGCCCGCACACAACGGCTTGACCTGCGACGCGATAAAGGAGATATAGCCCTTGTCCCGGTAAGGTCCGGTGGCAGAGTGGTGATGCAGCGGACTGCAAATCCGTGAATGTGGGTTCGATTCCCGCCCGGACCTCCAATCCTTCCATGACAGGGAAGGACCGTTGTTGACATATTCCCCGAAAAACAGCCGTTTTTATCGCATAACTTTGGACATGCGATGACATGGGGAGTCACTGAATGATGCAGCTTATGGGGGTATCCGTGGGGGTATCGTCAAAAGGGCGGGGGTATCAATGCTGACGGACGCTGCCGTCAGGCGTGCCAAGCCCCAGGAAAAGCCGTACAAGATACCCGGCTCGGGTGGTTTGCATGTTCTGGTCAAGCCAAATGGCTCACGCCTGTAGCGACTGAAATATCGCTTTGGCGGCAAAGAGAAACTGCTTTCGATCGGCGCATATCCCGAGGTTTCGCTATCCGGTGCCCGCAAGGCGCGGGATAGCGCGAAGGAGGAATTACGCGCAGGACGGGATCCGTCACTGACAAAAAAGCAGCGTCGCGCCGAGGCCGCCTGTACCAAAAACCATCTCCGATCGGTTGGAGAGGCATGGTTGAAAATCAAAAAACCGGTCTGGAGCGAGGTTCATTCGCAAAATGTTGAATATACGCTCCAGCGGTTCATCTGGCCGAAACTGGGCAATATCCCCGTGACCGACATCAGCCCGCCCATGGTGCTGGAGGTTATAGTAAGGAATCGGCAGGATAGGGTCACGGGACACTGCGCAGCGCGTCCGGCAGCGACTATCGGCGATTTTCATTTACCCAAGATGGCAAAACCGGAGATCGAATGGCCGGTAGAGACATTCAGTGACAGCGGCCTGCCAGTTTGGGTTTTCGGCCAGTTTTTTCCGTTGGGGTGCTAACTGCCAATCGCGATTATCACGCAAAGCCCAGCGAGCTTTGATCTCGGTGTCCGGCAGCGAGGCATCGCGAAGCGCGGTTATCTGTGGCATCAAGCCACAGGAAATGAGGAAGTATGTCTGGATCGAATCGTCCTTATAATCCGTCCCACACTCCGTCGCCGTCAGAAACACCACGGGCTCCCAGCGCAATTAAGATGTCGCTTCAAGGACGCGGTTTTATTGAACGTCATGAGGAGCAAAGGGGCGTCAGCAATCGTTTGCACTGGCCGGGCGGGGCGTCGGGGGTAACGCTCGGGCCTGGCTATGACATGCGCGATCGTTCCCGGGCTGAGATTGAGCAGAAATTGCGGGCTATCGGCATCAACTCTAGTCTGGCGTCGCGTGTGGCGGCGGGGAGCGGTCTGCGTGGCGAAGCGGCCAGGCGCTTCGCCCAGGATAACAGAAATCTCGTCGATCTGTCAGACCTTCAGCAGAGACGCCTTTTACAGGTCAATCTACCGAGCTATGAGGCGATCGTTCGTCGGGGCATCCATGTCTACCTGACACAAAATGAGTTCAATGCCCTCGTGTCGTTCGTCTATAATCCAGGAAGAGGTTGGCCGGGTGTCCGTGCTGCTATCAACAGCGGCGACAAGCTCAAGGCTGTCAGGATAATTGAGGAGCAGGTACGCTCGAAAGGCAAGGTCTTGCGCGGTCTGGTCCGGAGACGACACGATGAGGCCATGCTTCTGCTGAGAGGACGATATTGATAATCCGCGTTATCCTGAGCCTGATTTGCGTCGTTTGTATCGGCGGGGTTGCCCTCGCGGGTACCAAGCCGGAGTCTTTGGAGGAACTGACCTACAATCTCAATACGATGTTCAACGAAGAACTCGATGGAAAAGCGTTTTTTAATGGGCGCCTGATCGTGCGCGTCGAACGTGTTTCGACCTGTGTGTCAGCGGTCTGGACCCGCAGCGGCGATGTCGGATCGCCGTTGCGGCGCGACCTGCTGGAATGGAACAAAATGTTCGATGGCGATCCTCGGATCGAGGCTCAGTTTTACTATTTGACGTTCGTCTATACTGACCATCGAAGCGACGATGTTGTATCCATGCCTCTTACGGCGGATCCGGATCATTTCGAAGATTCGGCGGGTGTCTACCTCCCAGCGTGCCAACCGAAACGGCATGATCGCAAGTGAGTATCTCTACGCCGGGTGACCCGGCCGGAAACATAACGCTCTGCGGGTCTGCCAGAGCAGACCCCATTCAGATGGGATCATCTGAATGGGTGAAGATTCTTGCAAAAACCGATGAAACAGCGGCTTTCTGCTGAACTAGAGCATGTCCACTTTATTCCGGCTCATATCCAGCGGCTGTAAAGAAGTTGGCGCATTCATCAGGAGTAAAAGCATCCAGGACGGATCCGGCGGCGTCCCACAGGACCTCCATGTGCCCTGAAAAGCATATGGTTATCGTGAAAATATCAAGATGAGGACATGACCCCGTCACAGCGGGGCTGATCCTTTTCCCAATTCCCAAATGTGTCGATACCCTGCTTTCCTTGTTACACAAGGGATGCCTGAATCTGCTTGCCTGTGACAGGTCTGCGCAGCAGAAAATATTCCTGGATTTGTTTTTTTGGCTACTTGGAAAAACGGGACCAGAAACCCGCTTGAATCATAAAAGCCTTGAAGGAAACTGCCTTTCTGGGAAAATCTGGCATCACAAACTTTATGGATTCCTGTCCGTTATTTTTGCCAAACAGCGTTCAATAAAGCCGCAGTTCTTGAGGGTTTTTAAGGCAGGCTCCCTGCTCCCTGCTCCCGGATCAGGCCGCGCCATTGCCACGGTCGCGGTCGTCAAGGAAAAGCTGGTCCGCTTCCTCATCAAAATCAAACAGTTCGGCGTATCGTGCCCACCCGATCAGGGTCTGTAGCGTCTGCTTGGCATAATCGGGGGACATGCCGTCTTCCAGCTCATCGCGGAAACGTTCGGCGCTGGCGCGGTGGTTGGGGCGTTCATCCAGGACCGATCGGATGGAACGCACCATCGGAATGTTACGCAGCAGGCTGTGCGACAGGATCTGCTTGCGCTCGTCATGCTCGCTCTGGACAAAGCGCATGCCCTGTGGCGTCAACAGGATGTCCCCATCCTCCAGTTCGGCAAAGCCCAGAAGCTGGAGTGACTCGCCAAGCGGGAACAGGTCGTCGAGTTCCAGTTGCAGCCGGCTGGCAAGCAGCGGCAGGTCGGCACGCCCGTCAAGCGGGTCTGCCGCCAGCGTTTCCATCATGCCGACCATGGTGTTGATCGCAAGGCGGGGCAGGGCGATGGCTTCGATCGGCGGGGGGGTATTGGCCATTCCCGCTTCGGTCAGGTCTGCTTCGGAAACGACTGGCGCACGGCGGGTCATCAGGGCATAGATCCGGTCCACGAACTGCCGGAAGGCCGCATCCTCGCGATTGCGGGGGTGATCGAACGGGACGCTGAGTTCATGCGCCACCCGCCCGGGGTTGGAGGAGAAGATCAGGATGCGGTCGCACATCAGGACCGCTTCTTCGATATTGTGTGTCACCAGCAGGATCGACTTGATCGGCAGCTTGTGTTCGGACCATAGCTCCACAAGGTCGGTGCGCAGGTTTTCCGCAGTCAGCACGTCAAGCGCGGAAAAGGCCTCATCCATCAGCAGCAGGTCGGGATGCACCACCAGCGCACGTGCCAATCCCACGCGCTGGCGCATACCGCCAGACAGTTCCTTGGGATAGGCATTTTCGTAACCGCCCAGACCGATCAGGTCGATCGCACGTTCGGCCAGGTCGGCGCGTTCGGCTGCGGGAACGCCCTTTGCCTCCAGCCCCAGTTCGACATTCTTCTGTACCGTCAGCCATGGGAACAGTGCGAATGACTGAAACACCATGGCGATGCCGGCGGCGGGGCCGGTCAGCTTTTTGCCTTTCCAGACCACCTCGCCCGATGTCGGTGTCAGCAATCCGGCGATAATGCGTAAAAGTGTCGATTTGCCTGATCCCGAACGACCCAGCAGCCCCACGATCTCCCCCGAATGCAGGGTCAGGTTCACATTGTCCAGCACGACCAGGTCGGTGGCGCTTTCCTTGTGATAGGCCTGCTTGCAGTCGACGACCCGGACCAGGGTCTCACTTTCGGGAGGGACATGCGGGGAGGGTGGTGCGGAAGGCATCTGGTGCTTTCAGTTGAAGGTGAAGTGGCGCGCGGCGTAATTGGCCAGCGGACGCCACACCGCACGGTTGAACAGCAGGACGAACAGGGACATGACCACCATTCCCAATCCCACGCGGTCGGTCGCGCCGTCGATCGTCGCCTGCGCGATATAGGCGCCAAGGCCCTGCGCGCGCAAAGTGGTGGAGCCCCAGCTTGCCATTTCCGTGGCGATGGCGGCATTCCATGCCCCGCCCGATGCGGTGATCGCCCCGGTGATGAAAAACGGCACGATACCGGGCAACATGACGCGCATCCACCATAACGTGCCGCGTACCTGGAAATTGCGCGCGGCCTCCAGCAGGTCTGTGGGATAGGACGATGCCCCGGCCACGATGTTGAACAGGATGTACCACTGCGTGCCCAGCAGCATCAGCGGTGTCAGCCAGATATTGCTGTTGAGGTGGAAGCGCACGATGAACAGCACAAACAGCGGAAAGAACAGGTTGGCGGGAAAGGCGGCCATGAACTGCGCCACGAACTGCGCCCGGCGCGCCCGGCGGGCGTCAAGGCCCAGCCAGATGCCCACCGGCACCCATATCAGCGACGCCACCAGCAGCGTCACCAGCACACGCAGCAACGTAAGGCCACCCAGCCCCATGACCTGGAACACCTGTGATGCGGTGAAATGCCCGGCGGCATAGGTCAGTACTTTTCCCCCAAGGACAAGGGTGCAGCCGCCAAGGCACGCCCACCATGCGATATCGAGCATACGGCCCGACATATGTGATGGCGTAACGTCGGAGGGCGCGCGCCCGATGCGTAACCAGCCGATGAAGGTCAGCGCCCGTCCCAGTGCGTCGCTGGCGCGGCGCAGCAGGGACGTCCGGCGCAGCAGCGCCAGCACCCACGGGTCGGGTGCGGCCTCGCCCTGCGTGTCCTCGATGCTGAAGCGTGCTGACCACGCGACAAGTGGGCGGAAAAGCAACTGGTCATAGGCAAGGATGACCGCCAGCATGGTTACGATGGCATACAGGATCGCCAGCAGGTCGCGATGCGCGATGGCGGTGCCGACATACGACCCGATGCCTGGCAGGGCGATGTCGGTATTGCCCACGGTGATTGTCTCGGAATAGACGACCATGAACCACCCGCCGGACATGGAAATCATGGCGTTCCACACCAGCGAGGGAATGGCGAACGGAACCTCCAGCCGCCAGAAGCGCTGCCACGCCGTCAACCCGAAGCCGCGGGCGGCTTCTTCAAGGTCGGCAGGCACGGTGCGCAGCGACTGGTACATGCTGAAGGCCATGTTCCATGCCTGACTGGTGAAGATCGTAAAGATCGCGGCCAGTTCGGCCCCCATCATCCGGCCGGGAAAAAGCCCAAGGAAAAAGACCACGGTAAAGGTCAGGAACCCAAGGATCGGCACGGATTGCAGGATATCGAGCACCGGGACAAGGATCTGTCCCGCGCGACGGCTTTTCGCCGCCCATACGGCATAGGTAAAGGTAAAGACCACCGACGCCAGCAGGGCGGCGAACATCCGAAATGTCGTGCGCAGGGCATAGCCCGGCAGCCATGACGGATCGAGGTGGATGGCCTGCGCCGTGGCGGGCGACAGCGGCACCAGCATGTGCCGCCCCACCGTGGCCAGCGCCACGGCGAAACCCATCAGGATAACAAGCCCGACCAGGTCGAACAGGTTGGGCCGGACCCTCAGGCCGTGGGTGGGAAGGGGCGGTTCGTTCACCCTGTCGTCCCCGGTATCGCGCCCGCCGTCACGCCCGTATCCGTGCCCGTGCTGCCAAAGCCACCCGCACCGCGCGCGGTATCGTCCAGTGTCTCGCACTCTTCCCACATGCCGCGCACGACCGGGGCCAGCACGGCCTGTGCGATGCGCATGCCACGTTCGACCACAAAAGGTTCTTCGCCGGTATTGAGCATGATGATGCCGATCTCGCCACGATAATCCTCGTCAATCGTGCCGGGGGAATTGGGCAATGTGATGCCGTGTTTAAGCGCAAGCCCCGAACGCGGGCGGATCTGGAGTTCGTATCCCGCCGGCAGCGCAATGCACAGGCCCGTGGGCACCAGGGCGCGTCCCCCGGCCCAGATCGTCACGGGGGCGCTGACGGCCGCCACGAGGTCCATCCCCGCCGCCCCCTGTGTCGCATAGGCAGGTAGAGGCAGCCCCACGGCATGCGCAAGGCGGCGGATACGAACGGGCAGGGTGGGGGGGCTCATGCAGGGACTCCATCAGGGGGAAGGTCGGGTGTATCGGTGCCGGGACTGTCGGGTGCGATGTCGAATGCCGCCGTGATCCTGCGCACAAGACCGCACGCCACCGCGTCCTTTGACATCCGGGGCCAGTGTTCAGAACCTGTGGCGGTGATCAACGTCACCTCGTTTTCATTACCCCCCATGATGCCGGTTTGCGCGCGGACATCATTGGCAATGATCCAGTCACATCCCTTACGCTTGCGCTTGGCTACGGCATTGTCGCGCACGTCGTCGGTTTCCGCGGCGAAGCCCACCACCAGGCGCGGACGCGCCGGGCCGGGGCGCGACATGTGGGCCAGGATATCAGGATTGGGTACCAGCGCCAGCGAGGGCGGCGGCGCGCTAGGGGTCTTCTTGATCTTGCTGGTGACGGGGGTGGCGATGCGCCAGTCGGCCACGGCGGCGGTGCAGACAGCGATATCGCACGGCATGGCGGCATCGCAGGCGGCCAGCATCTGCACCGCCGTTTCCACCCGGTGCAGCGTAACACCCGGCGGGGGCGGCAGGATGGTCGGCCCGCTGATCAGCGTGACCGCCGCCCCCGCCTGCGCCAGTGCGTCGGCAATCGCATATCCCTGCCGCCCGGATGAACGGTTGGCGAGGTAGCGCACCGGGTCGATCGGTTCGTGGGTCGGGCCTGCCGTGACCAGCGCGCGCAGGCCATGCAGCGGCCGCAGGGCAGGGCGCGGGACGGGGAAGTGGACGGGGGGCTGGACGGGGCGCAGGGCATCCATGATGGCGTCGGCGATCATGGCCGGTTCGCTCATCCGGCCCGGTCCGGTTTCGTTACAGGCCATCATGCCATCTTCCGGGCCGACGAATGTGACGCCGCGTGCGGCCAGTGTCGCGACATTCGCGCGGGTGGCGGGGTGCAGCCACATGCGGACATTCATCGCGGGCACGGCCATGACGGGTGTGTCTGTCGCCAACAGCACCGCGCCTGCCAGGTCATCGGCAAGGCCGGCGGCCATGCGCGCCAGCATGTCGGCCGTGGCAGGGCATACGACAATCAGGTCGCTGCCCCGTGACAGGGCGATATGCCCCATTTCGTGTTCGTCCGTCAGGGAAAACAGCTCTTCGGACACGCGCTCCCCCGTCAGGGCCTGCAGGCTGAGGGGGGTGACGAAACGTGCGCCCGCACGTGTCAGGATGGTACGCACCCGCACGCCCCGTTCCGTCAGGCGGCGGACCAGTTCCAGCGCCTTGAACGCGGCGATCCCGCCGCACACAATCAGCAGGACGGACGGGCGCGCGTCTTTCATCGGGCCGTCCCCTTCAGATGCGCCAGCCCGAATGGATCGCCGCGATCCCACCCGACAGGTTCTGGTAGGAAACGCGTTCCATCCCGGCCTCGCGCATCATGTCGGCAAGTGTCTCCTGATCGGGGAACATGCGGATGCTTTCGGCAAGGTACTGGTAACTTTCGCGGTCGCCCGCGATGGCCGCCCCCATGCGCGGCAGGACCTGGAATGACCATGCGTCATAGACCGGGGCCAGCGCCGCGACCTGCACGCGTGAGAATTCGAGGCACAGGAACCGCCCGCCGGGCCGCAGCACGCGCCGCGCCTCACGCAGGACCTGCAATTTATCCGTGCAGTTGCGCAGCCCGAACGCGATGGAGACACGATCGACGGAACAGTCCGCGATGGGAATGGCCTCGGCATCGACGGCGACGAAATTCAGGCCGGAGACGAGGCCGCGCGACAGGGCGCGGTCGCGCCCGACCGCCAGCATGCTGACATTGATGTCCGACAGGATCGCAGGGCCCCCGCCCCCACGCAGCCAGCCGAACGAGATGTCGCCCGTTCCCCCCGCCAGGTCGAGCAGGCGCAGGTCCGGGTGTGGGCCAAGTTCGGTGACGAAAATCTTTTTCCATGCCCGATGGATGCCCAGGGACATGACATCATTCATGATGTCATATTTGCCCGCGACACTGTCAAAGACCTCGCGGACCATGGATTTCTTTTCCGTGACCGGGACGTCGCGGAAACCGAAATCAGTCGTGCCAGAGGGCGCGCCGCCTGGTGCTGCGCCAGCGGACGGGGATGGGGCGGATTGGGTGTGGTGGCTATTGTCGCTCATGATCGGGAGATATAACCTTATAATCAGTCATGCCGGAACTCCCTGAAGTAGAAACTGTGATGCGCGGGATGCGATTGCATCTCGAAGGTCACCAGATTGCCACTGCCACTCCCCTGCGCGAGGGGCTGCGCTGGCCATTTCCGCCCGGACTGGGCGACTCGCTGCGCGGGCGGGTGATCGCGCGGTTCGAACGACGGGGGAAATATATCCTCGTCCATCTTGATGATGGTCAGGTGCTGCTGATGCATCTTGGGATGTCAGGGCGTGTTGTGCTGGGCCATGACACGACCGTGCCCGCCGCGCGGCATGAACATCTGGTTATCGTCACGGTGCAGGGCGCGCGCTGCGGGTTGGTGGACCCCCGGCGGTTCGGCATCGTGGACCTGCTGGCGCCCGGGACGGCCATGTCGCACCCGCTGCTTGCGCGCATGGGGCCCGAACCGCTGGGTAACGGGTTCGACGCCGTGGGCCTGGCCCGTGCGGCGCGCGGGCGGCGCAGCCCGATCAAGGCGTTGCTGCTGGATCAGCGTGTTGTCGCAGGGCTGGGCAATATCTATGTGTCCGAAGCACTGTTTCGTGCGGGCGTGCATCCCGAACGCGCGGGGGCAAGCCTTGATGAGGCACAGTGCGCGGCCCTGGTTGCCAGTATCCGCGATGTCCTGACCGAGGCGATCGCCGCGGGCGGGTCGAGTCTGCGTGATTATGTGAAGCCCGATGGGGAACTGGGATATTTTCAGCATGCGTGGCGTGTCTATGGCCGTGAGGGGCAGGGATGTCCCGACTGTCCCGGCCTGCCGCAATGCGCGGGCGTGCAACGTATTGTACAGGCCGGGCGATCGTCATTTTTCTGCCCCCGGCGGCAGGAAACCGCGACGGTGACGCAAGACTTGTCTTGACGGATGGGGAGGGTGTGGACTAGACCGCCATCCTGATATCTGGATGTCCGCAACTATCGGGTGGCGGACCGCCGTAACCTGATTTTTTGCTGAACTGAGAACGATGGCCAATACTGCATCAGCGCGTAAGCGCATTCGTCAGACCGAGCGCCGTAACGCGCGCAACACCGCCCGCATTTCCCGCGTGCGCACCTTCGTCAAGAAGGTGGAGACCGCGATCGAAGCCGGCAAGAAGGAAGACGCGTCCGTCGCCCTGCGCGCGGCGCAGCCCGAACTGCAGCGCGCAGTCGGCAAGGGTGTCATGCACGCCAACACTGTTGCCCGTCGTATTTCGCGCCTGTCCGCGCGTATCAAGGCGCTGGCTGCGGCCTGATCCATTAAATGGATCAATGACGGCCCGCACGAAGAAAGTATTTTTCGTGTAATGATCAGGACTGCATCGTGCCATTTCGGCATGATGTGGTCCTTTTTATTTGTGGATTACTTCTTTTGTGTTGCTGTTTTTGTCGCGGATTCGGTTTTGAACGTCCTTCGGCCAGATTCCCGTTGCTTCCTCCGATTCCCTGCACTAACTTCTGATCATCCTCATCGGTATGCTGCTGGGGCGTCGAGGTATCGGCGCATGGGTTTTCGTGCATTCATGGCGCGGAAAACGCGAACGTGTCCGCAGGCGTTGGGGTGTTGTGTTTAATGTTGAACAGGCATTTCGCGGGCGCGGACTGTCATGTCCCTGAATGGCCGGGAGTGAAGATGACGGGCGGACTGGAAGGATATGACGAGGTTGCCGAAGCGAATGCCCAGAAGAGCATTCTCGACATCCATTGGTCGCGTATCTGCGCCCGCCTCAAGGCCGAGGTCGGGGAGGTGGAATACAACACCTGGCTGAGGCAGATGGGTGTCGGGCCCGTGGACGAGGACGAAATCACCCTGTACCTGCCCACGCGCTTTCTGCGCGACTGGGTCCGGGGGCAGTATGGCGATCGGCTTGGCGCGTTGTGGCATGCGGAAATCCCGGCCATCCGGCGCGTGGAACTGCAGGTCGCCCGTGGCCCGTCGCCCGCAGCGGATGGCGATGCCTCCGCCGCGGAATCCGGTGCCCCTTCCGCCGCAACCCCGCCTGCGATGCCCGTCATGGATGCCGTGGTGGTGGAGGAGCCCCGCACTGCCGAGGTGCGCAGCGACCTCGCCGCCCCGCTTGACCCGCGTTTTACGTTCGATACATTCGTGGTCGGCAAGCCCAATGAATTTGCCTATGCCTGTGCCCGTCGCGTGGCCGAACGCCCGTCGAGCCCCGGCTTCAACCCCCTGTTCCTGTATGGTGGTGTCGGGCTGGGCAAGACGCACCTGATGCATGCGATCGGGTCGGAACTGGTGCGGGAGGGGCGTGTCTCGGTCGCGTATATGTCGGCTGAAAAGTTCATGTACCGCTTCATCGCCGCCATCCGTTCGCAATCGACGATGGAATTCAAGGAGCAGTTGCGTTCAGTCGATGTCCTGATGATTGATGACCTGCAGTTCCTGATTGGCAAGGACAATACGCAGGAAGAATTTTTCCACACCTTCAACGCGCTGGTTGATGCCGGGCGGCAGATCGTGGTGTCGGCGGACAAGTCGCCCTCTGACCTGTCGGGGCTGGAGGATCGCCTGCGCACGCGTCTTGGCTGTGGAATGGTGGCTGATATCCATGCCACCACGTTCGAGCTGCGTATCTCCATCCTGGAGGCGAAGGCCACCGCCTCGGGGGTTGAGGTGCCCGCCAAGGTGCTGGAATTCCTTGCGCATAAGATCACATCCAACGTGCGTGAGCTTGAGGGCGCGCTTAACCGCCTGATTGCGCATGCCAACCTGTTCGGTCGTCCCGTGACGCTGGAGACGACGCAGGATGTGTTGCATGACATCCTCAAGGCGAATAACCGTCGCGTGACGATCGAGGAAATACAGCGCAAGGTTGCCGAACACTGGAATATCCGGCTGACGGACATGTCTTCGGCGCGGCGTTCGACCGTTGTTGCGCGTCCCCGGCAGGTGGCGATGTTCCTGTCAAAGCAGCTGACATCGCGTTCCCTGCCCGAAATCGGGCGCAAGTTCGGCAATCGTGACCATACCACCGTGATCTATGCCGTGCGCCGGGTGATGGAACTGATGGAACAGGACCCCGCCTTTGCAGAGGATGTCGAACTTCTGCGCCGGATGCTCGAAAGCTGATTTTTCGCCTGTCGCCCTCTTTTCGCATGTCTGTCAGGCTGCTAGACTTATTGCCCCCATCACGCCGTCCTGTAACGGGCCGCGCCGTCGGGCAAGGAGGATTTGTTACACATGAAGCTGAAGGCTGATCGCGCGACCCTGCTCAAGGCGCTGCTGCATATTCAGGGCGTGGCTGAGAAGCGTAACACCATCCCCATTCTTGCCAACGTCCTGATTAACGTCACGGACGGGTTGATGACCATGACGGCCACCGACATGGAAATCGCGGTGGTGGAAGGGATCTCGGCGGAGACCCTGCGTGATGGTGCCGTAACCGCGCCAGCGGCCGTGTTGTGCGATATCGTGCGCCGCCTGCCCGATGGGGCGGTGGTCGAACTTGATCAGGCGGGCGGCGATGCGCCGCTTGCGCTGCGGGCGGGGCGGTTCAGCACCAGCCTGAATGTGCTGGACGTGGATGATTTCCCCTCCATGATGGCCGGTGCGCTGCCGCATGATTTCACCATTGCGTCGCAGGCGCTGCGTGGGCTGATTGACCGCAGCCGGTTTGCCATCTCCACGGAGGAGACCCGCTACTACCTCAATGGCATCTATTTCCATGTGGCAGAGACCCCGCAGGGGCCGATGCTGCGCGCCGTGGCGACGGATGGCCATCGCCTTGCCCGCGTGGAAACCGACCTGCCGGACGGGGCGGCTGGCATGCCGGGCGTCATCATCCCGCGCAAGACCGTGAATGAACTGCGCAAGCTGCTTGAGGAAGGGCCGGAGCATATCGGCGTTGCCCTGTCCGACACACGTATCCAGTTCACCGTGGGGAACGTGATCCTGACGTCAAAGCTGATTGATGGGACTTTCCCTGAATATGAGCGTGTGATCCCCACCGGCAATGACAAGGTCCTGCATGTCGGCAAGAAGATATTTTCCGACGCGGTGTCGCGTGTGGCCGCCATCAGCCAGGAACGTTCCCGCCCGGTAAAGCTGGCGGTGACGCAGAATCTGCTGACCCTGTCCGCCGCCAGCCAGGATCAGGGCACTGCGACGGAAGAACTTGACGATACCCATGTCGTGTATGACGCCAGCCCGATCGAAATCGGCTTTCAGGCGCGTTATCTCAACGATATTACGGACCAGATCGAAAAGAACGTCGAATTCGCGTTTTCCGACAGTTCCGCCCCCACCATCGTGCGCGATGTGGACCGTCCTTCGGCATTGTATGTGCTGATGCCGATGCGCGTCTGACCGCGCATCGGGTTTCCGGGCGCGTATGGCCCATCTTTCGCGGCTTGTCCTGACGGATTTCCGCAATTACCGCCATCTGTCATGGACGCCCACGTCACCGGTCACGGTGATCGTGGGCGAAAATGGCAGTGGCAAGACCAACCTTCTTGAATCCGTCTCCCTTCTGCTGCCTGGACGTGGGTTGCGTGGCGCGCGTGTGGCCGACCTGCCGCGTCATGGCGGCACACGTTGGGGCATCGCGGCCCGCATTGACGTGCCCGACGGGGTTGAGGCCGGGATGCGCGACCTTGCTGTGGGGTCTGATCCGGCGCGGCCCGACCGTCGTGTCGTGCGCCTTGATGGGGAGGCATTGCGCAATCGCACCCGTGTTTCCGATTTCCTGTCCGCCGTCTGGCTGACACCACAGATGGATCGCCTGTTTCAGGAAGGGGCGGCGGGGCGTCGCCGTTTCCTGGATCGCCTTGTCCTGGCGATGGAGCCGGGGCATGCGCGCGAACTGGCCGCCCATGACCATGCAATGATGCAGCGCAACCGGCTTTTGCTGTCGGGTGGGGGGGATGGCGCATGGCTGTCCGCGCTGGAGGATGCGATGGCGCGTCATGGCGTTGCCGCCACGGCGGCGCGTGCAGGGCTGGTGGCCCTGCTCAATGGTGATGATGCCGCATTGTGTGACGGGTTTCCCGCAACCGTGCTGACACTGGAAAGCGAAATCGCGCAGCATCTGCGCCACATGCCCGCCCTGGCGGTGGAGGACTGGTTGCGCGAACAGCTTGCGGCCTCCCGGCAGCGCGACCGCGCGCGGGGCAGCGCCTTCCTTGGCGCGCATCGCACCGACCTGCACATGCATGACCGCGCCACGCGACGCGGTGCGGCGCAGTCAAGCACGGGACAGCAAAAGGCAATGCTGGTTGGTGTCGTGCTGTCGCATGCCCGCCTGATCGCGCGGGCGCGTGGGCAGGCGCCGCTGATCCTCCTTGACGAACCGCTGGTGCATCTGGACGAGGTCCGGCGCAATGCGCTGTTCCGCGCCATCGGGCGGCTGGATACGACGGTAATGCTCAGCGGTACGGACGCGGCGCAGTTCGGGCCTTTGCGCGATCAGGCCGCCTTCGTCATGCCCCGTGAAGGCGCTCTGCTCCCGAATCCCTGATTCCCCCGATTTATGAAGGGGAAAGCTTGGTTACAGGGGCGTGTTCGATGTATAACACATGCTCAACGCGTGACCCTGTTGTGGAGCATCTGTCCGGCATGTCTGACCCATCCAATCCCGATCAGAAACACGATGCCGAGGGGGAGGAAATTCCCGTCACAGGTGCGGATTATGATGCGGCTTCCATATCGGTTCTCAAGGGACTGGACGCGGTGCGCAAGCGTCCGGGCATGTATATCGGTGACACCGATGACGGTTCCGGCCTGCACCACATGGCGTTCGAGATCATCGACAATGCAGTGGACGAGGCGCAGGCCGGTTATGCGACCACCTGTATCGTGACGCTTAATGGTGACGGCAGCGTCACCGTGCGAGACAATGGTCGTGGCATTCCCACCGACATGCATCATGAGGAAGGGATCAGCGCGGCGGAAGTTGTCCTGACGAAGCTGCATGCAGGCGGCAAGTTCAACCAGAATTCCTACAAGGTATCAGGGGGCCTGCACGGCGTGGGGGCCGCGGTCGTCAATGCCCTGTCCGAATGGATGGAGGTGCGGATCTGGCGTAACGGGCAGGAACATATGATCCGCTTTCGCGCGGGCGAACGCGATGCGCCGCTCAGCGTGGTGGGGGACAGTGACGAACCGCGTGGCACACAGGTCACGTTCAAGCCGAGTGCCGAGACCTTCGCCATTGTGGAATTCCAGTTTTCCGTGCTGGAGCGCCGGCTGCGCGAACTGGCCTTCCTCAATTCCGGGCTGGCCATCATCCTGCGTGACGAACGCCATACCCCGGTGCGGGAGGAAGCGTTTCATTATGAAGGCGGCCTGAGCGCCTTTGTCGAATGGCTGGACCATGGCAAGACCCCGATTGTGGAACCACCGATTACCGGCAGCCTCCAGAATGATGATAATGGCATCAAGGTCGAATTCGCCCTGACATGGAATGACAGTTTCCATGAAACGATGCTGTGCTTCACCAACAATATTCCGCAGCGCGACGGCGGATCGCATCTTGCGGGTTTCCGCCAGGCCCTGACACGCATCGTTGGCCGCTATGCGGAGGCGAATGCCTCCAAGAAGGATTCCCACGCCCTTGCGGGGGAAGACATGCGCGAGGGCCTGACGGCGGTGCTGTCGGTCAAGGTGCCAGATCCCAAATTCTCGTCACAGACCAAGGACAAGCTGGTGTCGTCGGAGGTGCAGCCCGTTGTGCATGCCGCCGCCGCCGACATGATCTCCCACTGGTTTGAAACCCATCCCAAGGAAGCGCGCCAGATTGTCGCAAAGGTGATGGATGCCGCCGCCGCACGTGAAGCGGCGCGGCGCGCAAGGGAATTGACGCGGCGCAAGGGGGTGCTCGACATCTCCTCTCTTCCGGGGAAGCTTGCCGATTGCCAGGAACGTGACCCTGCCAAATCCGAACTGTTCATCGTGGAGGGAGACTCGGCAGGGGGAACGGCCAAGCAGGGGCGTGACCGGCGTTTCCAGGCGATCCTGCCGCTGAAGGGCAAGATCCTGAATGTGGAGCGCGCGCGCTTTGACCGTATGCTGGGGTCGGCGGAAATCGGCACGCTGATTACCGCGCTGGGCACGGGCATCGGGCGTGGTGATGTGGAGCATGGCGGCTTTTCAATCGAGAAGCTGCGTTACCATCGCATCGTCATCATGACCGACGCCGATGTCGACGGCTCACACATCCGCACGCTGCTGCTGACGTTCTTTTTCCGCCAGATGCCCGAACTGATTGAAAACGGCTATCTCTATATCGCGCAGCCGCCGCTGTACCGCGCCAAGCGTGGTAATGACGAACGGTATCTCAAGGATGATGCGGCGCTGGAGCAATATCTGCTCGACAAGGCGCTGGCGCATGCGACCCTGCGTTACGGCGACGGGCGCGAAGTCACGGGGGAGGCAATCCATACCGATGTTGCCTTTATCCGTGACGTGGCGCGCGCGCTGTCGCGCCTTGCGGTGCGTGCCCCGGTCTGGGTTCTGGAACAGGCGGCGATCGCGGGTGCGCTGTCGGCCAATCCGGCGGCCACGCCCGAACGTGTCATTGCATTGCAATCGCGTCTGGATGCCGTCTCCATGGAATCGGAGCGTGGCTGGAAGGTCGCGGCAAGTGCCGACGGGCTGGAAATGGCGCGTAGCGTGCGTGGCGTGGGCGAGGTCTATCGTCTTGATCCCGCCTCCCTGCGCAGTGCCGAAGTCCGCTGGCTGGCGGAGCATCATGGGCGCATCGCAACCGATTTCGACAGCAAGGTGGAACTGTCCCTCGACAGCCAGACCATAGCGCTTGATGGCCCGGCCTCGGTTTATGAACGTATTATCGCGCAGGGGCGGCGCGGCCTGTCGATCAACCGGTTCAAGGGACTGGGCGAGATGAATGACGCGCAGTTGTGGGAAACCACGCTTGATCCCGCCATGCGCACCCTGCTGCAGGTGCGGGTGGGCGATGTGGAAAACGCGGCGCAGGTGTTCTCTACGCTGATGGGCGATGTGGTTGAACCCCGGCGCGATTTTATCGTGGGGAACGCCCTGAAGGTTGCCAACCTCGACGTCTGATGGGGTGGGTGCGCGTCACGCATCGGGAAATCATGAAAATTGGGGGGGGCCGCCTTTTGCCAGAGGGGTGGCATCTCCGAAGCTTCGTGAAAAAAACTTCGCCAGAGATTTCATGAATTCACGGTGCGAAAGCGACGTGATGGCCTTATTCGGGGATCAGGTCCCGGGCAATGTGCGGGATTTCGGAAATGGAATCCGCGCCCGCCGTTGCCCCGGCCTCCATTTCGGGCATGCCATATCCCCATCGTGCAAAAATGCCGCGAACATGTGCGCCCGTCGCTGCGGCGATGTCGTTACGGTGGTCGCCCACCATGATTGCGCGTTGCGGCACGCCCCCGGCCATGGCGATCGTGTCCAGCAGGTGCCGCGGGTCAGGCTTGCGCACGGCAAAACTGTCGCCACCGCCCACTGCATCGAACCAGGGGGCGAGTTTCATGACCTGCAGGATATGCTGTGCCGCCGCCACCGGTTTGTTGGTGCAGACCGCAAGTTTCCATCCGGCGCCCCTGAGGCTTGATAAAGTGGCGCGGGTGCCGGTGAAGGGATGCGACAGGTCGGTCGAATGTGGGGTATAGTCCGCCATGTAGTGGCTGACGGCCTCGTCAGGGTCGATATCGCGCGCACCGTCGCCCGCATGCGCCAGCAGGCGGCGCACCAGAATGCCGACGCCGTCGCCAATCATGGGGCGCAGAATGTCGGGCGTGATGGGGGGCAGGCCGTAATGGCGCAGCAGGCGACAGGCGCAGGCAGCAAGGTCCGGCAGGCTGTCGATCAGCGTGCCGTCCATGTCGAAAACCGCCAGGCGGGGGGGAAGGGCAGGCATCCGGCACTCCTCGGTGGTAGCAATCGGAAAATCTAAGTGATGGTATCTTGTTCCTCTCTGGGTTTGACAGGTCTGCCGGGCGGGGGCTACCCGCAAAAAGTCATGAGCACCATTCCCTCCTCCCCCTCGTCTTCCCTATCCCGTCCTGCCACGGCGGTCATCCTTGCCGCAGGGCGGGGCACGCGCATGCGTTCGGAACATCCCAAGGTCATGCATCCTCTGGCGGGACGGCCGATGCTGCGCCACCTGCTTGATAATGCTGAACAGGTGTTTGACCGCATTGTCGTGGTGATCGGTCCGGGGATGGAGGAGGTCGCAGCCCTTGCCGCGCCGCATGTCGCGGTGGTGCAGGCCGACCGTCTTGGCACCGCGCATGCGGCCCTTCAGGCGCAGGCATATTTTGGCACGGGTGATGTCGCCGTCCTGTATGGGGACAATCCGCTGATTACCGCGCAGACCATGCGCGATCTGCTGGCGTGCCGCAGGCTTCCCGGTGTGGGGCTGGCGCTGCTGGCGATGCGGCCTGCCAATCCGGGACGTTATGGCCGTGTCGTGACACAGGGCGACGAAGTGGTGCGGATTGTCGAATGGGCCGATGCCACGCCGGACGAACGTGCGATCGACCTGTGCAATGCGGGTGTGCTGTGCGCCGATGCGCACGATTTCCGCCGGTGGCTGGACGCCGTGCGCAATGACAATGCGCAGGGCGAATACTACCTCGGCGACGTGGTGACGCAGGCCGTGGCCGATGGGGTGGGTGTGCGCGCCGTCGTGGCGGCGGAAGATGAACTGCGTGGCATCAATTCGCGCGCCGAACTCGCGGTGGCGGAAGCCAGCGTGCAGCAGCGCCTGCGCCACGCCGCCATGGAAAAGGGCGTGACCCTGGTTGCCCCCGATACGGTGTTCCTGTGCGCCGATACCGTGCTGGCGCCGGACGTGGTCATCCATCCCCATGTCGTGTTCGGCCCCGGTGTCACGGTGGAACGCGATGTGGAGGTGCGGTCGTTCTCCCACCTGGAGGGATGTGTTGTCAGGCACGGTGCGCTGATCGGACCCTATGCCCGCCTGCGTCCCGGCAGCGACGTGGGCGCGCATGCGCATGTCGGCAACTTTGTCGAACTCAAGGCCACGACGCTGGGTGAGGGGGCGAAGGCCAATCACCTGACCTACCTTGGCAATGCGCAGGTTGGCGCGCGCAGCAATATCGGCGCAGGCACCATCACGTGCAATTACGATGGCGTGTTCAAACATACGACCATCATTGGGGAAGGCAGTTTTGTCGGGTCGGATTCGATCCTTGTCGCACCGGTGACACTGGGTGCGGGGACGCTCACTGCGGCGGGCAGCGTGATTACGGATGATGTGCCGGATGACGCCATGGCGTTCGGGCGGGCAAAGCAGGAAAACAGGGCCGGATACGCAAGGACCTTCCGCGACCGGCTCAAGGCAGCGAAGGAGCGTGGCTGATGTGTGGCATTGTCGGTGTCGTTGGCAGGAACCCAGCCACCCCGGTCATTTTCGATGCGCTGCGCCGCCTTGAATATCGCGGATACGATTCGGCGGGTATCGCGACGCTGGAAAACGGGCAGGTGGACCGCCGTCGCGCGGCGGGGAAACTTGACCACCTCGCCACTGTGCTGGCGCGTGTGCCCCTGCCGGGGGTGACGGGAATCGGGCATACGCGCTGGGCCACACATGGGGCGCCGACCGAAAACAACGCCCACCCGCACGGCACCGAACGCGTGTCGGTCGTCCATAATGGTATCATCGAGAATTTTGAGGAATTGCGCCGCGAACTTGAGGCCGCGGGACAGGTTTTCTCCACCGAGACCGATAGCGAGACGATCGCGCAGATGATTGACTATCACCTGCGTCGTGGCCTTTCCCCGCGTGATGCCGCGCATGAAACGCTGAAGCGGTTGGAAGGGGCGTATGCGCTGGCGATGATCTTTGCCGGACATGACGGCATGGTCATCGGCGCCCGCCATGGCGCGCCGTTGGTGGTGGGATTTGGCGAGGACGAAATGTTCCTTGGTTCCGACAGCCTGGCGCTTGCGCCGCTGACGCGCCGGATTGCCTATCTGGATGACGGGGACCGGACCATCGTAACGCCCGGCGGGGCAGAGTTTTTTGACATGGAGGGCAGGGCCGTCACGCGTCCCATCCGAACCACCGCGCTGATCGCGGGATCGGTGGGCAAGGACGGGTATCGCCACTATATGGAAAAGGAACTGCACGAACATCCCGTCGTGATCGGGCAGACTCTGCAACGCCTGATTGATCCGGCGACGCGGCGTGTCGTGATGCCGGACCTGCCCTTTGACCTTGCCGCCGTCCCGCGTGCGGTGATGACGGCGTGTGGTTCCGCCTTTTATGCCGCGATGATCGGGCGTTACTGGCTGGAGCAGTACGCGCGCCTGCCGGTCGATATCGATGTCGCAAGCGAGATGCGTTATCGCGACCCGCCGTTGGTGCCCGGCGGGCTGGGGCTGCTGATTTCCCAATCGGGGGAGACGGCCGACACGCTTGCCGCCCTGCGCGGGATGCGGGCGGCGCAACAGCATATCGTCTCTGTCCTCAATGTGGAGCAGAGCACCATGGCGCGCGAAAGTGACGCGGTGCTGGGTACGGTGGCAGGGCCTGAAATCTCGGTCGCGAGCACCAAGGCATTCACGGCGCAGCTTTCGGTCCTTGCCTGCCTGACGGTTGCACTGGGCCGGGCGCGCGGGCATCTGGACGCGGCGGCGGAGGAGCGGATGGTCATGGCCCTGCTTGACCTGCCAAGTCGGGCGAACGAGGTGTTCGCACAGCGCGATGCCATCCGCCGCATGGCCGCGATCGTCGCGGAGGCGAGTGATGTTTTGTATCTGGGGCGGGGATCTTCCTTTCCGGTCGCACTCGAAGGGGCGCTAAAGCTTAAGGAGATCACCTATATCCATGCGGAAGCCTATGCCGCGGGCGAGATGAAGCATGGCCCCATTTCCCTGATCGACCGCACGGTACCGGTGGTCGCGACCGTGCCGTCTGGCCGCCTGTTCGACAAGACGCTGTCGAACCTGCAGGAAGCCCGGGCGCGTGGCGGGCGACTGCTGGTCTTTACCGATACGCAGGGCGCGCCCCGCCTGCGAGACCTGGCCGAGGTGGTGGTGGAAGTCCCCACCGTGGACGAGTTCACCGCCCCCATCGTACAGACCATCCCGGTGCAGATGCTTGCCTATGAAGTGGCGCTGCTGAAGGGGACGGACGTGGACCAGCCCCGCAACCTCGCCAAATCGGTCACGGTGGAATAGCGTTCGCACCACCACGACAGATCAAGGATTTAGCCGATGTCACCATCGTCGCACATGCCTGCTCCATCCCCCCCATCAGCCCATGGGCCGTCCGTTCTGGTGCTGGGCGCGGGTGTGTCGGGCATGACGGCCGCCGTGACCCTGGCTGAACGTGGCGCGCGCGTGGTGGTGCATGAGCGCGGACCACGCATTGGTTCTGGCGCGTCATGGAAGGCGGGCGGGATGCTCGCCCCATGGTGCGAGGCGGAGTCCGCCACACCAGAGGTAACGGAGCAGTCGTTATCCTCGCTGGACTGGTGGGATGCGCATGTGCCCCAGGTGGTGCGTAATGGCACGCTGGTCCTCGCCCCTGCGCGCGATGTGGGGGAAATTGCGCGTTTCGGGCGCCGCACGTCCCATTTCCGCACGATCGGGGAGGCGGAAATCGCGCAACTGGAGCCCGAACTTGCGGATCGTTTTTCCCGCGCCCTGTTTTTTGAACATGAAGGTCACGTCAACCCGCGTGACGCGCTGCTGGCGCTGGGCCGCAAGGTGGAGTCCCTTGGCGGCCGGATCGTGTGCAATGCACCGATGTCCTATGATGCGGGTGCGTATGACTGGATCGTGGATTGCACCGGCATTGCCGCGCGCGATGTGATGCCCGACATGCGCGGTGTGCGGGGCGAGATGCTGCTGCTGCGCTGTCGCGATATCACGCTGTCGCGGCCGGTGCGCATGCTGCATCCGCGCATCCCGGTTTACATCGTTCCGCGTGCCGAACATGTGTTCATGGTGGGGGCAACGATGATCGAGAGTGAAAATGCCGGTGGCATGACGCTGCGTTCGATGGTGGAACTTCTGGGGGCGGCCTATGCCCTGCATCCGGCCTTTGGCGAGGCGGAAATACTGGAAACCGGAACCGGCCTTCGCCCGTCATATCCTGACAACATGCCTGCCGTCCGGCGTGATGGTAAGCGAATTTATGTGAATGGCATGTACCGCCACGGCTTCTTACTGTCCCCGGTCAGAGCGCGCGAGGCGGCGGACATCGTATTTGGCCCCTGACCACGCACTACGAGGAGAATGCGGATGAAGATCCTTGTAAATGAGGAAGTTCATGACGTTGGCGTGCGGACGCTCGACGCCCTGCTGCATGAACTCGGCTATGGCGGCGCCTGTGTTGCCACTGCCGTCGATGGTGATTTCGTCGCGGCGGCCCGGCGTGGCGCACATGCGCTTCACGAAGGGTGCCGGGTGGAAATCCTGGCCCCGATGCAGGGGGGATAGGCACACGACATGACCCTGTTTTATGGAACGGAACTGTCCTCACGCCTGATGTTGGGGACGGCGCAATATCCCTCGCCCGAAATCCTGGCCGATGCGGTGCGGCATGCGCAGGCAGGTGTCGTGACCGTATCCCTGCGCCGTGAATCGGCGGGACAGAGGGCGGGACAGGCATTTTGGAACCTGATTCGTGATCTTGGCGTGCCGGTCCTGCCCAATACCGCAGGATGCCACAGCGTGCGTGAGGCCGTGACCACGGCACAGATGGCGCGCGAGGTCTTTGGCACCGACTGGATCAAGCTGGAGGTGATCGGGGAGTCCGATACGCTCCAGCCCGACATGTTCGCCCTGGTGGAGGCCGCGCGCCTCCTGACCGAGGATGGGTTCAAGGTTTTCCCCTATATGACAGAGGATCTGGTCGGTGCGGAACGGCTGCTGCGCGCCGGGTGCGAGGTGCTGATGCCATGGGGCGCGCCGATCGGGTCGGGCAAGGGATTGAATAACCTGTTCGGTCTGCGTGCGCTGCGGGCGCATTTTCCCGGTGTTCCATTGGTGGTCGATGCCGGGATCGGGGTGCCGTCGCATGCGGCGCAGGCGATGGAGCTTGGTTATGATGCGGTGCTGATCAATACGGCGGTGGCAAAGGCAGGCAATCCGGTGGAAATGGCGCGCGCGTTCGCCATGGCGGTGGAGGCCGGGCGCATGGCATATGTTGCCGACCCGATGGAGGCGCGCGACATGGCGGCGCCATCCACGCCCACGATCGGGCAGGCGGTACTGGCATGAGGGCACTTCCATCGCGCATTTATCCTGTTGTTGATCGTGCCGACTGGATCGCGACGTTGGGGCAGGCTGGTGCAAAACTGATACAATTGCGCCTCAAGGACATGGCCGAAGATGCGCTGCGCCTGGAAATACGCCGGGGTGTCGCACTGGCGCACCTGCATGGTGTGTGCCTTGTCCTCAATGATTACTGGCGTCTTGCGATCGAGGAGGGAATCGACTTCATCCATCTGGGTCAGGAAGACCTGGATGAGGCCGACCTGCCCGCGATCCGCCGTGCTGGACTGCGCCTTGGGGTCAGCACCCACAGCCATGATGAACTGCAGCGCGCGCTTGACGTGCGACCCGATTATGTTGCGCTGGGGCCGGTATGGCCGACAAAACTGAAGAAAATGCCATGGGGGCCACAGGGGGTGGACCGCCTGCGTGAATGGAAACGTTTGGTGGGGGACCTGCCTTTGGTGGCCATTGGCGGGATTACACTTGCACGCGCACCGTCCTGTATCGCGGCGGGCGCGGATTGCGTTTCCGCCGTGTCGGATTTCATTCGCATGCCCGATCCCGCGGCGCAGGTCCGTGCGTGGCTGCATGCGACGCAGGTATCGAAACAGGGGGATGACGGGACGGTCTAATTTCTGTGTATTATATGCAACGAGGATGTGGCATAAATACAATCCAAGGTGTAGGCGAAATTTTCATGAAAGACATGCCACTCTAGGGCAGATCCTGTTTGAATGCGTGCATTCAGACAGGTGAAGATGCTCGTAAAAACAATAAACCGGGGCATTTCACCGAACCGGTTTTCGGTGGAATGCCCCGGATCGCAGGCCTGCCGCCGGCCATCGTGGCGGGCGGAAAATGGTGACGCGGCGTTTTTTATCCTCGTCCAGCCGGACAATCTTCGGGTGGCGGACATATTCTGTCCATGGTTTCGCGACAGGATGGTTCTGGACGGGGCTTGGTTTCCAGAATTGAGGGCGTTGAATGGCGATAGCGGGTCTTGCGGCAATTCTGATGGCGATTGCCATGTTGCTGGTGGTCGTCAGTACCGTGCAGCCGATTGCCCGTCGTCTGGAACTGTCGGAAACGGTTCTGCTGGCTATCGTTGGCATTGTCATCGGTGGTGTGGCTGACCTTGTCCTGCGCAGTGCGCATCTGGAGATTTTCAGCGGGGCGGCGGAAACGCTGCTGGATTTCCCGCTTAACAGCGAAGCCTTCTTGCTGATTTTCCTGCCGATCCTCGTTTTTCAGGGCGCGCTGGGCATAGATGTGCGCCGCCTTGCGCATGAAACGGCCACGGTTCTGTTGTTGGCGGTGGTTGCGGTGGTGGTGTCCACCGCCACGATCGGCCTGGCGCTATATCCCTTTGCGGGCCTGCCGCTGGCGGTGTGTCTGCTTCTTGGTTCCATCGTGGCGACGACCGACCCGTCCGCCGTGGCCGGGATCTTTAAGGAAATCGGCGCGGCCAGCCGCCTGACCCGCCTGGTGGAGGGGGAGGCGTTGCTGAATGATGCGGCGGCGATCTCCATCTTTTCCATCCTGCTGGCCTCCATCACCGCGCATCACAAGATCATGCTGGGTGGTGCGGTGCTGGAATTCCTGGTGTCGTTTGCAGGCGCGCTGGTGATCGGGGTGGTTTTTGGCCGTCTGACACTGATGCTGATCGCAACCATCGGGGCCGCGCCTGCGGCGGAGATTACGTTGACGGTGGCGTTGCCGTACCTGTCCTATATCGTATGTGATGAATTCCTCGGCTTTTCCGGTGTGGTGGCCACGGCGGCATCGGGACTGACGATTTCCATCTATGGGCCATCCACCTTCCGACCGCAGACGTGGCGGTTCCTTAATGAACTGTGGCAGCAGCTTGTGTTCTGGGCGGGGTCGCTGGTGTTTGTGCTGGCCTCCATGCTGGTGCCGCGCCTGCTGGCGGGAATGACGCGCTGGGATTGCGTGCTGATCCTGATTGCGACAGTGGCGGGACTGCTGGCCCGTGCCTCCGTCGTGTTCGGAATGCTGCCCATCCTTGCCGCCACGCGCCTGTCGCCACCTGTGCCGAATCCGTTCAAGGTCACGATGGTCTGGGGCGGGTTGCGTGGTGCGATCACACTGGCCCTCGCGCTGGCGGTGACGGAAAATGAGCATGTCTCCACCCAGATCGCGCATTTTATCGGCATCATCGCCACGGGATTTGTGCTGATTACCCTGTTCGTCAATGGCACGACGTTGCGTTATCTCGTGCTGTTCCTGAAGCTGGATCAACTGCCGCTGATTGATCAGGCGTTGCGCCACCAGATCCTTGCCATCGGGTTGGGCGAGGTGCGTGACCAGACACGCGAAGTGGCGGGGGAGCTGGGCTTTTCACGCAATGTCACCAATTCGGTGGTGCAGTTCCTTGACCGGCGTGTCACGACGGAGCAGCAGGCGAACACGTTCGACACCGCGTTGGGCGACCGGCAGCGCGTGACGCTGGCGCTGATCGTGATTGGCAATCGTGAACGCTCCATCCTGCTTGACCTGTTTCGCATACAGGGCCTGTCGCGGCGTGTGATGGAAACATTGCTGCGTTCGGCCGAGGCGATGGTCGATGGCGCACGGCTGGAGGGGCGTTTTGGCTATGTCCGTGCGTTACGTCGCAGGCTGAGGCCGTCGCTACGTTTTCGTATCGCGCAGGCCATCCATCACCGGCTGCATTTTGACCTGCCGTTGATGTACTGCATGACCGAGCGGTTCGAGATGCTGATGATCGCGCATTTCGTCTCCCTCTCTCTGACGCGATTCATGCGTACCCGCATGGAACCGACTCTGGGTGTGCGTATCAGCGAAATCGTCGGCGAGGTGCTGGGACGGCAGTGCAAGCTGCTTGACGAGGCATTGCAGACACTGCGCCTGCATTACCATGGTTATTCCGAAGCGCTGGAAAACCGGATGCTGCGACAGGTTGCCCTGCGGCTGGAGGAAGAAAAATATGATTCCCTGCTTTCGGAATCCCTGCTGAGCGATGAATTGCATCGCGAACTGCACCGTGATGTGGAACAGCGGCGCGCGCATCTGGATTTCCGGCTGAAATTCAATATCAAGGCCGGGATCGAGAGTCGGATTCACGGTTTTGCCATCTTCACGGGGCTGCCGGATGGGGTGTTGCACGACCTGTCGATGAAGATGTCGCTGCATTTCTCCTCTCCGGGGGAGCGTCTGTACAAGCGTGGCCAGAAAGTGCGCACCATCTATTTCATCAGTGCGGGGCTGGCGGAGACGCATTATGCCGAACGTGACGTGCGTTTTGGCGCGGGTGCGGTCATTGGTGCGGAAGAGGCATTGAGTGGCGCACGGGTCGCCGCGACCAGCCGGTCGTTGCAGTTCGGCCATTTCCTGACGATGAGTGCGCGGACCTTCCGTCGGCTTGTGGATGAATATCCTGTCGTGCGTGACAATCTGGCAAAGCTGGCGCAGGCGTGCGCGGATGGTGATCTGCCCGATGCCCGGCTGCTTCCGGGGGAGGGAAAGGACAAGCCGGGTGTGCCGCCCTCCTATGACGCGATCGAACTGGCGACCGCGCCGGTCACATCCGTCATGTCGGCGCATGAAGGGACAGAGCAGAAGCAAGGGGATTGAGCATCTGTCTGCCACCCAATGGTGACAAACGTGGCAGAATGGCGCCGACATGCCGTAGGGCATGCAAAACAGAGATTGCAGATTTCCCCATCAGAGAGTGTTTGAAAACAAGCTATTGATAAAAAAGAAAAGTTTTTGGGTGCCGCCTTTTTCCCAAAAGGCGGCGTCGTCTGAAGCTTTTTGGGAAAAGCTTCACCAAAAAACCTTTATAATTTCAGGATGTTATCGGGCCTGACTTTTCAAACGGTCTCTATGCCTTCGCAGGGGGAAGTCCTGTTGGGGAAAGACGACACCAGAAACTTTTATGGCTTCAGGTGCGCGCCGTGCTTCCCCATACCCGGATCAGAACGACTGGAGCAGCCGGTCGAGATATTGCAGTTCTTCGGGTGGGCGGGTGCGGTCCGAATCGCGGCGGCGCAGTTCCTGTTCGATTTCACGTGCGCGTTCGCGGGCGGCCTTGTCCGGCACATGGGTATCGCTGTCCATGCCGGCATGGTCATCCCCGGTTTTACGTCCCAGCGGGTCGCGGGGTTCGTTGCCCGCATTGTCGGGCGTTTCCTCTTCGTCCGGCTGTCCCGGTTTCGATCCGCCTGATCCCTTGCTTCCGGCCAGCGAAGGCAGGAAAATCGTCATGCCCTTGCCCGATCTCCTGGTGGACTGACGCATCTGCTGCCCACCTTTTTGCAGGTCGGCCAGGACCTTGCGCTCCGCTGTTGCGGCATCAGTATCCTGACCTGCCGACAGGGCGGTGCGCACGGCCTTCATGTCCGATAACGCCTGTTTCAACGCGGGAACGTCCTTGCCGCTCAGGGTCTTGAACTCATTACGCAATTCATGCAGCGCACGCGCCAGCGCATGCTGGGTCGCGCGGTCGGCATGCTGTTGCACCTCATGTGCCTCCGGGGTCTGGCTTTCGGCGGTAGGGGGCTGCGTGCCTGCGGGGTTGGACTGGCCCGGCGGGGTCAGGCCCAAATGCCGCAGCAGTTCTGGCGTGGACATGTTTGACAGGTCTTCCCCGTCGTTCATCGTGTCCATATCGGTCTGGCGTGCTGCCGCGCTGGCCGCATCCTGTTCGATTCGTTGCTGGGTATGATCCAGCAAGGTGGATTGCTGGTGGATCAGGTCACGCAGTGCTGCCTGCTGTTCGTGCATTTCCTGGCGCGCCTGGTACTGGCGTGCGGCCTGCATGATGTCCTGCGGCGTGGCATTGCGCATCTGGTTGGCCATGTCCTCCATCTGATGGAGCCGGTCGAGCGCATCGGCGGAACGTCCGTTTGCGGCGTCCTCCTGAAGCTGTTGCATCATGCGCGACAGGTTCTGTTCCCCTGTCTGTGACATTTCCGGCATGGCGGGGATGGCGGAATGGTCACGCATCGCCTGCGTGATCAGGGCCTGCATCTTGCGCTGGATCGCATCCCTGAGCGCCTGCACGCGGCGTTGCAGTTCGGCCTGCTGCTGTGCCGAACGGGTGGGTTTCCCATCGGGTTCGCGCATATGTTCGATCTGCGCATCAAGGGCTTCTTCGGCCATCTGGATATCGAAATCGGCCTGGCTGTTCGCGATATCGTCGTGGCGGTCATGTTCGACATCCAGCGCCAGATACCATAAACGGCCCACAGCCTGGTCGATCGCCTGTGTGGTATCGACTTCATGCAGGCTCAGCAGGTAGGACACGCTGCTCAGGGCGATCATCAGGCCGGGGCTATGGGTCATCGGCGCGGATGTCATGCCCAGCCCATGCAGTTCTTCGCCCGCGATGAAACGGCTTTCGCGACCAAGGGCGAGGCGCTTGCGGATATCAAGCAGCGCCTTGGCCATCGGGTTATGGAATGTGCGCGCGCCAAGGCGGAAATGTACCGGGGCAGAGGTCGCGCCCGTGCCGCTGTCGCTGGTGGCAAGCAGTGTGGCGACGACATCTTCCCCTGCCCAGGGATCTGATGACAGGTCGGGTGTTGCGACTGCTTCGGCCGTATGGGGGTGCCCATTCAGCGGGATCGGCACCGAAAGGACGCGCGGATGGGCGCTATGTTCGTCCCCCGTCAGGCGCATTTCCACATGCAGCGATGCAATGCCATAGGGTTGTGAAACCTTGTAGGGCAGGCGGGTGCGCCATTCCCCGTCCTTTGCGCCGGGGTTCGGGCCCCATGTGACGCTTGGTGCGGGGTTGGGTGTAACCTTCAGGTCCCATTGGCTCAACACGCGGCCACGTCCACGCAGGGTCAACGCGCCATCCGCCAGAAGCGGCGTTTCCACGGACCAGTTGGCAGGGTCCAGCGCATGGAAACCATGTGGGCCAAGACTTGTGCCTTTCGCGGTGGAACGCGCGCGCAACACCGGTTCCCCATGCAATCCCGTTACCGTCACACTCAGGACAGCGCCTGCGGGAATGGTGGCTGTGCCCTTGCGATCATCCAGAAAGACCGGCGCACCGGGGGCATAGGCAGGCATGGTGATCCATGCATGGATCTGTGGCCGTGGCGTATCCGCATCGTCCGTGCCGGGCATGAAGGCCGCACCGATTCGTCCCGGTGCCGCCCCCCCGGCCCACAGCAGTCCGAGGGCGAGCAGCGGGGCAAGCGCCAGAGTGGCCCACGATGTTTCGCGCCCCACCGGCCACAGGCGTGGCCATCCAGCCTTCAACCGCCCGACCCGCGCACCGGTGCGTTGCAGGTGGATCCGCCACAGGGCTTCGGCTGCCCGGGTTGCGGCCGGATCGGTGGGAGAGGCGACAGGCGTGTCGAGCAGGGTTTGCAACGGGCGGTCCTGCAGGGCCGATGCCTGTTCAATGCGCCGGTCAAGGGTTGCGTCATCCGGTGCATGGCCCTGGCGGTAACGGCGGATGCCCCATGCGGCGCATCCCGCCCCCAGTGCCAGCAGTGCTGCGGCATGCACCCCGTCAGGCAGGCGTTGGGGAAGGCGCAGCAGGCCCAGAAGCGCCACGCCGCCAGCCACGTCCGCGATGGGGAGCATGATGGGCCACAGGCGTTCGACCCACAGGACGCGACGTGCCCGTGTCCGTGCCCGCGCAAGACGGGCGGGAAAGGAGGACATGCCCGATGCCGCCGCCGATGATGCCGGGGGCGCTGCGGGATCGCGTGCCGGCACGTCGGTCGGAATGTCGCGGGCCTGCGTCATTCTACTCCGGCGGGATGGGTCAGGGGATCGGGGATGATATCGCCTTCCCACAGGGATTCGACCTTCTGGCGCGCGCGGATCACGTCCCACCGCGATCCGTCCACCAGAACCTGTGCGGCCATGGCGCGTGCATTGTATGTCGAACTCATGACCATGCCATATGCACCGGTATCGAGCAGCGCCACGCGCGCGCCGTCATGCAGGCGCGGCAGGGTGCGGTCATGTCCGAACGTATCGCCGCTTTCGCACACGGGGCCAACGACATGCACCTGTTCGGACGGGGCGACGGCATCGCGCGCCGACAGCGGGATGATGCCATGCCATGCGTCATACAGGCTGGGCCGTGCAAGGTCGTTCATTGCCGCGTCCAGCACGATGAAGGGCGGCATGCCGTCATATCCGCGCTTGCGCAGGACAACGGTGCTGAGGAGTACGCCCGCGGGTCCGGCCAGCCAGCGTCCGGGTTCGATCTCCAGCCGCGTACCAAGATCGCCAAGTTCGATGCTGATGGCATGGGCCAGGGCCTCTGGCGCGCCTTCGGTTTCATGGCGGTAGGAAATGCCAAGGCCGCCGCCGCAGTCAATCACGTCCACCCCCAGCCCACGCGCACGGATGGCGCGGACCAGATCGGCCACGCGGGCATAGGCCGCGCGATAGGGCTGCATCCGTTCGATCTGGCTGCCGATATGCACCGCGACACCTGCCGCATGGAGGCCCGGCAGGCTGGCCGCATGGGCATAGAGTTCGACCGCCCGGTCATAGGGAATGCCGAATTTGTTGCCCGCAAGTCCGGTCGTGATCTTGGCGTGGGTTCCGGCATCGACATCGGGGTTGATGCGCAGCGCCACCGGCGCGGTGCGCCCGCACGCCACGGCGACGGCCGACAGCAGGTCGAGTTCCTCCGCGCTTTCAACATTGATCCGGGCGATTCCGTGATGCAGCGCCAGTTCCATTTCCGCACGCGTTTTGCCCACGCCGGAAAAGACGATTTCACGTGCGGGGATACCGGCGGCGATGGCGCGGCGCAGTTCGCCGCCACTGACGACATCAGCCCCGGCCCCCTGTGCGTGCAGGATCTTCAGGATGGCAAGATGGTCGTTCGCCTTCACCGCGAAATGGATGTCCACATCCAGTCCGGCATCACGCATTGCCCGGTCCAGACGGTGATAACGCGTGCGCAATGTCTGCGCGCCCATCACCCATGTGGGGGTGCCAAGCGCATCGGCAATTGCATTAAGCGGTACGTCCTCAAACACCAGCCCGTCGATGGCATGCATCGAAAGGGCAGGGCGCACGGCCAGCAGGTCCTGTAATGTCGGGTCCTGCCCCGGGTGGGTGGAAAATGTATCAGCCATCGCGACAGGATACCGGTTCACCCTGTACGTTCCAAGGTGCTTGTGACGTAATTCATGCTGTTCCATGCCACGATCAGGGGAACGGGAGATTGCAGGTCAATGTTCTGACAAAAAACAATAAAATTTGGGGATCTGCCATATTCGTCAGGCAAGGGGGGCGTTCCTTGAAGCTTTTTGAAAAAAGCTTCATCAAAAAACTTTCTTGGATTTGTGCGGTGTTTCGTGGGCAGGCTTTTGACTGCGGTCACGAAATGCAGGGAAAGGCACCATGGAAGCAGTTGAGGCAGGGAACACGGAACATGAACGACGTCTGATCGGTGCCGCGGTCGCGGTGCGGGGCAATGCCCATGCGCCCTATTCAGGATTTGCGGTGGGGGCGGCGGTGGAGGATGGCAGTGGCCGTATCTTTGCCGGGTGTAACGTGGAAAATGCGGCCTATCCCGAAGGTACCTGTGCGGAGGCCGGGGCCATCGCCGCGATGGTGGCGGCGGGGGGGCGGGTGCTGCGTCGGGTGGTTGTATGCGGCGGCAGTGCGCAGCCATGCTTTCCCTGTGGGGGATGCCGACAGAAAATACGTGAGTTCGCGGCGCATTCGCTCAGGATCGACATGGTCGATGCGCAGGGGAATGTGCTGGCACGCCGCACCCTTGGCGATCTTCTACCCGATGGGTTTGGGCCAGAGCATCTGTAAGGGGTGGTAGGATAACCACCTGATAAGAATTGGGAATTTTTAGGAAAGCTTTTCCTGGGTTTTGAAAGGCGCTGCCTTTTTCAAAAAAGGCAATGCCACAAAACTCCCATCACTCCTTGTCGGGGCGTTATTTTCAAACCGTCTCGAATAGAGACGGTTTGAAAAGTCAGTCTCAATAACATTCTGAAATTACAAAAGTTTTTGGTGAAGCTTTTTTTTAAAAGCTTCAGAAGACGCCGCCTTTTTGGAAAAAGGCGGCACCCAAAAACTTTTCTCGTTTTTTATCAATGATGTGTTTTCAAACAATCTCTTAACGGTCAGGCGCGGGATAGGTCCGGTTATAGGTGAAGTCCGACCGTGGGCCGGGAGGCTGCGGCGGGCCGATTCGCCCGCAGGCCCCCAGCACGCTGCCTGCCACCGAAAGCGCGATGATGCATGTCATGGCCCATGCCATGCGTGCCCGGCGGGAGTGTGCCCCGCGGGAGTATGCATGACGGGTGTTCATGCCTTTTTCCTTTCTTTTTCCGCCGCCAGCGCCTTTTGCCAGCGTCCGGCCTGTGCGCGCACATTGTCAGGTGCAGTACCGCCAAGGCTGGTGCGTGACGCCAGTGATGCCTCCACCGTCAGTACGTCGAAGATATCGGCGGTTATGCCGGGTTCTTCGGCCTGCATCTCCTGCAACGTCAGTTGCGACAGGTCCACGCCACGTGCTTCCGCCTTGCCCACCAGGCGGCCGGTGACGTGGTGGGCGGTGCGGAATGGCAGCTTCAGCACCCGCACCAGCCAGTCGGCCAGGTCGGTCGCGGTGGAAAATCCCGAACCGGCGCAGGCCCGCATCTGCTGTGCATTGACACTCAGGTCGCGCACCATGCCATCCATCGCCGCCAGGGACAGGGCAGCGGCGTCGGTCGCGGCAAAGACCGGTTCCTTGTCTTCCTGCATGTCCTTGGCATAGGCCAGCGGCAATCCCTTCATGACCGTCAGCAGCCCGACCAGCGCCCCCGTGATGCGCCCGCCTTTCGCGCGGATCAGCTCGGCCGCGTCGGGATTGCGCTTTTGCGGCATGATGGACGAACCGGTGGTGAACGCATCGGACAGGCGGATGAAGGAAAATGGGGCCGAGCACCAGATGACGATTTCTTCCGCCAGGCGCGACAGGTGCATCGCCATGATCGACAGTGCGGAGAGATATTCCAGGGCGAAGTCGCGGTCAGACACGGAATCGAGCGAATTGGCCGTAGGGCGGTCGAACCCGAGCGCGCGCGCCGTCATTTCACGGTCGATGGGAAAGGACGTGCCCGCCAGTGCCGCCGATCCCAGCGGGGATTCATTAAGCCTGCGTCGCGCGTCCGACAGCCGCCCGCGATCGCGGCCCAGCATTTCGACATAGGCCATCAGGTGGTGGCCGAATGTCACGGGCTGCGCGGTCTGCAGGTGGGTAAAGCCGGGCATGGGCGTTGCGGCATGTTCCATCGCGCGCGCGCACAATGTTTCGATCAGGGCAGTAACCTGCGCATCAAGCCCGTCGATGGCGTCGCGCACCCACAGGCGGAAATCGGTCGCGACCTGGTCATTGCGCGAACGCGCGGTATGCAGGCGCTTTCCCGCCTCGCCGATGCGCTCGGACAGTCGGGCCTCGATATTCATGTGGATATCTTCGAGCGCGGTGCTGAAATCAAAGGTACCGGCCGCGATCTCCGCGGCGATGTCCTTCAGCCCTTCGCGGATCCGGGCTTCGTCCGTGGGGGTGATGATGCCGGTTTTCGCCAGCATTGCCGCATGCGCAAGGGAACCCGCGATATCCTGCCGCCACAATGCCTTGTCAAAACTGATGGAGGCATTGATGTCCTGCATGATGGCCGCAGGCCCCCCGGCGAAACGTCCGCCCCATTGTGCGTTTGCCTGATGCGTGTTGGTAGTGTTCTTTTCATTTGCAGACATGTCGTCGCGCCCCAGCCATCTTTAACGGACCCCGTAGATGCCGCGCCCTGGCGCGACCGACGCACCCTAATGACGGGGGGCGGCGCGTGCAATCGCGTCCTGAGGCGCCATCATGATGCAAAAGTGGCCCATGGCGTGAAAACAGATCGCCCGCGCCCCCTTTCGTTCAGGGCCGGTGGCCGGTAGGGTCTGCCAAAATGCAAGATCACGGACAGGAGTTGTCGGGACCGCCATGAATATGACGCGCCTTCTGGGGGACGAAGATCCGTCGCCGGTGGTTGAATTCGGCCCTTCCGCCACGGTGCAGGGGGAACGCGGGCCCGATTCGCCGTTCCTGTTCGTCAGCGATCATGCAGGTCGCGCGGTTCCACGGCGTCTGGGGACGCTGGGTGTCGCGGATGACGACTGGGATCGCCATATCGCATGGGATATCGGAATCGCCGGAATGGGGCGGGCGCTGGCCGAACGTCTGGGCAGCCTGCTGATCGAGCAGGCCTATTCCCGGCTGGTGATCGACTGCAATCGCGCGCCGGGGCACCCGACCTCCATCGTCCGTGAAAGTGACGGCACGCAGGTGCCGGGCAACCTTGACCTGACGGCCGAGGATGAAGGCGCACGGGTGGCGGAGATATTTCATCCCTATCACAACCGGATCGCAACCGAACTGTCGGCGCGGCATGGGGCGGGCATGCCGCTCATCCTCGTGGCGCTGCACAGTTTTACGCCGGAAATGAATGGGGTCAGCCGTCCATGGCATGCCGGTGTCCTGCATAACCGCAACCCGGCCTTTGGCCTGCGGGTCCGCGATGTCCTTGCCCGCGAAGATGGCCTCGTCATCGGCAGCAATGAACCCTATGCCCTGACGGATGTCAGTGATTACACCATTCCCACCCACGCAGAAGGGCGCGGCCTTGCCTATCTGGAACTGGAGGTGCGTCAGGACCTGATCGCAACGCCGCAGGGGCAGGATGAATGGGCGGCGCGCCTTGCGCGGATACTGCCACAGGCATGGGAAGGAATGGGGGCATGACGCAGGCTTTCGATCCCCGGACTGGTGCTGCCGGTGTTGATGATATCGAGGCGGGGGACATGGCGGCCATGCCCGCGCCGCGCCGGATCGGCGGGCATACGGCGCTTGCGGGGGTGATCGGCTGGCCGGTGGAACATTCACGTTCGCCGCTGATGCATAATTTCTGGCTGGCGCAGTACGGGATCGACGGGGCGTATGTGCCCCTGCCGGTCCGTCCCGGCGCGTTTGACGTTGCGGTGCATGGCTTGCGCGCTGCGGGGTTCCGTGGGGCGAATGTCACGATCCCGCACAAGGAAGCGGCCTTTCGCATCGTTGACCGGCTGGATCGTTCGGCACGGCGGTCGGGTTCGGTCAATACGCTGGTTTTCGCACCCGACGGGGCCATCGAAGGGTTTTCGACCGATGGTGACGGCTTTGTCGCCAATGTGGAGGCGCATGGCGTTGTGGTGAAGGGCGGCCGGGCGCTTCTGCTTGGCGCCGGGGGGGCGGCACGGGCCATTGCCGCCAGCCTGCTTGACCGTGGGGTCGCATTGACCATCGCCAACCGTACCCCCGCACGGGCGCACGAACTTGCTGATGCCATGCGCGCGGACGCCGATGCGGGGACGATGGTCGATGTTGCGCCGTGGGATGCGCTCGATACGGTGTTGCCGGGGTGCGACATGCTGGTGAATACAACGTCGCTGGGTATGGATGGCGGCCCGGCAGGTGGCCTGCCGGTCGATCTGGCGCGGGCGGCGTCCACATTGGTGGTATGTGACATCGTCTATGTCCCACGGCAGACGGTGTTGCTGCATGATGCGGCGGCGCGTGGCCTGCGTTACGTGGACGGCCTGGGCATGCTGATCCATCAGGCGCGGCTGGGCTTTCGTAAATGGTTCGGCACGGACCCCGTCATCGGGCCGGAGGTGGTGGCACTGCTTGATGCCGACCTTCGGGGGGAGCGGCGCTGACGCGGCCTGGTGATATGCGTGGGCATCGGACCCGATCCGGCGGGATGAGCATTATCGGGCTGACCGGTGGCATCGGGATGGGCAAGACCACGGTGGGCGCGATGTTGCGCAGGCTGGGCGCGTGGATATTTGATGCGGATGCCGTCGTGCATCGCCTGCAGGCGCCTGGCGGCCGGGCGCTGCCCGCGATCAGGCGGCTTGTCCCTGATGCCGTGCGTGATGGCAGGCTGGATCGCATTGCCCTGCGGCGTGCCGTGGTGGCTGATCCCGCATTGTTCAGGGCGCTGGAGGCGATCATTCATCCGATGGTGTTCGATGAATGCCGCAGGTTCCTGCACGCCGCGCGCCGCGCCCATCGCCCGATGGTGGTGCTGGATATCCCGTTGCTGTACGAGGCGGGAATGGACCGGTTGTGTGACCGGGTGATCGCCGTCAGCGCGCCATGCGCGGTACAGCGCGCGCGCGTGCTGGCGCGTGGTCACATGACCCCCGCGCAGGTGGACGCCATCATCGCGCGGCAGATGGATGACCGGCAACGCCGGGCGCGGGCCGATCATGTGATTTACACGGGGCTGTCGCGCGCGCTGACATGGCGGCAGGTCCATGCGGTGGTGGCGCTGGTGCGCCGTGAACAAGAAAGGGGCCGGAGATGAAGCGTTCCATCCTGTTTGATACCGAAACCACCGGGCTTGACCCGCTGAACGGTGATCGCGTGATCGAGATTGCGGCCCTCGAACTGATCGGCGACCTGCCAAGTGGCCGCAGTTTCCGCGTGCTGATCGACCCCGAACGCGATGTGCCGGAGGAGGCGTCGCGCGTGCATGGTTTTACCCGCGCGGATCTGGAGGGGCAGCCGAAATTTGCGCAGATTGCGGACGAATTCCTGGCGTTCATTGGTGATGACGAACTGATCGCCCATAATGCGGCCTTCGATTTTGGGTTCCTCAATGCCGAATTCCGGCGCGCCGGGCTGCCGGAACTGGCGATGACGCGTATGGTCGATACGTTGCAGATCGCGCGGGCACGCTTTCCGGGAATGCCCAACAGCCTTGATGCGCTGTGTCGTCGCTTTTCCATCGACCTTTCGGCCCGCACGACCCATAACGCCCTGCTCGACTGCAAGCTGCTGGCAGAGGTTTATATCGAACTCAGCGGCGGCAGGCAGCGTGGCCTCGGCCTGTCGGTAGAGGAAGGGGGCACGCCAAGTGCCGCCTATGACTATACCCGTCCCGCAGGCCATGCCGTGGTGCGTGTTGTCCCTGATGCGGCGGAAATCGCGGCCCATGCGCGGTTTGTCGATGAAATATCGGACCCATTATGGCGGGCTTGAAGTTTTTTTTTACCTATGTCGGGTGTAATCGGTGTTTGCGTTGTCCCATTGTCATCGCTTTCATGCGCTGTGGGTGTGGCCGTATGCGCCAGCATGATCTAGGATCACACCAGCGTAGCGTCAGGTTATTGTAAAGACAGGAAGAGAGCAGTGTCCCCGGACGAGATTGTCGATCCCTCGGTTGCCCCTTCCGACCAGTTCAGGCGTTTTGTCACCCATGTGGGGATTCCCGTCGCGGGGGTCCTGATGGTCATTGCCGTGATTGCCGGTGTTGGCTGGCACTCCTATCGCACGGTGCGTAACGGGGCGCTAAGCCTGACCCACAGCCTGCTGCTGAGCCAGCAGGAATATGTCGGGAATGAAGTGAACAACTTCCTCGCACCGGCCTCCGCCGGGGCGGTGATCGCGCGCGATATGCTGATGCACGGCAATCCCACGGTCGAAGACAAGATCTTTTACGGCTACAGCAGCAGCATGCTGCGCAACGTGCCGCAGATCCAGTCATACTACCTTGCCGACAGCGACGGCAATTTCAGCCTGGTGCAGCGTGGTCCCGACAATAAGGGGCTGGAGCAGATATCGCTGCAGAACAAGGGCACGCCCGACGCCACGTTCGTCCATCATATCTTCGATGATAACGGCAAGCTTGTCAGTGAGCAGAAGACCAAGGCCAATGGTTACGACCCGCGCCTTCATGTCTGGTACCAGCAGGCGGTCAAGGCGGGAAAGATGGTCTGGACCCCGCCCTATATCGTCGAAGTTACCAAGCAGATGGCGATTTCGGCGGGCATGCCCTACACCACCGCAAGTGGCAAGACCTATGTCTATGCCATCAATATGTCACTCAGCCATCTGACGGACTTCCTCGATGCGCTGAAGATCGGGCAGAGCGGGCATGGTGTCCTGCTGGACCAGTCGGGGCATGTGCTGGCGGGCCACAAGATGCATGAGATCGAGGTCGCAGCCCACGGCGATCCGGAAAAGATGCTGCTGGACCCGGTGCATTACCCGGTGATGTCCAAGGCATTCGACCAGTACCGCGTCCACAGTTATGGCACACGCACCCTGCGCAACAAGGGGCAGAACTATATCACCATGCTGTCGCCGGTGCCGCTTGCGTCGCAGAACTGGGTGCTGATGCTTGTCGCCCCCGAAAGCGATTTCGCGCAGTTTGCCAAGGCCGACGGACGGCAGAACCTGTTCTTTGCGTTCCTTGTCGTCATCATGTCCTCCATCCTTGCGGTGCTGTTGTTCCGGCAGGGACGCAAGACGGAACATGTGCAGCATGACCTTGAACGTTTCCGCGCGATTTCCAATTACGAAAGCCATTCGCTGCAGACGGTCGCGTCCTATCCCGAATTGTTCAATCCGTCTGATGACGCGCTGATCCTGACGGAAAGCCTGGTGGACCTGTCACAGGCGCGGCGTGCGGGGATATGGCGCATCCTGCATGATGGCGCCACGCTGATGTGCATCGATTCATATGACCGCCAGCAAGATGCCCATTCCGGTGGCTTCGAACTGTCCACCAGCGAACTCAAGACATTTTTCGATGCGGTATCCCATGGGGATTCACTGCTGGTTGCCGATGCGTCCACGGATGAGCGGACGGCCAATTTCTATCGTCTTTACATGCGTTCGATGGGAAGCCACAGCCTGTTCCTTGGCCCGATCCTTGGGGCGAATGGACCTGTGGGTGTCATCACGCTGGAGGATGCGCCGCAGGCCGCGCTGGTGACGCATTTTGTGGACATGATCGCGGGCATCGCTGCGACCCGCTTCTCCGCGCAGCATTATTCGGCGGTCGAGGCTGCGCGCGCCGAACTCGCCGAGAATGAGAAGGTGGAAGAAGAAGCCCCCGACGCCAGCCAGGGCTTCCTCGTGCCGCCAGGTTCGCTGAAGGTTGATGGTGCCTATCCGCTCGATGTTGATCCTTCCAAGCTTGAAGGGTTCTATCCCGCCGTGGCGATCATGGTCATCAGCCTGTCGGATATGGTGCTGACGTCGCAGAATGACCCGTCGGAAAATCTGAAGCTGATTGATGCAATGGCGCAGCAGCTTCAACAGATCGCGCATCATTACGGGCTGTATTCGATCCGTATGCTGGGTCACCGGCTGGTATGCGTGGCCGGGTGTTCCAAGACCCCGGACAAAAGCGCGCCGCAGCGGATGGCGAATGCAGCGCTTTCGATGCGTGAAGTGACGATGTCGATGCTGGCGAAGGCTGACCTCGACCCGGTTTTCCGCATCGGTATTGATGTCGGGCCGGTCTTTGGCGGGCTGCTGGGGCAGGAACCACGGGTATTCAACCTGTGGGGGGATGCCATGGGCATGGCCGAACTGATGGCGCAGGGCGCGCCCGATGCAGGCACGATCCAGGTGACGGAGGAAATGTACCTCAGCCTGCGTCAGTCGTTCCTGTTCCGTGAACGTGGACGTTTCTTCGTGCCGGGTCTGGGGCTGACGCGGACATATGTGCTGGCCGGACGGCGATGACCCCGAACGATCCCACACTCCATGAGGTGACAGCGGGGCCATCGGCCACGCCCGCGCCAGGCAGGACGGCGGCGCCTGATGCGCCATCCGCGCCGCCGCCGGTGACACGCTTCCTGCTGCGGGTTGCGCCATGGCTTGCTGCGATCGGGCGTTTCGTACGCCATCAGGTGCGCTTTACCCTCATGCTGGTGGGGGCGGGATGGGGGACCCTGCGTGAAAGCCTGCGTCCCAATGCGTGGCGCAGGCCGGTTATTTTTGAATTCCGCAGTTGCCTGCGGCAGGTTATCGCCGGGGGGCTGATCAGCACGGTCGTTACCGCCACGCTTGCGGGCCTGATGGTGGTGTCGCAGGCGGCGTACTGGCTGGGTTTCGCCGGGATGGCGCAGATGACGGGCTCGATCCTCGTCTCTGTCCTTGTGCGTGAAATCACCCCCATCCTGATGGGGATCATCCTGCTGGGCCGCAGCGGCATGCTGTCACTGACGCAAATCGGGCTTATGGTGCTCAATGGGCAGGTACGGACCATGCAGGCCCGTGGCCTCGACCCGTTCCTGACGCTGGTGATGCCGCGCGCCTTTGCCTTCATGGTTGGTGGTTTTTCGCTGGGGATAATCTTTGCGGTGGTGTCCCTGCTGATGGGCTTCTTTGTCGCGCACGCGACGGGGGCGATCAATTCCTCTGTATGGACGTTCTTCTTTAACGTGCTGGCGGCGATGACGACGTGGGATTATCTGATTATCCCGCTCAAATTCCTGCTCGTTGGCTTTTTTGTCGGGCTGGGGGCATGTATTTCCGGCCTGACCGTCAGCAATAATGATACGATCGCGACATTGATGCCGCGTGGTTTCGCCCGTGGCATCATGCTCATCATGGTGGTCAACATCCTGTTCATGCTGGATTTCTGACGATGGTGGCAAACGCTCCCCTTCTGGAACTGCGTCAGGTCGTTCCCTCGTTCGAGGAAACGGGACTGATGCCCGTACCATATGATTTCCGGCTGATGCCTGGTGACTGCGCGGTGATCGACTGCCGCGATGCCGGGCGTGCCGCGATGTTCGCGGACCTGTGTTCGGGCATGATTTCGCTGTCGCAGGGGACATGCAGGTTCATGGGGCTGGACTGGGGCACGCTTGCGGACCGGCAGCTTAATGCCCTGCGTGGGCGTATCGGGCGCATCCCGCGCGCGGGGGGGTGGATCAACATGCTTGGCACCCACCTGAACATCATGATGCAGGAACTTTACCACACCACGGACGCGTTGGAGGATGTCGTCGCGGCGGCCACGGTCCTGGGGGAAAGATTTGGTTTCCCCGGCCTGCCGATCAGCACGCCCGACCACCTGTCCACCGCGGACCTTGCGCGGGCGGCATGCGTCAGGGCCTTCATGGGGCGGCCCGACCTGCTTGTTCTGGAGGATATATCCGATATGCTGCCAGCGGAAATGGTGCTTCCGTTTCTAGAAACCCTGACCGCGGCGCGCGACCGGGGGTGCGGTGTGGTCTGGCTTGCGCGGCATACCTCGTCATGGAGTGTCTATCGCAAGGCGGTGAACATTCACATGCGCCTTCTTGATGAAGGTCTTTTCCCCATGCGGGTGATATAATGGCACAGAAACAGCAATCCTATGGAATCCGTCAGCTTGTCCGTGTCCGCTATGCGGATGAATGGGTTGGTGTTCTTGTTCTTTTTTCACTGCTGATCCTGTTCGGCGCGGTGCTGGAGGCCGGTGTCCTGCGAAGCTGGCTGACGCCGGCGGGGCGGCTGCGGATTGTCCTGCCTGAAAATGGTGTGGGCGGCCTGTCGGTGGGTGACAACCTGGAGGTGATGGGCATTCATGCCGGTACGATCCGCCGGGTGCGGATCAATCCGTCTGGAGGTATGTATGCGATTGCCGAAATTGATCCTGACATCGAACCCTATATCCGCCGCGACAGCGCCGCCGTGATCCGGCGGCAGTTCGTGGTGGCAGGGGCAAGCTATATTGATATCTCCCGTGGCACGGGGGACAAGCTGGACTGGAGCTATGCTGTCCTGAATGCGACGAACGCCCCCAATCCGGCGGATACGATCACCCAGACCTTTGCCGACATCCGGGCGCGTATCATGCCTGTGCTGGACAATGCGCAGCATATGATGGCGACGATGGACGCCACGATTACGGACATGCATGCGGGCAAGGGATCGGTTGGCCGCCTGATGACCAATGACGACCTGATCCGTCAGGCGGAAACGACGATCACCACCCTGAATGCCACGATTTCGCAGCTTACGCCCATCGAGGGGCAACTGGCGAACGTCATGAAAAAAGCCGATGCCAGCATGGCCAACGTGCAGAAGGCAACGGGCGACCTGCGCAACGCATCGCCCCAGCTTCCGGCCATTACCAAGAACCTCAACGATGCCAGCCAGCAGCTTCCGGTGCTTCTGGTGCAGGCGCAGACAACAGCACACAGCCTGCAACAGCTTGTGGACCAGTTGCGCGGCATGTGGCTTCTGGGTGGTCATGGCACGCCTGCGAAGACGCATGGCCGGCTCTCTCCGCGGAAGGTGCAGCCATGATGCGTGCAACTTATCTGGCATCGGTTGCCATGGTCCTCGTGCTTGCCGGTTGCGGGGGCGGGGGAAAGGTCGCAGCCCCTACCGACGGTACCCTGTCACAGGATATGGAGACAGGGCGTGACGCGGTGGACCTTGGCCGGCTGTCGGTGGCGGAGGGACAGTACCGTGCCGCAGGTGTCCGGGCGCTGGCGCGCGATGATGTCGCCGCCATCGGGGATGCGGGCTATAACCTTGCGGTTGTGCAGCTTGATGAAAATCGCCCACAGGATGCCCTGACCACCATTGCCTCTACCCGTGCCGCGCTGTCTGTGCGTGGGGCGCAGTCCGATGATACGGGGCTCGACCTTGTGCAGGCCGGTGCGCTTTACCGGCTTGACCGTTTTGATGAGGCCGCGAACAGTGCGACATCGGCCGCGCGCGCGTCTGATCCCGCGATTGTGGAGAAGGCGCAGCTTTTGTCGGGTATTATTGCCGATGCCCGGGGGGACCGGGCGACGCTGGATAAGGTTGCGGCCTATTTTACCCAACTGCCGAAAACTGCGGCATGGTCATGGCTGGCGGATGCCCAGGAAATCACGGCGCGCAGGTTGCTTGCCGATGGTGGGAATGCGCAGACGGCGTATCAGGACGCGATGCAGGCGGTTGCCGCCCGGCAGACGCATGTGGAATATCGCGATATGGCCCGTGGGCTGAGTGTGGCCGCGCGTGCGGCGGGACAGGCGGGCAATGTATCGCAGGCGGCAGCACTGTATCTGCGTGCCAGCCAGAGCGCGCAGAAGGAAGGCGATACGCAGAATGCTGATGCGTGGCGCAAGCTGGCTGGAACTCTTAACATGCCGGACCCGTTTGCTTCCCCTGCGAATGACAGCACAACCCAGCCCAAGGCGGCTGCCACTGCCACTGGCGCCGTTACACGGAAATAAGAGACTGTTTGAAAAGTCAGGCTTGATAACACTCTGAAATTATAAAGGTTTTTGGTGAAGCTTTTTCTAAAAAGCTTCAGAAGACGCCGCCTTTTTTCGATCAAAAGGCAGCACCCAAAAACTTTTCTTGTTTTTTATCAATGACTTGTTTTCAAACAATCTCTAAAGGACTGTTTCCTGACCAACAGGCGTAAAGGGGAACGCAGTCTCCAGCGGTGGCTTTTCAGGACAGATCACCGGGCACCGTCTTGTCGCAGAAATATGGTGTCCTGAAATTCTCGGCGGCTTGAAAATACAGGTCCATTAACCCGTTGGATGAATTTTTTGACAGGGCTTTGTTTCAAACGTCTTTGAAACAAAGCCCTGTTCAGGAAGTCTGTCATTCCTTATGAACAGGTTGTTTCAAAAATCCTGTGATGGGGTTTGGCTTGTTTCAAAGTCCATAACCGGTCTGCTTATTGTGCCGTGACTTCAATACTGGAATGGCGGTTGACCAGTGTGGCGCTGGCGGCATTCAGCCCGATGACCTCCACCGTCATGCCATTCTGGCGCATTTTTCCGACGATATTTTCCAGCGCACCGACTGCCGTCATATCCCACAGATGTGCCTGTCGCAGGTCGATCCGGACATGCCGGACATTGTCGCGTATGTCGAAGGCATCGGTGAAACTGTCGGCGGAAGCAAAGAAGACCTGACCCGTGACGACATAGGTGCGGATATCCTGTGTGGCATCGCAGGTGCTGCGGATATCAAGCATCTTCGACACCTGAAAGGCGAAGAACACGCCATTGAGGAGTACCCCTGCGAGCACACCTGCCGCAAGGTCATGGGTGGTGACGACGACCGCCACCGTCAGCACCATGACCGTACTTGACAGGCGTGGATGGTGCAGCAGGTCACGCAGCGACGACCATGAAAATGTGCTGGCGGAAACCATGATCATGATGGCCACCAGTGCTGCCACCGGCACCCGCGCCACCCACGGGCGCAGCGCCACCATCAACAGCAGCAGGAATGCGCCAGCGACAAAGGTTGAAAGCCGTCCCCGTCCGCCATAACGCAGGTTGCCCACGGTCTGTCCGATCATGCCACATCCCGCAATGCCACCAAACAGGCCCACGGCGATGTTGGCGATGCCAAGGCCGGTGCATTCCATGCGCTTGTTGCTGTGGGTTTCGGTGATGTCATCGACAACGCTGGCGGTCATCATGGATTCCAGCACGCCCACCGTCGCCATGGCGAGGGCATAGGGGGCAATGATCCCCAATGTCGCGCCGCTGAAGGGGATATCGGGCCAGACAAGATGCGGCAGGCTGTCGGGCAGGCGTCCAAGGTCCGCCACCGTATGAAGCGGCATGGGAAAGCATGCCGCGATCGCACTGAGGATCACGATGCAGATCAGGGGGGAGGGAATGGCGGTAAAGAATTTCGGCACGCCATAGATAATGGCAAGGCCCAGTGCGATCATGGCGTAGGTATGCCACGAGACATGCATCATATGCGGAAGCTGCGCGGAAAAGATCAGGATCGCCAACGCATTGACGAAACCGGTTCGTACTGGACGTGAGACATAGCGCATCAGGACATGTAGTCGCAGCAGGCCAAAGATCACCTGAAACAGGCCAGCCAGCAGTGTAGCGGCCAGCAGGTATTGCACCCCATGTCCCCGCACCAGTGCTGCCGCCACCAGTGCGACGGACCCGGCCGCCCCGGAAATCATGCCTGGCCGCCCCCCGGCAAAGGCGATGACCACGCTGATGACGAAGGAGGCATATAACCCCACCTCTGGATCGACACCTGCGACGAAGGAAAAGGCAATCACTTCGGGGATCAGCGCAAAAGTCCCCACCATCCCTGCAAGGATGTCGCGCCGTATGTTGCCAAACCATTCGTCGCGATAATGTATCAGTCCATTCATCCGTTCATTTCCATTGTGGTCGATGCAGGTGCGTGCGCCCCATGCCCATGCATGCGTCATGCCCGCTGTGCCCGCAGGATCGGGTCATAAAATGCACAGGATTGCGCAGATCATAACAGGTCGGTGGAACGGGGCGGGGAAGTTTTCAATCCACTACCTGCCGGTAAGAGAGTGTTTGAAAACAAATCATTGATAAAAAACAAGAAAAGTTTTTGGGTGCCGCCTTTTTTCAAAAAGGCGGCGTCTTCTGAAGCTTCTTGGAAAAAGCTTCACCAAAAAACCTTTATAATTTCAGTATGTTATTAAGCCTGACTTTTCAAACAGTCTTTAAACGAAGAAACGACAGGATGCCATGCCTTGGCGGGAGGAGAAGCGTCACGGGAAATCAAGCATCCGCGTAGCTTCTGGGTTAAAAACGCAATGATATTATAATATTGTGTGAGAAAATATAATAATTCCAGTCGGTTATCGTGAATTCTATTCAGGTGTCCGCAATGCTCATATCCGCGCGTCGCCACCAGCATGCCTGCGGTGGGCGGGGGGTGGGTAACATCAGCAGCGGATCACCAGCATAGCGCACGGTATTGGTTGGCGTTTCCTCAAGCACAATTTCCGCACAGGTCAGCAGATCCCCATCGGCATGCAGAAAGGCATTGAGCTTTGCCATCATCAGGCACGCCATCAACTCTGTCGTGGGATCACCGGGGGTGACGACAATCCGGCCTGCGCGTTCGGGTTCATGCGCGCGGAACCATGACAGCAGCGGATCGCCCTCGCCAAGCTGGAAGGCGTGATCGAGGCTGTTATCGACAAAGGCATGCCATGTCCCCTTGGCACGGTGGAAGGGGACGACCATGTTCTGCGTCCCATCAAGGCGATCGGGACGGGTCGGGCGCAGGGTTACACGGACATATTCATTATGCCCATGGGGCAGGGTGCAACGTTCGCTTTCCCCCGACAGCAGCCGGTGCGCCATGCAGAAACGTCGGGTAAAGACCAGTTCAAGCATCAGATGTCATGGCCCTGTGTCATGGCCCTGAAACGTTCCCACCCCGCGCGTCGCAACTGGCAGGCGGGGCATGTGCCGCACCCATGCCCCCATGGATGCATGACCCCGCGTGTGCCGAGATAGCAGCTATGGCTTTCACGATTGATCAACCCGACCAGCGCATCGCCGCCCAGTTCCTGGGCCATCAGCCATGTCTGTGCCTTGTCGATCCACATCAGCGGCGTATGCAGCACCAGTCGGCTGGCCATGCCGAGGTTGAGTGTCACCTGCAATGCCTTGATCGTATCGTCGCGACAGTCGGGATAGCCTGAATAATCCGTCTCGCACACGCCGGTGACGATGTGGCGCGCGTTGCGGCGCGCGGCAAGAGCGGCGGCAAAGGTCAGGAAAATGATATTGCGTCCCGGCACGAATGTCGTGGGCAGCCCGTTTTCCCCCAACGTAATCTCGGCCTCGCGCGTCAGGGCCGTATCCGAGACCGCGCCCAGCGCGTCAAGCGAGAGCGTATGGTCAGGGCCAAGCCGCGCCGCCCATGCGGGGTCAAGCCGCGCCATCCCGTCACGCAGCGCCGCGCGGCAGGATAGTTCGACGCTGTGGCGTTGCCCGTAATCGAAGCCCAGCGTTTCGACATGCGCAAAGCGCGATAGCGCCCATGCCAGACAGGTTGCCGAATCCTGACCGCCCGAAAAGACGACAAGCGCGCTGTCACCCGAAGGCCCGGCGGCGGAAGTTGCGGGAATGGTCATGTCAGGGAATCCCGATCAGCTTGTGTGTCTGCAACGAAAGCCGCCATTGCGGATGCGCCATGCAATACTCCACGGCGTGGCTGGTATTGGACACACGTTCCGGGCCATCCATCGGTTGCAGCCAGAATTGTGCGAAATCCAGCCCAGCCACCTGTTCGGGCATCAGGTCAGGCTGTGGAAAGACCAGTTTGAGTTCATGCCCTGACGTCTGCACCAGGGGCGCCCCTGCCTTGGGGCTCATGCAGATCCAGTCGATCCCGTCGGGTGCGCGTATGGTCCCGTTGGTTTCCACGGCAATGAAAAACCCCCGCGCATGCATCGCCGCAACCAGCGCGGCATCCAGCTGTAGCAGGGGCTCCCCCCCCGTAAAGACGACAAAGGCGTCCCTGCGCGATGCGGCCGGCCATGCGGCGGCAATCGCATCGGCCAGCGACGCGGCATCGGCAAAACGCCCGCCCCCCATGCCATCCGTGCCGATAAAGTCCGTGTCACAGAACCGGCACGTCGCGTCGTCACGGTCAATTTCGCGGCCGGACCACAGGTTGCAGCCCGCAAAGCGGCAGAAGACAGCAGCCCGGCCGGCCTGGCTGCCTTCCCCCTGCAATGTGGGAAATATCTCCTTTACCGTATAGGACATGACGCGACGTGACCTTGTATGAACGCAGATGCAAGGAGGCGGGTGGACGGGGCCGTTCAGGCGCCGGATGTATGCATGCCCAGCCGTTGCAGCAGGCGCATGTCGCGGCTGGCGGCAGGGTTGGGCGTGGTCAAGAGTTTCTCGCCATAAAAAATGGAGTTCGCCCCCGCGAGGAAACACAGCGTCTGTGCCTCGTCATTCATGTCCTCGCGTCCCGCGGCCAGACGGACACGGCTGGTGGGCATGGTGATGCGCGCGGCGGCGATGATGCGCACGAATTCGATGGGATCGACTGTATCGGTGTCCTTCGCCGCCAATGGCGTGCCCTCGACGCGGACAAGCATGTTGATCGGCACGCTTTCGGGATGTCGCGGCATGCTTGCCAGTGTCGCGATCAGGCCCGCGCGGTCGTTTTCGTCCTCGCCCATGCCGATAATCCCGCCACAGCAGACATTGATGCCCGCATCGCGCACGTTCGACAACGTATCCAGACGGTCCTGATAGGTGCGGGTGCTGATGATCTCCCCATAATATTCAGGGGAGGTGTCGATGTTGTGGTTATAGTAATCCAGCCCCGCGTCACGCAGGCGGTGTGCCTGTGCATTGTCGAGCATCCCCAGCGTCACGCAGGTTTCCATGCCCAGGCTTTTCACGCCTTCGACCATGGCGCACACGGTTTCCAGATCATGTTCCTTGGGCGAACGCCATGCCGCCCCCATGCAGAAGCGCGCAGCCCCCGCGTCACGCGCGGCGCGGGCTTCCTTCATGACGGTTTCCACGGCCATCAGGCGGCTGGCCTTGACGCCGCCATCCTCGTGCAGGGCGCTTTGCGGACAGTAGGCGCAGTCCTCGGGGCAGCCGCCTGTCTTGATCGACAGCAGGGTGGAAATCTGCATTTCCGTCGGGTCGAAATGTTCGCGATGGACCGCCTGCGCGCGAAACAGCAGTTCAGGGAATGGCAGGGCAATCAGGGCTGCGACCTCGTCGCGGGTCCAGTCGGTCCTGATTGATGGCGGCGGCGGGACCGGCGTTGTGGTCGCATGCGGCATGGTGGCCGCGATAATGCCATCGGACATCTGGCGGGATCCTCGGACGGTTCAGGGGTTATGAAAAGCAGCATCTGCCATACAATGCCGTTCCTTGTCACGGACTGCGCGGCGGTGCCGGATATTTTTTGGCGTGTGGCTGGTGTGGGGGACGTCCATGCGTCCCCCGTGAGGTGTCAGCCCAGGATACGCGCCAGCGTGGTGCCCAGCTCTGCCGGGCTTGCGCTGATATGGATACCGGCCTCGCGCATGGCCTCGATCTTGGCGGCGGCGGTTTCGTGCCCCCCCGTGATGACCGCGCCCGCATGGCCCATCCGGCGGCCCGGTGGTGCGGTCGCCCCGGCGATGAAGCCGACGACCGGCTTTTTCGTGCCGCTTGCACGGATCAGTTCCGCGCCCTCGATTTCCGATGTGCCGCCGATTTCACCGATCATGACGATCGAATGGGTGTCGGGGTCCGCGATCAGGCGTTCCAGAACATCGGTGAAATCCATACCCTTGACCGGGTCGCCGCCAATGCCGACGCAGGTGCTCTGCCCCTGCCCGATGGCCGAGGTCTGGGCCACGGCTTCGTATGTCAGCGTGCCGGAGCGCGAGACGATGCCCACATGGCCACGGCGGTGGATGGGGCCGGGCATGATCCCGATCTTGCATTCACCGGGCGTGATGACACCGGGGCAGTTCGGGCCGACCAGCAGGCTTGATGAACGTTCCAGCGCCATGCGCACCCGCACCATGTCCAGGACGGGAATACCTTCGGTGATACACACGATCAGCGGGATTTCAGCCGCAATCGCCTCCAGTATCGCATCGGCCGCGCCGGCGGGCGGCACATAGATGACCGAGGCGTCGGCGCCGGTTGCCTCGCGCGCCTGGGCCACCGTGTCGAATACCGGCAGGCCCAGATGGACTTCCCCGCCCTTGCCGGGCGTGACACCGCCAACCATGCGGGTGCCATAGGCGATGGCCTGTTCGGTATGGAACGTACCCTGTGCGCCGGTGAAGCCCTGTGTAATGACCTTGGTTGAACTGTTGACAAGAATGGACATCAGGCTGCTCCGGCGGTGCGAACGGCTGCGACGATCTTGCGGGCGGCATCGCCCAGGTCGTCGGCGGGAATGATGGTCAGGCCGGATTCGGCCAGAAGGGCGCGCCCGCGTTCGACGTTGGTGCCCGCAAGGCGCACCACCAGCGGCACGTTCAGGCCGGTGTCACGCGATGCGGCGATGATGGCCTCTGCGATTACGTCGCAGCGCATGATGCCGCCAAAGATGTTGACCAGGATACCGCGCACGTTGCGATCCGACATCAGGATGCGAAAGGCCGCGGCCACGCGTTCCGTCGTCGCCCCGCCGCCGACATCAAGGAAGTTGGCAGGCGATTCGCCTTCCATCTTGATGATGTCCATCGTCGCCATCGCCAGGCCCGCGCCGTTGACCATGCAGCCGATCGACCCGTCGAGCCCGACATATGCCAGCCCGTGGCGCGCGGCCTCCCGCTCACGCGGGTCTTCCTCATCCTCGTCACGCAGTTCGGCAAGGTGGGGGTGGCGGTAAAGCGCGCTGTCATCAAAGGACATCTTGGCGTCGAGCGCCAGAAGGTCGCCCGATCCGGTGACGATCAGGGGGTTGATTTCCACGATGGCGGCGTCAAGCCCGCAGAACGCGTCATAGGCGGCGCGCACGACATTTTGGAACGCGCGGATGGAACGTCCCGTCAGGTCGAGTTTCACCGCAAGGTCGCGCGACTGGTAATCGCAAAGGCCAAGGGCCGGGTCGATCACAGCCTTGAGGATACGTTCGGGGTGGGCTGCGGCGACTTCCTCGATCTCCATGCCGCCTTCGGACGACGCGACCACGGCGATGCGGCCATTGGCCCGGTCGACAAGGAGGGAGAGGTAGAGTTCACGCGCGATGTCACAACCCGATTCGATGTATACCTTGCGCACAATCCTGCCCTGCGGCCCGGTCTGTTTCGTGACCAGCGTGCGTTCCAGCATGGCGCGGGCCGCATGCCCGGCCTCTTCGGCCGTGCGTACCAGGCGTACGCCCCCCCTGTCGTCCCCGGCGCCGGCGAAATGGCCCGCGCCACGGCCGCCTGCGTGGATCTGCGCCTTGACCACGGTCAGGGGCGCCGCAAGCTCGCGCGCGGCGCTGACCGCATCTTCGGCAGAGGTGGCGACACGACCGTCAGGCACGGGCATGCCGAACGAACGCAGCAGCGCCTTGGCCTGATATTCGTGAATGTTCATGTTGCGACCCAATCTGTCGTTTTTCTTGTTGTATGCGTAATGAGGCGTACACGATCCATGCGTGGTTTTACAACGATCCATGATACGCGGGCTTGGCGTAATGGCGAAACATGTGCCATGTCGTGCGGCGTAATGACATGTCCCGGTGGGGCTGACGGAGTTTATGCGAGAGTAACGGATTGCGATGAAACACTGGCGCATTGAACAGATGGACTGGGACGGGTTTGATCCGTCACTGGTAAATCCGGAGATCATTCCCCTCGTCAAGGCCGCGTCGGTGGTGGAGCGTAACGGAGTTGATTACGCCGCATATCTGAAAAACGTTTTTGCGGATGATCCCGATTTTCGCCAGGCGGCCGACAGGTGGGCGCATGAGGAGGTGCAGCATGGCGATGCACTGGGCCGGTGGGCGATGCTGGCGGACCCGTCATGGGATTACATGCATGCCTTTGAACGCTACCGGGACTCGTATCGGCTGGATCTTGATGTCGATACCTCCATCCGGGGATCGCGCACAGGGGAACTGATCGCGCGATGTATGGTGGAGACGGGGACGTCTTCTTTTTATACCGCGCTGGCCGATGCAACGCAGGAGCCCGTGCTCAAGGCGGTGTGCAAGCAGATCGCCGCCGATGAATACCGTCATTTCAAGCTGTTTTATGACCATATGCACCGTTATCTGAAGCGCGAGAAGCTTGGTGTATGGCAGCGTGCGCGCATTGCGATTGGCCGTGTGGGCGAAAGCGAGGATGACGAACTTGCCTCCGCTTATCACACCACCAATGAAGCGCCGGGGCAGCCCTATGACCATCGCCGCTGTATTGCGGCGTATATGTCACGCGCGCTCAAGGTCTATCAGCCGCGCCATACCAACCGCGTGACGGGCATGATCCTCAAGACGATAGGCTGGGCCCCGCATGGAAGGCTTCATGCGGTCATTGCACGCGTGTTTTACTGGCTGCTGAAATTGCAGCAGAAAAGATTTGCCCGCATGGCGGAGGCCACCTGAGGCGCATGGCAAGAAGGGACAGGGACGGGATGACGGTAAGGTATCGGCGCATGGCGGAACGCGGGTCGGTGGCGGGCATGGCCCCGCGCCTTGTGCTGGGCGTGGTCCTGTCTGGCGCGATCCTGTCCGGCGGGGTTCCGGTGATCGCCCCCCTTGCGCAGGCCCACGCCGATGCGCCGGAGACTTCTGCCGCCGCGCATGCTCCTGTGACGCCTGTGCCGGGCGTATCTGTCCCTGTGGCGGCGCCGGAGGCTGTGGCTGCCACCGCTCCCGCTCCCGCTGCACAATCCGCAGGTGCCACAGCAGGCATGTCCGGCGGTGTGTCGGCTGGCGTGTCTGCCCCGGCTGTCGCGGCACGGCCTGTGCCTGTGCCTGTGCCCGCGCCTGGGCCCGCCGTGCCGACCGGGCCCTTGCCCGTCGGTGGCCCCGCGGCCCCCGAACTGGGGGAAGAAGCGCGGGCGGTGCGCCTGCAGGCGGCGCAGATCGGGCTGCGGGCCTTTACCGCGCCCGATTTCCATCCCGGCAAGGTCCGCCATATCGTGCTGATGCGCTTCTTACCTACCATCACCGATGCCCAGCGCGCCGAAGTCGTGCGCAGGTTCATGGCGTTGGGGCAGGTATCGCGGCGTGATAATGGGCAGCAGGTCATCGCAGATATCGAGACCGGCGTGCAGATGAGTGGTGAGGGCGTGGACCAGGGCTTTGGGCAGGGGTTTGTCGTGACCTTCAATTCCGAAGGTGATCGCAATTACTATGTTGGAAAGCCGGTGGTCAGCGATCCTGCCTATTTCGATCCCGCGCACGAAGCGTTCAAGAAATTCGCCGCCCCCTATATCATCGGGGTGCTGGTGTTCGATTATGCGCTGCCTGCGCATCAGGCGCAGCGCACGCGCCGCGCGGCGGTCATGCGACCGGGCATGACGCAGCAGCAGGGATGAAGATGGCCCCCGGCCCGTGCGGGACGGGGGCTGACATATCGGGGTTCGGGAGTGTCGCGCGTGTGCCGATCATGTGCGCCCGTCAGGAACGCACCCGCCAGAATGGAGAATTCGCATGACATCGGTCACGCTTGGACACCTGGACGAAACACTGCACGAGGCCACGGCCGCCGCCGTCGCGCGTGTGCTCGAAGCCTATGAGCTGGAAATCGAATATGTTCCCGCCACGCATGAGGCGTTGATGGCGCACATGCGTAATGGCGATATCGACCTGTTTGTGTCCGCATGGCTGCCCGATGTGGATGCGGCCTATCTTGACCCGGCGCTGGGGATGGAACCGCTTGGCGATCTGTATCGGCCTGAATTCGGCTGGTACCTGCCCACGGCCGCCGCCATGGGCCTGACCTCCATCGCCGAACTGGCCGCGGATGGCCATGATGTAAACCGTGAAATCGTGGCGGCGCAGTCCGTTCTGGACCGGGTGCGCCAGGGCGTTGCGGCCTATAACCTGACGGAACATGGTTTTACCATTGCGGCCCGCCCTGATGCGGAGGCGATGCAGTATGCCGATCAGGCGATCAAGGCCGGCGAACCGGCGGTCATCGCCCTGTGGCAGCCGAATTTCCTGCATTATGGCAGCACCAGCCTGACGCCGCTGCTGGACCCCAAGGGCGCGCTGGGCACGGCGCAGACGGCGCGGATGCTGGTGCGCCGTGCGGTGCGGGCGGACCTTGACAGCGACATGCTCGACGAACTCGACGAACTGACGCTGGGTAACAAGGTGGTCAGCGCGCTTGACCACGCCATGCGGGTCGAGGATATGAGCGCAGATGCCGCCGCCGAAGCCTGGCAGCGCGGCAAGCTGCTGCCGCGCTGAGGGCGGGATGGAGGTGACCGGCGGTGGCGATGCGCGCGACGGGGGGCTGGCGGCCCAGTACGAGGCCTATCCCTATCCCGAGCGTGACCCGCGGGACGAGACGCGGCGGCTGCTGATCGGCAGCCCCAGCCATCTGCGTGAAATCGACTACTGGGTGTTTGGTGCGACCCGCGCGCGTTCGCAGCCATTGCGTGCGCTGGTCGCGGGGTGTGGCACGGGGGATGGGGCCATCATGCTGGCCACCCACATGTCGCGTGATGAACGCCCGGGCGAGGTCGTGTGCGTCGATCGTTCGGAACACGCCCTGCGCATCGCGCGTGACCGCGCGCAGGCGCGTGGGCTGGACAATATCCGTTTCGTGCCGGGGGACCTGACGCATCTGGATGCGCTGGACCTTGGCCTGTTCGATTACATCGACTGCTGTGGGGTGCTGCATCATTTGCCGGACCCCGATGCGGTGCTGTCATGCCTTGCGCGGATGCTGGCGCCGGGGGGCGGCATGGGGCTTATGGTCTATGCGCCTTATGGCAGGACCGGCGTGTATATGCTGCAAGACGCATTGGCGCGCCTGGCCCCGTTGGAGGAAGCACCCGCGCGCAGGCTGGATGTGGCGCGGCGGGTCATGCGCCATCTGCCGACAACCGCATGGCTGCGCCACAACACCAACTTTGGCGATCATCTGACGGGCGGGGATGCCGGGCTTTATGACCTGCTGCTCAATCCACGTGACAGGGCGTATGACGTCACGGCGCTGTTTGGCCTGCTGGACCGGGCGGGGCTGGCGGTTGCATGCCTGATGGAACCACTGCGTTACGATCCGGCGCTGCTGCTGCCCGATCCGCGCCTGCGTGCGCGCCTGAAGGATATGTCCGAACGTCAGCGCGCCGCCGTGGCAGAGGACATCGCGGGCAACATGGCCACACATGTGGTGTATGTCACCCGTGCCGACACGCCGGTAACGCGCGCGGACCCGATGGCCGGTGATGCCGTGCCGGTGATGCGTGAAATCCCCGGTGTCGAACTTGCGAAACAGATCGGGCCTGATGACCGGCTGCCTTTCGCGTTCGGCACGCTGGTTGTGCCTGTCGCGGTGCCGCCGCAGACGCGCGGACTGCTGCCGTTGATCGACGGGGAACGCACGGTGGGCGACCTTGCGGCCATCATGGAAACGCGCGGTATCTCTGCCGCGCGGTTTGCAACCATCTGGCGCACGATGTTTACCACCCTGTCCGGGCTGAACCGGGTCTTGTTGCGCGCCCCACGCTGATGGGGGCTGGCCGCCGCCTGCCGATTGTCATCTTCGGCGCGCGGGTCCGCCCGGATGGGACACCCTCGCGCACGTTGCGCCTGCGGGTGGAGGCGGCGGCGTCGTTCGCGCGCGATTGTGAAAATCCCCTGCTGATCCCGACAGGCGGCCCGCGTGACGGCCTGCCGTCGGAAGCACGGGTCATGGCCGGGCTGCTGCGTGAGCTTGGCGTGGCGGATGGGGACATCATGCCAGAGGAGACGGCGCGCGATACGCTGGACTCGGTGCTGGCATGTTCGCGGCTGTTGCGCGCAATCGGGTATGACGGGCCGGTGGCCGTCGCCAGCAGTGCCTATCACCTGCCGCGCTGCATGGTGTTGATGGCGCTTGCGCGGTGGCGTGTGGTGCGGGTTCCTCCGCCACGGCATCCGGCCGCGCGTTCGGTGCCGCGACGATGGTTCTGGCGCCTGCGCGAAGGGGCGGCCCTGCCATGGGATGTGTTGCTGATGCTGGTGCGGCGGGCACGCGCGACATCACCTCATGATTGACAGGGGGGGCGTCGTGCCGCCATCACCGCAGGGATTTTTTGAACATTAAGCGGGACACGACAGCCATGCCTGTGCAAGCCTTTATTTTCCCCGGTCAGGGAAGCCAGTCCGTCGGGATGGGACGCGACCTTGCCGATGCGTTCGCGCCCGCGCGTGAAGTTTTCCAGGAAGTTGACGATGCGCTGGGCCAGCATCTGTCGAAACTGATGTTTGAAGGCCCGATCGAGGAGCTGACCCGCACGGAAAACACGCAGCCCGCGCTGATGGCGGTTTCTCTGGCCGTGCTGCGTGTGCTGGAGCGCGAGGGCGGTGTGGATCTGCGCACGCAGGTCGCGTTGGTGGCGGGGCATTCGCTGGGCGAATATTCCGCCCTGGCGGCGGTGGGGGCATTCGGCCTGACGCAGGCGGCACGCCTGCTGCGTGTGCGTGGGCAGGCCATGCAGAAGGCGGTTCCTGTGGGCAGGGGGGGCATGGCCGCGCTGATCGGCGTTGACCTTGAACAGGCCCGCGCCATCTGCGAGGAAGCCGCGGTTGTAAAGGAAGAAGGCCGGCCCGACCGGCACGAGGTGATCGAGATCGCCAATGACAATGGCGGCGGCCAGGTGGTCGTGGCGGGCGAGAGTGCAGCCATTGAACGCGCGATCGCCATTGCCAAGGCACGTAAGGTCAAGCGCGCGCTGGCGTTGCCGGTTTCCGCGCCCTTCCACTGCTCCCTGATGGAACCTGCGGCCGAGGCCATGCACGATGCGCTGGCGCGTGAGGATATCCGCCCCCCCGTCATCCCGGTCGTTGCCAACGTGACGGCGGCGAAGGTGACGGACCCCGCCACCATCCGCGACCTGCTGGTGCGGCAGGTCACGGGCACCGTACGCTGGCGTGAAAGTGTGGAGGCAATGGTTGCGATGGGCGTCGACAGTTTCGTGGAGATCGGCGCGGGGAAGGTCCTGTCTGGCCTTGTGCGGCGCATCAATGGCGATGTGGCGACATGTTCGGTCGGAACCCCCGCGGATGTCGAGGCTTTCCTGGCAGCGCGCTGAGGCGCACCAGTTGCGGCGGCCCGGCAGGTGCGCGGGCCGCCATCCCAATAGCAAGGAAAATGGCTGTTCATATGTTCAGGCTTGATGGAAAGGTGGCGCTTGTAACCGGGGCGTCGGGTGGAATCGGCAGTGCGATCGCACGTGCGCTGCATGGGCAGGGGGCGTGTGTTGTCCTGTCTGGCACGCGTGAACAGGTCCTGCGCGATGTCGCGGCGTCCATCGCGCGCGACGCAGGCACGGATGAAGGGCGGCTGCATGTCTGTACCGCCGACCTGTCGGATGCGGCGGCGGCGGATGTCCTGGTCGCCACGGCAGAGGAAAAAGCCGGTGCGCCGCTTGATATCCTTGTCAACAATGCCGGGCTGACACGCGATACGCTTGCGATTCGCATGAAGGACGAGGACTGGAGCCGCGTCATGGATGTGGACCTGTCGGCGCCGTTCCGCCTGTCGCGCGCGACGCTCAAGGGGATGCTGCGTCGCCGCAGCGGGCGTATCGTCAATATCGCCTCTGTCGTCGGGGTGACGGGCAATGCGGGGCAGGTGAACTATTCCGCCGCCAAGGCAGGCATGATCGGCATGAGCAAGTCCATGGCGCAGGAAGCTGGCGCGCGTGGCGTGACCGTCAATGTGGTGGCGCCGGGCTTCATCCAGACGGCGATGACCGATGTCCTGCCTGATGCGCAGAAGGAAAAGCTGGTTTCCGCGATTCCTCTGGGCCGGATGGGACAGCCCGATGATGTTGCCTCTGCGGTGGTGTACCTTGTATCACCACAGGCGGCCTGGGTGACGGGCGCTACGTTGCATGTCAATGGCGGCATGGCGATGTCCTGAGGCGGGATGTAGAGAATTTCGCTGGACACCGGGCCAGAAGTGGCAAAAAAGAAGGGTGAACGGGGCGGCGTATCCCCACAGGATGCGTCGCTGGCGCAAGGAAATGCGATGATCGCCTTGGCGGGGACACGCAAACCGTGCTAATCGCCCGCAGCTTCGTCCGAAGCGGGCCGGACGCTTTTCCCGCAGTTCCGGTTTGCGGGACGTTACCAGGACGAATGAGTTTCGAACCGCCCGTTTCTTCAGGGGCAGACAGGAAGCAGAGACAGATGAGCGAAATTGCCGATAAGGTTAAGAAGATCGTTGTCGAACACCTTGGTGTTGACGAAAGCAAGGTGACGCCGGACGCCTCTTTCATCGACGATCTGGGCGCCGACAGCCTGGACACCGTTGAACTGGTGATGGCGTTCGAGGAAGCCTTCAGCGTTGAGATCCCCGAAGATGCGGCGGAAAAGATCACGACCGTCAAGGACGCGATTGATTACATCGAGAAGCAGAAGGCCGCCTGAGCTGCGATTGCGGCTTTCATGGCTTGAGTAAAGAAACAGTCAGGTATTGTTGGATTCAGGGAGCAGGTCGGGTTGATACAGTCTGCCGGATTGGCGTCGAAGCAGCGACGCGTTGTTGTGACCGGTATGGGCATCGTCAGTCCGCTCGGGCTGGGGATTGAACATAACTGGTCACGTCTGGTGGCGGGGGAAAACGGCTTTGGCCACATTTCCGCGTTCGATCCGTCAGGATTGCCGGCGCATGTCGCAGGCGAGGTTCCGACCGGGCCCACCGAAGATAATTGCCTGACTCTTTCTGACTGGGTTCCTGTCAAGGACCAGAAAAAGATGGATCGCTTCATCCATCTGGGTCTGGTGGCAGCAACCGAGGCGGTCGAGGATTCGGGCTGGAAGCCTGAGTCCGAGGAAGACCGCTGCCGCACCGGTGTCATGATCGGCTCCGGGATTGGCGGTCTACAGACCATTTACGAGGCATCGGTCACGGTAAAGGAAGGTCGCGCGCGACGCCTGTCGCCCTTCTTCATTCCTTCCGCGCTGATTAACCTTGTGTCGGGGCATGTCTCCATCAAATACGGTTTCAAGGGGCCGAACCATTCCGTGGTGACGGCCTGCGCCACCGGTGTGCATGCGATCGGCGATGCCTCGCGCATGATCATGCTGGGCGATGCCGATGTCATGGTCGCGGGCGGCGCGGAAGCCGCCGTGTGTGAACTCGGCATTGCCGGATTCTGTTCCGCAAAGGCCCTGTCCACCCATTTCAACGACACCCCTGCCAAGGCATCCCGCCCGTGGGATCGCGACCGTGACGGGTTCGTCATGGGCGAAGGTGCAGGCATTGTCGTTCTGGAAGAATATGAACACGCCAAGGCACGTGGCGCAAAAATCTATGCCGAGGTCGTGGGATACGGGATGTCGGGCGACGCCCACCACATCACCGCGCCCGCAGCCGGCCATGATGGCGCGTTCCGCGCCATGCAGGGGGCATTGCGCAGTGCTGGTCTGACGCCTGCCGATATCCAGTATGTCAATGCACATGGCACCTCCACCATGGCAGATGATCTGGAGCTTGAGGCGGTTGAGCGCCTGTTTGGCGATGATGGGCGCAAGCTTGCGATGTCGTCCACCAAGTCGGCCATCGGGCATCTGCTGGGGGCGGCTGGCGCGGTGGAGGCGATTTATTCCATCCTTGCGATTCGCGATAACGTCGCGCCGCCCACGCTCAATCTTGACAACCCGTCGCGTGAGAGTGTGATCGACCGCGTCGCGCATGAAGCGCAGGAACGTCGCATTGACACCATCCTGTCCAACAGTTTCGGCTTTGGCGGGACAAACGCCAGCATCATCCTGCGTGGTGTCTGACCACTGGGCCTGATAAGCCCTGCCGGGCGGAGATGACGCGAAAGGGGTAACGTGCGTAAGGTTCTGGCCGGACTGGGTCTTGTTTTTCTTGTTCTGGTTCTGTCGGGGCTGGTGGGTATCGGGTTCGGGGCATGGGTATTCACCCGCCCTGGGCCATTGCCTGATACGCGTGTGGTTGTGGTGGCCAAGGGGGGCGAAGGCAGTGCCTATGCCTCGCTTCAGGCTGCCGGCCTCTTTCCCGATGATGCATGGACACATCCCGTCTTTCGTATTGCAGTACGCCTGACCCGTCCTGACGGGGCGCTGCATGCCGCCGAACTTACCTTTCCCGCCCATGCGTCGATGCAGCAGGTTCTGTTTGTATTGCGTCATGGCAGACCGGTCATTCATCGTCTGACCATTCCGGAGGGACGCTCGGCCCTGCAGATTGCGGCATTGCTGTCGGATGCGCCCGCGCTGGACGGGACGTTCATTCCTCCGGCGGAGGGGAGTGTGATGCCCCTGACCTATGATTATGAATGGGGGATGGGGCGTGCGGCGTTGCTGGAGCGTATGCAGCGCGCCATGAAGCGTGCGCTGGCCCATGCATGGGAAGGGCGCGTGCCCGATCCCGTCATTGCGGACCCGCAGGCGCTGCTGGTTCTGGCTTCCATGGTTGAACGCGAAACCGCCCTGCCTGAGGAACGGCCGATGGTGGCGCGTGTCTTTCTCAATCGCCTGCATCAGGGGATGCGGCTGCAATCGGACCCGACGGTGGTTTATGGCCTGAACCAGGGGGCAGGCCCATTGGGGCATGCATTGTCACATACGGATCTGATTACGCCCACGGCCTATAATACCTATGTCATACCGGGGTTGCCGCCCGGTCCCATATGTTCCCCCGGCGCTGCCGCGCTGGAGGCGGCGGCCCATCCGGCGGACGGGACGATGCTGTATTTTGTGGCCAATGGTCATGGCGGGCATGAGTTCGCCAGCAGCCTTGGCGACCATAACAGGCATGTCAGTGAATTCAGGGCGCATCAGATGTCAGGCAGGCCCTGAAGATTCTGGCCTGCGATGTCGTTGCAGGGCAACATATTGATATGATGTAAAATCAGGGATTTCATGGCGCTGCCTTTCGACGAAGGCAGCGCTCATGAACGCCTGTTTTTGCCAATTGACCCGCTGCTTACTGGCTGGGTAGGTCCTGACTGTGGACCTGTCCTGCCTGTGCGGGTTGGGCGACGGGCTGGCTGTTGGTCGTGGTTGCGTTGGCGCCTGCTGGGACATTGGCCTGCGCTGTTGTCAGGACCTCGCTCAGCGCGCTGCGCAGGGGGTCGGCACCCGGATTGTTGACGCGCATGGAAATCACGATGTCTTCCGGCCCGACGACCTGACTGTAATATGCCCGGTTGGCGGGGCTGTTGACCTTCAGCTTGGAGCCGCCAAGGGCTGCGCCCGCGAACAGGCCCTTTGATTTTTGTACGCCCATAATGTCGGTGTTATGCGATCCTGCCGTGCCACTTTCGATTCCCGAACCGGAGGATGCAAAGGATGTCCCTGCATCGGCCCCGAACTTGAATTGACTGTCGAGCAGCGATTGCACACCGTTATCGGTCATGACGAACATCATGATTTCGGCATCCTGCATGCCAAGTTGCAGGCCGAAATTAGCGGTTGCAATGGTATAGAATGCGGGGTCGGACCATGATCCACGCGCATCACGTGTCAGCAGGACACATCCACCGCTGCCGCCGCCAAAGGCGATGGACATGCGAAAGACGGACGGACATACGATCACGCCGCGTGCCTGTGCAAGGTAGCGGGTGATTTTGCTGGTGGATTTTGCCCCGGAAAAGATGTCCCGTACCGCCAGCGTGGCCCTATCGACAAGGTTCTGTTCCTTTTCCATGGTCGCGGTTGCGGCCATGGCGGCATTGCAGGGCAGCGCAAGCAGGGCTGCGGCCATTAAACTTTTGACGAAGAAACCGTTACGCACGCCTTGTGCTCCCTTTCGATCGTGCCGGACCGTGGCATGAACGGGCCTGTCCCACCCCATGATGGGACATGGCCCGCTTTCATGGCCGAATGATGGTTGGTTATGTCAATGTTCGACGCCCATCAATCCATGGATACGCCAACCGCGCGTGACAGTGCATCGGCAATATGCGGCGCCGCGGCAAGGATGGTCGCATCCCCTTCCAACCCGCCATCACGCAGGAACGGCGACACGCGCGCGCCCGCTTCCTCCAGCAGGACGAGGGCGGCGGCGACATCCCACAGGTTGATGCTCATCTCCAGATAGCCGTCCTGCCGCCCACATGCGACTTCGGCCAGGGCAATGGCCCCGGACCCGCCGGAACGTGGCATTGCGCCAAGGCCCAGGATGGCATCAATCTTCTGCTGGAACACACCGGGTCCGACGCGGTTGCTCCATCCCATCTCGATCAGGGAACTGGCGGTGTCCGATACGGGGGAAGCATGGATACGCCGCCCGTTCAGGAATGCCCCATGGCCACGTATCGCGGTATAGGTTTCCCCCAGGGCCGGGGCCTCGATAATGCCCGCGATGGGGGTGTCACCGTCCATCAGGCCAAGGGAAATGCACCAGCGGTTGCGCCCGCGCGCGTAATTGGATGTCCCGTCAATCGGATCGACCACCCATCGCAGGCTGCCGGTGCGGGTGCGTCCCTCTTCTTCGCCCTGGAACCCATCCTCGGGAAACATCTCGCCAATCCGCTGGGAGATCAGGGCTTCCACTGCGCCATCGGTTTCAGTCAGCCAGTCCTGGGCAGCCTTCTGTGTGGCCTGCGGGCCGCCGGGGGCAGGGCGCATTTTCATCGCAAGGGCGGCGGCGTCGCGCACGACCGAACGGGCGGCTTCGAACCGGTAAAGAATGGGAGTGGACATGGGCTTTCCTTTTTTACTTTTACTGCGTTACCGCGCGGCAGTTTTGGACCTGTCATTCCGAACGTAGTGCCGTGTGTAGCACCGTGGCCAGTGCGGGGTCTTCCATCCGGTTCAGCCTCTGCGCCGCCAGCATGGCGAAACGGTGTGTTACGCTGCGCCGTCGTGCCGCCTGTAATGGGTGGTGCGGGGCGGGACGCACGATGGCGGCATCGGCAATCATATGCCTGAACCCAGCCATCATGGGGACATCGACGGTCATGATGCCGACATCCTGTGGCAGAACCTCTTGTGGGAAGGTCTGTGGCACCGCGAAATAGAATGCGTCGCACCACGGGCGATATTCCGGCCATTTCAGGTCGCCGCGGAAATCGGGCAATCCGGATTTGATCTCGATACAGGTGAACTGCCCGTTCGGGCTGAGGGCCATGACATCCGCGCGCCGCCGGTTTGGCAGGGGCATTTCGTGCAGCACCGCCCAGTCATGCTGTCCGCACAGATGGGCAATCGCGCGCCGGATCACGGGTTGTATGTCGGCGGTGGTCAAGGCTGGATCGGGCGCGCGCATGGTGGTGTCTGATGGCATGAAAGGCCCGCCCGGGAAACGGTGTGTAAATACAGAAAAGTTTTCGATGTCAGGAAAGGCTTTTTCCCAAAGGCGCCTGAAGACATGGGCTTTTGAAATTATTGGGGACAACCCTACAAAAATTATTAATTTCAGCTGGGTCTTCCGTCTGTCGTTCTAAGAGAGTGTTTGAAAACAAGTCATTGATAAAAAACAAGAAAAGTTTTTGGGTGCTGCCTTTTTTCAAAAAGGCGGCGTCTTCTGAAGCTTTTTGGAAAAAGCTTCACCAAAAACCCTTATAATTTCAGGGTGTTATCGAGCCTGACTTTTCAAACAGTCTCTAAGGAACCGTTTGAAAACAACCTGTTGATAAAAGATATTTGGGTGGCACTCTTTTAAAAACGCGATATTTCGCCTTTCCGAACGGTCTTTCAGACGTTTTGGTGAACGATTGTGGTTTCCTGTCCGATCAGGCGTGTCACCAGTTCGAGGTCGGCAGGCTTGTCCACATCCACGGCGGCGCGACCGTCATTAATGGGGATCAGGCCAACGCGTGCGCCGGTCAGATGGCCGATGCGATCGCATACAGCCGCGCGCGTCAGGCGGCGCAGGACAAAACGCAGGAGTATCCCCAGCCCCAGAAGGCGCGCCATGCGCAGGGGATGTTTGCGGTCGTTTTCCAGCCGCTGCCACAGTTTCAGCACCGACATCGCGGCAGGCGTACGCAGGAAAAACAGGTTACAACCCGAAAAAGCACCATCGGCCAGACGGATCATCGTGCGTTTGGTGTCCGGCACGTCGCGCGCGATGTCCGTATCCAGTGCGATGCCAGCGGACATGTCACAATTCGCGCGGGTGGAATCGGCAATGAATGCCGTGATCCATTCGGGACGTAGCAGGGCATGGTCCGCCGTCGTGACCAGAAGGGGCGCGCCGAGTATGCCCAACGCGTTCATGACGCTTGCACTTGGGCCTGCGGCCTCGGGGATGAATGTCACGGATGGGGGGACGGCGTCGCGTATGGCGTCGGGGCTGTCGATGCACACCACAACCCGACCCAGTCCTGGTACCTGCATCAGGGCGTCACATACCCGCGTGATCATCGGGCGGCCACAGACCGGCAGGATGGCCTTGTGCGAAATGCCCGCAGCCTGCGCCATGGGATCGCGTATGCCGCGCCTGCTCCCCGCGAGGATGAGGACATTCAACCCGGCACTGGTGGCGCTCATGCGGCGTTCCGGTTCGGATTCGCACCATCGGGGCGGTCGCGTGGCGGTGAACCGGTCAGGTCCATGACCCATGGGTAGCGTTGCGCCTCGGCCTGATCATATCCCAGGTTGAAGACGCTGGGACTGCGTCGGCAGCTTTTCGCATCAACGTAATAGCTGCGGAAAAGCCGGTCGGCGATGAAGCTGGTAATGCCGTAATTGCCGTTTTCGTTGTGGAAGTGATGCAGCACATGGCGCTGCTTCATACGCTGTATCCACGACATTCTCGGCTTGTAATTAAGATGCTGGATACAGTGGAAGAATTCATAGATGCACGTGATCGTAAGCCCCGCGCCGAATGCGGCGGCAGCACCTGCGATCTGCCCGATGGCAAAGCCGATGGGAATGGTGACGATCGCGATGGTGGGAATGGTATTGAGGGGCGAACCGAACAGGACATCAAGCAGGTGCGGGTCCTGATGGTGGTCAAAATGGATGCGTTTCCACAGGGCGGATGTCCATTTCAGGCGATACAGAAACCGTCCGTGCAGGATGAAGCGGTGGATGGCATACCAGACCAGCGGATAGACAAGGACAACCGACGAAACGCTGATGACGACCGGCAGCCATGACACGAATGTATGGACCATGATGCCAAAGCTGCACAGCGCCAGTGCGAAATAAAGCAGAATGGTCGGATAGGTGAGGTAGGCAATCCACAGTTGGCGAAGATTCATCTTCCCAAGGTCGAAGCTGCGCCCCGTCCTGAGCGATGTATTCTTCAGGGTGCTGGTAATCATCTCTCTTCTATCCTCAATAGCACTGCCACAACGCCGAGAATGAAAATTACGATCCCGACAAAAACCGCCACCACAGAGGGAAGCGTACCGGCATTGCCCAGTGCCCGCAATAACCCCTGGAATACGACAAATACCAGTCCCGCCCCAAGGCACCATACAGGAAGCCAACTACGTGCTCCGGCCCGGGGGGGGATATAAACCACAGGAATAGCCAATAACAGCATAACCGTAAATGTCAGGGGTAACATGATACGACCCAGTATTTCGGTCATGAAGAATGCCGGGGACTGGCTTGACGGAAAAGCATTATGCAGGACACGCACCATTGTCATGATTGACAGCGGCGTATTCTCCGACATCTGCAGCAGCACGTCAGGTGTCAGCGCGCGTGGCCAGTCGAGTGTGAGGCGCGTATCGTCCTGCAACGCGACATCTTCCACCCGTGTGGGGCTGAGGACCGTCAGCGCATGATCGGGCACGCCGCTCCACCGGTTGATGAAATAACGGACTGTCGGCAGGTGGATGACCTTCTGCAGGGCGCCTTCATCATCACGGCGATAGACGGTGACGTCATGCAGTTCCCGCCCGCCATGGGCAACGCCGCCGATATTGACCAGTGTCATGCCCGTGCGGAACCAGACGTCGCGCGTCACCCCGTTGGGGGCGGGGGCAGTGCTGTTCCACCACCGCGCCTGTGCGATCTCGCTCCGCGGGGCGACCTGATCGTCCACCACCACGCATAAGACCCCAAGGCCAAGCACGGCGGGCAGGAACAGGCGGAACAGCCCCGCAGTCGAGAGGCCGGCCGCCCGCATGATGGAAATCTCGTTCGAACTCGTCAACTGCACCAGCGTGATCAGTGCCCCGATCAGCACCGCAAGCGGCATGGCGTTGCCAAACAGCAGCGGCAGGCGGATCACGGCGTAATACAGCACCCCGGACAGGCCGAGATGCCGGCTCATGATTTCCGTGACCTCCTCCAGCAGCGCCAGGACTTCCATCAATGCGATGATGACCGCGGCGGTGATAAAGATCTTGGAGAGGAGTTCGCGCGTCAGGTATCCCACCAGGACGCCGCCACCAGGCAGCAGGGCGCGCATGACCCGACGCATCATGAATGTGAATCCTGAATACGCCCGGGCAGGCCATCAGGCGACAATGTGCGGCGGGCCGCGGGGTGTTCGGGCATCATCAGGATGCGAATGCCGCCACATCGCCATATCAGCGCCCAGACGCAGCCGATGCCAAAAACCAGTGTCGGCAGCCAGATCACCAGTAATGGCGACATATGCACGTTCGCAACAAGGCTGAGGCCCATTTGCAGGGTATGGTCGAACCCGACCAGCGCGATGGCCGCGATGGGCAGGCCAAGGCTGCGTTTCTGTCGTTTCGCCATAACCGCCAGTGCGCAGGCAAGCAGCGGGATGAACGGGATCGCCAGCGTCCGCGCAAGGCGGAAATGCAGTTCAGCGACAAGATAGGAATGCTTGATGCCCGGCATGCCATGACGGATGCCACGATACAGTTCAGGCAGCGTCAGTTCACGTTCCGTCTGCCCACGCGTGCGATATGCCTTCAGCTTGTCCAGTTGCGCATGCGGGGAAAACAGTTCCGTCGTATGGTCGAAATGGATGACGCTCGGGCTTTTGTCATGCCGGTCGGTAATGATGGTCCCGTCGATCAGGTCAAGGCGGATCTTGTCTTCATCATTGGGGATGTAAAGATATCCCTTACGTGCGGTGATATAACGCGTCAGGTCATGGTTGCTGTTGTCACGGATGAAGACCTTGAACATCCGTGATCCCGCATCATCGACCTTTTCCGCCGTCAGCATCAGGTCGTGTGACGGGGCGGCGAACATGTGCGATTGCAGGTGGGGGGCCCAGCCACTATGGCTGGCGAAATATAGGGCCGAGCGGTAATTGTAACGGGCATAAGGCTGTATGAACCCATAGAGCGAAAAGCTGAGCACACCGAGGATGGCCCCCACGACGATGAAAGGCCGCGCAATGCGGAACATCGACACGCCACTGGCCATCAGGGCGTCGATTTCGTGGTTCTGGCTCATCCGGCGGATAACGGAAAACACGCTGACGCACATGGCCGCTGGCAGCGCAAGGCCGAGATAATGGGGCACAAGGTCCGTCAGCAGTGATACGAACGTCTTCATCGAACTGCCGTTGGACGCCAGCAGGTTGAACAGCGCCAGAAGCCGTTCCAGCAGCAACGCCGCCATCACCACGCCCAGCGAGATGGAAAATGGCGGGGTGACCTGCTGCAGCAGGTAATGATCCAGCGTTCCGGGCATCAGTCCCCGGAAACCACGGCGCATGGACGGAGGAAGGTTCATCAGGGCGTGCTTATACCCGAAAGGGCCGGTGATGAAGCAGCGAAGGTGAAAATAATCGGTGGCGTGGTGGTGGCCTTTCCATCGGGCAGCATGATCCTGCGTGTGATTTCCATACGATAGCCCGTCATAAAGGAGGAGACATGCACCAGATTCCATGATGCCGCGCGTGCAGGGTCTGACGTATCGGTGGATGCGGACGCCACGCCCATGACAGGCACCGGGCCATTGCGGCCCGGGAGTGTGGCAAGCGTGGAGACATGGGTATGGCCATGCAGGACCAGTTCCGCACCATGTTGTGCGATACATGCGCCAAACCTGCCGGCATCCCGCAGGGACTTGCGCCGCGATGTCAGGTGCGCCAGCGGCGGATGGTGGATCATGATCACGCGGCATAGCCCCTGTTGGCCGGTTTCCTCCAGCACGGCGGCAAGCCGTGCGGCCTGATGCGCGCCAATGTCGCCCGATGCGTTGAAGCACGGGGTGGGATGGGCGGAATTGAGGCCGATCAGGGCGACAGGCCCGACCCGACGGACGAACGGAAAGGGAAGGGGGCCCATCCAGGGGCTCCACCGGCCGATGGTGGCGTGCCAGTCACTGCTGACCAGCGCATCATGATTGCCAGGCACCACCGTGACCGGCATCGGCAGGCGTGACAGCCACCCTTCCGCCTGCGCGCACTCGTCAGGCAGGCCCAGATTGGTCAGGTCCCCGGTCAGGGCCAGCATATCGACGTTATGGGCCGCAATATCTTCCATGACACGTTGCAGGGCGGCCGTGCGGTGGATACGCCGCCTGCGTTGCCATGACAGGTAACTCAGCACCCGCTTGTTCAGGAGATCCCCCGCACGGATGCGCAATGTGTCGATTGCCAGATGCGGATCGGAGGCATGTGCAATTAGAATATCGGTCAAAAGGCACTTTCCCCTGGATGCGTCTGGATGCGCCAGAATGGCGGCTTTGCAGGCTTTGCGATGACCGGGACACGCCATCCCGACGTGATATATGTCGAGAAGGGCGGGTTTTCCTGCCTTGCAATAAAAGGCAGATGGTTGCTTATGACCCGTACGTCAAATTTCTATACGATTGGGATCACCCGTGACACCACGCTTCGTCATTATCCATAATCCGCGCAGTCGGCGGAATCGAAGCGGGAATGAACATTACAGCATGATGGCCCGGCAGTCGCTGGGTGACAATTTCCTTACACCGCGGGCGCCTGACGAACTGGTAAATACCGTGGCCGACCTTGCCCGGCGCAATGTGCAATGCATCGTCGTAGATGGGGGGGACGGCACCCTGAGTCATGTACTCAGCGCGGTCCATCATTACTATCGTCCGGACAACCTTCCCGCAATCGCGATCCTGCCTTCGGGAAATACGAACCTGATCGCGGGCGACGTGGGATTCGGCCTGCGTGGGATGGAGGCGCTATCACGGCTCAACCACCTTGCGGCAGGGGGTGATATGCGGCGCAATATCCGTCGTCGCCGTGGTCTTGTCGTCAGTTGGAGCGATCCGCAACGCCTGCCTGTCGTGGGTATGTTTCACGGGGGGGGCGCATTCCGGCGTGGTATCGAACTGGCGCACCAGCCTGCGATCCTTGATCGGTATTCACATGAAATGGCGGTGATTGTGACGCTTTGTTCCTCCATCGCGCACCTGCTCTCGCGCCGTTCCCGGCAGGAATGGCTGCATGGAGATCAGGTCGCCGTCACGGTGGAGGATATCCCAAGGCGTAATGGCGCGTGCTTTTTGTTTCTGGCGACGACATTGCAGAAATTGCCGCACGGTGTGTGGCCGTTCTGGCAGGGGCAGGGGCAGGGGCAGGGGCATGATTCGCATGGTGACGGTATCTGGTACCTTGATGTGGCAGGGGGCCCACCGCGCCTGACGGGGGCTGTGATGTCGCTGCTGCGTGGGCGTGTGCCGACGTGGCTGCGGCGTAATGCTGCGTATGACAGTGGTTGCGCACGGCGGATACGGCTGGAGATGAAGGAGGATTTCGTGCTTGATGGTGAAGTCATGGATTCCGGCCCCGATGGCGTGACCTATCTGTCCGCCACGCCTCCCATCGACTTTATCCAGGCATGAGGGAAAAATGATCCCACAACAGACATCCAGCCCCCCTGATGCTGGTGCTGCTGGCGAAATCGCGCATCTGCTGGTGTCCGAACTGATCCAGCCGGTCGCGCCTGATATTACATCCTTTGTTACCGCCATGATTGGCCCGTCGCGGCCGCTGGGGGTGCTGTTTTATGGGTCCGCCCTGCGACAGCCGGATATGGATGGGATACTGGATTTCTATATCATCGTCGAACATCTGTCCGATTGGCCCGCCGGGGGCTGGGCGCGTACGGCCAACCGGCTTTTACCACCCAATGTGGAATATCATGAACGGCTGGTGGATGGACGGATGGTGCGTGCGAAGGTCGCGATCCTGACGCTGGCGCAATTTCGGCAGATGACCGGGCGGGGAACGCTGGATACCACCATATGGGCGCGTTTCTGTCAGCCGGTGCGTCTGGTCTGGGTGCGCGATGCGGTGGCCGCCGATACCATCCTGGCCTGCCTGATTCGCGCCGTGGCGATGGCCGCGCGCTGGGCCATGGCGCTTGGTCCCCGGCGGGGGCAGCCCGAAGAGTTCTGGAACGCGCTGTTTTCAAATACCTATGGCGCGGAATTGCGTGTCGAAAATAACCGTAAACGCCCACGTGCCATCGTGCAGGGGCATGAGGTACGTTACCGCGCGCTGCTTGCCGCTGCGTGGCGTGCTGATGGGCTGCCTTTTATGGTGCAGGGCGATGTGCTTGTGCCACAGGTGGATGAGGCCTGGCGCAGGGGAATGCTGGATGGCTGGTGGTTGCGCCAGAAAATGGGGCAGCCGCTGAATATCGCCCGCCTTGCAAAAGGAACGTTCACATTTTCCGGTGGCGCGCGTTACATCGCGTGGAAAATCAAGCGGCATTCCGGCATAGACCTGCCGCTGTCACCCTTTGCCGAACGTCACCCCCTGATCTGCCTGCCGCATCTGTTATGGTCGTTGCGACAGGCAGGGTTCTTCAGGCGGAAACAGGTGCGCGATTGATGCCCAGTTCCCCGGCCACGGCGGCGAAAACACTGACGGCCTGATCGACCTGTGCAGGCGTATGCGTCGCCATGACGGAGGTGCGCAGCAACGGATGCTGGTCCGGCGTCGCGGGGGGCAGGCTGAGGTTGACGTAAACCCCAAGGTCCAGCAGCCGGTTCCAGAACGTGACGGCCTGTTCCACATCATCAAGGATGACGGACACAACCGGGCTGGCCTGCGGCCCAGTCCGCAGGCCAGCGGCGTTCAGCCCAGCATGCAGGCGACGGGCATTGTCCATCAGTTGATGGCGCAGTTCCGGCCGGTTTTCCAGTTCATCAAGTGCCGCCATGGTTGCGGCGATAACTTCCGGCGGCAGGGAGGCGGTGAACATGTAAGGCCGCGAACACAGCCGGATCAGGTCCAGCCCGTCATGGTTGGAGACGCAGTAACCGCCGACGGTCCCAAGGCTCTTGGAAAAGGTGCCGACAACGAAATCAATGTCGTCTTCCACGCCGTCGGCTTCGGCCACGCCACGCCCATGTTCGCCCATGACGCCCACGGAATGTGCTTCGTCGGCCAGCAGCCATGCCCCGGTTTCACGCTTGACCTGTGCGAATTCTGCCATTGGCACGACATCGCCCATCATGGAATAGATCCCCTCCACCACGATAAGCTTGGCGCCGGGAGTACCATCAAGGCGACGCAGCCGCTTGCGCAGGTCATCGGCGTCGTTGTGGCGGAAACGGATGACCTGCGCATGGCCAAGGCGGCTGCCGTCATAGATGCTGGCATGGCTGTCGGCATCAAGCAGCAGGTAATCATCCTTGCCCGCCAGTGCGGAGATCGTGCCAAGGTTGGCCTGGTACCCCGTTGAGAACACCATGCAGTGGCGACGGCGGAAAAATGCCGCAAGCCGGGCTTCAAGCTGGCGATGCAGTCCCTGCGTGCCGTTCGCGATGCGCGATCCGGTCGTGCCGACCCCATATTTACGTGCGGCTTCGACGGCGGCTTCGATCGCGGCGGGTGACTGGCTGAGGCCAAGATAGTTGTTGGTGCCGAACAGTAGGGTTTCACGTCCCTCGATCAGCCCCACGGTGGAGGAAATCGGGCGTTCGATCACCACGTCAAACGGGTTGCGCCCACCCCCGGCTGTCACGGCGGAAAGCGAACGCGACAGCCCCTCATATTTCGAAAAAATGGACATGCGAATCAGGACGCCTGTTTGAGGGAAACGATACAGGCGGCCAGATCATCAATCGTGCGGATATCCGCCAGCCGGTCGAGGGGGACGGAGACGTCGAGCTTGTCCTCGATTTCCATGACGAAATTCATGACGGCCAGTGAATCGAAAGCCAGATCCTCGACGATCTTGCTGCCGCCATTGATATCACGGGGAACCTTGGGGTTCGCCAGCAGTGTCTGCACAATGATGGCCGAGACGTCCGCTACCGTTTCACTCATTATTACATCCTTATGGCATGACCCTGCCGGATATCACCGAAAAGGGGGTCAGCGTGTCGTTGCCAGAGTCCGGGGGTTTCCGGAACAGGGGGCCGCGCCAGATGGTGTCCCCCCATGAAGGAACCCCTTATGATTGAAAAGCGGTATTTTGACCAGTGCCGCTTTAACCTGTCAGCCGCGCATCCGTTCCCGCCACATGACGGGAACGGATATGGGCTCAGGCCACGGAAATGGTGGTGTCGATCGGTTTGAACGCCCCTGACAGCAGCATTGCCTTTGCCCGTGCGCGTGTCAGCTTGCCCGAAGACGTCTGCGGCAGGGTGTGGGGCGGCACAAGGATGACCGAAACATCGACGCCGTGCTGGCGCCGGAACAGGCTGGCGGTCTCATTGCGCAGGGTTTCGCGCGCTTCGGGGGTCGTGGCGCGGCACTGGACCAGGGCAACGATCTTTTCCCCTTCGCTTTCATCCACGGAAAAGACCGCGACGTCACGACTGCGCAGGGAGGCGATTTCCGTTTCGGCTGACCATTCCAGGTCCTGCGGCCAGATATTGCGGCCATTGATGATGATCAGGTCCTTGGCGCGGCCGGTGATGACCACTTGTCCGTCCAGCATATAGCCAAGGTCGCCTGTATTAAGCCACCCGTCGGCATCAACGACCTTGGCCGTTTCCTGCGGTTGACGGAAATAGCCCTGCATCAGGCTGGGGCCACGCACAAAGATTGTCCCAAGCTGCCTGTCCTTGACGACCTTGCCGTCGCTGTCGCGGATCTCAAGCTCGTGACCGGGCAGGACCTCCCCACAGATGACGAAGGTGCGCAGCATCTGTGACGGGTCATTGGAAGGGGAGGCAATGTCCTGCGTTTCCAGGATGCGCAGGTCGATCGTATCGGTCTGGATACCCGAACCAAGCGGGACGAAACTGATGGCAAGGGTTGTTTCCGCCATGCCATAGCTTGCGGTAAAGGCGCGACTGTCAAAGCCGGAGGCGGCGAAACGTTCCGCAAAATCTTCCAGGATGTGATAGCGGATCATGTCACCGCCAATGCCCGCCACCCGCCAGCACGACAGGTCGAGTGAGATGGAGGTCGCCCGCCGTGCGCACAGTTCGTAACCAAAGGACGGGCTGTAGGAAATCGTGCCGCGATTACGGCTGATCAGGTCCAGCCAGACATGGGGGCGACGTGCGAATTCACGTGTCGGCAGCAGGTCAACGCTCAACTGGCACGTCATGGGGGTCAGAAAGAACCCGACCAGCCCCATGTCATGATAGAGGGGCAGCCATGAAACGCAGCGGTCCCCGGTTTCACGCACTTTCAGGCCATTCAGCGCGATGGCATGCGCATTTGCCATGCCAGAACGCTGCGTGACCGCGATCCCCATGGGAAAGCGTGTGCTGCCCGATGAAAACTGCAGGTAGGAAATATCGTCAGCCCTGACTTCTGGCAGGTCGGTCACGGTGATCGGCGTGGCCAGCAGATCCTCGGGGACACCGGCGAAACGCAGGTCTAACCCTTCGACCAGCTCGTCCTTCCACGAGGCGATGATGGAGGCGATGACCAGTGCGGATGCATCCGCGCTTGCCACCATACCACGCAGGGTTGCGACATACCCTTCGCGCCCGCCAAATGCCACGGGCAACGGCAGCGGGGCCGGGATCAGGCCGGCATACTGGCAACCAAAGAAGATGCGCGCGAAATCCCCATCGCTTTCCGCAACGATTGCAACCCGGTCCCCCGGCCGCAGTCCCCGCGACAAAAGGCGCTGTGCGACCTGGCGGGACTGCTCGCGCAAGGTGCGGTAAGGAAGTGCCTCTAGCAGTTCACCCCGGCCCGAGTAGATATTGAAACCGCTTTCGCCTTCCGCGGCGTAATCAAGCGCCTGCAGGAAGGTATCGAAATCGCCGTAGCGTCGCGGCTGGCCAGAATCTGTAGGGGTCGGGAGACGTGTCATTTCCGGTAATGTGACTTCCACGGGCAGGACTTGGAATGAAGAAAACGCGGTCATCAATCATTTGCCCTTAGAAAGTCAATGATTGAATTCGCAGCAGTCGCGGCGCTCGGTCCCGGTACGGCATGGCCGAACGTGTCATGTATATATGATTTCTGCCGGTCTAGGAATTGGGTCTGCATTGTAAACGCCCTGTCGATTTCATGGTCCAGGTCCGTGACTGAATGGATCACGTTCCCCAGCGACCAGCTCGTATAGTTCGGGTTGTCACGCCACTGGGTCGCATGGGCATCAACGAACAGGCATGGGCGTGGCGTGGTCAGGAACTCTGCAACCTGACTGCTGACGTCACCCATATATAGGTCAGACCCCATGGTATAGGTCATGTCGATGCTTTTCTCGCTACCAGGATCAAACAACATATGCCCGCAGTTTCGGTAGGGATGGAACAGCCGTTGTGCCTGGGTACGGTGGCTGTCGAACAACCTGTAGTGCGGAGCGAAAACCAGATTGTATTTCTGCTGTCGCGCAAAATAATCGAGTATCTGAATGCCGAATTTCGGGAATGATGACAAGTGGCGACTGAAATGCGGGTTATACAGGATGGTCGGGCGGTCATTCTGGAACAGTCGAGCACGATGAATATTCATGCGCTGCACCA
>NZ_CP062147.1:2175000-2612500 GCF_014843995.1 Novacetimonas hansenii | reverse complement strand
CTTCGGGATAAGCAAGACCCGTCCGTGGGCAACCACAGGCGGGTGGCACAAACCAGGGGGTAGCGACTGTTTAGTAAAAACACAGGGCTGTGCGAAGTCGAGAGACGACGTATACGGCCTGACGCCTGCCCGGTGCCGGAAGGTTAAGAGGAGGTGTGCAAGCACCGAATTGAAGCCCCGGTAAACGGCGGCCGTAACTATAACGGTCCTAAGGTAGCGAAATTCCTTGTCGGGTAAGTTCCGACCTGCACGAATGGCGTAACGACTTCCCCGCTGTCTCCAGCATCGGCTCAGCGAAATTGAATTCCCCGTGAAGATGCGGGGTACCCGCGGTCAGACGGAAAGACCCTATGAACCTTTACTGCAGCTTTGCAGTGGCATCAGAGACATTCTGTGTAGGATAGGTGGGAGGCTTTGAAACCGGGGCGCCAGTTCCGGTGGAGCCATCCTTGAAATACCACCCTGACTGTTTCTGATGTCTAACCGAGACCAGTAAGCCTGGTCCGGGACCCTGCATGGTGGGCAGTTTGACTGGGGCGGTCGCCTCCCAAAGTGTAACGGAGGCGCGCGATGGTGGGCTCAGGTCGGTCGGACATCGACTGTTGAGTGCAATGGCATAAGCCCGCCTGACTGTGAGAGTGACAGCTCGATCAGAGACGAAAGTCGGCCATAGTGATCCGGTGGTCCCGCGTGGAAGGGCCATCGCTCAACGGATAAAAGGTACTCTAGGGATAACAGGCTGATCTCCCCCAAGAGTCCACATCGACGGGGAGGTTTGGCACCTCGATGTCGGCTCATCACATCCTGGGGCTGGAGCAGGTCCCAAGGGTTCGGCTGTTCGCCGATTAAAGTGGTACGTGAGCTGGGTTTAGAACGTCGTGAGACAGTTCGGTCCCTATCTGCCGTGGGTGTTGGAGACTTGAGAGGATTTGTCCCTAGTACGAGAGGACCGGGATGAACATACCTCTGGTGCACCGGTTGTCGCGCCAGCGGCACAGCCGGGTAGCTAAGTATGGAAGGGATAACCGCTGAAAGCATCTAAGCGGGAAACCCACCTCAAAACAAGGTCTCCCCAAGGGCCGTGATAGACCATCACGTCAATAGGCCAGGTGTGGAAGCGCAGTAATGCGTGCAGCTGACTGGTCCTAATCGCCCAATAGGCTCATTCACACAGCCACTCAACGTGGAAAACATACATGCACAGCAGTCATCCACCCACTCTATCCTCTCAGCACCAACCTCCCACACAGTCCCTCAGGACTGACTGGATGATCTGGTGGCCATGGCGGGACGTGCTCCACCCGATCCCATCCCGAACTCGGACGTGAAAAAACCCAGCGCCTATGATACTGTGCCTTAAGGCACGGGAAAGTCGGTCGCCGCCAGATCTTCCAGTCAGCCCTGAATGAAAAATACCACCGCGGGGTGGAGCAGCCCGGTAGCTCGTCAGGCTCATAACCTGAAGGTCATAGGTTCAAATCCTATCCCCGCAACCATGAATTATCCAATATAAACAGCATGTTAAGCCGCCCTTACGGGCGGCTTTTTGCGTTTGGGACATACGCGCAGGATGCGTATAGGATGCAAATGGGAGTGAAAGCGCAGCGTAGTTTGGGCTAAAATGGGGCATTATCACGATAGCGTGATGTCTGTTCCAAGCCTCATTGCTTAGTGGAAATTGCGCGATCTGACGACGAGACGTTCACTGCCTGAGTCTATGTCGGCTGTGGTGTCTGCGTACAAAGGGTGTTTAAGCATCATCTTGGCGTGATCTCAGATCGGCTTTTTCTTCTTTTATGCGTCAACGACTGTTTCCTGCCATGCCACGCGTGCGAGAGCCGTGCTGGCCAAGGCCACCAAACCGATCAGGACAGCACAGCCGAGCCAGCCGTGATGCGCGTAGAGAGGAGCAGGGGCGACAGCGCCGATGCTTCCGCCCAGATAATAGCAGGTGAGATAGAGACCGGTTGCCGCAGACCGTCCTTCCCTGGCATGTCGTGCTGTATAGCCGGTGGCGCAGGACTGCCCGGCAAAGACAGCCATGCAGGACAGAGCCAGTCCAATCACGATAGGAGGGAGATGGACGGAAAGTGTCAGGGCAATTCCGGCAATCCCGGCGACCTGCGACAACAGAAAGGCCCGCGTGCGCCCGATCGTGCCGATAAGGCGACCGAAGAAAGGTGTGACTGTAACAGGCAGAAGAAAGACCACGAACAGAGCGCCGACTTCAATCGAAGTCAGGGTGAATGGAGGTGCGCTCAGACGTAGGCTCAGATAGGTAAAGGACGTGACCTGCTGAAACAGCAGGCTGGCGCCGACAAAACAGGTGACCAGCAGCCGCCAGTCGCGCACACCTTTTGCGACACTCCATAAACTTTTACCAAGGGATGCGCTGGCTCTGAACTGGCGCTCTGCAGGCAGACAGAATACGGCGAGCGCAAGAACAAGAATTAGAAGAACTGCGAAAACGAGAAAGGTGGAGAGCCATCCTGTAAAGGACGCAGCGGCACCGGCAAGGAAGCGCCCGCAGAACCCACCGAATGCAGTGCCTGCGACATATACTCCGTTCATGGTGGTTGCGGTCCGTCCGGACCATTCTTCAGCGATATAGGCGAGGGCCGCAGTGAAAATGAAGGGCACCAGCAACCCTTGTGCAAACCGCAGGGAGAGGAGAGCCGTAAAATTCCATGCCAGAGCGCAGGAGGCGGTTATGATAATCAGAGCGATGAGGGCTGCGACCATTACACGCTTGCGTCCGAAGCAGTCAGAGACGGCACCGGCCAGAGGGGCTGCGACTGCTACGCCCAGCGTGGAGGTGCTGATTGTCCAGGCGCTTGCTCCAAGGCTGACGCCAAACCGGCGGGCGATGTCAGGCAGGATGGGCTGGGTGGCATAGACGTTCAGAAGAGCGCAACTACCCAGAGCGAAGAGCGCTGCCGTCTGACGAAGTGGGACTGCTGTGTTCGCTGCCGCTTCATTTTCTATCGTAATTGTGTCTGAACGATTCATGGCTGATTCCGCCCGACAAGGTGTTCATGTCGTTTGTGGACGGTAATCTGTGCGTGGGAACTGGGTATTGTCATTGTTGTTATTCAGCACAACCGATTTGTGAATTGCCTCTTCCGGGGACGTTGGACCAACGGTGGCGAACGCGTGTTCGTGAGTCAAAGAGTAAATGCTTGAGGGCCTGCCAGGTTCGGCCAGAAATTAGCGTCCTGCATGGCGGACGCTGATCGGACGTATTGCGAGGACGCTCGAGACCCGTGCTCGCTGTGTCGAGTTGCATATGGCCTACGGGGTGACGGCCGCCACGCCTGATGCAGGAAACCCTCAGGCTATTCTTCACCTCTGTCTGGAAAGCCATGACCCGCATCCTGCGGGCGAGAAGATCGCGTCACCGATGCTCGCTTGGATGTTTCTCCTTAATATTCGCGATGCCGTAATGTTTCCGGATAAGATCGCCAAGCCCGCCAGCCGCATGGCTGAGCCGTCCCCGCCGCGAGTGAAGTACCAAATCCACTGAGCCGAGAGATGGCAGTAACCGTCCGGGAATGCTCGGGACAAGTTCTTCCGTCAGGTCTTCGGCAAGGGGTGATACTCCCAGTCCGGCATTGACGGCGGCCAGAATACCGGTGAGCGAAGGACTGACGTAAGTTATGTTCCAGAAAAATCCTTCCTCTTCGAGTTTCCTGATTGCGCGTTGGCGATATGTGCACGGTTCTGGGAAGAGTACGAGTGAGACAGGTCCCGTTGAAGATATCCGTCCGGCCCATACTATGGCTCGCTGGGCAAGGACTTCACCGTCTGCTGATCGGGTTTGTTTGGTCAGAACATGGTCGAGGCGTTGAGCGTCCAGGGCGGAGATAAGATAATCGCTATTACCGACTTCAACCTCCAGACGTGCGTCCGGATGCTGTCCGGCGAAATCTGCAAGGAGGTGCGTGAATCCGCGACCACTGGCGAAATCATCAGGAAGTCCGATGCGCACAGCCCCGGTCAGGGATGTACCGGCCAGTCGTGATCGGGCTGCCTGCTCAAGTCGCAGAATCTCGCGTGCGTATCCGATGAGATCACGTCCCTGTGCCGTCAGGGCGACAGACCCTCCACGATCACGGTCGAGAAGCCGGTGACCGGCCTGTTCTTCCAGGCGCTTGATATGGCCGCTGATTGTGGACTGGGTTGCGTTGAGGTGTCTGGCAGCTTCCGTGAAGCCCCCCATGTCGATGACGACCAGAAAACTGCGCAGGCATATCGGAGAGAGCATGACATCTCTTATCGTATATTGCGATATAAAAAGAACATATATCGATTTCTAAATTAAGATGAAAGCATGCATAGCAGGGATGGAGGTGCTCTCATGCAGGAAACAACGATTACAACATCCCAACTCGACATCGCATGCCGGATATCAGGCCCCGAGGACGGGTTTCCCGTCATCCTAATTCATGGCTGGCCAGATGACGCGCTGACATGGAACCGAATGCTGCCGGATCTGCATGGCGCTGGTTTTCGGACCTATGTACCCTGGCTGCGTGGCTGTGGTCTTACGCGATTCCGGGAACAGGATGCTCCAAGAAATGGACAACTCGTGGCGCTGGCGAAGGATATGTTAGAAATGGCTGATGGCCTGGGGCTTTCTCGCTTCAGCCTGATCGGCCATGACTGGGGGGCTCGGGCTGCCTATATCGCCTCCGTTTTAGCGCCTGGCCGAGTAGCCGGGAGCGTGGCTCTGTCCGTGGGATGGGGAACCAACGCTCCCGACCAGACAATGTCATATCGGCAGATGCAGAATTACTGGTATCACTGGCTGATGGGGCTCGATCGTGGCGCTGACCTCATCCGGAACGATCGTCAGCGTTTCATGCGCTATATCTGGTCGATCTGGAATCCGGCATGGGAAGTCCCTGAAGAGGAATTCGCTGCGACGGCTCTGGCGTTCGAAAACCCTGATTGGGCTGACATTACGCTCCATTCCTATCGCGTTCGCTGGGGGCTGGCACCCCGTTCGCCAGCTTTCGAGGAACTGGAGAGACGTGTCGCTGCTGACCCAGTCATTCATGTGCCCACGCTCGTGATCCACGGAGGCGATGATCCTTGCAATGACCCAGAGACTTCAGCAGGAAAGGACCATCTGTTCGCAGGTTATTATGAGCGGCACATTCTTGCCGCAATCGGCCATTTTCCTCAACGTCAGAGTGCAGCGTCCGTAACGAAGCTTGCTATGCCGTTTCTTTTACGAAACATTGGCTAACAGGCGCTTCCTATCAATGACCGACCGATTTCGAATAATTCTGCGCGCTCGCGCGGGTTGTCAATCTGCGCTCCGTCCGTTCGAGAACTAATCACTTTGACAGCTTCCGCCTTCGTGTCGGACGCTGCGGCTTCTCAATCCTTTTCCGCAAAGCAGACATAAATATCGCCGTCATTTGTATTTTATTTTAGATAATAAGCGGTGCTCTATTATTAGAATTTGGTCGTCGAACGCGTTAATTTACTTATGACACATTCAACCTTGCCGCTCTGATGATCGGTTTTTATCTCTTCTTTTTAAATCTTCCCGATTGAACCGCGAACGTCTAAAGTCGTTGGTATGACTGACGTCCTTTCTCGCCCACTACCGCCGCCCAAAAGGTGGCAGGAGTTCGAAAGCCTTACCTTTGATCTCTTCAGCCGCGTTTGGCGGACGACTGATGCAGAGCTTCATGGCAGAACCGGGCAGGCGCAGGCTGGTGTCGACGTCTACGGGACCAATCGGGTTGAGAACCTTTTTACCGGTGTTCAGTGCAAAGGGAAGGACGCCGACTACGGTGGCGAACTTACAGAGAAGGAATTGCGAGCGGAAGTAGACAAAGCGCTCAAGTTCCAGCCTCCACTGGAGGCGTTCATAGTTGTCACTACGGCACCGAACGACGTCACTATCCAAAAAATAGCCCGGGAAATCAGCGCCGAAAATAAGAAAAGAGGTCTTTTTGAGGTAAGAGTCACTGGCTGGGACACTTTGCGCCATCGCATTACAGATCATCCGGAACTTGTTCGTAAATACTTTCCCGATTTCGCTCCGGTAGACATGCTCGAGCACCTGAATTATTCGCGGCAGGACCAGAAGCTGCAGTTCCAAAGCATCACTCAGATACTCCAAAGACAGAGCGATCTCATTACCAACATTCGCGATGATCGTGGCGAAGGAGACGATCTTGCCACCCGTGCTTCTGATATCGGTAAGCTTATCGATGATGGTTCACCTCGTGCCGCTTTACGGGCGCTTGACCGCCTTCTGACCGATGAAGGTGAGACTGCAAGTCCGCTCGCGCGCTACCGCATCTTCGCAACGCGTGGCATCGCACAATTTGCACTCGGAAACGAAAGCGCCGGTATTGTTTCTTTTCAACAGGCCTTTAACGCATATCCAACCTTTCCGAATGCACGGGCTACGAAGGCGATTGTACTCCTTCACGAGGGAAATTGCGAAGCTGCTTTCTTACTTGCTACCGAAGCACTGAAAGACGATCCCGCTTCCACGCGTTCCGCTCGAATTCTCATCAGTGCTGCTCCTGAAGAGATGACACTCGCGGAAGTTGAAGCGCGATTACCTCCAGAGCTTGTCGGCGACGTGAATGTGAAGATACATCTCGCTATGCATGCCGCTAGACACGGCGATCACGAAGCTCATCGACGCCTCTCGGACGAGGCATACGCTCTCGCGCCGGAAGATTGGCGCGCAATAGCCGGGGTCGCCGATGCGCTGATGGAACCTCTGTCTGCGGTCGAAGGTCTGGAGTTGAGTCACGCGCTTACAGAAAAGCAGCTCGCGGATGCCACGCGAGCGGCTGAACTTCTTGGTAAAGCGTGGGGTAAGATTATTGCTGGGGATTCCAGTTGCCAAGGCCGGCATGTCGCGGCGAATCTCATAAGCCTTCTCGGACTATTGGGTCGCGATGAGCAAGCCCAAATCATTCTTGAGCAAGCTCTCAAGTGCAATTCGAACTATGATCCACTTGCCTATAGATCGGCGCAGTGTTCGTTTTCGCAGGGAGATTGCGCGAGCGCTGTGGATGCCATTAATGCCGTTCCCGAAGACGAGCGTGGGTTCGACAGTCTGCTTATACAGATCCAAGCCGCCATTGGTCTTGGCGATGCTGCCGTTGCGCGCTGGGGCTGTGAACTCTTGGAGGCAAAACATCCGCCTAGTCTGTCGAATGCGGAACAAGATCAACTTATGGCGGCGCTACGCGCCAAGATCGCGATCCTTGAGGGTGCCGACAGGGAGGTAGAGATTGAAGCGGCAGCACGAGCTCATCCTGACGGCCTCATTCTTCGCTCGATATTGTTTGACGAGCTGCCGCCCGAGAGTCAGCTTCGGAAAGGCTTCATTGAAGACATACGCCCAGTCATTAATAATGAGTTAACATTGCGTGAGCGCGTTCACTCTGCCGAGATGCTTTATTCAGCTGGCCAGTACTCGCTTGCCGCCGATCTCTACGAACCGCTTCATGGGCAATCTGACAGTTATGCGCTTCGTAGGCGGCTCGAGGCACTTTACCTCGCCGATCGACGAGCAGAGGCGCGCAAGCTGTTCGAATCGCTCCCGGGGGATCTTAGGGTAGCGTCGCAGTATCTTTACGTCGGCATCAACATCTACCAACGCGCAGGACTTCTGAAGCCTGCTCTCAGACTTGTCGAAAAGGCTCTGCTCCAAGAAGACACACTGCGCGTGCGCATGGCTTGGATTCACCTGCTAATGCGCTTAGGGCGCAGCACGGAAGCTTTGTCTTGGCTGGAGGAATTGCCCGATAGCATCGATGGTAGTTCCGATGAGCTTATGACTCTTGCTTGGGTGCTTGGCCAATACCATGCCGGGAACCCTAAATCGCTGGCTATTGGTTATCGAGCGCTGCGTAGCGGCTATGGACAACCATCTATCCATACTGCCTTTGCGGTAGGACTTATCCTCAATGGCCAGCCAAATGAAGCTGCGCTGGCACCGCCCTCTGCTGTTGGGCCGGGAACGGGCTTAGTGCTTCTAAACGAAGTTACGGGTGAGAGGATTCACCGTCTTATCGAGACCGAAGTCGATCCCGTGATCGATCGCGATGAGATATCGCCCAACGATCCGTTTGCAAAACAGATGGTCGGATTGAAAGTCGGAGAAACAATCGAGATACCGAAATTAGGCTTTGAGCCGCAGACCTATCGGGTCATGGAGATACAAAGCCGCTATGTTTTTGCCTTCCAGCGGACGGTACGCGATTTTTCACGTCTTTTCCCCGGGAATGCCACCTTCGGTTCGTTCTCTATCGACGACAGCAAAGGTGATCACAGATTTGAAGAAGTATTCGCTGTCGCTCGTAGGCGAGCTGCTCAGGGTAATGAGATCACAACGATGTACCGCGATAACGTCCTGCCATTGCCGATGGTGGCAAAGTTCTCGGGTTCATCCGTCTTCGACGTATGGGACCATCTCTCTGTCAATTCTAAACTTGGCCTGAAGTCTGCGCTGGGTATTTCGGGCGAGTTCGAAACTGGGCGCGAGGCTGCCGACAGAGGCATCATCCTGGTAGATCCAGTTTCGATATATGCGTGGACTCGGCTTGGGCTTTGCGCAACTCTTCTGAAGTCTGGATCGCGCTTAGCTGTAGTGCAGGCAACTATCGACCTGTTTCGCCAACTTCTTAAGGAGCGCCAGTCGCAACGCGGCCGCAAGATGGGCATCTTAGGGTGGGACGGCGAGCACTGTCGTATGGCCGAATTCACCGAAGAAGCTATAGAACGACAAGTAGAAGAAGCATCCGCGGCGCTTGAGTTTACGGAGAAGTTGATGCTTCTTCCGGCAGAAACTGATGAATTTCTGCCGGACAGTATCGCCGATCTCCTCAAGGATCTGGAGCCTGCCTATTATGACACATTAATAGCATCGCTCGGTCCCAAACGTGCGCTCCTGTCCGACGATCTCGGTTTTCGGGTCATTGCGCAAGGTGCAGGGGCAGCGGTCAGTTGGACGCAACCGTTTAAACAGGTAAGCCTGTTCTCAAAGTATATTTCACATGCTGAATATATTGAGGTCATTGCATCGCTAATCGACGCAAATTACTATTTCACGCAGTTTAACCATAGAGACATCATTGGTGAACTCAGGAATTCGGGCTGGGTGATTAATGATCGCTTGCGTCGTTTCGCTCGCCTGATGACCAGTACAACCCTTGATCGCGCGAGCATAGCCACTCTACTCGGCAATCTGCTTCTGGCTAGCTATCATTATGCGCCCGACGATACCAGTTTGGCGGCTTTCCCCATCGCATACGCGGGTATGTGTCGTGAATCTTGCTTATTGGAGCAAGGTCGGAGAGATTTTTCTGCTGCATATCAAGAGGCATTTGAAGTGATCATACGTTCGTGGAACCGCCAGTTTCTTCCGAAGCGCCTGATTGACACTACCTGTCTGACACCGCTTTGGTTCCTGACTGAGGAATCAATAAGGATCGCGAAAAGGCAAGTTGACCGAATCAGGGATGCACTGAGGCGCGGTGGATTTACGCTCGGATGAATCGCGGACATTTTATTGAGATTGTGTTTCGCAATATACTGAACTCAAATGTGTTCATAGAGTTCTCTCTTGGATCACCGGTAGAATTTCGCCGGCCAAAGTGGTGAGAATTGCAGGAGAGTCTTCCTGCCCTGGCGCTTTCGGTACCTAGGATAATGCAAATATCAAAATAATTTCTACGACTGTTTACGCCTCATGTCGGTCGTTCAGCGGCCAATTTGCATTTTCCGAGAGCAGACACGCCATACTGTATAGGGGCAAATGATATCGTCATCGAAAGATAGGATTGTCACATAAGACATTGTCTTAGATACTGAGGTATCGGAGGAACACATTGTGGCAAACGACATCGATATCGCTGAGCAATTTGAAAAACATTTGAATAGCCCTAAGCAAACATGGCTACTTGGGGCGGGTATTAGTTTTATGTCAAACATACCTTTAATGTATAGCTTGACAGAAAGAGTAATTTCTCTTGCTCGTAATGAGCTTTTCTCTAAAGATGTTGTGGCTCTACATGTTTTAGATTTTATCGTAAAAGACTGTGGAGAAAGCTCTCATATTGAACATCATCTCACTTATCTCGGTGATTTGATCTCAATCGCCGAACGTTCGTGTACCGGTGGCATAACGATCGGCGATAAGCATGTTGCAAAAGATAAATTAATTGAGGTGCACAAAGGATTGATTGAAAAGATTGCACTCACCGTTCGTTGGGGGTTCAAAGCCGCCAGAAAAAATGAAGAAGGTGAGAATATAGAAGAGGAAAAAATAGGAACTGAAGGACATTCGATCGTCGATATTGCTGCTCATCAGAAATTTATTGAAGCGGTCTTTGGTAATAATCGGGCAGGTCTCGACTTTGTCCGAACGCCGGTTGAGTTTTTTACGACAAATTATGACACTCTGATTGAAGATGCCTTAGCTCTCACTGGTATTGAATTTCAGGATGGTTTTATAGGTGGCGGAATTGGATTCTGGAGTATATCGAATTATAAAGAAAATTCTGGGACGCGTGCTATCGTCTCTAAACTTCACGGTTCCATTGATTGGTATAGACCACTTTCGGGTAATCTAAATCTCTTACGCATCCGTTACGGGGACACTTATCCCAGCCACGGGGGGACCGTTATGATTTACCCTCAGGCAACGAAATATCTCAACACTCAGCGTGACCCTTTTGCCGAAATTTTTCAACGTTTCCGGTTGCGTCTATCACAAGGATCGGATCACGTGTTGCTGATTTGCGGCTATTCGTTTGGCGACGAACATATTAATGCTGAAATCGAGATCGCAATGTCATCGAATAAAAGCCAACTCACCCTTGTCGCATTTGCCGATGAACCTAATGACATCTTACCCGACACTTTAAAAGCTTGGTTGTTAGAGCCATGGGGGCAAAGAGTTTTTATTGCGAGTCCAAAAGGTATTTATCAAGGGTCTATTGGACCAGTGTTTCCTTCGCCCGATGGGAGCAAAAGAGACTGGTGGACTTTTAATGGCACTACCAAACTATTTACTGAAGGTCTGCCAAAAGATATTCAAGAGGCAATGGCATGAACGCTTTTCATCTTGATGCTGATTTGGAAATCGGCACAGTCTTTGAAGTAACTGGCAGCGCCATAAAAATTGCTCTTAAACGCGATATTACAGAACTAACACGTAGCTATGGTGGTCGTGTATACGATGTTGGCCAAATTGGCAGTATTGTCAAAATGCATCTTGGTCGTCGGATTCTTTTTGCGACAGTGAGACTACTTCGTTTACAATCTGACGAAGAAAGCGCTGCGCTGGCAGCGTCACAAACTAATTCCATTGATCAGGATCGGCGAGTAATCGAGGCTGATTTACTAGGAGAGGCATGGTTTAACGTATCAGAAAACGAACTATCATTTAAACGAGGAGTTTCTACTTATCCATTGCCCTTGCAATCTGTATATTTGATTACAAAAGAAGAAACAGATACGTTATTTGCGAGCGCAGAAAAGACAGCAGGGAGCGGTCCTAATCGTCTTGTTCCAATCGGGACATACGTCGGCGCAACACGCGTCCCTTGTCGTGCAAATATGGATAAACTTTTCGGACATCACTGTGCTATTCTTGGATCAACAGGATCTGGAAAATCAAGCGCTGTTGCAGCAGTTATTCATTCTATTCTGGAACATCAATGTGAACCAGGGACACCAACCCGCCCATGCATTATTCTTATCGATCCGCACGGAGAATATGCCTCTGCTTTTCAAGGACAGGCTAAAGTTTATCGTGCCTATAATCCTCTTGGTCAAACCTCAGAAGATGTGGCAACTCTGAAATTACCATATTGGTTGATGTCCAGCGATGAATTTCGTTCACTGGTAATTGGAAAAACCGAGTTCGAAGCCACTTCTCAGGCAAATACTGTTTACAAGGCGCTTACCCATGCACGCATGGTCGACGCTGGACTGGCACATAGCGCAATTGGGGGTATCCCTGCTAATCTTCCGGTTGGGCAGCATCCGGAGCGCCCCATGCCGATTGCGGGTATAACGGAAGATCAACTCGCCTCGTTTGACCGTGACAAGCCTCGTCCGTTTAAGCTCTCAGAGTTTCGAGAGCACATCACAGGTAGACAAGCAAAACGGCCTAATAAAACAAATGGATGGGAAGACGTAACACCTTCTGAATTCCAGAAAGACTATGCCTCAATACTAAATAAGTTTCATGTTCTAACTACAGACCCCAGAATTCGTTTCCTGATGGACGAGCGTGAAACAGATTCTCCAACGCTTTCCGATGTTTTAGCTCAATTCCTAAATGTAGGTGGAACTGATGATGCGTGTTTGAAAATCATTGATATATCAGGCCTTCCAAACGAAGTTGCTGGGCCGTTAACAGGTTCAATCGCTCGTCTTTTATTTCAATATAAAATTCACCAGACACGTGAAGAACGCGAAAAAGATCCGATATTATTTGTTTGCGAGGAAGCTCACCGTTATGTACCCAATCGGGGAGAAGCGCAGTATGAAGTCGCTCAGACTGCTATTCGACGCCTTGCTCGTGAGGGTCGGAAATATGGTTTAGGGCTAATGCTCGTATCTCAGAGGCCAACAGACATAGAAGATACTGTAATATCGCAATGTAACTCGTGGATTGTCCTGCGTCTGGCAAACAGTGGCGATCAAGAACATGTGGCGCGGATATTACCAGACAGTCTGTCTGGGATGACAAAAATGCTTTCTTCTCTCCCGCGGCAAGAGGCTCTTTTCGTCGGAGAAGCGGCAGCTATTCCAGCACGAATTCGCTTGCGTAGTTTAAGATACGACCAATTGCCGAATTCGCATGATATTTCTTTTGCCGCCGGTTGGTCATCAGTCGGCACGACTACTTCGAACCTTGAAAATATTGTTTTACGAATGACGTCATAATGACCGGGACAGCCGTCCATGTGATCGTGGCATATGGCGGCCTATAACTTGGAGGGTTTTTTCGAACCCTCCAGGGTCGGTTTTACCGATCATCCTACATAAAGCTGACATTCCACTCCCCCCCCATATCTGCCTGTCCGCATCAGTGATGCAGAAGCAGACAGGCAGCAGTCGCCCTCATTGTAGACATTCAAGAGGTTGTAATGGTTTTCCGAAAGCCGACATTGCTCGGCGAACTGCGATGGACCGAGTTGGAGACGAAGCAGACGTTCACAAAAACGGCAGAGAACGTTTGCTTCTGACAAAGGTGATACATGAACGAAGGCACTACATCGCCTAGGTGTTATCACTTAGGCCGGTTGTTTGGTACTCACCAGCTTAAGCCTAGCGCACGATATGTGAAAAAATAATATATCCGTGTTTACAAATGAGACGACAAAATATTTATATTAGTCCTTCATTTTTTTGGTTTCATTTGAGGACGCGCTTTTTCAGCAGCTGCACTTTCGATTTTTATCTCTCTAACCAAAGTCTCAAGTGCGACAATATCAGCCTCAAATTCTTCGGGGGTAGGAACAGGAACCGTATCGGCAGCTGGGTTATCATGACTGTGTGTATTCGCTTTTGTCATACCATCATGGAAACGTATTGCCATCGCATCGGACAAAGCTACACATCGCAAGCGCTGCGTTTGAATAACGTCAGTCCCCCGACGCACTACTTCATTGAATATAACTTCCTCAACCACCCGCTCATAAGTATCTCGCAGACGACCATAGAGATTCTTTATTTTATATTCATAATCGGACGGGCTTGTGTTGAGTAGTTTTGCTAATGGCGCCAAGTCATTCCTGATTCTTCCGATGCGTTTGCTTACGTTAAGGCCTTTCCAAACCATACCAGAAGGGTCGATTTTACCGGAAGCATCTTTGTCACTAAATAGAGAAATTGTTACAGGCTCTATGCCAAGATTTTCATCTGCTCCGCACACTTCATTGAAGAAAATGATATCGTGAGTAAATATTATTACCTGCCTATTGCAGGATTCCTCGGCCAGCCTTTTGGCAACTCGAGATCCTCGACTGCGATCTAATGATGAGACCGGATCATCGACAATAATCGGCCCCGACCCTTCGGTTAGAGCGACTTCCGTCAAGAAACCAGCTAATGCCAATACCCGCTGTTCACCTTCGCTCAGGATGTCGGAAGTAAGCTTAGTCAATTTGGTATGCGGATCGACTTGGAATTCGGCCTTTGTTTTGTCGCTCTTTCGAGACAGCCCGACATTGAGATGCTCAATATCGAATAACTCGCGCTCGGTATTGAAATGTTTGACCACAGCTGATGTCAAGTGAGTGTCGACCAGTTGGTTTGCGTAATGAGTAATACCTCTTGTCTGAACCTCGGCAAGCGCCTTCTCATAACACGCATTAACCCTGAGAAGATCGCGTCGCGTGACTAATTTAACTCGATTGGCAAAAAGAACCTTACGATCCTCAATTTGAGCTTTTTCCTTCGTCAAATTCTCACGTTCTAATGTGTTTCCTGCTTTGACTCGTGTCTCTTTTTCAAATTTGAGTTTCTGCAAGAATTCATTCATTTCATCATGCAGTGTCTCAAGTGGAAGCACTGACAAACTCTTCTCTCCCGCCAGCCTTGCCTGAGCATCGGCTTTGCGCTGCAGCACAGAAGTTTGGAACATCTCTAAGGAGTCGGCAAGTTTCGTGTTGCGGTAGCGGATTTGCTCGATGCGGTCGGCGAAGTCAGAAGCGTACAGAAGTGGTAGTTCGGGAATATCATTGACAGCAACTGTGAGTGCCTGAGCAGCCTTTGTTGCTGCAGTATCAAGTGTGTCATCCATATACTTCTGGAAACGCTGCATCCGTGCGGTTCCGTCTGGATGCAGTGGTTGTTGGCACAACACACAAACTGCAGGTTCATCTCCAATCGATGTAACTGGGAAATCACTCTCAGGATAAGCTTCATTCAATGAATAATCACGTGCGGCAGACCATAGAGCTCGCCAACTTTCGCTGCCTACACCGGGTAGTGGCTCGTCGGTGAATAACTTGTCGGCCGCCAACTGTGCGGCTTCTCGGGCTGTAACCGCAGCATTTTTCAAGGTCGTAAGAGTTGACAATGCTGTATCTGAGAGCGACGTTGTTACGGTTTTACATTCATTTATGATGGATTCTACCCAACCAATTAGCGTTTTTAGATCAGCAACAACTGCGGCACCCGCGGACAAAATAGCGACAAGTTCGTCGAGACGCTTCTGATCCTCATTTGAAAAAGCTATCGCTTCGTCGATCTCGCTGTCTGTTGTATCTTTGCAAAGCGACTGATTGAAGCTCTGAGCTGCAGTAAGACGTGCAACTGGAAAGACTATTGTTGTGAGACTTATTTTATCTCCGATAATGCTTCTCTGCTCGTTTTCAAGTATTTCCTTAAGCTTAAGACATACTGTGTTGAGACGATAAGGCAACGCGAGCCCAAAGGGTAAATAGCGTATCTGGCTGCCACCATCGACATAGAACTGAGCCGAAAGTGTATCGAATACAGACACCTGCATGAGTTGCGGAGAAGTCGGCATGCCTGGACTCCAAGTGACCGGCACTTCACCGCTGCCTACGTCAATCAGAATATTAGCTTTCTGAGGACCGGCACTCCCTGCATAGGCATCTGACAGCACCCTGAGCTTGGTTGAATTTTCCACACGTGTTCGACAGGCGTTACGCAATATTCGTACAAAACCACTCTTACCACTGCCGTTACGACCGTAGACGACTGTTAAGGATTTAGGACAAAAACGAAGCGTTGCGTTGGGAACAAGCCGATTAACATTCTCTACGTCAGCAATACCTAGAAGAGTAATCGGTGATGCTTTACCTGCATCAAAAAGCGACTTAGTAAATGGTATGGGAGTTGGCGGCGATAGATCAAGGCTGAAACCAGAAACGTTTTTGATCATCGCTAATAGTTCATCAATATCGGCATTTGTTAGGTCATTGTTGATTACGAGCCTGCGCAAAGCATCCTGTCGCCATAGCGAAAGTTTCTTTGACCATTTTTCAATATCATCGATCGCTTCAACGGTCATGCTTCTGCTTCCTCTCTTTCACCTTAAAAGGAGTGATAGAGGTCCGTTTCTCGAACGTCACCGTGGTCTTTTAGCAAGTCAGCCGTGACATCGCGGGAGTCCTACGAAGTAGAAGATTAACGTCCGTTTTTTATCCAGTCACCGTAAACCGGACATACTGCTTTCCCCCCCCCCCCATTGCCGACATTTTCTACCGGAAAAGCGGGTGCGGGTTTGTCTAGGTGTAGCAGTCAGAGTCAGAGGGCTGCGCGGATTTTCGTGACGGGTTGAGAGGGCAGGAGAGAGTCTCCTGTCCGCCCGTCATGGAGTTTTTCGCCATGGCGACCGCCATTCCCAAAATCAGCCTGAGTTCGTCCCGCGACATCCCGTTCAACCGGCTGGTGCTGTCCCAGTCCAACGTGCGGCGGGTAAAGTCCGGCCTGTCGATCGAGGAACTCGCCCGCGATATCGAGCGCCGTGGGCTGTTGCAGAGCCTGAATGTCCGCCCCGTCCTCGACGACAGCGGGGCCGAGACCGGCACCTACGAAGTCCCGGCTGGTGGACGGCGTTTTCGTGCGCTCGAACTGCTGGTGAAGCAGAAGAAGCTGAACAAGACCGCCCCGGTGCCCTGCGTCGTGCGCGAGGCCGGGTCGACCATTCTCGCCGAGGATGACTCCCTGGCCGAGAATGTCCAGCGGCTGGCCCTGCATCCGCTGGACCAGTTTCGTGCCTTTCGTGACATGCTGGAAAAGGGCATGTCCGAAGATGAAATTGCCGCCGCGTTCTTCGTGACACCTGCCGTGGTCAGGCGATCCTTGCCCTGGAGGAACGGCCTCTGGCGTTCGATCCCGCTGACGTGGCGCGGGCTGGGGCCTTCGTCAGCCTCGCCAGCGATGGCACATTGCAGGTGGAGCGGGGCTTCGTGCTGCCCGAGGACATGCCGACCGAGCCCGACGATGATGATGATGCCGGCGGTGCCGATGGATACGATCATGCTGCGTATGATGGGCGGGATGACCGTATTGCTGATGATGGCGGCGACGGGGGCGGGGAGGGCGACAGGATCTCTCTCGATGTCGAGCCCGAGGAAGAAGACGGGATCAAGCCGCTGCCTGACCGGCTTCTCACCGAACTGACGGCCTGGCGCACGCTGGCCCTGCGGGACGCGTTCGCCAGCAACCCGCACATCGCCCTGACTGAATTCCTGCATACGCTGGTGCGTGATGTTTACTGGCAGACATCGGGCGCAGACTGCCTGGAAGCCTATGTCCGGGAAATCGCGCTGCCGGTTCATTCACCGGATATGCCGGGCAGCCTTCCATCCCCGGCGTCACCGCCAGAATCAGCACCGGTGTCGCATTCGGGTTGGCGCGATGATAGCTGGGATCGGACCCCGGCGTAGTCGGCAGGTCGTGCCGGGCAGCGCGGATCGCCGCTTCCACATCACGCGCGGCGCCGTTGAGATCGCGCCCCAGTTCAAACCCCAGCGAGATGGAGGTCTCACCCCGCGTGGAGGTGGACTGCATCTGCGTCACACCTGCGATATTGCCCAGATGCCGCTCCAGCGGGGCGGCCACCGTGCGGGCCATGACCTCGGGTGAGAAGCTCGTGACGGTCATGGCCTTGCGGTCATCGGACCGCTTATCCGCAGGATTTTCCCCAGTATGGACCCGCGCGAGGATCCTGATGGCTTCGTCACGGGCGAGATCAGCAGTCCACGGGCTGCCATGCTGGCCGATTGTGTAGCGTCGCAGCGGCGTCATGCGCGCGGGTGCTATGGACTGGCAACTCGGGCATCAGCGGGGGCTGGGATTATGACGCGGGCAGGCATGAATCATGTTGCCAATTTTTGCCATACTCGAGTATTCTGCCTCCATGAGCACCATGAACATCTCTCTGCCAGAAGCCCTGAAAAGCTTCGTTGACCAGCAGGTTGCCGGCCGTGGCTTTGGCACCAGCAGCGAGTACGTGCGCGAGCTGATCCGCAAGGACCAGGACAGGCAGCGTCTGCGTGGTATGTTGCTTGAGGGTGGTCGATCCGCAGCAGGCGCCACGGCTGATGCCGCATATTTCGAACGCCTGCGGTCGCGTGTGCGCGGCGCCTGATCATCATGACGACCAGACGCGCGGTACTGCGCGAGCAGGCCGAGCGGGATATCGATCGGATCATTGACGATTATGTCGGGAAAGCCGGAAGTGCTGTGGCCGACCGGTTTGTCGGTGCGTTCGAAGAGGGGATGACCCTGATCGGGCAATATCCCGGCATCGGCTCGCCGCGTTGCGGGTATGAACTCGATCTTCCGGGACTTCGTGCGCTCACTCTTCGGAACTGGCCGTTCGTGGTTTTCTACATCGAACGTGAGGACCATCTGGATGTATGGCGCGTTCTGCACGCCCATCAGGATATTCCGGGCTGGCTGCGAGATCCTGATGAAGGCGATAGTTCGGAACAGTGATCGAATGAGGCTGCACTGATTCAGTGATCTTCCAGGAGACTGGCAAGAATGTCAGCGGCATCGAGTCCGATGGCGGTTGTGATGTCGAGGAATTCGATCACGTCGATCCGGCGCTCGCCGGTTTCGTATTTCGCGACATAGGATTGGGGTTTGCCGAGCCGCTCCGCCAGCGTGGCCTGGGTCAGGCCTTTGCCGCGCCTTGCTGCGATCAGCAGTGACCTGCGGATGAAAAACTGTGCCGCCCGCCACCACGGCCCCAGTTCCGTAGGGATGCTTCGCCATTTCGCACCATTCTCATGACGCCAGAAAATCACTGCTATCGTGCGCCGCGGATCATGGGACGGCGTCTTGCCCCTCGGGCGAACCGCCTCAATCAGAGGTTCCCAGATCGCCCATGCCTTGTCCGTAAAAGTCCCGCTACTGGTTCCGTCGCCTTCTCGCATCCCTATAAGATTGTAAGAATTTCAAGTTCTAACAGGCGCTAAATTGCGGTCACAGTTTCGTAAACAGGCCACCACTGATGGACATTCACGGCTTCAACTATATCCGTGATTTCAGACTGTGCCAGACCCTGCTCCTGTGCCTTGCGCGCAACCTCGATGGCGACAACGCTTGATGTTGCACGAAGGTCTGCGTTGGACGGCAATAGGGCCGAACCGGGAGCGGTATCTGTTGCCTGGCTGGCGACTGCTTGTGCGGCAGCAAAGATCATTTCGTCAGAAACCTGACGCGCTCGCGATACGATCGTCCCGAAGCCAAGGCCCGGATACAAGGCTGCATTGTTCGCCTGGCCTATTGTGTAGGAAACACCTTGATAGACGACATTATCAAACGGCGCGCCCGTTGCGACGAGCACTCGGCCTTCTGTCCACTCAATAAGCTGGGTGGGGGTAGCTTCGTGCAGGTTTGTCGGGTTGGATAGCGGAAGAATAATCGGGCGCTCGACATGCGCGGCCATATCCTTCACCAGTTCTTCGGTAAAGAGGTGAGGGGTGGTCGAGGTGCCGATCAGAATGGTTGGATGCACATTTTTGACGACTTCAGCCAGCTCGATAATGCCGCCATTCTGTGCTTTTTCATGACGCAAGGCAGCCATTGCCGGCCATCTGGTTTCGGTGGCAGCCAAAGTATCGGCTGAGGCACGAGTCCATGACTGAACTTCAGAAGATGGTCTGGCATAGCTGATCTGAAAATCAAGAAGTCCATGCTGCATATCGTCGGTTAACAGGCCGGGCAGATCTACCAGCCAGATGCGACGGGTCGCTTCGTCCCGTGAAAGGCCATGCCGCATCATCTGATCACGAATTTGATCGGCAATGCCCACACCGGCTGTCCCGGCTCCCAGAATGACCACACGCTGATCGGACCAGAGGGTATCGCTGCGTTGGACTGCATTGAGCAACGCCCCCAGTACAATGGCGCCAGTTCCCTGCATATCGTCGTTAAAGGTGGGAACCGTGTCACGGAAACGGCTTAAAATACGGCGGGCATTTGTTGAGCCGAAATCTTCCCAGTGCAGCATGGCTTTGGGGAAGAGTTTTCTGGCGGCTGTTACATATGCGCCGATGAAATCGTCATAAACCTTGCCGACAACGCGGCTATGCCGATATCCGATATAGAGTGGGTCGTTGAGAAGTTTTTCATTATTTGTCCCAACATCCAGAACAACCGGAATGACACGGTGTGGGTCAACGCCTGCCGCGGCGGTATAGACTGCCAGCTTCCCGATGGAGATATCTATTCCGTTGGCCCCCCAGTCGCCAATGCCAAGAATTTCTTCTGCATCACTGGCAACCAGCAGGTCAATGTCGTCCGCGCTGGCGCCGAACGCCGCGAGTTTTTCTTCAATTTTCTCAGGCTCGTTAATGTTGAGAAAAATACCGCGAGGGCGGGTTATGACTTCACTATACTGCTCTATGGCCTGCCCAACGACAGGATCGTACACAACAGGCAGCATTTCCATGAGATGACGCTGGAGCAAGGCGTAAAACAGCGTGACGTTGTTATCATGAAGCCGCCACATGTAAATGTGCTTATCGAGATCGCTTGGTGCTTTACGATAAGCAGACAGAGCACGGGTTAACTGGGGTTCCAGCTCAGTCGTGATGACCGGTGGTAGCAGCCCGTTCAGTTCGAGAGAATCCCGCTCATCTTGGGTAAAGGCTGTGCCTTTATTGAGCGCGGGGTCGCGCAAAACATCATAGCCTCTGGCTGACGTCTCGATTTTTCTCGATTTTCCTGTACCAGTAATCTTTGCCTGTCTGCTGAACATTTCTCTCTCCTGGAGTGGTTTGATTTTCATGGTGCTGAAATTTTGAGATCAGGAATGATACAGATCATTCAATCCGTTTAAATCGAATGATGCTGCGCGACAGTTTTCCAGAGTCCCAGTTAGGCATTTTACGCCATGGTGTAATGACATTGGCGTAATCGCCATTAATTTCTATGGTGCGTCTTTGCTCTGTACCAACCCACTCTGGTGCCCACGCCGTCTGCACACTGGTCACCCATTGGTTGCCTTCAACTCTGTAACGTCCGATATATGCAACGAGTGTTTTCATCAAATGAGCGCGGTCTGCATCTGTTTTCGCCGGCTGTCGGTCACTGCCTTCAAGATTGAAGGCAACCCACCCATCAGGCGTGAAAATGACACGCCCGCGGGGGGATGATCCCATGGCATCAATCATCTTACCCGTTTCTTTATCTTCCACTTTGTAAGAAACAAGTCCCCACACGCCAACGATATTTTTTTTCAGATTGGCTGTCCCTGCGGATGTTGATGTGGCTTCTTTTGTATCCTGTGCACATGCGGGCACTGCGGCGGTCAATACACTGACTGCACATACAGCAATCACTGATTTTATATGCAAGGAAATATGTTTTGCTAAGACCATGAAGGTTACTTCCCTTTTCGTTTTTTATTTACGGAATGTCCGCAAAAGCCAGAAACACCCGAGTGCGATGATAATGGCTCCCCCGGCCATGCCGATACGGCTTAAAACGAGGAGTGGTGATTTTGGACCACCCTGGCGGATCGTGGCGACTTGTGCTGGTGATACAGAAACCTGAGGCCTGCCATATGTATCAAAAACATATTTTGTAAGTTTGGCTATTTCCTCATCGTTTAGCTGGACGGCATCTGTTTTCTTTTCTCCAAAGCCGGGCATGAACGCTTGGGCACCTGCGACATGACGGTCGATACCAAAAAGAATGGTTGCAATCAGATTGTCCGGGTTGGAGGCGCCTGTAACGGAGTTGTGCCATAATGACGGGTAATATCCGTCGCGACTACCCTGTGCCTTGTAATCATGGCATGACGCACAATTTCCCATAAACAGTTCAGCACCAGAAATATCGGGATTATCTTCCGACCGAATGGGTTGATCGCCTCTGACACGGTCTGCGCTGGAAACCGGCTGCCCAAGAGCGAAGCGTGAGAGATTTCCATCAGCAGGGTCACGCACTGGCTGTGTTGATGCAAGGTATGTCGCAAGGGCGTTCAGGTCAGCCTCTGTCAGGTGCTGGAAACTGTGTTCGACGGCTTCTCCCATACCACCTGCGGCCTGTGCCAGACCGTCTATATGGCCTGATTTCAGGTAGGTCTTGATTTCATCCTGCGACCAGTTTCCTATGCCACTGATTTTGTCCGAGGTGATATTGGGAGCGTACCACGAACCAAGGCTCCCCCCGCCAAGGGCCTGGGAGGCTTCTTCCTGCATCAGAAAGCCACGAGGGGTGTGGCAGGTTCCGCAATGCGCCGGGCCCTGTGCTAGATAGGCCCCTCTGTTCCACTCTGCCGAGCGTGATGGGTCAGGCTGGTACGTTGTGTTGTTACGAAACAGGATATTCCAGAACAGCATTGAGCTGCGGATGTTCATTGGGAAAGGCAGGGCCGTTTTTGGCGGGGCGCTCTCGACTGGCTGAACGGACTTCATGAAATACAGGTACAGGTCATGTATGTCCTGATCTGTCATGTAAGAATATGCTGTATAAGGCATTGCAGGGTAGAGATTGCTCCCATCCTTGCGGATGCCTTTGCGGACAGCACGAGAGAAATCCGCTTCGCTATACTCCCCGATACCATATGTTTTGGATGGCGTGATGTTGGTTGAGTACATCGTCCCCAGCGGCGTTTTCATGGCCAGACCACCGGCAAACGGTTTGCCGCCCGGCGCGGTATGGCAGGCGACACAGTCTGATGTGACCGCCATGTAGGCACCCGGATCTGTATTGCTGTCATCTTCGGCTGACGCGGCGCTGCACAGGAGTATCGGCCCTGCCAGAGCAGCAAGGAATGAGAGCCTGAAGGCCTGTCTGGTTTGTATCACTCTAAGCATGGTTCAGTTGCCCGACGATTGCATCCGCAGCTTTAAGTGCCAATGCGGCCATAGTGATTGTGCTGTTCCCGCTGCCGCCGGTCGTCATTGCGGCACCACCAGGCAGGAAAAGATTATCATGGTCATGGGCCCGGCAATCTGCATCCACGACTGAATCGCTTGGATCATTGCCCATGATCGTGCCACCCATGATATGATCGCTGTGCAAGAATTCAGGTGAAATCTTGATATCTGTCGCGCCGAGTGCCGTTGCCAGTTTTTTAAGAAGGGGAACGGTATAGTTTTCAGCACTCCTCCGTACATAGTCGCCTACATCATAATAGATGCGAGGACGGTTGAGGCCGAGCCAATCCTTTTTATCTGACAGGGTCAGGCGGTTGAAGGGGAGCGGCAGAGGTTCGTGTTCAACGGTCAGGCGGGCTGTGCAGGCTGACAAACGACGGATTTCCTGATCGAGGGCTTTTCCGTAAAGACCTTTTCCAAGAGCAGCCAAACCTCCGAGTGTGCTTCGCGCCATGTTTTCCATACGGAACATGGCACCGGCATACTCCCGCCGGAAATCACCCTGGCTTGTGTTCATGATACTACTGCTCTGAACGGGGCCTACGCCGGTCCAGAGTGGTTTAGACATTTCAATGTCCGCGATCAGCTTTGGCTGATCCATCATGTTGCGGCCGACCTGATCTGAACTATTGGCGACACCACGGGGGTTTGTGTCATCAGCCGATAAAAGGAGGAGCTTGGGCGTTTCTATGCCATTGCATGCCAGCACAAAGATCTTGCCTGAAACGGAATGTGAGGTTCTGTTCGGGTCGTAGTAGTGAACGGCCTCGACCTTCTTCTGGGCATTTGTTTCAACACGATAGGCAACAGCATTCGTGATGATCCTGCCGCCTTTTGCCTCGATGCGGGGCAGGGCGGTTGCGGCATCGTATTTTGCAGCGATTGGGCAGACTGGAAAGCAGTTATTGTTTCCGCAGCAGGGGGGGCGCCCATCAAATGAAATGCCACTGTTGCGTGCTTGTGGGGCGGGAAGGTTCTGCATGCCAAGGGTTGCGGCAACATCGGTCAACCGCTGCTCGCCCGGGCCAAAGGGGATTGGCCCCATCGGGTAGGGGCGAGAGCGCGCGGTGCGCGGCGGCCATTGCAGGGCTGGGTCGCCGGGGCCGCAGACACCCATCGCATGTTCTGCCCGCGCATAGTAGGGCTCAAGCACATCATAGCTAAAGGCCCAGTCACGCCCTACGCCATAGAGGCTTTTAAGCCGCAGGTCATCGGGCGTCATACGCCAGCAGATACCAGCCCAGTGCCAGGTGGCACCGCCTGCGTAACGCACGTAACCCTGCTCGTAGGCTTTGGCATTTGGTCCGGTCAGGTCAAGATACGATGCGGCCTCAGTCAGGGTCCGTGTTTCAAGGTGCGGCGCCCACGGTTTGGGGGGATACGGGGCGTTCCAGTGGTTGCGTAGTGTGGGGGGCAGGTTACGGTAGTTTTCAACGATGGTATCGCGACTGACACGGGGGCCTGCCTCGAGCATGAGCACGGAAAGCCCGGCATCAAGGGCCTGTTCTGCGATCAGGCAGCCGACGACGCCAGTACCAACAATGACGACATCGCTGTTGAGAGTGGAGGGCATGAACAATTCTCCAGAGAAGCTCAGAACGAAGGCATGTTCAGGAGGGGAACGGCAGTCGCATCCCATGCATTGGGTGCTGACTTCGCGTAGGACGGGATCGTCATGACATCGTTGGTGACTTTGAACATGAGCGCCTCTTCAAAGGCGACAACGCGATCCCCCGATTTGCCGTGCACTACGCCTGAATACCAGGCTGATATTATTTTCAGGGCTGAGTTTTTCAGTATCGTATCAGTCAGTGCCGGCATGAGATGTTCAACATCCACAACGGCATTTTTCATGATGAAATCCTGCAGTGCTGTGACTGTATTGTCAAAACCCTCTTCGGCATCGCTGAGTGCGTTGTGGATTTTATGACCGACAAAGGGATCCAGTTCGTGTGGAACAAGAAGTTTCGAGACGAGCATGAACTGTACTATGCTGTCAGGCTCATGTATGTGACCGTTGGATGCAGCAAGGCCCGGAGACTGTGTAAAGCTGGCGGCGGTGGCAAGCGCACTCATGCCAAGAAGCAGGCTTCGTCTGTTTATTTTGAATTCTTTACGGAAAGATGTCATCTACTGGCTCCTGCACACATCAACTGCATGTTGTGATTGCTTCGATAGTTGAGTGGACTTGAATATATAAATAAATATCCAAAAAATATTTATTTATATATTCAAGAACGGATTGGGGGTATTGAGGTGTTGTGAAGCGCCTGTGTATTGTAATTATATTGGAAAATACCTAATGTTTGAATTTTAATTACGGCATTAAGGAAGTTGAACATATTTGTGAAAAATTACGAATAACGCCGGTATATGAAAATTTTAAAGTAAACATGGTGTTTTGTTGCTGTCTGTACTATTTTTTTTGGGGAATATAAAATGTTTAAATCAAGATCGTATTCCTCCATCCCTTGAAACCATCATAATGACTGATGGCCGTTGAGAGCTTAAAGCTGCAGCTTTTTCTGAATGAAGGATACTACGTATAATTACGGAGTTGCTTTCGTCTGGTCGATCGTTCACCGTTAAAGTGAGAGCGCCGTTGAGGGACTTCTGGGATCTGTCGAATCAAGAGATCATGCTGCGGACACGGCATAGGCACCTCGTGACTGCTTCTCTGGCTGCATTGGGCCTCGTGATACTGGGCGCGCTCTCACGCTGTCTGATTTCACCGCTTCTTGGCAGCACCAGAACATTGTTTCTCCTTCTCCTTCCCGGGGTGCTTGTTGGTGCTGTGACCGGCGGCCTCTTGCCCGGTCTCGTTGCGGCGATCCTCGCCTCGGCGCTGGGTTCCCTGCTTTTGGCGTACGACGGTGCTCCGTCGATCGAAAACTGGGTTGAAACGCTCCTGTTTGCGACACTCTGCGTTCTGATCACCTGCGGGGGGGAATGGCTGCTGCGCGCACGGCGGCGCACGGCGGCGATGGCGCAACGCATCCTTGAACGAGAAACCCATCTACGTTCCATTCTCGACGCCGTTCCGGACGCTATCATTATTCTGGATGAGCAGGGGATCGTGCAGTCATTCAGTCAGGCGGCCGAGATATTGCTAAGGTGGAATGTGATGGAGGCGGTCGGAATGAATATCGCGGCCATCGTTCCGGAGCTTGGTGCGCCTCCAGTTCTCGACCGGCAGGGATTTGCGTCAATCGCCCGCCGTGGGGACGAGACGACGATTCCTGTTGATCTGTCCATAGGCCGCCTGAGTTCGGGAGGGCGCCCATTTGTGATTGTTTTCCTGCGTGACCTTACAGAGCGTGAGGAGGCAGATCGCCGCATGCGGCAGTTGCAGGCCGAAGTCACGCATATCTCCCGCCTGTCAGCAATGGGTGAGATGGCGGCGACACTGGCGCATGAACTCAACCAGCCACTGACGGCCATTACAAACTTTCTCAATGGCGGCCGTCGTCTTCTGCAAAAGGGAAGCGGGCAGAACGAGCGCGTGCAGGAGGCCATAGACAAAGCGGCGGCACAGGCTCTGCGGGCAGGTCAGATCATACGGTCGTTACGGGAGTTCGTCTCGCGAGGAGAAGGGGACCTGGGGTTACAGAGTCTGACAGCACTTGTAGAGGAGATGGCGGTGCTGGCGCTGGTCGGTATTGCGGAGCGCGGGATCAATGTGTCCTTTCGCCTGGATTCCAATGTCGATCAGGTTATCGCGGACAAAATCCAGATTCAGCAGGTGCTGCTCAACTTAATCCGTAATGCCGTGGAATCTATGGAAGATTGCCACGAGCGGCGTCTTGTTGTCGCAATTGACGCCTTTGAAGGCATGGCACGAGTTTCCGTGACAGATACCGGCGCCGGAGTGAGGCCAGAGATCGCCGGTAAGCTGTTCGAGCCTTTTTCGACAACGAAGGATCATGGTATGGGAGTCGGCCTGTCGATCTGTCGCACCATCGTAGAAGCCCATGGAGGACGCATCTGGGCGCAGGCAGTGCCCGGGGGTGGGACATGCTTTCTCTTTACCCTCCCTTGTGCCCGGATAGAGGGGTTTGGCGAATGAATTCTGACTGCATCGTCCATGTAATCGACGACGACGAGGCCGTGCGCGAGTCCCTTGCCTTCCTGCTGCTTGCATCGGGGTATACCGCACGGACCTACGCATCAGCGGACGAGTTCCTCAGCATCCTCGACCGGATCGAGCATGGCTGCGTTGTTACCGATATCCGGATGCCCGGCATGGACGGCCTTGATCTCGTCAGCCATCTTCAGGACGTAAGGCCAGTCCTGCCGGTCATCGTGATCACGGGACATGCCGATGTTCCCTTGGCTGTGCAGGCGATGAAGGGGGGCGCTCGCGATTTCATCGAAAAACCGTTCGACGACCATTCCATCCTCGAGGCGGTGGCTTCTGCTTTGCAAAGCGACGGTGAAATCCCTGCCGGCCGGACGCCGGCGCATGTCGTTCGCCAGCGGATCGCCGTTCTGACGAATAGGGAACGACAGGTTCTCCGTGGCCTTGTCGATGGCCAATCGAACAAGGCTATTGCCCGCGAGCTTGAAATAAGCCCGCGAACAATAGAGATTTATCGAGCCAATCTCATGACGAAAATGGACGCTCGCACCCTATCCGAATTGGTGCGGATGGCGCTCGTGGCGGGAGAGCTGCTAGCTTAATCTGGAAGGATCGCAAGGCTTTGGATCAATATGGAGATTACCCCCTGATAGAGTAGAGTAGCTTTAATGGCGGTGCGAGAGGCTTCCTCGGATCGGGTTCATGGCTTATCCAAAGGTTATCGATGCTGTATGAAGTAGTGGCAGGGGCATAGGTGAAGGGAAACCAAGGAATGTACGGGTAGATTTGGTATCGCTTGCTGTTAAGCGGCGATGCGGGGTATTTTCCCGTCTACCAGTCGCAAGTATCGTTGGTTACCTTCCCCCCCTTGCGATACGAACGTATCAAGAACACCACTGTCCGGATGGACCGTGGCGTTTTTCTTGTGCGCTGCAAATTGTAGGATCGCCGCCAGATCGCCGCACAGGATGATCGCCAGTTCGCCGTCGGTTGGCTGGAGCGTGATATGCGGCGGGTCTGTCAGTAGGGAAGATCAAAACGTACACTGCCTGAAGAAACATTCCCAAAGCAGGTCATAAAGGGCTACTTCCCGCTATGTTTCTCCAGAAAGGCTGGAATAAGGGGATTATCCTCCTGCAGGGATCCTTTTGATGGAAGCTGTTGAGTATTCCAGCCGCCCCCAAGATCGACGATCAGTTTTACACTTGCCACCAAACGGCTTTCTTGAATTTGCAGCGCTGTTTCCTGATTGCTGAGCGCCGTCTGCTGGCTGGTCAGGACCGTCGTATAAATTGCTGTTCCGTATTGATACTGACTGAGTGACACATCTGCGGCGTGGAGTGCTGCCTGAACAGCCTGCTGCTGCTCACTGGCCTGCTGTTTCAAAATCCGCAAACTCGACAATTGGTCTTCCGTGTCCTGTAAAGCTGTCAGAACGGTCTGTCTGTAGCTTGCCACGGCGCTGTCATAGTCAGCATTGGCTTCTTGCACGGCCGCCGTTCTTGCCCCCCCTTCGAAAAGGGTTTGCGAAGCGGATGCGCCCAGAGACCAGATACGATTGCTGATCTGAATGAGCGACTGCACCGGGTTGCCACTGTATCCATAGGAAGCCGAGAGAGAAAACTCTGGATAGAAAGCGCCGATCGCAACGCCGACTGCGGCATTATACTCCTCCATGGCACGCTCGGCAGAAGCAATATCCGGCCGCCGTTGCAGAAGACTTGCGGGGATGGTGACAGGAATATCAGGGACAACGGATGTCATGATATCCCGATCCAGTGAAAGTTCTGCAGGCGGTTTACCAATCAGAACAGCAATCGCATGTTCATACTCTGAACGACTGACATCGGTTGCTGTGGCACTGGCTCGTGCGGCATCCAGAGTATTTTGTGCCTGCCATTCATCACTGCCATTGGCCGTCCCCCCTTGGTGCTGGGCACGAATAATGGTCAGTGTATGTTCGTATAACCGGATCGAACGTTCCAGCAGCACTTTCAGAGTGTCCTGATACCGAAGCTCAAAATAGTCCTCGGCCAGTTGCTCTTGATAGGAGAGTTGAGCGTTCGCCAGATCGGCTGCACTGGCCTGTGCTGCTGTCACCTGCTCCTGGATTTGCCGTCGGATTTTTCCCCAGACATCAATCGTCCAGTCGGCCGTCAGTTCGGCAGCATAAGTATTACGTGTCATGCCTGAACTATATTGTGTACCACTGGTGGAAGTTGCTGTGCCACCCTGACTGTTACGCGAGAAATTCAGGCTACCCGAAAGAGTTGGGTACAGGCTGGCTCGTGCTGCTGTGACAAGCGCCCGAGCCTTGCGATATTTGGCCTCATATTCCTTGACGTTCTGATTGGAGAGCGACACCTGCTCCTCCAGGGCATTCAAAACAGGATCATTATAAATTGCCCACCATTGCCCTTTTGGGATGGCCGCCATCTCGGGGCGGGCTTTATCCCATCCCGGGGCGGGTTGCGCCTCTTTAAAACGTGCAGAAAGAATGGCTTTCGGACGTTTATATTCTGGACCGACAAGAATACAGCCGGACAGAAGAGTTGGCGTCAGCAACAGAAGCATGGCTGTTGCCGTGCGCACACGAAGCATCGGAGGAAATTGCAACATCATTTTTATATTCCGAAATGCTCAGGAGCGGAGGAAAGAGGATGGTCTGAGACGCTGGACGAGACCGCGCAGAGTAGCTGGCAATTTCTGCCGCCCCCACATTCCCAGACGATCAAGGTAAATATAGACGACCGGCGTTGTGAAAAGTGTAAGGATCTGGCTCAGGGCAAGGCCACCAATAATGGCGATGCCAAGGGGGCGATGAAGTTCAACGCCATATCCATTCCCGAACACCAGCGGGACAGCACCTAATGCTGCGGCCAGAGTGGTCATCAGGATCGGTCGGAAACGCAGCATGCAGGCTTCGTGAATGGCCTCGTGTGCGCTCTTGCCATTCTGCCGTTCTTCACCAATGGCAAAATCGACCAGCAGAATTGCATTCTTCTTGACGATCCCGATCAGCAGAATGACCCCGATCAACCCAATCAGATCAAATTCCTGACCACACAGGTAAAGCGCCAGCAAAGCACCAGCCCCCGCTGATGGAAGGGTCGACAGAATGGTGAGCGGGTGGACATAGCTTTCATACAAAATGCCAAGCACAACATAGACAGCAGCCAGGGCAGCCAGAATGATCAATGGTTCGCTGCTACTCTGGCTCTGAAACTGGGCCGCGGTCCCGGCAAAACTTCCATGTATGGAGGACGGCATTTTAAGGCGGACCATTTCGTTGCTGATAATACGGGTCGCATCAGACATTGATGCACCTGATGCCAGATTGAACGAAAGCGTTGCCGCAATGGCCTGCCCCTGATGATTGACGTTGACCGGCGTTGTCCCGCGGGACATCCGTGCGACCACGGAAAGTGGGATCATCGTTTCAGCATCTGAAGAAACGGCCGAGCCACTCGACGCGCTGCTTCCTCCTGCCAGACTGTTTGCGATCTGATTGGTAAAGGACTGGCTGTTCTCTGATGAGGAAGATGTGGCCGTCGTATCGGAGGAACTGCTGGACGACGACGAGGAACGGATACTGTTACTCTGCGTGCTGCCACTTGCTGTCCCGCCGGAAGCACTGACCCAGGCCAGCTGCAATATGTCAGCGTTTTTCCAGTATTGCGGCTGCACATTCATCACCACACGGTACTGGTTCAGGGCGTTGTAAATGACCGAAGCTGAACGCTGACCAAAGGCGTCATAAAGCGCATTGGCAACGAGCTGTGCAGTAATATTCGTACGTCCTGCCAGATCGCGGTCCAGCACCACTTCTTCAGCAAGACCTTTCTGCTGAATATCCGTGGAAATATCTTTTAGCTGAACGTGCTTTTGCAAAGCCTCCTGAAGGATAGGAACCCAGTGATAAAGGTCTTTGGCGTCATCACTCTCCAGGGTGTACTGATAGGCGCCGTTACTGCTCCGGGGACCTGTTGGAAGCAGACTGGGGACCTGAGCAATAAACTGTCCCCCGGCAACATCCGAAGTACGGCGTCGGAGGTCCGCTACAGTCTTCTGAATTGAAACCTTGCGATCTGACTTGTCCTTAAGCTCCACGAACATCATTGCCTGATTGGCGGAGTCACGGCCACCAATAAAGCCCACGATACTGTCAACTTCCCTGTTCCCTAAAACCGTGCCTTCTACATTTTTGACCTTGGCCATCATCGCATTGAATGAAATCGACTGGTCCGCCACAAGATGAGCCATCAGCGATCCGGTATCGCTTTCTGGGAACAGGCCTTTCGGCATCAGGAAAAATAGTACGCCCATCAAAAGAATGGTGGATGGCAGAGAAAGGAGGACCAGAACCGGGTGCCTGAATGCATGATCCAGAAGACGACCGTATGTTGCGTGCATACGGTCAAACATTGCCTCGATCTGAATTGATACTGCAGCCAGTCTGCCACGATGCTCAGAAAACCTGTGGGCTTCTTCGTCGTCTTTAGAGCGCAAAATATAGGCGCACATCATGGGCGTCAGTGTCAGGGAAAGAACCATCGAGACCAATACTGTGATCGATATGGTCATGGCGAATTCATGAAGTAACCCACCAATAATACCGCTGAGCATGGCGACAGGAAAGAAAACAGCCACGAGGGAAATAGAGACGGAAAAGACCGTGAAAGCGACTTCCTGCGATCCTTTCAGAACCGCCTTGGAATGCGGCACGCCAGCTTCAATATAACGACTGATATTTTCAAGAACGACAATCGCGTCATCAACGACAAATCCAGTCGCAATCGTCAGAGCCATCAGGGACAGGTTGTCCAGGGAATATCCCATGAATTTCATGACTGCGAATGTCGCGATCAGGGACGTCGGAACAACGACGGCCGGAATCAGGGTTGTCCGGGGAGAGCGTAGAAAGACCAGTACCACCCCTACGACAAGCAGGACCGACAGGACCAGCGTACGCTGGGTGTCATCCAGAGCGGCCCTGATCGTCTGGGAACGATCGCTACTGACATGAAGCTCCACATCGGCAGGAAGCGCAGAAAGCAACGTAGGAAAGCGGGCACGGATCTCGTTGATGGTCTTGACGACATTCGCTCCCGACCGTGGAAAAATAATCGCCAATACAGCCGGAGAGCCATTGAAAAATCCCCCTGTTTCCACATCCTCCACACTGTCTGTAACTGTCGCCACGTCCTCCAGATGGACAGGCCGATTGCTTCTGTAAGCAACGATCAGTCCCTTCAGGTCCTTTGCTTTACGGATCTGGTCATTGGTTTTCAAAATCAGGCGCTGTTTTCCGCGGGTAATAAAACCTTTGGGCGTGTTGGCATTGGCCGATGACAGCGCAGCACGGATATCTTCAAACCCGATCCCATACTGATAAAGTTTGAGGGGATTCATCTCGACACGAACGGCAGGAAGCGCACTCCCTCCCAGTTCCACCTCTCCCACACCAGTTACGGAATCAAGATGCTGTTCAAGAACGTTGGTCGCTTCATCGTAAAGCTGGGCAGATGTCCGGGTTTTCGATGTCAACGCCAGCACCATGATCGGCATCCCTGACGTGTTTGCGGCACGATATGTCGGGTCCTGCCGCAGGGTTGATGGCAGGTCACTACGGGCGGCACGGATCGCTGCCTGTACGTCTCTGGCCGCGCTGTTCACATCGCGCGAAGATACGAACTGCAGCGAGATATTGACCTGCCCCGTGACGGATTCCGACGTCATGGAATCCAGTCCCGCAATCGTCCCTAAATGCCGTTCCAGCGGTTCGGCAATAGTGCTGGCCATTTCCTCCGGCGTGCCACCAGCCTGCTGAGCCGAGATCTGAATCATCGGCATATCGACATTGGGAAGATCGGAAACGGGAAGCTGATTATATCCTATGATACCAGCCAATATCATACCGATTACGATCAGGGTTGTACCAATCGGGCGCTGTATGCACAGGGCGACAGGAGACATTTCCTACTCTCCCGCCGGGGCTGAGACGCCACCATGGCGTCTGTTCCGCCAGGCAGTCACATAGAGACGCAATTGCTCCATTTTCAGGTAAATGACCGGCGTGGTGAAAAGGGTGAGCAACTGACTCACCATCAGCCCACCAACAATCGCATACCCCAACGGATGGCGTAGCTCAGACCCCACGCCTGAGCCAATGGCCAGCGGGACAGCACCAAGCATGGCAGCCAGCGTCGTCATAAGGATGGGGCGGAAACGCAGCTTCGCGGCCTGCACGATGGACGCTTCAGATGACATACCCTCAACACGCTCGGCCTCAAGCGCGAAGTCGATCATCATGATTGCGTTTTTCTTGACAATGCCAATCAGCAACACGATGCCGATGATTCCCATGATATCCAGCCCGGCACCGGTGATCCAGAGCATCAGCAAAGCTCCCACGGCAGCGGACGGCAGCGTTGAGAGAATGGTCAGGGGATGGACAAAACTCTCATAGAGCACACCCAGTACGATATAAATTGCTGCAAGCGCCGCAAGAATCAGCCAGACCTCACTGGACATACTGCTCTCGAAAACCTGAGCTGTCCCCTGAAAGGATGTCTGCATGGTTGCTGGCAGACTGAGCTTCCTGCGTGCCTGCTCAATGGCAGAAACGGCCTCTCCGAGTGCATGCCCCCTCGCCACGTTGAAGGAAATCGTAGCAGCAGGAAACTGGCCCACATGGGTTATGAGCATCGAAGCCTTGGCAGGCGTGATTTTGGCAACCGCCGAGAGAGGGACAAGCCCGGATGTCGGCTGCCGTGTGGGGCCTGACGTACTGCTTCCTGTCGTCGCACTCCCAGCCATATAAAGTTGGTCCAGTGATTCCGGGCGGCGCTGGAACTGGGGAAGCGCTTCAAGAATCACGCGGTACTGACTGGACTGCGTATAGATGGTCGAGATCTGACGCTGACCGAATGAGTCATAAAGCAGATTGTCTACGGTCTGCGGCGTAATGGAAAATCGTGCCCCGGTGCTACGGTCCAGTGTGACATCGGTGGCCAGAGCCTGCGCCTGAAGGTCAGATGTGACTTCAGATAATGCGGTGGATTTCTGAAGCTCCTTGACCAGTCTGGGCACCCAGGTTTCGAGGCGTTCCGTGCTCGAATCTTCAATCAGGAACTGATATCGCGTGGCGGACACAGTGGTATCCAGGGTCAGATCCTGTACAGGCTGCACGTAAAGCTGTGTGCCGGGAACCTGCAAGGCTTCCTTCTGAAGACGTCGGCCGATTTGCGCAGCAGTCAGGGTTCTCCTGTCATGTGATTTCAGATTGATCTGAAACCGGCCCCGGTTCAGCGTCGTGTTGTCGCCATCAACACCAATATAGGACGACAGGCTGGCAACATCGGCATCCCTGAGAAGCACGTCTCCCAGACTCTTCTGCAAAGCCTTCATTTCATCAAAAGAAATGGAGGTATCCATCACGGAAATACCCTGCAGAACGCCGGTATCCTGTTCTGGAAACAGCCCTTTGGGGATGATCATCACAAGCCCGGCCGTAACGACGAGCGTCATCGCAAAACAGATCATTGTGAGTGTCTGATGCCGCAGAACACGAGCAAGCCCACGGCCATAGGCACCAATCACACGAGCGATAAGCCGATCCGTCGCTGCGGCCCAGTGCGGTTTGGCCTTGGCATGATCGTGGTCCTTCAGCAGACGGGCGCACAACATGGGTACCAGTGTCAGGGATACAACGGCTGAAATAACGATCGTTACGGCCAGCGTGACAGAGAATTCATAAAAAAGCCTTCCGATCACATCGCTCATAAAAAGCAGCGGGATCAGAACGGCAATGAGGGAGACCGTCAGAGAAATGATTGTGAAGCCAATCTCGCCTGCCCCGTCCACGGCAGCCTTGTAGTGATCATCACCGTTCTCGATATAACGCGCGATATTTTCGATCATGACAATGGCATCATCAACCACAAAACCTGTTGCGATCGTCAGGGACATCAGTGACAGGTTATCAAGGGAAAAGCCCTCGAAATGCATGACGGCAAGTGTTCCCACAATCGACAAGGGAACAGACAATGCCGGGATCAGTGTCGCGAAAGGATCATGCAGAAAGACGAAAATAACACCGACGACCAGAACAAGAGACAGCAGAAGTTCAAATTCGACGTCTGAAACCGATGCCTGAATTGTCGTTGTACGGTCCGTCAACACCTTGATTTTCACGCCAGCAGGCAGATCAGCCTGCAACTGGGAAAGTCGGCTTTTGATCGCGTTGACTGTGCTCAGGATGTTGGCCGAAGGCTGACGTCTGATATTCAGGATGATAGCTGGATCAGCATCGGACCATCCTGCCAGTTCCGTATCTTCCGGCCCTTCCGAAACCGTCGCAATGTCGCGGATACGGATAGGTCCCTTGCTGGTGCTGGACCACCCCACTACCTGATCAAGAAGTTGCTCCGTACTGGAGATCTGCCCCTGAAAATTGATGGTTTTGCTCTGGGACTCTCCGTTGAAACTTCCTGTGGGCGTATTGACGTTGACGTTCCCGATCGTTGTGCGCAACGTATCCATATCCAGCCCGTAGGCGGTCATTTTGGGAATGTTGACGCGGACGCGATACGCTTTTTTGTTTCCCCCCGAAAGCGAAACTTCGCCGACACCTGATATCTGACTGATTTTCTGTTCCAGACGGGTCGCCACATAATCTTCAACTTCAGGAAGAGGCAACGTCGTAGACGTTACACCGAGAATGAGGACTGGCGTATCCGCCGGATTGACCTTCGAATAAATTGGGGGAGCCGGAAGAGAGGATGGCAGAAGCGAGTTGGCTGAATTGATTGCCGCCTGCACTTCCTGTTCAGCAACATCGAGAGACGTTGCGAGCAAGAAACGCAGGGTCACGACCGAAGCCCCGGCAGAAGACTGGGACGTCATCTGCTCAAGGCCGGACATCTGTCCCATTTCCCCTTCAAGCGGCGCTGTCACGGACGTCATCATGACATCCGCGCTGGCTCCCGGATAAAAAGTCCGCACCACAATGGTCGGATAATCGACTTCAGGAAGAGCCGAGAGGAAGGAAACGGTAGCTGATGAGGCCTGCCAGCAGGATGGCAAAAGACAGCAGCGTCGTCGCAACAGGACGATCAATGAAAAGCCGGGACAGATTCATTTTACTGTCTCAGAACCAGACGGGGAAGACGAATTTGCGGGAATGGAGATTTTAGAACCGTCATGCAGGTGATCGACGCCTGAAATGACGACCCTGTTTCCTTCCGTAAGGCCAGACGTCACCACGAGCGTATCATTCTGGCTGGTACCAGTCTTGATGTTCTGAACTTTTACAATGTTATCCGGCCCTGCGACGTAAACATATGATCCATTGGGCCCAGTTTGAACGGCGCTCTCCGGCATCAGCAGCACATTGTGTTCTGTTTTTACAACGAGATGGGCATTTACAAACTGGTTCGGAAAAAGCTCTTCAGTCGTATTGGGAAGAATGGCCCTGAGCTTGATTGTTCCCGTTGAGGTATCCAGTTCACTGTCAAGAGAACTGACTGTGCCTTCAGCAAGCTTCTCCTCATTGGCACTGTCCCATGCTTCGACAGGAAGTTCCTTTTTGCTACGCAAGGTTTTCCAGACAAGACCAAGTTTATCCTGAGGAATAGTGAAAATAACAGAAATGGGAGACATCTGCGCCAATGTCGCCAAACCATTGGTCTGACCAGCACTGACATAATTTCCCCGGTCAACGGCGCGGATACCAATCCTTCCAGAGGTAGGAGCATAAATATGGCAGTATTCAAGATCCAGTCGATAGGTGTCAACCAGTCCTTCATCTGATTTTACGGTTCCTTCCAGTTGCTCGACTTTGTATTTCTGATCCTGAAATGTCTGGGTGTCTACAGCGTCATGCTTCTGCAGTTTCATGTAACGCGCATAATCCATACGCGCCTCTGCCAGTTGCGCCAGGTCAGCTGCCAGCTGTCCTTCGTACTGCTTCAGTTGGGCTTGATAGGGACGCGGATCAATGACTGCCAGCAAATCGCCTTCCCTGACGTCCTGACCTTCGGTAAACAACACCTGTGTGAGGTATCCGGAAATACGTGTCTGAACCGTGACATTCGTAATGGGAATAACGGTTCCCAGTTCCGTAAGGATAACCGGCATATCACCGCGCTTCACTGTTGCGACAGCGACAGGTGTTGCATCTTCATTCTCACCGCCCTTTTTTGAAGGAGCCGTGACATAGTAAAGACCGGTTGCGATACCGGCGACAACAATCCCAGCACCCAGTAACTTCCAACGAGATATTTTTTTCGGTGCATGCACCTCAGGATTGTCCTGATCAGACATGGAGTTTCTACCCTCCTTGTTAGGGTGATTTATGACTTAAGAAGATCTTATTTTTTCTTGAATAGGGAATAGTTTTTCCCAAGAGGAAGTGTTATGCGCACGACAAGGCCGGATGGTTTATTGTCCATAAGCTCAAGTAAGCCATGATGGCGTTCGACAACCTGCTGCACGATGGAAAGGCCCAGTCCCAGCCCCCCGTGACTGGTACGCGCCTGGTCGAGGCGCGTGAAGGGCAGCAACATATTGTCCCGCTCCTGCTCTGGTATTCCCGGGCCATTATCTTTCACAAGAATAACCGCTTTTTCCGAATTGTTTTGCAAAATAACCGATACAGAACCGCCGTATTTCAGGCCATTTTCGATCAGGTTATTGATGGCGCGGGACAGTGCTATCGGTTGACACTGGCAGACCATCTGACCGACGGGAGTATAGGAAACCGGTTTTCCCATATCGGAAAAACCTGAGCAGAGACTTTCGATCAGCGAGTCAAGATCCGTTGTCTCTTCGGGTTCAAGGTCATTTTGATCCTGAAGATACGAAAGTGTTCCGTTCAGCATTCTGGTCATCAGGATGACCTCACGCCGAACAGTGTCGGGACTCAACATCTCTGCGCCGAGTTCCACACGCATCGCCAGACGTGTCAGGGGCGTACGCAGGTCATGTCCGATGCTCATCAGCATACGCGTCCGTTCTTCAACATAACGCACAATACGGGCCTGCATACGATTATAGGCCCGTGCCAGACGCTGGATTTCCAAAGGACCAGTATCTTCCAGAGGCATCGGGGTAATATCCTGCCCGAATGCCTCGACGTGCTCGGCCAGAAAGGAAAGCGGCCGGTTGATTCTCCTGACAGACCAGACGGAAAGAGCAACCACCATAAGAAATACGGATGCAAAGGCGACAATCAAAGGCATCGTCAGACGCATGATCTGCGGCCAGTGAAAATTGACCCCGTCATGCGCCTGAACGGCATAATAGCCATTATTGATGACCAGAGTGCTTGTCGTCATACCCGAACTGTCGGCCGCGCAGCTATAGGCCTCGACGATGAATTCAGGATGTTTGCCCTGCAGAATTCGACGCAGGTCTTCTGTAGGCATACGGGTTGGAATCGTTTTGCACGATGCTCGTTCCCCGACGACGAACCTGAGATCCGGCGTAGAAATCATTTGCGCGAGCTTTTTTCTTTCAGGCTCGGGCACGTGCTGCAATGCTGTCAGGCCGGTTTCAATGGCAAGACTGTTTGGCCAGGGACCATCAGGCAAAGGCGGAATATAAGGCCGAAAGGCGACGAGCAGGAACATGATGACTGAAATGGTCGTTGCCATGCACAGGATCACGATCGTCACCATCTGCGTTGAGATGCTACGAGGCCACAGAATAGTCTTGCTCATCGGGCCGGAAATCCGCCTTTTGGTTTCTGGAGATGGGGTTGAAAAACGTAACCTTCGCCACGGACTGTCCGGATCAGTTCTAGCTGGCCACCCTCTTCAGCCAGCTTACGGCGCAATCTGCTGATGATCAGGTCAATTGCCCGCGGATCGATTTCGTCAGCATCCCCCTTGAGGGCTGCAACCAATGTGCTTCTCGCCATGGCCTTGTCGGGATTCTGGCAAAATTCCTGAAGGAGTTTTGTTTCCGCGCCCGTCAGGGTAACGCGAACACCCTTCTGGCTATAAAGAATGCTTTTCCTGGGAAGGAAGCGCCAGTTTCCAAAACAGTATTCCTGTGGTGCTCCGGCATTTTGGTTCCGACGAAACACCGCACAGATCCGTGCCTCAAGTTCGCGGGGATCGAAAGGTTTTGCGATGTAATCATCAGCACCAAGATTAAGACCCACAATCCTGTCGTCTACTTCTGATAACGCGCTGATAATCAGAAGAGGAAGAGCCGTGTTTTTCTTGATGTACCGGCAGAGAAATTTTCCGTCTTCCTTGGGCAGCATCAGATCAAGGAGAACCATATCAACAGCTTGTTCATGCAATACAGCCTGGAGACCAGAAAGATCCTCAGCCGCATAAATGATGTAGCCTTTCTGCGACAGGAAATGCTTTAGAAGAGATAGAATTTCAAGATCATCTTCAACGATCAGGATATGCAATGGCCGTGCGGATAGTGATGTCCCGCTCGTCTCAGTTTTGCATTGTGACCGATCCGACACCTGAGATATTTTCCTCTGTGCTACGTAGTGATGACGATAGCCAGATAGTGACACAAAAATGGAAATTATGAAGGTAGGATAATTATTTATGTCATTTTGACATATAGAGACCGGAATGCTTATTCTTTAGCACTACAGTTGCATTTTGTGTTGATTTCTGAATCTATGGGTAACCATGATTCAGGATATGATGAGTGGCGGTGCGTCTATTGAAGAGACGCTGGAATTATGGGCGTCCGGGCTTAGGGCAGCCAAAGAGCGGATCGTGCCGTTGTTTACGCAGAAGCGAGTTGCGGCTTCTGCGTGTGTCTTCCTTGACGTTCTGATTGGTAATGAACCACGCAAGACGGGATGGATGCGAGCGGAAGCCGCGGGAGATCCTGGTCCATGGCGGCAGCAGGCGCTTCTGGGGCGCGGGCATTGGGATGCCGATGCCCTTCGTGATGTCGTCAGGGATTATGTGATCGAGCATCTGGGCACTGAAGATGGCGTGCTGGTCATCGATGAGACCGGTTTTCTGAAGAAAGGTCAGGCGTCCTGCGGTGTGGGGCGGCAGTATACGGGCTCTGCCGGCAAGATCACGAACTGCCAGATTGGTGTATTTGCCACCTATGTATCGGCGCGGGGCCATGCCTTTGTTGACCGCGCCCTGTATCTTCCAAAAGACTGGACATCGAGCCGTGAGCGCCTGAAGCAGGCCCACGTTCCTGATGACGTGGTGTTTGCAACCAAACCGGCGTTAGCCTCGATGATGATTGAGCTGAGTATTGAGGCCGGTGTGCCCTTCCGCTGGGTTGCAGCAGACAGCGTGTATGGCGTCGGCGATGTGGAACGCACGCTTAGCCGGGCAGGAATTGGATATGTCCTTGGGGTCAGAGGCAATCACTGGTTCGGGTCATGGGCGACAGGCCCGCTGATTGCAGGAGAAGCCAAAGATATTGCCGCAAATCTTCCAGAGCAGGACTGGCACCGTCTGTCCGCGGGACACGGCACAAAAGGTGAGAGGCTGTATGACTGGGCGTATCTTCCGCTTGCCGATCTGGATGCTGAAGAATTTGACTGCCCTATAGCCGGATCATGGACACGTGGCCTGTTGATCCGCCGGAACATCGCCGATGGAGACCTTGCCTGTTTTACGACATGGTGTCCGAAAGGAACAACCATGCAGGAACTCGTGAACGTTGAAGGCACGCGCTGGAGAATCGAAGAATGTTTCGAGACGGCCAAAAACGAATTCGGTCTTGATCATAACGAAACCCGTTCCTGGCATGGCTGGCATCGGCATGTCTCTCTGGTCATGCTCGCCTATGCCGTCATGGCCAGTGTCCGTTACCAGGCAAACTCACTGAAATCGAAAAAAACACTGCACCGGACACGATAGTCCTTGTCCGCTGGTCCATACAGGAAATCAGGCGTCTCGTCGTAAAACTCTCACAACGCAGACTGCCCGTAGCCCACATCCTCAGATGGTCTGTCTTTCGACGAACACATCAGGCCACTGCTATCCGCGCTCACTCACAACACAAAATGCAACTGTAGTGCTAGGCGCTGGATCGTGGAGCGCACCATCGCCTGGTTGAACCGCTGCCGACGCCTGAGCAAGGATTGGGAGTGTCTCAATCACAATGCGCTGGCTTTCCTTCAATGGGCATCGGTCCGTTTGATGGTCAGAACGCTTAAAAACAATGTTCTTGGACAGATGCTTAGGGAAAAATTATTTCTCTTATTGTGCAGGAGGGATGGAAAATCTGTCTATCAAATTAAAATCAAAGGGTAAATACCAGACATTCAAAGCGAGATAAACTATGATCCCCAAAGCATTTATTGTTAAGATCATCATTGGTGATTAAGTGATAAAAATAGCATTCAGGTCAGCAAGTGTCACGAGAAAATTTCAGCGAACTACTTTCTTTTCTGGCGGTTGCCCAAGAACGGAGCTTTACAAAGGCGGCGGCCCGCAGAGGTGTTACGCCCTCTGCAATAAGCCACACCATGCGTCTTCTGGAAGAGCGACTGGGCGTCACCCTTCTGACGAGAACAACACGGCGTGTCGTTCCCACGCCTGCGGGAGACTATCTGCTGCAAAATATTCAGCCGCTTTTCGACGAAATCGAGAACCGGATGGCCAGCCTTGATGAATTCCGCAAATGTCCCAGAGGCAATCTGCGGATCACCGTAACAGATGAATCTCTGGGCTTCTTTCTTCGACCTCGCATTGCAGATTTTCTAAAGAACTACCCAGAAATCTCCCTTGAGATCTCAACGGATCTGCGCCTGATTGATATTGTGGATGAGGGCTTCGACGCTGGCGTGCGCCTTGGAGAACTGGTGACACAGGGGATGATTTCAGTGCCTGTATCGCCTGACATCCAATTTGCAGTTGTTGGGGCTCCGACCTATTTCAAAAGCCATGCCCTCCCCAAAGCCCCGGCCAGTTTGCAAGAGCACAACTGTATCGGGGTTCGCCTGCCAACCCATGGAAAGATTTATCCCTGGCGTTTCAGACAGAAGGGAAAAGACCTGAAGTTTCAGCCTGTCGGCCAATTTGTATGCAATAATGTATTCGGTGCACGAGATGCCGGCCTGGACGGCATTGGCCTCGCCTACATCCCTAAAATTGTTGCAGAGGAACACATCCAGAATGGCAAACTGATATCAGTTCTGGAACCCTTCTGTCCGACGCATCTGGGGTTTCATCTCTTCTACCCCCGACACCATCGCCATTCGATGCCTCTGTCGCTGTTCGTCGAGGAAATGAAAGTAAAATGAGAAAGCCTGTCTTCGAAAATACAGGCTTTCTCGGGCGATGGTTTAACCGCCGATAAGAGGAAACTGTTTGAGCATTTCCTGCAGGTTTAGCGCATCCCAGGGCATGTGCTCGGCAATCGTCATACCGACCACTTCTTTTTCGGTCGTCACTTCCTGAATGAGTTTCATAACATCAGGAATATTGAGTTTTCCCTCGGCAACGTCTCCAAAATCATGCTTGCCCCGACCCGGTTTTGCAAACAGTAAAGAACGGAAGTTGTGCGGATCCAGCACATCCAGATCCAGATGAATGGCAAGCACTTCGATCTGACTGTCTTTTAGCCATTCCATGACCGGCTGTGCGCCATCACGCACCTGCTGGGGTGAACATGTCCGCAATCCATGATCCGCAATGAACTGGGCTTCGAACGGAAGTGGATCGTGGATGCCCGCAATCATCACATTCTTTGCAGGAACCGGCCTTGTCACTGCTTTCGTCAGGTCGGGGTCGCCATGGCCTAACAGAGCCCCCAGAACGTGTGCATGTGCGTTCGTATACTGCTTTGGGGTCTGAACGTCTGGATGGGTATCAATCCAGAGCACCCCCAGCCTGTCACCATAACGTTCTGAAAGCCACGAAAAAGGCACGAGCGAGACAAGACAGTCCCCACCCAGAACCGCCAGTGACTTTGGTTGATGGCGTTCAATGATTTTCCGGGCTTCCTGAATCTGTTTCAGCAGGACACTGCGTCCACGCATTTCATCCTCGACTGGCAAAGGAACGTCAGTCGGAGCGTCAACCGGAACTTCCTCAACAGGGCCAGCAGAAGGAGGAGCCAGCCAGGCCAGAAGTTTTGATCCAAGATAATAGGGGGGATTATCGCCGCCCTGCCACTGAGGGAAAATGAGTCTCAAAGTTTGGGAATTCTGATCCGTCATGGAAGACCTCCTGTCAGGTAAGTGCATGCGGTCTGTCTCGGCACCGATCAGACAACTCGCCATCACGCCAGATGTGAGGGCAATTATCTTTCTTCTTTCGTAAAAAATCCGAGATTTTCCGAACCACTTCATACACTAGAGTATTTCATGAGAGGGATAGAATTAATAGTTATTCATTGCTGAAATTTACTCACAAACATTTTGATAAAAAACTCTATAGTCATGCAAACCCTTCGATTTTAAGACAGGAAAATCTCTAAAAAAGGCCAAGGCTGTATCCACATCGTATGGATTGGTCCTATCTGAGTTCATATGGAAATGGGCGCCATAAATGAATATAATTACTTTATATTCAGAAAATAATACATTAATTTTTGTTTGTGTTATTGGTGTAAAATGTTGGGGTATATTTTGCAACATGAAATTTCAGAAAAAAGGCTCCCATCATGCAGCATTTGATTGCTCGGAAGCTTTCACCTGCTCGCCAGAGACTGGCCGTCCTGTCTCTGGCGTTGGGATCATTTGCGTCCGTCACCACCGAATTTCTTCCCGTAGGTATCCTGCCTGATATTTCGAGAACATTTTCTGTAACTCCTGGAACGGCAGGGCTTACCATGACCGTTCCGGGCATGATGGCAGCGCTTTCTGCTCCTGGGGTTATGCTTTTTTCAGGGCGTACGGATCGTCGCAGGATTATTTTATGGCTCTCCCTTATTCTGCTGGCAGGTTGCCTTATTGCCACCCTGGCACCGACATTTGCAGTGATGCTGCTCAGTCGGGCACTGGTCGGTATCAGTCTTGGCGCATTCTGGGCGATGGGCCTTTCTGTTGCAGTAGAACTCGTTGCCAAGCAAAAAGCGCATAAGGCAGCCGCGGCTGTTTTCGCAGGGGTCACAGCAGCCATGATCCTGGGGGTTCCAATGGGATCTCTTGTGGCAGAATACTCTTCCTGGCGCGGTGCATTCGTGGCTGCCGCAATCATTGCCATTGCCGCTTTACTTATGCAGTGGAGAATGCTTCCAACTATTCCAGCGGAAAGCCATGTGCGGTTTACTGACTTCAAAGCATTCGTCAGGCTACCCGAAGCACGGAAAAGTATCGTTATGATTGCCGCTGTTTTTGCGGCACATTTCGCATCTTATACTTACCTGACCCCTCTCATCCACGAAGCAGGCATTCCTTCGGCGGCTGTGACGGTCTTGTTATTGGCTTATGGTGCTATCGGGTTTGCTTCTAACCTCGTGGCCAGCCGCTTTCTGGAAAATAATCTCAAAGCAACGCTTTTTGTCTCGAAAATATCGCTGGCAATACCTTTTCTGCTCCTGCCGGTGCTGCTGATCTTTCCGAAGTTTGAAACGGTGCTCATTCTTCTCTGGGCAATCGCCTGGTGAGCTCTGCCACTGTGCCTGAATACCTGGCACCGCAGTATCGAGACCGAGCATTCGGAAGCTGCAGCCGCCATGTTTACCTTTACCGCACAGGTTGCCATTGCGGTTGGTTCAAGTCTTGGAGGTACGATAGTCGATCATTTCGGGCTGAAAGCCAATTTCTGGATGAGCGCTCTGATTGTCATTCTGAGCGCTTTCTATCTGGTTACCCACAGAAAAGCAGAGTGATTTTGTGAGTGCCTTTCGCTGAGACAAAATACGAGACTAAGAGAAAAAACTCAAAAATTATGAAAATGATCGTCGCAGATCACCTGTTATTATCAAACGTTTTTCTGCATGAGCGAAACATCATGAAGTCTTTGGTTTGCGCGTATTTTGGGGCAATTCCTTCAATGATTATTGAGGAACGTCCTAAGTCTTTGCCTCGGTCAGGTTATACTTTGATCAAAATGCATGCCGCGACGGTCAATCAACTTTCCGGGCAAATTCGTCGAGGTCTTTTCAACAAGGCCAAGGCGTCTTTCGTTCTGAGCACTGACGGCGCAGGTACGACATGTCGTCCTGCGCTTCCCGTCGCACCGACGGCGAGAACATTCAGCTTGGTTGCTGTCATGAACTCGCTCGTTATTGTGTGAAACGTCGGCGCTCAAAACGCCGCCAGCAATATTTGTCAGCGACCGACCATGGCCTGAAGCTGTGCCGGGTAACGATCGCCTTCGATCTGGATTGCTGCGGCTGCATTCTCGATCCGTGTTACGTCGTCCGCCGTCAGGGCAATATTGGCAGCACCGAGATTTTCCTTAAGGCGGTTCAGCCTTGTGGTACCCGGGATCGGCACGATCCAGGGCTTTTTCGCCAACAGCCATGCCAACGCGATCTGGGCCGGCGTCGCGTCTTTCTCGATGCCGATCTGCTTCAACAGATCGACAAGTGCCTGATTGTGCGCCATCGCTTCTGGCGTGAAGCGCGGGAGCATGGCGCGAAAATCGCCCTGACCGAGCTTCGTATCCTTGCTCATCGCGCCAGTGAGAAAGCCCTTACCGAGCGGACTATAGGGAACAAGGCCAATGCCAAGCTCCTCGCACAACTCCAAAATACCGTTTGTTTCGACGCCTCGCGTCCACAGCGAATATTCATTTTGTAGGGCGGCAATCGGCTGAACCGCATGGGCACGCCGAGCAGTTGCGGCACTTGGTTCAGACATGCCGAAATGTTTGACTTTCCCGGCGGCAATCAATTCCTTGACTGCTCCCGCCACATCCTCGATCGGCACATCAGGATCGACACGGTGCTGATAGAACAGGTCAATCTGCTCAATTCCGAGCCGCTTCAATGACGCGTCGGCGACCTGTTTAATATGCTCGGGACGGCTGTTCAAACCTGCCATTTTGCCGTCAACGATGTTAAAGCCGAACTTGGTCGCGATCACGACCCGTTCACGGACCGGACGCAAGGCATCGCCGACCATTTTTTCATTCGTGAAGGGGCCATAAACCTCGGCTGTATCAAAAAAAGTTACTCCAAGGTCGACCGCTTGACGAATTAGGATGATGCCATCGTCCTTGCTCAGCTTATGGCCATAACTGAAATCCAGTCCCATGCAGCCATACCCAAGAGCGGAGACTTCAAGACCTGTTTGTCCGAGAATACGTTTTTGCATGGTGAGACTCCCTGTTGTTCGTCTTTATGTAGTTGTCGAGTATTTAGAGAAAGTAGGTCGGTAGTCTGGGCGTGTAGGGTGCTTCCAGTTCTGCGACCTCTTCATTGGTCAGCTTGAGCCCAAGTGCTGCGACCGCATCTTCAAGGTGTTTTGGCTTTGTCGCGCCGATGATCGGTGACGTGACGCGTGGGTTGTGGAACACCCAGGCCATCGCAACGGTTGCCATCGACACTCCATGAACGCCAGCGATCTTCTGGAGGATATCAATGATGGCCTTGTCACTTTCAAGAAAAAGCGGGCGTCCGGCAAAATCCGTGACCGGATTGTCCTTGGCCCGCGTCGTGCTTTTCTCGCCCCAGGGTCTGGTGAGCAGACCGGCTGCAAGCGGGCTCCAGGGCATTGAGCCCACGCCCTGATCCGCAATAAGAGGGAACATCTCGCGTTCTTCCTCTCTCTGGACCAGATTATACTGGTGCTGCATCGAGATGAAGCGCGTCCAGCCATTGAGGCTGGCAGTATATTGCATTTTTGAAAACTGCCATGCCCACATGGATGAAGCACCGATGTAGCGAACTTTTCCCGCCTTCACGATGTCATGAAGCGCTTCCATCGTCTCTTCGACCGGAGTGTTCGGGTCAAAGCGATGAATCTGATAGAGATCGATGTAGTCGGTGCCGAGGCGCTTTAATGAGGCGTCGATCTGTTCCATCACTGCCTTGCGCGACAGACCTGCGCCGCCAGGGCCATCGCCCATCGGGCCGAAGAGCTTGGTCGCCAGCACAATGTCGTCGCGCCGTGCCAGTCTGGCGAGCATCCGGCCGGTAATTTCTTCGGACGTTCCCTTGCCATAGACGTTTGCCGTGTCCCAGAAGGTGATTCCGAGATCCAGCGCCAGCCGGAAGATTGGTTCCGCGTCTGTCTCACTGAGTGACCATCCGCCAGAAAAACCACCACTCCCGAAGCTCATGCATCCCAGAGTAAGGGGACTGACTTTCAGGCCGGATTTACCAAGACGCACATAATCCATCTTCATTCCCCATTTCTGATGCCACGGGCCATCGAGTAACGCGTTGCCAGTTCAAGCAATGTCAGGTTGATGGAAATGATACATGTTCAGGCGTGATGCGATTAGTCACCGGATTCTGCATGATATCATATCAGGATTTCATGAATAATGTTTTTCTAGAGCAGATCCTGTCTGAATGCGTGCATTCAAACAGGTGACGATGCTCGTAAAAACAATAAACCGGGGCATCTTCATCGAACCGGTTTTCGGTGGAAATGCTCTGGGAGCGCAGGCACCGCAATTCATGAATTGGCGATATAACGGCAATCTGATTATGCCGTCTTGTTTGGACGGCCCGTCTCTGACTAATCAATGGTGATACGACCGGTATCATGTGAGGCAATATCCCGACGTGAAATAAAGCCGGTTATTCAGGTTTCTGGCCGATCTGACAGTGCGTCTGGTTGGATGGTCACATAAATAACGCGCGAGGATTCCGATGAGCACTTCCGTCAAGGCCGTTGGCACACAAGCTGCTGATCAACCGCTTGCAATCATGCCGATCACGCGCCGGGATCTGCTTCCGGACGATGTCAGGATAGAGATACTCTATTGTGGGATCTGTCATTCTGATCTCCACCAGATCAGGAACGATTTCGGGATGGCACACTATCCCCTGGTGCCAGGACATGAAATCGTCGGACGCGTTACGGCCACAGGCAGTGCGGTCACACGCTTCAAGGTCGGTGACATGGCAGCGGTTGGCTGCATCGTGGATTCATGTGGTACCTGCTCTCCCTGCCGACACGATCTGGAACAATGCTGTGAAGCGGGCGTGACATTCTCTTTCAACTCCCCCGACGAACACCTTGGCGGGATGACATATGGGGGGTTTTCGCAAAGCTATGTGTCTAAGGAGCACTATACTTTGCGTATGCCCGATACGCTGGACCCCGCTGCCGCAGCCCCGCTGCTCTGTGCGGGGATTACAGTATATTCCCCGCTGAAACACTGGAACGCGGGAGCCGGCAAGGTCGTTGGCATCATAGGGATTGGCGGCTTGGGCCATGTTGCCATCAGGATCGCCAGGGCAATGGGGGCGCATGTCGTGGTGTTCACGACATCACCAGAAAAGATGGAGGACGCGAGAAGGCTGGGGGCTCATGATGCAGTTCTATCGACCGATCCCGAGCAGATGAAACGTTTCGCGTCCAGGGTTGATATGCTGCTCGACACGGTCTCCGCGAAGCACGACGTTAACATGTATCTGCAGCTACTCGCGATCGATGGGAGCCTGGTGCTTGTAGGCCTTCCTCCCGAACCGCTGGAAGTTGGTGCGTTCAATGTCGTTGTGGGACGCCGCAGTTTTTCCGGCTCCAATATCGGTGGCATTGCGGAGACGCAGGAAATGCTGGAATTCTGCGCGGAACATCAGATTACGGCCGATATTGAACTCATCCGCGCAGATGAGATCAATGCAGCGCTTGAACGGCTGGAACGTAATGATGTGCGCTATCGCTTCGTCGTTGACATGTCGACCCTGAATTGATCGATAAAAACACCTTTACTTTCAGTAAAAATAGAACTGGTGGAGAGAGGAGGCTTCACCAGTTCTCCCGCGTCATTCATGAATAAACGGAACGTATCCTGATCTTGAACAAAATTATGCCCTTAAAGACCAGCGCCGCTGCACCAGAATGCAGGTCCAGTCGTGAGGCTCGCTGGTGGACGCTGGGGGTGCTGAGCCTCTTGATGGGCTTTGCATCGATCTCGACGGATATTTACCTGCCGGCCATGCCGGCCATGGGTCAGGCTCTGCTGGCCTCTCCCGGAGCAGTTGAGTGGACCGTGTCCGGCTATCTGGTCGGGTTCAGCCTTGGACAGCTTTTCTGGGGGCCTGTGAGTGACCGTTACGGGCGGCGCATGCCGGTTGCAACCGGGATCATGATCTTCATCATCGGTTCTGTCCTGTGTGCTTGTGCCGGAAGTATCGGCAGCCTGATCGTATGGCGGGTTGTTCAGGCTCTCGGGGCCTCTGCAGGGGTGGTGCTGTCTCGTGCGATGGTACGGGACCTGTATGAAGGTCATCACGCAGTCCGCATGTTATCAACGCTGATTACCGTTATGGCCATTGCTCCGCTACTTGGACCGATCGTGGGGGCGCAGATCCTGTCGATCGGTGGCTGGCGGGCGGTCTTTGGCGTGCTGGCTGTTGTCGGGATTGCAACGCTTGCAGCGATTTTCACTCTGCCCGAGACACTGCTGTCCACCAGACGCCACCACGAACCACTCTCGCGCGCATTCCTGCGCTATGGCGAACTTCTGACGACCCCACGTCTTCTGGCTTATACGGGCGCGGGAGCATTTTTTTATGGCGGCATGTTCGCCTATGTCGCGGGAACGCCGTTCGCCTATATTTCTTTCTATCATGTGCTGCCGCGTTATTATGGTCTGCTGTTCGGTGCCGGTATCCTTGGAATCATGGCGACGAACATGCTCAATGCCCGACTGGCGCACAGGATCGGCAGCGACCGCATGCTCCGGTTTGGCACGTTTCAGGCTGCGGCAGCCGGCATACTGGTGGCGCTCGCCGCGTGGGGCGGCTACGGAGGGTTATGGGGACTGGTTGTTCCGCTTTTCATCTTTGCCTCGGCGACCGGTTTTATTGTTGCCAATTCGATTTCTGGCGCTCTTAACGTTTCTCCTGAGCGATCGGGATCGGTATCAGCGTTTGTGGGAGCAGCGCAGTATGGGAGCGGCATCCTCGGCTCCGGTCTGATCGGTGTATTCGCTGATGGCACACCATGGCCTATGGGCTGGGTGGTTGCATTAACAGGAGTTGGTAGTTTTCTGTGCGCGCTTGCATTGTTACTTCATTATGGTGGAAGCCGCGGACAAAAGGACTGACTGTAAATGTTCAGGACGGATAGAATGGAAAAATTTACCTGAAATTCTTTCTGCATATCCGTCCTGATGTCATAAAGATCAGAACGCGGTACCACGTAGAATGACCGGCACGATTGTCGTGAAATTCTTTACGTCGTCCATGACCGCTGGTGTATGCGGAGAGGCAAGAGCGGCCTGGAGCGCGCTTTCTCCTTCAAAGACACATTCGCAGATCGCATGATTGCCATTTGGCGTCGGACTTGGAAAAAATGCCGTCGCCGAGATCAGGCCCAATGGCTTCCATACGCTGTTTACCAGCGGAATATGATGGGTCGTGTAATAGTCACGATCAAACGAGGCATCAGCGCTCGCAGGGTAGGTCACGAAGAGTGTTATCATGTCCACTTCTCTCTTTTTCACTCACGGGATTAGGTATGTTGGTCCCGTTAACGCATCAATGTGACATAAAACTCTACGCTCACAAGAGGCCCGCTGCGCAACTGTCCTCTTCCTCATTATAATTTTTTAGATTGCATTACAGGTCGAGTTTTATGCCTTCAGGACTTCAGCGACGATACTGTTCGTTGCTGACATGCTCCATCCAGTCCGAAGATTTACCGTCTTTCGATTCAGTGATGGCGATATGGGTCATCGCGCATTCCGGCGATGCACCATGCCAATGCTTCTCTTCTGGTTCAAACCAGACGATATCACCGGGGCGTACATCTTCGATCGGTCCGCCCTCACGCTGAACCCAGCCGAAACCTTCAGTGATGAGGAGAGTCTGGCCGAGCGGATGTGCGTGCCAGGCCGTGCGTGCGACCGGCTCAAAAGTGACGGTTGCGCAGGAAAGTGCACCACTGCCGGTAAAGGGCGCATCGACCCGGACTGTGCCAGTAAACCATTCGGCTGATCCTTTAACGGAGGGTTTGAAACCAGGACGACGGATATCCATAAATATCCTCCTTCAAAGAGGGCCTGACGGGCAAAACACACCCCAACAGGTTTGTCAGACATCAAAGCATGAGGCCATTTCCATGATTAGATGCTAGGGTCAGCTTGATCTTATGCTTGGAGTTCATAAATGCGTCGCGAGGAACTGGTCGATCTCAATGCGTTCATGACGGTTGCGGAAGAACAGAGCTTTACACGGGCGGCTGCGAAACTTGGTACGTCCCAATCCACGCTGAGCCATACGATCCGCCGACTGGAAACTCGTCTGAATGTCAGGCTTCTCACCCGCACGACGCGTCGGGTCTCTCCTACGGAAGCCGGCGAGCGCCTGCTCACAGCGCTGGTCCCCGCTCTCGATACGATCAGCAGTGAAATCGCCTCCCTCAGCGAACTTTCTGAAAAACCGTCGGGGACAGTCCGGATCACGACCTCGGAACATGCGGCCAATACGTTGCTGTGGCCAGCACTCAGCAAGCTTCTGCCCAAGTATCCCGATCTGCATGTTGAACTGGCGGTCGATTCCAGTCTGACCGATATTGTTGCCGAGCGCTTCGATGCCGGCGTGCGTCTTGAGGAAACAATCGCCCGCGACATGATTGCCGTTCCCATCGGACCGCCGTTGCGTATGGCCGTCGTCGGGGCACCGTCCTATTTCGAACGGCATCCTGTCCCAAGAAAGCCACAGGACTTATCCCATCATACCTGTATCAATCTGCGTCTTCCGACCTCTGGCGGTGTTTATGCGTGGGAGCTGGAAAAGGGGAAACGTGCGCTGCGCGTGCGTGTGGATGGGCAACTGACGTTCAATAATGTGCCAATGATCCGACAGGCCGCGCTGGGTGGATTTGGACTGGCCTGCATCATGGAGGACCAGAGCGCGCCTTATCTGGCAGACGGGCGTCTGGTCCGTGTGCTGGAGGACTGGTGCCCCCCATTCCCCGGCTATCATCTGTATTACCCCAGCAGACGACAGTCTTCCGCCGCCTTCCGGCTGGTTGTTGAGGCCTTACGCTATCGCGGATAAAGCCGACATTTACTCAGGACAGCCCTTTTCCACATCATACTGTAACCACAAAACACCGTTCTCACGGTTTTCAACGTGTTTCAGGCGCAAGGCCTGTCCGTTCGCAGGTTCTTCATATTTGGCGCCAATCCAGTCAAAGCTGCTGGTGACACCGCAGAGTCCGTCAATGCCCGGATAAATCATGAGACTGGTCATCGTTGATGACGCCTGCCTTCAGGAAAGCCCCATTGATTTGATCGCCTCCTTCAAGCAGGAGCTTATTACGTCCAAATATCTTCCCCAGAACCTCGACAGCTTTCCGGGTGTCATGTCCGTCTGTACCGGCGAAGTAGGAAGATCCCCCACGTTTCTGAAGCATGCGCAGATAGTTGTCTGTCACTGCCTCGCCAGGCACGGCGACAATGGCATCCCCATCGATGAGAGATTGGTATCAGCCATCCGCCAGAGCCACTTCCAGGGCCGCTGCTGCCGTGTCGTTCAGGATATCCGCCTGTTCACGGGAGAATATGAGGGGCGGGCGGATTTTCAGGACATTCCCGGCCGGGCCGGAAGAGCTGATGAGCACGCCGCGGGCGCGCATTTCATTGACCACCCGCGAGGCGATGGCCTCATTCGCCAGTTCGGCGCCAATGAAAAGTCCTGCTCCGCGAACATCATGAATGCCTGGGTGCCGGGCCAGTTGTGTCCGCAGGTAGGCACCCACGGTGCTGGCGTTTTCCATGAGGTTCTCGTCCTGGATCACGCCCAGTGTTGCCATGGCGGCGGCCATGGCGACCGGGTTGCCGCCAAACGTATTGAAATAACGGATGCTGGAGCCAAAATTCTGGATCACGTCCGGCTGGCATACAAGCCCTGCAACCGGATATCCGTTGCCCATGGGCTTGCCCATCGAGACCATGTCCGGCGTGATGCTATGGCGTTCAAAACCCCACATATGGCTGCCAGTGCGCCCGAAACCGGGTTGCACTTCATCGGCCAGGAACAGCCCGCCCGCTTCATGGATTGCCTCAACCGCCGGAGCGAGGAACCCGGCGGGATCAGAAAATATTCCATCCGAGGAGAAGATCGTATCCACCACCAGCAGGGCAGGCCGGATACCATGGCGTTGCAGGTCCGCGATGGCGGATCTGACACCTGCGGCAAAATCTGTGCCTGCCACAGGGGCGGGCACCGTGCGTACATGCGTCCCGAGATTGACGCTTTTGCCCAGAGAGGGAGAAATCTCGGCTGTTGTGGAGGTCACGCCATGGTAGGCATTTTCGGTTATGATCAGCCCGTCGCCGCCGGTGACATGGCGGGCAATCCGGATGGCCAGGTCGTTGGCCTCGCTGCCCGAGCACGTAAATGTTGCCTGCGCGGGGAAGGGAAAGGTCGCGAGCAGGGCATCCGCATAATCCACGATGGTATCATGCAGGTAACGTGTATGCGTGTTCAGCCGTTCCGTCTGGGCCACGATGGCGGCCACAATGCGCGGGTGGCAGTGCCCGGCGGGGACAACATTGTTATAGGCATCCAGAAAGCGGCGGCCATGCACGTCAGTCAGCCATGCCCCCCGGCCTGATGCAAGGTGCAGCGGTTCATCATAGAACAGCCGGTAAGACGGACTGAGCAACTGATGGCGGCGTTCAAGAAGGGGCTGCGTCATGGGGTATCCAGTCTGGGATGGAAAATTGAAACAGGCAGGCGGGGGCATGTGGGTAGCAGCGGCCTGTGGATGGCGGAAAGGGCCGGAAGGCACGAACCGTGAGGCAGGCCATGTCCCCACGGAACGGGATCATGAACCCGAAGATGTGGATAAGGGGCGGTCTGTCCAGTTTTCCTTGATCACAATGTATTCCTGCTCCGCATGATGCTGCACCTTCTGCGGCCGCTGGCAGTTGCCGGCCAGAAACACGATGGCCGTGTTGGCAACAAGGCCGATCAGGCCGGGATTGATGCCGAGCGTATCTATCCCGCTCAGGTACAGCCCGCACCCCACGGCATCCCCCAGTATGATCCCGGCGCACAACGCCCGGGGTCTGGCGCGGATTGACAGGATTGCCAGAAGGAAGCAGGGCAGCAACTGTGTTACACCAAAATACGTCATGTTATACAGGTGGGAAACCAGTGTTGGCACCATGGTCGCCAGAATCATGGAGATAATAATATAAAGCATGATGACCATCTGCGATGTGGTTTTCTGGTGTTTTTCCGGCAGGCCCGGCACAAGGTTGCGCGCCACCAGCGACCCGATGACAAGGCACGTGCCAGAAAGCACCACCAGCGCGGACAGGGCAGCCCCGCCGGCCACAATCCCGATCATGGCGGGCGGCAGGAGGGTTTTTACCGTCTCGATAAAGGCATCATTGGGGGACGTGAGTGCCAGGTGATGATATTTTGCATAAAAGGCGATCAGCATCATGAACGGAAAGATCACCATGTAAAGCGGCATGAAGATCTGTGCCCGCATGACGGTCCGTGCGCTGCGTGCCGTCATGAGGTAAGCGCAGCTCAGTGGAAAGATGGGCAGGCCAATGGCCTGGAAAAACATCGTGGACATGGCAAAGCTTTCCTGCCGACCGCTGATCCCCGTATTGTGCAGCTCATCCGTGCCGATCTGGAACAGGGTGGCCGGATTGTCTGTCTTGAGCAGCGCCATGACGATCGTGCCGATAATGAACAGCACGAGCAGATCCTTCATGACCGAGACATAAGCGGAGGCCCGGATGCCGGAAATGGCGATATACAGGAAAACGATCCCGCCCGCGGTCAGCATGAGCAGCCAGCGCGAGGAGACGATGTTCAGCCCTGACAGCACAAGGGTCAGGCCGGAAAACTGGATGGTCGCCCACGGGATCATGAACAATATGATGTTGAAGGCAACGGTAATTTCAAGCGCGCGGCTGTTGAACACCTTGCGGAAAATGTCTGGCACCGTCGCGGCGTTGGTATTGCGCGCGAGCTGCCAGATGCGTGGGGTCAGGAAATAGCCGACAGGATAGGCCAGGAGCACATAGGACAGGAACCATGACGCGAACGGGTAGCCGGAATGATAGATGCCCCCGGGGAAGGCGGTCATCATGCCGATACTGTAGGTCTCGCCAATGCCGAGGAAGAAGATGAATATCGAACCAAAGGACCGTGAGGCCGTCAGGTAGTCCTTGATGTTCTGCGCACCGGCACGCCGCTTTGAAATGATCGCCACGATGATCGACGCGGTGAGGATAAGAATGAAGAAGATGATTGCCATTAATATGCTCCCGGCGTGCCAGACAGAAGGTCTTTTATTTCAACATATTCTGTAAAGGGTAGCTTTTGGTCTGCCCTGTTTTGGTCTGCCCTGTATTGGCGGCAGTGGTAATTTCAGGTCTGCCTTCAGGTGCTGATGGGGATGCCTGTAGATGGTTCTGGAACTGCTCGAGAAAGATACGTTCACTATTGCTGTAACGACCGTCACGGTTCCACAGCAGGAATATCCCCGATGTAGTGATGCCCGAGGCCGGTGGCAGGCGCCACAGCCTGCCTGCATCTACCCATGGCTGTGCGATATGTTCAGGCAGGCACCCGATTCCGTAATTCGCAACAATCATGCGAGTGATTTCCTGGATGGAGTACGATGTGCCCGAGATCCACCCGCTGAAATCCATCTCGTTGCGAAAGATGGTGATGTTGGAGAGAAGCCCGTCAATCCTGTCCGCTTCAGAGCGGACAAAATTCTCCTGCGCCAGTTCCCGCAGGGAAATGTCACTCTTGCCAAAAAAGCGGTGGGGCCGACCGCAGTACAGGCCATAGGACTGCTCCATGATCAGTGAGCGCCCGATGCGGGGCAGGGGGCGCGGGCAGAGCCCTATGCCAATATTGGCCGTTTTCTTCTGGAGGGAGCTTAGGATGTCCTCGCTGCGTATGCAGATGATTTCAAGCGATATGCGCGGAAAGCGTTCATGAAAGTTGGCCAGGAACGTGTCATACGTGACGGATTCAATACTGCTGAGCGTAAGCAGGCGGATATGGCCGCCTACTTCTTCCGTCCCGGATTCGATCTCGTTGCTGATCGCCTTGATCGAGCCATAGATATCGGATGCCAGACGCAGCACTTTCTCGCCATGGCTGGAAAGTGTAAAGCGGCTTCCGTTACGGACAATAAGGGCATAACCGATCTGCTTTTCCAGCCGCCGCAGGGCCTGGCTGACGGCTGACTGCGTCAGGCGCAGGCTGCTGGCCGCGCGTGTTATGTTACCTTCATGCGCGATGGCGATGAACGTGCGCAGCAGGTTCCAGTCCAGCCGGTCGATCAGTTGTTCACTTTTCCTGGGGATGTCATGGCCCGTTTCGGCCTTTCGGTTCACAGGGTCGGGCATGGACGGAAAAGAGAGCATGGTCATGGGGATACAGCCTGATTTCAGTTTTCAGGGTACGGGGTTTCATAAACCTAACCTGCCGCATTGCATGAGGCTCGTTTGCGATTTCATGGCGCTGGGCGCCGGATATTGCACCAGACCTGCAGCGGTATTGCTGACAGGGCACAGAGCATCAAAACGTTACATATACATAATGATTTACCCGAAAGCATGATGTCAATTAATCATTTGGCCTGCCCATCATTATTTCTGTTTCTGGCCATCACATGCGGATGAGAATGCGATGCGGCAGAGTCTGGACAGATGAAGGATGATTTGCAAGGGTATTAAAGTATATATTCTCTATAAATAACGAATATATTTCACAAGGCATGCAGTTAATGGGCATTATTATCAATTTTAATGTCTATTTATCGTTTTCATATCGAAAGGTTCGTGTAATCATCTATGCCATAGTAGGAAAAATGATACGGCTGCGTCCGTTCGCCCTGTGTGCATCTTTATGTTTTCCGGAGGCTTGCCTGTGACCCTTCCATCCGAATCCTTCTCCGCAAATGAGTGGAAAGCACGTTGTGAACTTGCTGCGCTTTACAGGCTGATTGCCTATTTCCGCATGACGGACCTGATCGACACCCATATATCCATGGCCATTCCGGGTGATCCGGGGCATTTCCTCATCAACCGCTACGGCAAGGTTTTCGAGCAGATGTGCGCCAGCGATCTGGTGCGGATTGATAAATTCGGCCATGTGAAGGACCTGCAGCTTGAGCAGTCCAATGTGAATGCGGCGGGCTTTGTCATCCATTCTGCCATTCATCAGGCCCGGCCTGACCTGAAATGCATCATCCATACCCATACGCCCCACGGGGCAGGGGTCTCGGCGCAGGAGGAAGGGTTGCTGCCCATCAGCCAGCATGCCCTGAAATTTTATGGCTGCCTGTCCTATCACGGGTATGAGGGGATTGCGCTGCGGGCCGAGGAAAAGGAGCGCCTGATTGCCGACCTTGGCACCAATAATGCCATGATCCTGCGCAACCACGGCTTGCTGGTGGGGGGGCGGCATGTGGCGCATGCCTTCCACGAAATCTATTTCCTTGAACGTGCATGCCAGATACAGATCCATGCCCTTGCCGGAGGCAGGCAGCTCTCCTACCCGCCGGAGGAAGTCCGGCTGCGCACGGCGGAGCAGTTCCAGCGTGATGAAGCTGAAGAAATCATCCAGCGTGCCTGGACAGCGGCCCTTAGCCTGATTGCGGATGAAAAAGATTCATACTGTTCATAATGCGACAAGTGGTCAGAAGGTTTGGGAATGATGGAAAAAATGTCTGACGAAGCCGATACCCTGGAAATGACCGATGCCCGTTACCTGATGCATCCCTTTACGGATGCACGGGCCAACCTGCAGGGGGGCGGGATGGTGATTGATCGGGGCGAAGGCGTCTTTGTTTATGATAATGCGGGCAAAAAATATCTTGAGGCGGTCGCCGGGCTGTGGAGTGTCGGCCTTGGGTTCAGTGAACGCAGGCTGATCGATGCGGCTGTCCGCCAGATGGAGAAGCTGCCTTACTATCATACCTTCACCGGAAAATCGCATGCGCCGCAGATAGAACTGGCCGCCCGCCTCGTACAGATGGCGCCTGTGCCGATGAGCAAGGCGTTCTTTACCAATTCCGGGTCGGAAGCCAATGATACGGCGATCAAGATGATCTGGTACCGCTCCAATGCGCTCGGAGAGACAAAGCGCAAGAAGATCATCAGCCGCAGGCGGGGCTACCATGGCATCACGATTGCCTCTGCCAGCCTCACCGGCATTCCTGTCGATCACCAGTCCTTTGACCTGCCGCTGCCCGGCTTCCTGCATGTGACCGCGCCGCATTATTACCGCGAAGGCCAGGAGGGCGAGAGCGAGGAGGCCTTCTCGACACGGCTAGTGAACGAAATCGAGGCGCTTATCCTGGCCGAAGGGCCACAGACCATTGCCGCCTTCTTCGCCGAACCCGTGATGGGGGCAGGCGGGGTGATCGTTCCCCCGCAGGGCTACTGGGAAAAACTGCAGCCCGTGCTGAAAAAATACGGCATCATCCTTGTCGCGGATGAGGTCATCTGCGGGTTCGGCCGGACCGGACGTATGTTTGGTAGCCAGACCTTTGATATCAGGCCCGACATGATGATCCTGTCCAAGCAGCTTTCATCATCCTATCTGCCTATTTCCGCCATTCTCATGAATGACATGGTGTTTGAACCGATCTCTGATGAGTCGCACGCCATTGGCGCCTTTGCCCATGGCTTTACCAATGGCGGCAACCCGACGGCCGCTGCCGTGGCGATCGAGGTGCTGAACATCATGGAAGAGCGCGACCTTATGACGCATGTCAGTGATGTCAGCGTGCATTTTCAGGCGCGGCTGCGCGCGCTGGGCGCATCCTCGGCACTGGTGGGGGAGGCGCGTGGCGTCGGGCTGATCGGGGCGCTGGAACTGGTGACGGACAAGGCCACGCGTTCCTCGTCGCTACAGGCTGGGCAACTGGCAAAATATGCGTTCAGGCTGCTCCAGAATAAGGGGGTCATTGCCCGTGCCATGGGCGATACGCTGGCATTTTCGCCGCCATTGATCATTACGCGCGATCAGGTCGACATGATCTTTGATGGCGTGACGGAGGTTCTTGCGCAGATGGAACATGAGATCGGCTCCGGCCAGTTCCACTGAGTGATAATTGGAGAAGGCTTATATTATTCAGGTAAAACTGAATAATATAAGCCATTAATAAAGAAATATGTTTGTAATGGAGTCAGGGAATGGTTTCCATCGCCGTTTATGTTGAAGACGATGCTGACTATCCCAGGCAGGTAAAGGAAGCATTTGCCGAACGGGCGCCAGATATCCATGTAGTGGACTGGGCGACCGCCATGGGGGCGCCCGACAGTATCGACTATGCGCTGGTATGGATGCCTCCCATAGGCGATCTTGCGCGCCTGCCTGCGCTCAGGGCAGTTTTCAGCCTGTCTGCGGGGGTTGATCATATCGTGGCGCGCGACCCCGACTGGCCCGCCTGTCTGCCCCTTATCCGCATGGCGGGGGAGGAAACCGGTCGCCTGATGGCGGATTACCTGCTGTGGGCCTGTATCAGCACGATCCGTGGCGCGCGGGGGTGGGCGTTGCAGCAGAACGAGCGGGTGTGGAAACGCATGGTCGTCACGCGTTCGACTGCGGACTGTGTGGTGGGCATCATGGGGCTTGGGCAGCTTGGCCGTTATGCGGCGCGGCATCTCAACCGGTGTGGCTTTGCCGTGCAGGGATGGTCACGTTCGCCCAAGGTGATCGAAGGGGTCAGGACTTTTGACGGGGCGGCCGGGCTGGAGCCTTTTCTGGCCGGGACCGATATCCTCATCTGCCTGCTGCCCAATACCCCCCAGACCCGCAACATCATCAATGCCCGGGTGCTGCGTGCGCTCCGGCCCGGAGGGGCGTTCATCAATGTCGGTCGCGGGGAGCATGTTGTTGAGAGCGATCTTTTATCTGCACTGGATGACGGCGTGCTGTCAGCCGCTGTTCTGGATGTTTTCCAGCACGAACCGTTACCGGTGACCTCGCCCTTGTGGGCGCACCCATCCGTAATCGTCACCCCGCATATCGCATCCCAGGCATCGGTCGTTGCCCGGGTCGATTACCTGATTGGTTGCATAAGGAGCATGCAGCGCGGGGAACGCCCGGAGCAGATTTTTGATATCAGCCGGGGTTACTGAAAGCGCAGGCTTTCCACCATCTGGCATAAATAAATTTATGCCCTGCATTATCATAAATTATACCAATACTTAAATTAATGCATACATCACGCATATTGATGCAAAAACAACAATATAATTTGGAATATTAAAATAATTGGCATTTATCTCTTGAAAAATGTTACGAGATGATAATTAAATGTCGTTACGGTATTCCTATTGAAAATGCAGGTGCCCACTGGTTCCTGCTCGGTCTTCATCTTTTCATTTATGCCATCAGTTTTTCCCGAACGGGACGACAGGGAGAATATGAATGCGATTTTGTTCCTTCGGTGCTCTTGTGTTGTCTACAACCGTCCTGTCGGGCCTGATTGTGACAGAGCACAGCAATGCAAAAGCGGCCACCCCTGCGGCCACGGTCCGCAATCGGCCCGCCAGAGTGCATGCCGGCCCGCGACCGCAGCAGGATGCCCAGCCTGCGGGTATTGCCGCCCGGGGTGATGGGGAAACCATTCACGTCAGAACCGGCATCCGCACGCCAAATGGCGTGACCGGTACAACCCCCGGTGGTGGCCTCATGCCGGTACAGACCGTGCCAAAGGCGCGCAGTGAGGTGACCCGCGATTTTATCGCCAAGCAGAGCTCCAATACAACGCCACAGGCTCTCGTGGCCATGATGCCGGGTGTGGCTTACGCCCGTACCGACCCCTACGGCCTGACATCCCGCGCCCTTGTGGTGCGTGGCATGAACCAGAGTGAAATCGGTTATCTGGTTGACGGCGTGCCATTGGTGGATGGCGTGTATTACCAGCCGGATTCAATCGGCAGTTCACCAGATGCCGAAAACATGTCTTCGGTTTCCCTTACGCAGGGGTCGCCTGATATCACGAGCCCGTCCTATAACGCGGTTGGCTCGTCTATTGATGTCACCGTGCGCGATCCTTCCCGCCGTCGCGGCGGCATGATTGAAAGTAGCTATGGCAGCTATCACATGAAAAAGGAATTCGTCCGTTTTGATACCGGCGAAATCGGGCATACAGGCATCCGTGCTTTCATGTCCTATTCCTACATGTTCAGCAATTTCTGGCAGACCCCGGGTTCCATCAACCGTCACCATGTCGATGCAAAGCTGGTAAAGGAATGGGGGCAGGGGAACCGGGTTGCCATGGAGATGATTTTTGGACAGTATTCGTCCAGCGGGATCAACTCCAACGGTGCGGCAACGCCAACCAAGGCAGTCTTTGAGGCTGAAGGCACGTCCTCCCTTTACCTTAACCCCACTTATACCCCAGGCAGTCCAAATTATTATCGCATGAACCGCCTGATGAACAAAACCATCGCGGTCATGGCGCCGATGAAGTTTAACCTTGGCCATAACCTCAACCTGCATTTGACGCCCTATTTCATCAACTGGGACAAGGACAGCGGGTTTGGTGAAAACATCAATGATTCACAGGCCTATCTCGGTACGCAGAATGTAGGCGCGCTCAACCTGCCAACGGCCGTGACCCTGGCCAATGGCACAAGGGTCGATACGACACAGGTCGTGGATGAACAGCACCAGCACACTCTGGCCCTGATGGGGCATCTGGACTGGAAGTACAAGAACAACCTGTTCCGCATCGGGTCCATGTATTCCTATCTTGATATGGTTGAACCGGCCAATTATGCCGCCGTAGGACCCAAGGGCCTGCCCGCCAATGCCTGGGGGCGATACAGTATCAAGGATGCAGCGGGTCAGTCGCTCAGCCCGTGGAACCTTGTTTTCCGCCAGCAGCAGGTCTCCATCTATTTTGACGATACGCTATCTCTGCTCAATGACCGCCTTAAACTTACGGCTGGTTTCAAGGAGGTTATGATCAATCGATGGGCCACGAACGACCTGCCCGGCATTTCCGATCGCAAGAATGGCGGCAACTATGCGGAGCCGCTGCCTCAGGTCGCCATCAGCTACAATATCACGAAGCATGACCAGATATTCGTTAACGGCACTACCAGCTTCCGCGCCCCGGACCGGACCGAAGCCTATCTGGACATGTATGATGCCAAGTCTCCCACGCCCATTGATGTGCATCCGACAAACCTGAAGCCGGAATATGCAATTGGTGAGGAAATCGGCTTCCGCCATAACGGTCTGGTGCATATTGCGGCATCACTGTTCAACTATAACCTGACCAATCATGATGTGAACTCAACCGCCTATTCAGCAGGTGGTTCGCTCGTGACCACGCCGATCAACATGGGGGGTGAAACCGTGCGCGGCGCCCAGCTGGAGGTCGGGTTGCGCCCGTGGCATCATTTCAGCCCCTATATTTCGGGGTCCTATGTTCATGCCACAACGGACAACAATTTTCAGATCCAGGGTACCTATATTGACACCCGTGGCAAACGTTCGGTCAATACACCGGAATTTACAGGGGCGATTGGTCTTTCCTATGATGACGGAACGTTTTTCGGTAATTTTGGCCTGAACTATATTGGCAAGCGTTACACTACGTTCATGAATGACCAGAGCATTCCTGGTTACCTGACATCCGACATTACGCTTGGCTACCGGCTACACAATATCCGTATCGACAAATTCATGGTCTACAAGCCGCAGCTCCAGCTCAATTTCATGAATATCGGCAACAACCTGTATTATGCCCAGGCCGCCAGCTTCACGCCCACGGCCAAGGGTGTCCGCGCGGCAAACGGGCAGTGGATCGCCGCTGGCCAGCCCGGCTACAATATTGGTGGTGGTTTTGCAATGTCCGGTGCGCTGACGGTCGGGTTCTGATACCGCGCGCATCTGGTCACAGGGCGGGATGGGGCAGGGATGGTGAGGCTACTGCCACAGCCAGTCATTTCCTGTTCCGACCGGTTCCGGCATCCCTTTACATGAAAGCGAGCTTCCGATGCCTTCAAAAAGCAGCTTTGTTATTGGACTTGTCATTCCCATGGTCATGATCGACCTGCTTTTTCCCATGATTGACAAGGTCAGGATTGAAGTGGCGGGACTACCTTTCTTCATGGTCTGGATATTCGCATGGTTCCTGCTCACATCGGGTTGCCTTGGCCTGTGCTGGGTCATGTTCGACCGCAGGCACTACCCGGAATGACGGAACATGACCCCATGTGGCGGACAATGTCCCTGCTGCACAAGGTGGGAAAAATAAGCAATGTCTGACGAGGAAATCGGCTTCATGTCCGCCGCGGAGCTGATGGTGCATTATGAGCGTGGCCGTCTTTCTCCCGTTGAGGTGGTGGCGGCAGTCCTGCGCCATATTGAAGCCACGGAACCGAAGATCAACGCCATGGTCGAGGTGACCGCCAGGCACGCCATGGACAGCGCCTGCCGGGCGGAGGCGGCCTACCGGGCGGGCGTGAACCGCAGGCTTGAAGGCGTGCCGGTGACGATCAAGGACCTTCAGGAAACCGCGAACATCCCGACCCGCTATGGTTCATGGTCGCGCAAGGATAATGTGCCCACCGTCGATGCCCCGTGCGTCACGCGCCTGCATGAGGCTGGGGCCGTCATGCTGGGAAAGACCACTGTGCCGGAATTCGGCTGGAAAGGGGTCAGCCAGAGCCCGCTTACCGGCGTGACCAGCAACCCGTGGAAGGCGGGCTATAACGCCGGTGCCTCATCAGCCGGGGCGGGGGCTGCGGCCGCAGCCGGGTATGGCCCCCTGCATCAGGGTGGTGACGGGGCCGGTTCCATCCGCATGCCCGCGCATTTCTGCGGGGTGTTTGGCATGAAACCGACCCATGGCCGGATACCGAACTGGCCCATCAGCAACAATGACCTTGCAACGCATATGGGGCCGCTCACGCGTACGGTAAAGGATGCGGCCCTGATGCTCGAGGCCATGAGTGGCCCGCATCCGTGGGATTATACCTCCCTTGAGGCCGCGCCGCTGCCCTATTCGACGATGCTGTCCGCCCCGCTCAAAGGACGCCGGATTGCCTACAGTCCCGATCTTGGCCATGCCCGTGTCGATCCTGATGTGGCTGCGGCCGTTGCGGCGGCGGTCAGTGTGTTTGAGGGCATGGGCGCCACGGTGGAGGAAGTTACTCCGGCCTGGGGGCCGAAAGGGCCGGAACTGGCGCGTTTTTTCTGGCCTGCCACCTATAGCGCAAAATGCACGCTCCTGTCGGAGTGGGAACCGCTGATGGACCCCGGCCTGGTGGCGATGATCAGGGAGACGCAGGGCCGCACGATGCAGGAATTCACACTCGCGCGTGAGAAGCGTTTTGCCTATGCGGTCGAGATCCATGAATTCTTTACCCAATGGGACTTCCTGCTCACGCCCGCGGCCAGTGTGGCGGCATTCCCCGCCACGCAGCTCCAGCCCGATACATGGCCGCGACACGACTGGGACTGGCTGGGCTGGGCGGAGTTTTCCTATCCCTTCAACTGGGCGGGCAATCCGGCGGCCAGCATTCCGTGTGGCTTTGGCGCGGACAATTTGCCCGTGGGCCTACAGGTTGTCGGCCGCCGTTTTGATGATCTGGGCGTGCTGCAGGCCTGCGCCGCATGGGAAGAGGCCAGACCATGGAGCGCGGTGCGGCCCGACCTGAAACTGTCGTGAATACATAGGGAGAAAACATGATGATATGCCCATGCCATTTCACAAATCCGCATGATCTGGCGCATCGGGATGAAACGATGTCGCAATGACCTCGCTGCGTGGTCTCGTGTGTCAGATGTTCCGTTCCCGGGGTGAAGTAATTTTTTCCATATCCGTGTTTGTCTGGCCGGTCCGTGGCGGTGCGCATGGTGATCGCCCCCGGTGTACGTGCTCCGCTTTGGGGCACATCAAAAAGCAGAGATGATTTCCATGACTGAATTATGTGAACTATCGGCTGTTGAGCTTCTGTCTCTGTATGCAGCGCGGAAACTCTCACCCGTAGAGGTGATCCGCGACGTCATTGCCCGGTCCGAGGCGGTGCAGCCGGTGCTGAATGCGTTTTGCAGCCTTGACCCCGAGCGCGCCCTCGCCACCGCCGTCGCGGCCGAGCGGAGCTGGATGGCTGGCCTGCCCACACGCGCGCTGGAAGGCGTGCCGGTTTCCGTCAAGGATACAGCCATGGTGAAAGGCTGGCGCTTTGCCCGTGGGTCGCGCCTTGCCGAACATAATCCGCCCGCAACACAGGATTCCCCCTCTGTCGGGCGTCTGCGCGGGGCGGGTGCCGTGCTGTTCGCCTCCACCACCACCTGCGAAGGGGGGTGGAAGGCGGTCACTGACAGCCCGCTGACCGGCATTACCCGCAACCCGCACAATACCGATCATACGCCCGGCGGCAGCAGTGGTGGAGCCGGAGCCTCCATCAGCGCCGGCTGTGGCCCGCTGGCGCTGGGCAGCGATGGCGGCGGCTCCATCCGTGTTCCGGCCAGTTTCAGCGGCATATTCGGATTTAAGGCAACCTTTGGCCGGGTGCCGATGTACCCCATTGGTCCGCATTATTCCGACATGGCGCATTTTGGCCCGATGACCCGCACTGTGGCGGATGCTGGCCTGATGTTCTCGGTTATTGAAGGGCGCCACCCGATGGACCCCTTTACCACCGACCCGCTCCCGGCCTCTGATTTTCCGGTTACGCCACTGCCACTGGCAGGAGTGCGGATCGGGGTGACGGAAGATTTCGGCTTCATGAAGGTCGATCCGGAAGTGGCGGCGGTCTATCGTGCCGCCATCGCGCGTATCGAGGACGCAGGGGCCGTGCTGGTGCCGCTGGCCCCCATGGAGGACTGGCGCCCGACCTATCGCACCTTGTGGCAGGTGGGGGCATGGCAGTCCCAGCGCCGCCTGAGCCCGGCCGAGCGTGACCTGCTCGACCCCGAATTCCGTGGCTGGGGCGATCATGGCGCGCATATTCCCACCGGGGATTACGTTGATGCGATGATGGCGCGGATGGCCTACCGTCAGGAATGCGCCCGCCAGCATGCAACGGTTGACTTCGTCATCTCGCCCACCGTTTCCATCCTGCCGCTCAGGGCGGGGCTTACGGTGCCTGATGACAGCTGGCCGGACTGGCTGGAATGGGCCGGGTTCTCCCTGCTGTACAACATGACGGGCCAGCCTGCCTCGTCGCTGCCGGCAGGATATTCTTCCTGTGGCCTGCCGGTGGGCATCCAGATCGGGGGGCGTATCAATGATGATATCGGCGTGCTGCGCCTGAGCATGACGCTTGAAGCCCTGCTGGCGGAGGCCCGCCCCGACCCGTCGGCTGTCTGCGACAGGGCCATGCGCAAAGGCTGATCCGCACGCGGCCGCAGTGCCACGGGTGCTGCGGTCGCGTCCCTTGTGGTGCGGTGCCCCTGCCACGCCTGTGTCGATACTTCCGCAAGAGAAACATGATGATGTCCTATCCCGATACCCTGTTGTTTATTGGTGGCCAGTGGCAGGCGGCCAGCGATGGGCGGACGCTTGACGTAATCAACCCCGCGACCGCACAGGTGATCGGCACGGTTGCCCATGCGGGGCAGCCCGAACTGGCGCAGGCGCTGGCGGCGGCACGGCGCGGCTTTGCCGTATGGAGCGCCACGCCCGCCTTCCAGCGCTACCAGATCATGCGCCGGGCCGCCGTGCTGCTGCGTGAACGTGCGGAAGAGGCGGCAGGCTACATGTCGCTCGAACAGGGCAAGCCCGTGGCGGAGGCGCGTGCCGAGATGGCCGCCGCCGCCGATATTATCGACTGGATGGCGGAAGAGGGGCGGCGCGCTTACGGGCGCCTCGTACCGGCGCGGTTCATGGGGGTCACGCAGTCCGTCATCCGCACGCCGGTTGGCCCGGTTGCCGCATTCTGCCCGTGGAATTTTCCAGTAAACCAGGTCGTGCGCAAGGTCAGCGCGGCCCTTGCCACGGGGTGTTCCATCATCGTCAAGGCCCCGGAGGAAACCCCGGCCTCGCCCGCGATGCTGATCCGCGCCTTTGCCGATGCGGGCGTGCCCGCCGGGGTGATCGGGCTGGTATACGGCACGCCCGCCGAAATTTCGGAAACGCTGATTGCCGATGACATCATCCGCAAGGTCACGTTCACGGGGTCAACGGCGGTGGGCAAGATCCTGGCCTCCCTTGCCGGCGCGCACATGAAGCGGGTGACCATGGAACTCGGCGGCCATGGCCCGGTCATTGTCACGGCGGATGCCGATATCACGCGTGCCGTCTCCCTCCTTGCCGAAGCCAAGATCCGCAATGCCGGGCAGGTCTGTGTCTCCCCCACGCGGTTCCTGATCGAAAAGGGGGTCTTTGAGGCATTCCGCTCCGCCTATGTCGCGCGCATGCAGGCGCTGGTGGTGGGCAATGGCCAGTGTCCCGGCACGCAGATGGGACCCGTGGTCAGCCAGCGGCGGCTGGAGGCAATCGAGGCCCTGGTCGATGAGGCGCGCGACAGCGGCGCAAGGGTGGAAACCGGCGGCACCCGCCTTGCAATGCCGGGTTATTTCTATGCCCCTACCGTGCTGACGGGGGTGACGGCCGATATGCGCATCATGAACGAGGAGCCCTTTGGTCCGATCTCGCTGCTCTGTCCCTTTGATACGCTGGAGGACGCCATTGCCGAGGCCAATCGCCTGCCATACGGGCTTGCGGCCTATGCCTTTACCGGTTCGGGTGCGGTTGCGGGCCGCCTGCGTGATACGGTGCGCACGGGCATGCTGACCATCAACCATATAGGCCTGTCCCTGCCGGAAATTCCCTTTGGCGGGATCGGGGATTCCGGTTATGGCTCGGAAGGCGGGTCGGAGGCACTCGACGCCTATCTTGATACCCGTATGGTGACATCAATGGATTATATGTGAACAGGGGGCATCCGATGGGCGTGCCTGTCTCTTCTACCGGCATGGGAAAAACCGGGGCCGATTTTGAAACGGCGCTGATCCTGCTTGAACAGCCATCGCGGTCCGTATCGGTGGAGGACGCAACCCGGATCGCGCATGACATGTTTGGCATGACCGGCGTGGTGTCACGTCTGCCGGGAGAGCGCGACAGAAATTTCCGCCTTCGTACCACGCAGGGCGGCGATTACGTGCTGAAAATTGCCCACTGTGCCGAACAGCCGGAAATGCTTGACCTGCAGGACAGTGTCCTGCGCTACCTCAGGGTGAAAGACCCGACGCTGGCCGTGCCGGAACTGCTGGCCCCATCCGTGCCGCAGGCCGTATGGCGCGATGGTGCGGGTGAAGGGCGGATCGTGCGGATGGTGACATTCCTGCCCGGCACGCCCTTGGGCAACCGGCCGGCCACAGTGCCGTTATGCACCTCCATCGGGGGTATGCTGGGGCGGCTGGACCAGGCCCTGGCGGGCTTTGACCACCCGGCCCAGTCCCATGCGCTTTTATGGAATTTGCGCAATGCGGCCTATATGCGCAATTTCATCCGCTATTTCCCCACCGGGGCGCAAAGGGCGCTGGCCAGCGGGGCACTGGCGGCATTCGAACAGCAGGTGCAGCCTGTCATGGCGACGCTGCCAGCGCAGGTGATCCATAACGACTTCAATGTGCATAATATCCTGTGTAGCGATCAGGTCATCGAGGGCGTGATCGACTTTGGCGATGTGATACGCGCCCCGCGCGTGCAGGACCTTGCAATTGCCGCATCGTACATGATGGGGAGTGGTACGCAGCCGCTGGAGCAGTTCATGGCCATTCTTTCCGGCTATTGCCAGACCGTTGCGCTCACACGGGCGGAACTGGCGTGCCTGCCCGCCATGATGGGCGCGCGGCTGGTCATGTCGCTGGGCATCAGTTCATGGCGGGCCAGCCGCAATCCCGCCGATACCGAATACATCACGCGTAACCAGGCCATCGCCTGGCAGGGCCTGTCCCGGCTGGAAGCCCTGCAGGACACCCTGCGCGACAGGATGCTGACCTTCGCAGCCGCTTAACCGCAAGGGATATACGGGCTGATATGATACGGCTGGCCATGAGCCGCGCATCAGCACAGGACCATGAAAAAAGGTTAGTCAGATGCACAAGAATGCAAATATCACGATTGATGGTCCCCGCCTGAACGAGGACATTGCCTTCACATCCCGTTTTGGCGCGACCCCACGGGGCGGTATCCGCCGGCTGGCCCTGTCGGCGGAGGACCGCCTTGTCCGTGACTGGCTGGCCACGCATGGTGAGGCGCTTGGGTGTTCCATTACGATAGACACAATGGGCAGCCAGTTCCTGCGGCTGGAGGGGAGTGATCCCACCCTTCCGCCACTGATGATGGGCAGCCACCTCGACACCCAGCCCACGGGCGGCCGGTATGATGGCATTTATGGCGTGCTCGGGGGGCTGGCGGTATTGCGTGCCTTCCGGGCGGCGGGATATGTGCCTCGCCATTCAATTGAACTGGCCAACTGGACCAATGAGGAAGGGGCACGTTTTGCCCCGGCCATGACGGCATCGGGCGTTTTTGCCGGTGTTTTCACGCTGGAGCAGGCTTACGCCCTGGCTGATCGTGATGGGGTCCGTCTGGGTGATGCCCTGCAGGCGATTGGCTACAGGGGCGATGAACCCTGTGGCGCGCACCCGCTTGCCGCCTATTTCGAACTGCATATCGAGCAGGGACCGGTGCTGGAAAATGAAGGCAAAACCATCGGCGTCGTGACAGGCGTGCAGGGCATGCGGTGGTTTGACGTGACCCTGACCGGTCAGGAGGCCCATGCCGGTACCACGCCCATGGAGCTGCGCCGCGATGCTCTGCTGGCAGCGGCCCGCCTGATGGTGCTGGCGGCGGATGTGGCGGCGGCGCATGGGCATGATGCCAAGACAACCATCGGCATCATCGACGCACGTCCGGGCAGTCGTAATGTGGTGCCGGGTGAAGTGCGCATGACGCTGGACCTGCGCCACCCCGAGGATGCGGTGATAGACAGGATGGAAGCCGACTTTCGTGCCCGGGCGGACGAGATTGCATGCGGAGCGGGCATCGACCTGTTGATCGAGGAAAGCTGGGCCTCGCCTTCCGTGCCGTTTGACCCCGCCTGCATCGGCATAGTGCGTGATGCGGCGGCAAAGGCGGGGCTGAGCCATCGCGACATCATTTCTGGCGCGGGACATGATGCGGCCTATATGGCCCGGATCTGTCCGACTGCGATGATCTTTATTCCCTGTCGTGATGGGTTGAGCCACAATGAGGCGGAATACGCCGAACCGGAGGATATCGTGGCAGGCGCAAACGTGCTGATGCGCGCGATTATGGCGGCGGATGAACATTTCGACCCTGCATGAGGGCTACGGCGTGTCGTCATTTAAGCCCTGAGTGTGGCACGTGCGGGGCTACTTTGTAGCTATGTGTGCTGACTGTTTTCCCGGTTTTTGGGGGAGACAGACGGATGCGGCGATACGGTTTACGCGATGACCAGTGGGAGCGGATACTCAAGCCGGTAACCAGGAAGACAACCCGTAAGTCATCTTCCCAGTCAGCTTTATGCAAACAGATCAGAAATCCGCGCTTATGGTGCCATAAAAGGACCGGGGCGCGCCAACCTGCAGGCTGTTGTAATCACCCGAAAGCGGATTGCCTCCACTACCCATGTTGGAGATATAGCGTTCATTGGTAATGTTATAGATGTTAAAGTCGAACTTGAGGTTCTTGGCAACCGACACATCATGCAGGGTGTAACTGACACCGAAATTCTCCAGCCAGTAGGATGGAACGCGGGAATCGTTGGTATAGCTGAGGTATCTTTTGCCCATGAACAGGGTATCGAAGTGAATGTTGATCCCCTTGATCGAGTATTTCAGGGAGTTCTTGTACATCAGATGAGCATAGTTGGGTTCCTGCTTGTTCTTGAGATGATACAGGACACCGCCCGAAGTCAGATTATTTTCAAATTTGGAACTGTTGTAGCTGATGCTGTTATAGATCGACAGATGGCGTACCGGAATGAAGGTCACGCTGGCATCAACACCATTCATATTGACGCTGCCGACATTTTCGAACAGCGAGTGGGCAGTAACCAACGGCCCTACGGAAATTGACTGCTGACGGTTTGAAAAGTCGGTATGATACAGATTCAGCAGGCCGATAACGCGACGGGTCTGCAGCCGGTAACCGATTTCATATACCCAGTCGGTTTCAGGGCGAAGGTTTTTCTTGAGTGCATTGAAATCGGACTGCGTTTTAGCGCCCCATGGCGAGAACATGTTATAGCCCCCTTCCGGATAGGCCTGCATGTTCTTGGAGATATCGAAATAGAATTCATTATGGGGTGCGAAACGCCAGTTGCCGCTGAACTGTGGCAGGGCGGCGGCTTCTGCCGTAAGTGAACCGGCCGGAATCTGCGTGCTGTTCGTGTAACGTATGTCGTTATGGGTCACGCGATCGCTTGCATTGACGACCATGGTGCGGAAACCTGCATGCAGGGTCAGGTTAGGTAGGATTTTATAGGTATCCTGCAGGTGAAAGACATAGGTATTCGTGTTGAATGCCTCGCCATATCCGATCATGAACGGCTCACCCTTGTGGGCGACTTCGTTATAAGGCGTACCATTGGCGGAATTGGGTTCGTTGAAGTAATCCATTTCCGGGTTGTAGGTGGAGTTCTCGTACCAGAAGCCCGCATCAAAGGTATGATGCCGAAAATGGTAGATAAGGTCGGTCTGGAACCCCAGCCTGCGTGAACTCATGGCCTGGTCCTGTGCCGCCAGCGGTGCGCCGCTGGGTGAACTGACATAGGGCGAGGTCCACCACGCATCGTAACGCTTGCCCACACCGTAGAAGGTGGTCTTGGATTCCAGGTTCGTAGTGAGCTTGCTGTCCAGGCTCATGCCGCCCACGTAATAGGAACTGGTTTCGATGCCGCGGTAATAGGCCGCATTCTTCGGATCAGACAGGCCCTGATATTTGGAGGGATAGTTACCGTTGGCGGCATTCAGTGCCGCGCCGTAGTTCGGATAGTAATAATCTGAATCGTATCCAACCTTGTTCAGCATTTCGAGTGAATTGTCCAGATAGGAAGCCGCGGCCTCGCTGGACCAGTCGAAATAGGCCTTGAAGGTTGTGTGGTCGTTGATCGGCTGTACCAACTTGGTATTCACCATCTGCTGAAACTGTGAATCCCCACCCAGCCATTTATCCTCGGCGCGACGGTCATAGGACATGTAGAACTTCGTCCCGCTTTTATTCAGCTTGCCGCTGTCAAACCGTGCGAAAGTACGGAATGCATTATAGCTGCCGAATGTCTGCGAAACCTTGCCCCCCATCTTGTCGCTTGGGTCGTCGCTGTAAAAACGTACGGTGCCCCCAAGGTTGCTGGTGGACGGGGTATCAAGCCCACCGGCGCCTTGTGACACGTCCGTATGAGAAATGTTTTCATTGCTGATGACGCGGTTGACGGGCACGCCATCATGGGATTCATATCCTTGGCCGCCCAGAGCTATACCATCGACGGTAAAACCAAGCTGGTCGCTGGTAAAACCATGCATGTAAAAGCTTTGTGACCACAGGTCGATGCCCAGCGGATCGGATGAACTGAACTGTACGCCAGGCATATTCCCCACGGCTTTGAGTGGCGTGGTGCCTGGCACAAGATATTGCAGGTCACGGCGGGAGAGCGACTGCATCTGGCGGGTCGAACCTGATCCCACAACGCTGATCTTTTCCGGTGCCGCCGTGGCATTGGCACCTGCATGAATGACCCTGTGTGTGGCAGTGTTTTTCGGGGCGGTATGTTCTTCCGCCTTCTTGTGCGGGGCGGATGCGGCATGCGCGAAGTGCTGGGTGGACAGGGCCAGCATGATGATCGGGGACAAGGGCAGGTGCAGATATTTCACATGCTTCCAGATCATGCATGTATTCCTTTCATATCAGGGAGAGGTGGGTAGGCAGGCGGCGTTTTTGCCCAAGCATATGTTTTTGAAATCTGTTCTCTGGTCGTGAAGGTCGGTGCATCCTCGGCACGGATTGAAACCCCTTCTGCTTGGCAGGATACAGCCGATTCCGGCATTAACGTTGTATACGCTACTTTATGCAGGCGCCCCTTTGGAATTGTTTTTTATTCGTTATGAATTTAAATAGGACGAATTGTGTCTTTTTAGACACAGCCTTATTCAGGCTCGATATGATTCCTGTCTCTATCAAAGGTGGATGAGGCTTTTTCCTGGATGCGGGGGAATAAGAATAATTTTGTTTATAAACAATGTTTTATTAAAATTAAGGGCGCAGTTTGTGGATCTGGGGAAACGATTTTTTTCAGCGTAACCGTGGCCGATACCGTTTTTCCAAGGAGGGAGTTTTCCTGGTTTTCGGGCGTTTTCCGGGAGAGAATCTCAATAACGTTATTCAGGGATAATAAATCTTGATCCGGGCATATGTGGTGTATACGTTATATGTCATGAATTAACGCCTGGCGGCCGTGCGTGCCCGCCAGATCAAGTTGAAAGCAGGATGAATGGAACGCTCTCTTCGTATTGGCGTTGTTGGCGCTGGACTGGGCGGTACGACCGCGGCGGGCCTGTTGCAGCGCGCGGGTTTCAGTGTGGTGCTGTATGATCAGATGCCCGCTTTTTCCCGGCTGGGCGCTGGCATACAGCTTGGTCCCAATGTCATGAAAATCATGCGCCGTCTTGGCATTGAAGAGAGTATGGCCGCAGTCGCGAACGAACCACAATACTGGTGCAGCCGTAATGCGACGGATGGCGCTTATCTGTCGCGTATTCCGCTTAATGCCGACCGTGCGCGTTATCAGGCGCCGTATATTACCATTCACCGTGGTGAAGCCCACCAGATCATGCTGGGTGCGGTGGATGCCGCCAATGTGCAGTTTGGCAAATGCCTTGCCGACCTGCATGTACATGACAGGGGGGTGCGTCTATCGTTCATGGATGGTACATCCGATGACGTGGATATCCTGATTGGTGCCGATGGCCTCAATTCATGTGTGCGGGCAAAGCTGCTTGGCCCGGAAGACCCGCTTTTTACTGGCTGGATTGGTCATCGCGGTATGATAAAGGCCAGCAAACTGGCCGGTCTGGATGTGGGTGAATGCGTGAAATGGTGGTCATCTGACCGGCATATGATGACGTACTTCCTTGATCACAAAAAGGAAGAATTCTATTTTGTCACGGGTGAACCTGCCGAAAGCTGGCCGCTTGGGGTTTCATGGGTGCCAAGCACGCATGCGGAAATGCACAAATCCTTCGCTGGTTACGATCCGCTGGTTCGGGCCTATATTGATGCGGCCGAAAACATTACCAAATGGCCGCTCTATACCCGCAGGCCGCTGCCTGTCTGGCACCGTGGTCGTGTGGTCCTGCTTGGTGACGCCTGTCACCCGATGAAGCCGCATATGGCACAGGGTGCTGCCATGGCGATCGAGGATGCGGCCATGTTGGTGCGCTGCATGTCCGAAATCGAAACGAACGATCCCAATACCTGTTTCGAGGCCTATCGTCACCATCGCATGGGGCGTGCCTCCCGCGTGCAGGAAGTATCGAACGCCAATACATGGCTACGCACGAATGAAGATCCATCATGGGTCTACGGTTATGACGTCTACGGGATCGACCTGCACGCATAAACCGTTCTCGCGTGTGGTCATGGGGAACATGGCCACACGGATGTTCCGACTGGTGTTCTGGCCCACCCGCAGGCCCTTATTTATGGAGCAGGTCCGATGCCCTCAATCAGCGATGCAGAACTCATTCAGGCATGGACGCAGGTGCTTGACCTGTCCGACATGACCACAGGACAGAGCGTTACGGTCCTGACTTCATCCGAGACCAATCGCCAGACCATGCGCTGTGCCATCATCGCGGCGGGGCTGAAGGGGCTTGTGGTCAACCGGCTTGACCTGCAGCCCACCAATGGCGGCCTGTCGCTTTCACGCGATCCGCTGGCCTATGTCGGGACCACGCCGCTTACGGGTAACCGTGCGGCCATGGCGATCCTAAAGGAAAGCGATCTGGTCCTCGATCTCATGACATTGCTCTTTTCGCCCGAACAGCATGAGATCCTGGCATCGGGCGGTCGTATCCTGCTGGCGGTGGAACCGCCCGAGGTACTGGTGCGGCTGCTGCCTACGCTGCAGGACCGTGAGCGCGTGCTGGCGGCCTCTGCCGTGCTGCGTGCGGCGCGTACCATGCATGTTGTGTCCGATGCGGGCACGGACATGCAGTGTGCATTGGGTGATTTCCCCATTCTGGAGGAATATGGTTTCTGTGACCGCCCCGGCCGGTGGGATCACTGGCCCAGCGGCTTTTTGGCCACATGGTCGAACGAAGGATCCGCCAACGGTGTGATCGTGCTGGATCGTGGCGATATCCTGTTGCCCCATAAATCCTATATACGCGATCCGATCACCTGTACCATCCGCAACGGGTACGTGACCGATATTTCCGGTGGGCTGGATGCGGACCTACTGAAATCTTACATGGATTCCTTCCGCGATCCTGAAGCCTATGCCCTGTCGCATGTCGGGTGGGGGTTGCAGGATCGCGCGCACTGGTCGGTCATGGGGTTCTATGATTCTGAAAATACGATCGGCATGGATCCGCGCGCCGTGGCTGGAAACTTTCTGTGGTCCACCGGTCCGAATAATGAGGCCGGGGGTACGCGCGATACGGCATGCCATATCGATATCCCCATGCGCAACTGCACAGTCATGCTTGATGGCAGGACCGTAGTGGAAAAGGGACGCGTAATCTAATATCATTTCTTATAAGTTATGATATGATCTGAAATACGAAAAGGATAGACAATGCCGCCTATCGAGACATCCGCCCCCGAACAGGACAGCGCGCTGTACCACCGCCAGGGTTTTGGTCGGTCGCTTGGTCTTGTTGGCAAGGTTGGCCTGCTTATTGTCGATTTTGTAAATGGCTTTGCCGATCCGCAACAGTTCGGTGGGGGCAATATTCCCCCTGCAATCGCGCGTACCACTACATTGCTTGCGACGGCGCGAAAGCTGGGCTGGCCTGTTGCACATACGCGCATCGTCTTTGCTGATGATGGCGCGGATGCCAATATCTTTTCTGAAAAAGTGCCCAGTATGCTGGGTTTGACCGAGCATAATCCCGCAAGTGCCATCGTGCCCGAACTGGCGCCCGATCCGGGGGAATATGTGGTGCGTAAGACCGTCCCTTCCGCCTTTGCCGGCACACCGTTGGCAAGCTGGTATGCAGCGCAGGGGGTGCAGACCGTGGTGGTTGCAGGTTGCGTAACCAGTGGCTGCGTGCGGGCCAGCGTGCTTGATGCCATGCAGCTTGGCTTTCGCCCGGTTGTGATTGCTGATTGCGTGGGCGATCGCGCCATCGGCCCGCATGAAGCCAACCTGTTCGACATGAGCCAGAAATGCGGCGATGTGATTACGCTTGATGCACTGCTTGAACAGCTTCCCCCTGCAACACTGGAGGCATGCTGATGCGCGGGACGTCCTACCGGATTGGTCAGATCGTACCCAGTTCGAACCTGACCATGGAAACCGAAATTCCGGCTCTGCTGGCCGCACGGCAGTTGATCCGGCCTGAACGGTTTACCTTCCATTCCGCGCGTATGCGCATGAAGACGGTGCGCAAGGAAGAACTGGCGGCCATGGATGCGCAGTCCGACCGCTGCGCGCTGGAACTGAGCGATGCACAGGTTGATGTGCTGGGCTATGCCTGCCTTGTGGCGACCATGTCCATGGGATCGGGCTATCATCGCGTTTCAGAAAAGCGGTTGCACCAATGTACGGTCGATAATGGCGGCCCTGCGCCGGTTGTAACCAGTGCGGGTGCGCTGGTCGATGGGCTGCGGGTACTGGGTGCGCGTCGCATCGTGCTGGTTGCGCCTTACATGAAACCTCTGACGCGGATGGTCATCGACTACCTGACCGACGAGGGGTACGAGATCATCGACCATATTGCCCTGGAAATACCCGATAACCTTGATGTTGCCCGCCATGATCCCGGTCTATTGCCTGGCATCGTGGCAAAGCTGAATTATGCCGATGCCGACGCCATCGTGACCTCGGCCTGCGTTCAGATGCCTTCGCTTTCTGTTGTCCCCATGATCGAGGCGCAGACCGGCAAGCCCGTGCTGAGTGCTGCCATCGCGACAACGCACGCCATGCTGACCCGGCTGGGGCTGGAACGTATCGCCCCGGGCGGTGGTGCGCTGCTGTCCGGTGCATATTGATTATTCGAAACAGGAAACCCGTTATGACCTCATCCCTTCAGTATGGTGCGCATGTCCACGCCAATGGCATCCGCCAGCATTACCTGCGTTATGGGGGCAAGGGCACGCCGCTGGTGCTGGTGCCTGGCATCACGAGTCCTGCCATCACATGGGGGTTCGTGGCCGAGGAACTGGCCCGCACACATGATGTCTATGTGCTGGACATACGTGGACGCGGCCTGTCGCAGGGGGGAGAGGACCTTGCCTATGACCTGAATGCCTATGCAGGCGATGTACGGGGCTTCATTGATGCGCTGGGCCTGAAGGACTGCGTGGTGTTAGGCCATTCCATGGGCGCACGCATTGCCATCCGCCTTGGGCGTCAGGATGCATCGGGCATTGCGGCACTTGTTCTGGTTGATCCGCCGGTCAGTGGTCCGGGCCGCAGGCCTTATCCATCCAGCCTGCCCTGGTATGTCGATTCCATCCGCCTTGCGCGTAAGGGCATGGATGCCGAGGCGATGCGCTGTTTTTGCCCAACATGGACTAAGGAACAGCTCCAACTGCGTGCAGAATGGCTGCATACCTGCGACGAACTGGCCACCCGCATTACCTATGAAGGTTTCCATACCGAGGATATCCATCAGGATCTTCCCCACCTTACGGTGCCGACCTATCTCATGATCGCGACGCGCGGCAATGTCATCCTGCCCGAGGATGAAGCAGAGATTGCGGGCCTGCTGCCTTCCATCACCATGGATCGGGTGCCTGATGCGGGCCACATGATCCCATGGGACAACCTCGCTGGTTTCATGGCGTCGTTCAAGGGCTTCAATCTGCCCTGAACCATGATCTCATTCGCCCCGTATCGGGGCGGGTGGCCGGGGAATGAGTGCCGGACATAGCGGCGATCAAAAGAACGTACTGGGCCTGAGCAGGGTATTTTGATGAATGCACCCCCTTCGACGACTGACACGCCTCGTGTGGATAACGCTCTCGCTTCCTTGTGCGGCCGCGTGGCATGGCGATTGCTGCCGTTGCTGTTCCTCGGGTTTCTGGCATCCTACCTGGACCGGGTGAACGTAGGCTTCGCCAAATTGCGGATGCTGTCCGATCTGTCCATGAGCGAGGCCAGCTACGGGATGGGGGCAGGCCTGTTCTTCCTTGGCTATATCGTCTGTGAAATGCCCAGTAATGCCCTGATGGTGCGCGTTGGTGCGCGGCGGTGGCTGGCGCGTATCCTGATTACATGGGGGCTGTGTTCCGGGGCGATGGCGTTTGTCCGTTCCCCGGCCGAATTCTATGCCCTGCGCCTGCTGCTGGGCATTGCCGAGGCCGGTTTCATGCCCGGTGTGCTGTTCTATCTCTCGCAATGGTTTCCACCCGAATACCGTGCGCGTGTTACTGCACGGTTCATGATCGGCATTCCGCTGGCCAGTGTCCTGGGCGGCCCGTTATCGGGCATGATCCTGGACATGATGGCAGGATATGGTGGGATTGCCGGCTGGCGCTGGCTGTTTTTTATGGAGGCGGTTCCCCCCGTTCTGATCGGGATCGCCGTTTTCCTTTATCTGCCCGACAGTATCGCCCAGGCACGTTTCCTGACGCCTGAGCAGAAAGTCCTGCTGTCGGTACGCTGCGTGCCCGTCGATCATACCCATTCCCTGCGTGCCATGGTGGATGCTTTGCGTAACAGACGCATATGGCTGCTGGGTCTGGCAGATGGTGCGCTGCTACTTGGGCTGTATACCATTGCCTTCTGGCTGCCATCCTTTTTACGGGAGGCCGGTGTGGTGTCTGCGCTGCAGGTGGGGCTGCTTACGGCCATCCCCAACATTGCCGCCGCCATCGCCATGATCGTCAATGGGTGGCATTCGGACCGCAAGGGGGAGCGCAAGCGCCATATTATCGTGCCCGTCCTGATCGGGGCGGCAGCCCTTGCCCTGCTGCCTCTGGCGCAGGGGAGCGTGATGGCGGCGATCATGCTGATTACGCTTGCCAACATGGGTATCCTCGGCGCGCTGCCGCCATTCTGGACCTTACCCTCGCTCCTCCTGCCAGAGGCGGCGACGGTTGCAGCCGGGCTTGCGCTTGTCGGGGCGATCAGCAATCTTGCGGGCTTCATGGCAACCGACCTGATCGGTTGGGCACGCAGCATCATGCCGGGTTCATGGGGTATCTTCGTCGTCTTTGGCGGGTGTGTCGCCGTGGGGGCCGGACTGGTCGCGACCATTCCAGCACGGTTGATCAATGTTGCCCGTACTGCCCCGACGGAACACAATAGCTGATGGCGTTGCGTCAATGGATCGCGCGCCATGCATGCAACGGGCAGGACTACATATGACCGAGACAGACGACACGACATACACCACCTATGACCTGCATGAGCAGATCGGCCATCTTCTACGCCGGGCGTACCAACGTCATACTTCCCTGTTCCAGACCGTCATTCCCGATGATCACCTGACGTCCGTCCAGTTTGCGGTCCTTGCAACCGTATTCAGGGAAAAGGAAGGCTCGCTCATTCATATCGGTCGGATTACAGCCATAGATCATGCCACCCTGCGTGGCATCTGTTCACGCCTGAAGCAGCGTGGCCTGATCAATATACGCGGGAACCCCGACGACAGACGCGAACGCCTGTTGTCGCTGAGTGAGGAGGGCATGGAAATGGTCCGTACCTATCTGCCCCAGGCCGCCCGTGTCTCCGAACTCACGCTTGAACCGCTTGATGCGTGCGAACGGATCGCGGCATTGCATGTGCTGCGCAAACTCGCGGAATAATACGATCATGATCGGGCGCCCGTATGGCCCCTAGATTACCATATATCGAGCAAGCGGGAGAGCTACATGCATGATGGGGTCGGCGCACCCGATACGCATCTGACCAATGCGGATCTTGCCCCTACCGGCACGCGGACATGGGGCTGGTTTGATTATGTCTCGTTATGGATGTCAAACATCCATAGCGTCGGGGGATATGTCACGATGGGTAGCCTGTTTGCCATGGGGTTGCCTGTGGTGGATGTGTTCATCGCGCTGATCGCCGCGATCATTATTGTTCAGGTCCTGTGTAATCTTGTCGCGCGCCCCAGCCAGATATCGGGCGCGCCCTATCCCGTCATGGCGCGTATGGCGTTTGGTGTGCATGGCGCACTTGTCCCTGCTTTCATACGCGGAATCATTTCAGTCGCCTGGTACGGCATACAGACATGGCTGGCCTCGAACGCGGTTGTTGTCCTGCTTTTACACCAGTGGCCGGGCCTGATGTTCTGGGCGCAGGCCGACAGCCACGGTTTTGCCGGACTGTCGGCATTGGGATGGGGGGCGTTTATCATCCTGTGGATTGTACAAGCATTGGTATTCTGGCGGGGGATGGATGTAATCCGCCATTTCGTCGATTGGGCCGGACCTGTCATCTATATCGTGATGATCGGGCTGGATATATGGCTGCTGTGGCATGCGGGATGGCGTAATTTTTCATTCGATATCCCCGGTGTTACCCATCATGCGATTTCGGCGCGGATCATGGGAATGATCAATGCCATTGCCCTTGTGGTGTCTTACTTTGCCCCCATTGCGCTCAATTTTGGTGATTTTTCACGATATGGCATCTCAATGCCAGCTATCAGGCGCGGTAATTTCTGGGGTTTGCCTGTCAATTTCATGGGGTTTTCACTTCTTACGCTTGTCACCATTGTGCTGACACAGCCCGTCTTTGGCCGCATCATCCTTGATCCGGTTGAAACCGTGGCCCAGATTGACAGTCCGGTTGCCGTTGTGGTGGGCGTGCTCACCTTTGTCATGGCGACGGCAGGGATCAATATTGCTGCTAATTTTGTCTCGGCTGCGTTTGACTTCTCAAATCTTGCGCCCCATCGAATTTCATGGCGCTGTGGGGGCATGATGGCGGCGGCCGGGGCTGTCGTCATGACACCGTGGAATCTTTATGCGCGCCCTGAACTTATCCACCTCACACTGGATGTGCTGGCTACTTTCATCGGGCCACTGATCGCCATTTTATTGACTGATTATTATATCGTGCGTCGCAGCGTGATGGATGTGAATGCCCTTTATCGTCGCCAGAGCAACCTGCCGTACTGGTACCATAACGGCATCAACCCGGTAGCCATTCTGGTTATGGTGGTCGCGGTTATTGCAGGCAGTGCAGTTGTCTTCATGCCTGCACTAAAGCCCATCCATAATATGTCCCTGTTTATCGGTGGGGGGATCGCTGCCATATTGTATGGGCTGCTCATGCGCCGGTAGTCAGGCTATCTTATTATAGACCGTGCTTTTGAATATAATAATTCAAGTAAAACATGTAAGAGTCCTGAAGGAAAAATCGATATGATGAGTTTTCAAGAGGGCTGAAGCGTGTTTCACATGCAGGCTGCAAGCGGGGATTGCCCAGTGCAAAAACAATCAATGCGTTATGGCTGGAGAACTAAGATAGTAATATATGCAGAAAATTGGCTATGAACTACCTCGATACTGATGAACTCACGATTATCTCCATGCTGTAAATTGCGTATTGGGAGTGATGGAGAGGGGGGCTGGTATCTGTATGCGTCTTTATTTTTAAATAAACGGAAATATTTCATATAATATGAATGCGTATAACGTAAATCATCATGGGTGTAAGCAAATTCCTAATCGTGAACGCAGTTCATCGCGTGGGGTATTTTTATTTCTATTTACTTCTTTTTTATTAATAAACCCATCCTTGTTTGGCATTTTTATGGAATGAATATTTTTTTCATTGAGGGAAAATTCCTGCGGAATAATATGATTCATATAAAACAGATAAGATACAACAGAATATAAATCATCGGTGTTTAAAGATTGAGGCGCATTCAAAGGCATTGCACGTCTGACATAATCAAGAACACTTTCTGGATATGGCCAGAAACTTCCAACTGTCCGTAGGGGCGTTGTTGTCGCAAGACTGCCTATACCACCGCTTAGCGCAGGATATATACCCATCATTCCTTCACCGGTTTCCCCATGACATGCAGCACATTTTTCAAGATATATCTTTTTTCCCATTAATGGCGTGCCACTTCCCGAAGGAAGTGGAGAGTTTTTGGAAATATCTATGTTCCATGGTGAAATATCATTTTCAGATATTGATGTTCCTGGGCATTGGGCGGCCAGGCATGGTTCGCTAAAAATAAAAATAGAAATAAAAAATGCACAAATATTATATGAATACATTTGAGATATCGCCCGATTCAGAAACCAACCAAGATTGAATGCCATTGTTATGGTAATATAAATTATCCCCATAGCGTGCTCGCAAAACCTGACGGGTTTCCTGGACATTGCCAGCTTCATCGTAAGCCTTGCTTTGTAGGATTGTTTTTTGTCCATTCCATACCCAAGGAAGAGTAAAGCGTGTCAAGCATTTATCTAATACCAATCCATCAAGACGGGCAGGTGTCCATTGTTTTCCACCATCTGTTGAAACATGGACTTTTGTGATTTTTCCATGTCCACTCCATGCCAGACCATTGATTTCCTGCAAGCCTGGAGAGGAAAGCTTCATGCCACCAGAAGGGCGAACAATGACAGATTTGACACCCATCGTAAAACTGAACTGCCGTGCTTTTCCATCAGGTAGCAAATCAGTATATTTAGATGTCTCCTCACGCGTATAGAATGGATACTGGCCCAGCTTTAAACGCCGGAGCCATTTTATGTTCATGTTACCTTCGTATCCGGGGCAGATCAGCCGTAACGGGTATCCTTGCTCTGGACGAAGTGCTTCGCCATTTTGGGCATACGCAACAATGACGTCATCTAGACCTTTTGCCAGGGGGATACTGCGTGACATGGCTGCTCCATCAGCGCCTTCCGCAAGAATCCATCGTGCATCTGCTTTTATGCCAGTTTCAGCCAGAATGTAGGGCAAAGGAACGCCAGTCCATTCAGAACATGAGAGCAGTCCGTGAGTACTTTGCACGTCCGTTCTGGTCGCTTTTGTCCATTCGGTGCCTGTGTTGCCCGAACATTCGATAAAGCAAAGGCGCGAAACAGAGGGAAGACGGTGCAAATCATCCAGAGAAAAACGCATTGGTTGATCGACAAGACCATGGACGATCAGAGCATGCTGTGCCGGATCAATATCCGGCACCCCGGCATGATGCCGTTCAAAATGTAATCCGCCCGGTGTTATTATGCCATGTAAAGAGGCCAATGGGGTCAGGGTTGATCCTTGACCTCCACGCATCTTGGTAAATGTTCGTCTGACAACATCTTTTTCAAAAGATGACGGTTTTCCATACGGGTTTTTTAAAATTGGTGCGCCTGGCTCCCTGGTCCAGGACGGTATATCGAGGTCAGCAGCTTCCGACGTTTTATTTTTTTGAAACAGTGTTGAAAATAAAACTGTTCTGGTCAGAAGTTTTCTACGATTCAGTGTCATGTACCGTACCTTGTGTCCCGGAGGGGCGGCATCCTGTTATCATTATGTCATATAAAAAATAATGATAATAAAACTGGTGCTGGAACTAGAAACCCATATGCATCGTGGCACCAAAATAACGTGGTCCTTGTTGGGTCAGGTCCACAGATTCCGGGGAACTTGCACTGCCGGGGCTGTATCCTGTCCATGGACGGGCATCCAACAGGTTTTTGGCCCATAATGTCACACTGAAATTCTGATCTGCCGTACGTAAACCGATACCAGCATTCAGGATGGAATAAGAACGTTGGTAAAACTGATGTGCTGCAAGAGGGTCTGTCAGGCGATTTCTGCTCCACCATGCTTCATTGATATATCCAAAAGCCGTAAACGCACGTTGCAGCCATGCGGCACGGTGTTGACGGGATGTCAGAAAATTACTGAAAATCGCACCTACGGGGTGCTCGTAATTTGCACCGATATTAAAGGTAAAGCTTGGTATGCCAGGCAGGCTTTGACCGGATTCATCAACCGTTGATGATCCTCCTGAATAAGCATAGCTTGTTGGTGCAGGGGCACCGTTATATTTTACATATCGAACCTGTTGCCATGCCCCACTGGCATGAATATTAAGGCCAGGAATAAAATCAGGTGTCAGGCTTTCAGACAATTCAACACCATATAGTCTGGCATGGGGGGCATTCCCCATATAACTGACATTAGCGAGATCACCATTAGAGAGATAGTAATTGTAAACGCGATTTGTTTGGTAATTATATAAATCATTCCAGTAAAAATTCGCGTTGGAAACAAGCTGCCCATTAAACGACATCGTTTTTACGCCACCTTCATAATCCCATGATGTCGTGGGTTTTGAAAAATATGGTGACCATCCATAAAATGTATACTGTTTCGTTGTGGAGTTATATTCATTTATCGGAACAGAATTTCCGTTTGCGGAAACGGTTTTGTCACCATGACCAATAAGGATATAGAACATAGTGTTCTTGTTCAATTGATATTTGGGATTGATGATTGCTGTTACGCCATCATGGTCATTACGCTGTAACCCGGTGCGTGCGTCACCACCGGCCCCCGCGGCCATAAGCGCCTGACGCTGCTGATCATAGGAATATGCCGTACCAGGGACATATCCAACCTCGAATTTATTATTGAATTTCTGGATATCGTAACTGTTCCGCAGGCCAAGTGTCAGAGAGAATTTATTATTAACATGTATGACTGTCTGCGCGAAAATCGCCGCCTGGATATTGGTATTATAGTTTTTTTCCCATTGCGTCAGCCCGGTCACAGCAGCGGGGCGGGAATACCAGGCTGCCGCATCGGTACCAAACGCGGTATGATGCATCCTGTTCCACGCCGAATTATCAACGCCATACAGTCCGACAGTCCATGCAATTTTATCTTCCTGAGGAGAAGCCAAGCGAATTTCCTGTGATCCCTGGACACCATAATCATCCATTTCACCGCCAGTACCAATCCATACATTCTGGTTATCTGTCGTTCCGCTATTTACCCCAGAAAAAAGCCCCACGGCACTGATTGAAGTTAGCGTATTTCTTCCAATATGATAATTAAGTTCATTTGATGCTGTATATACATTGCTTCGCTCCTTCCCTGGATCAGCAAGGGCCGGACGATAAGGATTATATGTCAGTACGGATTTATTTAAACGCGATGCTAATGTCGCGGCATAGCTTCCGGCATATCGCCCATTCCCGTAAACCAGCACCGAATCCCCGATTGGGGCACTTGCACCACCGGTGCCTGCTGATTCACCATACTGACTATATTCACTGGAGCCATTATAAGAAAAAATAAAGCGATCGGTATAATTTTCCTCCGTCGCCAAGAGCTGCGCGCGAACACCGCCACGATTTATGTTCTGGTAACGTTTTCCGTTCAGGATATCATGAATCCAGCCATTGGCATTATCATAGTATCCAGTAATACGATATGCCAAATGGCCACGTACAATGGAACCTGTACTATCAAGCTTTTCAATGGTATGGCCGTAATTTCCAACCGTCTGTTCATATTGTGTACTACGTTTGAAGGAAGGTAATGCCGTCATGATGGAAATGACGCCAACATCAGAATTATGCCCACCTGCTGTTCCACCCGGACCATAACCGATTTCAAATGAGCTGATATTACTCCAGTCTCCGGCCTGATAATCGGGTTGTAACCAGGTTACGTTATCAACAGAAAATGCTGTTTCTGAGAGATATCCAATCCCGGCAGAGCCGGATAATGGTTGTCCCAGGCCACGGATCGACATGCGCGAATAATGTGGTGTTGTTGTATTGGGGCGGAATCCTGGAACCTTGTATGAATAATCATTCAAAGTTGTAAATTGCTGTTCTTGGGCCTCTTTTCCTGTTACAACATCACCAAAGCGCGATGTCTTCATCATGACTTCATGCATTTTGCGATCTCCTGCACTCATTGCAGAAGTCACATGAATATTTTCCGTTGCGCTTCCCATATTGCCATTATCATCATCCATGTCGTGATTATGATGGCCAGATTTGGCATTATGTCCTGTCATATGGGCATGTGAATCATCATGATGCTTTTTCGATGATGCATGATGCATACCAGATGACATCTGCATATCTTTTGCAGATGCCTTGCCTGTATACCCAAGACTACTTCCCAATGGCAGTGTTACCAGCACAGCAGGTAACGATCGCTTTAATAGCGCGTGCTTACTCCAATCAAGTTTGATCAACATACTAAAACTGCTCCAGAGTGTCGCCTAACCGATGGCGCGTTTTCAATGAATTAGAAGGCGCCAGATGTGTGAGAAACGGTGTTCTGGTCAGCAACAGGGACAGGAATGCATTTTTCATTACTTTCGATGTATGTCCGTGATGCTTCCCGGTTTGATCTGGGCAGCATTGCGGACAATTTCACTTATAAACTACGTTATTAATCATATCTGCAATGAATTTTGTATATCAACAAATCATATTAAACAAGTGTGAAATGTATAGTATGTGAAAAGTGCCGTATATCACGAATAAAATTAGTAATATACGGTGCCATTCGTACCCGTGCCTTGATTTTCAATGGAAGGAATTTGTGATGACGACCCATACGCCCCATGACTCCGGGATCGAGACACAAGCTGCTGGCGACGTTCGGCTTACTACGTTGCTATTGGCACGTTATGGCGCTACGGCGCCGAATCTGGACGTATGGAATGAAACACTTAAAACAGTGCTGGGGCATCGTTCTGTCCGTCATTATCGCCCAGATCCTTTACCGGAAGGTACAATAGAGTTGCTGGTAGCCGCAGGACAATCCGCTGCAAGTTCTTCCAATCTTCAGGCATGGAGTGTCATAGCTGTCGAGGATTCCAACCGTAAGGCACGTTTGGCCGCATTGGCGGGGGAGCAGGCACAGATTACCCAGGCCCCGCTGTTTCTGGTTTGGCTGGTGGATCTTCATCGGCTGCAAACGATTGGCCGTCTTGAAGATTCGCCATCCGAAGGATTGCAATATCTGGAAAGTTTTCTGCTTGGGGCCGTGGATGCAACGCTTGCTGCGCAGAATGCCGTCATTGCGCTGGAGTCCATTGGTCTGGGGGCGGTGTATATCGGTGCAATCCGCAATAATCCGGAAAAGGTAGCAGAGGAACTTGCCTTGCCCCCGCATGTCTTTCCCCTGTTCGGACTGACTGTTGGTTATCCAGACCCGACGATACGCACTGCAGTAAAACCGCGTCTGTCACAAGAAGCCGTTCTGTTTCGCGAAACTTATGCACTGTCTGAAATTACAGAAACTACCGCTTTCAACGATTACAATCTGCGCTTGAAACATTTCCAGACGAAACAGCATATGCCGCAGCGGAACTGGACAGAAACTGTGGCGCGGCGTCTGCATGATGCGGCGTCCTTACATGGTCGCGATCGTCTGGCAGCAGCACTGCGCGATATGGGGTTTGGGTTGAAATGAGAGGCTTTCCCACATCTTCCGGGATTCGAACGGATAGGTTCGGATCCACGGAAGGATGTTGCCATGATTGCAAGAAATCGGATCATTCCCGCAGCAGGGGAAGGAGTTCACGTCCCTGGCGGCCAATTTCCGTAAGATACGGGCTGTCTGACAGGATGAAGTGTGAAATGCCCAATGCAGCATATTTTTTTAATGAGCGGGCAACGTCTGCCGCTGAACCGACCAGCCATGTCGTGCCGGCACCACCGCCGCCATACCGGCCTGGCGTGGTATAAAGATTGTCGTCCAGAACATCTCCCCGGGCCTGCAGATCAAGCAACCGCTGCTGTCCGACGGCTGGTGCGCCACGATGGTCCTGCCAGCCCTGTCCTTGAATGCGGGCCATTTCCTGGACTTTCGCTTCGGCGTCCCTCCATGCTTCTTCGGTCGTGTCGCGGATCAGGGTAGTAATGCGTAATCCGAATTCCAAAGGGGGAAGATTGCGATCAAGAGATGTGGCAAGTGATTTCAGGCGTGCAATGCGCGCTGCTATATCCTCCAATGGTTCGCCCCAGAATAATTGTACGTCCGCCTCGGTCGCGGACACTTTTTCTGCTGCTGCCGAAGCTCCACCGAAATAGAGTTTGGGATGACGACGTCCGTTGCGTTCAATAATTCTGGGGTTCACTGTGGAATTAACAAGGTGAAAATGCTGCCCTTCGAACGTGACATTTTCTTCGGTCCACAGACGACGGAGGACATGCATGAATTCGCGGGTGCGGTCATAGCGTTTGTCCGGTGTCTCTTCGTTGTTGCCATAGGCGGCCAGGTTGTCCTTGCCCGAAACGATATTGATCCGTAAGCGCCCGGCTGTCAGATGATCCAGTGTCGCTGCGGCAGAAGCAAGATGTGCTGGCTGCCAGTAGCCTGGGCGGATGGCGACCAATGGTTCGAATGTGGATGTGCGGGCGGCCAGGGCTGTTGCCAGTGTAAATGTATCTGGCCGTCCCCATCCCGTACCGATCAGGGCGCCTGTCCATCCATGGGCCTCAATCGCATGGGCATGCTTGGTCAAGGTATCAAGGCTGTTGTGATTGTCCTGTGTCGGGTCCCCACGATGGCCCGGCGCGATCTGGTTGGGAATGTACCACAGAAATTCTGTGTTATTGCGTGACATGTCCTTGTTCTCCGATGTTTCGAAGGCGGTTACGGTGCGCGCGACCGGGAAGAAATCCTATTATATCTATTGAAATAATAGGATTTAAGGCGCGCCAACCTCATGCCGAACGTAAAGGGATGGTGGTGTGATACGATTCAGGCGTTGGTGCATCAAGCATTCGGATATGTCCTTCGCGGATAAAAATTCTGCAGGGAATAATACTATATTTAATCGCATATTAAGATCCTTCCCCAAGGCATAAATACACCAACAAATTTGAATTGCACAAATTATAACGAACGTGCAAAGTTATATTTATTAATAACTATTATCTTGGTGTGATTGCCGATGACAAAGGGAGACCGCATAGGGGCAGCCGTCGTGGCCATCCTGTTGTTTCTTGCCCTGATCCCACTGGTGCTGCATGGTGTCAGGAGCAATCCTGCCGTTCGTGGCGGGCTGGCGTTATCCGAAGCTCTTCCTCAACAGGTGCCCCCAGGTGTAACGCTTGCGATCGGTGATCCCATGACCCAGCAGGTCCTGGCTTATACCGGATGGGAACGCGAACTGCCGTTCACTGTCCGTTGGGCCAATATTACGGGGGGACCTGCAACGACCGAGGCCTTTCATGCGCGTGCCATTGATGTTGGCAGCGGTGCCAATATCCCACCCATCAGGGCAATCTGGGTCGGTATACCGGTTAAGATCATTGCTGTGCGTCTGCGCCAGCAACCGCTTTTACATCCGATTTACGTCTTGGGCGTCGCGCCAAAAGCGGATGTGAAGACGCTGGCGGACCTGCGGGGCAAAAGGATCGCATTCAGCCCAGGGCAGGCCCAGGGAGTGGTTGTGCTGCGTGCCCTGCATGCCGCCGGTTTGACGCCGGCTGACGTGACGTTGGTGGATCTGCCGACGACGCGGATAAATAATTACAACGGCGCCCTGGGGGCGGGAATTGTTGATGTGGCGCCGATTGCCAGCGGGGCGCTGGCGGCACGTTATCTGGCTGAATGGGGTAGTTCGGGTGGAACGGTCATTGATCATGGAGCCTTTCGTGACGATCCTGATGTCCTTTATGTGCGCACTGAGACTTTGCAAAATCCGGCAAAGGCTGCGGCGTTGCAGGCATATGTCCGCATGTGGGCCAGGGTTGCCGCCTGGAGGGATGCGCATCCTGATGAATGGGCAAGGCTGTATTATGTGAAATTCCTTGGATTATCGCCCGATGCCGCCTGGGCTGAGGTGGAGCGTGCTGGACATGCCGATATCCCGCATGACTGGTCGTGGATGGTGGGCTACCAGCAGGAAACGATTGATCTGCTGGCAAAAGAGACCGGCCGCCATTCTTTCGATGCGGAGCATCTGTTCGATCGTCGTTTTGAATCTGTGGCGACCGACGGGTTTGCAAATTATACGGCACCCGCCATGCAGGAAAAAAGCCGTTTGAATCACCAAGAAAATGGAGCCTTGTAATGAATGTAAAATCAACGCTGCCTCCTTTTCTGACGATGTTCTTTGACTGGTCACAGCCTGATCCCCTACAGGACAAGGCAGCGCAGGACGATAGCAGACATATGAGGATGACCACGCAGCGGCTGTCACCGCCACCAGCCCTGCGTTATGGCTGGCTGGCCGGACCGGTTTTCCTGCTTGCCTATTGGGCGGCGGCATCGGCTTCCGGCCTGATTGACACGCGGATACTGCCTGCACCGTGGGTTGTCGTCAGTACAGGGGTGGATCTGGTGCGTGATGGACGTCTGTTGGGTAATCTTCTGATCTCTCTCGTGCGTGCTGTAGAAGGTTTTGTAATTGGGGGGCTTGCCGGAATAGCTCTTGCCTTGCTCTCTGGGCTCAGCAGGGCTGGTGATTATTTTGTCGATGGTATTGCACAGGTCAAACGTGCGGTGCCCGCGGTGGCGTTGATTCCGTTTTTCATTCTCTGGTTCGGTGTGGACGAAGGCATGAAAATCATGGTCATAGCCGTCGGCGCCTTTACACCGGTCTATCTTCATACCCATACGGCACTGCGTGCGATCGATATTCGTTATGTTGAACTGGCAGAAACGCTGCGTATTGGATACTGGAAGTTTGTTTGGCATATCGTTCTGCCTGGCGCCTTACCGGGAATGATGCTGGGGTTGAGGTTTGGTGTCATGGCGGCACTGCTTGGCCTGGTCGTGGTCGAAGAAGTGAATGCCACCAGCGGTATCGGCTATATGATTGATCTTGCACGCACATATGCGCAGTCGGATGTCATGCTGGTTGGTCTGGTAACGTATGTTGTCATTGGCGTTATTGCGGATCAGACATTGCTGAGGGTTGAAAGGAGGGTTCTCTCCTGGCGACGGACCCTTGCGGCATGAGCGTCGTGCGGGTTCGAAATCTCGAACGGCATTTTACGCGTAAAGGGGTGCTGAATGGTGTCGATCTCGATATCGCCAAAGGTGAGTTCGTTGCTTTGCTTGGGCGTAGTGGTTCGGGTAAGTCAACGCTTCTGCGCGCTTTGGCCGGTCTTGATCATGAAGCACGCGGTAGTGGTGTGATTGAAGTTCCAGAAGATCTGGCCGTCGTTTTTCAGGATGCGCGGTTACTGCCGTGGAAGAACATCATGGATAATGTCGTGTTCGGGCTTGACGGTTCTGATGCCGCTGCGCGTGCGCAACATGCTTTGGAAGAAGTTGAGCTCAGTGGGCGGAGCACATCATGGCCACATGAATTATCAGGTGGGGAGCAGCAGCGCGTTGCTCTTGCGCGTGCTCTGGTCAGGAAGCCTCGTCTTCTTTTGGCGGATGAGCCGTTCGGTGCCCTTGATGCGTTGACAAAAATCAGGATGCACACGCTGTTGCGCCGCCTGTCGGTCATTCATAGGCCAGCCGTTCTGCTTGTGACCCATGATGTCGAGGAGGCCATTGCTTTGGCGGACAGGGTTATTGTTCTTGATCATGGAAAGGTGATGCATGAGGAAAGAATTGTTCTGCCTGACGATGAGGATGCGCGCGCGATCAGAAGTTTAGAGCTTAGAAAAAAGCTGTTATGTTATCTTGGTGTAGAGCCGCAGTAATAATGCACGTCTTTTACGGTCGTGAAGTGTACAGTCATTCATAATATTACATGTGAAATGGGACAAAGAAGGGAGAAATGTGCGATGTCTCGTTATGACGACATCCGGAAACTGGCGGCTGAGGCACGGTTACGCATCGTGGAGATCAGCCCGGAGGAAGCGCGTGTCAGGATTGCGCAGGGCGTTCTTGTCATTGATGTGCGTGATGAAGAGGAAATCCGGCGTAATCGTCCATTGCCCGGCGCGTTGCAGTTCAGTCGGGGACGGTTGGAATTCCTGATTGGCGATGCCGTCAGCGATCGTCATTCGCCATTGATCCTGTATTGCGCAGGCGGGAACCGTGGTGCGTTGGCCGCGGATAGTCTGCGACGTCTTGGTTACAGCCAGGTCTATAATCTTCGTGGAGGGCTGCATGCCTGGCGTGTCGAAGCTGGGCAAACTTGGATAGAGCCTCTTTTGTCGGAATATTAAAATGATCGGAGCGATGGAAGTATCTGCCGACTTGTAAGAAAGGAAAACTTCCTGTTTCTGGAAACCTGTGTTGAAACCTATGAAAAACGAATAAGGGAAAATGTTGTTGACTAACCATACTTAATTGATGTGTTTTATATGGTATGGATGAAAGGCAGGCGTTCCGTAGGCCAGATTCGCTTCAACGACCCAGACTTCCTGCAGGACACCGGGCACCATGTCGCCCATTACAGGGATCTTGCGAAAACGGCAGACTATGAAAATTTTTGGCTGATATAGCCGAAAAACCAGTTTTCTACCAATCGGATATAGTGATTACGCAACATCTTCTCCCCGATTACTGTGCTCGTATGATACGGAGTTTACATCATGTCTCAAACCATTCTTACCGAAGTCCGTGAAGCTTCAAAATCATCTGCTGTGGGTGGCGGGGAGGAGTTTACCGTTATTCCGACCGGTCCTGTTATCGGTGCAGAGGTTCTGGGAATAGACCTGAAAAATCCGCTTGATACTGCCACCATCGCAGGATTGCGGCAGGCGTTGCTGCAGCACAAGGTCCTGTTTTTTCGCAACCAGCCAATCACCGATGCTGAGCAGGTCCGTTTTTCGCGTTATTTCGGTCAGGTGACGCCCGCGCATCCTATCAAGAATGGCCTTGTCGAGCAGCCAGAGGTCATGGAGAACATAAAATCTCTCAAGGCTTTGCGCCAGAACATCCTGAGTGATGTGGAGCAACAGCAGCTTCGTGCAAATGGTCGGCATTTCCGTAGCCGTGGCTGGCATACCGACATCACATTCGTTGCCAACCCGACATCTATTTCTTTCCTTCGTGGGATCGAAATTCCTGAATTTGGGGGGGATACGGCCTGGGTTGACCTGGAGGCTTTATATAATAGTCTGTCCGATACGCTTCGTGGTTTCCTTGATGGTCTGAGCGCGGTGCATGGTCGGGATGATGCCCGGATTGGCTTTCCGTTGCCACCACGTCGGGATGGACGGTACAATGGTGCTTTCCTTGCTGAACATCCTCTTGTGCGTATCCATCCCGAAACGGGACGCAGGTCGCTTTTCCTCAGTCCGGGGTTCATTCGTTATATCCCCGCATTGCGCCAGGGGGAAAGTGATACGCTGTTGTCCTTTCTGATTGAGGAACTTGCAGGCCGGATTGATTTGCAGGCGCGATTCCATTGGACGCCGCATTCGCTTGCCGTATGGGATAATCGTGCAACGGCGCATTGGGGACCGGTCGATGATCCCTATTTTTCAAATGAACGTATCGTTCACCGCACCACTGTCGATCCTGATGTCGCGCACGGTCCCGGCGGGTTTCAGTCGCGTCAGATCCTTGGGGAACCGTTTTATGCGCACCACTGAATGTAAAGAGGGACACATTCTGTTCCGTGATGCCGCTTCTCAGTCCGCATGTATGACCATATAATACCAACCAGATCAGGATTGTGGATAATCTTTAGGGAAAGGCATCGAAAATGCTCTCGCAGCGTGCACGTTATGCGCTTAAGGCGCTCTTGAATCTTGCGAGGGCTGATCGACCGTCACAGCAAGTAGGAAATATTTCGGATCAGGAGAATATCCCAAGAAAATTCCTGGAAACCATCATGAGTGACCTGCGTCGCGCCGGACTTGTGACCAGCCAGCGTGGCAGTGGTGGCGGTTACAGGCTGGCGCGTCCGGCTGATCGGATTATGTTTGCGGATATCATTCGCGTTACGGATGGTCCAATTTCGATGCTGCCATGTGTCAGCCGCAATTTCTATGAACAATGCGAGGATTGCAGTAACGAGGAAATTTGTGCCTTGCGCAAAATCTTTGCCGAGGTCCGCACCGCTGTTGCGGATATTCTGGATCATCGTTCCCTGGCCGATGCCCTGTTATTGGAACGCTCTGAAAAAACTGTTCCATCCAAGGCTTCTGTGTAGAATATTAAAATGATAAATTTCAAAGTTAATATTAAATAAAGAATCGTCGATAAATCACGGAATCATAAAAATTTTATAACATTATTTTATAATATCACGAACAGGGATTTTATTTATATATTATAAATGTATTTTAAAATTATTTTCTGAAAATATTCAGTTTTATATGCACCATAAGTATGTTTCTGGCAACTGATATATAAAACTCACGGGATTACGGTATAGGCGAAGCGAAAAAATGCCGACTGCCTGAAATCTAAAGGAGAATATTCGTGGATGACTATCGTTATCTGGGGCACAGCGGATTGAAAATTTCACCGCTGACATTGGGGACAATGATGTTCGGCGGTGTCACGGATGAAGCCGTGTCACGACGTATTATCGAAAGTGCGCGCGATCATGGCATCAATTCCATTGATACGGCCGATGTCTATAATGCTGGTCAGTCGGAGGTTGTCGTCGGTAAGGCGATAAAGGCGCAGAGAGATTATTGGGTCCTTGCGACAAAACTGGCGAACAGGGCGGGGGGTGGCCCTAATCAAGGAGGATTGTCGCGTAAATGGATTATCGAGCAAGTTGATCATAGTCTTCGGCGCCTTGGAACAGATTATATCGACATTCTATATTTCCACCGTGCGATCTTTGGCGTGAGGCTGGATGAACCGGTGCGTGCGGTTGGCGACCTGATTCGTCAGGGTAAGATCCGTTATTTCGGAATTTCGAATTTTCGCGGCTGGCGTATCGCGGAAGTCTGTCGCATTGCGGATATGCTGGGGGTTGAGCGTCCGATTGCCAGCCAACCGCTTTATAACATCGTGACACGACAGGCTGAGGTCGAGGAATTGCCTGCGGCGGCTCATTATGGCCTGGGTGTTATTTCCTACAGTCCTCTGGCCAGAGGTGTTCTGACGGGAAAATACCGCACTGATAGCGTTCCGCAGGGAGATAGCCGGGCAGGGCGGGCGGATAAACGTTTGCTGGAAACTGAGTGGCGGCCACAATCCCTCGAAGTGGCGGAGAAAATTCGTTTTTATCTTCAAAAAAGAGGAATTTCGATCGCAGATTTTGCCGTTGCATGGGTGCTGGGTAATCGACTTGTCACATCAACGATCGCGGGGCCACGCACGGAGGAGCAATGGGCAGGATATCTGCAGGGACGGAAGGTCAGTCTGACAAAGGAAGACGAGGAATTCATTGATACTCTGGTGGCCCCAGGTCATGCATCTACCCCCGGTTTCAGTGATCCCGGTCATCCTGTGGAGGGAAGAGTGGTCCGTGCATAAGTGCATATCAATCGGATGGAACACCCCTTTCGTGTGGGATCTATGACATGAAGCTCCTGACCTGATGACCGACATTGTGTCGGACAGCCTGACTGAACCATGATCGTCTCTGACGCCTCGCAGGGGGCAATATGTTCTGCTGTGTGCGCGGTCGGGGGCGTGATACACGTCCCCGATATATGGGGTTGATGAATGAACAGGGCCAAATTCTTGCGCTGTGTTATGAACGGGCTGCGCCTGCGCGGTGTCGGGGTAATCTCAAAGTTCCCAGAAACAGCACAACATGAAATATGCAGAGTAAACCGAATGTTTCGGAAAATATCCCTGATACCCCGGTGGTAGATATTCTCCAGTCAAGGAATGTTGCACATAATGTTGTCAGGGTTGGCCCCCCGATCCGCTGCATGATGTTCAGGGCGGTTGTTGCCATGGGAATGTCGGTGCGCCTGACGGCAGCATAACCCGCGCTCATCGTGGGGATTCCAACGGCGCCCATTCCGGCACCGCGCAGGAAAAGGGCGATCACCAGACCACCGATGCCGAGGCCGGTATGGGCAAGGACGGCCAGCAGGGCTGTGCCCGCAACAGCGCACAGGGCACCACAAGAGGTGAGGCGGCGAATGCTGAAACAATCCGTCAGGCGTCCCATCAGGGGATAGGTGCAGAACATCCCCAGGCCCAGCGGCAATATGAACAGTCCCGTACGTTCGGGCGAGACCCCGCAGGCATGGATAAGCCATACCGGCAGGAGCATCTGTCCCGCGAACGAAACACCATTCATCATGAACAATATCGCAGCCGACGTTGAAAAGGTCGCGTTGTTGAACAGGCGCAGGTCAATCAGCGCCAGATCACCTTTCCGTCGTGCAAAGCAGAAATAGGCGATGAAAAGCAGCAATGCCCCATACAGCGCGGTCTGCCCGATGCGCAGTCTTGCATGATCCATGCCGTAAAGGAACGCCGTCAGGGCAGGGGCCAGAAGCGCCAGTCCGATAACATCCAGCGGGCGGGGGCGTATCGTATCCTGATCATCAGGTAGAAACAGGAGCGCGAGGAGCAGCGCAAGCAGGCCGAATGGCAGATTGAGAAGAAATATCCATCGCCAGGATGCAACCGACAGGATCACTCCCGCCACGACCGGACCAAGGAGGGGCGCCAGCAGGATCGGCATGGTAACAGCGCTGGCGACTCTTGGCATATGTCTGCCCGCTACCCGTGCAACGGTCATTTGTGCCATGGGGGCCAGCAGGCCGCCTGCCATGCCCTGTAGCAGGCGGAAGACGATAAGGGAGGGGGCGGACCACGCCACGGCGCATAGGCCGGAAGTGATCGTAAAGGCTGCGAAACAGAGCAGATACACTGCACGACTGCCGATCCGGGTGACAAGCCATCCATTCAGCGGGAGCGTCAGTGCAAGGGCCAGCAGATATCCGCTGACCACCCATTGGATGACAGAAAACGGCGCATGCAGCGTCTCCGCAAGATCCGGCAGCGAGACATTCACGATCGTCGCATCAAGCTGTGACATGAACGAGCCGATTGCAGCAACGCTGACAATTTTCCAGATGCCGGCTGGAAGCTGGCCTGTCTCCTGCTGCTGCGCGGGGGCGGTGTCCATATCGGCGTCATGGTTCGATACAGGCATGCTGGATGAGCCCGTCTTCATGCGGCAAGGGTGATGAGATCACTTGTTGTCACCCGCCCGAGCATTGGGAAGATGTGATCACAGGCGAAACGCTGCATGGCTTCGGAAAAGGTTGCTGTCAGGTCTTCGGCAATGACAACGCCATATCCATGTTCATGGGCGGCACGGGCTGTCGATTCAACGCCCATATTCGTCGCGATCCCCCCAAGTACAACGGTTTCGATCCCACGCCGCCTGAGCTGCAGATCAAGATCCGTGCCATAAAACGCCCCCCATTGCCGCTTCGTCACCAGAAGGTCCGTGGGTTTTGCCAGCCCTTCGACAAGGTCGGTCCAGTCCGGGGCGAATCCACCTGCCGGTGGTGAGAGGGGACGATCCACCTCTGTGCGCACGGCATCTGCGAAATCCGGTGCGAAGGCGACGTTGACCAGGATTACGAGTGATCCTGCCGCGCGGAAACGGGCGGCAAGTTTTTGGGATCGTTCGACGACCACTTCGCCTGTAAAAGGGGCCACGGGACGCCTGACGATGCCTTTTTGCAGGTCGATCAGGATCAGGGCCGTCCGGGATGCCGGGAGAGAAATCATGACCAGTTGTTTCCCGTCTGTGCGCGCTTTACGCGGACTTATTGTCCGACAGTCGCAGGGTGGATAAAAGTTGAGGATTAACTCAAGTATGGACATTATTTGAGGATGGACTCAAATACGTCAAGTGAGAAACGCCAGACCCTCCAGCCAAGTCGGGCGGCCGGACGTCAACGCGTGGCGGAATTGCTGCAAGCTGCGTCCGATCTCATGGCAGAACGGGGCTATGACGCCACCACCATGGCAGAAATTGCCGCACGGGCGGGGGCGAAGGTCGGCTCGCTCTATCGCTTCTTTCCCAACAAAGAAGCGATAGCCGAAACGCTGTTACAGCAGCAGATGGCCGTTCTGCATGATGAATATGAAGCCTTGGCGGGGCGGGCATCGACGCTTTTGCCCGAAGAACTTGCAGATATCCTGATCGACCTGATGGTGACACGTTATCCCCGTGTCAAATCGCTTCCCACATTGATGCAGGCACGCACTGACAGCGTGGAAATCCGCAATGTTTCGCGCGCGCAGGCAATACAGGGGATTTCAGCAGCATTGCGGGTCTGTGCGCCAGCATTGGACGAAGTGGTGGCAAAAGATATTGCGGCAGTGGTGCTGAACAACATGAAAGTTATGCTGGGCATGACCCTCAAGGAGGCCCCGACGACACCCGGTGCCCCCGATGAACTGCGTCGCATGAATCGCCTGTATCTGTGCGCACGGCTTGATCCCTGGCGATGATGAAACGGTTTCTGGCGTGGTGGTGCTCATGATATCGCGTGTAAAGTCGGTGCATCATGACAAAAGAACAGATGGCGACGATGGCCCTTGATGGAAAAGGTTGGGGCATGTGTATGATGGAGGCCCGATGGGCAAAGAGCGGCTGCCTGACCATGCTCAGACGGTTTGAGGTCGCATGTGGGCGATCAGGCAGGCCGCAGATTATAGACCGGCCCGATCGTCCGCGCTTCCGGGGGCATCAGTCCACTGCGATCCTGCATCATGCCGGGTGTAGGTAAATGGGCGGGCAGGACCCGTGGTGCGGCAGGAGGAGGTTCAGGGGATGTTGCTTTCAAGGGTATGCTGCTTTGGGTCCAGCCCGAGTGCCACGCAGAGTGCCGTGACAACCAGATTATGGTCTTCGCGCTGATCCAGCCCTGATACAGTCACGGAACCGATAATGCCGGTTTTGTCCAGTATGATCGGGAACGCCCCACCATACGGAGCATAATCCTGAAGTGACAGGCCATAGCGTTCCGTGAGGGTTGTTCCCTTCGCCTTCAGGTCCAGCCCGATTGCATAGCTGCTTCGCCGATAGCGATCGACCATATTGCTTTTGCGGCGGATCCAGTCGGTATTGTCCGGTGCCGATCCCGGCAGGGCGGCAAAGAACAGGGGGCGATTGAAGGTACGGATATCTATGGCGATCGGTGCCCCGTTCGTCTGTCCCCATTCCCGAAGGAACTGGCCAAGCTGCCACGCATTGGCTTCATCGAATGTTGGAAAAAGAAGTTCGTGTTCCTGCTGCGCGATCATGTGCAGGTCATCTGCTATGGCCATGCGGCGATTTCCTCACTTGTCAGATCCAGCCCGACAGAGGCTTTCGCCCGGGCGGATTGGTTGGCGGCTTCGATAACGGCCATTACGGCCAGTGCCTGGAACGGGGGCACGGGATTCGCCCCGACACCTGTCAGCGCATCCGCAATATGGGCATAATAGCGTCGCTGATCCCCCATAAGTGCAGGAATTTCCTGCTCTGATCCATGTTCATCATACATCAGGAGCGGGTCTGGATCATATCCCCAGCCATCATGACCTGGTGCCATGCCTGCAAGAAGCTGGGCTTCCTGACCATCTGGCTTGCGTTTGAGAATACTGCCTTTTTCACCATGCATGACAAAACGCGGCACGCCGCCGGCAACCAGCATGCTGCAATGCAGGATGACACGATGGTGATCATATTCCAACACGACATGCGCCCAGTCGTCCGACACGGCGCCATTGCGTTGCCTCATAAGGTCGCCATGCACGGCAATGGGCAGGCCAAACAGGCATAGCGCCTGATCCACCAGATGCGGGCCAAGGTCGAACCACAGGCCGGCGCCCGGCTGATCGTCTTCACGCCAGCGTTTGCGGACCATGGGGCGAAAACGGTCAATGTGGGATTCAAAATGCGTAATCCGACCGATCAGACCGGTTGTGAGCGCGTTTTTCACACTCAGGAAATCACTATCCCAGCGCCGGTTGTGGAAGACCGACAGCAACTTGTCCTGCTGTGCCGCCAGCGCCACCAGATTACGCGCCTGTGCCAGCGTCAGTGTGAAGGGTTTGTCCACGACGACGTTCTTGCCCGCAAGCAGTGCCTGTCGTGCCAAGGGGGCATGGTGCGCGTTCGGGGTTGCGATGATGACAAGGTCAACATCCTTGCATGCGATAAGGGCCGCGGGATCAGCATCAACCGTAACGTCCGGCAGGTCGGCATGCACCTTTGCACTGTCACTGGATGCGACACGGGTGATCCGCATGCGCGGTTCCGCCATCAGCAGAGGTTTGTGAAATGTCTTGCCCGCAAATCCGTAGCCAATCAGGCCAACACGGATGGTGGAAGGAAGCTGGCTCATGATCGGATATATCCCTTTAGGCTGCGATGATGAATCCCTTGCCATGCCTGCCTTGCCCCGGTTCTGGCCGGGAAGTGCCTGGCGAAAAGCAGTAGACGAATCGTGCCGGGATTGTCATGGGGTACAGATTGTACGTGACCGAATTCGGGATGATCGGCAAGCGGCCATGCGATGGTCTTTGTCTGTCCTGCCGCCAATAATATATACAGCCCGGAGATACCGGCGCCCCATGAGCAATCTGTTCTGCGATGACCTCTCGCAATTTCCGGTAATACAGGGGTGCTGTATTACGATTGACGCCTACAAGCTCGGCAACCGCCCACGATGACGTGCTTTCATGTGACATACCAAGCCTTTATTGGCGTACCTATGCCAGCCCCTTCTGTTTTTCCTTGTATGGAATTTATGGGATAAAAATTATCGACGGCCTGTCAGTATGTTTTCAAGAGAATGAAAGATTTTTTCATCCATGCATTGCGTGACATTGAAACGCATGAATGAAGAAGCTGACTGACTGACACTAAAGACGTTCCCTGGGGCATGAATGATTTTGTCATCCAAGCTACGTAGGGCGATCTGTGTGGAATCCTGCCCATCGGGCAGTCGGCCCCATAAATAAAAACCGCCCTTTGGTACGACCCAGGGACATATCCCCAGCATTCCCAATTTATGTATTACTGTTTTGCGGGATTTCTCCAGATGTCGTTGAATTTCAAGCATGTGTTTGCGATAGCTCCCCCCTTCCAGCACATCGGAGATTACTTCGGTAATCACGGGACTGGGGCCGCCAAAACTGGTTGCCACTTGCAGGTCAATCAGGCCGTCAATCAGATCCTTGCGTGCAGAGATATAGCCACACCGGACGGATGCAGAAAGCGTTTTTGAAAAACTTCCAACCCGGATCACATGATCCAGCCCATCCATCACCGCCAGTCGGGGGGAGGGTATCGTTTCGAAATCTGCGAAGATATCATCTTCAACAATCAGGAGACCCGCAGAAGAAGCAGTATTTAAAAGGCGAAAGGCAGTCTGGGGTGAAACCATCGCCCCCGTAGGATTGTGCAGCACCGAGTTGGTAAGATAAAGATGCGGTTTTTCATGCAGGACAATCCGTTCGAAAGCTTCGATGTCCGGGCCAGTCGCGGTATATGGAACCCCTATAATCCGGATTTCATGTGCCCGGAGCAAGGCTTGGAAATTGAAGTAACATGGATCATCCACCAGTACCGTATCACCGCGACGCAGCAGCAGGCGGCAGATCAGGTCAACAGCCTGCGTACCCGAACCTGTCAGCAGAACCTGATCGGGGCTGATCTCCAGCCCTTCTTCAGCAAACTGGGCTGTCAGGAAGCGGCGCAGGCGCATTGCGCCCCTGGTACTGCCATATTCTGACAGAATGGCGTTTTCTCTACGTGCCACGGCCCGAAATGCCTTGCGCAGGGCTGCATTGGGCATCCATTCCGTCGGAAGCCAGCCGCATCCCGGCTTTAGAACTGTAGGGTCGGAATCAAGGGACTGGCGCGATACCCAGAACGGGTCGATGGCCCTTGCCGCCGGTGTCGTGGCATCTGCCAGCGCCAGAGGAGGAAGTGCGCGCCCTGTCACATAAAAACCCGATCCCTGACGTGGTGCAATAACTCCCTCGGCAGCAAGCCGATCATAAGCCTGCACGATGGTGGAAGGGGAGGCCTGCATGGTTCTGGCCAACTGTCGGATGGATGGCAGGCGATCACCAGGAACAAGGGCGCGGGTTGCTATGCGTTGTCTGATCGCCTCCATGATGGTGGATGTGCGTGTCTGTGGATGTCCCAATGCCAGCCCCGGAAAGTGTATGGGTATTATTACCAATACAGTTTTTCATAACTGTATCATATTGTGGCTGGTCCGAGCAATTTTATCTTCATAATTTCGAATATACGCAGACATCATGATACCAAGGATTCCCGTCGATGAAACGGACAACAGAAGGATGGGGCAGCGGTTTGCTCGCTGTCATCATCTTCAGCGGTTCTCTTCCTGCAACGCGGGTTGCTGTTGCTGATTTCTCCCCGATTTTCCTGACCTGTGCACGGGCCGTGATTGCTGCCCTGCTGGGGGGGATTTTCCTGGGCGCATTCCGTCAGCCTCGGCCGCAACGATGCGATAGTGTTCCGCTCATTCTCGTGGCGGTCGGTGGGGTGGTTGGTTTTCCACTGCTGACGGCACTAGCGCTGCAGCATATTACCGCTGCCTATTCAATTGTGTTTATCGGCTTGCTACCACTGGCAACAGCAATTTTCGGGGTTTTGCGTGGTGGCGAGCGACCAAAGCCTGCTTTCTGGTTATTCTCCATTATTGGTGCGACTGCTGTCGCCGGGTTTGCATTTTATGGCAGTCAGGCCGGGAATTTTACAGGTGATCTCCTGATGGTGGCGGCCATTCTTGTCTGTGGTCTTGGATACGCGGAAGGGGCAACACTCTCCCGCCGCCTGGGGGGATGGCAGGTTATTTCATGGTCCCTGCTGTTGTCTCTACCGCTCATGGCGCTGATTGGCCTGGCCTACCTGCCCACCAGTTGGGGGAATATCCATGTCTCTTCATGGATTGGCCTTGGTTATGTTTCAATTTTCAGCATGCTGATCGGCTTTATCTTCTGGTATCGTGGTCTGGCGATGGGGGGGATTGCCAGTGTCGGGCAGCTTCAGTTGCTTCAACCTTTTTTCGGGCTGCTGCTTGCTGCATTTTTGCTTCATGAACCGATTGCGTGGACTATGCTGGCTTCAACGTTTATCGTTGTTTTATGTGTGGCTGGTGCAAAACATTTTTCCTGACTATGGTGGATAATACAGATCGTTGTATAATCGCGACTTCTGCCGACCTATGTCCTCGCCGAAACCAACGACTGCGGGTGGCTGACCACCCGCAGGATATGATGGAATGCAACAGGTAATTCCATCATCGTCGGCGTAATGTGCTATTCGGGAGTTTTTCCTGCTCTGGAAGGGGATAGTTCCGCGCCAGATGCCTGCATGTGCACATGGGCGCTTGTGCCGCCAGTGCTTACATATCTGGGGAGTCTGGAGTTTTCCAGACGGCCTCTGTGCCCATGCCAGGGTGGCGGCTGTCGCAGCGATTGGATATCGTGCTCAGGGCGAAGGTTCTGCCTGTGTCGTAGTGGTGGTAAACAAACAGCGTCTTTGCCAGGTGACGTGCTGAATCAGGCGTTATCTGAAATCGATGGGCCTCAATGTTTCATCAGGGAATGATATTTAACATGTCTATTTTTCATGGTCTGTCGGCGTTTCCCATTACGCCAGCCAATGAACATGGCGCCGTCGATGCGGAAGGTGTCATGCGTCTGACAGATCATCTGTCGATCAATGGCGTGGATTCCATTGGCCTGTTGGGCAGTACCGGAACTTATGCCTATCTAAGCCGTGTCGAGCGGCGTCGCGCTGTTCGTGCGGCGGTCAAGGCTGTCGGGGGGAAAACGCCCCTGATCGTGGGGATTGGTGCGCTGCGTACTGATGATGCGCAGAACCTTGCACGTGATGCCGCAGCCGAAGGGGCGGATGGATTATTGATGGCCCCGGTTTCCTATACCCCCCTGACACAGGACGAAGTGTACCAGCATTATGTTGCGGTGGCCGGTGTCACGTCTTTGCCGCTGTGCATTTATAATAACCCCAGCACGACCCGTTTCAGTTTCGGGCGTGAGTTACTGGAGCGGCTGTCTGATGTCCCTAATATCGCGGCCATAAAAATGCCCCCTCTGGCAGAGGGGGCATTGGCACAGGAGTTGACGGCATTACGGGGCAGCCCGGTTGGAAAACTCAACATCGGCTACAGCGGGGACTGGATCGCCGCTGAAGCCCTGCTGGCCGGATGTGATGCATGGTTTAGTGTGCTGGGTGGTTTCCTGCCAAAACTGGCCAAGGCACTGGTGACTGCGGCCTATGCAGGTGATGTTCATGCAGTGAACCATTACCAGCAAACCCTGCAGCCGATGTGGCTGCTCTTCAGGGAGTTTGGAAGCCTGCGTGTGGCTTATGCCGCGACCAATGCCATGGGGCTTTTGACGGCCCGACCGCCTTTGCCGATCCTGCCACTCGACTCCCACAACCAGAACAGAGTTGTTGAGGCACTGCAGGCATGCCTTGGCCATGATGGCGCGATGATTATGTCGTGACGCATGTATGATGATGGTGCGCTTATGACTTCATATGGACTGATGTTGAGCCGTGATGGTCGCATGTCCTGTGACATGCGAGGGCGCAATGAAAAAGCGGGGTATCTCCGTCTCCGTGTGCGTCATCAGATGACGGTATCAATGATGAGGTGAATGCCAGATGTCGTCTCGTCAGGGGCCGCACGACAGAAGCGATGCAGACATCCATGCCCACTGTCACGCGTCCCTTTGATTAACGCCACGGCGTATGGTGGCAGGGACGTGATACCCGCTGAACTGCGCCACTCTGTGCTGCTGGACCCATAGCAGCATACAAGCCTGAGCCTGTTGGGGGCAGGCGCAAACTCGGGCCCATCCGTGGCCCCCACCAATAATCTGAGGTGTTGTCGGCTGTCATGTGTGATCGCCGAAAACAGGCTCGATAATTCGATTGCATCGCCAAGGACCAGCGGCGACAGCTCCCGGTTTGCGGCTTTTGATGCAAGGACATTGGCAATCTCAGTGGAACTGGCCAACATGTCAAAGATCGTCCCGGACGAAGCGGGCTTCCCCAATGCCATCTGCCATGTGTTCGGAACCCTGCGCCCCCAGACGACCATGTCGATTTCTGCGCGATGCAGATCCAGCAGGACCGCAGCATGGGCGCAGGCAATCACATGAGGGGCAGGATACGCCGAGGGAGGAGGGGCGGTATCGCCGAGTGCTGGAGCTGGCCAGCTTTCCATGAACAGCATGGCGGTGCCGTATTGTTGAGTCTTCTGGGGCGGGATGTCGAGGGCCGCTTGGAACTCCATGGGGTGTCTTTCCATAAAAGGCTATGTCCGGGGAAGCGAAGGCATGAATCGGATGCTTGACGTTATGTGATGGTCGCCTGTATTGTTATATTATAACATAACGTTTTTCAACGCCGATCACGAGGGCCTAATGGACACAACCGTCGAGATGCACCCATCGTCGCGGATGCTCGCCCGAATATCATGGGTCAGTACGGCTGGCTTCGGGGAAAACTGCCATGTGGGGGATTGGAACTGCTTTTATCGGCATGTCGATCTTCCTGCCGATGATGCTGTTCCGGTGCCATTAGCCCGTCTTGTTTTTTGCAACATACAGAAGGTTTTTGGCCCGACTTTCGCGTGCGGCGATGTGCCGAACCTGACACAGCACTGAAGGACGATCTCTGATGGATAACAGGCTTCCCGTTACCGTACTGTCCGGCTTTCTTGGCGCGGGCAAGACGACCCTGCTTAATCATGTCCTGAACAATCGCCAGGGACATAAGGTTGCGGTTATCGTAAATGACATGAGCGAGGTCAATATTGATGCTGATCTGGTGCGTGAGGGCGGCAGTAATCTGTCGCGTACAGATGAAAAGCTGGTCGAGATGACCAATGGCTGTATCTGCTGCACCTTGCGTGACGATCTTTTACAGGAAGTACGACGTCTCGCAGGGGAGAATAAATTCGATTATCTCCTTATTGAATCGACAGGGATCGCCGAACCATTGCCAGTGGCGGCTACGTTCGAATTTCGTGATGAAAATAATATCAGCCTGAGTGATATTGCGCGGCTTGATACGATGGTTACGGTGGTGGATGCGGTGAACCTGCTACGTGACTACTCTTCGCGTGATTTCCTCAGGGATCGCGGCGAAACTGCGGGCGAGGATGATGAGCGCGCTTTGGTTGACCTTCTGGTCCAGCAGATTGAATTTGCGGATGTCGTCGTGATCAACAAGGTCTCTACCGCCATGCCCGATCAGGTGGATGCAGCCCGCAAGATCATTCGTGCCCTGAATTCAGATGCCGATATCATCGAAACCGATATGGGGCAGGTTCCAATCAACCGGATACTGAATACCGGGCGTTTTGATTATGACAGGGCGCATCAGCATCCATTGTGGTTCAAGGAACTTTATGGTTTTTCCAATCATATGCCAGAAACCGATGAATATGGCATCCGTAATTTCGTTTATCGTGCGCGTCGTCCTTTCGTGCCTGAGAAATTTCAGGCATTTCTGGACAGAAGTTGGTCCGGGGTTGTCCGTGCAAAAGGGCATTTCTGGCTGGCGACCCGTCCTGAATGGGTGGGGGAGATGAGCCAGGCAGGTGCGCTGGTGCGCAGCGAGGCCATGGGATTATGGTGGGCCTCAATTCCAAAAAACCAATGGCCAGACAGCGATCAATGGCGTGACTTTGTTCTGGGGAACTGGGATCCAGTTTACGGCGATCGTCGGCAGGAAATTGTCTTTATTGGGACGGGAGAGATGGATGAGATCGCATTGCGTCGTGATCTCGATGCCTGCCTTGTCGCAGAGGTGAGATTTTTTGATCCGGATCTTTATACCGGTTTGGCGGACCCGTTTCCCATCTGGCGGCGGCAGGTTGAAAATCATGAACCAGCCTGACCGATGAGATCACCACGCATATAGTTGTCCCTGGGATATTATTAGCCTTGATCTGGCGTAGGTCATGGTCATGAACTGAGTGCTTAATATGTTCAGGATATGATTTCGTGGCGCAGTCCCCTGTCATTTTCGATCATGACGGTGGGACTGTATCAATAATACCGGCAGATCCGGAACCGTAGATCATCTGCCATGATACGACGCGGTGACGGGCAGAGAGATACGTTCCGCTTCTGTTGATGTGTCATGGGTATATATTTATGGTATTTAAGTAGGTTATGTATGATAAATTTATCTGAAATGTCCTGTATATATTTCTTTATCATTAATAATTATATATAATATTCACCTTGTTTCATTTCTATATTTCAACGGTAGCGTAGTGCTTCAACCAGGGTAAGAAAAGCCGGTGAAGATTGGCGCCTGCTGGGATAATAAATGTAATAGCCATCCCAGTAAGGCGACCATTTTTCGAGGACACGAACAAGGCGTTCCTGAGAGATATAGGGAAGTGCAAGGTCTTCCGGCAGGTAGGCAAGGCCAAAGCCGTCAAGCGCTGCCTCGATGATATTAAAAATATTGTTGAAGGCAAGCTGACCATCGACCCGGATCTTGATCTCTGGTCCGTCTTTCTCCTGAAACTCCCAAGGCCAGAAGCCACCCAATGTCGGCAGGCGATTGTTGATGCAGGTGTGGCTGACCAGATCGCGGGGATGAAGCGGTGCTGGATTATTCTTGAGGTAGGATGGCGCGCCGACGACCGCAAACCGGATATCGGGACTGATCCGGGCAGAGATCATGTCCTTGGCCAGTTGTTCGCCCATGCGGACGCCTGCATCCAGGCGTTCGGTTACGATATCCGTAAGCCCATTGTCCTGTACAAGTTCCACCTTGATGTCCGGGTATTGGTGCAGGATGGTCCGTAATTTGGGCCACAGGATGTGCTTGATTGCATGGTCCGACGCACTGAGGCGAATGGTGCCAGCAGGCTTGTCACGTAACTCGCTAAGTGCATCAATATGGGCATCGACCTCATCAAGCAGTGGTCCCACCCTGTTTAACAGCCGTTCGCCAGCCTCGGTCGGGGATACAGCCCGGGTTGTGCGGGTCAGGAGCCGGATGCCCAGCCTGGATTCAAGATGACGTATGGTATGGCTGAGGGCTGATTGCGAGATGCCGATTTTGGCTGCTGCTCTGGTAAAGCTCCGTTCCCGCGCGACGGACAGGAAAACTTGCAGATCATTGAGGTTTTCGCGCGGCATTTATGAAATATCCTCATCCTGATGTGCGGGATGTAGTGTTTAATTGAAAAGACGGGCAACCGGTAGGTGGTTCTTTGCATACTGTTGAAATGAGCAAGGCGGAGGGCAGAGAGCCGATGCATCTGTCCTGCGGGATCAGGGGGCTTGGCAGATGACAGGTGGGTCGTTGTGGGAATGAGGACGGTCACTGATAATGTGCGCTTAGAGAGGGGAGGGGGCTGACGTCTGGCTATTTACCGGGGGGCATGTTCACAATACGGATCGGAAAGATCAGAGCCATGCCATCATTTGCAGCATATCTGTTTATGTTCTTTCTGGACACGGCATTGGTCTGGAGTTTTTTATTTATTAAGTTCTGATTTTTGTTTAAAATCACGGATTTCCAAATTATTGCAAAATAATTAATTTTTATTTGTTTGTAATTAATTTGTATTTAATAATGTTAATGCAGTCTGGGCTGCTAAGTTATGATATTTTCTTGATGTATATTGTGTGGAAGGCATTCTTATTTACCGAACAAGGGAGCGTATCGCCCTTATTCCTGATTGATGAATTTTTCTCATAACAACATGCTGATTTGATGCGCTAGTGGTCAGTGAGGTGTATTGATAAATAAGGGCACCCAGCAAATGATTGACATGTGTGGTGTATGCGATGTGCAACACATGCATCTCAGTGGCGGTAGGAGTTGGAACGGACCATTTTGTGCATTCAGGTATCAGGCCAGTCGTAACCAGATCCTATGCCGGATTGTTGGGGGATGGGCGCAAAACTGCAAGTGTTAAGGAATGCAGGTGCAGGCTCCGGTTGCATGGCATGTGACGGATCGTGACGTTCAATGCGTGTCCTTATGCCCTGCCCTGATGATGGTGGGCGTCCACATCATCGGCTTTGACCTGTTTGGATAAGGAGGCGTATGACATGACGCAATGTCCCATTGTGACACTGAATAACGGCGTGGAAATGCCCCTGCTCGGGTTCGGTGTTTATCAGATGGCGGATGCGGTTGAGTGTGAAACCGCTGTACTGGAAGCTTTACAAACAGGTTATCGCCTGATTGATACTGCTGCTGCTTATGAGAATGAAGAAGCAGTAGGACGTGCAATCGCTGCGAGTGGGATTCCACGAAGCGAGATTTTTGTTACCACAAAGCTTTGGGTGCAGGATGCGGGCTATGAAAATGCCAAGGCAGCGTTTCACCGTTCCCTTGCGCGTTTGAAACTCGACTATCTCGATCTCTATCTGATCCACCAGCCGTATGGGGATGTGTATGGGTCCTGGCGTGCAATGGAGGAGCTTCAGGAATCTGGCAGGACCCGTGCGATTGGAGTAAGCAACTTTCATCCTGATCGGGTCATGGACCTGATTGCCTTTAACCGGATCAGGCCCGCGATCAATCAGATCGAGACGCACCCTTTTCATCAGCAGAGAGCAACACAGGAATTCCTACGCGAAAATGGTGTTCAGATCGAATCCTGGGGACCTTTTGCCGAGGGCAGGAACAATTTGTTCAGTAATCCTGTATTAACGGAGATCGCGTCCAGGCATAATCGTTCCGTCGCGCAGGTCGTGTTGCGATGGCTGTTGCACAGACAGGTGGTGTCTATCCCAAAGTCAGTCAATGCAGAGCGTATTCGAGAAAATTTCTCGATCTTTGATTTTGACCTTGATACAGAAGATATGATGTCAATTGCTACGTTGGATACCGGGAAGAGCGCTTTTACCGACCATCGTGATCCAGAGCGTATCAAGAAAATTGCCAAGATACGCTTCAAGACCTGATGTCGGTGCTGCGTTGGTCTGCCAACGCAGCATATTTTAAATTTTATGGTATCAGAAGGATTTTTTCTATGGAGTGGTACTTTACCATGCCTGATTCGTGGGACCGACTGTAAATTCGTTAATTGTTGTATCTGCCGGGGCTGAGATGGCAAATGCGACGACATTGGCGACCCGCTCGGCAGGGATGGCATGCTGATCGTAAAGTTTCTGCATGGCGAGCGCAGATCGTGGATCAGAGATACCGCCAAGCAGCTCGGTCTTTACGGCTGCGGGATAAATCGTGGAAGTCCGGATATTGGTGCCTTCCAGTGCGGATTCCATGCGCAGGACCTCCATGAAATCACGAACAAACCACTTGGTGCCGCCATAGATCGCACTGCCCGGATAGGCCTTGAGACCAGCGACGGAGGAAACGGCAATCACCTGTCCTGATTTCTGCTTCAGGAAGTGTGGCATGACGGCGGCGACACCGTTCAACACTCCTTTGATGTTAATATCAACGGCAGTATTCCATTCATCTGTTTTCAAGGCAGACACAGGTGCTGTTGGCATGAAACCGGCGTTGAGAAAGATGACATCAATATGGCCGTATTTTTTTATGGCGGTGTTGATCAGCGCTTCATTATCTGCCGCTTTCGTCACATCCGTTACGGCATAGGTGGCGGTGCCCCCTTGTGCTTCGATAGCACTGACAATCGTCTGAAGGCGGCCCTCTCTGCGCGCACCAAGAACAACCTTTGCCCCCTGCTGCGCCAGAAGGCGTGCTGTTGCTTCGCCGATGCCTGATGATGCACCGGTTATGACCACAACCTTATCTTTGATCATTGAATGGATACTTTCTGTAAATGACTTTATTCAGGCGCCATATTGTTGATCGGAAACCTGCTCCATCCAGTCGACGACCTTCCCATTCTCTACTTCCTGAATGGCGATATGCGTCATGGCTGTTTGTGGTGCCGCCCCATGCCAATGCTTTTCTCCTGGTGCAAAGAAGACGACATCGCCAGGATATATTTCTTCGATAGTTCCATTCCATCGTTGCACACGACCAACGCCTGATGTCACAATGATGGTCTGGCCAAGCGGATGCGTATGCCATGCTGTGCGCGCACCCGGTTCGAATGTTACGTTCGCGCCCTGCACCCGATCGGGGGCTGTCGGATTGAAAAGCATATCAACACGAACCGTCCCCGTGAACCAATCGGCGGGCCCCTTGAGAGATGCTGTATGACCTATGCGGAAAATTTCCATGATATGTTCCTGTCTGTTTGGGTGGCTGACTGGCCAAGCCTGAAAACAGGTAAAGTATCTTGTTGCGCCTGATTAGACTGTTTGGCGTACGTGCATCATTGAAATAAGTTCAGCAATGCCACGCGATCATATCAACGAAATGACGGCCTTCCTGACCGTCGCCAGGGAACGAAGCTTTACGCGTGCTGCCGCGGAACTGGGCGTGACGCCTTCTGCATTGAGTCATACGGTGCGGGGGCTGGAGGAACGGCTTGGACTCCGTCTGCTATCCCGTACCACAAGGAATGTGGCAACAACAGATGCCGGGGAACGGTTGCTCAGACGTGTGGGGCCACTGCTCGAGCAGGTTTCCGCTGAACTTGACCTCATCACATCTCTTCGTGAAAAACCTGCCGGCTCACTTCGTATTACATGTACGGATGCAGCCATAGAACTGGTTTTTCGACCAAAACTGGCAGAATTTTTGCGGAAATATCCAGATATCCATGTCGAACTGAGTATGGATTATGCCTTCGTCGATATCGTTTCGGAACGTTTTGATGCTGGTGTTCGTATTGGTGAATCTGTGGAAAAGGATATGTGTGCCACACGCATAGGTCCAGATTGGCGTTTTTGTGTTATCGGATCGCCGGATTATTTTGATCGCTGTCCCGCACCTGTCATGCCTCGTGAATTGGGCAACCACAACTGCATTAATATGCGGATGACAACCGCTGGTGGAAATCTTAGATGGGAATTCCGTGAACCAAAGGGGCGGGAGATTGCACTTCGCGTTTCGGGACAAACGACATTCAGCAATTCAATGCTGGTCCTGGGCGCGGCCATTGATGGTATTGGCCTTGGATATGTCCCTTATGATCTTGCAAAACCCTATATCGAAGCAGGGAAATTAATGGAGGTTCTATCTGATTGGAGTTTGGAGTGTGAAGGGCCCTATCTTTATTATCCCAGCAGACGTTTGCATTCACCGGCTTTCGCGGCGTTTGTCGAGGCAATGCGTTATCGAAGCTAATCATGAAGTGGGGATTTGGCAGAAACCTTCATGATCGGATTGCCCATTCATTCTATGGTGATGTGATGGGATGAAACATCCTCATGAAAATTGTGATTTTCTGATCTGTATTTATTGAAAATTCTGCAATATGGAATGAAACCGGCATTCCTGATAAAACCAGAAGATCTCTCTGTCGGGGAAAGAGTATTGTATAATAATAGCCTTATCCTGCATCGCGTTGTGGAACAGGAATATTCAAAAATCATTCTTGATCCGCCGATATGCCTGATGATTGAAGAAGCAGTCGTGCCAGTTTTCCGGCCTTTATCACAGGTCCGGGAGGATAAAAGACTTGGCCGGCGGTATAGACGCCTTCCATTAACAGGATCAATCCGTCCGTTAGCAGATCGGGGTCATTTGCTTTCAGGTTAGATACTTTCTGCTGTATCCATTCGCGTATTTCGTGTTTCAGACGTGCAGCCTCCCGGCGTACGGGATGGTCTGGATCTGGATATTCGACAATTGCATTGGTCAGCGCACAACCGCGGTAGCCGGGTTGGGCTGCCCGCAGGGCCAGATCGTCGAAATAGGCCAGAATCTGTGCGCGGGGGTTATCTGGGTGGTTGTGACAGATTGCGTCGATCCGCCCCCAGAATGTCTGCTGGTAATCAATCAGGTACGCAGTCGTCAGCCCATCCTTGGATTCAAAAGCCCTGTAGAGGGAGGGTTTGGTGACGCCAGCTTTCTGAACGATCTCATCGACCCCAACCGCACGTATCCCCTGATTATAGAACAGTTCACGCGCCGAGCTTCGGATTTTATCTGCAGCACAGGGATGGGGCACAGCTTTGTGAGACGACATTTCCAAACTCATGACTTGACGATGTTACCGATCGGTACTTATGGTTGGGATAACAGAACTTACCGGTCAGTAATATGAAGATTTCCGTTCCCCGAAACAAGAGAACACAACGACCACATGTTTTCGTTCTGGTGGTTGGGCTCACGTTTCTCTCTCTGCTGGTTTCTGCCGGTGTGCGGGCGACACCGGGTGTTCTGATGATGCCGTTACAGGAAACATTGGGCTGGAGCCGGAGCAGCATTTCCATTTCTGCCGCTGTAGGAATCTTTCTTTATGGCCTTGTCGGGCCATTTTCCGCGGCTCTTATGCAGAAATTCGGAATCCGCCGCATGTTGATCGGTGCATTGTTGCTGATTGGCCTGTCCGCATTGCTGTCACTGGATATGACACAGCCGTGGCAGTTTTTTCTGACCTGGGGCGTATTGACCGGTTTCGGCACCGGGGCGGTAGCAATGGTGCTGGGAGCCACGGTGGTAAACCGCTGGTTTGTGGCCCGGCGCGGTACGATCATGGGCCTGCTGGCCGCCAGCACGGCAACCGGTTCATTACTGTTCCTGCCAGGCCTGGCCGCACTTGTTCATCAGTTCGGGTGGCAGGCAGCGGTCATGGCTGTCGCCGCAATGACCCTGATATTGGTGCCCCTTGTGGCTTTTTTCCTGCCCGAACATCCGCAAGATCGTGGGTTGGTGCCCCATGGGGCCGCGCCGGATCATGCGCCGTTGCGATATATGGACCAGAACCCATTACAAACAGCCATCACAGCATTGGTGATGGCCGCACGAAAGCGGGATTTCTGGTTTTTGTTTGCCACCTTTTTTGTCTGCGGCTTCACCACCAATGGCCTGATTGGCACGCACTTCATCGCGATCTGTGCCGATCATGGTATCGGTGAGGTCCCGGCGGCGGGATACCTTGCCATGATGGGGATGTTTGACCTTTTTGGCACCACATTTTCTGGGTGGCTGACGGATCGGCTGGATGCGCGCTGGTTGCTGTTTTCCTATTACGGCCTACGGGGTGTGTCGCTCATTGCGCTACCCTTCATCGATTTTTCGCCCGAAAGCCTGACCATCTTTGGAATATTCTATGGTCTCGACTGGATCGCAACAGTCCCGCCAACCCTGCGTCTAAGCAACATTGCGTTTGGTGAGCATTCGGCCCCCATTGTGTTTGGCTGGATCGTTTTCGGACATCAGATCGGGGCTGCCTGCGCCGCGTCTCTCGCCGGCCTGCTGCGAGAGGCGCAGGGAAGTTATCAGGATATGCTTGTGCTTGCGGGTCTCGCAGGCGTGATGGCCGCCTTCCTTGCCATAGGTATCGGAAGTCATCGGAATTTGCCAAAGCCCGTGAGCTGAACAAATGGGGGACAGCAATACGGATCATGCAACATTTGACAGGATGGGACCGCATGACTTTTGGGGGGGGGGGGTGCCGCTCTCCCTACAGGTGCGCCGTTGCCTTGTGGGCTGAACTCCCTTGATACGGGCAACGGCTATTCAAGCAGTTTCTCAGGTTGTGTTGCTATGGCTGTCCGATCGGGACATCATGTAATCCACTGTTTTTCATCAATTCGGGGCTGTTTCATTTTCCTTGTACCTGTCCTGATGTGTCGGGATGGGACGCGTGCGTTTTTCCAGTATGCGCAGCACTGGTAACAGGAGGATAATCATTACCGCCCCCGCGGCGGCCAGCAGGGTGAAACCATGAAAAAATGTATGGAAGATGGAGAGGCTGTCCCTGACAGACGCCGTGGTGTGCAGATGGCGGATGCCCATTGTATTTGCCAGTACGCTGCCGCCGTACATCGCCACACCGGTGGAAATATAATAGACGGCAACGGACATATTGCGCACACGTGGGGCCAGGTAAGTCATGATGACCGACAGGCCGAGGCCATTCATGATCAGTCCAGCCACCGAGATGGCGGCATAGGCCCCGAACATGCCCCATGGGGCGCGGAGCCCGGATGCCGGACCCGCCGTATTCATGTATAGGATCAGAAAGCCTATGACGATGAAAAGTGATCCGCATGCATATTTCGTCGAGAGTGCAATGGTGCCGAACTTTTTATCCAGAAAGCGGTAAAGCGCGACGAATGCGGGCCCGATCAGCATGGTCAGGCCCGCATTGATGGCGACAATCTGCGGTGCAACAAGCTGGAAGAGCGTAATCCCCCCCAGGCTGAACTGGCGGTTGAGGTTATGTAAGGCATAAAGCACAAAGGTCGAAGTCGTCTGTTCATCGAAAATGCCGTAGAACATGGCCTCCGCAACCAGGATCAGACAGAGTATGATGCCTGGACGCTCCGTGACTGTGGCATTGTGCCATAGCACGGTCCAGAATACCGGGATTGCGCTGGTAACGATCCAGAATATCCAATGACCGCCAGCCGGGAAATTCAGGATAATCCAGTAGAAAAGGGCGACAAGGCCGATCTCGCCCATCGCCCGGGGGACGGCCTGTCCCGCGTCAGGCCTTTCGCCAGCACGATTTGTTGTGGTGCCCCCTTGCGGTTCACCGCCGAGGCTGCGTCTGTTAAGCAGGGCCGTTATCGCGCCGAGGAACAGCCCCGTCGCACATATCCCGAATGCAATGGCATAGCCATACCGCTTGCCGATCCATGGCACGAGGAGAAACGAGAACATGGCCCCAAGATTGACGGCAAAGGTATAAAGGGTCGCAAGACCGTCCGCCGATCGTTCCTTGGTTGCATGGCGTAGGACCAGCATTGCCATGTTCGTGCGTGTCAGGCCGTTCGTAACCGCGATGGTTGCCGTGGCCGGAAGGAAGAGCATGGGCCATGTCGTAGACAGACCGAGCAGGACAAGGGCTGTAAACTGGATAAGGCAGCCATAAAGGACCGTTCGCGTGGGGCCAAGTAGCGCCTCGCCCAGACGGCTGCCCAGCAGTGTGCTGACCAGTGCAAGAGCGTTGAAGCTGCCAACGAACAGGTTGGCCTGCGGCGCGGGCAGCCCGCGTATATCCAGCAGGTAGATCAGCAGAATGCTGAGCATGCCATAGAAGCTGAACCGCTCGGCAGCTTCCAGGAACAGGGCCACCCCCAGACCGTATTGTCGCGCTGGTAAGGTGGCTGGCAGGGGGCTGCCCGGTATTTTGGGGGGCATGTTAGAAAGACGCGTGCACGGATCCGAAGAACTGTCGGGGTGCGCCAATGAACAGGGTTGGAGAATCCCCGGAGATGGGATAGCCGAACAGCCCCATGCCGCCGACATAGGTGGTGTTGAAAAGGTTATAGATGTTGAAATTGATGCCGAAGTTTTTCATGAACCCGATTGATCCGAAATTATAGGATGCCGACAGACCGGCCAGCCAGTATGGCGCAACATGGGTATCGTTGACATAGGAAAGCGGGCGGGAGCCGGTATAAGTTGCATTGAAGGTCACGCGTGCCCGGCGATAGGCATAGGACAGGCTGGTTTTGTACATCCAGCTTGGATAACCCACCTGCTTTTTCCCCTTCAGGTTATAATAGGTCCCCTCATAGTCAACGCCACCGCCATATTGTTCCTTGGCGTAGCTCAGGCTGTTGAAGAATTCGAGCCCCTTGACCGGACGTAACGTCAGGGATGCATCCACGCCGGTGATTGCCTCCTTGCCTGTATTGACGAAGGAATTGATGGGATCGGTTGGTGTTCCCGCCGTGATATTTTCCAGCCGGTTGTAATAATCAACGTGGTAGGCATCTGCCTGTGCTGAAATTTTTGCGCCATTGTAACGATAACCTCCAAGGAAGGTCCAGGTACGTTCAGGGCGGATTTTTGTTTTGACAGACTGGAATTCAGACTGGTTTTCAACCGACCACGCGCCATCGGACATCAGGAAAGGATTATAAGTATAGGCGCGCATGTTTTCCGCAATGTCGATATAGAATTCGTGATGGCTGAGGAAATGATAATCTAATGAGACATGCGGGAGAAAGGCGCTGGCGGCTGTCAGGCTGCCGCGGGGAAGTTCAGCCTGTCCGGTCAGGGACTGGTTATTATAGCTTGCACCGCCATGGGTCGTCGTTATCAGGGAGCGGAAACCCGCACTGATCTGGAGATTGGGCAGGATGTCGTAAGTGTCCTGCAAGTGAAACTGGAAAGTGTTGGTGTTGAAGGAATCCGAAAACCATGTTGCATAGGGATTACGGAAAGGGCCCATCGCATTGCGTGGCGTTCCCTGGCCAAGGGCTGGCTGACTGTAGAGTTCGGCAGGGAACGAGTATGAATTGTTTTCATACCATACGCCGGTGTCAATGTGATTTCCGGCGATCGTATAACGAAAAGACTGCGTGAACCCGATCCTGCGAATGCCCTGGTGGCTGACGAGTTGGGAAAATGGTGCCCCGGTCGGGGATGGGAACGTCGGGCTTGCTTCATAGTCACCACTGGACACATGGGCATACAGGACCGTATTTTCTTCAAGATGCGGGGCCAGAGTTAATTGGCTGGTAATGGCGGACAGATAATTACGCTGGATCTGTGCACCGTCATATTGTGTGGCATTTGATTCATCGGTCGCATTGCCCAGTGAGGCGATGTTGGATGTGTAGTTGCCCTGTGCCGCAGCATATGCCTCCGCATAATTGGGTGTCAGGAAGTCAGAGCCTGTTGCCCCAAATTTCTTTAGCATGTTCAGGCTGTAATTCATGTAATTGTACTGGTTGAATTCGGACCAGTCGAAGATGGCGCTGATCTTGCCCCGATCCTGGATCGGCTGGACAAGTTTGAAGTTCGCCTGATACTCTAGCTGGTCGCCGTACCCCTTCCATTTGTCGTTGTCGGTGCGGGCAAAACTGGCACGGAATTTTGTGCCTGTTGCATTAAGGGCACCACTGTCAACGCTACCAAATGTGCGGAATGTTGCGTTGCTGCCAAATGTCTGTGACAGGTTCCCTCCGGCTTTGTCCGCTGGATCGGATGTAAAATACCGGATCACGCCGCCCAGGTTTTGCGCCGATGGAACATCCACGGCTCCGGCCCCCTGTGAAACACCAATCGATGAAATATTGTCCTGAATCACGGCTTCGTTAATATCGAGGCCATTATATTGCATGAACCCCTGATCCCCCAGAGGAATGCCATCCAGCGTTGCCCCGATCTGCGATTGGGTGAACCCACGCAGATATAGCGTATTGGCAACCCCATCGAGGCCGAAAGGATCATCCGAACCGAAGCTGACGCCAGGCGTGGTTGCGGCAAGGATCTGGAGCGGGCTTGTGCCAGGCACGAAGCGATCCATGACTTCGCGGCTGACGAACTGTTCTGGCCCGTGGGAGACATGCCGGTTCCCTGATACAGCAATGGATTCCATGCTCGGTGCGGTATCATGGTGTGGCTGTTGCTGCCTGTCGTGATGACGTGCCTTATTCCCACCACTGATCGTATGATGTGTGAGGGCAACGTCCGCTCCGTAGGACCGTCCAGTCCATATGATGACCGTTGAGAATAGGAACAGACTAAACGTTTTCATGAGTGGAATCCAAAATTAACTTTTTAAAAGTTGTTTTTGGCTTCTATCTTTCGACATATATCATGTCAATTGATTAATATATGAAATAACAATATATAAACACTATATTTTATAGCTATTTATGGGGAGATATCACGTCCAGCAGATTTCTATATGTAACTGTAAAGGCATTTGTTGCCTGATCTGATACGGCTTCGGCATCATGGTAGTAAGAAATGGCATCAAGTTATTGCGGATTTTTATAAGGTATTTATATGTAATTTTGGCATTTAAATTGTATAATAATAAATTTTTTAATGGTACTTATTTTCGTTTGTATATTTGTTTTATTTTAGGTATGTTTTCTTGTGGTTATTTTGTAGTGTTGAATCTGCTCCATACTGTCTGATTTTCTTATCAAATCGAACATGTCAAATTTCACGAAAAAACATGATAAATAGTCTTTGGTTTACGTAAAAATAAACCGGAAGTTTGCTGTCGGCTGCCTATTTTCAAGGCATTCAACCTTGGATAAAATCTTGCAACCTGCTCGGAACAGGCAAGGCCGGGCATTATGGAGGCTTGAACCGTCACTCGGGCCACCACTGGCTTTGGGGCATGGCACGATGTTTTCGTGTGTCCTTGTATCGGGCTTACGTTTAAGCAAACCCGAGAAAGGTCAGGGTTGTTAGAGTCAATGTTCAGTAATCGTTGGTTTTCCTGTGAAAATCTGTGGCAGATTTTCATTACTGATCTATTGACCCGGACTGTTCGATAATAACCCTTATGCCCCATGTCTTCCCGGCATCATTTGTTGTGAGAACAACCTGATATGTTCCATTATTGGGAATGATAATATGGTCGAGTGGTGTATCTGTTGCAGGCCATGTAATGTTTTTGTCATCATAATGCTTCAAAGACACCGTCATAGGCATAGATGATGTGGCGGTAATACCGCTTATGATGGCAGCCTTTTGGATATCTTTCGGCAGCAATGTTTCAATCGCGCGGATATCCACGTCCCCCCCGCGGTTGGACGGAATGCTCAGGATGGCGGAAATACATGTTCCGTATTCCTTATAGCTATCACTGGTGCAGGGCGATTGGGTTGTCACGCTGGCCGGGGTGCCATCGGGCAGTTTCACATCGGTCGCATATGCGTGACCAATCATTGTCAACGCTGGAACAAGGGCAAAAAACATTTTTCTCATAGTTACAGAGACACCTTATGGAGAATTACGATAAACTCACAATCCTATCTGATGGTTTAAATTTCTCCCCACAGGATACGCGTACCAGCATCGGTCAGTTAACATACGATCTTATAATAACATATTCCCTTTGGAAAATCTTTCCATTGAGTGAGGTGGAGTGCCATATGAGGCCCGGCGATGGCATTTGTGGGGATATATCGTGCATCCAGTGCAATGCATGACGGTGGCATGTTATATCATCCCTTGGCATGTTTTTGTCCGCTATGGCTTTGGTGGGAAAATGCAGTTCCGGTTGAACGGGCCTGATCTCCCTCGCATCGAAGTTACAAAAAATTTCATCCAGTGCTTTACCGACTGTCGCGATATGGGGCGCAGAATGCGACATATCAAGATAAGTCAGGTGATAGGTTAATAAACCCGGCTGTAATTTTATGTAGGCCAATATGTGATGAGATCCATCATCAATGATATGTTGCTTTTTTGTAACTTGAGACTGAGGCTCTGACCTGCATCCTCAATGAATATGCCTGCAATGATGACAGGTCTGGTTATGCTCGTTGAGAGATGAAGTCTAATTCTGATATAAATTAAGAGAAGCACATGTTATATGATATGAAATGACCGGGTCATTTGTAACGGCAAGTGTTCAGTCAATGCCCTGGAATATTCGAAATACGATATGACGCACCATATTGAGAGATACAGAGTTATATTTTTATGAAAAAACTTACGATGGTGCCGCTCATTCTGTTATTGAGTAGCTGTTCTGGTGTCGGTTCCCAGAGGCTGGATCGTGATCAACTCGATTATTCCCAAGCACTGATTGGCTCTTCCAAGCAGCAAACGCTTTTGAATGTCGTACGCTTGAGATATGCGGATACGCCAGGATTTCTGGATACAACCCAACTGATTTCTGGGTACCAATTGCAACGCAACATTTCCATCGGGGTGGGGTCAGACTCTAATCCGCTGCGACCTGCAGGCTCTATTGGGGCGCAGATACAAGAAAGCCCGACTTTTACATTCCAGCCGGTGACAGGGGATGCTTATGCCCAGACGTTTTTGCGTCCGCTTCCTCCAGGTAGCCTGCTGCCCCTGGCGATGGGGGGATTGCCGATAGACATCTTGTTCCGTCTGGCGGTTCAGTCTGTTAATCTGATTAATAACGCGGGTTCCATAGGGGGAGATGTCGGGAAAGGTTCGCCCGAATTTTTTGAACTTATCTATGACCTTCGTCGCTTGCAGATAGCTGGCCTTTTAGGGATTCAGCTTGAACATAGTGAGGAAATACCGGGGAAGACCCCTGCGTTTGATCGGGTATTCCTTACGGTGTCACCAACCAACGATCCACTTCTGGCCGAAGTTGTGAAGGCTACGCGTCGTTTCTTTGAAATGGGTCCAAAGGATGAGCGTGTGGAAGTGGTATATGGTGCAGGAAAACCGCAACATGGCCAGATCAGGCTTCTGACCCGCACAATGCTGGGGGTTCTGGGGCAGATTGCATATCAGATTGATGTTCCCCAAGAAGACATTGATTCTGGGCGCACGCTTCCAAAAATAATATCAATTGGTCGCAATACAAAACCTACAGTTTTTATTCATGTCAGCAATGAACTCCCTCGCGTATCATTTGTTGAGATAAAATACAATAAAAAATTCTATTATATTTCTGATACGGATTTTCCTAGCAAGCTTGGTTTTACAATGCTTCAGATACTTATGGAACTTTCAAAAACCACAAAAAATCCAGGTGCGGTTCTTACAATACCTGTAAATGGATAGTCTTTTATTTTTCTTTATATAGAAAGAGAGTTTTATTTTTTTGATGGGTGAATTTTATTCCAAGACATCTACTATCTACCACTCTGGCTGGGATCGGGAAGAGGGGGGCGGTCCTTCATTTCGTCGGAAGCCATGGACGTCTTATCCCTTCTCTCCGGCGTGGCTGGTGTAGTATTGTTTCCTGTATGGATGGAATGACCTTCCGCACTTTTCATGGATCAATAGCCCCTACATGGGCACAATGACCATGCTTGGCATGCAGGTAAGCTCTTGAGGCCTTGCATGCTGTGGTTTCATGCTGTGGTTAAGGATCTTTGCCATGTATCAACGTCTGTCCCGCACTGTCCTGCTGGTGGCATCCATTTCTGCCATCCCGACCTTTGCCTCTGCCCAGGCTGTTGCCGATCCCGCACAGGTCCAATCGGGTGCCTACACCATCGAACCCAGCCATACACAGGTTGGTTTTTCACTCCTGCATTTCGGGTTTACCTATTATGATGGTATGTTTTCGAATGTTTCCGGGACACTGGATCTGAATGCTAGGGTCCCTGCACAATCGAAGCTGTCTGTAACGATCCCGATTGCCTCCGTGCAGACAACAAGTGATAAGCTTACGGCGGAGCTCAAGGGGGAGCAATGGTTTGATGCCGCAAAATTCCCAACCGTAACATTCATTTCCACAGAGGTCAAGTCAATTGGTAAGGCCGACGCCGTGGTCAAGGGCAATCTGACCCTGCATGGTGTGACGAAACCCGAGATATTGAAGGTACATTTCATCGGTGCGGGCACCAACCCGATGGACAAAAAATACACTGCTGGATTCGAAGCAACGGGTACAATAAAGCGTAGCGATTTCGGTGTGAAGACGTACGTCCCCTATGTCGGTGATGAAGTGAAGTTGCGTATCGCAGGCGCATTTGAAAAGCAGGAATGACGTTTTGCACCCCCCTGCATCGGGCCTGTCGAAGCCACTGGTTTTGGCAGGCCGGGTGAAAGCAGGCTGTGTGCGGCATGGCTGTTGTCGATGTCCAGCCGCCTTTGTGGAAGGTTGCTTGTGGTTAGTGCATATCCCATTCTGCTTTGCCCTTGAAGTGATCGGCAAGAAAATCTGATAGTACGCGGACCTTTAAGGCAAGATGGCGTGCTGAAGGATATAGTGCGTGAACACCAAGCGCAGGTGGTTCAGCATCGCGCAGAAGCGTAACCAGCGTGCCTTTGTAAATTCCGGGACCAGCGATGAAGCTTGGCAGGCATGCGATGCCCAACCCCCGTTCCGCCGCAGTCATGCAGGCTTCACCGTTTGAAAATGCAATCCTCCCCGAGATGGGCACTGACATAGGCTGACGCGAAGTCGGGTTGCAGAAGGACCAGATGTTGGGCGTTCGAAAATTGGTATCGATGATACAGGCATGGCGTGACAGTTCGTCCGGGTGGGTTGGGACGCCGTGTATCGCAAGATACCCGGGCGAGGCGACGGTAACGATCCGGGTGTCGCATAACCTGCGTGCGATCAGACTGCTATCGGAAAGCCGCCCGATGCGCACGGCAAGATCAAAGCCATCCTCCACAAGGTCAGCCAGGTGATCCGAAAAACTGACGTCGAGGCGAATGCTGGAGTAGCGGTCCGCAAAGGCAAGCAGGGCAGGCATCAACTGGATATTGCCAAATGACATTGGCGCGGTGATTCGCAACCGTCCTGATGGAGTGCCGGAGATATTACGTATGGAAGCATCCAGGTCGTCGCGTTGTGCGAGGATGACCTTGATCCGTTCGTAATAGGCCTGCCCGATTTCCGTTGGGGACAGTGCGCGCGTCGTCCGCTGTATCAGTTGTACGCCCAGTTCGGATTCCAGACGGGACAGCATCTTGGATGCCTGCCCGCTGCTGACGCCGATGCGTTCAGATGCGGCGACAAAACTTCCCGTCTCCAGAATGGCGACAAACAGTCGGTCAAGGTTCAAACGATCAACCATGGAGCATCATTATAGCAGATGCCCCAAAAAGATAGCAGGCAGGCATGTAAGGGACTGTTGAAAAATATGGGACTGATAACATACTGGGATGATAAAAGTTTTTGTGATGCTTCTGTCAAAAGTTCTGAGAGGTATCGCTTTATCAAGGGATAAGATAACGTCTGGAATGTTCCCTTTGCTTATCAATGGGTTGTTTTTGAACGGTCTTTGAATGTCGATGAGATGCCATCCGGTGTGGCCGGGACGCACGAAAGATGATGTGGGTGATTCATGCGCAAGCCCGCACTTGTAATCCCTGTGTCCGGGGCGGACGAAGGGGCGCAGGGCTAAAAGCCTGCTGTCTGGAGCATTTCCATCGAAAACCGGTTCGGTGAAAATGCTCCAGTTTATGGTTTTTACGCGCATCTTCACCTGTTTGAATGCACGCATCCAAACAGGATCTGCCCTAACTTGCTTGTCCCGCCATTTCCGGCCCGTGCCTATCCAAGTTCGCGTGCCATTTTTTCACGGTCCAGCTTGCCTTCCCACGCACCGATAATGACCGGGGCGACGCAGTTCCCCGCCAGGTTGCCCACGGCACGGGCAATCCCGATAAACCAATCCACCGCCAGTAACATGGTCAGGCTGGCGAGCGGGATGGAGGGCATGGCCTGCAGGGTTGCGGCCAGCACTACGATCGCGATGCCGGGCACACCATGTGCGCCCTTGGATGTAAACAGTGCCGCCGTCAGCATGATGGCCATCTGCCAGAAGCTCAGGTGCGTTCCCGTTGCCTGCGCAAGGAAGATCACCGCAAGCCCGAGGTAGATCGACAGGGCGTCAAGGTTAAAGGAATATCCCGCCGGAACCACAATCCCGACAACCTGTGAGGATACACCTAGCCGTTCCAGTTTTGCCATGACACTGGGTAGCACCGCATCAGATGTGGTGGTCGTGAAGGTGATGGCCAGTTCTTCGCGGAAGTAGCGTGCAAAACGCAAAGGCCTGACCCCTGCCATCCGCAGGCAGCCGCCCAGCACCACGGTCAGGAACACGATGATGACAAGATAGTACAGCCCGACGAATGCCGCCAGGTGCATGATCGCATTTATGCCATAGCGTGCGGTTGTTGTTGCCATCGCGCCAAAGACCCCCAGCGGGGCAAGCGAGATGATAACGCGCATCATGCGTGAAAACAGGGTGGAAAGGGCCTCCAGCAGATGCACAAGCGGCGTTCCCGCCGGGCCGATCAGGCTGAGGCAGCATCCAAACAGGATCGCAAAGAACAGGATTTGCAAGATGTTGGCCTGGGCAAAGGCGTCGGCGGGCGAATGTGGGACCAGTGATACGATGAACCCCGTAATGCCACCATCATGCAGGAGGCTGGCATTATGCGCATAAGACGCCACCATGCGGGTGTCTTCGTCCGTCGGGGTAAAGACAATGGCCCTGCCGGGATGGAGCAGCATGGCCACCCCGACCGAGCCAAGAAGCACGAATGTGGTCATGCCCTCGAAATAGAGCAGGGCTTTCGCCCCAAGACGCCCGACGTTGCGCAGGGAGCCGGCCCCCACAATGCCCATCGTCACGATGCAGAACAGCAAAGGCCCCACGGCCATCACGATCAGGCGCAGGAAAATGTCCGTGACCCAACGTGTCTGCATGGCAAGGGCAGGGTGGATCACCCCAAGCCCCAGGCCCAGCACGCTGCCGATGACAACCTGCCAGAACATGCCGGGACGCCATGTGCGATGTGCTGTCCCGGTGGGGGAAAGGGGGGCGGTGTTCATGCAGCTATCCTCGGGAAGGGGCCGGTCAGGCGGCTGGGGCAGGGGGGGCGATGATTTGCCGCAGTTCGTCGGGAAAGCGGAGCGATGACAGGACAAGTTCGTCAAGCCCTATATCCCTGTAGGCGTCGATGGCGGTACGGACTTCCCTTGCCGTGCCTGCAGCGGCATGGTTGGCGATAATGCGGTCGTCAATCAGGTCGTCCACCCGTGCCCAGTCGCATGCGGCATAGGCTTCGCGTAATGCGTTCTGGTCCAGGGTGCTGCCTGCGCAGGCAAGGTTTTCGCGATGATGTTCCCCACGCAGGACAAAGGCCAGAGCGCGGCGGACCTGCTGGCGGGCTTCGTCACCATCGGGGGCGACGGCGGTGTAAACGAGTGCCGATTTATACACCGTCCGTCCACTGCGTGCCTCGCCCGCCCTGACATGATCAAGCGCACGGGCGATGAATTGTGGTGAAGTGCCCGCACTGATCAGTACGCCATCGGCCTGCGCTCCGGCCAGTTCAAGCATGCGTGGCCCTGACGCGGCCACCATGATGGGAATATCGTGCGGCCGGGCGGAAAGGGTACGACCGGCGATCGTGAAACATTGGCCCGTATAAGTAACGTTGCCGCCATCAAGAAGCCGGCGGGCGATCTCGATGGTCTCACGCATGGTCTGCAACGGACGGGCCGCCTGCATGGATATGGATTCAAGGTCGCGTGGTGATCCCGTGCCAAAGCACAGGACCACACGGCCGGGAAACCATTCATCCAGCGCAGCCGCCGCCATCGTGGCATAGACCGGGTGAACGGTGTAGGGACTCATTGCCATCAGCGCGATACCCAGCCGTCGCGTCTGCTGCAACGCCATGGTGCTGTTGACGATGGGTTCGCGCTGGAACAGGTGCGATGCCATCCAATAACGCGCCAGGCCGCATTCATCCGCCGCAAGGGCCAGTTGCGTCAGGTCGGCGGGAGATGTCGCCCCATCGGACGACAGGCTGAGTTTCATTCCGTCATAACTCCGGGATGACCTGTTCGGCGAAAATCTGCATCTGTTCACATAATTCGTCGGGCGAACTTGCGGCAAAATACAGACCAAGGAAATGGGTTACCCCGGCGGCTATCAGCCTATGCATCTTGGCCACCACGGTCTCCACGCTACCGACAAGGTTGATGTCCTCCATCCCTGTGGCGGACTGTCCCTTCAGGGTGGATGAACGCAGCGACATCAGGTGTTTGTGCATCTGGCTTTGCTGGTATTTTGCAATCGCTTCCTCGTCCGTCCTGGCGACATAGGCGACGAATTGCGGGGCAATGGCAATCGTGTCGGGGTCTCGGCCTTCCGCCGCGGTATAGTCACGCAGCATGGAAACCATGTTGCCAAGCTGCTCCGCAGGCATGCCGGCGGGGATCCATCCGTTGCCCCACCGCGCCACACGTTGCAGGTGCTGCACTGAATTGCCACCAAAATATAGCGGCAGGTCGGGTTGCAATGGTTTGGGAAAGAACTCGACATCGCGAAAATGATAGTATTTACCCTGAAAGCTTGCCTCACGTTCATTAAACAATTCGCGCAGGGCGCGTACGCCCTCTTCAACCATCTCGCCACGATGCACCTTGGCATCTGGCCACAGGGCGTTGAACTCCTCCCGGTAGGCACCGACGCCCACGCCGATTTCAAGCCGACCGCCTGACATGTGGTCCAGGGTTGCGATCTGTTTGGCTGTCACCACAATGTCACGACGCATCGGCAGGACAAGGATGCCCGTGCCAAAGCGTAGCGTCGTGGTCTGCGCGGCCAGCCATGCATAGGTTATCAAGGGCTCCCAAAAACGTGGCGGCGTGGGGAATTCTGACCGCACATAATTCTGGGTCGTCATGTGGTCATTGCCCCACACGGAATGATAGCCGAGGGCCTCGGCATGTTTTGCAATCCGTAGCAGCGTTGACGGGTCGGAAAATGGGATGGGGAAGGTCAGCCCCTCCATCCCGGTCGGGAGGCCGACACTGACGAGTACGGTCATGTTCGTGTTCCTGCCTTGGCCATGCCATTACGATGGCGATATGTTGCGTCAAGATCAACCTGTTCATTGGCATCAAGTATGACGCCATAAAGCGTGACGGCACATCGGGGGGAAACCAGGCCATTCCTGACATCGTGTGCCACGCGTTCGGGGCACCGTCGCGTGGGATCACCGATCCCGCCGCCGCCGGGCATCTTGATGGTCAGGTGCATGCCTGCCGGGATAACCTGGCGCCCCTTGCCACGCAGGGGCGTGGAATCGCCCAGCACCAGCCGCCCGGCCAACCCATCCATTCCACCCGCACGCCCACGTGGCGGGTGAAGAACGCGGTCGAAATTCGCGCTCAGGGTAAAGGGGCTGTGCTCGGTGCTGGAGACTTCCATGACCTGTCCCAGCCCCCCCCGGAATTCGCCCGCCCCCCCGGAATCGGTCCGGTATTCCTTGGAATGGATCAGGATTGGTGACATGGATTCCGTGATTTCCACCGGCACGTTGCGTACCCCGCTTGGGAATGCGGTGGCGGACAGGCCGTCGCGGCCGGGTCGTGCGCCGGTCCCGCCTGAATGGAATGACATCACATTGAATGTCCGTGCATTTGCAAGCTCTGCAGGGGCGACATCCACCATCCCTGCGCCGCCAGAGGCAAACAGGTTCCACAGGCATGATGTGCCTTCCGCCGGTACGGCAGTCGGGCCAAGGATCTGTGACAGGCACCCGATGACGACGTCAGGCAGGAGCTGTCCTATGATATGCCGTGTTGCGACTGGTAATGGATAAGGGGCGTTAAGGATCGAATCTTCGGGCGCGCAGATGCGTATCACCTCCAGCGAGCCCGCATTATTCGGGACCCTGGGGGCGACCATGCATTTCACGCCAAAACTGGCATAAGCCTCCGTATAGCAGAACGGGACGTTGATACCGAAACGCGACGGAGGGGACGACCCTGCGAAATCGACACAGATCCCATCGGTTTCGATGCTGAGGGTCGCGCGGATCCTTATGGGCAGGTCATATCCGTCGGAATACATCTCGTAATGGCTGCGGCCAGGGGGCAGGGCGCGTATCGCATCAAGCATGGCAAGGCGCGACGTGTTGATGATGTGTTCCGAAAGCATTTCGATGTCATCAAGGTGGAATTCATCAAGCATCTGTACGAAACGCTGCTGGGCTACTGTATTGCATCCCATCAGGGAATAGACATCGCCCACCACCTGTTCGGGTTCACGTACGTTACAGTGGATGAGGTCCATCAGGGTCTGGTCGACCTCTCCCCCCCGGGTCAGATAACGGATCGGTACAAAAAGGCCCTCTTCAAAAATGGTGCGGCCTTCTGGTCCCATGCCGCGACCGCCAATGTCGATTACATGGCAGGTGCTGGCCGCCATCGCCACGACTTTCGCTGCGCGGAAAATTGGTGTCAGAACGGTAAAGTCATGAAGATGCCCGGTACCTTTCCACGGGTCGTTGGTAATGAACGTATCCCCCTCCCGCATTGTGGCGACGGGGAAGCAGTCGATGAAATGCCGGATCGCGCGTGCCATCGAATTGACATGGCCCGGGGTTCCGGTCACGGCCTGGGCGATCATGCGTCCCTGCACATCGAAAATCCCTGCGGACACATCGCCTGCTTCACGGGTGGAGGTGCTGAACCCTGTTCGCACCAGCATCAATGCCTGTTCCTCCACGACCGACAGCAGGCGGTCCCACATGACCTGTAACCCGATACGTTCCAGGCCGTCCGTCGGCGGGGGGGGCGTGTTCTTATTCTGGCTGGTCATGCCTCGATCCTTGTCATGACGATATGGCCCAGTTCATTTATTGTCGCGCCAAAGCAGGCGGATACAAAAGTTGTCGTTTCATCTTCCACAATCAGGGCCGGGCCATTGACGGTGGTCGTAACCGGCAGTTCCGCGCGCTGGTATATGGCGACATCGATCTGCCGTGACGTGCCGGGGGCGATGATCCTGCCCATGACCGGTTGCGCCGTGCCCGTGGTGGGAATGCCCGATGGCGGGGGCAGCCGGGCATCAACCGGCGCACTCAGCCGCAACGTCCATCCCGTTATCTGTACCGCAAGGTTGGGGATGGTCCGCCCGAACTGCCGGGCGTATGCTGCCTCGAACAGGGTGCGCAGGGTATCTGGGTCGCGTATCCGCGTGGGCGGGATGTGTACCTGCACTTCATGCCCCTGCCCGTGATAGCGCATGTCAGCAACCCAACGGGCTTCCAGCCTGTTGAGATCACCGCGTATCGCCGGGCCGATGACAGCATGCGCTTCCTCAAGCATGCCCTGATGCAGGCGTTCAAGGGCACCCAGCCCGGAGGTTGCATCCAGCGTCAGCAGATGGGTGCGCGCGATGTCACAGGCGATCGGGGTCAGCAGAAAGCCGATCGCCGATCCTACGCCCGCGCCCGTTGGGACAATAACCTGTCGGATACCAAGTTTTTCCGCCAGCCGCGACGCATGCAGGGGGGCGGCGCCCCCGAACGCGATCATGGTGCGTGATGTCAGGTCACAACCTTTTTCCATGGCGTGTACACGCGCGGCATTGGCCATTGATTCCTCGACAATCTCGATAACGGAACTGGCTGCCGCCGCGGGGGACTGACCCGTGATCATGCCCACGGCATCAACAAGGGCCGATTGCGCCGCAGTCGTATCGAGCTTCATGCTGCCCCCGGCGAAGGTTTCGGCACGAATGCGTCCACAGACCACGTTGGCGTCCGTGACCGTCCCGCATGTCCCACCGCGACCATAACAGGCCGGACCTGGGGTTGATCCCATGCTTTGCGGCCCGACCTGGATACGTTTCATCGCGTCCACTGTCGCGACGGAACCGCCGCCTGCCCCGATTTCCACCATGTCTATGACAGGAATGCGGATGGGAAGCCCGCTTCCCTTCAGGTGGCGGTAATGGCGCGCGACCTCGAAAAAACGTGAAAAGAGGGGCTGGTTATTGTCAATCAGGCAGATTTTTGCCGTCGTCCCTCCCATGTCGAATGATACGATTTCCGGCAGGACATAATGCGCGGCGAGTGCCACGGCCAGTACAGCCCCACCGGCAGGCCCGGATTCCACCAGCCGGATCGGAAAGTGACGCGCATGCGCGCATGTGGCGAGGCTGCCTGAGGAGGTCACCATGAACAGGGGCGCCGTGACGCCCCGTTCATGCAGCCGGGTTTCAAGGCGCCCGAGATAGGTGTCCATCACCGGTTGCACATAGGCATTCGCACAGGCGGTGGACCAGCGTTCGTATTCCCGGATTTCGGGCGAGACCTGTCCCGACATCGTGATGGAAAGGTCGGGCGCATGGGATTGGAGAATTTCGCGTGCCCGTTTTTCATGGGCAAGGTTGGCATAGGAATGCAGGAAACATATTGCCACGCTCTGGATATCGTGGCGCCGAAAGACGTCAATGGCGGCAATGATGGCGTCTTCGTCCAGTGGCGTTATGACCTGGCCCGCAGGCCCCAGCCGTTCACGGATCGGCAGGCGCAGGTGACGCGGTACCAGCGGCGGTGGCCGTTCCATCAGGATATCGTACTGTTCGAAACGGTTTTCATAGGCCATTTCAACAGAATCACGAAAACCCTCTGTCACGAGCATGGCGCACCGTGCGCCCTTGCGCTCAATCAGCGCATTGGTGGCAAGCGTCGTGCCATGGATGATGAGGGATAAGTCATTATATCCCACATCTGCATCGTGCAGGATCAGGTCCATCCCCTGGAGGAACGCATCATCGGGCATTGCGGGGGTTGTCAGTACCTTGCGCGTGTGGACCCTGTCCCCCACGCTTAATACAAGGTCGGTAAAAGTCCCGCCTATATCAACGGAAAGTTTCGGAGTGGGCATGATATTCCCTGACTGAATTCTGGGTGTCCGGCATGGTCATGCGCCATGCCCTGTATGAAGTGAGGCCAGATCCACGCCATAGACATCGCGTGCCGTATCAAGGGCATCGTCGAGGATGGCGGAATCCAGCATGGCGATGGGTGGGGAGGAGGGTGTTTTCATACCACTCGCGGTGCCCAGTACGACCACGCGGTCATGCGCGGAAATCGTGCCTGCGCGTACCAGATTTTCCACAGCGGAAAATGCAGCGGCAGAAGAAATTTCAAGCCAGGAACCTTCTGTTTGTGAAATCCTGTCCTGCCATTGCAGCATGCTGGAATCCTCGACCTTGACCGCGATCCCATGGCTTCGCCGCAAGGTATGAAGTGACTGGAACGTGCCACGGTCGGTCCCGATGGATGTCGCGATCGACCTTCTGTTCTGGCGCGTGGCGGTTGTATATTGTGCCCCTGTTTCCATGGCATGACATAGGGAGCCAGAGCTTTCCGCCGCGACCATGCGTGGCAAGCGCCGGGTCCACCCCATTTCAAGCATTTCCTTGAACCCGCGCCAGATCATCGAAAGCGCGTCGCCATAACAGACAGGGAGTACAACCCATTCCGGAATGTCCCAGCCCATGTCTTCGGCGATTTCATATGCGATGCTCTTGTATCCCTCAATCGCGATGGGGTTGCTGCCTGTCACCGGCATGCAGAAAGGGGAGATTGCAAACCAGCCCATCCGCGTGACGCCCTGCCGCAGGAGGGCAAGTCGGTCGTCGGCATGCGCAGTGACAAGGACAATCCCGCCAAGAGCGCGCATCTGTGTCATCATGTTGCGTGGTGCGTCGGGTGTTGTGAAAATCACGCAGGGCATCCCCGCCCTGGCGGCGTAGGCGGCAGCGGATGCCCCAGCATTGCCCGAGGAGCTTGAGACGATAACGGATCTGCCCGATGCCCTGGCATAGGATACCCCCACGCAGGCCAGCCGGTCCTTGAACGATCCGGTTGGATTGCGCGTTTCATCCTTGAGCAGCAATGTCGCAAGCCCAAGTGCTTCTGCTGTCCTGTCCAGCGCAAGCAGTGGCGTTCCCCCTTCGCCAAGGGTAACGGCCTGTTGCGCCGCGACCGGCAGCATGGGGCCATATCGCCACAGGCCGCGTCCCTGTGGTGTACACGGACGTGGCGCCGTCAGGGCCGGATCATATGTAACTTCCAGGCCGGCCGCCAGGCTCCCCGTGCAACGGGTGCATCCGTCGAGGCTGTCGCGCAGGGGGTAGGGTGTGCCACATCGCAGGCATCTTAATCCCGTGGCATAAGTGTCAGGCATGCGTGCGTTCCCGATATCAGGGTTCACAAGAATAAATCTGTTCCGCTGAGCGGAATAAACAATATGTTTCCTTGAACACGTTTCGATGATGAATTGAGACTTGCTTTCTTGTCAATTCATTGTTTAAGTTATTTCACGAAAATAACAAAATCGCGTTTTTTGTTCCGTTATATAGAACATTTTGTTTCTGGTTCTGGTTGGTATCCTGCTTTCGTTACGGATGTATCGCAACAGGTGTGTATCGTGGGGCAATGTGATGGCCATATTTGAAACGACGCAATACGCCCCGGAACATCATGCACAGGCGCAAGCCCTCCTGCGTGAAGTACAGGGCATGTCGGCACAGTCCTTGCATGCAGGGGCATTCGCCCGTGCGCGATCGCTGTCCGGTCGTGTCGTGACTTATTCGCGCAAGGTTTTTATTCCACTGACACGACTATGCCGCGATCAGTGCGGATATTGCACTTTCGCCGCGCGCCCGGTGGATGTGCCCGCGCCGTATCTCTCGGTCGAGGAGGTATTGGCGATCGCAGGGGCCGGGCGGGATGCCGGCTGTCACGAGGCCCTGTTGACGCTGGGGGATCGACCGGAAAGCCGGTATCACGTCGCACGCGAGGCGCTGGCGCGGATGGGGTTTGACTCCACGGTTGATTATCTGGTGCATGTCTGTGACGCCATCATGCGGCAGACAGGGCTGATGCCGCATGTAAATGCGGGAATATTATCCAAAGAAGAAATGCAGCGCCTGCGTGCGGTCAGTATCTCGCAAGGGATCATGCTGGAAAGTACGGCGACGCGGTTGTGTGAACGTGGGGGACCGCATTTCGGGGCGCCGGACAAACGCCCCGAAATCCGTCTTGCCATGATCGCCGAGGCGGGGGAACAGGCTATTCCCTTTACCAGCGGGATACTGATCGGGATCGGGGAGACACGCCTCGAACGTATCGACGCACTTCTTACCTTGCGTGATCTTCACCGTAAATACGGCCATATTCAGGAAATCATCGTCCAGAATTTCCGTGCCAAGGCTGAGACGCGTATGCATGGGTGCGCAGAGCCGGATCTTGACGACCTGTTGTGGACCGCAGCCATGGCGCGGCGTATCATGGATGATGAGGTGAGCATACAGGTGCCCCCCAATCTGTCCTATGCCGTGTTTCCCCGTATCCTCGAAAGTGGCATTTCTGACTGGGGCGGCATTTCACCCGTGACGGCGGATCATGTCAATCCCGAGGCACCATGGCCACAGGTAGCGCAACTGGCCCGTGCCTGCCGTGAATACGGGCTGGAACTGGCGCAGCGCCTGCCGATTTATCCCCGGTATGCGCAGGATCTGGAACGGTGGGTCGATCCGGCGCTGCATGCGATGGTACGGCGCAACATGGATGCGGAAGGTTTCGCGCGGACGGATGGCTGGAGCCCCGGCCTGGATGTCGGTCTGCCCGCGCCCGCCATGGGCGGGAACAATGTCGGGCGTGACCTGCAGTTCATCCTTGGGCGTGCGATGCATGGTGACAGGTTGGGTCGTGCGGAGATCGTGCGCCTGTTCCAGGCCCGTGGGGATGAGGTCGAGGCCGTACGCATCGCGGCCGATGACCTGCGGCGTACGACCTGTGGTGATGTTGTGCGCTATGTCGTGACCCGTAACATCAATTATACCAATGTATGTGGGCTTTCCTGCCGTTTTTGTGCGTTTTCAAAGGGGAAGACACATGAACATCTGCGCGGTGCGCCTTATGATCTTGCGTTGGAAGAAGTTGCACGACGCGCGCGTGAGGCATGGGAACGCGGGGCAACGGAGGTATGCATGCAGGGCGGGATCAGCCCTGATTACACACATCAGACCTATATGCAGTTGTTGCGTACGGTCCGGCAGGCAGCACCCGGATTGCATGTCCATGCATTTTCCCCGCTGGAGATCGCGCATGGCGCCCGGCTGGCCGGTGTATCGCTGACAACATATCTCGAACGCCTTCAGGAAGCTGGCCTGGGGTCCTTGCCAGGGACAGCGGCCGAGATCCTTGACGATGGGGTGCGTGAGCGCCTTGCCCCCGGTAAGCTGGGAACGCGCGGATGGCTGCAGGTGGTGGAGGCCGCGCATGCGGTCGGGCTGCGCACCACATCCACGATCATGTTCGGCCATATCGAATCCCCCCACAGTTGGGCCGCGCACCTGCTGCACCTGCGTGACCTGCAAGGCAGGACGGGGGGATTTACCGAGTTCGTCTGCCTTCCTTTCGTACATATGGAGGCCCCGATGTTCCTGCGCGGTGAATCGCGCATCGGGCCGACCTGGCGCGAAGTGGTCCTGATGCATGCGGTCGCGCGGCTGGTGCTGAATTTCTCAATCCCCAATATCCAGGCATCATGGGTCAAGCTTGGCGCGCCGGGGATCGGGCGGTTGTTATCGTGCGGGGCGAATGACCTGGGCGGGACATTGATGGATGAGAGCATCTCGCGTGCTGCTGGCGCCGTGCATGGGCAGGAGTTCAGCCCGGCGCAGATGGAAGACGTAATCATGGCATCGGGGCGCCTGCCCCAGCAGCGTACGACATTGTATCAGGCGGTACACGAAGAACGCCGGGCCTGCAGCATGCAGGCGCGCCCACTGGAGGCCAGGGTGCAGACACCGTGGAAAAAACGTAGGGATCATTTCTAGCAAGCAAACGTTATCCCGATCGGGATGGGGGTATAATGCTCAGGTTTGGTTACAAGGCTTCGGCAGAACAGTTTTCGCCCACACAACTGCTGGCACTTGCCTGCGCGGCGGAGGAGGCGGGGTTTGATTCCGTTTTCATCAGCGATCATTTCCAGCCGTGGAAGCATACGGACGGGCATGCGCCATTTTCGCTATCATGGCTTGGCGCGGTTGCGGCCCGCACCGACAGGATCGTGCTGGGCACCAGTGTTCTGACCCCTACATTCCGCTATCACCCGGCTATGGTGGCGCAGGCGTTCGCGACGTTGGGGGTCATGTTTCCCGACCGCTTCATCGTCGGGGTCGGAACGGGTGAATCCCTGAACGAGGTCCCGGCGACAGGTATTGCATGGCCGGAATTCCGCGAACGTTTTGCCCGCCTGCGTGAGGCCGTCGATCTTATGCGTGCCTTGTGGACGCAGGAACGGGTCACTTTTGACGGGCAGTATTATCATACCCGGAACGCCACCCTGTATGACCGGCCAGATGTCGCGCCCCCTGTCTATGTCGCAGCGGGCGGCCCGCTTGTCGCGCGTTATGCCGGGTATATGGGGGACGGGTTCATCTGTACCAGCGGAAAGGAACCCGCATTTTATGATGAAAAGATCATTCCAAATATTGAACAGGGCCTGTCACGGCGGGAGGGCGCGACCAGTGGTTATGGCCGGATGATCGAGATGAAGGTGTCATTCGATACGGACATCAAGGCCGCGCGGGAGGCCACGCGCCATTGGGCAGCGCTGGCTCTGTCCGCGGAGGAAAAGCATTCGGTGGCCGACCCTATGGAAATGGAGGAACTGGCCCGCGCGCTCCCGCTGGAGCGCGCGGCCGCTCGATGGCAGGTTTCTGCCGATCCAGAGGAACATGTGGAACAGGTTGCAGCTTACATCAGGCGTGGTTTCAACCATCTGGTGTTTCATGCTCCTGGCCCGGACCAGCAGCGTTTCCTGTCGCTGTATGCGAAAGAGATCCTTCCGCGCCTGCGGCGACGGTTCGGGGCGGCATGAATACCGCACAGTACACCGCCATTGCCCTGCCTGGCATTCCCGACGTGCGCAAAGGGGATGACCTGGCGCGGATTGTCATGGATGCGCTGGATCAGATGGGGCAGGTGTTGCAGCATGGTGATATCATCGTGTTGGCCCAGAAAATCGTCTCTAAGGCGGAAGGTCGCGTTGTCCTCCTTGATGAGGTGACTGTCACGCCCGAAGCCCGCGACCTGGCGCACCGCGTCAAGAAAGATCCGCGGCTTGTCACTCTTGCGCTTGCGGAATCGGCGCGTGTCGTGCGGGCGCTGCCGGGATTGCTGATCCTTGAGCATCGATTGGGATTTGTCATGGCGAATGCAGGCATAGACCAGTCCAATGTCAGCAGCCCTGATGGGCAGGCATGCGCCTTGCTGCTGCCTGTTGACCCTGATGAAAGTGCACGCAGGGTAGCGGATGCCCTGTATGCCCGCACCGGGTGTCGTATCGCGGTGCTGGTCAATGACAGTTTCGGTCGCCCATGGCGACAGGGTACCGTCGGGGTGTGCCTGGGGGCGGCAGGGTTTCCTGCCGTGCAGGACCTTCGCGGGGAATGCGATATGAATGGTCGTGTCCTGCACAGCACCGTCGTGGGACTGGGCGATGAAATCGCCGCCGCGGCATCCCTGCTGATGGGGCAGGCGGCACAGCGGCAACCGGCTGTGCTGATCCGCGGATATGCATGGGACGCGCCGGAATGCAATGCCCGCGCACTTGTGCGTCCGCTTGCGGAGGATCGGTTCCGATGACATATGACCATGTTGCAGGACGCAGGTTCCTGGCAATTTCAGGCGGTGTCGGGGGCGCCAAGCTCGCACTTGGGCTATATCATGCCCTGCCACCGGAGGATCTGTGTATCATTGCCAATATTGGCGATGACTTTGAACATCTCGGGCTTTATATCTGCCCTGACTTTGATACCCTGCTTTACACATTGTCCGGCGTTGCAAATCCTGTGCAGGGATGGGGGCGTCGTGATGAGACATGGACCTTCATGCAGGTCCTGCGCCAGATCGGCGATGATGCCTGGTTTCTGCTGGGGGATGGGGATCTGGCGCTGCATGTGGAGCGGACCCGCCGCCTGCACCGTGGGGAGGGATTGTCGGCGATCATGGCCGACATCACGCGCCGGATGGGCGTAGGTTGCACCTTGCTGCCCGCCAGTGATGCCCCCCTGCGAACTTTTGTTGATACCAGCGAAGGACGGTTGGATTTCCAGACCTATTTCGTGCGTGAACGCTGCATCCCGGTTGCGACGGGGATTGCCTTCGAAAGCATCGGCGCGGTCCAGCCCCACCCGGAGATCCTGTCACGTCTGTCTGATCCGGCGCTGGCGGGGATCATCCTGTGTCCCTCCAATCCTTTTCTGAGCATTGATCCGATCCTTGCCGTGCCTGGCCTGCGTGACGCATTGCGACAATCGCCCGCACCGGTCATTGCTGTATCCCCCGTGATTGCCGGAAAGGCGGTGAAGGGACCGACCGCGAAATTGATGGCTGAACTGGGGCTGGAGGTCAGTGCAGCATCTGTCGCGCGGCATTATGCTGATTTTGTCGATCTGTTCGTACTTGATGAAACGGATGCGGCATTGCGTCATGACATTGATGTGCCCTGTGTAACGGCGCAAACGCTGATGACCACGCTGGAGGATCGTGTGGCGCTGGCCCGGCATGTGTGCCAACTGGCGCAGGCCATGGACAGGAACGGGTGACATGACGGGGATATGGGCCATAGTGCCAATCAAGGACACACATTTTTCAAAAAGCCGGCTTGCCCCGGTGATGTCCGACAGGATGCGTCGGCAACTGGCCCTGATCATGTTCGAAGATGTGCTGACAGCCCTGCTGCACGCGCCAGGGCTTGAGGGGATCATGGTACCGACACCAGATGCGGAAATCACCCGCATCGGGCGTCGGTACGGGGTCGAAATCATGGCTGAACCCACGCCCACTGATTACAACCGGGTTGCCCGGCAGGCCGCATGCCGTATTGCGGAACAGGGGGGGGATGCCGCGCTGATCCTGCCTGCCGATATTCCCCTGCTGACATCAGGTGAGGTGCAGGCCGTGCTGTCTGCGGCCAGTGCGATGCAGGTTGCCATCCTGGCCGCGCGGGACGGGATTGGTACAAATGGACTGTTGTTACGCGGTCCAGACGTCATGGTGCCTCATTTCGGCATGCACAGTCTGCATCGGCACAGGCAGCTCGCGTGTAGCCATGGCCTGTCCCACACAGTGATGGATTTTCCGGGATTTGGATTCGATATCGATACGAGTTTGGATATATATGATCTGTGGATGCTGGCGTCACCGACGGAAACGGGACGTTTTGTGGAGCAGGCCATCCGCAGGGGTGAGATCAAGGTAGAAAAGCCATGTCAGGTTATGTAGAGACCCGCTCCGAAGTGCCGGGACAATCGCTGGAAGATATGGCAGGGCGGTCCACAGGGACATCGCCCACAGCGACATCCTACGCCTTGGTGCCACTGATCGTACTGTGTCTTGTGTATATCCTGTATGCGTGGGACCGGATGGCGATACCCGTTGAACTGGTGGAAATCAGCCGTGCCTATGGCTTGCAACCTGTCACGGCGGCAACGCTTTCATCAATCTTCACGCTTGGTATCTCGCTGTTCGTACTGCCTGCGGGACTGGTCGTCAGCTATCTGGGGATACCGACCTGCTTTGTTGGCAGCATTATCCTGTTTTCGCTGGCAACGGGGTATACGGCCATCGGGATCTCCGCGCCGGACCTGCTGGTGGCGCGGTGTGTAACGGGACTTGGCGAAGCGGTCTTCAGTGTCTGCCTGCTGTCATTCCTCTCCAGCCTGTCGGAACGGCGCAAGGGCATGTTCATTGGTCTGTCCACGACCATTTATGGTCTGTCGGGCATTGTGGGCGCACCGTTGATCGGTGCGGTACAGCATGGGTTCGGGGACTGGCGGGCCATTTTCTATCTGCTGGGTGGTGGCGGGCTGGTGTTCGGGGTCATCCTGAAATTTGCCCTGCGACAGATGACTTTCGTGGCTTTGAACCAGAGTACGGCCACGGTTAGGGAACGCTTCGCCTGTGCGATGTCCGGGCAGATGCCACGCCTATACGCAATCATCGCAATCAGTGGCATGGGAACCTATTCGGTGATTACCATGCTGGTGAATTTCGAACGCACCTATAATTCCCTCTCGCTGGCCCGTGCCGCGATGCTGTTCAGTTTTTTTAGCATCGGCAGCATCCTTGGCGGGGCGCCGCTGGGTCTGGTTGCGGATATCGTTGGGCAGAAACGGGTTATCGTCGCTTCCGCATTTACCAAGATGATTGCGGGAACACTGCTTTTCATGTTGCCATTCCATGCTATCTCCACAACGTTTCTGGCCATTATTTTTGGTATTGGGGTGGGGGGGATCTATGTGAATGCCTGCGCCATCATACAGCGTCATGTGGCGGCATTCGCTGCGCCGACCGCAACGGGTATCCTGTTATGTATCTACTATGGAACGGCATCGGTATCCGGGCCAGTGTTTCAGCAGGTCATGAAACATCTGGGCGTGGGGATGGGACCCGTTGTATTCTACGGTGTGCCTTATGCGATTGCCGGTTGCATTGCGTTGACGCTTGCGCTTCCGTCACGCAAAGCATCATAGCAGGTGGCATCTTTCCCGTTGAAATGCTCTCTCGGGTCTGACAGCCTGATGGTTCATTCTTGCAGGGATTATGCCAATGACAGGCCCGCAGCGACATGATGAATTGAAAGTGGAAGGAAACCAGTCCCTTTCCAATGCTCTGTCCCTGATTGATGTGCTGCGGGCAAGTCATATGGACAAGGGGGTGCGCGAACTGTCGCGTGAACTTGGCCTCGCCCCGAGTATTGTCCATCGCCTGCTGGTGAGCCTGCGTGAACGTAATTACGTTGAACAGGATCCGGTGACTACGAAATATCGTGTCAGTGCCCGTATCTTCAACGCGGCGGGGTCACTGCCACCTGCCTGCGCATTCCTTGACAAAGGCATGATTGGCAAACTGACACAGTTTGCGCAGCATGTCGGGATGGATGGCTATGTCGGGGTGATGCGTGGGAACAGCGTGATCTATGTCGCGACCACTGCAACACGTTTTACAACGGCAGATGCAACGGTGGGAGATCAGACCTATCTTCATACTACGGCTTTGGGAAAGGCCCTGCTGGCGGGATTGGAAAGCCGTAAGCTGAACACAATTGCACGGATGATCGACCTGACCCCCCGTACCGACAGGAGTATCGTATCCACGCGAAACCTGATGCAGGAAATCAAGGCGGTGCAGCGTGACGATGTTGCATTCTGTCGGGGCGAGAACCTGGAAAATATTTTTGCGATTGGCGTTCCGTTACGGAATGATGAAAATCACACGGTTGCATCCGTCAGTTTTGCCACACAGGAATATGCGCATTTCATGCAGGCGCAGGATATTGTGACGCAATATCTGCGTGAGAAAGTCCAGGTCATGTTTCCCATGACAGGATCTGTGCCGGCTTCTTTTTGAAAATACACATGATTATTGCGTATGTCCTCATTATATAAAATAAAACCATAAATATAAAAGAAAGATCTGTTCATATATGGACAGATGGCGGCGTATCGCCATGCATCTGTTCATGTTGCGCTTATGCTGCACAGCTTGGATTAATATGTTTTGGTAAAGAAATATAATTGACAAGCAAAGTAGCGAATACATAACATATTTGAAGCACATGTTCATATATGAACAAGTTTGCAGCCAATGCAATTGTTTTGAGTTCCGTAAGCGCCGATTTCCATAAGGATGGTTCCTGCTGTCTTTTTTGGCTTTCAGTTTGCGTCTTCGTTCTCTCTGTCCGTTATTTAGTTGATCATTGCGAGGATGATACAAATGCGTAATTTTTCCCGTCAGGAGAGGTGTCGAATTCCTCTGGTCAGCATGACAACCGCGTGTGCGCTTGCGGCACTTTTATCTAATATGCCTTCGGAAATGCAGGCCGCGGAGAAGCGCAAGACCCCTACGGATTCGGCGGCGCCATCGCATGAAAAATCTGCGGCCACGACGGAAAAGACCACGGCCCCATCCGGGCAGATGGAACATATCCGTGTCGTACGCAGTACCATACGGTCCAGTAATGGCGTCACCGGGACTGCATTGGGGGGCGGATTGATGACGCGCCAGCATGAGGCCCGTTCGGTCCAGACCATTTCGCGCGATTATATCTCCAAGCAGGCCCCCACACAGAATCCGATTACGTTGATGTCGATGAACCCTGGGGCCAATGTTGTCAGTGCCGACCCTTATGGGTTGTCAATGTCGCAGATCCGCATACGTGGACTTGATAGTAGTGAAATCGGCTGGCTTTTCGAGGGCATGCCACGAAACAACTCCGCCACGAACCTGATGTTCGGGAACGAGGTCGCAGATGCAGAAAATCTGCAAAGTCTTGTAACGCAGCCCGGTTCGGCAAATTATGACACACCCACGATGTCTGCTTCGGGGGGGATGTCGCAGATTTTCATGATTGATCCTTCGCATCATCGCGGGGGCTATGTTGATTTCGCCTATGGCACCTACAAAACCAACCGGGAGTTCATTCGCCTTGAATCCGGCGATATCGGCAGGACAGGTGTCCGTGCATGGTTGTCCTTTTCCCACACAGATTCGGATTCATGGCGTGGTTCAGGTGACAATGAACGCCAGCACCTTGATTTCAAGCTTGTGAAGGATTTTCATAATAACAGCCGGATCGCACTTGCCGTCGCCTATGATAACCAGGTTATCCAGAACCTTCTGTTTCCCACCAAGGCGCAGTTTGACAAATTGGGGGCCAGTGCCAACTATAGCTCCACCTACACTCCGGGGAGTACCTCATATTATAAACAGCATCTGCTGCCGTATAATGACGTGATCGTCAGTGCGCCGAGTGTCTGGAACATTGATACTGCAGGGCATTTCCGTATCGATGAAACCCCATATTTCTTTTATGGCTGGGGTCCTGTCGATGGTGCGGTTAACCTCAACCTTAACAATCCGGTTTATTCCGGGACACAGAAAGTCTTTATCAATAAGGCCACCAGCGGTTTTAGCCAGGATGCTACGACAGGTGTTGCGTCCACCGCGCAGGTGTCGCAGATGTTCCGTCCCGGAAGCGTGACAAAATTCACATGGAAGCAGGGCCATAATACCCTGTCCGCAGGGTTCTGGTATGAATGGATGTCCAACCATTCATTGGGAAGCGTCACGCGGATGGATCAGACAACCGGCGTGCCTGCGAATATGTGGGGCAACAGCTATTATCTGAATACGACCGGAGGTCAGCGCTTATATACGCGAAACACCATGACCTATTCACAGACTTACATGATGTTCATTGGTGATACGCTGAAGCTCCTGAAGGACAGGCTCACGCTGAGCGCCGGATTCAAGTATACGTACCTGAACCGGGATGGATATAATTACCTTGAGCAGGGAAACCAGCGCAAACATGTCCTGTATCAGGTTCCAACCCCATATTTTTCAGCGCATTACAACATTGATTCACATCAGCAGATCTATGTTGCCGGTTCGACAAATTTCCATGTTCCCTCTGATTCCAATATGTATAATCTTTATAATCTCACCAGTGGTACCCTCAGCACCGGCATAAGCTCCCAGAAGTCGGAATATAGCATCGAAGAAGAACTTGGATATCGCTATCAGAACCATATTTTTGCGGCGGATGTCTCATTCTTCAATTACAACTTTACCAACCGGCAGCTTGCCCTTCCGGTCTGGCAGAATGATACCCTTGTTTCTGAAAATGTGAACGCGGGTGGTCAGACGTCCCGCGGGGTCGATGTGCAGATCGGGATGGCACCTTTCCATCATTTCCGTCCCTATGTGTCTTTTGAATATCTTTATGCCCGGATGGACAATAATCTGGCGTATGGCACGACCGTCCTCAATACAAAAGGAAAAACGGCGATCGGATCGCCGCACTATCAGGGGGCTCTGGGGATAGATTACGATGATGGAAGGATTTTCGGGAACCTGAACCTGCGTTACACCGGAAGGCAATATTCAACATTCATGGATGATGAAAGTATCCCGGGTTATATCACCGATAACATCACCCTTGGCTATCGCTTCCCAAAGCTTGCGTTCCTTAAGGTGCCGCAACTTCAGGTTAACCTTCAGAACCTGACCAACAGCATGTACAGGACCGGCATCTACACCTTTACGCCCAGTGCAAAGATCAGTGCCCCGACCTATTACATCAATCCCGGCTTTGCCGCATTGTTTACATTCAGTTCCTCGTTCTGATGCGCACTCCGTGCTGCCTGCCGCAGGGGGGCAGCACGGGCATGTTGTAAAAACCATGGATAAGGCAATCGGGTGTCCATAATAATGAATGCTGATGACGGGAGTGTTGCCGAATGTATTGCCCGCCTCGAAAGCCCATCTTCGGACGGTTGGCGGCATCGGGTGCGTCTGGTCGTTGGAATGGCAACTTTCCTTGATTCCTTCGATATATTCTCGATTGCCTTCGTCATGCCGGTAATGGCGCCCCTGTGGCATCTTTCACCAGTGCAGGTGGGGATGGTGTTCTCTATCGGTTTTCTGGGGCAGATGATCGGGTCTGTGGTATTCGGTTTTTTTTCAGAACGTTACGGTCGTATTCGCGCACTTTCGGTTGCTGTGTTTATATTCGCGGTGGCCACACTCCTCTCCGCGCTGGTGCAGTCCGCAGCGCAGTTCGAGGCCCTGCGGTTCATACAGGGGCTGGGACTGGGCGGGCATGTGCCGATTGCCGCGACCTATATAACAGAGATCTCCCGTCAGGCCGGACGGGGCAGGTTTGTCCTGCTTTATGAAAGCATTTTTGCGGTTGGCAATGTGCTGGCCGCGATTATCTGCCGTATATTCCTGTCGGCTTTCGGCTGGCAGTCGATATTCTGGCTTTCTGGTGTGGCTGGTGTGCTGCTACTGCCGTTTGTCGTGCGCCTGCCGGAATCGCCGCGCTGGTTATGCGCGCGCGGGCAGGCGCGTTATGCCCTTGATCTGGTCCGTGGTCTTGAGACGGGCAAGCCGCAGGGCCCTGGCCCGTTGCCTGTATCGGTCCATGGTGGGACTGCCGGTCGCCGGCGCGTGTCCTTATTCCTGCCGCGCGATAGCCTGCGCCTGCTGCTGCTGACCGTTCCGTTATGGTTCGCGCTGGGGTTCCTTAATTATGGGCTCGCGACGTGGTTGCCCATCATCTACACACGTCAATTCAGACTGCCTGTGTCCGATGCACTGGATTATAGCATCATTCGCAGTGTCATCATCTTTATCGGCACGATCGCGTGCAGTTTGGCCATCGACGCCATTGGACGCCGTAAGATCGTAATGGGGGGCTTCCTCTGTGCGGCATTGCCACTTGTTGCCCTGGCACTCATGGGCAGCGCGATGACCGCTGGGTGGGTGTTTTTCATGACCCTTATCACCAGTTTCTTTGTCGCTGTCCTTATGCTGGCTGTTTATCTCTATACCCCCGAACTCTGTCCCGCGCAGGCGCGGGGTGCGTTTACCGGGTTTAATGCCGCCGTTCTGAGGTTTGCGTCCATGATTGCGCCCGGTGCGGTGGGACTGGGCATGAGCCACGGTTCCATTGCCGGGGTGTTCATGCTTTTCGCCGCTGTTGGCCTGATGGTCAGCGGCATAAGTTTCGTAATGGCTCGGGAGACCCGGCATCTGGTTATGTGATGCCATTGCCGTGACCCTGTCCCGACCTTTTTTACAGGATATCAGGTTAATGACAGATGCCGCCGACACATGCGCGCATATGCAGATCAGTCTGGATCAGCATATCGGGCGTTTTGCCGATAAGGTTTTTGATTGGGAAGCTTTTCCGGCCAATATTGGTTATGCCGAACTGGCGCGCGGGCAGATGCGCTATATCGGGGGAGGGGGATCCCCTAAAGTTTCAGACAGGACGACCCTTCCTCCCACGCATTTCACCCTCAGCCTGCTGGAGGAGGAGACCGGTACCTATGCGGCTGGACATTCGCACGAAATCGAGGAATCTTTTCTTGTGCTGGAGGGGGAGTTGACGGTGGGATGGGAAAAAGATGGCTCCGTCATCGAGGCGACTTTGGGGCCTTTGGATATGGTCCAGAATCTGCGCGATGTTCCACATGGGTTTCGTAATGATGGTGCGCAGAAGGTGCTGATGTCCGTGACCGTTGATTCCGGGCGTCCCCTGCCGCCACATAACGTTTTCCATCCGGCACAGGTCGAGGGTACGGTGGCCCGCGCATTTGGCGCGCGACCGGGATGTACGGTGCGGGAGGGAACGCTGACCGACAGTCCGCTGCACACCCTGATTGCACCGTATCTGGTACGTTTCGCTGACAGCCATCAGATCACGGAGGCCGCAGGTTTTGAACGCCGGGTGTATGTCGGCGTGGGGGGCGCACCAGCCACAGCGGTGCGCAAGGAATTGTTCATCATTCCCCCCGGATGTGCGATCATGGCAATTACGCGGCCAGTAGAAGAGGCCATGCTTGTGATCGCAGGGGCGCTTGTCGTGGGCTGGCAGTCGGCGGCGGGTGGTGTGGAACGACGCCTGGGACGGCATGACCTCGTGCTGGCGCCAATGGGGCAGGCACATTATTTCCGCAATGACGGGGATGTGACGGCAGTGGCGTGGGTTGTGATTGGCGGGGTGGACGCGGACGATTTCGTATATTCCACAGCCATGGAGCGTGTCGCGTCGTAACAGGGCATCGCGGTTTAGAAATACGTGCAGGCCGGGAATATGGGCATGTCGATCAGTATGAAGCGATCATGCGGGTTTTTGAATCATAATCCCCGGCAGGACGAAAGCCGCAATATATTGCAGGACATGGGTAAGGGGATTTTGGGTGTTTAATCCCGGAAAAGTGGGACTGGTAAAAAATTTCATCACGGCCTAGGATCGGTATATGGTTATGCCCACCGATCTTTCGTCGCCTGAGTGTGCCGTCGATGGCGCGGTCGTTGATGACCGCTATATTGTCCCTGGCCTTGTGCGTGGGCTGGCGCTTCTTGAATGTTTCGGGGCGGAACGACAGGAACTGTCAATTGCCGAGATGGTGCGTATGACAGGCCTGTCGCGCGCCACCGCCTTTCGCCTGACCTACACACTGGACATGTTGGGTTATCTGGAGCGTGTCGGCAGCGGCAGGACATATCGCCTTGGGACCAAGGTGCTGTCATTGGGATATAGCCTGCTGGCCGGTCGGGATCTGGTGGATATCGCGACGCCATTTCTGGAACGGCTGCGTGACGAGACGCGGTGTTCCACCCACCTTGTCGTCCGTGAAGGCAAGGATATCGTGTATCTGGCGCGCTGTGCGGGAAATACGCGACTGATCAGTGGCATTACTGTCGGCACGCGCTTTCCTGCCTATGCCACCGTGACGGGGCGGGCGATCCTTGCACATCTGCCCATGGCTGAAGTCGTCATGGAATATGAAAAACATGCTTTTCACCACTACACCCCGTCCACGGTCGGGACGCTTGGCGAACTGGTGAGTCAGTTGGAGTTGGATCGTAATCGCCCCAGCCTTGTCAGTTGGGGATATTTTGAACCGGATGTCGCGACGATTGCCGTGCCGATCCGTAATCGGGCAGGTAAGGTGGAGGCTGCGATTAATGCGACCTGCCCGCTTGATACCTATTCACGGGAAGAATTTGAAACCCGGATATGCGCCGCAGTGGAACGTACGGTACGCGATATTTCACGCGCGATGGGATATCTGTCGTAATCTCCTGCTTCAGGCGGGAGGGGATTTGCAGAATTCCTCCAGAACCTTGTTAAAGGTTTCGGGATATTCGTAATAAGACGCATGTCCCGCCTGTTCCATGATCCGCAGGATACAGCCCGGCACGGCAGTGGTGATTTCTTGTATTGCACGCATGGGCACGATCACATCCTCGCGGCCGGTCATGATGTAGACTGGTCGTTGTAGTCCCCGCAGATCCTGTATCAGGTTCCCGGTTGCCAGAAGATGCACCGCCTGTGTGTATCCTGCCACTGATACCCGGCCCATTGCGGCCACTGCTCCGGCAATCTGTTGTGCTGTTGCCTGCGGGGACAGGGTGCGTCGGGCGCGTTGAGCGGCCATTCCTGCCGGTCCCAGGCGGGTTATATCGTCAATCCGGCCCTGCAATGCCGGCGGAAAGGGGCTGTTGGGCGGCAGCCCCAGTCCGCTTGCCGGTGCAGAAAGGATCAGGTTTGCCACGCGGGATGGGATGCGCAAAGCCATGCGGGCAGCCGTCAGTGCGCCCAGAGAATGCCCCACCAGATCACATTGCTTTATGCCGTTATTGTCCAGCAGGCTGCTCAGAATATCTGCATAATCATCAACGACGGGGCGTTCCATGGGAAAAGGCGCACTTTCGGCATAACCGGGAGCGTTCCATGCGATAACCTGTCGTCGGGTGCCAAATGAGGTCAGTTGTGCCTGCCATGACCGGGCGTCGGAGCCAATACCATGCAGCAGTACAAGGGGACGTAACATCGCCTCCTGTGCTGGCATGGCGTGTGCCCAGCTTATGTTCAATGGCCCGTTGCGCAAACCCTGCAGAAGGATGGAGCGGATGTCATATGTCATGACTGTGCCTCGAACTGGATATCATCGGGCTGTGCGGTGCCGATAACGCAAAGCAGCGTAACAGGGGTAAGTTCATTATTGCGGAAATAGTGACGACGCCCGGCGGGTGTAAGGATGACATCGCGTGGGCCGATCTGCTGCTCCACGCATATGCCGTCTTCCTCCCACCCAACGGTAATGTGACCCTCTAGCACCAGGAAGGCTTCTTCCACTTCACGGCAGTAGGGCCTGACCCCGACAAAGGGTGGAATCAGAAACATCTCCTTACGCACGGTTGTCGCCTTCACACCGCCTTCACCCACATAAATCTTGCGTCCAAACCCTGCGGGCAGCCAGTGCGTTTTCTGGTTGTCATACCGGATGACATTGCGGGCCATCAGTTCACTCAACGGGAGTTCATCTGCCGATGTCAGCAGATGCGTATGCCCAGGCTGTGCGCCAAAGGCCACCGCAAGTTCCGCGCTGGTATCCTTTGGGTGGTAAAGATAGCGTGGTGGTAGTGGTTTTCCAGCCCCGACCATGACCGACAGCATGACAGGTTCTATGCCTGAATTACGAAAACCATGTGCTATATCACGGGCATTCAGTATCATATCCTTGGGGCCAAGTGCGACTTCTACCACTTCACCCTCTGATTCCCATCCAACGGTCAGCACGCCGGACAGGATGAAGAAGGCTTCTTCGATTTCATGGGCGTGGCATGCCGCAAATTTCCCCGGTTCCTTATAAATCAGGCTCATGGTGAAATGTTCAGGGCGTAACGTGGTGGTATCGCCACTTTTGGGCGAGCCACCAGATCCGATCATGCGCATCTGTGCGCGGGCCAGTTCCGGGTATCCGGCGTTCGATGGGAAGGCATTCCAATCAAACTGTCGCGTTGCATAACGTTGTATGTGGTCTTGGAAATCGTCTTGCAGGGACATGTTCTGAACTCCTGACCTGCCGGCCTTATGCCGGGATTGGATCGGGTGATGAAGGTGCGTGATGGGGGCTTTCAGTCTTTGTGTAAGCCGCCTGTCACACGCTAATAATTGTTCATAATATAACCATGGGTTCGTATTCAATCAAATATATGGATCGGAGTCTGTGTGGAAATCTGACAGAATTTGTAGGAATTCGTCTGAATGGACGTTGCCTTGCAGATGTTTAAAAATGAATATTATGTTGTTAAATAAAGAAAAATAAATGGATTTTGTCTTTAATGACGCTGGTTGTCATTCCAATAATGTGATGCCGAAATAAGTTGATCGAGATATTCATCTGGGATATAAAATGTTCATATAGTGATTTAATGTTCAAATATGAACATATTTGCGATGCGCTGACTTGCTTACAAAAGCATGTGCTTATGTGCGTAAGTTATGGGCAGGGCTGCTGCAGGATTGTCTGGACATGAAAGGCGTGGCTGCGAAATGGACGAATATGGGCAGGATATGCACGAAGTCACCGTGGTCAGGCCGGAGGGGGAAAGTCATTACCTGTCCCCGCCGGTACAACGTGCCTGCCGGCTTTTGCGATATATTGCAGAGGGTGGTTCATTTGCGAACATCAGGGCCGTTGCAACGCAACTTGACATAAGTCGTACTACATTGCTGCGGCTTTTGCATACGTTCGAGGTCGAACGTTTTATCGAAAAGGTCTCTGGCGGTGGGGATTACCAGATTGGTATCGACTTGGTCGGCATGGTGGGCGACCACGCCTATGGGCAGGACCTTGTGCGGATCGGCATGCCGGTGATCGCCCGGCTTGCGGAGGAAACCGGACTGTCAGCGCATCTTGGGGTTCTGGATGGTCTGGATGCCATGTACCTTGCCCGTCGGGTGCCAAATGTCCCGTTGGCCAGCAATATTACGGTGGGTTCGCGTATCAGCGCACATGCAACCACACTGGGCCGTGCGATCCTTGCCGTTATGGATGCAGAGACAGTGCGGGCAATGTATGCGGGATGTGTGCTTGGGCAATATACGGACATGACACCAACCACCTGGGAAAGCCTTGAGGCACGCCTTCGGGCGGAGCGCGAGATGGGATATTCTGTCAGTGATGGTGTCTACAGCAATGGGGTCAGTTCTGTCGCCGCACCCATTTTCGGCCATGGTCACAAGGTTCTGGCCGCACTTAATGTGACTGGTCCTACCTCCTTGTTCAAGATGTCTCTTCGCAGGGAAACACAGATCATCGAACAGGTCTGCAAGGCTGCGCATATATTGTCGGTGCGTATCGGTGATCGTGAAGAGGCTGCGCCACCAGTCGGCAGCCATTGTGACCTGCATGTCGGAAGATGACGGGGGTATTCCTATGAACATGGGATTGAATGACCGCGTTGCCGTCGTGACGGGAGGATCATCGGGGATCGGGCTGGCGACGGCGCGTGAACTGCTGCGTAATGGCGCTTATGTCGCCATCTGTGGTCGTGACGCCAATCGGTTGGCGCATGCCCGTGCCGAATTGGTAGGTCTTGCAGGGGCGGGGCGGGTATTGGCTGTTCAATGCGATGTCCTGGAAAGCGGGCAGGTGCAGGCATTGCATGATGCGGTGATGGCGTGGCGTGGCGGGTGCCATCTGCTGGTCAATAATGCGGGCCAAGGGCGTGTTTCCACATTCGCGGATACGGATGATGCAGGGTGGCGCGAAGAGCTTGATTTAAAATTCTTCAGTCAGATAAACACGATCAGGGCATTTCGTAAAACCCTGTCCCATGATGGCGCGGGGGCTATTGTGGCGGTGAACTCATTGCTGGCATATCAGCCGGAACCCCATATGGTATGCACTTCGGCGGCACGTGCCGGGGTGCAGAATCTTTTGAAATCGCTTGCATGCGAACTGGCGCTTGCCATCCGGGTCAATTCGGTTGTGGTCGGGTTGATCGAATCCGGTCAATGGCGACGGCGTTTCGAAGTACGGGCCAACCGCAATCTTGGTTATGACGCATGGCTGGCTGATATTGCGGCGCGCAGGACTATACCGCTGGGCCGGTTGGGAAAGCCGGAAGATGTGGCTCAGGCGATCGTATTTCTTGGCTCTTCCGCTGCGCATTATATTACCGGTGCCCGAATTGAGGTCTCAGGCGGTCTTTCACGCCAGATATGATGGAAAACACTTCATGGTGAATGCAATGACCGGGGAGGTTCCCGATACGGGGATGTCCGTGGGCGAACAGGTTGCGCAATGGTTGGAGACAATCGGGGTTACGACCGTGTTCGGCGTTATTTCGATCCATAACATGCCAATACTGGACGCGTTATATCAAAAGGGCTGCATCCGTTTTGTTCCCGCGCGGGGGGAGGCAGGTGCAATGAACATGGCCGATGCCTATGCCCGTGTCAGCGGATGTCTGGGGGTGGTGATTACCAGTACCGGCACGGCCGCAGGGAATGCAGCAGGCAGCCAGGTAGAGGCCCTGACCGCCTGTTCACCGGTGCTGCATATCACGACGCAGGTTGATCGCCCCCTGATGGATCGCGATCGTGCGGCCATTCATGATGTGCCGCACCAGCCCGTCATGCTGCGTGGTGTATCCAAATCCGTGTTCCGTGTGTGGGAAGCACGAACCCTTCTGCCGATGCTGGCGGCGGCGGCGGCGGCGGCGCTCAGCGCCCCCATGGGGCCGGTTTCCATTGAAATCCCGATTGATGTCCAGCGTGAACGTGCTGCTGTTCCCCTCTATATGCCGCGTCCATATGTTGCACCAGTCATCCCCGATCCGGTGGCGCTTGATCACTTTGCGACAATGTTGCGCCGCGCGCGACGGCCCGTCCTGTGGTTGGGTGGGGGGGCAAGGAAGGCCATGGCTCAGGCTGTCTTGCTGGCGGATCGGGGATGCGCTGTCGTGACCAGCACGAACGGGCGGGCTATCGTGCCAGAAAACCATCCGGCCACGTTGGGGGCATTCAATATGTCTCCATCGGCACAGGAAATCTATGCACGTTCTGACCTTGTCATGATTGTCGGGTCACGCCTGCGTGGAAACGAGACATGTAATAATACAATGCCATTGGGGCAGGCGCGTATACAGGTGGATGCGGATGCAACCCAGGGGGGACGGAATTACGCGGTTGATCTGTTTGTGCATGGCGATGCGCAACTCGTGCTACAGGGGGTTGTGGATCGTATTCCTCAAGATCTTGATACAGAAAGAAAATTTCTTGAAGATGTCAGGCATGCACGTTGTAGCGCCGAGGCAGACCTGCGGCAGGCGCTGGGGCCTTATGCTGTCGTTGCGGATACATTGCGTCATCATGTATCGGAGGAAAAGCTCCCGTTCGTGCGTGATGTCACGATCGCAAATTCCATGTTTGGCAACCGTTATGTGACTTTGGCCGCCCCGAACCTGGGGGTGCATGCGCTTGGCGGTGGCATCGGGCAGGGGATCGCAATGGCGATTGGAGCTGCATGCGCTGCACATTCTAGAAAAACCGTGGCATTGCTGGGGGATGGCGGGGCCATGCTGTATATCGGGGAACTGGCCACGGCTGTTGAGCAGCAGGCTGATATTGTCTTTGTACTGATGAATGACCGGGGATATGGCGTGATCCGCAATATCCAGGATTCCCAGTACGGTGGGCGGCATTGTTATACATTATCGAATACGCCCGATTTTGCAAAACTGTCGGAAGGTATGGGGCTGGCTTATCGCCGTGTCGATGATGCGCAGGCTTTTCCCGGCACATTTGCACAGACCTTGCGAATGGAAGGACCGGTCTTGCTGGAGGTCGACATGCTTGCGATTGGTCCGTTCGCACGCAGCTTTACGGGCCCCCCCGCAGGGGCCGCTGGCAATGGTGTGGCCTGATGGGATGCATGCGGGTCAATATGGGGGTGATCGGATGTGGTGCGATGGCCGCCACGATGATGCAGGCCCTGTACGCAGCGGGAATGCGTTTCCCGACCCTGACATTCCTGGTGCCGCAAGGAAGTGCGGAGCGGGTTCGCGACCGTATCAGAACATGGCAGGAGGGCGACACCTGCCCGACGGTCGTGACAACATATGATGCGTTTATGGCGGCCCGTCCCGATATCGTGGTTGAATGTGCCTCACAGCAGGCGGTCACGATGTACGGCGCGGATGTTCTGGCGGCGGGCGTGCCGCTGGTTCTGGCCTCTGTCGGGGCATTGGCTGATGATGATGTGCGTACATCCCTGCAGCGTGCTGCATCTTTTGGCGGCACACGTTATCTGGTCGCGCCAGGTGCGATCGGGGCGCTTGATGTTCTGGTGGCGGCCCGTCTGTCGGGTCTGCGCGAGGTGATCTATCATTCCCGCAAGCCACCACAGGCATGGCGTAGCACACTGGCTGAGCAGAAAATGCCGCTGGATACACTGTCTGTCCCAGAAGTATTTTTTGATGGCACGGCACGTGCCGCAGCCCTGGATTATCCCAAAAATGCCAATGTGGCCGCCGCCATTGCCTTGGCCGGGGTTGGTTTTGAAAAGACCCGTGTCAGGCTGATCGCGGATCCCGGTATTACGGGCAACATCCACGAGATTGTTTTTGATTCAGGGTGTACAACCGTTTCCATCCGTTTGGAGGGACGTGCATCCCCTGATAATCCACGCACTTCCCAGACTGCTGGGTACAGCCTGGCGCGTCTGGTGATAAACCATGTGACATGTGAAGTGATCTGAAAAATCCGGAGCAACGCAATGACGTTACAAGATCCCTTTCCAGAAACGGATATGCCCGATGGCAGGATTTATGTCGGCGGTGAATTCCGTGTTGGTACTGGCGAGGAAATTACGTCCTATTTTCCAGCGGATATGCGGATCAATCGGGTCATGCGTGGTGCGGGAACCGCCGATGCGGCGCTCGCACTCGAACGGGCGCAGGCGGCGGCGATGGCCCCTGCCTGGCGCAACCTCCTTCCCCATCAGCGTGCATCATATCTGTATGAAATTGCGGAGGCACTTGCACGCAATGCTGACAGGATCGCGTGGATACAGACACGTGATACAGGCAAGACCCTGATGGAAACGCGCGCGCTGGCCCAAAGTGCCGCCGCGACATTCCGTTATTATGCCGCCGTTGTAGAAACGCGCGAAGAAGCGATAACGCCAGCCCGTGGCCCTTATATGACACTGTCCTGTTATGAGCCGGTCGGTGTTGTCTGCGCGATTACACCATGGAATTCGCCCATTGCAAGCGATGCGCAGAAAGTGGCCCCCGCGCTGGCGGCAGGCAATGCGGTGGTGCTGAAGACTGCGACATGGACGCCGCTGGTTGCGCTGGAATTCGCACGTATCATTGATGCAACCAGCCTGCCGAAAGGTCTGTTTTCAGTATTGCCCGGAAGTGGGGAGATCGTTGGCGAATATCTGGTCAATCATCCCATGGTCAGGCGTATTTCCTTTACCGGTGGCACCCGTGTCGGGCATGCCATCGCCCTGCATGCCGCAAAACGCATGATCCCGGTATCGCTGGAACTGGGTGGGAAATCGCCCACCATCGTATTCGCCGATGCGGATCAGGATGTGGCAATCGCCGGGATTCTTTATGGTATCTTCTCTTCATCAGGACAATCCTGTGTCGCGGGATCGCGACTTTTCATCCATGAAGACATATATGAAAGTTTTCTGGAGCGTCTTGTCAGGGCAGCAAAAGGCCTGAAGGTCGGACACCCCTTCGTCCCACAGACTCAGGTTGGGCCGCTGGTTCATGCCGCACATCTGCGCACGGTGGAGGGATGGGTGGAAAAAGCACGTAAGGCGGGTGGTGATATCCTTGCGGGTGGGCGGCGACCGGAAGGCAGCATGTATGATGCAGGGATCTATTACCAGCCTACAGTGATTGCTGGACTGCCAAATGCGTCCGAAGCCTGTAGGGAGGAGATATTCGGCCCTGTCCTGACGGTGCAGAAATTCTCTAATATTGGGGAAGTTATTGCATTGGCCAATGATAATCCTTACGCGTTGGCATGCGGTATATGGACACGTGATAACGTGCAGGCCATGCAGGTGGGGCGGCGTATTACCACTGGCACGGTATGGATCAATACCTATAAGCAGTTTTCCATATCCACGCCTTTTGGCGGAGAGAAGGAAAGCGGCATGGGCAGGGAAAAAGGTCTTCAGGGACTTCTTTCATACATGCGGCAGAAATCCTATTATATTGGCATGTCTGAAATCCCGCATCCTTGGGCCGCGTCATGAGAATGCAGGCGTATTCCCGTTGTTTGAGGACGGCATATCCTGATTTTTTGTAAAAATTCTAAAAGAAAAATCTGCACAATGTTTCAGATGGCTGATGAACAGGCCCGCTGAAATTGGCAGGACATAACCGCCCATCCCGATGTAATGGCACAACAGATCCACAGCACGTGTCATGGGCGAGCGTCCATCATGGATAATCCGTGCATATAGTCCATGGTAAAAGGCCTGCCGAAGCAATTCAGGCATTGGACTGCGATTGCTGGGTATTTCGGAAACTGGACGAAAATTTCAGTTTTCAGTTGGCTTTTCAATTTCCCTTCTGACGGTGTGTTGATCCGGCTTCACGGTCTTTAGCCGCACCACAGCCATGTCATGATCGTGCAGATCGCCATCATAGCGCACCCTGAGCATTTCCATTGTTGGATACCATGGGCGGTTGGCATCTTTTTGTGTCAGGAGCCCCTTTCATGGGAAACGCGTGGATATGTTTCGCTACAATGTATCCACTCGGGATGGATATCACCTATTTTTTACATAAAGAGCAGTTATATTTATACGAATGTATCCAATTAACTGATACTCGTTGCGGGCAACCTTACCCGCCCGTGTGGGGGGACGTCATATAAGGAACAGGCCTGATGCGCACCATTCCTCTGGAACCCCAGGCATCATGGGTGCAGCTTCGCTCTACTCAGGAAGACTGGGATGCGATGGAACCTGCCATTTTGGATACAATGCTGGTTCGGTTAAGTCTGATACGGGCGTTTGAAGAAAGTGTTCTCGATCTTGCTGGTAGTGGTCTGGTCCATGGGCCAGCCCATTCTTCGATTGGGCAGGAAGGCGGTGCCGTGGGAAGCATCCTTCCCCTGTTGCCGGGGGATCAGGTCAATGGTTCCCATCGTGGCCACCACCAGTTTCTGGCAAAGGCGCTGGGATATGTCGCGCAACATCAACCGCTGACATGCACGGCCCCTTTCGATGGGGCAATCCGGGAAACCCTGCATGGTGCCCTTTCTGAAATCATGGGGTTGCGTACCGGGTTCTGCCTGGGACGGGGTGGGTCTATGCACCTGCGATGGGCCGAGGCCGGGGTAACGGGAACAAACGCCATTGTCGGTGGTGGTGTCCCGCTTGCCGCAGGTGCAGCGTGGGCAGACCGCCTGGCTGGGACACACAATGTATCCGTGACCTATTTTGGGGATGGGGCTGTCAATATCGGTTCCGTCCTTGAAACCATGAACCTTGCGGCGGCATGGAAACTGCCGTTGATCTTTTTTATTGAAAATAACCTTTATGCGGTCTCCACCCATGTGAATGAGGCAACGGCCGAAGCGCGATTGTCGTCACGGGGGCTGGCCTTTGGAATTCCTTCATGGCAGGTCGATGGGATGGATCCTGTCGCGACCTTCATGGCGATGAACGAAGCCCTGGCGGTATGTCGGGCGGGCAATGGTCCGGCGGTCATCGAAGCCACAGTTTATCGTTACTTTCACCAAAATGGAAAACTTCCTGGCAGTGCCTTTGGCTATCGTGACAAGAATGAAGAAGCCGCCTGGCGTGAGCGGGACCCGATAGAGCATGTCGGGCGTGAAATGATACGGCGCCAGCTTATCACATCGCAGGACATATCCGACCTGCGTGAACGATGCCGGGCGATCATGGAGAATATATCATCAGAATTGACGATTATGGAAGGGAACCAGCGCAGCATCCGAGTTGAGCTTTGGCCTGCGGCATCATTCCGCGATGTCGGGATTCGCAGTGACCTTGGTGAGATCGGTAATCTGCCCATCCTGTCGAAAGATGTTTCATCTGAAGGTAAGAAACGAAAATTTGTTGATATCGTTGCAGATGTCATGAACCGACGTATGGAATGTGACCCCCGTATCGTTGTTCTGGGAGAAGATGTCCATCGTCTCAAAGGTGGCACGAACGGTGCTACACGTGACCTTGCGACGCGCTTTCCTGATCGTGTCTTTGGAACACCAATCAGCGAAAATGCATTTATGGGCCTTGCAGGCGGCCTTGCCATGGATGGGCGTTTCCGGCCGGTGGTGGAGTTCATGTATCCCGATTTCATGTGGGTGGCGGCTGATCAGGTCTTTAATCAGGTTGGGAAGGCGCGGCATATGTTTGGTGGTGCGATTGATGTTCCCCTTGTCCTGCGTACCAAGGTTGCAATGGGAACGGGATATGGATCGCAGCATTCCATGGACCCCGCTGGTATTTTCGCGACGGCTCCGGGGTGGCGTATTGTCGCACCGTCCTGCCCTGCTGATTATGTGGGGCTGATGAATGCTGCCCTTGCGATCAATGATCCCGTTCTGGTTATTGAACATGTTGATCTTTACCAGACCATATCGCCGGAGCCGCATGATCTTGATGGTATTATCCCGCCCGGTTCAGCAGCATTGCGCCGGACCGGGGACAAGGTCACTGTTATTACCTATCTGGCGATGGTTCAGCCCGTAATTGATATCGTGGATGAACTGAATGCGGATGTGGATGTCATTGACCTGCGCTGGCTGGATCGGGCCAGCCTTGATTGGGATACCATAGGGGAAAGTATCCGTAAGACAAACCGTGTACTTCTGGTGGAACAGGGCGCACGTGGGACATCCTATGGCGGCTGGCTGGCAGATGAAATCCAGCGGCGTCTGTTCGACTGGCTGGACAGCCCGGTCATGCGGGTGACGGGGGGAGAAGCTTCGCCCAGCATCTCGAAAGTTCTGGAACGTGCGGCATGTGCCGGACGGGATGACATCAGTATTGCCCTGGGGGAACTGCTCGCGCTCGCCTAATGGCGGTTGTGGGGGCCCCTTTGGGCATTGGTCCCGTTTAATAATGGAGACTGCAATGCAGGAATTTACAGGTCGTATCCTGCTCCTGACCGGGGCAGCAGGGGGCATTGGCCGTGAAATCGCCGCGTTTTTCTTTGCACGTGGCGCCAGCCTGCTTCTGGCGGATCTTGATGAAAGCGCCGTAATCAACATGGCGCGGCAAATGGACCCACAGGGTGAACGTATCATTGCCGCGCGGTATGATGCCGCGTGTGAACACGATGCCGGGATTATTGCCAGTCTGGCGCATGATCATTTCGGCGGAGTTGATTTCGTGGTGCCGGGGGCGGGGATTTATCCCCATTGTCCGGTGTCGCAGATGGAGGGGGCTGACTGGCGCAGGGTTATTGCGATCAACCTCGACAGTGTTTTCTATCTTTGTCGGGCGGTCATGCCCATTTTGCGTGAAAATAGCGCCATTGTCACACTGACATCCGTTGCGGCCCATCGTGGTAGCCAGAATCATGCCCATTATTCCGCATCGAAGGGCGCAGTTCTTAGCCTGACGCGTTCGCTTGCCATTGAGCTTGGCGGGCGTACCCGCGTCAATGCGGTTTCTCCGGGGATTATAGAGACCGCGATGACGCGTGAACTCCGTGGAGAAAAAGGGGACATCTTAAAGGCCCAGACACCGTGCGGCCGCTTTGGTCAGCCGCGTGAGGTGGCGTCCGTCGTGGCATTTTTGTGTGGTGATGATGCAAGTTTTGTGAATGGGGAGGTCATCCATGTCAATGGTGGCCTCTATATGGCCGGCTGAGCCCTGTCAGTGAGGTAGATCTTCATGGCCGTCAATATTTGCATGCCCGACCTTTGCGCATCGTCCGGAACGATAACGCTGTCGCGATGGCTTCGGGCCGAAGGGGATGCGATTTCTGCCGGGGATATCCTTGCGGAGATGGAAGCTGACAAGGCGACGATAGAAATCGAGGCACCGGCAGGTGGGATTCTGGGGCGTATTTTGGTTCCGGATGGTACTGAAGGTGTCAGTGTTGATCAGGTCATCGGAATGGTCGTCGATCCTGGCGAACCCATCCCGGATGCGCTCGGCAATCTGAATGTTCAGGCCCCGGCGGCAATATGTCCCGATACAGGCCCCATGACGCAGGCTGTGTCCCCGTGTAGCGAGAGGGGAATATCCCTGCCGGACATAAGTGGGGACGTTACGAGGACGCGGGTTTTTGCCTCACCAGTTGCGCGCCGTCTGGCGCGGCTGCATGAGCTTGACCTGCGACGGGTTGAGGGAAGTGGCCCAGGGGGAAGGATACTGCGTCGCGATATCGAATGCCTGCTGTCGAATGAAAAAATCATTCAGGTAAAGGAAAAGACGAAACCGGATGTTGATCGCGTTGTTATGTCGGGCATGCGACGGACCATTGCCGCGCGTCTGACGAACGCAAAGCAGACGATCCCGCATTTTTATGTTTCCGTGGATGTGCAGGTTGATGCCTTACTGGACCTGCGCGAAGAACTCAATCGCGTGGCGCCATTCCACGGCGCCCCCGATGCGTTTCGCATTTCGGTTAATGACATGCTGATCCGTGCCTGTGGTGTGGCCTTTGCCACGGTGCCATCCATGAATGTCCTGTATGCCGAAGATGCGCTGCTTTTCCCGCGGCAGGTTGATATTGCCGTGGCGGTTTCTGTATCTGATGGATTGCTGACGCCGGTCCTGCGTGACGTGGGTGGAAAATCGCTGCTCGTCACCAGTTGCGAAGTCCGCGCACTTATCATGCGTGCGCGTGAAGGAAAGCTGAGCGTGGAGGAAATGCGCGGTGGCAGCTTTACAATCTCGAATGTCGGAATGTTTGGTATTGATAGCGTGACACCGATCATCAACCCACCCCATGCTGCGATATTGGGGATTGGGGCGATCCGTCGCCTGCCAATCGTCAGGGACGGGCAGATTGCAATTGCATCCCTCATGACCTGCACCCTTAGTGTCGATCACCGCGTTGTGGATGGTGCGTTGGCTGCGCAATGGCTGGCCGCGTTCAGGAATATCGTCGAACACCCCATAAGATTGCTGACCTGATAAACGTTTTCTTCAGATGATGCCCCTGTGGATTGGGGTATGGGAGACAGGATTATGGCTGACGGCAAATTACGGTGTTATATGCCCGACCTTGGGCGTCTGCTGGAGCAGCTTCCAAAAAACTGGGGGCGGTGGGGCGAAAATGATGAGGTTGGTTCGCTCAATTTCCTGACCGCGCAAGAAGTCCTGCGCGGCGTGGCATCAGTCCGCCAAGGAAAGGTGTTTACGCTTGGCATTCGTATCGCCGCCCCCGAAGGGGACCCGATCTGGCCCGGCCGTGCGACGGCGCACCGGGTCAACGTTATGGATCGTGGCCATTTTATGTGTGGCAAGGCCGAACCCCTGTCGGGTGGGGGCGAATGGGCCGACGACATGGTGGTGATGTATCTGCAGGGATCCAGCCAGTACGATGCGCTGGGGCATGTATGGTATGATAACACCCTTTATAATGGCTACCCCGCCGCGACGACAGTGGGGGGCATGAGCAAGGCCAGTGTCCTTCCCATTGCCGAACGTGGCGTGGTTGGGCGCGGTATCCTGATTGATATGGCCCGTTTCCGGGGCAAGGAATGCCTTGATCGTGGAGAGACCTTTACACATACGGACCTTGAAGCCGCAGCAGCGCAGCAGGGGGTTGAGATCCTGCCCCATGATGTTCTGGTGATCCGCACAGGCTGGATTGGCAAATTCTATCGCACGCCAAAAGAGGAGTTCTATCGCGACTTCCTTGAACCCGGCCTGACCTACAGCCCGGAGCTGGTGCGCTGGTTTCATGAAAAGGAAATTCCCAACCTTGTAACGGATACGATCGCCAATGAAGTGACCGTTGATCCCGAAAGTGGGGTAACTCTTCCGCTGCATTGCGCATTGATGCGTAATCTTGGGGTGGCCTTTACCGAAATCATCGCCCTTGATGCACTGGCGGAGGATTGTGCTGCCGACGGGCAGTGGTCTTTCCTGTATACAGCCGCACCGCTGAAGGTGGTTGGTGGATCGGGTGCGCCAGTCAATCCGGTTGTCATAAAATAAAAATACCGCTCGGCGGAGGAACTTTCATGAAACCACTATCTGGTAGTACGGCGCTTGTGACCGGTGCAGGGTCGGGTATCGGCCGTGAAACAGCTATAGCCCTGGCAAATGCAGGTGCGGCCATTCTGGTCAATGACGTCTCGGGCGATGCCGCACGTGCGACATGTGCGATCATTGGCAAAACCGGTGGGCAGGCCACTCCTTATGTTGCGTCCGTGGCGGACCCGGATGCGGTACGCGCCCTGTTTGAAATATTTGATGATGAAGGGAAAACGCCTGATATTTTGGTCAATAATGCAGGGATCAGTGGAAATGGACCAACATTGGACCTGACGGATGAAAGCTGGCTGCGTGTCGTGGGCATCAACCTGAATGGAGCATTTTTCTGTAGCCGTGAGGCCGCGCGTCGCATGAGCGCAACGCGGAAGGGGACGATTGTCAATATCGGCTCGATTTATTCCATTGTCGCCGCCCCGCAACGCCTGTCCTATTGCACGACAAAAGCTGCGATTGCGATGATGACGAAATGCCTCGCGCTGGAGTGGGCGGACGCTGGCATTCGTGTCAACTGCGTGGCGCCTGGATATGTGGACAGTGCCTTGACGCGCGAACTTGCCGCGGCAGGGCGGCTTGATATGGCGGCGCTGGAGCGTCGTACACCACAGCATCGCCTGGGCAAGGCAAGCGAGATTGCAGACGCGGTGTTATATCTGTGTGAACCGCGCAGCGCGCATATCACGGGTCATGTCCTTTCGGTGGATGGTGGCTGGACAGCAAATGGATATCTCTGATCTGTGTCTGCAGGCTGTTTCCAAATATATCGGTATCGAATCCATGGGAATGAAAGACAGTCATCATGGAGCAATCCCATCCGGTTCCAAGGTTCAGATGGCGTATCGGCTGTCTGCTCGCCCTTGGGGTTTTCGTCAACTATATTGATCGTATCGCCCTTTCGGTGGCTTCACCGCAGATACAGGCTGAATATGGTCTTGATAGCATTCAGCTTGGCTGGCTTTTCAGTGGTTTCTTCTGGGTCTATGCATTTGCCCAGATCCCCAGCGGGCTGCTGGCTGACCGATATGGTGCATGTGCGACAATGCGGGTCAGTACTGTCCTGTGGACGGTTTCATCCGGCCTGATGGCATTGGCGCGTGGGTTCCCCGGCTTCTTTGCGGCACGTATGCTGCTGGGACTGGCGGAAGCTCCTGCTTATCCGGCTGGTACAAAAGCGACCGGATACTGGTTCCCACGCAGTGAACGTGGAACGGCTACGGCGGTATTCGACGCATCCGCACGGTTTGCGAATGTGCTTGGGGTTCCGCTGGTGGCACTTGTGATCGTTTACCTGGGCTGGCGCTGGGCATTCGTCATGACGGCATGTTTCAGCCTGTGTTACGCGATTACATTTTTTCTTGGTTATCGCGATCCATCACAGCATCCGCGACTGAGTTCACATGAACATCGTTATATGCTGGCGGGTGGTGCCTGTGTCGAAGGGGATGCAAGCGCAGGAAGTGGCTGGGCCACTATTCCACACCTTCTGCGGCAGCGTAAAATATGGGGTATCATACTGGGGTTTGCGGCATATGGGTATTTTTTTACGCTGTTCCTGACATGGATGCCAAATTACCTGGTTCGTGAACTACATGTCGGCACGATGCAGTCGGCGATGTATGTCATGATCCCGTGGGGTATTGCCACGCTTGGCGAACTGTTGGTCGGTGGCTGGTTTATTGATGCGCTCTGCCGTCGCGGGTATGACGATACATGGACGCGCAAGGGGATGCTCCTGCTTGGTTTCATTCTGGGCATGGCCATGATCGGCGCCATTTTCACGCATCGTCCCGGATGGGCGGTATTCTGGATTTCACTTTCCCTCGGGGGCTTGTCGAGCGCCGCGCCAGTAATCTGGAGCTTGCCTTCTCTTGTCGCACCACGTGGGGTAGGGGGAACGGTGACTGGTATTGCCAATTTTGTAAATAACGGCGCGGGCATCGTGGCAACGATTCTGACCGGGTATCTGGTCAATCTGACGGGATCGTTCGGGGCGGCGTTCACGTGCGCATCAGCGATGTTGCTGGCGGGTTTTGTCGCTATTGCCATCCTTGTGGAATCCTTTACACCCGTTGGGGAACCACCGGAATGCGTGATTACAATACCCTTGTCCGGCAGATGGATGAAGGGACGGTGAAGCCCTGAGGGTGACAGGGATAATTTTCCATGCTGGGTAACGTATGACAGAGAATGCCGCTTCGCAGCCATTGGCCCCGACCGCCCGCCGGATTGCAGATGCATTGCGACATGACATCCTGTCGGGTGTGCTTGTTCCGGGAACACGTATCCGGCAGGAAGATTATTCGACCCATTTCGGTGCCAGTCGCATTCCCGTGAGGGAAGCCCTCAAAGCCCTGCAAAGCGAAGGATTGCTTGTCCTTCAGGCGAACAGGGGGGCATGGGTTGCCCATATGAACCAGGCACAATGTCTGGAGATCTATAAGATACGCGAACGTATAGAGCCACTGGCCCTGAGCGAAAGTACGCAACGCATGCCATCTGCAACCATGGACGTGCTTGAGGAACTTGTCGATCGTATGGAGCAGGCGGAAACTGTTGATGCGTTCATTCCCCTGGATCGGGAGTTCCATCTACGAAGCTATGAGCATTCATCACTTCCTGAACTGAATGCGATGATCCTGCGATACTGGAACACGACGCAGCAGTATCGTCGGACATATATGAACGAGGTGGGATTCAGCCTGCGCACGATCGTCGATTCTGAACACAGGTTGCTGATGGATGCAATCCGGCGACGTGACAGTTACAATGCGGAATGCCTGCTTCAGGTGCATATCCGTCGGACACGCCTTGAGTTTGAAAAAAACAAGGTTGTCGCGACAGGGGAGAGGTAACACCATTTACCATACGAAGGGAATGCGGTCATGGTCGGATTGCCGGGATTGCGCGGTGTGGAACATATTGGTTTCACCGTGCCGGATATTGAAGAAGCCACGCGTTTTTTCGTCAATGTCATCAGATGTGAATATGTCTATTCTCTGGGACCGTTTCAGTCGCCTGATGATTGGATGACCACGCATCTGAACGTTCCTGCAGATGCGGTTATGCGGGAATTAAGGTTTTTCCGGTGCAGAAATGGTCCAAACTTTGAGGTATTCCAGTATGAAACACCAGCCCAGCATTGTATCCCGCCCCTGAACAGTGATGTCGGTGGGCATCATCTGGCCTTTTATGTAGATGATTTTGACGCAGCACTTACACATCTGAAGTTGCATGGTGTCCGTCTACTGGGCAAGCCCACATACCGCAATACGGGGCCAAGTGCTGGTCAGACATGGGTATATTTCCTGACCCCATGGGGGATGCAATTGGAATTGGTAAGTTTTCCAGAAGGCAAGCTGTATGAACGCACAGCAACCACTATGTTGTGGCAGCCTGCGTCAGCCTGAATGACAGTAATATTCATTTGAATGACCGCAACCCATACAGAGCAGTGTTCGTTATGACGGGCAACGAAATTCTTGCAATGTGTGGATGGGTTATAAATGGCAGAATGAAGTATTTTTGCACTATGTAAGTAATATATTTTTCTGTACGTTTTGGGAAAATATTCCTTAAGTCCGTGTTCCAAAAAATAAAAATAATTCATGAACCAAGCGAACTCAGGCTGATGCATAAAATCAACATGTCCATGGATGTTAGCTTAAGGAACATAAGGTAATAGTTCCTGGGTAATGGTGATGTTGTCATGGGTATCCATGGATCAATAATTCGTATTGATATTATCAGCGCTGGTTGATTCTGGTTCATGATCTTCATCGGATGAGGTTCAGGGCATGCGCGTCCTTCATGAATCATTTCTTCTTTATGTTTTAAATCATATCCGCTCAGCAACATGGACTTCACGAAGTCGGAATGCCGTGAAGCTTCCATTGGGGATCGCCGCCTGTTTTGGCTGCTGTCTCCTGCTTCAATCTGTGGCACTGGCTGCAACAGATCAGGATTCGGTAATTCTGCCGGTTCAGCAACAGCAAACAAAAGCGGCAGATCAAGATACGCAGGATGTTAAACTGCCACGCTGGATTCAGAAAATACTAGGAAAAAAAACCAAGGCGACAGGTCCAGAGGAGGTATCAAACCCTACGCCATATGCCGAAACGCAGCCCACAACGCCGTTTTATCTTGCGATACCGGGATTTTTACAGGCACCATATGGCCCACCTTCTTTTGGTCCGCCATTCGGTACTACCCATTTGCTGGGTGATTGGGGCGGGGTGCAGCCTTGGCTTCAGAAACGGGGGCTATATTTTGCATTTGATGTTTATGAGGATCTTGCCGGAAATGTGGCTGGTGGTAAAAAGCGTGATTACAGTGTGGCTGGACAGGTCGGTTCTACACTCGACGTGGACTGGGAAAAATTGCTGAATGCCGGATCATGGTCAAAGGATCTATGGCTGCATCTGCTTGTTGTAAATGGGCATGGTCGGAATCTGAGTCGCCTGTTTGGTGACAATAGCAACCAGGTGCAGCAGATATATGGAAGCCGTGGTAACGTAATTGCACATATGGTCTGGGCTTATTTTGAAAAATCCTGGCTGGATCACAGGATTGATTGGTCCATGGGTTGGATACCAACCGGCGTTTTCTTCCAGAATTCTCCATGGGTCTGTAACTATATGAACGTGTGGTTATGTGGTGGGGAGGCACCTACAAAATTCTTGACGGGTGGTCGTGGCTGGCCATCGGGGAATATTGGGACGGTCCTGCGTGTGATGCCGACAAAACAGGTATATGTCATGGGCGGATTGTTCGCCGTGTCGCCACATCCCTATAATGGTGGTATTTCTGGATGGTCCTGGGCGCAGGATGGGTTGGGAAAACTTTCGACACAGGTTGAAATCGGCTGGATTCCTGCGTTCGGTCGCGACCATCTTGTAGGGCATTACAAGGTTGGCGTGATGTATGATAATTCCCGTTACAGTCATCTGTATGAAGATATCAATGGCAATCCATGGGTGTTGACCGGTCAGCCCGCACGCAGAGAGAGCGGCCAGACATCATTGTGGGTGATTGCAGACCAGATGTTGGTTCGCCATGGGCCAGGAGAACTGAATGGTCTGATACTGGGTGGATATTATGCCTATGCATCCGGTCAGACGTCGCAGATTAATCATGCCTTTGTGGCGGCCCTGATGGATACCGGCGCGGCATGGAAACGTCCGTTGGATAGTGTGGGTATTGCGTTCTTATGGGCCAGTTTCAGCCGTTCCGCAATCCTGTCACAAGAAGCTGCTGCTGGGCATGGGCTGTCACTGCCAGGGGCAAATTTCGGTGTTCCATATGGTATTCAGGGGCATGAGAGCATTTATGAAGCATATTACGGTTTTCATATAATGGATGGCCTGTCGATCAAGCCGGATTTTCAGTATATAAATCATGTTGGTGGCACAACAACCTTCAGAGATGCTGTTGTGTTGAGCACCGCTGTCAACGTTGCGTTCTGATTTTTCAAGACTACAGGAAGCCGTGGCATGACTTGCTACGGCTTTTTTGTATTTATCCTTAATAAAAGGTATTTTCCAAAAATGGTTTATGTAAGGGGTATTTGATTGTGCTGTTGCTCATAAACACCCAGATTTATGTTTGTGAGGTCAAGGAGGGGAGTTGAAAGATCATGCTTGCGTGCCCGTATCACAAGATCACCAATAATCTGCTGGGCTTCTATCGGTCCACCCCGGCAAAGATCACGAAACATTGATGATGTCAGGGAGGAGTCTTTCTTACTCAGTAGCTTTATAATGCCGTCTATGGTTTGTCCATCAGGGCAATATCCTGTTGCTGTGGCAATGGCAACACATTCGTCAATGACGGCGTGTATAAAATTTGTTCCGTATTTTTGGCTTGATATTTCCCCAACTGTTCCGCGCATCAAGCAACAAATACTTCCAAGAGATGCAAGAAGTACCCACTTATTCCACATATCTTGCAAGATATGCGTCGAACATATTGTTTCAAAACCAGGGCTGGAAAGAATTTTTTCGATTTGTTGTGCTTTGACTGTTTCCCGACCGGATATTTCCCCAAAAGATAGCCGCGGCATGGAGCCGCTTTGTTCGATATGTCCTTGCTTATTCAGTTTGCTGACAATAAAGCATGTTCCGCCCATGACGGCATGTTGGCCGAAACGTGCTGTCAGGATATCAAGATGTCGCATGCCATTGAGCAGCGGTATGATATGGGTGGCTGTACCGACAGCAGCAGAAAAATCATCCATGGCAGACGCAAGGGAATAGGCTTTTACGCTGAGCAGCACAATGTCATACGGATTTGTGATATCTTGGGTGCTGGTGGTTTTGGGCGTGAGTGTAATATCTCCGATGGTGCTGCGCAGGCAAAGGCCGTCTGCCAGTAATTGGGACCGCCGTTTTGGGCGCACAAGGAATGTCACATCATGTCCGGCTGCGGCCATGCGGGCACCAAAATATCCCCCCACAGCGCCTGCGCCGACAATAAGGATTCTGCTAGTCATCGGGCGATTTCCTGTCTTTGTTGAGGCCTGACCCAGGCAAAGGAATTCAGTGAACGCATTCAGTCAGATATTAACCTATCACACGAAGGTTTACATCTGGCTGAATGCGTAGGCAGTTCAGGCCACTTGATTTGTGATTCAATATGATGCTCGGGTGAGGACAGATCATCATATCGATGGTATTATCAATTAGCTTATTTGTATGTACACCTGACAGCAACAGATCCATAATCTGCATGGATTGCAAAGCTACCCGAGCATCATCAGGACTGATACACATTGGCGGAAAGGGGGCGCATTCTGATTGAGGCCCTCTCAATCCTTGCTCAGGTGCCGATCGCGGCTTGGACAGGAGAACATGCGTTTCACAATCCAGCGTTCGGATAAAATTTCCGCATCGCATTGTGCACGATTTCGACGTTTACAGCGCAGCAAACCTGGTTCAGTCCTTGCCGAAATTTCGATCTCTGATAGCCAGTGCTGATATAGAAGTTTCAGAAGGAATGGATGCAGCCCAAACAAGGTTGCCATTAACAAGCCCTGTGTATCGACGAGGAGATGACGTTTCTTCCCCTTGATGTTTTTGCTGCTGTCGGGCAGCCATAATGGGTCGTCTGTTCTCAACACAGGACGTAGAACGCATGGTGCAGACGATCGAGTGTGCCCTCATGTTGCCAGCAGCGAAAGTAGTAGTTCACTGTGCTGCACGACGGCAGATCTTTCGGGATTGCACGTCACTGGCAACCTGTTCCAAGAACATACATCAAGTCGTGTTTGAAACATGCTGACAGATTGTGAACATTGCAATCTACAAGTGCTGCCTAAAAAGCAACTTTCTGTCAGGAAATAGCGGTTTCATCTTTGTCCATCAGGCATTCATAAATCTGATACAGTTTATAAAGATATTTCCTGACAGACTCTATAATACATTCCGGCATTCCATTATTCAGGGTTGGTTTTGGAATGCCGGAACTGTTAATCAGAAATCAGCACTTAATGAGACCATGGCCGTAAAGGCAGAACCAACGACATAAGTCGGTGTCGATGCATGAACCGTGTTGCCCTGAAGACCTTTCTGGGTCACGGCAGCCATGCCAAAACCGTTGATGGAGGAGAGGTAGTTAACCCCTCCCATATTCACCAAGTTAAGCATAATTCTGGGGCGAACATGTGTGTGGAATGACGGAAGTGTCCTGCCTATATTCAGGTCCGCGGTAAAATATCCGGGAATTTTCTGGTCATTCATCAGGGTTGAATACTGCTTCCCCTGATAGCGCAGGTTAAAATTACTGAAATAGGTGCCATCATCATATGTCAGGCCAATCGCACCACTCCATTTAGGAGAGCCCGGTTCTTCTTTTCCTTTGGTCGGCAGATAGTCAGTGCCTGCATTCACGTTATTCCCGATGGTTGTATTTAGATACTGCCCTGAAGCATAGGCACTGATATGATGCCATGGGCGGGTACCAATTTCTCCCTGGAAGCCCCATGCTTCCTCGCCGCCAGCAGAAATGGGCGTACTGATCAGTACGCTTGTTCCCGGAAGGTAGGATGAACTTGAAATCTGGTGGTTCGTCAGGTTGTAGTGAAACCATGCCGCAGAGAAATTGACAGGACCATTATGTCGGAACCCGACTTCCTCCCCAATAAAATATTCAGCATTCAAGTTGGAAGTAGGCTGGCTGGAGGGTTTAGGGGATGTCATGGAGAACTGCTGTACGTAAGGACTCCATCCGGCAGGAAGTCGATAAGATGTCGTCGCATTCATATAAACCTGATCAGATTTGGTAATATTATAACTGGCCAGGAATTGTGGTGTAGGTTCAAAATAATTTTTCCCAGCCTTGTAAGGTGAAGCACCGGGCAGATTTTCTGTTGAAGTCACTGAAGCCATGGAGGCTTTGAAACCAGCATCAAGGACAAGCCTGCCCCCGAGCAGGATAACCTTGTCATCAATACCTATGGCATTGACCTGCTGACGTGTATTTTCCTGATATCCGGTAACACGCATCCCATTGGCCGTCAGGTATTTTTCGCCATAATTCCACGATCCCGTGGCCGACAGAGGATACTGGTCCTGATATTCGGTATGCCCCCCATAGGAATACCAATAAAATACAGACAGTGAATTATGCTTTGTCTTCCAGTTGAGGTTTGTCGTAAAGCCACTGGTATTCTGACGCCAGGGATGGACACTCTCAACAGTGACGGTGCCTGATTGAGCTGCATAACCATCAAGGTGATCATATTGCTGTGTGCCGATATAACCACCAGAAATGGGAATTGTGGAACCGTAATTATTCGGGCCGCTCTGAAACGTTGTATAAGGTTCGACATGTAATGTCAGGCCGTTCCCAAGGGCAAAATCATTATGTATCGCACCAAAAACGACATTCGTAAAACGTTCGTTGATGGCGTAATAGTTTGAATCCCCTGCCTTATATTTCCCGTCGTAATTGAAGCTGGTTCCGTACTGGTTCCACTGTGCAAGAGATGGATTACGATAAATATTCTGGTGCGATGTTGTATATCCAAATACAATATCAGAAGAACTATTTTTTGACCAACGTTTTTCAAGATTCGCATCAATATGATAACGCTCGATATTACCCATTCCACGCCATAGGTTGCCAGCGGAATGTGAAAAAGAAGCAAAGGCCCTTACATCGCTATGGCCGATTTCGCCTGAATTAAGACGAATGAACTTCTTTTGCAGACTATGAGTGCCGCCAGCGAAGTCAACGCTGCCACCAAATTTATCTGATGGGCGGATTTCCTGCATGGAAACAATTGCGCCATCGGCATTGTAAAGCGGTGCAGACAGATCAACAGATCCCTGTGTTACCTTTACCGAAGCGATATTTTCGTTATCAACCATCGATGATGCCCAAGGGGCATAGCTGAAAGCATCCGAAACTGGAACACCTTCAAACAGAAAACCGATCTGGGTCTGGTCAAGGCCGCGGATATGCATGGTTTCCGTTTCGGTATTCAATGGCCCTTCATTGCCGGCCTGAACACCCGGAAGGCTGGCGATCAACTGAGTTGGTGAAACGGTTGGTACCTGTTTTGAAATATAGGCGCGCGAAACCTCACTGACTGACACTGGGGCCGTCTGCCGTACAAGAAGGCCACCACCAGAATTATGGTGCTGCGCGGTGACGCTCAGTTCTTCATTCTGCGGAGGCTGCTTGTTCTGGCTTGTGGTGGGTCTATGTGAGGCTGAGGAGCCTGATACCACCTCTTTGGCTTTGCGAGGGGATGGTTGCTGGTCTGATCTTGCCGCAAGGGCATGCCCCGTGGTCATCAGAATGCCACAGCTCATCATGATGCATGAAGAGAGAAGATGGCGACGCAATCGGCCATGTCGGGTACTATCTCTTCCGATGGTCAGAATCGTCATAGAATAAACCTTGGATTGATAAAGATGTTGGACAGGAAGATATGGTTTACAAACCATAGATTTTTGCATGTAAAAATCAGGGCAGATTGCATGGAAAGACAGCACACATCCTGAATGAGAGGCAGTTTGTGATCCTGTTCGGTATCGACAGGTTTCTGGTCATTGCGTATCAGAACATATCAAGCAGCCTCGCATATGCGCCCTTTTGGGGAGAAGAAGATGCTACAAAATCTATGAGAGGAGACATGTTATTATTTTATGATATTTTTGTTTCTATCGTGTAAAAACGATTTATTAATATTTTTGATTTTCTTTATTTTTTCTGGATCAAGTATCGTTTATGATGTCTTGTAATTTTTGAGGATGTAAAAGTCAGTGTTGATAATGCTGATGGATATTGACACGGGGAATGGAATTTGAAGAAAATCTTATATAAGACGTCTCTGGTGCTTGTATGCGTAGGCTCTCTCAGCTTCTCGTTGCCAGCGGTGGCACAAGAACTTCCGCAAATACATGACCATGTCACAGAAAGCCTGCAGCGTCGGATATTTCCGCAACTTTCTGCCATGATAGCTGATGCTGGTTGGAGAAAAATTTTCTTTTCTGATCAGAATATACAGAAAATATTACAAGACCGCCGTGCCAGGTTTTCAGATATAACCAAATGTATTCCTGCCCCTCATTGTGTTGTGGAGGCATGGAAAATCACCCCCGATGAACGGCGCATCATTGGGGAGGTTCTTGGACAGATATCCTCTCATTTGCCGGTATCCCGTGGTTATGGCATATCTCAATGGGAACATGATGCAGATGCAATTAACTACATCCTGTCAGTGTATGGCGAAGGTAGCCCGCCTCATTATCCACATATTGACGCGATGACACAGGATACAACGTCAAAAGACTTTAATCAGTTGATTTCAGGTCTGCAATTGCAGGAGCTTCAGAACTGGCCACAACAGGACATGGATATTTTTTCTGCCCCTCTGCGGTATGCAGCGATCCTGCTTGATATGAATGATCGTGATGATGCCATACATTTCCCGATGTTATGGCAGACGTGGAATGCGCCAGCCCTTCATCTCGCGCAGAATCTTGACTGGCGTCACTATCCTTATACAGCAATCATTGTGCCTGGGGCGGGGCCGGAGGCGCAGGGCGTATCTTTGTCGGCAATGGGAAAGTTGCGACTGATGTTGGCGGTGGATGCTTTCCGTAAGAAGCAGGCGCCGTTTATCCTGGTTTCAGGTGGAGCAGTTCATCCCGCACAAACCCATTATGTTGAGGCGCAAGAAATGCGTCGTGAGTTGATTTCCCGCTTTGGTATTGCGGAACGCAATATTATTATAGAGCCCTATGCAAGGCATACGACAACCAACCTGCGTAACGCATCAAGGCTTCTTGCCACGATGAACGCACCACGACAACAGCCTGCCTTGATTGTAACGGATCAGGATCAGAGCGCATATATTGCAAGTCAGACTTTTGCACATCGTAACCTGAGGGAGTTAGGATGCGCGCCAGGCGTGCTTGATGCACGTATATCCCTGTTTGCCATCCCGTTTCATCCTGATGTGCATTGCAATGTTACGGACCCGATGGACCCGCTTGATCCATAAAGATCAAGCGGGGGGCAGGATATTACAAACACAAGGAATACAAGTTTTTTGATGAAAATTTAAATATATTTTTGCATGCTCTTGGGCGGATACTTAGGAATATCTCGACAAGGGTGAAATTTTATTTGCTATAGCGTCCAATTGCCGGGTCTGTTGTGCTGTTGCTTCCTGTTTCAATATGCCCAGCAATATGCCATCGAATATGGTGATGATGATTGTTGCGTAAGATCAGGTCATACCACCCGGATGTGTGCCGTGTATCAACCTCGATACGAACAGGGGCGGGGGTGGGGGCATAATCCGTCACATGGCCTGTATAACCATTTTCTATCTTCAGATGAGTGAATGGGGAATGGAATGTAAGAATGCAGATGCCACGCTTGGGGTCATTTTCTGTTGAAATCGATGTCTTTCCATAATCATGATGCATGTATCCCGAAAAGCTACGAAAGAAGCCATTAGGGCCATGGATATCGATGTCATAATGACCGTGCTTTGTTGTCCACCTGTCTGCAAGGGTGCTTCCCGGCTGGACACTATAGGATCGGGGCTGGGTATTGTCGGTAATGTCACGGACATGAAAAACTGCTGCGGCTTTTCCGGTATTGATAAAAACAAGACTTATTTCCTTATCCGAATTGTCAATCCCTGCCGTCACATGCAAATCATAGGGAAGGGGCCGGGCACGACGGATGCCGGGTTCCTGGATCGGCATGGCCTGGTGCCGTGGAAGGGTGATGTTGGAATTGGGATGTGTTTTCTGGTCCTGTGGTGCGTAGGATTTGGTGGAGGGAAAAGCCGGCAGGATCGTATTGGGATTCGTAAAATCAAATGCTGATGTCAGGTCGCCGCAGATGGCGCGCCGCCATGGGGTGATTTGAGTTTCCATAAGCGTTGGATGTTCGTCCCTGAACCGACGTTCAATGAAACGGATGAGGGAGGTATGATCAAACACTTCTGAGTTGACCCAGCCTCCTTTACTCCATGGGGAAATGACCAGCATGGGAACGCGTGGCCCAAGGCCATATGGGCCTGCATCATGCGTGGCGTTACCTGGAAAAATCTCATGTTCTGGTGAAATGTTGGATTGTCCCTGCATTGGATGCGCCGGTGGGGTGGGGGGCATGACATGGTCAAAAAAACCATCATTTTCATCATATGTAATGAACAGCGCTGTGCGGCCCCATATATCCGGATTGGATGTCAATGTCTCGATGATCCGCGAGATGAACCAGGCCCCGTAATTTGCAGGCCAATTTGGATGTTCATCATATGCATTGGGGCACATCAACCATGAAACTTGCGGCAGTGTACCATTGGTCACATCTTTCTGTAGGTCATCAAACAGCGTGCCGGAAACGGCGATGTTCGTACCGGTTCGTGCTTTGCGCGCCAGTGGACTTTGCATCGTTGCATTCTGGTAATTGACAAAGCGCAGTAGCGTATTGTTGGCAGAGTTCCCGATATAATGGTTTGGGTCATCGCCCCAGTTGTTTGCTGCTGTCAGGCCGCTGCCAACATCCTGATAGATTTTCCATGACAGACCCGCATGCTCCAGCCGTTCTGGTAAGGTGTGCCAGTCACAGACCATGTCATTCGTGTCAAGTTGCGGTCCATATCCCTTGCCATCATTGCCTGTCCATCCGGTGAACATATAATTGCGGTTGGGGTATGTCGGTCCCATGACCGAGCAATGATAGCTGTCACAGATGGTGAATGCATCTGCCATGGCATAATGGAACGGAATGTCGGTGCGGTTGAAGTGTATCATGGTTGACGGCGTCTTGTGTGCAACCCACTCGTCCCATCGCCCCTGGTTCCAGGCGCGATGTGTACTGTTCCAGTCATGGGGGGTATCCCCGATGAAGCTCAGGCCCAGATTGTCGCTGGCAGGGCGAAAAGGCAGCAGGACATCTTTGCCATATGGCTGTTTCCAGACGGGTTGTCCGTTGGGTAATCGCATCGCCCGTGGATCACCAAAGCCACGCACGCCCGACAAAGTCCCATAATAATGATCAAAGGAGCGGTTTTCCTGCATGAGGATGATAACGTGTTCCACATCCTTGATGGAGCGTGTGCGGGTATTGGCAGGTAGGGCAAGTGCCAGCCGAATGCTCTCCTGAAGTGCGGTGACAGTCGCGCCTGCTCCAAGAAATTTTAAAAAGGAACGGCGATCCGACCGTTGCATGGCATGCTCCTAAGGTAACATCAGGAAGGAAGATGTTATCTTAGGGTAATTTATGTTCAGGAAGTGTACGGTTTGAATGAAGATTTTATGACAGCGGGCGGCGTCCAAAACCCCTTCGGAATGGTTCAATCAAATCCCGGGGCTTCTTTTACTGATGAATTTCTGGCCCCGGAATATGTGTGTTTCTTGTAAAGATATTTATTGGATGGATATTCCCTGAATGGGTTTCATGTCTTGGGTCTATGAAACCTGTATCTGGATGTTACCTGTCCAGTTGGGCAATACTTTTTCTGATATCAGGCTGGGTGGTAATCAGCTTTTCCTTGTAGAACGCCGCTGCGATGGCCTCTTGCTGCGCAATCGCGTCGTCATCCATGGTGTTGAAGCTGAAGGTCAGTTTTTCAACGGAATTCCCCACAATGTCCGGTGACAGACCAGTACTGCTGGCAAGGATATGCGTGACATCTTCCTTATGTGTCTGTGCCCAGTTGTCGCATTCAATGATGGCATTTCTGACGATGGACAAAAGGTTGGGATTGTTTTTGTAAAATGGAAGGCTGGCAAGATAGAATGCCATCGCCCCTTTGATGTCTGCGCCCGTGGCAAGGGGGCGGACCTTCTGACCTACGGCGGAAAGGTAGGGGTCCCATATGGCCCATGCGTCAATGGTTCCGGCCTCAAACGCCGGTCTTGCCGCCGCAGGCAACAGGTAGGAAAGGTGAATGTCATGGAATGACAGGCCTTTTTGCAAAAGGGATGACAATAGCAGCCAGTTGGCGTCCGATCCCCTTGTTACGGCGACTTTCTTGCCTTTCAGGTCTTCAATGCTGCGGATTGGGCTGTCGTCATGGACGATGATTGCCTCACTCGATCCGCATTTGGGTTCATGTCCGAAATATACAATTGAATCCGGTATGTTCGCCTGTGCAAATACGGGGGGCAGATCGCCAGTCTGTCCTATATCTATTGCACCTGCGGCCATGGCTTGCAGCAATGGTGGCCCAGCAGGAAATTGTGACCATTCAACCGCAATGCCTGTATTGGCAAGTGCCGTCTCCAGAAATCCTTTTTCCTTGAGCAGGATAAGCGTACCATATTTCTGGTATCCGATCCTGATTGTCTGGGGCGCAGCAAATGCTTTCTTTCCCATCGACATGCTGGTAAGGGCAGACAGCGTGAATGTCATTAAGCTGCGTCGGTCCAGCATCATCCTGTTTTCCATAAAAACGTTCCCTTCAAAGGTGATAGGTAAATTCGCCGCCAAACATGGCGGGATCACCCAGTTGCCCGTAAAACATTCCCCCGTGCGCCTGTGGGGTCATTGTAATGAAATAGCGTTTGTCCAGCATGTTATGTCCCCAGAAACTGACATCCCATTTCCCGGAACGTGGGCGTGCACCGATATGGGCGTCAAACAGGCCATACGGCGCGATCCGGGTATAGGCAGATTCAGATGGGTCTGCGTAATAACTGCTGCGATAGGTATAGTCTCCACCGATATAGAGCAGGAGATCCGATCCCCAGTGTGACGATGTGGGCAGGAACGATTGAAACGGGATCGTATATTCCAATCCGGCGGATAGGTTCCATTTGGAATTAAGGGGAATCTGGTTTCCAGAAAGATCGCGCATGGTTTTGATATTTGAGGACTCCAGCGGCTGTGTCGCATTTCTAAACGATGCATAGAAGGCATCGGTGTAGGCAGCGGAGAGGCGTCCTTCCAGCCCCGGTGCAATCGTTCCGCGCGCATCAAGTTCGAATCCCCGTGAAACCACGTGCTTTGCGTTGGTAAGATAGGAAATGATCGTGCCTGTAGGCGTATAATAGCTGGCGCTGGTGATATAGTTATGGACGTTATTCCAAAATGCCGATGCGTTCACCAGCAGTCTTTTGTTGAAAAAGGCGTTCTTGACCCCAAATTCAAACATGTCATTCAGTTCAGGCTTCACATCGGGATTCGCCCCTTGTGAAACATTCAGGTTGGCCACATTGATTCCCCCGTTTCTGACGCCACGGCTGTATGTCGCATACAGCAGGTGTGCCTCACTGGGCCGGTAAACCAGACTGAGGCTACCGCTGGGTTCCGTTTCACGGTGAAACGCACGATAAGACATGGCCGATCCAAACATGGAATTGCGCAATGTCGCGGCCGTACGGGCATCCGTTGCCGACAGACCTGCAAATGACGCGCCTGAACTTGTGCTGGACTCATATCCTCCTGATTTGGTTACGAAAGAATATCGGAAGCCACCTTCGATCGTCAGTTGGCGGTTGATCTGGTATTTCGCCCTTACATATCCAGCAAGGGAATTCGTGACCGGATCGTCTGATGCGCTATATCCATATCCGTTCAGGGCGGCGTTATAGACGGCCGGGCTGTATCCATAACCATAATATTTCGCCCCTTGTGGCGTGATGGCGTCATAGATTGAATCAGGTACGGCTTCGTACATGTAAAATACCCCGCCGCTGACCTGCCATGGTCGGTTTTCTGGTGAAGATATACGCAGCTCTTCGGTGGCATGCTGTTCATACACCTGATTGTTTCCGGCGGTCTGGGCCCATATGCCCGGAATGATACCCGTGCCACCGGTATAGGCATTGTGGGGATACCAGTACCAGGTTCGCCACGCCGCGATGTTTTCCAGCTTCCAGCCGTGCGCAAGCCGATAATTGAGGTTAAGCGACACGCCAGAGGATTCCTGGTCATAGGCCTGGCTGCCTGGCCCGCTGATCAGCATGTCACGAAAGCTGTGCGCCGGGATTGCCGTCGCCCCCGCATAGGCCGCGCGTTGTGCATAGGTCCCGGCAATCGCCGCGCCGTTGGCGTAATGCGACAGCATGGTGGAGGGAACGGACACGCAGCAACTGCCGCGCATGTGGGTATAATCGGCGATCAGGCGCAGATTCAGTCTGTCTGTCGGGTTCGCGAGTATCTGTCCCTTGACGCCGATATCATGGTAATCCTGATACATGCGACCAGTCGTCACATTTTTTATATACCCATCACGATTATTGGAAAAACCTGAGATACTGTAGGCAACCTTGTCACTGTTTCCGATCGCCCCTGTTGCGCGGAGCCGTATATTCCCCGTGTTATAGCTGCCGTAATCCCCGGTGATGCTATACTGTCGCTTGAATGACGGGGCGGCTGTGTCGATATTGATCATCCCGCCATCGTTATCGACGCCACCACGTGTCGCCTGTGGCCCCTTGAGCACTTCGAACCCACTCAGGTCACTGATATCGTAAAGGGCAGATCCCGGTCGTGTCTGGTAAACTCCGTCGATATAAACCGCCGTCCCGTTTTCCAGCCCGTCCTGCGCCGTGGAACTGAAATTCCCAAGCCCACGTATATTGATTGCCGTATTACGTGGGTTCGTGACCTGAAGGGTAACGGACGGCATCAGTTTCTGCGCCTGTTGAAGATTGGTGATCTGGTGTGACTGCAGGTCTTTTTCCGTCACGGTTGTGACGGAAACCGGGTCATTTTGGTGTGCAAGCGCCTGACGTCGGGATGTCGAGGCCGCAGCACGCACATGTATGGTTTCCATGCCGCTGCTTTTGGCATTTGCTGTGGTGTCTCTGGCGGCGCCTGGTCTGCCTTGGGCGTGGTGGGTTGCGTGTGGTGTGCCGGTCAGGTCGGCTGCATGGGCGTCGGCAGCGCTGAACAGGCAACAGGCAAAAAGGGTCGAGGTCATGACAAGGCGTTCCGGGGCGTTAAGGGCCGCACGGTTCGTCATGTGCCGGGATGTTGGATGCTGCCTGTTTGTGAAAGCCATAAAACAACACTACCGAATCGGTTGAAGGTAAAACAACATCCAATGATCGTGAAAAATTAGCAATAGTTTCGTAAATATGCATTGACATTAGTTATATGATGGATTTGCATGCTCAGGGGCGTGAAAGCGCGACAGGAGCAAGGCGCGTGAGGGGCCACAGGTGCTTACGGGTCAGGAGGATTAATCAGGCGCATGAAGGAATTAACGGGAATCAGCGCGCAATGCCGACATGACGGGACAGACCGCGTGCAAGAGCCCGCCGCGGATCGCGCGCGCGGGGGGCTGTGGCGCCATGGGTGGCAGCGTTATGTATCATCCGTGATCGTGCTTTGTGCATGGCAGGCCGCGTCCTGGGGGGGCATCATCCCGCCGCGCATCCTTTCATCACCCCTTCAGATCCTGCAGACGGGGTGGGGATTGGTCGTTGATGGGACTTTGCCCGCCAATCTGGAAATATCGCTCCTGCGGGCATCGGCAGGGCTGGGGCTGGCTGTGGTGGTGGGGGTGGTCCTGGCGCTTGTGGCGGGCCTGTCGCGTGTGGGGGAAAACATTGTGGACGCCCCGCTGCAGGTGGTCCGTACGTTGCCCGCGCTGGCATTGGTGCCACTGTTTATCCTTTGGTTCGGGATTGGGGAATGGCCCAAGATCCTGCTGGTCGCATTGGGGGCAATGTTTCCCGTCTATCTCAACCTGCATAAGGGAATACGCGCCGTGGACCCAAAGCTGATGGAAATGGCGTCGATCCTGGGTCTGTCGCGATGGGCAACCATCCGGTTCGTTGTGATCCCGGGTGCCATGCCTGATTTCCTGATCGGCCTGCGTTTTGCCGTCGGGATTTCATGGCTGATGCTTGTGGTGGCGGAACAGGTCAATGCGGAAAGTGGGATCGGCCATATGATGATGGATGCGCAGGACTTCTTGCGCACTGACATCATCCTTGTCGGCCTCGTGATTTATGGCGTGCTGGGATTGGTGTCCGATCAGGTCGTACGGTTTTTGGAAACACGTCTTCTGTCATGGCGACCCGCCAGCGAAAGGAATGCGTGACATGGTGCAGTCCCAACAAACCCCGCATATTGTGCAGCAGCGTGGTGAGGTGCAGGTGCGTGCGCTCATGCATCGCTTCGGTGCAGGGCGACCCGTGCTGGACAACCTTGACCTGACGATCAGGGCGGGGGAGTTCGTCGCCCTGCTTGGCAGGAGTGGTTCGGGAAAATCTACACTGTTACGCATGCTCGCCGGGTTGGGGCAGCCCACGCGTGGGGAGGTGCATGTCCCATCAAACAAGGCGGTTGTGTTCCAGGAAAGCCGCCTGTTGCCATGGATGCGCGTATGGCAGAACGTCGCGCTGGCTACCCTGCCGGAAGGAAAGGCCGATCGTACTCGTGCAGAACGCCTGCTGGGGGAGGTCGGGTTGTCGCATCGAACGGATGCATGGCCCCTGACGCTGTCGGGGGGGGAGGCGCAGCGGGTCGCCCTGTCGCGTGCGCTGGTGCGTGATCCGGATTTCATCATGCTCGATGAACCCTTTGGCGCGCTGGATGCACTGACACGCCTGCAGATGCAGCATCTGGTATTGCGGCTATGGGCGCGGCATGCCTGTTCGATCCTGCTGGTAACGCATGATGTGGACGAGGCGCTTTTGCTGGCGGATCGGGTATTGGTGTTGCAGGAGGGGCATATCCATATGGATGTGTGCATCGACATACCCCGTCCACGCCACCATGCCGACCCTGATTTTGAGGCATTGCGCACGACGCTGCTCAATGCCTTGGGGGTTTTTGTGGATTAGCAGGTCATTGATCGGGGCAATGAAATCTGGTGGGGAAAGTATTTTTGAAAATATGACCTGACTTGTGGAGATTTCTGGATACGGATTCACCAAAATATTTTCCATATCCCGTGTGATGTAGCGTGAAAATATCGTGGGTGTTCAAACGGTTTGTGCAGGGGATTTTTTTGTGACACAATCGTATCGAAACCCATGTAACCGAGATCCCGATGACCCCAGGATACCGTCCCCCGGCCTTCAGAACGCTGCTTCTGCTTTCCGCCCTCGTGCTTCCTGCGCTATTGCCACCCGGCAGTGCCCATGCGGATGCCGTGGGGGAGGCCACGACCAAAAGTGGCTATGTCGTGAAAGAAGTGATGATTGCCATGCGCGATGGCGCGCATCTGCAGACCGTGATCGTCACCCCCGCCCACCAGAACGGTCCCTTGCCGATCCTGATTACCCGTACACCATATGGTGTGCCGGATCAGGGGATCGTCGATCGGGAATCCATCAAGCCCGTCTCCAGGGAATTGCCAAGCTGGCAGGCCTTCCAGAAGGACGGCTACATCATGGTTTATCAAAATCTCAGGGGGCGGTTCAAGTCCGAAGGGGAGTTCCTCAAGACCTCGCGCTATGACAAGAACGATCCCAAGCAGGCCAATGAGGTCAATGACGCCTGGGATACCATTGACTGGTTGGTGAAAAATGTCCCGCAGAATAATGGCCGTGTCGGGATCTATGGGGTTTCCTATGCTGGTCTGACGGCCGGCCTGACGCTTTTGAACCCGCATCCCGCGCTTAAGGCGATCAGTGAGCAGGCGTCGCCCGCGGATCAGTGGATGAATGATGATGATCATCATTATGGTGCGCTCAGGGAAGCCTATACATTTGAATATACCGTATTGGAGGAGGCGAGCCGGACTGCGAACACAAACTTTGATTTCAGTAAACATGATGTCTATGACTGGTATCTTTCGCTTGGTCCGCTAACGAATATCAATGCGAAATACCTGCATGGCAAACTTGATTACTGGAACAGCGTCATGGCGCATCCAGATTATGATGCGTTCTGGAAAGAGGAAGCGTGGGTTAACAAGGTTCATGCCTCCACTGTTCCAAACCTGAATGTCGCGGGTTTCTGGGATCAGGAGGACCCGTGGGGGCCGTGGAAAATATTCCGTGGGGCAGAACAGCATGACCCGGACAACACGAATTTCATTGTCGGTGGTCCATGGTATCATGGTGGCTGGCAGCGGACGGATGGGGAAAATATCGGCCTGCTGCCCATGGGCGGGCACAGGACGGCGGAGGAATTCCGCGGACAGATAGAAGCCCCCTTCTTTCGCTATTACCTGCATGAAAAAGGGGAAAAGCCGAACTGGAAGGCCAAGATGTTCGAAACCGGCTCGAACGAGTGGCGCCAGTACGCGACATGGCCGCCTGCGGGTGCAACGCTGAAGGAACTGTATTTCCATTCCGACGGCACGTTGTCCTTTACCGCGCCAAAGTCTGGCGAGGTCGCATTCAGGCAATATGTGTCGGACCCGGCCAATCCCGTTCCCTATCGTACGCGTCCGATTTCGCCCACCTATCCCACGCCGGAATGGCGGACCTGGGAAACCAATGACCAGCGCTTTGTCGATCATCGCCCTGACGTGCTGACCTTCACCAGTGCGCCGCTTGAAGAGGATCTGCGCGTTGCAGGCCCGCTGGAGGCACACCTGTTCGCGTCCACGTCAGGTCGGGATTCGGATTTCGTGGTGAAACTTATTGATGTCTTCCCCGAAAAAGACCAGAAGGCTTTCGTCGCGCATCCTGATGCTGCGACATGGGCGGATTCCCTTGATGGATATGAACTGCCCATCGCCATGGAGGTCCGGCGCGGGCGTTACCTGCATGATTTCTCGCATCCTGCACCGCTTGTCCCAGGCAAGGTAGAGGATTGGGAGGTGCCGTTGCGTGACCACGATCATGTATTCCTCAAGGGGCATCGCGTGATGGTGCAGGTGCAATCCACCTGGTTCCCGCTGATCGACCGTAATCCGCAGACATGGATGGAGAGTATCTATCAGGCAAAGGAAGCGGATTTCCGCCCTGCCACGCAAAAGGTTTTCGCAACCCCCGCCAGCCCGTCACATATCACGCTACCTGTGCTTCCTGCAGGGGATTAAGCCCGCCGGTCCTGATATCGGGTGATGAAACCCCTTGGATGATGCCTTGTGAAAAGGCATCATATTTTCAGGATGTTTTTGAAAAAACCGTAGTCCAATGAGGCTGTTGGGGGGCTGATTTGGTCAACTGGCGTATGCCGTGTCGTGATGGTTTTCAGGGCATTTCATGGGTGGCTTTTTCAGGCACGCCCATCAGGCTTCGCGCCTGCCGCAGGGGCATGTTCGCCACGATCAGCGGATGGGTATGTTTCGTGACCCCCACCCGTTGGGACAGGTAGATGCCTGAATGGCCCGAACATAGGTAGGCCACGAAGCAGCCTGTGGCGATATAGACAATATCAGTTGCCCCAAACAGTTCGACCCCCATAAAAGTACAGGCCAGCGGTGTATTGGCGGCCCCAGCGAAAACCGCGACAAAACCCACACTGGCCAGCAGGTCGGCGGGAACGCCCAGTATGCCGGACAATGTATTGCCCAGGCCTGCACCAATGAAGAACAGGGGCGTGACCTCGCCGCCCTTGTATCCCGTCGCCAGCACAACAACCGTGAACAGCAGCTTGTAAAGCCAGCTCCACGTATAATCACCCGCGTGAAAGAAGTTTACGATCGACGGCGCGTCATGTCCCATGGACACGACACCAAGGCCAAGGTAATCGCGTGACCCGACAAGATAGACCAGCAGAATGGTTGCAACGCCACCAATGGCCGGACGTAGCCATGGGACAGGGCAGGCACGACGGACCAGCGGGGTCAGGCGATGGATGCCCTCCGCAAACAGCAGGCTGGTAAGGCCGAAGCAGATTGCGGCAAGTCCAACCTTGATCAACAGGGCAGGGTGCGTGTGAAAGACGCTGCCGCCCCAGTCAGGAATAATGCCGGATGCCACGTGGTAGGACGTATGGTGGATCCCCCAGGCGTGGCATACCCAATCGGCCAGGATGGAGGAAAAAGCAGCAGGTAGTAGGGGGCGGTAATTGATCTGTCCGAGACTTAAGACCTCCAGCGCGAAGATCGCCCCGGCAATGGGGGTTCCAAAAACCGCCCCAAAACCTGCGGCCACGCCCGATACCAGCACAATGCGCACCGCATCGTGGTCCAGTCTGAACAGACGGCCAAAGCCGGATGCAATGCTGCCCCCGATCTGTACGGCTGTCCCTTCGCGGCCGACAGATGCACCAAACAGGTGGCTGATGACGGTGGCAACAAGGACGAGGGGGGCCATGCGCAGGGGGACGCCCCCTCCGGGTTCATGGATCTGGTCAATGATCAGGTTGTTCCCGCCCTCAGCACATCGCCCGAGATGGTGATAGGTCAGTCCAACACCTACACCAGCCAGCGGCAGCAGCCATAGCAGGCCCGGATGGGCGATGCGGTCGTTTGTAACCTGGTCCAGTAGCCATAGAAATATCGCACATAATGTACCAATACACGCAGACATTGGTGCGAGAAGCCCCCCCCATTTCAGAAGGACGCGCATGTTTACCGCCGACAGCGTGATGAGCCGGGAAAGATTCATGGGAAAATATGCCTGTGCAGGATCGGGGATGGCGTCCCGGCAGCCGGCGCATGGCCAAGGCTGACAAGTGACGGACGGAGGTCGTGGGACGGGTATTTCATGGCTCTGTACAAATTCCTCCCTCTGTTGCCGTTATGGCGAGGTAGGAATCATCAGCCCAAGGGGCGGTTCGGTTCGCCGTGAAGGCTGCACCTGGCAGAGTCCATTGCCGGGTGACAGGATGCGTTTTGCACGATGTGAAAGTCAACCCATGTGATGCTCTGATCCCTGATCCTGCGTGTGCGAAGATGCGCCTGTCTCGGGTCATGCGATCTGTATGTGATGTGGCTGTATGTGATGCGACTGGCATGCGCAACGCGGAGCGTATAATGTTGCCACTCCCGCCCTGGTTGGCGGGGGCGGGGATCGGATCGCGCGATGTTCCTTCCGGCAGGGCGGGCGTGGATGCCTTGTTTTCCTGCCGCATGGCCCATTGTTGCGGCATCCATGTGCGATGCCAGCCCGAAAAGCGGCGAAACCAGTTTTGTGCGGTGGGGAAACATGAAAAATACCGATGAAATATGGGGCGGCGTGGATGCGCTTGGGGCGGCATTTTGTGGTTTTGCCGACCGCATATGGGATACGCCCGAACTTGCATATGACGAATATCGCTCTGTCGAGACACAGCGCGACATGCTTGAACGCAATGGGTTCAGGGTTACGCGCAACCTTGCGGGAATCCCTACCTCCGTCATGGGGGAGGCAGGTGAGGGCGGCCCGGTCATCGCCTTCCTTGGTGAATTCGATGCACTTCCCGGCTTGAGCCAGCAGGCCGGGGTCGCCAGTTGCAATCCGATGGACGGGACGTCCAACGGCCATGCCTGCGGGCATAACCTGCTGGGCGGGGGCGCGATGCTGGCGGCCACGGCGCTGAAGAACTGGATGGCGGAAAAGGGGATGCCCGGACGGGTGCGCTATTACGGCTGCCCGGCGGAAGAAGGCGGCGCGGCCAAGACCTTCATGGTGCGTGATGGCGTGTTCGATGACGTGGATATCGCGCTGTCATGGCATCCGGGGTCGATCATGGGGCCGTTCTATCCGGCCTCCCTTGCCAATACGCGCATCGACTTTACATTCCTTGGGCGCGCATCGCATGCTGCGGCGGCACCGCATCTGGGTCGTTCCGCCCTTGATGCGGCGGAACTCATGAATATTGGCGCCAACTACCTGCGTGAACATATGCCATCGTCCGCGCGGGTTCATTATGCCTATATGGATGCAGGGGGGCAGGCCCCCAATGTGGTGCAATCGCGGGTCACGATCCGTTACCTTGTACGGGCCGATGACCTGCGGCAGTTGCGCGAACTGGTCGAACGGGTGCGCGCGATTGCCCAGGGCGCGACCCTGATGACCGAAACAACAGTCCAGGAACGTGTCGTAAGCGCGGTTTCCAACCTGATGGGCAATCTGCCGCTGGAAGATACGCTGTTCGCCAACCTTACCCGTCTTGGCCCGCCTGTATATGCACCTGAGGATTACGACTTTGCACGAGAGATCCAGGAAACCCTAAGTGCGCAGGATATCCGGGCGGCCTATCTGGCGGCGGGAGTTCCCCCCCGTGATGGCAGCCCTTTATGCGAAGTGATTGCACCGCGTGAGTTCGTGCCGCCGCCATTCGGGTCCACTGATGTGGGGGATGTCAGTTGGGCAGTGCCAACGGTCCAGGCCTGGGGGGCGACATGTGCCATCGGGACGCAGTTGCATTCATGGCAGATGACAGCACAGGGCAAGAGCGGTATCGCCCATAAGGGCATGATCCATATGGCCAAAGTGCTGGCTGCGACGGGGCGTGACGTGCTGCAAAATCCGGTCCTGCTGGACCGTGTGAAGGCAGACCATGCCCAACGTCTGGCACAGGATCCCTATGTCTGTCCGCTGCCGCTGGATGTCATGCCGCCCATCGGGCAGGGATGACAATCGCGCAACAGGGATGGCAGAAAATACCACCGGGGCAGGCTGCCAGCCGCAAAGGTTTTTGGTAAATCTGTTTTCTGCTCTTCCTGAACAGGCATTGCCTGGTCAGGAATGAAGGCGATATCCTGAAATCCCCGCCAGTAGAACCCTTGCGCAGCGCTTATTCCGGCACGGCCCATTCCACATGTGACTCCGCTTGCCCATCCCCAAGGAAATGGCACAGCGATGTAAGGATGGTGCGAGCCTCTTCTTCAAAGCGGAAAGGAGGATTGGCGATGATGATGCCGCTGCCGTTCAGGCGTGACGGGTCCAGCGGTGGCCGTAACGTCAACTCAAGGGTCAGCAACTTGCGTTGTCCCGCATCCTTCAGGGTATTGACGAAGGCGCGGACGGGGGCGCGATGTTTTATGGGATACCACCCCGCGACAATGCCTGCGGGGAATCGCTGGCGTGCCGTCATGATGGCGGTGGCAAGGCGCTGGAACTCATCACCGCGTTCGAAAGGCGGGTCCATGAAGACCAGCCCGCGTTTTGCCTGCCGCGGGGGCAGCAGCGCCGTGATGGCTTCGTAACCATCGCGCCCATGTACGCTGACATGGCGATCATGGCGGAACAGATGGCGCAGTGTCTGCTGGTCTTCGGGGTGGAGTTCGCAACAGATCAGGCTGTCGCCCGGACGCAGAAGGCGTGCGACCAGAGCGGGGGAGCCGGGATAGGACAAGCGCCCTGCCTGCTCATCCCGCATGACCGTACGGATGATCCGCAGCCAGTTTTCCACGCCCGGTGCCGGGGCGGCGGCAGATGTGGGGTGGGATGGGGCGTCAAGCAGACGGCCGATGCCATCGCGCCATTCCCCTGTTGACTGTGCCTGTATGCTGGAAAGGTCATACAGGCCAGTGCCCGCATGGGTGTCGAGGACACAGAAGGGCGAAGGTTTGCGTTGCAGTACCTCGACCAACGCCATCAGCACGACATGTTTCATGACATCAGCGAAATTGCCCGCATGGTAGCTGTGTCTGTAATTCACGCTCTTTCGGCCCCACAGGTTGATCCACCCCACGCATGGGGTGGGTGAGTGTTAATGCATGGCCGTATCCTTTTCCATCGTCGCGCGGTTTTTTTGCCATCTTGCCAGTAGATGCATTCCAACGCCCGTTCCCATGATGAGGAGATAGAGGCCGAACGCCGCAGGGTTGCTGATGGCCATGCCCATAAACGACAGCACCGCGGCGACAAGGGCAAATCCGGGAATGATGGGATAACCCGGCGCGCGCCATGGGCGGTGCAGGTGCGGCTGCGTGTGGCGTAGTCGAAACAGGCTTCCCATGGCGAAGACATACATCGTCAGCGCCCCGAAGACGGACATGGTCACGATATTGGCCGTCAGCGGTTGTCCCCCGATGGTGACGTACTGGTCTGCATAAATCGCCACCAGTCCGACACTCCCCCCCACGAGTATCGCTGCCCATGGGGTTCCGAAACGTGGATGTACCCGTCCCAGCAGGGCCGGAAGATAACCTTCGCGCGCCATGGCATAGATCTGGCGTGAATATCCCATAATGATCCCGTGAAAGGAGGCGACGAGGCCGAACAGCCCCAGCCACACCAGCATGTGGACATACCCGCTACGCGGTCCGACGACGCTCAGCATCGCCTGCGGCAACGGGTCATTAAGGTTTGCCAGTAATTTCCAGTTGCCAACACCGCCCGCCATGATCATGACACCAAACGCCAGCAGCATCAGTGTCGTGATCCCTGCGATATAGGCCATGGGGATGGTGCGTTGTGGTGCGTGTGCCTCTTCCGCCGTCATGGCCACACCTTCTATGGCAAGGAAGAACCAGATCGCGAACGGCACGGCGGCGAATATGCCGATGATGGCGTGAGGGGTGAACGTATCCGACCCCGCCCATCCGTCATGGATGAAATGCCCCCAGGAAAATCCTGGTGCGACCACGGCCATAAAGATCAGGAGTTCCACAATCGCGGCGATGGTGACGATCAGTTCGAATGTGGCGGCGATGCTGACGCCTGCGATATTGAGCGCCATGAAAATTGCGTAGGCCCCGGTCGCCGCCATTTGCGCGGTGATGGATGGATATTGCACATGCAGATAGGCCCCGATCGCCAGTGCGATTGCCGGGGGAGCAAAGACAAGTTCCACGATGGAGGCGAACCCCGCGATAAAGGCCGGCACCGGCCCGTAAGCCGCCAGTACATAGGCAAATGGGCCACCGGCGCGCGGGATGGAGGTTGTCAGTTCGGTATAGGAAAAGATCAGCGCCGCATACATCAGCGCGACCATGACCGTCGTGATCAGGAATCCCAGTGTGCCCGCTGTGGCCCAGCCATAACTCCAGCCGAAATATTCGCCCGAAATGACAAGGCCGACCGCGATCCCCCACAGGTGAAAAGTCCCCAGTCGCCGTTGCAGGGAGGGCGCCCCCGTATGGGAATGGGGCGAATGCGAAGGCCGTTCGGAAGGTGATGCGGGCATTGTCCGAAATCGTGCGAGAGGTGGGATGGATGGCGGGCATGGTGCGCGCGCCGTCATGATAGCGGGCCACGATGTCATGTTATGTTATTATTATGTAATGATGTTGACGCCCCGGCAATGTGGGTGATGATGAAAAGAGATGTCCATCCCCGCCGCATGATCGGGATGGCGTACACGCATGCAGGACGGGAATGGTCATGGAGAGGAAAGTTTTGCGGCCGGATGGGAATGAACCATGGCAGTGGCCCGAAAGCCGGTGGCGCGGGATTGTCAACCGCGTCAGGGCCGGGCGCAGCCTGCGGCCGCCCTCATGGTCCGGTGGTGCACGCTGTGCTTTTGCGGTTTCCTTTGATGCGGATCACGATACGATCCCCCTGCGGGATGGGGATGAAAGCCCCATGCGCATCAGTCAGGGTCATTATGGCAGCAGGCGTGGCATCCCGCGTATCCGCGCCCTGTTGCAGGCGGCGGGGATTCCGGCGACGTTCTTCTATCCCGCAGTATCGGCCATGCTGTATCCTGACGAAGTGCGGGCGTTGGTGGGCGACGGGCATGAAATAGGCATTCATTCATGGATACATGAACGCAATACCCTGCTCCCGCCCGAGGATGAATTGCGTCTGTCATTGCGTGCGCGCGAAGTGCTTGCGGAGATTGGCGGCGTGGAACCCGTCGGCATGCGGACCGCAAGTTGGGATTTTTCCGTCCATACCATGTCCATCATCCAGCAGATGGGCTTATTGTATGACAGCAGCCTGATGGCGGATGACGACCCGTATGAACTCCTTGCCGATGGGCGGCCCACAGGAATTGTCGAACTGCCACCCGAATGGATACGTGATGATGCGATCTATTTCAATTTCGAACGGTTTTCCGCCCTGCGCCCCTACACGCCGCCTTCGGGCGTGGCGGAGGTTTTCCGGGCGGAGTTCGATGGGGCCTATGCCGAAGGCGGCCTTTTCCTGCTGACGCTGCATCCGCATGTCAGTGGACATCGCAGCCGGATTGGCATCATCTCCGACCTGATTGCCCATGCGCGTGCGCGCGGCAATGTGTGGTTTGCGACGCATGCCGATATTGCGCGATGGTGTATGGCAAACGCAACGTCGGGAGATGGCGCGGTCCCGTAATCACGTTGCGCATACGCCCGTTTTCGTATCGAAGGTCAGCATATCGTGGCATATTACGCATCCTTGGCAGGGGAGCGTTTTACGTTCCCCTCCCTCAAGCAGGTTCTGGCCCATGCCTCGCCTTATCGCAGTGGCGATGAACTGGCCGGGGTTGCCGCCCCAGATCCCGTGCGTCGCGCCGCCGCGTGCGAGGCGCTGGCCAATATCCCGCTTGCGGCATTCCTGAACGAGGTTCCGGTTGCCTATGAAGCGGACGAGGTCACGCGCCTGATTATTGATACCCATGATATGCGCGCCTTTGCCCCTGTATCGCACATGACCGTGGGGGAACTGCGTGACTGGCTTTTGTGTCATGAAACCGACGGCGCGTGCCTGTCCGCCCTCGCCCCGGGACTGACGCCCGAAATGGTGGCGGGTGTCAGCAAGCTGATGCGTAATCAGGACCTTGTCGCGGTGGCGCGCAAGATCACTGTGAAAAGCGCATTTCGCAATACGCAGGGCCTGCCCGGACGCATGGGGTCGCGCCTGCAGCCCAATCATCCTGTGGACAGTCTGCCGGGAATTGCGGCGGCGATGCTTGATGGGCTGCTGCTTGGCGCGGGGGATGCGGTTGTGGGGATCAACCCGGCATCCGACAACATGGCCACCGCCCACGACGTCCTGTGCATGATCGAGGATGTACGCCTTCGTCATGCCATCCCGATGCAGCACTGCCTGCTGACGCATGTGACCAATACACTGCAATTGATGGAACGTGGGACACCGGTTGACCTGGTGTTCCAGTCCATCGCCGGCACACAGGATGCGAATGCAGGTTTCGGGGTTTCGCTGTCCCTGCTGGAGGAGGCCCGCCTTGCCAGTTGTGCGCTGGGACGTGGCACGGTTGGCACGGACACCATGTATTTCGAAACGGGACAGGGGGCGGCGCTGTCGGCCGATGCCCATCATGGAATGGACCAGCAGACGGCAGAGGTCCGTGCCTATGCCGTTGCGCGTGCGTTTTCACCCTTGCTGGTCAATACCGTTGTCGGGTTCATCGGCCCGGAATATCTTTATGATGGCAAGCAGATTATCCGCGCGGGGCTGGAGGATCATTTCTGTGGCAAGCTGATGGGCCTGCCGATGGGCTGTGACGTCTGTTACACCAACCATGCGGAAGCAGATCAGGATGATATGGACAACCTGATGATGCTCCTGTGTACGGCAGGCGTGAATTTCCTTATCGCCGTCCCCGGCAGTGACGATATCATGCTTAATTACCAGAGCCTGTCCTATCATGATATCCAGACCTTACGCTCTGTCTTTGGTGTGCGTGCTGCGCCAGAGTTCGAAGACTGGCTCCGTATCCGTGGCCTGATCGACGGGCGGGGACGGATGCGTCTCAATTCCCCTGCCATGTTTGCCGATATGTTTTCCAATATGTATCCGGGCGGCGATGCCCGTTTGGGGAGGCATGGCGATGAGTAAGGCGCCTGTCGTGTCATGGGATATCCTGAGGGCGCAGACATCGGCGCGGATCGGGCTGGCACGCACGGGGGATACGATGTCAGGCGCGCATGTGCGGCAGTTCAGGCATGCGCACCTGCGTGCGCGGCATGCCGTGTCCATGGTGATGGAGGCATCGCGCCTCGGGCTCGACCGGCCATGGATGGAGGTCGAAAGCGCGGCGCGTGACCGTGATGAATTCGTCCGTCGTCCCGACCTGGGGCGGCAGCTCTGCACCGACAGCCGGGCACGCCTTGTGCGGGCGGGACATGATTGCGCGGTCTATGGTCCTGATGCCTATGGTCCCGGGCGCTCCTATGACATCGTGTTTGTGATTGCTGACGGATTGTCGGCCCGCGCGGCAGAACGACAGGCGGCGGGGGTGCTGTCCGGGGTTTTGCCGCTTCTGACGGGGTGGCGTATCGCACCTCTGGTGGTTGCCCATCGTGCCCGTGTGGCGTTGGGCGATGAAATCGCCACCTGCCTGAACGCGCGCAGCGTGGTCATGATGATTGGCGAACGCCCCGGCCTTGAATGTGCCGAAAGCCTGAGCCTGTACATGACATGGAACCCGCATCCCGGTATGCGTGATTCCGCACGCAACTGCATTTCCAATATCCATGGACAGGGGGGACAGTCGCCGGTGACGGCGGCAAACCGCCTGGCATGGCTGCTGAAGAATGCGCGCCAATGCGGGTATAGCGGTATCAACCTCAAGGATGAAACCTGCCTGATCGAAGGGGGCGTCTCTCACGCATTATCAGGTAAAGGCTGAGGGTGGAGGCCTGATAAGGCGTCTTTCGAAGCTTTTTGGAAAAAGCTTCACCAAAAACCTTTATCATTTCATGATCTTATCTTGAACCAACCCGATCAGGTGGAGAGGCGCGACGTATCATGGCGGGCATGGTCCCTGTTGCGCGATGGCGGTGCGTGCGCGAAGGTGCAGAAGACGACACTCAGCACAAGAAAGATGACGGCACCTGCCTCCATCACGGTGGGCCATCGTCCCGTCCACAGGCAGCCATAGAGCAGCGCGAACAGGGTTTCTCCTACCGCCATCTGCCCACTGAGCGTCATGGGAAGGAGGCGGCAGGTGCGATTCCAGAAAATCCCGCCCAGCAGTGATGACACCAGCGCGATACCTGTGCCAAGCGCAATGAACCACACCCATTGAGATGGCGTATGCGATGCCGCGCCATGGCAGGCGAACGGGATGAGGAACAGCGCCTCGGCCCCTGTGGCAACCCCGGTCAGCAGGCCCCATTCCTCCGCACTGGTATCAGGAAGCCGCCTGAGCCAGCGTGCATTCGAAATGGCAAAGATGCTCCATGATGCCAGTCCGCCGACAGCACATATGAAACCTGTAAGGTGGGCGGTGTCGAAACCTGCCTGCGTGTCAGGTGCATACAGGGCCTGTACGGCGGTCAGGCTGATCCCCATCAGCATCAGCAGCATGGATGGCACAAGTCGGCGCAGGTCCAGCCCATCGCCTTCACGCGTGCCCAGCACCCCGACAATTACCGGCAGGAAACCTGTGACGATGGAGGTGATGTTGATACCGCAGAGCCCGACCGCTGTTGCGATCAGGATGTAATAGCCAAGATTGCCAGTCAGTCCCAGCCACAGCAGGGCGGGGCGTCCCCCACGCGGGATGCGCGCGGCAAGGCGACCCGCGCGTGGCAGCAGCAGCGCCACGGAAAAGACCCCGTACATAACGTAGCGTACCGTTGCCAGTTGCAGCGCCGTGAAATCCGGCATCATGGCCGGTGCGACGAACACCAGGCCCCAGCAGGCCCCGGCGGCCACGCCATTGCCCAGGCCAGCCAGCAGGGAAGAAGGAGACCCGGCGCGTAAACTGTTCATGTCCGTCCTGTTTCAGGTGTCTGTGGTCAGTATGGAATAGTGCAGGCGACATGGAAATGCCACGGCCATGCATCATGTTATGGCGGCGGTTGGGCTTCTGACGCTGATGGGTGCATGGACGGGTTTCGGCCTTGCCTCCACGCCGGTGAAAGGCGATGAAAGTTTGTCCTCAGATGCTCTCTTTACAGGAATAAGATGCCATCCCGATCGGAGCCCATATATATTTCCTCCTCCAGGTCGGGGACGGAGGATGCCTTCCCTTTGGGCGCTCCTGATAAAGTGGAAGGACAGGCGACCGGGGGCATCCCGCCGCAGGGGGAAGCATGCCTGCGTGCTGGGGTCAGGGCGGCCCTGCTGGCACTTGGGCAGGGAGTACTCGATGCCAATGCGGATATCCGTGACGCGGTTGGGGCGGATGATCCCATATTGTCGCGCCTGTTTGACGAACTGCTTCGGGTGGTTTGTCGCCTTGCATTCCTTGCGGGGATGGAGGCGCGTGGCCTGCTGCATCATGTAGAGGGGGATGCAGGGCGTTATTTTTCATACTGGCTGGCGCGGGCCTGCGCACCGGACGGGGCGACGGATGACAGGGTTTGGGAAAGCCTGCGCCGTGTCCTTGCCGCAATGGATGTTGGTGATCCTGAGCGCGGGATTCCGGCATTGGGGGCGTGGGTGGATCCGGTGGGGATGCCTATGCTGATGTCCGCACGGATTGGGGATCAGGCATGCCTGTGTGCAATTCGTCACCTCGGCTTTATTGGCGGCGAAGCGCATGCATCGCTTCGGGTTGACTGGTGCCGTGTTGGCAGCGGGGATCTTGCGACCGTGTATGAAAGCCTGCTGGAAATACGGCCCGGTAGTGTCGGCGGTCTATTCACGCTTGATGATGCCGGGCGCGGTAACGATCGCCGGACATCGGGAAGTTACTATACACCTGACAGCCTTGTTCAATCCCTGCTCGACAGTACGCTCGATCCCGTCATGGACCGGGCCGAGGCGTCCGGCGGGGCGGCGGCCCTGCTTGCGCTGCGGGTGATTGACCCGGCCTGTGGTGGGGGGCACTTCCTGCTTGCTGCCGCACGGCGCATGGCCATGCGTATCGTGCGCCACCATGCCCCGAAGGGGGGAGAATATCGCACCATCCTGCGTGATGTGGTGGCGCGTTGTATATATGGGGTCGATTGCAATCCCATGGCGGTGGAACTGACGCGCATGGCATTATGGATCGAAACGGGCATCCCCGGACGTCCTTTGTGCTTTCTGGCGGCGAATATCCTGTGTGGGAATGCGTTGCTTGGCGTGGCTGATGTGGCGGTGCTCCAGCAGGGGGTGCCAGATACGGCCTATCGTGTAATGGGCAATGATGATCCCGCCATCGTCCGTCGTTGCCTGCAGCGCAACCAGCGCGCAAAGGCTGAATTGCCCCCACCAGACGTTCTGCCGCTTCATGCCCCTTTTGTGGCGGGCCTGTCCGGCCTGCGGGAAATGGCGGAGGATACGGTGCATGAAATCGCGCGAAAGCAGCAGCTTTTCGAGGACTGGTGGTCTTTCGTGTCCTGTTCCGCCCTTGGCCGGGCCTGTGACATGTATGTCGCGGCGTTCATGCTGCCCCGCCCCGTGGGCAGCACCGCCGACATGGTGCCTACGACGGCGCAGATATGGACGCGGCTGTCGGGTGATCCTCCCCCCGCCGGGTATGAGGACGCGGCCATTCGCATTGCACGCGGGGCACGCGTATTGCACTGGTCACTGGCCTTTGCCGACATCATGGGGGGGCATGGGGGATTTGACGTCGTGATCGGCAACCCCCCGTGGGAGGTAATGCAACTGGAGGAGGAAGAGTATTTCGGGTCACGCTTGTCCGAGATATCCACCCTGAAGGGGGCGGCGCGCAAGGCTGCGATTTCAGCACTCAGCACAGTGCGACCCGACCTGTTCGCGCAGTTTGCCCATGCGCGGCGACATAGCGAGGCGATGGGTATTTTCGTACGTGCCAGCGGTCGCTTTCCCCTTGCCGGGCGGGGCAAGGGAAATACCTACGCGCTTTTTACCGAACTGTTCCTCTTTCTTGTACGGCGTGAGGGGCGGGCGGGGCTGGTGGTACCGACCGGCATTGCGACCGATGCCACGACTGCGCCACTGCTGGGGCATCTGGTGGGGAAAAGGCGATTGGCGCGCCTGATGGATTTTGAAAATAGCGCACCGCTGTTTCCCGGGGTTCATCGCAGTTTTAAATTCTGCCTGTTGACGATTGGTAACGCGATTATGGAAACGGAATTCGCCTGTTGCCTGACCGATACGCAACAGTGCCACGACATGCGGCGCTGCTTTTCCCTGTCGGCAGAAGAAATCGCGCGGATCAATCCCAATACGCGGACGATGCCTGTTTTCCGTTCACGCATGGATGCCGCCTTGACCACCGCGATTTATGCCCATGTCCCCGTTTTCGTGCATGAGTCCGATGGATCAGCCGGGAATCCATGGGGGGTAGAGTTCCGTCAGGGCCTGTTCAACATGACAAGTGACAGCCGCCTGTTCCGCACTGCGGCCCAGTTGGCGGGGGGAGGCTGGCGACGCAGGGGGGTGGACTGGGTCCATCCTGCCCCAAGGGCAAAGGATGCGGCGGAAGATGGACATGCAGGACGTTATGTCCCGCTGTACGAGGCCAAGATGGGGTATTTTTATGACCATAGGCATGCGGGTTACGGCGCGCGCAAAGGGGAGCGTGGCCATCGCGTCCTGCCGCAGACCGGGTTGCGTGAACATCGTAATCCTGCATTCGAGATCACGTCCCATTACTGGGTTCCGCAGGCAGAGGTCGTGCGCAAGGTCGGGAATATAGCCGATACACCGGTATTTTTCGGATTTCGCAACATCATGTCCCCCACGAACGGGCGCACCTTCATCTGTAATCTATTACCGCCATGGGGGGTGGGGAACAGCATGACCCTGCTGTCGCCCCGCATGGGATGGGCCGACCCGCGGGCAGCCTGTCTGGTTGCCAATTTGTCGTCGTTGCCATTTGATTTTGTCTGTCGGCAGAAAGCGGGGGGGGTTAACCTGAATTTCTTTATCGTACGACAGCTTCCCGTGCTGCCCCCTGATTTTTATGGTACGGATGATGTAGCATTCATTGCGTCGCGGGTGCTGGAACTGACCTATACCACCGAGACCATGGCCCTGTTCGCGCGGGGTATGGGGTATGGGGGGGCACCTTTTGCATGGGATGTGGCACGGCGCGCATTGCTTCGCGCGGAACTCGATGCATGGTACGCGCGCGCTTATGGCCTGGATCGCAGGCAACTGGAATATATTCTCGATCCCCACGATGTCATGGGGACCGATTATCCATCACAGACGTTCAGGGTACTGCGCAAGCACGAAATGGCCACCTATGGCGAATATCGTACCCGTCGCCTTGTGCTGGCGGCCTATGACCGGCTGGAATGTAAAAATTAAAAAGAATTGAACGACATTGATTATTTAACAGGGCGTCGGATTGGAGTTGAAATGGATATTATTCATAACTGATGAAAACATATTTATTTTTTCATTGAAATTCTATGGTTATTCATAATTCACGCAATGCCGTTACGTAAAAAATCCCAATCCGACAACCTGTCAGAGGCTGTTTGAAAAGTCAGGATTAATAACATCCTGAAATTATAAAGGTTTTTGGTGAAGATTTTTCTAAAAATCTTCAGAAGACATCACATTTTTCAAAAAAATCGGTAATTAAAAAATTCTGGATATTTTTAAAATTAAGTCGTGCTTTTGGAATTTTCAAAAACACTCGCCAGACATTTTTATTGTTTCTGCGGATTTCTGGTCCTGCCTTTTCAACCGATCCCGTTATTCAACGGATCGGTTGAAAAAAGGCATCCCGTAGATCAGGTTTCAGATGATCTGGTTTGTCATGACGCCACCGGTTTCGAGTGCTGCAAGATTCTTCATCAGGATATCGACGACATTGCGTTCATAAAACTGGGTCTCCCCCGCCGTATGCCCGGTCATTACCAGATTGGGGCGCGACCAGAGTGCGGAAGACGATGGCAAGGGTTCCTCGTCATAGGTGTCAAGTGCCGCACCGGCGATCCTGCCCGCATCAAGCGCCTCGATCAGGGCTGTTTCCTCCACCACCGGGCCGCGCGCCACGTTCACCAGGCAGGCATCGTGTTTCATCGCGCCAAATGCAGCGGCGTTGATGAGGTGGCGCGTCTGCGCGGTGAGCGGGCATGTCAGGATGACGTAATCCGCCACCTTCAGGCCGGAATGCAGGTCATCCATGGCGATCTGCTCCACCCCCACGACGTCGAGGGGACGTGCGCTGTGGCGTGCGCCACTGACCTTCATGCCCAGTGCAAGGCACAGGCGCGCGACACGATCGCCGATCGTGCCCATGCCAACGATCAGTACATGCTTTTCCGACAGTTCCTGAAGGCGTGGGCGCGGATCAGTGCCTGTCGTTGACCAGTGGCGGAGTTTCTGGTTGTCGCGTGCTTCGTAAAGGCGTCGCGCAAGGTTGAGCATCAGGGCCAGCGCATGTTCTGCAACCGCATTGGCGTTGACGCCACGGGCGTTGCACAGTCGGATACCGCGTTTCTTCAGGCGGTCCAGGTCGAACTGATCCACGCCGGAACTGATGGACTGGATCAGGCGCAGCCGGGGCGCCATGTCCAGCAACTCGTTCCGCCAGAGCATGGAAGTCACAAGCACTTCGGCTTGGGGAATGATCGCCTTGAGGTCATCCAGGGTGGACACCTGCGTACAGGCCGGTGCGCCGGGCCGCTTTTCCAGTTCCTGGCGAATATCGTAATATGCGTGCGCCGCGTAGATGTGCTGTATCTTGTCCTGGGGCATGGCGTGTTGACAGATTCCACGATTGGGATGGGTGTCAGCGCATATATGGTCAGGTTCAGGCCGCCAGCACCCCTCCGGGAAAGGGATGTATACATTATGATGCTATAATGACGGGCCGTCTTGTTCAATACAGAAACCGGCAGGGGGCGATGCCGGTGCTATGCAGAAGCAGAATAACAAACGTATTTTTATAAGGTATTGATAAAAATAAACATTTTTATGTCGCCTTTTGAAGGGCGACATCTTTGCGAAGTTTTTTTAAGAAGTTTTCCCCGTGAGACACGGGACCATAGCATTATCGGGTCGGATGATGCTGTTCATGTCTCAGAGATTGTTTGAAAACAGATCATTGATAAAAAAACAGGAAAAGTTTCTGGGTGCCGCCTTTTTTCAGGGCGTGTTGGGAATTATCGTGAATTGATGATAGCGGCTGTGAGATAGATCATGGCAGCAAAGGATTTATCTGTCTTCTCGCTCCGCATTGCGATGCGCTTGAACTCCTTGAGCTTGCAGAAGAAGTTCTCGATGAGATGGCGCGCTTTGAACAGGGCTCCATCGAACGTGCGCCTGTCGAGGCGGTTCTTGCGCTGGGGAATGACTACACAGGCCCCTTGCGCATGTAGGGCGTCCACGATCCAGTGGACATCAAACGCCTTGTCGGCAAGAAGCGCCTTGAAATCCGCCGGTTCCAGAAGGGGCGCAACCCCGACCGTGTCGTAATGCTGGCCGGGGATCAGCGTGAAGCGGACCAGATTGCCCAGGACGTCGGTCATGGCGATGATCTTGGTCGACCATCCCGTCACACTGCGTCCTATCGCCTGGCTTCGGGTCCCCCTTTTGCGCCCTGGCCGTGGCGATGAACCCGAACCACCGTGCCGTCAATCATCGCATATTCCATGTCGGCATCGTCAGAGACGGCCTCAAAAATTTTCTGGAAAACTCCGGCTTTCGTCCAGTCGCTGTAGCGCGAGTAAACCGAGTTCCAATGCCCGAAATATGTCGGAAGGTCCCGCCATGGGCTGCCCGTCCGCGCAATCCATAAGACCGCCTCGATAAAGAGGCGGTTATCCTTCCCGCTGCGCCCGCGATCCGTTTTCTTGCCAAGGCACAGCGGTTCCATCTTCGCCCATTGGGCATCCGTCAGTATGAAGCGATCCATAGGATCTTTGAAACACATCTGGATCCTTTAGAAAACTTAATTCCAAACAGGCCCCAGAAAGGCGGCGTCTTGTGAAGCTTTTTGGGAAAAGCTTTACCAAAAACCTTTATGATCTCATGATGTTATCACGACCGACTTTTCAGACAGTCTTTCAGTGCTTGTGGTTCTGGTAAAACTGTCCAAAGCGGTTTTCGAGGAATTGCGACAGGGCGATGTCTTCTTGCAGGATCAGCCCGGATGCGGGGATGCGCCCTTCGGCCAGCAGGTCAAGCACCGTGCAGATTGCACCGGCCGTCGTGATCTGGATGCCGGTACGTGCGCGACCGTTGACGGTTGTGCCATGAATGGCACGTACAAACGTCTCCTGCGTCAGGCGGCCGTCACGTTGCCCAGAAACCGTCACAAGAATGATGATGACGTCCTGCATCGTGACCGGCAGGGCATGTTCAAAGATCGACTTGATGACATCGCGCCGTTCAGACAGGCGCAGGTCATTAAGCAGCACCTTCATGATTGCGGCATGCCCCGGATAGCGGATGGTGCGATAGTTCAGTTCCCGCACGCGCCCATCATATGTATCGCACAGCGACCCAAGCCCGCCGGAGGTATTGAATGCCTCGTACTTCACGCCGTCGATCGTCAGGCTTTCCAGCCCATCCAGCGCGGGCACTAGGCGGCGCTTTCCGCTGACGATGGCTTCGCAGGGTTCGATATATTCATTGATGACGCCATCCGTACTCCATGTCAGGTTATAACCCAACGCATTGGTGGAATATTCCGGCAGCGCGCCGACACGCAACTGAATCGTATCCACACTGTCGAACCGGCGTGCGATGTCATGGGCCACGATGGAGACAAAGCCCGGGGCAAGGCCGCATTGCGGGATAAAGGCCACCGATGGTGCCTTGGCCGACAGTTCGCGCACGATCTTTGTGCTTGCAACATCTTCCGTCAGGTCAAGATAGTTGACCCCGGCCGCTGCGGCTGCACTGGCGATGCGGGTTGTCAGATGGAAAGGGGCGGCGGAAAGCACCGCGAAGCAGCCTTGCAGCAGGTCGGGCAGTACATCCCCGCTTTCAAGGTCGGCGGTGACGCGACGCACAGAGTCCGGGACGTTGGCGGTATTAAGCGTGTGTTGGTCACGATCGGTCAGGGTGACGGTGTAATCGCCCGTACTGGCGAGGAAATCGGCAATGGTGGACCCGATGTTTCCGGCCCCGATGACAAGTATTTTCCGCATGACCATCCTCTGCATGTTCCATGGCATATGACCCTTGGATCAGACCGCGCCCCACTGTCGGCAACAAGCCGAGGATAGACGGCAGATGGCACTTTTATTTCGGCGTTATGCTGCTAATTATCGGCATTATGCATATCGACGCCACTGATCGCCTCATCCTCTCCCTGCTGGAGGAAAATGCCCGCATGCCGACGGCCGAACTGGCCCGGCGTGCAGGGCTGTCGCGCACGACCGTGCAAAGCCGGATCGAACGGCTGGAACGTGGTGGTGCAATTGCCGGGTATGCGGTGGTGATGGGGGCGGCTGCGCGTGATGCGATCCGGGCACATGTCATGATTACGCTGGCGCCACGGCATGTTTCCTCGGTCGAAGATGCGTTACGCCGCTTTCCCGAAATCCGTGAACTGCATGCCGTCAGCGGACAGATCGACATGATTGCGGTTGTTGGCGCACAGACGACGGAGGCCATCAATGATGCGATTGACCGGATTGGCATGCTCGAAGGGGTGGACCGTACGACATCCGCCATTGTGCTGTCCACGCGTGTGGTAAGGCAGGGGGCGGTTGCCGCCACGCCACCACGTCAGAAGATACGTTAAGAGATTGTTTGAAAACAAATCATTGATAAAAAAGAAAAGTTTTTGGGTGCCGCCTTTTTTCAAAAAGGCGGCGTCTTCTGAAGTTTTTTAGAAGACGCTTCACAAAAAAACTTTATGATTTCAGTATGTTAAAAAGACAGACTTTTCAAACAGTTTCTAAGGGATGTCTGAAGATAACCTGTTGATGAAAATGAATTTCCGGGCCTGATTTTTCCCCTGCCCATCAGGGCAGGGGCATGATTTTGGCGATTTTCATCACAGGGGAGGAAGGGGTAAGCCATCCCCCCTGAAACCCTGCACGCTGCAATCCTGCGCGAATATAGGGATTATGCTTCATGACATTCCATACCAGCCCGGAGCGCCAGTTTTCAATCATGAGCAGGATCGGTCCCTGATCGATTCCAAGATATTCATTGTCAGACCAGAATGACGTTCCGTTGCGAAAGCTGGGATTGAACGCATCGACAAAACCGTATCTGCCGTAAATCCGGCTGCCATAACGTGATTTCATGTCCCTGACCGTTGGCAGGACGATTTCCGGTGCGAAGGCGATCGACCCAACGGCAGCGGTTGGTGCAATGGTGCCATCATCTTGCGTATAATCCCGTCCCGCCCCACGTGCGGAATAGGACAGGAAATGCCGGTCCTGTCCATCCATCCGCTGTGTGACCTCGCCAGGTCCGTCACAGGCGGTCAGCCCCCATGTCGTCGCGCTGTAATCGCGCCATTTCCCAGGGTTCGCAATGGCATAGGCACGTTGCGCATATACGGCGCGGCGGCTGTTTTCGAAATAATCAATCTGCTTTTCGTGTGCCCATTTATCCTGGATGCCGCGGAAATCAATCCATGCGTGACTGTATTGATGGCCAAATAACGGTGCGAAATTCAGGAAGGTCTGCCCATAATAATCCCCCCACCGACGGTTATTGGTCGCAAGCCATGCCTGCCACGATATCGGGTCCAGTGCATGTGTTGGGGACCCAAGCCCAAGGATATAGGCCATCATCCCTTCGCTATAGCCTTCCCAGTAACTGGCGATGAACTGGTGTTCGGGACTCCATCCCATGCTGAGGCGGTTATCCGGGCGCCGCATCCATTGCCAGTTGACACGCCTGTAAAGCTGGTCGGCCATGTCGCGTATGTCGTGCTCCGGCTGGGTCTCCCTGTCGTAGAAGGACTGAGCGAACAAGACGCCCTGCATCAGCAGGGCCGTATCAATGCTTGATAGCTCGATATCACGGTTCAGGCGTAGTCCATTGTTTTTCCTGAGGAAGTGATAATAAAAACCCTTATAGCCGGTCGCACCGTCTTCGCTGTCATTCTGTTCGCTGTGCAACAGGTAATGCAAGGTGGCGCGTGTCCGTTCTGCGGCCTGTTCACGGGTGATATATCCACGCGTCGCGCCAATGCCGTAGGCGGTCAATCCGAATCCGATTGAAGCGACGCTGGCCTGTGTCTGATCCGAAGGATAACGATCTGGAATCAGTCCCGAAGCCGGGTCCGCCGACTCCCAGAACCATTGGAATGTCCGATGTTCAAGATCGTCTATCAGGATGGTGTCTGCGGCACCGGGATCAGGTGTGGTCGCCGGTAAGGGGGCCGGGGGCTGCGTGATGTTCATGCCCTGCCGATCAAGGGCATGGGCCGGCGGGGGGGGAGATGAGGCACAACACAGGAGAATTGATACAAAGGCGGTAATATGCCGCCCACCCATTTTCCGACAATGCAACGTCTTGGCTCCTGAGCGCTACCCGTCGGCATTTATGAATTGAGGGGGGGATAAATTGCAATCCCGTTATGGTTCCTTTCTCGGGCTGTTACAAAACATAAAAAATCATGCACGCATATTGGGATCAGGTGTGGTGTTGGGCGGCCCGGCTTCATCTGCCGATGGATGCACCAGTGGCAGGATGCCGGTGCGCAACGGCAGTGGCGTGCCCAGCCACAGGCTGTCACGATCATGATCGTGGCGCGGATAGGTCGTATTGGGATGGATCAGGATCGTCAGCCCGTTGCGATTCAGCATAAGCCAGGGCACGAAGGTTGCGAATAACGACGTTTCAAATGCAACCTGAAACATATTTGCGGAATGTGGCCCCACAGGGGTCTGGTGCATATGGCCGACCCGAACGGAAAAACGGGCCGACAGCGCGTCCCGCAGGGCGACGGCGCCAGGCATTGTCTCGGCAGAAAAATAGATGTGCGCGTGATAGCTTGCAATTTCATCAATATGCCGTACGGCGGCGGCCGGAAAGTCCATTGCCGGGGTGTCCATTGTCAGTCTTTCCTTCACATAAGAGAGGGTGTCACCCGTATCATACAGGTTTTACCGTGATATCGCAGGTACAGGGGATGAAGTGGTATCGCCACCATCGTTGATGACATGATGTTGCACCCCAAGGTGTGCGGGCAGATTTCTGATGATGGAGGGCCTGATGGGCATCGATCCGTGCCTTTATATGGACGTAAGGCCATGGTTGCCTGCGCAAGGGGAATGGGCAAGATGTCGTGATGATGTCGGGCAACCGACCCCTGAAGGACTAAGGAGGACATGCCATGAGGCATCGTTGTATTCGGCTTGCGGTTCCATTGGCATTCTCCCTTGTGGGGGCAGGGATCATGGCGTCTCCGGCTGATGCGGCCCATGTGCCGTATATTCAGTTGGCACAGTGGAGTGGGGCGCAACAACAGCAGATGCAGCAGATGCAGGAACAGTTCCGCCAGCAGCGCGAACAGTTGCGACAGCAGCATGAGCAGCAACGCCAACAGATGGAACAACAGCGCCAGCAGATGGAAGAGCAGTACCGTCAGCAACAGGACCAGTTGCGCCAGCAGGCCGAGCAGATGCGCGGACAGCCAAATGCCGGATTCCAATTACAGAAGCGTCAGCAACAGATTGAAATGCAGCGCCAGCAGCAGATGCAACAGATGCAGCAACAATACCAGCAGCAGGAAATGCAGTTACGTCAGCAGGCGCAGCAGATGCGTCAGCAACAGATGCAGCAGATGCAACAGATGGGGGGAGCAGGCTGGAATGGCCAACAGTGGAACAACGGCCAGGACTGGGGCAACTGGTAAACCGATGGCGTCAGATCTGCATGAATGAGGTTATGGAAGATTTGGGTGAACCTTGTCCCAAAATCTTCGGGTCATGCCACCCGTAGCAGGTCGTCTGAAAATTTGTATCGATTTCCTGCTGGAATGCCGGGAGATTGTTTGAAAACAACTCATTGATAAATAATAAGAAAAGTTTTTGGGTGCCGCCTTTTTTCAAAAAGGCGGCGTCTTCTGAAGGTTTTTGGAAAAAGCTTCACCAGAAACCTTTATGATTTCAGTATGTTATCTGGTCTGACTTTTCAAACAGTTCCTTAAATAAAGGGAGGCACCCTTTATGGCACTTGTTATCCCATGAAACTGCAATGGCTGTCTTTTGGGGAATATAGCAAAAGGAAAACCGTCATCCGTCACATGCGCGGCATGTAATGAATGACGGTTCCATTTCACCCTGGGAAATGCTCAGGGTGTGTTCTGCGGACCGGCTGGGCGCAGCTTCGCGACCTGTGCCGCAGTGACGGCAGGGTCGCCGCTCCCGAAGGTTTTCATGACGTAATTGACCACATGCGCGATTTCGGTATCGCTAAGGCGCTGGACATCCGAACTGGCGCCAAAACCCGGCATATGCGTATGCAACCCATCTGCCGTCCGGTCCACGCCCTGCAGGACTGTCATGATCAGGTTATCGGGGCGCCCGGCCCCTGTGACCGAGTTATGGAACAAAGACGGGGCATAATGATCGGCCGTGCCCGCCCCGTTCATGCCATGGCATGCGGCACAGTTCGCGTCATAGACATGCTGTCCGTCCATTTCCGTCAGGTCGTCGATGCGCGTCAGATTGCCGCTGCGTATATCTGCCTCTTCCACAGGGTGACCAAAATTCTGGCGGGGTTTCTGTTCGACGCTGTCTTCTTTGGCCGGTACCTGCAAGATATAGGCGGCAAGTGCATGCAGGTCCGCATCCGTCAGGTGGCTCGTGCTGTGTTCGACCGCTTCACCCATCGGGCCTGCAGCCTGGCTGAGGCCCGCGACATGGCCGGTATGAAGATACTGAACAAGGCTGTCCTCGCTCCATCCACCGATACCGCTTGTCTTGCTTGATGTGATATTGGGGGCATACCACCCCGCCAGCGGCGCACCGGCAAGGTAGTTGTCCTGCTCTTCGCTCATCATCATGTTGCGCGGTGTATGGCAGGTGCCGCAATGTTCAAGCGCGGTTGCCAGATACTTGCCACGCCGCATCTTGTCGAACGTTGCGGAATCGCCACTTTCCGGCGGGACGGTGCCTGCCACCATATTCCATGCACTCATGGCGATACGCAGGTTGGCCGGAAAGTTAAGCGACGTGGTGGGCGGGCTTTCCGCCACCGGTTTTACACTGTGCATGAACCATGCATACAGCGCCTTGACGTCCTCGTCCGTTATCCCGGAATACGATACGTAAGGCATTGCGGGATAAAGGTGGCTGCCATCACGGCGCAGGCCATGGCGCAGACTTTTTTCAAAGTCTTCTTCGGTATATTTTCCAATCCCGTGGTCGGGGTCGGGCGTGATGTTGGTGGAGATGACATCGCCCATCGGCGTTGCGATCTTCAGCCCCCCGGCAAAGGGCTTCCCACCCGGAGCGGTATGACAGGCCACGCAGTCGGCGGCCGTGGCCAGGTATTCCCCACGGGCGAGGACAGCCGCCGATGTATCCTGCGCCCGGGCGGCGGGGAACGACAGCGAAGCAAGGGTCGTCCCTGCCGCCATGATGGACCACAGGGCTTTGCGCACGATATCAGGCATGGGAGAGTTCTTTTTTCAGCGTATCGGCGACACGCAGGGCAAGGGCAGCCACCGTCAGGGTAATATTGCCGGTTCCAACCGAAGAGAAGACCGACGAACTCGCCATGAACAGGTTCTCATGGTCATGTGTGCGGCAAAAGCCGTCCACTACGGAATCCTTCGGGTCCGTGCCCATGATGGTACTGCCGGCGGGGTGGTCCTGCGGGAAATATCCCGGTGTCCATTGTTCGTCCGTGCCATGCATCAGGCCGATCAGCTCACGGAACATGCCGCGCGTATGTTCGCAGCTTTTTACCGTGTATTCGGGAAGCTTGTAATAGACTTCCGGGTGCGGAATACCCAGTACGTCCTTGTGCGTCTGGCTCAGTGTCAGGCGGTTCTGCGGGTCTGCAATCCCTTCATTATGGCTGAAGAGCCGGACGGTATGGGACGCGAGATAGCGTATCTGCTCCTCCAGTTCGCGTCCGACATACCCCTTGGAAATCGCCAGCGCCGTCGCCAGATCCACCTGGTTGTCATCGACCATGTGAACAAGGTAGGCACCACGGGTGTCACGCCATGCACCATCGCGGAAATTGTCGATGACGTTTGTTTCCAATGGCCCGCGCCCAGGCCATAGCGCCTTGTCCCCACTGATGAAACTGACCTGCACGCCGGTATGGTCCATCATGTTGCGACCGACATGGCCCGAACTGTTGGCGATGCCGTCGGGGCTTTGCTCGTCCGCGGAAACCAGCAGCAGCTTTGCCGTTTCGATGCAATGGGCCGCAATGACGAAATACTTGCCCGTCACGCGGTGGCTGCCCTTGTCGGGGTCATAATAATGGACCGCCGTCACGCGCTTGTTCGCGCTGTCGCGCTCAATCCGGTAGACCACGGCGTTGGGGATGAACTTCGCGCCCGCCGCCTCGGCATGATAAACTGAATAGCTGCCATTATACATTGCCCCGATGGGGCAGATCGGCATGCAGTTATTATGCCCCTCGCAGGTGGGACGGTTGTCATAGGGACGCGTGTTGCGTGCCTGCGGTTCATGCACGACGCGCCAGGGGGTCTTCTCGCTGATCAGCTTGCGGAACTGTTGCGCGGCATAGGAGATCGGCAGCGCTTCCATAGGGTATGGTTGCTGGCGTGGGGAACCGAGGTCTTCCACCGACGGGTCGGGACCACAGACGCCCATCATGACCTCGGCCTGGTAATAGAACGGCTCAAGGTCTTCGTATTTCAGCGCCCAGTCACGTCCCTGCCCATAGCGGCTTTTCAGTTCGAAATCAGACGGCAGGTAACGCCATGCGCAGCCGGCCCAGTGCCATGTGGTCCCCCCCATCATGCGCAGGTACACCTGCTGGTACGCTTCGGCATCGGGGCCGGTCGTATGCAGGTATTCGTTGGGGGTGATCTGGTTGGGGGGATGGATCGCCCACGGTACCGATGGGAATGGCCCCTGATAGGAGGGCTTGTTTTCGAGGTTGCGGAAATTTTCCACGAAATGCTGGCGGTCCACCCTGGGGCCAGCCTCCAGCACGATGACGGAAATACCGGCCCGGGCCAGTTCGTTGGCGATGGAACTGCCCGCGACGCCGGACCCGACGATCACGACATCCGCAGAAAGGGTTTGTTCGGAAGACATTGCGCGACGCTCCGGCTGTCAGGTGGGTTCCACGACGAATGTCGAGGGCGAAAGGGCTGGCTCGCCGGTTGGAACGGCCACTTCCGGTGGGGTCTGGGTCCAGTAGAACGGGCCACCCGCCGCATAGGTCTTGGGATAGACGGCGTCCTTGGTGATGTCGAACATCAGGGCGGAGCGGTAGACGACGACCTTGTGATCCGCAAGGCCGCGGTACCACCCCGTCATGATGTCATGGATGACGTCCTTGAAACCCGGGTCAGCCTGTTCGGCGGCCTTTGCCAGGTCATGCGCGCTGGCAAAGCTGTTTTTGGTCATCAGGTCATGCAGGCGGCTGACCTGGTCGCGGCGCGTGGGCGTGGCATGAACGATTCCCGCGAACAGGGCATGGCCAATTCGCATGTCGAGGGTGTCACGATCCGTCAGGCGTTGTGACACGGCCATGAATGCCGCGATGTCGGCATCATCGGATGTGGCGGCCGCAGCCCCGGTGGCGCCAGCCAGTGCGGCCCCCATCCCACCCATCAGGACATCACGGCGCGACATGCGCAAAAGCCGGTTCAGTCGCGCACCGTTGGGGGTGGAAAGATGTAGGTCAGCAGGAAAACAGCGCTGCTCTGTAGCCATTTAGCGTCGCCTCTCGAAGACGTTTGGTCCAACCGCGATGTCCATGACAGGGTATGGCCGTAACGATGCAATAATGTCCGCATCATTACAGCTTTTTCATTTATTCCGGCAACCTCTGACCTACTCACCTATGGAATGGCTGCCGCGCGAACAGGTGGTATATTCCATATGGATTTCATAAAATCCGCATATTACAGCCAAAAAACAGGGGAATTTCCTCCCTGTTCCTCAATCGTGATGAACAGATTTTCGGCTTGTGGGTAAAGATGATCCGGCGGCAAGAAAAGATGTATTTTTATTCCGGGTTTTTACGGGCTGTTATGGGTGGGAAAGCCCGTATTTACGTATCAGGAGATGTCGGCCATCAGCGAAACATGCGCGGCGATGACTTTCCACCCGTCGGGTGTACGAAGCCAGGTCTGGCTCTGGCGGCCTATGCGGGTTCCCCCGATACGCTGGAATTCAAGGTCAACCGTCGCCACATCCTGCCCCAGTGTGGTGATGACGCGTCGCAGGACCGTGCGTGGCGGCGACCCACCGGTACGGGCTCGGCGGAAGGCTGCGATCTCTGCCGCGCCATAAAGGTTTTCGCCCACGCCATATCGTACCGTTTCCGGACCGTCATAAAACAGGCCATCAAGGGTTTCGATACGGTTATCGGCCAATGCCTGTTCATACAGGTCTGACATGGCGGTGACTTCCGCGAGGGTGGCGGGATTGTTCAGTTCCGGCATAGGAAGCTCCTCGGTCTGCGCGCATCGTGTCGTAATATGTGCTTTGGCGGTCTGTGGCTGGGTGCGGGGCATGATGTTTCAGGATTGCAAAGGCACCGGCCCCGAACCTGACCCCGACGCGTCCGCATGGGGGGCAGTATTGCGTACTCTATCGCGGGATTGGAAATATTGCGCCACCATAACCAATCCGAAGCCGATCGCGGCAAATCCTGCCGACAGGATCGGCAGGCCGCCATATGATCCGTGCATTCCCACCAGAATTCCCCCCGCCCATGCGCCTATGGCATTGCCGAAATTGAACGAGCTCTGGTTCATCACTGCGGCAATGTTGGGGGCAGATCCAGAACAGGCCACCACATAGGATTGCAACGGCGCCATGGGGGCATAGATACACACGCCCCACAGGAACAGCAGGACGAGGCAGCTCCATACATGCAGGCTGCCTGGTGCAAGCAGGATCTGGATAATGGCCACCGCGCCCATCAGGCCCGCGCAGGATGGAAGCATCTTCCAGTCCGCCAGCCGCCCGCCCAACAGGTTCCCAAGACACAGGCCCGCGCCAATCATCAGCAGGACGCCATCAATCACATGTTCCGTCAGGCCCGTCCGGATGTGCAGGAATGGCGAGATATAGGTGAACAGCGTGAACATGCTGGCGGATGTGCACATGGAAACCAGCATCATTGTGACGACCAGCGGGCGCGTCATGGCGCGAAACTGTTCATACAGGCGTATGGTGGGGCCAGCCTTTCCGTCCTGTGGAATCCATAGCCATATGGTGCCCCAGGCGGCAGCACCCACACAGCAGATCAGCCAGAATGCGATACGCCATGACGTCATCTGTGCCACAACCGTGCCAAGCGGGACGCCCAGGATCATCGCCAGCGTCAGCCCGATATAGACGAGGGACAGGGCCTCGGCGCGTTTTTCTGGCGGAACGAGCTTGCCCGCCATGATGGACGCTGCGCCATAGAACGTGCCGTGGGAAAATGATGTCAGAACCCGTGCGATCATCAGCGACCAGTATCCCGGCGCCACTGCGCTGCAGGCGTTTCCCGCGATGAAGATCGCCATCGTCAGCAACAGCGTATCCCGACGCGACAGGCTGTTGGTCATGATTGCGACCAGGGGGGAGGCAATGGTCACGCCGATCGCATATCCCGACACAAGCATTCCGGCCTGTGCGATGGTAACGCCCAACCCATCGGAAAGTTGGGGCAACAGGCCCATGACGATTGTTTCGGTGGTCCCAAGCCCAAACGCCCCGATCGCAAGGGCCAGCAGTGCAACAGGCAAGAACGTCATCCTTTTTGCGCAGGTCATGCAGGCGGACGGCATCCGCCATGTCATTGGGTTTTTCATACCGCCTGTGGCTGCGCCAGTGCTGGCATGGGGCGTCTGATCTTCGTGATTTACTATTGATATCTGGCAGGAAAACTGAAACGTCTTCAGGAAACCCTGTCCGTCCGCTAGAGATTTGTAATATTCTGAATAATAAAAGCTTTTTGTGAATCCCGTTCCGGGAAAAACATCAATGGCGTCGTCTTTCCTGAAACAGGGGCCGCAGGTAAAACGTTTGCCCCCACTGCAACCGTGGGGGCTTCGGCATGAAATTGTGCCTGGCGGTTTGTAAGGCCGGTGACGTCATGCACTGCATAAAATACATGCATTGCACGGGCATTATATTGGCGGGTCCGTCGGGATGGGTATGTATGTTGATTCCCGCAGTCCCCCTGCGAAGTCATGGAAGCGGATTTTCAAAAGGCTGCTGATACCTGTAAACGTATCACGGCCTGCCAGGTGCGGGCGGGCGCAGTAAGTGGCGGGCCGTGGGGCCATGACAGCAGGGGGCGGTATCGATGCGTGTTTTTACATTTTATGGGTGGTATGGGCATGTCACCTGAGATGGTGCATCTGTTGCTTGAACTTCTGTCTGGCGTGGTCGTGGGGTTTACACTCGGGCTGATCGGGGGGGGCGGGTCGATCCTTGCCGTGCCGCTGATGGTATATGTCGTGGGTGTGCCCAATGCACATGTGGCAATCGGCACCAGCGCCGTCAGCGTGGCAGCGAATGCGCTGGCCGGGTTGGGGTACCATGCACGGGCACGTACGGTTAAATGGCGGTGCGCGGGCATCTTTGCCTCATGCGGGATCCTTGGCGCGCTTGTCGGTGCATCGGCGGGCAAGGCAGTGGATGGGCAGAAACTTCTGCTGTGTTTTGCGGTCCTGATGATTGGTGTCGGGTTCCTGATGTTGCGTGGGCGGCATGATCGGGGGTGCGCCGATGCGCAGTGTAATCGCGACAACGCACCGCGTGTCATGGCCTTTGGTGGGGTGACGGGGCTGCTGTCGGGATTTTTCGGTATTGGAGGTGGGTTTCTGATCGTACCCGGCCTGATCGCATCGACACATATGCCCATACTCAACGCCGTGGGCACGTCACTGGTGGCGGTGGCGGCATTCGGCCTCAGTACCGCCATCAGCTACATGATGTCGGGATATGTTGACTGGGGGCTTGCGGTGTTGTTCATCGCGGGGGGAACGCTCGGCAGTTATGGTGGCATGCGGGTGTCGCGCCGTATGGCGGGGTCATCCGGGATGCTGACCGTTTTTTTCGCCGGGGTGATTTTCTGTGTGGCGACGTACATGATCTGGCGTAGCCTGCATGGCTGACCATGGTGTGTCACACCATCTGCCCCATTAATGCAGACCCCCATGACACGCGCATGGGCCTGATGCCCGCTCCTATCGAACGGCAGCCTGTTTCTTGCCTGTCGGATACGTACCCATGATATTGGGGGCAGGCCAGTATAATAGAGCAGGCTGTCAGACCGCAGCAGTCCCAGCACCCTCATTCCCCGCCGCTGGAAGGCAACATGGCGGATATTTGCCGCCTTCACGGTTCAGGCCGTGTTCAGCCCTGAGAGCGCCAGCGTAGGCCCTGTCGGCCAAGCATCCATGCCTGGGCCATGCCGTGTCGCAGGGAGGCCCGTTCCTCGTCGGCCAGTCCCTGCCGCCACAGCACGGTATAGAACACCACAAGTCCACCGGCCCCGATGGCGCCGCCCAGCAGGTGCGTAATGTTCGGTAATGCAAGGAGCATCGTGCCCACCCCGGCGATTGCCGTGGGAATGAGGTGGCGCAGCATCTGTGACAACCATGGATAAAGGCGGATACCCAGGCGTATGCGCACCACGCAGTCCATCACGCTACGGCTGGCCCAAGCAAAGGCGGCACCATCAACTCCGAACCAGTGCAGGAACAAAAGCAGCAGCGGGATATAGACCACCACCTCCACTACCGAGAGGATGGCGTTCATTTCCGCCCGTCCGATCCCATCAAGGAAACCGGCGGCCACCGCATCCATGCCAAAGACAAAGACCCCGATACTGAGGCATTTCATGATCAGTGTGCTGTGCAGCGCGAAATCCGGCCCGACCCACAGCGTCAGGATATCGTGACTGAAAAGGGAGCCGAGCAGGCAGAACGGAAACAGCAATCCCACCACTGTCAGGATGCTGTTGCGATAAAGTGCGACCGTTGCGGTGGTATCGGTGCGCCAGCATGCGGCCATTGCAGGATAGGCCGTGCTGGTCACTGCCATGGTGATCATCGACAGGCGTGCGACCACGTCAAAGGCGGTGGTGTAATATGCCGTGACCGCAGCGGACAGGACGGTGGCGATCATAAAGCGGTCCATATAGGACAGGATGGGAAACATCAGGTTGGAAATGGTCATCCACCCGCCAATCCGAAACAATGGGCGCAGCAGGCCGAACGCCGGACGTGCGCGGCGCAGGGATGGCATGATACGCAGGCAGACCGCACCATATCCCACAGTCATCGCCAGGCGGCACAGCGCCAGTACCAGCATAACGCCCACCAGGCTGTTCCAGACCTGTAATACAAGCAGCGGGCCAAGATAATACATGATGGAAATTGGGATATTGATCAGGTTGGCCGTGCGGAATGCCTGATACGCCGACATAACGCCCCACATGGCGGCGTTGATCATCACCAGTGGCGCGGTGCCACACAGCACCCACATCGCAATCATGGTCTGGTGTTGCAGGTCGGCTGGAATCTTCAACCCGTGATAGACCCAGAACCGCACGCACAATGCTGCGATCCCGCCCCCGATCACCCCGAAAAGGCCAAGTGTCAGGATGCCCGTTAACGTCAGGCTGGCGCTTTCTTCTTCTTCCCCGTCCGCGATACGTTCTGCGATGGCGCGTGTCAACGCGCGGCCCAGCCCGAAATCAAAAATACCGAATGTCCCGACAAGGCTGAGCGCAATGGTCAGCACCCCCCATCGCGCCAGCCCCAGCCGGGTAATCAGCGGCGGTGTCACCAGCAGGGCGACGGCAACCGGCCCGATACGGCCAAGCATGTTCCAGCCTGCATTGAATAATACTGTCTGCATTCGGGTCAGGCGTGCATGGTCCGTGGGTGTCATTGAAATATGATCCTGCCCGTTCTGCGATACTGATGCATCAGGTGATGGTGACGTCCGCCATGGCATGGCAGCCGCGATCGGCTGACCTGGCGGGAAGAGGGGAGGGCGTGGCGCGGAAATCTTCCCGCTATCAGGGGGAGGACGGCCGGAAGGCCTCTTCTGGTGTGGCGGGTAAAGGAAAATCTGCGACCAGGGGGATGGCAGGGCTGGTCTCTTCCACCGCCCGCACTGTGGTGGGGGACGGCAGCGCATATCCGTCGGGATGGATCAGGCGCCAGCGGAATGCGGTTTCAACAATGTCATCAAGTGCGGCGATACGTGGCGTCCACCCTGTTTCACGACGCAGGCGTTCCGATCCCGCGATCAGGGTGGCAGGATCGCCCTGCCGTCGCCCTGACCATGACCAGTTCACCGTGCGCCCTGTGACGCGTTCGACCGCACGTATGACGTCAAGGTTTGAAAATCCTGTTGTATTGCCAACGTTATATGTAACGCTGCGGGTCTCGATCTGCTCCAGTGCCATAAGATGTGCATGGGCAAGGTCGGTGACGTGAATATAATCACGCACGCATGTCCCGTCTGCCGTTGGATAATCCGCGCCAAAGATCGACAGGTCGGGGCGACGGCCCAGCGCCGTATCAATCGCCAGCGGGATCAGGTGGGTTTCGGGCCGGTGGTCTTCGCCTGCGCGCCCCATCGGGTCAGACCCCGCCGCATTGAAATAGCGCAGGCATGCACTGTGCATTCCATAAATCGTTTCGGCCCAGTGCAGGACACGTTCAATCAGGAACTTGCTTTCCCCATAAGGGGAGCCGGGATTGACCGTGGCATGTTCCATGATCGGCTGCTGTTCAGGGGTGCCAAACAGGGCTGCTGTGGATGAAAAGACGAAACGTGGAATGGCATGATGGATGCACATTTCAATAAGTTGAAGGCTGTTGAGGTAGTTTTGGCGAAGGTAGGTAAAGGGAACACGCATGCTGTCCCCCACAAGGGACAGGGCGGCAAAGTGCAGGACACCATCGAAGCGTTCATGCGTCATAACCGTGTTAAGGAGCGCCTGATCCGACAGGTTGCCGACAACAAGTGTGACATCCGGCGGAACCGCGGCACGATGCCCTGTGCTGAGATTGTCAAAGACCACGACGGAATGGCCTGCATCGCGCAAGGCAAGGACAACATGGCTGCCAACGAAACCGGCGCCCCCTGTGACAAGGTAATGCATCGTATTTTCCCTGTGGTACTGCACTGCGATATGAACGGGTGTGGCAGGGACATGCCGGTGGGACCATGCCTCTGGCTGCTTTTCGCGAACGACAGGGCTGTGGCTACGGTTGCATGATGTTGGGGGATAGAGTGAAATTTAATATTTCATTTCTGTTTTATTATATCACGGAATAATAAAATATATCGTATCGTGCTGTATTTGGCGGGGAATTTTGCATCCCCTGCCGGGATTGCCATGCCGTGTCATGGGTGGGTTGTAGTCTTTCCTTGCTCTGTAAAGGAATGAACAGGATCATCTGTTACGGAAATCGCATGGCGGGATGGAAATATTTTTGATCCCATGTAAAACCCGTCCGGTGACTGGCCTGTTCCCTTGCGGAGGTCATGCAGCAGACAGGATCTGCGAAAGGAACGGGACATGGATGCACCCAGACATCATTACGCCGCTTTGGATGGGGTGCGTGGCTTTGCCGCCCTGTCGGTGATGATCTATCACCTTGGGCACTGGCTGGATGTGCCACAACTGGCGGTCAATAGCGGTCTTGCCGTGGACCTTTTTTTCTGCCTCAGCGGTTATGTGCTGTCGCTTTCATATGACACGCGCATGACGGGGTCGCGCGGCCTGTCGATGGGACAGTTCTTCAGCCGGCGTCTTGTTCGCCTCATGCCTGTGGTCGTTGTGGCCACTATTCTGGGCGGGGCTTATGTCATATTGCGGGCGTATCTCAATGGTGGGGATGTCCCCTATGCGGCGTTGTGTGTTGCGCTTGTCCTGGCGTTACTTGATCTGCCATATCTCTTTGCGCCCCATGAGATCGGCGGCCCGCAGGTTTTTCCGCTCAATGGGCCGCAATATTCTCTGTTCCTTGAACTGTTCATCAATCTGTTGTGGTGGATGACCCGTCGTCTGGATCAGCGCCTGCTGGCGGTGGCCATGGTGGGAGTGTGCCTGCCGCTGGTATGGATGACCGGACTGGGGGGGGATGTGCCCGCCACTTTCTGGAGCGGTTTCCCAAGGGTTGGCGCATCCTTTTTCATGGGGGTGGCGCTGTATCGTTTCACGCAGGTTATTCCGGCTGCCATTTCTGGCGTGTCCATGTTCATGACATGTTTCTGTCTTATGTTGGTACTGTTCTTCTGGCCCGGTGTGGCCTCACGCGGGGTGGAAATGGCATGGATTGCCATCTTCTCCCCCCTGCTGGTCATTTCTGGCGCCCGGGTCAGGATGCCGGCTGCCCTGACGCGGCTGTCCCTTTTGGGGGGGGAGGTCTCCTACCCGCTTTATGCGCTGCATTACCCGGTTTTCTGCTGGGTTAATGGCCTGTTCCAGGCAATGGTGCATGCACGCGTTGCGATTGTCGAAATCCCGCTGGTCTTTGTCATGGCTATTATGGTTTCTGTATTTGTCCTGAAGAAGGTTGATGAACCGGTCCGTCGCATGCTGTCGCACCGCAGTCCCCCCAATGCACCGGGTGGGCGTTCCTATCCGGTGGTGGGGGAGGCTTCGGCTGTCATGCCAGTGCATAATGAAAGATAACCCCTGACGCGACCAAGGAATGTCATTGCATAATAACGGAAAAATGGAATATTCCCCTTGAGCAGATAAAATGCGCTTCCCCCGATGGGGCGCAGCATGAATGTAAGGACGGTGCCGGGGCTGAGGTGGTTGTTGCGCATGACCCGCCCCATCCCCGCGCCATAGCTGTAAGCGCGTGCGATATTAAGGGAAACGGGCTTGTCAGGATGGATGATGCGCAGATCAGGAAGATAAAGACCTGAAAATCCTTTTTTCAGAAGGCGTAAGGCAAGGTCCTGTCCCTCGGCGGAGCCAAAGGGCGTGCCCGGCCCGATATTTTCATCAAACCCGCCGACAGCATTGAAGGCGTGACGACGAATGAAGAAATTGAACTCGATCAGGCATGTCCAGACAGTATGGGTGTCGATGACGGTTTCCTCGGCCTTCCATCGTCCTGAACGACCTGTATGGCCTTCATGCGTGATGACGGAACCGGTTATGAATTCAGGCGAACGCACACCGCTGAATGTTCGGTTGACGGTCTTAAGGATGTCTTTTGTATAAGCACAGTCATCATCAGGGAATGCAAGTATATCGCCCCCCGCGCGACTGGCGCCGAGGTTGCGGGCATGGTTGCATTTTCGGATGCTGCTGCGCAGGTGAAGGATACTCAGCCTGTCATTGAACTCCGTCACGACGGGGGCAAGCCGGTCATCGCCGTTCTGGTCCACGATAATGACTTCAAATGTCCTGAGCGACTGCTGCGACAGGGAAAGCAGGAGGTTGCGTAATTCTTCAACCCGTCCCAGCGTCGGTACGATCAGTGAAAAGAACATTGAAAAAAGCCCCCATGGGTTAAAGTGTCAGCATTTTTTCAGGTGAAATGCGCCCCAGGATCGCGTCACGTATGGCAAGCCAGTTGCCAATGATACGCCCCCGACGGTCGATATAGGGTTCGGGCCACAGGCTGCGTATGGCATTCATCGCCATGTTGCGGCCAATACTGCGCAAGGCATGGTCCAGGGGGAACGTTCCCTTGCGCGACAGGTAAAGCGGGTTTGCCACCTGCGAATATCCCAGTTTTCGCCCCGGCGTACGTCCGGATTTGCTGCCCAGATGGATGCCCTTTGCGCCGTTGACGCGCACGATACGACCCTGCCGTCCCAGTTGACGTGAAAAATCAATGTCTTCGTACCAGGCATACAGGGGCAGGCGCTCATCAAAACGCAGTCCTGCCGATGCGATGCTCGACAGGCGATAGGCCATATTGCACCCATAACCGTTCCATGCCGCCTGTATGGCGGGCAGGGGGGGCGTGTCATTCACGCTCGGGTTCGCCAGCATGTCGCGCGCGGCCTCCACCGTCAGGCCCGGCCCCTTTGCCCCATCCGCCAGTACGCGCCCGGTCGCGACGACAATATCGGGGTCCATGGCAAAGGCGCGTGCACAGTGTGCGAGGTAGTCGGGATCGGGCAGGAAATCATCATCGAAAAACACGACGATATTCGCATCCCCCATATGCCGCAGCAGCAGGTTACGCTGATGCGCCAGGCCCCGCGGCCCCTGAAGGAGGATCAGCCCTTCGGAAGGGGTCAGTCCGGTCATGTCCTGCATGGTGGGGGCACACACGATGATCCTGTGTGCCTGATGGGTCTGCCGGCCCAATTCCGCGATCGTTTCACGCAGGATGTCCGGTCGACCGCTTGTCGCGATACCGACCGTAATTTTCATGTTCCGTGCGGCGGGGGAGGGCGCATCAGCCATCGGGGCCTGTGTGGTGGATGTGCGCTGTGACAGGAGTTCGCGCGACAGCGCGACATGGCGCAGGGCATAGGATTTGGAATTGAGGCATGTGTGCATGCGTTCACGCGCATTGCGCACCATCCGCGCGCATCGGTCCGGGTCACATGCCAGTGTGACAATGGCGTGCCCCATGGCCTGTGCATCCCCGACCGGGACATAAAAAACACATGTCCCGTCGAAATAATGACGCAACCCGCCGGTATCCGTGGCAATGACCGGCAGCCCGCGCAAGGTGGCTTCCTCGATCACCGTAATGCCGGATGCATGCAGGTTATGTGTCAGGGGGACCACCACGATATCGGCGGCATCATACAGCCCGAACAGTGCGTCGTTGTGCGTCGGGGTGACGCGCGTGACATGGGCGGCAGAGGGGGGAAGGCTGGCGGTTGCGATGGTGACATGGCACGTCACATCGGCAGGCAGGGAGGAGGTCGCGGCAATCAGCGTGGTCCAGTCGCGATGGCGGTCATTCCCGAGTGACAGGACCTGTATCGGGGCACCCGGTGCATGCCGGGGGGCAGGGTGGTCCGTCATTTCGTCCGCACGGATGCCAAACGGAATCCATTCCATCCTCTGCCCAGGGAAAATGGGGCGTGCCTGCGCCAGGTTTTCGGGGGACAGGAATGTCAGCATGTCCGCGCGTGACAGCAGGCTGCGCATCAACAGGCGCCGCCATGCGGGTTCATGGGGCCAGCGATCCATCAGCCACACGCTCTGCGCGATCAGGGGGGGATGGGACGCGCCTGATGTCAGGCGGTACAGCAAAAGCACCGCCAGGGCCTGTGCCTCGGTATGGGTCCAGACCACGTCGGCGGACAGAATGCCCCCCCGGTTGCGCCAGGCCTGTACGAAATCGAAGCCAAGGATGAAGCGTACCCCATAACGCACAAGGCGGGACAGCGGGCCTTCTACCTTGTCCTCGGATTGGGCGATAACGATGCCGGGTCCTGCCGCACGATAATACCCATAGGCATAGGGTTCGTTAATTCCAGGAATCTCGCCCTTTTTCCAGCGTGTATGCCAGTTTGTCGCGCCATAGCCGTAGCTGAGCTGGACAAAGGCGCGCAATGGGGGGGCAGTCTCTGTGGGCATGGGGGCGTCTCCTATGCGCGAATCTAGAAAATACCGACCGGGACAATCCTGAAATTACGCTCCGCCATATGTGCGATCAGGTCAGCATGGGCTGTCGCGGCGCGATGGCGGGTAGGAAAGGCATGGCAGTAAGCGCCTTCCAGAACCACATGCATGCCAAAACGCAGGTTGACCGTGCGGGCAAACCTGCCGCCATAGGCATATACCGCCATCCGTGATGTCATGGGCAGGGAGTAGGGAGTGCTGATGAAGATCTGCTGGCGGGCGGGATCGCTGATGCTGCACCATACCGACTGCGTGGCGGCCGCACCTGCCCCCTGCGCGCAGGCCATGACCATCATGCCCCCCAGATATAGCGACCCCAGCCAGTCCAAGGTCCAGCCCAAGGTATGGATGTGCCTCATGCGGTCATATCCTGTGCGATCTGTAACAGCGACTGTGCCGCCCTGTCCCATGTGAACTCTGCAACCCGCTCCTTGCCCGCGGCCCGCAGTTCCTGCGCCACGACGGGTGTGTCCAGGATGCGCACCACGCTCTGTGCGATGGCGTCTGGATCGGCGGGATTGGCATAGATCGCGGCCATGCCACAGATCTCATGCAGGACGGGGATATCGGCGGCGACCACGGGACAGTGACAGGCCATGGCCTCCAGCGGGGGAAGGCCGAAACCTTCATACAGGGATGGAAACACGAAGCATGCCGCAGCCTCGTACAGCGCGCGTAGCTCCCCGTCGCTGACACGCCCGACATAAGTGGCAGGGTGGGGAAGAGTCTGTGTGCCGCTGGCATTGAATATGGTTGTGTTTACGCTGCCGCTGATGACAAGCGGGATGCCACGCAGCGACAGCGCACGCGCCACCACTTCCAGCCGCGCAAGGTTCTTGTGCGGGGCCAGATTGCCAACCGCGAGGACGAAGCGTTGCGCCTTGAGGTCATGACGGGCCAGGATGGTGGTGTCGGCGGGGGCGCGCACGATATGCTCTGCCCCTTCGCCCATGACCGAAATCCGTTCGGCGGGAATGCGCAGGTACCGCGCAAGTTCCATGCGGGAAAACTCGGAAACTGTAACAAGGCGCGTACGCGTACGGGACAGCAGGACATGCAGGACCCGGTACCACAGCCGGAATTTCCATGAATAGGATTCAGGATGCCCGAATACGCCTGCATCATGAATGATCACGATCTGGCGGCGCCCGAATAAGGGGGCCGTATTGCCAAGGTTGAGCAGGATTCCATTACGTGCAGCCATGGGCAGTTCGCATTGTTCCCACACCTGCCCATGGCGCGTACCCACCGTGCGGCGTGGCAGGGCTGGTGCATCATGTTCGGCAACATGCCCCGATGGTGTCAGAAGCACCGGCGTGGGCCGTCCCTGCGCATGGCTGACCCTGGCCAGGGCATGGCAGATTTCAATCGCGAACCGCTGCACCCCGCTCAGGGGTTGGGTCATGAAGCGGCCATTGACATAGATGGCAGGTCTCACCAGAGCACTCCAAACGTTGCGCGCCACCTCAGGTCGGGGGGAGCAGTCCATAATGGCTGTAAATCCGGAAGGGGTGCCGCTCTGCTTCACCCAGGCTGTGAGGTGGGGCCTGCGTCAGTACTGCCCCCAGCGTGCGTGCGTCATAGGTGTGCAGCGTACGCATCGCCTGTACCAGTGTCGCGGCGCTGGTGCGTCCCCATTTGACCACCATCACCACCCCATCGGTCAGGCGTGACAGCACGGCCGCATCGGGAAATGCCAGTGCAGGCGGCGTGTCGAGCAGGATCATGTCATAGTGCGATCCCACCTGCGCCAGTATCTGCCCCAGTTCCTCGGGCAGGAGCATTGCACCGCCGCCCCGATGCATCATTCCCTCGGGCGTGAGGATGTCGACACCGGGCAGCACGTCGCGTTCCAGCCCGGCGAGCAGCGGGGACACCGGGGCATGGGTGTTGCGTACGATACTGACCGCACCCATGATGCGCATGGCCGATGGATTGCGCATATCACAATCAATGACCAGCGCGCGTTGGCCGCATCGTCCCGTATTGGCCGCAAGCGACAGGGCGAAGGTTGTCTTCCCCTCGGCCTGCTCGGCGGAAGTCACGAGTACAACCTTGGCGCGAAAACGGCTGTGGCCAAAGGACAGGACACTGCGGATGGATTCCACCGTCTCCAGATACGCCGAACGGTCCCGGCTGGCATACTGGCGCGACAGTGACCCGGCGAAGGCCGGCACCAGTCCCAGCGCGAACAGGCCGGGTATGGCATCAAGTTCGGCTGTGCTGCGTACTCCCTTGCGCATCCGGTCGATGACCAGCGCGGAGCCTGCTCCCATCATAAGTGCGAAGATGAAGGCAATGAGCATATATTGCTTGCGTGGTGGCCCATAGGGGCCAAGTGGTGTTTCGGCCCGTGAAATCAGGTCGGCTTCCGCCACCTGAAGTTCCGCCTGTGTGGAGGTCTGGGCAAACCTGCCAAGGTAGTCCTGGTAGACCGTGCGTGCCGCGGTTGCCTCGCTTTGCAACTGGCGCAGGGTCACGTCCGCCTCATTTTCAGCAGTGACCTGCCCCTGTAGCCTGTCTACTTCGGCGGACAGGGCTGCGACGCGGGCTTCAGCACTGGAGAGTTCCTTGGCGGCGCTGCTGGCGACACGCTGGATTTCCGCACCAATGCGCGCACGCACCTGTGCGGCGGCCGCACGTACCGATTGCAGGTCGGGATTGCCGTCCATGACCGTTTGGCTCAGGCTTGCGGCGCGGCTGCTGATCTGGGCTTCCTGCGCCTGCAACTGCTGGATCAGGGGGGAGGAAACGGCATCGGGAATACTGTCGAGGCTGCCATTATGAATTGCGTTGCGTATTTCCGTATAACGCGCACGCCTGCTTTCAAGGTCGCCGCGTGCAGTAATCAGTTCACGGTTCATCTGGATCAGTTGCTGGTCGGTCACGGTCGTGCCACCGCCATCGGCATTGCTGTTGCCGTTCGCGCCCGGCGCGCGCTCCAGCTCCGCCGCGATCAGGCCGTTTTTTTCACGGAATGCCTGCACCGCCTGTTCTGCCTTGCGCAGGCGTTCCCTCAGGGGGGCGATCTGTTCGTCAAGCAGGGCATTGGCCTGCCATGTCGCCGAAATTTTCATGTGGCGTTTGAAATCGAGATAGACATCCGCATAGGCATTGGCGATGCGCGCGCTGGTTGCCGCATTGACCGTACTGGCCGTGATGGTGATGATATATGACCGGCCGTCATTGAGGACCGTCACCCATTGGTTGAGAAGCAGGCTGGTGGCCTGAAGGCGTTCGTCCGCTGTCATCGGAATTTGTGGCGGTGGTGTCACGAACATGCGCGAAATTGCGTCGATCATGCGTTTACTGATCGGGACATGATCGAGTGCTTCCCGAAAATCCGGGTCATTCACCAGATCCAGTTTTTGGGCGACCGCACGGGCAATGGCCGGGCTGCGCAGGATGCTGACCTCGCTATTGACGGCCACGGTGTCCACCTCGGGGGAGGAAACCGTGGCCTGCAGATCGCGAAACGGGGCCTGATGTGTGCCGATGATCAGGATCGAAGATGCATTGTAGTACGGCCTGAGCGAGAATATGCCGATCCCCGCAGGGACCGCGATCCCCAATGTCACAAGGGCGATCGCCAGCCGGTGGCGCCCCATGATGCTGAAGGCATGCAAGGGTGAAACCTGCTGTGTTGCCGTTGGTTCTGGCGCGGGGCCGTTGAAGGATGCGGGCAATTGGAGCGTATTCATCACTTGCGTCCTTCCGAAAGGGTCGCTGTGGACAAAAGGGGCATGGTGGCTGCCTCTGTCCTGTGGGCAATCTTTAACGCGCGCCTTTCTGTGCCAGGACGGCAGGCACGGTCTTCACAAGGATGACGACGTCGCGCCACAGGCTCCAGTTCCGCACGTACCAGTTATCCAGTTGGACACGGCGTGTATAGGATGTGTCACTGCGGCCACTGACCTGCCACAGGCCGGTAATCCCGGGGCGGATGGCCATGTAATATTCCATGTCCTCGCCATAATGGACTTCTTCGGCCATGACGATCGGGCGCGGTCCGACAAGGCTCATTTCCAGGCGCAGCACATTGAAGATCTGCGGCAGTTCATCGAGGCTCGTCTTGCGCAGCAGCCGTCCGATGGGGGTAATGCGCGGGTCTGACGTCAGTTTGCGTGTGCTCGCCCATTCGGCTGCCGCCTGTGGGTCATGCGCCAGGATATCGGCCAGAATGGCGTCGGAATTGACCGCCATCGTCCTGAACTTCAGGCAGCGGAAAGGACGGCCATTGTGCCCGATGCGCATATGGCCAAAGATGGCGGGGCCACCGTCGATGCGGACCAGCGCGTATACCAACGCCAGTAATGGAAAGATCGCCACCAGGACAAGGGAGGCTATGAAAAGGTCGAGCGCCACTTTCATGGCCCGGTGAACCGGTCGGTCCAGGTTGTTGCGGAACGTCATCATCATGGCGTCATGGCTGAAATATGCCTGGCACCCGTGGTCCAGCGGCAGTCCGTGCATTGACGGCATCAGGGAAAATGGCAGGCGTGTGCGGGTGACATGTTCGACCACGCGCCGCCCGTCACCATCATGCACGTCCATGACCAGCAGCAGTCGCGCCGCCCCGTGGCGGGCCAGCAGCATGCGGTGCAGGTGGGTGCCCGACATATGCAGCAGCCGCGATGGCGGGATGCAACCAACCGAGCGCAGGCCGGGGAAGCGTTCGCTGGAAAATATCTCAATGGCGCGACCGCAATCCTCGGGTTCGCCAGCCAGCAGTACGGGAATGCGCCACAGTCCCATGGCATGCAGCACCCGTTTCGTGATCTGGCGCAGTGCCACATCGACAAAGGGGAACATCATGAATGGAAACAAGGCAGAAAGGACATGTGTGTCAGGCCATGACAGCACAAAAACGACCATTCCCGCCATGGCTGCCGCCATGACGATCTGTGCCACCTCGTTCCAGAATGGGGGGCGATCGGTGTAATGGCGCTGATATGTAAAATAACCAATCATGACCACAAGCATGGCGCAGGACAGAAAAAACACGTTTTCCAGTTCCATGTAATGAATGTTTTTTGGGAAAAACATTTCTTCGATGGCCAGGCATAGCGAAAATGCGGCACAATCCGCGGCAATCAGACCTGTTGTGCAGGAAAAATGTATATGTCGTAATTGGATGGTAGGCGTATGGATTCCCTCCACCTCGCCCAAGGGTGCATCACTACGGGGTATTGCCGCAGGGATGGGGCCGACGGCCGCGGGGGAGAGATGAGTATCCATGATATACTCCGCATTATTTCAAAATATGTAGAGCCAAGAATACTTGGTGCCGCGTTTTTTATTTGGTCCGGCAACGCAGTTGCATGAAAGCACTTTTGACGATTGCCGGTTTCACCGTGACAGGCCCTATACGTGGCAGCGTGGAAGCAAGTTTCGCCGAAAGGTTAAAAATTTATTTCCAACAATAACGCGAAAGTGACCACAGTTTTGTTATGAAAACGCGAAAATGGAAAAGACGCCGAAATAATTTAATATTAAGAAGGAATTAAATCTGCGTGCCTATGCCTCCTTGTCCGAAGAAAGAAGCAAGAATACCCCATTAAGGCAGGTTCCCAGATGGCTGTTCCCCGGCGTTTCCATTCATGAATGTTCAATAGGTCTCTGGTGCGCAAAATAATTGTCTTCAGGCTGGGCCTGACTGCTGCGGCTCCGATTTTCCTGGCCGATGGCGCATATGCCCAGGTTATCGACAACTATTTCCCGGCCATTGGAAGCGGGGCGGGTGAATTGGCGCAGGAACCGGCGCAGGTGCGTGCGATGGGGGCCTATACGCCGCTGGGTAAGCGGTACGGACCTTTGCGCATTGATGCCGATGGCAGCGAATCGGAAGGATATGCCAGCAACGTTGACCGCAACGTCGGCGGTCATTCCAGCGCGGTTGTCTCCACACAGGGGAACCTGTCGGCGGTGTCAAGGTGGGGCAAGCGCGATCAGGTCCATGGTAATATCAACGTGGACGATATCCGCTATCCGTCGCGCAGCATCCAGAACCGAACGAACTGGACCGCCAACCTTGGCGGGGTGCATGATTTTGGTCACGATACGATTGGTGTCTCCTATACTCACCTGTCGCTTGTGCAGATGCCCACGGATCTTGGCGCGCTGATTGTCAATCGCCCTGTGCCGTACCAGGTTGATGACGGCAGGATCAGCTATACCGCGACGACACATGGGCGGCTGAGTATCATCCCGCAGGTTGACGTGCAGCGTTATCATTTTGATTATTTTACCCCGACCGCGAATCAGCCAAGCCAGGGATATCGTGACCGTGTGCTTGTGACCGAAGGGGTGACCGCGCAATATGAGCTGCGCGGTGACAGCCATGTATTGCTGGTGATGCAGGGGACGGAAATCCGTTACCAGAACCCGTTGGAAAATGCGCCATCGCGTGATTCCAACGGTGCATCGGTCATGGCGGGGTATGATTTCGGCATGCGCGGTCCGTTACGGTTCCGTGCCCTTGTAGGGTACCAGACCCGGCGTTACCGTGCCAGCGCATATGGCAGCATCAATTCCCCCATGGCGGAAGCCGAACTCAGTTGGGCGCCGACGCGCCTGACCACGGCAACCCTGAGCGTCCGGCATGGGATTGAGGACAGCGCCTTTGAAAATGTGGTTGGCTATACATTTACCGGCGCGCGGATCGGTGTAACGCACACGTATCAGCGTAATATCGTTTTTTCTGCATATGGACAGATACAGAAAGCGAACTATCCGTCGGCTCCGGCCTTTCTACAGAACACGGTCCTGTACCAGGAGCACAATAACCAGACGTTTTATGGCGTGGGGGCCGAGGTGCAGTGGCTGATCAACCGCCACATGCGCCTGTCGGCAAATTATGATTTCAGCAGTCAGAATACGGTGGGAAGCGGACAGTTCCCGATACATACTTTTCTGGTCGGGTTTCATCTCTCGCTTTAGGCGACGCGTATCCGGGCGTCTGGTCTTCCTGCCGGGATGGATATGATGACAGGAGCATACGACGCAATGCCGACGACCTGTTCAAGACCCTGCCGGGCGGCCATCTGGCTGCCGGCGATCATGGGCGTGATGGGGGGCCTGCTTGCAGGTTGCGCGCCCGGTTCGGATTTGAAACCGGTTCCCCCTTATGACCCCGGACAGTACCGTCTGGGCGTGGATGATGAAATCCGTGTCATGACATATGAACAGGATCAGTTTACATCGGATTTTCGTGTCGATAGCAGCGGAAAGGTCGCCTTTCCCGTTGCGGGCAGCCTGCAGGCAGCAGGGTTGACCACAGTGGAATTCGCAACCGAGGTGTCAAAGGCCCTGCAGGCGGCGCGGATGCTGCGTGACCCGAGTGTTTCGGTCGAGGTTTCGGCCTATCGCCTGGTGTCAGTGCTGGGGGAAGTAGCAAAGCCTGGCCAGTATCCCTACCAGCCGGCCATGACGCTGCTGACGGCGGTTGCGGCGGGGGGGGGATTTACCTATCGTGCGCTGGAAACCCGTGCCTATGTCGTGCGGCAGGAAGGGGATCATGCGGTTGTCGGGTATCTTAAGCCCCATGATTACGTAAAACCGGGCGATGTCATAAAAATATACGAACGTCACTTCTGATACCATACCCGCGATCATCGCAGCAGACAGAAGGCCGCGATGATCGCCCCCCAGCATGCAAGGCCGATCATGATGCCGATAACCATGCCCCGTGCGGGGCGCAGGCGGTCCGGTACGGTGGGGCGCAATGGGGCGCGCGATGACGATGTGGGGGTACCTTGTGGCCTGTGGCGGGATTTCAGGGGCAAAGATCATCTCCTGCTCGGTGCCGCGTCAGGCCCTGTTTACGTAATGTCGGCGATATCTTCATGCCTATGTCTGAAGATATGGATAATGCCCACGTGCCTGCCCTGTAAAGCATGTGGACACATGCACGGCAAGGGGACGTGACAGTCAGCAAAGCGGAGGGGTAATTCATGAATATTCTTCCTGCGGCACGCCCGCAGCCGATGGCCCCGCGTGTTGCCATCGTCCACGAATGGCTGGAGCATTATGCGGGGTCTGAACGGGTGCTTGAACAGCTTGTGCTGATGTATCCGCACGCTGCACTCTTTGCGATCGTCGATTTCATGCCCCCTGATCGTCGCGCCTTTCTGGGGGGGCGATCAGTCGGGACGACGTTCATACAGAAACTTCCTTTTTCCAGAAGGTATTTTCGATATTATCTTGGCCTGATGCCCATTGCCGTGGAACAGCTTGATCTTGCGGGATTCGATCTCGTGATTTCCAGTAACCATGCGGTGGCCAAGGGGGTGATTACGGGGCCGGACCAGGTCCATGTCTGTTATGTCCATTCACCGATGCGTTATGCATGGGACATGCAGGCGGCATATCTGCGCCATGGCGGGATGGAGCGTGGGATAAAGGGAATATACGCACGCTGGCTGCTGCATCGGTTGCGCAACTGGGATGTGCGGTCCGCCGCCGGTGTTGATGTGTTTGTGGCTAATTCAAGCTATATCGCGCGCAGGATACGCAAGGTCTATCGCCGGGAGGCTGTGATTGTATATCCCCCTGTCGATATCGACAGGTTTCATGAAAAAATGCTTCCACGACGCGAGGCTTACGTCGTGATATCACGCATGGTTCCCTATAAACGCATCGACCTTGTGGTGGAGGCATTCCGGCGCATGCCCCATCGTGTCCTGCATGTGGCGGGTGACGGACCGGAGCGTGACCGGATCGAGGCGGTAGCGGCAGGCGCGCCGAACATCATCTTTCGTGGCCGTGTCAGTGATGCGCAGGTTCTGGAGATGATGCAGGAGGCACGCGCCTTTGTTTTCGCGGCGGAGGAGGATTTCGGGATCGCGATGGTGGAGGCGCAGGCATGTGGCACCCCGCTGATTGTTTTCGGGCGTGGTGGTGCATGTGACATTGTTCGTGATGCCGATGATCCCGAGGGGCCGACGGGTGTGTTTTTCGAGGAGCAGGAGCCGGACGCCATTATTGATGCGGTCGAACGGTTCGAGGCGATGCGCGACCGGATGACTGCACGTGCCTGTCGCGCCAACGCCCGGCGTTTTTCGCATGAGGCCTTCCGCCAGTCCATGTCTGACGTGGTGGGGCAGGCGATGCGTGACACCTGCGCACGCCGGATGCACACGCCGCGATAGGTCGCGCATGGAAACAGGTAAGGCGGAGGCTATGTGCTATGACGATCCCGGTTGTCGGACTGATTCTGTTTCCGCTGTGCCTGCTGTTATGGATGCGTCCGCTGCTGATGCTCCATATCCTGCTGCTTGCAGGGATTCTGCCTGCGGCGGCGGCACTGGTGCTGGGTGGGTTGGGGGTACAGCCTGCCATGGTGCCCGCCATGGCGTTCATGAGCTTCGTGATGCTGCAATGGGTGATGGGGGTTCATTATCCAGGGGAACGTACGGTCATGGCGCTGTGTTTCCCGTTCGTGGCGGTGGTGGCATGGACGCTGCTCGCCTCCATGATCATGCCACGACTGTTCATGAACCAGGTCATGGTCTGGCCGCAAAAGAGCGATTCAGTGGGGGGCAGGGTACTGCTTGCGCCGAATTTCGGGAATATCTCGCAGGATATGTATCTGCTGATAAATACACTCTTCCTGGTGCTGGCGGCACGTTTCCTGACCCGCAGCGACATTCGGCTGGATCGTCTTTACCGGACCTTCCTGCTGTCGGGGTGGTGTGTCGTGGGGATCTGCATGTGGCAGTTCGCGCACCGGATCGGTGGTGTCCCGTTTCCCGATACGTTTTTTTATTCCAATCCCGGTTGGGCCGTCCTTAATACCCAGACCGCAGGGCCGGTGCCACGCATCAATGCGTCGTTTTCGGAACCAGCCGCCTGTGCCGCCTTTCTTGGTGAAATCCTGTTTTCCAGCGTCTGGATCGTTTTGCAGGGATATTCCGTGGCCCGTGCCAGATGGCTGGTCCCTGCGTCGGCCCTTGCGCTTGTTTGCACGACCTCGACCACGGGTTTCATTACCGTGGCGATGGAAATCTGCCTCCTGCCCGTGGCGGCCATCGCCACCGGGTCGATGCAGCTTTTGGGAAATATAACCCGAATGATTGTCGTGGGGATTGCGCTGCTGGCCTGTGGGGGGCTGGTGGTCGTCACGGTTGCGCCACAGGTCGTGCCTGCGGCACAGTTCGTGTTCCAGTCCACGGCGGAAAAGAAAGACAGCCAGTCTTATCAGGATCGTTCCCAGGTGGATCGGGATTCCATGTCCCTTGTCGGGGAAACCTATGGGCTTGGGGTGGGGTGGGGCAGCAACCGGGCGTCCAGCCTGCTGCCTGGTCTGTTATCGACCATCGGGGTGGTGGGGGCGATTGGCCTTCTGGTCTTTGACTGGCGGTTGTTACGTGCGGCGATGGCGGCGCGCAGGCGTGTGCCGCCGGGGCCGGAGCGCCTGGTTATCGAAGGCGTGGTGCCCGCCCTTGTCGCACGTCTGATTGCGGCATCGCTTTCCAGTCCGACTGTGGGCTTTCTCGATTTTTACCTGCTGATCGCCATGCTGGTTGCCGCGATCGCGCGCATTGACCTTCAGTGCGCGGCCATGGACCCCGCACGTATCGCGCATCACGCGCTGGTGCCGGTATATGCCACTGCGGGACAATGCCATGCGGAGGTGGAGACGGACAGGCCGCAGATCCATGCATGAGACGGGATGGAAGATGATGCATGTCCTGACCAATGCGGGAGATCAGGCCCTGATGATCCCTATGGAGGTGGGGGTCTTGTTTGTCTTCATGCTGTGTCGCTGCTGGCGTATGGCCGTGGCATGGGCTGTCATGGTTCTTGCGGGATCAGGGGTGATGCTGCTGCTGAAGCTGTATTTCGAGGCATGTGGTCCCGCCCGTCATCGTGTGTTGTACAGCCCCAGCGGTCATACGATGGCGGCGACCATGGTATATGGCGGCCTGCTGTCGCTGACGCGGCTTGACCGTGTTTCCCTTGCGGTCGGGGTGCTGGCCATTGCGGTGCTGGAGGGATGGACCCGTGTTGCGCTGGGTTATCACACCGTGGTTGAGGTCATGGTGGGTGGGGGGATCGGTATTGTGATGGTGGCCGGGTTTGTGGCATGGACCCCGCCAAGACAAACGAAATTTCGTCCGATCCTGTCCGTCCTGTTCGTGGTCATGATCGTGGCGATATCCATGCATGGATGGCACCCCAATATCGAACGCACGATACAGTCGGCCTCGCGGTTGTATTTTTCAAAGTGGGAATGTAAAAAACCGCCTTTGCACGAATAAGGCAAATATTGTCATAACATGCCGGATGAAGCGTTTGGACATATCATGCGGCGAACAAATGTTTTTACATCGTGATCGGCTGGTTTTATACGCTTGGTCCGGCATATGGGGCATGATGTGGTGATGTCCGGGTCTGGCGATCATGTCCCATGATGAATATGGCCACCTTGCGCTGCGCAATTGCAGGGTGGAAACATCTGAATATACAACAGGTAACAGACACCCGATAATGCGCCATGTCCTAAGACGACCTGACCATGAGATACTGTCGCTGTTGTTTCGGTGCGGGTGTCTGGCAATGGGGGGGATGGCCATGTTTTCGCTGTCCCAGCAGGCGTATGCGGCACCATCAGTCGCGCGCCATACCCATGCACGACGGCCGGCAAAGGCCATGCCCACCCGGGCCGAAGCCATCACGGTCAATGCGCAGCGTCGCGATTTCCCCTATCCTGAGGCGCAGCATTCCCCGGATGCGGATACGCGCCTGACCGGTACGCGCCTGATCGAACGCGGGGTCGTATCCCTGCGCGGGTTGGAGCGTGTGGCACCAAACCTGACCATCCAGAGCATCAACGGCACGGCCTCGACCAATTTTTACCTGCGTGGGGTTGGTTTCAACGATTTTACGCAGAATAACATGCCGTCGGTACTGTCCTATTTCGATGACGTTCCTTTTGCGTTTTCGACGATGACGGACGGGATGATGTTCGATCTGGCTGGGGCAGAAGTTACGCCGGGGCCGGTGGGCACACGCCATGGACAGTCCGATACGGGGGGAGAGGTGCGGTTGCGTACCAATGACCCGACCGATCACTGGCATTACGGCGCACGGCAGGATATCGCCTCCTACGCCCGCAGCCGCAGCGAGGCGTATGTTTCAGGTCCGCTTGCACGTGGGCTGAGCTTCCGCCTTGCGGGACAGACGCAGCAGGGCGGCGGGTGGCAGACTGATCCGGTCAATGGTGCCCACCTTGGCGATGCTGACCTGTGGGCCTTGCGCGGCAAGTTGAAATGGACACCTGACAGCCATACCACCTTGCTGGTTTCCGGGCATTTTACCCAAGATGACAGCGAGGTGGTCAATCCCATTCCCGTTGATCGTCTGGTGGGGAAAGCCCCCCTGCCCACGGGGTCATGGCAGCAGACGCAATGGTCCATGCGTCCCGAATTCGCCCGCCTGATTGGGCGCAAGCCGGGGCTGAAACCCAGCGAGCATAACCAGTTCTGGGGTGCGGATGTCCATTTCTCCCATGATTTTGGCCCGGTGATATTTTCATCCATCAGCGCGTTCGAGACGGAACGGCAAGGTGAGTATACGGACCAGGATGGCACCGCACTGGCACAGGCCGATACTTATCGCACCATTGACGCGAATACTTTTACACAGGAAGTGCGCCTGCAATCTTCCCACCCGCATGACCGGTTGCAATGGACGGTGGGGGCCTTTTACCAGCGCAGCCGCATGCAGCAGCACTTCTTTTTTGATTATACCGATTATGTTCCGCAACGCGGTTATATGATGGCCACCCATTTTGGTATGGATCAGGAAAACACCTCAGAATTCGGTAATGTCAGCTATCGCGTGGGACATGGCGTAACCCTGTGGGTGGGGCTGTTGCATGAAATTGATGACCGGTCGATCTCCGGCCTGCAATCTGTCATCTTTGGCGGTGTATCGCGCGATTTTCATGGCGAAAGCACGGCGGCCGCGCAATATGCGGGACAGGCCGAAGTGTCATGGCAGGCAGCGGCGCATGAGCTTGTTTATTTCAAGATCAGCAAGGGATTCAAACCTGGCGGGTTCACGGCAAACAATACCCAGATCCAGGCACAGTTGAACCCGTTCAAGCCCGAAACTGTCCTGACCTATGAACTTGGCCTGAAAAGTGACCCCATTCCCAACCGTATCCGCCTTAATGCGGCGGCATTTTACAATGATTACCATAACCAGCAACTGGTTGGGACAGTGTTGATCCCTGATTATGGGCCGTTGAGTGAAATTACAAATGCGCCCAAATCCGAAAGCTGGGGGTTTGAGGCAACGTTGGACATACATCCGTTCGCGCATCTGTTCGTGACGCAGAATCTGGGGTGGCAGCGGGGAAATTTCCAGAATTTTCCAACCGTGAACCGTGCCGCCACCAATGCTTATTATGCACGGCATGGGGTGTGGAAGGCGATTGAGGATAATTTTGCCGGTGTGGATAACGGACAACCCAAGCTGACCCTGAATGGTAATGCGGAATGGCGTCAGGCGCTGGGCACGCATTATGGTATTGATGTCGGTCCCGACTGGCTGTATCGCGACAGTCAGGCGATTACACCCGGCGGGACGGGTTTTTATCGCCTGCCGCCCTATTTCCTGCTGGGTGCGCATGCGACGTTCCACCCGGCATCCGGGCACTGGTCGGCCACGGTTTATGCGACGAACCTGCTCAATCGACGTTATGCCGAAAGCGGTGGCATGGCGACTACCACCTATTTCTATATTCCTGGCGCCCCGCGTTTCATCGGTGGTCGCGTGTCGTGCGATTTTTGATGCGCCGGGCTTTTGATATGCCGCGCCATCACGTCACCAAAATGTGTGCTGTTACGTGTGGCAAAGTCACGTGTCGTGAACGTCGATCATGTAATATCGTCCTACATGAAAAAGGTATGTGCCGGGAAACGTTTTTCCTGTTGGGAATAATGATGGCAGCCTTTTGACAGAGGGAAGCCCATGCACGAAGACGACGCCAAGCCATCTGGTGAACTGACCATCCGTGTCGTGGCAATGCCCGCGGACACCAACCCGGCAGGGGACATCTTTGGCGGCTGGCTGATGTCGCAGATGGACCTTGCCGCCAGCACGACCGCCGCCCTGTGTGCGGGGGGACGCTGCGCGACGGTTGCGATCGACCGTGTTGTGTTCCATCGCCCCGTATCGGTGGGGGACGAGGTCAGCATTTATACCCACCTGACGAAACAGGGGCGTACCTCCATGACCATCGCTGTGGAGGCATGGCGCAGGGTGCGCCGCGCAAGCCAGCGGCAGAAAGTGACGGAAGGACACTTTGTTTTTGTCGCCCTTGACGAAAACGGGCGCCCGCGTCCTGTGGATGCCCCCTGACGCGGCAGAGAAGTTAGAGATTGTTTGAAAACAACTCATTGATAAAAGATAAGAAAAGTTCTTGGGTGCCGCCTTTTTCAAAAAGGCGGTGTCTTCTAAAGATTTTTAGAAAAAGCTTCACCAAAAACCTTTATAATTACAGTATGTTATCAAGCCTGACTTTTTAAACAGTCTCTTACGATGTACGGGTATCTTCGCCCACGGGCGTCATATCATGCAGCATCGCGGCCATTTCATCCAGGGAGGGGAGGGTGCGATGCGGTGGGGAGACGATTTCGGGCCATTCCATCTGGCGCATGACCTGTGCAAACCGTGCCGGTGTGGTTGCCTCCGCGCTGGAGGGGGACAGGGAGCGTTCCATCCAGTTGACACTGGCCATTCCCGCCATCTGGCGCAGGGCAAACAGGATCTGTTCCGCCCGGTCCAGGCGGGCGGATCTGTGCAATCCTTCCAGCCGGGTCTGCTGGCACTGGATTTCGGCCCGGGTGCTTGTGGTGCCTGCCATGCGGCGGGCCTGTTCGATTTTGTCACGTTCGGCCTCATGCGTGCCGGTCGCCATGACGGCGTAGCGGATATTGGCGATAAAGGCTTCCGCCACCTGGGTCGCCAGGGCAGGGCCGCGGCGTTCGGGCCAGAGCACAAGGCATCCCGCCAGCCCGACAAGGCTGCCGATGATGTTATTGACCGATCGTGCCATGCCCACATCCCATCCTGCGCCTGGACTGACAAGGTCCGTAACCAGGACGAACAGTTGCGTCATGAACAGGACAAGCAGTGTGTAATTGACCGCCCGTAATGCAATCGTTGCCGCAGCCAGCGGGAAAATCAGCACGAGGATCAGCCACATGGGCAGCACGACGCCCATGATGGCAGCCAGCAACCCGCCCGCGATGCTGCCCACGACACGTTCGATCGTGCGGGGCAGGGTGATCACGCCCTGTGGCTGCATGACCACGACCACCGCCATCATGGCCCAGTAGGCATAGGGCAGGGAGAATTCCCGTGTGATGCCATAAGCCACCAGCACCGATACCGACAGGCGCATGGCGTGGCGCAGTACCATCGGCCATCCGCGCCATCGTGCCTGATGCGCCGTCCGCCCCCCGTCATGGATCACGGGGTGCTGACGTGGTGTTTCAGACAACGTGAAGAGCAGGTCGCGCAGGGCCGTGGCACATGTGCGTGCGCCACGGCCATAAAGGCTGTTTTCATGGGCGCAGAGCATATCAATCCGCGCGATATGGCGTTGTAGCGCCATCGTATCGGGGGTGGGTTGACCCACCACCCGGGCCGCACGTTCAAGCATGACCATCAGATGACGCAGGATACGGCGCGTCATCGGCGATGGCGGTGCCAGCAGGACCGCATGTTCAAAAGCGATCAGGACCACGAAAATCCGATCGCATATTTCCAGTGTGGGCAACAAAACGGCGCGTGTCTGGCTGCCTGCGGCATCTGGTGACAGGATTTCGATGCGTGCGCGGGTCCGTTCGATGCGACTGCGGATTTCGCGACGATAGGCACCAATCGAAGTGCGCGCACCGCTTATGCCAGCCATACCCTGACGCGGTGGGATCACCATGCGTCGGGTCATGCGCCCTTCTTCGCGAAATATTTCTGCACAGGCTTGGCGCAGTGGGGCATATGCATCCACGGGCCATGCAATGGTACAGACCACCACGGCCCATCCGGCCCCCAGTGCAAACAACCCGGCCAGTACAAGCGCACCATGTGGTGGCATGGGATAACAGATGGCCACGACCGCCACGATGGCGGCCAGTACCCCGATCTGCGTCGCGGTGGCGCCACGCAGACGGCTCAATCCGCAGCACAGGACAATCACCGCCAGTAATGGTGCGGCCAGCACGGGACCATACCCCGCCGCCATGGACATTATGGCGGCAATTACAGTGCCCATCGTGCCGAATGTCAGCAACGTACGCAGCCGGGCGACCAGCGGGCCACCAGGATCGACCAGGCAGGTCCAGAACGCGGCAAAGGCCGACCAGGCCATCAGCGGCATCTGCAACGTCAGCGCAAGCGCCATCATGATGCCGACCGCCACCGCCGCACGCAGCCCTTCGCGCAGGGCAATCTGTTCGGGCGCCATGCTGATGGCCCGTATGCCCAGCCAGTGCGTCAGGCGGGTGGGCGTCAGTCGGCGCGACAGGGTGCGCAGGGGGCCATACTGGCGTGGGCGTAGTTTTGTCTTCATGGACTACCGCATAAATGGAGGCACGAAAGTAAAGTGTAGGCTGGCATGGTCGGTCTGTTGCAGGTTCCTATCATGAAAGAACAGGCTGACACGATAACTGTCGATTGTTTCATGAAAGAAAAAATACCGACGTAGCCGATTTATCAACATATTCCCGCCATCATAAGGGGACCGCGTGGGATTCTGGCCGTCAAGGTGCATTGTTGATCCATCGGGGGCAGGCAATGTGGCTGCCTGCGTCATCAGGGAATGGCGGAGTGCTGATAAAGCCCGATATCGTGTCGCTGGCGCTGATGCCATCCGTGATCGGAAATGTGCCAGATGCTGTCTGTATGGTGCGTGACCTGTCGGATATGCTTTTGGTGCCTGCTGCCTTTATTCATGTTGTGGTGCGCAATGGTGGCGCTACGCTTCCCCCGATATCATGCCTGCCCTGCCTGAACCGGAGCTGAGTACGCTCAACGGTTTTGTAAATGACTGCACTTGATCCAAAGTTAAGCTTAAGCATGACGAAAGCCATGGTCCACATCCCGGACGCCATGACCGATGATATGATGATTGCGTTCCTGCTGGCACTCAGTCATTGTTGGGGGCGGTCCGACAGGAACTGCCCCGCATCGCGTGTGGCAGCATGGCGACGGGAATGTGCTGTCTATGGGCCGGTATGATGGGGGGGCAGGCCGGATGCCGTCCCCCGATGCCCATGCTGGCGGTGGAAACTGTCATGATCCAGCCCCATCGTATCAGCGCCACGATGGAAATGCGCCGGGCGATGGGAAGCAGGTGCAGGATAATCCCGCCGCATTTGATGCGGGCAGCGCACGTTCCTGCGCTGTGGACCGATGACCTATAGAGGCCCTTCGGGCACGTCCGCTGCCGACAGGACCGGCAGGGCATCGCCATCGGGCAGGTTGTAATGCCACCATTCCGGCTCATAACTGTCCCACCCCGCCGCACTCATCAGCCCGAGCAGGAGGGCACGGTTGCGGATCACCTCAGCCGACAGGCCCTCAAGCGCGCCATGGGCCGAGAGTGGGGTTACGGCATCGAACCCGGTTCCCATGGGCAGGTCCTCCCCCGTGGCAAGGTCGAACAGCGTCAGGTCAAGTGCGATGCCACGTGGATGGGTGCCGCCAAGGGCCGGGTCGGCTACAAACGTCTTGTCCGATACCGCGTCCCACAGGATGGATTGCACTTCGATGGGGCGAAATGCATCGAATATCCGAAAGCCAAGTCCCAGGACCTGCGCGCGGGCAAGTGCGCGGACAAAGGCCGCATGTGCCTCCCGATGCAACAGGGCAACAGGGCGGGCATAGACCGCACGACCGACAAAATTATTGTCCGAAGCATAGCGGATGTCGAGAATGACCCCCGCAGTTTCCTTAATGGGCAGTAACATGCATATCCGTCCCGTCTGCTGTATCAATTAAGGGAATGTTCGCAAAAATTTCAAACGAACTATATTAAAAAAATCTGGAAAGTATATTTCGAACCCTATGCAGGCTATTCCCTTTGTGGGGAAGGCCTTGTCCTACTTTATACCCATTTCATCCTTCATTTTCCGTATTTCCACTTCGTTTTCATAGGCGACCATCTGGGGCCGCATATGGGCGAACAGGATCTGGTCGTTACGGATCACCATTTTTCGCAGGTGCCAGAACTGTTCGGCATCCATGATCAGCGTGCGCGAAATGCCATCAAGGGCGTCAACCTGGATATATTCAAGGTGCTTTTCCAGATCCCTGTATGTTTCCTCGGCAAAGATGGGGACGAAGCAGAGTTCCAGATGGCACGGAATCCCTGAATAGGGTGTAATATTCAGACCATCAAAGACCTTGATGCGGCTGATATCGAATTTTGTGAACTGTTTCAGAAGCCACGCCTTTTCCTCCTGGGTGGCCATCTGGTCAAAATCCTTGAGATGCACGTCAAGGAACACGCTCTGGTCACGGACGACCGTCTGGTTCACTTCATCCAGTTGTTGGACATAGGCGGCCTCTTCCTGTGAATGTTTCATCAGGATGTTATGCCTGGCGAAATCCACGTCCCGGTTGTCCGACCACAGGAAATAACCGCCCATCAGCAACAGGATCGACAGACCGGTCACGCCCGCCGCGATCAGTAGCAGGTTGCGCTTGATATACAACAAAATCCCCTATCGCGCATTGTGCGTCACAAGCGGGCATCGTATCCGTGAACCTGCCGTTCAGGCAATCCGTATCAGCATGGCCGGGTCCTGTTGCGGTGTCCTGTCGCGCGCATATTTACGCAACACCGCCCCCTGCATATCGCGACAGTGTCGCGATGGGCGGTGGTGTTACCCCTGCACGGGCGGTAAAGCGCGCGGTGCTGGTGTCGCACGCATACAGGGATGCGGCCTGTCTGCTGTCGCGGGCAAGGGTATCGACTGCATGGATGATCTTATCTGCCTTTGCGTCATCCATCAGGACACTGAAATTGAGGCGTACCCATCCTGGCTTGTCAATTTCCTGCCCGGACAGGATGGCCGTGCGCAACAGGTCCGAATGTGCCTGCTCAATGCCCATCAGGCGATGCGCATATGGTCCTGCGCAGGCGCATCCTCCGCGTGCCTGAATGCCGAAAAGGTCCGAGAGCATGCGGGTAAATAATTGCTGATGGATGGGTTCGCCCGTCTCCGGGTCGCGCACCTGAAACGAGAAGAAGGGCAGATGCGCATCGGCCCGCGGGTTGCCAAGGATACGCAGCGACGGATTGGTGGACCATACGGATAATGCACGTTGCCGTAACCGGGCATGGCGTGCGTCCATCGTATCCTGTCCTATGGCGTCCTTGACCATGAAGGCCAGCGCCGCGCGGATGTCGCCGATGACATTGGGGGTGCCGGCTTCCTCCCGGCTGATCGGGCTTTGGGAATAATCATGCCCCCATGGGGAGACGAAGCGCACAGTCCCGCCCCCAGGCATGGTGGGACGTGACCGGCGCAGGGCTGCGTTGCGCACGATCATGACACCGGAAGATGCCGGGCCACCAATGAATTTATGCGGCGACAGGACCACCGCGTCCTTTTCCCACGGGGTCTGCGCCATCATGTCCACCGGCAGGTAGGGGCCACCCCCGGCATAATCCCATACAGCCAGCGCCCCATGACGGCGGAGGAGCGCAGTGGTCGCGTTGGCATCGGTGATGATGCCCGTAACGTTGGAGGCGATCGAGAATGCCCCGACCCTGATCCTGTCGGGCGATGTGGCGCACAGGGCGCGTTCAAGGGCGGCAAGGTCAGGGCCGCCGGTCTGTGCCTCGGGGATTTCGATGACCTCGGCGCCACTTTCGCGCCACGGCAGGATGTTGGAGTGATGTTCATATGGCCCGATGAAAACAATCGGCCTGCCCACGTCCCCATTGTCGCCGTTCGGCCCTACGCCCAGCAGGTGGACAAGACGATTGATCCCTGCGGTGGCGCCCGACCCGGTGAAAATGACCGAAAATCCATCATCCGCACCGCACAGCCGGGCAATTTCCCCCCTGGCGCGGGCGCGCATGCGGGTCATGTAAGCGCCACAGAAGGACGCTTCGGTATGGCTGTTGGCATAATAGGGGAGGACATGGGTTGCGATGAACGCCTCCACCTGTCGCAGGGGACGACCTGAAGCCACGTAATCGGCATAGATCAGCCCATGCGGCCCAAAAGGGCCGGGGATCATGATACCTTCCCCGATCAGGCCCGCGCGCAGCAGCGCCAAGGTGTCCCCTTCACGCAGGCTGGCGGCAAAGGAGGCATAGAGGGTGGCTTCGTCCTGCATCTGTCGGTTTTCCCGTGAATGTCGTGCTGCGCAGAGCCTATCTGTTTGTACAGGAGGTATTTTCCCATTTTCTGCTTTATTTTTGTATTTTTGTGGTCATATGATCTGAAATGACTAAAGAAATGGATCATTTTGATCGTTGCATCCTGCAGGCCCTGCAAAATGATGCCGGCCTGTCGCAACGTGAACTGGCCGATCGTGTGGGGCTGTCGCAAAATGCCTGCTGGCGGCGGGTGCAGGCCCTGCGTGAAAGGAAGGTCATCACCGGGCAGACCGTGCGTCTTGACCCGGACAGGATGGGCCTTGGGCTGACGGTATTCGTCATGGTGCGTACCCGGCATCATTCACGTGAATGGCTGCAGAAATTCCGCATGATCGTCATGGGCATCCCCAATGTGATCGATTTTTACCGCATCGCAGGCGATTATGATTATATGCTCAAGATCATGTCAGAGGACATGAACGCGTTCGATGCGATCTACCAACGGCTTATCGAACAGATCGAACTGGACTCCATCACGTCGTACATCACGATGGAAGCCATCGCCAATAACCGCGACCTGCCCGTACGCTGAATTCGTGGCGTTGCGTGCGCGGATGGGGTAGTGGGAGGACATGAAGGGACCATCATCTTCTTCCGCCAGGGCGCGTGCGCGAAAGGACGGGCGTGGCGTTGCGGCGGCCGTGCGTAAACGGCGCGAACGCCGTGCATTGTTGGGATTGGCGGCGGCAACCGCGATCCTGTTATGCGCGGCGGCGGGTTTTCGTGCCCTGATCGCAAACCGGCCGGTGGAGGAAATCGGTGGTCCTTATACCCTGCTGGATGATACGAACCATGTCGTGACGCAGCAATCGTTCCATGGACGTTATACGTTGCTGTATTTCGGCTATACTCACTGCCTTGATGTCTGCCCGCTGACGCTTGCGACCGTGACGGCGGCGCTGGATCGGCTTGGTGCGCGTGGGGCGCAGGTTGTGCCGGTTTTCATTTCCATCGACCCGGCACGTGACACGCCTGCGCGTGTCCATGATTATGTCACATCCTTTTCCCCGCGTATTACTGGCCTGACAGGTGACCCGCAGGCGATCCATGCCGTGGCTGCGGAATTTCACGTGATGGTCCGCCCACGACAGGCCACGCCTGCCACCGCCGGGAATTATCAACTGGATCATAGTTCGATGCTGTTCCTGATGGATGGGCAGAACCATATGGTGTCCATGTTTCCCGTGGATTCCAGTGCGGAGGAAATTGCCACACGGTTACGCAATCTCCTGCCCGCAGGGTAAGAGAGTGTTTAAAAACAAATCATTGATAAAAAACGAGAAAAGTTTCTTGACGCCGCCTTTTTTCAAAAAAGGCGGCGTCTTCTGAATCTTTTTGGGAAAAGCTTCACCAAAAACCTTTATCATTTCAGGATGTTGTCAAGCCTGACTGTTTCAAACAGTCTTGAAGAAAATAAAGGTTAAGTGGTGCCGTGTTTTTTCAGGCAGGAGATCTCCTTTTGAAAGCCTGCGAAAAAATCTTCATCAAAAAAACTATGATTTATCGGCTGAGTTTCTGTCGGGGTTCGTCAGGGCGCATAGCAGGACAATCACCATTAGTGCGGCACCGAGTTCCGGCAGGACAATCCCCATCACCACAATGCAGGTGATGGTTGCCCCCCCCATATGTCCGTCGCGCACCGATGGCGGGATACCGATATGGCCCGGTGGCCTGCGACGGCTCCACATTACGAAGGCGGCAATACTCATCGCCAGCAGGCCGAGTGCAACCACAAGGTTGATGATCTGGTTGGCAATCCCGAACAGTTGGCCTTCATGGGCGGCCACCCCATAGCCGATTACCCGATCTACGATCGGTTTGTCCGCGAATGTGTCGCGCCCTACGACCTGCCCGTCGGGGGTGATGCGCACCGTCATGCGCCAGGGGCGGTCCTGTGTATCGGAACGCACCTGCCATGGTTGTCCGGCCTGTGGCGGGGGGGTAAGCAGCACGGGATAGCGCAGGCCGAGCGTCGCCCCCGTCAGCGCAACCCTGTCAAAAGCGGCCTCATCCAGGGGAGGAACCGGTGCGGTGGCGACGGGGGGCATATCCATACCAGGCATGGAGGACATACCCTTCATGCCTGTCATCGTGTCCGGTACGGGGGGCGTGGCAGGTGTCCCCGCGATGGTGTCGCGCACGCGGACATGACCGATTTCCCAATCCTGTATTGTTGTGATGCGACCAATGGTTTTTTCAACGGATTGCAGCGCGTGCCCCCATACAAACGACCAGGGCAGGCCGGATGCAAGGAACAGTATGACAAAGAGCGAAAGCCATGCGCCGGTGACGGCATGCAGATCGCGCAGGCGTGTCCGCCCCCGCGCGTTGAGGCGGGGATATACCACGCCGCCGGTTTGTCCTTTGCGCCCGCGTGGCCACCATAGATACAGGCCGGTTACAATCAGAACGATTGTCCACGATGCCACCATTTCCACGATTACGGAACCGACATTGCCAAGTAGCAACTGCCCATGCAGGTTGAAAATAATACGCTCGAAACGGTGTTCTTCAGAAACATGCTTTAATATCTTAAGCGAGTGGGGATCGACATAGACACGTACCGCATCGGCCCCATGGCTTACGATCACACGTGTGGCGCTGTGTGCCGTGCGTGGCAGTTCATAGGCCAGGAGATGCGATCCTGGCACCGCCGACAGGGCGGCTGCGACCACCTGTGACGGGGGGGCGTTATTGCCCCCCGTGGCGAGATGTTCGTAACGCCAGTCGATCAGGTCATCAACCTGTGGCTTGAACAGATAGATGCCACCCGTCAGGGACAGGAAGGCCACAAAAGGCAGGCAAAGCAGGCCGGCAAGGAAATGCCATCGCCAGACCATACGATAATCGGGCCACAGCGCGCGCATTATGCGGTGGCGGGCACCGTTATGGGGGATATTCATCAATCTATCCTCAGAAACGGACCTTCACGCCGCCATAAAAGGCGCGTGGGGAACCGGCGTAGATCGAGCCTGTACGGGTCGCAAGAACAGCCGCCCCCGCATTATGCCCATTTGATGCAAGCACATCGGTAATATTGGTTGCCCCGGCGATGTAGGTCTGGTTGGCCACGTTCTGTATTTCGAAAAAACCATGCAGATGACGTATCCATCCGAAACGTGCAGGGGGATCGTAATGCAGTTCAAGGTTGAGCAGTGCGTATCCTGGCGCCTTGAGAAGATTGGCATTATCCAGCCAGTAATCCCCGCGCCATGTCACCTCGGCATAACCACCCAGTCCCTGTAAGGGGCCGCTTGGCTGGTCATACAGAAGGCGGGCATTGAGAAAATGCGGAATGACGCCCGGAATGCTGTTCCCGGAGCGGTCAAGCGCGCGTGACATCGTGCTGTTGGAAAGGACTTCGGTATAACGGGTATAGATCTGGTTGTCATAGGTGTAGCTCAGCATGACCCTGGCCCCTGACAGCGCGCGTGGCAGGGGTGTCCATGTCGCCCCGACTTCCACGCCGCGATGTTGTGACGCGGGAGCATTGAACGTATAGGCGCCCACCGTGTTCACCCCGGCTGACTGACTGACCAGTTCATTGCGGTAGAATTCGTAAAAACCCGTTGCCTGTATATTAATGGTGGAAGATGGATGCCATTCTGCCCCCAAGTCAAAGCCAAGGCTCGTTTCGCTCTTCAGCCGGGTATTGTTGCCATATGTGCCCTGCGGCGTGATGAAAAGGTTTGATGTGGTGGGGGTGGCATAGGCCGTGCCCACCCGTGTATGCAGCGTCCAGTTACGTGATGGCGCATAGGTCAGTGCGGCTTCGGGGGCAAGGTTGAAGAAATGCCGGTCAGCAGCGACAAGGCGGCGTGTGCTACCGCTGGCGCTGTTGGTCAAAAGGGTTTCCTGCGCCTCCAGACCTGAATAGGTGCCCCCCAGTCCGACCACGAGGTGCCATGCCCGTGCGAATTGCAGATCCTCTTGGAAATGCAGACCCGCGTTCCACTGGTGACTCCAGCTTGATTGCGTCAGTGCACCCTGACGTGCATGTCCGCCAGGGGCGACATTATAGACATTGGACAGGCCATCCAGGTCATCAAAGCTGATGCCCCCCGAACTGTTCAGCGCCATGCGACCGGGATGCGCCGTATTGGTGACCTCGCTGCTGGCAGCATAGGAATCATAGGGACCGGTATAGGCATAGGGTGACGTGGGCTGGTCGATATGTCGCTGGTCATAGGTGAACTGCGTCCGTACCGTGGTGGATGCGTTGATATCATGTTCCCACCGCACGCCCGCGACTGTCCGGCGGTCGAACCGGCCCAGCCCGGCAGCCTGCGGGCTGGTGGCGACACGCGCCCCATAACTACCGTTCGACAGCAGGCTGACTGTGGCGCATCCTGCGGCTGCATGGCTGGCATCGGCGCATCCCGACTGGAACGGGTTGGTGGTATATTGTGCAAGTGACAACCGTACCGGCAGGTGGGTATCGGTGATGTTGTTGACGAACTTTACGATCAGGCGGTCTGATGGCGTCAGGTTGACCCGAAGGCGCAGGTTTTCAGTCGAGGTCTGATAACCGCTGTTGGCGATGAAGCCATTTCCGCGCACGTCGCTGCCAAAGATGACAAGGTCATATTTCCGGCCCGACAGGCCCAGCGTGGCATAATTATTGACCATGCCGAAACTGCCGAAATCCGACCCGACCTCCAGCCCATGAATATCCGCGCCCCGGCGTGTGCGGAAATTGATTGCGCCATTGATTGCGTAATTGCCAAACACGGTGGAGGCCGGTCCCTGAAACACATCCACCCCGTCATAGGCATGCGGGTCGATCAGGTCGGAACGCGCCGTCCCATCGGGTTGGGTCATGGGAAAACCATCCTCCAGTACCTGGATGTTTTTCATGCCATAGGCCTGCCTGTCGCCCGAGCCGCGCACGGACACCACGACGTCACGTGGACCATTTCCTGCGACAAAGCTGACCCCGGGGATTGTGACCACCATGTCGGCCACGCTCTGACCCACATGACCGGCAAAGCTTTCGCGTGATGCGCTGTAGGTTGTCTGACCGGCGGGGCGTAGTGTCGCCGGGACATGTGATGTCCCGATTACAGTAATCCGTTCCCCCGCAATCCGTTCCCCCGCGCTGACTGAAGGTTTCGGCGCGCTGGTTGTGGTGTGGGTATGATGATGGGCCGCCCCATAATGATGGGGGGCGTCAGCGGCATGGGCGAGTGAAATCGCGGTGCAGGCCGCGAATGCCGCCATGCAGCCCGCGACGCGCGCAGGACGCCACGCCGCATTGAATGCACAATACATGGTTGAATAGACCTGAAATATGAATCGGGTGCGCCCGCACGATGGCGGGGCAATAAGGAAGGCGATTCAGTTCAGGTGAGGGGGGCCTTGCGGGCATAGTGGGGAATAGCGTGCACGTGGCGGGCCGCGCACTGGCGGGAATATCCACACCCCCGACAGCAGTGCCAGCATGTCGGGGCCCACTGGTACAGTTCCCAGCATCGGCGGGGCATCCAGCCCATGTGCTTCGGCCAGCAGGGTCGCCATATCGGTGGCAGGCAGGTGATGGGCGTGATGGCCATCATCTGGGGGCAGGTCGCCTTCGCACAGGATCGACAGCAGTGATTGCTGTTCGCCTTGCGAATGAAGCACATTATCCGGGGAAGCCAGTCCACCAAAGGCGATGCGACTGATCAGCGCCAGCAGGATCAGCGACCATGCGATAATGGTCGGGCCTCCCTGCTGCTGTCTGGCTGTCATTGCGTGGCCTTTATGGAAATGGTCGGACCAGCGGGAACATGTGGCTGGGCTGTCGCTATTTTGACCGGTGATGGAGGGCAAGGCAATTGCAAATTTCATGACCGTCCGTTCGATCAGGGGCGCCTGTATGGTGAGCATGGCATATCCACGATTCTCACGTCCATATGGCATGGAATTTGTAAAATTCACAACATGAATCGTGTATAAAAATATAAAACAAAAAAGAATGATATTTTTATTGACGCACTTTCAGTGCGCGCATATTCTTTGCCCATCGTTCATTCCCATGCCGGGATCAGGACAGGAAATACAGGTTCATGCCCCGTCTGACCGCACGAATGTGTCGCATCGGCCGATGTTACCTATCGAATATGCGTCCCTGGCCCACAGGGCGCATCTGGAAAGGATAGTCAGTGGCAATGCTGCTGGCATATGGCCTGTAATGACGGGCAGGAAAGGCAGTAAACCGATGCTTGAATCTCATATTATCGAAATCGACGGTACGTTTGTTGGAACGGTTATTGTGGAGCTGGATGGCAAGACCCGACGTTTTTATGCCACGCATGACAGTGTACGTTCATTTCATAACCGCTCGCTGTCGCATGATGATGACCTGACACAACAGGTGGCGCTTTCCTTTCGGCGCACCAGCCTGTCGCGACAGTTAACTGTGGAGTTCAACTGATTTGCAGGCGGTCAGAAAATTGATCCAAACCCGTTCTCTACATGCCCCTGCGGCGGCATCATGTCCAACGGGCAGGGGAGTAAGACACGACCATGCGGCAGTGGGTATGATCTGTGGCGCATTGTTTGTTTGGATCGTGCATTGTGCATGGACCGGGGCGTTGACGATGTCCGCCCTGTCCGATGCAACTGCGACATTTTTTCAGTATTGATGAGGCTGTTTGGAAAATATTTGGGAAATATAATGATATTTTCATAAGATATTATTTGAAAATCTAAAAGCAATAAGGTCGTGAAATTATAAAAGTTTTTGGTAAAGCTTTTTCTAAAAAGCTTCAGAAGACGCCGCCTTTTTGAAAAAAGTCAGCACCCAAAAACTTTTCTTTTTTTTAGGGGGTTTTTGAAAACAAGCCTTTGATAAACAGTAGGAAAAGATTTTTGATGTTTCCTTTCGATCGCAAGGCAACGTCTTTCAAAGGTTTTTGAAAAAAGATTCACCAAAAACTTTTATAATTTCACAATCTTATCGGATTTACATTCTTAAAAATTCTCTAAGGTTTTTCAAAAAATTCTTCAGGCAGCATGATATGACCGTCCTGCCTGCACGCCTCCTGCTTTGCAGCAGGCATGCGGGATTTCATGGCTGCATGGCGGTGGGGGCATGCAGGGCTGAATTGCGCTTGCGGGTTGTGTGGCGCACTTCTCTGGTCTGACGGGAAGGGTATAAAAGGCAGGCTGCGTTATAACGCGTAGTGTATGAAACCTTCTTCAGACCGGAATGGAAATTATTAATGTCAGTTCATGATAGCCTGCGTGAGGCAATTCAGAAAAAAGTTGTTGTTGGATTTGCTTTTAATGAAAAAAATTATATCGGTTCCCCGCATGCTCTGGGTGAAACCGATGGTGTCGCGCATGTCCTGATTTATCGTGGAGAAGATGCACATCAAAAAGGTGTTGCGCCGACCGGGCAGTGGAGTTGCCTGCCGCTGACGGGCATTTCCGATCTAAAGATGCTGCCGTCTGAACCTTTCCATGTCGGTCATCCTGATGCACATGACCTCAAGGGCTTGCATACGGTGGAAATTCGCGTGGCCTGATACCAGTTTTCCCTGCCTTGCCTCATGTAAGCGTGCAAGGCAGGGTGACGGAGATGCGCGGTGTTCAGGCGGTCTGCGGGGGAACCGCCTGTGGTCCTGCTTTCTGTCCAGATATTGGAGGCGTGGTGTCCTTCAGGTGGATATCCAGTGCCGAAGTCCCGGGTACGTTAGCCAGAAGATTGATGTTGCTGGGTGTTGGGAATTTTATTCCTTCCTTGTTCATCCTGACTGCAAGCCTGCTGTAATAAGCACGATAGACCGTCCATTTCGATCCGGGCGTCGTGCGGAAAGCCCCAAGGAAATTGGCCCCGTTGCCATCTGCCTGCTCGATCCCGAGGAAGGAGAATTCCGTCAGGATCAGGTGTCCGTAGCGCGTGGTTTTGCGCAGTTCTTCGAGTTCCTCATGCAGGATCGTGGCAACACGCTGCGGGTCTTCGCTCAGGTCGATCATGAAATTCGTGACCACAAGGTTATAATCGCGTGATGTATTGGCGATGGAGGAGACTTCGGAAAATGGGATGATATGCAGGTCTCCATTGACCGAACGCAGGCGCAACGTGCGGATCGACAGATGTTCGACGGTGCCGGAAATACCGCTTGCCGTAACCCAATCCCCCACCTGCACCGCATTTTCCGCCAGCATGAAGAACCCGGTGATGAAGTCCTTGACCAGGCTCTGCGCGCCAAAGGCGATGGCCGCGCCCATGATCCCCGCCCCTGTCAGCAGTGGAGCGACATTGATCCCGATCTGCGACAGTGTGGTCACTGCCACAATGATAACAATGATCGCCAGTAGCACCGTCTTGATAATGGGCAGGACGGTGCGCAGGCGACTGGCGCGGCCTTCCTGTGCGGTGGCATCGAAATGGTCGATCTGTTTCTGAAGTGCCGCATTGACGCCTTCCCATACGATGATCGCAATCGTATAGGCGACAAGGACCGTCAGGAGTGCGGCAATGATCTTGGTTCCAAGCCGTCCATGCAGGAAAAAATGGATGGCCGGCAGCCCCAGGGATTGCAGGAAAAGCACCATGGTCACGAAAGAAAGCAGGAAAGCCAGTGTTTTGCGCGCAATGGGGTAATAATGGTTCACGCGTGCCTGTAGGCCGGGATAGCGTGCCTCCAGCGTGGGAGAGATATGAAATAGACGATTTTGCAGGTTATAGGCCAATAATGAAAACAGCCGCGACAGGATGATGACAAGTGTCGTCAGGATGACCGTGCGGATGATCCATTCATATCCCCCGCTGATATGTGTTGCCCAGATCAGCCATAATGCGAAGTTGAAGAACATCGCCGGGACCCACCACAGATAGACGATCCGCCCCATGAACATCCAGAATGGCTGTTTGCGCAGACGTTCGGACGGTTGCAGGGCGGCCGCCACATGCATGCGTACCCGCCATGTAAAAATTGCTACAAGCACGTGTTCCACCAGGACCACAGTGCGAATGATCGCTTCTGTCCCACGTGCGGGCATGTCAAATACGCCACCAAGTGTGGACAGGCAGACCACAACCGAAGGGGCCGCCACAAGGAAATTGAGCCAGCGCGTCACCATGAAGGCCGTCTGGTCGGAGGCGTTGCACAGGCGGATGGCGGGCGAATGCGGAACGAACAGCGTTTCCATCAGCAGATACACTACGCGCGCGACGACATAGGCGTTTGTTAGTGTGATCGTGACAAGTGCCGCCTGGTGCGTAGTGGTCAGAAGGGAGGCAAAAGCATAACCCAATGCAAGGAACAGCCCCACCGGTAGCAGTTTTATCAAAAGATGCAGAAGGGAATATGGCACGCGCGCCAGCAGGCGTAATGTGGCGTGCTGCGCCTGTGCATCCTGTTGCTGGGCCTGTTGTGCATCCATATCATTCATGGCCTGTGGGGTGGCCGGGGATGCCGTCATGGCAAGGCGATGTTCGGTAGCGATGGCACGTGCCGTAACACTTTTGAGCGGGCGACGTAGCAGGAGGGAGATGACATGTTCTGCCATCAGGGCAATCAGCAGGATAAACGTCGCCCGTCCCACTGCATCAAGCATGATGCCGCGTGATTGCTGGTCGGCGAATACCGTGTGTGTCCAGTGCGCAACAAAGACAAGATCCCCAAACAGGGCGACGAAATGCTGGGCCTGTAGCAGCAGGCGATCGCGCAGGGACGACATGTCCTGCACAAAGTCGCTACCCAGGCTATCGGGTTGGACGGAAAGGGTATCCGTAGCGGTGGGCGAGGGGGATGCGTGGTGAGGGGAGGATGGGGGCGGCAACTGGGATACAAGGGCAGAGAGCGTATTTTCAAACGCAGCCCGCTTTTCAGGATCGTTGATGACCGACAATACCTGTTGCGCCTGCTCACGGCTAATGCCGGGGGCAGAAGCACCGTTATCGAGACCAGGGGCAGTGTCCTGCGCATGGGCGACACCATGGAGGCCCGCAAGTGAAAGCAGCAGGATCGCCATGATGGCAATGTGCTGGATCATGGGCGTAAGGACGCCCTGTATTATTGATGTCCGTTGCAACCGATTGGCGGAGGCCCCATCCTGACAAGCAATATCCATAGAATGACGCATGTTCCACGTTCCGTCCCGACAGCAAGGTTCAGCCTGTCCGTGGACATAAATGCGGGCCTTCATTCAGCGTGCCACACAGGCGGCATGCGTTATCGCAGAGATGGGCTGTAAACCGCATGCCTGAAAATGCTAGCCTGATATGCAATAAATTATTTTATTTTCCTGATTGTGGGATGGTATTTATTTCCCATCTCAATAGGTATTTTATCCATATATAATTAAAAATTAAATATATATTATATATAAAATTTAATTACCGAGCCTGATTTTGGATATGCTTCCCCTGCCGGTCCTGGGTGGTGATTGGGATGGTGCGGTGTCGGCATTCTTCCCCTCGGGAGAAAGCATGTGCAGATAGGGAAAGCGACTGGCAGGACTTTCACCTTCTGGACCGGGTCTGATATGTGGTCATGCGATCTTATTCACCTTGATGGCTGATTCTCTGGCGGATGAAAGTTCATATATTGACAAAAAAAGTTATTTTTTACAGTCCCCTGTAGCCGGATTTGATCCTTATTCCCGGCGCAGGCATGAAATATTCTGTGTCTGGAATAATAAAAACCGTGCATTTGAAAGCGCCTTGATTTATGTAAGGCCCACGGCTGAACTTTTCTGCCACGGTAAAGCTACTATGTGTCCAATCGGCACTGTTCGGTTTCTCCGCAAATGAAGGGTTTTAATCCATGCAAGGTCGCATGGCTGCCGGGTTATATAGGAGTCCTGTCATGGCTACAGGCACAGTTAAATGGTTCAACGCCCAAAAGGGTTTTGGCTTTCTTGAGGCGGATGACGGCACAGCAGACGTTTTCGTCCATATTAGCGCCGTGGAGCGCGCAGGCCTGCATGGTCTGAACGAAGGTCAGAAAGTGTCCTACGAACTGGAAACAGGTCGTAATGGCAAGACGTCGGCAGCAAACCTGCAGGTTGTCTGATTGCCATGGGAAAAAGGGGTGCTCTGGCGCCCCTTTTTTGTGCCTGTTGTAATAATATATAAGTAGTGTTGAATAAGCATAGATTTGATGCAGATGTGCTTGCTGTCAAGTTTTCTATTGGCACTATCCTCCTGATACATACTGGCTGTGATGTTGGTGTCTTACGTTTTTTTGGGTCAAGACATCCAATCTGGAAGCCCTGAATTGGCGTGTATGCGATATCTTTGTGTATCGTGTCACTTCTATCGTAATTGACAGATTATTTCAGGCTATTGTAAAATTTATTCGAAAATATCTGTTGCTTGCCAAGGGGTAAGTAGATCGTTTGCCGAAATCCGCATAAGCGTGATTTCTCTTATGGTGATATATTTTATGTGGGGCAGGATGCCTTGGATAAAATAGTATATCCGGTCGGTTCCTGCTGGTATTGGGAGGATCAGGCAACAGGTTGCCTGAATGAAGAAAATCAGTAAGCTATTGGAATTATAAATTACCTTCAATTATATGAAATTATTGCAAAAACAAGGTAATATATAAAATATTTTCTTATGAATTCTATTGTTTTCAAATCATCTTCATAGAGGTGCAGATACCGGTGAAGATGGCAGGGGAAAGTCCTGAATAAATAATCAATAGAAAATGGTCTGAAACCCTCCTATTTCATATATTTATGCAGTATAAAAAATCGGGCATTCCATTTTGTAAAAAGCGATGCCCTGGAATGATCCTTTCTCATTTAAAGGCGGGAGAAATGATCTCCCGCCTTGGCTGGATCATTTCCCCTGCGGTTCGGCAGGGAGTGCCATTGGTGATGCAGGGACACGCAGTGCGCGCATGGCCATAGAACAGCCCAGCGTCACGACAATATTTATTACAAGTGCCAGCAGGCCAGTGGAGACGGCAACCGTCATCGTGCCCGTGCCAATCGTGTGTAGTGGCTTCAACCCGTCAAGCCAGCATAACCACAACCCAACAACCGACCCGATGACCCACCCCGCGATCAATGCGGGCGCAGGCATACGCAGTGGCAGCAATCCCAGTACCAGCGCCGGGAAAGTTTGCAGGATTATCACTCCGCCCAGAAGCTGCAGGTCGATTGCAAATTTGGCGTTCAGGAACAGGACACACAGCAATGCACCTACCTTGATGCCAAAGCCTGCCATTCGTGCCCCTGCAACCGAATTCTTATGACCGGTCAGGATATTGTGCATAATCAGGTTGGCTGCGCCGATCGCCATGACTGATGCGGGCACCAGTGCCCCGATGGCGATGGCGGCAAAGCAGAACCCTGCAAACCATGACGGGAAGATCGCAAGGAAAAGCTGCGGCACAACCTGAGAGGATGAGGAGGTCACGATACCCGCCGCATGTGCCATCAGGCCAAGCATGGCGATCAGGCCCAGCACAATTGTATAGATCGGCAGGAAGACAGCGTTCTGCCGGATGGTATCGGCGGATTTTGCCGCAAGGATACCAGTCAGTGTGTGGGGATATAAGAATGCGGCAAAGGCGGAAGAAAGGGCCAGCGATGCGTAAGGAATGACCTGAGATGATGATAGCGGTTGCCCGTTTGTTGTTGCAGGCAGGTGCTGCGCCGCAACAGAAAACATGTGTCCATATCCGCCCAGATACATAGGCACGATCGTAACGGCGGCAAGGACCGCGATATAGATCATGACATCTTTGATGAATGCCGTCAGGGCGGGCGCATGCAGACCCCCAAGCCATGTATAGGCTGCAAGAGAGACAAAGGCGAAGACCAATGGCAGGGTGCCGGAAAAACCCAGCGCCTCGATTACGGTGCGGATGCCGATCAATTGCAGCGCGATGTAAGGCAGGACTGCGACCAGGCCGCTCAGGGCGATGGCAAGTTCCAGAGTGCGGCTGTTGAAACGTGCACGCACCACGTCTGCCGCCGTGGAATGGCCGCCATTACGCGCGATCGTCCACAGTCGTGGCATGACGGCGAAAATGAACGGATAGACGATGATGGTATAAGGCAGGGCGAAAAAGCCATAGGCCCCGGTTGAATAGACAAGGGCAGGAACGGCGATGACCGTATAGGCGGTATAGAAATCCCCCCCGACCAGGAACCATGTGATCCATGGGCCAAATGCGCGACCACCAAGGCCCCATTCATCGTTTCCCCCCGTGGTGGGACGTGTCCGCCCCCGTTGCAGCAGTGGGCGCCACAGGCGCACGGTGGTGCCGAGTACGATGGTGGCGACGAAAAAGAAGATGAAAACGCCAATTCCGGCCGCGCCGGGTAAGGGTGTCGTATTCATGAGCGTTTCCCCGTTTTCCATGCGCACCAGATCAGCACCGAGGTGACGGGCACCCATGCCAGTTGATACCAGTAAAAAAATGGGAAACCGAACAGAACCGGGTCCGTTCGGTTATATAGTGGAACCCATAACAGGCCCACGAAAGGGAGGAGAAGCAAACAGGCTTGTTTCATGCTGACCGTCTTTTTTGTTTTTAGTGGCCGTGCAAAAACATCTGAAAAATGCTTATGGATGTCAAGTATTAATGTTTGTATTTAAGTAATTACAATAAAATTACGATATAAATTGTGCGTCGCACAATGTCTGCATTACATTGGGATATGAAAAATACAGGCTCAGATACGGCTTTCCCATCCACTGCCTAGCGCGACATGCAGGTCAACCGTCCGGTGGAGCCAGTCAATATGGGCGCATAATTCAGTATCCTCGGCCCGCAGGGCGGACTGCTCTGTTTCCAGAACGTTCAGAAGATCTGAAATCCCGGCCTCGTAAAGTCTGCGGCTGCGCAGGTTGGCAAGACGGCTTTGCAATGCCGCCTGATGCAGCAGGTGTACATGGGTTTTCTTGCCATTCCATGCGACGATGGCGTCCTCTACCTCCCGCAGGGCGGTCAGAATCTGCTGATGGTAATGCAGTCGCCCTGCTTCGGCGATGGCCTGTGCCGACCTTACCCGTGCCTGCTGCTGTCCCCCATGCCCAAGAGGCAGTGATGTCATGGCAAGCGCCTGCCACGCCTGCGCCCCGGCCGCAAACAGTTGTGAAACGGTGGAGGCGTTGGGTGTATATGTCATCGGGATCACGATATTCGGATACATACCGGCCACCTCGGTCCCGATATCATCCGTTGCCTGGGCATAGATCCGTTCCGCCCGGCGTATGTCGGGCCGATGTCGCAGCAGGCGGACCGGCAATGTCCGTGGGGCAGGCGGCACGCGTGGCAATGGCACGGTGGTGGTCAGTTCCGCGCGCAATGCGCCCGGAATGCGCCCGACCAGGATTTCCAGTGTATGTATGCTCTGGCTGATCGTCTTGCACAGCGCCGCGCGTTGTGACTGTTGTGTGTGGAGCAGCGATGCCGTCTGTGCGACATGCAGCGTATTGCCCACCCCGGCTTGTTGAAGGCGTATGGCGCGGTCATATAGATGTCCGGCCGTGACGATATGCTGATTGATGATGTTCAGGCGGTGTTGCGTGCCCCGTAATGTCATATAGTTGCGTGCCACCTCCGCAAGCACAGTCAGCATGATGGCGTGCCGGTTCTCCTGTGCCTGTTCAACGGCCCGGTCGCGGGCATCAACCTGGTGGCGTATGCGTCCAAACAGGTCGATCTGCCAGCTTGCTCCAAATCCGTAAGACAGCAAAGAGGCATGTGGATCACGCGGCAGGTCATCCACATGCGGCATGGAATTCGACAGGCTTGTCGATTTCATCAGGTCGCCATTAAGGCTGCTGAAATCAATCTGTGGATACCATTGTGATGCCTCAATATCACGCAGCGCATGGGCAATCAGGACACGTTGCGCCGTGGCGCGGATATCGTGATTGTAATCAAAGGCAAGCGAGACCAGGCGATCAAGGATGGGATCATGGAACTGTTGCCACCACTGGACCAGTTCCTGTGGACGGAAATCCGGGTCGCGGGTATCATCTTCGTGATAATGCGCGGGTAGGAAAGCGTGTTCCGGGTGATAGTGGGGACCAACGGAACATGCACCAAGCAGGGTTGTCATGACAAAGGCAAGAATCAGGGGCGCAAAGAAAGCGCGATTCCAGAATTTTATTTTCCCTGCACTGAAACTTTCCATAAAAAAGTTATATACGGGAATATATTTCCTGTCTTTTTCTGGTTTATGTCAAATATTTGTCTGATTTTATCCTGTTGTGTTCGATTTGTGACAAAATGTGCCCATGAATGAAAAAAGTTAAAGATGGTCATAAAATCTCTGGTGACGGAGTCATGCGTAAAATATCAAGGAGTGTCGCCTTTTTGGATTGGGGCGACACATCAGGAAATTTATTGTAAATCAAATTATTGTTTCCAATAGACACTTACAGGTTTGCGATTACTTTCAGGCCGACGAGTGCTGCGTTAGGGATGTGGCGGGTTTCACCTGGATGGATCATGTATTCAAACTCAGGTTGGACCAGGACGCCGGGTGCGGCGTCGATTGCGTAATAGGCCTCGATGATATGCGAACTGGTCTGTGGTCCGCGCACGGCGGTGCCGAGGGAATAGCCAGCATTCTGGATCATGGTCTGGCCTTCTTCCTTGCGATGGCTGACATGATACCATGAATACATGATACCCAGCCGGTCCGTCATGCGTGACGGGATGACCGCCGCGAATGACAGGCCGCCATATGCTTCATCCGCAATGGATGTCACATGCGGGGTATTATGGATATATCCCGCCATCAGGTATCCACCCGCCATCTGGTTGCGCCCACCCCGGCGATAGATCATCTGGTCGCCTTCAAACCAGAACATATCCATCGGGGCAGAACGTTGCCGCCCGGCCTGGGCACGCAGGGCGGCAGGCAGGCTGACACCGATCTGATCGGGATAACGTGTGGTGTCGTGGGCATAACCCAGGACATAATGTCCCGGCAGGCGGTTGCGTGTCAGGAACGGCTGCCACGTGAATTCAACCGGCAGCATCAGGCCGGTCGCGGGTTCGCTGCCCCATGCCCAGCCGCTGGGATTGCTGGCGAGGGGACTGACCTCATATGCGCCAAACTGGATTGCTGTATCGCGTGTGGGGCGCAGGCGCAGGCGTGACCCCCAGGTGGCCTTGGGATAGACGCTGAAGCCTGGATCGAGTTTCAGGGCGACAGGGGCGGAACATGTCACCATGAATGAACACAGTAATGGCGAAGTTGCGAACACATGTGTCAGCGCCATACGTCCGAACGTGATGTCGAGGTGGTTGTTCAGCAGCTTTTTTTCCGCATAGAAATCAACCAGATGTGCGACCATATGTCCCGACAGGCCGTAAACCTCCTGCAGGTTGACGTAATATTCCCCCACCCGGTCATGGCTGACGGCACGGCCGGCGCGTTCCATGACCAATGTGTGGACTGACCATCCCGTCAGGTTCGCCATCTTTTCAAGGTCGAAGTTGACCTGCCCGGTCAATTCATGGACATAACTCATTCCACGCTGCACACCGCCATCAATGACGCCCATAGCCTCTCCCTTGTAGGTAAAAGCAAAGCTGACACCGTGGTTAAGCAGTGTGGACCTCACTCCCTTGAGTTGCGGGACAAGGTGGCCGGTGCCTGCCGTTGGGACATAATAAGGATCTTCGAGGTCGGTATCACGCAATGCATCAAGCGAGGCCGGAAGCATGCCGGAAGGCCCTTCATGATGGCTGAGCGCATCAAGTTCGATCTTATGGAACGATGTCTTGTCCCCTGGACTGTTGATGGGGGCCACGCTGAGGGGGGCAAGCCCTGCCGTGGGGATCAGTGGCACCCCGCTTGGGGGAATCGGGGTGTTGGGCGGGCGCTGGATGCTGCGTGGGGTGGGGCCGTACTCCTCGGCATTTTCATGCTTTGGTGGTAAGGTCGTTGTGATTGGCGCGCGTGATACCGTGGTGTCTGTAATTGGCTGTGACTGTGCGGGATGCGGCAGGGCAATTCCCGCAACTGTTGCCAGGATGGAACATATGAACGCAGGCAGCGCACAGGGCGACCGCGCGCCCGTGCGAAAGATGTACGGTGTCTTTTGCATGACCATGACAGTTCTTTTTTTTTATTATTGTCAGGTTTTATAAGGGATTATGTATGTCCCATATCGCCCCCATTATGCGGGGGCGTGTCATGGTGTGAATACTGCGTTCTCCTTGTTTATTCCAGACGGGGTCTGCCCCGATTGGGTGGGGCAGGACGCATGGGGACTGCCAGCGTGGGGCGTGGGAAGATCCGGGAACTGCAATGAGATGTCAGGCATAGTATTGTTTTTCTTTTTTTATGATTGGATGGGATCGTATCAAAAAAAACACCCCAGTCAAATAAATTAAATAACCTATAAGTTTTTTGCAATGCACAAAAAATATCCCCATGACTTGGGATATGCTCTGAAAAGACTCTTTTTCGGAAGTAAATGAATAAAGCATCAGGTTTTACTTCAGATGCTTGCAGATGGCATGACGATCACCTGAACAGGTCGTATCGCAACTGTTGTGCGCATGATGGGTTAGCCCGGATAAGGCATGATTTGCAGGGCAGGGAATTGTGATGGCCAATCCGCTTAATCCACGTTTGCGCGAAGGTTCTCCTTATCCCCGTGGGGCGACATGGGATGGGAAAGGAGTCAATTTTGCCCTCTTTTCCGCCCATGCCCATAAAGTGGAACTCTGTCTGTTTGATGAACGTGGGGAAAAGGAAGTCGAACGGATTACCCTGCCGGAATATACCGACCAGATCTTTCATGGCTGGGTCGCTGATGTGCGCCCGGGACAGTTTTATGGGTATCGCGTGTATGGGCCGTACGAGCCGGACGTGGGGCATCGCTTCAACCCGAACAAGTTGCTGCTCGATCCATATGCACGTGCGCATCTGGGGGATCTGAAATGGGATGAGGCGCTTTTTGGTTATACAATCGGGCATCGTGATGCGGACCTTAGTTTCGATACCCGCGACAGTGCCCCCTTTGTTCCGAAATGTGTGGTCATAGATCCGAATTTCGACTGGCGTGGACAATCGGGACGCAATCCGCTTCCATGGGACCAGACGGTTATTTATGAAGCCCATGTCAAGGGATATACGAAAAAGCATCCACTTGTTCCCGAGGGGCTGCGCGGGACCTATGCCGCGATGGCGGTGCGTGAGGTGCTGGAATATATAAAATCCCTTGGCGTAACGTCAGTCGAGCTTTTGCCCGTACACAGTTTCATCAGTGACGATCATCTCCTGAAGAAAGGGTTGTGCAATTACTGGGGATACAACACCATAGGTTTTTTTGCACCTGATCCCCGATATGCATCTGACCGTGCGCAATCCTTGCGGGAGTTCAAGGAAATGGTCTCGCAGATTCATGATGCCGGGTTGGAGGTCATACTTGATGTCGTCTACAACCACACTGCCGAAGGCAACGAACTTGGCCCGACATTATCGTTCCGGGGGATCGACAATGTTTCGTACTACCGCCTCGTTACAGATCGGCCACGATATTATGTGAATGATACGGGCACGGGAAATACCGTCAACCTGTCGCACCGGCGTGTCATACAGATGGTGACAGACAGCCTGCGTTATTGGGCTGATGAAATGCATGTCGATGGTTTTCGCTTTGACCTTGGGACCATATTGGCGCGTGAACCCAATGGTTTTGACAATCAGTCCGGTTTTCTCAAATCTTGTTCACAGGACCCGACGCTGGAGACGGTCAAGATGATTGCCGAACCATGGGATTGTGGCCCCGGCGGATACCAGGTGGGGGCGTTCCCGCCCGGCTGGGCCGAATGGAACGACCGGTTTCGCGATGATGTCCGCGAATACTGGAAAGGTACGCAATTGGCAAGCCGTCTGTCCCCGCGTCTTCTTGGTAGCCCGGACCTGTTTGACCATCAGGGGCGCAAGCCATGGTCGTGCGTCAATTTCATTACGGCCCATGACGGGTTCACGCTTAATGACTGCGTTTCGTACAATGACAAGCATAACGATGCAAACGCAGAGGAGAACCGCGACGGTTCATCGGACAATAATTCTAGCAATTATGGCGTGGAAGGCCCCACGTCCGATCCGCAGATCCTTGGAATCAGGGAACGCCAGATGCGCAACATGCTGGCGACCCTGCTGTTGTCACAGGGAACGCCGATGCTTCTGGCGGGCGATGAATTCGGACGCACACAGCAGGGGAACAATAATGCCTATTGTCAGGATAACGATATTTCGTGGGTGGACTGGTCGCTTCTGGAACGTAACGGGGCGCTTGTACGGTTTGTTTCGTATCTTGCCGCATTGCGCAGGCGGTTTCCCATCCTGCGGCGTGGGCGGTTTCTGACAGAAGCCTATAACAGCGAACTGGATATAAAGGAGCTGACATGGGTTAATGCATCGGGCAATGAAATGGTCGTTGCTGACTGGGATGTGACACGCTGCCTTGGCCTGATGCTGGATGGACGGGCACGCAGGACCGGGCTCATGAAGCGCGGGGAAGATGCAACCCTGCTGCTGGTGTTCAATTCATGGCATGAAGATGTGCAGTTCGTTCTGCCATCCGTATCGGAACAGCACTGGCGCGTGTTGCTGGATACGCATGTGACGCAGCCGGAGGAAGACAAGGAACCGGTCTTTACAGCCGGTGCTTCCTATTGCGTGGTGGCGCGTTCGGTTCTGCTGTTTGAACTTGTGTAAATTCATTTCAGAAAACGGAATGTATGTCGTGGTTATTCTTCTGAAAATGTAAATATTCAGATGGTTCTGTCGCCTTCATGCTGGAAAAACAGCGTGCCCAATGGGGGCAGCGACACCGTAACGGAACAGGCATGCCCATGCGCGGCATCGGGACATGCCTGTATGACGCCGTAATTCCCCATATTCGAACCGCCATACAGGCTGGCATCGGTATTGAGGATTTCCCGCCATGTTCCCGCATGTGGTACGCCAATACGGTATCCATGACGGGGCACGGGGGTCATGTTGCACACGATCATGACCATGGGGCCATGTGCTGCCTGGCGCGCCCATGCAAAGACCGAGTTTTCGCGGTCATCGCCGATCAGCCACACGAATCCTTCGGGTCGGCTGTCCCATAAATGAAGCGCAGGACAGGTGCGGTACAGGTGGTTGAGGTCCTGGACAAGGCGGCGGACGCCATTTCCTTCGGGCGTTTCCATTTGCTGCCATGCAAGCTGTGCCGCGTGGTTCCATTCCTCCTGCTGCGCCAGTTCGCCCCCCATGAACAGCAGTTTCTTACCCGGATGGCCCCACATGAATGCAAGATATGCGCGCAGGTTGGCATGTTTTTGCCATGTATCACCGGGCATACGCCGCAGGAGGGAGCCTTTGCCATGTACGACTTCATCATGGGAAAGGGGAAGGATGAAATGTTCCGAAAACCCATAAAGCAGCCCGAACGTCATTTCATTATGATGATAACGCCGGTACATCGGGTCCTGTCCCATATAATCCAGTGTATCGTGCATCCACCCCATGTTCCATTTGAAGGTAAAGCCAAGGCCGCCCTCGCTTACCGCGCGTGTGACGCCCGGCCATTGGGTTGATTCCTCTGCAATCGTGATCGCCCCGGGGCAACGCACGGCGATTGTTGCGTTCAGGTGACGTAGAAAAGCAATGGTTTCAAGGTTTTCGCGCCCGCCGTAAATATTGGGTACCCATGCGCCGGTGCCACGGCTGTAATCGCGATACAGCATGGAGGCTACGGCATCCACACGCAGGGCGTCGATATGATACTGGCGCAGCCAGAACAGGGCGCTGGCGATCAGGAAGCCACTGACTTCGCGCCGCCCGTTGTTATAGATCAGCGTGTTCCAGTCAGGATGATATCCTTCGCGTGGGTCCGCATGTTCATAAAGGGCGCTGCCATCAAAACGTGCCAGTCCATGCGGGTCTGTGGGAAAATGTGCCGGCACCCAGTCCAGGATGATGCCAACCCCCGCCATGTGGCAGGCATTGACGAACCGGGCGAAGCAATCAGGGGGACCAAACCGGGCGGATGGCGCGAACAGGCCAAGCGGCTGGTATCCCCATGATCCGCCAAAGGGATATTCCGCGATTGGCAACAGTTCGATATGGGTGAACCCCATTTCCAGCACATAGGGCAGTAATGTCAGGCGCAGTTCATCCCAGTTCACATGTCCTGCCTGTGTATGACGCCATGAACCTGCATGGACCTCGTAAATGCTGACAGGGGCTGCGATGTCCTGTCGTGCGCCGCGGGTGCGCATCCATGCGTCGTCCGACCAGTCGAAATCTATGGACGGCACAACGATGGAGGCCGTAGCAGGCGCGACTTCTGCGGCGAAAGCCAGCGGATCGGCCTTCAACGGCAGTAACCGTCCCTGTGCGTCGCATATCTCGAACTTATAGGCTTCGCCCGCGCCGATCCGCGGGATGAACAGTTCCCATATCCCATGGTCATGGCGCAGCCGCATGGGATGGCGGCGACCGTCCCACATATTGAAATTTCCCACGACCGAGACATGGCGCGCATTGGGTGCCCAAACGGCAAAGCGCACGCCTGCGACGCCATCAATATCCATGACATGCGCGCCCAGAACGCGATACAGGTCCTGATGTTCGCCATGGGAAATCAGGTGAAGGTCGAAATCCCCCAAAAGCGGGCCAAAGGCATAGGCGTCCTCGGTCTCCTGCATGCCATCGTCCCATGCCACACGCAGGCGATAGGGGGTGCCGGTGGGAATATGGCCGATGAAGACGCCGCCGGGGTGGGCCTGTTCCATCGGCCATTGTGTCAGATGTGCGTGACGGCCCGTTGCGCGCGCGGGGGCGGCATTGAGAAGTGTGACCGTCCGGGCGCCGGGCATGAAAACGCGGATGATGTCATCTCCATCGCCGCAATGTCGGCCGAGGAATGCAAAAGGATCATCCAGTCGTCCCGCCACCAGGGCCGCAAGCCTGCTGTCGGCATCATGCCCGGCGCAAAGGGTGGGAAGATGCTGCGTCATGGCCGTTTTTCCTGTGCCGCGGCAGGGGCGGGCGGTGTTGAGAGGCAACGGTGTACCGCCGCTATGGGCATGCCGATCCATGCCGGGCGGTTGCGGGCGCCTTATCGGCATGCCGGGTTCCCATAGGAAGCGGGGCAATCGGTCGATAGGCTCAGAACGGCGAAACCCGGTAAAAGAACCGGATGGGGCAGGGGAAATGCGATAACAAATCTGTGTGCATGCGCATGGGGTGTGCAGCAGGGAATGGCGCGATCCTATCTGCGCACGCCCCTTTATGGTCCCGATACATCAGAAAAATTTCAGGTATCTTTCAAAAATCATGAGACCCGAAATCATGTGATTGTCCCTGTCAGGGGATCATGCGCAAAGAGACATCATCAGTCGATGGTGCCGTCCACCATGATAAAGGGTTCGCCGCGCGAACAGGTTTCGACACGTGCATGAATGCCATAGGTCTGTTGCAAAAGTTCGGGCGAAATGACCGTGCGGGTGGGGCCGGCGGCAATCAGGCGCCCATCGCGCATGACAATGGCGTCATCGGTCATGCGTGCGGCGATATTAAGGTCATGCAGCACGACCATCGTTACAAGACCCCGCGTGATGGTTGCCTGATGTATGATCTTCATGACCGAAAACTGGTGATGCAGGTCCAGCGCACTGAGCGGTTCATCAAGCAGCAGGGCATCGGGATGTCGTCCCATCGCCTGCGCCAGTCCTACAAGTTGCCTCTGCCCGCCGGACAGTTCGTCCATGTAGCGCATGGCGAGGTCCTCAATCCCGAAGGTGGCGAGTATTTCAAGGGCTTCGTCAATGATGTTTGTATCGGCCACCCCTGGCATGCCGTTGACGTGATGCGCGGCGATCAGGGATTCCAGAACCTGAAGGTGAACCGGAGCGGGCAGCGCCTGCGGCAGATAGATGCAATGGCGGGTGCGCTGCGCCAGCGGCATGCGCGACAGTTCCATACCGTTTAACGTAATGATCGCGGGTGATGGCACGATCCCCGCAACCGCGCGCAGGAATGTTGATTTCCCGCTGCCGTTCGGCCCAAGCAGGGCGCATACCCGACCGCGTGGAAACGGGGCGGGATTGAGGTCATGCAGCACGGTACGGCGGGCGTAATTCACGCTGACGTGCCGCGCACGCAATCCGGTTTCGGTCATGACAGGCCCTGCCGGCGTAATACGATCGTCAGGAAAAAGGGAATCCCCACCAAGGCCGTGACAATGCCGGTGGGAATGATGACACCAGGGATGATGTTGCGCGCCGCGACGGAGGAAAGCGACATGATCAGGCACCCCACAAGCATGCTGCCCGGCAGGTAGAAACGATGATCCTCACCCAGCAGCCGGCGTGCGATATGCGGCGCGACCAGCCCGATGAAACCGATCGTCCCGACAAAGGAGACCGCCAGCGCGGACAGGATGCTGATACGCAGCAGGGCCGCGCGCCGTACGCGCGGGATATCAACCCCAAGGCTTGCCGCACGTTCTTCGCCCATGCGCAGTACAGTCAGCCGCCATGCCGCACGAAATGACAGCGGCGCGATCAGGATGCATGCCGTGGCAAGGATGCCGATCTTGGGCCATGTTGCACGCGTCAGGCTGCCCATCGTCCAGAACACGAGATCCTGCAGCGCGTCTTCGCTGGCGATGAACTGCAGGAGGGAGACAAGGGCGTGAAACATGAACACCAGCGCGATGCCGAAAAGGACAACCGTTCCCGTGCCTGACCCACGCAGGCGCGACACAAGGTCGAGCAGGAATACCGACCCGATGGAGAAAAGGAACGCATCGGTGGAAATGATCCATGTTTCCGGCACGCCGGGGATATGCCATTGCAGGATGATTGCAAGTGACGCCCCGAACGCCGCTGCCGCGGATACGCCCAGCGTGAAGGGGCTGGCCAGCGGGTTGGCAAGGATGGTCTGCATTTCCGCCCCTGACAGGCCCAGGGCCGCGCCCACGCATATCGCCATCAGGGCATAAGGCAGGCGGATCTGCCAGACGATGACGTTTTCGCCCGCAGGGGCATCACCGGGATGCAGCAGGATATGCAGCAGCCGCGCGGGCGACAGTCCTGATGGGCCAAGTGCGAAATCCAGTGTCACGGAACATATGATCAGCCCCATGATCACCGCCATGACCATCATGCGCCGCCGTAGCAGCGCGCGATAAAGCATATGAATATCCCCCACGTCCATGCCGCGTTTCATGATGGGGGTGGGGGGGATGCTGTTCATGCGGTGGTGGCCTCAGGGCGTGATCCAGAATGTGCCTGTCTGGGGAACCGGCAGGAAATGTTCATAAAGCTCTTTTTGTGTCCGTTCCGGGTCGACATCCGTAAAAAGGTCAGGATGGAACCACTTCGCCATCACTTCCACCGCCAGAATATTGTAAGGGGAGTCATAGAAAGCGTGCCACAGGCCATAGGCATGACCATCGGTCACGGCCCGCAGGGTGGAGATGCCAGGACGGTCTTCCACCATCTTGAGCGAAGAGCGCGCAAGTTCGGGCGAAACATCGGCCCCCATACGCAGGCCGGGTCCCGCTGCCTTTGGCCCTTTGGTGCCATCGGCGATATAGATGTCGGGATCAGACGCAATCACTTTTTCCAGCGCGATATCCCCAATATAGCCGGGCAGGAGGGGGGCTGCGATATTGCGGCCGCCCGCGGCCTCGATAAAGGCGCCCATATTGCCTTTGCCCGCAGTGTGGCAGCAGCTTTCACGCATTGCCGCCAACATTTCGATAAAGACCTTCGGGCGTTGCTGCGCCGGGATGGCGGCGACTGTTCTGGTGATGCGTGTGAGGTGGGATTGATAGAAATCGGTATATTCCCGCGCTTCGGCTTCACGGTTCAGGACAGTGCCGAGGATACGCATGGACGGTATGGTATCACGTAGGGGATCGGCCCGGAAATCTACGAACACCACAGGCACGTGCGCGGCAGTCAACTGGTTGACAAGTTCGCTGGAGGCGCCGGGACCGTGGCCGGAAACCGTCAGGATGGCAAGGTCGGGATGCAGGTCAAGCACCTTCTCAGGGCTGACGGTATCGGCCGTGGTCTTGCCGATCAGCGCGATCCTGGCGGCGGCGGGGAAACGCGCGACGTACTGGTCATAACTCTGCGTGTCCGCGCCACGGAATTCCCCTTGCCAGCCGACGATGCGATCGAAGAGGTGTTCGCGTTCCAGTGGGGCAAGCGCATAGACCAGCCGCCCTTCGCCAAGGATGATCCGGTGTACGTCATGTGGAATTTCAACGGTCCGGCCCGCCATATCGGTGATGGTGGCAGCGTGCGCCCGTGCGCCACACAGGCCGCCCAGCAAAGGCATGGCCGCGAGGAGAGCCGTCATCAGGCGCCTGCATCGATGGGAATTTCGTTTCATGCCGGTTTTCCTGCCTTGTGCTGTCCCGCAATCATCATATGCACGGGGATTTCATAGCCGGACGTGGTGATAATGATAATTGTTATCATTGTCAATTTGTGCAGGGTGATGACAGGGGGGAATGTCAGTGCCCCGATAGGGGAAGGTCGTTGTGGACATCATGCGATCATGAAAAATTTCTGGGAACAGTTTTCTGAAATATTCATGAAGTAGTTTTTGGGAGATGAATTTTTATAATGAATATTTTGTTCCATTTTTGTTTTTAAACCGGAAATTGTTTTTTCTTTATCCGTGAATATTTTGAGATTTTATATCTCCAGAGTCCGTACCTCTTGCGGTCGCGGGTTTCCCTGCATGTCCCTGTAATGCAGGTGCTGTCATACTATCCTGATCGGTATTTATTCCGGTTTTTACGTCGATGCTGCACATTGTAGATAGGGGCGGAATGCGCAACATGTGCGATCGGTGCGGAAGGTGAACAGCGATGGAAAGAATGACGGCATGAGGCAGGCTATACGTAATGCGGCCAGGGGGCTGGATCGGTATTTTGCCATCACGCAACGTGGTTCGACGCTGGGAACGGAAATCGTGGCCGGTGTGACAACTTTTGGTGCCGTGGCCTATATCATGGCGGTTAACCCGGCCATCCTGTCGATGGCGGGGCTGGACCATCATGACATGATCATGACGACCATCGTGGCTTCCATATGCGGGACGCTGTTGATGGCGCTGATGGCAAACCTGCCGATCGCGCTTGCCCCGGCGATGAGCAGCAATATCATCTTTGCGCAGGTCGTCGTAATGCATATGGGGATCAGCCCGGCGGTCGCCTTTGCGATGGTATTCCTCGGTGGGATCGTTTTCGTGCTGTTGGCGCTGACCTCCTGGCGTCAGAAAATCATCGATGGTTTTCCCGAACCGGTCGTATGTGGCATCCGTTGCGCCATTGGTGCGTTCATCGTGCGGATTGGCATGACAACCGGCGGTCTGGTTGTGCCCGCGCATGATGGTTTCGCCTTTGGCCTTCTGCGGGAACCATCTGTGGACCTTGCGCTGGGTGGGTTGGCGCTGGCGCTGGTGCTGTCATACCTGCGGGTGCCTGCGGCGATGTTGGTGTCGATTGTCGTGATAAGCTGTGCGGGCCTGTTTGTGCATGGACCTGACGGCAGGTTGCTGACGCGGCTTCCCGCGCATATGTCCGATTGGCCGCATTATCCCTATCACCTGCTGTTCGCGTTTGATTTCCATGGCTTTGTCGCGAATATCCTCGTCCTGTTTCCTGTTACCGTATATTTTTTCCTCAGTGATTTTTTCGATGCGACGGGAACGATGATGGCGGTGACCCAGCGCGCCACACAGGGGGCGGATGGTGCGCCCCTTCCGCTGGGGCGCAAGGCGTTTTGCGCCGACGGGGCCGCCAGTGTGATTGGTGCCAGTCTCGGGACCAGTACGGTTTCGGCCTATCTGGAATCCCTTGTGGGGGTAGAGGCAGGGGGCCGGACTGGACTGTGCGCCGTGGTCGTCGCGGTGCTGTTCGCGCTGTCGTCATTCTTCTGGCCGCTGATTACCGCCATTCCCGCTGTTGCTACCGCGCCGGTTCTGATTGTTGTCGGGGTGGGTATGTTATCCACGCTGGTGTCACCCCAGACACAGGCCCTTGATGACCTGACATCCCCGCTGCTGATGGTGGTGATTACCCTTATGACCGGGAATTTCATGCTCGCGCTGGCTTGTGGCCTGCTGCTTCACACCATCCTGATTGTGGGGCGGCGGCAATGGCGGCGGCTGACGCCCATGCTGGTGGGGCTGGATATCGTGTTTATCATTTTTCTGTGTCTTGAAAGTGGTCTTCAGCGTTAGAAATCTGTTTTAAATTCAATATGTTATTATGGATTTGTATCTAATTAAGGATCCTTATATCAAAATCTGGCCCCGTCGATATTCAGGATTTCCCTTAATTATAGATGCGGATGTTTCACTGAACGTCATGTCACAAGACGGGGGATGGGAATCAAACAGTAGGAGCTGAGAGCACAGCGCAATGGCGACGGATTGCACCTCTGCGTCCAGATGAAGTTGAGGATGCAGGCGGCCATAAGGCGGATAGACGCCTGTTTGTGAATGGCTGCCTCTGTATTTTACGCTCTGGTGTGCATTGGACGGAAGTGCCGGAGCAGTATGGCAAATGGGAGACCGTACATCGTCGCTTCAGCCGATAGTGTCATGACGGGGCTGGGGCAAGATTTTTGAGACGCTGATGTCCGATACGGTCATCATACAGACCCATCAGCAGGCAGCGAACGAAAAAGGCATCAGGCGCTGGAGCATTCCCGAGGAAGCCTGAAGGCCAAGGTGCATATGCGGGCCGATATGTGATCGGCCGGTCCCCATATCTTCCGGTTGTGTCCGCCCCTTTCCAACCATGGCCTGTGGCACGGATGACATGGATAGAGATCAGGGACGTATCATGGGATCAGAAGTCGTCTTCTGTCATGAAACCATGGGACAGCAGCAGGCGTGATGTCGCATGCCATGCTTCACGTGCGGCATCGTGATTGTTGCACATTTCCGCCTGTACCATCGCCCCGTCAAGCAGCATGCACAGCGTACGCCCCAGAGTGGTGGCGGTTTCGATCTCCATCCCGCCAGATTGCAGGAGCTGGCTGAACGCACTGCACATGCTGTCCTTCTGCGCCTGTAGCAACTGCGTGATTTCATCATGCCTGCGGCGGTATTCAGCGGCGGCATGCATGAACATGCATCCGTGGAAATCGTCGCTGTTGAACAGCGCATCATACCAGTCAAAAATGGCCCGGATTTTCGCCAGTGGTGTTTTCTGCGCGTTGATCGCCTGTGCCAGTTCATCCTCAATATGGTGAATATGCGTGGCGATCGCTTCTGACACCAGCGTGTCCTTGGTGGGGAAATGGCGGAAAACCGTGGCCTTGGTTACGCCTGCATGGACCCGTATCGCATCCACGCTGACGGTCTGATAACCGATACGGTTGAACAGCCATTGCGCGGCGTGAAGTACCTTGGTGCGCTTTCCCTGGCGGGACCCATCGGAGTAAGCGGTGGTTGGCATGAACGGTTATGCCTCATGTCGATTTGGTGCATTACAAAGTCACCTTTATAAAGCATATTTCACAGGTTGGTAGTTCATTTTATGGTGTAGCGCCGAATTGTGATGGAGCTTTATGCCATCCGGTCCATCGTCCCGCGCAAAGAGGGGCGAATTCATATGGATGGGGGTAATTTATTTTACTTTCCGAACAAAATGGAGCGTGCCAGTAAGGAAGCGCCGCCCATACCGCTGAGCCGGTTTTTTGTGGAGCCTGATCCCAGATCCCCAGAACGGAAAGATTTTTACCTGATGCTTCCCATCCTGCACCGCTCCCGTCGTTTCCTCCACAATGCCTGTAGTTCCATGGCGCTGCTTGCGGCGCTCTGCGCCCCGGCGCTTGCCGATACGCCGTCCGTTCCGCTGATGCCGCGTCCCCAGTCCGTATCCCTGTCGGGACAGGATGTCGCGATCGCGGGGGGCGTTCGTATCGAATGGGCTGGTACCCCTTCACCGATGCTGCGCCGCGCGGCAGCGCGTTTTTCCAGCCGCCTTGCCCAGGTCGCCGGGGCTCCCGTATCTGGTGGTGCGCCGGTTGTGCTGCATATTTCCAGCCGATCCGACCCCGCTTATCTAAGTGTGCAGGAACGTGAACATTATACCCTGAACGTTACAGCGCAGAACGGGATCCGCCTTGATGCAGATGGCCCTGCTGGTGTGCTGCACGGGCTTGCGACGCTGTTGCAGCTTGTGGTGCGCACACCCCAGGGTCCGGTCATGCGCGAGGCCACGATCGACGATGCCCCGCGTTTCGCATGGCGTGGCATCATGATCGACGTGTCGCGTCACTTCATGTCGGTGGAGACGATCCAGCGGCAGCTTGATGCCATGGAACTGACAAAGCTCAATGTCCTGCACTGGCACCTGAGTGACGGGACCGGATTCCGGGTCGAAAGCCTGCGTTTCCCCCGCCTGCACCAGGTGGGAGGGCATAATCAGTATTATACGCAGGCACAGGTGCGCGCGATTGTGGCCTATGCTGCGGATCGTGGCATCCGCATCGTGCCGGAATTCGACGTGCCGGGGCATACGCTGTCGATCCTTGAGGCCTATCCCGAACTCGCGGCCCAGCATGTTCCGTCCGCCGAGGAACGCCAGTCCCCCTGTTCGATCACCATCAATACGGTCAAGACCAAGGCGATCTGTAACAAGGTCTATAATCTGAACAATGCGGCGTTCGATCCGACCAAGCCGCAGACGCTGAAATTCGCCACCGAACTTTATGCGGAAATGGGCCGTCTGTTTCCCGACCGTTATTTCCATTCGGGTGGGGACGAAGTATCGCCCAAGCAGTGGAACGACAACCCTGCCATCCTCGCTTATATGAAACAGCATGGCTATGCCGATGCCCCTGCGCTACAGGCTGCGTTCACCGCGCAGGTGGAACGTGCCCTTGCACGGCAGGGCAAGATCATGATGGGCTGGGATGAAGTCAGCGAGGCCCCGATCCCCCGTGACGTGGTGGTCGAGACGTGGCGCGGTTCAAAATGGATTGGGTCGGCAACGCAGGCGGGGCATCCGGTTGTTGTGTCTTCTGGTTATTATCTTGACCTGCTCAATCCTTCGTCAGAGCATTACAAGGTCGATCCGTATGACCCCAGGGCTGTCGGGCTTTCGCCAGAGGAAGTTGCGCGCGCCCGGCCCAAGCAGGGACCGATGATCGACGCCTTTGCGCTGGACCCGGATGCAAAACCATTGGATGCCGCGCAACAGAAGCTGGTTCTGGGCGGGGAGGCCCCGTTGTGGAGTGAGATCGTTTCCGATGAAATGGTCGATGCACGTCTGTGGCCGCGCTCGGCCGCGATTGCCGAACGGTTCTGGTCTGATGCTTCGGTGCGTGATGTGGCGGATATGGAACGCCGCCTGCCTGTGATCCAGAACGAGCTTGAAGCAACGGGTCTGCAGGCCAGCGCGCATGAAAACGCGATGATCGCACGCCTGACACCGGGCAATGTCGGCCCGCTGACGGTGCTGACATCGGTGACAAATCCCGTGCGTAATTACGCCATGAACCGGCTGGCGTCCCATAGTGGCGATGCCATGCTCAACGCCCCGGGGGCCATTGCCGCGCCGGACAGCTTTGCTGCGATGAAGTTCAACGATATGGCGGCGCGCTATGTCGCGGGTGAAAAGGAGCTTGCCGCTCCACTGAAGCAGATGCTGGATCTGTATCTGGCCAATGATGCCGGATATGCCGCCGTTGCCACAACGCCATTGTTGCAAGATGCCCGCCCCGTGTCGCAGCAGCTTGCGGCGGTGGCACGTGTCGGGCTGGAGGCGATCAGGAAGCATCGCAGCCATGGCCGCCACTGGCACAGGCGCGTCAACAAGCTGCTTGCAACGCAGGATGCCACCTTTGCCGCCTGTGCAACGGCCGTTGCCTCCTACACGCATGAACTTCCGCCTTCGGGCCTTCTGATCGCCATCCTGCCAGGTGTGCATGCGTTGGTGAATCACGCCCATTGATCCAATAATTCCAGGTCAGAAAAGGAAGGTTCCATGAAGCTGTCACGCAGGGACGTCATGGGGGGCGGGATCGCCCTGTGTGGGGGCGTATTTATGGGAATTCATGGCGCGATTGCGAAAAGCGACGTTTGTAGCAGTATGGTTTCCCATAACGTCGTGACCGGTTTCGAAGGGCTGCGCGCCGGTCATTATGAGGTCCTGCGCGGGCGCAAGGTGGGGTTGGTTGCCAATCCCACCAGCGTGGGCCGCAACCTGCACCATATTGCCGACATTATGCATGCCGATGGTGGGGTTGACCTTCAGGCCATATTCGGACCAGAGCACGGTTTCCGTGGTTCCGCCCCTGCCGGATCGTCAGAAGAAAAGGCCCGTGACCCGAATACCGGTGTCATGGTCTATGATATTTATGACGTCTCTGGCCCCCGGCTTGATGCGATCATCCGCAGTTCTGGTATTGATACGATGGTATTTGATATCCAGGATGTGGGGGCGCGGTTTTATACCTATATCTCCACCCTTTACGATACGATGGCGGCCTGTGCGCGGCTGGGTATCGATTATGTGGTGCTGGATCGGCCCAATCCCATTTCGGGTGTTCGTGTCGGTGGCCCGGTGCTTGACCCGCACTTTGCTTCTTTCATCGGGCGGCAGGCCATCCCGATCCAGCATGGCATGACAGTCTGCGAACTTGCCAGCCTGTTTAACGCCTGTTTCATTCCCACCATATCCGGTCGGTCCGTAAGGCTGCGAAATATCACCATGACGGGTTGGACGCGCGACATGTTTTTTGACCAGACCGGCCTGCCATGGATTCCACCAAGCCCGAACATGCCAACGTTGCAAACAGCCATTGCATATCCCGGGACGTGCATGTTCGAGGGAACCAACCTGTCGGTTGGTCGGGGCACGGCAATGCCGTTTCTTTATCTTGGCGGGCCAAAGCTGGATGCGACGGCATGGCGTGACCGTATGGAGCAAAGCGGTCTGGCTGGTGTTGCTTTTCGTGAAGTCGCCTTTTCCCCCACGGCTTTTGTGGATCGGGGGGTAATGGATCATGGGGTGCAGGTAATCATTACCGGGCGTGAACGGTTTGATGCCGTGCGGACGGGGCTGACGCTGCTTTCAACGCTGCGTAATCTGACGGGTGGGGTGCCATGGCGGGGGAAAGATGCACGGACATTCGACCTCATCATGGGTACAGATGCGGTGCGTCATCAACTGGATCAGGGTATGATGCCTGATGCGATTATTCAGTCATGGCAGCCAGGGTTGGTCCAGTTTATGGAAATACGGAAAAAATATGTCCTGTATTCCTGAATATGGATCAAGGGATGCGCAGCATGATCGTCGGTATGCCGGCAGACAAAAAAATAAAAACTTTTTGTGCGGATATTTGTCGGTTTTTTTGAACATGACCCATTGATGAGGCATGGGAAATGCGAGGCGTTGCTATAATTTTTTAAATTTTTATTCCAAAGACTTTCATGGAATATTTTCTAAGAGATCGTTTGCAAACGACTCATTGATAAAAAATAAGAAAAGTTTTTGGGTGCCGCCTTTTTTCAAAAAGGCGGCGTCTTCTGAAGCTTTTTGGAAAAAGCTTCACCAAAAACCTTTATGATTTCAGGATGTTATTGAGACTGGCTTTTCAAGGAACCTGTAAAGACTTTCATCATCTTGATGGGGTGTTGATACAGAATATTTGCCAAAAATTTGTTATTTTAATGGGGTGCTGACCCCAGCCGTTCAGGCTGTAAGCTGTTTTTCATTCACTGAAAAGAAACTGTCGGGTGGCGATCCCGGCTGCTCCCGTGGCCCAGTCGGTATGCTGGGTTTCCCGAAGGGTCAGGGTTGTTTCCCAATCGGGGCGGGGCATGACATTGGTTTCCATCGTCTGGCGCAGGACAGCACCGAACACGCCGTCGCGAAAGGGCTGGTCCAGCATGACGACCACCTGGCTGGGATCGAAAAGCTGTACAAGTTGTGCCACCGCCAGCCCCATCGCCCCGCCAGCGGTATGGAGGATACGCAGGGCGTCAGCATGTCCGTCACGCGCCAGCATCTCCAGCTCGGTCGGCGAACCAGGCAGGCCGCGTTGCTGTGCCATGGATCGTATGGCCTGAAGTGAGGAGACAGTGTCGAGGCATCCCCGCTTGCCACAACTGCATGGGCGTTCAGTTTCCCGCCCATCAGGCCAGAAAACGGTCGTGTGGGAGATTTCGCCCGCACCACCATGAAAACCGCGATGTAATTTCCCATCGACAATATGGGCACATCCGATGCCGCCATCACCCACGATGATCATGCTGAAATCCGGACAGTCACGCAGAATGCCAAACAGATGTTCGCCCTGTACCAGGGCGTTGGCGTCATTTTCTGCGAATACCGGCACTTTCAGCCGATCCTTGAGTGGTGTGACAATATCAACATTGCGCCATCCCAGCGCGGTGGAGCGCAGGCACATGCGCCGGTCACGTGCAACAAAACCCGGGATGGCGATACCAACACCACCCAGCGGTCCGGCCCTGTCGCCCGCCTGCACCAGCAATGCCTGTATGCCGCTGGCGATATGATCCACGCACAGGTCAGGATCGGACATGCGTGGCAAATCCATCTGGACCAGGATTTCACCATGCAGATCTGTCAACAGGATCTGTCCGGGGTCTGATTGCAGGGAAATGCCGGCAAAACAGGCCGAAACGGCATTCAGGCCCAAAAGGATGGCGGGGCGTCCCTGCCCGAAAACCAGTTCACGTTCAGACAGTATATTGCGATCCAGCAGTTCGCGCGTCAGGGTCGAAACCGTGGCCTTGCTCAGACCCGTAATATCCACCAACTGCGTCCGGCTTATATTGCCCATCATACTGATGGCGCGCAGTACCCGATATTGTCCTGACGTAAACATCTGCATCCTGCGCTGACTGTGCCCTATGGATTGTTTTTAATTGATACGAAGCCGGAAGACAATTAGTATAAAGTCCGAACTTAGTGAGTTAGCTGAATGATTCCGGACGTTTTTCTGCGGGCATGTCCTGCCATTGATGCCCTTTCCCCCCGTCAAAACCAGCCTGTCATACATAACCGCCAGGAGGAGGTCCGGTGATACTTTGCGCCGATATCGGTGGGTCCTATATTGATTTTGCCGAAGCCGACCACAGCCACGAACTGGCGCACCGGCAACGGCAGCCAACACCTACGTCCGATCTGGACGCATTTGTTTCCGTGCTGAACAGTATGGCGGCCTCATATCCGGCCGCCGTTCCGCTGCATATGGCGATTGCCGGTGTATGTGCGCCCGATACGGGGCGGACATTCACTGCCAATATCCCCTGTGTCAATGACGTTCCTCTGCGTGAACTCCTGACGCAGCGTCTGGGACGACGTGTGCTGGTGGTGAATGACGCGCACTGTTTCGCCCTTAGTGAGGCCATGCAGGGCGCGGGGAAGGGGCATGACATCGTTTTCGGGATCATCCTGGGGACAGGGGTCGGCGGTGGCCTGATCATACATGGCCGTCCCGTCATCGGCCGGGATGGCCTTGGTGGGGAATGGGGGCATGGTCCCTTTATCGCGCAGGATGCGGGGGGGGATGGTATTCCCTGTCTGCCCTGCCAGTGCGGGCAGAGCGGTTGTCTGGATACGATCGGTGGCGCGCGCGGTATCGAACGCCTGCATTATCACCTCAGCGGGAAAGAAATTCATGCCCGCGCCTTGCTTGCCGACTGGCTGTCGGGGGATGCATCCGCGCGCCGCACGGTGGATGTCTGGCTGGATCGTATGTCCGCCGGGCTGGCTATGGTCGCCAATGTAACTGGCGCTTCCATCATGCCGGTGGGGGGCGGATTGGCGCATCAGGCGGAACTGATCGGGGCGCTGGATCTCAAGGTAAGGTCGCGCATTCTGCGACAGCAGGACGCGGCGCTGGTTGTGCCGGGCTGCCTGCCTGCGGATTCCGGCCTGATCGGGGCGTCATGGCTGAAGGACTGAAGGAAAGGCTTTCCCGGATTGTCCGGAAACAGAATTAAAGGGCAAAGCTGCTTTTAATGTCGCCGTGACAGGCAGTCGGATGAATTGTGACAAAAATGCTACGATCATATCGGCGTTGCAGATGCGCTTGGGATCATAAATAAACTATATAAAACAGTATATTATAGGTGGTTTTGGTTATTACCGGGTAGTTTTTGCGCTCAGAACAACTCGAAAAATACCGCATCCACTTTGTTTTCATTCTAAAACTATCATTGGACGGTTGTCGAACTATTGCCTTGCTTTCGGAAGGTCTGCCATTATCCATTAACGGAACAAAACGTTTGTTTCGCCGAATTTTCCACCTGAATGCAGGGATTCACGTTCATGAACGTTTCGTATCGTAATCTATCCCTCTGTTGTACTGTTTTGGCGAGTTTGGTTGTCGTTCCTGCTTTTGGGCAGGGTGTGGCCACAACGCGCGAAGGGGGAGCGAACGCTTCGTTACGTTCTAAGGCAGGACATGCATCGACATCCGCGACGGCCAGGTCTGGCAAGACGGCTGCCATTGCAAGGGGCACCAGCGCGCAGCCCCATTCCGATGTGGAACAGATCCATGTCACCAGCCACGGCATTACGACGTCCAACGGTGTGAACAACCTGACGCCCGGTGGCGGCCTGATGCCGCACCAGACCGCCGCGCGTTCACAAAGTGGCATCACCCGCGACTTTATTGCAAAACAGGCGCCAACAGCCAATATTTCGTCACTTGTTGCTGAACTTCCCGGTGTCAATTACTCCAGCCAGGACCCATTTGGCCTGACGGGTAACAACATGACCATGCGCGGCATGACGCAGGCGCAGATTGGTTATCTGTTCGAGGGCGCGCCAATGGCCGACCCGATCAATTACCAGCCCTATACCAGCATGATGGTGGATTCTGAAAACCTTGGTTCGGTGACTGTCTCTCAGGGGTCACCTGACATGGACGCGCCGTTGTACAACGCGGTGGGCGGGCAGATTTCTGCGCAGGAAATCAACCCTTCGCACCGACAGGGGGGATTTGTCGACCTTGCTGGCGGCACGCATAGCGCAAACAAGGAATTTATCCGTTATGAAACAGGGGATATCGGAAATACCGGTATCCGTGGTTTCGTTTCCTTCTCCCACACCAGCTATAATAACTGGCGTGGTCCGGGCGGCCTGTTCCGTTATCATATCGATTCGAAGTTTGTGAAGGAATGGGGGGATGGCAACAGCGTCTCTGCCATCTTCTCCTATAACCGCCAGCAGCAGACCTCGTGGCGTTCGCCCACCATGGCGCAGTGGAAGCAGTATGGCGACAGCTTCAACTATCATGGCGACTTTACGCAGAATGACCCGCTTTTCTATGGCCTGAACATTACGAACCTGAATGCGCAGACCATCATTTTGCCGTCGCACTTCACGTTGACGAAAAACCTCAAGCTGCATGTCACGCCGTATTATGAACATCAGTTCGGTCCGTCGAACGGCGGTGAAAGTATCCCGACCACGGGTGGGTATATGGGCACGCAGCAATATAGCGGCCTGGTCGGTGTCCCAACCGGTACCGGTTCGATCCTGACGGAAGGTATCGACCCATGGGACCAGAAGAGCGCGTCAATCAATACGTCCCTGGACTGGACAATGGGTCATAACAAGCTGTCGATCGGGTACTGGTATAACTATACCACCCATCAGGAGCTTTCGACCTTTAATGAAGTTTATGCCAACGGTTCCTATTCCAACAGTCCACTTCGTGTTGCGGATACGGGGCGGATCCTGACCGGCTATGACCTGAATTTCAAGCAGCAGGTCAACACGCTGTTCATTGCCGATACGCTGAAGCTGCTGCATGACCGTCTGACGCTGAGTGCGGGTTTCCGTGCGGCGATGGTCAGCCGGACGGGCACCAACAATGTTCCGGGTGCTGATCCGTATTACAAGGCGGGCAATTATTTCGAGCCACTGCCGCAGTTCTCCGCCAGTTTCAAGATCACACCGCACGACCAGATCTATATCAATGGCACCACCGCCTTCCGTGCGCCTGCGTCGGTGGAAGCATATAGCCAGATCTTCGACCCCAATTCGTCGCATGCGGTGGAACAGCCCGGATCGCTCAAGCCTGAATATTCCATTGGTGAGGAAATCGGCTTCCGCCATTCTGGTTTCTATAACGTTGCGTTCTCGCTGTTTAACCTGAACATGACCAACCATCAGGTGACATCGATGAACTATATCCCCGGCACCAACCAGTTGATTTCCGAACCGATCAATATCGGTGGTCAGACGTCGCGCGGTGCGCAGATCGAATTCGGCCTGCGTCGCTGGCATCATATCAGCCCGTACCTGTCGGGGCAGTATCTGCACGCGACGATGGATAACAACTTCAATGCCGGTGGCGGAAACTACCTGCCCACGGCTGGCAAGGTCGCGGTTGAATCGCCCCGCTTCACGGGGGCCATCGGCCTGAACTATGACGATGGTCGCTTCTTCGGCAACTTCGCGCTGCGTTACGTCGATTCCCAGTACACGACCTTCATGGATGACCAGAAAATCCCCTCCTACATTACGTCGGATATCGCCCTGGGCTATCGTCTGAAGAAGCTTGGCCCGGCCAAGGCACCGCAGATCCAGCTTAACATCATGAATATAGGCGATAATCATTACTTGTCCGGTGGGTCGAGCTTCACCACCAATGCCCATGCGACCCATACGGTTGCCGGGAATCTTTATGGAAGTAATGGTGTGGCGAAAACATCTTCACCCGTCTATCTTGTGGGTGGCGCATTCGCCGCGATGGTTTCTATATCGGCTGGTTTCTGATAACTGCCTGGCGTGGTGGCGGTGGTCCTTTTCGGGCCACCGTTGTTGCGTTCGGGCCAAGGAGGCTTCTTTGTCCGCACCACATCCCGAAAGTCCGGCTGGCGCATATGGTTGGCGACCGATCATCATCATTGCATGCCTGTTTTTCATTATCGGGTTCGTGACGTGGCTTAATGGCCCCCTCATCACCTTTGTTCAGGTGGCATTCAATCTGAGTACCGTCAGTGCATTCCTTGTGCCGATGTGTTTTTACCTGTCCTATCTCATCTTCCCCCTGCCTGCGACGTTGCTGGCGCAGAGGACGGGCTTGCGCAGTGGGCTTGTGGTGGCTCTGGTCATCATGGCCGTGGGTATCGCGATTTTTGGCGAATGTGTCAGCATGCGATGGTATCCCGGCGCATTGTCCGGGCTGTTTGTCATTGGGGCCGGGTTGTCGTTGTTACAGATCACGATCAATCCCTATGTGACATTGCTGGGCCCCACGCAGAAGGCGGCACAGCGCATCGCGATCATGGGAGTCGCGAACAAGCTGGCGGGGATTGTGGCCCCGATCGTGCTGGCCATGCTTGTTATGCGCAATATCAATGACATCGCCGCGCGGGTGAAGGCGGCCCCGGATGCCACAACGCGCGATCATATCCTGGATCAGTTCGCCCATGCCGTGCAGGTGCCCTATCTTGCGATGGCGGTCATATTGCTGGTGACGGCGGTGGGGCTTGCACGTTCTTCTTTGCCCGAAATCGACATTTCAGGGGCAGGGCAGGGCACGGGTTCCGATGATGATGGGCAGGACACCCGCCGGGGGCCGACCTATCTGTGGCTCGGTGTCCTGTGCATGTTCGTGTATGTCGGGACCGAAGTCATGGCGGGCGACGCCATCGGGGCCTATGGCGCAAGTCTGGGCCTGCCGCTGGACCAGACGAAGTTTCTTACGTCGCTGACGCTCGCGGCGATGATGGGTGGATACATACTGGGCATGTTCCTTGTCCCGCGCGTATTTTCCCAGGAACGCTACCTGGGGTTGTCGGCACTTTGCGGGTTGGTGCTGTGTGTGTTGACATGGCTGACGCAGGGATATGTCTCGGTTATGTGTGTCGCGTTATTCGGTTTTGCGAATTCCATGATCCTGCCGTCATTGTTTCCAATCGTCATCCGTGATGTGGAAGAGCGTGGAGCACAGGCGACGGCACTTCTGGTCATGGCGTTTTCAGGGGGGGCGGTGCTGCCCCAGCTTTTTGTACAGTTCATGCCGGTAATGGGGGTGCAAAGTGCGTTTGTCGCGCTTATGGCGCCTGCATATGGCCTGATCGTGCTGTATAATGTGTTGATACACAGGCGGAACCGGGCGCGCCCGGTGCCTGTGATGATGGTTGAATCATGATCCCATATCACGGGTTGTATATTTATCCGTGGGATATCGAGGATCAGGACGACCTGCCTGGTTTCGCCGCCGGGTTGCGTGCGCTTGGCATCAATAGGTTATGCATGGCCACGGCATACCATACGGGGAAATTCCTGCGTCCCCACGGTCAGCATGGGCGTGTGGTTTTCCCGCAGGACGGGGCGGTGTACCTGCCCACCGATGCACGCAGATATGGGAATATCCAGCCTGTCGTGGCAGCGCACATGCCGGGCATGGATGCGGTGCGGACGCTGCGTGAACATGGTCTGGCGCTTTCGGCGTGGACTGTCCTGTTCCATAATACCGCCCTTGGCACGCGCCACCCGCAGGCGGCGTGCCAGAATGCATTTGGCGACCGTTATCCCTACAGCCTATGTCCATCGAACGCGGATGTGCGTGCCTATGGCATCGCCCTGTGCCGTGATATTGCCGACCATCCCCATATCGACGATATTATTTTGGAAACACCGGGATGGCAGCCATCCCATCATGGTTTCCATCACGAAATGAGCCTGCTGGCTTCGAACCCATGGGCTGACACCTTGCTTGGGCTGTGCTTTTGCGACGCCTGCATGGATGGTGCAGCCCGTAAGGGTGTGGATATAGCAGGAGTGCGTACGCGTGTGCGCGGGCATATCTCCGCCTATCTGGCGCGCCGGTGCGATGGCACCGCAGCCGAAGGGGAGGACAGGTTGATGCATGCCATCGTCCATGATGATGGGTTGCGTGACGTCCTGCGCTGGCGTTGTCAGCAGGTGACATCGTTGGTGACGGATATTCGCGATGCCGTCCGGTCGGACGTGACGGTCCATGTCATCCCCTCGGTCCAGGCCAATCCGGTCCGGGCGTGGGTCGAAGGCAGTGACCTGGCTGCCCTGTCGGGTGTTTGCGACGGGTTGGAAGTCTGCCTGTACGGGCGCGACACACAGGCCCTGTTGGCGCGTTTCGAGGATATCCGGGACATTGTTCCCGCTGATCGGTCCCTTCGCGCGGTCCTGCGTCCGGCCCCGTGCGATTTCACCGATGCCGGGCCCTTCGTTGCGCAGGTGGATGAGCTGTCACGCCGTGGTGTGCGCGATTTTGCATTTTACAATTTCGGTCATTTGCGCCGGGAAAACCTCAACTGGATACATCAGGCGCTGTCTGTCTCTCCTGTCCCCCGATGAGGCGGGACAGATGATGTCAGTGCGCTGGGAATGGAGAATATCATGAAGGTTGTCATCTGTCCGACTGCTGAACGCGCGACCGCGCTGACGGCGCGTGTCATTGAACAGGCGTTGCGTCAGAAGCCGGATATCGCGCTCGGTCTGGCGACGGGACGTACGATGGAGGCTGTTTATGCCCATCTTGTACAGGCCCATCAGAACAGCGGACTGGATTTCGCGGCCTGCCGGACTTTCAACCTTGACGAATATGTTGGCATCGCGCCGGATTCAGCGCATTCATACCGCACTTATATGAATGCGCACCTGTTTTCCCGCGTCAATGTCGCGCTGGAGGCAACGCATGTGCCCGATGGGGCGGCGACAGACCTTGATGCGCGGTGCGTGGCATATGAACAGGCCATCCGTGCAAGCGGCGGTGTGGGGCTGCAACTTCTCGGGCTTGGGGAAAATGGCCATATCGGGTTTAACGAGCCATTTTCCGCCTTTACGTCGCGCACGCGTGTTGTCACGCTGGACCCCGCGACGCGGCGGCAGAACGTGGGCATGTTTGACGGAGACCTCGAACAGGTTCCCTATCATGCCGTGACGATGGGGGTCGGTACGATCCTTGATGCCCATCGCAACGTCATGGTCGTAACCGGCGCGGCCAAGGCATCAATGCTGGCGCGTGTGATCGAAGGGGCCATGAGTGCATGTATCAGTGCGACGGCCCTGCAGATGCATGCGGATTGCCTGGTGATCGTGGACGAGGCGGCGGCAGGTGCGCTGTCATGTCGTCCATATCTTGAACACCTGATGCAGCACGATCCCGAACTCAAGGCGCTGCTGTCCTGATGGGGCAGGGCCTTATGGTATGGTATTCTGACAGGACGGCATGACGTGATGGATGATGCAATTCTTGCGGTTGATGGCGGGGGTACCAGGACACGCGCCGTTGTCGTCGCGCGTGACGGGCATGTCCTGGTGCAGCGGCATACCGGGGGCAGCAATCCGTATGACAAGGTTGACTGGGCGGAGACACTGACGCACCTGCTGCGTGACATCAGTCCCGTCCCCCTGCGCACGGCGATGATCGGCCTTGCTGGATACAGTGCGCAGCGTCCGTCTTCGCGTATGCAGGAAGAGGTCATCCGCACCGCCCTTGGGCCGGATGTGGCGATTACCATGTGTTCGGATGTGGAAATCGCCTGTATCGGCGCCTTTGCCGACGGCCCGGGCATCCTTGCACTGGCGGGAACAGGGTCGGTCATCTGGGCGGATGACCGGCGCAACCCGCCGTTGCGGATCGGGGGGTGGGGCTACATGCTCGGTGATGAAGGTAGTGGATACTGGATTGGCTCTGTCGCGCTGGGGCGCGTGGTGCATTTCCTTGACACCCGCCATCGGGAAGAGGCCGCGTTCGCCACCCGCATCCTTGAGGCGCTCGGCCTGCCGATAGATCCTGATGCGGCTGGAGAGGCCCTTTTGGAATGGCAGCGTGTGCAGGACCATCCCCGTTCGGCGATTGCGGCGCTGGCGCATGAGGTGAACCGCCTTGCCGACGGAGGCAGTGCCGAGGCGGTGCAGATCCTCAGGCAGGCGGCGGGTTTCCTGTCATCGCAGGTGATGACGGCGCGCGAACGCCTGGGGCAGCCTCTGCCATGGAGCCATAGTGGCAGCGTGTTCCTGAGCCGGACCGTCATCGACACCGTCAGTCACCATGTGGGGGAGGCCCCGCAGGCCCCGCAGTTTTCCGCCCTCGGCGGTGGGGCGATGCGCGCTGCACGCCTTGCAGGGTGGGATGTCGATGGGCCATGGCTTGCGCGGCTGCGTGCAGGGCTGTTGCGTGATTGACCGGTGCGGGGTCAAAATGAATGATGGATGTGATTTATGATCGGACCTAACCCATGAACATCAGTGGCCAGCTTGTCCTTGAGGATCGTATTGTCAGCGCGTCGATGTCCTTTGACGACCTGATCGGGGATATTACCCCGCAGGCCAGTGCGCCTGACCGTTATATCCTGCCCGGTTTCGTCGATGGTCACGTGCATGGTGGCGATGGCGCGGATACGATGGATGGGGTGGACGCCATCCACCATATGTCGCGCTTTCACCTGTCGCACGGCACCACGACCATCCTGCCCACCACGATTACGCGTCCGTGGGCGGATGTCATGGATGCCCTGCGGGCGGTGGCAGAGGTCTGGCGCAGCGGGATTCCCGATGGTCCGCAGGTCCATGGCGCGCACCTTGAAGGGCCATTCGTCAGCCCCCATCGCCTTGGCGCACAGCCGCCGTTCACAATCGCCCCGGACCCGGTGCATGTGGACGAAGCCCTGGCCACAGGTGTGGTGCGGGTTGTAACCCTTGCCCCGGAACTCGACCATGCGCAGACCGCTATGGAAACATTCGCACGTGCGGGTGTGCGCGTAAGCCTTGGGCATACGGTGACGGATTACGAAGGGGCTGACCGCGCGATCTGCCGCATCTGCGCCGCGGGTGGCGTGGCTGGGGCGACGCACCTGTTCAATGCCATGGCCCCGATTGAAAGTCGGCGTCCCGGCCCGGTGACAGCCCTGATGTGTAGTGACGTTGCCTATGCCGAGATGATTTTTGACACCCATCATGTTCATCCCGCGACCTTTCGTCTGGCGCACCGTGTCATGGGGTCACGCCTGCTGTTCGTGACCGACGCCATGCGCGGTACCGGGGGGGGCGATGGGATAAGCCAGCTTGGCGGGCAGACCGTGCATATCAAGGATGGTGTGGCGCGGCTGGATAACGGGTCCCTGGCGGGTAGTGTCCTGACGCTGGACGCGGCGCTGCGCAATGCGGTCGATGCGGGGAAATCCCTGCCCGAAGCAGCGGCACTCGTCAGTACCAATGCCGCGCGATACCTTGGTCTGGATGATCGTGGTCGCCTGTCGGCGGGATGCCGTGCGGATTTCGTTGTCATGAACAGCGCATTGCAGGTTGAGGAAGTCTGGGTCGGCGGACGACGCCTGCGCTGATCATGGGCTGGCGGGGTATTCCAGAGGGCGGGGCATTGGGTTTTTCACGTATGCTGGGCGCCGGGTTTGTCTTAGCACTTCTGGCCGCGCCGCAGGTGGCGTCCTGCAGCCCGGCACTGATGCCCATGCCGACGTCCTATGTGGCGGGTTCCGGTGCCATTGCGCTGACCGGGCGGATGGAGGTTACATGGCTGGGCCTGCGTTCCGCATTGCTGGATCGGGTGGTGGGACGGTTTGAAAAACGCCTTGATACGTTGTCGGGGCGCACATATGCGCCGGAATATGGTCCCGTCACGGCATTGCGGCTTTCTATCGACTGCATGGCGGACGATACGCGCATGCTGTCGGTGGATATGCATGAGCATTATCGCCTGCAGGTGGATACGGATGGTGTCCGGCTGACGGCAGATGGGCCGGCAGGTGTGATGCGTGGCCTTGCGACGCTTCTGCAACTGGTGGACCATACGGCAGATGGCCCCGTGCTTGATGCCGCCGTGATTGAGGACCGACCGCGTTTTGCATGGCGCGGTATCCTGATTGATGTCAGCCGCCATTTCATGACGCCTGCGACGCTGGAGCGTCAGATGGACGCCATGGAGCTTGCAAAGCTCAATGTCCTGCACCTGCATCTGTCTGATGGGCAGTCGTTTCGCGTTGAGAGCCGCCGCTATCCACGGTTGCAAAAGGTCGCGGCGCGGGGGGAATATTATACCCAAAAACAGATCCGCGCCCTTGTGGCCTATGCGGCGGAGCGCGCGATCCGCATTGTGCCCGAATTCGACACGCCGGGTCATTCCTTTGCCCTGCTGACGGCATATCCCCGTTATGCAGCGCAGCCCCCCGATGCGATGGACCTGCGTCAGGTCTATGTCGATGCGTTTGATCCGACACTGCCGGGAACCTATGATTTTATACGACATCTGTATCATGAGATGTCGCGCCTGTTTCCCGATGTCTATTTCCATGCGGGTGGGGATGAGGTGCGGGGATGGCAATGGACGCAAAACCTCCGTATCGCCGCATCTATGAAGGCGCATGGTTATGCCGATCCCAAGGCGTTGCAGGCCGCGTTCACCACGCGTATCGCGCGGTTTTTGGAACATGATGGCAAGGTCATGATGGGCTGGGACGAGGTGAGCGAGGCGCCCGTACCGCAAGGCGTTATGGTGGAGGCATGGCGTGGCCAGAAATATGCCGCCGCCGCTGCATCGGCGGGGCACCCTGTTGTGGTATCTGCTGGCTATTACCTCGACCTGTTGCAGCCTGCGACGCAACATTACCGCGTGGACCCGACGGATACCCTTTCCGACATGCAGAAGGCACATGTGGTCGGGGCAGAGGCCGCATTATGGACGGAAACCGTGACGGATGAGATGCTTGATGCGCGGTTATGGCCACGCCTTGCCGCAATTTCCGAACGTTTCTGGTCCCCGCAGGACATATGTGATCCTGACAGCATGTCTGCCCGCCTGCCCGCGATCCAGGCCGAATTGCAGGTGCTGGGTAATCAGGCCCAGTCGAATACATACCGCATGGCCGCGCGACTGGCACCCGCCGATCCGCAATCGCTGCTGACGTTATTGTCGGTGACAAGCCCGGTGCGCAATTATGCCCGTAATCATCAGGCATGGCAGTATCTGCACAAGGTTCCGATCACGGAACAGCATTTCGATACCCCTGCCGATATTGCCGCACCGGACAGCTTTGCCGCGCAGGCATTCAATCGTGACGTGCAGATATATCTTTCGGGCCAGTCGGCGTTGAAGCCCGACCTTCGCGCGCGGCTTGTCGCATGGCGTGACAATGATGTGGCGATCATCCGGCTGGCGGCGCAATATCCGGTGTTACAGCCCCTGTTGCCGGTATCGGCCGAACTGGCCGCGCTGGCGCGTGCTGGCCTTGGGGGGCTGGATGGCGGTGGCCATGGCTGGCGGGATGCCGCGCGTCATGCGCTTGCAACGGCGCATCAGCAGATCGAAGCATCCGCCACGACAAAGGCGGCGCATACCATGGCACAACCACCTGCTGATCTGGTGCAGGATATCGTTCCTGGCATCGAGGCCCTTATGGCGTCGGGTCGGAAGATCTGAGTTCGACCACGAAATCATACATGTCCGCGCGATAGGCGGAATATGTAACCTCCAGCACGCGACCATCGGCAAGAAACGCGCGCCGTTCGATCTGCAGGATGGCTGCTGGCTGTTTCAGGTGCAGCCACAATGCCTCCTGCGGTGTCGCCAGTCCGGCCCGCAGGCGTTGCAGAGCGCGTACCGCCATAAGCCCCCGTGCCCGCAGGACGGCATAAAATGAATCCTGCACCAGATAGGGATCAGGCAGGTCGCGTGCCGTTACAATGGCGGTTTCAACTGCCATGGGTTCATTATTGGCGGTGCGGATGCGTTTGAGGCGGATAATACGCGTGCCGGGCGCCACGCCAAGCGCCATGGCCTCGTCCGGTCCAGCCATGGCATGCTGCCGGTCCAGCCAGTGCGACCCTGGGGTAAAACCACGGGCCCGCATGTCCTGTGAAAAGCCGCTTAGTTCCGAAAGCGGTTGGCTGAAACGTCCCGACACGAACGTACCGGCCCCCGTTTTCTGAACCACGAGTCCTTCATGCACCAGCTTTGCCATGGCCTTGCGCACGGTGACGCGTGACACCCCGGTCATGCTGGCCAACTCACGTTCCGCCGGGATGGCATCGCCACGGCGCAACTGGCTGCTTTCGATCATATGGCGCAACCGCGCCTCCAACTGGAGGTAGAGCGGCATGTGGCTGGAGGGATCAAGCCGTAGTGATTCCTCAAACCGTGCGTGATGCTCCACCCGGTTCAACCTTTCTGATTGCCTGTGGCGTCCAGCTCTGCCTGGATCGTACGCAGGTTGCCGTCATGTGTTGCAAGCAGGGGATCAATCCGGTCCGCCGCGATTCCCCAGCGCAGCATGACCGCACGTTTGACGTTGAATCCCGTGGCCTCCAGCGCGGCGATGGCCTGTTCATGTGTGCTGGTGGTTAAATTGCGCACCATGCGACAGGCACGCTGGCGCAGTTTTTCATTCACGACACGCATGTCCACCATCTGCCCGCGATAGGCATGGCCCATGCGGATCATCAGCGTGGTGGAAATCAGGTTAAGGGTGGTTTTCTGCGCGGTCCCGGCCTTGAGACGTGTGGAGCCGGAGATGACTTCCGGTCCCGTCACGATCGCAATGCCGATGTCCGCAGCGTTCAGCAACAGGCATGATGGATTGCATGCAATGCCGATCGTCAGGCTGCCGGCGGCGCGTGCGGTGGCGATTGCGGCGCAGGTGTAAGGGGTGGAACCACTTGCCGCGATGCCCACAACCACGTCATTCGGGCCGGGGTCATGTGCCAGGATTTCCGCACGGGCGACATCCTCGCGGTCTTCGGCCCCTTCCGCCGCCTGGTAAATCGCATCATTCCCACCCGCCAGCAGCAGGACCAGACGCTCTGGCTCCCATCCGAAGGTCGGCAGCAGTTCAACCCCGTCCTGCATGCCGATCCGGCCCGATGTGCCCGCGCCAACATAAAACAGGCGTCCCCCCGCCAACAGGCGGGGCAGGGCCGCGTTGACCGCACGTTCCAGTTCCGGGACAGCGGCACGGACGGCAGCAACCGCACTCATCTGCGCCTCCACCAGCGCATCAAGGACCGATGACACAGGCCACAGGTCAACATCCGCATAGCGGGGGTCCTGTCCTTCGGTCAGTATGGGAAGGGCGGGGGCGGGGGATGGGGTCATGGATGCACTGTCTCCGGCGGCAGGGGGATGAAGGTCAGGCCCGGGGAATGGAAAGGGCGATGGCGGCGGCGGTTGCGACATCGTGGCGCAGCCTGATGACATTGCCGCGTCCATCAGGGTGGACGCGGTTGGTCAGGATCAGGACATAGGTATCGCTGTCGGGATCAAGCCAAAGGGACGTGCCGGTAAAGCCGGTATGTCCGAAGGAATTCATGGGAAAGCGGTCCCCGCGTGGGGAGGAATAATGTGTCGAGATGTCCCAGCCCAGCCCGCGCAGGTCCGTCTGGCCCTGTGGTTGCTGTGGCGTGGTCATCATCACCAGTGTGCGCGTCTGTAACGGGAATGCCGATGGTCTGCCCGCGCGCCTGTCCAGTAGCGCCTGTGCATATACACACATGTCGTCCGCCGTGGAAAACAGGCCCGCATGCCCCGCGACCCCACCCATGCGCCGGGCAGAGGGATCATGTACCTGCCCGCGCAGCATGTGTCCGTCATCATCGAACTGTGTTGGTGCAATCTGCGCACGCCATGTTTCCGGCGGCAAGAAGCGTGACATGCGCATGCCAAGCGGTGCCAGGATATAACGCGTGGCATAGGTGTCGAGTGTCATGCCCGACAGCTTCTCCACAAGGAAACCCAACGTGATGAAGTTGATGTCGCTATAGACGAACCGGCTGCCCGGTGGATGGTCCGGCACGGTATTCATCGCCAGACGGAAGGCCGCGTCGCGACCATGCCATTTGTCAGTCAGGCCAAGATCGGGTTGCAACCCGGAATAATGGGTCAGCAGGTGGCGGATCGTAATGCCGGATTTTCCCGCAGCCGCGAAGTGCGGCAGATAGCGGCAGACGGGATCATCAAGGTCAAAGCGTCCCTGTTCCCACAACTGCATGACGCACGGCGCCGTTATGACCGCCTTGGTCAGGGACGCCATGTCGAACACGGTATCCCACGTCATGGTTTCGGCCACAGGCGCAATGGCGCGTTGCCCACGTACTGATCGGTAAACGACCTTGCCTGCATGCCCGATGGCGCAGACAACGCCGGGGGTCGCGTGTGTGGCGACGGCCTGTTCAAGCAGGTGGTCAATTTCCGCCATGTTTCGTGTCGTACGCTGTCCGTGGCTGGTGCGCGCACATGCGCCGAGTGTGGCTGCTGCCGTGGCAAGCAGCAGGGCATGGCGGCGGCGCAGATGTCGCGTGGCAGGGAGTGCGTGCATGGTGCAGGGGGTCCGCTGGTGAATGGGCATGGCAAGATCTGATACAGGAATAATACCATTATGAAATGGCAATAACAATGACATTTCGTCATCATTCACGTGGATGATTCGTATCACCCATGCGCTGACATGATCGTGAAAGAAGGTTTGTGAGGCGTCAGGAATGTTTTTGTCGGAATTTTATCGTTTTGGTCGTGAAAATATTTTGTTTCGGGGACCTGATGATTTTTGGCTTTGATATGGTATTTCTTTGGTAATAGAATCCGTGTGTCTGAAATGATGGAATTGGCATGTCTCCCGTCGATCTCTCGATTATCTGCATTTATTGCCTGACGCTGCCGTTCATTGCATTTTTCCTGTCCGGACGGCAGGACTCAGTCTCTGCCTATGTGGGTGGGGGGCATGACCTGCCATGGTGGGTCATCTGCCTGTCGCTGGTGGCGACGGAAACCTCCACCCTGACGGTGATCAGCATTCCCGGTATCGCCTATGGGAACGGGCTGGTCTTTGTCGGGCTTGCGATGGGGTATGTCATCGGGCGGGCACTGGTCGCATGGCTGTTTCTGCCACATTATTTCTCCGGGCAGTTCAGCAGCGTCTATCAGTATCTGGGGCAGCGTTTCGGAGCGGCAATGGAACGCACGGTTTCCATCACGTTCCTGCTGATGCGTGTTCTGGCCGAAGGGATAAGGATGTTCGCGGGAATGTTGCCGGTTGCGGCCATCCTGACGGCCATGCAGTTTCCCTTGCCACATGTGGTGGTGATGCTGATAATCGTCGGGCTGACCCTGTTCTATACGCTTTTTGGGGGGCTGCGCGCCGTGGTCTGGTCCGATGCGATCCAGCTTGCGGTTTATGTCACCGGGGCCGCGGCCTGTGTCTTCTTGCTGTTTCATCACCAGACGGCGCAGCAGACGCATATGCTGGTGCATTCGGCACGCTTCCATCTGTTCCAGAAATCCAACCTGTTTTTCCTTAATCCTTATACACCGCTTGCTGCCATTATCGGCGGGGCCATCATGTCCATGGCGTCTCATGGCACCGACCAGTTGATGGTGCAGCGCATTCTGGCCGCGCGAAACCTGCCTGATGCGCGCAAGGCCCTGATTGGCAGCGGGTTTATGGTGGGGGGGCTGTTTGCATTGCTGTCGCTGGTGGGCGTCCTGTTATGGGCGCGAAATGGCGGTCGCTCTCTGGCGGAGGTGGGGTTGGGGTCATCGGACGAACTGTTTCCCGATTTCATTGTCCATGGCCTGCCGCATGGGCTTGCCGGATTATTGATTGCAGGATTGCTGAGCGCGACCATGGGGTCGTTGTCGGCCACGCTTAATTCCATGACCAGTGCGACCTTGCTTGATTTTTCCGCATTCTGTGCATGGATGACACGACACCTGCATGTGCGCCCGCTGGCGTTTGCGCGGCTGGTCACGCTGGTGTGGGCTGCGATCCTTGTGCTGGCGGCGTTGGGATTTTCACACAGCCATGGGCCTGCCGTCGTGTTTGGCCTGTCGGTGGCCGCCTGTTCCTATGGCGCAATGCTGGGCGCATTCGTGTTTGCCATGTTTGTTGCCGGGGCGGATGTACGTGATGTCCTGCCTGCGTTCCTGCTGACCCTGGTGGTGGTGTGTTGTGTCATGATGTTCGTTCATCCCTATGGCCATGTCATCGCCTTTTCATGGCTGGTGCCATTCGGGGTGGTGCTGATGTTCGTCTTTGGCATGGTGTCGCGCCAGATCCGACGTTTCCATGCATGAATGCCATGTGATGACACAGATGTGACCGTAATAAGGGGCAGGGGGCGTGCTGTCACGTTTGTGAAGGGCGGCAGTCGCTCTATCCCTTTATTCTTTGGCAGTGTGGCCTTTATTAATGTTCGCCCGAAGGAAACGTCCATGTCCGCATGGATGTAAGAATAAAGAAGCGGACCCAATATATGGCCAAAATCAAGGTAAAAAATCCCGTCGTTGAAATGGACGGGGATGAAATGACCCGCATCATCTGGCATTTCATCAAGGAGCGGCTGATACTGCCTTATCTGGACATCGACCTGAAGTATTTCGACCTGGGGATTGTCCATCGTGACGAAACGGATGACCGGGTCACGGTTGAGGCTGCCGAGGCTGTCCGCAAATACGGCGTGGGTGTCAAATGCGCCACCATCACCCCGGACGAGGACCGGGTTAAGGAATTCGGCCTTAAGAAGATGTGGCGTTCGCCCAATGGCACGATCCGCAATATCCTTGATGGTACGATTTTCCGCGAACCCATCATCTGTGCCAATGTGCCGCGTCTGGTGCCGCACTGGACCAAGCCGATCGTCATCGGCCGCCATGCCTATGGCGATATCTATCGTGCGGCTGAAACCCGTATTCCGGGACCGGGCAAGGTCACGCTGCGTTACCAGCCCGCTGACGGCGGGGAGGAGCAGGTGCTTGACGTGCATGACTTCAAGGGGTCGGGCGTGGCGCTGGGTATGCATAATACCCGTGCATCCATCGAAGGGTTTGCCCGCGCCTCGCTCTCTTACGGACGCGACCGTCGGCTTCCGGTCTACCTGTCCACCAAGAACACGATCCTCAAGGCCTATGACGGGATGTTCAAGGACGTGTTCCAGGAGGTTTATGACCGCGAATTCAAGGCGGAATTCGAAAAGCTGGGCCTGACCTACGAACATCGCCTGATTGATGACATGGTGGCCTGTGCCCTGAAATGGCAGGGTGGGTATGTCTGGGCATGCAAGAACTATGACGGTGACGTGGAGAGTGATATTGTGGCACAGGGCTTCGGCAGCCTTGGCCTGATGACTTCCGTGCTGCTTAACCCCACCGGTGATGTGGTGGAGGCCGAAGCCGCCCATGGCACAGTGACCCGTCACTTCCGTGAACACCAGAAGGGACGCCCCACCAGCACCAACCCCATCGCCTCCATCTTCGCATGGACGCGTGGGCTGGCCTATCGCGGGCGCTTTGACGATACCCCTGATGTCATTCACTTTGCCGAGGCGTTGGAACGTGTCTGCATTGAAACAGTGGAAGGTGGCGAGATGACCAAGGATCTCGCCCTACTGGTCGGAAACGGGACGAAATGGCTCGATACGCAGCCCTTCCTTGATGTCCTTGATGCACGCCTGCGCAAGAAACTGGGCTGACGCATATCTTCAGGGGGCCTTTATGCAGGCCCTTGCCATGGCTGATGTTTCAGGAACGCCGTCACCTCTTCCGGGTGGCGGCGTTCGTGATTATGCGCATGCTCATCCCATCAGAACCGGGAGGTGCCGGAGGAGGCGGATCACTTCATGCGACGCTGTTCGCAAGGGCGTGTTTGGGGAAGGTGCGGAAAAAGCGGTTTTACCCATTGATATTGAGAATTGTTCTCATATATGGTGATGCGGACTCGCGGCAATGAATGGGTGTTTCATGTTTGTTTGTTCGTGCAACATGCTGACGGATACAGATATAGATATCGCTGTAAGCAATGGGGCCACCCACCCGCGGGAGGTTTATGCGGCAAAAGGATGCAAGGCGCAGTGCGGGAACTGTGTTCCCGGGGTTCTGTGCCTGCTGCGCCGGGCATTGCGCCAGGCGGCACATGAACGACAGGGAGCAGTGCTCAACCTGGCGGGGACTGGGGGTGGGTTTTCCGCTGGCATGACAGCCATGCCGCAGGAATTGCCCGGATAGGATATCGCCAGACAGGATATCGTCGGATAGAGGGGGCATCGCCATGCACCAGCCACCATCGCGGGGTGGCTGGCACAGGCGGTGGCTTATGCTTTCTGCGGCAGCTTACTCTTTTTCGGCTGAAGCGGAGTTGAGCTGGATATAGCGTTCAATTCCGATCATCTTGATCAGGTCGAACTGACGGTCGAGGAAGTCTTCGTGTTCTTCTTCATTGTCGAGGATCTTGAGGAACAGGTCGCGTGAGACGTAGTCGCGCACGCTTTCGCAATAGGCGATGGCTTCACGCAGGTCCGCGATCGCCTTTTCCTCCAGCTTCATGTCGCACTTCAGGATTTCCTCGACATTCTGGCCGATGAGAACCTGATTGTAACGCTGCACGTTGGGCAGGCCACCAAGGAACAGGATGCGTTCAATCAGCCAGTCGGCATGACGCATTTCCTCGATCGATTCCTCATATTCCTTTTTGCCCAGCAGGGTGACGCCCCAGTGGTTGAGGGTACGGGCATGCAGGAAATACTGGTTGATGGCCGTCAGCTCGTTGGTGAGCTGGATGTTGAGATGTTCAATGACCTTGGGATCGCGGATCATGCCTGTTGTCCTTGTCGTGTGGTGGAGTGATCATGAAGGAATGCCCGCGCGGGGCATGGCGTTTCATGACAGGGGCGGCGCCAAGCCTATCGTCCCCCTCTTCCGGATAGGGCGTATCACCGATATCGCCCAAGGGGAAGGGTTTGCTCAAGTAGAAAGGTCCATGGCAGGCATGTGAATGCAAAATATTGAAATAAACATGCTGCAATGCAACACAACCCGGCGGATCATCTTTCATGTTGCCGATCATTTGCGATATATTCGCATTATTAATGTTTCATGATTGCCATGATGCGAAAATATCTATTGCTGAAACCTTTAAACTCGCATAATTTTTCCATCTGGCCCTACTAAAAACAACAATATGAAAAAATATGGTGCCGTGCCATTGCATTCCTTGCGCCAGAACAGGATGCAGGGCGTGATACCATCGCAAGTGGGAACGAGCAGACATGACGAAGTGGGTATACAGTTTCGGAAACGGCCTTAACGAGGGTCGCGCGGAGATGCGCAACCTCCTGGGCGGAAAAGGCGCGAATCTGGCGGAAATGGCGTCGATCGGCCTGCCGGTCCCGCCGGGCTTCACCATAACGACGGAAGTCTGCTCGGCGTTTTATGACAACGGGCGCAAATATCCTGACGACCTGCATGCCCAGGTCGGTGCGGCGATGCAGCGGATCGAGGAGGCCATGGGCCTGCGTTTTGGCGATGCCGACGCCCCGCTCCTTGTTTCCGTCCGGTCTGGCGCGCGGGTATCCATGCCGGGGATGATGGACACCGTCCTCAATCTCGGCCTGAATGACACGACCGTGGAAGGGTTGGCCCGCTCTTCGGGCGATGAACGTTTTGCATGGGACAGCTATCGCCGTTTCGTGCAGATGTACGGTTCCGTCGTCATGGGCGTCGCCCATCACCATTTCGAGGACGTACTCGACCAGTTCAAGCGGACGCTGGGTGTGGTGGATGATACCGCCATTTCCGCCACGCAATGGCGCGAAGTCGTGAAGGCGTATCACGAGATCATCAGCGAACATACCGGGCAGGAATTTCCCTCCGACCCGCAGGCGCAGTTGTGGGGCGCGATCGGGGCCGTATTCGGTTCATGGATGAACCCGCGCGCCAATACCTATCGTAAGCTGCATGATATCCCGGCCTCATGGGGGACGGCGGTTAACGTGCAATCGATGGTATTTGGCAATATGGGCGATGACTGCGCAACCGGCGTATGTTTCACGCGCGATCCCTCCACCGGTGAAGACGTGTTCTATGGCGAATACCTCGTCAATGCGCAGGGCGAGGACGTGGTGGCCGGGATTCGCACCCCGCAACCGATGTCGCGCGCACGGGCGGAGGAAGGGCAGAATCCGATGGAAACGGTGCTGCCCGATGCCTATGCCGAATTGTTGCGGGTGCGCTCCTTGCTGGAGGGGCATTACCATGACATGCAGGACATCGAATTTACGGTGCAGCGCAACGTGCTGTATCTGTTACAGACGCGCAATGGCAAGCGCACGGCGGCAGCGGCGCTGAAGATTGCCATCGATATGGCGCGTGAAGGGCTGATTTCCAAGGAAGACGCCATCTGCCGCGTGCCAGCGACGTCACTGGATCAGTTACTGCATCCCGCCCTTGATCCCAAGGCGGAGCGTGTGCAGCTTACCCGTGGGCTGCCTGCGTCGCCGGGTGCGGCCTCTGGCGCGGTCGTGTTCACGGCGGAGGAGTGCGAGGCCCGCGCCGCCCGTGGCGAGGATGTCATTCTGGTGCGTGTCGAAACCTCGCCCGAGGACGTGCATGGCATGCACGCCGCGCGTGGTGTGCTGACGGCACGTGGTGGCATGACGTCGCACGCGGCCGTGGTTGCCCGTGGTATGGGGCGCGTATGTGTCGCCGGTGCCGGCAGCGTGCATATCGATTACACCACGATGGTCATGACGATCGACGGCCATTCCATCGCGGAAGGGGAATGGATCACGCTCGATGGCAGCACGGGGGCAGTCTATCTCGGGCGTGTCGCGACCATTCCCCCCATCCTGTCAGATGATTTCAACACGTTGATGGGCTGGGCCGATGCCACCCGGCGCCTTGGTGTGCGTGCAAATGCCGAAACGCCTGATGATGCGAAGACCGCGCGTCGTTTCGGGGCGGAAGGGATCGGGCTGGCCCGCACGGAACACATGTTCTTTGGCCCCGACCGCATCGGTCTTGTGCGCCAGATGATCATCGCGGATGACGAGGCCGTGCGGCAGCGTGCGATCAATGCACTTCTGACGTTCCAGCGCGATGATTTCGTCAGCATCTTCCGCATCATGGCCGGCCTGCCGGTAACAGTGCGCCTGCTTGATCCTCCCCTGCACGAGTTCTTGCCGCACGCGGAGGGGGAAATCGCGGAAGTGGCCACAGCTCTGGGCCGGACGGTTGAGGAAATCCGTGCCCGTTGTGCTTCCCTGGCTGAAGCGAACCCGATGCTGGGTCATCGCGGGTGCCGTCTGGGCCTGACGAACCCGGAGATCTATGCAATGCAGGTCCGTGCCCTCATAGAGGCCGCGTTGCAGGTTTCTGACGAGACGGGCAAGGGCATCGTGCCTGAAATCATGATCCCGCTGGTCGCGACCAAGGCGGAACTGGAGGTCGCGCGACGGGCGGCGGAGGCGGAAATCATCTCCGTGCTGCAAGAACGTGGCGCCTCCCTTGATTACCGTATCGGCACGATGATCGAACTGCCCCGTGCCGCGATCCAGGCAGGCGAAATCGCACATCATGCGGATTTCTTCTCCTTCGGCACCAATGACCTGACACAGACGACCTTTGGCCTGTCGCGTGATGATGCGGGTTCGTTCCTGCCGTTCTATGTCGATCATGGGCTGTTGCCCAAGGACCCGTTTGTGTCCATCGATCGTGATGGTGTGGGGGCCCTGGTGCGTATGGGTGTGGAGCGTGGGCGTGCCACGCATCCGGGCCTGAAGCTGGGGATCTGTGGCGAACATGGGGGAGACCCGGATTCGATCGCGTTCTTTGAGGCGGTCGGGCTGGATTATGTATCGTGCTCGCCCTTCCGTGTGCCGGTGGCCCGTCTTGCCGCGGCGCAGGCGGCACTGGCCCATCGCAAGGAAAATGCGGCAGCGTAAAAGCGCGGAGGCAGGCGGTGCCGTCGTTATGGCGGCGGCACCGCACTGTATAGAGGCATATGAATAGTCAGCCGATTGTCCTGCATCTGGTGTCGGAGGCTACGGGCCAGACACTCGAAGCGGTTGTGCGTGCCTGTGGTGCGCAGTTTCGGGATTCGTCCTTTATCCAGCGCAACTGGAATCTTGTCCGTTCCCAGATACAGGTCGGGCGTGTTCTGGCGGGGATCGCGGCGGAACCTGGCCCCGTCCTTTCCTCTCTTACGACGCCAAGCCTGCGAGAAGCCCTGCGGACGGGATGTCGCAGCATGGGCGTGCAGGTGGAAAATATCCTCGACAGTACGATATATTTTCTGGAACGCGAAACCGGGACACGTGCGGAACGCCATCCCGGCGGTCAGTATGTCATGGATGATGAATACCGACGGCGGATTGACGCGATGCAATATGTCATCGGTCATGATGACGGACAGCGGGTCAAATCCCTCGAAGATGCGGATGTGGTACTGGTGGGGGTTTCGCGAACCTCGAAAACCCCGACCTGTTTTTATCTTGCCAATCGTGGGGTGCGCGCGGCGAATGTTCCGCTGGTGCAGGGGGTGGCGCTTCCCGATGGATTGCTGGAATACAGGGGAACGGTGGTCGGACTGATGATCGACCCGCATACGCTGGTGGAAATCCGTAGGTCGCGTGTGGGGATGATGCTGCCGGGGCGTAAGTTCGCCCGACGCCGGGTGTCAGATGAATCCATGCGCCCATATGTTGACCCGACGCGCGTACAGGAAGAATTGGTCTGGGCGCGGCGGTTATGTGCCCAGCATGGCTGGCCGGTCATTAACGTGACGCATCGTTCGGTGGAAGAAACCGCAGCGGCGATCATCGACATGATGTCGCATCCCCCGTTGCGCCGGATGACAAATCCCGTGGATGCAGAGCGCACAGGCGACATTCCCGGAAATTCCTGAAATCGCGCAGGGTATCTGCAATCATTCCTGATAATGCAGGGATGTATACAGGCGTGTCGTTTTATTCGGGCGGCATTCCTGTTTTCAAAGATCGCGTATTTACAAAAGCATTTACGGGATTCGTCGATGTATCTTTTGAATGAAAGTAATCGACCAGTCGCATTGTTTTATCACGAATATGTGATGATAAGAAGGGCATCCTCCCTGCGATCACGGGTGGCGCGGGTTACGGGCGTAAATGAAGAATTTGAAGTTATTTACTGAAACATAGATAAAACTAGTATCTTTTTTTTCTCTTTCGCACGCTTGGGACGGATGTTATGACGTCCATATGCGGATGACTTTACATACTGATTACGCCTTGCGGACATTATTTTATGTGGGACTGCATACAGACCGCAGGGTCTCGATACGCGAAGTCGCGAATGCATACGGCATTTCTGAAAATCACCTCGTCAAGGTCATACATAAACTTGGGCGTGGTGGCTTCATTCAGACGATGCGTGGACGCGGCGGCGGATTAACACTGGCACGTGCGGCGGATGAAATCCGAATTGGTGATGTTGTTCGCTATACCGAAGAAGATATGAACCTTGTCGCGTGTGAACCCACGACTGTTGATGGCCGTTCCTGCGTTCTGGCGCGACATTGCCGTCTGCGTGGATTACTGGGTCAGGCAATCGACGCGTTCATGATGGTGCTGGACGGGGCCACGCTGGGCAGTTTGCTGACCGATGAGGACTGCGTCGTTCTGCGGCAGATTTTCGCCATTACACAGGTTGTGGATACAGAAAAACCTGATCATATAGCGCAATAGTATTTTATGGCATGTATTTTATTAATGATAACATAAAAAATCATAAATATGAAAATTACAGAACATATTTTATAAATAAAATATATGAATGTGTTTTTTTAAATTTTTATATCAATAACTGTCAGAAGTCGTTTGAAAATTTACAGAATTCAAATCAATGTACAATAAAGGATATTAGAGAATTTTTTTGTTATTCACCTACTGGGATCATAAAAATTTCTTGAGAGTATTTTTCAAATATATTTGAAAATAATCTGCTTATTAAGGATAATGGTAAATAATAAAAAACCCATCACCTGTCGATGGGTTGATTCCAGATCATTTCTTAAATTCAACGTGATTTCAGGTGATTTTTCTAACGTCATACCCACGGCGGCCATGTTCTTGCGATTTGCATAATAGCCCATGGGCAGGCTTTGTGTTATCGGTCGTGTTTCCTTAATGTTCTGGGGGGCGGAACATGGCGCAACGGGCAGGCAGCGCGGATATGCCGCTGCATGGGGGACGGGTGCCCCAATGGCTGGGACAGCGTATGGCCCGTCTTGGCGGTATCATCGCGCAGGCCATCATCCATCATTACGGACGTGATGAATTCCTTCGGCGCCTTGCCCATCCCTTCTGGTTTCAGTCCTTTGGCGCGGTCATCGGCATGGACTGGCATTCCTCTGGCATTACGACAAGTGTGATTGGTGCGCTCAAGCGGGGGCTGGCTCCGGTATCGCATGAACTTGGGCTGCATGTCTGTGGCGGCAGGGGGCGGCATTCGCGCCGTACGCCCGATGAACTGTTGCTGGTGGGTGAACGGACCGGCGGGGATGCCGCTGCGTGGGTACGGGCCAGCCGGCTGGTTGCAAAGGTGGACAGCGCGGCTGTGCAGGACGGGTTTGACCTGTATCTGCATGGCTTTATCGTTACGGATGATGGAAACTGGACCGTCGTGCAACAGGGTATGAACGGCACGCAGCGCCTTGCACGGCGTTATCACTGGCTGTCAGAAGGATTGCGCAGTTTCGTGGAGGCGCCGCATGCCGCCATAGAAGGACGGCGGCAGGGACAGATCGTCAATCTGACGGATCATCGCGCCGCGTCTTCGCGTTTGGGGCAACTCGAACTGCTTGGTAATCTGGGGCCGGATCGCATTGTGGACGAAGTCGCGCGCCTGCGTGGGACGGCAACGCCGGGCACCACGGATATGCCATTCCTGCCTCATCTGCTGATGCCCGCTCATCATGACGTGCGACCGGCCGATGTTGTCCTGCGTCGCCTGCATGGCGCGCTGGCGGCGGCGGCACAATGCGGACCACAGGATTTTGCCGAACTGCTGTTGGTGCCCGGTGTCGGCGCACGCACCGTGCTGTCACTGGCGCAGGTGGCGGAGGTTGTGCATGGCGCGCCCTGCCGTTTTTCGGACCCGGCACGCTTTTCCCTTGCCCATGGGGGGAAAGATCGCGAACCCTATCCTGTGCCGGTTGCAGTTTATGACCGCACGATTTCGGTCATGAAAGCGGCGGTCGCTGCGGCAAGGCTGGGGAACGAAGAGCGTCTTGACGCCATCCGCCGCCTTGACCGGCAGGCCCGGCGCCTTGAACGTCATGCTACCGGCCCGTCGCTGCCGCAATTCATCGCGGGTGAACGTCATCGCTCCCACGCATATGGCGGGCGTTCCGTTTTCGGCCATGAGCCCCCACCGACATTGGCGATGGAGTGCGGAGGATGAACGCCCCTGTCACCGCACGTCGGTGCGCATGGGTGGGCAACAATGCGTTGCTGGCCACCTATCATGACGAGGAATGGGGACAGCCCGTACATGATGGACGCGCCCTGTGGGAGGGGCTGATGCTGGAGGGATTCCAGGCGGGCCTGTCGTGGGTCACGGTCCTGAAACGGCGTGAGGGTTTCCGCCGTGCCTTTGCCGGTTTTGATCCCGTACGTGTCGCGGCGTTCGATGAAGGCGACATCGCCCGCCTGATGGCTGATCCGGGCATCATTCGCGCACGGCGCAAGATCGAGGCCACGATTGGCAATGCCCGTGCCCTGTTGCGTATGCACGAACAGGGCGAGGATTTTGCGACATTCGCATGGAGCATGACACCCGACGGCCCTGTCCATAACCGTACAGGCCAGGTACAGGCGCAATCCCCCCTGTCCCAGGCGATGTCGGCGGCCCTGCGCGCGCGCGGGTTCCGTTTTGTCGGACCGGTTATCGTCTATGCCTGGATGCAGGCGATGGGGATGATCGTGGATCATGACCCCGGATGCATCCATTATCCAGACATGGCGCCGCCCGAATACGCGGCCCGAAGGAATTCGCGCGCCCGGGGATAGTCATCGGACCACTGGATCGGGCCATTGCGGTCAAGGAAAGCGGGGATATCCACGATGATCTGCTCGGCTTGCTCCATGCAGGCAAGGGCCTCCATCCGTCGTGGCGACAGGGTGGTCAGGGCTTGCCCCGCGCCAGACCTGGTGCAGATATTGTGCAAGGTGCGTGCGGTTGCCAATGGATCGCGCGTCAGCGTTTCGAAAGCCCCCAATGCCGCAAGTAATTGCTGACGTTCAGGCAGCGATATATCGGCACGATCCGCCAGCCGATGCAGGCGTTCCACCAGTCGTCCCAGTGAAATCGCCGCAAGTGCCGCATCGACGTAAAGGTTCGCTACCTCCGCAGGGGCGCAGAATGACAGCCGCATGGCAAGGCGTGCGACTTTTTGCAGTTGCAGGTGTTCCCAGACGATCCACTGCCCCTGAAAGGAAGCCCGTGCAAGTGCGAGGCTGCGGACACTGCGGGAAAGTGACGCCACCAGCCGTGCCCCGTCCAGCCGATGGTTCGGCGGGAGGATGACGCGGAACGACAGGACCAGCATACAGCACCCCATCAGGATCGCTACCCATTCGTTCATGAGTGGGATGTCATTGTAATGGATCGGGTTATTGACCTGCAGCATGATTGTGGAAAACACGGAATACCCGAATGCGGCGATCCCCAGACGGGGATTGAACTGCAACCATATGCCCGGCAGCAGGAACAGGCCAAGGCTGAGGCATAACAGGGGATAGCCATCAATCCGGGGCAGTATGAACAGGTGGCACAGCAGCCCCGCCGGCACGCCAAGTGCGGTCCCACTGGCCAGAAGCCCTGATGCCCGTGATGCGGATGGTGCGGTGGACAGCAGGCTGGAGGCTGCGACGACATACAGCATCATCATCGGCCCCCCTGTCCAGTGCAGGACATACCATGCAAGGCCAGCCAGCAGGGTTGTCAGTGCGCCTCGTGCGCCATTGCGCAAGGCCGTTGGCCACTCCATATAAGGCCGCAGGCGCAGGCTGCGGTCATTGCCCCCGCGATGGGCAAGGTCGCACAGCGCATGTTCCAGTCGCGACAGAAGATCACGCGCATCATCAAGGAAAAGCAGTTGCCGGGGGGACGGGCTGTGTTCCGCCTGTTCCAGCAGGGCTTCGCGCGTGTTGGCGATATGCCGGCAGGCAGGCGGGCACCCTTCGGACAGGGGCACATTCTCCATCGTCTGAAGCAACGTGCGCATCAGTTCCGCGATCCGCCCGTCGGCCGGGGGGGCATCCTGTGACGCCGATACGGGAACGGCCCCCAAGGCAATGACGGCATGGGGATGATAGGACGCAACAATGCCCGACAGGCGTGCAAGCCCTGCGCGGATTTCGCGGTGGCGGACGCTGATGTCGTAATTGTCCGTTGCGGCATATTCCACCGCATCGGACAGGCTGGCGATCCGCGCGAGCATGCCTGCGCGCTGTGCATGGAATGCGCCATCCGTCGTGGTGCTCGCCCCCCCGTCATGGCGTGACAGGACATAGCGGATGGTATCGCAGAACACGGTGCGGATCTGTTCCAGCAGCGGGTCGGAGCGACGGGGGGACGTGACCAGAAAGACCGCCGCCGTGGTCACGATGCCAACCACCACGGCGGACAGGCGTGAAAGCGCGCTGAGGAAGATGCCATCGGGATCGCCAAAGGCGGGGGCCGCGATGATGACGATGGTATATCCCGTCAACACGGCGGCATAGGCGCGGAAAAGCCGCAGGAAAGTGGCCGCCATGCATGCCAGCCCCACCGTGACTGACAATCCCATGATGTAAAGGATGGGCGACTGTACAAAGGTTGCCATCAGCGCGACGCTGATGATCGCGCCCAGGACCGTCCCGATCATGCGCCAGATGCTTTTGGATACCAGCGCGCCAACCGTCGGGTTGGCGACAATCATGACGGTGGTGACGGAACTCATCGGGGACTGCAACTGGAAACTGAAGGCCAGAAACAGTGCGATGCTCATGGACACCAGTACGCGTGCGCTGAATGCCGCCGTGGCCATGAAGGATCGCCATTGCCCATCGTTGCGGAAGATGTCGTACAGGCGTGACAGGTATTTTACCAACGCGCGCCCCCATGCCGGATGCGGCAAGGGCGACCGGGAAATAGGGGTGGCGCGATGGACCGGGACATAAAGGAAGGGGACATGGACAGTCATCCGCTGGGAAGAGCCACATTAGTTTCATAACAATGATTGCCATGTCAATGTTATGTGTGCATTGGAAATGCCTGCGCCGGGCGTGCGGGGATGCCGTGCAGAATTCCGGCACCCCGGCCACCTTCCTTCATGATATCGAAGGCCCACCACGACAGATACGTTGGAGCATCATGTCAGTACGTTCCCCCATGCCCGATCTCGAAGGAAGCGGTTTTCAGGACATGCGCATAACGTTCCTGATGATGCGCCTGTCCAATACGTGGCGCCTTGTGCTTGATCGTGCCATCCGCCCCGAGGGGATGAGCATGGCGATGATGCGTCCACTGGCCTATCTGATGATGATGCCCGATGGTGTATCGCAGCGTGACCTGGCGCAGGCGATGAATACCGACAGTTCCGCGCTGGTGCGCGTGCTTGACCTGCTGGAGAAGGAAGGACTGGTCGAACGCCGTCCCGATCCGGTGGACCGGCGCGTCAAGAGCCTGTTCCTGACCCCTGGTGGCAAGCACAGATGCGCGCGCCTGCATGAAATCTGTGCCGAATTGGAGGGGCGCCTGCTGTGTGACATTCCCACCGACATGATGGGGCAGACGGTGCACGCGCTTTCGCGGATCTTGCGTTACGCGGAAATGCTGTCGCAGGAGGAGAACGAGCCCACATCCTGCACCAGTCTGCCGCGGGGTAAGCCATCGGAAAGGGGGAGCTGATGCCCGTGCTGTCATCTGCGGCAGGGATGATGTGATTTCCCCATGGATCATCGCGGAACACGTTGAGGGCCCGGTTGTGGGATCGCCTGTGGGCGTTAATCGATTTGAATATGTAATCGGCTGTTGCCCGATCCCTGTTATACACTGTAATGGCCGTTATAACGTTGTTGCCCGTACTGGTGGTGTCAGGGCAGGTCGCGCGTAAAAGATTGATGGGAGCAGGATATTTGTCGCGTCTTTGCACGAAGAATCCGCGCGTATGCACCGGTGTGTGCGCGTGAATACCCGTGACCTGCTGATTGGTGCCGGGCTTGCCATCATGATTGCTGGTGGCGGGGCGGCGTGGTTCTATATCGCGCATCGCGATGTACTCCCGATGGGCATTGCGCGGGCGAACGGACGGCTGGAACTTGCCCGTATCGACATCGCGGCAAAATATCCCGGTCGTGTCACCGAACTTGCGTTTTCCGAAGGAGATGATGTCACCGCGGGGCAGGTCCTCGCGCGTGAGGACGATGCAGAGGCCCGGGCGCAGCTTGCTGCGGCAAACGCGCAGGTACTCCAGGCGCATGAGATGATGCAGCGCGCGCAGGCCGAACGCATCGCGCAGCAGGCAGCAACCCATCTGGCACAGCTTGAACTTGACCATGTGCATGTAATGGCGCGCCAGCACCTTGTCTCTGATATGGAGGTGCAGCAGCGGCAGGCGGAGTACGACGCCCATGATGCGGCGTTACAGGCGGCAGGCCATGCAGTGGCGGCGGCAGACGCGGCCATGCAGGCCGCTCAGGCACAGGCCGATCGCGCCGGGACGGTCGTTGGTGACATGGTCCTGCATGCCCCGGTATCCGGGCGCATTGAATATCGCATCGTCGAAAAAGGGGCCGTGGTGCCCGGTGGGGGGCGTATTGGCGCCATGCTGGACCCGTCTGACATGTATCTTACGGTCTTTTACCCGGCAGGGGTCGCAGGGGGGCTGCATGTGGGCGACCAGGCGCGCATCGTGCTTGATGCGCTGCACCGGCAGGTCATCCCCGCCAGGGTTTCCTTTGTTGCACCCGAAGCGCAGTTTACACCGAAATATGTTGAAACGACGACTGAACGTGAAAAGCTGGTCTATCGCGTGAAACTTCAGGTCGCGCCGGAAACGGCACGGCAATATGGGACGATGCTGAAATCCGGCATGACGGGTGATGGCTATGTCCGTGCCGATCCCACCATCCGGTGGCCCGACAGCCTGTTTCTTGCCAATGCGAAGTGACCATGGGCGCGGGCACGCAACATGACACGGGAATTGTCATCAGGGGGCTGTCGCATCGCTATGGCGCGGTAAAGGCGCTCGATGACATCTCGCTCTCCCTTCCGGCGGGCACGACCATTGGCCTTGTGGGACCAGATGGGGTGGGCAAATCCACCTTGCTGGGCCTGATCGCGGGGGTTCGCCGCATGCAGGCGGGGCGGATCGAGGTGCTGGGTACCGACATGGCCGGGCGTGCGCAGCGCGAAGCCTTTTTGCCGCGTGTCGCATTCATGCCGCAAGGGTTGGGTCGCAACCTGTACCCGACCCTGTCGGTATGGGAAAATGTTGATTTCTTTGCCCGTCTGTTCGGCCTTGCAGCGCAGGAGCGCGAGGAGCGCATCACCCGCCTGCTGGAGGCGACGGGTCTTGCCCCGTTTCCCGACCGTCCGGCAGGTCATCTGTCGGGGGGCATGAAGCAGAAGGTCAGCCTGTGCTGTGCGCTGGTGCATGACCCGGACCTGCTGATCCTGGACGAGCCCACGACCGGTGTGGACCCGCTGTCGCGCCAGCAGTTCTGGACGCTGGTGAACCAGTTGCGTGGCGAACGTCCCACCATGACGGTCCTGGTCTCCACCGCGTATATGGAGGAGGCGGAGCATTTCGCCTATCTCGTCGCGATGGATGCGGGGCACGTGCTGATTGCGGACCAGACGGCCAACGTGCTGGCGCGAACGCACACCACATCGCTGGAGGCGGCGTATATTTCCCTCCTGCCTGCGGAAAAACGCGCCAATGCCACCGGTTTTTCCATCCCGCCCTATCATGATCCCGGCACGGCCCCCGCCATCATGGCGCAGAACCTGACCAAGCGGTTCGGTGATTTTGTCGCAGTGGATAATGTCAGCTTCCGCATCGGGCGGGGGGAGATATTCGGCTTCCTCGGCTCCAATGGCTGTGGCAAGTCCACGACCATGAAGATGCTGACCGGCCTGCTTGACGCCAGTAGCGGGACGGCGGAACTGTTCGGTCGTGCCATCACACCTGGCGATATGTCCACGCGCATGCGCATTGGTTACATGTCGCAGTCATTTTCGCTGTATGAGGAACTGAGCGTCCGGCAGAACCTGCGGCTTCAGGCGCGGCTTTATCGGATCCCTGCGCGCGATGCGACGCGGCGTGTGACGCAGGCATTGTCGGATTTCGAACTTGATGGCGTGGCCGATGTCCGTCCATCCGCCCTGCCGTTGGGTATTCGCCAGCGCCTTCAGCTTGCTGCGGCGTGTATCAATAATCCTGAAATCCTGATCCTTGACGAACCGACCTCCGGCGTGGACCCGGCGGCGCGTGACATGTTCTGGCGGCATCTGATCAAACTGTCACGGCAGGATCATGTCACGATCTTCGTTTCCACACACTTCATGAACGAGGCTGCACGCTGCGACCGGATTTCGCTGATGCATCGTGGCCGTGTGCTGGCGGTGGGCACCCCTGCGGAACTGGTCCACAGGCGCGGGGCAACAGATCTGGAGGCGGCGTTCATTGCCTACCTCAAGGAAGCGGAGGCCGAACCTGCCGGGACACCTGCGGCCGTCGCGCCGTCGCATCACGGGCATGCGTGGAAATGGCGGGGATGGCGTGGCGGGACGTGGCTGCCACGTGCATGGGCCTTTGCCCGGCGCGAGGCGGTGGAACTGCTGCGGGACCGTATGCGCCTGACCTTTGCCATTATCGGTCCGGTCGTGCTGCTGCTGATTGCCGCGTCGAGCATTTCCTTCGACGTTAATGGCGTATCCTTTACCGTGTGCGATCATGACCGTACCAGCATCAGCCATGACCTGATCGACAGTTTCCGTGGGTCGCCTTATTTCGTCGAAGCCGCACCATCCGAAGATCCGGCACGGATGGACCGTGCCCTGCATGACGGGCGTGCACAGCTGGGGCTGGATATCCCGCCCGGCTTTGCACGGGATATGGAGGCGGGGCGCCGTCCTGCCATTGGTGTGGTCATCGACGGTGCGGTGCCGTTCCTTGCGGCTGATGTGCGGGCCTATGTCGAAGGGGTGCTGGCGCAGTACGCGACGACGCTGGGGCGTGAACTGCCGCAGGCGGTGCGCGTGCCCGTCGTGCTGGAACCACGCTTTATCTATAATCAGGAATTCCGCAGTATCTATGCCATGACACCGGGGATGGTCATGCTGGCGCTGATCCTTATTCCCACGATGCTGACCGCACTTGGGGTCGTGCGGGAAAAGGAAATCGGCTCCATCGTCAATCTCTATGCCTCGCCCGCCACAGTGGGGCAGTATCTGGTGGGCAAGCAGGCCCCGTATGTTGCGCTGGCGACATGCAGTTATGTCGTGCTGGTGGTGCTGTCGGTTCTTGTGCTGGGTGTCCCGCTTAAGGGATCGTTCATCGCACTTAGTATCGGGGCACTTTTGTTCATACTTGGCGCCACGGGACTGGGGATGCTGATCTCCACCTTTGTCAATTCGCAGGTTGCGGCCATTTTTGGCACGGCCATCATCTGCCTGATCCCGGCGGTGAATTTCTCTGGCATGTTATATCCATCCTCCACCCTGACGGGGCTGAGCCGCCTTGTCGGGTTCGGGTTTCCGGCCGCATGGTTTCAGTTGATCAGCCTTGGCAGCTTTACCAAGGGCATGGGCGTTTTTGCCTTTATGCGGATGTATGCGGCGCTGGCGGGATTTGCCGCGTTCTACATGCTTGGTGCGCGCCTGTTGCTGAAGAAGCAGGAAGCATAGCCCCCGATGGGACGCTGGATCATCAATGTCGGCCTGCTGTGCGGCAAGGAGTTCCGCAGCCTGTTCAATGATGTCATCCTGCTCGGGTTGATTGTCTTTGCCTTTACGGCCGGGGTGCTGCTGGTGGCGAACGGGGTGCGTACCGATGTCTCCAACGCCACCATCGCCTTTGTGGATGAGGACCATTCCGCCCTGTCGCGTCGTCTGCATGATGCGGTGCTGCCACCTTATTTCAAGCCACCAGCCCTGATCGCGCGGGAGGATGCGTCGCGTCTGATGGACCGGGGCGATTATATCTTCGTCGTCGATATCCCCCCCCGGTTCGAGGCTGATGTGCTGGCGGGCCGCGCGCCTGCGGTGCAGATTCTGGTGGACGCCACGGCGATGACGCAGGCGGGGCTTGGCACGACGTATCTTGACGGAATTTTCATGGGAGAGGTCGAATCCGTCCTGCATTCGGCCCATCTGTCCGATGTCATCCCGTTTCGGGCTGAAAGCCGCATCCGCTTTAACCCCAACGGGGAATCGCAGTGGTTCACATCCGTGATGCAGATCGTGACGAACATTACCATCCTGTCGATCATTCTGGTGGGGGCGGCGGTCATCCGTGAGCGTGAGCATGGCACGATCGAACATCTTCTGGTCATGCCTGTTTCCGCCAGCGAGATTGCGATTTCCAAGATCGCGACCAACGGGTTCGTGATCTTTGTCGCCACCATGCTGTCATTATGGCTGGTGGTGCATGTGTGGCTTGGCGTGCCGCTGGCGGGATCGGTTCCGCTGTTTGCAGGATGCGCGCTGATCTATCTGTTCTCGGTGACGTCGCTTGGGATCATGTTGGCGACAGTGGCGCCGACGATGCCGCAGTTCGGGCTGCTGGCGGTGCCGGTCTATGCCGTGGCCTATCTTTTGTCGGGGGCGGCGACGCCGGTGGAAAACATGCCCACCGTGATCCGCATGATCGTGCGGTTCCTGCCCACGACACAGTTCGTGAACCTGTCGCAGGCCATTCTTTATCGCGGCGCGGGGCTGGGGACGATTGCTGTCCCATTGCTGACGATCGTGGTGACGGGGGTGGTCTTCCTGTTCTGTGCGCTCATGCGCTTCCGCTCCATGCTGGCAAGGCAGGGATAATGAAAAAGAGACTTTCGCGTAACATCAGCCTTGTGGCCGGCCTTGTGGTTACGGCGATGGCCGGTGGATGTTCGCCGTTCCATACCGCCGTTCCCTTATCGCGTGTGACACCCCCGTCGCATTTCGTGCAGGCCCCGGCCGGAACCGACCCGGCAACGGACCTTACGACATGGTGGCGATCATGGAATGACCCGGCCCTGACCCGGATGGTGGAGGCGGCACTTGCCGCAAATCCAGACATCCGTATTGCCCGTGACAATGTACTGCAGGCGCGTGCGGCGCATGTGATCGCGCGTTCGGCGCTGTATCCCACGGTCGGGGCGACAGGGAACATTGGCGGTGGCGGGATGAGCTGGCGCAATCCTGCCGCCCTGTCACAGATGTCCGACGGCGACCCGGCCAATGATGGCCATCTGGCAGGGATCGGGGCATCGTGGGAACCGGACCTGTTCGGTGGTCGCCATGCCGACAGCCGGGCCGCGCATGCGTTGATGTTGGGACAGCAGGCTGCATATCATGGCATGCAGATGCTGGTTGCGGCGGATGTGGCGGAAAACTATCTCCGGGCGCAGGGGATACAGCGTCAGATCGACCTGCTTGATCATAGTCTTGGTATATTGCAACGCCTGCGCACCTATACCCAGGCGCGCTTTGCGGCGGGGCAGGCGGTTTCGGCCGACATGCGCGCCGTGGATGAAAAACTGTCGCTTCAGCAGGCGCAACGTCCGTTGTTGGTGGCGGAATATGACCTGCATCGGCGCAGGCTTGCGATCCTGTCAGGCCAGGCGCCTGAAAGTGCGCCCTCACTGCCGTCGCCAGGCGCGTTCTTTGTGCCAGCCGCCCCCGTGGGGGAGATGCCCGACAGCGTGCTGGCCCGACGTCCCGATGTGCTGGCACGACGTGACGAGGTGGACGCGGCGCTGCAACGGCTCAAAAGCGCCAAGACAGACCTGTTGCCCCGTTTCGGGCTGGAATTTTTCGGGGGGGACGGGCGATTGCGCTTTGACGGTATTCCCGGGCTTTCGGGTACCGGTGGCCTGATCGCGCTGACGACTTACCTGCCGATCTTTACGGCCGGGCGCGTGCATGCACGCATCCATGCCGCCCATGCCCGCCTGGATGCCGCCGTGGCCGGGTATGACCGCACCGTCCTCAATGCTCTGGCAGAAGTCGAAGATGCGTATGAGGCCCGTACCAGTGCCGATGCCCGTGGCCATGACCTTGCCATTGCCGTGTCACAGGCGGGAAGTAACGTGCGCGATGTGACAGGCCTGTATGAAGGGGGGCAGCGCATGATGCAGGACATCCTGCGTGCCCGCCTTGATGAACTTGATGCGCGTGAACAGGTTCTGCGTAATGAGGAGATGCAGACATTGGCGAGCATCCATCTGGCGCGGGCGCTGGGTGGGGGCTGGGCACACGATGTCGGCGATGCCGCGCCTTTATCGTCGCAAGGGCATGCCCGGCCACATGGGTAACGCGCGCCAGTCAGGGGAGGATGCTGGCGGATGCCGGTTTCACTGGCCTTCCTGACCGTCGGGGCCTCCATCGCCATGGCGGTGGTCCTGATCCAGCGATGCAGGCTGCATCCGTTCATCGCCCTGTTCGTGACGTCGCTGTTCCTTGGCCTGTGCGCCGGCATGTCGCCCACGCATGTGATCGCTGCCTTTGAAAATGGGGCGGGGCAGGTTCTGGGGCAGGTCGCGTCGGTCATCGCGCTTGGTGCGATGTTGGGAAAGATGCTGGAGGTTTCAGGTGGGGCGGACCAGATTGCACTGACGGTCGTGCGTCTGTCGGGGCGGCAGCACATGGCATGGGCCATGATGGTGATCGGGTTGCTGGTCGGGATTTCTGTCTTCTTTACGGTCGGCTTTGTCGTTCTTGTCCCCCTGGCGATGTCGGTTGCGCGGCGGACCGGGTTGCCGATGCTGCGCGTGGCGCTGCCGATGACGGCGGCCCTGTCGGTGGTGCAGGGGCTGGTCCCGCCGCATCCCGGGGCAATGTTCGCGCTTGCGGCCTATCATGCGGATATCGGTCATCTGATCATGCTGGGTATTGCACTAAGCATTCCCATCGCCATCATATCCGGCCCGCTTTATGCAGCATTCATCGTTCCACGTCTGGCGGCCAACCCACATGATGCGGTTGCGGTCGCACCATCGCCCGCCCGGCGGTCCATGCCATCGTTTGCTGTCACGCTGCTGACGATGGTGGCGCCTGTCGCGCTGATGATGGGGGGATCCGTCGCGCGATTGGCCTGCGCACCGGGCAGTATATCGGGCACGGTCCTGCGTTTCGCCGGAGATGCCAATGTGGGGTTGGTGCTTTCGGTTATCCTGTCTTTCTATACCCTTGGCCTGCGGCAGGGGATGTCACGGCAGGAGATACTGCGGCTGAGTAATGACAGCCTTGGGCCACTGGCGTCATTGTTTCTGATGATTGGTGCAGGCGGCGGGTTCGGTCAGGAACTGATGGATAGCAGCCTGTCCACCACCATCACGACGGCTGCGATCGGGATGCATATTCCCGTCCTGCTGCTGGCGTGGCTGATGGCGGCGGCTCTGCGCCTTGCGGTGGGGTCGGCTACGGTTGCAATGGGGACCACCGCGGGTGTCGTCGGGCCGATGCTGTTGCATGGGCAGGGTGTGTCGCCAGAACTGATGGTCATCGTCACCGGCGCGGGGGCGGTGATGTTCGGACCATTGAATGATTCGGGCTTCTGGCAGGTCAAGGAGGCACTGGGCCTGAGCGTGCCGCAAACAATTGCCACGTGGTCGGTGATTGAAACGCTGATCGGGGTGAGCGGGCTGGTCCTGTGTGGCGTACTGTCGTGGGTCGGGCTGGGATAGGGGGGCTTTTTTTGAAACAGGTGGTGTTCCTGGCCTCTGGACGCCCTTGGATACAAATTTACCCGAATGCCTGTGCTATTGCCGCGATTGCTGGTTCCGGGAACCGGCGGCCGGACCTGGCCTGCCGGTTCCCGAAGGTTTCAGCGTCCGTACCTTACGAGGCCCAGATCCTCGAACGGGATTTCCGGCATGCGCCCGGACATGATATCCGCCAGCACACGGCCCGACCCGCAGGCCATGGTCCAGCCCAGCGTCCCATGGCCGGTATTGAGGAACAGGTTATCATAACGCGTGCGACCGATGATGGGCGTGCCATCGGGCGTCATGGGGCGCAGGCCCGTCCAGAATGTGGCATCCGACAGGTTGTTGCCACCGGGGAACAGGTCCGTCAGGGAATGTTCCAGCGTTTCGCGCCGGGGTTTGCGCAGGCGTGTGCTGAACCCGGCCAGTTCGGCTGTCCCGCCCACACGGGTCCGGTTGCCAAGGCGGGTGATCCCGATCTTGAACGTTTCATCCATCACCGTGGAAACCGGCGCGCGCGCCTCGTTAATGATCGGGGTGGTGATGGAGTAGCCCTTGACGGGATAGATCGGCAGGTCCAGTCCCAGCGCACGCACCATCGCGGGCGAATAACTGCCCAGTGACAGGACATAGGAATCCGCGCTCAGCAGGCCGCGGCTGGTCTGTACACCGGTGATTTTCCCGCCCTCGTTATGCAGGGCACGGATTTTCGTATCATACAGGAACGTTACCCCGGCCTTTTGCGCCATGGCGGCAAGGTTCTGCGTGAATTTGAACGCGTCTCCCGTTTCATCCCCCGGCAGGCGCAAGCCCCCGACGATCTTGTCACGTGCGCTGACCAGTCCAGGTTCCGCCGCGATACATCCGGCGGCGTCAAGCACTTCATACCCTACGTTATACTGTTCCAGCACACGGATATCGCCTGCGGCGGCATCCACCTGTTTTTGTGTGCGGAAAACCTGCAACGTACCCTGCTGGCGATCGTCATAGGTGATGCCGGTGCTTGAACGCAGGTCGCGCATGACATCGCGGCTATATTCCGCAAGGCGCACCATCCGCCCCTTGTTACGATCATAGGCGGCGGTCGTGCAGTTTTCGAGCATCTGCACCATCCACGACCACAGGTGCGGGTCCGGCATTGGCCAGAACACGAACGGGCGATATTTCATCAGCAGCCACTTGACGGATTTCAGCGGCACGCCCGGCCCGGCCCATGGGGCGGAATAACCGGGGGAGACCTGTCCCGCATTGGCGAAACTGGTTTCCAGACCGGCGGCGGGCTGACGGTCCACGACCGTCACCTCATGCCCCGCCTGCGCCAGGTACCACGCCGATGTAACGCCGACGACACCGCTGCCCAGAACGATGATTTTCATTGCGCTTGTGCTTTCGTGCAAAGGTAGGATTAAGGAAAAATATCAGCCCCCGGCCACATAGGTCCGGTGATAGCGATGGCCGAGCGATGTCAGGATCTCATAACCGATCGTGCCTGCGGCACGTGCTGCCGCATCGACATCATAATGCGGCCCAAGCAGGTCCACTGCCATGTCCGGACCCAGTTGCCCCACCGGGACGTCGGTGATGTCGATGGTGATCGAATCCATGGAAATACGGCCCAGGATCGGCAGGCGCGTCGCCCCGAACCATGCGGCGCCATGGTGTGCGCCCTGCCGCAGGCAGCCATCGGCATAGCCCGCCCCGATTGTTGCGATCCGGCGCGGGCCGGATGCACGATAGGTCAGGCCATATCCCACACCGTCACCGGCCACGATGTCACGGACCTGCAGGATACGTGCGCTAAGCCGGACGACCGGGCGCAGGGGATTGGCGGTGGCCTCGTTCGGGGCGATGCCATACAGCGCCGCACCGGGACGGACCATGTCGAAATGATAGTCTGGACCAAGGAAAATGCCCGAGGACGCCGAAAGCGCCAGCGGGGCGGCAGGCAGCATGGCCGCCATTTCCAACAGGCGCGCGCGTTGTTGCGCGTTGGCCGGATTTTGCGGTGTATCCGCACAGGCAAGGTGGCTGATGACCAGATCCGGACGGATCCCCGCCAGCAGGCCGGCATCATCGGCGATGGCGCGTACATCCGCCATCGACAGGCCAAAACGCGACATGCCTGTATCAAGCTGTATGACGGCAGGCAGCACCCTGTCCAGATGCCGCGCCAGCGCACGCCAGCCCGCGACCTGCCCGGCGGAGTTGAGGACAGGCGTCAGGTCGTGTGCGGTGAATTCCTCTTCCGTATCCGGCAGGGGGCCATGCAGGACGAAAATCCGCGTCGCGGGAGTGACATGACGACGCAGGGCGATCCCTTCTTCAAGGTGCGCGACATAGAAATGATCCGCGCCCGCGCGCTGCAATGCCGGGGCCACCTGCGCCAGGCCCAGCCCGTAGGCATCGGCCTTGACCACGGCGGCGCAGATTGTGGTGGGGCTGACCCTGTCGCGCACAAGGCGGTAATTGGCTGCAATCGCATCGAGGTCGATCCGCAGGGTCGCGCCAGCACGATGACGTGGCCAGTGCGAGGAAGCTGTGGTGGAAGGGGAAGGCGACACGGGCACGGATTCCGGCACAGTGGAAGGCATGAAAAATCCTATGCCGGATCAAAACGAAATGTCCTGCCATTCAATGGCAGAATATGCCAAGATATCGTCATGTCACGCACATAAATGCGAAGAATGGCGGAATATTGTATCATGATCGTGGACCGGGTGAATGATTCCATCCTGCGTCATCTCTCCCATGATGGACGGATGACGAACGCGGACCTTGCGCAGAAGGTCGGGCTGTCGCCCTCGGCATGCCTGCGGCGGGTCAAATTATTGGAAAAGCAGGGCATCATCTGCGGTTATCGTGCCATGATCGACGAACGTTCGGTCCATGGCATGACCACCGTGATCGTGCATATCACACTGGAACGCCAGACCGATGAATGTCAGCGCCGGTTCGAGGCAAGGGTGCGCGATTGTCCTGATGTGCGCGAATGCTACCTGATGACCGGGGATGCGGACTATCTCCTGCGGGTGGAGGTGCGTGACACCGCCGATTATGAACGTATCCATAAAGAGGAGCTGTCACGCATGCCCGGCGTTGCCCGTATCCAGAGCAATTTCGCCATTCGCACTGTCATTCGCAAACCATCATGAAAAAACGTCGGGCCGGATGACAGGAATGTCACCCGGCCCGATATGTTCCTGATATGTAAGGGTATCAGGGGATATGCAGGATGTCTTCGTGGTCGGTGACCTGTCCCGCTGTTGCCTGTTGTGCCGTGGTGGCAGCGTAACGGGGAATGAACGGACGCACCAGGAACTGATAGGCACCAGCCCCGATCACCCCGCCACACAGGGGGCCGACGATCGGGACCCACCAGAAATTGTCTGGTCCCGGCAGGGCGGAATATTTCCACCCGCTGAGGAAACAGAACAGGCGCGGCCCGAAATCACGGGCGGGGTTGATGGCCCATCCCTCCAGATAGCCCGCGCAGGCCCCGATGGACGCGACAAGCAATCCGATGATCAGCGCGCTGGAGTTTGCTTGCGGGGCCTGCGTGTTATATTCGCACGTCACGGCAAAGATGCCGAACAGCAGCAGTGCCGTCAGGATGACTTCATCCGCGAATGCGTGCATGGGGGTTACGAATTCCCCCGGATGGGTAAAGAATACACCTGCCGCCCCGCCATCAATCGCACGATCAAGGTGATGTGCCAGATTGTAATGGTCGATTACCGGTTGATACAGCGTATAGACAAGAATCGCCCCGATCAGGCCCCCCATGACCTGCGCCACGCAGTAGGGAAGCACTTTTTTCCATGGAAAGCCGCGATACAGCGCAAGAGAGATGGAAACCGCCGGATTGGCGTGGGTGCCCGATACGCTGCCGGTGATATAGATGGCAATGGTAACGCCAAGCCCCCAGACGATACAGACCCCCCAATATGACAGTTTATAGGGGCTGGGGTCATATAACGTGTACATGGCGGCAACGGAATCGCCGATCAGGACGATAATCATGACGGCGAGACATTCGGAGATCAGTTCCCCGAAGAATTGTCGGTTTGTGAACATCGGACCTACTTTGTTCTTTTATTATTCGGTCAATGGGAAACGGTCGGCATGGACCGCTGTCACGCGATCTTTGTGATCTATCATGTTCTTAAACGAACATATGAACCTTAAAAATGATTATTTTTGGTTCATAAGGAAATGTGATGAAAAATATTATATAATTTTTTATGAAACGCTGAATACATGCCCTTAACATGTTCTTATAAAGTATTTTGTGCATTGCAGCATTATATTGTGACATACGGGCGAATGCGCGGAATCGCGCATTCTTACCTGATGAAAAATGTCCATCGGCCTGATTTCTGCCAGAATAAGGTTTATATAGAATGGTTTTTATGGAATCCTTCACTTGATGTAGATCAATGAAATAAGTGCGGGACTGATGTTGATAACCCCTAAATGTTCGTTTACGAACATGGCAGGAGGAATTACGCACATGCTGTCCATGGATGAAACGTCCCAGGCATCGTCCGGGATGCCGCGCGATAACGGCACGACTGTTGATATGCTGATCGTGGGGGGAGGGATCAACGGTGCAGGCATCGCGCGCGATGCCGTCGGCCGTGGTGCCTCCGTCCTGCTGGTGGAGCAGGATGACTTTGCAAGTCATACCTCGTCCGCCAGCACAAAGCTGATTCACGGCGGCCTGCGTTATCTGGAATATTATGAATTCCGTCTGGTGCGCGAGGCCCTGATCGAACGTGAGCGGTTGCTGCGCATTGCGCCGCATATTATCTGGCCGATGCGTTTCATCCTGCCCCATACGCCACAGGCGCGACCGGCATGGATGCTGCGGGTCGGGCTGTTCCTGTACGACCATCTTGCGGGGAGGCAGATGACCCTGCCGAAGTCGAAATCTATCGACTTCACCACCAACCCGGTCGGCGCGCCGTTGAATGGCACATGTGTCAAAGGGTTTTCCTATTCCGATGGCTGGGTGCAGGACAGCCGCCTTGTGGTGCTCAATGCCATGGATGCCGCGGCGCGTGGGGCCGACATACGCACCCGTACCCGCATGCTTGGCGCGCGTCGCGTCGATGGCCTGTGGGAAGTGGAGATAGAGAACACCCGTGATGGCACGCGCGAAACCGTGCGTGCGCGCATTCTGGTCAATGCCGGTGGCCCATGGGTGAGCGAGATCCTGCGCGAGCGCGCCTGCATCCAGACCGATAAGCAGGTACGTCTTGTCAAGGGCAGTCACATCGTCGTGCCGCGCATATTTGAGGGTGATCAGGCCTATATCCTGCAGAACCCGGACAAGCGCATCGTATTCGCCATCCCGTACGAGCAGAAATTTACCCTGATCGGCACCACTGATGTCCCATGGACACAGGCACCGGGCAAGGTCGAGATCTCGGGCGAGGAAATCAGCTATCTGTGCGAAAGCGTCAGCCGCTATTTCAAGACGCCTGTGACACCCGCCGACGTGGTCTGGAGCTATGCCGGTGTGCGGCCGCTTTATGACGATGCTTCAAAAAATGCGTCGGCTGTGACACGTGATTATGTACTTGATATCGACGCCGCCAATGGGCAGGCCCCGTTGCTGTCGATCTTTGGGGGCAAGATCACGACCTATCGCCGCCTTGCCGAACATGCGATCGAAAAGCTGCGTCCTTTCCTGCCTGTCCTTTCGGCGTCCGGGTGGACGGCGGACCGGGTCCTGCCGGGCGGGGATCTTGGCGAAGGCGGGTTCGAAGGGGCGCTGGCGCGCTTTGCACGGGCGGCCCCGTTCCTGGATGCCAACCAGCACTGGCGCCTTGTGCGCAACTATGGATCGCGGGCGACGGACATCGTGGGCGATGCGAAATCGGCGGCGGATATGGGCGAAAGCTTCGGCGGTGGCCTGACTGCGCGTGAAATTGATTACCTCATGACGCACGAGCGCGCCGAAACTGCGCACGATATCCTGTGGCGCCGTTCGCGCATGGGTCTGCATGTCACGGATGAGGACGCCGCCCGCCTTGATGCCTATGTGCAGAAAAAGCTTCTGGCGCGTTGACATCCTTCATTGCGGCCTGACGTTGCCGCACTTTGCGATATCTGCATCCCGATGGGACAGGAGACGACAATGAACAAGAAGAACAAGATTCTCGCCATTGACCAGGGCACGACATCGACACGCAGCATCGTGTTCAATCGTGAAATTGCGGCACTTGCCACGGCGCGGGTGGAATTTCAGCAGCATTACCCGGACCATGGCTGGGTAGAACATGATCCCATCGAGATCTGGAGCAACGTCGTATCCACCGCGCGTGAGGCGATGGAACAGGTTGGCGGCGCGGAACAGATCGCGGCCATCGGGATCACGAACCAGCGTGAGACCATTGTCGTATGGGACCGCAAGACGGGCGAGCCGGTCCACCGTGCAATCGTGTGGCAGGACCGCCGGACGACGGCCCAGTGCGCGCGCATGCGTCAGGAGGGGCATGAGGCATTGGTGCGTGAACGGACGGGCCTGCTGCTTGATCCCTATTTTTCGGCGACCAAGCTTGCCTGGATTCTTGATAACGTCCCTGACGCCCGCCGCCGTGCAGAGGCCGGAGAGCTTGCGTGTGGTACCATCGACAGCTTCCTTCTGTGGCGGCTGACGGGGGGGAAGGTACACGCAACCGACATCACCAACGCCTCGCGGACATTGCTGTGCAATATCCATACCGGTGCGTGGGATGATGACCTGCTGAACCTGTTCCATATCCCGCGTGCGATCCTGCCGCGTATCCAGGGTAACAGCGAACCATTCGGCGAAACCGATCCCGCCCTGTTTGGCCACCCGATCATGGTGGCGGGGATGGCGGGGGACCAGAACGCGGCGCTGGTGGGGCAGGCATGTTTTGAACCGGGTATGGTCAAGGCCACATATGGCACGGGCTGCTTTGCGCTGCTTAATACTGGTGAGCGTCCGGTCATGTCGCACAACCGCATGCTGACGACCATCGGCTATCGCATCGGTGAGACCACCACCTATGCCCTCGAAGGGTCAATTTTTGTTGCAGGTGCCGCGATCCGCTGGCTGCGTGACGGGCTGAACCTCATTACCCATGCGTCACAGACGGATGATATGGCAACCCGCGTTCCACACAGCCATGGTGTTTATATGGTGCCGGGGTTCGTGGGTCTGGGCGCGCCGCACTGGGACCCGGATGCGCGCGGCCTGATCTGCGGGCTGACGCTGGATGCCACGGCGGCGCATATTGCGCGCGCGGCGCTGGAATCGGTGGCGTACCAGACGCTCGATCTGGTCGGGGCCATGTTCGAGGATGGTGGCGGGAAACTGAGCGCGCTGCGTGTTGATGGCGGGATGTCCGTCAATGACTGGTTCTGTCAGTTCCTTGCCGATATGCTCCAGACCCCGGTGGAGCGTCCCCGGCAGGTGGAAACCACCGCATTGGGTGCGGCATTCCTTGCGGGACTTGCCGTTGGGGTGTGGGATAGTATTCCTGAATTGGCCGGAACCTGGACACAGGGCCGCCTGTTTGAACCGGGGATGCCCGCCGATCAGCGCGATGTACTGGTCCAGGGGTGGCATCAGGCTGTGAAACGTACCTTGACCAGCACGGTCGCCGCTTGAGCGATCATAAGAAAATCATACAGGAAGGACTGTTTTAATGACCGTCACGCCAACCCACTATCAGGTCACCGACCGAAATCTTGCCCTTGAACTGGTGCGCGTGACGGAGGCGGCGGCTGTCGCGGCCTCTGCGTGGACCGGGCGCGGAAAGAAGAACGAGGCCGATGGCGCGGCGGTGGAGGCGATGCGACGCGCCTTTGACACAGTCGCCATCAACGGGACCGTCGTCATTGGCGAGGGCGAAATGGACGAGGCCCCGATGCTGTTCATCGGCGAGCGTGTAGGCGCGGGTGGTCCTGCGATGGACATCGCCGTGGACCCGCTGGAGGGGACCAACCTTTGCGCCAAGAACCTGCCCAACGCACTGACGGTGGTGGCGCTGGCGGAAGAGGGGCATTTCCTTCACGCGCCAGACATCTATATGGACAAGATTGTGGTGGGGCCGAACCTGCCGGAAAATGTCGTTGACCTTGATGCAAGTGTCGAAGCCAACCTCAAGGCCCTTGCCGCAGCCAAAGGCAAGGATATCCGTGAACTGATGCTGTGTACGCTGGATCGTCCCCGGCATGAGGACATTATCGGGCGGGCACGTTCGATGGGCGCACGCGTGACGCTGCTCAGCGATGGTGACGTGGCAGCCGCCATTGCCGCATGTCTTGAGAATAACGAGGTCGATATCTATCTCGGTTCCGGCGGGGCGCCCGAAGGTGTGCTGGCCGCTGCTGCCGTGCGGTGTGTGCATGGGCAGATGCAGGGGCGTCTTCTGTTTGAGGATGACACCCAGCTTGAACGTGCAAAGAAGATGAATCCCGGTGCGGACCCGTCGCGCAAGCTCGACCTGACGGACATTGCCAGTGGCGATGTGCTGTTTTCGGCAACCGGTGTTACGGGCGGCACGTTGCTGCGCGGGATTTCGCAGAACAACGGATGGACCATTACCCATTCGCTGGTCATGCGTTCAAAATCGGGAACTCTTCGCTTTGTCGAGGGGCATCACGATTTTTCCACCAAAACCTGGCGATAAAAAAACAAGAACAAAGAAAGGCTGGTTCGATCATGGCACATTCCGCACGTCCTTCCCTGCCTCCTGGGGTGGTTACGGGTGAAAACTATCGCAAGCTGGTCGCGACATGCTGTAGCGAGGGATATGCCCTGCCTGCGGTCAATGTCGTGGGCACCGACAGCATCAATGCCGTGCTGGAGGCCGCCGCCCGCAACCGTTCCGACGTCATTATCCAGATGTCGAACGGTGGCGCGCGTTTTTATGCGGGCGAGGGGATGAAGGACCAGCATCGCGCCCGTGTTCTGGGCGCGGTGGCGGCGGCGCGGCATGTGCATACGCTTGCGGCGGCATATGGGGTGTGCGTGATCCTGCATACCGATCATGCCGATCGCAAGCTTCTGCCGTGGGTGTCAGACCTGATCGACGAGAGTGAGGCCGCCGTCCATGCAACCGGGCAGCCGCTGTTTTCGTCGCACATGATCGATCTTTCAGCCGAGTCATTGGACGATAATATCGCTGAATGCGCCAGATTCCTGCGCCGCATGGCCCCGCTTGGGATCGGCCTTGAAATCGAACTTGGCGTTACCGGGGGCGAGGAAGATGGTATCGGGCATGACCTTGATGACGGTGCGGACAATGCCCATCTTTATACCCAACCGGCCGATGTGCTGCGTGCATATAACGAGCTTTCGCCGCTTGGGTTTGTCACGATCGCCGCGTCCTTTGGCAATGTGCATGGCGTGTATGCGCCGGGCAATGTGAAACTGCGTCCTGAAATCCTGCTGCATTCACAACAGGCCGTGTCAGAGGCGACGGGGCAGGGGGAGCGTCCGCTCGCACTTGTCTTCCATGGTGGTTCCGGCTCCGAACAGCGCCAGATTGCCGAGGCGGTGTCCTATGGTGTGTTCAAGATGAACATCGACACGGACATCCAGTTTGCCTTTGCCGAAGGTGTCGGGGGATATGTGCTGGAAAACCCTGAGGCATTCCGTCACCAGATATCGCCTTCCACCGGCAAGCCACTGAAAAAGGTCTATGACCCGCGCAAGTGGCTGCGTGTTGGTGAAAACAGCATCGTCTCCCGCCTTGATCAGACATTCGCAGATCTTGGGGCGACAGGCCGGACGGTTGCATCTTCCTGATCTGATGGTGTGATTTCAGTGTGATTTCAGGGGCCGGGGCGCGGGAGATATGTTCCGATGACCCGGCCCGCTGTTTTGCATGTTCCTGAATTGCTATAGATTACGATGACACCGCTCCTGTGCTTTGGGATCGGTAAAGAATGGCAAGAGCGGGATCGACGACGTATGGCCAGCGTATCGGCGGAAGAACGGCATCGCGAGATCATGGAACTCGTGCGCCTTCAGGGGTATGTCTCCAACGAAGACCTTGCCCAACGTCTGAATGTGGCGGTCCAGACCATCCGTCGTGATGTCAATGCCCTGGCGCGGCAGGGATTGGTGGCCCGTCACCATGGTGGGGCGGGGCTTGCGTCCTCGGTTGAAAATATTGCCTATGCCGAACGGCAGGTCCTGAATCGCAACGCCAAGGAAGCGATCGGACAGATCGCGGCACGCGCCATTCCCGACAATTCCTCCCTGTTCATCAGTATCGGCACCACGACCGAGGCATTCGCGCGGGCATTGCGCCAGCACAGGTCACTGCGGGTTATCACCAATAACCTGCATGTCGCCTCCACCCTGTCTTCACGCACTGATTTTCAGGTGATTGTCACCGGTGGGCAGGTGCGGTTTTCCGATGGGGGCATTACGGGCTCAACGGCCAGTTCCTCCATTGACCAGTATCGGACCGATTTCGCGGTGATCGGCATCAGCGGGATTGAGGAAGACGGTACGCTGCTGGATTTCGATGCAGATGAGATCAATATCGCGCAGGCGATGATGCGTAACGCGCGCAAGGTGTTTCTGCTGGCCGATCAAGGCAAGTTCGGGCGTCGCCCGATGGGGCGGTTGGGGCACCTGTCGAACATCCATGGATTTTTTACAGATCGTCCCCCATCGGCACGTATCCGGCAGGTTCTGCAGGACAATAAGGTACAATTGCATGTCGCGCAGGAGGCTGGCTCAAAACCGGATTGATGCCATAAGGGGGGCACTGCTTGCAGGAGGGGATTTTTCGGTGCGTCCGGCCGTAAAGGCGGGCGTTTTTACGTGCTGGAATGTAAATATTATCGCACATTATTATGATAGTTTTATGGGTATCTGATGATGGCCCGCATGGAATGGGAGCGTATTGAACGGGTTTGCAGTGAGAGAGTCTGGAGGTGCCATTTCCAAAATGGCAACATTTTGAAAAGTCTTGCCTAATAGAGATTGTTTGAAAACAACTCGTTGATAAAAAACAAGAAAAGTTTTTGGGTGCCGCCTTTTTCCAAAAAGGCGGCGTCTTCTGAAGCTTTTTGGGAAAAGCTTCACCAAAAAACCTTTATAATTTCAGTATGTTATCGATCATGACTTTTCAAACTGTCTCTTATGATTGACAGCGGATTGTCTAAATGCGTCCGCGATCCGGTCGGTGGGGGCCGGGGTTATGCACGTTCTGCCATCATGCGAATTCGGTTCAGCATGCGCCGCCGGATCAGGCCGCTGACAGGGCGTATGGCGTACCAGTAAGGGGCAAAACGACGACGTGAGGCGTGGGTAGGGCAATCGACACGCGTTTGTGTCACGACCCTGTTATAGGGATGGTCGGGGCACGTTCTGATGTGAAATCCCATGGCCAGCCGGCATATCCCAGTATGGTCGCATGCGGCAAAGGTTTCAGGCGACGGGATGGGGACAAGGCCATAATCGGCTTCCCAGAATGCGCCCATAAGGGCAAAGACAATCTCCACGTTGCCCTCTTGTCCCACGACAGTGAAATCATCAAGATCGAGCATCCGTCCGCCCCGCGTCCCCATCAGCCGGGCGGGCAGTTCGCGCATCCCTATTGCCATGCGCACCAGCGGGTCATGCCCGGCGCGATAGGCGCGGATGCTTTCCATGATATGTGCAGGCGATGCGCGGATTACGATATGGTGCGTTTCCATGAACTGGTAACGCGGCAGGATTATGTCCAGAAGGCCCGTCTGCGCTGTGTCCATTTCTGTCAGGGGCCTTCCTGTCCCGTTATTGTCGTGGCGTATCATCATGCCAGTTGCCATGCACTGATGTCCTGCATGGTTTTGAATAAAGATATTGTGCATATTGTTCCGGGGGCCTCATGCCGATCCATTCTGCGTGTCTGACGGGTGCGAACCGGCGCGCCGTTTTTTGATTTTGGTCACGGATAATGGGGTATAACGTGGGCCAGCCCCGGGGCAGGGCATTGTCCATGGTGTGTTTTTCACCACAGGACATGGCGGGTGTGTGCCCGATGAACCGGGGGATGGATGAGGCGGCGCGCGTCATATTGGCGGGTGGCTGGTCGTGCGAACGGGTTGGAGCAGAGTGAGATGGCGCAGAAGTTTCGGATCGTGATTGTTGGTGGTGGGGTCGCCGGGCTTGCGCTGGCCACCCGCCTTGGCAAATCGGTCGGGAAATCCGGGCGCGCGGAAATTACACTGGTGGACAAAAGTTTTGCCCATGTGTGGAAGCCGATGCTGCATTGCTTCGCCGCAGGCACGGCCGCCAACGAGAATGACCGGATCAGCTTCATGTCACAGGCGAGCCGTCATCATTTCGATTTCTGGCCCGGCGAGATTTCCGGCATGGACCGACGCGCCAGGACCATCACCCTTGCCCCGGTGATTGATCCGAATGGGGAGACGGTTCTTGATGAACGTACCCTTGACTATGACGCGGTCATCCTGTCGATCGGCAGCCGCGCCAATGATTTCGGCACGCCAGGTGTGGCCGAACATTGCATGTTCATTGATAACCTGGTCGATGCCAATGGTTTCAATGACCGGTTTCGCACGGAACTGCTCAAGGCGTTTGCCTATCACCGCGAACTTGATATCGCCATTGTGGGGGGCGGTGCGACCGGCACGCAGCTTGCCGCCGAGTTGCACAAGGCGCTGGGCCTTGCGGCACTGTACAGCTTTGGACAGAAACCGCCCGAACTGAAGATCACTTTGCTGGAAGCCGGTCCACGTATCCTGCCAGCCTTCCCCGAGGCCGTGTCCGAGGCGGCCATGAAACAGCTTGAGGCCATTGGCGTGGTGGTGAAAACCTCTGCCATGGTCAGTGGGGCGGATGAGAATGGGTTCATGCTCAAGGACGGTAGCCATGTCCCCGCGACATTGCGTGTCTGGGCAGCGGGGGTGAAGGCGCCCGATGTGACACGGAAATTCGGTGATATCAGGCTGTCGCGCTCTGGACAGTTGGAGGTGCGCCCGACCCTTCAGGTGACGGGGGATGACAATGTCTTCGCGATGGGGGACTGTGCCTTCATCGCGGAAAAGCCCGTGGCCCCCACCGCGCAGGCCGCCCGTCAGCAGGCCCACCATCTGGCGCGTCACCTGCCTGCGTGGATCGCCGGGCGTCCGCTGCCACCATTCGTGTTCAGTAACAAGGGCGCGGTCGTGGCGCTGGGGGATTACAATGGGTGGGGTACATTCCCCGGTGGAACCGTTTTTGGCGGAGGGTGGTTGCATGGGCTATCCGCGCGTCTGGTGCATCTGATGCTGTATCGCCAGCACCAGTTTGAACTTTACGGGCCGTTCCGTGGCATGGTCTCCTGCCTTGTGGACTGGCTTGATGTATTTGTCCGTCCTGCGGTCCGGCTCGACTGATTATGGGGGGGGCGCACTGGCGCGTATGACCCTGTTGCGTGCGGGGATTTTGGGATATGAAGCAGGTCATGTCTTCTTTTCCACCACTGCCGCGGCATTCCCTTGTGGAACAGGCCATTGCCTTCATGCGTGAACGCGTGGCGCAGGGGGCATGGGCCTTGGGGGAGCGTATCCCCAAGGAAACCGAACTGGCACACTTGTTGCAGGTTGGGCGCAATACCGTGCGCGAAGCCGTGCGCGTCCTGTCCCATGCGGGCATACTGGAGGTGCGGCAGGGGGATGGCACCTATGTAAGGTCCCGCACCGATCCTGCTGATGTCATCCATCGTATCAGCCGCTCCGGCCTGCGGGACCATTTCGAACTGCGTGTGGTGCTGGAGGCGGAGGCCGCCCGCCTTGCGGCCCTGCGCCGGACCGAACGTGACCTTGACCTTCTGGAAAAGCTGCTGTTGGCCCGGGGGGAGAAATCTTCCGATATGGATATGGAGGCATTTGTCGCGCGCGATACGGCCTTTCACCTTGCGATCGCGCAGGCGTCGCATAATACGGCGCTGAGTGAGCTTTACCGTTATTTTGTATCGGAAGTGCGTCGCGGCACCCATACCGCTGTGGTGGAACCGACTTTGCCCGAACCTGATCTTGCGGCGCATCAGCGTATTTTTGATGCAATCCGCAATCAGGATGCGTCCGGGGCGGAACATGCCGCCCGTGCCGCCGTGGAAGGGTTGATTACCGCAATGTCCTGATCCTGGCGAGAGATTCCAGAATAATCATCGTCAGGAAACGGGGGAAGTGTTGGGTCGGGCGTTTGCCAACAGCCCTGAAAAACATGGTGTCATTCAGGGCGTGTTGGGAATTATCGTGAATTGATGATAGCGGCTGTGAGATAGATCATGGCTGCGAATGATCTGTCAGTCTTCTCACTTCGCATTGCGATACGCTTGAACTCCTTGAGCTTGCAGAAGAAGTTCTCGATGAGATGGCGCGCCTTGAACAGGGCGGCATCGAACGGGCGCCTGTCGAGGCGGTTCTTGCGCTGGGGAATGACTACACAGGCGCCTTGCGCATGTAGGGCATCCACGATCCAGTGGACATCAAACGCCTTGTCGGCAAGAAGCGCCTTGAAATCCGCCGGTTCCAGAAGGGGCGCAACCCCGACCGTGTCGTAATGCTGGCCGGGGATCAGCGTGAAGCGGACCAGATTGCCCAGGACGTCGGTCATGGCGATGATCTTGGTCGACCATCCCGTCACACTGCGTCCTATCGCCTGGCTTCGGGTCCCCCTTTTGCGCCCTGGCCGTGGCGATGAACCCGAACCACCGTGCCGTCAATCATCGCATATTCCATGTCGGCATCGTCAGAGACGGCCTCAAAAATTTTCTGGAAAACTCCGGCTTTCGTCCAGTCGCTGTAGCGCGAGTAAACCGAGTTCCAATGCCCGAAATATGTCGGAAGGTCCCGCCATGGACTGCCCGTCCGCGCAATCCATAAGACCGCCTCGATAAAGAGGCGGTTATCCTTCCCGTTGCGCCCGCGATCCGTCTTCTTGCCAAGGCACAGCGGTTCCATCTTCGCCCATTGGGCATCCGTCAGTATGAAGCGATCCATATGATCTTTGAAACACATCTGGGTCCTTTAGAAAACTTAATTCCAAACAGGCCCCAAAAAAATGGCACAAATTCCATCATGTTCCTGCGACAGCATGTGTATGTTCGTTCGGTCAGGTCAGTGCATCGGGGCAGTGTGACGTATGGTCGCGGCCTGCAACAGGTCATGCACGCGTGCCACGACCCCATCCCATGCACCGGGGCGGGACTGACGCACGATCCGCAGATGGGGGTACCACTGGCTGTCCTCCTGTCCTGACTGCCATCGCCAGCAATTGTCATACCGATCCATCATGATGACGGGCCGGCCCAGTGCCCCCGCCAGATGCACGATGGAGGTATCGACCGACACGACGATATCAAGGTTCATGATGATCGCGGCGGTATCATCCATGTCGCGTACGTCATCCATGGGGTCATAAAGCTGCATGCCATCGGGAATGTCGGTCATCTGCCGGGCATGCTGCCCCCGCTGCAGGTTGACAAGGTAAAGTCCGGGAATCGTTGACAGGCAGGCCAGTTGCACAAGGTTCATCGAACGCTTGCGGTCGATGGCCTGCGCCTGCGCCACACCCGGTCGGCTTGCGCCGCCCCAGACCAGCCCGACGCGCAGGCCGGGACGGGGGGGCATGTAATCCGCCCATGCCAGTACCTTGTGCGCGTCGGCCTGCAGATAGGGAACGGGCGCGCCGATAATATCGGATGTCTGCGCCAGAACGCGTGGCAGGCTGCCGAAGGGACAGTGCCAGTCATGGGCGGGAACTGGGCGCAGCGGGTCGATCACCCGTTCCACCCCATAGATGCGTGCGGCAAGTGGCAGGATTTCGCGCGGAACCTGCAATGTTACACGCGCGCCACGACGGATCAATGCCGGGACAAAGCGCAGATACATCAGCATGTCGCCCAAACCCGCCTCTGACAGGATCAGGATCCGCTGTCCCGTCAGCTTGCCATCCTGTTTCAGGGTCGGCAGCAGGCGTTCGGGCGGATATTTTAAACGACCGGGTATGCGCAGGCGCCATTCATATTCGGGCCATCCGTCCGCATGGCGCCCCGCCTTAAGCAGGGTCATGGCATGATTGAGGTGGATATGCGGATCATCTGGCCGCAGTGCGAGCGCCTGCGCATGGTGATGCAGGGCCTCGTCCACCTTGTTGTCGATCGTCAGGATATGCGCCAGGTTGGCGTGCGTCATGGCGCTTTGCGGATGGTAGGTCAGAAGATGGCGCAGCAGGGCCTGCGCCTTGTGTGCTTCTCCCGTTTCGTTCTGCGTTACCGCCAGAAGATTCCCCGTTCGCAGGGCGGAAGGATGGCGGCGGCATCCCTCGAGCAGGACTTCTATCGCTTCTTGCGTGCGGGCATGCAGTAGCAGGAATTCCCCAAGCTGGTCATACAGGCGGATATCATTGGGGGTCTGCCGCAAGGTGGCATGCAGGGTGGTTTCAATTTCCTCCAGCCGCGAATGGCGCAGCAGAAGTGTCATCATGTCCTGTGCGGGATGGCGGGCCGTCGGATTGTCCTGCGCCAGCCGACACAGCATCCGTGCCGCGCGGGCACTGCGGCCGCAGCCCGCAAGGGCATGGGCGAGGATGATATCCGCCCGCCTGTCATCGCACAGGGGTTCGACAATGGCCCGCGCCTGTGCGAACCCGCCGTTTTCCAGATGCTGCATGGCCTGCCGCAACCGTTCTGTCCGGGCGGTATCGTGCTGGTGTGTCTCTGTCTGCCCTGTCCTTGCCATGTTTGTCGCGTCCGCCTGCGGTAACGTGGATCAGGCGTTCGCGCCGGATGGGGATGCATCTGCTGCAGGGGGGAGCAGTTTGCCGGGGTTGAGGATGTTTTGCGGGTCGAGGGCGTGCTTGATTGCGCGCATGACCTGCAGGGCATTTTCCCCATGTTCGGCCGCCATGAATTCCAGCTTGCCCGTGCCGATGCCATGTTCCCCACTGCATGAGCCCTGCAGCGCCAGCGCACGACGTACGATCTTGCGATCCAGTTCCATGGCGCGTTCATAACCGCCGGGTCCGGGGGGAACCATGATGATGGTATGGAAATTGCCATCGCCCACATGCCCGACAATCGGTGCAGCCAGTCCCGATGCCTCGATATCTGCCTTGACGCCGGTGATCAGCTCCGTCAGGGCCGAAATGGGGACGATGGCATCGGTTGCGATGCCATCATGGCCGGGATGGGCCGCAAGTGCCGCCCAATAGGCACCGTGTCGTGCCTTCCACAGGCGGGTGCGTTCTTCCTGACTGGTGCTCCAGACGAAACCAAGGCCGTTATTGTCGGCAGCGATTGCCTCCACCATTTCCACCTGTTCGCGCACGGCCTCCGGCGATCCCTGGAATTCAAAGAACAGGGTGGTGATCGGGCGGTAGTCCTCCAGCTTGGAATAGGCGATGCAGGCTTTCATCTGCGCATCATCAAGCAGTTCGATGCGCCCGATCGGCACACCTACCTGTATGGTGGAAACCGCAGTGCGCACTGCATCGGCAAGGTTTTCGAACTGGCATGTCGCGGCGGCGATGGTTTCGGGGATACCATGCAGGCGCAACTGCACCTCGGTAATGATGCCCAGCGTCCCTTCGGACCCGATGAACAGGCCTGTCAGGTCATAACCGGTGGATGATTTGCGTACCCGACCACCCGTATCGACAATGCGCCCATCAGGCATGACAACGCGCAGCCCCATGACATTTTCACGCATGGTGCCGTAACGTACCGCCGCCGTGCCCGATGCGCGCGTGGCGCACATGCCGCCGAATGTGGCCTCTCCCCCCGGATCAACGGGAAAGAACAGGCCCATGTCGCGCAGGTGGGCATTAAGTGACTGCCGTGTCACGCCAGCTTCCACCCGGCAGTCAAGGTCGTCGGCATTGACGCCGATGACACGCGTCATGCGTGACAGGTCAAGGCTGATGGCGTCAGCGCCGGGGGTAACGTGTCCTTCCAGGGATGTGCCGCCACCGAATGCCACCACGGGCACCATATGTTCATGACATGTGCGCAGGACCAGCGCCACATCAGCCGTGCTTTCAGCAAAAATGACCAATGCGGGCAGGCGGGCATGCTTCCAGCCCTCGCCATGGCTGTGCTGTTCACGGATCGAGTCGTTGGTCGTGACCCGCTCGCCTAGTTGCTGGTGCAGGATGCGGGCAACCCCGGCGATCGCGGGGGGAAGGGAAGAGAACATGAGCGGCGGTCCCATCAGGCAGTAATCCTTCCTTTTGGGTTATCCGTATATCCGTTTTACCGCAAGATCAGTGCGGGCCCGACGTTTCACGACCGGTCGCGTCCACCGTCATGCCAAAATACTGTTCGATCAGGACGATATTGCGCAGGTTTGCCTTATAAACGGTATCGACCAGATCACCGAGGACCGGCACGAAATCAGCCAGAAGTTCAACCGCGACATTCCCCACCATCCGTGTGAGGATACGGCTTGGCACCCCCAGTCGCCGCGCCTCCCATATGATGTAAAGCGATGGGATCGCCATAACCATCGTCCCTGCGACCGGTAATAACCCGATCAGTGTATCCAGCCCCCAGCGCAAGCGCGTACCGGGCAGGACGAAAGCCGCGTCCAACAATGTTGCCAGACGACGCAACCGCAGTATGCAACGCCGGATTTCCGTGCTGTCGAGGGGCTGAGGCCCCGTAAACTGGGATGAGGATGCGGTATGTGCCATGCCCGGTCATATGGGGTGGGGGGAGGGGCGACACAATACCATCATGTCAATGAGGTTTAGCCATCGGGCAGCGCCCCGCTTGCGCCGGCGGCCTTATCCCCGCAGGTGACGGGGGGGGCTGTTCCTGTGGCGTCAGTAAAGGTACGCACTGATGGTGCGAATGGCGGTGTGAATGGTACTGGGAAGTCTGGATCAATGATCTGCTGTGGTTGTGCGACAAAATATCGGGACCATACCCAATATCCTGCCAGTGGAAACACGGTCAGGGTGCGCTTTACGTCTGCGATCATAAGACCATCACCAGCTTTGAAGCCCTCAACGGGCCGCGCCAAGGGAAAGGCACACAGTCTCGTGACGAATTGAACGGAAGAATGCCGCACCCGATGAACCGGGATTGCGGACGGGCGACATGCGTGAAAGCTATGGCACGCGGGTCAGTGGGGAGGGGGTGCATGTCGATGCGTCCATCGGTTCTGACGATATCAAGGCCGTGGTGTTTGAACTTGGGCGCATGGAACAGAATAACTACCAGCCACCGCGCCCTGAACTGTCCGTTGCCGCCTTCAGGAACGAAGGGAAAGTTGCGCGCGGCATAGGTCGTATGGTGGTGCGGGCGATCGAAGGACGGCCACTGCCTAATGCGCGGGCTGATGAATCTGAATGAACATCACTCTGCCGCCACGGTATCCGGCACAGGCACAAGCAGGTCAGCCGGTATCTTCCACGCGTTGCGGATGGAAGCAATCATCGCCAGGCTGAGTGAACGGCCACCGGACATGATTTCGCTGGCCCGTGATCGGGAACCAATCACGCGCGCAAGATCCGCCTGTGTCAGGCCGTTCTGGTCCATATGGAACCGAAGAACGTCCAGAGGTGATGCGGATGGGATAGGGTAGACGCGCCCTTCATACGCCCCGATCAGTACGGCCAGAACGTCGAAACGATCTGCATCTGGCGTGCCGTGCGCAGGTTCATGATTGAAATACTGCTCAATTTCCTTGAGCGCCCATTCGTAATCCGCATCATCGCGGATCGGTCGGATATCCATCAGCATCATACGGTCTCCAGGTTGATCTTGTCGTATTCGCGGTGCGTTCCGATGAACTTTATCAGAACACGTTTGTATTCGTAGGAAACATGAACACTCAGGCGATATTTGTTGCCGCCAATATTAAAGATTACGCGGTTATCGGCCACGAAATCAGCAGAGCGGGACATTTCCCGAATATCTGCCGTTGTCGCCCACTCGGCCTTGGAGACCGCGCTATGCCATGCCCTAAGGGGGACTCTGCCTGCAGGTGCTTTTCCCAGAAGGTGCGGAGTGTTTTGAGGGCGATGACTTGCATGCCCATTATGCAGTATGTTCCCAAAAAGGGATCAATGGATATATTCCATTTTGGGGAACATTTATGCGCCTGCTTTATGCGCACCCTGTCGGATAAACAGCCATGCCCATCGAAGCCTATGAAATCGGCGTAAACCTCGTTGCCAAGCCGGAACCCACAAAAGTTTCCTGACCGATCAACAAGGACATATTATGAACCCGAACATTTCCCGCCGGACCCTGCTGCGTGCCGGGGCCGGAACGCTGGCGGTTGGCCTGCTGGCGGCCTGCACGGTCTCGAAGTCCGGCACGACCACCACATTTACCCTGAACGTGGCTGCAGTCGTCGATTACGGAAACGCCGTCCTGTCGTTTGCCAACACCGCGATTGGTATTTCGTTCGTATCTGCCGCAATGGGCACCACGAATGTCGCACTGGCGTATACGGTGATTTCCGGCCTCAAGTCTAAGGGCGAGGACAAGGGTAAGCGGTTCGTCATCACCCGCATGTCAGCCGTGGATGCCGATCGCTGGGGGCGTCACTGCCTTCAGGCGGCGGCGGCATCTGGTGGCGATATTCCCGGGGTGGTGCAGGGGGGCGGCATTGCGGCCGTGGCGGCGGCGGGCATCGGCATCTTCGCCGCCATGGACCCGGTGCGCATGGACGCGCTGATTGACCGGCTCATGCAGTGCATCGAGATGCAGCCCGACCCCGGAAATCCGGCCACGCGCCTGAACTGGGCCATCGCGCAAACCCAGATTGGGGAAATCCCCACGGTTGGCTGGCTCCAGTCCGAGGCATTCAAGTTGCATGTGGATTTTTTCAAGGGCGCAGGGCGCTTGTTCTCCCTCATATCCCTGATGCTGGGGACGGAAGAAAGCGCCCCTGTGCCCGTGTCCGAAACCTAGACCAGCGGCACGCAGCCGTGATTATGGAGGGGATGGCGACCCTCCATGAACTGCAGACCATATATGACAGCGAGGACTTTGAGGACTTGCTTGAGGCCGCGATTGTGAAAAGGTTTAATGGGTAGGGAGACCTTACACCGCCGCCCCATCCCGCTCCAGTTTCTCCCGCGCCGCAATAGACAGGAACCGGGACCGGTTTTCAGCCGCTCCCTTTATCGCCTTAAGAAGCGACTCTTCCAGAGTGACGTTCACCCGGATCAGGCGGTCACTCTCTGGAACTACAACCAGAAAAGCTACGGCATCCCGGTTGTCTGGATCAGACATAATGTCTTCCAGAGAAGACGGGGCGGGAATGGCATCACCATCTTCCCGCATGCAGTCGATATGCCCTGAAAGGGCCTCCTGACCCATTACCCGCGCCTCATCAAGCGTGCCCCCGGCTGATACGCATCCGGGGAAATCGGGGAAATCAACCCCGAAATCACTTTCAGCGTCTTTGCGGATCAGTCCGATATAATTGGTCATTTTAAAGATACTCCTGACTGTTTTTCTATGCTGCGGAGGGTGCCTTTTGGCAGGTCTCTCTTGGGGGGGGGGACTGTCACCGTTCCGGGTCGCCCGGGATGCCGGAAGTGGTGATGGCTGCCTGTGGTTCTCCGGTGCGTCCATCCGGCGGCTTCGATCTTTCGGATTACGTCTCTGTGTACATGTGTATTTTATACATACAACACCGCACAACGTCAAGGGTGAATGTGTATGGATACACACTTTATGCTGCCCGCTATATAGTCGGAAACCAAAATGGCAACAGCATTCGACAGCATTCTTGCTGATGTGGAGAAGGTGGACAGCCTCATCATTTCCACGATCACGGGCACGGCGGCGAACCTGTCCAGCACCGTTATCACGCAGGCCAAGACGGCGGCAGGGGCAACGGAAACGCTGATTGACCTGCTCAAGGCGATGGTGGACATGACCGGCCCGCGCCTGGGCAGCGTGGCCCTGGCGGACCCTGATGCGGCCATCGGGAAGATCGCCATCCCGCTCAAACTGCATGCGCTTTACATGGCGGCGCAGTTACGTGATCGGGGGCTGAAGTAATTCCGTTCCAAGATCACGCGACTTCCAACACTTCTACCGTCGCCTGTCGCCCCAACACATGAAGTGCTGCCTCAACGCGACCGATCTTACTTTCATGCAACAGATCGCGCAGGCGACGCACGGAGGATTCCGCCACGCCCAACCGGCGCGCCAGTTCCACGTTGCTGATCCTGTTCTCCAGCATTGCTGTATGGAGCGCCAGCTTGGCTGATTCCAGCATAGGCACATAAACCAGCGGGCGACCATTGGATGCCGGGGGCAGGGGGACAGCCGCGCCATCGTCCACATAGATGGACAGAGACGTGACCAGCAGGTCTTGCGCCTCCTGCATCACCTCCTTCCGGGTTGCACCATCGGTCGCCCCCGGCAACCCCATCGAATGATGCTGTAATGGTGCCGTCCGGATTGGTCTCCAGATCGACCGGATAAGCGTAAAGCATCCTCATACCTCCAGATCGGTTTCGGTCAGTCCGAGATCCTTGAGGATCTTGCGGAACGTCCCGGTGGCCATGTCGCCACGGTGGTTCGACACCACGGCCCCGACTGTCGGCATCCAGGGATCTGCATCCCGGTCGCGTGCCCAGCAGGTCAGCCTGCAGGTCGCCTATGCCCCGCTATCCTCCCTGCCGGACGTGGAGATGTCGCGGCAGGTGGGTTACGAAACAGCGATATTCGCGCAGAACGACGACGCCCGGCGCCGGGAGGCCGCGCGCCTGATCTCCGATCGGGAGAAATTGCGGGCACGGGTGATGAAACTGGTCAAAGATTGGGATGCAGGACAGTGCGGCCAGCGCGCGCGGGTTGTGCCGTTTGTCGGGGGCAGGTGGTGATCTGGCGGTGGATGCATCGGCTGTTCTGTCTGCGGAGAGGGTGCCAGAAGTGATCGATAGGGAACTTTGCTGTTAACGGTTGATCGACAACGCTAACGCATTGGCATGTCGTGTTAACGAAAACGGCAGGAACCCGTTAAGGCCCTGCCGTTCTTCGCTCAATTGCTGCGGGCCGGGCTTGATACCGGCTCGTAATACGAACTCCCTGCCGTTCAATGGGGGCCGTGGCCTGATTTGGCGACCTGCGCCGAACTGTCCCGTATTGCACGTCCTTCCGTGCTGCCTCGGCAACTAAAACTGGTGCCGTCTCTCCGGCTGTCACGGCATACGCCTTCCGTCCTCGGCATGCTCTGTGGTTGATTGAGGAGGGACCATTGGTATCACTCAGCAAGCACGTCGCATTGGTTGCAGGGGCCGGATTTGAACCGGCGGCCTTCAGGTTATGGGCCTGACGAGCTACCAGACTGCTCTACCCCACGTCAGGTGCCGCGCCACATGCGGAGATCCCACGGAGATGGGAGTGGCGCAGCAAGGGGGATTATAAGGAGAATAGGGCGCGGGTACAAGCCAAAACGCTCCACGGATTTTCCACAGATTTATCTGGATTGCCGTAGATAGATATAGACGCTGATAGATATCACCGGGATGGTGATATCTCATACAACGTTAGTTTTTGGCGGAAAACCGAAGCAAATGGTGGGCGCAACAGGGATTGAACCTGTGACCCCTACCATGTCAAGGTAGTGCTCTACCGCTGAGCTATGCGCCCATTTGCTTCGGTGAGAAGGCTTCTAACTGCCACCGGGGTTTCGTGCAACCCCCTTTTTCAGAAAAAATCACATTGACCAGCTCTTGGTCGCCTGTCCCTATGTCCGACATGCCATTTCTTCGCGTCCTCCTGTGCAGACACCACGTTTTATGTGTGTTCCCATGCCGTTAACCACGTTGCCGCCGTATGAGGTCATTCCCCCAGGTGTATCGATTTCGCCACTGGTGGTGGCCTCTGCGCATTCGGGGCGGGATTATACGGATCGCTTTCTCAAACAATCCCGTCTGTCGCCTGCGGCCCTGCGACGGAGTGAGGATTGTTTCGTGGAGGAGTTGTTACACTCTGCGCCATTATATGGGGCACCCCTGCTGCATGCCCATTTCCCACGTGCCTATTGCGATGCCAACCGGGAGCCATGGGAACTGGACCCCAGCATGTTTCGCGATGCGTTGCCGGATTGGTGCAATACCTCCAGTAAAAAGGTGCAGGCAGGTTTTGGCACCATTGCCCGCCTGGTTGGGAATGGCGGGCCGATTTATTGCCATTCCCTGGATTTTGAAGAAGCGGAACGTCGTATCCGTGAGTGCTGGTATCCTTACCATGCAGCGCTTCTTCATTTGATTGAGGCCAGCGTAGCACGGCATGGCCTGTGCATTTTGCTGGATGGGCATTCGATGCCGCGGCAGGGGGGGCGTGACAGTGCCGATTTCATTCTGGGGAACGCATGGGGTACATCATGCGCGCCTGAAATCACCGCTATGGTTGAAAAAATCTTGACGGAGCATGGATATCGCGTGGCACGGAACATGCCCTTTGCCGGTGGATACGTGACACGGCATTATGGCAGGCCACGCAGGGGCGTTCATGCCCTGCAGATGGAGATCAGCCGCCATCTATATATGGATGAACGCACGTTGGAACGCCATGACGGTTTTCCTGTCGTGCAGCAGGTCTTGTCACGTGTCATGGCGGAACTGTCAGGTCTGGCCCACCATATGGCACGCCAGACCTGACAGGTTATGTTGACAGACAGTCGCGGTGGGGTTTCAGGCTTTTGCCGGCACTTCACCCTGCGGGGTCTGTGCGTTGACGGCGACAGGAAGCAGATGGGCCAGAACCGGCAGGATCGTGCTGGCGGGCAGGCCGGTATGATCCACCATTGCCTGCACCTGCTGGCTGCTGAGCAGCGAACGCAGTTCGTCGGTGGAAATCGGCAGGTTTTCACCAGTACCGATCCAGGAGCGTACCTTGTCGGTCAGGCCGGCCTTCTGCGCCTGATCCATCAGGGAAGAAATTGTATCGGGGGTCAGCAACTGTGCCAGATAGGTATGCACCTGCTCTGCCAATCCCGAACTGGCTGCCAGGTTGGTCAGCTTTCCCATTACGTCGTCGAAAATGCCACTCATGATCATGTTCCTGAAATTTGCCTGATGTCACCAACATAAGCGATCTTGGACAATTATAAAAAAAATATATAAGCCCAGGCAAAAAAAAAGCGGTGCATATGCACCGCTTGAGTTTAGGGAGGAAACGTCCAAGAAGCAGTTGCCAAGGCAAATCTGCTTCCCGGATTTATGATGTCCCTCACGCTTATGTGTCAAGGAGAAAGATCGGCACCAGCGTCATTCTGTCTGACGCGGCGTGCCATATACAGGTGATAGGACAATATCGTCTTGGCATCTGTCCGGCCAATGTGGGGTAGGTCCGCCAAAGGCAGGACATGCAGGTGTATGTTTTCATGCTCGCCCGGCAGTCCGGTATGCCGTCCGTCCAGCGTGTGCACGACATCAGTGGGGAGCGTTATGTCCGCGCAATAAAGTGCTATGGCTTCATCCGTCCCGCCGGGGGAAAGCCATACGGTATCAAGCAGCACAAGGTCTTCCTGCCTGACCTTCAGATCCGTCCCGACTTCTTCGGACAGTTCACGCAGGGCCGTGCTGATGAACTCTCCGCCATCCAGCATGCCCGCAGGTAATGCCAGAAGGTCGGGCCGGGCGATGGGAATGCGCGCTTCACGCGTCAGGACCGTAAGCGGCGCGGTCCCCGGACAGTGCAGGACCAGCAGGACCGAAACCGAATCTCCGCGTAACAGGGCTGCGCCCGGTACGGGTTTTCCGTCGTGGCGGGCATCCGCAACGGCCATGATGAACCCGACGCGCGGGCCAAACATGATGACATCATGTACATCAATGCGGCGGACATCGAAACGCGCCACCAGCCCGTCGCGCCAGCGTACGAAATGGGGCGCCGATCGCACGGCGTCGTGTACCCCCAAGGGAACCGCAGGGGAAAAATGGACCAGATCCGTATCTGACATGTCGCGCACTCCCGTCCCTGATGACACAGGAATATACCTTGGGGGACAAAAGCCCATCATCACAGATGCAGGGCACCCATGATGGTAACGGTGCGATCATATCCATCCCGTGCGGTATCGGGAAACAGCCGCGCCGGTCAGTTGAAACGATAAAAGCCCCCGAAGATGGCGCCGGTGTAAAAAGGCGCACCTTCGGGAGCTTTTATGTTTCCATACCAACGGGGTGTTTTAATAAACAGTCCGTTGCCGTTTTATCGCGCGGGGGCTTCTGGTATGCCCGTTAACGCAGGATGCCGGTATGGCCGATGGAATAGCGTCCTGGCTGCGGCCAGACCGTCAGGCCATGCGGTTCCTGGCCAACCGCAACCTTGCGCACTGCGCCGGTCGTGGTGTCAAAGGCATAGACAACATCGTCAAACCGTCCGGACAGCCACAGCGTCTTTCCATCAGCACTGACATTGCCCATGTCCGGGCTGCCGCCACCGGGAATGGGCCACTGGCTGACCACTTTTTCGGTGGCGAAGCTGATGACCGATACGCCACCGGCCTTGCCATGCGGGGGGCCATGGATCTTGTGCGATCCACGGTTGGCCACATACATCATCGTCCCGTCCCTGCTGGGATACAGGCCATGCGTGCCGATTCCTGTCGGGATGAAGCCTGTTTCACGGAACGTGTCGCCATCAATGATGAACACCCCGTCCGCATGCATGTCCGCAACATAGAATGTATGCCCGTTCGGGCCGGTCAGTACATCTTGCGGCATGCCACCGCTTGACAGCTTGAGATATCCCATCACCGTGTGATTGACGGTATCCACTTTCGCCAGATAGCCACCGAACTCACACGTAAAGATGGCATAGCGTCCGTCAATCGAGAAATCGGCATGGTTGACGCCCTTGCATTGTGGCACCTCCACCGATGTCTGTAACTGCATGGTGTGGGGATCGCGGAAATCGAGGCGTTCGCGTGCCTCGGCCACCGTTATGGCCGACTTGCCATCGGGCGTGAAATACATGTTGTACGGGTCATCGACCGCGACCTCCGGCCCCGGCAGGGTGGTGCGCGGGTTGATGGGGGTCAGGCTGCCGTTGGTCGTGCCTTCGGCATTGTTTGTCACCCACAGGGTGCGCAGATCCCACGACGGCACGACATGCTGCGGGCTTTTGCCCACGGGGAAGCGGTTGACGACCTTGTAGGTCTGCGGATCAATGACATAGACATTGTTCGACCGAAGGTTGGGAACATATATCCGTGCCGGGTCCTGCGCCACTTCTGGTGCGATATGGGCGGGTGTCGTTTCGGTATAGATATTTCGCGGGTCCACGACCGGCGGCATGCCGGGAATGGTCTGTACCACCTGTTGCGCCCGTGCCCCGGACGATCCCGCACATCCCAGGGCCGCCATGCACAGCCCCGACATCAGAAACAGTTTTTTTACGCTCATGCGATCCAATCTCCTGGCGCCCCTATAGCACGCGGCAAAAATCTGGCAATCACGGAGAAATCGGACCATTTTGGTCGGTCTGGAGCGCCCTGACGGCTGCTGTGACCTGCATGTCCGTTCCCACCTGTCCCAGCGCTGCGCTTGCGGGGCGGGGGTCGCCGCCATAGACACCCTGCGACGGACCGGGAAGGGCGGCATGATGCAGGGCGTCCTGGCGCACCATATCCGGCTGTACCGCCAGCATCAGCGACGTATCGCTGAGATCGGCATGCGTGCCCACATCCGCCCCCAACCCCCGCCTGCGCAGGTAATCGGCATAGCTTCCCGCCACGACATCATAATATGCGCCCAGATAAACCACATGCGCGCCCGTGCCTGCCCACCTGCGGTTCAGCACCTGTGCCACGGTCCTGAGATCCTTTTGGTATCCCCCATGATCGCCCAGCAGGACGATGCGCCGGAACCCCTGCACACGCAGGCTTTCGGCCGCTCCCGTGACCAGTTCGCGAAAGACGGCGGGCGGGATGCTCAGCGTTCCGGCAAAGCGCATGTGCGACGTGCGGGGTGACGTGCCGCCTTCGGGCACATATGCGATGGTGGGCGCCACCAGCATGTGGCCCACCTCGTGCGCGATGCGCTGTGACAGCACGGTGGCGCGGACATTATGCTTGCCCACCGCGATGAAGGGGCCACTCTGCTCCGTCCCGCCCACGGGAATGATGACGCTGGTCCATCCCTGGGCAAGGGCATCGCGGATTTCCGTCCATGTCAGGTGTTCAAACACCACGTCACGCGGCGCGGTGGCATGCGCCCTGTCAGGGAGCAGGGTCATCCCCACCATGGCCCCCATGAGTGTACACGCACAGGCCATCGTGCGGCCCCATTTCAACATCCGTCGCATCGCGCCTTCATCCCGCCCCAGAGCCGCGGAATGCCCGCGCCGGAACCATCTGGCGGACATCCCGTTATGTTACCGGATATTTTACCCGGACCTGCCATGACTGGCGCGTCGGTATAAAGGAGAAGCGGCCATGAATGCCAGTGCCAGCCCACACCCATCACATGCCACGACAGGACAGGGGGGAGAGACCCACCAGACGGCGGATGATGCTGGCACGCCCACCATGACCACCCAGCAGGGCGTTCCCGTATCCGACGATCAGAATACCCTGCGCAACGGTCCCGATGGCCCGGCTTTGATGGAAGATTTCCATTTCCGGGAAAAAATCTTCCATTTCGACCATGAACGCATTCCCGAACGTGTGGTCCATGCCCGTGGGTATGGCGCGCATGGCTATTTCGAACTGACCGATTCCCTTGCCGATGTCTGCCATGCCGATATTTTTCAGCACGTGGGCGAAAAGACCCCGGCCTTCGTGCGTTTTTCCACCGTGGCAGGCGCCAAGGGATCGTCCGACACGGTGCGCGATGTACGCGGCTTTGCGGTGAAGCTTTATACCCGGCAGGGGAACTGGGATATCGTTGGCAACAACATGCCGGTTTTTTTCATACAGGACGCGATGAAATTCCCCGATTTCGTCCATGCGGCCAAGGAGGCGCCTGACCGTGCCTTTCCACAGGCACAGACCGCGCATGACAATTTCTGGGATTTCGTCTCCCTCTCGCCCGAGGCCACGCATATGGTCTGCTGGGCAATGTCCGACCGTGCGATCCCGCGCTCCTTTCGCTTTATGGAGGGGTTTGGCGTTCATACGTTTCGCCTGATCGACGCGCAGGGACGCTCGACCTATGTCAAGTTCCACTGGAAACCCCGTCAGGGCCTGCAATCCATTGTCTGGAACGAGGCGCTGAAGCTGAACGGTGCTGATCCCGATTTTCATCGACGTGACCTGTGGAACGCCATCAATGCCGGGGATTATCCCGAATGGGAACTTGGCGTGCAGTTGTTCGATGATGAATTCGCGGATAAATTTGCGTTCGATATTCTCGACGCGACGAAGCTGATCCCCGAGGAACTGGTGCCCGTGCGTCGTGTCGGGCGGCTGGTACTCAATCGTGTGGTGGACAATTTCTTTGCAGAGACGGAGCAGGTTGCCTTTTGCACCCAGAATATCGTGCCGGGGATTGATTTTACCAATGATCCCCTGTTGCAGGGGCGTAACTTTTCCTATCTCGACACGCAAACCAAGCGTCTGGGTGGTCCCAATTTCACGCATATCCCCATAAATGCGCCCAAATGCCCGTTCCATAATTTCCAGCAGGACGGGCACATGGCGATGCACAACCCAAAGGGGCGCGTGAACTATGAACCCAATTCATGGTCACAGCCACATGGCGGCGCACGTGAAAACCCCATCACCGGGTTCCGCTCCTTTGCACAGGAACAGTCGGGGGCGAAAGTGCGCCAGCGCTCTGCCGCGTTTGGTGACCATTACAGTCAGGCGCGCCAGTTTTATATCAGCCAGACCCCGGTCGAGCAGACCCATATGAAGGACGCGTTCGTCTTTGAACTGAGCAAGGTTGAAACGCCTGCCATCCGCGTGCGCATGTTGGCGCACCTGCGCAATGTGGATGAAACACTTGCCCATGGCGTGGCGGACGGGCTTGGTATTTCTCCCTTGCCCGCTGCGGCCAAGCCTTTCCTGCCCGTGCGTACGGACCTGCCGGCTTCCGATGCGCTGAGTATCCTGAAAAATGGCCCCGGCAGCTTTCACGGGCGCAAGCTCGGGATCGTGGTGAGCGAAGGTACGGATGCGGACCTGCTGTCTGCCGTGCTTGAAGCTGCCCATAATGTGGGCGCGGAAACCGAACTTGTCGGTCCGCGCATCGGCAATATCTGTAACGACCGTGGCAAGGTGCTGCCGGTCATGCAGAAGATCAATGGCGGGCCGTCGGTGCTGTATGATGCTGTGGTCCTCCTTCCTTCCGCACAGGGAAGCAAGCTTCTGCTGGGCGAGGCGACGATGCGTGATTTCATTTCCGATGCCTATGCCCATGCCAAATTCATTGGATATGGGGCAGATGCCGAACCGCTACTGGATGCTGCCGGTGTCACGGCCCCTGCGCGTGATGATGGTGTCATCCGCCTGAGCAGTGGGGGTGATGCCGCATCGTTTGTAAAAGCCTGCGGTGCGCTGCGTTTCTGGCCGCGTGAACAATACATCCACGCCGTATGATATTCGTGCCCCCATCCTTCTTTTTTGCCTCTCGACCCTTGATACATGTGCGGGAGGGAGACAATGAAAAAGAAGGACGGAGGAAACGGCATGGACGAAAAACCAACCATCACCATACATTACTGCACGCGCTGCAACTGGCTGTTGCGTGCGGGATGGATGGCGCAGGAACTGCTTTCCACCTTTGGCGAGGATCTGGGCGCGGTCAGTCTGGTGCCCGGCAGTGGTGGCCGGTTTGAGATCCATGTCGGCCCGCATATGATATGGGAACGCAAACGCGATGGTGGCTTTCCCGGCCCCAAGGAACTGAAGCAGCGGGTACGTGATATCATAGCGCCCGAACGCGACCTTGGTCATACCGACCGTTAAGAGAGTGTTTAAAAACAAATCATTGATAGAAAAGAAAAGTTTTTGGGTGCCGCCTTTCGATCAAAAAAGGCGGCGTCTTCTGAAGCTTTTTAAAAAAAAGCTTCACCAAAAACCTTTATCATTTCAGTATGTTATATCTCCTGACTATTTCAAATGGCCTCTAAGATACACCGCGCATAGGTGCAAAGATCAAAACGAGGCAGCCCAACGCAGCCGCAGGCTTTTGCGGACGGGGGCGCTGTAGATTCCTGTTATTATTGTCATGTAAGTTATTGATACTTTTGATATATAATCGGTTCCCGCTGAAGCGCATGCTGTCCTCATGCCTCGTCATGGGAGGAGAAGGTCCAGTCAGGATCAAGGGCTGAATCCGGTCGGATATTTTGGGGATCACCAGCATGGCCCCCACAGGGGCATAATGTTTCCCGCAGTTGGAAGCATTGATGCATGAGCGTGGCGGCAACATCTGGTGCGTCGCTATTTACGGGGTCCGGGGGGTGCGCGATAAGGGCGCTCCGGCTTTTCGCTCTCTTTACGTTATCTGGGGCCCCATGATCCGTCTCGACACCATCAGCAAGCATAATGGCCATCGCGTGATTTTCATCGACGCTTCGGCCGCCCTCCAGAAAGGGGAGAAAGTCGGGCTTGTCGGGCCTAATGGGGCAGGTAAGACAACATTGTTTCGCCTGATTACAGGGCAGGAAGAACCTGACGAAGGGCAGGTCCTGATCGAACGTGGCCTCACTGTGGGTTTTTTCAATCAGGATGTGGGGGAGATGGCAGGCCGCAGCGCGGTCGCAGAGGTGATGGACGGTGCCGGCCCTGTGGCAGCCATCGGAGCCGAACTGTCCCAACTTGAATCCGCCATGGCGGACCCGGACCGCTTTGATGAACTGGACATCATTCTTGAACGGTTTGGCGAAGTACAGAGCCGTTTTGAGGAATTGGGCGGCTATGCCCTGGAAGGGCGTGCGCGCGAAGTCCTGCACGGGCTGGGATTCAGTCAGGAAATGATGGATGGCGATGTCGGCCGCCTGTCGGGGGGATGGAAGATGCGCGTGGCGCTGGCGCGCATCTTGCTGATGAAACCGGATGTTATGCTGCTTGATGAACCGAGCAACCATCTCGACCTCGAAAGTCTGATCTGGCTGGAGCAGTTTCTGGCCGGTTATGACGGTGCCCTGCTGATGACTTCGCACGACCGTGCCTTCATGAACAGGATCATCAACAAGGTGATCGAGATTGATGGCGGTGTATTGTCAAGTTTTTCCGGCGATTATGAGTTCTATGAACAACAGCGCGCCCTGAACGAAAAGCAGCAGCAGGCACAGTTCGAACGCCAGCAGGCCATGCTTGCCAAGGAAGTCGCCTTTATCGAGCGTTTCAAGGCGCGGGCCTCCCACGCTGCGCAGGTGCAGAGCCGGGTCAAGAAACTGGACAAAATTGATCGGATAGAGCCCCCGAAACGCCGTCAGACACTTGCCTTTACCTTCCCGCCAGCCCCCCGTTCCGGCGATGCGGTCGTCAACCTGCGCGGTGTGGACAAGGCCTATGGCAGCAGGGTGATCTACCATGATCTTGACCTGTTGATCCGCCGCCAGGAACGCTGCTGTGTGCTGGGTATCAACGGGGCGGGTAAATCGACCCTGTTGAAACTGGTCACTGGTACTATTGAACCGGACGCAGGAACCGTCACCCTTGGCGGTAGTGTCAAGATGGGATATTTCGCGCAGCATGCCATGGATCTGCTGGATGGCAATCTGACGATTTTTGAAACCCTGAACAATGCCTTCCCACTTGCTTCCCAAGGGGTACTCAGGTCACTGGCGGGCAGTTTTGGCTTCTCTGGCGACGATATCGACAAGCTGTGTCGTGTTCTGTCCGGTGGGGAAAAAGCACGTCTTGTTCTGGCCATGATGTTGTTTGACCCACCGAATTTCCTGGTGCTGGACGAACCGACCAATCACCTTGATCTCGCCACCAAGGAAATGTTGATCACGGCCCTGGCCGATTATGACGGCACGATGCTTTTCGTCTCCCATGACCGTCATTTTCTGGCAGCACTTTCCAACCGTGTCCTGGAACTTACACCAGAAGGCCTTCATCGTTATGACGGTGGTTACACGGAATATGTTGCCCGAACCGGTCGTGAAGCACCGGGCCTGCATGAATGATGGCGGCGTCATGATCAGCGGGCTGTCAGGTTTGTCAGCCGGCCGGTTGCGACAGGTGATGGTGTGCGGCAGCCATGGGTAAGCAGGACGGGTATGCACAGATAAAATCGGGTTTTCCCTTACGATGGGAAAAGGGCGATGATAGTCCTGCATGACCGATAGGGTATGGATTACCAGTGCCTGACCCACTGAAAACCGTGGGATCAGGATATATAAAGAGATGGAGTGGGGCATTGCTACAGAAACTTCGGGAGATCAATCATGATCGTACGCTTCTGGTGAATGCGGGGGTGTGTTTCTGCGTGATTGCCATGCTTGGCCTGGGCAACCTGTTTTGCAGTTTCGTGCTGCATACCGATATGTCGTACCTGATGCCATGGCTGCTGGTGGGGGTGATATCCTATTTCTTTTTGCCGAGCCTGATTCTTTGGATCGCAACTGGACATCCATCCTGACAATTAAACTAAGGTGTCGGGAATTACGTGACAGATCGCAATGGCGATATCATGCTGCCCTCACTGGGTATGCAGCATGTGTCAGATGTTTTGGGGCGCAGAGGATAAATCGTAATCAACGGCTTTGGCGGGGACAGGTAACGCGGTGAGTATGGTGAAACACGGCATAGTTGTCATGATTTTTCCATATGCCGTAATCGACGTCGCAAGGGTTCATCAACAAATCGCATTACACCATATGCAAATATTGTCAGAGATGTCACGCTCAGCCCGATAATGAGTGCGGTCATGCCGTAACCAATGGTATGATGCTGGTAAAAATTCATGAAAATCCATAAGGCGACATAATGCGTCATGTAAAGTGGATAAGATAAGCGGCCAAGAAAAGAGCACAACTTCTCCGTAACGCCGAATACATGTATTCCCGCACCCATCATGATGAGTAATGGATAAAATACAAAAACGACCAATTCTTCCGCAAGCCATTCATGCGAGAAGAAAGGCATTACAAACGTCAGCACAAGCAATGCACCGAGGGCATAGAAATGTAGGTTATTTTTCCATATGAGGTGGTAACGATAAATGAAAAGACCTGCCAGAAATGAAAAGCTGACACGTGCGGCACCAGTCCAGAAGCCATTTGCATCCCATCCGTTATAAATCCATCCATCACGATAGCCACAAATGCCGAGCCACAGAGCTGCGATGCAGAGAAGAACGCCAAGTGCAGGCCGGGCGACACGCCACAAAACAAGCGCATATACGATACTGGCGATATATTCCCAGAACAAAGACCATTCCGGTGCATTGAGGCCAAAGAGATTGTGCGTGCGTTCGACCATCGTTGGATAGGGCACAACCAGAAGTGTTGTTAAAAAAAGCATGGCGATGCGGTCGACACCATAAGAAGCAGGCACCGGCATGAAGGGATCAAACAGAAAAGCCAGAAGGCCAAGAACCGCACCGAACACAACCATGGGATGAAGCCGGATCAGGCGATGGCGAACAAAACGTATGAAACCAAGGGTTCGTATCCTGTCATCATAAGCATAGCCCATGACAAATCCTGACAGGCAGAAGAAAAAATCAACAGCCAGGAAGCCATGTCCAATAAAATTCTTTGTATAGTCCAGGATAGCCATTTCCATAAAGTGGAAGATGACAACGGAAATGGCTGCCAAACCGCGAAGGCCGTCGAGAGCAACAAAATGCTTGCGGTGTTCGACTTCTGTTATCGCCTCGGCATCGGATTGAGACATGAGAGTCCTTTGACATTTTATCGTCAGGTCATAAGGCGGCAATATATTTCGATATTTTAACGAAATTCAAGCTTATTACAGCTCACCCCCGCGTGATCGCATCCGCCATGCTGATCGTAGGGCCAGAGCCCGCCAGGCGTCGATATAACCTGCGCGGGATCGAATAGCCATGGCAATGATGAGTGGGAAAAGAACAGGGGAGTGCCTGGCAGTGTCCGTCTGCTAACGAAGTGCAATAAGGATAATTTTATAAATATTTTCAGTGAATTAATTTGGATTTTGAGTATTTTTTTAAGTGATGTCATCCAAAATGATGCATTTATCAGCGATCTGTTTGTTGGGTGCTTGAGTGCATTTCCTGTGCCCATCCGGATTATGTCAGAAGGTCTGGCGCGTATGGTGTTGACGCTATGTGCCGCCGGATATTCCACGGGCGCGAGTTTGAGCGGCAGGGGGGCAGAGCATCAGTGTTACTGAAGCCCATGGCATGAAAAGGTGTCTTGGGACAAAGGCTCCGTACCGCAGGCTGTGTCCGTGGGGATCATCATCACCATGGTCATCGAAGCGGTTTACCTGCATGCCTGTCACCACGTCTTTTACAAGGGCAACGTTTTGGTGGTTTGTCATATGTTCTGTGGGCTGTATGCAAGGGACATAAAAGAAATGCATATGCAGCCTTGCTTTTTGAAGGTAGAGAATTTTATAAAGCGGGTTATCAAGTCAACGGTCCCGTGCGAACGGGTGAAAAGGGAATGCTGTGCAACTCCGGCTGGGGAAGTCGCCCCGGGGGTTCAGTCAGCAACTGTCCCCGCAACTGTAGGCGGCGAATGTTACAACCATGCTACCATCTGGTGGCAGCCACTGACCTCGGTTGGGAAGGCGGATGTGACGTGATGACCCGTAAGTCAGGAGACCTGCCGTTGAGTTCAGATTGTCGCCGGGCGGGCTGAGCCGGAGGCGGGTCAAGGTCTCATGTATTTTCTTCTGTAATGCCGTGTCATGGCGATGTGCAGGTCGGTTTCCCGGTCGGGGGCTGGCGGCATCTGGAATTGTTGCTTTTTTTACCAACACTGCCACCTGACAGGCTCCTTTTCATGATCTATTTCCGCTCCCCCTGCGTTTCGCGGCGCAGGGTCCGTGCATTTTTTGTCAATTGCATGCTGGCAAGCAGCGTTGTCGCATATTCACATGCCTATGCTCAGGCCCCCCAGACCCAGATTGAGGAAGACCGCGCCCGGCTGGGCAATTCCACACCATTGGTGGAACAGATTGACCCCGCGACCGTGCGTGATTCACAACGCGCGCAGGCTGATGCGCAGGAAAAGGCTGCCGGGGATGACAGGCTCGACACCAGCGGCAATCTGCTGGGCGATATGTGGGGGGCACGATCATGGTTGTACAGGCATGGTGTCACTTTTGATATTCAGGAGGTTGATGAAGTCTGGGGCAATGGCACAGGCGGCACGCCGTCGTCCAATGATGGTGCGTCAGGTTCGGGCACTGGTCCGGCCTATGACGGTGTGACCATGCCGACGTTAAGCATTGATACTGAAAAGCTGTTTGGCCTGAAGGGCGGATTGTTCAATGTCAGTGCGTTGCAGACACGCGGGCGTTCAATCTCGCAGGATCATCTTGCCAATTTCAATCCCATCAGTGGCTTCGAGGCTGATCGCTCCACCCGCCTGTTTGAATTATGGTACCAGCAATCCTTTTTGAATGGGAAACTGGACATAAAGATCGGGCAGCAGGATCTTGATACTGAATTCCTGATCAGTGATTATGCATCTCTTTACCTGAATTCAAACTTTGGCTGGCCGATGGCGCCTTCGGTCAACCTGTATGGCGGTGGTCCGTCGTGGCCACTATCCTCGCCTGCCGTTCGCGTCCGTTACCGGCCAAGCGAGAAGTTCACCTTCATGTTCGCGGCTGCCGATGATAATCCGCCAGGTAACCGTACCAATTCCTTTGCCATACAGAATGGCGGTAACGGCGCGGATCCGACAAATCAGGTCACTAATGATGGCAGCGGGACACAGTTCAACATGGGCACAGGCGCCCTGCTGATTACTGAATTGCAATACGCACTGAACCCACAGCCGGCTGATATGTCGAATGTAACCAAGGATCCGGGCTTGCCGGGTGTGTACAAGTTGGGTGGGTATTACGATACCGCAAAATTCCCCGATTATCGCTATAACAACATGGGCAAGCCTCTTGGTGGCGCTGATGACAGCACCGGGATCCCGCGCTGGGACCGCGGGGACTGGATGGTCTACGGCATCATTGACCAGATGATCTGGCGTCCGTCACTGACCTCGGCCCGGTCGGTCGGGGTGTTTGTGCGCGCCACGGGCAATGGTGGCGATCGTAATCTGATCAGCTTTGCAATGGATGCAGGCTTCAACCTGAAGGCCCCATTCCGTGGCCGTGCCAATGACACACTCGGGCTGGGCTGGGGGATTGGCCGCGCCAGTTCGGGGGAGCGTCAGTTCGACCGCAATGTGGCACAGACTGGTACTTACAGCCCGGTGCAAGGGAATGAAAATCATCTCGAACTGACCTATCAGGCGCAGGTAACTCCCTGGCTGGTTATGCAGCCGGATTTTCAATATGTATGGCATCCTTCGGGCGGGGTGCGTGATTATGGTGTCTCCTATAACCGTCATGTTGGTAACGAGGCCATTTTCGGCCTGCATGGCAGCATTACATTCTGATTTATGATGATAGATGCTTATATATGAAGATTATAGGAAATTAAGAATCAGGTGCGTGGCATGCCTCAAGCGGCATGGTCTTTTTTAAGTCCATGTCACGACAGGATGTTTCTTGCCATGTCGTGCGACTGCGTCGTGTTCAGGGGATATCCTGAATGCCGGGAAATATAATCCAAAATGATAATGATCGTGACAGGGTATCACAAAATTGAATCCTGCTTGACAAGCATTGTTCATCAGATCAGAACAGGTGCGACGGTTCCTTCTGCCGGAGGGATTAAAAGGGAACGAAGTGCGGAATTACCATCCAATGCTTCGGCTGTCCCCGCAACTGTAAGCGGTATGTCTTTGCATTACCGGATGTAACGGTCCGGGCCACTGAAAACCACGGTTTTCGGGAAGGTTATGCATGATGCCAAGCCGCAAGCCAGGAGACCTGCCGTCCTTAGTGGTTGCGACCGGGAACTGTTGGGCGGGGCGTCCTGGCGGTGTGGTGTTACGGGGTTTCGCGCGGATCGAAACCTGGGGTGGCAGCACGCTCTCGTGGCAACGATGATGTGACCGCGAGACCTGGATTCTATGATATTTTTTCGTAATCTTCTGATTGCCTCGACCATGTTCGTTACAATACGGGGCGGCATCGCGTATGCTGATGATCTGGGCGGGCAGGTAAAACCGCCAGCAACCGGTTATGTCGTGCAGGATAAGAAATCCCGGGTTGTCATTTCACCCGGAGGGGACGGGATTCCAGAACTTATCAGTGTCAGTGCCGCGCGGCGGCCGACTGCCGTTGATGATATCGGCACCAGCATGACCATCATCACCGAAAAACAGATCCAGACACAGCAGCGACGCAGCCTGACGGATATCCTGACGCGCCAGCCGGGCCTGAATGTGGTACAGACGGGTGGCCCTGGGGGGGCGTCCTCTATTTTCATGCGGGGCAATAATGCGAATGAGGTCAAGGTCCGTCTTGATGGCATGGATATCAATGATGGCAGTTCGGCATCAGGCGCGTTTGATGCGGGGCAGTTCGTGACTGATGGTATGGGGCGCATCGAAATCCTGCGTGGTCCGCAAAGCGGCCTTTACGGTGCGGATGCCATGGCGGGCGTGATCGACATCACCACGGCGCAGGGGGAAGGACGATTCAGACCATTCGTCCGTGTCGAAGGGGGCGGATACGGTACTTTCAACCAGACTTTTGGCGCGCGCGGCAGCAAGGGGCGTTTTCATTACAATGTTGAACTTTCCCATTACCGTATGGATGGGTTCAACAATATCCCTGCCTATATTGAACGGTATTACGGCGCCGACCGACAACAGCGACACGAGGGCAACCGCAATGACAACCGGGGGGCCAATATCCGGCTGGGATATGACATTACCCATAATTTTGACCTTGGCCTGACTGCACGCCTTATACAGAATAATAACCATTCCTATTCATTATATGACCTGCAAAGCGAGAACGCTTATGGGGACAGGGGTGTGCGGGAACAGAACAGCCAGAATGAGGCCATCGTGCGAGGAACGGCGCATCTGGTTTCCTTTCATGGCATGTTCGATCAGGTACTTGGCCTTGGATACATGACCAATCGCAACCGCTGGACAGAGGCAGGCACCAGTGATGGTAGCCCCATAAATCCCGATCCTGATTATTACCGTTCCAGCCGGTTGAAAGTGGATTGGCACGGAACATTCAATTTAAAAAAATATGGACAGTTCTTGATCGGGGCGGAACATTTCCACGATACGTTCAATACCAGCCATACCGCCGCCAGCATGTGGGACAGCGGATATAATACATCCGCCAGCATGGATACGACCGCGGGTTATGGACAGTATCAGGGGAATTGGAACCATATCCTGTATGGTGCGGCCAATATTCGTTATGATGCCAACTCACGTTATGGCAACCATGTGACGTGGCGTGTTGCCCCTGCGATCCATGTGCCGGGAACCGGAACCATTATCAAGGCCAGCGCCGGGTCGGGTTTTCATGGCCCATCGCTATATCAGCTATTTGCCAATCAGGTGGGCGCCGGATATTCGGAAAAAGGCAATCCGAACCTGAAAGCCGAGCAGTTGATCGGTTATGATGCGGGGGTGGAGCAGAAATTGCTGCACGATCATCTGAATTTTGGGGCAACATGGTACGACAACAGGGTCAGGAACCTGATCCAGTCTTCCGTATCAGTGGATTCATCGTATAATTATACCTATTCCTATGCCAATGTTGCCAAGGCCCGGATGTATGGTGTGGAAGCTTTCCTGAACTGGAAGGCATTGAATACCCTGGAGTTCAATCTGAGCTATACTTGGACACATGCCCGCGATGCAACGGACGGCGCCGAGCTTCAGCGCCGTCCCCAGCACAAGTTCAATTTCAATACGACATGGACACCAATCCGCGACCTGACATTTTCGGGCAATATCCTGTATACCAGTGCCTGGCGCGATGTGCCGGTCATCGGCGGGGCGACATGCAGCGTTTGCGCCAGGGGGCATGGATATTTCACCATTGATGTGGCTGCCAATTATAAGGTCAATCGCTATGTTTCCGTTTATGCCCGTGCGGATAACCTGTTGAACCGCCAGTTCGAGGACCCGATTGGCTATCTGCAGCCCGGTCGTGCTGGTTATGGTGGTTTCATGCTGAATTATTGACATGAAAAGGATGCTTGCGGGATTTGTCGCCGGGATGCTTGCCTGTGTCCCGATGGCGGCACGGGCGCAGCCTGTGGCGCGTGTGGTGTCGCTCAACCTTTGCACGGACCAGTTGCTGCTGTTATTGGCCGCACCGGGGCAGGTCGTGGGGATTACACCACTGGCGCGCGACTGCTGGAACGCGGTATTGTGCGCGCAGGCCGCGCGCGTGCCAGTGATGCGGCCCACGTCGGAAAATGTCGTGGCCGCCCATCCCGATGTCGTGCTGGGTGGTGTCTATACAGCGACGTTGGCCATGCAGGCTGCACGGGAAAGCGGGGCGAAGGTCATTACCCTGCCACCAGCAAAATCACTGACGGATATCGCCTCACAGATCATGATCGTGGCGAGTGCGATTGGTGTGCCCGAACGTGGGCGTGAACTGGCTGGCGCCTTTGCGCTGCGCCTTGCCTCCTTTCCATCAGGACGGTCTGCCACCGATCCCACGGCTGCGGTCTATGCCGCCAACGGGTTCGTGACCCATGCGGGTTCGTTGCCTGATGATGTCCTTGCCCATGCGGGCCTGCGTAATTATGCAACCGTCATGGGGCATGAAGGGTCTTCACGCTTTCCTATGGAGGTGCTGATCGCGCATCCGCCCGACCTGCTGGTCCTCGACCGTTCGGGACGGGGGCGTTCCCTTGCACAATCAATGCTTGACCATCCTGCACTGCGGCAGGCCTTTGCCGGTGCGCATCACCTCGACCTGCCAGCGCGCCTGTGGTTATGTGGCCTGCCACAGACACTGGATGCAGTGGCGATGCTGCGTGCTGCCCGCGGTCATCTTGGAATCCCACAGTGAAACAGTTCGGGCATGGAACCCTGTTGCTCAATACGCTGCTGCTGCTTGGGGTGGTGGGCCTGTTCGGGGCGTCGTTGATGTGGGGGGAAACCAGCATCATGTTTTCGCATGCACTGGCGGACCTGATGGCGGGGCGACATACGGCCGGTGCGATCATCGTGGCGCAACTGCGTCTGCCGCGCACCCTGTTGGCCATTATGGTGGGTGGCACACTGGGCCTGTCGGGTGCGGTCCTGCAGGGATATCTGCGAAACCCGCTGGCGGACCCCGGTATTCTGGGCGTATCGGGTGGGGCGGCACTTGGTGCGGTATGCGTGTTTTATACCGGCCTCATGCAGCTTTCCATCGCGGCCCTGCCGCTTGGTGGCCTGACGGGGGCCCTGTGCGCGGCTGCCGTGCTGATGGGGGTGGTGGGGCGTGGCGGGACACTGGTGCTTTTACTGGCGGGGGCGGCACTTAGCAGTTTTACCGCCGCGCTGACGGCGCTGGTGCTGAACCTTGTCCCCAGTCCGTATGCATCCTTTGAAATCATGCATTGGCTTATGGGGTCACTGACTGACCGGACCTTTACCCATGTCTGGATCTGCCTGCCCGGTGTGGTGTGTGGCACGCTGTTTATGCTGTCCTGCGCACGTGCGCTCGATGCGCTGGCGCTGGGTACGGATGTGGCGGAAAGCCTTGGGTTCCGGCTTCATGCGCCATGGGGGATACAGACGCGCGTCGTGCTTGGCCCGGCTCTTGCCGTTGGGGCGTGTGTGGCGGTTTCCGGTGCGATTGGCTTTGTGGGGTTGGTGGTGCCGCATCTGTTGCGCCCGTTGACGGGGCACCAGCCTTCACGCCTGCTTGTGCCGTCCTTTCTGGGTGGCGGACTGTTGCTCCTGGTGGCGGATATGGTTGTGCGCCTGGCGGCAAGCGGGCCTGAACTACAGCTTGGCGTATTGACGGCATTGGTTGGTGCGCCGGTTTTTTTCGCCCGTGTCATCATCCTTAAAAGGAGCAGCCCATGAGCTTGCTTCATGCGTGCGGCGTCTCGCTCAGACGGGGGGAACGTGCTGTCGTTTCCGCCGCTGCCCTTACCCTGGAACGGGGGCGGGTTGTGGGCCTGATCGGACCGAACGGGGCGGGGAAAAGCACGTTCATGCGTATGCTTGCGGGGTTACAGGCCCCCGATTGTGGGAAGATCCAGCTTCTTGGGCGTGACATGGGGCAGATCCCCCCCGCAATGAGGGCAAGGCAACTGGCCTTTATCCCGCAAGATGGGGGAATGCCGCCGCCGATGCCCGTCCGTAATCTGGTGGCACTTGGGCGCCTGCCACATGGACAGGCCAACATGCATGCGATAGGGCATCCTGCGGTGCAACGTGCGCTGGAGGCAACAGGCCTGCTGGACCTGTCTGCCCGTCCGGCCAGTCATCTTTCGGGTGGAGAGCGGGCGCGTATGAACCTCGCGCGTGCGCTGGCGACCGATACGCCTGTTGTTGTGGCGGATGAACCGATTGCTGCCCTTGACCCTGCCCATGCCCTGTCCATGATGCAGCTTTTCCGTGAACAGGCCGCACAAGGTAAGGGGATTGTCGTTGTGTTGCATGATCTGGTGCTGGCAACGCGGTTTTGCGATGAACTTGTGCTGATGGATGATGGCTCCATCATTCGACATGGCCCTGCAACACAGGTGCTGGATGATGATATCATGCATGCAGTGTACGGGGTAACGGTCAGGCGGATCGGGGATGCTGTCATTCCGTGGGAACTCTGTCGATAAGGCATCTTGATGTAATCCGGGCTGTTTTTTTACGAATCCGTTATTTCCCCGGATTATTGTTTGCAAAAACCTTTCCGGACATTTGCGGGGCTGGGACTGATCTGCGAATGCATTTCGAAAAAATCTTCAGGATATCTTGCATCTGGCGGAAAAATGCAGGCACTATCAACTTCTATCAAGTCGATGGTCCCGTGCGAGCGGGCTAACAGGGAACGCCGTCATGCTCCGGCCGGGTCATAAGCCCGGGAGCCAAGTCGGAGGCTGCTCCCGCAACTGTAGGCGGTATGTCGCCGGTTCATTTACCCCCATGGGGTAGGTCACTGTTTCCACGATCAAGGGAATGGGAAGGCAGGAACCGGCAGGCCATGATCCGTGAGCCAGGAGACCTGCCATCGTCATTTGCCAAGCCGTCGGACGGGATGTGCCGAAGGCGGGAGAAGCCTATGCCCATCAGGCAGGAAGCCACGTGCCATGGCGATATGGCAGGTAACGCATCCACGCGTTGCAGTTTTATGAAAATCACACGAAAAATAACGTCTTTTCTGACTGCGCCGCCCCAGGTCCCGTGTGGCCGATATTGTGGGAGGCATTGAAGCGAGTATGGCACGGATTATATCGGACATAACCGCGCCGGTGCGGATGCCGCGTCTGCCCCATGATATCCGGCGTGTGCGGAGTAACCCTGATTTCTGGTATCCCGTTGCCTGGTCGCGTGAACTGCGTCGGGGCAGGGCGATCGGGGTACGTTATGCAGGGCAGCCGATTGTCGTGGTCAGGCCAGAGGCCGGTGCGATCTTTGCGCTTGATGATGTCTGTCCCCATCGTCAGGTTCCTCTGAGCAAAGGAGATGTATGTGGGGATTTTGTGCGCTGTGCATATCATGGGCTGAAATATAGCCGACGTGGACAGTGTTTTTCACCGGATATGAAAATCGAAGATGATCTGCCCCGACTGCGCACATGGGCCTGTCAGGAAAAGGACGGGCTGATTTTTGTTTTCATGGGGCCGATGGAAAAGTCCGACAGTGTGCCTCTGCCGGATATTCCACGTGTGCGCGATCCACATTATCGTACGCGTCATTTTGGAAAAATTGTGAAATGCCATTACAGTTTCATGCATGAAAACCTGATGGACATGAACCATCAGGTCCTGCACAGTCGTCTGGTCGGAAGTATGAAACCCCGGTTCCTGGGCATGGAACGTGGTCATGATTTTGTGGAGGCGCGCTATACCTTTGCGCGTATGGCCGGCAAGCAACCCCTGAGTGAAGCCCTGATTTATGGGCAGCGTCGGAAAGAAGGGCGCAATTTCGCCTATCGCGATGTCATGACCATCCGTACACAATATCCATATCAGGCATTGCGGATCGAGACGCAGGGCGTTGAGGAACCGGTCATGGACCTGTGGATTGCGTATGTGCCGCAGGATCGCGAGGAACAAACCAACCGTGTCTTTGGACTATTGTCCATACGCCGGTTGAAGGTTCCGTTCATACTGGATCTGGCATGGCCGTTGCTGGTTGCCTTTACGGAACGTGTCTTTGCTGAGGATCGCGAAATTGTCGAACTTGAACAGCGGGCATGGCAGGAGCAGGGCGGTGATCGGAATCAGGAAGTTTTTCCGGTTATCATGGCCTTGCGCCAACTGCTTGTCCAAAATGGGATAAGTGCGCAAACAGCCTGAAATCAGGAACCAGGGTCTGGTGCAGCTTTTCCCCCAGGACTTCAGGGGGGCTGCCATTTGAAAGGCGCGCGTCCGCCAGACCCTTTGCAGGGTTTTATGAATGGGTTATTTCCTGACGTTCTCTAAGATAGATTTTAATATGCCGGGTCGGGCTGATCGTGACATGTTTTGTCATGATTTATCCGCCATGGAATGGAATTGCGGCATGACCCATAATTCGGCAAAAGCAGATCCTGCCCCGTTGGGGTTGATGGGGTTTGGCATGACCACTGTCCTGCTCAACCTGCATAATTCAGGCATCGTTCCCATGGGGGGAGCTATTCTCGCAATGGGATTGGTGTTCGGCGGGGCGACGCAATTTGTCGCCGGCCTGCTGGAATACGGAAACAGAAATACATTTGGCATGACGGCCTTCATGTCTTATGGCGCTTTCTGGCTATCCCTCGTTGTGTTGCTGTTCTTGCCGCACTGGGGATTGGTGGCACCCTCATCACCTGCCTTGATGGGCAGCTACCTGCTGATGTGGGGCCTGTTTACTGCCATTATGACGATTGGTACGCTGCGTGCCTCGCGCATGCATCAGGTGGTGTTTTCCAGCCTGACAGTATTGTTTCTGCTGCTCGGCCTTGCCGAAATCCTTGAGCAGCCCATGTTGACGGTTATTGCCGGATATGAAGGATTATTTTGCGGGTTCAGCGCCATTTATCTGGCGGCAGTGGAATTGCTCGCAGCACAACCGGGGCACGTCGCAGCTCCTGTTGCAGTTATGGTGCCGCCTGCCGAGGTTGCAGCCTGATATTGCGGTTCCGCAAACCTGTTATGGGGGAAGGCAGCACATGCCCGATGATGCCCCATGACTGAATATAACCGCCCTTCGGGGCGGTTTTTTTTTTTTGGATATGCCGCTATATCAAGGGGCTGACGGTTACGCGTATATATGTGCTTGATCGCGCGTATCCTGCGGCGCCATAGGCATAAAAACGCGCAAATGCCCGGGGATAAGTTCTCCTGAAACGGCCAAGCCTATGGCATAATGTATAATTCTGGCACCCCGCAGGTATTTTGCGCATATGCGTGGCCCGTATGCAGGGGGCGAAACACGTTCCCTATGTCCCAATGCAAGGATATGGATTGTAATGCGCCTTGTTGTTTTTGGTTTGCCCCTGCTGATCGTGATCCTGAACTGGCTGTGGCCGTTGCCTCTATCTTTTGGGGTGAAAATGCTTGCGGCTGCATTGGTGGTCGTGGCGGCACTTTATCACTACTGGTCCCGGCTTTCCTCGGGCTCAGTCTTTGCACCGGAATTTCCCCGTCCTTTTGTTATTCTGTTCAATTGGGCCTTCGGGGCGCTTCTCTTCCTTACGCTATTGCAGGTCGTGCTTGATTTTGGTGCGCTGGCTGTTGCGTTGGTAACATGGCAGCCGGTTTATATTCCTGTCGGTGCGCGGGCGGCGGTGGGGGGAATTGCCGGCGGGCTTGCTGCGATTGGTGTGGCCAATGCGATAAGGGTGCCACCGGTCAGGGACGTGACTGTCACCATTCCCGGCCTCTCGCCCTTGTTTGACGGATATCGGCTGCTTCAGTTGACCGACATGCATATCAGTCGGCTGTTTCCTGCAAGTTGGGCTGCATCGGTTGTGGAGCGCGCCAATGCGACCGGTGCGGACATGATTGTCGTGACCGGAGATTTCATTGATGGATCGGTCGCCATGCGCTGTGCTGATGTGGCGCCGCTTGCACGACTTCATGCGCCGGATGGCGTTCTGGCAATACCGGGCAACCATGAATATTTCTTCGATTATGATGACTGGATGCACCACCTGTCGGAATTGGGGTTTCATATGCTGCTTAACCGGCATGTGGTTATCACAAGGGAAGGGGCCGAACTGGTATGCGCTGGTGTGACTGACCGCTCGGCACCAGGGCATGGGCAGGCTGGCCCGGATCTGGTTGCTGCCCTTGCAGGTTCTCCCGCTGGTGCGCCGGTTGTGCTGCTTGATCACCAACCTGGTGATGCACATACCGCTTCCAAGCTGGGCGTTGCCCTTCAACTGTCGGGGCATACGCATGGCGGGATGATTTTCGGCCTTGATCGCCTTGTTGCACGTGGGAATAGCGGTTTTGTGTCCGGGCGTTATGATCTGGGTGGTATGACGCTGTATGTCAGTAATGGTACCGGATTGTGGCCGGGATTTGCGCTGCGGCTTGGCAGGCCATCTGAAATCACCCTTTTCCATCTGCGGGCGGATAATGCGTAAATCTCTTTGATATGATGGGGATGGTGTTCTGCTCGTTGTAAAGGCGCATCGGGAGGGCGAAGGGATCATGCTGTGCCGGATGTATTTGGACGGCCCTGACAGTCGGATCACCAGCGCCGCAAGCGCATTCCCCGCAGATCATCCAGAGTGATGATGGCAGGCCGCTGCCCTTTTTCGAGAGGCTGAAAAGCCCCTCAGCATTGGAGAGCTTGTAAAATCCGTCTTTTGGCTTTGCACGCGCGGATTGCAGTATCCGTCAGCATGGATATCCCCATCGTATCTGTCCTTCGGCGTCTTTCCATGCCATCGCATGTCAGATCAGAAGGCGATAAAACGGCAGACATCCCGAGGGATCGTTAACTGCTGTCACTGTATGTCAGGGGAAATTGGCGGAGGGGATGTCCGCCGTACTATCGTTCATAATTATCCGCCATCATTCAAAATCCGCCGTTTCTCGTCACATATCAGTGCTCCTATTATTCGCCATGGTCCCTATTTGTTCGCTGGCAACCAGATGCTAATTTGGGGCTGATTTGGGGGCCAGACCATGAGCAAATTGACAGCAATAGCCGTAAAATCCATGACCAGACCGGGGCGATACGCTGACGGGAACGGTCTGTATCTTCACGTGCGATCAGCCGACAGGAAAAATTGGGTACTGAGGTTCATGCTGATGGGTCGAAGTCGGGATATGGGTCTGGGGTCATATCCGGATATCTCTCTGGCTGCTGCACGGGTAAAAGCCCTTGAGGCCAAGGGGCTAATTCGTGAGGGAATAGACCCAATTGAGGCGCGGCGCGTCAACCAATCGCCTGAGCCTCAATCGGCGAAAACATTCCGGTATGCCGCCAAGGCGCTAATCGAGGACAAACGACCCGGATGGAGAAATGAAAAACATATCGCCCAATGGGTCAGCACCCTAGAACGATTCGCATATCCGACCATAGGAGATATACCCGTTCAGGATGTGACGATTGATCACGTTTTGCGCATTTTGCGTCCGATCTGGCACCAGATTCCAGAAACGGCATCGCGGCTACGGGGGCGCATTGAGAACGTAATGGATTCTGCATATGCACGTGGATGGTGCACACAAGAAAACCCGGCCCGGTGGAAGGGGCGTATTTCCACGATCCTGCCGTCTCAGTCCAGCATACGGAACGTAGAACATTATCCGTCTCTACCGTGGAAAAGAATACCTGATTTTCTGACCGAACTTTCCAAGCGGGAGGGAATGGGGAGATGGGCCCTCCTGTTCGCCATCCTTACAGCAGCCAGGTCAGGCGAGGTGAGAGGGGCGACATGGGCAGAAATGAACCTACATTCGCGCGTCTGGACCATTCCCGGCGCCCGGATGAAGGCGAAGCGCCCACATCGTGTCCCGCTTTCGTCGCACGCTATGGCAGTTTTAGGAATGATGGTCCCGTGCCAAAATGGGCCAGATTCATGCGTATTTCCGGGACGTAGAGGGAAGCCTATTTCATTAATGGCTATGACCATGATGTTACGAAGAATGAACGGCATGGGCACAGATGATGTGATCCACTGGAAGGATGACATTACTGGTGAACCCATCGTTCCGCACGGTTTCCGATCGACATTTAGGGATTGGGCCGCCGAGCAGACCAACTATCCGAGGGAGATGGCGGAAGCGGCCTTGGCTCACGAGAAGGACAATAAAGTAGAGGCCGCCTATGCCCGCAGCGATTTGCTGGAGCGTAGGCGGCCCATGATGCAGGAGTGGGGAAACTGGTGCTTTAGTCGGATGCTCGGTGACTGTCCGGCTGATGATAAGGAAGGGAGTTGATGTAGCTTTCCAAACTGTCAACCATGATCAGCGTCCGGCGCCCGCATTTCCGTGCTTTGATCTTCCCTTGGCTCAGAAGCCCATAAAGCGTTGTGCGTCCGATGCCGCTCATTCTTACGGCATCTTGGATTGATGCGGAAATAGGAGACGTAGTCCGGTTCATTATTTCACCCATGCCCGACCTCACGCACACTCCCGCTCTGGACCAGCCTGCGCCACGTATCGGCCTGAGCGACGACGATTTCTCCGTTACGACGGATAAACACACGCCCTAGGCCTTCCGAAATCAGTTCGAGGGGTTCTGTCAGTCCACCGGGATAATGGAGGATGTGAGTTGTCATGCCGCCTCCCGCCGCGTGATCTCGGTAGTGATGGCGGGAATGACTGACGTCATTACGAGGGATTTCCCATTGAACTGGTCCCCGGATGCGCTCTGGCCCACATATGTGTCTGCCATGAAGATCCGGTTCAATATCGGAACCTTCCAGCCTTCTACTGCCCTGTGATCGCACAACAGGTAAGCCACACGATTCCTCACATATGATTCAACCTCCCTTGCGGGAACATCATTCACGCACCAATCCTCTAGAAAATCCACGGCCTTGCGCAGATCGGTAATTGCATCCTGTCCAGATCCCTTTCGGTCGCACCGATAGACATATTGCCAGGCTTGCGCCATATCGCCAGACAGATAGCGCGTCACATCCCATGCTTGGAATTGCCCGGCCCTATAGTGTTCTCCGCGTGCGTCAGTGGCGTTTTCTGTGCGTTGAGTTCCGTAGATACTGTCGAAACCCTTTAGCCATTCGGTTCCTGGAAACTGAGGAGGGTCACTCAAGAGCACAACGCGCTTCAGATCCTCCGGAACCGCCCTCAGCGCCCCACGCTCAGCCGCCCGGCGTCCGCGCTGGTAGGGGGTATGGGTGGGGTGTTCGGTCATCAGTATTTCTTCCCCCCAACCTTCGCGCGGTTTTCGCGCAAGTGGTCCGCACGGGTGCGGTTGTAAGACAATTTCTCGGCCATCGCTCCTGCTACGTCGAGGTTCAGGCCGGCCGCCATATCGAGAGTGCGAATTACGGCGTCAGCCAATTCAACCTCAATCATAGGACGATGCGGCAAGTGGTCATCCATCAGCCCTTTGCGGTCGCCCTCCATCGCCTCAGATATTTCCGATACGATCAGCATGAGAAGCTCCCCATGATTGCGCGGCTTGTCCCACCATCCTGCTTCACAGTTTTGCTGATGAATAGCCTTCTGGATAGCAGCGATTGCGGATGTGTCGATTGTTGGGCTCACTGGTATTTCTCCATCAGGGCGCGGTTCTGGACCCAGCCCCGGAAATTGCGTTGGTCGGTTTCGTCGTGGAAACCGGGGACATAGGGTGACGCAGAATGCTCGAAAGGGCTGGCGTGGAACGGACGGGAGCGCGTCAGACGTTCGCCAAGGGCAACATCCTCATCCAGTGACGACTTTCGGCCATCGTGGGTCAGATAGGACGTGCGCGCACACCGGGCGGCCGACACGATACGCAGGTTTCCAGTTGGGTCCATGTGGCCCTGATGCGCGCGGATTTCGTCAGGGGAGACGAACGGCAAATGCCACTGGCCCAAATCAAGATGCTGCACTGGCGCGGCCAGCATCGCCATCTTCATCGCCTGCGCCAATGCACGGATTTCCGGCTGGGCGTCCGCATGATCGCGCAGGGCGAAGAAATTATCCCATTCCGTTGCCGTCACCACCACGTTGATGTGGGCGAACGGTTCAAGGATGCGATTGACGATCTGCTTGTGTGCGCCGATATTTGCCAGCGCCTTGGCGTGTTCGATCATGTCGCGAAAGGCAATGCCCCAGCGGTCTTTCGCCGCCTGAAGCGCAGTGCCGGCCAGTTCCTGCTTGGCCTGCATTCCCGCCTGGTTGGCGCCCCAGAATGAGGGCGCAACGGGATCGCGCTCAATATCCGCGATCATTCGCAGGACAGGCACAGCCCGGCTGCTGGAGGCACTGCGCGAAAGATCGTCGCAATACATCAGCCCATCGGCAATGGCCTCATAAAACAGGCATTCCGGCTGGGTCTCGATTATGCGGTGCGTCAATTCCTCCGCATGGATAAATCGCGGATACCGTAGAAGCAGCGTGTCGATGCGCTTCCCCGTATCGTCAACGCTGGCGAGGATGGATGTGGCTGTGATGGTCATCCCTGCGCCTCCCGTGCCGCGTCGATGGCGGCACGGGCTGCTTGCTCAGCCTCATTCCGATTAGGAAATTCGTAAATTTCCCCATCCTCATCTTGGTATGCGAAGAAAATACGAATGTCTGCGGCCTCAGAGGCTTCCACAATTTCAAAAGGCTTTGTCTCACAAAGCATATCAGCCAGATCAGCATGGCCGCTTTCAGGATCATCGACCATATAGAACCATGTATGCCGCTTAGCGATCTCCGCCCGAACGCGCTGTTCTGCCCGGCGTTCAGCTTCGAGGATGTGGCGTTCTAGCCATTTCTCAAGAATGGAAACGGAATAATCTGGCCTACACACAGGCTTTTCGAGCCCATCGACCAGTTCTGAAATCTGCTCCTCTCTCGTCCTCATGATGCTTTCCTCATATCAGCCAGTGAGCGGGTTAGATCCATTGAGGCACGTTTACATGCACCGGTAGCGGGCGTTCCATTCCATGCGTATTGGTTTGTTTTAAAGTCCGTCAGGGCTTTTTCTGCCCGGTCAATGAAGCGCTTGGCCTCTGAAATGGCATCCTTGATTTTATCGGGTGTCATGACGCGTCCCCCAGGTTGCGGATTGCAGAGGCGCAGTCCATCGCCCCATTAGACGCACCCTGCGCCATCATATCCGCGTGTTTCTTCCACTTTTTCCATTCTTCATCTTCAATGCCGTCACATACGATCGCACACCGCTCTCGTTCTGCCGCGAGCAATGCGGACACCTGCGCAGGCGTATAAACCGCGCCAACGTATCTATACCGTTCAGGCGAAGTATTCAGGCTTCGGACCTGTTCGCCACCGCCCCATTCCCTGCCGTTCCAATGCGTCAATGCTGTTTGACCGCCGCATATCCCCTCCATGACATGCCATCCCTCCCGGTCAGGGAACATCGGCGCGCCGGGTCGGTTGGGGTTGGGCCAGTTTGTGGTAGTGGTCATTCCCCATCCCCCGGCAGGACTTCGCGGACGTGGATTGTGTGCCCTATCGTGCGCGCCAAGCTTTCCCGTGCATCATCTTCTGATTTATATACGTAATAACTGTCGTCGTGAGGATATCTATTAATCCAAAACTCCCGCGCCACAGGGACTTCGCGGGCGTTCATAAGGTCGAACGTATTAACAATAAACCCCCTGTCGCTTTCGGGTCGGCTGATAAATGCCTGCGTCCCTAGAGTTCCATGCACAAGGCACTCTTCTCCGCTGAACAAATACGGCCCCTCATGCTCCGGTGTATACGGGCCGATGATTTCGAGTTTGGTTTTGGTCATGCGGCTGATCCTTCCTTGTGAGCTTCCCATTCATCTAGCGCGCTTTCGCGTACAGCCTCTTCATTAGACAGGAGAGAAAGACAGATATGAGCCAACTGGTGGATAGACTTGGCATCCTCTGTCTGTTCCAATTTGTGGGCCACGTGATCCAACTTGTGGAGGATGGGCCACAGGATCATTTTTAAGTAGGCAACCTGCGCTTCCATGTCGGTGCGGCGGACGAGGGGGATTCCGCCTTCCCATTCCTTGTGGATTGAAACTGCGTGGCATCCGGGAGCCTTGATATCGACAAAGGAGGTTTCCCGGCCCCATCCTACGGTCTTCACATCCTCGCGCGGCGGAATGGGGGTGCCGATGGCAAGAATGGCTTTTTCAAAAGCGTCTGCTACAGGGGTTCCCGCAAACATCATTTCGGCAACAACCGTTTCCCGCTGCGCCGCACTCAGCGGCAACCGCACCATCACAAACTGTTCTTCGTTCTGCATAATCACTTCGTCCAAATCAACCTGTCGCGCATCGTGGATAAGTTCGTTTTCAGAACTGGACATAATCAGCCCCTATCACGCGTGTAACGGCATCCTGGGGGCTTTCGCCCTGATCCCATGCCAGTCGCAACGCCTCAGTTTGCGGGTCATTCAGTCCATGCGCGCCCTCACGCTCCGCAAGGGCCGTTGCCTGAAGCAGCCAGATGGGCTGGCGCGCGTCGGGTATTTCAACGGGTTCAGCGGCATCGCTGGTGAAGATCATCATGAGGCTGCGCCATTACGGATATGGAAAAAGATGCGGGCGCAGGCGCGAACATCAACCAGGGCATCATGTGCGCCGATCAATTCTTCACCGAAGAAATGACGATAACATTCCGACAGTGAAGGCGCCTTGGGTTTGTCGATACCAGCCGCACGCATCCGTTCGGTGGGAGGAAGATTGACCAGAGGGGCCGCTTTTTCCATCGTGCATACGCGACCGGACGGCAGATGCCATTTCCGTTCTGCGCGGGCATACATGGTGCTGACGATCTGCAAATCGAATTTGATATTATGGGCCACCAGAAGGTTCGCCCGCTGTGTCAAATCATAGAAGGCAGCCGCCGCCACAACCTCACGAATGCCGCACATTTCGGCAAGCGTGGTGGTGATGCCATGCACATCGGCTGCACCCTGCGGTATCGTCCATCCTTCTGGACGGATCATTACATTCATGCTGGCGCGTTCGACGCCACTGCTTTCCATCAGTATCGCGGCAAGCTGCACGCAGCGGGGCTGCGCTTCATGGGACGATGTCAGACGGTAATTCGGAATGCCCGTCGTTTCCGTATCAAAGAAAAGGATCATTTCGAATCACCAAACAATATTTCTGACTTGATTTTGTGATCCAGCTTTGCAAACCGATCACGTTCCCAAGCAATCCAATCAGGATTGATATGTGCGCTTTTGATGCTGCCACGCAGGATCATGCCATTCAGGGTAGCGAGTGACATATTTCTTAGGGCTTTTGCATGAATTAAGCGTCTATAATAAAAAAACCATAAATCATCATCCAGAAACGCCATAAGAGCGGCGAATACATCGGTCAAAACATTCCCTTGAATGAACTTGCGAGGTGGCCGTGACCGCTCCTTTTTCCAACTCATGCCGGAACCTCAACCGCATCAACCCGTGATTGCTCTTCTGCGATCTGGTTTTCGCGTTCCTGCATGTGCGACATCCGCTCACTAATCATGGCCTGAATGCACTCAACCATATCTGGACTGATGGGGCGTCCGGCCTCTTTGGCTTTTTCGACGGTGCTTTTCCATTTCTTCCACTGGAAATCGACGCTTTCGATATCCGTGCATTGCGCCAGGCGTGCATCGAACATCGCCACGTAATCGGTAGGGCGCCGCTCCTGCGTGGTGGGGCGCTGGGGCTCGGGGGTGATGTCAATCGCAGATGTGTCACGCGCAGGCACATCATTAAATTCATCAGGTGAATAAACCCCCAGCATCACTTCAGGTGTATGCCGTCGCGCCCATACGCGGGCCGCGTGATAGGTCAGCATCTGATCGGGGGTTTTCTTCCACCACACGTTATCGGTAGCGGCACTTGCCAGCGTGACTTCAACGGTTCTGGGCTGGCTCTCGCCACGGATCTTTCCCGAGCATTCTACCTTGCGGGACTGCCCTTCTCCAGAGAACGTGTAGTGAAAGCGCCCCTCTAAAACGCCACTGGTCTGGATGGCGGCGGCGACCAGCTTCCCTTCGAAGCACATCTTCCCGCGCACCACGGCAGAAGCCTGAGCCACAGCAAACGGCGACATCTGCCAACGCATGGCCTGTTCAATGACCATCAGACAGTCGCCAGGGCTGCCCTGAAGATGCTGCGGAACCATTTTGGCAGAGGACATGGCCTTTGCCAGGCTCATCGCCCCCTGCATGCCATCAATGGCAAATCCAGTGCTCTGGGTTATCGTGATCGCATTCATGCCACTTTGCCTTTCTTGCCACGGATCACCAGAGACATTCCGCCCCCGTTGCTCAACGTGGCTCCGTTAATATGCGCACCTGTTTTCAGGGCTTTTATCAGTGCCGACCGGTTCAGTTTGTCGGGCTGCGGTTCGAACAGTTCGGGATGCCCGGCGCGCAGGGCGGCGTCGTCAGTTATAATCGGCTGGCGTGCCTTTCGAGACAGTCCGGCTTCATAGTTCTCGCTCTCAAACCAGAGCGTGCCATTCTCCTGCATCTCGTCCTCTTCGGCATCCCTCAGTATTCCGCGTGAAGTTTTCAGTGATTTTTCCAATGCCTCCATGGCCTCGATCAGTTCGATGGCTTCGGCATCTACATCTGCACCCGGTGCCCGCGCAGCCAGCAGCCGAGAAGTAAAGCGCGTCAGATCGTCTTTGATGCGTTCAGCATAGACCTTATTGATAATGGACAGGATATCCATCACATCCTCCCTGCGGGGATCTGCGACCCATCCGGGCAGAACCAAACCCCATACGGCGGCACAGCGGTCGCATACTGCGTGCGAGGCGCGTCAGCGCGGGCAATCAATGCCCGATCATCGCCATTCGCCCATGCGAGGCGGCGCAGGATAAGGTCGTGGGCAATGGGGTTATATTCGGGACGGGTCATGCTGCGTCCACCTTCTTTTTCTTACTCTTGCGGCTACGCTTCTTGCGTTTTGACGCAGTCGCATGAGATTCATCTTCCTCGAAGGTGCGGGGATATCCGCAAGGATCGCCAATATATTCCCCAGTCATGCAGTCAAGCGTGCCATCAAGCATCATGTCAGCGATTTCGCCCATCACAGCCCCTTCCGACCGGCATGGTTTTGCATCACGCGCCGGTTGATCCGCACGCGCTGGTGGGTTGTGAGCAGGATCATGCCGCGCACTCCAAACGCTCGGACCGGCGCATGTCCGCGCGGTCGAATGCTGATGCGGACTGCCGATCGCGAATGCGCTGCTCCACGATTCCATCAAAATCGCGGATCATTTTCTTGACGGTATCAAGATCATCTTCAATCGCGTTCAGGCTGTCCAATATAGTGCCGTCGCTCAACTTGAACTCAGTGACCTGTGCCATGGTGACCTCAAGCAGCGTCTTCATCGCATGCAGCTTGTCGGCATAGTCCCAATCATCTTGGGTCATATTCTGGTCAATCCAGTTTTTGTCAGGCATTTTTCAATCCCCTATCGCAAATATTCGGCCAACTCGGCCATTTCACCGGCCCTCTCAAGGGCCGATGCGTATGGTCGTGTCAGTAGGACAGCGTGACGTTTGGGACTTTCCCTTGCACGATTGCGGTGATTACGGCCTTCCCCTGATCATCGGATAGTCCCAGAGCGGTCAGGGCGCGCAGCGCATCACCATTGACTTTAGCCTTGTGGGCACGATCGCTTGCCCGGCGCTCTGCTTCCTGTTGTTCGCGTCGCTTTTCGTCTTCAGCGCGCTTCCTCTCGGCAGCGATAGCGGCCTGCTTGTCCTCTTCTGCTTTCTTTTCCGCAGCCTTGCGCTGCTCTTCGGCCAGCTTATCCGCCTCAATTTTCTGCCGTTCGGCGCGCTGGTACCGCTCAATCGCTGCCTGCCGTTCACGCTCAACCCGGTCCTGCTCAATCTTCGCCCGGCGCTCTACCTCTATACGGGCCGCTTCCGCAGCTTGCCGCGCTATCTCTTCCTCACGGACCTTGCGTTCTTCTTCTTGCCTGACGCGCTCTTTCTCGACTTCTATCGCTGCAATGCGATCAGCATTTTCCTGAGCTTCACGACGCGCCTTGGCGGCAACGGCATGTGCGTTCAGATTTCTTTCCGCATCTCCATAAGCTTGTGCGCCGCGCGCCGCGAATTCCTGCCAGTCCCGGCCACTGAACGCCGCCAAAGCATCCAGACGCTGAAGCACAAGTTCCTCATTTGGTTCAGCATCAAAGCGTGCCAGGTATTCAATCTCACGAATGGCAGACTGATGCGCTTCGACGCGTTCCTTTTCCCGTGCATCATATTCATCGACAGGAGCACGCACTTCATCGCGCAATGCATTCAAACGATCACGGATAACCCGGCGATCCTCGTTTACGCGATCAACAATGGCCTTTGCCTCGGCCTGAACCTCTTTACCCATATCATCCAGAGCCGTCTTTGACCGGGCAACCTTATGGGCAATGGACTTGATTTCTTTCCGGCCCTTTTCAGTGGTTGGGTCAACCACCATTGCACGCACATCGCGCTCTAATTTGCTAATAATGTCCTCAACGCTGCCCTTTTGGAAAACAACTTGAGGGGTTAAGGTCTGTATTACTTCAAGAGCATTTACAGTTTCGCTCATAATAATCTCCACGTCATGCCGAAAGCATCCATACTTCCGGGACCGCAATCCCGGTGGCCCGGATACGTCAGGGCATTGCAACAATGGTGAATGCGTAAAACGACGTGCCCAAAAACATCGCGATCAGAAGCGCCATGCCCACGAAGCGGGTCAGGTGATTGTCGGGTAGGGGAGGAATCATACCTTCACCACCTTCCCATCTTTGATGGTGTAGAGAGTTCCCGCCTCAATACCGTCCTCACCTTCGTAAAGATGGACGAAACGATTTCTGGTTCCATCATGCCAGGTGAGGGTTGCCGCACCGCCTTTCCCGAGACTGACGGAACAATTGAGGCCAGAAAATACAATGGTAGCGTTCTCGCCAGTGCATTCGGCCCGCGCGCCGTAGCCCGAGAACGCAGCCCGCGCGCCGTAGCCCGAGAACCCGGCCCGTGCGTCGTCGCCCGAGAACCCGGCCCGTGCGTCGTCGCCCGAGAACCCGGCCTGTGCGCCGTAGCCCGAGAACCCGGCCTGTGCGTCGTCGCCCGAGAACCCGGCCTGTGCGCCGTTGCCCGAGAACGCAGCCCGTGCGCCGTTGCCCGAGAACGCAGCCCGTGCGCCGTTGCCCGAGAACGCAGCCCGCGCGCCGTAGCCCGAGAACCCGGCCCGTGCGTCGTCGCCCGAGAACCCGGCCTGTGCGCCGTAGCCCGAGAACCCGGCCTGTGCGTCGTCGCCCGAGAACCCGGCCTGTGCGCCGTTGCCCGAGAACCCGGCCTGTGCGCCGTTGCCCGAGAACGCAGCCCGTGCGCCGTTGCCCGAGAACCCGGCCTGTGCGCCGTAGCCCGAGAACCCGACCCGTGCGTAGTTGCCCGAGAACCCGGCCTGTGCGCCGTCGTCAACCTCAATGCCCTCAACGGCGGAAATGATCGAACGAACATCGCTTTCGATAAAATCGGAATTGATGTTCTTTACATCAAATGCCCTATTTGCCAGCCAACGAGCATCGCTGTAGCGCTTATCAGCATACAGGCCGGTCATTACTTCGCCATAAGTGCCGCCCTGCGGAAACTTATCGCGGAACCAGTCGCGACCATCTGCGCACGCACCCCATTCGCGGATCTTGAGCAGGGTAATCTGTGCGGGGTTATTTTCGGGAGCAGTCTCCTGCTCGACCTGTGTGTGGGTCACTTCCCATCTCCGTGTTGGTGATGGGGTCAATGTCTCCCAAAGAGACGTATCGCGTCAAGAGAAAATGTCTCGCAAAGAGACAAAATATCACCCATGCAAAAAACGCCTTCGCGAATCGGCACGAACATAATAGGAACACAAAGGAAGGAGATTCGCTATGGCCGCTGAAACTGTCCTGATCCAGACATATAGTCGCCAGCCGATGCCGTGGGGCGAATGCGTATGGCCCGACCGGCCCCGTGTGTGCGGGGGCGAGACAGAAGGCTATGATGCGATTTTTCAGGTGAAGGCCGGGCTATCCGCCGCAGTAGGCGCGCACGTGTTTTGCGCCTGAGGGGCAGTGACGGCTAAAGCTATGCGCAAACGCTGGAAGAAGTGGGCGAGCGGACTGTGGTGAATGCTGGATAAAGAAAACCCCGCCGTAGCGGGGAAAAGCTTATGCTGCCAATGAAACTAGTTTTCGAGGCAATCCATTATTTATATCAATAATATCAGTCGCGGAGCTTCTTAAAAGAGAAAGATCGTCTGATCTCCATGCTTCATGGTTCTCAATGACTATTCCTAAGAAATTTGGCGGGGTTTCGCTATTTTTTATGTCGGACATTTTGGTGAATGCAGGACATATTGATGCAGAAAACGGTGTAACGACATCGAATATAGCACTTCTATCATCCTTGAGAAAGACCATCGCCGATAAGGTATGGGACTTGCTTCTACCAGGAATGATAGGAGAGAAACATACTTTTTTAGGATCAAACACTGATCTAAGATTTTCTCGTAGCTTTTCTTCAATAATTTCTGATCGGCCATGATGCTCGGTACTGGACATTTTCATAACCCATGCCTGAACCGCATTAGCAACCAGAAGGATACTTCCTATAAGCTGTTCGTTCGACACGTTATGGATATGCCACTCACCATTTTCATAACTAACCCCCATAGACTTTACTATCAGGTCTGCTCGTCTAGCTGCGCTTCGTGGGGTTGGGTTTAAAAAATGATCTCGCAGGATACTCCACCCATCGCCGCAATCACTTACGGTCCACGACGACGATCCGGCTCGGCGAACGTGAACTTTCACTCCCTGACCGTCAGGATATAGGCAGTGAGTGTATATCCAAGCTCCACTCTCGGCATAATCAGCCTCAGCGAACACTGGCGAAAGCAGCTCTCGAAGGGATATAGTTCTCTGTGTCATAACCCCAAAGTCGCCTGATATTCTGGAACGGGAATGTTCCCGGATATATTCGTAACGCGCAAAAAGTACGAAATTGCAGCGTCTACATCCATTAAATTTTCCGGAATTCTTCGGGCTATCTCTTGGTTTGGGTCATGAGGATAGACACGATTGTCCTCCCACGCATAACGTCTACTCACGGCACGAGGGAGATGAATGCGATGTGTTTCAACAGGTGCCCAGGCGGGTGCTTTATTTGTATGAGTGCCGTGCGGCAGAAACCACATACGTTCCAATGGTATCTTTTCGGCCGTCATCACTAGAGCCATCCATCTCATTGGTCCCGAGCATGCGATACGGCCGCGTAGGATTAACCCATCAGACGTATCGTTTTCAATGGAGAGTGGGGCAGTAAACATCTTCGTTCCTGGTGGATGTCCTTCTGAAGTCCACATAACCCTACCGAAAATACTTTTTGGGCAGCGCACTAAATGATCTAGGTGCAGTAAGCAGGATTCAGTCACGAGATTCTTTACCTGCATTCATTTGGCGATTGCCGCATAACCCATATCCAAATTCCGTATACCCTCCCAAGTCTCTGGTCTGATATCGTTCCATGAGAACGAAAGGGAAACAATGAACGGGAACGCGGCAAAAGACCTACGGGCGATGGGGGATGGGCTAGGCTGCATTGGTGTCGATTCTGGCCTTGAGAAGCGCCATCAGACCGAGACGCTCTTCATCGCTCATAGCGCGCCAGATCTTGAGCAAAACGCGCTCAAAATCATCATGCGGGATGTCCTCGGAGCTTTGGACCGAAGGAACCGAAAGGCCCGCAAGATAGTCCAGGGAAACATCATAGTACTGGGCTAACGCACTAATCGTTTTGATGCTCCCGTCCTTCTTTCCTGCTTCGATATCGGAAAGGTAGGAACGACTGATTCCAACGGCCTCACCAACGTCAACTTGGTTGAGACCTTTCCCTTCGCGGGCGCGTCGCAGTCGTGTGCCGATGGTGTCACTCATTGGGACATCATTTCATCATTCCAAAAATTATGTGCCTCCTTAAGAGACATTTTCGCTTGACGCGGAACGTCTCTTTAAGAGACATATTGGATATGGAACCAGCAGAACTCATATCCCTAGCCGGTGGCGCATCTAAGCTGTCCCGCGATCTTGGGATGAAAACGCATTCCGCCGTGTTGAAGTGGAAGGCGATCCCCGTCTGTCACCTGATTAGGCTTGAACAGATATATGAAATCCCCCGCGAACAACTGCGCCCGGACCTTTTCCGAGGCGTGACGGTCGTGCGCCCGGAAGGGGAGGGGGTGCGATGACACAGCGGATTGAAATGGCAGGACAGGTCTTTGGCTTCTTGCAGGTCATCGAGCATGTCGGGTGGAAACCTGGGGATTCATCCTCGTGGAAGTGCCTATGTTTGCGCTGCGGTGGGCTTCATGTCGCAAAATCCTATTATCTGCGTACAGGTCGCTCCACGCAGTGCCGCAAATGCAGGCTGAAGGAATTGTCGCAAGAAAGGAGCGGCATGACTAACGGCGCCCCGCGTTCCGTTCGGGGTCGGCCGCCGAAGCCATGCGAGATGACGTATATTGAAAAGTCGTACCGCAAGATGCTCGCCGCCAAGGAGTGGCTTGAGGTGAACAATAATATTCGCCTGAACAATTTCACTGAGGTCCGGCTTTACGACCAATTGATACGGCGTGACGTGGATAAAATTTCGCACAGGATGGCACTCTGATGGCTGGATCAGTGAATAAGGTAATTATTGTCGGCAATCTTGGGAAAGATCCTGAAATCCGTACATCTCAGAGCGGAAAGAAGATCGTAAACTTAACGGTTGCGACCAGTGAAACATGGAGCGACCGCGCATCCGGTGAGCGTAAGGAGCGCACCGAATGGCATAGGGTTGTTGTATTCAATGAGCGTCTGGCCGATATGGCCGAACGTTTCTTGCGCAAGGGCCGCAAGATCTATCTTGAAGGGGCCATTCAAACCCGGAAATGGACAGATCAGAGCGGGCAGGAGCGTTATGCTACCGAGATCGTCATAGCGGCGTTTCGCGGCGAAATTGTGCTTCTGGACAGTCCAGGAAATGGTTCTGGCGCATCTCCCGTTCAACAGGGACAGCCCCGCCAGCAGGGGAGCCATCAGCGTTCAGGCGGATGGGATGCGCCATCCGGCAACGACCTGGACGACGAGATCCCATTTTAGGATGCCCTACCGCCCCGCCAGTTCCGTAGCCACCAGTGCTGCGAGGAATTGCCGTTCCTCAATGGTGGCATACGGATGCATCGCGGCCCAGGCGCATGCCAGGGTTCGGAGCATCCACGGGATCGTCGGGGCGAATGGTTGTTCGCATAGGCCATCAGCGGATTCGATTGGTGGTTTCTCCATACTGGTTTTCTCCGGTTCCGTTCGTCGCTGTTCGGAAGATGGAGAAAACTTTGTCCGCACAGAAAGAAAAATTTTCCGTGAGAGCAGAAAGGGTGAAAATGAACACGCCTGAAGCGATCGCGACCAATGTTCAGGCGAATCTTCACGCGATCGCCGGGACTTTCGGCGCGCGTGCCGCTTTGAAAGAAGTTTTCAGCCGCCTGTCGCTGCATACCGGTCTGACCGCCGGGCAGGTCAAGCGGCTCTGGTACGGGGAATGGCACGTCATACCGGCGCATGTGTTCCTGACCGTCCAGAAGTCATACCGCAAACACATGGCGCGTGCAGAACGGCAGGCCGAACATCAGGCCGCCATCTACCGCGCCCTAAGCAATGAATGGGACGACACATGGGGAGATACATCCTCCTTAGACGTGCCGCCATCACTCGATGGCGAGCGGTCCGCTCACTCCGGCGCGCAACCTCCTTGCGTCGATGGGCTGAATATTTGAGCGAACGGGCCGACCGCCTGGAGCGTCGGGCCAATGAACTGAAGCGGGAGGCCGGGGAATGAGCCGAAACACCCTCACCGACATTGATGTGCATCGGATAGTTTCCCAAGCGATCAACAAAGCGGGGACAGCGCAGGCTTTCGCAGACCGGGTTGGCATTTCAAGATCGGCCCTTAGCAAACAGCGAAATGCCCATACAGCACAGGGATACACTCCCGCAGTATTGCGCGCGGCTGGCGTCAAGGTTTTTCAGCCGCCGCGTGAATATTACCTGATGGATGATGTTTAATGCCATGCGCGTCTACTACAACGAGTGGGACAAACCCACAGCAGCGTGGCTGCACGAACTCGGCGCCAGACATCATCTGCCAGCCGGGCACGTCGATACCAGGTCAATTCGAGATGTTCACGCCGGAGATGTGCGCGAATTCGACCAATGTCATTTCTTTGCAGGTATTGGCGGATGGCCGCTCGCCCTGCGCCTCGCAGGATACGAGCGCCTGCCATGCTGGACAGGATCGCCGCCGTGTCAGCCATTCTCTGTCGCTGGACAGCAGCGCGGAAACGACGACGAACGGCACCTTGCGCCAGTCTGGCTTGATCTCGTCCGCGAGTGCAAACCTCCAATTTTGCTTGGGGAACAGGTTGAAGCGGCGATTAGGCACGGATGGCTCGATGATCTATTCGATGCGCTGGAGCGAGAAGGTTACACCTGCGGGGCGGCAGTATTGCCAGCTTGTAGCGTCGGCGCGCCGCATATCCGCAAAAGACTGTTCTTCGGGGCGGTCCGGTTGGACGACGCCTCAAGCGCACGATACGACAGGACGATCTCAAGGTCAGAAAGCCAAGCACGGGACGAAGCACGGATGTGCATGTCTGGTGAGGGATGCGCAGCTTTCAGGCTGGCCGACGCCCACAAAGGGCAATGCGGACGGATCTCAGATGGCGAAGGATGCCAGTCCGACCGGACGCAGACCGGATGGGTCGAAGGCGACTGTGTCGCTCAATCACATCGCCAGCCTGACGGGTTGGCCTACCCCATGCTCTCAGGACGGCCCGAAGGGAGGGCCGGGGCAGGGATCAGACCGGCTTCCCGGCGCAGCGTCTCTGACAGGCTGGCCGACACCGACAACGCGGGACCACAAAGACGGCAGGGAGTGTCCGAATGTGCCGACGAACAGCCTGCTAGGTCGCGAGGTGTGGAAGGCGGACCAGCCGATCCGCATCACAGCTTCTGGTCAGGTGCTGACTGGATCGGATGCCGGGACGGTAAGTTCCGGCCAGTTGAACCCGGAATTTTCCCTTTGGTTGATGGGTTTCCCAGCCGCGTGGGCCTCCTGCGGGGTGCAGGCAATGCAATCGTCCCGCAAGCCGCAGCGGCCTTCATCCAAGAATTCATCGGCGCGTTCGTCGAAATCCAAGAAAATACGGGAGGCTGAAAATGTCTGACCGCACATGGACCCGCGTATCTGGCGTGGACCGGGACGGCACATATTTCGTGGGGATCTACAACGTTCGGTCTGAGCGTGAGGCGCGCGAGTGGCTGAGAACTGAAAATAACGATTGGATCAGAGGTCGCCTGACCGGCCTGCGCTATGAGGCGTTGGGGCCGGGCGATCGGGTGTGTCCGTTTCCGGGGATGATGGCAGCATGATACGATTTACCCTCCCCAAGCCATTCCCGTTGCTGAATCACAGCATCGGACAGAGCCGTTTTGCGCTCACAGGCATGCGTCGGAAGATGGCGCGGGCGGTTGCAGATGCAGCGCTTCACCTGCGGCCGTCAGAGCCTTTCCAGCGCGCGCATGTGCTGATCGAGCGCCATTCGGCTGGCACGCCCGATAAAGACGGCCTGTATGGGGGCGCGAAGTTCCTGGTGGATGCCCTGACGACGCCGCGTCTTCTGAACGTCCGCACGCCGGGCGCACGACAGCGCGTGAAGAACAAGCGCGGACTTGGTTTTGTTGTTGATGATGCCCCCAAGCATATGACCCTTGAGGTCAGATCCGTGAAATGCCGCCTGTGTGAGCAGCGGACCGTTGTTACGATTACTGAGGTGGCGGCATGAGCAAGAAATTACCAATCCTGTTCGGTTCTGAAATGGTGCGCGCTCTTCTGGACGGCCGAAAGACGCAGACGCGGCGGGTTATCAGTCCTAACAAGAGATTTCCACATCACAACATATGCCGACCCGATAAGGCTTTCTTCGATCATCAGGTATGGTTTCATGGAGAATATGAATCTGTTGGTGTGATGGTTGATGCACCATACAGCGTTGGCGATCTTCTGTGGGTGCGTGAGACATTTTGGATTGCGGAACACTATAGCTACGGGTCAACCCCAGGAGGGTGTGAAATACCTGCGCCGCCTTTGGCGTATCGTCGGGGTGATCCTGTTTTCTATGCGGCAGACGGAAACCCACCCAATGTTGGAAACCGTACATATGGGCCAGAAGGGTTGCGGAATGGTGCATTTGCGGCCCCAGATCCGTATGCAATATGGATTCAGAATCCCTCTATCCATATGCCCCGCTGGGCTAGCCGCGTGACCCTGCGCGTCACCAACATCTGTGCGCAACGGTTGCAGGATATTTCCGAGGATGATGCACGGGCGGAAGGGGTTAAGGGTGAATCATTCGGTCGCCACATGCTGTGGTCCGGACGAGGTTCTGAACGACCTACGTTATCATCGGCGCGGCAGGCTTTCTTGGACCATATCTGGACTGACCTGTACGGAGAGCATGAGACAAAATCCGTATGCGCAAACCCATGGGTCTGGGTCTATAAATTCGATGTCATTCGCGCGAATGTGGATGAGGTGGCGGCATGAGTAAGCGCTCAAAAACCGACCTTTGGATGCCTGTTTATATTGGGGATTATCTTGCCGATACGATGCGACTTTCTACCATTCAGCACGGCGCATATTTCTTGCTGATGATGGAGTATTGGAGGCAAGGCCCATTACCTGATGACGCTGATGAATTATCTTCTATTGCCAGGGCCGATCGTAAGGTGTGGGACAAATCCATATGGCCCGTCCTAAAGCGTTATTTTCATAAGGAAAATGATGGTCTTTTGCACCAAAAGAGAGCGGATGCAGAGCGTGCTTTTGCTGATGAAAAGAGATCCAAACGCATCGATGCTGCAAATGCAAGATGGCGCAAAGAAACATCCAATAGAGATGCAAATGCATATGCAAATGCATCACGTTTGGATGAGCAAAGCAGTATGCAAACTTCATGCAAAGACGATCCTACGTGCGCGTCACGCCCGCGCGCGTCACCATCACCATCACCTTCTTCACTACGTTCAGAAAATACACTCACTTCGTTCGTGACACCGGCTGCGCCGTCGTCGCATGCAGTCGCTGAGGTTGCACCTGATCTGCTCGGGCCCGGGAATGTGGTTCCCTTGGCACCAGATGCCCGGACGGTTCTGTTCCGGCAGGGCCTGGATGCTCTGGTGAGCATGACCGGCAAAACGCAACCCGCTGCCCGGCGGTTGATGGGTAAGTGGCTCAAGGCCACGAAGGACAATGCCCAATTGCTCAGCGCCATCCTGTTCGAATGTTCGCAGGCCCGTCCTATCGAGGCCATCCCATGGATCGAAGGCGCAATTCGAAATCGCACGGGGTCGAAGCTCGACGCCATGGCCCGCGACTGGCGGCTTGATGAAATCGACCTTGACGCAGCGGCGGAAGAGGATTGCCGGAGGCAGGGAATTTGAACCAAATATCTGATCTGCGGAGCGCCGAGGCTCCCGAGCATGCCCAGCATATCGCCGCGTGGCTGCGGAAGCTGGCCGCACTGGTCAGTCGCCGGTCCGAGGATTGCGGTCGGGACCAGATGGCCCTTTACGCCGAAATGCTGATCCGGGATTACCCTCGGGCGGCGTTCACCACTGCGTCACTGCAATTCGTCGCAGAATCCTGCGAATGGTGGCCGCCATACGCCGTCCTGCGGAAGCTGTTGGGCGAACACTGGAGCGCGTTCCAGCGCAACCGACGCGACGGGAAGCTGGCGCAAATCTCTGGACGTGGGGCTGCAAAACCCCTGGAGGGAGATGACCTCCAGTGGCGCCGATATTTCGACCGTGGGGAAATGGCCCGTTGGGCGCAGGCGGACGAAACGACAATCGAGGCCGCCGAAACCGCGTTCCGTCGCGACCGTGCGTTGAGCCTGATCCGCCAGCAGTCCCCTGCGGCCTACGAGGACATCACCGGGCAGCCGGGGCGTGAGCCGGCCAGCAACGCGCTCTGGGGCGACCCGGAATGCCTGCGGCGATCGCTCCGGGATGCGTCGCACAGCCCGATGCAGGCGGATTTTGCGCGGATGGCACGCAGCGCGGTGGAAAAATACGCCCCCCAAAACCTCCCGATCGTTGACGAATTTTTCCCGCGTCATGGCGTGGATGGGGGTTAAAAACAGGTGCCAATGCTGATTTTTCTGTGTTAAAATCAGCGAAGATGAAAAACAGCGCATCACGCGGGCATGACGGGAATGGGCGTCGCTTCTGTTCGTTCCCCGCAATCTGAACCGTGGTGGCGATACGAATATGCCCTTGAGGCCGTCGAGGTTTGCCGCTGAGTGCGATGAAATGACCATCAGCACCGATGGTAGGGGTAAATCACCAGCGGGACGGAAAACGGCTCCTGCGTGCAAGTTGGAGATTTTGGGTTGTGGGCAATGCGGGGTAGGGTAGGGCGATGAGCAAATGGGAGGCCATTGCTTCGATTGTCGATACGATCGGGGCGGCCATCATAGCCGTAGGTTTGGCGGTCAGTATTGCGTGGATGATCGTGGGGACATGGCCATGATCGTTGAAGGTAAGGGGATTGATCCTGAAATCGTGGAATGGTTCACGGGGTATATCTTGCGCCAGAAAGAGCCGTTTACGGCATGCGAAATGGAAGAAAAGGCGCGCCGGAATGGGGTGATGGGCGTAGTTGCACACCGCTTCGTTGACCGTATTTTCCAGAAGATGCGCAAGGCCGGAAAAATCAAGTTTGTTGGTGGTTACTGGTCGGTGGCGGAGGGCGCATGATCGGCGATCGCTAGCGGGACCGTCACATCTGACGTTCCCGCCTTATGGCGTCAGGGGAGGAATTGAGCCTACTTGCCGGTCGGTGGTTCAACCATAAACCGTATGTCGTCATACTGCTTGGAGATGGTAGCTATTAGCGGAATTTGGGATGCATTAAGGATATTTTTCTCCATAATTTCGGTAGAGACAGATGAATCTATCATCGAATAAAACATGTTTTTGTACAAATCCAAATCATTGGGATGCAGATGTTTTATTATCTCTTTTGCCTTTACGATTGCTGTGGAAATATTTGATAAACATTTCTCAATGTTCGGGTATTTTTCTGCTTCGTCGGGTTCGATTGTTTTTTTGTGTGCCAGTTTGATTGCTTCATTGCATTGGTCGGATAAGGATCGGAGTATTTCAGACATATATGATATTTGAGAAGATTTATTCTGTTCTTTCGAAATTTTATAGGCGTAGAATCCAATAACAACAGTAGTTATCGCTGTGAAAAATGAGAGTATGGACGCGCTCCATGTGGCGTGGTCGCCTATATCTGAGGTTATGGTGGATGGAAGTATAAATGAAACAAGGAAAATGATTATTATCAACAGAATCGCGATGACGATAATTAGTTTATTTTTCATGTATCTGTCCTACATCATGTTATGACGAATTGAATCATCCATTTCACGGTATCAGTATTTATCCGTGGGAGCAGCCGTTTTCTTGTGCGCGCACCCGCATGAAGGATGGCGGTGCCGCAAAATACCACCACGCGGCAGCGGGTGGTTATGTACGTTTTTACTGTACATGTATCGGGTTTTGTGGTTATATTGCGGTATGTCTGAAATAAGGAATTTCTGGCGCTCTTTAGCCTTATTCCTACTTACGATCCCGCCGATTTCTGCGGTGTGCTGGGTGGCCATGCGAAATGACTGACACGCTGAAAATCGCCCTGATATGGGGGCTTTTCCTTCTGGTCGCCGTCCCCGTATCCGCCATTTCGTGGGTGCTGGTCTGGTGGTATGGGGTATCGGAATGGGCATGATCCCACGCGCACAACGACGTTTCCAGCAGGAAATGCAGGCAAGGGGCTGGGTCGTATCCGTCTCACGCGGTGGCCACCTCCGGTGGGTCCATAATAACGGGGCCATATATTTCTCTGCCGCAACGCCCGGAGACCGCAGAGCCATGAAAAACGCACGGGCAGCTATGAGGAGGTTGGGGAATAATGGCAACTGCCGAACTTGATCGTGTGGCCCGAATACTGAAATCGGATCGGCGCTACAATCGTCTGTGCCGGGAAATCGCAGCCGGGACAGCACCAGACCCGGGCGCGGATGGGCCAGCATCCCTGCGTCGGAAAATCGTGCAACACGCGATTGCGATTGCGGGATCGGGTGGACAACTGCAATCAGTGCGCCGGGTTTCGGATGAATGTGCGCTGGACAGGTTCTATAACCGCCCCAATGGGACGCTGACGCCGAAGCAGTACGCTGCTGGCCTGCGGTTCCGTCGTGCGTGGCTGCGATCTGCGCGCCGGGCGCGTGTCACGCAAACCTATGATACGCAGGAAATTGAATGCGGTGGCGATCTGAATGGGCAGGAAAATTCCTGCTATGCGCGTGAATTGGTATCTGAGGCGCTGAAGGTGCTGTCGGCAGCGCAGCGACGTGCAATCGTGGCCGTCTGCGGGGAGGATGAGCGCGTGGGAATGCGCGGCAAAACGATCTGTCACGGTCTGGATAAACTGGTCGATCTGTGGTGCATAAAATAACACTTGTACTTTTTCCAGTAACATGCATTATTCGATATACCATGGAATAAATGCGCCACATCGGAACGCAATCTTCCGCCATCACAGATGGTGGTTTTTCGTGTGCGCGCATCATTATCCCATGTTGGTTTCGGGCGGCTGATAACCTTACGGTTCTGGCACGGAGCCGATATCCCAGCCTCCCTAACCGGTCGGAGCCCGTTAATTTCATTGCCGACCGGCATGGGCAAATCCTGTCAGCCCGCAAGTAACGGGGGATAAGGCGGGGAGTGCAACCTTAAACAAGGGAAATTGCCAATGGCGAACCTGACGCCAAAACAGGCGCGGTTCGTCGAGGAATATCTTGTCGATCTGAACGCCACGCAGGCGGCAATCCGTGCCGGATACAGCAAAAAGACCGCGGTTCAAATCGGTCATGAAAACCTGACAAAACCAGATATCCAGGCTGCGATTGCGGAAGCGCAGTTAGAACGGTCCAAGCGGACCGAGATCACGCAGGATCGGGTTCTTCAGGAGTTGGCAAAGCTTGGTTTCAGCGATATCCGAAACATCTTTGGAGATGATGGTGAACTAAAAAGCCCTGCTGATATGGACCCGGCGGTCTCTGCATCGGTGGCGTCGATTGAAGTCATATTGCGCGCAGTTCCGGGTTCTCCGGGTGAAGTCGAGAAGGTCGCCAAGGTGAAGTCGTGGGATAAGTTGGGGGCACTGACGCAGATCGGTCGGCACCTCGGTATGTTCAAAGACAAGTTGGAAACAACCGGCAACATCACCATGAACATCACGAAAGATGACGACGCGCTGTAATGGTCGCCAAACTCAATCCAGCCCAGCAGGAGGCAAACCGGCTGCTGGGTTCCCCGGCGGCACATGTCCTGCTGCGCGGCGGGTCGCGATCGGGTAAAACATTTCTTCTGATCCGGGCGTTGGTCATTCGGGCCGCCAAGGCACCAGGAACGCGTCACGGAATTTTCCGTCACCGGTTCAATGCCCTGAAACACTCCATCATCGGTGATACCTTCCCCAAGGTGATGCGGCTGTGCTTCCCCGGTGTGCCGTATAACCTGAACCGCACGGACTGGTTTGTAACCCTGCCGAACGGATCTGAAATCCTGTTCCATGGTCTGGACAGTTCCGAGCGCACAGAGAAAATTCTTGGTCTTGAGTTTGCTACGGTCTATCTAAACGAAGCCAGCCAGATCAGTTATGGCGCGCGGAATATGCTCCTGACGCGTCTGGCGCAGAAATCGTCACTAAACGTCAAAGAGTATATCGACGCCAACCCGCCGACGACTTCGCACTGGCTCTACAGTCTGTTTGAACGCCATGTCGAACCGAAATCCGGTGAGCCGATTCCTGATCCTGCTGACTACGCGACAATGCAGATCAATCCAGACAGTAATCGTGAAAATCTGTCGCCGGAATACCTGAAGCAGTTGGAAAGCCTGCCGGAGAAAGAGCGCCAGCGGTTCCTGTTTGGCAATTACCAGACCGCGATCGAAGGCGCGTTGTGGACGCTGGATCGCATCCGGCGTGAGGCGGCGATAACGGACGCCAACCGTGCTGATGTGATGTCGCGCATGCGGCGGATTGTGGTGGCGGTTGATCCATCGGGATGTTCGGGGCCGGAAGATTATCGTTCGGATGAGATAGGTATTTCGGTGTGCGGGGTTGATGTTGACGGTATCGGGCATGTGCTGGCGGACCTGTCATGCCGCACCGGTCCCGCTGGCTGGGCCAAGGTCGCGCTGGATGCGCTGGACCTGTGGCGCGGTGATCGTATTGTGGCTGAAAAGAATTTTGGCGGTGCGATGGTTGAAAGCACGATTAGGTCGGCACGCGCCACGGCTCCCGTCACCTTGGTCACGGCCTCACGCGGAAAGTTCGCACGGGCTGAACCCGTGGCCGCCCTTTATGAGCAGGGGAAAGTCATTCACCATGGCAGATTCCCTGATCTTGAAGATCAGTTATGCCAGTTTTCCATGTCTGGGTTTGAGGGCGCGCGATCACCAGACAGGGCCGATGCGCTGGTCTGGGCACTGACCGATCTTATGTTGGGGCCTCCGCCTGCCGCGCCTGCGCGTTTCGCGCCAACACGTTTCAATCTGGGCCGATAGCGGCCACGGGGTCGCATGGACTGGAAGCAGCTAAAAAAAACCTATCCGCAGGACAATGACCTTCCGGCGCGTGCAAATAACCTGACTGCGCTGATGAAAGTTCGGGATTGCACACAATACGACGCAATCCCGAATCCGTTCAGCAGCGAATATAACGGAGCAGGGGAATATATCCCGCTAAGCCAGCGCAGGCCGTCTGTTCGCACGAACATGTGCGCGACGGTGGTGGATGAGAGTGCGTCTCTGGTGTTTGGTGAATGCCACTGGCCGTCCCTGACCGCAGATGCCCCGGACGTTGCGGTTGTTATGGCCGACATTGACCGGGAATGCGCGTTGCCTGCGGTTATGATCGAGGCGGTTATCGCTGGCTCTGTCGGGTCGTCGGCGTTGCTGGTCGAGGTTGTGGACCGCGCACCCTGCGTGTCAATGCACGATACCCGGTTTCTCACGCCCGCGTGGGATGCTGCAAACAACCTGATCAGCGTAGTTGAGTGTTACAAGGTCAAAGGGGCCGATCTGGCCGCGAATGGCTGGCCCATCCCCGATGATGACAGAGCCACCATATTCTGGTGGCGCCGTGAGTGGGATAAAACCGCCTGCCAGGTTTACGTTCCAACCCGCGTAGGTGACGGGATGCCCGCCCGGATTGACACCGCACGCACCACCCAGCACGGGCTTGGATTTGTCCCGTGGATATGGATGGCTAATCTGGCGCAGCCGGGCATTGTGGACGGACCATGCACCTTCGAACGCGCGATTGATACGGTCATCGAGTGCGATTACCTGCTGTCGCAATCTGGGCGTGGTCTGAAATACAGTTCTGACCCCAAGCTGGTGATTAAGGCTGGGGCTGGCGATCCAGCAGGAGCGGACGGCGATAGCGGCACAACCGGTGGCGCATCATCGGCCCTGATCCTGCCAATGGATGGCGACGCCAAGATGTTGGAAATCAACGGTGACGCATCCGGCGCGATGCTGGCGCAATACAAGGAATTGCGCGCCATCGTGATGGAACAGATCCACGGCAACCGGGCCAGCGCAGACAAAATCAGCGCCGCGCAGTCCGGCCGCGCCATGGAGATGATGTGCCAATCGTTGGTATGGCTGGCCGACCGCCTGCGCCTGTCCTACGGCGAATACGGCCTATTGTCGCTGTATCGTATGGTCTGCCGGTTTTCCAGCGTAGTGGCTGGCGGCATTCGGATTGGTGGCAAGGATTACGTCAATCTGTCTGATGCCGGTCTGGCACTCCAATGGCCGCCCTACTTCCCCAGCACGGACCCTGAACTTCTCCAGTTGGCGCAGGGGCTGGCGACGGCTGTAGCTGGTGGATTCATGTCCAATGAGACCGCCTGCAACATCTATGCCGCCAAAGTCGGGGCAGCCAGCCCGCAGGAGGAATGGGGCAGGGTTTTGGCTGAACTGTCCAACCCTGCTCTGGTCGCCAAGCGACAGGATGCCGCGAATGCAGCCAAGGCCGACCGCCAGGCGGGCGCGGCCGGGCGCACAGAAACGCGTCAGGTCACGGCCTGACGTTCCCCCGGCTGATGCCGGATCATTCACACAACAGAGGGTCAGATGACCGAAAATACGTCGCCCGCAATCGATCCCAACACGGTGCGGGAACTCGAAAAGGCACGCGCCGATCTTGTGACGGTACGCAGTGAACTGAAATCCGCACGCGCTGAACGCGACACCATTCGCGGTGAGCGCGATGAGGCAATCAAGTCTCGTGACGGCCTCAAGGCACAGTTCGACAAGCAGAAGGTTGACGGCGAAAAGGCCCTGGCTGATGCGAATGCTGCCGTCGAGCAGGCCAAGGCCGACGCCGAAGCTGCGACCAAGGGGGCGACGGAAAAGGCGAACGCCGCCGTCATTCGCGCCGAGGCCAAGGCCGCCGCCGTCCGCCTGGGTGCCGTCAACCCCGAGGATGTGGTCAAGCTGATCGACCTGGGCACCGTCAAGATGGGCGAGAACGGTCAGGTCGAAGGCCTCGATGCGGTGATGGAAGCCGCCAAGGAAAGTCGTGGATATCTGTTTTCCGAACCGTCCAGGCCGGGGACCGAGACGGGCACGACCAAGACGACGCCCGCGCCCAAGGCCGGAGACCCTGCACCGTTCAACGCGGTAACGGCGGATGCGAAAGACGTGGCGGCAAATGCCGCTGCCCTCGGTCTGCGCTGGCCGCCCCGCTAACCTCAAATAATACTGCCGCCGATGCGTGCAACGCTGCCTGCTGATGCCGGGGCGAATTTCTGACATCAAGGATATAAACATGGCAATCGCCAATTTTCCCGCAGTTCTCCAGCCCGTCATTCAGCAGGGCTATCTTGCTGGCGAAGTGATAAACATCGCCTAAAAACAACAAGTTACGTTGTTTTTTTCGGCATTATTATATTGCCGAAGATTCCGCAGTTTTTCGCCAAAAACCAAGGCTTTACGTGGCTTTCGCGCGGTTCCGTGCGACACGCCCGCAACATAAGGCGCGACATGGAACACGACATGAAACCACCTGAAATCCTGACGGGTGCAGGGGCTATTGCTCAGTTTCTCGGGGTCACGCGGCGGCAAGTCTATCATTGGAATGAGCATGCCGGGCTTCCTTGTATCAAAATCGGAAAGACGATATGCGCCCGCCCGGAAACGCTGCGCCGCTGGCTTGAGGAACAAGAGCAATGAGCGCAAGCCACGACAAGACCGGCGATCTGTCCGAAATGGGATGTGCCATCTACCGCGATGCGCTCGATCGACTGGAACGGGCAATGGCTGGCCTGTCGCCGGGCGGTCCCGATCCGAAGGGTGGTTCATCTGAAGCCGTCATGCTGACCTACATGATGACCGTGGCCCATGAGCGGCATGGCATGGGTGGTGTGGTAGCTCTCATGCAGCAGGCAGTAGGTTGCGCTGCGGCCTTACAAACCGTGACGGAGGCCCATCCATGACCGGAGCCGCTCCACCCATCAAGGCGCTTGAGCATGCCTACCAGCTTGCTCAAGCGGGCCTGCCCGTATTCCCCTGCAAAGAGGATAAGGCTCCCGCCTGTCCGCACGGCTTCAAGGACGCCACACGCGACCCGCTACAGGTAGAATTCCTGTGGGCGCAGCATCCCGGGTCACTGATCGGCGTTGCCACCGGGCTTGCGGGATATGATGGCCATGGCCGTTGCATTGACGTGCTGGACATTGATCTGCACAAGGCCGCCGCCGAGGAATGGCACGAAGCGCATTGCACCAACATCCCCAGAACGCGCACACACCGGACCCGATCAGGAGGCTTGCATTGTCTGTTCTGGCACCGGGAAGGAATGCGGAACAGTGCGGGCAGGATCGCGCCTGGCATCGATGTGCGCGCGGAGGGGGGATACATCATCTGGTGGCCCGCAACCGGGCTGGAAGTCGTGGATAAAGCGCCCCTGACGTTATGGCCTGCATGGCTGGTAGAGCAGGCGACCCCTGCACCACCGCCAAAGGCTGATCTGGCCAAGCTTGAGCGCGGCATCGAGAAGGCAGACCGCTATGTGCAGGCCGCCATGCGCTCTGCCGCCCGGCAGGTGGCTACGGCAGGCGAAGGGACACGCAACCAGACCTTGAACGCGGAAACCTTCGCGCTCGCCCGGTTCGTCCCTGATGGCCACCTTACGCCGGGGGAAATCGCTTCTGTGATGGCCTCCGCTGGACTGGCTGCCGGGCTGGCCGCTGGTGAAGTCGAAAAGACCATAGCTTCCGCGCTACGGGCAAGGGTGGGTGGATGAATGAAATCGGAGAAATTGTCCGGCACCACGTAGCAGAAGCCCAGACCGCCCGGCAGCAGGCCCAGTATCAAGAGCCTGTCATCCCGCTTGTGATTGACGATCAGGACTGGGAGGAAACCGACATACCGCCCCGTCCGTGGGTGGCATCCGGCTTCCTCCTGCGTGGCGCTGTCACGGTAGTTGTGGGCGCCCCGGCGTCGGGCAAATCAAGCCTGATGGTGGGGTGGGCGGCTTCCCTGGCTCTGGGGGAAGAATATGGCCGCCTGGTCCCCGACCGGCGCATGAAGGTCATGACCTACAATGTCGAGGATGACCGGGACGAACAGCGCCGCCGGTTCTCGGCTGCCTTGCGGTTCATGGGCAAGCGTCCGGCAGACCTTAATGGCTACGTCACCCGCATCGGCACGGAGACCATCGGCACCCTGCTGGAGCAGAACAAGGACAGCAAGGAGATGTATGACACTCCCGCCATGATGCAGATGGAGCGGGAGATAAAGCAGCGCAGGCCGGACGTGCTGATGCTCGACCCGCTGGTCGAATTGCATGAGGCCGAGGAAAACGACAACACCGCCGTCCGGAAAGTCATGGCCCATTTCCGGTCACTGGCGATCCGGTATGATATGGCCGTTGTCCTGCTGCATCACACACGCAAGGGCGTGGCAGCCGCGCCGGGCGATCCCGACGTAGCGCGTGGAGCCTCCGCCGTGGTGGGTGCTGCCCGTATCGTGCTGACGGTCAATGTCATGTCGGACGCGGAGGCATCGAATTTCGGCCTCAAGGCTGACCATAGGCGGTTCTTTTCCCGCGTGGACGGGGCGAAGATCAACGCCGCACCTATCGGCAAGGAGGAATGGTTTGAGCGTCAGTCTTATGAACTGGCGAATGGGGATCGTGTGGCCGTCATGAAGCCGTGGACACCGCCGCACGATAGCGTCTCTGTGGAGCAGATGGAGATCATACAGGCCGGATTGGCGCAGGGAAGCCCATCAGGCCCGTGGAGTCCGAAACTATCGAAGGATGCCCGTTCTGTGCGTCGGTTGCTGATGGATAATGGCATCACGACAGCCGAGGGGCAGCGCAAGGTGCTGGATGAACTGTTCTGTGCTGGTTTTGGCATCGGGACATTTCGCCGGGCAAATCGTGCAACGGCGCAGGGGATAAAAACGCCGGAAGGAAAGCCCTCAAATGTCGAATGGATTGAACAGGACGAATGAAGGGTGATCCGTGCATCTTCCGTGCAAATCCGTGCACGCATGGATCTCGGAACCCTTAAGGGGAGATGACCCGTGCGTGCGGGTCACTCACCCATGCGGGTTCCGTGCGGCATCCGTGCAGAAAGAGGGGTCTCAATCGTCTTGAGGCCCTTTCTTTTTGAGGGTCGAGAACAGGCCAGACTAACTTTTAATCAAATCAGGCGCGAGGCGATCAGCGGCAACGCGCACGGCACGCGAGAGCATTTTGGCATCTGCGGCCGTCGCGGGCGTGAAAACCGAGGATCAGGCACGCGCGTAGGAGCGATCTATGCCCGGAACATCGAGTGGCTCCGGTGGGAAGCGTCCAGGGGCAGGCCGAAAGGCTGGAAAAGACTGGCACAGCACGCGACCAAAGAAGGCGCAACAGATAGCGAAACAGAACATCGTGGAAATCATGGAAACCGGGCGCGATCCGCTATTGAGCCTGCTGGAAATTGCGGACAACCCGGAAACGCCGGTCGATCTGCGGGTAAAAGCCTATCAGGCGGCCTTGCCTTACTGCCGCCCAAGACTGTCGATGAAGGTCACGGCTGACGCGACACCGAAGGATGGTCAGCAGGAGGTTTCACACACCGATATGCTGGACCGTTTGCTTCGGATGCTCGATCCGTTGGCGAAGCGTCCAGCAGTGATCGAGGCAAAAGACGTGGAGGAAATCGGGGACAAAAAAGGACTTGCAAACCCGAATTCGGAACCGTAGCAATATCTGACAACCTTCGTCGTCAGGAATTGCACATGCACGGAAAATTCGTGGCTTACTACCGAGTAAGCACTGAAAAACAAGGAAAATCCGGGCTGGGGATTGAGGCCCAGCAGCATTCCGTGCGGCAATTCCTCAACGGTGGTGACTGGGAACTGCTGGCCGAGTTCACCGAGATCGAGACCGGCAAGAATGATGACCGGCCTCAGCTTGAGCGGGCCATGAATGAGTGCCGTCTGACTGGTGCCACGCTGGTGATTGCCAAGATCGACCGGCTTTCCCGTAACGCGGCGTTCCTGATCGGCCTGAAAGACGCCGGTATCAGCTTTGTGGCAGCGGACATGCCGGGAGCCAATCAGATGACCATCGGGATCATGGCCCTTGTGGCCCAGCAGGAGCGCGAAGCCATATCCCAGCGCACGAAAGAGGCCCTGGCAGCAGCCAAGGCCCGCGGCGTCAAGCTAGGCGGCTATCGGGGCGGCCCGATGGTAAACGGGAAGGCCGGGACCGAGGCCCTCCAGCAGAAAACGGCGGCGTTCCGTGCATCGGTGCGTCCGCTGGTAACAGAATTGCACGATCAGGGGATGAGCCAGCGACAAATCGCGGCTGAACTGGATCGGCGATCAGTCCGAACCCCACGTGGGGGCAAATGGACTGCAAAAGCGGTGGCGGCCGTGCTGGCCGCTGCCTGAACCACGAGGAAAACATGGCAATCAGCCGAATATTCCTGTCCGGGGTAATGGACCCCGCGACCAATCCCGACGCGCCAGGCGGCGTCGCCGGTGCCATCAGCGTGCCGCGTGGGCTTACGGCCCTTGGCCTGCTGACCAGCACGCTCAACTTCGCCAGCAAGGAAGCCCAGCGCCATCCGAACGTGGCCCAGCCTCTTTCTACGGCGGCCACAGACCTTACGTTCGCGGCGGCCGCCTCGGCTCTTCTGAAATGGACAGGAAGAACCCTGCTCAAATACGCGCCGGAAGGGGCCGGTGCCGTAGCCGGGCGGGTAGCGCAGGGGGCAGGGAGCCGGTTTATGCCGGTTGCCCTGGGCATTGGTGCATGGGACCTGCTTTCCCCGATGGTGGACAAGATGCAGGCCCACCTTGAGCAGAACAATGAGACCCTGCGAAAGCTGGATGCCTGGCTGGGCGCCCATAGCGGCGGGATGTTCGGGACCAATACGCCAATCCAGATCACGATGGACGGCAAGAAGGTGGGCGAGGCGGTCATGCCGCATATTGATGCGGCCAACGAAAAAAAACAGCGCCAGGAATTTAAAGCAACAGGGACCGCCGCTGATGGCGTTCGGCACGTGCAGGTGCCGGGACGTGCAATCGGGCGCTGACCCAACACAGCGCCCTGATTTTTCCAAAAAAGGACAAACAATGACCAACACACTCGAACAGGCCGCAAACAGCGCGGGCCTGACCGATATGGATTTACTCAAGGTGGCGGACACCAGCCTGCCGCCGCAAGCAGCAGTAGCACAGTTGCGGACCCGTTATCCCGGCGCGTTCCCGGCTTTCGATGCCCGCACGGCCTCCAAGAAGGAAGTGGACCGCCGCTGGAGCGAGTTGAAGCAGGAACAGGCTGCCGAACGAGCACGTGCGATCAACGAACGTGCCATCGCCCGCATGGCCCAGAAATATGGAGACAAGAAGTGACCGAGACGAATGCCGGACTGCCCATTGAGGATCGCGTGCGCATCGCCTATCAGGAAGCCCGGCGCAGGCCAAACTCCCCATGGCAGGCGATAGACGGTGCGTGGGGAAAGCTGACTGGCGCACTCCACTCCTACAAAGTCATGATCAATTCTGACCTTTCCGATCGCCGCCAGGCCGAACAGATCAGGCAGAAGGCTTACGAGGAAGCCGAAGCGTTTTTTACGCGGGTTCAGAACATGGACCCCCGCCAATTTCACACCCTGACCCCGATGAATACCGCTCCAGCTCTGTCTGCCGAACAGATGGCGGCAAGATGGGTGGATAACCTGACCCGGCAGGGTATCGTGCTTGAGGTCGTACGCCCGTCAAAGCTGGTCATATCGCCAGCTTCCCGTCTCAAGCAGCAGGACCGGGACGCCATTGTCCCACTCAAGAAGGAAATCATGTCTGAGGTCGAGCGGAGGAAGGATGCATGGACGCTGTAACCGACAAGGAATCCCTCGCGGCCCGCCTGGCATCCCTCGGATCAGATGAGCGCCGGAAGATCCTTGGCAGCCTGTCCACTACCGAACTGGAGGCCATACGCTACGTGTGGCCTTTCTGGGCACGTCCCGATCAGTTGGCCCCGGAAGGTGGCTGGTTTGTCTGGCTGCTGCTGGGGGGGCGCGGTAGCGGCAAGACACGCTCTGCAGCGGAATGGGTGCGGGGAGAAATCGAGAGCGGCAGGCGCAAGTCAATGGCCATCATCGGTCCGACCGCCAATGCCCTGCGCCGCGTTCAGATCGAGGGGCCGGGCAGCGGCATGCTGGCCATATCCTCACCCGGCTGCATGCCGTCCTACGAGCCTTCCACACAGCGTCTCGTTTATCCGAACGGGGCCATCTGCTACCTGTTTTCGGCTGAGGAACCCGAGCGCCTGCGTGGCGCCAACCTGGACGGGGCATGGTGTGACGAAATCGTTGCATGGGACCGGACGGAATACACCTGGGACATGCTGCAATTCGCGCTACGTCTGAAAGGCCCGCTGGGTGATGATCCGCGTATCGTATGTTCCACCACGCCCAAGCCTTTGCCCCTGATACGGGAACTGGCCAAGGCCCCCACAACCGCCATCACCCGGTCACGCACGCTGGACAATGCCGCAAACCTCAGCCCCAAGGCCCTTTCCGCGCTGGTGACCCGATATGACGGCACCACCATGGGCAGGCAGGAACTAGACGGCGAATTGCTGGAGGACATGGAAGGATCGCTCTGGACCCGAGAAATGATAGACGCCCTGCGTGTCTGGCCTGATAATCGCCGGTTTCAGCGTATCGTGGTGTCCATCGATCCAGCCGGTTCATCCCACGACAAGTCCGATGAAACGGGTATCGTGGTCGTGGGGCTGGGCTATGATGGGCAGGGCTACGTGCTGGAGGACCTGTCAGGCCGCTACACCCCGGCGGGATGGGCACGCATGGCTGTGTTGGCCTACCGTAAGCACCAGGCCGACAGGATCTTGGCGGAGCGCAATTTTGGGGGAGAGATGGTAGAGGCCACCATCCGTGCAGAAGCCCGTAACGTGCCGGTCAAGACGGTAAACGCCAGCCGGGGCAAACTGGTGCGGGCAGAACCTGTCATGGCCCTGTATGAGCAGGGAAGGGTGCATCATGTGGGCACATACCCTGACCTTGAAGATCAGATGTGCGGATGGCGGCCAGGCATTGGGAAGTCGCCTGACCGCGTGGATGCGCTGGTGTGGGGGGGTACGGAACTGATGATTGTGCCGCAGGCTGGTAGAGCGCGATTTATTCAGAGGACAAAAGGGTGGGATATTGGCAGATAAGATTGGAAAAAATTAGGCTTTAAGTGGTTTTGATATTGGTAAATGATAGGGATGGAAAACCCAGGGTTTTGACAGATTAAAACCAAAGCACGCATTTAAGTTTCTTGAAAAGAAATATGTGGATCTTTGGCATAAAATATTTATGCAGTAGTTTAGTGCCAAGCAATCGGGCCATCTGAGTATTTTGCTTCCTTTCTGTGGTGTTAAAAATATATTTGGCGTTATGGGTATAAAGAAAAAATCTATCATTTCAGGAACAACTATTTCCCCGTAAGATAGGTAAGCAATATGCCATTTAAGATTTTCATAAAGCATTTGGAAATGGGCTATCTTTTTTTGTATCATTAATCCGTTAAACATTCTGGACGGCAAGCCGGTGTCCCTATAAAAATAGATATATTGGCTCTCTAATCTCTCCTGTAGATCCTTATTTAAATACTCTCCTATTTTTTGTTTTGATCCTGATTTTACATCGTTGTGTGGCTTATATTTGCAATCCTGTCGCGCCATAACAAGAGAATAAAATGAGTTTATTGTCTTATTTTCTTCTTCATTTATGGTATAAAATGGGTTTTTGATAATGTTATCAACTAAATCATTAAATCTGTTTTCTATAGACTTGCCAATAAGTGTTTCTGCTCTTTGATCCCATTTCCGCATAGCACAAAATATTTCGGCCTGAGGAGCAAGAGATAATCTACATGGTTCTTTTTTTCTGATCACATCCACCAGTTTGGAAGTTGGATTACAGAACCGTTCGATCATTCGTTTCGGGAATACGTGCTGCTTGATTGTTAGTTGATATGGATTGCCTTTCGATGGTTTTTCGTGTCGGGAATTAATCATTCGATATGGCTTTCTTTATTCGGACGCCAGGGCCACCGCCGTTTTCAGGGATGAAGTCAACGCCCGCCGCTTCTAGGGCTGAGCGAATTGCCGTAAGGTTGTTCGGGTATGGGGTCCGCACGCCGCGCTCAAAATCTTTTACAGTGTGGCGAGAGACTTGGGCAGCAATGGAAAGCTGCTCCTGGCTCCATTCAATCAAGGCCCGCGCAGCCCGGCATTGGGCGGGCAATAGCTTGGAATTTGTCAAACCTAAGCCTTTTTGGTTGATCTTATAAATCAGTATCACCATAATGGCTTAGGTTGCTTCTGAAAGCAATCGGCTGGGCACGGAGCTTGCACCCTCCTTACCCAGCCTAACCACTAACCGAAGGACGAATTCGGCAATGGCTAAACACGCCCATAGCGTACCACCGGGAGTCCGTACAAGGGCTTTCATTCCCGCAATCCATTGGCAGGACGTATTTCCGGCCCTGATCTTCCCCGCGCTGCTCCTACTCGCCCTGGCCGGGTTCGCCCAGCCGGAGGTTCTGCGCCACGGCGGCGCGCAAGGGCAGGCGATGGAGGCGGCCCGATGACCAGCCCCATCCGCAAGGCCACGATGGCCGCCCTTGCCGCTGATCGCCGGTGCTGGAAAGAACCCGCCACCTCCGACGCGGAAACACAGATGCAACGCTTTGGCGTGGCCTACCGCAAGGCCATCCGCACACGCGCCCGAACCCTTGTCGACCTGCAGGACAAGGCCCGGCTTGTGCTGCTGTGCAATCCGAAGCCCGACACCATAGAGGGCAGCCTTGCCCGTGACATTCTGGCAATGAAAGGCGGTGCGGAATGAGCGACCTCCTACAGATCGACATCAAGCAGGTCAGGGCCGCCCAGGATGCCAGCCGGTCGCTTGCACGTCTCGCCATTCTCATGCGCTGGGCAGGTGAAGGGGTGGCCACTGCCAGCCGGTCGGACCTGACCCCGGCGCAGGCCCAATCCTTTGGGCTGGCTGTCACATGGGCTGGTGAAGAAATCGAGCGGCAATGCACCGCCATTGATGAGGCGATTTGAGATGAAGCGCCTCTTTATCAACGCCGCCCTGTTCGTTCTGATCCCCCTTACCGGCATCGCCGTCCGTATCAGTGGCGCGATGGTCCGGCTCTCAAGTCGCATGTGGCAGGAGGTGAAGCCATGACGCCGGATGAAGCATATGCCACGCTGTTCGGGGTGCCTGACCCGATCCAGAGCGGGAAACAATGGGCCGATGCTGTGTGGGGCGTGGATGGCCTGCCGTTACGGGAAGCGAAAAGGCTGGTGCAGGCGGAAGCCGAGGCCATGCGGGACAGGTTGAAAGACGCCCCCTGTTCCCGGTTTGAGCATGAGGGTATCCCGTTGGTGGACCGGCATGTGGATTATTTCACCGTTGCGGCCAAAGCGCGTCTGTATGACCTCTATATGGCCCGCCAGCATCACAGGGGGCACGCATGAGCCGCCCCGCACGCACATGGTCTGCCCGTGACCTCCGCCGGATTGAGCACCTCCGCAAGGAGGGCCTGTCATGGCGCGAGGTAGGCCAGGCGATGGGCACCAGTTCAACATCCTGCCACCGGGCATGGCGGGCACATACTGCGCCGCTCAGCTTCGCAACGCTTGACCGGCTGGCGGCCATACACGCTGCCACCACGGAAATCAGCGTCATGGCCGGAATACTGGCCCGCATGGCGGAGGGGGACAAACAGACCGGCACGGAACTGGCATGGCTGGCCGAGGGGATCGGTCGGCATGCCAACGCTATCGAGGATTATATTTCCATCTGAACAAAAGGCGGGGCTTCGGTTCCGCCAAATTGGAGAATAGGTAATGGCATCTGTTCGCAAACGCATGTGGGAAAATGCGAAAGGCGAGACAAAAGAGGCATGGGTTGTGTCTTATACCGATGGCGGCGGAAAAAGGCGCATCAAGACATTCGCAAAAAAGAAAGAGGCTGATGCCTATCGCGCCCGTGTCGTAACCGATGTTGAGCGTGGCCTGCATATTCCTGACAGCCAGACCAAGACCCTCAATGAAATATACGATGAATACGTGGGCGTTCTGGAGCGTCGGCAGCGTGATGGCGCAAGGATGGGTGAGCAGACCCTGTATAATTACCGTAATGCCATGACGCGCCGCGTGCTGCCCGCTTTGGGCAGTATCAAGATCAACAAGCTATCGTTTCAGGATGTGAGCCAGTGGGTGGAAGCATGCCGCAAGACCGGACTTTCTGCCCGCACATCCAAGGCGCGGCTCTATGATCTGCGGGGAATGATAGATTATGCCATCCGGCGCGGATACGTCAGCACGAACATTGCTGTCCAGGTCATTCGTGAAATGGGACCTGTCGCGGCAGCTCAGGTAGAAACTTTCACTCAAGATGAAATCAAACGGATTTTGGCAGAGGCTAAAAACCGCCCGTATCATAAAAATCGGCGGTCTTATGCCCAGTTGAATATTTTCGTAAATATCGCGGTATTCTGCGGCCTGCGGATTGGTGAAATATTCGCCTTAGCCACAGACGCAATTGATATGGACAACTGCACCCTGTCGGTCCGGCGTTCACTAACAAAATTCGGAGAGGTGAAAGGCCCAAAAACACGCGCCGGGATACGGGATGTGCCCCTTCCGCCGCATATTGCCGATCTGCTTGAAGCGTGGATGAAGGATCATTATCGGCACAATGAGGGCGGTTTCCTGTTCTATGGGGCCTCACGGGCAAACGGACTGCGCCGTTCAGCGATTACGACCTGCTGGTATAACCTGCTGGAACGTGCCCAGGTTCATAGCGAGAAGGGCAAACATCGCCATTTCCATGCGCTTCGGCATTTTGCTGCAAGCTATTGGATCGACATGGGCCTGCCCGTGACGGAAGTCGCCCATCTGCTTGGCCATGCCTCTTTTGATGAGACGTTACAGACTTATGCCCACCCTCTGGTCAAACAAGACCGGCAAAAATTGGCTCTGGCACGCATGTCCCAGGCGCTGATTACAGTGCCCGATAAAACTCTGTGCGACACAGACGCGACATAATGCCAGGAAACCCTTGAAATGACAGCATTAGAGACAGCAGGGCTACCTTGCGCGCGCCTTCCAGGATTCCCTTGAATCGCGTCTTGGATTTCGTTCCGTTGCGGACCGGATGGATTTCCCCGCCCGTATTGGTCAGACCATTACGGATACCCGGCGCGGGCTGCTGGCCCCCGCGACAACCCCGCTGAACCCCAGCAGCAACACCAACTTCGATAACGGCATGTCGCCCACGAACTGGTCAGTCGAACAGTACACGCTGTCGATCGATCAGTATGGCAATACCATGGACCTCAACCAGGTGACGGAAGGCGTGGGTATTGCCAACCAGTTCGTGGAAAACGCGCAGGTTCTCGGCATCAATGCCCGACAGACGCTGGATCGTCTGGCGCGAAATGCGCTGTTCGGCGGCGTCCAGAGTGGTGTCGGCGGATATCTTGGTGGAAATACCCGTGTCACGACCACGCTGACCGCAGCGGGAACCGCCGTTGCGGTGGATGACATCCGGGGATTCCAGAATATCCTGTCCGATGAGGGGCAGGTGGTTGCGGTCAGCAGCAGCAACGGCATGACCGTCACCGTTGGCGATGACGCGTACACATTGGTGGGTGTCGCGGCCGACGCGACCAACACCAGCACGGCGCCCAACGGGATCTCCGGAACGCTGACGTTCTCTGGCAACGTGACGGTGGCAGACGGCACCATCGGGCAGCCGGTTGTTGCCGCCACGGCACCTCTTGTCCTGCGCCCCAATGGCCGTTCGACATCTCTGGGCCTTCTGGCCGGTGGGCAGAAGGATGCGAATGGCAATGTGGTGACTGGCGATCTCCTGACCATTCAGGCGATGCTGGCGGCACTTTCCGCACTGCGTGACAACAACGTTCCCACGCTGGAAGGTGGTGTTTATCACTGCTACCTGGATAACGCGCAGTTGCTTGGCCTGTTCCGCGATGACGATTTCAAGTTGCTGTATCGTGGGCAGTATGGGTCCGATACCTACCAGACCGGACAGATTTTTGACCTGCTCGGCATCCGCTTCATCCCCACGACAGAGGCACCCCAGCAGGCGTCTTTGGGGGCGGGGGCGATCCACCGCGCCATCATCTGCGGTCAGGGCGCCCTGATCGAGGGTGACTATGCGAATATGGGGAACCACTACGCCGGTATGCTGGATGGTGGCGAACTGACGCATGTGGACGATGTGTGCATGATTACCCGTCCGGCTCTGGATCGTCTGGCGCAGATCATCGCACAGTCGTGGTCGTGGATTGGCGGCTTTGCGCTGCCCACCGACCTTACGGCTGACACCACGATCATCCCGACCGCGACCAACAGTTACCTGAAGCGCGGCGTGGTGATCGAAAGCCTGGGCGCCAGCGCGTAATGGCGCGCCCCCGCAAGACGCAGGGGGAGGGGGTTGGCGAAAGTGCCGCCCCCATGCGCCTCATGCGCGACCACGGATATATCGAGACCCGCTTTAACCGGGGTCGCTACCACTGGTCCGCAGGTGAGGTCATTACCAGCCCCGCAGAAATCGCCCACTTACGCGAACGCGGAGCGGAGATGGAGCCGGTCGAATGTCTGGAACAACCGTAGTTGATACGCCCCTGACCGACGATGAACTGGTCCAATGTCGTCGATATATGGGCTATCCCGCCATGGGCGGCATCAACAGCGGTCAGCAGTCGTGGCGGTTTTTTCAGGTCTACGGCTTCAACGAATGGCGCATGCGCAATCTTGCGCCTGACGAATGCGTGCAGGCCCGCACCTTCCTGACCCAGTGTCAGACATTGGAAACCGCCATTATGGGCGCGTCAGACAATCTGGACACGGATCAGGCCGCCGTGTGGCATCACAACCGATCCGAGGTTCAGGACCGGTTTGGCCTTTATAACCGGTGGCGCAGGCAGTTGTGCGCGTTTCTGGGAGTGCCGCCCGGCCCCGGACTGCGCCCCGCCAATCGCATTACAATATAGGAGGCAGCATGTTCGCTGTTGACAGCAACAGGCCGCGACCATCGCGGATTTGGGCGCAGGTTAAAGATGGCGTCATCGTCGCGATCAGGTCCGTCCTTGCGCGTGAAACCCAGCCGTTTGGTCCTGAACCCGGTCGCGTGGTCGAAGTCACGGGCACGGATGCGCAGGTGGGATACATGGTTGATCGCATGGGAAACGTCACCCCGCGCGAGCGCCGCACCAGACCGATACCGGATGGTCAGCCCGCATATTTGGAAGGCCCTCCGGTTCCGGCGCCCATGTCCGGGCCACTTTCCGTCGCCCTGACATCGGCGGGGATCGTTCCCACCAAAGATCCGGACCATATCGCAAACTGGCCGCAGAACAAGGCAAAGAAACAGGAGGACGCCAATGGCAGCCCTGACCAGCCGCAGGCGTAACGCCCTGCCGAAGTCTGCTTTCGGCCTTCCCGGGTCGCGGCGGTTCCCGATGCCCGATCGCGCCCATGCGATTAACGCAAAGGCGCGCGCCGCACAGCAGGTGAAAGCGGGGAACCTGTCCAAATCCTCGCAGGCGAAGATTAACGCCAAGGCCAACAGCATCATCCGGCGGAAAAAATAGATGGCACGTCCCGCAAGGCGCATGACCATGGCGCAGTACCTCAAGTCGAACACCGACCGGAAAGAGGATGGCCAGAACGCGGCTCTGGTTGGTATGACCACGGCGGCGTTCAAAAAGACCCGGCAGGCCAAAGCCATTGACCGGCAGATGGTCTCGCTGATGAACCGCACATCCACCAAAGGGCGGCGTCACTGATGTATCAGGCCCTTGTTCAGCAGAAGGTTGCGAAAGGCTATGCCAAGGCGGCTCTCCGGCTGGGGGCCACCACCACGCAATACCGTCCGGCGTCGTTGACCGCGCCGATGGGGACCGTCCATGCGACGTTTCTGGCCGCGTTCAACAATGACCGGAAATTCGGTTTTGATGGTCCGGCCCTGTGGAGCAAGCCTGCGGTGTTCGGCCTGTTCGATACCACGGATGTGCAGTCGGGAGATCTGCTGACCTGCGCAGGTGAAAATTATTTTGTGGCACGCCTTGAGCCATTCCGGACACCGCTGTGCATGCTGTGTAATCGGGTCGTGTCTATCGCGGGGCAGGCAGGACAGGGCAGCACCAATGGAGATGGCGCGGTCTGCACGGATGTTGGTGCGTCGGACAGTTACGGCACGGCAGGCAACACAACCAACCAGACTACGCTGATAACGGGATGGCCAGCCTTTATCCAGATCAAGGGGAAAGGCATTCCGACCGGAGACGGTATTCCCGGTTCGATCAAGGCGGCGGATTACGAGATGCTGTTGCCGGTCATGCCCGGATTTGTGCCCACCATAGAGATGGCGGTCACGACCGATCTGGGCACGACCTACACCCTGACCGCAGTGGAGCCGAGCCAATACGGAAACCGCTGCCTGATGAGCGTGAGGCAGGTGTGATATGGCCGATATTGTCTCTATTTCCCACGCCATCGTGGCGCAGATGGCGGCCATCGCCTACCCGAACGGGAAAGGAAATCCGTCCGTAACGGGCAGGCCAACCAAAATATTCCGTGGCTGGATCACGCAGGCCGATTACACGGGCGCGGACTGCGCGCTGGGGAACGGTGTCGATTTCATCACTGTCATGGACCTGCAAGCCGGTTGGCGGCGCATTGATGAACCCCTTGGCCGACCATGGCGACAGGAGGACACCATACCATCCACGGTGTCGGTTACGACCATGGGGACCACGGCCACGATCACGTTACAGGATGACGCAACGCCGTCTGGCATCGTCGGGCTGCATATCCAATCTGATGGCACGACCATTCCGGGGCGTGCCGTTGCCGCCTATGCTGTGCAGGCGACCGACACTGTGGATACCATCGCGTCCGCACTGGCCGCACAGATCCCCGGTTCTACGTCCAGCGGCGCCACCGTCAGTGTGCCGGATGCATCCAGCCTGACCGGTGCGACGGGTGGTTATTCCTCGGCGGTTCGCACCGCACGCAGGCAGCAGCAGCTATTCCAGGTTACGGTTTGGTCGGCCACGCCGAATGCCCGCGATGCGCTGGGAACCGCCATAGAAAATGGCATGGCCTTCATCGACTGGCTGACTGACGCCAACGGTTCGACATTCCAGATTGAGGCCCGTGGCGACTGGAACAACGATGCCGCCCAGAATAGTGGCATTTTCATGCGGCCATTCCGGTTTATCGCCACTTACGACACGGATGTGCGCGAGAATATGGCCCAGATGCTTTTTGGCATTGAGGTGTTCAGCCTTCCGGGCGGCCAGACCATCACCGCAGGGGACGGGGCGCTTCTGGCCGCGTCCTGACCCTTCCAAAAGGACATTCAATGACGATCACACCACAGACCACGACGGCACCCGCGCCCGTGGCAACGACGGCGGCTGCGCAGATCTCCGCGACACCGACCGTCGCCTATGTCGTGACCCTTCCGGGATACGGATACCCGATAGGCACGCAGATCACGGATTCCGCCATCATCGCGAGGCTGAAGAGCGCCGGAACGCTGGGCCGCTTCACGGTTCGTGTGCCTCTCACGCAGGAGAAATAATCCATGCCGCAGATTTATCAGGCAGGCGCCCTGAACACGAACAGTCTGACTGTTCCGAACCTGTATGTGCAGATCCAGAAACCCGCCACATTGGCCCTGAATGGCGTATCCAGCGGTCGCATCGGCCTGGTCGGAACGGCAGGGTGGGGGGCGCTCAACACGCCTGTCATTGTGGGATCAATGGGGGATTGCCTGTCGGCGTTCGGCACCAAGCAGCCTTTGGCAACTGATATTGGCACAGGCGTAAACATCGCCATCCTTAATGGGGCATCGGATTTCCGTTGCGTGCGCGTGAGTGACGGGACCGATGCGGCTGCAACCGGAACCCTGGGTACCGTCAGCCTGACGGCCCGCTATACCGGCAGCGCAGGAAACGCCATTACGGCAAGCCTTACCCAGGGCAGCATCATCACCACCCGATACACGCTGACCACCAGTCATGCTGTTCTGGGAAGCCGCGCCTATAGCGGGACAACATGGACCGAGATCGCCGCCGCGATGGTTGCGGATACGTCCGCGCTGGTTGTGCCAACGGTTCCCACCACGGTGCCCGCGCTGGCCGCCGGGTCTGTCACCCTGACCGGCGGTGCGGACGGTGGCACCCCCACAACGGCGCAATTTATCGGGGCAGATGCGGCAACCCGCACCGGCATGTATGCGCTTCGGGGGCAGGGGTGCGCTCTGGGCGTCCTGCATGGCCTGACGGATGACACGTCATGGACAGACCAGGTGGCGTTCGGGTTGGGTGAGGGCGTTTACATGATCGCCTGCGGACCGTCTGGCGACACCATCACCAATGCGGTCAGCACCAAGGCGGCCGCCGGACTCGACAGTTACGCCATGAAGTTGATGTTTGGCGACTGGCTGTGGTGGGACGATGACACGAACGGGGATATGCTGGTCACGCCACAGGCGTTCGTGGCCGGGCTGTTCGGTGGTCTGTCCCCCGAACAATCCAGCTTGAACAAGCAGCTTTCGGGCGTGATCGGCAGCCAGAAGGCCGGGCTGGTGTCCAGCGGCACGACACAGACCTATTCCGATGCGGAATTGGGTGCGCTGTTTGATGCGGGCATTGACGTGATCTGCAACCCCGCTCCCGGCGGAAGCTACTGGGCTGTGCGCGGTGGCATCAATACATCCTCTGACGATGCCATCGATGATGACAGCTATACCCGTCTGACCAACTACATTGCCGAAACCATCAATTCCGGCATGGGCACGTTCGTGGGTGATGTCATCAACGATACGCTGTTTGGTGATATCCGCGCCGTACTTCTCGGTACGCTGTCCAATATGGTCAGTTCCGGGATTCTGGCGTCTACCTCATCCTATACTGTGGTATGCGACAGCACGAACAACCCGCAGACCAAAACGGCGCTCGGTTACGTTCGCGCCGATGTGAAGGTCACATATCAGGGCATCAACCGCTTCTTTGTGGTTAATCTTCAGGGAGGTTCCAGCGTGGTGGTCAGTACGACCACGACAACGGGCGCCTGATCCATCTTACCAGCCGCCTTCACGGGCGGCTTTTTTCTTGGAGGATTGAATGGCAAGTAAGTTGTTCAATGTGGGCCGCGATTGTCGGGTGGTCCTCGTTTACAATGGTAGTCGCATTGATCTGCCAACCGTCACGGGATTCCAGTCCCAGCAGCAGACAACGCAGCTTACGTCTAAGCCGCTGAACGATGAACCGGTATTCTATGATGTGCCAAACGGCTGGCGTGGGACATTCACCGTGCAGAGGGATGGGAGTTCCCTTGATGACCTGATGATCGCCATAGAGGCGGGGTTTTGGAACGCAGGGACCATGCTTCTTGGCACGATCTATCAGTATGTAACCGAAGTGGACGGTACGCAGAGTACATACGAATACGTGGGCGCGTCCCTGCGGCAGCCCGAAGCTGGCAATTTCCAGTCGGAAAATATTGTCAGCCAACGCCTTGAGTTCACCGCACGCCGAAAGAACAAGATTTCATGAGCAACGAGACCATTACCGATACCAAGGGGCGCAAGATCGAGGTCAAGGAGGTGGCGGGGAGTCGCCTTGCGCGCCTGACCCGGATCGCGGGTGACGCATTTGGCGAAAACGCATGGACCACCGGCACGTTGGCCCGTGCTACCGTGCTGTCCATTGAGGGCGTGCCATGCCCGCCCGCTCCCCAGAACCTGAATGAACTGGACGGGTTATGGGATAGCGTTGACGCAGATGCCGCATCCGCCGCGCTTGAATGGCTGATCGCCAAGCAAAAGGCGATGGCCACTGACGCAAAAAACTCTTCAGCACCCCAGGCTTCCAGCAACGCTGCTGGCTCGTAAAGAATGGGGTGCCTTATGCGCTGGCGATGAGCGAAATGAGTGAAGCCGAGGTACTGGCTCACTCCATCGTTTTTTCCGAAATGGAAGGCGGCCGGTTCAACTGGGACACCATGACTATGGAGCGGCCCAATGCCTGATATGTCACTACCTGAGTTTGCCGGCCTGTTGGCCAGCATGGCTGGCGAAATTGAACATGCCGCACATGAAGGGCTGGATCAGGCTGCAAAAATTGTAGAGCATGAGGCCAAGACGGAATTGGGCCATTACCAGCAGGGGGCCGGCCCCTTTGCGCCATGGGCTGAACTGGCTGATAGCACGAAGGATGATCGTGTCCGGCAAGGATATCCTGAGAATGAGCCGGGGTTGCGGTCTGGCGCTATGCGTGGTGGCATACAGCACGTTGTGCAAGGCAGAACGGCCTATGTCGGGTCCGATGATGACAAGCTGGTTTATTTCGAACTGGGCACCGTCAAGCAGCCGCCTCGCGCCGTGCTGGCCGGGTCGCTGATCCGAAAGACCGACGCGGTCGTGCATGCGGTTGGGCATCATTTTGTGGGGCGTCTGTTCGGCGAGGAAGTGGTCGGTGGCAGCATGCCCATCGCAGGCGCAGAAGATTAAACGCGCCCTTCATACGCCTCGATCATGCGGTGTATGGCTTCGGCCATCTTCTGGCGGCTTTTTAAGCCTGACTTATAAACTCTTCCTGGACTGTATTTCGCTTCTGAGCGCGTTAATTTCGCTCTTCATGTCCTCTATGTCCTTTTCTATCTCTGCGCGCAGAGGATAAAGAACATCGTGTGCGATGGCCCGATATCGCACACGTGCATCATCTTCCAAAACCAAAACGCCATCCTTCGCCAACTCAATGCAAGATAGAATCTCGGCATTGATTGAGCGGTTATTGGCCTCTGCTCTTTCCTCTACCCACTCCTTTAAGTGGCGAGGAATACGCAGCCGGAAATGTGCATCATCAGACATGACGCAAGAATGACGCATTTTGTGCTTGACCTCAATGACGCTGTTTGGCACATAAAAGGGGCATGACGCATTTTGCGTCATTTTGAGAGGGAGAGATGGAGCAGGATCACATGAGACTGCGGCTGCCGAAGCATCTTAAAAACTGGGTAAGGGCATCCGCAGAATTGAATCATAGAAGCCAGAATGCAGAGGTTCTCTTCTGGCTGTCGCGCGCAGTAGAAACAGAAAAGGCATCAGGGTCCGGTTTGGCGACTTCCCCCGATGCCTTTATCACCAACAACGAATAGGAAACATTCGTCTTGACTTTTGATAGCACATCAGCCCGGCAGGGTGCAAAGAATCATCTCATTCGTTCCGGTATGGAGGGCGCGGAATCTGTTTTTCGCCCCGATCAGATTGATTGGGCCTATGTCCGCGATCTGTTCGTTCAGCACATGGCTGATGGCAATGGAAAGATTGCCTTCTGGGCCTGCACGGTAACCTTCTACGATGACACCTGGCATTATCTTCAGCGTCCCGGACGTGATGAACAGGCCGCTCGTCAGATGGCTTTTCGTCTGTCGTCTGAATATGACAAGCCGGTTGGCATGTATGACGCTGAGCGTCCCGCAGGATTCCGCAAGGAGGATGTGGCATGACCCAGCACCTCACGACAATCGACTTCCACGGTTCAAACCTCATTGCGATCCCTGGTGATCGTCCCGAAACAACGCTGGTGGCGATGAAGCCAGTGGTTGAGGGGATGGGGCTGTCATGGCAGCCGCAGCACAGGAAAATTATGTCTCATCCGGTGCTTAAAAAGGGTATCACCATGACGGTGATACCTTCTGACGGCGGCGAACAGGACGGAACCTGCCTATCCCTCGACCTCCTGAACTTCTGGCTTGCCACGATCCACCCCGACCGGATCAAGAACGAAGCGACCCGCGCCAAGGTCATTGAATACCAGACCGAATGCGCTCGTGTGCTGTTCAACCATTTCTTTGGCCGGGCGCTGGCGCGCGGCGAACAGACCGCATCGAAAAGCCTGTCAGCGAAGGAAGTTGGCGGCATCGTGAAGTCGGTTGTCACCAAAATGAAAAGCGACCTGCTTGCGGAACTGGAAGAAAAGTTTGGCGGCAAGATGACCCCGCAGCAGCAGGCGTTCGCGGAAAAGGCGATGGATAGCGTGACGCAGGTAGCTGCTGAAAAGCAGGTGGTATCTGCATCGCCCGTCATGATTCCGCTCGATATGATCCCGCGCCGCCGCCCAAAGGCGGGATCGTGCCGCCTGCCGGTGGCACAGGTCGCCCGTCTTGTCGGAATTTCTGTGGTGCAGGCCAATCTGCTTCTGGCGGAACTTGGATTGCAGGAACACACCAACGATAATAATCGCTGGTTACTGACGGACCCTGGAGCGTCCTATTACGCCGCGCAGATCACCAAGCGCACGATCCTGTGGTCATCGCGCACAGTCACCCTCCTGCGCTGGCACATTGAGCAGAAGGGGCCTGTCCGCGCCCCTTTCGCGAAAAGGCAGGAGCCTGCCCCGGCATAGCCCTGACAGGCGGGTATCTTCCGCCCGATAGGGAACTTCTGGTCTGGATGGCGGAGTGTGACGCGTGGGAACGGATCGAGCGGTCTGAGCCAGATAACCTGCTTGCCAAGATGAAGGTGATTGAGAGCCTTGTGGAAATCAGGCGTCGCCGGGGCATTCACCCTCACGTCGAACAGGCCCGGAAGAACTGGCGGCAAAGAGGTCAGGTGGTGCAGTTGCAAGAACAGAAGGTGAGGGAGCGTGAGTTGATCGGATAGGAAACAGGGCCGCTCCGGGTGGGGCGGCCTGTTTTTTATCGGATAATGCTTAGAATATAGTTTGTTCCCATTGCATCGCTATTCACGTGCTTAATCTGAACATAAACAACGGGACCAGTCAGGGGATTGCTGGTCATAAACTTGACTTTGTCATCATGGACTAATTTGCTGATATCAACCATCGCATAAGCCATACTGTTATCGGGATCATAGAACCCACATAAAGATCCGCCCATACATCCCATACGGCCCGGGCCAACTATCTTTTTTGTCCCGGTCTTCATATCGTTTTGATCGGCTAGGAAGTCAGGTATTGAAATTGCCCCAGTCGGTGATGTCTGTAGTGAAGGGGTAGGTGAAGCATCCTCGATACCTGAACCGGACGCCGATGGCTCTTGATACGATGCTTGGGGTGCTGAATTAACCCCAGATGCAACAACGCTATTATGCTCATCATTGTGGTTCTCATAAGCAATCAGGCCAATCAAGCCAGCTAAAAATATGAAACCAGTTACCTGTTTACCCTTGGCCATAATATTCACTTTCAACAATCCATGAGGACATAATGGCAGACGTGTATCGCGTTGGTGTAGCAATCGGAATGACCGATAATGCCACGCAAGTCCTTCAGGTGCTATCCCGGAATGTCCTTGGGTTGAACGCATCTGCGCTTGAGGTTGAGCGCAGCTTTGGCCGCTTACGGGGCGCCGCACTCGGATTGGCCGGTATTCTTGGCGCTGATGTCTTAGGCAAGGGGTTAGATTCGCTCGCAGCCGCTGGCAGCAAACTTTTGGATCAGCAGATCCAGATGAAAAATGCTGGTATGACGCATCTTCAGATCGTGCAGGAAACTGCCGAAGCGTATCGGTCTATGGCCGCTGTGCGAGGGCCAGATGTGGCTGAACGTCTGGCCGGGATTAGGGAACTTCGGGGCGTTGTAGGGGCTGGGGCATCGGGAAACGATTACCGTGAAATCAACGCAACGCTACCCGATTATCTGCGCTTGAAGTCCATGATAGGGGACCGTGGCGCAAATGATCTATTCCGCGCGATTGAGATGCAGGGCGCGGCCCGCTATCAAGCGGATGGTAGTTTTGATCTGGGTCGGTTTCATCGGTATGAAGACTCAGCCCTCCGTACTTTACAAGCAGGAGGAGGTAATATCAGACCAGAAGATCTGCGTAATGTGATGCAGACATCGGCAGTGACCGCTCGTGGGTATGACCCAGAAGCCTTCTGGAACTTAATGATGACGCCTATCTTAGAAATGCATGGAGATAGGGCAGGTACGGCGCTGACCGCGATGTCTCGTGCCTTCTATGGTGGCGTTATGCCTGAGAGGAATGCTCGAGAACTCGAGCGACTCGGTGTATTTTCTGGCGGTAGTGTAAAATCTCTTCCACACATGTCCCGTCATCAGATGGCCGATCTAAAGCGCCAAGGATACACCTTTGGGGTCGGGGAAGGGGGGGCAATCATTGGGCGAGGAGCGACCTTAGGTGCAGATGAATTAAATAATCCTAATCAAGGATTTTTCCCATGGATAAAGGATGTTTTTGGACCATTACTGCAAAAAGATTACCAAAATCGTATCGCTTCCCATCCCGGAAATACAGAGTCGTTTGACGCGTATGTTCGCGACGAAATGTATAAGGCGCTTCCGGCAGAAACGGCACGCCGTTTCGGGGCAATGATTGTCACGCAGTTGACAAGCGTTCAACGCGATCAGACTTTGCGCGAATTATCCCCAGGGTTTGATGCGTATAACAACAATCAATATAATTACAGAACAGAGCTTGATAATCTAAAAAACTCATGGGCCTCCCTCATGCAGACCTTGGGACTGCCCGCTGCTCGCGATGGTGCCCATCTCCTTCATGAATTAGGAATGGGGATTGATTACTTTACACGCGCGGCCGCCGCACACCCTAATGCAGCCCGCGACTTAATTCGGCTCGCTGGTGGCCTAGCCGCAGTCACGGCTCTTTCTGGAACTATGGCAATCGCTGGCGTCGCTCTCGGGCCTTTAGCATCCGGACTTCGCCTCATGACGGGTGTGCTTGCTGGCGGGGAGGTGGCGTCTGCCGCCAGTACGGCGGCGATGCTTGGCGGCGGAGCTGCGGTGGGCGGATCGCTACTTGGTGTAGCCGCGGGAATCACAGCCCTTGGCGTTGCTGTAGTCGCTCTTCCTCCCATTATGCAGTGGCTTGCAACCCGTTTTGGCGTAGAAAATGCCCATCCTGGGGTTAATGCGCGGGGAATGGCTTTCGATCATGCCGCCGCCCAAGCGCCGCATCCAGCTAGCGCAAACTTAGAATGGTGGGATACCATTCGTAATTCTTGGAATACCCCGCATGCATCGCATGGCAATGCGCGCGGGTATCAGGCACACCCTGTTCAGCATCCGGCTCACGGAAATCTGGAACCAGACGCCGTGCGTCATGTGGGAACCGCACAGATCGTGGTCATGATGCCTAATGGTCGTGAATTAGCATCAGCGGTGCAGGAAGTGCAGTTTCAGCAGGCCCAACAGCAAATGCGCGCATCTGGCACATCCCCAGACGTGATCCAGCACCCGCAGTTGCCGGGCAGGGCTATTGGGAGGTGATATAACAATTCTGGTCAATTAGCCAAAAATAAGGCAAGAAATTGGATACCATTCGCAAGGAGATTATGGTGCGTAAATTTCTTGTCATATTAGGACTGTTTTGTGCATCCACCACAGCGCATGCTCAGCAACGCAATTCTCAAGGGGTGTCTTACCCGGCCCCTATTTTCCCAGACGGGAGCAATTTTGGTGCTTGGGGAGTTTCATCAACGGTTTCCGTCCAAAATGGTATTTGCACAATTAATACCAGAATTGATCAACCAACATTTTCTGCGCATGTGCAAGACATGGTTGATAAAGGAATTTTTAGCAAAAGAGTAAGCCCAACGATGGGGAACACTGCCCCGCATTACCTCATGAATATTTTTGAGGCAGAAGTAGCCCCTAGTATGGTGAAGGCCCTATTTGATGAGGAGGGATCACCAGGAAAATGTCATTTTGTATGGGGATACGTGAACCCAGATGATTATGGGAATGATAAATACTTCAAAATGGAAGATTTCTATTTCCTGAAAAGCACGTATCAGAAAGTTAACTGGGATCGATTTAATATTAACAATTTGCTAAAAATAGCAAACAATTTTAATTCAGACCCATCGTTCTCAAGCTTGGTTAATCAAGAAACGTTTGGTGCAGTCATGTCCCTGAAAGACAACGAGTAAATAAAAAAATAGCCGCCTTCGGGCGGCTTTTTTCTAAAAAGGAATTTCTTCATCCAAAACCGACGCTCCTGCGCGGTTTTTTGCATCGCGCGTTGATTCCTTTGGCGTGCGTGGCCAATCTTCTTTCAGCCAGATGCCCCCATCGTCCTGAACTGTGCCTATTTTCATAGATCCATCATTTCTGATCGAACCAGCATCGCCATTCCGTAATCCGAACTCAACATCTGCATCATTGATGACAATCCGATTGACAAGGATATGTCCACTCAAGACCTCCTTTGCCATCGCGCGCAAGTCTCTGTCTTGCCGGAAATAAGCTCTAACCTGCTTCATGATGTCATCAATGGTGTCTCTGGCTTGTAGGGCTTCGCTCAGGAGGCGGCGGACTGCCTCGACTTCAGACGGAATGTTGTTGTCTGTCTGATATGTCCTTACGCGCTCAAGCAGCTCCACAGGCAGCACATGGACTCTACGTTCAGTAGTAGGTTTTTCCTGATCTTCCGCCATTTTCTTCTCCGCATCCCAGATATGTGTATTTTCAGCACAAATTGGAATGACATATCAATTGACACCATGATTGACATTACGATATCAAGAGTATGGCGCATGTGATCGCGCTGAGAATAAGAGGAATGGAAATTGGCGTACAAAACAGGATATGACCCCGGCCTTCACAGGGAAGATATTTCCCGGCTTCAATTAAGGGTTCCGAAAAGGATCGTGGATGCGATCGATGTTTTTGGTATTCCCGAAGGATTCCGAAGCCGAAACGCAGCAATCGTTCATTTGATTGAGCAGGGATTGGCAGAAACAGAAAAGGCATCGGGGAACAGCTTGGCGGCGACACCCCCCGATGCCTCTCAGAAATGACCATAGGAAGTCACGACATGATGACGCATAACACAGAACTGACCATCCTTTCCACCGCAATCCGTCAGGACGTAGAGGGACGGTATTGCCTGAACGATTGCCATCGGGCGGCGGGCGGCATTGCGAAGGATGCTCCAGCTCAGTGGCTTCGCACGGATAGCGCACGAAAGCTGGTCGCAGAATTGGAAACTATGCAGAATTGCACAGTTTCTGAAACTGCCGGAAAACCGGTAGAAATGACGACTGGCCGCAATGGGGGCACCTATGCCGTGAAAGAACTGGTCTACGCCTACGCGATGTGGATCAGCCCTGCATTCCACCTGAAAGTCATCCGCGCGTTTGATGCGCTGGTGACGGGACGCATTCCCGAACAGAAGCCCAAGCGCATCCGCAAGCCAGCCTTCGATGTAGCTTTTGAACGCTGCCTGCGTGTCGCATCGCACCTGTCTCATCTGGACGAAAACCAGCGCCTTCTGATGGCCGCTCGCGGCACGAAGGAACTGTCCGGCGTCAACCCGCTGGAATTGATGGGTGTCACGTCCATTGCCGCGCCGACGCAGGACAATTACCTGACGCCCACGCAGATCGGCAAGGAAATCGGCCTGAGCCCGATTGCCACGAACAGGCTGATTACCACCATCGGCTATCAGGTGAAGTCGTCCGGTTCCAGCGTGTCGAGCGATTATTCAATGACCGAGGCAGGCGCGAAGCATGGCCGGATGTTCGACACAACGCGACGCCACGGCAAGGGATCGCAGCAGCAGTTGAAGTGGTCGCCCAATCTGGTGGGCATCCTGCGCGCCGCCATGTTGGCGGATAAGGATGCGCCGCGCCCTTTCGCGAAGGCCAAGGATTCTGTCCCGGCGTAGGTGGGGAGGAAGGCCAGATGATGGCACGGCATTCCATGGGCGCATTGGCGCGCCTGATGGAATGGAGGGATGGCGATATCGGATCGGAACATGTGGTGGAGGATCTTCGCACGCTTGGACGCATCGGATCGCAACTGTGGGACGAATTCCGGGCACGCACAGCGCAGGGAGGCGCGGTCCCCGGCCTGAACGTTGAACGTGATCCGGTGTTGATCGGATAGGAAACATGCTGGCCGCTCCGGGTGGGGCGGCCTTTCTTGTTTACCTTTCGTTTCACATCTGCCGATATGAAACCACCATGCGCCACCTAATCCTCGCCGCCGCCCTGCTCGGCACCCTCTCAACCGCCCAAGCCGCCCCATCATGCCCTGGCGACACGGTAGTGTGGCTCAACCAGACCACCGGCATCTATCACCTGCCGGGCGACCACTGGTTTGGACATACGAAGCGCGGCGCTTATGTGTGCGAGAAGCAGGCTGTTGAGAATGGTGCCCATATATCTGGTGCCCGTGACGCGGGCCAGTCGGTAGGACGCCACACACACCGTTCAGGTCGCCACAGCAGCGTCCATGAAGATGGACCGGAAGGCGATGAGCAGCCAGAGGACGCGCGGCCAGCAAAAGAGGTAGGAAACCCCTTCTGATTTGCCTTGTACTTTTTCCAGTAATATGCATTATTCAGGGTATCATGCCCTGAGTATGCCTGTGCAGCCGCCCATTGAGGCGGCTTTTTTGTTGGATTACCCATGCCCCTAAGCCTGCTAAACGCTGAAACCGCCATCGGTTCGCTTGGGCGGTTGTGGGCGTCTGCGCCGGTCACGATCGGCGACTTGACCCTGACGGGAATGGAGGTTCCTGACCTGATCCGCGACGGCGGATCGCAGCAGGTGGCCGTGCATAAGCTTCCGGGCGGCAACAAGATCATAGATGCCGTAGGGAATGACCCGGATCGCCTGGAACTGAGCGGGCGATTTGTCGGACCTACCGCTTATGAACGCGCCCTGTCGCTCAAGTCTATGCGCATTGCGGGGCAGCCGGTTCAGTTTACGGGCGCGGGCCTGTCGCTTTTGGTCAAGATCGTTCAATATTCGTTCGATTATCAGAACAAAGGCATCGTTATTCCCTATCGTCTGGTTCTGGAACAACCAGCCCAGATGGCGACCACGACGGGAAATTCTTCCGCCCTGTCCGCCCTGATTGGAGACGACGCGACATCGGCCATTTCCAGCATTACGGACGCAGTAAGCGACGTATCAACCATTGCGGGTAATATATCTGGACAGCTATCAACGGTTGTGGGGCAGGTCACGCCCATTGCCGACATGGTGGGTGCGGGCGGTCTGTTCGCGGGTGTGCAGGACAATTTGACCGTGGTGGGCGGTCTATCGGGTGCGGGCGTAAACCTGGCATCCACACCAGAAAGTGCTGCCAGCCTGCTGACGGGCCTTGAGGCATCTGGCACCGGCCTGACTACCGCCATCAGTGAAACCGGCGTCAACCTGGAGGGCATCGGCCTGACCAATGCGGCCGGCCTGTCCACCCTGACCCAGAATGCAGAACTTCACAGCGCCTCTGTCGCGTCCGGTGCGCTGGTCAACCGGGCGTATGCCAATACCCTGACGGCCACGGACGGCACCCAGAACGGGCCTATCGTAACTGTGAAATAGGATAACCATGGCAACCACGATCAAGGTCACGGCGGCGGATGTGTCGTTGTATCACGTCGCGGCGGCGCAGCTTGGGGATGCCACCCAATGGTGGCGTATTGCGCAGTTGAACGGAATGACCGACCCTGATCTGTCCGATTTCACGACACCTGTGCAGATCGTCGTGCCGACAGTGGATTCCTCCCTTGGAAGTGGCGTTCCCGGGGTATCGGCATGAGTGAAAGCATTACCGTCACGGGTAAAGGGCATCACATCTGGCGCGCGCCCCGTGCCCGTCTTTTGGTCAATGGCACGGAACGTGCTGAAACGGGACTGGAAGAATTCACGCTGACGCGCACGCGCTATAGCCGGTCTGATACGCTGGATATGACGCTGGCGCTTGACCGGACCAGGGTTCCGACAAATGGGTTGTGGTTTGATCTGCCCGCGCCCGATAATGGAAAGACGCTGGCCGATATAGATATTACCTTGCAGATGCGAGATGAGGCCCGGACAGGCGCGCAATGGACCACCATGTTCCGGGGTATCGTGGATCATGTAGAATTCAGCCCGGCTGAAACATTCGTCCACATCCAGTGCCGTGATTATCTGGCAAAACTTCTGGACATGCGCGTTCTTGACGGCTGGATGAACATGACCGGGGAGGATGTGGTCCGGGCCATGATAACGGATGCCGGGCTGACGCCGGATGTCACCATGACGGATGGCATGGTGGGGCAATTCTGGCAGATCGAACACAAGCGCAAGTCCGCCAGCAGTCATAGCCGGTTCCAGACCGCATTTGATCTTGCCAGCTATCTGGCGAACATGACCGGGTGTGATCTGTATGCGGAAGGGCAGACGATCGTTTGCGCGCCGTATCCGTCCGCCACGAAGGCCAATACACAGACATTGGACTATAATGATCCCGGCCCCGTTGGTCCGATCCAGATGGGGGCATCCGGCCTGCACTTTACGCGGGATTATCAGATCGCCAAGGGCGTGGTGGTTCACGTCACATCATGGGACAGCAGGCAGCGCAACCGGGTGGAATATTACTGGTCTGCGGAAGGGGGATCGACCAAAAAAGCAGAAAAAACCGGTAATCTTCACAGCTTTACGCTGCCCGGTTCGCGTCTGGATCTGGTCCAGCAATATGCCCAGCAGAAATACAACCAGATCGTGGCCCATGAACGCACCATAACCGGACAGATACCCGGACGCATCACGCTGGCCCCCCGCCAGTTCATGCAGATCACCGGAACCGGCACGACATGGGACGGCACGCTGGATGTCGATGCCGTGACCAGCCGGTTTTCATGGTCTGGAGGCTTTACGCAGCAAGTCACCCTCCGCATCCGAGATGTAACAAAGGACGAAGACAATGGCTGATATGCGCATGGTGGGTTCGAATATCGCGAACGCGCAGGCGCAGCCGGGATTCAGCATCGTCAGCGCGGTGGACCCGGTGAACCACGCCGTCAAGGTCATGACACAGCCATCTGACATCGAAAGCGGATGGATACCTTACGGCGCCGTGCAGGTCGGCAGCCTGCGCATTTCCTGTCCGCCTGACATCGGAACGCAGGTGATGGTCGTGCATGTGGAGGCGGATGCAGAGCATGGCGTGGCTGCCGTGCCGGTTTTTGATGCGGTGGTGATGCCCCCAAAGTCTCCCGCCACGGGAAATCCTGCGCAGCCGGGAGAACTGCTGATCGTGGCCGGATGCGGGACGCCGCCAGCAAATGGCGAAACGACATCGGGGGACGCGATCGAAAATGCTCCGTGGTGGCACATCACCCAGGACACGATATACAGCGGGGCAGGGAACGCGACCGAAACCCTGACCAATGACGGCAAGTCGTGGAAGGTGGGGGCGGTCAGCATGACGCTCGATGCCAACGGGCTGGGCATCACCGGGGGTTCCATAACCACAGATAAGGATGTGACCGCGCAGGGCACCGTGATCGGCAAAACGGATGTGCTGGCAGCAGGAATTTCCGGCAAGGGACACACGCATAGCGGCGTGCAGCCGGGCAGCGGATCGACGGGGGCGCCTCAATGAGTGGAACGGTCATTCCCATACATAGAGCAGAAGCGCCATACAAACAGCATATGCTCGAAATGCTGGATGGTATCCGTTCTGGTGTGGAGTCTGGCGACATCATCAGTCTGATGGCACTGGCCGTTCATCCTGACCGGGAGTTCAGCAATTACAGTGCAGGAGAATTGAATACGCTGGAAACGATTGGGATGCTGGAACGGCATAAGATGTCTCTTCTGCTGAAACTATCATGAGCGCCCTATCCCACACCATGGGCGGCGACCTTGACCTGTCCGGCACTGGCGGCGTGGCCGTAGTTACGGGGGCGGAGCAGACCCGGCAGGCGCTTTTGCGTCGTCTATGCACCAACGCAGGTGCGTATATCTGGCAACTGGATTACGGCGCAGGATTGCCCACCCGCGTCGGCGCGGTCATGGACGAAGCTGGCATCCGCAGTCTGGTGCTTGAGCAAATGCACGATGAGGCGGGCGTGGATCAGACGCAGCCCGTTACAGTGGCCATCACAAATCCGAAAATCGGGGCCTACCTTCTGTCCATCTCCTACACGGACGCGACCACGGGTGCGGTGCAGGAACTGACGCTTACCACCTGATGCGCGGCCATGGGTCGCCTTTTGATCGGAGATCCCCTTGGCTATCACATTCCAATCCTTCAAGACCACGCTGGGCAACATGGTCGCCAGTGCGCAGGGGGCCTGTTCGTCCCTGCTGGACCTGAATGTCGGGTCCGCCGGGCGCGCCATGCTGGAGGCCGTGGCAGGGCTTGGTCTGTGGTTCCAGTTCATTGCCTTGCAGATCCTCTCGCGCACGCGTCTTTCGACTTCCATCGGGTCGGATGTTGACAGCTTCGTGGAAGATTTCGGTCTGTCGCGTGAAGCGGGCACGGCGGCCACCGGCACCATCACCCTGACTTCGTTCACACCATCCAGTCAATCGGCCACCATTGCGGTGGGGGCCACCGTCAAAACGGCATCGAACCTGATTTATCAGGTGGTGGAGGACAGCACGAACGCCGCCTGGTCAGCAGCCGACAGCGCCTATATCCGGCCTGCGGGCACGGCCTCCATTACCGTGCCGATCCAGTGCGAGACGACAGGAGCCACCGGTAACGTCGCGGCAGGCGCAATCTGTCTGTTGGGCACCGCAGTTTCTGGCATTGATACAGTCACCAATTCCGCAGCCCTTACCAACGGCAGCGATGGGGAAACGGATGCAGCCCTGCGCACGCGGTTTGTGGCCTATATCAACAGCCGATCCAAGGCGACGGTGGCGGCGATAGAAAACGCAGTGACGGACGTTTCTGCCGACCTGATTTATCAGGTGGTGGAGAACGAGGACACGTCAGGCGCCACACTGCCCGGTAACGTGGTGGTCTATGTCGATGACGGATCGGGCGATGTGTCAGACAGTGTGATCGATGCCGTATATACTGCTGTTGACGACGTGCGTCCGGCGACCGTGTCCATTCAGGTGGTCCGCCCCGATGTTGTGCGACCGCCCGTGGCCATGACCATCAGCGTGAACAGCACTGGCGATCTTGCCACGATCGAATCCACGATCAGTACCAACATCGCAACTTACCTCAATGGCCTCGCCATTGGCGATGGGGCCAGCTTTTCGCGCCTGATCCAGATTGCCTATGCGTCCAGCACGTCTGTCACCAACGTGACGGGCGTGACGCTGGCGGGTGGCACAGTTGACCTACCGGCAATAACTGGCACGGCCTACCGTGCAGGAACGGTGTCCTTTGGTTGATGTAACGCAGAACGGCTTTGCCCTGCGCATTCGTAAGCTGTTGCCGGGCGGCTGGTTTCCGATGCCCCCGGCTACGGGCGAGACGGAGCAGGCCCCGGTTCTGAATGCCCTGCTGCAAGGCTTTGGCAGCGTGTTTGCATGGATATGGGCCATGCTGGCGGGAACGGCGGACCAGACCCGGCTGGCGACCATGACCGGCGCCTTCCTTGATATGTTCGCCTCGGACTTCTTTGGCACGCTCCTGACCAGGAATACCGGCGAAAGCGACGATGCCTTTCGCATCAGGATCGAAGAGGCGCTATTCCCATCGCTGGGCACGCGCCCTGACGTGGTGAACGTGATTGCCGATGAAGTCGGCACCGCAGGCCGCGTGATCGAGCCGCGCAATGCGTCCGACTGCAAGGGGCTGGGCAGTATGAGCGCCCCCGCCATTGGCGGCGGATACGGATATGGCGTTGCGGCCCTGCGCTACGGATCGCGCGGGACGCCCTTTCAGCTTTTCGCACAATTACCGACAGGCGACACCAATCAGCCTGCAATACAGACACTGGACCGCATAGAAAATGTGATGCCCGCAGGCACCATCGCATGGGTTCAGGATGTGGAGAATCTTGGATAATGGACAGGCAGATCGTCTATCCCGCGCAGATACCGCTGGATAGTGACCAGTTGAACGCGCAACGGAACGCCTATGTCGGGCTGGGGCAGCTTGCGGCCATGACATTTGGATGGACCACAGTGGCCGCCGGTGGTTTTGCCTGCACGCCGGGCACCGGCCTTACGGTGTCGATCGCCCCAGGGTCATTGCTGGCGCCCGGTGTGGTCGATGCATCGACCTACGGCACGCTGGCGGCTGTTTCCAGTGCGCTGACACATCAGTATGTCAGCCGCGATCCTGTCACGCTCGATGTGCCGGGGGTGGGTGCGACCTATACTGTGTATGTTACGCCTGCGACGGTGGACGCGGATGATACCGTGCTTCCGTTTTACAATGCGTCCGACCCTTCCGTGACCTATGCCGGGGCGAACAATACCGGAAAGACCGCACCAACCGTCCGGCAGGACGTGGCGCAGATGGGTATTGGCACATCGGTGCCGACGGATGCATATCCGCTCTGGTCCATTGTTGTGCCCTCCGGGGCGACGGCCATTACGTCTGACATGATTGCCGTAGCATCTGGCGCGCCATTTTATCCTTCGCTGGCGGAAATTGGGCCGCGCATCATCGCGCCGTTCAATGCCCAGCTTGCCACCGCGATCGGCGGATACCCGCTGAATGCCATTGTGTCGGGATCGGTTGCGGGGACGTATTACATTTCCACAGCCGACAATAACACGACGACGCCCGGCGCATCGGGGGCATCGTGGCAATCGCTGTTCAATGGGCTTGCGCTTTCATCCGACCTGACGGCGGAAACCACACGCGCCAAGGCGGCGGAATCCGCGCTATCAACCAGCAAGCAGGATGCGCTTGGATTTAACCCGGTCCAGCAGGGGGGAGGCACCAACCAAACCACGGATAAAGTCACGATCGGGAACATCAGTGGCGGAACCGCTGTTCTCAGCTACACAATCAATGGCACTGACTGCGGCCCCATCGTTTCCGGCGCATATGGGGCGGTAACGTCATCAGGGGATGAATATGCGTATGGGCTGCACTGGTCCAGTGGTCGGCCCCTGATCGGATACGGGACCAGCATTTCAGGCGTAACCTGGTCGGCCATAGCCCTATATTCTGATGTTGAGTCAGTTCAGAACAACCTGTCTGATGCGGTTTCATCTCAGGCAAATACGAACTCGTCGCTGGAAGGAAATTTTGACAATTACCTTCCCCTGTCGTGCAGCGGAAAAACGCTGACATACGGCAGCGGCGCGAACATCTACCAGAGGTTCCAAAGCGATGGGAACTGGGTTGTTGCCAACGGCGACAGCACCATGTTCAGTGTTGGTGGTCCTTCCGGGGATATTAACTGCGCAATCGAAGTAAATTTTGGTGGCGAAGTGCAGGGAAATGTTTCATCCGGCACCATTTCAAACGGGTGGTATTCCCGAATAAATTCCGTGCTGAGGCAGGATTTCAGCATTGTAACGTCGGCGGCCACGACAACAATTACGTTCCCCATCGCCTATTCATCCCCCCCTGTCGTCACGGCCATAATGCAGAATAGCAGCGGCCAGGGCGGCGTGAGCGCGTGGCTGAATACGATCAGCATTACAGAGGAAGCGGTGACCTTCTGGACGCGTTCCGCATCCGGCGGCACTGACTACGACGCATGGGGGCCAATTCAGATCATGGTTTGCGGCGAGCAGTGAGCGCCCCACCCAAATCACGAGGTAAACATGCCCGACGTTAAATCATTATATCCTGCGCGGTTTTACGCACGATACGACACAAGTGCCGCGCAACCCACGCCGGTCACTGGTTGGTACGATGTGTGGGGGATGAAGAGCATCAGCAAGGTGCCGGCCGCCTCGGACATGGTGCCCCTGACCGCTGACGAATGGTCCAACAGGCTCCCTGTCGGCCACGGGGTCCACAACGGCAGGATTGTTGAATGCACCCCCGTTCCCCCCGCCGTCCCGCTGGACATGCAGGCCCAGCGCGCTCATGCGCTGGCGGTCCAATGGGTCTATGCCGAGTATGGGGCGATCAACGAGCCAACGCCCGCCGATTGGGTGGCGTATATCCGGTCCCTGAAAGCCATAATCAACGGGACCGATACCAGCAGTTCAACACTTCCCGCCGCACCCAATTCATAAGGATATCAGAACATGTCTACCACATATCAGAACTATATTCTGTATAGAACGGTTGATTACATCAAGCAGCCTGAATATTTCTATCTCAAGGGGGCTACACCGACCGTTCCTGATGCTGTGGTTGTGGGCGCGTCCGGTACGGTTGTGGCGACACAATCACTCAGCAGTCTGGACGGCCTAACCACGCCGACTGGCTTTGCATACGCACTGGACGCCGACAAAAAATACCCGGTCGGCAGCATCTATACCCCCACGACCACAACGACGACGACGACCACCACGACCACCACCACAACCTGACGGCCGCGTTCGTTGATCGCGCCTTTTGCAACCGCCCATTGAGGCGGTTTTTTATTGCGGAGCGGCATTGTGAAAGCTGTAAATATCCTCGTTGCCCTTGCGCTGGCGCTCTGCCCCACGTGGGCGCGCGCGTCCGATGCGCGATTGTCCTACAAAACGTCCAGCGGCCAATATGCGTCCGTCCTGGCCACCGCCCCGACATGCGGCGTCCAGAGTGACGGAACTCCGTTGCTCTGCACGGCTTCGGGAACGGCGGGGACAACGGATGCGCGCATGGCCTATCGGCTTCCCAATGGGCAATACCAATCGGTAATGCCCACAGTTCCGGTCTGTTCTGTGGACAGTTCGGGCGTGCCACAGATATGCAGCACTCCTGACCTGTCATCGTATCTGACGGCCACCGTCGCGGCGGAAACGTACTCGCAATTGAGTGGCGGCAACAGCTTCCTTGGGGAACAGCGTTTTGCGTCCGCTTATTTTGCAGACCCGGACCAGGGTGTTTCGCGGGATGCCAAGTTCGGGGATAAGGGGATCGCCGTCCGAGGCGGCACGAAAACCGACACCCTCAGCGTCACCACATCCGCTTACGTCCCCGATACCACGACGACAGACAGCACAACAGCGGCCCTCAATACGGAATCCGCTGCCGCACGGTTCGTGAGTCAGACCACGGCAGCATCGACCTACGCGACAGTTGCAGCGCTCAATACGCAGGTGAACAACGCCGCCGCGACGTATGAGACCATCACCGGAATGTCAAAATATGCGCTGGTGACAGACGGCACCCTGACCACGCCGACGATCACCAAGCCATCCATCGACGACGGCACACTGACGACTGATGGGAAGGGGAATTGGGTTTTATCAGGCAATAACGGAATCCAGTTCGGTGGCAAGGAATGGCTGAACTACAATGCGGCGGATGGCTATATCGCAGTAAATGGCGATTTTGAGATCACGGGCAGGGTCAACCTTTCAACACGCACAACCGGCGACAACGGAAATTACGCGGCGTCAACAGCGTTTGTGCAGAACACGATTAACGCCGTGCAGGGGTCAGTGACGGGCGACCTGTCCGCATCAGGAAGCAGTCTGTCTCTGGCTCTGGGTTCCAGCGGCCTGACGTTGACCATGGCCTATTCCGCCAGTGCCACCGGATCACTGTCGATTGTTTCCACATCCGGCAGCATCACGCCGGTCGATATCTACGAGACAGCCGCGTGGGGCACGACATCGTTCAAGGGATACACCCTCGACGGCGGCACAGTGACCACCACCGCCACGGTGATCGACAGCACATTCTATCTCTCGTCGAACGCGTGGGGGACATACCACATTGGCGTCGGCGGGAACCTCTACGTCGTGGATATTTTCGGGTCCGGGGCCGGGAAGCGCACCATCATTTCGTGGCGCAAGGTTCTCTGAACCCTCACAGGATAACAACAATGCCTACCAATGCAATTTATCCTGCCGAGGATCAGTCCCGGCAGGCTGCTTCCGTGCGCTGCGCCACGGTCGAGGATCTGGCGCGCGTGCGTGAGGAGATTGCTCGCGTGCGTGAGCGTCAGGCCAAGGTCGAAGGCGGCCACGACAACCTGCGCGACGGACTGAGCACCCTGTCAGTCCAGTTTTCGGAACTCAGGCGCGACCTCACGCGATCGGTCACTGACACGGCGGCCCAGACCCGTAGCGAGATCATGCAGCGCGTGGATGACATGACCGACACCGCCACGGAACGAAATGCCGAGATTTCTGGCAGGCTGGCCCGCATCGAGGGCGGCCTTAAACTGACCTCGTGGGTGACGATGACATTCATCGTGCTGGCGACCGGCCTGCTTGGCTGGGGACAGATCGGTGATGCCGCATGGTCATTCTGCCGCCGTGCGTTTGGATACGGGCCATGACCGGCCTGTGCATCGCGCAGTTCAAGCGCCAGATAATCGTGCCTGCGCTGGAGCATATCGGGCTGGGCGGGGATGCGGCGGTCAATCTGATGACCGGAACCGCGCTGGCGGAAAGCGGCCTGACTTATGTGGTTCAGGTCGTATCAGGGGGCACCGGCCCGGCCCGTGGTCTGTGGCAGATGGAACCCTTCACCCATGACGATATCTGGGCCACGTTCCTGTCGGATGCGCGTCTGTCCTCCTTGCGCGGGTCGGTGCTGGATCTGGCCTCCCAATGGCCCGCGCGGGTGTCCCAGCTTCCGGGCAACCTGCCCTATGCCTGCGTCATGGCGCGGCTGAAATACTACCGCGCGCCGGGCCCGCTTCCCGCGGCCGATGATGCGGCGGCGCAGTGCCGGTACTGGAAAGTCAATTACAACACATCGCTGGGTGCGGGGGCGGCGGATGGTCCGCATATCGCCCTGTTCCAGCAGGCCATTGAGGCATGACATGAACACCACCGCAAAGTTGGGCGGCCTGGGGGCCGTCATCGCGCTTCTTTTGACCGAAGTGCCTGAGCAATACGCACTGTATGCCGCGATCTTCGTATTCGCATGCAGTGCAGCTACGGCCATCATCCCGCCGCCGCATACAGGCAGCCGGTGGGCTGTGGCCTATCAGATCCTGACCACCATCGGCCTGAACATCGGATGGGCGGAGAATCACTTCAAGCCCGGGCAGTCCGGCGTGCGTGTGTCGGTTGCCGACAAACCCGCCGCCAAGCGCGCCGTGGCGTCCGCCGGTATCCCGGTCCTGAACAGGGACGGAAAGCCGGAACCCACAAAAGTTTCCTGACCGATCAACAAGGACATATTATGAACCCGAACATTTCCCGCCGGACCCTGCTGCGTGCCGGGGCCGGAACGCTGGCGGCTGGCCTGCTGGCAGCCTGCACCGCGACCAAGAGCGGCACGACCACCACATTTACCCTGAACGTGGCTGAAGTCGTCGATTACGGAAACGCCGTCCTGTCGTTTGCCAACACCGCGATTGGCATTTCGTTCGTGTCTGCCGCAATGGGCCCCACGAATGTCGCGCTGGCGGATACGGTGATTTCCGGCCTCAAGTCTGGCCTGACCGCGTTTGCGACCGCCGCCGGGTCCAGCACGTCTGTCAGCTATAACAGCGCCAGCGTGAAAACAGCATTCGACAGCATTCTTGCTGATGTGAAGAAGGTGGACAGCCTCATCATTTCCACGATCACCGGCACGGCGGCGAACCTGTCCAGCACCGTTATCACGCAGGCCAAGACGGCGGCAGGGGCAGCGGAAACGCTGATCGACCTGCTGAAGGCCATGATCGACATGTCTGGTCCGCGCCTGCGTGGTGTATCGCCCCTGAGCGGTGATGCAGCCATTGCGCAGATTGCCATTTTCTCGGCCTCGCAGGGGTGACGGTCCACGCACTCGCCGGTCTGGGCCTGTTCCTGACCGGCGCGGCGTTCTCGCAGGTGTTGGCTTTCGGCATCGCCGCGTGGCGTGAGGCCCGGCGGCAGAGGCAGATTGACGACACGCTTGGGCCGCCTGCGTCTTAGTCGTCAGAAATTGATGCGCATATGAAAAACCCCGCCCCAATTAAGGGACGGGGCTGAATCTGAGTTCTTGCATGTTTCTCAATTTCTGATGGGCATTTTGGCGAGGATGGTTCCGCCGACTGCCAGAACGATAGGCATGACGACGAAAGCGATAAGCTCCATGAACGTCATTTTACCAAGCCTCCTAACACGTCCTGTGCCAACCTATGCAGCCATGTGGCTGCGAGGAGGTACAGGATCATACCGAGTATGACCACGGACCGAATCGGTTCGTGACCACTCACGTTATATAGTGTTGTTGCGATAGGTGCCAATACACCAACCGTTACAGCCGATGTCGCTCCCGTGTTCAGCGCATTCGCTCTAAGCTTAACGCGCTCATTGTGTATTTGTCTCTCTGCCGCGTTCATTTCAAGATTTCGGATTAATGATGCGACTGTCTGCCTGACGGATTCGATTCCCGTCAAACTTCCAGCTTATCCACCTCAAGCCCCTTAGCGATCAGGCGGCGGATGGCTTCGGGTTTGCTGATGCCATGACGCTTTGCCCACGCATCAATCAAGTCAGACTGAGCGCGCGGCATCTTTATATGCTGCGCCACCGTATCTTTCCGGGGCCTTCCACGACCTCGTGGTTTTTCTGTGTCTATTAATGTTGACGTAGGCATGATTAATCTGTATCTAAAAATGCAGAGCGGCGCAAGGTCTGAATCACCAAGCGCCGCTCCTAACCACATACCGAAAGGATACTTCGGACATGGCTGATAACGCCAATAGCACAATTGCGATCAATCCACAGCCCATGGATGGCGAACTGCGCATCAAGGATGAAGATCTCGGGGTGCGTCTCGGGTTTAATCGCCCGCGCGATATTCGCAAGATCATCGTGCGCTATCTGCCGGAATTGGGGCGCATGGGGGTTTGCGCCACCGCGTCGCAAACCTCTGGGAGTAAGGGCGGAAGGCCCACAGAAGCATATTACCTCAACCGCAAGCAGGCCATCTTCATCACGGCCAAGTCGGAAACGGCGATTGCCGCCGATATCACGATTGAAATCGTCGAGCGGTTCGACGCTTACGAGCGCGGAGAAGTCGGTGCCATCAAGTCACCCGACCAGAAACCCAAGCGCATCCGCAAGCCAGCCTTCGATGTAGCTTTTGAACGCTGCCTGCGTGTCGCATCGCACCTGTCTCATCTGGACGAAAACCAGCGCCTTTTGATGGCCGCTCGCGGCACGAAGGAACTGTCCGGCGTCAACCCGCTGGAATTGATGGGTGTCACGTCCATTGCCGCGCCGACGCAGGACAATTACCTGACGCCCACGCAGATCGGCAAGGAAATCGGCCTGAGCCCGATTGCCACGAACAGGCTGATTACCACCATCGGCTATCAGGTGAAGTCGCCCGGTTCCAGCGTGTCGAGCGATTATTCAATGACCGAGGCAGGCGCGAAGCATGGCCGGATGTTCGACACAACGCGCCGCCACGGCAAGGGATCGCAGCAGCAGTTGAAGTGGTCGCCCAATCTGGTGGGCATCCTGCGCGCCGCCATGCTGGCGGATAAGGATGCGCCGCGCCCTTTCGCGAAGGCCAAGGAGCCTGCACCGGCGTAGCCCTGACAGAAAGCCCGATCAGCGGGTACTATCCATCCGACGCGCAACTGATGGATTGGATGGCGGAGTGCGAGGGGTGGGACCGTATTTATAGCCGCGATCCCAAAGACATGGCGGCCAATGCCAACATTGCCTTGCTGATTTTACAAATCAAGAAGCGCCGGGGCATTCACCCTCATGTCGAACATCTCCGGCGGGACTGGTTGCAGCGGCGGCAGGTAGTGACGCTCCACCCGGAACGACAAAAACAGATTGCTTAACCATAGGCGGTTCTTCGGAGCCGCCTTTTTTATTGGGAAAATCATGACAAATCGCAAACTCGGCTGTCGCCCGGCGGAAACCCGCGCGGGCCAGCCATCCCTATCCGTCATGCGCGGATTCTGTGCCCGGCAGGCCCCGCCACGCCTGATCCGCGATCATATCAACCCGGCCCCGCTGATGCTGGGCAACGACGTGCTGGGCGATTGCACGTCCGCCGGGATCGGAAACCACGTCCGCGCCACGGCGGCCTTGGGCGGGTTTCAGGTGGATGTGACCACCGCGCAGGCCGTGACGTTTTATGAACGCTCCACCGGATACGTGCCCGGAAACCCCAGCACGGACAATGGCGGGGTAGAGGTCGATGTGCTGACCGATGCCATGCGCTATGGCTATGCTGTGACCAATCAGTCGCTTTATCCGCTGTGGGGCAGTGCTGATCCGTCCGACCTGAATGGCATCCGCAATATCGCTGCCGGACTGTCTGCCGCCTATCTGGGTGTGCAGTTGGCCGCGTCGGACATGTGGGAAGATGAGAGCGGTGCTCTGGCCCCCGTGTGGGATACGGATGCACCCGCCGGGCATGGAGACCAGACGCCGGGCAGCGCGGGCGGCCACTGCCTCCTGCTGTGGGACTACGCAGGCACCGAAGATACCGATCTTGTGACGCTGCTGACGTGGGGAACCACGCAGCGGGCCACGTGGCGCTGGGTCCGGTCCCGCATCATGGAGGCGCACGCGCTGGCGTGGATGCAACTCCTGCCCGCGACGGGATTAACTCCCACCGGGCAGGATCGGGATGCGCTGATCGCGGCCAACGCGGCGTATCTGCACGGTGCGGCATGAGGGCACCGCTTTGGATCGTCCTGATGGGATTATGCGCCTGTTCCCATTCTCCCCCTGTGCCAACCACAATCCCCGATGCCATGGCGACGATTGAATCAGCCATGGCGCAGGCCGGTGCGGTGTCGCTATCGCACGCAGGCGATTGGACACCGGCTCAGGACGCGCTATTCGTCCGCGCCGTCCGGGCCGCCCAATGCAGTCAGGTACGGCCCGACCCGGTGGTGGGCACGATCGCAGGCGATGTCACGTTGGGGTTGTCCGGGGCGTTCACCCAATCCGGCCAGTTCACGGTTGGCGCGATCACCGCAGCCCCGACTGTCGGCATCCAGGGGGCGGCCAGCCGGACGCGGACGCAGCAGGTCAGCCTGCCGGTCGCCTATGCCCCGCTATCCTCCCTGCCGGACGTGGAGATGTCGCGGCAGGTGGGTTACGAAACAGCGATATTCGCGCAGAACGACGACGCCCGGCACCGGGAGGCCGCGCGCCTGATCTCCGATCGGGAGAAATTGCGGGCGCGGGTGATGGAACTGGTCAAGGATTGGGATGCAGGACAGTGCGGCCCGCGCGCGCGGGTTGTGCCGTTTGTCGGGGGCAGGTGGTGATCTGGCGGTGGATGCATCGGCTGTTCTGTCTGCGGAGAGGGTGCCAGAAGTGATCGATAGGGAACTTTGCTGTTAACGGTTGATCGACAACGCTAACGCATTGGCATGTCGTGTTAACGAAAACGGCAGGAACCCGTTAAGGCCCTGCCGTTCTTCGCTCAATTGCCGCGGGCCGGGCTTGATACCAGCTTCCATTCCAGAGGTGGGGTTGCTGCGCTATGTGCGCCCATCCCAAGCTGCATCCTCAAGTGGTCTGTCGCAACAGGCATGTCCATCCACACCGCCGCAGCAACTAAAACTGGCGCCGTCTCTCCGGCTGTCACGGCATACGCCTTCCGTCCTCGGCATGCTCTGTGGTTGATTGAGGAGGGACCATTGGTATCACTCAGCAAGCACGTCGCACTGGTTGCAGGGGCCGGATTTGAACCGGCGACCTTCAGGTTATGGGCCTGACGAGCTACCAGACTGCTCTACCCCACGTCAGGTGCCGCGCCACATGCGGAGATCCCACGGAGATGGGAGTGGCGCAGCGACGGGGATTATAAGGGGATTTGATGCGCGAGTACACCATAAATCTCTCATCCGAGATGATGAACGGCCACGGACGCACGCGGACATAAAAAGTGATTTGGGGCTGTGTTTGGGGCCAAAAATACCTAGGCCCAATAAGTTATAGTTAAAACAATAACTTATTTGGTTTGATTGGCGGAGGGGATGGGATTCGAACCCACGGAACGAGTTACCCCGTTCAGCGATTTAGCAAACCGCCGCCTTCAGCCTCTCGGCCACCCCTCCGCCGGGGAAAAGCGTATATTTCTACACGGCGTTTGCAGCGCTGCTTGTAGCTGGTTCCGGCAGCGCCGTCAAACGTTCAAATGAAAAAAATATCCAGTTTTTACAAAACCTTTTTCAGCGCCTCGTTCACGAGGGCCGGATTGGCCTTTCCGGCCATGGCTTTCATCACCTGTCCGACGAAGAATCCGAACAAACGATCCTTGCCACTGCGGTATTCTGCCACCTTGTCAGCGTGCTTGGTCATGATGTCGGCAACCACCGTATCAATGGCCCCCGTATCCGTGACCTGCTTCAGGCCCTTGCGTTCGACAATATCAGCGGCGCTGTCACCGGTCTCCAGCATGTCTTCGAAGACTTCCTTGGCGATCTTGCCGTTGATCGTGCCGTCTGCGACAAGGTCCAGCATACTGCCAAGTGCCTGCGCTGAAATCGGGCTGTCGCTGATATGGCGACTGCTTTTGTTCAATGCCGCGAACAGGTCCCCTGTAACCCAGTTGGCCACCAATCGCCCATCACGACCACGGGCCACGGTTTCATAATAATCCGCGATCGCCTGCTCCGCTACCAGGACATTGGCATCGTAATGTGGGATTTTATATTCTTTTTCAAAGCGGTCGCGCTTGTCATCGGGCAGCTCCGGCAGGCCCTTTTCCAAATTACGCACCCATTCTTCCTCGATCACGAGCGGAAGCAGGTCCGGATCGGGGAAGTAGCGGTAATCGTGGGCGTCTTCCTTGCTGCGCAGGGATCGGGTCTCGTTACGTGACGGGTCGAACAGGCGCGTTTCCTGATCGACGCTGCCGCCTGCTTCCCATATCTCCACCTGCCGTGCGGCTTCGACCTCGATGGCATGCATGACATACCGGATCGAATTGACGTTCTTGATTTCGCATCGTGTGCGGAAGGGTTCATCCTTCTTGCGTACGGAAACGTTGACGTCCGCACGCATGGAGCCTTCCTCCATGTTGCCATCACAGGTGCCAAGATAGCGCAGGATCATGCGCAACTTACGCAGGTAGGCACCAGCTTCCTCGGGGGAGCGGATGTCAGGTTCGCTGACGATTTCCATCAGCGCCACCCCCGCGCGGTTCAGGTCGATGAAGGATCGGGTCGGGTCCTGGTCATGCATCGACTTGCCGGCATCTTGTTCCAGATGCAGGCGTGTGATCCCGATATGGCGCACTGTCCCATCGGACAGTTCGATTTCCACCGTGCCTTCCCCCACGATGGGGTGGGTGAACTGGCTGATCTGGTAGCCGGTGGGCAGATCGGCGTAGAAATAGTTTTTCCGGTCAAAACGGCTTTGCAGGTTGATGCGCGCCTTCAGGCCCAGGCCCGTGCGCACGGCCTGCGCCACGCATTCGCGGTTGATGACGGGTAACATGCCGGGAAAACCCGCATCAACCAGGCTGACATGGGTGTTCGCATCACCACCATAGGTGGCCGACGCCCCGGAAAACAGCTTCGACTTGCTGATGACCTGCGCGTGGACCTCCAGGCCCACGACGATTTCCCACGTCCCGGTCTTGCCTTCGATCAGGTAGGACATCACACGCCCTCCGCACGGATGGTGGGACGATGCGTGAACGCCGCGGCCCGTTCCAGCGCATGGCCCGCCGCCAGAACGCTTTTTTCATCAAAGGGGCGGCCGATCAGTTGCAGCCCCAGCGGCAGCTTGCGCTCACTCAGCCCGACCGGCAGCGACATGGCGGGCATGCCGGCCATGCTGGCGGGAACGGTGAACACATCATTCAGGTACATCTGGACCGGATCGTCCGTCTTTTCGCCTTGCGCAAAGGCCGGGGAAGGGGCAGTCGGTGTCAACAAGACGTCAACCTTCTCAAAGGCTTCGGTGAAATCACGACGGATCAGGGAACGGACCTTCTGCGCCTTGAGGTAATAGGCGTCATAATAGCCCGCAGACAGGACATAGGTCCCGACCATGATGCGGCGGCGGACTTCGGCGCCGAAGCCTTCGCGCCGGGTCTTTTCGTACATTTCATCGAGTGTCGGCGCCGCAACCCGGCGTCCGAAGCGCACACCGTCATACCGGGCCAGGTTGGACGAACATTCCGCAGGGGCGACGATATAATAGGTCGCAAGCCCGTATTTGGTGTGTGGCAGGGACACATCGACAATTTCACAGCCCGCATCACGCAGCCATTCAATCCCCTGACGCCATGATGCCTCGATTTCTGCGGGCATTCCCTCCACCCGGTATTCGCGCGGAATGCCCACGCGCATGCCCTTGAGGCTGGTGGAGCAGGCAGCGCGATAGTCATCAAGCGGATGATCGACGCTGGTGCTGTCCTTGGGGTCGAACCCGGCCATGGATTGCAACATGATTGCGCAATCTTCCACCGTGCGGGCCATCGGCCCGGCCTGGTCAAGGGAACTTGCGAACGCAATGGTGCCCCAGCGGCTGCACCGGCCATAGGTCGGCTTCAGCCCGACAATCCCGCAATAGGCGGCAGGCTGACGGATGGAGCCACCGGTATCCGTGCCCGTTGCGCCCATGGCAAGGCCCGCCGCGACAGCCGCAGCCGACCCGCCAGACGATCCGCCGGGCACAAGGGCGGTCTGTGCATCGCCTTCACGCTTCCATGGGTTTTCGACGGCGCCAAAAGCCGAGGTGATGTTGGCTGAACCCATGGCGAATTCGTCAAGGTTTGTCTTGCCCACGAACACTGCGCCATCACGCAGAAGGTTTGCCGTCACCGTGCTTTCATATGGCGGGACAAATTCTTCCAGCATCCGGCTTGCGGCGGTGGTGCGCACGCCATTGGTGCAGAACAGGTCCTTGATCCCCAGCGGGATACCCGTCAGGGCCGGGGCATCCTTGCTCGCCAGAAGGTCATCGGCACGCTTTGCCGCAACCAGTGCCTGTTCCGAGGTCACGGTAATGAAGGCGTTGAGCCGTCCATTAAGCCGCCCGATCGCATCGACATGCGCGCCAACCAGTTCGGATGCGGAAAATTCGCGTCGGCGTAACCCGTCATGAGCTGCGGCGATCGTCAGTTCTGTCAGCATTATTCAACCACCTTGGGCACGGTATAATAGGGGCCAGCCGTATCGGTGGCGTTCGACAGGACGGCATCGCGTATGTTCCCATCCGTCACGACGTCCTCGCGCATGCGCAGGACCGCGGTTTCGGTCCCGACCATGGGGGCGATACCATCGACATTGACCTCGTTGAGCTGTTCGATCCAGCCGAGGATGCCGTTCAGTTCCCCTGGCAGGGACTGCAGGTCGGATTCGTCAATACCAATCCGTGCCAGCCGGGCAATTCGGCGGACGGTCGCGGGATCAAGCGACATGAAGCAATAACTTTCCATCGTGACGGGGTAAGAATATCCTGCGCGCAGGAACGTCCAAGGATAATAGCCCCAGACCATGCCCCTGTTCAACATACCCGAATTGCGATTGGCCCTGCGGCCCGGACAACGCCTGATGGGGATCGATCCCGGTCAGAAAACGATCGGGATCGCGCTGTCCGATGTTTCGCTCATGCTGGCGTCGCCATGCACCACGGTGCGCAGGCGCAAGCTGTCCCTTGTCGCGGCGGAGATCGGGGAACTGGCACGGCGCCACGATGTCGGTGCGCTGGTGGGGGGGCTGCCGCTGTCACTTGATGGCAGCTTTGGCCCGGCGGCGCAGGCCGCGCGTGACTGGATGATGAACCTGTCGCAACAGGTCGGGTTGCCTGCGGCGATGTGGGACGAACGCCTGTCGTCCTCGGCGGTGAACCGCATGCTGATCCAGGATGTGGACATGACCCGACAGCGCCGTGAACAGGTGGTGGACAAGGTGGCGGCGGCCTATATCCTCCAGGCGGCACTCGACGCTTCGGCATGATGGTCGTGCGTGCGACCGCCATCCGCCGGATCGCCAAACAACGCCTGTAGCAGCACAAGCATCAGGAAAAGCGCCGCCAGCAGTCCGAACATCCGGCCAAAGACACGGAACGCGGCGATGATGAGCGCGATCAGCACGATGGTCAGCACGGCCCGCTGCGCCTGTCCATGCACGCCGATGGTGTCCATCATTGCGGCTAGGACGCCTTCGATCATCACAATTCCAGCGAGGATGAGGCCGACAAGGCCAAACAGCATGTTGCCCAGAAGGCTGAGGATATGACTCATCGTTGGGCGACTTTCCGCTGTGGAGGAATGGTGGCAGGCGGCGCGGGGGCATAACGCGGGCGGGGGCATATGCGTTCGGGGGCTGCGAACACACGATGTTACGGAAAATTGCGCAGTCGCGGGTCGCCGCGCGACCTCTTGTCAGGACGAGGCCTCCGTGCTGATTAAGCCTGACAAAAGAGATTGTGAAGGGACTGACAGCGGATGAAGATTGCCGTCATCGGGGCAGGCTACGTGGGTCTGGTATCAGGCGCGTGCCTTGCTGATTTTGGCCATGAGGTCCGTTGCATCGACAGGGATCTGCGTCGTGTCGAGGGGCTGCGTGCCGGACGCATGCCCATATACGAACCCGGCCTTGCGGAACTGACGGCCGACAACGTGGCGGCGGGGCGGCTGTCCTTCGAACATGACCTGGCGGTCGGCATGAAGGACGCCGAAGTGATCTTCATCGCCGTTGGTACGCCGTCACGCCCGGAGGATGGGCATGCGGACCTTACCTTCGTCTATCAGGTCACGCGGGAGATCGCGCAGAACCTTGAGGGGTACGCGGTTATCGTCACGAAATCGACGGTCCCTGTCGGTACAAGTGATGAGGTGGAGCGCCTTGTGCGTTCGCTGCGTCCCGATGTGGAATTTTCCGTGGCATCCAATCCGGAATTCCTGCGCGAGGGGGCCGCGATCGGGGATTTCAAGATTCCCGACCGTATCGTCGTGGGCGTGGAGGATGAGCGTGCGAGGGAGGTCATGGCTGCGGTTTATCGTCCGCTGTTCCTTAATCAGGCACCGCTGCTGTTCACGGATCGCCGTACGTCGGAATTGACGAAATACGCAGCCAATGCATTCCTTGCGACCAAGATTACCTTTATCAACGAAATCGCCGATATCTGTGAAAAGACCGGCGCCAACGTGCAGGACGTTGCGCGTGGCATGGGGCTGGACAAGCGGATCGGGCCGAAATTCCTGCATGCGGGTCCGGGCTTTGGCGGGTCATGCTTTCCCAAGGATGTCAGGGCGCTGATCAAGACGGGGCAGGATTATGATGTCCCCAGCCGCATTGTGGAGGCGGTGGCCGATGTCAATGAACGGCGCAAGCGCAGGATGGGGCGCAGGATTGTCGCTGCCTGTGGCGGGGAAATCCGTGACCGCATCATCGCTGTGCTGGGCCTGACGTTCAAGCCGCGTACCGACGACATGCGTGATGCCCCGTCCATTGCCATCATCCAGACCCTGCGTGATGCAGGGGGCGTGGTGCATGCGTTCGACCCCGCCGGGATGGAACATGCACGTGAGGTCATGGGGGATGTGACCTATTTCCAGGATCCTTATCAGGCGGTTGTCGGGGCGGATGCGGTGGCCATCGTGACGGAGTGGGAGTCCCTGCGCGCGCTGGACCTGAAAAAAATATACGGACTGATGCGTACACCTGTCCTTGTGGACCTGCGCAATATCTATGGACCCGAGGAGGCCAAGGCCGCCGGTTTTACCTATATCGCGGTCGGGCGTGGGGACCTGCGGGAATAAGCCCTGCCCACCGCCGAAGGGAACGGCGGTGGGTATTTTCGCGCCTGTCTTCGGGATATGGTAATCGTATCCGTAATACAGTGCCGTCCTTGCCGAAATATCAGGAAACCATGATCCATGGGAAACACGTCGCGGGTTCAGTATGTTGCCACGGGGGTCTTCGTCTGCCTCGTCATCATGGCATCGCTGTATATCGAGCAGTCCTTTCTGGGGGCGTTCGTATGGGGCATCATCCTGTCGATTACGGCATTTCCCCTCTATCAGGTCCTGCGTCGGCGCGGATGCGGCAATATGGTGGCATCACTGGTCATCAGCGTCGGGATCTTTGCATTGCTGGCGGTTCCGCTAGTGGCCATGGTCGCAAAGGCGGTGGCGGACCTGCCGTCACTCTATGACTGGGCCAAATCGGCATCACAGACGGGAATCCCGGTTCCAAAGCAGGTGGCCGACCTTCCGGGTGGCAGTTCAAAGATCGCTCCCCTGTGGCAAAAATATCTGTCGGACCCGAACGAACTGCGCACCTGGCTGGGGTCTGTTTCGCATACATTTGCCACGGCTGATGGGAAAAACCTGACCCATCGCCTGATGGAGGTTGCCGAAACCTTCATGATTGCGGTCCTGTCCGTCTATTTCTTCTTGGTATCCGCTGAAAGCCTGATTGGCGATATCCGTGCGGTCGGCAAGAAATTCCTTGGCCGTCGTGCCACCGATGCCATCGACAATATCGTTGGTTCTGTGCGTGGAACGGTTGCAGGTCTTGTCCTGGTCGGGATGGGGGAAGGGGGCATCATCGGGATCGGCTATTTCATGGCGGGCACCCCGCATCCGGCACTGTTCATGCTGGTGACGGCCATTGTCAGCATCGTGCCGTTCTGCGGGCCTGTGATCCTTGCGCTGGCGGCTGCCACGACCTTTGCCGCAAGCGGGGGCGGGGCCGCGCTGATTGTCGGGCTTATCGGGTGTGTGGCCTATTTTTTCGGCGATCATTTCGTGCGTCCCAAGCTGATCAGCGGGAATACCAAAATTCCGTTTCTTGCTGTCCTGACCGCCATTCTGGGGGGGCTGCATGCCTGCGGTCTGCTGGGGCTGTTTATCGGACCGGCCGTCATTGCGGTGGCATTTTCACTATGGCGTTCGGCCGTGACAGACAGTCGTGCCGATTGCGCCGCCTCCTGAACAGGGACATTTCGTATTTATTGCGTGGGGGTGAATATAGGGGGGTAACATCGCCTCCTTATGGTAGAATAGACCTGAAAAAGAGAGCCGGAATAATCCGCTGACCGGGATTGAAGGTTTTCGGGAGCGGGATATTTGGCAATATGATGCCTGGTGAGGTATTGTGAAAAATCTTCACCAGAAGAGCCCTGATGCCTCGCAGGGAGGGCTTGATTGCCTTTCCCGGTCGTGTCCTGGGCGCATGGCCATATTTTCCACTTTATTTTCCTGTGAATGGTGACACGGGGGCATGATGTGCATGCCTTGCATGTATGACTATGCCCGGTGGGGTCATCCTTTGGGGCTTTACCTGTAAAATTCGTCAAGGTTGGTAAATTGTACGATTCCAGAAAACAAGTTGTCATCATCACTGGCGGTTCATCTGGGATTGGTCGATGCACGGCCCGGCTGTTCGCCACCCATGGATGGAATGTCGGCATCATCGCCCGGGGGATGGCCGCGATGGAGGCAACGGCGCGGGATGTGCGTGCGCAGGGTGGGGATGTCGCCATTGCGGAAGCCGATGTGACGGATACTGTGGCGCTTGGCACGGCGGCGGATGGGATCATTGCGCAACTCGGTCCTGTGGATGTCTGGATCAATTGCGCGGGGACCGGCATTTATGGTCGTTTCGATGATGTGCGTGAAAATGAATTCCAGCGTGTGACCGACGTGACCTATCACGGCACGGTTAACGGGACGCGCATTGCATTGCGGCACATGCGCGCACGCGGACAGGGATCCATTGTCAATGTCTGTTCCGCCATTGCATTCCATGGTGTGCCGCTGCTGTCATCCTATGCCGGGGCAAAGGGGGCGGTGCGTGCCTTTACGCAGGCGATCCGTGGGGAGTTGCGCTTGGAAAAAAGCCATGTGCGCATATGCTCTGTTTTCCCTGCGGCGATGAATACGCCATTTTTCAGCCATGCGCTGAGCCATATGGGATGGCCCGCGCGCCCAGCCAAGCCGATCTATCAGCCGGAGGTGGCGGCCGAGGGGATCTGGCTGGCGTCGCGTGGCAACCATTCCGAACTTTTCATTACAGGCACGACCGAATTTTTTTCCCTGGCCACACGCTTCATGCCTGGTGTTATCGGCTGGTGTGTCAGTCAACTGGGTATGGAACGGCAATTGACGCGTGACCAGCGTGCTGTCGAATTGTGTGAACCCACCTTGTTCAATCCATCCGATCGGGTGCGGGGAGGCAGGGGGCCATTCAATCATCAGGCGCGGGGATGGAGTCTGCAGGTCTGGATGCTGGGGATGCGTCTGAAAATCTTCACACGGATAAAGCAGATATTGCGTATGAAGCCAGAAGGCTGATCCGTGTGGCTCCTTGCGGGTCGTATTTTTACTGTCGGGACTGAACGATTTTCCTTTCCGGGCGTTTGTGGGGGATAGCGTCATTTCAGGCAGGGAGGCACGACATGCGGGGCATGGTACTCAGTGCGCTGGGGTTCTTTTTTGCCGGGGGTATCGATACTGCCTATGCCGTGTCGGTATCGCGCCTTCCGGTCATGACGGCCCCGCCCGGGCAGGCGGTGCAAAATGTCTCACTACACATGCGCCCATGCGTGGGAACTGATGGGGTGCGCCCTGCGGTTGTGTCTGCGGGTTCGTACATGCGCCACGGGCCAGTCTGAAATATCCCGCCGGTAACAATGATAAAAGTTTCATGGCAGGGCAACCCGCTGGATAACCGCCGCAGGATGATTGTCGCAGGATGATTGTCGCAGGGTGACTGTCACTATGTCGCTTGCGCGATCGTGCGACGGTCTGCGGGGTGGGGGATTTCATGGCCTGCCACTGCGGGCATTTCGTGCTAGGCTGCTGTGATCTCCAAACGCAGCAAAGCCCCCTCGTGCAGCATGTCCTCCAGCCATCTCAACCGTCCGGGTCGCGATGACCCGTTGCCACCTTCCTTCATTTCCCACCGCAATCCCGCCGCTGACGGCAGTTATTGGCATGCATGGCGGGGCAGGGCGGGCGGTCTGCTTGCATTATGTTGCCTGATGGTCGGTGGACATGTGGCAGCCCACGCCGAAGATATGATCGATAATGTGCTGCCTGCGCATTGCGTCGCCCATGTCATGAATGTGCCGCTGATGTCACACAGCGGCAGCCCGGTCATTCCCGTGGTGATCAATGGCAAGTCCGGGGTGGCCTATGTCAGTTTCACGCAGGAAGATATCGGGGTGTTTGCCGTCCCCACGATGGATTATCCCATTGGCAAGACCTTCCAGATCCAGACCATTGCCGGGCAGAGCTATTCCTTTGCAACCACGATCAAATCCTTGCACATCGCACAGGGGGAAGCTGCGGATGTGCCGGCTATTGTGGTCGGGGACAAGCAGGAGATGATAGGCGACCAGCCTGTTCTGGGCATCATCGGCTATAGTGTCCTGAGCAATTATGATGTGCTGCTTGATTTCGTGACAAAGAGGATGGTTCTTTTCCGCATGTCGGAAACGGCGTCCTGCAACACGATGCCGCAATGGCTTGGGCCGGACGCCACGCCGGTTACGCTGCTGTCCAATGGCCGGGGGGTGCAGACCGGGGTGGAGTTGCAGGTCGGGGGCGTTCCCCTGCGGCTGGAGGTGGAGCCGGGGTCAAATGCGTCGGTCGTGCGGCAAAAGGATGCGCATGCCCTGGGACTGACCCATGCCACGCTGCATGCAGACCCGCATGTGCGTACCGTGGTTGGTCGCATTCTTGTCGGGCATCGGCATCATTTTGACAATGTGACGATCGGGGAGTGGAAGGACCGGTCCCTTGATGTGAATGTAGAGAAGGCGAAATACAACCTTCTGGGCATGGATTTCCTGCGTAACAGGAAAGTTCTCATGGCCTTTCCTCAGGGCATGCTGTATCTGACGCCGCCTTCCGTCAGCAAGGACAAGGATCCCCGCATTCCCAGTGCGCTTGCCACGCACCTTGCGACCGCAACCGTTCATGAGGCGAGCGGAACCACCACGCAGTAGGGACATATTATGGACAAGACGCCGCCTTCCGACGACGTGACCATTCCCGATGGTGCGATGCCAGGTCTGCGCCATCATCCGGCGCGGTTTATGGCGTATTACGTCCGTCGCCACCTGTGGGCACATCTGCTGGTCCTTGGGATGGTCACACTTGCGATGGCGTGCGGCGTCAGTACGTCCTACATCATCCGGCATCTGGTCAATGCCATGGCGGCGTCCCCCCGCCCGGACATGATGGTGGTATGGTCCATGGTCGTGGCGTTCTGCGGGGTCATTTTCGTGGATGGCTGTGCATGGCGGGTGGCGGGCTGGATGGCGTCGGGCCTGTTTGTCGAGGTCGGGGGCGATATCCGTCGTGACCTGTTCCGTTACCTGACGGGGCATTCGGTCGCCTATTTCGCCGAACGTATGTCCGGCGCCCTGTCCGCCCGGATTTCCACGGCGGCGAATGCGGTTTTCAGCCTTGAAAACCTTACGGCATGGACCCTGCTGCCGTCCGGGTTGAATATCATCATGTCCATCGCGATGCTGATGACCGTCAGCCCATGGATGGCACTGTCGATCGTGGGCATGACAGTGGGGGCGGCCATCCTGATTTTCCTGCTGGGGACACGGGGGCGCGGCCTGCATCGGGATTATGCCGCGCAGGCTGCGGAAAATGATGGCGAGATGCTGGACATTGTCAATAATATGCCGCTGGTGCGTGCATATGGCATGACCGTGCGGGAGTGCCAGCATATGGGCCAGCGTATCCGGCACGAGACGGGATTACATCGCCGTTCGCTACGCTATCTTGAAAAACTGCGGATGTTTCACGCCGGCCTGACGATGTTGATGACTGGTGGCCTGCTGGTCTGGGTTGTGACGTTGTGGCATCTGCATCGCGCCACCATCGGTGATGTGGTCATGGTGACGACGCTGGGGTTTGTCATCCTTAACTGCACCCGTGACCTTGCTTTCGCCATGGTGGAAGCGGTGCAGCATGCCTCCCGCCTGTCAGAAACACTGGAAAAGCTTCTGCTGGCGCATGAAACGTCAAGTCATCCCCCGCCGTCACGCAGCCTCCCGCAACGCGCGCATGGCCATGTCAGCATACGCGATGCATGTTTTTCCTATCCTGGTGGTAAACCGGTCCTGTCGCATTTCAACCTTGATATCCGTGCAGCCAGCCGGGTCGGGCTTGTGGGGCAGTCGGGGTCAGGGAAAAGTACCTTGCTGGCCCTGCTGCAACGGCAGCGTTTCCTGCAGGAGGGCCAGATCCTGATTGACGGGATCGATATTCTTGCACTTGATGAAGACAGTATGCGTGGCTGCATGGCGGTCGTCGCGCAGGAGGTCGCGCTTTTGCGTCGTAGCGTGCGCGACAACATCCGATACGGGTGTGACGGTGCCAGCAATGCAGAGGTCGCTGCTGCTGCTTCCGCTGCCGGATGCCTCGATTTTATCATGGCAATGCCGCAGAAGTTCGACACCATCGTGGGGGAACGGGGCGTCATGTTGTCGGGCGGTCAGCGTCAGCGCATTGCCATTGCACGCGCGTTTTTACGCAATGCCCCGATCCTTGTCCTTGACGAAGCGACAAGTGCCCTGGACAGCCAGAGTGAAAAGCATGTGCAGGATGCGCTTGATCGTCTGCAGGCGGGGCGCACGGTCATTGCCGTGGCCCATCGTCTGTCTACCTTGCAGGGGTTCGACAGGATCGTGGTGATGGACCACGGGCGGATTGTGCAGGACGGCAGTGTATCCGAACTTGAAAACATGCCTGGCCTGTATCGCGACGTCCTGATGCGGCAGGACAGCACGCTTTCGGTTCCATAATGGCAATACAGCCGTAAACGCCGTCAATGGGTGGCGGATGTGACCTGCGTCTGTGCCTTGAGCATTTGTCCCAACGTGTCATGAATATCTTTTGGGGCAGGGTGGGGAAGGTGGAATGTCAGCCGTCCACCCGGCGGTATGCTGAAGGACAGGAACACTTCGCGCCGTGTCCTGTCGGTCGCCAGTTCCCATTGCGTGATTTCATAAACCGGGTTTGGCGTCCCACCGCCAATGGCCTGACTGTCGGCAGCCAGCTTGGAAAACAGGGGCAGGCAGTTGACCAGTTGTGCGGGCGGCACAGACAGATGCAGTTTTGCACCGTTGGCGTCCTCAACTTCCAAAATGACCTTGCTGCCATCGGGGGAAGGACGTCCCCCCAGTATTTTGGTGATGTTCAGGTCGCGGGGGATATCACTCATAAAAAACCTGCTTCTTTTTGGGGTAAAGCCCAATCATATCCCATCCCCATCCGGCGATACAGGGGACGGGTCAGCAGGCAGGCCCGACCTTAGCGGAGGTGATATTGCGACAGCGCCACCTTGCAGGACAGACCTTCTCCACTCACATTGTCGCCCCGCGTCGGGTCCACTTTAAGGGTAAGACGCATCACCGCGGCGGAAAGATGGGCGCCGTTGGTATGGGCGGAAATTTTTATGTTGATGTTGTTGTTGTTTTCCATCACGGCCCAATGACCGCCGCGTGCCACGGTGGCTTCTGCCTTGACCGCCCAATAGGTGCCATTGAGGTCCGGCAGGCGTGTCAGGTTATAGACGGCCCCATCACCAAGGACATGTGAATAGCCGATGCCAACCGCGCCGCCGCCACGGATTCGCACGGGGTAGGAGTGCGTTCCATAAAACAGCCGCCCCTTGCCCCAGGTATACCCCCCGGCCACGGCAACAGATTGCACCGAGAAGCAAAGCCGGGCCATGGGTTGTCCCAATGCGTCATCGGCCCGGGCGGTCTGTGTGGTAACAAGGCCAGCCAGCAGGAGGGCCGGAATGCAGAAAGAGACTGGACGCACAATATGTTCCTGAAAAAACGGCGGCAGGGTGGCATTGGGCGGGATGGGGAGGATATCCTCCCGCGACCTCGAATACCGGGCAGTATCCTATTTGTCGTGCCATCCTTGGCAAAAGGCAAGCGCCGATCCGTCCACATGGCCAACTATAACGATATATGACAATGAATTCATGAAGTTTCCAGACCGGCATGTCCTGCGATGGATGGCAGGCGGGCGGCAATGATGTGGCAAGGAGTGCGGCAATGTCGATGATCACAGTGTCATGGGATGATCCAGTGGTGCGTGACAGATTGGGCAGGATCCGTCAGCAGGCGCCATTTATTTATGGCGTGACAAATTATGTGGCAGCAACACTCAGCGCCAATGTGCTGCTTGCG
>NZ_CP062147.1:1082500-2170000 GCF_014843995.1 Novacetimonas hansenii | reverse complement strand
AAACAACCAGGAGGTTGGCTTAGAAGCAGCCATCCTTTAAAGAAAGCGTAATAGCTCACTGGTCTAATAGAAACCCTGCGCCGAAAATGTAACGGGGCTCAAGCCACGTGCCGAAGCTGTGGGTGCATACTTTGTATGCGCGGTAGCGGAGCGTTCCGTAAGTCTGTGAAGGGGACGGGGTGACCCTCCCTGGAGATATCGGAAGTGCGAATGCTGACATGAGTAGCGATAAACAGTGCGAGAAACACTGTCGCCGAAAGTCCAAGGGTTCCTGCGCAAGGTTAATCCGCGCAGGGTGAGCCGGCCCCTAAGGCGAGGGCGAAAGCCGTAGTCGATGGAAACCGGGTGAATATTCCCGGGCCTGCCAGAAGTGACGAATGCAATATGTTGTCGGGTCTTATCGGATTGACCCGGCTTTTGGAGCATTCCAGGAAATAGCTCTGGCATATAGACCGTACCCGAAACCGACACAGGTGGACTGGTAGAGAATACCAAGGCGCTTGAGAGAACGATGCTGAAGGAACTAGGCAAATTACTTGCGTAACTTCGGGATAAGCAAGACCCGTCCGTGGGCAACCACAGGCGGGTGGCACAAACCAGGGGGTAGCGACTGTTTAGTAAAAACACAGGGCTGTGCGAAGTCGAGAGACGACGTATACGGCCTGACGCCTGCCCGGTGCCGGAAGGTTAAGAGGAGGTGTGCAAGCACCGAATTGAAGCCCCGGTAAACGGCGGCCGTAACTATAACGGTCCTAAGGTAGCGAAATTCCTTGTCGGGTAAGTTCCGACCTGCACGAATGGCGTAACGACTTCCCCGCTGTCTCCAGCATCGGCTCAGCGAAATTGAATTCCCCGTGAAGATGCGGGGTACCCGCGGTCAGACGGAAAGACCCTATGAACCTTTACTGCAGCTTTGCAGTGGCATCAGAGACATTCTGTGTAGGATAGGTGGGAGGCTTTGAAACCGGGGCGCCAGTTCCGGTGGAGCCATCCTTGAAATACCACCCTGACTGTTTCTGATGTCTAACCGAGACCAGTAAGCCTGGTCCGGGACCCTGCATGGTGGGCAGTTTGACTGGGGCGGTCGCCTCCCAAAGTGTAACGGAGGCGCGCGATGGTGGGCTCAGGTCGGTCGGACATCGACTGTTGAGTGCAATGGCATAAGCCCGCCTGACTGTGAGAGTGACAGCTCGATCAGAGACGAAAGTCGGCCATAGTGATCCGGTGGTCCCGCGTGGAAGGGCCATCGCTCAACGGATAAAAGGTACTCTAGGGATAACAGGCTGATCTCCCCCAAGAGTCCACATCGACGGGGAGGTTTGGCACCTCGATGTCGGCTCATCACATCCTGGGGCTGGAGCAGGTCCCAAGGGTTCGGCTGTTCGCCGATTAAAGTGGTACGTGAGCTGGGTTTAGAACGTCGTGAGACAGTTCGGTCCCTATCTGCCGTGGGTGTTGGAGACTTGAGAGGATTTGTCCCTAGTACGAGAGGACCGGGATGAACATACCTCTGGTGCACCGGTTGTCGCGCCAGCGGCACAGCCGGGTAGCTAAGTATGGAAGGGATAACCGCTGAAAGCATCTAAGCGGGAAACCCACCTCAAAACAAGGTCTCCCCAAGGGCCGTGATAGACCATCACGTCAATAGGCCAGGTGTGGAAGCGCAGTAATGCGTGCAGCTGACTGGTCCTAATCGCCCAATAGGCTCATTCACACAGCCACTCAACGTGGAAAACATACATGCACAGCAGTCATCCACCCACTCTATCCTCTCAGCACCAACCTCCCACACAGTCCCTCAGGACTGACTGGATGATCTGGTGGCCATGGCGGGACGTGCTCCACCCGATCCCATCCCGAACTCGGACGTGAAAAAACCCAGCGCCTATGATACTGTGCCTTAAGGCACGGGAAAGTCGGTCGCCGCCAGATCTTCCAGTCAGCCCTGAATGAAAAAACCCTTTCCATATTTTATGGAAAGGGTTTTTTTGTTGTGATGGGGAATATTAAAAACCTGTTTGAGAACTCAGCCCCAATAACAAACCAAAATCATAAAGGTTTTTGGTGAAGCTTTTTCTAAAAAGCTTCAGAAGACGCCGCCTCTTTGAAAAAATATTTGCTTTCAAACACTCTCTAAGCAAACCGCGTAAAATACGCGTCATGGATATTACAGAAAAACACCAGAAGACAGAAGATGCGGCTTCGACCAAAGCCTTCCTTATGAGTCTCCCTTTTGCGCCAGCCGCGAGGCTGTGACTGAACGATCGTGCTGTCGATCATCAGATACGCGATGTAATCATCCCCATGATTGGTAGGGACCGACTTTTACACATTACGCGGCCATGAGAATTTGGTCCATAGCAGCGTAAACATGTTGTTCGGCCCCGGCTGTGGAACTGCGCCGGTTCAATAAGGCTGGGAGCCGTAGCCGCGTCGCACTGGATGTGCAGTCCGATCTGTCGATCGGGGAGCAGGTGACGGTAAGGGCGACGACCTGGCTGGATCGCCAGCTTATTGCCCGCGATCCGGTCGCGCTCGACGATGCCGGTTTCGGTGCCGAGGTCAGGGATGCGTTGGTCCGTTGCCAGGCGCATCTTATCGAGCAGGGCATTGCCCGGCAGGACGGGAAGAGGACGTATTATCCACGCGGCATGCTGACCACGTTGCCGCGCCGGGAACGGGATGATCTGGTCCGCAAACTGGAACGCGAGACGGAGATGGCCCACAGCCCTGCTGTTGCGGGAGAGTATGTTACCAGAACCTATCGTCGGCGCTTTGCTCTGGCGGCTGCACCCATGGCCATGATTGATGACAGGCTTCAGTCTCAGTTCGTGCGCTGGCCCCCGTCGCGGGAAAAGCAGCGGGGCCGGCACGTCTCGGGTGTCGAGTGCGACATGTGGGGGACGGAATGTAGAGGGAAGGGGGGATTACCTCATGCTGACCTGAAGTAAAAGTAAATCCTTCAGGTTTTTTCAGGAAGAATGCGGCGGTGCTATCGGCAACGTCCTCTTTCTTTTCAAGAATGGTCCGGTAGCGTTATGCCGGTTTCGGACGGCTTTTACGACGCCATTGAGTCAGTTTCAGGCCATCACGGAAATTCAGACCAAGCAGCGTGATATTCGTCGCACCTGCAAGAAGTTCCAGAGCCTGCACACCATAGAATGATGCATCAAACAAACCCGATCGAGCTCTCGCGGCGAGGAACAGGGCCGACGGAATAAGGATCAGGATACCGTTCGCGGCAATGAAGGGCATGCGCCTGAGTTTTTTACCCACCAGCCCGGTGCGCTGCCCCTGCGACAGAAAGACGCCCGAACCTCCTGTTGCAGCGAGTGCCGGGACAAGCAGAAGAAATCCCCATGGGATCGTCGTCTTGACGGCAATCACAACATCCCGGGCCAGAAAAAGCTCGGAGATGACCGTAGAAAGCCAGAAGGCTGCGATGGTCAGAAGCGCCACCACTCCGGCAAGGGGATGAATCAGTCTCGGCATGATGAGGGTCTCTACCGGTTGCACGCCCACACGCCGAGCGCCGATGCGGCAACGGCTAGTACGATGCGGATATTGTGAAGACGAAGCCAGGTATCGAGTTTTCCTGATACCTGATCCAGAGGGAGGCTCCTGGAGGAGAAACCCGTATTGGCAGGCACGAACCAGCCGAGTGTCAGGAAGATAACAGCGGCGATGCAGAGGGCGGCACCTGTCCAGAGAAGCCGGTTGACGGGATCGGCCAGGTTAATCCAGATCATGCTCACCAGCCCGATAAGAGCTGGAAGGACGACAGGCGGAATGGCTTTCTGAATGTATCCCCCATTGTGAGCAAACCATGCCAGGAATTGCTCGGGAGGGAGGCTTTTCCAGTAATTTCCGAGAATGGCCCCGATGGCAAGCATGACGCCTGCAAACATGGCGGGGCCGATAATGGCCAGCATGCGGCATAAAAGACTCATGACACGCTTCCCTGCATCAGATTGCCACGGACCAGAGGGTCAGGCTGTGCAGATACCTGCGACGCCCACCTTCTGGAACAGATGCGGTCTTGCAATGGCCGATGACGGATAGGCCTTCAGCTTCGAGCGGAACTCAGGATGCGTGAAGGCAGCGCGAAATGCCTCATTTGATTCCCAGACGGCATAGTTCAGGTATGTCGGGCTATCACCCAGGGCACGGTGCAACTGGGTCGAAATAAATCCGGGCTGGCGTTTCATGAAACCGGCATCGTCTTTCCAGACTTCAAGAAACCGCTCTTCATCCGCCGCATCAAGGGTGAACAGATTGATCAGGACAACCGGAGCCGCCTCGATCTCAAGCTGGCGCTCAATCGGGAAATTATCGTCCAGTGGCTTTCGATGAGACATTTTGGACACCATCCATGTTGATTGCATAGCGACAGTTCGCTACGTCTAAAATTATATGTCTATATGACATTATGATGTCAATAAAAATGGATGATGACAAATGCCGGAAGTTCCCGCTGATCCGAAAGGTCAGGCTTTGACGGATCTGATTCTGACGGTTTTCAGGACGAATAACCTGCTTCTGCTCTGGGGAGACCGTCTGGTTTCCTCTTTCGGTCTGACCAGCGCCCGATGGCAGATTCTGGGGGCTATCGTTCATGCAGAGCGGCCCCAGCCGGTCGCATGGCTTGCGCGCGATCTCGGAGCCAATCGCCAGAACGTGCAAAGGATTGTTAATGATCTGCATCATGAAGGGTTGGTTGTTTTTGCTCCCAATCCTCACCACAGACGGGCACATCTTGTCGTTCTTACGGAAAAGGGACGTGAGATTTATGACGCCGCAATCGGGGTGTACACGCCACGTGTAAATGCCTTGGCGGAAGAAATGAGTATTGATGATATTCAGGTGGCGTGTAATTTAATGAAGATATTAAAGTGTCATATCGAACGTGATTTAGATATTATTAAATTATAAACAATTTATTTGTAAATATTAATATTTTTATTGAAAATAAAAAACGATAATTAATGAAGATATCGCGTTCATTGTGTCCTGCACATAGTTTCATGCTGTAGCAGTCGGAGTCAGAGGGCTGCGCGGATTTTCGTGACGGGTTGAAAGGGCAGGAGAGAGTCTCCTGTCCGTCTGTCATGGAGTTTTTCTCCATGGCAACTGCTATTCCCAAGATCAGCCTGAGTTCTTCGCGCGACATTGAACGTCGCCGCTTGCTGCGGCGTCTGGCGTGATATTGCCGACACGCCGTAAGGATACCGGTCGTTGTTGAACCAGCCCACCCCTTGGAGAGTGGCCACTCATGCTGATGACCATGGATGAAGGCGAACCTCATGACTTTTGGGTAGCTTTTTTTAATGATTTCCCTCTCCTTCAGAAAAATCGGGTTCTCCAGACGAAGACGTTCAGTCTCGTGGGCCAAGTTTTCCTGAGGCTCGGATATTGGCCCGATCGGACGGTAATCCACTATCCATACCAAAGTCGGCCGCAATGCGCGTGCGCGACAGCCCGCTGCTTAATGCAATTTTCACAGCTTCGCGTTTGAAATCTTCCGTATGCTTCATGGTTTTGTCGGTCTCCTGATACGAGCTTAAAACGCGCAGATGACCGGTACAAAACCATTATTCTTGACAGATTTGCATTGCGACAGAATCAAGTATGCGATCATATGATCTACGTTCCGCTTGACTCAGATGCCGCGTTTTGTGCGTATGCTCATTCATGTCAGTGCGAACTTGCTCAACGTTTTTCCATAACTGGTTTGCAGTATCTTGGGTAATGCGTCGTGCTTTGCGCACATTCCCGATATCAGCTTCCAAAATGTTGGCGCGCATTGAAATATGAGCTTGGGCTGGGTCTTTGATTGATCCTCCTATTTCACCGGTTAGCGACCGCTGTTGTGCAAGGTTGCAACTTGGATAAGCATTGAACAATGTCTCTGCGTGGGCATATGCCAGTGTCAGCGGCAAGCAGGCTACGAATATAAGGAATTTCATCAGTTAATCTTCTTTCTTATGGAACAGTAAGCCCACCCGACAGCTTGCATCGTGTCAAGGCAACCAGCAGTAATAATTCATATATCAACAGGTGCCCCCTTGGCCTGCGCTTGGGCAATCAGAAAACGGTCAAACTGCTCTTTATGAGCCATGTTCATCTCGCCTGCCATGCGGGCATGAGTAATGCTGACTGGCAGCTTAACGACGTCCTGCCCAGCAACAATAGTCTCAAAATCCTGTGCCAGCAGGGCTGCCGCAGCAGCTTAGCGATGCGGAACTTGGCTTCATGGTCGAAGCTGTGCTCAGGGCCATGATGTTGACGTCATCCGTCATCGTAGCCTTGTAATTGGCCAGGCGTGCTACTTGGAAGAAATCGTCCATTCAGGTCCCGGCTTTGCGGCAATATCTCCCTTTTCTGCGTGAGCCGACATATTCTACGAGTTGAGCTTGCTGAAGACCTCCAATGTCCCTGCGGGCGGTCTTCAGGCTTACATTCCATACAGATACAATGTCTGTAGCTCTACATCTGCTTCCTTGCTCGAGTCTTAGCAGGAACCACCGTTGCCGTTCATTCAGTTCCCAATGATCAGGGACATTTACAGGGTCGTGTTCAAGGACATGTTCAGGGTCATTTCCTCTTACAGGCACTGCCTGTCTGCCACTTGCCACCACTCCAAGCCGATAAGCGTCTCTGGCTGCAGCAAGTGAAGAACACTCTGCCGAGTATGTCGAGAGATCAGCATTGCGTCCTGCGACCAGCCCAGAAACAAATGCCCGGATAACCGGCGACGAAACAACAAGACGCAAGAAATATATCGTATCTGGGCCATGCTGCGCGGAAAGCCAGTGTTTTACACTTTTCTCACTTGCGCCTGTCTGTCGCATAAGCCTCTTGATTACACCGTGGCTGTCTTCATGTTCTTTGCGTAACAGTTCGGCAACCGTCTTGGCATAGTTTTCACGATGCCCAAGAATACCCTTCCAAAGAGGTAGTTTCCTGCCCTTTTTCGGCAACATCTTCCGATCCTTCCGACGCTAAAATAATACTGCTTCAGAATGACGGAACGGACTCATTCTCACTGCGAGGGAAGATGTCCAGACCTTCATTATTGGCCTCGGAAAGGGCAAAACGTGACGAGCTGGAGATTCTACGATGATGATCAGACAGGGCCGATGGAACGCTTTGTTCGAGCTGCCGAATACGTCCGGATGTCAACGGATCTTCAGAAATATTCGACCGAAAATCAGTCGGAAGCAATCAGGCAGTATGCCAAGGCACGCGGGATTAAGATCGTCCGCACGTATGCCGATGCCGGGAAGAGTGGTCTTAAAATTGAGGGGCGCAATGCACTCAGACAACTTATTGAAGACGTTCAGGCAGGAAACACTGATTTCACATTAGTTCTTGTTTACGATGTCAGCCGTTGGGGCCGATTTCAGGACGCGGATGAAAGTGCTTACTACGAATATATCTGTCGTCGTGCGGGTATTGCAATCGAGTATTGCGCCGAACAGTTCGAGAATGATGGGAGTCCGATCTCAACCATCGTCAAGGGCGTTAAGCGTGCCATGGCTGGTGAATATAGCCGTGAACTTTCTACCAAAGTATTTGCAGGTCAGGGAAGGTTGATCGAGAAGGGGTATCGTCAGGGTGGGCCTGCTGGGTTTGGCTTGCGTCGAACCCTTATTGATGAGAACGGCACCATCAAGGGCATTCTTGGGCAGGGCGAACATAAGAGTATCCAGACTGACCGCGTTATCCTGACGCCCGGTCCGATCGAGGAAATCAATCTGGTCCGAACCATCTATCAGTCTTTCGTTTATCAGAAACGTAGCGAGAGCGAGATCGCCGACGACCTCAACAGACGTGGCATTTTGACAGATCTTGGACGTCTCTGGACCAGAGGAACAGTACATCAATTACTGATCAATGAGAAATATATCGGCGACAACGTATGGAATCGCCGCTCCTTCAAGCTAAAGAAGAAACGAGTTCGAAATGAACCGGAGGTGTGGATCAAAGCGGAAAATGCATTCGAAGCCATCGTCGAGCGTGAGTTATTTGAATCTGCAAGAAATATCATCAATACGCGCTCTTTCCGTCTGACTGATGAAGAAATGCTGCATTCCTTGAAGGAACTCTATCACCAGAAAGGCCTATTATCGGGTATAATCATTGATGAATGTGATGACTTGCCTTCCAGCGGCGCCTATAGCGCCCGTTTTGGCAGCTTGCTCCGTGCCTATCATCTTGTCGGGTTCAAGCCGGATCGTGACTATCGCTATATCGCGATAAACCGTGAACTACGCAGACTGTATCCAAAAATCATTCGACAGATAATCACTGAATTGCGGATCAAAGGAAGTGATGTATGGCAGACTCCGGAGAATGATCGCATCGTCGTCAATGATGAATTCAGTCTTTCCGTGACAATAGCGCGCTGTATAGAAACATCCACCGGACTGCTGCGCTGGAAAATGCATTTCGATAGCTCACTCATACCCGACATTACGATCGTCGTTCGTATGGACAGCGCCAATCGTAAACCTCTGGACTATTATTTATTTCCACGCATCGACATACTTTCCGGAAAGCTCCACCTGTCGGAAGAAAACAGTCTTGCTCTTGATGCCTATCGTTTCGACAATCTTGAACTCCTATATGATATCGCCACTCCTATTTCCATTGTGGAGGTCGCCTGATGTCTGTCATTCGTCCAAGCAGGATTGAAATGATCCCCATTAGCCGGATTACAGTCGTAAATCCACGCGCCCGCAACAAACGCCAGCATCGGGAAATTGTTAACAATATCGAGGCTATCGGTTTGAAACGGCCCATCACCGTAAGTCGCCGAGAGACCGCCAATGGTCCAAGATATGACCTCGTTTGCGGCGAAGGTCGGTTGGAAGCCTTTCAGATGCTCGGCCAGCCAGATATCCCAGCAGTTGTCATCAAGGCGAGCGAGAGCGAGTGTCTCGTCATGAGCCTGATTGAAAATATCGCCCGACGTACACCGCGCCCCATTGATCTCATGCGCGAGGTCGGCGCATTACGATCACGCGGTTATAGTGATACGGCAATCGGTAAAAAAATCGGTGCCGGTGTCTCCTGGGTTAATATGGCCGCTTCTCTCCTTGAACGTGGTGAGGAACGGCTTCTGACCGCAGTCGAAACCGGTCTTATTCCGATTACTCTGGCAATGGAGATTTCCCGGGCTGAAACAGAAGAAGCCCAGAACCTACTTCTTGATGCCTATGAAACGGGTAAGCTGAGGGGCAAAAAGCTGGCAGCAGTTCGGCGAATGCTCGAGATGCGCTTGCAAAGCCAACGTAAAGGTCTGCCAACAGGGCAGTTAGGACGTAAAACGAGCAGTCGTAGAATGACAGCCGCTGATCTAATGCAGGTCTATCAACGGGAGGCCGAAAAGCAGCGTTTGTTGGTTAAGAAGTCGGATTTTACTCAGACACGACTTTTGTTCATTGTTGAAGCCTTGAAGGATCTTCTGGCAAATGATGGCTTTATTAACCTGCTCAGAGCCGAGGGACTGGCGACCATGCCTCGTGGCCTAACGGTTAGAATATCGGGAAACGAGCATGACTGATGAAGTGACCGCTCCAGGGCATAGCCGTATTCATGTGGCTTTCGGCATGGATTTCCTCACGATTCCTGTTGCCTCAATCATTCCACTCAAGACATTGCCGCCTGATATTAGATTGAGCCGCACATATTCACAGATCTTGACCTCCATAAAAGCGATCGGACACCCGATAGAATCTCCGGCGGTTACGCCAGATACAACGAATGCTGAACGATGGTTCCTACTCGACGGTCATTTAAGAATTGAAGCCATGAAAGAACTCGGCTTCACAGAAGTCGAATGTCTTCTGGCTCCTGATGATGATACCTATACCTACAATAAACGGGTCAATCGTATACCACCGATTCAGGAACATCGGATGATCGCACGCGCCATGGAGCGCGGAGTATCATCGTCTGATATCGCTACCGCACTCAATGTTCAGGTAGAAGCGGTATTGAGGCGTTTCCGGCTACTGGACGGTATCAGTCCCGAAGCCGCGGGAATGCTGAAAGATACCCCCTGCTCAATGAAAGTATTCGATATTTTACGCCAGATGACGGCTGTACGACAGATCGAATCCGCTGATCTCATGATTGGCCAGAACAACTTCACAGTCATGTTCGCCAGAGCTTTACGGGCCGCGACGTCAGAAAATCAGCTAGTACCGAACAAAAGAGGAAAAAAAGAGGGTAGAGCGACACCATCAGGACAGCAGATTGCTCGTATGGAACGAGAACTCGCGGCACTTCAGACACAAGTAAAATCTGTCGAGGAAACCTACGGCATTGATAATCTGCATTTGACCGTGGCACGTGGCTATATCACCAAACTCCTTGCAAACAATAGGATAGTACGTTGGATGGAAACCCATCAACAGGATTACCTTTGTGAATTTCAGAAGATCGCTGAAACCGACCCGCTTGGTTCGATTGCTAAAGAAACGAACACCTGAATTAGAAAATGGGGCCCCTGACCCGATAAGCGCGGAGACCATGGGAAAAGCTACACTGTGGGATGGATCAAGCATGGAGGGGAATGGCGGCGAACCTGCGTGATGCCTACTAGGCGCTGGCTGCATTCATGGATTTTCAAGGCTGTCGATGGAGGGTAAGCCTTGAGCATATGGACATTGACAGATAAGTAATGGAGCCGGATTGAAGGCCATCTTGTGGGCGGTCGGCAATACAGAGTGCTGGTGGGCTGCCGGATGTATTTGGAAAATGGATTGCAGACTGCGTCCGTTTTCAACGTTGGTGACATTCCTGGGGCTGGTAAAAGCTTTTGCATACTTTAGCTGATACCACGGACTTCGAACATACCCTGATCGACAGTAATATTCGAAAGTTTATGCTGGTGCGACTGGTGCGACTGGTGCGACTGGTGCGCTGAATCTACCACTATCGACCGTTCATGTGGCAGGCTCACGATCCGAGCTGCACGCCTGTCGTCGATGCGATTTGCCCCAGATCGTGGCTCTTATGTCCGGTTTACAGGGCGTCGGCCATGTCATCGCCAATACCGCTTACGATGCAGAGCCTCTACGTGCCTGCATAGCTGATGATCTCGGGGCAACCGTACAGATCAAAGCCAATCCCAGCGGCACGACCATGTCCCCGATGAGTTGAAACCTCTATCAGAATCGCCATCAGGTCGAATGTTTCTTCAATAAAATAAAGTTCTTCCTCAGAATCTTCCTGCGATGCAAGAAAGCTTTCCCTGGATTTATGGGGTTCGTTCACCTCGCATGCGCGATGATCTGGCGATGCTGAATGCAGGCAACCCTAGGGATTTATGCAATTCATTTTGGGCTAGCTTCCAGAGGCTCAGGAGCATCCATCAATCGTAAGGAGGCGTTTGAACCATGCAGCAGGAGCGGCAATATTCGTCTGAGTTGCTGCATTTGTTCATGGGTAATATCACGAAAAATTGTGTCATTGACTGGCACTTGGATTTCAGTCAATTTTTTGAGACTGAGACGGCCTTTGGCTGTAGTGTGAAGCAGAATGCGCCGACGATCATGTGGGTTGACTTCTTTTTTTACCAGTCCGGCCTCAACCAGTTTATTGACTTCGATCGTGACAAATGCGCCGCTGAGATGAATATGCTCAGCAATCTGTATGATACCGACTTCTTCGTTTTCCATATGTGCAATAGAAATCAGAATAGTATATTGCGTTCCGCTCAAACCAATATACCGCCCGAGGCGACTGCGATTTTCCTGAATCCTGGCTGAAAATGCCAGAATATTGTGCAGCATTTCACGGAAAATACGATCCGACCCGTTAACCAGAAGCTCAGGCCGCGATACTGTCAGGGGGTGGGCCTCATCAAGAGGAGCCGTCAGGAGCGGGGAGTGGTTACGTATTCGGGAGCCGGAGAGTTTTTTCGCTTTCATTCTGACTTGATAGCATGCCGTATCCCTCTGTCGATCAAAAAAGCAGGGCCAGACCCATTTTCCGAACGTGGAAAATGAAAGGGGCGCAATATCTGGATCGGGTATTTATGGCATGTTAATGCATTATCCCAATCAAGGTGTTTGGTCCCGGGCTTTGATGGTGCATTATTTTCACGCGAATGGAAGGAAGCACTATGGACCAGGTTCACCACGTGAGCGCCATAACGACAGCGGTGGTCCGTCGAGCGATGTAGCATAGTCAAGAGAACCTGAAAGTTCTGGCGAAACGCTACGGGATTAACCCGAAGACGGTCGCGAAATGGAAAAAACGATCAGATATGCTGGATCGTTCCACCGGTCTCCGCACTCCCGCATCAAGCGTTCTGTCGATTGAAGAAGAAGCCGTAATCGTGATATTTTGCCGTCATATGTTACTGCCGCTGGACTTGTGTGATGCAAGATGTTTTTGACGCTATGAATATATAAAGCATGTTATTCAATATTTTTGGTACAGTAAATTATGCATTATGATGACAAGGGCAGGTTTGCTGATATCAGACAGGATGTCCATATAACGATATTTCACTATCTATGATGGTTATCTGAAAAGTCGGCACCAGCAAATCACTAAAAGTATAAATATTTTTCAAATGCCTTTGAAAGAAATTACATTTTTAAAAATCATGGTAAATTCTGAAATTTTACTTTCCTATCAATTGGTTATCTTAAAACGGCCTGTAAGCAGCCAGATATGATATTAATACGCGGAGTGCATCTCCTTCAGTCAGCTCGCGGATATTCAGCTAACTCGACCGACATACGCTTATGATGCGGCTTCTAATGGATTATGCTCCATCCATTCCTCTGGAGAGATATCAGGGAATGAGTCGGCGGCATGCGCGAAAACCCCTGCGCCTCGCCATTCTTCATGATTTCCGACGATATAGAGTACACGCTTTGCCCTTGTCGCGGCGACATTGAGCAAATTGGGCGTTCCACCGGCCCATGTCCGCGATCCGGGGCGTGCGCCGCGTCCAGCCCCCAGCATGAGGATAACAGCCTCAGCTTCTTTACCCTGGAAGGTATGGACAGTGCCGACATGACGGTCAATCCAGTCCTCCCGATCAGTTTGATTCATTCCGGGGAGGATGGCTGGTGTCCGCACCAGCAATTGACGTAGACGCGTTGCTGGCACACGGAAAGGGGAAATGACATACAGGTCCGGTCCCTTGGGCTGCATCCGGCAGAGTTCGGCAATTGCAGTGGTAATAAGTTGCCCTTCTGCCTCGACCCACTTGCCACTGGAAGGTGCATCCACATCGATCCATGCACTTGGGCCAAGTTTCTCGCGGATGGCGGATTGGCCTGCGCCTGTGGCATGGACCATACGTTCAGCATATGCAATCCGGTTGGCAAGGTCGAACATCGGTTTTTCACAGCGCCGATGTACAAGCAGGGGCATGCCAGTATCCCGGCTGGTTGGGCCTCCCGGCACCGGGTTCTCGACCGGAAAACGCCCCTGGATAATGCTTGCACGATCAGCCAGAACCTGTGCCGAGACCGCAGGTGCCGCCCAGGGAGTGGGGAGCAGGCCATTGCCTTGAAAGATCAGGGCCGTTGTATGCTGCGGTGTGGTGACTACTGGTTCGATTTGCAGTGGATCGCCAATCACGACGGCCCGACGGGCGCGCCAGAGGGCACCGACCGCCTGCTGTGGAGCGGCCTGGCCTGCTTCGTCAATCAGCAACCATCCGATTGATGCTTCTCGGAAGGTCTGGAACATCCGGCCGATCGATGCAAAGGTCGATGATACGACAGGCACCAGCAGGAAAAAGTATCCCCAGTCCTGCGGGCTCGCATTTGCCGCGCCATTGACAACCGCGTTCAGCGCGCGCTTAAGGGGTTGGGCGCCAGCGGCCACAAAGGCATGATGCAGGCGAACCGCTGCGATAAACAGTTCGTCGCGTGCATGGCGAAATTGCCCGCCATTCCATGGGCTGCTTTTTTGGAACAGATCGTCTGGCTGCGACCAGAACCCAGGACCGGGGAAACAGTTTCCAAGCTCCTGTTGGCCTTTTTCCAGTTGTTGTCCAAGCCGCGCAACTTTGGCCTGCAATGTTTCCAGGCGCGCTTTCGCGTCCGCATATTGTTCAGCAAACCGCGTTTCTTCGGCTGTTGCGATGTCAAGGCGCGCTCTGGCATCATGGGTTATCCGCTGCGCTTCTTCAAGTCGTACAACCTGTTCGCGGATTCCGTTTTCATGCGTCTTCCACGCCTGAGTGCGCAACATTTTTGAGAAAAAGGAGGGTTGAACGGAAGTCAGGGCGGTGAGTTTGCCAGCTTCAAGCCCTTCAATGCGATCGGCTTCATCCACCTGACCTTTGGCCACCATTGCTGCGTGCGATGCAGCCTCATGATCCAGCCGGAACTGTTCTTGCCTCTCGTCAGCCTGTGGGAGTTCCGTTTCCGTCTTACGCAGGGCCTCCCCCGCCTGGGACAGTGCAACCAGTTCGTTCCTCAGCCTTCGGCTATGGTCAAGGGCCTGTCGGAATGCGTCCCTGGCTTCCCGCCACTGTGCCATGGCCTGCGGATTTCTTGGCGGCGGATCAACTTCCGCCAATTTGCCTGGCCGACGTTCCTTAAGATGTTGCGCATTCGGCCATGCTGCGCGATTCAACCAGTCGTTCAGGCCCCATTCCTCGTTCCACCAGACACGGTCGAAGAATTGCTGCCGGTTTTTTGCCCGACCCAAGCGGGCTGCAATCAGGCCCCAGGCCCGCTTTTCAGGTTCGGCGTCTTGCTTCAACCCGAGCAGATGGGTCGCAGTCCGCCCAAAATGATCGAGGCCTTCATCCCGCCAGACAGATTTGTCGAGTGCTTTCTCGCGAACGGGGAGTTCAAGGCTGATATTTTCGACCGCGGCATTGTTACTGCTGGCGACCACGATGGCAAAATCCATCAGGTCGAGATCCCCGACACCATCAGCCGGATTTTCAATATCGGCCAGTTTTTCTGCGCGTGTAATCATCACCTGTGCAACCAGGTCGCGCAGCAGGGTTGTTTTTCCCGTGCCGGGAGGGCCGTTGATGGCGGCAAGACCTTCCGTCGCCAGATCACGGGTGATGACGTTGACCGCTGCCTGTTGCAGAAGGGTCAATGGATGGAGCCCGGGGCCGGGCCAGCGGCCAAGGGGAAAAAGTTCTGGCGACAGGAGGGCAGCCAGTTGCGTGCGATCGGTCAGCGCGTCCCAAGGGGCGACAGGCGGGTTCAGGCCAAGATAGGCGGCGAGGGCGGCTGGAAGAGTATCCGCATCACGCAGGGCGCGACCAAGGTCGGGAAGGTAGAAGCTTGAGAGCAAGTCACCATTCGGAGCGTTGACTTTCTCGCTCTCGATCACGCATGGCACAGGGATCCAGAGATCGTTTGGCACAGATAACGCCCCGGCGAGTTCATCAGCAACGCCATGCAGGTCCGTCCATGTCAGGGAGCGCGGTTTGCCTTCACTGCCGCATGGGGTGAGAAGGTCGGCAAAACGCGATTGCAGGGCTTCTGATTGACCGTCCCATTCTGCCAGGCCGGCAGGGCTGCCACCATCAAGAATATGTCCAACACCCCAGGCAAAACTGGCAATGGCCAGTGTATCTGGCACCATGATCCCCCATTCGTCGAGTACAACGCTGGCGGCGATCACGTTGCCTTTTTTGGTGGATCGATCAGTTTTGTCGTCTTCATCGGGGTCGTTTTCGCCAAGGGCGGAATTCAGGCGTTCGAATGATGCGCGGGTCGGCATAGCGCCGAGAATGACATTATACCAACGTCGCTTAACACGCGGTTTTTTGGCAGTTTGCGACTCTGTGGTCTTCTTCCGATCACTCTCAACAGACGCGACCGGAGGCTCCGGGGAGGGATCTGGCAGGACAGGCCATGGTGTGGAATCGTCCGGCTGTGGTGGATGCCACAGGTCCGGGCCGTCTGCTGCCTCGGTTCTCCGGTTTTTGATGCGGCCTTCGCGATCCACGGCTATGTCGTTCCAGCCCGCCTCCCGCGTGGCTTGCGGGGTCAGGACTTCCAGCGCAATCCAGGAGCGCAGGACACGGCGGGCTGTATCTGGTGTGACGGTCATAGCTGCATCTTTGCCCTCGTAACGCAATGAAACAAGTCACAAATCGCTGTCATAGGTTATCTGATCGACAGCTTTGGGCATATTTTATACTGTTCTGGGTACAAATGAGGCAGGGGCGTTGCTATTTCTGATATTCCCAGCCGGAAAATGTGGTGACTGGGTGGGGGGATTGAAGGATGAGGGGAAATGTTCAAGTTCGCCTGCTTATGGAATTTTTACCTCCCAATCGATGTAAGGGTTTCTGAAAACTCGATAGAGATCGTTGCTCCTGACAGCGTGTGCTGAGACCTGTCGGATGCGGGAAACCCTCTTGATTAGTCAGATTTTTTTGAGGATGTTTCTGTCACTTTAAGAAAATTTTCCCGATATATATGTGTTTTTACATGTTTATGTATGATATTTTTTTGAGAAAGAGAATAGGTATGTAAATTTTAAATATTACAATATCAATGATGATGTGTATATTTACGATATATTTAAAAAATAATTAATTAAACAAAATATTTTATCGGAATTTATGCGGATGATCGCATTATTATCGTTCCCTTTAGTGGTGTTTTAAGGGGAATATGCGTTTTTTTTCCTGAAATTGCCAGCATGAGGATATCAAATGTTCGATTTACCAATCCTTCATAGTCCTGGGCAATTGTTGTAAGGTCCGGGCTGGTAAAGCGGCTTAATGGATGATCGTCATGTCCTGCTACTTTTAATTGACAGGAAGGGCGAATGCCAACCGATATGTTATATTTATAAGCTGCGGAAAGCACCCCAAAGGCAATGCGATCATTGGCGCATAATAAAGTATTGGCGGGAAAACCATTATTTTCAAATGCCATGCAAGCGATTTCAAACCCGATTTGTTCGAAATCCCACGAAATCTTTTCTATGCTAACAATCATGGGGGGCACACCAGCTTTGTGTGCTGCCACCCGATAGGCAGCAAGGCGTTCTGTTGCATTCTGGTTTATCTTGGGCATATCAATATAGCATGGTGGTTCACCTGTTCTTATTAAATAGTCGTATAAAAGACCTATGCTCTGAAAATTATCATTTCCAACAAATGGTATATCAGTCCCAATATGGCTATCCATAAATACGAGGGATGTCTTCTCTTTAAGTGCCGTGAAAAGAGACGTATTTTTTTTGCTTCCCAAAGGGGCCACGATCGCGCCAGCCAAAGGCAGTGAACGAAGTGTTTCGATCGCTTTGCGTTCGGTATCTTCGTTTCCGTAAGAGCAAAGGATAATTGACCAGTATCCCTCTGCCGCGCATCGTTTTTCAATTTTCGATACAATCTGGGCATAGAATGGATCGGTAATAGTCGGTACCAGAATTCCAATATTTTTGGGTAATTTTCGGTTTAGATTGGTGGCAAACAGATTGGGCCTATAATCATGTTCATGTAAGGCATTTTCAATTTTTTTTCGTGTCGTGAGCTTAACACTGTCTGGATCGTTAAAATACTTTGATAATGTTGGGCGAGAAATGCCTATTACTTCAGATAATTCATCCATGGTGCGGATATTTTTTGCCACTTTGACCCCAGGTTAAACTTCATAGAGCTATTTTCCTATTTTGCCTATCGGGAACATATTTGCAATCCGATAAACCTTATTTTTCGCGCGTAAATTTTTATGTTGATGCGCGGTGTAATATCGTTAAAGAATGCGGTATCGGATTTCTTGATTCCGGTTGGGGCAACGCTGCGGAGACAGCGAGAGGAGATAAACGTGAAACAACCATGTCGATCCACGCAGACGCATGATGGCTTTCCTATCGGGAAAGCAGCATGACAAAGCGAGTGCTTGCCATTGGCGAGGTGATTGTCGAAATCATGGCGACGAGTTTAGGCAGGGGATTTAGCGAACCAATTGCATTGGTTGGTCCTTTCCCGTCGGGCGCGCCAACCATCTTCATCGATCAGGTTGCCCGGCTGGGAGTGCCTGCATCAATGGTTGGTGCTGTTGGTAATGATGATTTTGGCCTTTTGCTGCGTGAACGTCTTGCGTGTGATGGGGTTGATATCGTCGGCCTTCGATCAATTCCGCATGCAGCTACCGGCAGTGCGTTTGTGCGGTATCGCCCTGATGGAGATCGGGATTTTGTATTCAATATCCATGATAGCGCTGCTGCGCGCGTCGTGCTGGATGAAAAAACACGCTCAGTAATCGCGCAGTGTCACCATGTGCATATCATGGGCTCATCGTTGTTTTCTCCTCAGATGGTGTCCGTTATCCAGGCTGCGGTTGATGACGTGAAAAAACGCGGGGGCAGTGTCTCCTTTGACCCCAATGGTCGTAAGGAAATGCTTGATAAGCCCGGAATGCGTGATGCCTTGATGGGATTCCTTGCCCAGACTGATCTGTTTTTACCCAGTGGTGAAGAACTGACCGCATTGACACAGGCTCAGGATGAAGCGGGCGCTTTGGCTGAACTGCTGGATCTTGGCATTTCGGCAGTCGTCATCAAACGTGGCGGAGCGGGGGCAAGCTATTGCGATCGGCAGACAAGAATTGATGTGCCGGGATTGAAGGTAAACGAAATTGACCCGACGGGGGCAGGGGACTGTTTTGGGGCGACGTTCGTTGCCTGCTGGTTGACTGGCAGGATACCCGAAGAGTGTCTGCGTCTGGCAAATGCGAGTGGTGCCATGGCGGTTACCCGGCGCGGCCCAATGGAAGGGACCGCCAGCATGCTGGAACTGGAGGCCTTTCTCGCTACTCGCATGATGGAAATGAATACATGAGTTCAGAAATGTTAATGAAACTGGTCCAAGATCGGCGTGCAGGAAAGTGCTCCGGGATTGTATCTGTATGTTCGGCACATCCTTTGGTGATCGAAGCGGCTTTCCGTCAAGGATTGATGGAAAACACGGCTGTGCTGATCGAGGCGACCTGCAATCAGGTTAATCATCGTGGCGGTTATACCGGCATGACACCTGAAAAATTCCGTATTTTTGTAGAGAAAATCGCCCGGCAAGTCAGTTTTCCGGTGGAACGGATCATAATGGGGGGAGATCACCTGGGTCCTAATCCTTGGAAGAACTTGTCAGCAGATGCGGCAATGACCGAAGCACGGGCCATGGTTGCGGCGTATGCTAAAGCTGGATTTACCAAACTCCATCTCGATACAAGTATGGGGTGCAGCGGCGAACCGATTGCCCTTTCAGATTCATTGACAGCATCCCGAGCGGCAACGCTGGCAAAAGTTGCGGAAGATACCGTTCGTGAAAGGGGTACGGAAGCACCAGTATATGTGATAGGGACCGAAGTGCCGGTTCCGGGTGGCGCTCTCGAAGCAATTGACAGTCTGGAAGTCACCAAGCCAGACGCGGCAATAGCAACGCTTGATATACATCGTAGGGCTTTTGAGGAGGCCGGTCTATCAGATGCCTTTATTCGTGTTATCGCTGCTGTTGTGCAGCCTGGCGTCGAATTCGGCAATGAGAACGTCATTGTATATGATCGTGAAAAAGCACAGGCACTGAGTGCAAGTCTTGATAGCATGCCGATCCCGATTCTATTTGAGGCACATTCAACCGACTATCAGCCGGAAAAAGCGTTGGCGGCACTGGTGCAGGATGGATTTGCCATCCTGAAAGTCGGACCTGGTTTGACGTTTGCCCTGCGTGAAGCCCTGTATGGATTGGATCATATTGCCATAGAATTGCAGTTGGAGACTGATAGTACCGGTCTGCGCGTATGTATGGAAAAACTGATGCTGCGTGAGCCGGAATACTGGCAACGTTACTATCATGGATCGGATCAGGCACTTCGTATTCAAAGGCATTTCAGCTATAGCGACCGTATCCGTTATTATTGGACCCACCCTGACGCTATGGCTGCTGTTTCTCGGCTTTTCGGTGTGCTGGAAGATGTCGCGATCCCGGAGACGTTGATCAGTCAATATCTCGCACGTGTATATCCCCAAGTTATGAGTGGTCAGTTGCTCCCTACGCCCCGGGAACTTGTTATTGCGTCAGTCCAGCAGGTATTGGCGGAATATGCAGTTGCGGTGGGATAGGCCAGAGTACCATCGTAATTCATTGTCTGAGCAGATAATGGAAACTGCCTGAATGCATAGAATGCATGCATAATTTCCTAGAGAGCTATGCTTTTGTATGGAAATGCATTCAGGTTTCACTGAATTGGGATCAGGAAAAATAGATATCCAGTTCAGAATAATAAATATGCAACACGGATAAAAAAATGAAACTAAAATCAAAAGTTGCGATTGTTACTGGTGGGGCACAAGGGATTGGTGCCGCTATGGTGCGTGCCCTTGCGAGTGAGGGCGCGCGGGTCATGATTGCGGATCTTGCGCTGGAAAAAGCCAATGCCCTCGCCAGTGAACTTGGTGATGCTGCGCACGCAGTGAAGGTCAATGTCAGCGATAAAGCCTCTGTGGAGGCGATGGTGGCAGAGACCATCCGGGTTTTCGGCCGCGTGGATATCCTGATTAATAACGCCGCTGTCTTTGAACTTTTACCGATCCTTGAGATTACGGAACAAAGTTTCGATAAGCAGTTCAATGTAAATGTCAAAGGTACGCTTTTCTCAATCCAGGCTGTTGCGGCACAGATGATTGTACAGGGCCAGGGAGGAAAAATCATCAATATGGCATCGCAGGCAGGGCGTCGGGGGGAACCGCTGGTTGGAACATATTGTGCCAGCAAAGCAGCCGTTATTAGCTTGACCCAGTCTGCCGGTCTGGCCCTGATCAGCCATGGCATCAACGTTAATGGTATTGCACCAGGGGTGGTCGATACGCCCATGTGGGACGAGGTCGATGCCGGATTTGCAAAATATGAAAACCTGCCATTGGGTGAAAAGAAGCGTCAGGTAGGTCTGGCCGTGCCGGCGGGACGAATGGGACGCCCAGATGATTTTCGCGGCGTTGCGGTTTTCCTTGCCTCATCAGATTCTGATTACATCGTTGCCCAAACATTTAACGTGGATGGTGGCAACTGGATGAGCTGACTGACTGCATCGTAATCCGTCGCCGTGAAGATAACCAAGAAATAAAAATCACGGCACGATCAGGAGGTTTTAACGTGCAGGATACTTGTCCAAATGACCGTAATGCACGCATTGATCTGGCTGTAAAGGCAACACAACCAAGCCCGAATGCTGGTATCGTTCTGGCCGCTGCATCCATTGCAGCGGCCATCTGTGGTGGCCTTTATGGTTATGATACTGGGATTATTTCCGGTGCGCTTTTATCGATGACATCGGAATTCCATCTTGATCATCAGATGCAGGAGATCGTGGCTGCCGCCATTTTGGCCGGTGCTGTCATCGGTGCCTTACTGTCAAGCTGGTCATCCGAACGGTTTGGCAGAAAACATACGATTCTTGCTGTCGCCGCCCTCTTTGCGGTGGGGGCTGTGGCTTGTGGTCTTGCCCCGACGGTTGATGTGCTGATTATCACACGGATCGTATTGGGCATGGCGGTCGGAGCATCGACGCAGGTCGTGCCTATGTATATTTCCGAGTTGGCCCCACATGACCGGCGGGGAACCCTTGTTACCGTCTTCAATGTTGCGATTGGTGCCGGGATCGTTTTCGCGAATATTATCGGTTTTGGGCTGCATGAAGTGTGGACATGGCGCAGCATGGTTATGGTTGCCGCCATTCCGGCGGGGATTGTTTTCACGGTTATGTTGTTCATGCCTTACAGTCCGCGCTGGATTGCGGAAAAACAAGGTTTATTCGAAGCGGCCCAGACATTGCAGAAAGTCCGGTCCAGTCATGGTGAGATTCGTCATGAACTGACCCAGATTGATGATATCGAACGCACGGTAAAATCTGACGCCATGGGGTGGCGTGGCATTACCCAGCCATGGGTACGGCCTGCTCTTGTTGCTGCATTGGGTGTGGCATTTTTTACCCAGTGTGGCGGCCTGGAAATGATGATCTACTACTCCCCGACTTTTCTGCTGAATGCGGGATTTGGCCGGAATGCCGCTCTTCTCTCCAGTGTGGGTGTGGCGCTTGTGTATGCGCTGGTGACATTGGCGGGGTGTCTGCTGATTGACCGGATCGGGCGGCGACGACTGATGCTTGTCATGATTCCTGGCTCAGTCCTGAGTTTGATTGGGTTGGGTATCATGTTTGCATTTGATACGCATGGGGGGCTGGGTGGGATTATGACAATCCTATGCCTGCTTCTTTTCATGATGTTTAATTCAGGGGGGATCCAGATCTGTGGCTGGCTTCTGGGGGCAGAGCTGTTTCCTCTTGAAATGCGAGGGCCAGCAACAGCACTTCATGCGGCGACATTGTGGGGCAGTAATCTGGTCGTAACTGGGACTGCTCTTTCCGTGGTAAATGCGGTTGGTCTCGGCGTAACGATGTGGATCTACGCCAGTATCAATTTTCTGTCTTTTATATTCGTTTTCTTTTTTGTTCCTGAAACCGCCGGGGCATCACTTGAAGATATCGAAAATGCTCTCAGGAATAAAAAATTCTCAAAAGAATTCAATATAAAACAAATTACATAGGAGTTCATATGTATAATTAATAATTAAATAAAATAATTATTGAAGAGGGGGGAGTCGTGAAAATAAATAAGCCAAAAACATATACGGATTGGGCAGTCTGTGCTTTGGCCATTTTATTGGTTTTGCTGGGGTTGCCTTTGTTTATCATGGGGGTTCAGCTTCTCGTATTGGGAGGGTCAGCTTACTATGCCCTTGCGGGGGCTGCCATTATCGTAAGTGGTGGGCTCATGCTGGCAGGATCTGTTAAGGGGGTCTGGCTATATCTGATGGCCGTAGCGTTGACGTGGCCTTGGGCATTCTGGGAAGTGGGTACTGATGTCTGGGCGTTATTGCCCCGTGTATTTGGTCCCTCACTGCTTGCAATTGCAGTCGCTTTGACCATCCCGGTTTTCCATCGACGTGATGGAGAAAAAACAGTCGTAACAAGGAAAGTCTGATGAAGGTGCATCCTTATTTTCTATCTGGTACGTTCCTTGTTGGATTTTGTACAATTTATTCACTAGCTGGTGTAGGAGAAATACAGGCACAGGAAGCGACGAATGTTGTTCCGCCTGAACCGGGTAATGCGATTTCCAATTCCCCAGGCCAGACATCCGATAGCCGTTTTCAGTCCCCGTCACCAGATACGCCGCAGCCTCCTGGCATTAATGCGGCCAATATTCCGGATGGCCCTCCTGCCGCACCGTCCGAACCTACACCGGCAGTGTCACAGGCTGTCGATCATGTTGAACAGGGTGACTGGGTAGCATATGGTCATGACGCGACCGGACAGAAATACTCTCCACTAAAACAGATCACGACTGAAAACGTCACCAGACTCCAGAAGGCATTTGTCTATCATACCGGCAGTCTTCCTCGTCCTGGACAGCAGAATAAATGGGCGGCGGAGACAACGCCCATCAAGGTGGGGGATGGTTTGTACATGTGTTCGGCCATGAACGACATGATGAAACTGGACCCTGCGACGGGTAAGGAACTGTGGCGTTATCAGGCGGGTGTGAAATACGAGAGTATTCCTTATACTGCAGCATGCAAGGGGGTGGTGTACTATACATCATCCACAATCCCGCAGGGCCAACCGTGCCATAACCGTATCCTTGAGGGTACGTTGGATATGAGGTTGATTGAAGTCGATGCGGATAGCGGCAAGCTGTGTGATGGATTTGGATATCACGGGCAGGTTAATCTGATGAAGGGTATGGGGTATTCCGTGCCTGGATATGTGTCGGTCACATCTCCACCTCCCATTGTGAACGGAGCCATTATTGCCAATCACGAAGTTCTCGATGGTCAGCGTCGCTGGGCGCCGTCGGGTGTCATTAGGGGATATGATGCGGAAACAGGTCGGTTCCTATGGGCATGGGACGTCAAAAAACCGAATAATCATGGCGAACCTTTAGAAGGTCAGTATTATAGTCGTGGAACTCCGAATTCATGGTCTATCATGACGGGTGACAATGAACTGGGGCAGGTCTATATACCGATGGGCAGTGCTGCTGCTGATTATTACAGTGCCATGCGTTCCCCTGAAGAAAATGCAGTTTCCACGTCGATTGTAGCTTTGGATGTGAAAACAGGCACGCCACGCTGGGTGTTCCAGACAGTTCATAAGGATGTGTGGGATTATGATATTGGTTCCCAACCAATTATGATTGACCTGCCACAAGGTGATCATACGGTTCCTGCCATCTTTATTCCGGGCAAGCGTGGCCAGAATTTCATTGTTGACCGACGTACAGGTAAGCCCCTTTCACGAGTTGTGGAACGTCCTGTACCGACCGATACGGATGTACCGGGAGACGAGCGTTCCCCAACCCAACCTTATTCGCCCGATGTCCCTGCTTTTGAAGTAACACGTGATCTTAAAGAAACTGACATGTGGGGCATGTCACCGATCGACCAGCTTTACTGTCGCCTTAAATTTCGGCAGGCGCATTATGAAGGTGAATTTACACCGCCACAAATTCATAAGCCTTATATAGAATATCCTGGTTATGATGGCGGCAGTGACTGGGGGAGTATCGCCTATGACTCGACAACAGGCATTCTGGTCGGGAATTGGAATAATACTCCCATGTATGATCAGGTTATTACACGTAAGAAAGCCAATGAGCTGGGCTTGATGGCAGTTGATAATCCAAATTACCGACCTGATCCATCTGCGTCGGAAGGGAACGGACCACAGGCAGATACACCCGTTGGCATCTCGGTTTCACCATTTTTGAATAAATATACCGGGATGATGTGCAATGCCCCACCGTATGGCATGTTGACTGCCGTGGATATGCATAGCCGTAAGGTATTGTGGCAGGTACCTTTTGGTTCAGCCCGTGCCAATGGTCCATGGGGATTGGCAACGCATTTACCGCTTACGATTGGTGTTCCCTTAAATGGTGGACCGATCATTACAGCGGGTGGTCTTATCTTTGTGGCTTCGACAACAGATAACCTGATCCATGCTTATAATCTGAAAACCGGGAAAGAGATATGGAATGATATACTGCCTGGCGGCGGACAAGCAACGCCTATGACGTATGAATATAATGGCAATCAGTATGTCGCCATCATGGCGGGAGGACATCATTTCATGCAGACACCAGTAAGTGATGATCTGGTTGTGTATGCACTGCCTCACTGAATACTGTTGTCGTATATCTGATTGTGCAATAAATCCATTTTTCAGATATAAGGATTGAAGAACCATCAATTGATGTCTTTGTCATCGAATGTGCGGTGCAAGGAATAATGATTGATGGTTCTGTTCAATGCTATCTGTCAGAAGTGGTACCTGCTTTTTGGCGCCGGGGAACAGGCGCATTCGCGTGGGTTTGGCGAAGATGCCCATCAACATGCCGTCAAACTTCAGGAACTCTATATCGTTCCGTTTTTCGAAAGCGCCTTGGATAGCATAGAGATTGCTTGTGATTGCAGATGTCGGGCGCGCGGCTTTACGTCGTGACCTGGGGAACGTCATGAACAGTGCGATATTGGTGCTGCGGTGCAGGTCGCGGCATCTGACCGTGACAATCGGGGCGGGCTATCCCCGAACCGGCTATCGGCTTCAATCATATATGTCCTGCATATAGCTGCGTGCCATAGTTCTGGGGGGATGAAGGGGGGAGGTACATATTCAAAGGATATGCTCAGCAAGAGGAGCCTTGCGGGGCGCAATTTCCTTACCCCAGCCACCGCCAAGCGCCTTGTAGAGGGTTACACTGTTCGATAGTGCCTGAAGCTGCGTTGTAATGGCTGTGAGTTCGGCAGTATACCACGCCCTTTGGGCGACAAGTGTCGCAAGATAGGGGTCATAGCCAGCCCGGAATCTCTGCAGGGCGAGGGTATATTGTCGTTGGGTGGCAGAAACTGACGCCTGTTGGGCCGTCATCTGTCCGACATAGGTTTCCCGTCCGACCAGTGCATCGGCGACTTCCCGGAATGCGGCTTGGATCGTCCGTTCATAGCGCGCCATCTCTTCTCGTTGACGCGCATGCGCCTGCTTGAGCTGGGCTGTCAGCCGACCCGCGTCGAAGAGGGGCAGGGTGATTTGTGGGGCGACATTCCAGGCTCCCATGCCGCTTTGAAAGAGGCGGGTAATATTGTTGCTTGCCGTTCCATTGGCGGCCGTGATCTGGATTTTTGGGAAAAATTCGGCCCGGGCTGCACCGATATCGTCATTGGCGGCCCGTAACTCGCCTTCTGACGCCGCGATATCCGGGCGTCTGGCAATCATATCGGACGGCAGGCCAGCCGGGATATTTGGGAATGCCGTGACGCGATCAAGTGATGTTTTGGCGTTCATTGACTGGATGGTGGCGTCGGACAGGGGGGTACCCACCAGCAACGTCAACTGATCGAGGGTTTCCGCACGTTGGCGTGTATAGATCTGTAGATCTGTTTCAGCATCATGCAGGGCGGCTTCGGCTTCAGCTACGTCAAGTTGCGTGCCGGTGCCGACAGTGGCCGTCTGTTTGACAAGGTCATAGGTATGGCGCCTGTTTTCCAGCACATTCTGTGTGACCGTAACTGCCTGATTATTGGCAATCCAGTTCAGCATGGCCGTCGCCACACTGGAAATAATGCTCAGGCGCATGGCCTGCTGAGTAAGTGCGCTGGCCATATAGCGGTCGAATGCTGCACGGGATGCGCTGCGGATACGTCCCCATAAATCGACCTCATAAGCGGAAACGCCAAAACCAACTGCATATTGCCGCATATAAATAGGTTCATTCGTGCGGGAAAGGCTCCAGATATGAGAATTCATTTTCTGGATATTGGCGCCTGCCGTGCCGTTCAAGGTCGGGAAGAGGGCGGCATTTTCAATGTCGAATTGTGAACTGGCGGCCCGTGTCTGCTGTTGGGCAATATGTAGGTCCCTGTTATTTTGCAGGGCCGTGGCGATCAGGTTCTGCATGACCGGGTCACGGTAAAACTCCCGCCAGTCCTGCATAAGCGCCGTATCATTCTTGAGTGGCGGAGTGCTTTTGCCGTCAGATGGCCAGGTTGTCGAAACCGGTGCGGCCGGTCTGTGATAATGTGGGATCATGGTGCAGCCGCCGAGCATAGCTGACAGCGCAATCCCGTGAAGAAAGAGCGAGGACCGCACGATCAGATCACCTTCAGGTTTTTGTCAAGTTGTGGTGCAACAGTGCTGCCGTCATGCAGGGCGGAAGGAGGATGGACCACAAGCTGGCTTCCCTCGGGAAGGCCGTCGAGGATTTCCAGCCTGTCACCGAAATCCCGCCCGACCTTGACCTTGTGGATCGTCACCTTGTTATCACTGCCGACCGTTTCGACGGAAAGCCCGTCAGCCTCATAGTTCAGGGCTTCTGAAGGAATCATGATAACGGGCGTTGCGCGCGGGAAATCAAAATGGATTGTCGCGTAAAGCCCTGCTGTCAGGCGACCATCGTGATTGTCGATCTCGATCTCCACAGGCAGCATCCGGCTGCCCTGTTCCAGGGCATGACCCGTGCGCGTCACTGTTCCACGGAAGGTCTGTCCCGGCCGTTCCGGTACCACGATGGAGGCTGGTTCGCCTACCTTGAGCGTCAGGGCGGCATCTTGGGGCACATGGACACGTACGCGAAGACGGTCGGTGCGTGTTACCACAAAGAGTGGTCGCACCTGCGTAGCGTCGGCGCTGACCAGGTCGCCCGCTTCGATATTCCTGATGGTGATAACCCCGTCATAAGGGGCTCTTACTGTCGTGTAGGACTGGCGTTGTGCTGTTTCGGCAAGAACGGCATTGGCCGCTGCCTGTTCGGCCTGGCGTGCCCGTTGGGTCAGGCGGTCCACATCGAAATTCTGTTTGCTGACCGCCCCGCCGCCGACCAACCCGCCTGAGCGCCGCGCCGTAACGCCCGCCAGGTCCAGATTGGCGCGTGCCTGTGCCAACGTGGCCTGTGCCTGTTCGACACGATGGTCAAGTTCGGGGGCACGAATGATCGCGAGAACCTGTCCGGTATGCACCGGCGTACCGATATCCACCAATCGTGTTTCGATATAGCCTGACGCGCGGGCGTTGATCGCCGAGGTTTCTAGGCCCACCGTTTCCCCTGGCAGATCGAGTGGCACGGCGCTGGTCGATACACGTGCGATCATGGTCCGGACATCAGGGATCTGCTGGTTGCGTTCGGCGGCAATGCTGCGTGCTATGGCCGTGCGTTCGACATGCAGGTAGATCCCGTATCCGATCGCGACGATAATCCCCGTCCCGGCGAGGAGGCTGGCGGACAGCGGCCTGCACTTACGACTGGCGCGTGGGGGAACGGGGTCAGACATTCTCATATTCCTCAAGTATGCGGGTCTCGTTCCGGCGCAGGCGGCTGTAGAGCCAGGGGACGATAAAGAGGGTCGTGCAGGTTCCGATCATCAGCCCACCGATCACGGCACGACCCAGCGGTGCGTTCTGTTCGCCGCCGTCCCCAAGACCGAGCGACATCGGCAACATTCCGATTATCATCGCCAGGGACGTCATCAGGATTGGCCGCAGACGTTCCCGACCGGCCTCCATTGCGGCTTGCATGGCATTCAGTCCGTGCGCGCGGCTCTCCTTTGCAAAGGTGACGAGAAGGATGGAGTTCGCGCTCGCGACACCAACGCTCATGATCGCGCCCATAAGGGAGGGGACAGAGAAAGTGGTTCCTGTCACGAAAAGCATGAGTACGATGCCGCACATGGCTCCCGGCAGGCCGAGTATGACCACCAGCGGGTCCATAAAGGACTGGAAATTGACGACCATGAGCAGGTATACCGCGATGGCCGCCACCAGCAGGCCGATTTCGAGGCGCGTGAACGACGTGTTCATGCTGTCGATCTGTCCTGCAATCTCAATATTATTACCAGGCTTCAGCTCAGATCTATGCCGCATTACAATCCGACCGATATCGTGTGCAATGCTCCCGAGGTCACGATTTTCGGCGCTGGCATCAATGTCCAGAACGGGTTGGATGTTGCTGTGTGAAATTACGTCAGGGGCCACCGTGCGTTCAATGGTGGCGACATTCCTTAACAGGGTGGGGATAGACGTGGCCTGGGATGCGTTTCCGGCCACGACCAGCTTGCCCAGGTCATCAACGGTATTGACCTGATATTGCGGTGTCTGCACAGCGACCGGATACAGCGTTCCCATCTGCGGGTCAGGCCAGAAGTTCGGTGTGACGGTATTGGAAGAAGCCTGTGAGACCATCACGCTACGTGCGACATCGTTCAGTACCAGATTGAGGTCCTGCGCGCGTTCACGGTCGATCGATACATTCAGGGCCGGCGCTGCGAGTTGCTGGTGCAGATGTACATCCACCAGACCACGCACATGACGCATCTCCGCCATGATTTTATCCATGACAACACGGTTATTCGCCTGATCATATCCCGTAATCCGGACGTCGATCTGGGAAGTCAGGCCGAAATTGAGGATCTGTGTCACCATGTCGGCGGGTTGGAAGTAAAACACGACATCAGGGAACCGCTTGGCCAGCACAGTGCGCAGGCGGCTGATATATTGCGCGGTGGGGTGATGGTTTTCCGTTAATGCCACCATAATCTGTCCGTCATTCGGGCCAATTGTGGAGCCATCGTCAAATGGCATGGAATAGCGAAAGGGAATGCCAATATCATCAAGCACCAGTTCGCGTTCATTTGTGGGAACGATTTCCCGGATTGTATCTTCGACCTGATCGAAAATCCGTTCTGTCGTTTCGATCCGGGTCCCGGCAGGTGCGCGGACATGAAGCTTGAATTCGCCTGCATCTATACTCGGAAAGAAGTCCTGCCCAACCTGTGTTGCAAGCAGCACGGCCCCCAAGATGAAGATCCCCCCCAGCGCCGGGGCTTTCCATGTGCTTTGCAGAAGGGCGGAAAGCGCATTTTCATAACGCGTGCGAAGACGTTCGAACCGGGCATCGAATTTCGCACCGAAACGTTCGAATACCGTAGGTGGCTTGCCTGTTTCCTTGCGGCGTTTTCTGGCCTGTTCTTCGGAGCGCAGGAGAAGGGCTGCAAAAATCGGCACAAGTGTCCGGCTGATGGCGTAGGAGGCCAGCATGGCATACACTACGGCCAGTGCCATGGGTGTAAACAGGAACCTTGATGGTCCTGTCAGGAACTCGACGGACACAAATACGCATGAAATTGCCAGCGTTGACACAAGAGTTGGCAGTGCAATACCCGCGGCACCATCCAGTACGGCCCTGCGCAGTTCGGCGCCATCATGATGCAGGCGATGGATGTTCTCGATCGTGACCGTTGCGTCATCAACAAGGATACCCACAGCCAGTGCCAGACCGCCCAGCGTCATCAGGTTCAGGGTTTCACCGGTTGCAGACAGGATGGCAATCGAAGAAAGAATGGCAAGCGGAATAGACACGGCGACGATCAATGTCGAACGCCAGCTCGACAGGAACGCAAGGATCATGGCAGCAGTCAGCAGCCCGGCGATGATGGCTTCTGACGCAACCCCCTTGATCGCTGCCTTGACGAACAGGGATTGGTCAAACAGTTCGTCAATCTTCATGCCAGGCGGTGCTGCAGCCCGGGAAATCGGCAGCACGGTGTTACGCATGGCGTTGACGACGGCAAGTGTGGAGGCATTCCCGGCCTTCATGATTCGTAACAGGACAGAACGCTGCCCTTCACGGCGGACAATGTTGTGCTGTACTTCCCAGCCATCACGAACCTGTGCAACATCGCGGATACGGACGATGGCGCCTGTCACGGGATCTTTGCGCAGGGGAATGTTATTCAACTGTGCAGAAAAATAGGGGATGCCGTTCATCTGGATGTTATATTGCGATGGCCCGAATTTTACCGTTCCACCGGGCAGCGTCAGGTTCTGGGCATTGATGGCGTTGGACACATCCAGTGGACTGATCCTTAGGGCCTGCAGCTTGGTCGGGTCGATATCGACCATGATCTGGCGGATCTTGCCTCCGTGTGGGGGAGGCAACAGCGTGCCTGGAACCGGGGCCATCTGCTGGCGCAGGCGATACACGCCATAGTCGTACAGTTCACTTTCGCTGAGTTTGTCGGAAGACAGGGAAAGCTGAAGGACCGCAACACTTGATGCGCTGTACTGCATGATAATGGGGGGTTGCACACCGGGGGGAAGCTGGGCGCGGATCGACTGTGTCGCGGCCACTGTCTGGCCGAGTGCCACGCCAATATCCACGCCAGGTTGGAAATACAGCTTTTGAAGTACCAGGCCCGGTGTTGTCTGGCTTTCGATTGTCCGTAGGTTATTGATAAAAAAGCTATGGGAAAATTCCGTATAGGTACTGATGCGCTTTTCGGTTTCTGGTGCTGACAGGCCGTCATAATACCAGACGACAGTAACGACCGGGATGTCGATATTCGGGAAAATATCGGTTGGTGTCCTGAAGATGGCCGAAATGCCAAGCAGAAGGATCAGCACTCCCCCAACGATAAAAGTATATGGCTTTCGGAGCGCAAGACCAACAATGCCCATGAATTGGCAATTTCCTCTTTTCGCATCTGGTGGGGGATAACTGTGGAAAATTGATTGCCATGTTGCGCGACGTCAGATGGCATCGGTATTGATGCATGAATGGTCATAGTAATTTATCCCATCTTCTTACGACTAGCCGCTATATTTTGAATATGATTATGAATTTCATTCATTAATCATCCACAGGATATGGAGCCCTGAAAATTCTGTCTGGATAAAATGAAGTATTGCGTCATTGATACACCTCTCTGATATTTGTCGAGGGAATGCGTCATGAGACGGCCTGACTGTCGCATTCATGAGCACAATTGAAGGGCGTATGCGTCTACAGGGGGCTAATCGCGCTTGTGATGAAACCCTATATAGGGAAATATCAGGGATTCTGGCATAGGAACGGATATAGAAAAATCATGAAAGCGGTTTATCCTCTCGTATGCGCGGTTGCCATGACCATGACAGGGCAGGCATTGGCGGCGCCGACGCTGGAACAGGCTGTTCATTCTTCCACCCGGGATGCCAAGTTTATCGCGCGCGATCCAATCCGGCATCCTGTGGAGGAATTGCATTTTTTTGGTCTACGCCCTGATGCTCGCGTTGTGGAAATCTGGCCGGGAGGAGGATACTGGACGCAGATCCTTGGTCCCTATTTGCACGATCGGGGGAGCTATACTCTGGCGTTTGGTCCCGAAGATGGGGCCGGTTCCGCTTTTAGCAAGATGCTGGCCGCACATCCGCAACTTGCGCAGACGTTCAGGACCATACGGTTTGATGGCGAACATCTTGATTTCGCCCCGCCTGACAGTGCCGATCTTGTTTTGACATTCCGTAACCTTCATAACTGGATGGAAGCCGGGAACGCGCCACAGATGCTCGCGGCAATCCACCGGGTTCTCAGGTCGGGGGGAATATTCGGTGTTGAAGACCATCGCGGCCATACGGATGCCGTGCAGGATCCGCATGCGGGTGATGGGTATGTGCGCCAGTCTTATGCGATCTCGTTGATTGAAAAAGCAGGGTTCAAGCTGGTTGGTACGTCGGAAATCAATGCCAATCCGCGTGATACGGCCAACTGGCCAAAAGGCGTGTGGACACTACCGCCGACCTTTGCCCTTGGGGACACGGATCGTGCCAAATATGCCGCGATCGGGGAGGGGGATAATTTCGTCCTCAAATTTCAGAAAATCGACCGTTAAAAATACGGAGAATGATCATGAATAACAATGTTACGGACAAGATCGTTGTCATTACGGGGGCAAGCAGCGGTCTGGGGGCGGAAGCCGCACGGCACCTGGCGGGGTTGGGGGGCACTGTTGTACTTGGTGCGCGGCGCGAAGACCGTATCAAAACACTTGCCGACAGTATCCTTGCCAAAGGTGGCAAGGCTCTGGCGATTGAAACGGACGTGACGGACCGTGCCTCGGTCCAGAAACTTGTTGATACGGCCGTCAAAACTTATGGCCGCATTGACGTGCTTCTGAATAATGCAGGGGTTATGCCTTTGTCGCCACTCGAAAAACTGCGCGTTGATGAGTGGGACTTGATGATTGATGTCAATATCAAAGGCGTCCTGTATGGCATTGCGGCAGCTCTGCCCCATATGAAAGCACAGAAGAGCGGCCATATCATCAACGTATCGTCTGTCGCAGGCCATCGCGTTCTTGAAAACAGTGCTGTGTATTCGGCCACAAAATTTGCTGTCCGTGCTCTTTCGGAAGGACTGCGGGGAGAAGTGAAGCCGTATAATATGCGCACGACGGTCATTTCACCGGGGGCGGTTCAGTCTGAACTGCTTAATGGCATCCATGATGAAGCAACTGCCGAACAGCTCCAGAAGTTTGTGCCGAATATTGCTATTGGTGCTGACTCGTTTGCAAGATGCGTGGCATTCGCCATCAATCAGCCGGAAGATGTCGATATCAACGAAATTCTTTTCCGCCCTACCAGGCAACAGATTTAAGATGGGGCAGCTTATATAAATTTATTGTGGATGCGCTGTATACTTGGATATTTCGGCCCATTTGCATAAGACCATGAAGAAATTATCGGCAGCTTCTGCCTGAGTGCCGGCACATGTCCTTATATCTGTCGGCACAGCATAATACCAGCCCCAGAGCATTCATGAATATAATTCATGATAGTACTCGTTTTATTGGGGCTAGTCTATATGCCATTCATTCCTTATGTCTTCTATCACACCTCACCTGCCACAATGCATGAGATAGGCTGGCACATGGCAATAATGTGTCTGATGGCTGGTGCTTTGTTGATCTCTCGCATGATTATGAGGGAGGTCCATGGGTGTAAATGATCGTAATATTGAGGCAGAATGGACACTATCTCTCAAACAGCTCCTGAAATGATCCAGAATGCCGATAGTCAGGCAGGCTCTTGGGGCGCCGTGCTTGCCATGTCTCTGGGGGCCTTTGCGCTCGTTGCATCCGAATTCATGCCAGTCAGCCTTCTGACCCCGATTGCAGCGGATCTTCATATCAGTGAAGGGCAGGCGGGACAGGCCATTTCGGTATCCGGCGCATTTGCGGTCCTGACAAGTCTGTGTATTGCATCGCTTGCCAAGGGCGTGAATCGCAAGACGCTGTTACTGGCCCTCATTGGTATGATGATTGTTTCCGGGACAGTTGTGTCCCTCGCACCGAACTATATCATCTTCATGTTCGGGCGGGCGATGATTGGTGTCGTGATCGGCGGTTTCTGGTCGATGTCGGCTGCTACGGCCATGCGCCTTGTCGAAGATCATCATGTGCCACGTGCGCTTGCGATCCTGAATGGTGGAAACGCCCTTGCGACGGTTATTGCGGCGCCCGCCGGAAGTTTTCTGGGTAGTCTTATTGGATGGCGCGGCGCATTTTTCTGCGTGGTGCCTGTGGCTGTCATTGTTTTCGCCTGGCAGGTTCTCAGCCTTCCGTCCATGCCCAGTGAACGTCACCGACACTCTGCAAGCGTTTTTGCTCTGTTGACGCGACCGATCGTCAGAATGGGAATGGTCGCGGTCAGTCTCTTTTTCATGGGACAGTTCACACTTTTTACATATGTCAGGCCATTTCTTGAAACAGTTGCCCATGTCGATGTGTCCACCCTGTCGCTGATCCTGCTGTTGATGGGGGTTTCCGGCTTTGTTGGTACTGTGCTGATCGGGGGGGCATTGAAAAAAAGTGTCTATCCGGTTCTGATCGTCATTCCGCTCCTGATGGCCATCATGGCCGTCGGCCTCATTGTGCTGGGGAAATGGGTTGTCGTTTCTGCCATGATACTGACTGCATGGGGCCTGTTTGCGACATCAGCGCCTGTGGGATGGTGGACGTGGCTGGCCCGTACGCTTCCGCAGGATGCAGAAGCCGGAGGTGGGCTTATGGTTGCCGTCGTCCAGCTTGCCATCACGCTGGGGGCGACCTGTGGGGGCCTCCTCTTTGATGGGATCGGTTATCAGGCCACATTTGCCGCCAGTGCGCTTGTGCTTGTGATTGCGGCACTACTGGCGTTTGCAACGATGAAGACAGGGCGTGCCTGACCATGACGATGTAAGGCGGATGCAGGCATATCTGCCACCGGGGCAGAAAAGGTTAGGTTTTTATAGGGAGTGCAGAAATATTTCTGTATTGACTGGATATTTCCGATCAATGTCTCCCATCAGGATCAGGGCGTGTACTGGTCCCATTGGTCATGCAAACAGCAAGCTGGACATTCTTACTTGGCGACGGGGCGTTGATGGAACTGACGATTAATGGTGCGCGGCACCACATTGATGTTGAGCCGGATACCCCTTTGTTGTGGGTGCTGCGTGATGACCTGAAGATGACGGGCACCAAATACGGATGTGGCCTTGCGCAGTGTGGTGCCTGCACGGTGCTTGTCAATGGCAATGCAGTCCGATCCTGTGTCATGCCGGTTGGCGAAGTGGGTGCGGCAGAAATTACAACCATCGAAGCAATCGAACAGGACAGGATCGGCAAACGTGTTGTTGCTGCATGGGTCAGGCATCAGGTACCGCAATGCGGCTATTGTCAGTCCGGGCAGGTGATGGCGGCGACATCGCTACTCATGCGGACTGCGCATCCCACGGATGAGGATATCAGGGCGGCGATGGTCAATCTCTGTCGTTGTGGCACCTATAACGCTATCAGGGCGGCAATCCACGAACTGGCTGACACGACGGAAGGAAAGGGGCTGGACAGTGACTGATGCTCCGTTCGATGCGATGGGGATGGAGGAAATCCCGGTCAATCTCTCCCGGCGGGGCTTCATGCTCTCTTCGGCGGGTGTGGCGGCCGGAGCGTTCGTGCTGGGAATTGGCGTGCCTTTAGGGCGCGCCAGGGCAGAGGGGACGAAGCTGCGGGGTACGAATGTGCCGGCATTTCTGGAAATCCGCCCTGACAGTACGGTGCGGTTGCAGAGTCCCTTTGTCGAAGGCGGCCAGGGTACGTTTACGGCAATGGCGCAGATCGTTGGCGAAGAACTTGATGCTGATCCCGCGACTTTCCTTGTCGAAAATGCACCGCCCGGTGATGAATATGTGGTCATGGATAATGGCATGCGCATTACCGGCGGCAGCATGTCCATCCGCAATGGCTATTCCGCGATGCGCCGACTTGGGGCACTGGCGCGACAAATGCTGCTGCAGGCTGGTTCACTGCATCTTGGTGTACCGGTCGGGGAACTGACGACGCAGCCTGGTCAGGTGGTTCATACGGCCTCGGGGCGTTTGATTGCCTATGGTGAACTTGCCCACGAAGCGATGAATCTTCCTGTGCCGGCGCCAGAGAGTGTCACACTCAGAAAGCCAGGGCAGTTTCGCTGGATCGGTGCATCCGTACCGCGTGTGGATGTTCATGACAAATCGACAGGTAAGGTTGTCTACACGATTGATGTCAGCGTGGAGGGAATGCTTCATGCCGCCGTGCAGCATGCGCCACGCCTTGGCATGGATATTCAGTCCGTGCGTAATGAGGATCAGGTCCGGTTGATGAAAGGGGTGCATTCCACGCATCATCTTCCGGGCGCGTTCGCAGTTGTGGCCGAGCGTTGGTGGCATGCGAAGCGTGCTGCCGAAGCCGCCGAGATCGACTGGAAGGAAGCCGGAACGGATACGGGCATGCGTGTCATGCCTGCGGATTTCTCGACGGAGGCCTTCAGGAAGGAACTGGCCGATATACGCGGGCCGGGTCAGGAGGCGGAAACAAGAGGTAATGTCAGGACGGCGCTGCAAAATGTGCATACGGTCGTGGAGGCGACATATTTCAGCCAGTATGTGAATCATGCACAGCTTGAACCGCCATCCGCGCTGGTCCGGTTCAATCCGGATGGCACACTGGATATCTGGGTACCCAATCAGGCACCGGATATGTTCCGGGCCGACATGGCCAGACGCACGGGGCTGTCCGTGGAAAAAATTTCTGTTCACTCACAGATGCTTGGCGGATTTTTCGGGCGTCATTTTCTTTATGACACGGCAAGTCCCTATCCTCAGGCAATTATGCTTGCAAAGGCGACAGGTCGTCCCGTCAAATTGATCTGGAGCCGCGAGGAAGAATTCCTGCGCGATACGCTGCGGCCGATGGCGGCTGTGCAGTTTCGGGGCGGACTGGATAAGAACGGCATTCCCGTGGTTCTCGAAGCCGTAAGCGTGACGGAAGGGCCCACCGAAGGCCTGAATAACAAGCGCGGTGACAAGCTGGACGAGAGTGCCCTCGAAGGATTGACCGGGAAAGCATATGATATCCCGGACAGGCGTATTGCCCAGCATTATGTCAAAAGTCCCGTAATGCTTGGTTACTGGCGCTCTGTCGGGAATTCCATGAATGACTTTCTGTATGAAACATTTCTGGATGAACTGGCCGATAGGGGAGGACAGGACCCTTATGGGCTGCGGCTGTATCTGCTGCGTGATAACAGGCGCCTGACCACCCTGCTCAAGGCGGTCGGGGAACTGTCCGGTGGGTGGAAGCGCGGCCCGTTCACGGCGGAGGATGGTTCGCGTCGTGCACGTGGTGTCGCCATGGCTTCACCGTTCGGATCTCATGCAGCGGCGATTGCCGAAGTGTCGATCAAGAACGGTCGTGTTCGTGTACACGACGTCTGGGAAGCAATAGATCCCGGACAGGTTGTGAACCCCGCCATTGTCGAGGCACAGGTGAACGGGGCCGTGGCGCTTGGCCTGTCACAGGTTCTTCTGGAAGAGACGGTTTATGAAGATGGGGAGCCACGTGCGCGTAATTATGACGGGTATCCGATCCTGACGCTGGATCACATGGCACGCGTGCATGTGAAAATTGTCGAGAGTGGGGAAAAGATGGGTGGGGTGGGTGAACCCCCATTGCCCGCCATTCCGCCTGCTGTTGCCAATGCGGTTTCGACCCTGACGGGGCGGCGTATCCGTAGCATGCCACTGTCACGCCATGATTTTTCAAGCTGAGAATTCGATTGCGGAATATAAAATGAATAACCGCCTGAAGAAAATTTTCACAGTGGTGGTTCCTGTGTCAGCCGTTCTGGTTTCGGGAATGTCATGGTTCGTGACCCGGGTGCCAGCATCGCCTTTTGACCAGACAGGCCCGCAGGAGGAACGCGCGATCGCACTTGTCGCACGCGGGGATTATGTCGCGCGTCTGGCGGATTGTGTGGCCTGCCATACTGCGCCGGGTGGGACGGCCTATGCAGGGGGGCTGAAGATGGTAACGCCGATGGGTGCGATCTTTGCCACGAACATCACGCCTGATCGTGACACGGGTATCGGCACCTATACGCTGGCGGATTTTGACAGGGCGCTTCGCTCTGGCGTGGCAAAAGACGGGCATCGCCTCTACCCGGCCATGCCATATCCGTCCTATGCCCGGATATCGGATGACGATGTCCGTGCGCTTTATGCCTATTTCATGTATGGTGTTCCGGCCGTTCATCAGGAGAACCGGAAAAGCACGATCCCCTGGCCGCTGAACATGCGGTGGCCTCTGGCATTATGGAATGTAACTTTTGCCCGGTTTGGTGTTTATCAGCCAGATGCCTCTAAGGACGTCCAGTGGAACCGGGGCGCCTATCTTGTCGAAGGGGCCGGGCATTGTGGGGCGTGTCATACGCCACGAGGGCTGGCGTTCAATGAGAAGGGGGCAGACAGCCACAGTCGGACGTTTGTGTCCGGCGCGTTGATTGACGGGTGGTTTGCACCCAGCCTGCGTAATGACCCCAATACGGGGTTGGGTCGGTGGAGTGAAGACGATGTCTTTCATTTCCTGAAGACCGGCCGGAATACGCATGCCGTTGTTTTTGGCTCCATGACAGAGGTTTTTAATAATTCAACGCAGTTCTTCACGGATGATGATCTGCGTGCTGTTGCACATTACCTCAAATCCCTGCCCACCGATGGGCAGCGTGATACGTCCTCGTGGCATTATGAACCGACACAGACTGCCGCCCTGGAACCTGTAGGACAACAGGGTGTACCGGGTGCGCAGATCTATATGGCGAAATGTCGTTTTTGCCATGGCGTGGATGGCCGCGGGCAGGGGCAGTGGATTCCACCGCTGGCCGGGGTTGCGTCGTCTCTGGCGTCTGATAGTTCTTCGGCCATCAACATCACGCTGAATGGTTCCGCCCGTATCGTGGCAAATGGTATACCAGATGCCTATCGGATGCCATCATATCGCGCGCAGCTTTCGGACAAAGACATTGCAGATGTGCTGACATTCATCCGTTCGTCATGGGGAAACCGGGGGGCTCGCGTCTTGGTAAGTGATATTCAAAAACTCAGGGACAAGACTGTCCCAGCCAGCAGCGCTCCGGTTATTCTAAAAATACAGTAATATGTAATTCTGATATCGCGTTAGTGGTAATAAAAATCTGATTGATTACGGTGGGGAGAGAATTTTGTACATATTACAAGGTTCTGGCCTGTTAATATCATGAAAAATATTAAATGGCCGTCTATATTTCTTGGTGGACGCAACAACGTATGGTTCATTTTTTAGGGAGGGGAATTTCCAGAATCATGTATTGTTCGTTTTTGGGTTTTAAAAAATATTTCTGATATTTCTATTTTTAATAGTCTCTATGTTCGTCTGGTCCCCGCAATAAAAGAGACACGGCGCGCATGTACCAGAATTATGGTAAGACCATGCAGAAAACAGGTAGATTTCGAAATGCGGGTATGTATTGACTGTGTTTGCAGCCTACGGCGTGTTAGGGCTTGATCCAGTCTGCTGCGGCAGCGATATGGATGACCGCGAGGAACGATGTTGCTGTTTTTCATATCTGGTTGCGACTGCACGCCATTTCTTGAGGCGAGACCAGAGGTTCTCAACGAGATGCCGACACCGATAGGCCCATTTGGGGCGGGCGACCGGTGCATCACGTCGTTTCGCGGGAATGGCTGGTCAGGCTCCCATGTCCCAGATCGTCCACGTCTCATCCGTAAAAATGCCTGTTCTATCTCCTTCTTTCATCCCTACAATATCGGAAGAATTTCAAGGTCTAACAGGTCGTAATATTGCGTATATCCAGCATATGCCAATATAGGCAACAGTCCTGAAGCAAATGCAACATGACTGACTTTTTATGTGATGATGGGTGTTGGCCGTTCCGGGGGATGGATGATGACGGATGGGGATACTGCCACAGGGATGGTATCGGTCTTGGCAGTTCTGGCATTACAGTCGGCTCATGGTGGTCCGTTCACGTTTGTGCTTGCCGCAGGTGAATGCATTACAATTACCGGGGAGTCAGGCAGTGGAAAAACGGTGATGCTGCGTATGATTGCCGACCTTGACCCGCATGAGGGGGACGCACAGGTTGATGGGAAGGCCTGCTCAGCCATGCCTGCGGACCGGTGGCGTCGTCTGGTGCAGTATGTTCCGGCGGAACCTGCATGGTGGTCGGATGTCGTGACGGACCATATGGCGGATACGGACGAAGTGCGCGATCTGGTCGTACGTCTTGGTCTTCGGACAGATTGTTTGCGCACGCCGCTCTCGCGCCTGTCAACGGGGGAACGTCAGCGGTTGGCGCTGATCAGGGCGATACGGCTGAATCCCCGTGTCCTCCTGCTGGATGAACCCTGTTCGGCGTTGGATGGTGCAACGACGGACAAGGTGGAAACTGTCCTGCAGGCGTTACGGGCACAAGGAGTGGCCATTGTTCTTGTTTCCCACAATATGCGCCAGGCCGAGCGTATGGCTGACCGACAGTTTCAGATGAGGCATGGGCATCTGGAAGAGATACTGGCATGAGCCCGATCGTACTGACGACAGCAGATCTTCTGGTTGCTGTTGCGCTTATTGTTACCGGTGCCGCCCTGTCATTTTTTCTGTCATTGGGGCTGCATAGACTGCTGCTGGTATCCGCCGTGCGTATGGCGGCACAGCTTGCCCTTGTTGGCAGCGTGCTGTTGTTTGTGTTTGGTCACGCCTCGGTGTGGCTGACGGTCGGGTTGCTGACATGCATGTTCTGTGCTGCCACTTATGAGGCAGGGGCGCGTCAGCATGATCGGTTGGGTTCGGGCTGGCATTTCGGGATTGCCGGGGCAGCGACAGTGACAGGAACGCTCATTGTGGCGTTGATCGGGTTGAGGACTGCACTCCAGCCCCATCCATGGTATGTGGCGCGTACGGCAATTCCCCTGACGGGCCTGCTGCTGGGCAATGTCATGAATGCAACCAGCCTGTCGATGAACACGCTGCTGTCTGCCATTACACGTGAACGCCAGGCAATTGAGGCGCGGATCATTCTCGGGGCGACCCGTGCACAGGCAATGAATGGACTTATTCGTCAGGCGGCCCGTACCGCCCTGCTTCCCACGCTAAACCAGATGGCCGCCGCCGGGATCATTACCATGCCCGGCATTATGACAGGACAGATACTGGCAGGCATGAATCCTCTGGATGCATCCAGATATCAGGTTCTGCTGATGTCGCTGATCGTCAGTGGCAACCTGATCGGCGCAACGGTCGCAGCATATCTTACGGTCTGGCGATTGATGGACAATCGGGGAAGACTGCGGCTGGAACGGCTACTGTCCCGACCCGGTTAATAAAAAAAGTAGAGACCGGTTGCGTGCTCCAGGTCGCGATGCGGTCCTGTCATTGATTGTGCAGGCTATCTTGGCATGATCGATCGTCCGGGCTTTGGTGGTATCATGCAGGCACGAGTACCTCCTTGGCAGGCTGCATGATGGGCATAACTTGTTTATGCCCCTGATCGACATTTGCGATTTCACGATCGATTTCTGCGATGACCTGCCGTGAGAACGGGCCTAGATGGAGATAGAGGGCGCTTGTCATGATAACATAGGGCACGGCCTTGGGATTATGCAGGGCACAGTCGATCAGCATGCGCCAGAACTGTCCGGCCGTGCCGGGGCCTGCGCGGTGTATGCGCAGTATCAGGCGGGCGAAACTGCGCAGGTCGCCCTTGATCATCCGGTGCGCGCGCTCCCGCTTCAGCATCCGGCCCAGGCGGCGCACCCGGCCGAAATAGGCCACCGGGTCATAGATCGCCTTAAGCACCGTCCGGTAATCATTGAGCACATCCCGACGTGGCCGTTTCGTTTCGAAATTCAGGCCCGCCGTACACTGGTCCCCCGACTGCGTCTGGTCATCGGCGGGGAAAAGGCGTCCTTCGGCCAGCAGGCGGCGTGTCAGTTGCGTCGTGGGCAGGGCATAAAGCAGCCCGACCATGCAGACCGGGATTGCCGTATCCTCGATACATGCGATCATGCCGGCGGCGACGCTGCTCTTTTCGCTGTCAAAGCCGACGATGAACCCCGCATTTACGAAAATACCGGCCCTGTGGATTGTCTCGATGCTCTGTTGCAGGCTGCGCCTTGTATTCTGCTTTTTCTGCGTCATGACAAGCGTATCGGTATCCGGGCTTTCGATCCCGACGAAGATCGCAAAGAAATTCGTATCCGACAGGCTATGCAGAAGGTCTGGGTCATCGGCAAGGTTGATGGAGGCTTCGGTCGAGAACTCGAACGGGAATTTCCTTTCGGCCTGCCAGCGTTTCAGGTCCGGCAGGAACTTCTTGAGCGCCTTTTTGTTGCCGATCAGGTTGTCATCGACAAAATCCACATGGCCGCGATAGCCAAGGTTATACAGCGCATCGAGTTCGGCCATGACCTGCGCATTCGTCTTGGTGCGCGGCACGCGGCCATACAGTTCGATGATATCGCAGAATTCGCAACTGAACGGGCACCCGCGTGAAAACTGGACCCCGACATGAAGATACTGGTCCAGTTTCAGCAGGTCAAAGCGGGGAAGCGGGCTTTTAGTGACGTCGGTCTTGCCCATGGGGGCCTGAAAAGTGCCCTCCCGCGCGCCGCGGCGCCATGCCGCGATGAAATCGCCCATGATTTCCTCGGCCTCGCCCAGGACCTGGAAATTCGCATTGCCATACAGGGCGGGACTGGATGTGACATCGGGCCCGCCAACGACCACCGGCTTGTTGCTGGCGCGGCAGAGGTCGATGATATGCTGCGTGTCATTACGCTGTGGCAGCATCCCGCCGGTCATCACCATGTCGGCCCAGCGGAAGTCCTCATCGCTCAGGTCTTCGGTATTGCGATTGACCAGCCTGACATCCCATTCTTTGGGCAGCAGGGCCGCAACCGTAATCAGGCCAAGCGGCGCGGCAGGATAACGCGCACCGGTCAGATCACAGGCTTCCTTGTAATTCCAGAATGATCCTGCATTGAAAAGGGGAAAGATCATCAGAACCTTGCAGATGTCGGTCATTATGATTGAATCCTTTTGTTGGAACCAATCGCAAGAGGAAGGTGCATTAACTGTTTTACCGTTGGTAAAACGGTAATATTCCGGTGTATGTGCGTCATGTCTCGTCCATCTCTATGATTAAGGGGGCCTGGGGTCACAAGGGGGTATCAGGGGCGGGTTAGCTGGCAATGATCGATGAAGTGTTTCATGCGGATGCCCTATCTGCAGATAGATGATTGCTCACGAGATGCTGACCATGGATCCATACGGATCAAGTGGCAGGGCAATACGTACACACAGGCCCGTTGGCTGGTTATGGTGGAATGTCAGCCTGCCCCGATGGCGCTGCACGATGTCATAAATGATGGGAAGCCCCAGGCCCCCATCCGCATTGCCTACCGGGTTCAGCCGAGCGATGGGAGGGAGTGCAATATCATGCATGTCATATGGGATGCCGGGATCATGATCGGCAACTTCTATAATGGCTTCATGAACATCCCTGAAAGTACGGACCTGCACCTGACTGCTGAATGTTCTGGCATTGTCGATCAGGGTCTTCACCACGCGGGTGATGGCGACAGATTGACAGATGCAGATCAGGTTGGAATTGCCCTGATAATTTACGTGCGTGTTGCTCGCCCGGTAAGTAAAGCAGACCTCTTGCACCAGGCTACTGATATCAACCTGCTTTGTCGGTTCCGTGTCGCCCTTCCGCTTCAGGAATGACAATGTCCCATTCAGTATCCGGTTCATAAGCCATAAATCATTGCGCAGCGCGGCAGGGGCGGCATCCGGGCTGCCCATGATTTCAATCCGCATGGAGAGCCGTGTCAGCGGCGCATGCAGGTCATGACTGATCTTCAGCATCATGTCGTGAAAGGCCCGGGAGATGTAATGCGGTGCCACCGGTTTATGTCTGACCAGGGGCATGGACGTTATGCCATGGACAAAGGTTTGTCCGTTGTCGGTCCGTAAGCTTAGTGAGCGGTTAATGCGCCACAGGCACCATAACAAAAGGGAGCCCATTACGACAGGCAGCGACAGGAACATTATGATCATCGGCAATGTCGTACGTATGCATTGTGAGCGCTGATGATTGAGATGGTTATGGACGGTAATGAAAATCCTGTCCTGCGGCATGTCGATATGGGTGGAGGTCAGGCCACTTGGGTCGACGATACAGGTTGAGTCCGTGATGATGGCATCCCGATTGTTTGGCTGTGCCTTGAGAATGCGCCGCAGCAGGACAGAAACATGTTTGGTCTGGATTGGCAGGCAGGGGAAGGGCGCTGTGGTTCGAAACCGTGTATCAGCCGTGGACATACTGCGTGCGATGGCCTCACGCGTGGTAGGAGAACTGGTGCGCAGGGTGTCAATTGCCGTTTCGATTGCCAGTACATTTGGCCACAACCCAGGGGGCTGGGGGCGGATAATCGGGCACAACGTCATGGCCAGAAGGGATGCGACAATCATGGTCATCATTGTGCAAAAAATTATAATTGCGATCATTGGTCGATAAAATACGCGGGAAGACAGTAAAAAATATTCCGTCATTTTACGCACTTCCCCGGTCGATATTGAGTTGTATCCTGTATAGAAATATCAACGCAATCATGAATATTCTGTCTTGTTCGGGACAGGATGACTGTTACCCGACAGGAAGAAAACATTCCATCTGGCTTCATGCAGACAAAGAGCAAGAGAATATTATTATCAGGAGCATTATTTTTTTATATACGTGAAAATTCCACCTGAATTATTTGTTGCCAATTTTATGCCCTGCGTGGATATGCTGGGTTCCTGAATGTGTCATATATATCCTACGTTCTAAAGAATAATTTGGAAATTTTTAAAAACTTCCTTTATTAAAATATAAAAAATCATGCAGGCGTGTATGAAATAATCCCAATATTGGGATTATTTTAGAAAGCAGACCCGAAGGAAAAAACTTAATAAAATCAGTGTGATGTGTTTAGATCCGATGTCAGATGGTTCCTGCTATTGGTAACCTGTTCTGGATTGATGCCCATTGATAAAAAATATGTATCAAATGGGACAATTTTCGTGGATTATGATTTCTCTGACAGGATTTTGTTTCGGTTCTGGCACATGAAATAATCCATTCATCAGGTGCGGTATGTCGTATTTTTTATCACCGTATCCTGATCGTTGGCATTGAATGGACTGAAACGCGATATATTTCATAATAAAAGAACATATTTTCATTGTATTTTATAAATTGGTAATTTTTAATACATTTTGTTCTGAATGTTGGGGTATATTTTTTATTTACGTATATCTACAGGAAGCATGACAATACATCTCAGGCCAGGATTATTGTCGGACAGGGTGATGGTGCCTTTGTGAAGCTGAATGATGGCTTTTACCATGCTCAGCCCAAGGCCATTGCCGTCATGTGTGCGGCTTGTATCCAGGCGGACAAAGCGGTCGAACACATGGTGCATGGCCCCCAGTGGAATGCCAGGGCCGTTATCCGCGATTTCCACGCAGATCCTGTTATCCAGTGTCTGGATGCGGGCTGTTATCATGGTTTTTTCTGGTGTATGGCGCATGGCATTTTCAATCAGATTGGAAAAAGCCTGCCGCAGGAGAACGGGATGGCCCATGATGGTTGGGCAGGCATCCATGACTTTGGTAATCAATTTCTGACCACGATCTTCCATAACTGGACGATAGGGATCAAGAACTGATTCCAGTAATTGGTCTGGATCAAGCAATTCCAGTTTATCATTCCATGCGCCCGATTCAAGCTGAGCCAGTTTTAGCAATGAAGAAAATATTTCCAGTGCGGCATCCAGGTCATCGATTGCAAACCCGACCTGCTCACGCATTGTATCGGCGGGAACATGTTCCAAAATGGCGCATTCCAGATTCTGACGCATACGTGACAAAGGGCGACGCATATCATGAGCAATATCATTGGATACCTGTCGCAGGCTAACAATCAGTGCTTCATTTCGATCAAGCATCGCATTGAGGCTTTCCGAAAGGTGATCCAGTTCATCATGCGTTCCCCGCAGCGGAATGCGGCGTGACATATCACCCTGCATGATGCTGCGTGCAGCCATGCTTGTGGTTTCGATCCATTTCAGGATTATACTGCTAAGAAAAAGTCCACCCGCAATCCCGATCAGGCCGAATCCTGCAATCTCCCACAGGAGCGTTGTCCATAAGTCATGTTGCAGATGCGTCAGGGAGGATGCATCTATACCAACGAAGTAATACCCACCATCGTTGAGGATGTAACCAACCCCATAAACAATATTCTGATTCGTTTCCATGGGAAGTCGATGGGCCCATGACAGCCAGCGTTCGCCAGGAACGGGGCGCAGGTGCAGCATATTGCCAGCGACAATATTCTGTCCTGGCCCCTGAAGCAGATAATGAAAACCGGGTTCATGTTGCACCAACCCCCTTACAACCGGGAGAAGGTGGGGAACATCGGCAATCAGGGCATCTGCAAATGTTTCATGTCCTTCGTTTTGTACCTGCTGTCGTATTTCCTGACGCAGGGCAGCCTGACTGTAAAGGCCGGACATAACTGTCATGATCGTGCCGCCCAATATGAAAAGGCAGGCAAATAGTGTCACGATACGAAATGAGGCGCTGGCGATGATGCGGCGTATCTCTATAATACCAAATCTAGGCATCCTGTTAAAGTGCATCCTCAGGCGGCGTCATGATATAGCCACGGCCTTTTACTGTGTGGATGACGGGCGCCGCATTCCGCCCCAGTTTTTCGCGCAGGCGACTAAGGTGGGTTTCCACGATGTTGGTGCGGACGGGAAAATCCATGTTCCATACGTATTTCAGCAGCGTCTGACGCGAAAGAACAGTGCGTGGATTGCGCATAAAAAATTCCAGAAGGTTCATTTCCTGCGGCTGTAGCAAAATTTTCCTGCCATTTCGTGTAATGGAACGCGCAAGCAGATCCAGTTCGATATCTGCTATACGGATAAGCAGCGCATGATGGGTCAGTCTGGTACGCCGCAGAAGTACCTGAATGCGTGCTGCAAGTTCCCGCACGGCGAATGGCTTGACCATATAATCATCCGCTCCCTGCCGCAGACCGCCGACGCGGCTGGGAACACTATCCATGGTTGTAAGAAAAATAATCGGCGTTGCCATGCCATCCCCGCGCAAACGGGTCAGGATGGACAGGCCATCCATTCCCGGCAGCATCCTGTCAAGAAGAATGACATCCCATCGGCATTGCTGCGCCAGGCGCAGTCCTTCATGTCCATCTGACGCTGTATGAACGACGATGTTTTCAGGCAACAGCCCTTCGCTGACGTAACGGGCCGTATTTTGGTCATCCTCCACAAGCAGGACATGTACTGGGGATTCCTGATTACGAGAGTTCATTTGATGACTTCACTGTGTGATTAGGTTAAAAAGCAATGCATCATGGGCATTCAGCCGGGTGGAATGCGTATTGTCATCAATATTTCAAGAATTAAGGCAGGTGTTGATGAAGCGGCCTATGTCATGGTTGGGTATGATGCCGGATAACAGGATATCAGGGCATAAAGATTGAGCATGAGAACGAATTGAATTTCATATATAATATATGGGGCTGCCATGGAGAACAAGATTGCGCTTGGCATATTGGGGCTTTTTCATAAAGAGAATATTGACTGATAATGATGGGGAGAGAATATATTATAGAAAATTAAGTGGTTGAAATAACATATTTTTTGCAAATGCTCCCTTTGGGTTGCTGTAGTTCAGGACGGTCAGGGTTGATATTTCAGGGAGTGACATTTATAAAATAATGAATATTGTGAAATATATTATATTTATATCTGAGTGTGCATAAATAAATTGTCGTATATATGGAAAATCAGGCTCTTTCGTTTATTGCCATATATAATGACTCTCGCGATGATGACTTCCACCGCATATGCACAAACGGTTCCCATCAGCGTATTAAGCGCAGGTGTTACGCCGCAACAGAATATCCCTGATCATATTGACCCGCATGCCCATCTTTCGGGTGACTGGGGTGGATTGCGGAACTGGCTGCTCAGGCAGGGGGTTGATATCCGCATATCCGATACGAACGAATTATGGTCTGATCCTGTGGGGGGCGCGCAGGCATCAAATAACTATATTGGCTCCACGGCCATTGAAATGGTGACGGATCTGCATCTGTTGACAGGTCTGCCGTTGGGAACGTTCGATATCAGTGCCATGGAGATTCGTGGACGACCATTCAGTAATGTCCCTTTGTATGTTTTCAACCAGACCTCGAATATCGAAGCTGATGATAACGGTCGATTATATGAATTATGGTACAGCCAGAAATTCATGGGGGAACGACTGGCATTCCGTATTGGCAAGCTGGACCTTGGGCATGATTTCATGGTCAGCGGCGTTGGACTGAATTTCCTGAATGCTTCCTTTTCCTGGCCCATCATGCCCGATAATGACCTGTATGATCAGGGGCCTGTATCACCCGTGACGACGCCGGCGATACGGCTGCGCTATACCCTGTCTCCACGATGGAATTTTTTGGTTGCGGCTGCTGATGATAATCCCATTGGTGCCCCTTTCATTAATGTAAGGGACCCGTGGAATCAGAACCGCGATCCCGGCGGAACACGATTTAATTTCGATACAGGTGCGCTTTTCTTTGGGGAGATGCAATACCGGCGGGACATATCGGGGCGGGCAGGCACATATAAAATTGGTGGTTATTTTGATACCGGTCGATTTCCAGATCAGGCTGATTTTACAAAAAGCCATAAAACAAACTGGGCCATTTATGCCCTTGGCGATCAGACCCTGCAGCATTTGGGCAGAGTGACGGAACTCGATGCTTTCATCCGTGGGAACTGGACTGCGGATACGGACCGCAACCAGATTGTTTATGCGGTTGATGGGGGAATGGTTCTGAAGGGACCGTTTCAACGTGAAGGCGATGTCGTGGGGCTTGGAGCCGGCCTGGGCGCGGCTAGCCCCGATCTGGCACGGGCTGACCGGCGTTCCGGCCAACCCGCACAGGGAACCGAATATCATCTGGAACTGACCTATCAAATCCAGGTTACGCCATGGTTCATGCTTCAGCCTGATATTCAGGGTATCGTGTCACCCAGTGGCGGTATTCTCGATAGTAAGGGCCTGCGTGTGCATGACGAAGCTATTTTCGGGCTACACAGCAGTGTAACATTCTGAAGCAACGGAAAATGCAGGCATTTCCTGTTGCTGTCCTGCGTGACATGTACCAGGAAAACCCGGTTCGTGTGCATGCATCATCACGTTTGATCTTATCCAGTTAGAAGTTAACGTTTGTATGCAGGCCGAAAACGGCTTCGTTTCCGATGGCGCGTGCTGGATGGGATGGGTCGCCCGCACCGCCCATGGGGTGCAGGACATACTGAAAATCAGGTTGCACAACCATCCATGGCATGACCTGAGCCTGATAGGTCAGTTCAAAATGGTTTTCATTCCCTTGCACCATTGCGCCGCGCATGCGGTCATAGGCGCGTAATCCCGATGTCGCCCGGCCCATCCCCCAACCGAACCCCAAGGTGTCATTGACCCTGTTGGGAAAGGGGGCCTTCAGATTCAGGCCTGCATCAATGGCGAAGCTTATGGCATTGCGATCGCCACGATTTCCCGTCGCCCGTACAAATATACCCAACGCGCGTGATGCATCAGGGGCAGGGCGCCAGATCAACTGATCTATTATTCCGTAAATCAGCCAGTTCCCCCGATCCTGTCGCGGTGTGCCACCATCTGTGCCAAGAGATTGCCCCTGCGTGTTGTAACGGTAATCTGGAAATCGTCCTGTGTCGTAATAGCCACCAAGCTTATAGATGCCGGGCAAGCCGGACTGCCTGCTGGTCAGTCCGCGGTCATCAGATTGTGGATTCAGAGCATATTGAAGTTCAGTTATCAGCAAGGCGCCGGTCCCCATATTAAACCGGGTACCGCTGTTATCATTCATTGTCTGGCTTATGGCGATGCTCTGATTTGCGTTCGGGCGCGGAGATGAACTGTTCGATGGATTGTTGTCAGTTTCTGACGGATTGTCATCTGCTGCCGCAAACATGACCGTATAGTTCCCTTTGGGTCGATAGCGCAGACGGATCGCAGGTGAGGCGAGGGGCCATGAAGGACCACCACCGTAAAGGTTGACCGATGGTCCCATCGGCCAGCCGAAATTGGCATTCAGATAAAGGGCTGCGTAATCACTGATCAGGAATTCCGTGTCGAGATCCTGCTGACCTAGCTTGATATCCAGCGCGCCCCGTAGAAAGGATTGCTGGTACCACAGTTCAAACAGGCGGGTGGAGCGACCAGCTTCAAATCCGCTGATGGGATTGAAATCGGCCAGACGGTCCTGGGTAATGGGGCGTCCCCGAATCTGCAGGGCGCTTATGTTGAAAGTTCCCCCCTTCAGGCCCATCAGTTTTTCCAGATCTGCCGTCAGTGTTGGCATGGTCACGCCGATATAGGCCGGACCAGTGTCCGATCCCCTGCCATTGCCATTGCCATTGCCATTGCCATTGCTGCTGGCAATCCCGCCCGTAATATTACCCCATAGTTCGTTTGTATCCTGAATGTTCAAGGCTATGCCATAGCGGCCTAGCCATGGGCGCAGCCCCCCGACGGTCCCAAGCAGGTTACTGCCCCCACCATAGGGTGTGTCGCGATTCTGGCTGTTGGTGAGTGTATCGACCTGCCACGAATTACGTGCGGTTGCTTGGTCGATCTGTGCCAGGAACGGCACAGATCGACCAAGCATGGCCTGTCCATCCATAAGGGGAGTTTGGGTATAACCGGTATCGGGGGCGAAAGCGAAGAAACCTGCGACAAGCATGCCATGACATAGCCAATGGAAATATCCAGGACTGGAAACTTCTGGTATTTTGCAGGATGTCAGTTCGCATACTTGCAAGTGATTCTCATATTCTTATGCAAAAATATTGCAATCAAAGACGTTATTATACAGACAGAACATCCTGCGCAATATGACGTTTTTGCTAAATTTTCAATAATTTCACGCCGTTTATTATTTATTATTTTCAAATATAATAAAAATAAACTTAAAAATTATTTGTTTTTTGAAGAATTTATATTTTCCTCAATATTGTTGCGCGGTTGTCTTCTTGTGCGATGCCGCCGTGCCATGTCTTGCGCCTGTTCAGGTTCGCGTCATGTTGGTCTGTTATACGATCAATGGCCACCGGTTCGGTGGTCTGGACAGATCGTATCACGGAAGGCTGGGCATATAAATCATGCAATGGATGGTACGTTACGGGCTGCCGGTCCTGATGATGATCAGCATGTGTGGTTGTGTCGCCCATGCCGAAACGGCGGCGGATACGGACGATATATGCCGCAATGTGGAACAGGGTGTGCGCCTGCATGTTGATGGTGCCTATGGCGGTTATCCACATTCTGTCCTGCGCGATGCGGTGCTGGACAGCGTAACCTGCCCATCAGGTGAAGGGGAATTGCGTGCGTTTCATCGCATTGCCACGCCGCCACCTCACATGAGGATCGCAGTAACGCGCCCCATGGGACAGGGGCAGCAGGGATCGCTGTCTGTCATGCTGTTTTCCCAGGGGCGTTTCGTCATCGGGGAACGGATGTCGCTTTCGGTGTTTTCGCGCAGCCAGTCTCCTTTTTCAGTGAAGGCAGATATCAACCTGGCGGCGACACGCCTGTGGAACGACTTTGCCGCACGGATCGAACGTGGTGGGCCTGTTATTCCATGATGGAAGGGAACTGACAGGCCCAATGCGTCCAAAGCTGTTTATAGCCGCGGTTTTTTCCGTCATATGGGCCAATCCCGTGATGGCGATGCCGGGACCTGACACATCATTTCATGAAGCAGTCAGCATGGCCTGGGCCATAGATCCTGTCCGTACGGAATTGCAGGTTGGCCACCATTCCGCCCGTGCCCGCGCCAACGCGGCGGGGTCATGGTTTGCAGGTGGCCCGACCCTCTCGGGTGAGTATATGGATGACCATATGCTGGGCAGTAATGAAGGATACACAACCTATCAGGGTGGTGTGTCTGTGCCGCTATGGTTGCCCGGCCAGGGAAGTGCCACGCAAAAGGTCGCAAACGCGGAAGCTGCATCTCTGGACGAACAGCTCAATGTTGAACATATGGCGTTGTCCATTCGCGTGCTTGATGCTGGTGCTGCGGTTCTGATGGCGCGTGCCCGGGTGGATGTCGCCCATACATTGTACGATGCGACGGCCCGCATGGCTGGCAGCGCCACACGTGCAGTACATGGCGGCGAACTGGCCTCTGTCGATGGGCAGATGGCACAGGCTGCTATGGAAAATGCCCGTAATGAACTGGCACTGGCGCAGGAGGAGGCCGCGAATGCAGCCGCTTCTCTGGAGGTGTTGCTCGGCCATCCGGCGGTGCCGGATCTGGGTCGTTATGGGGGGGACGATGTTGCGCATGCTCGTTTCATCGCACCACGTGACATGGAAGATAACGATCCCCGTATCAAGGTGGCACACCGTAATGTGGAGGCCGCAGAGGCCAACATGAAGCTGGCGCGTCGCTCGTTCATGCCCAACCCTGAAATCGGCGTCGATGCGATCCATGAAAAGCAGTACGGCAGCCCGTGGGATGACCGTGTGGGACTGAATTTCAGTATCCCCCTGCCCAGTGAGGTCCGTAATACCCCCATCATGTCCGAAGCCCGCAACCGGCTGGCCACGGCCAGCAGTCAGGAAATACAGGCGCGACGTATGATACATCTGGAGATGACGCGGGTGCGTGAACGCCTGATTGCCGCCACCACGGCACGGCGGGCAACGCAGCTTGCCGCAGAAAACATGGAAAAGCGTGCGGCAGCGCAGGAACGGGCCTGGCGCGTGGGGGAAAGCGGCCTGGACATCGCACTTCAGGCCCGCCAGGCCGCCGCCAATACCCGACTGGTCAGTCAGAGGGCAGAGGTAGAGTGGCATGTCGCCACCATCCGTATGTTGATTGCAACTGGTGTGATGCCATGAAGCATCTGCCGACTGCCCTGCTGTTTGTGGGCCTGTCCTGCATGTCGGCGCACGCTGAACAGGTGGCGTTGCCACCGGTTGTGAAACTGGATGCCGCAGCCGTGCCCAATGAAGGCATCAGCGTCGTCCTGGCCGTGTCCGGCACGATTGCCGCCACGCAACCCGTCATAAGCCGGGTCATGCCCGACACGGCACGGGTTGTGCATATTCACCCCGCCGGAACAGGCAAGGTGCTGACCATTCTTGTGCAACCGGGAAGCGTTGTGCATCACGGGCAGGCGCTGCTGCGTTATCAGGATCACTCCTTGCATGTCGCGCGCCTGCAGGCGGTTCAGATGCGCGCGGCACTTGCGGCTGCCATCGCGGCCCGTGCCGATGCGGCAGGCGCTGTGCAGCGCGCAAGGGCGCTGGTGGGTGAAAGCGTATCCATGGCCGAACTGCGCCGCAGGCAGGATGCGCTGGCGCAGGCGGATGCAACCCTGCGTGCCCGTCAGGCGGATGTTGGCACACTGGGCCATCGTTTTGCGGAGGAGTTCAATTCTTCTTCTGAGCAGGGCGGCCAGAGCGGGGAGGACGAGACCTCGACCCTGATTTCCCCAGTTGATGGTATGGTACAGGCGATTGGTACATCCGTGGCGGGCGATGTGGACCCCACCATTGATGTGGCCACGGTCGCGGATCTGTCCATTGTGTGGCTTGTCTCCGACATCCCTCCTGACCAGGCCGTCAGGGTCGCACCGGGGGGGCAGCAGGTAACACAGGTGGCAGGTCGTTCTCTGCTCTCCCATATTGATACGGTCGATGGCATGGCCAGCCCGTTGACGGGGCTGGTCCGGGTTATCAGCAATGTACCCAATCCTACAGGCGTGCTGGTTCCCGGTATGGTGCTGGATGCCACGTTGGCACAGCATGACGCTGTGACGGGCATTATCGTTCCATCAGAGGCGGTTCAGCGGATTAACGGGCAAAACGTCGTGTTCGTGCGCATGGACCAGACCGATTACCGACCCGCTGTGGTCGATGTCGCGCTGGATGACGGGACGCAGGCCGTGCTGCGGTCCGGCCTGAAGGCGGGGGAGACTGTCGTGGGGCATGGCAGTTTCGCCCTGCGGTCGGTCATCGGTCTTGCCGGGATGGATGCGGACTGATGGCGCGCAGATACCTTGAGGCCCTGTTACAGGCACGTATGCTGGTTCTGGGAGGGCTGGGACTGGTGCTGGCGGCAGGCATCATGGCGGTGTCAGGCCTGCCGGTGGAGGCTGTGCCCGACATTTCGCCAAAGCAGGTGCTTGTCTCGGTCGTGGCGCCCGGCCTTGCGACGGAGGAAGTGGAAAAACTCATCACCTTTCCCGTGGAGGCCAGCATGACCGGGATTCCCGGCATGACCGACCTGCGCTCAGTCTCCCGCGGGGGGGTATCGGTGGTGTATGTGCAGTTCGCCGATGAAACCGATATCAATCTTGACCGCACCCGTGTGAACGAGCGCATACAGCAGGCGCGTGCGAACATATCCGTACCAGGCATTAGCGTCAGCATGGGACCGCTGGCGACAGGCATGGGCGAGATCATGCAGTTCCAGATCCGTGGTCCGGGGCGTTCGCTTATGGAACTCAACCGCATCATGAACTGGACCGTGGTGCCGCAGATGCGTCTTGTTCCCGGTGTGGTGGATGTCAATGTCAATGGTGGGGCGGAAGAAACCTATCAGGTGACATTGGACCCTGCGCGGTTGATTGGCGGCAACCTGTCGCTGGGCGAGGTTTATCGCGCGGTGGATGCTGCCAACGCGGCGTCCGGTGGTGGGTGGATCACGCATCATGCCGAACAGCAGAGCGTAGTCGGACGTGGGCTGGTCGGCAGTCTTGCGGATTTCGGCAACATTGCCGTGCGAACCAACGCCGATGGTTCCGTCGTGCGGTTACGTGATCTCGGACGCATCACCACGGCCCCCCGTACCCGGCTGGGTGCTGTCACACGCGATGGGCAGGGGGAGATTGTGATCGGTGTGGTGATGATGGAAAGCGGGGCCAGTTCCAATGCCACCCTGGCCGCGATAGGGCGCGCCCTGCCGGGTATCAGGCAGGCGTTGCCCGCAGGTGTGACGCTGGACCCCTATTACACGCGCGCCACTCTTACGGGACAGACCATCGCCACTGTTCGCGACAATCTGCTGATGGGGGCGGTACTGGTGGTGGGGGTGCTGGTGGTGGTGATCGGCAGTTGGCAGGCGGCACTGGTCATTGCCTCGGTCATTCCAGTGGCGCTTGTCTGCGCTATGGCTGGCATGCGGCAGTTTGGCATCTCGGCCAACCTGCTCAGTCTTGGCGCCATTGATTTTGGCATGATCGTCGATGGCTCACTTGTTGTGATCGAACATGTCCTGTCGCGGCGCGAGGAGGAGCCGGAGGCGCAATTCGTCCCATTGGTGGTTTCGTCCGTGCAGCAGGTCATGCGACCGGTCGGGTTCGCCATACTTGTCATCATCATGGTCTACTTGCCCATCCTGACATTGCAGGGGATTGAGGGACATATGTTCCGTCCCATGGCACAGACGGTCATCATGGCGCTGCTTGCATCGTTGGCGTACTGCTTCGTCTGTATCCCCGTGCTGGCCGCCCTTGGGCTGGGGGGCGTGCGGCCTGTGGGCGATACACGGCTGATTGCGTGGCTCCGCCGACCCTATACCCATATGGTGACATGGGGGGAGACGCATCCACGCATCCTGTTTGGCGGCACGATTGCGGTCCTGGTTATGTCAGCATTGCTGGCCACACGATTGGGGGGGGAGTTCATACCCCAGCTTGACGAAGGTGCGCTGGCGGTTACGACGACGCGGCTTCCCTCGGCTTCTCTCGATACCGTGTTGGTGTCGGTTACGAAGCAGGAGCAGATCCTGCGTCGGTTTCCCGAAGTTCGCTCCGTGGTCAGCAATACTGGCACATCGGCCATCCCGACCGATCCTATGGGCGTGAACGAAACCGATAGCTTCATCTTTCTCAACCCGCCTGCCACCTGGAAAACCGCCCGCACGCAGGCGGGGCTTGTGGCGGCGATGGACGATGCCCTGCGGCGTGAACTGCCCGATGCGCTCTATTCATGGAGCCAGCCGGTCCAGATGCGTATGGATGATCTGCTGTCAGGCGTGCGTACCCAGATTGCTGTGTCGATCTTTGGCGATGATCTTGCCACGCTGGCTGATCTGGGTGATCGGGTGGTGGCTGCCATGTCGGGTGTAAAGGGGGCGGCGGACGTGGCGGCGGCGGGTGATGGCATCGTGCCGCTGATCGTGGCTGATATAGACCGTACACAGGCTGCCAGCCGGAATGTGGCGGTACAGGACATCCTGGATACGGTGGAGGCGATCGGGGGACACATTGGCGCAAGGCCGGTGATCGTCGATAACGCCATCATCAGCACACAGGTCCGCCTTGATCCCCATGCCGCCCGGTCTGCATCGGCGATTGGCGCGCTGCAGGTCCGGCGGATGGACGGGCAGGGGAATGTGCTGCTCTCCCAGGTGGCGCATGTGCATGAAGTCGATGGACCGCCGCGCATAAGTCGCGACCGGGTGCGCCGGCGGATGGTGGTGCAGGCCAACGTGCGTGGGCGGGATCTTGCCTCCTACGTGGCTGAAGCACAGGCCCGCGTGGCACGGGATGTGAAGTTGCCCGCAGGCTATACGATGCAGTGGGATGGGCAGTTCCGTAACCTGCAATCGGCGGTACTGCGGTTGGAAATCGTGTTGCCGATTGCACTGTGCCTGATTTTTGCACTGCTGGTGGTGGCCTTTGGTGCAGTACGGCCCGCATTGCTGGTGTTTGTCAACCTGCCGGTGGCGGCAACCGGCGGTATTGTGGCACTGACATTGCGCGGCCTGCCGTTCAGCATTTCGGCCGGGATTGGTTTTATTGCGCTGTTTGGTGTGGCCATCCTTAACGGTGTGGTGCTGGTCAGTGAGATCGCGGCCCTGCGGGGGCAGGGGATGGCTGTGGTACAGGCGGCGTTCGCGGCTGCGGAATCCCGTTTCCGTCCCGTCATGGCGACGGCGCTGGTGGCAAGCCTTGGCTTTTTTCCCATGGCGTTTTCCGAAAGCGCAGGGGCTGAGGTCGAGCGTCCATTGGCCAGTGTGGTTATTGGTGGGCTGGTGACATCTACGGTGCTTACGCTTCTGGTGTTGCCATCGCTCTATGCACGGGTCATGCGGGAAAAGGTTCAGGGTTGATGCGTATTCTTATCGTCGAAGATGAACATGATCTTGGGGCGGCGGTGCAGGAGCGCGTGCGGCTTGATGGGCATGCGGTTGACTGGTTCATGACATTGGAGGACGCACGCGCGGCGATTGCGACCGTAGATTATGATTTCATGCTGCTTGACCTTGGCCTGCCGGATGGAAACGGGCGTGACCTGCTGCGTGACATCCGCAGGACGTCATCCGATATCGCCATCCTGATCACCACTGCGGAAGACCAGATCAGTGACCGCATTGCCGGCCTGTCCGAAGGCGCAGATGATTATATCGTCAAACCCTATGACCTTAATGAACTTGTGGCCCGCATTGTGGCCGTGGCGCGGCGTTATGCCGCCCCGCGTCAACGGGGGCATTGCCGTATTGGCGAGATTGCAATTGATCGGGAAAGCCGTTCTGTATCGCGCGATGGGCGGGTGCTGGATCTGACCGCACGTGAGTGGGCGATCATGGAACTGCTATCGCGCAATCCTGGCCGGATCTATTCACGCCAACAGATTGATACGGTCCTGTATGCACTGGATCAGGACGTGGAGAGCAACACGGTCGAAGTGTTCATAAGCCGCCTTCGTCGCAAAGTGGGCAATACGACCATTCGTACGATACGTGGTCGGGGGTACTGCCTGGGTGAAAAGGGCAACCAATGAAACGTTGGAGCCTGTCGACACGAATCGTCAGCGGCGTACTGCTGGTCGTCATACTGGGTCTGCTGTTGCTGAGTGCCGCTGTAGGCGGGTTCACCCGCTATGAGGTGACTGAACGGCTGGATAACTCGCTTCAGGAGGTTGCCGAACGTCTTCAGGCGGCTGTGGCCACTCGGTCGCATGATTTGAGTAATGGTTCTTCCATCGCCTGGCTGCCGGAAGTTGGCCCGCGTACGTTGGCCTATCAGGTGATGGATGAATCCGGTCGCGTTGTACTGCGTTCGCAAAATGCGCCGCAGGACCCCTTTGTCAGAGGGGGGCAAACCGGCTTTGCCAATGTGCCGCATTTCCGCGTTTACATGGCAGCTCCCATTACTGGGCAATATCGTGTCATCGTGGGGGAGCCAATGTTTCATCGGCGGGAAGCCATGCGGCGGGCGATGCTGATTTCCATTGTCCCGATGGTGGTTTTCCTGCCCGTTATCTGGTGGCTGGTACGCCTGATCGTGCGTCGTGCCATGCGCCCGCTGGACCGGTTGCATGACGAAATGCGTGCACGCGGCAGTGGCAATCTGCAACCTATTCCACCGCTTGATCTGCCGATCGAACTGATTTCCATACAAAGTGCGGTTAATACATTGCTGGCACGGCTGGAAACGGCCCTGTCTACCGAACGGGCTTTTGCCGCAAGTGCCGCGCATGAACTGCGCAATCCGCTTGCCGCCCTTCTGGCACAGGTGCAGATGATGGGACGGGTCCTGCCCGCTGGGTCTGAAGCAGGTAAAAGGGTGGATATCATTGTTGACCGTACCCGCCATCTGGGACGGACAGTAGAAAAATTACTCCAGTTTTCGCGTGCTTCTGCCGGTGTTGCTTTTCGGCGTGACCGTTTTGACCTGTTGTCGGTGCTGCATGTGCTGGTGGACGATCTGGAACATAACCTGTCCGATGGCCGGAGGCTTGTCCTAACGACAAATGGCATTGGCCATGTGTTCGTTCGCGGGGATATGGACGCAACAGGCATCCTGATACGCAACCTGCTTGAAAACGCATTACTGCATGGCAATCCCGCTGCACCCGTGGTGGTCGTGGTTGGTCCTGATGGTAGTATTGATATCGCCAATGACTGTACCGCCCTTGCGCCGGATACCCTGGCACGACTGACCAGCCCGTTCGTGCGGGGCAGTACCGTGGCCCATGGCAGCGGGCTTGGCCTGGCCATTGCCAGCAATATCGCCGGGCAGATGGATGCCAGCCTGCTATTGTCTTCCCCTCTTGCCGGTTCAGCACGGGGGCTTCGGGTTTCCTTACGTTTTCCCAATGCAGAGGTCATGACCATTCCTGATGATATGTGAAGGGATCGCGTTCAGGTTCGCGTCATGTTTACAAGATAAGGTTGTCGGGATGAACCAGAAAACCCCATTTACTGTCGTGCGGTATGATAAACCGACCATCCTGTTTCATTGGGTCTGTGCTTTTATTGTCATATTGCAGTTCGTGAGTGCCAATATATGGGGTCTTTTCCGTAATCCGCTGCATCATCATCTGGTCGTACTCCACCTGACAGCAGGCATGGTGCTGAGTGTCCTGTTTCCTATACGTATGATCTGGCGCATGGGATGGGGGCGTCATATCCGCGCCGCTGACCGCTGGTTGGACTATATAATGGCGCGTGGCGTGGAATACAGTCTGTACGGGCTGGTAATACTGGAAATGGCCCTGGGGTATTTGTGGCGATGGGGAAACGGACAGCCCATGAGCTTCCTGACCCTGCAGATAAGGCCACCATTCGAAAAATTTTCAGCTTCAACGATTTATCTGCTGCACCGTCTGCATCAGTGCAATGGTTGGCTGATCACGGCGTTGGCGATGGGGCACGCACTGGCTGCGTGTTTTCATTACTTCATTCTTCGGGACCATGTCCTTCAAAGAATGCTGATGACAGAGGATAGAGCAGATGAATATGGAAAATAACACTGCGCGTCGTCCCCAGGAAATCCACGCGACATCGCGGCTGGGCTGGTTGCGGGCTGCTGTTCTGGGGGCAAATGATGGTATCTTGTCAACATCAAGCCTGATTATTGGCGTTGCCAGTGCGCATGCAACACAGGCCAGCATTCTGTTGGCAGGAATTTCCAGTCTGGTTGCAGGGGCCATGTCAATGGCCGCAGGGGAATATGTCTCTGTCAGTTCGCAGGCAGATTCAGAGAAAGCCGACCTTGCACGTGAAAAAAACGAACTTGGTACCAGTTGGGATGCCGAGGTTGGTGAATTGGCCAGTATATATAGACAACGCGGCTTGGACGACCTTCTGGCGCGCAAGGTTGCTCTTCAACTGATGAAACATGATGCGTTGGGTGCCCATGCCCGCGATGAACTTGGAATTTCCGAGGCAACGGCAGCGCGTCCGGTACAGGCGGCTTTCGCATCAGCTGGTGCATTCTCATCTGGTGCCATATTGCCTGTGTTGGCAGCCCTGCTGTCACCGGCTGCAGTAGTATCATGGACAGTTTCTGCCGTATCGCTGACGGGCTTGGCTGTGTTGGGATTTGTGGGAGCCCGCGCAGGTGGCGCCGAACCCTGGCGTCCGGCAATGCGGGTTATTTTTTGGGGTATCATCGCCATGGCAGTGACGGCTGGTATCGGTCAGATATTTGGGGTTCAAGGATAAATGTTATAAATAATATATTAAATTAATATATGATATGTAAATTCATGTTTGTTTCGATATTTATATTCAGGTCAATTACCTGCGTGGTGTGTATTTTATTCGTTATTCGAGTTTATTTTTTGAATAAAAAACGTTGATATTTCGATGAATTTCCATTGGAAGGCAGTGTTTAATGCTGCCACAGTACACACATCAGTGCAGCATAATTTTCGATAACAAAATATTCATTCATGATACTTGGGCCAAGATTGATATGGCACGAATGTATGGTCGTGGCCTGTGCAGTCAGTCGTTAGCTGAGAGGCTGCCTGCAGGTTCAACTCTGCGGTGGTTATCTTTGTTGCCAGACCGACGACATAGGGAAGATAGGTCTTTCGGCGTCAGAAGGTTAACCTGTTAACTGTCCTTCGAAAAATTTGGAGTTGGGGGTTGCTGGGTATTATGATTTTTAGAGAATTTTTGAAAAGTTATCCTTAATAACCTCCTGGAATTATAAAAATTTTGGCAAATATTTTTCTAAAAATATTCAGAATATTCCGCCTTTTTGAAAAAAGTCGACATCTAAGAACTTTTCTTTTTTTCATCAATACTTTTTTTAAACAGTCTTTTATGATGTTTAAAGGTGTTCCAAGATTGATATGGATCGCTTCATACTGACAGATGCCCAATGAGCGAAAATAAAACTGCTGTGCTTTGGCAAGACGATGGATCGTGGCCGTAGCGAGAAGATTGACAGATTTTTTGCTGCCATGGGCCATCTCGTGGGTGCCCTCATCAGTCTACGATAATTTTCAAAAAGCTTTTTAAATACCCCTTAAAAACTGAATTTTCTCTAGTTGAAAGGCGGTTCCCACGACAATTCATGAATAATATTTATGTTTTCATGAAATAAAATCATTTTTATTCATGGTGTAATTAAGGCATATAGCATGAACCAATCTTAATCGCATTTATAGTGAAGGTTACCATCATGCAGAATTAGGAATTTTTAATATAGTATAAAAATATTATTTTTCTCTAAAGTGGGAGTGTAATAATGAAAAATAATTATAAGTTCAGTATTGATCGAATTTGTTTTGATGAAAACTATCAACCATCCGATAGAACGCGCCTTACGACCAATTTCGCAAACCTGGCGAGAGGGGAGTGCCGTCAGGAAAACCTGCGTAATGTTCTGTTGATGATAAATAATCGTTTCAATGATCTGGCACATTGGGATAACATAGATAGGGATCGCTATTCAGTTGAACTCGAAATAGTCTCTGTCAGTATGGATATAAATTCTCCTGATAAGAAAATTAGTTTCCCGTTGATTGAAGTTCTAAATACAACAATCATCGATAAAAAGGAAAGCAAGCGGATAGACGGTCTGGTAGGGAATAGTTTTTCTTCGTATGTGCGAGATTATGATTTCAGTGTTTTTCTGCCAAAATATAATAAAGATAAAGCAGAGTTTAGTGTCCCAAATAATTACGGAGATTTACACGGGAATATTTTTAAAAGTTTTATTAATTCAAATTTATATAAGGAAAATTTTAAAAAACTTCCTGTCATATGCCTTAGTGTCTCAACCAATAGAACGTATCATAGAACAGGAAATCATCATCCTATCCTAGGTTTTGAATATCAGCAGCATGAATTTTCTCTGACTGATCAATATTTCGGAAAAATGGGTATGGAGGTTCGATATTTTATGCCACGTAACAGTATGGCCCCGTTGGCATTCTATTTTTGTGGGGATTTGCTGTCTGATTACTCTGGGCTTGAGCTGATTGCTACCATCAGTACGATGGAGTCCTTTCAGAAGGTTTATCGTCCTGAAATTTACAATGCCAATTCTGCAGCATCCGATTGCTATCAGCCAAGTTTGAAGAACCAGGATTATTCTATCACCAGAATTATTTATGACCGTGAGGAGCGCAGCCAATTGGCAACGGCACAGGGGATATATACTGAAGAGCATTTCATAAAACCGTACCAAGATTTTCTTGCATAAGGCTCTATCAGCGACATTTCCGGATCAATCAGAAATACAAGGTTATTCTTTATGAAAATACTTCTCCCCACTTCAACGGCTGGTAGCCTGCCTAAGCCATCCTGGCTTGCCAAGCCCAAGACACTTTGGTCACCCTGGCAATTACAGGGAAACCAACTGATCGAAGGGAAGCAGGATGCGCTGCGTCTGGCGCTGGATGATCAGGATCGAGCAGGGATTGATATCGTCAGTGATGGTGAACAGACTCGTCAGCATTTTGTCACGACGTTTATTGAACATCTTAGCGGTGTAGATTTTGAAAATCGTCAGACGGTAAAAATTCGCAATCGTTACGAAGCAAGTGTACCGTCTGTTGTAGGTGCCGTGACACGCGAAAAGCCTGTTTTTGTCGAGGATGTGAGGTTTTTGCGTACCTTGACGCACAAACCCATCAAGTGGGCATTACCTGGTCCTATGACCATGATTGATACGCTTTATGATGCGCATTACAAAAGTCGTGAGAAGCTGGCGTGGGAATTTGCTAAAATCCTGAATCAGGAAGCCAAAGAGTTGGTGGCGGCAGGGGTGGACATCATCCAGTTTGATGAACCTGCATTTAATGTATTTTTTAATGAAGTGAATGATTGGGGTATTGCCACATTAGAAAGAGCGATTGAAGGACTTGAGTGTGAAACTGCGGTCCATATCTGCTATGGCTATGGCATAAAGGCGAATATTGACTGGAAAAATGCTCTGGGGAACGAGTGGCGCCAATATGAGGAGATCTTTCCGAAATTGCAAAAATCCAGTATCGACCTGATTTCTCTGGAATGTCAGAATTCCCGCGTTCCAATGGATCTGATTGAACTTGTTCGTGGGAAAAAGGTAATGGTCGGTGCCATTGATGTGGCATCAAATATCATTGAAACGCCTGAAAAAGTTGCTGATCTTCTGCGACGGGCACTTCAATTTGTCGATGTGGACAAACTTTATCCCTGCACGAATTGTGGTATGGCCCCTTTGTCGCGCGACGTGGCACGAAGCAAGCTCAATGCTTTGGGGGCCGGCGTAGAAATCGTCCGTAGAGAACTTTCTGCCTGATATGCAGGTGGATTGGTATTCCGGTGAGGATGCGCAGCGATACGGATATATGTTCTATCTTATTTTACAAGAAGGTTTTTATATATGAATGATATCTGAATGTTCCGAAGTGTGAGTGGTAGATAAAGTATTTTCGATCTATCTATTATTATTTCATAGTCATTATGATGATATGAAATATTCTTGGTAAAGATATGTAAGCATCGTACACATGAATGTCTGGGCAGCACTTTGTCTGGCTTTATGGAGCCAAGGAAGCATGTGACACGGATATGCACACTGATGGGCGTATTCCCCGCTGCTACTCATGATAGGGTTTATCAGGCTCGATCAGCGGGAATGGCCAATCGCTGCATATAATGGCATATGTACCCTTGCGTATTGTACTGATGTTGACCAGATGGGTGATAGTGACATGCGCATAGACACAATACTGTAGGACAAGAGAGTAGCCCGCAGATCATCGTGCGCCAGATACCACATGCATAGCTTATCTATTTAAAAGAGGATGCAGGAAATCCGTATGTCTGAATTGCATGATAGTGAATCTTCTTTTTTTCTACGGCGTGTCGTCAGTTAAGTTCTGAGTGTTGTGCGTGAGGGTTGTACTGTCTGTCTGCCTGTGGTGTCTGTTTTTCCGGTTTTGCGGGAGATAGATGGATGCGGCGCTATGGTTTGCGCGACGATCAGTGGGAGCGGATAAAGGATCTTCTACCCGGCCGGGAAGGTCATGTTGGCGGTACGGCTGCGGACAACCGGCTTTTTGTGGAAGCTGTGCTGTATCGTTACCGTACAGGCATCCCGTGGCGTGACCTCCCCGCCCGTTTCGGGGACTGGAAAAATGTGCATCGGCGTCTGCGCCGCTGGTGTGAAAGTGGTGTGATCGAGCGGATATTTCGTGATCTGGCCGCCGATCATGACAATGAATACATGATGATCGACAGCACCATTGTCCGGGCTCATCAGCATAGCGCGGGTGCTCTCAAAAAAGGGGTGCGGATCAGGCCATCGGACGCTCACGAGGCGGACTGACCACAAAAATCCATGCCATCTGCGATGCCCTGGGCAACCCGGTGGAACTCGACATTACTCCGGGACAGGATGCCGATATCACCCAGGCGGAGCCCATTCTGGAAAAAATCAACCCGGATGCCTTCCTTGCCGACAAAGCGTATGATGCGGACAGGCTGATTGACCGACTGAAAGAGCGCGGGATTACCGTGGTGATCCCGCCAAAACGCAACAGGACGACCCAACGGGAAACAGACTTCGCTCTCTACCGTGAACGAAACCTTGTCGAGAGATTCTTCAATAAACTCAAACAGTTTCGCGCCATCGCAACCCGCTACGATAAACTCAAATCAACCTTTCTCGCAGCCGTTCAATTCGCCTCAATCATCATCCTGCTTAACTGACGACACGCCGTAGAAAGTTAGCTTTTGCGTGCGCGTATCATAAAAAAAAGCGACATATGATGCGTAGCCCATCCGCCTCAGGCAGTTGGTTGATTTCGTGTTCAGATCTCTGGTAGGAGGAGGATGCATTAATAAAAATCATGCAGAGATGTTCAGACCGCGTGATAGAAGTTTATATAAATGAATTAAAATGATATATTCTGATGATTATATGAATTCTGTGCATTTATGGAGTGAAGCATGGGTGTTCTGGAGCGCCATCATCTGACCATCATTCAGGAGGTCGCACGGGAGGGCTCGTTAACGGCAGCCGGAATGCGCCTGCATTTGACCCAACCGGCGCTCAGTCATGCTATCCGCAAGATCGAAAACCAGCTTGATGTAAAAATCTGGCGACGGGAAGGGCGGTCTCTTGTGCTCACTCAGGCAGGTGAATGGCTGTTGTCATTGGCAAACCGCCTGCTTCCACAATTTGAACTGGCGGAAAAACGTCTTGAACAGTTCAGTAATGGAGAACGCGGTACGCTTCGTATCGGTATGGAATGCCATCCCTGCTATCAATGGCTTCTGAAGGTTGTATCACCTTATCTGGAAAGATGGCCCAGAGTGGATGTGGATGTACGTCAAAAGTTCCAGTTTGGAGGAATTGGCGCGTTATTCAGCAATGAAATTGATATTCTGGTTACGCCTGACCCTCTTTATAAACCTGGCTTGAAATTTACGCCGGTTTTTGATTATGAACTTGTGCTGGCTGTTGGTCCTGACCATCCTTTGCAGAATACAAAGTTTATAGCGCCGGAGCAGCTTGCGGATGAAACATTGATTACCTATCCCGTGCCATCCGAACGGCTTGATATCTACACGCAATTTCTGCAACCTGCGGGTATTGCCCCACGTCAACAAAAGCAGATTGAAACGACAGACATCATGCTTGTCATGGTGGCCCATGGACGGGGTGTTGCTGCACTTCCGCGCTGGCTTGTAAAAGAATATACTACACGCTTTAAACTTTATCCTGTAAGACTTGGTAAAAAGGGTATTGCAAAACAGATATTCCTGGGTCATCGGGAAACCGATGAGGAAATTCATTATCTGCGGAATTTTATTGAGTTCGCGGCCTCGCCTCATTTAAAAAGTTAGGATGCTTTCGTAAAGGCCATCACAATAGTATTTTGGCCATATAATATCGGAGGAGATATTATCTCCTCCTTCGCTATTTCCAGAATTTATGGCGCCGTATCAACAAGGATAACTTCAGCATCTGCAAGTGCGCTAACCTTGACAATATCAGTGCCTGAGATTGCAGCGCCATCGCGCTCTCCAATGGTTTTGCCCTCAATCTCCACACAGCCTTTAGCGACAACGAGGTATCCAAGCCTTTCAATACCAAGATGGTATTCGATGGTCTCGTTTTTTGTCAGCGTTGCGCCCAGTACGCGCGCCTCGGTATGAATGGGAAGGGCATCACCGTCGTTCTGGTAACCTGATGCCAGAGTGATGAATTTCCCTGCCCGGTCGTCTTTTGGAAAGGAGCGTGTGCCCCAGGATGGTGCATGACCGGCACGGTTCGGGAGAATCCAGATCTGGAAAAGGCGGGTGGCCACATCTTCCAGATTATGTTCACTGTGCCTGATCCCTGTACCTGCGGACATGACCTGGACATCGCCTGCTACAGTACGCCCCTTGTTACCAAGGCTATCCTGATGTGTAATCGCTCCTTCGCGCACATAGGTGATGATTTCCATGTTCTCATGCGGGTGCATGCCAAAGCCTGTGCCTGGTGCTATGATATCATCATTCCAGACCCGCAGTGCGCCCCAGTTCATGCGCGTGGGATCATAATAATTGGCAAAAGAAAAATGATGCCTTGCATCCAGCCACCCATGGCTGGCGTGGCCGAGTTTGTCGTAAGGACGAACTTCAATCATGATCTGTTTTCCCCGGATCAATCGAGTGAGTTATCTAGGGCAGATTATCTATGGGCAGGCAGGCGGTATATGGCAATCAAAGAAAGGCATCGTTTCTATTTTTGATGCCCAAAAGGGCGACAGGCATAATGAAAATAAGATATAGAAATTATTGACATTAATCATTTCCAGAGATTTTGTTATGCGCCTTCCTGATTTTGAAGCATGGGCCATTTTTGCAAAAGTGGCTGAGTTTGGCTCGTTTGCCAGGGCCGCAGAGGAGGTGCAGCTCTCAAAACCCACTGTTTCCAAAGCTATAGGACGTCTGGAACAGGCGCTTGGGGTTGCACTTTTCAACCGCAATTCGCGTCATATCTCCCTTACGGAAATGGGACGGATGTTGCTGGGACACGCTAATCGTATCTTGGCTGAAGCAGAGGCGGCGGAAACAGAAGCCAGGGGAGGCACACAACGTCCATCGGGCCTTATCAGGATTGCAGCGCCCATGACATTTGGCATTGGGCATCTTTCACCTGTTTTGCCTGCGTTTCTTGCGAAATATCCGGACATTGATATTACAGTCGATTTCAGTGACGCACTTGTCGACCTTGTCGCCGAGGGATACGACGTTGCACTGCGTATTGCCTCTCTTGCAGATTCTTCATTGCGGGCCCGTAAGCTGTGCGAAGTTCGACTTTTGCTGGTTGCAAGTCCCGAGTATCTGGAGCGGGTGGGGCGTCCTGATCATCCTCGTGATCTGGAGACACATAAAAGTTTTGTCTATACCAATACATCCGCACCTGGAAAGGTTCGGCTTCGGCAGGTCAATAATGGGAATGAATTTGTCCTGACACAAACCCCCCGTTTCCGTGCGGATAATGCAGAGGCTTTCCTACCTGCTCTTGCGGCTGGATTGGGCTTTGGTCTGTTCCCTGAATTCATGGTGGGCGAGGGGCTGGCTTCCAACAGGTTTGAGCGGATATTGCCAGATTGGGAAGCACCCGCCATTGCACTGTATCTTGTCACACCGTCCAGTTCGTTAAGACCGGTGCGAGTGACAGCCCTGCTTGACTATCTGGTGGAATGTTTTGGACAGACCGGATGGTTGGGATATGCAAAATAGCCCTTTCTTCTCGATGATTACCTCATCGAGATCGGTGCAGATGTAGAATGTTAAAAGTACTGGTCATCTGTCTGCATTGAGTTTATCCAGATCATGGCGATAAATACATGGAGCGTTTTCTTGCATCGCAGGGCGATTCTGCGGAAGCGTTTGATTTTACTGGAGGAATATTCGACCTGATGGCGCTTTCTTATAGGGCTCCAACTCATCGGGGCATGGTGGCGCGGCTGGGCCTGATCTGGCAAGGTTCGGACAGAAGCAGATGTAGAGGACTGATACCAACTGGAATGCCCTCAACATAACCCTGGCAACAGGAAGGAATGCGCGCTGCCGGTGTCCTGCGACACGGTATGTGGGACAGGGATATCATGAATCTATTGCTGCTGTATGGCGGCAATCAGCGCAAGTGAGTGTGCATTCAGCCACTATGCGCTGTAACATTGATATTCACATCTACTTCAAGCGCAACCCACTGGCCTGTACTCCACGGGCCAATGCCGACATTGAATGCCGAGCGGACAAGCTGGAGATGGCCTTTGGCATGCGCGTCGGAGCCTGAGATGTCGATGGTAAGAGGAAGGGTCACGGGTTTACTCACTCCCTTGATCGTCAATGTACCTTCGGCGTCATAAACGTTGCCACCTTTGGCTTTGAAATCCTTCACTTCGAAAATAGCCGTTGGGAACGCCTTGACGTCAAACCAGTCGTGACCGGGTAGGGCGCCATCACGTTGGCTGTCACTGGTTGTGACACTTGCCATATCGATGATGATCTTTGCATGGCCTGCTTCCGGGAAGGCTGGATCAAACGATATCGTGCCGTTATATTTCTCGAAATGACCTTCAAATGTCTTGCCGGTCTGTGTACCGGAGAACCCCAGTGTGCCGCTCCCTGATGCGAGCGTCCAATCTGCAGCAAAGGTTGGCGTTGAGAAAAAGAGGCTAACAGCAGCAGAAACGGGTAGAAAGATATGAAGAGCCTTCATGGGTTTTCTCTCTTCTTGCGTGTTATGGAGAGCATGCAAAAGGGCGGCAGCATCTGGCGAAGAACATGATCATGCAGTACGAACTGATGCCTGAAAGAGGCTGCGACATGCAGTAAGATCAGCGCAAGTAACCCCCATGAAGCCCAGTGGTGAAGTAATTTCAAGATTGCTTCGACAGGTGCCTTGTCAGGTAGGGTTGAAAAGACTGGAAGATCCGGCCATGGCACTGTTCCAAACAGCACTGTAGGAATGCCCAGAACCGAAACCGATACCATTGCCCAGCCACTCAGGGGGAGGAGAACCTGCAGACTGTAGAGGGCAAGATGTGCCAGATGCGCGGCTGTCTTTTCCCCCTGTGGCATCTCGTTCGGCAGGGGCGGCGCCCTGTGGCTCAGTCTCCACCCGATACGAAGCAGGATCAGGAACATCATGCTGATGCCAATGGATTTATGTAACTGATAGAGCTGGAACACACGTATCGGATCAAGGTGGAGATGGTCCATGACCAGACCCATTGCGATCAACGTCAGTATTCCCAGCGCGATCAGCCAGTGAAGGATAATCGCCACTGTGGAATACCGTGTGGTCCCGCTCGCTGTGCGTGCGGGCATCGACATGATGTCAGCCCTGCTTTTCAAAAGCACCGTTAATGCGTAACTGCACCTCATCCGACACATAGGGCACGTACATCTTCACGCCGAAGTCGCTGCGTTTGAGGGTGCCGGTGGCTTCAAACCCAGTGGTATATTTCTTGTCCAGCGCATTTATGCCTGCACCGATGAAATGCACTTTGAGGGTTTCGGGCTTCGTGACGCCATGCAGCGTCAGGTTGCCGGTGACGAGTGCATCATTCCGGCCAGTGACATGGATGGATGTGGATTCAAATGTGGCATTGGGAAACTTCGCGGCATCGAACCACTGCGTTCCCTTGAGTTCATCATTCAGCTTGCTGCTGGTTGTCTGTATGGAATCGACAGGAATGGTAACAGATAGTTTGGACGTGGTCGGGTTTTTGGGATCCAGTATCAGTGTGCCCGAGACATTGGAGAATATACCAAGATAGTTTGTAAACCCGAAATGTAACACGGAAAACCCAACCTGCGTATGGCCGGGTTCGACATCATAGGTGCCGGACTGTGCCTGTGCGGCGCTGGTTACAACCTGCGCAGAGGCCGTATTGCCAGTCACCAGGGCAAAAGCGAGAGCGGTGGCGGGGAGTGAAAGAAAGCTGTAGTTCATATGATATAACTCCGCTTCATCATAAAATTGTCTGAAAAACAGCTCCTTCATGCGCTCATAAGCATGCTGTGTGCTGTTTTGCTGACCCCTTCATTAACGCCGGAATTTTGTAGAAGAAATAACAACGATGGAAATATATAGTTTCCATATTTTCCCTATGAAGCGTGGGACGAACCGGTACGTGCCTGCCCCTGTTTGCCTTTGCGATGCCCGCGACCTTCGCTGCATGCGGCCGTTATTCTTCGTCTTGTGCCTGTTTTGGCCGGGCCGTATATACTGCGCATATGGAAGAAAAATCAGTAAATGATGCCTTCTGGCATGCGAAATGGCAACGTAATGAAATCGGTTTTCATGAACCGCAACCTAATATGTTGCTTATCGGTTATTTTTCGCAATTGCACCTCCCGACCGGGGCACGCATCTTCGTGCCCCTGTGTGGAAAGAGCCTTGATATCCATTGGTTACTGGCAAGGGGATACCACGTCAGCGGTATTGAACTGAGCCACATTGCAGTCCAGCAGTTGTTTGCTGAACTTGGCCTTTCTCCCTGCATCACGCCAATGGGTGTTTTAAAGCGTTACGAAGCGGGACATCTATGTATTTTTGTTGGCGATTTCTTTGACCTGACGCCCCAGTTTCTTGGTCATGTGGATGGGGTTTATGACCGTGCGGCACTTATCGCCCTTCCTGCCCATCTGAGGCAGCGTTACGCCAAACACCTGGTGGCCATCACGAACTCAGCCCCCGAATTACTTATTTGCCTGCATTATGAGCAGTCATGTAGGGCCGGACCGCCGTTCAGTGTCGATGAAGCTGAGGTCCGGCAGCATTATGAGGGGCAGTTTTTGTTGACCCGTTTGAAAAATCATGATGTTCCCGGTGGCTTGAAAGGCATCTGTCCGGCAACGGAAACGGTCTGGAAACTTATCCCCCGTAACAGGTGTGGCCTATAGCCTGCTGCCCTGTTGCGCCAATCGAACGGCCTGAACAGATGATCATTCCGATAATATACGGAAACCATGGAATTTCTGTCAGGCCGCTCCTCAAGAGATTATTTTTAGACCGTTGCTATTCCCCCGGCGTGTAGCGTCGCTCGACATGACCTTGCAGCTCTTCTGGGTAGAAGTAGACTTTGCGCAGATTGCCTTCGCTATACCGTGTGGCCTGGTCAATGAAATGGCGTGAGGTCGGATCACTGCTTTCCCCACCTGTGGAGACTGCCCACGCGCGGACTTTCTGGTCGAATTCCACGACGGCGACAAAACTGTTCCCACTTGTGCCGTAATAGCGTTTTGTGCCGGGATAGCGTTTTGCCCCAAACGAGGCGAGGGATCCCCATATGGCGGACGTGAACGGCACAGGCAGACTGGGCTTGGCATCGCTGAAGTTCTGGGTCAGATCGCTGTTTATCCTCTGAAAACGGTTGAGCGTGCCCCACGGAACCTGCCAGCATCCAAAATCGTGAACCAACCGGTTTACCGCCGAATCCAATCGTTCCAGCCTTTCCCCGTCGCTGATGCGTGTGGTCAGGTATTCATAAAGTGATCCGCCCTCTGCCTTGGCCAACGGGCGTACCCGTTCCAACAACCCATCCCCCCATAATACGGCCAGAGAAGTGGCCGTGGACTGCGCCGACCAGCGATCATCCCATTTGCGCAGCAAGGCCACTGGTTCGGCTAGCCGTGATTTCTGTGGTGCATTGGTGGGCAGGTGTTCCCACGCGGAAACAAGTTGTGGCACCAATATCGCAAATTCGGGAAGCCACGAATCATAGGCCGCAGTCATTAACGACTGAGCCGTGAAATCATGTCCTTCACTCAGCAACCGTGTGGCATGGATGCCTCGTGGATTTTCGCCCACCATGTCCATATAACGTGGGAAAGAGGCCCGTCGGGGGCTGTCGGGACCAGATGCAGACCAGGGCCAGTCATTGGTGTTCATGACCCAGCCACTGGATGGATTGACGACCTGCGGAAGTTCCGAAAGCGCATGTAACCCGTGCCAGTCAGTCGCCGGGTCGCTGCCATCAACGGGGTGTCGGTAATCAAATCGGTCGTTGCGACGTGGCACGAATTGCGGGTGTAAATAAGCGATCTCCCCCTTGCTGTCGGCAAAGATGGTGTTGTTTGATGAATTTGCCTGCAGCGCAGATACTTTCATGAAATGCGTGTAATCTTCTGCTTTGGTGCGCAGGAAGGACTGCTCCAGTGCTGGAACCGGTTTCCACATCAGGGCGGTGCTGACCCATTTATTTCCGTCTGTCCGGACAATGGGGCCATGATGTGTGGCGTTAACATTGAATTCGCGCACCGCCAGTGTGCCTGATGGCATGCGGATCCGCAATGTGACCTTGCGGGTTTCGACAGGTATCGTCTTGTCGCCATAACGGTAACAGGTTTGATCGCCGCAACGGGTGATTGTTTCCGCGAATTCATCAACCACGTCCACGCCACTCGATGTGTGCATCCATCCGGCGTGAGGGTTGAAGCCCTGATAAATAAAGAATTGCCCCCAAGTGACCGCGCCATACGCATTCAGCCCCTTGTCGCTGGTCATTTGCAGTTCGGAGCGGAAGAAGAAACTGGTATGTGGGTTGATAAGCAGTAGCGCGTGACCCGCCGCCGTATGGGCGGGGGCGATCGCAATCCCGTTGGAGCCTTTCGGTTCTTGCGGTTTTATGCCGCGCTCTTCCTCGCTTGGCGCGACAGGACGTTTTTCGTAAAATTCCTGAAGCCGAGAGAGTGAGATACGCTCCACATCGCCGCCGATGCTGCCTTCGGTAAAGCTGAGCGCCATCCATGGCTCGAAATGGGTAATGACACGTGGCTTTACCTGCGGATGTGTCCGGAGATACCAGTTGAGCCCATCAGCCCATGCATCCATCAGACGTTTCAGCCACCGGGGGGAGGAGGCATAATCCGCCTGCAGGCGAACCGGATCAACAAACATCCTTATCCGCAGATCCTGCCAGAGTGCGCTTTCGCCCTCTGCCTCTGCCAGGCGACCGAGTGAGACGAGGTAATTGGTTTCGACCCGGTTAAAGTCATCTTCTGCCTGTGCATAGCTGGCGCCGAACACGGCATCGGCATCTGTATGCCCACGTACATGGGCAATCCCCCAATCATCGCGGATGATTGTCACCCGCGTGGCTTCCTGTCGCAGGCGGCCGTACTCCTCGGGGGATGCGGCGCGCGTGCATGGGGTGGGCCCCATGAACAGGGCACCAAGAAAGAGAATACGAAAGGTTGCAACACGGGGACGCACGGTTATCATCGGCAAAAATCTATCCACAGGCGCAACGATATGCAAGATCGACTGACCGTCCTCATGGGAAAGGCCGTAATGCGTTTCACAAAATATTTTCCAATCATTGGGCTGATGGTGACGCTCCTTGCGGTCCCGGCATTGGCCGATGACCTGCTGATCCGTCCTGCGCGGGTCTTTGACGGGGTTGATCCGCATCCCCACGAAGGTTGGTCTGTGCTGGTTCATGACACACGTATCACCGCCGTCGGCCCTGCGCTGTCCGCGCCTGCTGGCGCACATGTGATCGATCTGCCGGGTATGACGTTGCTGCCCGGCCTGATCGAAGGACATTCACACCTGTTCCTCCATCCCTATAACGAAACGAAATGGGACGATCAGGTTCTGCATGAATCCCTTGCGCTGCGGACTGCACGCGCAACTGTTGCGGCAAGGGCGACCCTGATGGCAGGGTTTACCACGGTGCGTGATCTGGGGACCGAAGGGGCTGGTTATGCAGATGTGGGCCTTAAGCAGGCCATAGAGCAGGGGATCATTCCCGGTCCGCGCATGCTGGTTGCGACACGTGCGCTGGTGGCGACAGGCTCTTATGGACCAAAGGGGTTTGAACCCGGCGTCCCAATTCCGCAGGGCGCGCAGGAAGCTGATGGCCCCGACCTGGTGCGCGCGGCGCGTGAACAGATTGCTGCTGGCGCGGATGTGGTCAAATTATATGCCGATTACCATTGGGGACCGGGTGAACCCAGTCGGCCAACCTTCCTGATGGAAGAAATGCGCGCAGCGGTGGAGGCTGCTCATTCGGCAGGACGGATTGTTGCCGCCCACGCGCATTCAGCCGAAGGCATGCGCCGCGCCGTTCTGGCAGGCGTTGATACTGTCGAACATGGATCAGAAGGGACGCCAGACGTCTTTCGTTTGATGCATGATCACGGTACGGCGCTGTGTCCCACCTTGTCTGCCATGGAAAGCATTGCCCGTTATCGTGGCTGGAACGGCGAGGAACCTGCCCCCAAAGCCGTTCAGACCAGTCGCGCAAGTTTTGCCGCTGCGCGAAAGGCAGGTGTTATTCTGTGTGTCGGTGGTGATGTTGGTGTTTTTCCCCATGGGACCAATGCGCGGGAGCTCGAGGCCATGGTTGCCGCCGGGATGCCTGCCTCTGCTGTTCTGCAGGCTGCGACGTCTGGCAATGCGCGGATATTCCATATTGACGATCAGCTTGGCGCAATACGGCCTGGCCTACTGGCCGATCTGGTCGCTGTTATGGGGGATCCGACCCACGATATCAAAACACTGTATGCCGTGCGCTTTGTTGCCAAAGGTGGCAGCGTTATCCGCAATGGCGAGTGAGGAAAAACAGGCGATTGAGGGTTGTTGGGAGTAATTGTGCACTGATAACTCCCATAACAGAATGATAATTCTGTATTGTCGCACTGATATTATTCCGTAAAGTATTCCGTGAGATAATTATCCATAAAAATTCTAAACACCACCTTAATTTTTTAAGGTGGTGTATTTTAAAAAAAATCTATAATTATATAGATATATTTATCATACCCAAGTGTTCGTCTCATTCTCACTAAATATTTGGAAGGGGTATATCTACATGGAATGCCTATTCGGGCATTTTAATTTTTATGGATTTTATTAAGTGATTTTTTTTATCTATTTTCCCAAATACGCTAAAAGTACAAATCCCATCAGATGGTAGATTGAAATTTGAACAGTTACTTCCTATATATATTTTATTTTTCTCATCAATTTCATTGTAGTTAATGATATATGAAGTATATGTATTGACTCCTGCGGAGAGGGATGCCGTATCAACCGGGGTAAAGCGGCATGTCCTTAGATTTTCGTTCAGGTCACAATGTATCTTTCCTGTTCCGATTTCCGATAAACTAAAAGTATTGGCATATTTATAAATAAATAGTGATATGATAGAAAATAATATGAATATAAAAATAACATTTGACATAAATTTAACTATATTTCTCAACTTTCTCTCCTTTGTATTGTAGCTGACTGGCAGATATATTCCTTATAATAACATATTTTTCGAAATTATATATAGATCATAGCAAGGCAAATTTATCGCAGTCAGACTATGTAGCTATGTAAGGTTGAGATTTTTGTAAATTAATTATGTTTCAATATATTATATTAATATTCTGATATTTTATATCGTATTATGTATTGTTTGATTGCTGGCGAGATAAGCTTATGATGGCCAGTTACCTACGCTAGATCTTGCTTGATGATATACAGGACGTGCGCATCGTATCGAATATGCGGGAGTTGGTTTGAAGAGAGTTCGAAATTATATATGGTAATGCAAAAGACTGGTAAATTTCGGATTTTGTATACCAGCCAGTTGTACTATACTATCAGACGGGTTTTATACGATGGTGGTAAAAAATAGAGCAGGTTGAAGCCCCCTGAATGCAAGGCGCTCTTCTTGTGAATAATAGGCTGCCCAAGGCTGAATGTCGCCTGCTTCTGTCGCTCATTCTATGTTGACGCACTGTTAAATTCCCATCGGGTCCGGGGTATGGATACGTTCATCGTGGTAGCGATACATTTTAATGACTTATAATTTCAACCTGACCTTCCCGATTACGTGTTACTGGAGACAGCCTGATAATTGCGGCGAGGGTCAATGGCCCATAAAAGTGTGGAAATATCTGTCCTGCCCGAGATACCTCCCACCGCAGCGATGGTCCCAATACTTCTTGGTCAATCGCAGCGAGCATGAGGCCGGATTGTCCTTTGAAATACAGATCAACGGTTGCAGTTACTTGATCCGCGGTCGACATATGTATGAATCCATCAGAAATATCCAATAAAGAGCCGGAGAAAATCCCGTCATGTACCAGTGCGGCATATTCAGATGCGGTCAGGATTTTATAGACAATCTGTTTTTTCATAAAAAGTGCCTGTCAGGTATATTTTAAATGCCATCTGAGAAGAAATTATGAAGGACCATAAAGGGTAGATGTTAGAATAATAGCAAGTTTATTGAAATCCCAAACAGCACCATACTCCATAGCGTAACAAGAATAAATTTTCTCTTTATGATATTAATTGAAAGAAGGGACATAAGTGGATCATGAATATTTTTGCGTATCTTATCCTCTTTTTCCTTATATATCCCATTATTTTCACATATTCCCATAGAATCCATCAAAAAAAGGCGAAATTTACCCAATTCATCTTCTTTATACAAAGTTTTTTTGTTGATGGAGATTGTTGGTGGCCCACATCGCAATATGCGCATAATGAATAAATGATATTTACGTATTCCAAGGTATTGTGAGGCTTCCGCAGGAGAAAGAATGGATTTCCTGGGAAAGTGTATCAGGTCCGTTGTGCCATCTTGAAGCGAAGTCATCCGAATCTTCTTTCCTGCGTATCGTGGGGAATGCCACCTGCGGCTTTGTGGAGAGGAAGATATGATATCATTTCCGGCCTTCGCCTCCAATCTAAGGTGGCATTTCTTTCTTTTCCGAATGGATGGGAATATGGACCTGATGGTCTTCTTTCATCCAGCCAGACTGTCTGGTCACAGCTCGGGCAAAAGTCCTCATGACGTATGTTTTTGTGTGTGAGTTGCAATTCAAATAGAAGCATCATGTTGTTTTCATAAAACAAGCATTGACATATATATTATTTCAATTTAATTGGGGTATATTGCAATTATCTGTGTGCTTTATTTTTTGAGTTCAGGGTATGGAACGGGATTTTCATGAGTAATAGATGCGGGTTGATCGCTTTTTGTTTGTTAAAATCTTACAATGCAAACGTAAAATTATAGAAAATTTTCATAAAAAGCCCTGATTATCCCTTAACCCGGCATATTAAATGCAAGATATAGTCCTGAATTCCATGATCTGGCGTATTGTAAAGTCTCCTTTTATTTCCGGCCTGCTTTTCGCTCTACTGATGGCGGTGGTCTGCCTGACATATCTTTCACCTGACCGTCAGTTTTTTGTGGCAGTGGGGGGAGGAATTCTGTTTTTTCTTGTCCGCCGACATAATGAACGATGGTCGCGCTGTTTCCTGATGATCCTCTCTATTGTCGTATCCGGTCGTTATCTGGTCTGGCGGTTTACTTCCACCCTCGATTTTGACGGAATCTTGCAAACCGTTCTGGTTCTGGCGCTGGCTGTGGGGGAAATCTACACCACCATTCGCGTCGGGTTTACATATTTCCAGCTTGCATGGCCGCTGCGGCGACAGATTCATCCCCTGCCGGACGACATGGCCACATGGCCGGTCATTGATGTGTATGTCCCGACCTATAATGAGGATATTTCCATTGTCAGGACAACGGTGCTCGGGTGCCTGTCGATGGACTGGCCAGCGGATAAATTGAATGTCTATATCCTTGACGACGGGCGGCGGCGGGTATTTCGTGATTTCGCTCGGCAGGTCGGGGCCGGTTACATCAACCGTGCGCAGAACATGCATGCCAAGGCCGGAAATCTCAATCATGCCATCGGCGTGACGACGGGTGACATCATTGCGATTTTTGACTGTGACCATGTGCCTGTGCGCGGCTTCCTCAAGAAAACCGTCGGGTGGATGCTGGCGGATCCCAATCTGGCGCTGTTGCAGACCCCGCATCATTTCTACTCGCCCGACCCTTTTCGCCGTAACATGCGCCGCGGTATGGAGGTTCCACCTGAAAGCAACCTGTTTTACGGGTTGCTGCAGGATGGGAATGATTTCTGGAATGCGACGTTTTTCTGCGGATCATGTGCGCTTTTGCGACGTAAGGCCATTGTATCGATTGACGGGTTTGCTACCGAAACCGTGACCGAGGATGCCCATACGGCCCTGCGCATGCAACGCCGGGGATGGGGGACGGGTTATCTGCGTGAACCGCTTGCGGCAGGACTGGAGACGGAAACCCTGCTGCTTCAGATCGGGCAGCGTGTGCGCTGGGCGCGCGGGATGTTCCAGATGCTGCGGCTGGATAATCCGATGTTCGGGCGTGGCCTGCGCCTGACGCAGCGGATCTGTTACATGGCGGCGGCCACGAACTATTTTTTCGCCATCCCGCGCATGATGTTTCTGCTGGCCCCACTGGCCTACCTGTTCCTGGGCGTGACCATGATTGCGGCTTCGCCGTATGAACTTGCGGTCTATGCCCTGCCGCATCTGTTTCACACCACCATGACCATGTCCCGCCTGCAGGGACGGTGGCGTTATTCCTTCTGGAGCGAGATTTACGAATCCATGCTCGCGCCGTTTCTTGTGCGTATGACGTTCGTCACGATGCTGGCGCCCCACAAGGGCAGTTTTAATGTTACGGACAAGGGGGGGCTGCTGGACCAGGAGCGTTTCGACTGGCGCGCCTCGTATCCCAGCGTGATCATGGCCGTCATATTGGCGGTGGGATTATGCGCGGGGATATGGGCGGCGATTGTCCATTACAATGAAACGCTTGTATTTCGGGCAATGGCTGTCAATTCGATATGGGTGCTGTTCAGCCTGATTATCGTCCTTGGCGGTGTGGCGGCGGCACGTGAAACACGCCAGCGCCGACGTAACCATCGCGTCGTGGCGAACATTCCCTTCGAACTTACGGATGGGCAGGGGCAGGTTATCGCCTGTAATGCCGTTGATGTGTCGATGGGTGGCTGCCAGCTTCAGGTTCCGGTGCCATCATCCGATGCAGCAGGCGCGGAGGTATCGGTGCGCTGGTCCCTTGCGTCAGGGCAGGTGACGATGCGTGCCACAATCATTGCCCGACGCGAAGGGCGTGTGCATCTGAAATGGGTCATTCCGGGCCTTGCAGAAGAAAACGAGGTCGTGGGCCTTGTCTTCGGTCGCGATGATGCATGGGCGCAGTGGTCCGATTTTCAGCCAGACCATCCGCTTCGCAGCCTCTACCTGCTGGTTCTGAGCATCTGCGCGCTATTCCGTCCTGCCCGACGGACGAAGCCGCCCGCGCCGAGTGCGCCCGTGGAGGAGAAAAAGGCACCGCCGGAAGATCGGCTTCCGCCCCAGCAGCTTGTCATCCCGCCAGATCGCAATGTACGGTTATGTGGCATCGGCAAAACGGTTGTGATCGCCGCCCTGATGGTGTGTTCGGGTGCGCTGGTCCGTGCGCAGGCATCCCCGCCCACGGTGGATGGCGGTTCCGTTGTGGCGATTGATGATGCGCACATGACCACGGCGGATGTGGACGAAGTCTCCCGCACGCCAGTCACGTTCACCCGCACCTTTGCGGAGATGGGGCGAACGGAGGACATGGTGCTGGGCGCGGAGGCACCGCTTTATGGCCTGACTGCCAAAGTGGGCCGTGACGCCATCGTCACATCCGCGCGGCTTGATATTTCCGGGATCTCGCACATGGGGCATGCGGCAGGTCATCTTGCCATTGCCGTAAGCATAAATAACCAGGGCGTAGGCGTTATCTGTCCCGCCGCCGACGGGAATTTCGGGCCTGTCAGCCTGCCGGTCAGTACGATGTTCCTTGATACACGCAACAGGATAAATTTCCGCCTGTTCATGCGCACGTCGCAGGACGCCGGGGGGGCTGTGCCTGCCTGCGGGCCGGATGCGCGTGGTCCGGTGGGGAATGTGGTGCAGGTCACGGATCAGTCCGTCAAAATCCTGATTTCACAGCAATCAACCATGACAGTGGCAACCGTAAGTCTTGTGCCGCATCGTCTGCTCTCGACACTTCCTTATCCGGTGCTGGACCCGGACGCGGCGCAGGTGATGCCGGTTACTTTTGTCCTGCCGGATATGTCAGACCCCGCGCTGCTTGCATCTGCCGGGATGGTGGCATCATGGCTGGGCGTGCAGTCACAGGATCGCCGGATCCATTTCAACGTGACGGGTGCCCTACCTGCCGCAGGAAACGCGGTGGCCATCGCTGCGGGCCTGCCCGGACCATGGGGTACGCGGCCGTCGGGACCGGAACTTGCAGTTGTGCCAAATCCACAGGACAGGTTTGGCACGATCCTGGTGGTAACAGGACGAACGATGGCAGAGGTCCGGACGGCGGCAGGGGCGTTGGTCCTTGGGGCGGAACATGATGAAATGGGCGCGCACGCCCTTGCGCCGAGCCTGCATCCACCAGCGCGTCAGCCCTATGACGCGCCCGGATTGGTGCGTACCGACCGACCTGTTACGTTTGGGGAACTGGTATCAACTGCTGCATTGCGTACCCATGGCCTGACGTCCAAAACCCTCAGGGTCGAGATCACGTTGCCGCCGGACCTGCGGTCGTGGCGTTCCAGGCCCTTCATGGCGCATCTGCTTCTTCGCGCACCCGAAGATGGTGCGCTGGACAGAACAAAATCCCATCTAAGCGTAACGCTGAACGATACATTTGTGCATTCCTATCCCTTGGTGCCCTGGTCGATTAACCCGTTCCGCACACGTGGGACACCGGTGGAACATGCGCTGGAACTGCCGGTATGGAAAATGTCGCAGCATAATGAACTGCGGCTGTATTTCGATGTTCAAACACGCCATTCCCTCGCTGTCGCGTCCGATGCATCAGATGATGTGGTGGAATTGGATCCTTCCTCCAGCGTGGATTTTTCAAAATCACGCCATTTCGCAGTCCTGCCTGACATCAATCTTTTTGCGACTGCCGCATTTCCTTTTTCCCGTATGGCCGATCTGTCGGAAACGACCGTCCTGTTGCCGCCGCATCCTGCCCCGGACACGGTGGGGGCATTTCTTGACATGATAGGGTTCGTGGGGGCGGTTAACCGCTATCCCGCAACCGGGTTGGATGTGCGGACGACGGATATGCCGGTTGATGCGTCGATTACAGGCGATATCCTTGTTTTTTCCACGCAGGCGGAACTGGGTAACGGGCAGGCGGCCCTGGCGCGGGCGGGATATGTAAGTGGCCGCTCCCTCCTTGGATGGATCTGCGATCATGTCACGCCCCCTGACGGGGCTGCGGCTCCTCACACCTATAACCTTGCCGGGGGCGCCGTGGTGGCCGCGCAGTCGCCGTTCGTTGCACATCGTTCGGTGGTTGCTGTACTCGGTGCGACACCTGCTGCGCTGTCTGCCATGGTGCGTGACCTGCGCGACCCCGCTGATCTTGCACGTTTTCAGGGTGATATGGTGATCCGCCATGGGGCGCGGCTGGATAACTATCGCACGGGTGGGATCTATACCGTGGGGAATATGCCGATATGGATGCTGCCGGACTGGTATCTTGGCGGCCATCCACTGCTCTTGTGTGCACTGGCGCTGCTGGCCGCGCTGTGCGGGACATCATGCGCGATGATGCTCCTGAGCGCGCGCAGCAGGCGACGCATATTGAATGATGACCTGACTGGCGACCTGTAACAGAAGGAAACCGACCATGTATGATGGGCCTTCTGTGCCTTGCCGTCTTTTCCTGCCCGATATCCGCCGTACCGGGGCATGGATATGGAGGGGGCTTGCCCTCGTCGGGGCGGTCAGCCTTTGCAGGCCGGTGTCCTCCCTCTGCGCGCAGACGCCCGTGCGTTATGCGGAAAATATCCTCAATGAGCAGATAGAGGAGGGAGCGTTCTGGATCCATCATGGCGATGACGCACATGCCCTTCATGCGCTTCAGCGTGCATTGCGGATCGAGCCGGAGAATATCGAGGCCCGTTTGATGCTTGGTGCGGTGCAGGTCCATCATGGCGACCTGATTGCGGCGCGTGCCACATTGCAGATCCTGCAGGCGCAGCAGGGGACAGATGCGCAGGTCGCGGCCCTGCGTGGCTGGATCGGGCAGGAACCGATTGATCCGGTGGCGCTGGCGAATGCCCGTGCCGTTGCGGATCGTGGTAAGCCGTTGCAGGCAACCCTTGCCTATCGCACGGTTTTCCGGGCGGCGCATCCATTGCCGGAACAGGAACTGGAATATGACCGGGTCCTGGCGGGTTCCCTTTTGGGATATGGCGAGGCGATCCAGCGCCTGCGCGCGCTGGGTGCAATCTTTCCACATGACCTTGAGGTGCGCATGGCCCTTGCGCAGGCGTTGAGTTATCGGGCCGCGTCCCGCCCGGACGCGATCGAGGACATGCGTGTGCTGGCCACGTCCCCCACGACACCGGATTTTATCCGTGACGAGGTGATGCAGTCATGGCGCAAAACACTGGAATGGATGGGAACAGACCCGCAGGCCGAACCTTATTATCGCGAATGGTTGTCACTGCATCCAGATGATGGCGAAATGCGTCGCCGTCTGGCAACAGTGGAGGCCGCGCGGGTACAGGCGGAACGGCTGGCGTTGGTGGGGGCAGGGTACCACGCGCTGTCGCATGGGGAACTGGATCAGGCAGAAAGTGATTTCCATAATTCCATGCAGTCCGATCCCCCCCATGCCGAGGCTCTGGAGGGGCTGGGTCTAGTGGCGCAGCGCCGGGGGGATTTGAAATCGGCGCGTAATTTCCTGACGCAGGCCCTGAACCTTGCGCCCGGTAATGCAGGGATTCGTGATGCCCTTGCAGGGCTTGATGCGCCGGGCGGTGATCCGCAACTGGCCCGCCTGTGGGCATTGGTGGCGCATCATGAATATGAAGAGGCATGGGCCATGTTGCCTGCTGTGGAAAAGGACCATGGCAGGATTGTCGATACGTTCAGGGTCCGCGCCATCATTGAACAGTCGCGTCACCAGCTTGGCGATGCAGAGGCCGCCTGGCGCGGGGTGCTGCGCCTTGTTCCCGGCGACATGCCCGCAGCAGCATCCCTGTCCGATGTGCTGGTGGAGGAAGGTAAGATCCATGAAGCCGAAGGTTGGATCGCGCGTCTGAAAGCCGCGCGTTATCCCGGCGTTACGGCATTGGAATCCGGGGTGCTTGGCGCCATGGCGGAGGCCGAGACGGACCCGCGCAAGCGCATCGTACTGCTGGAACAGGCATTGCGTGATGCCCCGCATAATGGCTGGCTGCGCCTGCATCTTGCGCAGGTATGGTTGGTGCAGGGGCAGCCGACACGCGCGCGGAACCTGATGGCGGTCCTGTGCGATCCCCTGCCGAAAATGAATGGGGACGTACAGGCCTGTTTCATCTTCGCCCTGCAGGATCAGGATATGCCACGGGCCGATGCGCTTCTGGCGCGCCTGCCACCTGCTGATATCACTGCACAGATGTCTGATGGCGTGGCGCAGGTCATGCTGTGGCACCAGATCCGTGTTCTGCCGACAGACGACGCGCGCGCGATTCCCATGTTGGAACGAATGCCCGTTGTGCCCGACCCCGAAGGAACGCATGCGCGGCTGGTGGTGGATGCAATGCTTAAACGCCATGCCCCTACCGAGGCGACAGCAGGCGTGCTGCATCGTGCCCTGACGCAAAGCACGGGATATGTCAGTGTGAATCAGAGCCTGTCTTATGCCGGTATGTTCATGCAGATTGGCGATCCCGTGGCGGCGCAGCAACTGCTTGATGCGCTTCCGTCCATCACGCAGGGAAGGCATCTTACCCCCGCACAGGTCCGGGACCTGGGTGAAATGGAAAAAAGCCTTGCAATCGCACGTGCGGACCGCGCCGATCTGGACGGGCATCCCGACATGGCCCGGCGCCTGCTTGACCCACTATTGGCACAGACGCCAGATGATGCGGACCTGCTCCTTGCGCGGGGCCGTGTGGAAGCCGCGTTGCGCCAGCCCGGTCAGGCCATGGTTTATGACCGCAAGGCTTTGGCGCTCCGTCCGGAAGACAGGATGGCGGAGGCGGCCTTTGCACGTGACGGCCTTGCAAGTGGCCATGAACACATGGCGTTGGAGATGGCGCACAAACTGGCGGCCGGGCATCCGCAATGGGGCGATACGTGGGAGATACAGGCCGAGATTGACGGCCTGCATGGGCATGACCTTCGCCGCCTGCGCGATGTGCGGCACGCGCGGATGCTGGACTGTACGCCCACGCAAAATGAGGATGATTCCACCGGTCATGGTACGCATATCGATATAGGCTGCGCCCCGTATCACGTGCATGCCGGCGATGAATGGCCCGACATAAGCACAGGGTTCGTGCCCGACATGGGGGCGACGATGCCAGAGATTTATCATTATGACCCGCATCTGACCCCTGTGCAGGCGCTCGACCGACAAAGCGATTATCTATCCCGCGCCCTGTCACCGCAGGCAGACGGGAATATCGAAATCCGCGATCGTTCAGGGCAATCGGGACTGGGTCATATGACTGTGGTCAACATGCCCATGACAGCCACATTGCCGCTGTCCTCTACGCAAAATCAGTTGTTTGTTTCGGTAATGCCAAGTGTGCTGATGTCGGGCGATCCGCTGTCCTCCACCACCACGGCGCGACAGTATGGCAGTGTTGCCAGCAATGGTGTGCGTCCGGGATTCCGCGTGGCACCGGCTGTTGCCGGTGTGGCGTTATCTGTGCATTACCAGCGTCGGTGGCTGTCGGCTGATGTCGGGTCAACACCGTTGGGATTTGCGACATCCAACGTTCTGGGGGGAATCGAACTGACCCCACACCTGACACATGACCTGACCCTGCGCCTGACGGGGGAACGTCGGGCGGTGACAGACAGCCTTGTGGCCTATTCTGGCGCGCGGGACCCGGGAACCGGACGTGTGTGGGGCGGCGTGACCCGCAACAGGGGGCATGGACAACTGGAGTGGTCGCAGCCGGGATACAATCTCTATGCCGGCGGCGGGTATGCGGTCATGCAGGGCACGAACACGGTGGCCAACCATGAAGCCGAAGCAGGTGCGGGTGGCTCCGCCCTCGTGTGGCACCGCCATGATGCCCAACATCTGCGGCTTGGGCTGGACCTGGTCTATTTCGGATATCGCCGCAATTCGTATTTCTTTACGTGGGGGCAGGGGGGCTACTTCTCTCCGCATGCGTTCATGGCGGCTCTGATGCCGCTGACCTATGACGGGCATGCGGGGCGATGGACATGGATGTTCAAGGGGGAAGGGGGATATCAGCACTATACCGAGAATGCGACCGCGATGTTCCCGCTGGGTGAAGGGGGGATCGCGGCCCGGCAGAAATATGCCGGCCAGTCCACGGGAGGATTGGCTGGTAATGTGCAGGCTCGGGCGATCTATCAGCTCACCCCGTCTTTCCGCCTTGGGGTGGAGGGCGGATATTCCCGCTCAGGAAGCTGGGATGAAGTCCATGGGATGGTTATGCTGCATTACGCGCCGGGGCATTAGGAAAGGCGATCAGGGCCGGATGCGTCTTACGCGATAGGCGTGGCGGCATGATCTTTACCTGCGTCCCGGTGCGCCATACTGGCTGCCGTAACCACCACGATGATAACCGTCATGCCAGTAAACGGGATGGCGATCACGATGGGCGGCATGGCAGCCAGCGATGGAAAGGCCAAGAGCCATGATGACGAAGATGTTGAATGGGCGCATCATAAGATGTCCTGACTGGATAGATGTTTGGAACGTGCAGGATCGCAAAAGGTTCGGCATGTTCCGGGGACTGCCGGGATAAGTAACTTTTTAAAAAGTAGCAAAATGTGATATTTGCCGCTTAGAGACTGTTTGAAAACAAATCATTAATAAAAAAACAAGAAAAGTTTTTGGGTGCTGCCTTTTGATCGAAAAAGGCAGCATCTTCTGAAGCTTTGTTAGAAAAATATCCACCAAAAACCTTTATAATTTCAGTATGTTATTGAGTCTGACTTTTCAAACGGCTGCTTATATCCCAATGACTAGACACATCAAAACAACACTGCCCGGCAGGATTGGGCCTGCCGGGCAGTCTGCTTATTCTCCCTTATTTTCGTGATAGCAGGATGTTGCCGCGACTACGTGCCTTGCGGCGATATCCGGCTTTAGCCAACCTGCCCATCAGGTCTGATTGCCAACGATCACGTTCACTGTATTCAATGATAATATGACCGGGTAGCAGGCCGACAGGTGCGGTATCCAGAAAGGGTAGTAAGGCCCTATCCTCATATCCTTCAATATCAATCTTCAATACATCAACATGATTTACTTGGGCGTCTGTCAGGATATCAAGCAAAGGTCGAATACGAACGGTTTCTCCTTCACCCTGACCAATGCTACCACTCCCATAATCCATATTGGTCTGGATCAGGGTGCCGGGCTCATCCCTTTTACCTACGGCTGCCTTGACCAAAAAAGCTTTGATCCCGTTAAGGGCCATGTTGGTGGAAAGTCTTTCAAAGACAATGCCATTGGGCTCAATGGCGATGATCCTGGCCTTTTTGGTGGCAGCAAACAGGGAAAAGAACCCCATATTTGCCCCGATATCAACGAAGGTGCCACCAGTAGGCAGGCATTTGTCCAGCCATCGCCATTCTTTGGCATTGTAGCAGTTTCCGCAGACCGCTGACTTGGCATCAGTCTGGTTATCCTGTGGATAGAACCGAACTTTCAACCCGAACAGATATGAATCCACAGGGCCTTTACATTCCTGTTTGAACCTTTCGACAAAGGGGCGTCGAAAACGCATATATCCAAACAGGGTATCGAAAAATACCGTGCGTATCCGTTTCTGTATTTTGGTTGGGGGATAAGTTCCGAAGGGAAGTATGTTTATGTTATGTTCCTGAATGGGCACAACAAATGGCGGTGATTCCGCCACCTTTTGAAGTATCATTATTCACCATGTTTCATCGCCCTACGACAGGCGTGCTTGCACATCAACGCCTTTTGGCGTCGGGTGGGTCGTAGCGTGTGAAACAAGGTGAACTCACGCCCTACCTATTCCCCAGACGATAAACAGCACTTACTGTTCACCGCTGGACCATAGTCCGGGTGTTGTATTCGGCAGGCCACCCGACATAGGGGCCTCCTTGTTTCAACGGCGCTACGACACGCCACCTCACACTATAGCACATGTAGGGTTGCACTACCACAGTCAAATATAAGATACTGATTTAAAACAATATTACAAAAATATAGCCTAATTTTTTAGCAGCTATCATTAATATGTATGGGGGATGTTTGATCGGTGTTCATGCCAATGAACTACGGCGCGGACCTCACTGATGAACAGTGGGATTGAGCCGGCATTACATTCCAAGGACAGGGTCAGGCGCTTGCCCAAGGGAAACAAACATGCATCGGCATCATTGATGCCATCATGTATGTGGTAACGCATTGCTGTAAATGATGTGGGGTGTCCACGCATTTCCTGTCGTAGCACACGGTCTGTAAAATACGGGTGATGACGAACTGTCTATTACACCTTATGTAATATGGTGATAAAAGCTGCCGATGTATGAGGTGCAGCCCGCAATATGTGTAATTAACAGCCGTGGTATCGAACAGGAAAATCCGCCAATGCCGAGATCAAAAATTTTTGGAAATTTTTAGACCCTGATTGAATATTTTACCTTGTTTTGATAATTTTCCAAATAGGCGACAGGATCATGGTCGGTAATCTTATATGCTGGCATTGGGGCGGTCATGAGTGGTGGAAATCAGGACAGGTCTGCACAAAAAGTATTTTGTAAAAATCCGAAAAATTCATACCTGTCATGGTATATTTTGCAACCGGATTTCCAGATCCTCTCCTTGGCAGGTAAAAATATATGATTAAGCCTCTCCATTCCCGTAAGGACAGCGCAGTGTCGCGTCTTGCGCCTACGATGGCGTTAACACAGGGACAGGATGCCCTGATGGCGGAGGTGCTGTCTTTCTGTCGCGCCCATCAGGCGGATGACCACGCGGTGTTTGTGATTGAGGGGGATGCGGGTACTGGAAAAAGCCTGCTGCTCAACACCCTGTTTACCGCGATACAGCAGGCGGCACGGGGACAGGATATTCATGATCCACTTTATGGTACCCATAATTTCCTGTTGGTCAATCATCCGGAAATGATCAAGCTTTACCGTAATATTTCACAAAATCAGACTGCACTACGTAAAAAAGATTTCGAACGTCCGACAACCTTCATAAACCGTGCATATGGTGGGGCGCGACGTGCCGACATAGTTTTGGTAGATGAAGCCCACCTGCTGTTGACCCGCAGCGATCCTTATAACCGTTTTCGCCAGAATAACCAGCTTGAGGAAATTATCCGCCATGCGCATGTCGTGGTGATTATCTTTGATGCTCATCAGGTTCTGAAATTCAAGAGTCTATGGGATGGTGCCTCCCTTGCGCGATTGCTGTCGGGCGTTCCGGTCGTGACACGGCGATTGGAACATCAGTTTCGTATGCATGCCCACACGGATGTCATGCAGTGGATACGTGCGCTGCGAGATGGCATCCTGCGGCCACTGCCCGCACCGCAAACGTTTGATTTCCGTGTTTTTGATGATGCACAGGACATGTATGGCGCTATCAGGCAACGGGACATGCAATATGGTATGTGTCGGATGCTGGCGACCTATGATTATCCCTACATACTGAATGGACAGGATCATTTCATTACAGAAGGGCGTTTTCACCTGCGTTGGGATCGTGCCATGCCGCAGGCCCGCCTGCCGTGGGCGGAACGGCCCGATACGATTGACGAAGTGGGGTCGGTCTATACCATCCAAGGGTTCGACCTTAATTATGCTGGTGTCATCCTTGGGCCGTCTGTCACCTATGACCGCGCGACGGATCGTATCGTGATCGACCCCTCCCGTTACGAGGACCGTGCGGCCTTTACCGGTCGGGACGGGGTGGAGAACCCGGCAAAGGTCATGGTACGGATCATTCTCAATTCAATCAACGTCCTGATGACCCGTGGGGTAAGGGGGCTGTATATTTACGCAAGCGAACCAGGACTGCATGCCCGTCTGGCGCGATTGTGGGAGGAACGGCAGGTTTCTGATGCGCCCCAATCCGGGGAATGTTTATAATATATACCATGTTCATCGTTTCGGCGTGGCCTGCATGACAAAGCGCAGTTCTCCTCCTTTGAGGATATCTTCGTGTCGCAGATGCAGAAGGTCCTGTGTCCTGCCATTGAGGGTCACGGACGCAACATAAGGATGGCCAGCATCCAGCCCATCCGCCACCATGGTAAAGATGCGTCCGTTGGGCAGATGAATGACCGCCTTGGGCACGAACGGCCGGCCGATGGTGTAATCATTGCTGCCTGGTGCAACGGGATAAAAGCCCAGCGCGGTGAACAGGTACCATGCCGATGTCTGCCCCAGGTCGTCGTTACCGGCCAATCCGTCGGGACGGGCATTATACTGGCTGTCCATGATCTGTTGCAGACGCTGCTGTGTTTTCCATGGCGCACCGGCATAGTCATAAAGATAGGCGATATGGTGGCCTGGTTCGTTGCCATGCGCATACCATCCGATCAGCCCGCTGATATCCTCAACATTTTTGAATCGGGCAGGATCGACTTTCGTATCAAACAGTTCGTCGAGCCTGGTGGTGAATTTCTCATTCCCTCCCATTGTCGCAATCAGGCCGGGCACGTCTTGTGGCACGTACCACAGATATTGCCAGGCATTGCCCTCGGTATAATCGCTGCCATAGGCCGCGGCGGCAGGGTCGAAGGGAGTGTGGAATTCCCCTGTGCTCAACCGGGCCCGGAGGAACCCGGTCTGTGAATCCCATTCATTGTGCCAGTTACGGGCGCGTTTTTCAAAGGTCTCGGCAATGTGTGTCCTGCCCATCGCACGTGCCATCCGCGCAAGCGACCAGTCATCATAGGCATATTCCAATGTCTTTGACCCGGCTTCGGCTTCCCGGTCGATCGGGACATAACCAAGCTTCATGTAATCTGTCAGGTCGCCGTAAACGGGTGATGTGGCAGATGCAACCATCGCATCGAGTGCGGCATCCGCGTCAAAACCCCGCACCCCTGCCAAATAGGCGTCTGCGATGATCGGCACGGCGTGATATCCGGTCATGCACCATGTTTCCAGCCCCTGATAGGACCAGATCGGCAGCACGCCAACCGGGCTGGCCTGTTGCGCCGCAAGAAGGGAGCGCACGAACTGTAAACTCATATCTGGACGCAGCAGCGCCATGAGCGGCTGTTGCGCGCGATATACGTCCCATGTGGACCATGTGGAGTAGAAGCCAAAGCCGCGCGCCTTATGGACTTCCTGATCCGGGCCGCGATAATCCCCGTTGGCATCCATGCTTAGGGTAGGGGCAAGCATCGCGTGGTACAGCGCGGTATAGAACTGTGTGCGCTGATCAGTTGAGCCTGAGACGTCAATGACCGAAAGTGCCCGGTTCCATGCGGTTGTGGCATCGGCACGGCGCGCATCGAAATCCCAGCCTCTGCCCTCGGCCTCCAGGTTGGCGATGGCATTTGTCTCGCTGATGGGAGAGATTGCGACCTTCACCCCAAGTGGCGTGGAGAGAGTGCCGAAATCGAATACAGCCTCGACAGCGCGGCCATTCTGCTCATCGGGGTCAACGGGGGCATTCCCTGGTCCACGGAACCCGTGATAGGTCAGGTTGGTTTCGCGATTATAAAGGGTCCGCGCGACCATCGGACGTGAAAAGCGCATTGCAAAACATGTGGTCCGCCCCGGTGCCCACCCACGTGTGGTGCGACAGCCCGACACGGTTCCGTCTGAACGCACGCGCAGGCGCGTCCACAGCACTTTTCCCGGATAGTCATAGATGCTGGGGCGCAGGTCCAGCAGGATATGTGCGGGTTTGTCCGTGGGAAAGGTATAACGATGCCATCCTACCCGCAATCCGGCCGTCAGTTCAGCACGGACACCATAATCATCCAGCGTTACGGAATAAGATCCGGGATGTTCCTCCTCGGTCGCATGGCGAAAGCGTGAGCGATAGCCACTTAGGGGCTTGGCCGGATCGCCGGGTTCCATGCGGACATCGCCTGCAATGGGCATCAGCAGCCAGTCGCCAAGGTCGGAATGCCCCGCGCCAGAGAAGTGGGTCTGTGAAAATCCCATGATGGTGGGGTCATTATACTGGTATCCCCCGGCCCAGTCATAGGCATGGTGGAATTCCGGCATCGCGGTGTCGGGAGAAGGCTGGATCATGCCGAATGGAATGCTTGCCCCGGGGAAGGTATGCCCGGCGCCGCCCGTACCGATGCGCGGGTCCACCATGTCGGCGGGCAAGGGGGCATGTTGCATGCTGGCATGCCCGCTGCATGGGAAAATGAAGGCGGTAGCCGCCAGCATGACGGGCAGGCCGTACAGGATCGGGCGGCGTTTCATGAATGCATCCTGTCTTGGGTGTGGATCATTACGGACACGGCATTTTACATGACATGGTGGCGGTGTCATCCCGCGCCCTGAAGGGGGCTGGTTCCGGCGGAAAACATCCTGCCCCGTCATACCGGTTTCCGCGACAGGTTCCTTCAACGGGATGAATTGTCAACCCACGTTGACAAACTCACTTTTTTTTCGATTGTCACGCTTGTGCGCCGGGGGCAAATTATGACCATACTGCATAACTCCTACACAACCATGAAAACAGTAGCGTCAGCACCATGTAATTACAAATTGCCATGACAAGGGAAACCTGATCAGAAAGCGTTGCCAGAGATATATGTCGAATGTCGGGTGCGTCTGTCATGTATGTGCCGGCAATCGGGATTGTAATATCTCTGCATCAGGCCATGGCCGCGGATCGCGGGATATATGTGTGGTTTTTACAAATACGCTCCGTAATAAAGAAATATTTAATTTTACCCCAGGATTTCTGTGTCCTTGCGGTTTTTTTCTGATGCATGGGCAGGCGATGACGCCTCGCACTGCACCGGCAAAGGGGACATGATGCATTTCCAGCGTCTTCCAGGTGGCCGGGGCTGGCATTTCTGGTCGATATTGATTTTTTTGGTATCGATTGGTCTGGTTGCAGGCGTTCATATTTCCGGCGCCGTGGCAGAGGATCTTTATCGGGCGGTTGTAGGCAATGGCGTCATTGACCTCAGGCAATGGGATGCGCGGCACACCATTGCCCTGGATGGTGACTGGCAGGTTTTCTGCAGGTTGGATGGGGCACATCTGTCCATGCCTTCAGGGGATGCGCTGGTGCCGGATGCAACGCTCCACGTGCCCGGCCTGTGGAACACCACCAACATCTGTCGGCGGGTTAATGATAATCGACCTGCCGGATTTGGGGCACTTACCTACCGCATGGTGGTGCGTCTGCCACAGAACGTACCGCAACTGACGCTCCAGATTCCGCAGATCCTGTCGGCATCGCGCGTGTGGGTGGATGGGCATGTGGTGTCCCAATCAGGGGTGCCGGGCCTGCATGCGGGTGATGAAACGCCGCGCACCCTGCTGAACCAGTACGTGTCGATTGAACCGGGGCATTCCACGCTTACCCTTGCTGTGGAGGTTTCGAATCATTTCCATTTCGAGGGTGGGATCCTTGGCCCCGTTCTGGTCGGTGGGCATGATGACCTTCGGCAGGCCCTTGAATTCCGGCTTGTCTTTGACGCCGGGGTGTTGGGTGCCCTCCTGATCCTTGCCTTCTATATCGCCGCTTTTGGTGTCACGACCCATTCACGTGGATGGGGCTGGCTTCTTGTACTGATCATCTTCCTTGCCGCGCGTCTGGGCTGCACCAGCGGCCTGCTGGCACGGATGTTTCCTTCGCTGTCTGCTACATTCCTGTATCGGCTGGAATACCTGACCATTTACATGTCATGGCCGATCTATTTCCGGTTGCTGTGGGAGTTTTTTCCGGGGTGTCTGCATCGTTTCGCGGGGCGGTTTATACAGGTTTCGGCCGCGATGGGATGCCTGCTGACGATCCTGACCCCTGTGGCGCTGTTTACCCGGTTTCGCGATGTCTCCATCCTGTTTTTGATATGTTCCGCCTGGTACTACACATGGTGTGTTATCCGGGCGATCCGTAACAAGGAAAGCAGTGCTGAAATCCTTGGCCTTGGCGTCGTGATCTTCATTACCTGCGTCCTGCATGATGGCATGATGTATGCCCACTGGTGGCGGTATGGAACCGACCTTGCGCCACTTGGCGGGCTGATGCTGCTATTTTTCCATATCATTATCCTTGGACAGCGTTTCGTGGCGTCACTCAGCCATGTGCGTATCCTTTCGAATGACCTGGCCCTTTTGAATGCCAGCCTTGAGGCGCAGGTCTCTGAACGCACGCAGCAGATTGAACTTACGTTGGCCGAATTGCATCGCGCCAAGGACCGGGCGGAAAACGATGCGCGCAACAAGGGGCGTTTCCTTGCGCATCTGAGCCACGAGGTACGAACACCGCTGAATGCCATATTCGGCATGACAAGCCTGATGCTGCGCGATAGCCCGCGAGAGGACCAGAGACGCAGGCTTGAACTCATGCGCTTCGAGGGGGCAGGGCTTGTGCGGCTTCTGGATGACGTACTCGATATGGCCAGCCTGGAGACTGCCCGGATCGAGATTGTCCATGTGCCCTTCAATCTGGGGGATCTGTGCACGCAGTTTGCGGATGTCATGGTGGAACGCTGTGCGGAAAAGGGATTGGCGTTTACACATGAATTCGATCCCCTGCCGACGACGATATCGGGTGATCCGACACGGCTGCACCAGCTTTTGGGCAATGTCCTCGATAATGCGCTGAAGTTCACACAAACAGGTTCTATCAGGTTTGTTGTCCGGGCGGAGCGCTGCGGTCCGGGTGTGTGGGAGATCGCATTCGAACTGACCAACACCGGTCCCGGAATCCCGCCGCATGTGCTGAACCGTGTCTTTGATGAATTTGTACGTGGCCCGGATACGGAATTCGTACCGGGATCAGGGCTGGGCCTTGCCATTGTCAGCCGACTTGCTGTTGCAATGGGGGGGCGCGTTTCGCTGGACAATATTGATGGTGGCAGCAGGTTCACCTTTACCTTACCCCTTGGCGAGGTCGGTGCGATCCCGGTTGCGACCACGCAGGGCGCGTTGATACCGCGTGTCGGCCTGTCGGTCCTGCTGGTGGAAGATACGCCGGAAAACCGGCTGGTCATGCTGGAAATGCTCGTCCCTTACGGAATGGATATTGCTGTTGCCGCCTCCGGGGCGGAGGCGCGTGCGCAACTCGAAAGTGGATATTTTGACGTGATGCTGCTCGACATGGTGTTGCCCGACATGCAGGGGGAGGATCTGGCACGATATGTCCGTGCAAGTGCCGACGCCACGACAGCAGCAATGCCGATCATTGCCGTGACGGCAAATGTCATGGGGCCGGATATCATGCGTTATCGGGCAAGCGGCATTAGTGATACCGTTGCCAAACCTGTTTCCTTCGATGTGCTTTTGTCCACTATCGCTACTTTGTGTGGGGGGGGCATGCGCAAGGGGGGCGAAACTTCGGATGCCGGTTTTTCCATCGCGGCTGAAATGCCTGTCTTTGCCGCTGCATGTCGGGAGTGTCTGTCGGAAATACGCGACGCCATGGCCCGGGAGGATGGGGAGTGTATACGGCGCGTGGCCCATCGGATGCGTGGCAGTGCGCCTGTCTTTGGGTTCGCGGGGCTTGGGCGTATTGCGATGGACGTTGAAAAAGTGCTGTGCGCGGACCCGGCGCGCCTGGATGTCGCGCATCACCTGATGGCAGCGCTGGAGGCGACGATTGCGCGTTTTAATCCTGCCGAACAGACCATTTCCAGAAAAGTTGTCACATGAAACACGATGGTCCCATATCTGAGGCACAAGCGATCCTGCTTGTCGAGGATGCCCCGGAATTACAAGGTGTGATGCGGCGTTATCTGGAACGGTGCGGCTACCGGGTTACGGTTGCGGGCAGTGTTGCGGAAATGCAGGAAAAATGGGGTGCCAGCCTGCCTGATCTCGTGCTGTGTGATATCAACCTGCCTGATGGTGACAGCCGTGAGGCCGCGCGCAGGTTGCGCATACATGACCATGCCGCGCTGATTTTTGTCACCGCCCGCGACGAGGTTTCTGACCGTATCCAGGCGCTTGACGATGGTGGTGATGATTATGTGGTCAAACCGGTCGTCCTTGACGAACTCGCGGCAAGGGTGCGTAGCGTCCTGCGGCGCAGGGGCAGCAGGTCTTCCTTCCTGATGGTAGGGAACTGGCGCCTTGACCTTGTGCGCAAGCAGCTTGTCTCCCCCGGTGGGGAACAGGCAGTCATGACGGGGGGGGAATTTTCGCTGTTGATGGCCATGGCTGTATCGGTCGGGAATGTCGTGTCGCGTGACGTGTTGCTGGAGGCCATCGGCAGGCGGGATGACCGTGATGTTACCGTCCGCACGGTCGATACGTTGATAACGCGCTTACGTCGTAAAATACCACCGGCCTCCACGGCGCGGGACCTGCCACGCCCCGTGATCCGTACAGTGCGGCGCAGCGGATATCGTCTCGACCTTGTTTAAAAAACATTCGATATATCCGTTCACTATGCAAAGTTATCTGATCGGAATGACTTGTTAACGCAGGTTGACAAAATCATCGTCTTTCCGGTTGTCACCACCCTCTGTCGCGGGCAAACTTCGGGATGTGAACTGACAGGATATCTGCGCCGTAAAACAGGATGCCACCGGATATGCCCGGTGATCCCGGAATGACAGGGGTATGGAATATGGGATTGAAAAACTTTTTAAAAATATAAGAAAAATAAATTCATGAAATATCGGGTTTTTGAAAATAGATTCCGATTGCATGTCTGATATGGGGACCAGATCGGTGGTGTCCCATGTATATGCATGTTTTTCACAAACCTTTTCCTGTCAGGGAATTATCTGAATTTATGTCCCGAAATCAGGGACTGTGCCGGACGTAAATCGTTCCGATATTGCAACGTAATATCGTTGGAAATGTGTGTTTTCCCCCTATCATTTCCAATGCGATGCCACCCAGGATTTGTCTTGATGCATAACAGCCCCCTTCCTGCTCGGGTCACCCGTTTTCCTGCGGGTGGCAACCCACACTCCTATCCGCGTTTGCAGCATGTTCTGCGTGCAGGCACCAGCCTGTCGCGTGCTGTTTCATCTTCGCCCTGGTCGGTTGCCGTGCTGGCGGCCTTGATCAGTACGGGCGTGCCCCATGTGGCGATGGGGCAGAGTGCTGGCGGGGTGGTGGCGTCGGCTGGATATGGCGGCGTGGGCGGTGCCGGTAATGGTGGGGGCGGCGCTGGTGGCGGTTGGCCCGCAACTTCGCTGGCAGGCGCGGGTGCCGCGTCGTCCGACGGTGTGGGCGGCGCCGGGCATGACGGGTTGAGCCTTAGTGGAGAAAGCGGTGCGGGCGGTGCGGGCGGCGTAGTCGGTTCCGCAGGTACCACGGCTTATGATAACAGCTTCAACGCAGGCGGCGGCGGTGGCGGCGGGGCTGGCGTGATCGAAAGTGCCGGCGCATCCGTTACGTCCGCCATCACGGGGGGGCGTGGCGGTGGCGGGGGAAACAGCACCTGGAACGGCGGCGGTGGCGGCGGTGGCGGCGGTGGGGCCGGTGTTATTGCGACCGACAGTGTTACGGTGTCCAATGTCGTAACTGGCGGGACCGGCGGGAACGGTGGTGAGGCGGGTGTCTCCAGTGAGGGCGGCGGCGGCGGTGGCGGCGGCGGTGGCGATGGCCTCGACCTCCTTGCCAGTGGGAATGCCACGGCCACGACCAGTACTAACAGTGCGAGCATCACAGGTGGTGCAGGTGGCACCGGTGGCGCGGGGCAGGCCGTCAGTGGTGCGGCCAACACGAATGGTGGCGGTGGCGCCGGTGGTGTCGGCGTGGCCTTTATGGGGCAGGGGCTGACTCTTGCCAATGCGGGATCGATTACCGGTGGTGCGGGTGGCACAGGCGGAAGTGTCGGTGCTGGTGGTGTCGGCCTTGTCATGGTTGGTGGCGATACAGTGGATAATTCGGGGTCCATTACCGGCGGGATGGCTGGTGATGGCACAACGCAAGCCGATGCGATCCTTGCCAGTGGTACCGGCAACGCACTGTTACTGGAAAATGGTAGTACCCTTTCAGGCAATATTGAAATTGCTGCGTCCTCTGGCCTCGCCATCGCGTCAGGGGGGGCGGGCACGCTGAATAACGCCATTGTAATGGATGATGCGTCGTCCGCGCTGTCCTTTACCAAGGGGACGGGCGATGCGCTCGATGTTTCTGGTGTGATTTCCGGTGCGGGTGCCGTCACGGTGGCCGACGGGGCGCATGTGGTCCTCAGTGGTGTCAATTCATATGCGGGGGGGACCACGATTGATGGCGGAAGCCTGTCGATCTCATCTGATTCCGCGTTGGGCAATACGGCTGGCGGCCTAAGCCTGACGGATAACGGGAACCTGGAGACAACAGCGAACGTCACGACTGCCCGTAGCATCATGCTTGGCACAGGGGGGGGCGAAATTAGCCCCGATGCAGGCACAACCCTGAACGTGACTGCGCCTGTCAGTGGCACGGGCGGACTTACGATGGATGGGGCAGGGGCACTGGTGCTGGAAGGTAGCAATACCTATACCGGGGTCACGACGATCAGTTCCGGGACATTGGAACTTTCGGGGGCAGGTTCGATCGCAACGTCAGGCGGAGTTGTTGATAACGGAACGCTCGATATTTCAGGGTCCTCCATGGAGGCGAATTCGGTCGCATCCCTGTCGGGTAATGGTAATGTTGCATTGGGCGAAGAGACGCTGGTGTTAACCAATGCCAGTGGCACGTTTGGCGGGGTTATTGCCGATGGTGGTGTAGCAGGCGGCACCAGTGGCAGTCTGAATCTGACGGGCGGGACCGAGACACTTACCGGGGTCAATACCTATACCGGATCGACACAGATTTCATCAGGAACGCTGGCACTGGCGGGTGATGGAAGTATTGCGTCTTCCAGCCTGCTCTCAATGTATACCGGCGGTGTTCTTGATATTTCAGGCACATCCGACGGTGCATCCGTCACTGCCATAAATGATGCAAATGCAACAATCGCACTTGGCGGCAATACCCTGACAATCGGGGCAGGGGCCAAGGGAGTGGAGACACCGGAACTGCTTCTCGCCGGTGGTGTCAGTGGCAATATTGTGAACGGGGTTGTCGGCCCGATTGTGGATGGTGGGATCAGCGGTGGTGTCGGGGGCGGGATAACCCTCACGAATCCCGGCACGTCAGGGTCGACTGTCATCACCATCTTTGGTGGGGAGAACACTTATACCGGTGCGACGACCATCGGTAGTGGAACTGCTTTATTGCTTGCCTCTGCAAGTACACTCGGAGAGACGGACGGCTCATCCTCACAGGCCAGCATAGCATCATCCAGCCGTGTGGTGGATAATGGTATTTTTGATATCTCGCTTAACAGTACGGTGGCATCCAACACATCGGATACAAACAGCGATAGCAATAATGATACGCAGTGGACGATCGCCGCATCTTCCACCGCGATTACATCGTTGGCTGGGAATGGCGTTGTGTCACTGGGCAGCCAGAACCTGCTGCTGACGGATGCATCGGATACTTTTTCCGGCACGATTACCAATGATAGCATCGCCAATCAGCAGCTCGGCACACAGACAGATACAGTCGGCGGCAGCCTGACCCTGGCGGGGGGACATGAAACCCTGACGGGCGTCAATACCTATACGGGGGGGACCACGATCGAGGCTGGCACGCTGACGGGTACGACAGCAAGTTTCGGCAGCGGTGCGATCGTGGATAACGGCACCCTGGATATCGACCAGTCAACGAATGGAACGCTAACCAATCTGGTTTCTGGCACCGGCATGCTGTTCAAGGATGGAACCGGCACGCTGAGTGTGGCGCAAGCTGAGACCTATACCGGGGCAACGTCGATCAATGCAGGTACGCTGGCGCTGACGGGTGATGGTAGCATCGCGGCCTCAAGCGGGGTTACGCTCAGCGGCGGTACATTTGATATTTCCGGCACCACGGATGGGGCGTCGATTGCCTCCCTGTCGGGCAATAGCGGTGGCGCCGTTGCGTTGGGTGGTGAAACGCTGACTCTGACCGATGCTGCGGGGAGCTTCGCGGGCACCATTGCCGGGACGGGGGACGTGACGCTGCTTGATGGGCGTGAAACGCTGACGGGCAACAATAGCTATACCGGCGAGACCACGATTTCCGGTGGCACGCTGGCACTGGCGGGTGATGGCAGCATCGCGACCTCAAGCGGGGTTACGCTCAGCGGCGGCACATTTGATATTTCCGGCACCACGGATGGGGCTTCGATTGCCTCCCTGTCGGGCAATAGCGGTGGCGCGGTTGCGCTGGGTGGTGAAACGCTGACCCTGACCGATGCGGCGGGGAGCTTCGCGGGCACCATTGCCGGGACGGGGGGCGTGACGCTGCTTGATGGGCATGAAACGCTGACGGGCAACAATAGCTATACGGGTGAGACCACGATTTCCGGTGGCACGCTGGCGCTGGCGGGTGATGGCAGCATCGCGGCCTCAAGCGGAGTTACGCTCAGCGGCGGCACATTCGATATTTCCGGCACCACGGATGGGGCTTCGATTGCCTCCCTGTCGGGCAATAGCGGTGGCGCGGTTGCGCTGGGTGGTGAAACGCTGACCCTGACCGATGCGGCGGGGAGCTTCGCGGGCACCATTGCCGGGACGGGGGGCGTGACGCTGCTTGATGGGCATGAAACGCTGACGGGCAACAATAGCTATACCGGCGGGACCACGATTACCGGCGGTACGCTGACGGGTACGACGGGAAGTTTCGGCACAGGCGAAATTGTCGATAATGGTACCCTGGAACTCCGTCAATCAGCGGACGGTGCGTTGACGAATATGGTTTCGGGCACTGGTGCGCTGGTTATTGACAGCACGGGCAACATGACGTTGTCGGGTGTGAACAGCTACACCGGGGGCACGACGCTTGCTGGGGGGGCACTGACGGTTGCCAGCGCATCAGCCCTCAGCACGGGTGCGCTGAACATGGCACAGGGCACGACCCTCAATTTCGGTGCGGATGGGCTGGTGCTGTCAAATGCGCTGGTCCTGAACGGTGATCCCACCGTCAATGTGGCCAGTGGCCAGGGTACGCTATCTGGTACGCTTTCGGATGGCACATCGCCGGGCGATCTGGTCAAGGTCGGGGCAGGCACACTGATCCTTTCAGGGGACAGTACCTATAGTGGCGGCACCGAAATCGCTGACGGCACACTTGAAGTCGATGGCAGCATCGTCAGTCCAGTTGTCGCGGATGCAGGCACCACCCTGGCGGGCACTGGTACGGTCGGCACCACGACCATTTCTTCGGGAGGGACGCTCTCGCCCGGGAATGATGGTGATCCGATGGGAACCCTGACCGTCCAAGGGAACCTGACGATGGCCGCAGGTTCAAATTACGTGGTCAACCTGTCCGAAGATGGTGGCCATGATCTGGTTTCAGTGCAGGGTAAGGCCACACTGGAAGGTGGTACTGTCCGCAGTATCACGGCAGATGGAAGCTGGAACACGAATGTCCGGTATACGATCCTCAGTGCCACGGATGGCGTGTCGGGGAAATTCGCATCCGTGACGTCGAACCTTGCTTTTCTGAACCCGATCCTGACCTATAGCGCGGATGACGTCTATCTGCTTCTGGGGCGCAATACAGTCAGTTTCGCGTCGGTGGGGGATACACGCAACGAACGTGCCGTTGGTGGCGCAATGGATAGCATTAGCAGCGGATCGTTGTTCAATGCGTTGGTCCAGACGGATGCCAGCACTGCACGTCATGCCCTAAACGGCCTGTCGGGCGAACTGCATGCATCTGCCCGTACCGCGCTGATTCAGGACAGCTATTACATTCGCGATGCGGCAATAGAGCGTCTGCGTGGCGCGGATTGCGAGCGCGGTGCAGCCAGCGGCATGAAAACGGCATCTGCGAATGGACAGCGGACCGACGGGGCCTGCAGGTCTGAACATGCAGCATTGTGGATGCAGGCCTATGGATCGTTCGGGCATAATGCGGGCGACGGGAATGCGTCAGGCATGGGGCATTCTGTTGGTGGGTTCGTGCTGGGGGCGGATGCGCCGGTGTTGGGCTGGCATGTCGGTGGGCTGGTTGGATATGGACATTCCACTTTCGACAGTTCCGGGGTCTCGTCCTATGGGCACAGCAGCAATGTCAGCCTTGGTGGATATGCCGGGACGCATTGGGGACGTCTGGCGCTGCGGATGGGGGCGACCTATACGTGGGATATGCTGTCCATGACCCGTAATGCGCGCTTTACCGGCTTTTCCGATCGGTTGAGCAGCCGTTATAACGGCGGCACAGCGCAGGCGTTTGGGGATATTGGCTATCATCTTGACGCGGGGCCGGTTGGGATCGAACCTTTTGCCGATATCGCCTATGTTAACCTGCATACGGACCGTTTTTCCGAACATGGCGGTGCCGCTGCGCTTGCGGGACGTGCGCTTGATACCGGGGTGACTTATTCCACTTTCGGGGCGCGTTTCTCTTCCAGCTTCAATGCCGGTGGTGTTGTGTTGATGCCCAATGCAATGCTGGGATATCGCCATGCGTTCGGCCTGACCATGCCGACTGCGCGTGAAGCCTTCATGTCCGGCGGTGACACATTCGAGGTTGCCGGTGTGCCGTTGGCCCAGGATACCGCAGTCGTCAAGCTTGGCCTGCGTGCGAAGCTGAGCCGGGTTCTCGATATCGGTCTGTCCTATATCGGTCAGTATGGTCGTCGTTCGGTGGATAGCGGGCTGACGGGGAATATCCGGGTGAAATTCTGATCTTTCCCGGTCCATGGGCACCTTGTGACCCACAGGCAGGATAGGTTGGAGAGGATTGGGGGATAATTATGAAAAAAACGACCTCACTGGTCGTTGTCCTTGCCATGGGTCTTCTTGGCTGGGGTGTGGCGCATGCTGATCGGGCGCGTTCGGGTTCTGCGAAAGGTGCCGGGGCCAGTAGCGTGGCAGCAACGCCGTCTGCATCCCCGACGGCAGTAGGCGCGAAACCCGCGCCGACCGCACCCGCCATGGAAACCCTGTCACAGACATCTGGCCCATGGCTTGCCCGTTGCATGTATCCACATGGGGGTACCAATGGTCCGGCATTATGTACGATACAGCAGCGACTGGTTGTGCAGAATGCACGGAAACAGCCGATTGTGATGGGGGCAGTGACATTCACCAGAGAACGTGTAACGGGGACCTCTACGCTCGGCCCGTATACGTTGATGGTGGAATTGCCGCAGGGGCTGGCACTGGGCAAACCTGCGACAATTGCAGTGGATGGGGGTGTGGCGATCCCGCTGTCATGGATGACCTGCATGGGGACGGAGTGTATTGCGAACCACCCCGCGCTTTCCGATGCGATGTTGGCTGAATTTGCGCATGGAAAAACTGCACATCTGCGGTTCACCGGACTACGCGGCAGGGATATTACTCTTGATGTGACGCTTAAGGATTTGGATACAGCCATGACGGCGCTTGCTGGATGGGCAGCCAGGAAAAGCACGATGTAGGGTGATTTTCATTTTCATAAATGACAATGGAAGTTTTATAAATGCCACCTTTTAAAGGGTGGCATTTTTTTTTGAAAGATTTTCTGGCCCCTATCCATATCCCTCTTTGATCAAAGTTCTTTTGTCGTCCCAGCGGCATACAATAAGAGACAAGGGGGAATATAAAGCGTCCAAAGACCACCGTTGCGTCCTGATATGAACAGTTGCGTTGCCAGTGTCTGTGAGCGAGATTTATCCCCGACCGTTCGAGGGCGGGGAAGGTATAGCCCTATGGGAAGAGTATGCTTATATTTCCAGATCAGTACGAAATGTCATATGGGAATGATGGCAGCAACAAGAATACAGCATAAGATGCAAGAATATTTACAATAAAATTCGATGTTTATTATAATTAAAAACATTCATGTTCTGTATGTTTTCATAAATAAAATTCATTTATAGTTCATATCGTAAATAACTTATAAATATTTATATAGTTTAATTTTTAACACAATATTTAAAATAAAACAAATAAGTTCAATAAATATATGCGTAATATGATTTTTTTTGTACATACGACATATGTTTTGTCGCTGCTGTGCATCCATTTTACAAGAGGTGCGAACAGGCATCCTTCAGCTATCATAAAAACATATGGATCATAAAGATCGTTTATATGTATCTGTTGGATATTGGCAGTAAATGACTGTTTATCATGTCATTTTATGCTTCTTTTCTCTCGTGGTGAGTGGTCGTTTCGACTTCATGATTTGTTGGAAATCTGTTCGGCACATCGTTATCGTAAAGGAACAATATGAGGCTTTGAAACCATTCATTGGCCTTCTTTCATTCTGGTGGCGAGGTAAGAAATAATGACCAAGAATACGTATTTTCTTTATACAGCGCTTGTGTCTTTTATCTTGCTCCCGCATATCAGCGAAGCGCAGGCTGCCGGGCAGCTTACACGCGTGACGGGGGGCGATACACAACACTCCTCTACGGCCCGAGCTGCCGCGGCAAAGCAGCCGACAGGGATCACAGCGCAGAAAACGCCCGAAACCATTAATGTCAGCCGCAACCGGCAACCCGCATTGGCCAGTGGGCAGATGTCCTATCATACGGATCCGCGGGCAATCAGCACGGTCTCGCGTTCTTATATTGAAAAGCAGGCAGGCGCACAGAGCGTCATGCAGATGATCCAGAATGCACCAGGTGTAAATTTCGGGGCATCAGACCCGTTTGGCGTCACAAATCATTCTCTGCTGACAATGCGTGGCCTGAACCAGCAGGAAATTGCCTTTACAGTTGATGGCACACCACAAAATGACATCAATTCCGGGCAGGTTTTTGCATCACAGTTGCTGGACACCGAGAATCTGGCAGAAGCCCATGTATCGCAGGGGTCCTCTGCCATTGATACCCCTGTCTTTTCTGACCTGGGCGGAGAGGTGGCATATAAGTCCATAGATCCCACCGACAAGATGGGGGGGTATGCCGAGGCCATGTTTGGCACATGGATGTCTCGTAAGCAGTTTATCCGCCTGAATACCGGGTATATTGGCAATACTGGCATCAAGGGATGGGTATCGTTTTCGAACTTCCACGATCAGCACTGGACGGGACCAGGAACTGATAACCGCAAGCATATTGATCTTAAGTTTACGAAGGAATGGGGCGATGGTAATCGTGTTGCCGCCGTGTTCTCGTGGGCGGATCAGGAACTGTCTCAATATTACGAACCGACATTGGCGCAATGGAATGCCAAGGGGACATCTAATTATTATAACCCGACTTTTGTAAAGGGGGCCTCGGCATCGTATAATAAAAACTACTGGCAGTTAAACCATAATCCATGGGACGATATCAATGTTGGCCTCCCTATATCGTTAAAGCTGAACAAGCAGTGGCATTTCAATGCGGAACCCTATCTGTGGCATGGGTGGGGTGGCACGATTGCAGGTCAGACATTGCCATCTGGATATGCCTATTACGGATCTGAAAAGGTCACGGGCATGAGCGCCCTTCCCAATACTGTCGATGGATCGGCAGTGGTGGGCGAGCGCAGCACAGATACGCCGTGGCGCGTCGGATTCAATACCAAATGGACTTACAAGACCGGGATCAATGAACTGATCTTTGGTAACTGGTATGAATATGGTGATTTCAGTTATTGGTCTGATTTTACAGCTGTTGGTTCAAATGGGTTGGCTGCGGCGACATGGGGCAACGAATATGCCATCCGTATGCCCAATGGTAAACCATTGCGTGCAATGGATTATAATGTGGTGGAACAGACCAATGGCCTTTACCTTGCTGATACTGTTTCCCTTCTTAATGACAAGTTGAAAATTTCGGCTGGCCTGAAGGCAATGATGGTTGATCGGCGTGGGACGGACAAGATGCCGAACACGCAGTATGTCGTCAGTGGCAACAGTTTTCAGCCACTTCCGCGTGTTTCCATTCATTATCAGATCAATTCCCATCACCAGATTTATGTAAACGGCACAACCGGATTCCGGCCACCGTTGAGCATGAGCTTCTTTGACATCTACAACCCCAACACGGGTGCGGCAACGCAGCTTGGCGGTGGCAAGACGAAGGATGAATATTCCATCGAGGAGGAACTTGGCTACCGGTATCGGGACAAGACATTTACGGCATCTGTCGTGTTCTTCAACTATAACTTTACCAATCGGCAGATCGCATCACAGACTTATATCGGGTCGTCACCGGTTTCGACCTTCATCAATGTTGGCGGACAGACATCGCGTGGTGTCGATGTGGAATTTGGTACACGCCCATTCTATCACTTCAGCCCATATGTCTCGTTTGAATATCTGTATACGAGATTGGGCGATAACTTCAAGGTTGGGGATAACTACCTGCCGACCAAGGGCAAGGAAGCTGTGGCCTCCCCACGGTTTCAGGGTTCCGTGGGTATTTCCTACGATGACTCCCACTTTTTCGGGAATTTCGCGCTTAAATATATCGGAACACAATATTCGACCTTCATGAATGATCAGCAGATGCCCTCGCAGGTACATGCCGACATGTCCATTGGCTATCGCTTTCCGTCTTACGGACGACTGCAGAAGCCGACACTGCAGGTAAACTTCATTAATCTGGGCGATAATCATTACCTGTCTGGGATCGGTGGTGTCATGGCATCGGCCAAAAGCCATGAAAATGTCGGTAATACAGCCGTTGTTGGGGCGACTGGCACCCCAACTTACTTCATGGGGGCCGGATTTACGGTTGCGGTACAGATGGGGATCCATTTCTGATCGTATGTCACGCCCATGCCCTATTGTGCCAGCCTATGGGGCAGGGAATATCAATCGGCATATAGTATGAATGGATACGGCGCTTTCCGGTCATAAGGGGGAAGGGAACGTATTCATAAAAGAAAGGGTAGCAATAAGATGCATGAATACGATGGATCTTTTCCTGATTGGCGGCATTCTGGATTCTCTGCTACCCGATGAACTCTGGTTTGTTTCGACACAATGTTGGAATTACATTGTTTTTTGAAGACAGGAGAACGGCATGAGCCGTGTTATACGTGTCGCGGCCGCGCAGATGGGCGGAAACCAGAGCACCGATAGCCGTCAGTCCATTCTGGGCCGCATGATCGGGTTGCTGGAACAGGCCGCACAGCAGGGAGCGACACTTGTCGTATTTCCTGAACTTGCATTTACGACGTTTTTCCCGCGGATACTGCTTGATGGTAGTGTATTGGCGGAATATTTTGAAGCACATATCCCCTCGGATACAACAGAACGTCTTTTTAAGCGTGCCCGTGAACTGGGGGTTGGCTTTTACGTGGGCTATGCCGAACAGACGCCAGAGGGGCAGCGTTTCAATACGTCCATCCTTGTCGCGCCAACAGGGGAGATCATCGGGAAATACAGAAAAATCCATCTGCCCGGTTCGGTTGAACCCAGGCCAAATTCACGTTTTCAGCAGCTTGAAAAACGCTATTTTGAATATGGTGACACGGGATTCCCCGTCTTTCAGGGACCACAGGCTTGGGAAGATGCCCGTATAGGCATGCTGATCTGTAACGATCGTCGTTGGCCGGAAGCATGGCGTTGCCTTGCGTTGCAGGGAATGGAATTGTTGTGTGTAGGTTATAACTCCGCTGCCTATGACCCTAATGGTGGCAATAGTGAAAGCCCGGAACTGCGCACGTTTCATGCCTTGCTTGCCGTACAGGGTAATGCCTACATGAATGCGTGCTGGGCTGTCGCTGTGGCAAAAGCCGGTGTCGAAGACGGGGCGGCGTTGATCGGTGGGAGTTGTATCGTTGACCCGAACGGGGTCATAGTGGCACAGGCCAGCACATTGGAAGATGAAGTGCTGGTTGCGGATTGTGATCTGGACATGTGCCTGCAGGGACGCACCAAAATGTTCAACTTTGACCTGCATCGCCGTCCACAGTGGTACAGGCGTATCGTGGACCAGGTTGGCATCGAACTGCCCAAGGCGGAATAAAAATCGCACCGCTTGGTGCAGCCTTATGACCGGGTTCTCTGGTGCCCTGGCTGTCAGCCACCATTGGACAGGGGACAGTAGACCGGAACTGTTTTTATCTTCGTAAAATTGATAAATCGAAATGAAGATAGAGCCTGACTTTAAAATAAAAAGTGGGAGTTTCCATGACTGAATATGATCTTATACTGAAAAACGGTCACGTTCAGATCGATGGACTTCACCAATGTGATATCGGATGCCGCGATGGCCGTATTGCAGCCATAGGAAATATTTCCCCCTCCATGGGGCGTACGGTCATGGATTGTTCCAATCTTGTCATCCTGCCGGGGCTTATTGATCCTCATGTACATCTGCGTGATCCGGGAAACCCGGCGGTCGAGACGATACATGATGGCACACGCGGGGCGATCCTTGGGGGGATCACCACGGTGTTCGATATGCCCAACACATTGGAACCTGTGACCTCGCGTGCGGTACTGGATCGCAAACGTGATTTTGTGGCGGATCAGGCATGGTGTGATATCGGGATGTATGTGTGGGGCGTACACGACAATATCCCTGCCTTGTCCCACCTGGAACTGCAACCCAACGTCTGTGCCATCAAGGTATTCATGGCGGGCAACATGATGGTGGACGATGATGCAGGCCTTGAGGCCCTGATGCGCAGCGGCACCCGGCGTGTATGTTATCATTCAGAGGATAATGACCGGCTGCTGGAAAGGCGCAAACTGTTCACCGAAGGACAGCCCCATCGCATGCACAGTGAATGGCGGGATGTGGAATGTGCATTCCTTGGCACGCGCCGGCTGCTGGCTCTGGCGCGCAGGACAGGACGCCCGACCCACATCCTGCATGTTTCCACCATGCAGGAAATTGAATATATTCAGTCTTATCGTGACATCTGTACGGCAGAAGTCCTGGTGAATCACCTGACGCAGATTGGGCCGGAAGTTTATGATACGCACGGAGGATATGCGGTTATGAATCCGCCCATCCGGGGGCGCGAGCATTATGACGCCCTGTGGCGGGCGATCAACGAAGGTCATGTCGATTGTATCGGGTCGGATCATGCCCCCCATGCGCGTGCGGCAAAGGAACGCCCGTGGCCGTCGACTGCGGCCGGTCTGACCGGGGTGCAGACACTGCTACCCATCATGCTTGATCATGTGAATGCCGGGCGACTGTCGCTTGCGCGTATGGTGCAGCTTATGGCGCATGGGCCTGCACGGGTTTATGGCGCAATCAACAAGGGGCGGATTGCCCTGGATTATGATGCTGATTTCACGATTGTCGATATGAAGAAGAAACGCACAATCGAGGAAAGCTGGATTACATCCCCATGTGGTTGGACGCCGTTTCATGGCTATTCCTGTCACGGGTGGCCGCATGCGACCGTTATTCGGGGCCGTATTGTCATGCGTGAGGATCAGGTTCTTGGACAGGCCACAGGAAAGCCGGTCTTTTTTCATTAAAGGTCGGTTGCATAGACCTGTGGTCAATAAAATATTTCGGCACTCTGTCCGATGGATGACGGTTTCCTTCAGGAGATAAAACATGAATGGACGTGGGCGTATCCTGATTCTCAATCCCAATTCCTCAGCAAAGGTGACAGATGTAATCGAGGCGGGGATTGCTGGGATGCGTGGCATTGTTGCGCACGACATTGATGTCATTTGCCTGCCCGAAGGACCATTGGGTATTGCAACGCAGGCCGATGCGGACAGGGCGGCAGTGCTTGTTCAGGAAAAAATCCGCACTGAACCCGCCGATGCCTACATCATTTCGTGCTTCAGCGATCCTGGCCTGCTGGGCAGTCGTGAAGAGCATGCCGGGACAGGTCGTATCATTCTGGGATGCGGTGAAAGCGCGATTTTGCATGCCCTGACGCATGGTGATAAATTCGGCATCATTGCGTTATCGCCCCTGTCATGCATAAGGCAGGCACGGATCATACGCATGATGGGGCTGACGCAACGTTATGTTGGTAGCCAGTCGATTGACGCCAGTGCGGAAAGTGCGGCAACCCTTGCTGTCGCGGCGCGCATGATTCAGGCAGGTCGGCAGTTGATGGACAAAGGGGCAAACACCGTCATCCTTGGATGTGCGGGTATGGCGCATTTCTGTCCCATCCTTGAAACTGCGTTGGGCATTTCGGTGATGGAACCTACGATCGAGGCATTGGCAATGGCCATGGGGCGTATGGGATTGCGTCAGGCGCGTGCGCCGGAAGAACCGCAACATGCTCAGCGGTCATGAACAATATTTTCCACTTCCCTGATGAACTGTCGGCTTACGCGCGTCAGGGAACGGTTCTCTGCCCACACGACAGATGCCATGACCGAAATTTCAGGAACGAATGGTCGTTGCGCCAGTGAATATTGTGATGAATCCGCTGTCAGGGGATCAACTACAGCCACGCCAACCCCTGCATTGGCAAGCGCGCATGCAGTCAGCCCATAGCGCACTTCCACCGCGAAATGCAGGTCCTGTTTTGACTGTCTGAAGGCATGTCGCAATGCATCGCCCAGTTTCGTTCCGTGTTCCAGCGCGATAAAGCGATGCCTGACAAGATCCTGGGGTGTGACAACCGAAAGTTTCATGAGTGGGTGCTCGGGCGGCATGACGCACACCATATGCCCCTTATAGACGACTTGTGATACAATGCCGGGATGTTCGGCAAATCCCATGACAAACCCGATTTCTGACCGGTGGCTCAGGATATATTCTATGACATCCTCGTAACGATGCACGTCAAAAAAAGCCTTGAGGTTGGGCTTCTTTTTCTGGATCTGCTGGATTGCCTTTGCAACGACACCATAGCCTAGGGGAGGGGTCGCGACCAGGCGCAATTGCCCGATGCGGTTGTTCTTCAAATCTTCAATGCGCATCTCAATGCGTTTATGGATTTCGAAGATCGTTTCAGCCTCGTTGAGGAGGATTTTCGTTTCCTCGGTGGGGAAGATACGATTATTACTACGTTGGAACAGGGAGAAACCAACCTGTTCTTCCATGGTCTTGAGGGCGTTGCTAATCGCGGGTTGTGACAGCCCCAGCACCCGGCCTGCGGCCACGGTGGTATTGTAGCGCACAATCGCCCTCAGGATTTCCAGCTGCCTCAGGTTCACTTAAATACAACCTTTTACCATATGTATTGATGCTCAGGAATATTTTGAAAATAACCTGTCAAGAAAAACAATAAAAGTTTCTTGTTCTCGTCTTCCGCAAAAACACCTGCCGGATCATGTTGACATTACCCATCGGATACAGCCCGATAGGTGATGTCAATATACGATCATGGCCGCATCGTATGTCAGAGGCGATAGTCCGTACCCTCATTTTCAATCAGGCGCAGGCAGGCTTCCCATGCCATCTGTTCTATATCAAGCTGGACCTGTGCATCCGCTTGTGCGCCCAGATGAGCCTGTATGGAATGTGCGGGCACCACCAGTGGCGTATTCCCCGACTGTGCTGCAATCTGGATTTCGCAGGCGCGTTCCAGATTATAGATCCGGTTTACAGCTTCCGCCACAGTACGTCCCACGACGATCAGGCCATGATTGCGCAGGATCAGCGCCTTGTTCATCCCAAGGTCACGCGCCAGCGTCGTGCGCTCTTCACGTGACAGCACAAATCCTTCGAAATCATGATAACCCACGGCATCATGGAACATCATTGCCTGCTGACTGATGGGCAACAGGCCTTTGGCCTGCGCGGAAACGGCAGCGCCGGCACGGGTATGGGTATGGATCACGAACTTTACGTCCGGGCGCGCCTTGTGAATGGCGCTGTGAATATTGCAGCCAGCGAAATTCACCCGCAGATGGTCATTGCCGTGTTTGCGCTGCCCCTCTTCATCAATTTCGACCAGGTTGGTGGCCGTGACCTCATGAAACAGCAGGTCATAACGGTTGATGAGTAGCGTATCCGCCGTTTCCTCGATCCGTGCGGAGGAGTGGGTATGAATCAGGTCCGTAAAGCGGAAATGGTTCAGGATGCGAAAAATGGATGCAAGCTGCTGCCGTGTATCAAGTGAGGCGGGAACAGTCGGGAGGTTATTCCATACCATGCGGGCTCTCCATAATGGAAAGTGAGAAGATGCGGGAATGTCTGCTTTTGCCTGTTCATATATATAATCAGGTACGACGATTTTACGCGCAATATCGTTGCCGACAACGCGCAAATGGAAGATGCCCTATAATTTAAAATGACCTATTATCATTCCCCTTTATAGTTATGAATGGGGTGGTTTTTGGAAATTTTTCCAAGAGTATTTTATAATCATTATTTTTCCAAAACTACATGGTCTGGATCAGGCCACCATCGACACGAAGCGTGCTACCGGTGATGTAGGATGCCCTTCTGCTGGCGAGGAAGGCCACGGCATCCGCAAATTCATCTGCACGGCCATAGCGTTGCATGGGAATGGCCTGTTGCGATGCTGCGGCCACATCCTGTGGTGTGCATCCACGGCTGATGGCTGTAACGCGGTCAATCTGGTCCACGCGACGGGTATGGATGCGTCCGGGAATAACGGAATTAACGGTGATCCCGTCTGCCGCGACCTCCATGGACAGGGCCTTGGCCCACCCAATGACCGACATGCGCAATGCACTCGATAGCCCGAGCTGGGGAATGAGCTGGACAACACTCGAAGAGGCGATATTGATGATCCTGCCCCATGTCTGCTGGCGCATATGTGTCAGGGCCGCCTGTGCAATCTGGATGGGAACATTGACCATCGTTTCGAACTGCGCGCGCCAGGCTTGTGCATCCACGGCGGAAATGTCACCGGCTGGTGGACCACCACAATTGGTAATGACGATATCGATACCCAATGTCGGTATAAGGCCCAGCAATGTTTCGACCTGCGTGGGGTCGGAAAAGTCCACGGTATGGATATCTACCTGCGTCCGCGTCGTTTGCACGGACTGTCGCGCCTGTTCAAGGCGTGCTGTGGACCGGCCCGTCAGAATGACATCAACGCCTTCGCATGCCAGCGCCTGTGCGGAGGCAAGCCCCAGTCCCTGGCTGGACCCCATGATCAGTGCCCGACGTCCGCTGATATCCAGATCCATGATATGTCTTACCCATCCGTGTGTAAAAACAGCTTCATATCGAATAAATTTTATCGTTACATGAAGTTTATGAGCATGCGGGTCAGTGTTTCGCAACCCGAAATGAAATCATCCATCCGCATGGCTTCTCGCGGATTGTGGGAACCATTCTGATTACGCACGAAAATCATGGCTGAAGGAACTCCCATGGCTGCAAAAACTGCCGCATCGTGCCCCGCCCCACTGGGTAATTGCATGAAGCCAACGCCCTGTGCCTTCATGATTGTGCAAAGCCGTGCTTCCCATTGCGGGTCCATCTGCACCGGGGGCGTCGTGTCCTTGTGTCCCATTTGGAACCGGACGCCACGCTGCGCAGAAATTCGGGCGCACTGGGCAAGGAATTCCGACTGGAAGCGTTCCAGCATCCCAGATGATGTGCTGCGGGCTTCAAAGGAAAATGACACTGTATCCGCGATCTTGGCGATGGCGTGTGTTCGTGCATCGGTGCCGATACAGCCACTTGTCATGACCAGGTCTTCCCCATTGCGCAGATGTGCCTGCCAGTGTTTTTCCATGGTCGAGAGCAAGTCCGCTGCCGCCAGAACGGGATCGTGTCGCAGGGCAGGGGGGGTAGAGCCTGAATGCCCGCTTTCACCCATGCAGGTAATGGAGGGATAGCGGAAATTGCCCCGGATGGCGCTGACCACGCCTAACGGGATGTCACATGTGTCCAGAACGGGGCCCTGTTCGATGTGCAGTTCAATCCAACCAGCCAGTGTGTGCGGATCAAGCAGGCATCTCCCATCCGCGATTGCGGTTGTATTAATCCCGCAGGCGCGCATGCACTCCCCTAACGGGCGGCCGCTACCATGCTGGCGCAATGCCAGGTCTGCCGATCCCAGTCGTCCGAACAGAGCTGACGACCCGAGGTAAGGTTTGCCAAAGGCCGCGCTTTCCTCTCCCCGCAGAGCATAGACCCTAAGGTTGCGATGTGGCCGCGCGCCTCGTGCATGGAGTGATGCAAGCGCGATAACGCCCGCGATGACACCGGCCGCGCCATCGTAATTGCCGCCCTGTGGCACGGAATCCATGTGCGAACCGCAGGCAAGGGCGGGCAGGGACGTATCTTTCCCCCGAAGGGAGATGACAAGGTTTCCTGCCGCGTCAGAAGCAGTGTCCAGTCCCATCTGACGCGCATGGCGCGCAATGATCCCAAGTGCCGCATTTTCCTGTTCTGTATAGGCCAGTCGGGTGATGCCGATGCCATCAGCCCCCTGCAGGCGCAGTTCTTCGAACATGTTCTGCGCAAGTTTCAGGCTGTCGGGGAGCAGGATGGACGGCGTAAGGCTGGTCATGTGCGATGGGAGTGTCTTTATTATCGGGTGGTCATGCATTGCATTATGCGTCCATATCGCAGCAGCGGGGGCTGGTCGCGTCGCGCAGGGCACCTGTCAATGCTGCCACCCGTGTGATGCTGCGGGCGTGGCAGAACCGGTCCAGCCCATCAAGGATATCGGTCATGGCCAGACTGTTAATAAAAGAGGCCGTGCCCACCTGTACGGCCACAGCACCAGCCAGCATGTATTCCACCGCATCGTCTGCGGTTGTAATGCCACCGCATCCAATGACCGGAATGGCCACGCTGCGGGCACATTGATATGTCTGGCGCAGTATGATCGGCTTTATCGCCGCGCCCGACAGGCCGCCCATAACATTGCCCAGACGCGGGCGGAATGTGCGGGTGTCGATGGACATGCCAAGGATGGTGTTCGCAACGACCACCGCGTCGGCGCCCGCCGCCTCCGCCGCGCGGGCAATCATGCTCATGTCATGGCAGTTCGGGGTCAGTTTTACCCACAGGGGCAGGTCTGTGGCTGCACGCAACGCCGCAACCACCTTTGTGGTGGCGTTGGCCTCCATGGCGAAAGCCTTGCCGTCAGCCTCGATATTGGGGCAGGAGATATTGGCCTCTATTGCATCGACGCCTGCAATACTGACGGCGCGGGCCAGTGTTGCAAACCCCGCCGCGTCGGGGGCAGATATGGAAACGATCAGTGGCGTACCCCATTGGGTGTAATGTGGCAGCGTCCGGTTGATGAAATCCTCGACGCCACATGAAGGAATCCCGATGGCGTTCAGCATGCCCCCCGTGGTTTCAGCGACACGGGGCAGGGGATTGCCGGCACGTCTTTCACGGGTGATGGTTTTGGTGACGATGGCCCCCAACCTGCGGATATCCATGACCTGGCCCAGCCCGTCGCCAAATGTGCCCGAAGCCGGCATCACGGGGCTGTCAAGGCGCAGGTTGCCGATCATGACCGACATGTCCGTCATGCCAGTGTCTCCCTGATGTCAAAGACCGGACCGTCAAGGCAGACACGCCTTGTCACAGTCCCATGGGCCGACGCAAAATCGCGGACGCAGCAAAAACACATTCCCAACCCACATGCCATCTGCTGTTCCAGCGCGACCTGTCCGGGAAGGTCGAATTCAACCGCAAGTGCCCGTAGCATGTGCAGGAGGCGTGAAGACCCACAGGTGAAAAGCGCATCGCACCGATCCGCCGAGATCAGCCCGCGTAATGCCTGTTCGATCCAGGCCGGATCGCTGTTGCCCTGCGTATCCGTAACCGGGATGACGGACATGCCTTTCATGTTAAATCGGTCTGCCGATACAATAAGTTCAGGACTGCGGGCCGACAGAATGGCGGTGACGCCAATGCCAGCCATGTGCGCAGCCTCGGCCAGCGGTGCGAGTGTGGCAAGCCCGACGCCGCGCCCGATTACGACGATATGGCGCAGGTGTCCGGCAAGATCGTATCCTTTTCCCAACGGTCCCAGAATCCTGATGGTATCGGATGGGACCAGCGTGCTCAGGCCCCGTGTGCCGCTGCCTGTCACTTTATACAGAAACTGGATCTGTCCCGTCGCCGGGTCCGTGCCGTACAGGCTCATCGGGCGGCGCAGGTAGGGTGTTGCCCCATGGGCAGGTGGGCACTGCAACTGATAGAACTGACCCGGGGATGCGGCCGCGGCAAGGGGGGATGCCTGTATCACCAGATGCCAGTACTGTGCATTGACCGCCATGTTGGACAGGACCGTGGCGTCCTCTTCTGCGACTGTCGGGTGAAAGGCGGGGGCGGGGACGCCTGTTGCATGTTCCTGACCCGGTTCAGGATACAGATCATGGGAAAGGTGCTGTATGGTATGCGCCATGGCGGATCTGCTTTCCCATTTTGTTCATGATGCCCGTTCTGGATATCGGGAACCTGCGCGGTATTACTTGACAACATGAAAATCATTACGAAAAAAGGATATTATCGCTGGTGAGGATGTGCGCGATAGATCATAATATAGAGCATCATGATGCTGTAATGGCATCACCTCCCATACGCAGTATCAGGTAGGGTTTCCCTTTGCCGGATGTGGAATGGAAAACGCCATGAAACGGAATCGCCTTAGGATACATGCGGCTTCCTTGCATTATTTCGATGCGGTCTGCCGGGCCGGCACGATACGCGAGGCTGCACGGCGATTGAATATCGCGTCATCTGCGGTAAACCGACAGATTTTACGTCTTGAGGAGGAAATTGGCGCTCCTGTTTTCCTGCGCCTCTCATCAGGATTGCGCCTGACGGAGGCAGGACAATTGCTGGCCGCACATATCCGTACGGTTCTGCGTGATGCGGAACAGGTTGCGTCGCGACTTGATGAATTACGTGGGCTGCGTGCGGGGCATGTGGAAATCGCCACTGTTGCGGGAACCTGTGCCTGCCTGTTGTCGGATACGATCACGCAGATGGCACAGGATTATCCGAAAATTACCGTGGGGGTAAGGATCATTGATACTCATGCCATTGCGGAAGCCATCGTCAATGGGGATGTGCATCTGGGACTGGCGTTTGAAGTGCCCCGCCAGCCGGAGATACATGCAATGCATGTCGCGCAATTTCCGCTTGGGGCCGTCATCCTGCCACAAAGTCCCATGGTCCAGAAAAAAATCGTAGATATAAGTGAGTTTTCAGAACACCCAATCATCCTTCCCAAAGAAAATTTTGCCAACCGCAAACAGGTTCATTCTCTTTTGTTCAAGGCAGGAATGGAGGATTGGGGACAATATGAATCCGGTTCGATCGACCTGATGAAACAACTTGTGTTACGTGGTCTGGGTGTTGCATTCATGACGCGGATTGGTATCGAGCCTGAACTTCGTCAGGGTCTTCTGGCGCATGTGCCGCTGATGCAGGGGGATATGCCGATACGCAGTGAACTTGGATTGTTTGTCCATGCATCTTCACCATTACCGGTGGCGGCAGGTCTGTTCGCGGACAGGATGATGGCCATAATCGACCGCGAGTATGAGGCCACGCACACCAGCGCAAAGGAATGAATATACCCCCGACCGAATGTCAGTCGGGATCAGCATTCTGTGCGTCGCTGTTACGGGGGATAAGGAAGATGGTGGTGATGAGGTCGATGATATAGATGCCAGATAGTACCTTAAGCGCAGTATCAAACGACATGTAAACCAGTAATGCCCCAAAAAACATCGGCCCAAAACCACCCAGCGCCCGACCCACGCTCCAGATCACGTTTTGTGCAGTACTGCGGGCATAGGTTGGAAACAGGTCGGTAATCAGGGCACCATATCCCCCCATCATGCCGTTAATGAAAATGCCGGATACAAATCCCCCCACCAGAAGTTCGGTTGGGGTACGCAGCATTGTATAAAGCAGGACGGTAACAATGGCCCCGACCTGATAGATCAGGAAGGTTGGTTTACGCCCGATCCGGTCGGCAATTTCGCCAAAGGCCCAGACACCAAGGATCATGCCGCATACTGAAACGGCCGTCCAGATCCCTGATACATTCAGTGTGAAGTGGTAGACTTTCATCAGATAGGACGGCACCCAGATGATAATGCCATAATATCCGAAATTCTGTACTGTACTCAGGATCAGTATGGCCAGGCTGCGTTTGGTGCTTTCCACCGTATGGAACAGCGCCTTCAGCGGGAAATGCGGTATGCCCGTTTCCTTGACTTCGGCAAAGGCCTGGGATTCAGGGACTGTGCGCCGGATCATGAACGACGCCACCGCAGGCAGGCCCCCAATGATGAACATGCCGCGCCATCCTACATAAGGCAGCAGGAAAGGGGTAAGCAGGGCAGCAAATAAAACCCCGAATTGCCAGCTCATCCCCACATAGGACGCGATCCGTGCGCGTTTTTCACGTGGATAGGCCTCGGTCGCGAGCGTCATGCCCACGCCGAATTCACATCCCAGCCCGATTCCAGCGCAGAAACGATAGATGAAAAGATCCTTGAACCCCACCGAGAACGCGCACAGGAAGGTGAAGAAGGAAAAGACCAGTATGGAAATGCTCAGAACCCGGGCACGACCGAAATAATCCCCGGCGATTCCAAAGACCGATCCCCCCAGCGCCCCGCCAATCAGCGTCCATGTTACAAGAGATCCGCTTTGCGCGGTCGTCAGGTGCAGCGCCGTTGCAAGTGGTGTGAGAATGAACCCCAGCATCAGCAGATCGAAACCATCAAGCGCATAGCCGGACATGGCGGCGAACAGGGCACGTTTCTGGTTGGTCATGCGATACGTCCTTGGCAGGTGGAATGGTCGGCCCATCATAACTTTGTCGCAACAAAAACGTGGGTGTAACCAGACGATGGAATTCGTGCAAACACGGGGAGGGGAGGTAGATCAGGTTCGCATGTCAGCAAAGTAGATGAAAATATGTTAGATTTCATAGAAGTATAAAAATGTCGATATGATTTGTAAATAAACTGCATGCCCATAACCTATGATAATGCGCGTGTGCCTATTAATCATTGTGATGGAGGGGATATGTTGCGTATCGGCCACGTCTATCCCCCCGATCGTGGTTGTTGGCTGATACTGCCTTCGTGCCCTGCCGGGCGCCATGATCCTGTGTGCCTGTATGATCAAGATGACAGTCCAGCATCGCATGATCCGCCATGGGCCGCAGATAGTCCCGGCAGACGGACAAGGGCCTAAGCCTATATCATATAGTGTGAAAAGGTTTGCCAACAGCGCATAACACCCTGCGTCAAAAGGACTTTTCACGCGATATTGAGCACGAAAGACTTTGTCTGGTGGGAGTGTCTATATATATTCGTATATAGACAAGCGCGGCAAATGGTCTGCCATCCGGCAAAAGCGGCTTATACACCTGACGTGATCTGCGCTTGGTTGTCAGGATGGCCTGCTATATGGCCAATAAAATATATCCGGAGGTCACGGTATAACCATGCTTTACCAGACAATAAATCCGTATACGGAAGAAATTCTCAAGGAATTCGATTTACATTCGGATGCGCAGCTTGCAAATATTATCACAAATGCTGATGCAACATATACTAATATCTGGCGCAAGAAGAGCTATGCAGAGCGCAGCGCCGTTCTGCACCGGGCTGCGGAACTCATGCGGCATAATCGCGATGCGTTCGCAACCCCCATTACCGTGGAAATGGGCAAGCTGTTCCGTGAAGCCCAGGCGGAAGTGGATCTTAGCGCGGATATCCTTGATTATTATGCCGATAATGCTGAAAAATTCCTGGCTCCCGTCAACTTGCAGGTTGATGATGGCGAGGCGACGATCCTGAATCAGCCGATTGGCATCATCTTTTGTATTGAACCGTGGAATTTCCCTTATTATCAGCTTGCGCGCGTTGTCGGGCCAAACCTGATGGCGGGGAATGTGCTGATCGTGAAACATGCGCCTGGCGTGCCGCAATGTGCTGTCATGTTTGAAGACCTTCTAGCCGATGCTGGTGCACCCGCCGGGGCCTATTCCAATGTCTTTATCACCAATGAGCAATCGGCAACAGTTGTGGCGGACCCGCATGTGCGTGGCGTTGCCCTGACCGGAAGCGAGCGTGCGGGCAAGGCCGTTGCCGCCGAAGCAGGTAGCGCATTGAAAAAGAACACGATGGAACTTGGCGGAAGCGATGCTTTCATCGTATTGGATGATGCAGACCTTGATATCGCGATCAAATGGGCGGTATGGGGCCGGATGAACAATACGGGGCAGTGCTGTGTCGCGGCCAAGCGTTTCATCGTTCATGAAAAGGTTGCGGACACCTTTACTGCCCGTTTCAAGGCAGAGCTTGAAAAGCTGGTGGCTGGTGATCCCATGGATGAAAAGACGACACTCGGGCCGCTTTGCAGTGAAAGCGCGTTGAAACTTGTGCTGGGGCAGATTGAAAGCGCAGTCGCGCATGGAGCCCGCATTGTTACTGGTGGCAAGCGTATCGCGCGTTCGGGCTATTTCATACAGCCCACAATCCTGGAAAACATCAACAAGGATAATCCGGCCTTTCATCAGGAATTTTTTGCACCGGTAGCCATGATTTTTCGCGTACCTGATGAACAGGCCGCAATTGATCTTGCCAATGACTCCCCCTATGGGCTTGGTGGTTCTGTCATTACGACGGATATAGAACGCGGCAGGCATGTGGCCGCCCAGATTGAAACGGGAATGGTTTTTATCAACCGTTCGACGTGGACGGCTCCGGGGCTTCCGTTCGGCGGGGTCAAGAATTCCGGTTATGGTCGTGAATTGTCCTCACTGGGTATCGAGGAATTCATTAACAAAAAACTGGTGCACACCCCGGCATAAGCGCGCATTCAACCTGTCTGTCATGGCTGTGAATGACGAAGCAATCTTGGGTAAGGTTTTTCCAAACCTTTGCAAGGTGGGGCGTTTTCAAAAGACAATATCTGGTGCCCCCCCCAAAAAAACCTCCCGCGGCAATTGCCGCGGGAGGTCCGATTTTTTGCAATGCCGACGCAATGACCGGCCATGCGCATCAGAAGGGGGCGTCAATGTCCACAATGTTGATCAGCTTGTGGTTGACAAACTCCTTGATGCCCAATCCGACGAGTTCACGTCCATAACCAGAGCGGGCGATACCGCCAAATGGCAGGTCTGCCTTGGGCACGAGAGGATGATTGATGAACACCATGCCGGTACGGATGGCGTGGGCCACCCGCGTTCCACGGGCTTCGTCACGGGTAAAGACCGATCCGCCCAGCCCGTAAGGAGAGTCATTGGCGATGCGGATGGCATCGGCATCGTCCTTTGCCCGGTAAATCTGGGTGACGGGACCAAAGAATTCCCAATGACGGGCGGCATTCTTTTCATCAAGGTTCGACATGAGCAGCGGTTGGAAAAATGCGCCCTTTTCAGGCACCGGTGCCCCGATGACTTCGACCTTCGCACCGTGATCCATCGCCCGCGTCACCTGATCGCGCAGGTCATCTGCTGCGGCCTGAGAGGACAGGGGCGCAAGCGTGGTGGCAGGGTCCATCGGGTCGCCCGCCTTCAGGGCTGCAACGCCTTCCTTGTAAAGTGCAAGGAACTGGTCATAAATTGCGTCGGCCACGATCAGGCGTTTGGCTGAAACGCAGACCTGTCCAGCGTTCCAGTGACGACCGATAACGGCCCAGTGGGCGGCCTTTTCCACGTCGGCATCGTCAAGTACCACAAAGGCGTCTGCCCCGCCGAGTTCCATGGTCGCCTTCTTCAGTGCCTTGCCCGCAATCCCTGCGATGACTGTGCCTGCACCTTCTGACCCCGTCAGGGCAACACCGCATACGCGTGGATCGTTCAGGATCATGGCGGTATGGGGACGTGCCGCGTACAGGTTGCGGAACAGGCCCTTGGGCAGGCCGGCTTCGACCATCAGCGTGTCGAATGCCGCCGCACACTGCGGCAGGTTGGACGCATGCTTGAGCAGGACGGCATTCCCGGCCGAAAGCTGCGGCGCAATGATACGCACGACCTGATAGAAGGGAAAGTTCCAAGGCTCGATCGCCAGCACAATGCCCAGCGGTTCATGGACCAGGACGGCCTTGCCTTCGGCGGGATCGGCAACGGGCAGTATCTCGGGCTTCAGCAGTTCTTCGGCATATTTTGCATAATATTCAAAGATTTCCGCCGAAAGGATGACTTCCTTCTTGGCCTCTTCAAACAGCTTGCCCATCTCCAGCGTGCCAAGGCGGGCATATTTGTCAATGTCGCGACGCAGGATGGCGGCGGCAGCGTTCATGACCTTTGCGCGTTCGGCAAATGAGGTGTTGCGCCAGGATTCAAATGCGGCATGTGCTTCCGACAGGGCGGCCTGCACTTCGGCATCTGTGGCGTCGGGGAAGGTCGCGACGACCTCGTTGGTATAGGGATTGGTTGTTGCGTAAGCCATTTTCAGTCCTCGTATCTGTCAATTCGTTGCGTCCGGCATGTGATGCCGGACTGTATCCCGATGGTCCCTGCCAACAGGTCAGGCGGCGGCTTCGAGTATCTGACGGCTGACGTCAAGGGTAATATCGCCGTTTTCACCCAGATGGGTCATGCCGTGGTCCTCCAACTGCTGCACCAGGTCGGTAATGCCTTGCGCACCGATGTCATAGGCGGACAGGCGGGTCGGCACACCAAGGTTTTCAAAGAATTCCTCCGTCTTGCGGATAACCGCATTGATCCGCTCATCTTCCGTTCCATCGGTCAGGTTCCATACCCGTACTGCATACTGAAGCAGTTTGGCACGCTTTTCCTCGCGACGCACCTTCAGCAGAGCAGGAAATACCATGGCCAGCGTCCGGGCGTGGTCAATGTGGTATTTTGCCGTGATTTCGTGGCCGATCATATGCGTGCTCCAATCGTGTGGCACCCCTGCGCCGATCAGGCCATTAAGGGCCAGTGTCGCCACCCACATGAGGTTGGAGCGCAGGTCATAATTATCGGGTGCCGCCATGATACGTGGCCCGATTTCCACAAGGCTGGAGAGCAGCCCTTCGGAAAAGCGATCCTGCGCCATTCCGTCCACAGGATAGGTCATGTACTGTTCCATCACATGGACGAAGGAGTCCACAACACCGTTGATAACCTGCTTCATCGGCAGGCTCATGGTGCGTGTCGGGTCAAGCACGGAAAAGCGTGGGTAGACCAGGGGATTGGAAAACAGGAGCTTATCCCCAGTGGACTGCCGTGAAATCACGCTCATGCAGTTCATTTCAGACCCCGTGGCAGGCAGGGTGACCACCGTGCCCAGTGGCAGGGCCTTGGTCGCGGCTGTGCCTTGGCTGGTCAGGATGTCCCATGCCTCGCCTTCATATGGGACAGCGGCAGCGACGAACTTGGTCCCATCCATGACAGAGCCCCCACCCACGGCAAGCAGGAAGTCGAGCCTTTCTTCACGCACCATGGTTACGGCCTTCATCAGGGTTTCATAGGTGGGATTGGCCTCGATGCCACCGAATTCCCGAAAGGTCCGGCCACCGAGGGCGGCGCGTACCTCGGCAAGCGTCCCGCTGCGCTCGGCGCTTGAACCGCCATACAGGACGAGGACACGGGCCTGGGGTGACAACTGATCATCCAGACGGCCAATCATGCCTTTGCCGAACAGGACACGTGTTGGGTTATAGAATTCGAAATTCTGCATCATGCACCTATTAGACCGGTCGTATTTAGTAGACCGGTCATCTATTAAAATCCTGTTGCAGGACCTTTTGCCCCATGCACCAGGATCAGATTTCCAGAAGTTGCCTGCTGGCCTGCCACGCATGGTCAAAAGGCGGGGAACTGTGTGTGATCTTGACCATCAGCGTTGATCCCAGCCAAAGCTGGTACAACGATGACGCCAGCATTCCGGCAGGTTGCGTGCTGCCGATGGAGCCTTCTTCCTGCCCGATGGCGATGACCGTGCTGATCCGCTCGATAACGGTGGCAGTACCAATTTCAAGGATGGCACGCATACGTTCGGACAGGTCAGACACTTCTGCCGCCAGTTTTACAATCAGGCATTTGTTCCCGACCTGTCCGTCGATATGGGTATCACGCCAGAACTGACAGTATCGGGTAATCCGCTGTGCGGCATTGCCGTCGCGGTTCCTGAGGATATCGTCTATCCTGATCAGGTATTCTTCCACATAGGTCCGCAGGAGTTCTTCGCCAAAGGCTTCCTTTGATTCAAAGTAATGATAAAATGACCCCTTGGGAATGTCCGCGACATCAAGGATCTGCGCCAGGCCGACGGCCGAGAAACCACGCTGGCCGATCAGCGGTCTTGCTGCCTGCAATATGTGCTGCCGGGCAGCGCGATGTTTCTCTGCGATCTTCATGTCAGCTTATATAAAAGAGGATATATGCCCTGTCCACAAAAAATTAGACCAGTCGTCTTTTTTGTGGGCGGGTTCAGATCGCATGCCGGGCCATGATATCCCCCATGAGAGTGCCGACCAGATGTGTAAGACGTGAGAGCTGCCGGGTGCGGTCATGTACCAGGGCCAGCGTCAGGTGCGGCATGTCGGTGCCGACAAGCGGTACAAAGGCCAGATCCCCGCGTGCCACTTCGGACATCACGTCAAGGGAACTCAGAAAACAGATCCCGATACCTGTGGTGACAAGGGAAATGATCATCTGCACATTGTTTGCCCGGGCGGCCACAGCCGGAACGATCCGGCCTGCCTCCATAAGGCATGTGAACATGGCGGCCAGTGCCAGCGGCTGTTCCGGCGCAATCATGGGATAGGTTGCGCATTGCGCCAGTGTGACGGCGCCATGTCGTGCCAGTGCGTGATCGGGCCGACAGGCAAAGCCAAGGGGAAAGGACATGCGTCGAATTATGACAAGGTCGCGTGTTTCTTCAGGGTCCAGCACAAGGGCGAGATCCCCTTCGCCAGACAGCAGGGTCGGACAGATCTGTCTGTTGTCGCGGATGTTCATGTCCAGAATCACGCCTGGATGGCTGTGTTTCATGCGGTTAACCAGTTCGGGCAGGAAGGTGCGTGACAGCGCCTCTGGCGCCAGCAGGTCAACCTGTCCACGCCGTATGCCCTTCAGGTCATCTATCTGGCGGTTGAGGTCGTCAAGATCCTTTCCCCATCGTCTGGCACATCCGTACAGCAGCTCTCCTGCCGCCGTCAGGCGCATGCCGCTGGGCAGGCGTTCAAAAAGTGGCGTCTGGAGCTGTTTTTCCCCCAACAGGATATGCCGGTTGATGGCGGAGCCGGCGATGCGGAGTTCTTCTGCCGCCTTACGTATGGATTTATGGCGCGCAACCGCCAGGAAATAGACAAGGAAGCGGGAGAACGGTTGCATGTGTGCTTATTTTGAGAATGGGAAATGATCAATTATGATATATCCGAGATCACATTGGTTGTGAAATGATCTTTCTCCAGATCCGCTGGACACAGTCCGGCGACCCTTCAGGAGGACCCGCCGTGACCACGACCACCCGCCCATGCCCGCCCAACAGCCCTGCCAATATCCTGCCACGGAACATGACGTTCGATGTGGATGACTGGAATATCCTTGCCAGATGCTGGTATCCGGTGGCCCTTGTGCGGGATCTGGGGGCGCAGCCGCTGTCCATGACATTGCTGGATGCCCCACTGGTTATCTATCGTGCGGGGGAAGGTGATATTGTGATTGCCGATGACCTGTGTCCCCATCGGGGCGTTCCACTCAGCATGGGGAAAGGGGATGGCCAGACGGTGGCGTGCGCGTATCATGGTTTCCGTTTTGGTGCGCAGGGGCGGTGTGTAAGGGTGCCGGCGCACCCCGACAGTGCCATTCCGTCGAAGCTGAACCTGCGTACCTATCCTGTGGCCGAACGTTATGGTCTGATCTGGACATGCCTGCGGCCGGAAGGCGAAGTGCCGGAAATCCCGCCCATGCCACACTGGGACGATCCTTCCTATCAGCAGATCAACTGTCCTTGGATCGATATCGCCGGTTTTGCCGGACGGCAGGTCGAGGGGTTTATTGACGTGGCCCATTTTGCCTTTGTCCATACCGATACGTTTGCCGACCCGGAAAATCCGGTCGTGCCCCCATACAGGACAAGGCTGACCCCTGACGGGTTTGAGGCGGAATACCGTAGCAACGTGGGGAATTACCCCATTGGCGTGACCGACAGGGGACGACCGGGTTTTGAATGGTTACGGCATTTCCGGGTCCATGTACCATTTACCGCAACATTGGAAATCCATTTCCCCGATAATGGGCGCCTTGTAATCATGAATGCGGCATCCCCTGTATCTGCGCGCAAGACGCGGATGTTTGCACCGATGTGTCGTAATTTCGACAAGGAATTGCCGCTGCAGGATGTCTACGATTTCAACCTGAGGGTTTTCGAAGAAGATCGTGCCCTGGTGGAGGCGCAGAGGCCCGAGAACCTGCCGCTTGATGTCACGCTGGAGGCCCATGTGATGGCGGACCGCAGTTCTATTGCCTATCGCCGTGCCCTGCGCACGATGGGGCTAAGCCAGTTTTTCACGGCGTGAAGGTAGCTGTGGCGATGTCTTCCCTGTTTCCTGTCCTTGTTGAAAGTGTCACGTCAGAAGGGGCCAGGTGCGTGCGCCTGCGTCTGGTGGCGCGCGCGGATGATGAAAACCTGCCAGGGTTTGAGCCTGGGGCGCATGTGGATATCATGACGCCGTCTGGCCTGATCCGGCAATATTCGCTGTGTGGTTCAGCGGATGATACTTCTGCTTATGAAGTGTGTATCAAGCATGACAATGCCACATCACGTGGTGGGTCAGCATCATTATGCACCCAAGTCAGCCCCGGCATGGAATTGCAGATATCCAGCCCGCGCAATGCGTTCACGTTGCCTGAGGCACGACGATATTCGCTTGTGGCGGGTGGGATCGGCATTACGCCGCTATTGCCGATGCTGCTGCGCCTTCAGCGTAACAATGCAGAATGGGAATTGCACTATTACACACGGGAACCGGAACAGGCCCCGTTTGCAGATATGCTCCGCAACAGTTCGTATCAGGAACATGTCCATTTCAGACGAAGCCTGCGGGAGGGATATCCCGATTGCCTGAACATGCCTTCACCCGATACGGCAATCATGCTGTGTGGGCCAGATGGGTTCATGAATGCCGTTTCTTCTCATGCTGTTGCTGCGGGCTGGCGCGCAGAGCAGATCCATACTGAATATTTCCGTCCCGCAGAGTCCTCCCATAGCCTTATGGACCAGCCATTTGAGGTTGTGTTGGCCCGATCCGGGCAAACCATCCGGGTCCAGGCAGGACAGAGTATCGCATCCGCCCTGCTGGCTGCGGGGATAGAAATCGATCTGGCATGTGAGCAGGGCATGTGTGGTGCATGTATCGTCCCGCTTCTGGCCGGGGTGGGCGATCATCGTGACGTGGTGCTGACACAAGAAGAGCAGGGTGGTCACATTGCCCTATGCTGTTCACGTAGTCGCACCCCTTCGTTGACTCTTGATCTGTGAGCGCACGAGCCTGTCAGGAAGAGTTCATATTTCAAAAAAAATTTTTATAATATATATCTTTTATAAATTATATATTCCTGTCGTAAAAAAACGGGACCGCATTGTGCGGTCCCGTTTCGCTGTGTCTGCAAGAGACCAGACGATCAGTTCGTATTATCCAGTGCATAGACCACGAGGTCATCCGTCACCGGTGTCATCATGAAGTGGTGTCCACCCGCCATGATGGCAACATACTGCTTGCCTTTATATTCATACGTCATGGGTGTGGCCTGCCCACCACCGGGCAAGACGTCATTCCACACTTCCTTACCTGTATGGATATCAAAGGCATGGATCATGTTGTCGGTTGTTGCCGCAACAAAGATCAGGCCACCGGCTGTGATGACCGGTCCACCATTGTTGGGCGTCCCGATATTCAGCGGCAGGTGCGTCGGCAGGCCAAATGGTCCGTTGGCACGCGCACTGCCCAACGGGCGCTGCCACAGTAATTTTTGGGTGTGCATGTCGATGGCTGTAATCATGCCATAGGGCGGGCGATTACACATCATGCCGGTATATTCATCCCAGAAGGGTGAAACCACGATACCATACGGGGTTTCGGCCATGGCGCCTGCGCCCTCTGCCCCACCGCCACCGGGTTTATAGTTGGGGTCATCCACCGGCATCAGGCCCAACTTATCGGCCTTCTTGCGGCTGACCAACTGGTCATACATCGGTGTATTGTTCCAGTTGGCGATCAGGATTCCGCTCTTTTCGTCATATGCCACACTGCCCCAGTCGGATCCCCCATTATAGCCTGGATATTCCAGCCACGGCTTATCGATGCTTGGCGGCGTGAATTCACCCACATAATGGGCACGACGGTATTTCAGGCGGCAGTAAAGCTGATCAATGGGGGACATACCCCACATATCGGTTTCCTTGAGCGGGGCGAAGCCAAGGCGTGGCATCCCCACCGACCAGGGCTGTGTGGGGGCACGCGTATCATCCGGGACCATGCCAGGAGAGGGCGCAGGGCGTTCTTCCACCGGCAGCACCGGATCACCTGTACGGCGGTCGAGTACAAAGGTCTGTCCGCGCTTGGTGGGCATGATCAATGCCGGGACCGTGGAGCCGTCAGGTCTGGTGAAATCCATCAGCGTGGGCTGCGACCCGATGTCGTAGTCCCATACGTCCTTATGCACAGTCTGGAACACCCAGCGTGGCTCGCCCGTTTTGACATCGATCGCGACAACGGCGGAGGAAACCTTGTTTTCCTCCGGGCTGCGCATGGCGCTGTAATAATCGGCCGCCGAATTTCCGGTGGGCACATAAACCAGCCCCAGTGCATTGTCGCCGATCATGGCTGCCCACGAATTGGGGGTGCCACGACTGTAATGTTCGCCTTCCTTTGGTTCACCATGTTCATGCGGGCGATTGACATCCCATGCCCACAGGAAGCGCCCGGTTTCGGCATCATATCCACGGATCACCCCAGAGGGGGCCCAGCGGCGCTGACCGTCAAGGATTTCCTGATTGGTGATGATCGCACCGTTGACGATGGGCGGCGGCGCAGTTTCAGCCACGAAACCGGGCACCGACTCACCCATGCCTTTCATCAGGTTGACCATGCCGTGCCAGCCAAACCCTTCACACACTTTGCCATCCTCGCTATCTACCTCGATCAGGCGTTCATCCAGCGTGGCTTCAAGGATACGGTGATGGCAATGCTCGCCTTCGGGCACGGTCGAGGACGTGTAGTACACAACTGCCTTGCATGCCGCCGTATAGGGAATGCTTTCATATTTCTCGTTGGCATGGAAGTGCCAGATTTCCTTGCCTGTGGCCGGGTCGATGCGCATCATGTCATTCAGTGCGGAACACATGTACAGCCCGTCTCCCACCTTGATGGGGGTGGTTTCGGCGGCCCATTTGTTCACCTGCCCCGGACCAGGCTTACTGCCGGTGTGATAGATGAAGGCACGCTTTAGATGGCCGATATTTTGTGGCGTGATCTGGTTAAGCGGGGAAAAACGGGTCGCCCTGTCATCACGGCCATAGCCGGGCCAGTCATCATGCGCCGGATTTGCCGTGACCTGTTCCACCATCGGGGTGGCTTCGCTGGGCTCGGCAGGTGGTCCGTCTGGAATGTTCGCGGCATTGACGCCCGGCCCCTGCGGCGCGTTGGGGGATGGTGCGGAAAATGCATCAGCCAAGGGGGCTGGTTCCGTGGGCGGGACCGTGGCGTTGTCCTTGCCGGGGGGCTGTTCGGCAGGGGGAACCTGCGCCAGGGCGACCGTACAGGACATGCCTGCGATGATTGTGGCGCCCAGCAGAAAGGAACGCAGCATCGGGGGGGTAGACATCATGCAATCTCCCGCACGTTAAGGGTACGCGCGTTCTGTATACGACGCAGGACCGGCAGGCTTAGCAATACGCCAATAGCCAGCAGGGTGGGGCCGAATACACGCGGCAACAGGCCCCAGCCGTCAAAACCGACTTCCCACAATGCCCACAGCCACGTGAACGCGACCGCCGCGAGGTAAAGCATACCCCCAGCAACCCGGCCCATGGCCATGAGAATGCCTGCCACCGTTACGGCAAGGCCAACAATGATGTAGTACCAAGACCCACCAAGGAACGCGAGTTCCGCACCCATATAAACAAGTGGCAGGCCCAGTAAGGTGATAATGATCGCAAGCCCAAGCGTCGCCCATCCACCGGCGGTTTGGGGGACTGTGAAAGCGGACATGATGGATGTTCCTCCAGTATTGGTGATGCGGAGGCTAATCCCACCTTTACTGAACGTGAAAAAACGAAGTCGTGAAAATGGTCACGAGTTTATGAGTATTGTTACTGCGTGAACTGTATTCCGCCAAAAAACCACGTATTTCATTCCATTTTTAACAGACAGACCTGCGGTTTTCGCACGGTTCCAAGATTGTTATTATTTTTTTATCTATGGAAGGAACTATTTTGAATTCAGAATAATATAGGAGACGTTAACCTTTTGGTCTTGGTCGGTATCATAAAGACCAATTAGTCTATTCCCTGACGGGGGTCACAGGAAATCAATAACCTGTAGTCTATTTTTTCCTGTCATCGCATTGGCGGCTGCCACAGTCCATGCAGGGACACTATATTCATTCCCCGATCTGGAAAAATGAAAATTATTTTGTATATTTTATTTATAAATTGTGAAATTTAAAAAAATATGTATATTATAAATAAAAATGGAAGAAATTTCCGGTATATGTCATCAGGTAATGATGGGTGATATATAACCATAATATCACAAGACCGTTTCATGGATGGCTGTGAAACTACGAATCATTTTCTAAAATATAATAAATAGGGGTATGCTATCGCCCGACAGTAAGAAAAATAAAGTTTCCTCATAGTCCCTATATCAAAGATAGGCGGTTCTCTTGACTCTTCACTCGGGAGTTTTCTGTGTCATTATCATTCACCCAATCAGGTTTGCATCTGAACTGGCGATTTCCTGCTGGATAATACCAACAGTTTGGTGGGGGGCGTGCAGAAACCGAAGCAAGCGGTGGTGTGCAATCATACATGATTGCAATCACGCGTAAGGCATGGATTTTTCTGGAATCCACGGCTTGCAACGGTCTGTTTTCAGGTCGATCAGGAACATTATTCCCGCACTGATCCGTGCCCTTATGACCTTGTATGTAGTCAATGTGTTTGAGCCAGTAGCATGACTGCATGAAAACTCTTGTGCAGGAAAGGCGCCAACCCTCTGGCCCATTATCTGGGCAAGAGGGCGTCCTGTCGTTTATGCAAGCTTTTTTGTGATTTCAGCGACATGCTGGCCAAGGAATGTTGCACCGTCACGTTCATTCGCACTTGGCTGCCGGGAGCCGTCGCCTGCGGCAATCGTTGTGGCGCCATAAGGAGAACCGCCGGTCACTTCATCAAGCTTGAGCTGGCCTTGGAAACTATAGGGAAGGCCAGTAATAATCATGCCATGGTGGATCAGGTTCGACATCAGCGAATAAAGAGTGGTTTCCTGCCCACCATGCTGGGACGCGGTGGAGGTGAATACCGCACCTACCTTGCCGATCAGGGCCCCACGCAACCACAGGCCACCGGTCTGGTCCCAAAAATTGGCCATCTGTGCCGGCAGGCGACCAAAGCGGGTGGGGGCACCGAGGATGATCGCGTCGTAATCCGCCAGTTCATCAATTGTCGCGATGGGGGCATCCTGTTCAACCTTGAAATGATGCGCACTGGCGACCTCTGGCGGAACAAGTTCAGGAACCCGCTTTACATTGGCTTCCAACCCTGCGGAGCGGACACCGTCTGCCACTGCATTTGCCATTGTTTCAATGTGACCATAGGATGAATAATAAAGCACAAGAACCTTGGGCATGGTTGAGACCTCTTGAGGATAGCATATGAACAGGATTTGCAGGCAACGTGCAAAGCCCCCCGATCATATATCCTTGCTTGCATCAGAACAGGCTAAATCCGGAAATGATGTGTTTCCATAAATTATTCCATTCCTTATTGAAGAATGACATGTAAATTCTATACCAGTTTTTGGAATGATTTTTACAGGCATTAAAAAATCGTGGTTGTTAAAAATCAATATAAAATAAAGATATTCATCAAAAAATTTTATGTTTTTGACAGCGGTATTTCCAAACGACCTTTTAGCCTCCAACCATAAACTACTTGGCAAAAGTTTTGTTTGCCCGGTTCCGCTGGGCAGCGCACTCATGCGTAAGGAAAGCGAGTAGAGCTTGCACAGCAGGGAATCGCCCGTGGCATGTGGGGAATACGGCATGAACGATCCCCGCTGTTGGGCTCCAGTCGGGCAGAACTGGTGCCAGATGCCAGGTCTCTATATCGCGTCAGATCATCATGATGGGAAACTGCACAATTCCTACCCCAGCAGGGGGGATTCACGCAGGATGGTCATGTCATCCGTGCCAACCAGGGAAGGGGAATGGTGGCGGTCTGTCACGGCAGCTTTTCCAATAGCAATGAATGCATTCCCCGGATCGGTTTGAAAATCGAGAGAGGGGTATCCGTTCAGGTCTGCGGTGGCAAGAAGACCATAGTACCTGTGCCGGGTTGCGACAGGGCATTGTATGCTGGTGTCAAGCGTGTGCATCACAAGATAAGGGAATGCCTGTGGGGGAGGGGACAGTACACGGTATGGTAGATTTTTTGAAAAAGATCTATTTGAATGAAAGTGGATCGAAAAAACTTTCCCCAGGATAGCTGCCATGCAGGACAAAATCCGGTGCCACGCGCATAGACGTGTGCAGCACAGGACCGATAATCCTGTTAGGGTAGTGAGACCTTAATAATGAAAGCAGGAATTACCATGCGGGATAATACGCTTTTCTCACTTGCGGGCAAACGGGCGCTTGTTACCGGCGCTTCGCGTGGTATCGGGCTGGCACTGGCCCGGGGGCTTGGGCAATACGGTGCGAAAATCGTGTTGAATGGTCGCACGCGTGAACCGTTGGAGGCAGCGCGCATGGTGTTGGATGGGGACGGGATTGAGGCTGTTACAGCCCGGTTCGATGTGACGGACCAAGATGCCGTCATCACCGGGGTTGAGGCGATCGAACGTGATCATGGTCCCATTGATATCCTGATCAATAATGCTGGAATCCAGCGTCGCGCACCGCTGGAACAGTTCAGCCGTAAGGATTGGGATGCGCTGATTGCGACCAATCTCAATGCGGTCTTTTTCGTAGGGCAGGCCGTGGCGCAACATATGTTGCCGCGCAAGCAGGGTAAGATCGTCAATATCTGCTCAGTCCAAAGTGAACTCGCACGTCCTGGGATCGCGCCATATACGGCAACCAAGGGGGCGGTAAAGAACCTGACCAAGGGAATGGCCACAGATTGGGCGCGGCACGGGTTGCAGGTCAATGGGCTGGCGCCTGGGTATTTTCAGACCGAAATGAATGAAAATCTTGTTGCTGATAAGGATTTTACGAAATGGTTATGTCAGCGTACCCCTGCGGGGCGGTGGGGACGGGTGGATGAACTTGTCGGGGCGGCAGTGTTTCTCTCCTCAGAGGCATCAAGTTTCGTAAATGGACATATTCTGATGGTCGACGGTGGTCTTACGTCATCAGTATGAGGTAAATTCTTAGTATAAAATTGTAGGTATTTTATAAATATTCACGAAATATCGTATTTTTATGAATTCAAGGATTGCGGCATTCAAAGAGATTTCAAACCCATCGGACATAAGGGGATGTTTGAAAACAAACCTTTTATAAAAAATAGAAAAATATTTCTGGAGTTGCCTTTTGATCGAAAAGGGGGGGGCGAAGATTTTTGAAAAAGATTCACCAAAAACTTTTATTATCTCAAGATTTTATCGGACTTATCTTTTCAAACAGTCTCCAAGCGTATCCGTTGAGGTCAAGCGGCTTTGAACGCCAAAATGAGCTTGACCACAACGGATACTTTAAGATTCTTCAATATTTTCCTGGTTGGATATTCTTTGAATTCTCTGCGCCTGATCGTAATCAAAGCAGGAGATTTACTCGTCTTGCAGGGAAAGTAATATTTTTGCAGCCTGCCTGCGATCCGGGGCAAGGGCAAAAGCTGAGGAAAAATCACTTAACGGGAATTTCTGCGTCACGAGGATATCGGCAATTTCTGGTTTTTCGGACAGCAGGGCAAGAGCAGCATCGAATTCCACATCAAATCGAAAGGTGCCACGGACATCTATTTCCCTGTTGATAATCAGGGCCATCGGCGCTGCAATATCACCCGGCGGGAACATACCAACCTGCACCAGTATGCCACCGCGCCGTGTGTGGGTAATCGCATGTGACAGGGCTGCCGGCACGCCAGTAGCTTCGAACAGGATGTCGAATTCGTCTCTAACCTCGACATTGCTGGTATTGTAACATGCATTGGCCCCAAGCAGTCGCGCGCGTTGCAGGGGAAAATCCACCAGATCGGTGACGACAATATGTCCGGCCCCATGATGGGCAAGGGCGGCCACCAGCAGCAGCCCAATCGGTCCGGCCCCCTGTACCATTACGGTGCGTCCCCGGACGTCACCCGCGCGTGCAACCGCATGTAACGCGACGGACAGGGGTTCCGCAAGGCAGGCACGGCATGTATCCAGTCCTGGTGGCAGGTGACGCAGTTGCGTTGCCGCCAGCACCATCGTGCGACGAAAGCCGCCATCGGTGTGGGGATCACGCGCTGCACTCCCCAGAAAACGTGTGTTGCGGCACAGGTTGCGTCGCCTCGCCATGCATTCGGGACAGGTGCCACAGGGACGGGCGGGATGAATCGCCACCGCATCGCCTGGCGCAAATCCCCTGACCTCGCTTCCTATACGAGCAATAATGCCGCTGACCTCATGTCCCAGAACCATGGGGCCGTGTAATACCGATGCCCCAACGCCGCCATGGGCAAGGTAATGCAGGTCAGAACCGCATATGCCACCCCATGCCATGTCCACCCAGACCTCATCGGGTGCGGGTTGGGGCAGGGGAACCGGCTCCAGCCGCAGGTCATGTGCGGCATGAATGACCAGTGATTCGGTCATGCTGGGGAAGGTTTTGTCGTCGTCGAAAGGATACATGTCCATGACATCGCCCGCATTTGACAAAATGCAGCATACTGATGGCATATTTACACCATCAGGTGCATGACGCACGCGCCGCGTGTCATGAACGCAGCCATGCAGGCAGGTTTCCATCATGCTCCATCACAGGTTGCCTATAATGCAGTGCGATATGGTGCGATGCCACGTCCTTCGTTATCGACATCAACACGATGACCCATCATCGGCAGGGCACGATGATGGCAGTGTTCGCGGGTGCATGCGCGACAGCCAGGACCAATGGGAATGATCATGCGCGGATCTTTCAGGTCCAGCCCCGCAGAATAGACGATCTGGGGCGCATCGGTGATGGAGCAGCCAAGGACCACAGCCGTCAGACGTGGCCGGTCAAGATAAGAGATGCTGTTGCGTCCGACCGTCCGCGCGATATTGAGATAGACCGCGCCGTCGGTCGTCTGGGATAGCTGGACCTGCACCTGCTGGGGGGTGCTGAAGGCGCGGAAAATGTTCCATAACGGACACGGACCGCCAAAGCGGGACTGTGTAAAGCGGTTCGCGCTGAAACTTTTGAGAATGTTTCCCGCGATATCCGTCTTCAGGAAATAAAAGGGGATCCCCTCATGCCCTGGGCGTTGCATGGTGCTCAGCCGGTGGCAGGCCTGCTCGAAACTGACACCGAAATGGCGTTGCAGCAGTTCCAGGTCATGGCGCACTTCATGTGCCGTAACACGAAACCGCTCATAAGGCAGAAGCAATGCGCCCGCGAAATAGTTGGTAAGGTACACGCGTGCCAATCCCCGCGCCTCACTTTCCTTCAGGCGTGAACGGCGGACTACGCGTGCGAACAGGCTTTGATGTTCGATCTGGCCCAATGCCTGTGCCATCCAGAACGTGCTACTTTCCGAAGGGGCAAGGCGTGACAGGAACAGGATGCGCTGGCGACGGTCGATGTGCCACATCAGGCCCTTCTGACTCAGGTTGAGGTCGATTTCGGTACGGATGCCATGGCGGTCAAGCAGGTAGCGGGCAAGCTGCTCACCAGGACTGCCTTCATCAAGGCGCATCATCTCGAATTGCTGTTCCGCACAGCGATCAATCTCGTCAAAATAGTTACGTTGCGCCTGAACCCAGTCATTCACGGCTTCATAAGGTTCAACCCGATCGGGGCCGTCATGCTGCATTGCGCGTGATGATGCAGATCCTCCCCCGATCAGTGCTGCTTCGGCATGTTCTTGCCGCAGGAGATAGGCGCGATAAAGCCGCACGAACTGCGCACACAGGTCTGGGGCCACACGCATGGCGGCGTGAATACTGTCAAGCCGTATGGCATCCATGTCAAATACGGGATCAGCCAGAATTTCCCGCACGGCCTGTATACCGCGGGTTTCTTCGGTATCACTGAAATAATCCGCACCAACGGAGAAGAGAGTGCACAGCGCGCCAAGCAATGTAATGGGAAGCGGTCGTGTATCATGTTCAATCTGGTTCAGGTAACTGGCGGAAATACCCAGTCGCTGCGCCAGTGCGCTTTGTGTCATTCCGACGCGGTGTCGCTGATGACGGATACGTGATCCGGTAAAGGTTTTGGTGGCGGCTTTTTTCATCTTCGCAATCTTTGCAATTCGCGGCGCGGCATTCGCCCCTTTAAACGGCAAAACATCTTTCGTCCACAATCAGGATTTGCCAAAGTCTGGGTAACAAAAAAAACAAGAGCAGAAAACATGAAGCGCCATGACGGAACAAAAACAATTATAAAATAAACATGTTCCGCAAAACATAACGTGCGGATTGTGCTTTCTGGCACGGCCTGCCGGACATGAAACATCGTTTGTGCAATGTCCGGCAGGCTGCATGCCATACTGCATCCCTGCTCTTGCCTATTGTGATGCACTTCGTACGCAATCTTTCCCGCCGGTCTATTCGTCGCGGTTTCCTGGGTGGTGGATGCGGGCGCAACCCGATGGATTAAGGAACAGGACCATGATCAGCATGAATTATGAAAATTCCGCCCTTCGGTCAGTTCCCCGTACGGGGGCGGCCCTCCCGCAACAGCCCCCTACGGCTGGAAAGCATCGTTTCCGCCCGCAGCCTGATCATGGTCGCAGGGCATTGAATGTGTCCGCCCTGTGTGTTGACCGCCACCTGGGTGATTGTCCAGACCGGGCGGCCGTGATTATCCGCACCAATGCAGGCGCGGAGGCGGTGTGTTATCGCGAACTGCACGAACGTGTCTGCCGCCTTGCGAATGCGCTGAAGGATCAGGGTGTGCAGCGTGGTGACAGGGTCGCAATTCACCTGCCTCTGATGGTTGAAAGCATCGTGGCGCTGCTGGCCTGTGCCCGTATTGGTGCGGTGCATGTCGTGCTGGACACGGAACTTGATGCACATTCAATGGCGGAACGTCTGATGGAATGTGGCGCGGTTGCCGTCCTGACGGGGGATGGTATCGGTGGCGCGTCCGGTCCCGTTCCGCTGAAGGCTACGTTGGATGGTGCGCTGGAAATTGCGGGGACGCGGGCGCGGGTGCATCTGGTTCTGGTTACTGCCATCAACGGTGCGGAAATTACGATGACGGCCGGTCGTGACCATTATTATGATGCCATGGTGGACTGGTATGAACCTGATTTCCCGCCAGAAGCCATGTACCGCGACGATCCGTTATTCGTGCTCTATTCCTCTGTTGGTCGCAATGGTGCCTGCGCTGTAACCCATACGGTGGGGGATTACAGGCGCATGGCGTCCGATGCCATGGAAATGGCATATCCATACACCGACGCCGATGTTCCCTCTGGCCTGCTCAGCATGGCGTGGAATGCGGGACAGACGCCCCTTCTGGTGGGGCTTCTGGCGCATGGTGGTACCATCATAACCACGACGGAGGCGCTGATGACCCTGCCGAGCTGAGACAAGTATTCCCACTTGCGCAAAAAGACAGGCAGGGCGACGAAGGATCGGGTGTAGGGCCAGAAACCTGATCCTTTTTTCACGATATTGTTTTTATCGTTGGAAAACCTGCCTGTCAGGGTGGCGTTAAAGTTCATGATTGCCAAAATCAGAACTTCCACCAACAGGTTAATAAAAACCATCGTTACATACGTAACATTCCCAAACTGAATATAAAAATAATACAGACCTGCACGAAGCCGTGCCAGAGACGGGGAGGGCACGTGATGCCCGTGGCTATTCAATGAATGAACATATCGGCTGGGCCCTGATCGGCGCAAGTAACGTCGCCAGGCAATGGATTGTGGATGCCATTCGTGTACAGAATGACAGCAGCATTGTAACCGTCCTGAGTTCCAGTGAAGAACGTGGGGCGAAGTTCGCAAATGAAAAAGCCATTCCTGCACATGTGACAGATATTGGCGCAATCCTTGCTGATGACAGGGTGAATGCCGTTTATATCAGCACTGCCAATCAGTTTCACCATGCGCAGACCATGGCTGCTGCGGCGGCAGGTAAACACGTGCTCTGCGAGAAGCCGCTCGCCCTTCGTGTCACCGACGCGCATGACATGATTGCCGCGTGTCGTACGGCAGGGGTGGTGCTGGGGATCAATCATCACCTGCGCTGCAACGCCATGCACCAGGAACTGCGTCGGCTTCTGGCGGAAGGTGCCATCGGGCGGCTTAACGCCGTACGTGTGTTCCACGCCAATTTCCTGGCCCAGGCCCTGCATGGCTGGCGGATCAATGATGCGGGTGGTGGCGGGCTGATCCTTGACAGCACGATCCATGATATTGACACGCTCCGCTTCTTGATCGGCAGCAACCCGACCCACGTCATGGCCATGACGCAAAGCGGTCGTTTGGCTCATGACGGGGTGGAAGATGGCATCATGGTCATTATGCGTTTTCCCGGTGACGTGCTGGTGCAGATCCATGGATCCTATACCGTGCCATTTTCAGAAGGCGGCGTGGAATTTTATGGCAGCGATGGTGTCCTTGTCGGTCGCGATTGCATGAGCCAACGGCCTGCGGGTCGGCTGTTTATCCGTAATGCCGATGGGGAACGTGAAATACCCATCCATCACCACAATCTCTATCACTATGCACTTGCCACCTTCAGCGGTGCGGTGCGGGGCAGGGGACAGCCTGCCGCCACTGGCGAAGATGGACTGGCCGCGCTTGCCATAGCGCTGGCCATTCGTGAATCGGCCCTGACGGGCCGTCAGATCGAAGTGGACATTCCATGACACAGGCAGCATTCGGGGCCGTCGGTGCGGACGGTCGGATAATACGGGGCGCGGGCGCAACACGAATGGCCCTGAGCGTAAGCGAACTGCGACGTGCGGCATGGACGTGCTCGCTGGGCAGTGCGCTCGAATATTACGATTTCGCGCTCTACAGCCTTGCATCCGCACTGGTGTTCGGACCGCTCTTCTTTCCGTCGGTTTCCCCTGTGACGAGCCTCATTGCCAGCTTTGCAACCTATTTCGTCGGGTTTGCCGTAAGGCCTGTCGGTGGCATTATTTTTGGCACGTTGGGTGATACTATCGGGCGCAAGAAAGTCCTGCTCATCACGGTAACGCTGATGGGTCTTGCAAGCACGGGCATCGGCCTGATCCCCACGTACCAGACAATAGGGGTATGGGCCCCTGTCCTGCTGGTCACAGCGCGGGTGCTGCAGGGACTTGGCGCCGGGGCAGAGCAGGCAGGCGCGGCCGTGATGATGACGGAATATGCCCCGGCAGGACATCGTGGATTCTATGCCTCGCTACCGTTCCTTGGCATCCAGATCGGCACCATCATTGCCGCCATTGTCTATTGCGGCCTGTTGTTTGGCGTGACGGACATTACGCATTCATGGGTCTGGCGTGTTCCGTTCCTGGTCAGCGCCGTGATCCTGGTGGTTGCCCTCTATATGCGCCTCAAGCTGAAGGAATCGCCGACGTTCGAGAAAATCCAGCGTAAGACGCAAGAAGAGCATGAAGCCCTGGCTGTGGTCATCCGTACCTCATGGCGGACCATCATTGCGGGGATTGGCGTCAGGATGGCGGAAAATGGCGGCTCATCCATCTATCAGGTGCTGGCGATCAGCTATATCGTCAATACGATGGGCCTGCCGGGCCTGTGGGGCACGTCGGCCCTGATAACGGCTGCCGTGGTGGGCGGATTTACCGTGCCCATCGCCGGGTTGCTGAGCGATCGGTTCGGACGCATAAAAGTCTATCGCAGTTTTGCGATCCTGCAGGGCGTCACGGCGTTTCCCGTATGGTATGCTTTCAGCACGGGTCGCCCGCTGCTGGCCGTGCTTGCGCTGTCGATGGGACTGGGGATAACGACATGGGGCATGTTTGGGACACAGGCGGCGATGCTGCCGGAAATGTTCGGCGCACGTCATCGCTACATGGCGGTATCCATGTCACGCGAAGTATCGGCCGTAATAGCCGGTGGCGTGACGCCTTTGGTGGGGTCATTCATCATTCGCTGGGTCGCGGCATTCCATCCCGATGCGGTTCATCCCGGACAGATGGCGTGGCTGCCGATCGCTGGATATGTCGTCCTTCTTTCGATGACCACAATTGCAACCACGTTCTTTATTCCGGAATGCCGCAACCGCGATCTGCTTGAGCAGAACGATATTTTGTAAATTTTTATGATTAGACGGAAATGTAACAATGACTGATGTTGTCTCGACCGACGTGGTACATCTGCTGTTATCGGTGCGAAATGGCAAAACACCACCACCGGCACATGTGGATGATAATCTTGTGCCTTTGTCGATTGAAGATGCCTATCGTATCCAGGACGAGGTTGCGCAGCATCTTGGGCCGATTGTGGGGTGGAAGGTCGGGGCGCAGACGCCATCATCGGAACCGTTCTGTGCCCCCATCCATGCATCAACTCTCTTCAACGATGGTGCGACAGTCCCGCATGGACTGTGTCGCCATCTGGGCGTTGAGGCGGAAATAGCCTATCGCTTTGCCCGGGCTCTGCCCCCGCGTGAGCGGGATTGGACACGTGATGAGGTCATGGACAGGATCGGTACTATCCATCCTGTTATCGAGATTCTGGACACACGTTTCGAAACACCGGGATCACAGCATAAATTTCTGCACACTGCCGACCAGCAGAGTCATGGCGCACTGATCGTCGGGCCGGGGGTCGCCGAGTGGCGAAAATATAACCCTGTCGTGGAGCATGTGCGCCTTAGCATCAATGACGAGACTGTTGCCGAGCATGTGGGGGGAAACTCCGCCGGTGACCCGCTTCGTCTTCTGGTATGGCTTGCCAATCACGCCTCGCGCCGCAATCTGGGTATTGATGCGGGAAGTATCGTTACAACTGGTTCCACCACCGGGACTATCTTTGTGGATCATGGTGCGAGGGTCAGCGCAAGCTTCCCTGCCATTGGGTCCGTACATACCATTCTTGCCTGAAACAGGAGACAATACATCATGAAGCCTGAAATCCTGTTAATTGAACCGATGATGCCTGGAGTTGAAAAGCAGCTTGATGCGGCTTATACTGTTCATCGCTTTACCTCTGTGGAGCAATTGGAGGCGATTGCCCCCAACATACGTGCGATTGCAACGGGCGGGGCGACAGGTGTGCCCGCGCCGGTCATGAACAGCCTGCCCGCACTTGAAATCATTGCCATAAATGGTATTGGCACTGATGCCGTGGACTTGAAGGAAGCCCGGCGGCGGCATATTCATGTCACGACGACGCCAGGTGTCCTGACCGATGATGTGGCAGACATGGCGCTGGGTCTGATTCTGTCCCTGCTGCGTGGATTGCCAGAAAGTGATCGGTATGTGCGTGATGGTGCGTGGGGTCATTCACCCGCACCGGCCCTTGGTCATAAGGTCACAGGAAAAAAGCTGGGCATTATCGGAATGGGGCAGGTCGGTCGAGCGATTGCCCGGCGCGCCCAAGCTTTCTCAATGCCCATATCCTACACCGACCTGAAGGATTTCGGGCTGGATGAATATCATTTTGTTCCTGACCTGAAGGCATTGGCGCTGGAGAGTGAGATCCTTGTGATTGCTGCATCCGGTGGGCCCGGGTCGCGGCATCTGGTGAATCGCGATATTCTTGATGCGGTAGGAACGCATGGGGTCGTTGTGAATGTCGCCCGTGGTTCAGTCGTGGACGAGCAGGCATTGGTGCAGGCGTTGGAAGAAGGAACATTGGGGGGCGCAGCCCTTGATGTGTTCGAACATGAACCCAATGTGCCAACTGCCCTGATGCATTCCAATCGCACCGTGCTGCAGCCCCATCGCGCAAGCGCTACGGTGGAGACGCGTCTGGAAATGGGTAATCTGGTCGTGCGCAACCTTGCAGCTCATTTTGCAGGGCAGGCATTGCTGACGGCCGTTATCTGATTGTAACGGCTTTGCGACCGTATGATTCTCAACGCGAGAAACAGCGGCTGCTTAAAATAGATTATTAATGAGAGTAATAATATTCCCTAGATGTCGCCTGTTTATACAGGCGACATCCTATCGGGAATTTTGGTAACGGACTCAGCAGATTTTGTGTGAGTCAGATTTTTTCAGGGTTTTCTGAAGAAATAACAAATATCAGAAAGAAAATGTTTCTGGAATTATGACCTGTCAGAGCGGGTCTGTGACCAGGAACTTATTTTTCTCATTGTGTATTCTGATAGTGACCAAGTAAAATTATATCGGGGCCAGATGGATGATTGCATTTTTTGCAATGCGTAAAAACACATGTTGTCATGGATGGTCTTTTGTCAAAACGACCCTGATATTCGGTGCTCTCGTCACTATATCATCAGTACAGGCGCTGGCGCAGACTTTTCAGGACAATTCAAACAGTGATGCCAGATTGCGTGTCGCGACACCGCTGATGGCCAATCCCTCCAGCAAGCCTGTAGTCCCCCCCTTTTCACGGCCAGAAGCCCTGTTTACCAACCCGTTTGGCATGACGTCATGGCTACGGTCGCGGGGGGTTGCCCTGACCATGGACAATACCAATGAATATACAGATGCTCTTTCCGCCCCTACAGCCGGTCATCCGAATTACCGGCAGGGATCAAGTAATGCAGGTCAGGTCAATACTGCCCTGCATATTAACTGGGATAAGATACTGGGTCTAAAGGGCTTTGCCACGCATACGCTTTTTACCAGCAGGTATGGCACAACGGCCAATCGCATGATGGGAGACTGGCTGGCGCATTCGTCGGAAATATATGGGGGCGGAGGTAATGTCGTCGTCCACCTGGTTACGGCTTATGGAGAAGAAAACCTGCTTGGGGGGCGCGTTAGTATTGCTGGAGGACGTCTAACGGAAATGAGCGAGTTCAGCGCCAGTTCTCTTTTTTGCAATTTCCAGAATAACAGTTTTTGTGGACGGCCAAAGGCTGCGATTGATAACCAGTACATCACCTCCTATCCCGCTGGGGAATGGGGATTTCGTGTCCGCGGACGTCCATCACGTTATACCTACATACAGGCAGGTGTTTATTTCGCTGAACGCGGAATATATGCCAACAGCCAACATAGGACCGGATTTCATTTTAATTCATCGAATATTGTTGGTCAGTTGGCCCCCATTGAACTTGGGTGGGAGCCTGTATTGGGAAGCAAACATGAATTACCTGGACATTACAAGATTGGTGGACAGCTTATTTCAGCCCCCAACCCCGATAATTACTATGACGTAAATGGACAACCTTATGCCCTGTCGGGAAGGGCAGCCCGTAATCACCAACAGACATGGAGTACATGGCTGGAAGTAGATCAAAAAATTCTCCATCATCCCTATTCCAACTCTGAAGGTGGACTGACGGTCATGGGGGGAGTGATCTATAATGATCCTCGTACATCCTTGCGTAATTACGAAACATATGTAGCATTTGTAGATCGCGGTTTTATTAGAAGCAGACCGTACGATGCTTTTGGCATGGTGATGACATATGTGAAGATTGCTCCGGGAGTTTCGGATACGGATATACTTGATCTCTCCATGATACCGGCAAGGACTGCCCCCAATCATGCAACCGGCGTGCAGGGACATGCAACGATATTCGAGACGAATTACCAGATCCATGTCATGCGTGGTGTCGTACTGGCACCAGATTTTCAGATATATTTTCATCCCAATGCACAAAGAAACCTGAAAAATGTTGAATTTATAGGGTTTAAGTCCCAGATACAGATAATGTAATGTATAATTTACAGAATGTTTTCCGTAATATTTGCAAAGTATCATTCCATGAATGATGGGATGTGTCGTATTATTATTGGCATAAATACGATTTTAAAATTTCATAATTTATATGAATGGATGGTCATCAACCAGACGTGGGATAACGATATTGTTGCCTCGACATCCTTCGTGAGGCGACGGCAACGTCACGAGCCATGTAAAGTTCGCGCAACGATCCAGCGTTTGGGCAGGACGGCGAAGCCTTCGGCCTGATCGCTGCGTTTGACGCCTCGATCATCCATCGACCAAGTTCAACCAGCGCACCACGCAATTTCTATCCCCTGTCACTGATCAGATGGCGAAACCAGGGCAACAAAGACCTGATTTAGGCCGCTAGGAGCGGAACGCCGTCGCAAGCCTGTATGTCGGCAGGATGTACTATGGCCGCGACGATATAGAGGATCGCCTCCATGACCCGGCGCAAAATCCGTAAGTCGTGGTCTGCCCGGTCGTTTCTTCCTGGACATCAGCGGCGCAATCAGTGCCCACTGCGCATCGCGCAGGTCGCTTGCATAGTTTAGGTCGTCCCTTTGATACTGCGCTCGGGTGATTTCAGTTCAGGTCATCTTGATCTCATCAGGTTCTCGCAACCCCATGAATCATAACCGGCTCAAATCGCTAAACTTATTTTCGGTCAGGTACTAAGGCAAGTGGGTATCCGTTACCTGATATTTCTATAATGTCATATAGCAATATGCGGATCAGTCAGGCGAAGAGAATTATCATGGCAAAATGTGAAACCTGTGGGGCCGAATTTTCCTGTCAACCAAATGGAGCATGCTGGTGCATGGAACGTCTGCCTGTCCTGCCTGTACCCATAGATGCGCCATCGGGATGCTTTTGCCCAACATGTCTGGATAAGATGTCACTGTCTTATAAAAAAGAATAGTAATTAATGATTTTATAAATATTCGCATATAAAATATTATTATAAACCAAGTAAATTGCAAAGGAAATTTTGTGATCCCTGTATTATCAAAAGATATGATATGCATCGTTTGACCCTGCGCAATTGATTTATATCAACGACAGGCGAAGCTAAAGAAGCACGCTATGGCTATAAAGGGTTTGAAATGGATGGGCTATGCAATGGCCCCAACAGAGGCATAATATCCCATGAGATACGCCCACAGCAATTATGAAGCCTTTGTAAGGCCAGAAAAACCTGCCGGGATCGAGACACGTTCCGCATGGATTGTGGGTAGTGGCCTTGGGGGGATGGCAGCAGCAGCCTTTCTGGTTCGTGATGCGCAGATGCCCCCGTCACGTATCACCATATTGGAATCTTCAGATGCTGATGGCGGCGCGCTTGATGGTGCAGGCAATGCACAGACCGGTTGGCTTATTCGCGGCGGTCGGGAAATGGAGGAACAGTTTCAGTGCCTGTGGGATCTGTACCGGTCCATTCCTTCTCTGGAGGTTGCCGGGGCGTCCGTACTGGATGAATTCCATCGTTTGAATCGGACGGACCCAAGCAGTAGCCCAATACGGGCCATGTGTGGGCGTGGCCAGCCCCTGCCTGATCGGGGCAGCCTGAAACTGACAGGTGGGGCGCGACGGGAAATTATCTCACTGATCCTGACGGATGAAGAAAAGCTGGCTGATAGAACAATTGAAGATGTTCTGTCAGAAGAGTTCATAAAATCGAACTTCTGGTTATTCTGGCGTTCCATGTTCGCATTCGAAACATGGCATAGCGCAATAGAAATGAAGCGTTATCTTGGGCGTTTTGTCCATCAGATCCTTGGCCTCAAGGATCTGCATACGCTGAAATTTACCCGTTTCAATCAGCAGGAGTCCCTCAGTCGACCGCTTGCTACGTGGCTTGCTGGACAGGGTGTCGTATTCCGACACGATGTGTGTGTAACCAATGTGCAGGTTGATATATCGGGGGAAGCGAAGGCCGCAACCCGTATCGAATGGCTGGAGAAAGGGCAGGCAGGGGGCACCGATCTTGGTGGTGGCGACCTTGTTTTCGTTACCAATGGGTCGATGGTGGAAAATTCCCGCTGGGGTGATCATCATACGCCTGCACCGGTGGATGTGACCATTGCACAAGGCGGGACATGGCAGCTATGGCGTAATATCGCGCAACAGGATCCGGCATTTGGTCGGCCAGACGTATTTTGTGGAGATACCATGAAATCCCGGTGGGAGTCCGCAACCGTTACGACGCTGGATGCGCGTATTCCTGCCCTTGTGTACAAAATCACGGGTCGTGACCCTTTTTCCGGTCGCACCGTGACAGGGGGGCCAGTTACCATCGCAGATTCCGCATGGCTTATGAGTTGGGTCGTCAGCCGCCAGCCACACTTCAAAGGCCAGCCAGAAGGGCAGATGGTGGCGTGGCTTTATGGCCTGTTCAGCGATGTACCTGGGAATTACGTAAAGAAGCCGATGCAGGAATGCACGGGGGAGGAGATTACCCGCGAATGGCTGTTTCACATGGGCGTGCCGGATGAAGAGATTGATGACATGGCGGCAACAGGCGCCCTGACACGTCCATGCATGATGCCATTCATTACGGCGCAGTTTATGCCGCGTTCCAGTGGAGATCGACCGCAGGTGGTGCCACAAGGCAGTGTCAACCTTGCCTTTTTGGGACAGTTTGCAGAAACACCACGTGATACTGTATTTACCACGGAATATTCTGTTCGTACCGCGATGGAGGCGGTTTATACGCTCCTCGATATTGATCGCGCCGTACCGGAAGTTTTTAGTAGCATTTATGATGTGCGCATGCTGCTGCAGGCGGCAGCGGAATTGCGCGATGGCAGAAAAGTCCCGGCGTCGGGTGTGGTACGCCATCTGGTCACAGGAACAGAAATTGGCGATTTATTGGAACGCTATGGACTGATTTGAAAGACAGGACCGACCCGGAAAGGCGGTCCTGTCTATGGTTTATGCTGGACAGGGTATTTTGGGGATATGGGAAAGAGGCCAAGTTGCAATCGCATCTCTGGGACTGAAAGATGCGGACAGGAAGACAATTATATATGACATTCAAAATATCATCCTGATGGTATATGAATATTGAAAACAGGAGGTACAGATAGCTATGTCAATCGCCCAGATGCGTAAAAACATGTCTGAAAATGCGGGTTTCATCGCGGCCCTGGACCAGAGCGGCGGCTCCACGCCGGGTGCGTTACGCCATTATGGCATTGCCGACAGCGCCTATAGCACTGACGCCCAAATGTTTGCCCTCATGCATGAAATGCGGGTCAGGGTCGTGACGGCTCCGTCTTTCACGGGAAAAAAAATCCTTGCTGCCATTCTCTTTGAACAGACAATGAATGGGTCGGTAAAGGATACACCGGTTCCGGCCTTCTTGTGGAAGGACCGCGGTGTCGTGCCATTTCTGAAGGTGGACAAGGGGCTGGAAGCCGAAGCCGGCGGCGTGCAGTTGATGAAGCCGATCCCGGATCTTGACGCACTCCTTGAGCAAGCAACAAAGAAGGGCATATACGGCACCAAAGCCCGTTCTGTCATTCACCTTGCCGAACGCCGCGGGGTGGAGGCGATTGTGAAACAACAGTTTACCTTGGCGCAGCAAATCGCGGAACGAGGGCTTGTTCCCATTCTGGAGCCCGAAGTCCTGATCAAGAGCCCGGATAAGGCTGGGGCCGAAACACTGTTGCATAATGAACTACATCGTGGTCTTGATGCCTTGCCGGGCGATTATCAGGTCATGATCAAGGTTTCAATCCCGGAAAAACCCGACCTTTACCTTGACCTGGTGAAACATCCCCGTGTGCAGCGTGTTGTGGCCCTGTCCGGTGGATACTCACGCGATGAAGCCTGTCAGCGTTTGGCGGAAAACCATGGCATGATTGCAAGCTTCTCCCGCGCGTTGCTTGAGGAATTGCGCTATACCATGACAGACGCACAGTTCGATGCGGCTCTTTCAACGGCTATCAACCAGATTTATGCCGCATCCACGCAAAAGTCCTGAAGTAGGGCACTGCGTCATGTAGTATACCCCATTTCCATACGGGGAAATTGATGAATAGCGGCTTCTGAAATGTGGAAGCCGCTATTTCTGTATGTCGCTGTCATAGCGGAAAAATACATGAACAACTTCTGTTCAATCAGTGGCTTGTGATGATGTCGGTGTGGGAAGTACGTTTTATCGTAGCGATAGATAACGGAGGAAAATCCCCATGCCCCACAATCCCGTCGCCCCTGAATTCCGTGCTGCCCTGAAAGTTCTGCCGTCGTTTGACGGGCTGTGTGACCAGACCCTTTTGCAGACAAGAGAGGCATTCATTGCCGCCATCCGTACGGTCGAGGTGCCTTCATATACGGATGTAGATGTTGAAACGCGCACTGTGCCTGGACCTGTGGGGGCACCACAGGTTCCCGTGGTTATCTATACCCCACGGGAAAGGGACGAAAATATCCCCGTGCTGGTTTATATTCACAGTGGCGGTATCGTCAGCGGCACGCCCGAAGTGGATGATGCGCGATGCCGGAACCTTGTAAATGAACTGGGTATTGTCATTGTTTCCGTGGACTATCGCCTTGCCCCTGAAGCACCGTATCCTGCTGCCATAGAAGACTGTTATGCTGTATTAAAATGGACGCATGCAAATGCTGACAAACTGTCGGTTGATCGGGCGCGCATCGCGATCGGGGGAGACAGCGCGGGTGGGGGGCTGACGGCATGCCTTGCCCTGATGGCACGGGATCGTGCAGAGGTGCCTGTGTGTTTTCAGTTGTTGATTTATCCGATGCTTGATGACCGGACGGGTACGACTGTCATGTCATCCCCTGAACTGGGTAAATATATCTGGACTCGTTCTGCCAACCATTATGCCTGGAATGCCTATCTGGGTCAGGCACCAGGTAGTGCCGGTGTTTCGGAATATGCTGCGGCATTTCGTGCGGCAGATCTGCATGGCCTGCCACCAGCGTATATTGGTGTTGGATCTCTGGACCTGTTCCTTGACGAAGATCTTGAATATGCAAAACGCCTTATGGCAGTAGGTGTCCCAACGGAAGTTTGTGTCATTCCTGGTGCCTATCATGTGTTTGACGTTTTTATTCCGGAAGCACCATTGAGTAAAATATTCAAAAATTCATATTTTTCCGCGCTGAAACGTGCGTTTGCAAAATAAAAATAATTCCTGATAATATTACAATAATATATCGATATATTCACGTATCTTTTGAAATTCATGGAGTTTGAATTTGTAAAAATAAACCAGACATAATGCTAGAGTTAAAATTTTCAAACACTCACTTCTATAATTAGAACTGTATGAATCTAAAAACGCCGCCTTTTAAAAGGGCGGCGTCAGAATTTTTATTGCTCTATAATTTCTGGAATTCCCCGATGCCCTCACATTTGGGAAATAATATTAATTGTTCAGGGCGTCTTTCTCTTCTTTGCGCGTCGCAAATGGGACTTCCTGTTTATCATCAAGTTCATTCATGCTTCCCCCGGGATTACCCAGGTTTTCTTCTATCCATGCCGGCTCTATCGGCTGTCCATTGGCATCAAGCGGGACGGAAGAGGCCACCGGAATCTGTCCTGCATCAGGGTTATTTTCTATCCCGATCAGTTCAGAGGCGTTTTCCCTATAGGCTTCGGGCCCACATCCGGGCTTGCCATCAGCAATCCACAGTTCCTTTGCCTTGGCGAGGATCCGGGCTTCCTTTTGCGGGGAATCTTGAAGTGGATTGTCCATCTTTATGTCCTTTATCCATGGTTCTGGCCTGTCTGTCAGGTTTACGAACCTGTGCCTGACAGACGTAATATCATGCTGCCGCAGAAATCAGGCAGGTTCTTTTGCCAGGTCTGTCTCATTGGTGGTGGGGTCAAGGACGACAGTTGCCTCACTGGTAAGTGCACGGAACACAAAGCTTTCCTGCAGGTAGAGGTCAACTGTCTGCGCCGTATGCGCCAGATAACCGATTGAAAAATCCTGTCCGATATCAAGGGCCAGATCACCGCCACGTGTAGAGACCACAAAAGCCCCCTCGATAGCTGGGGCCCAGATCAATTTCCCATCAATCAGGCTTTCAATATGCTTGCGGACAGGATAGCCCTCGTCATCGCCGCTACTGATGACTTCATAGGCTTTTGTGCCAAGGACAATCGAATAAGGCCCATTTACCCCAGCCAGACGTAATGCACCAAGGGCATCGGCAATAACACGGGGATAATCCTTTGCGGATACAGGTAGCTTGAGATGGGTATTGGACGTGCTTTGACGGATGCCCTGCATTGCGGCGGCGGCATATCCATCGAAAATGGCGCGGTCTTCAGCGAACGCGATTTTGCGTGCGGCGTCCTTGACCGGCTGCCAGTCGGAATCAAGAGAGCCGCGCTCCACGGCATCAATTTCAGTGCGTGACAGGGTAAAGGGGACGCGCAATTCTACCAGTGGCAGGACTTCACGCTGCGTGACTTCTATACCTTCGCCAGGGGAGGTGATCTGACGCGTGCGTCCCGTCCCGACGCCAGAGAAAGCCTCGCCTTTCGGCTCTGACGTATCAACAATGCGACGTCCTGCCAGATGCCGCCGGATAGTGCGGGCTGCCTCTTCCTCAATCTGTGCCCATGCGCTGCTGGAGATGGGGGCAAGGTGCCGATGAAGATTATTCATGTCAGGAATTCCTTATTTTAATGATCCGATACCAAGAGAGCCGGGCCTTGGCTCCGTAAGGGGAGGAGTGGCAGGAGAGGCGGCAGATATATTGTCTGCCGGGATATTTGGCGCATTGTCGAGGAAATCGCCTGTCGGGATGAAGAACAGGGTTCCTGTCACCGCCGTACTGACATCAAGCAACCTGTCATAATTACCCGGTGGTTTTCCGATGAACATGTTTTGCAGCATCTGCTCTGTCCGTGCGGGCGAACACGCATAACCGATGAAGTAAGTGCCAAACTCTCCCTTGCCAACTTCGCCAAAAGGCATGTTGTCACGCACGATCTGAAGCTGCTGTCCGTTTTCCTCGATATTGGTGAGGACATTGTGGGCATAGCTGGGTTTGGCGGTATCGGGCAGTTCGATATCCGACACCTTTCGACGACCGATGATATGTTCCTGAACCTCTGTGGGAATGGCATCCCATTTTTTCAGATCATGCAGGTATTTCTGGACAATCACATAACTACCACCAGCGAATTCAGGGTCCTCATCACCAATCAGCGTGGATTCAAGCGCTGCCTGCCCCGAAGGATTCTCTGTTCCATCGACAAAGCCAAGCAGGTCACGCTCATCGAAATATTTGAAACCATGCACTTCATCAACAACACCTGCGGCACCATCCAGCCTACTGACGATTGCTGTCGCAAGTTCAAAGCAAAGATCCATGCGTGTTGCACGGACATGGAATAGCAGGTCCCCGGCGGTGGCGGGCGCATGATGCACGCCACGGATTTCCTGAAACGGGTGCAGTTCCCTTGGGCGGGGCAGGCCGAAAAGGCGATCCCAGGCATCAGACCCAACACCTGTGATGCAGCTTAACCTGCCGTCAGGCACCCGGAAACCGACACCACGTACCAGGGAGGAAATATCCCCAAGCAGATCTCGCACCTGATTGTTGACAGATATGTCATCATTCAGGCGGACAACAAGAAATACAGCCGCTTGGGTCAGTTTGGTATCAATAGGTTGAGGTGTTGCCAACTGTCTGAAACTCCCTTGCAGGTTGTATTCGCATGATCATGCATGTCCTGCCAGCATAGGCAGGTGGTGGATGATGACAAGATACGGAATGCAGGCAGATAAACAAAACCATCAAAAATCGTTCACATTCATAATCCCTGTTTATGATAAAATAACAGGAATAATTATACATTCGAAACATTACTTATAAATTGTGCAAATTTCCAATTTCATAGGGAATATTTTGAATTATGAAAAAATTGTTCGCTAATGGCTCTTTTTCTGTTTCCATGCCACATTTACTTTTAATGATAATTTAACATCCATAAATATCAAATATGTTTTATGTATTTCATGAATATATAATAAAGACCAGGAGATTTATTCATATATAATACATGTTACATTTTGTATTATTATTGCGATTCGCCATATGAAGGACATATCCTTCTTCTTCTCCTTGATTCTATTTGTAACATTGTTGGGGCTTACATTTGAAAGCATGCGGGACAATCTCTTGATGGTCAGATTATAGGAGACATTATGAAACGCTCGATTTTATTCGCATTGGCTCTTGGTGCCTCTGTACCGATGGTTGCCCATGCCGAGGACGGGCGCCATGGTCATCATCATGGTAGTGAAAACCAGAATGGTGGCGGTCAGGATGGCGACAACCAGAACGGCGGCTGGGGCGGTCGTGGTGGTCACGGCAATGGTGAGAACCAGAATGGTGGCGGCCAGAATAGCGGCAACCAGAACGGCGGCTGGGGCGGTCGCGGTGGCCACGGCAATGGCGAGAACCAGAATGGTGGCAGCCAGAATAGCGGCAACCAGAACGGCGGCTGGGGCGGTCGTGGCGGTCACGGCAATGGCGAGAACCAGAATGGTGGCGGCCAGAATAACGGCAACCAGAACGGTGGCTGGGGCGGTCATGGCGGCGGTGATCGTAACGGTGGTGACTGGAACCGGAATGGCAACTCAGATTCAAACTCAAACTCCAGTTCCAACTGATCCTGCCTGTCATCCCGAAAGGCCTGACTTGATCAGATCAATAAAACCCCAAGGAAGGCTCCGGTTTAACCGGGGCCTTTTTTGATATTCAGGTTTTTCAATTTCAGATTGATTGCGCTCTTATGTGTCCGTCCAAGAACATGCTGAATGATTGGAATCGTTTATGATTTTCTGTCAGCGCGCCTGATTTGAAGGAGTTGCTGATGTGGACCGCCGAGAACCGTGCCCGATAGTGCATCCTGCCGACATCCAGGACCGCGACGGCGCGCCGCGGGTCGCGGCCCGAATCAGGTCCTTAATTTCCCTGGCTTCGCTATCTGATCGATGATGGGGGATATGCTGGCAAGAAATTGTGTGGTGCGTGGGTTGAACTCGGCCGATGTACGATCGAGGTCGTCAAATGTAGCGATCGGGCCGAAGGCTTCGTCGTCCTGCCCAAACGCTGGATTGTGGAGCGTAGCTTTGCATGGCTTGGACGCTGCCGTCGCCTTACGAAGGATGTCGAGGCAACAATATCATTATCCCACGCGTGGTTGATGATCGCCCATATCCGTAGAGTCCTGCGAAAAATCAATCAGATCACTTTCTGATTTATAATTTCAGAGATTATTTCAAAAGTTTGAATAAATAATATCAAGAAAATATCAAGGTTTTTTTTGTGAATGTTTCCTAGAAATTTTTGGAAGACGTTGCCTTTTTCAAAAAAACGGCAATCGCAAAATTTTCTTATTTTATCAATGGTTTATTTTAAAACAATCTCCAAGAAATATATTCGTTCTCTCACACAATATAAAAAGTATTAATGAAATTATTTATTTATAATATGACTAAAATATAAATATATTTTATAAAATACCATATTAATATTTGTTATAAGCACATATATTAATATCAATATAAATTCATAAAAATATCACACAAGGGCCCCTGACGATTTTACATAATGTAAGGGAGGATCTTCAATGATCGGGTCAAGGCATTCTGGATCTGGGAGCAAAGGCAGGCAGAGCAGAAATCTGTATTTTATATTCAGATCCAGAAAGGGATTTTCATGGTATTTCTAAAACGCAGGCAGGTTTTGGCAGGCTTGGGCACAGGATTGCTGCTTTCTACGCGGATCAGGGCCTTGAAGGCTGCTACTCCAGTTAACCTCGATAAAAATCCGAAATTTGATATATCACCTTTTCAACTTGGCGTCGCATCAGGCGATCCTTCATCAGATGGTTTTGTAATCTGGACACGTCTTGCGCCTGCGCCACTTTCGCTTGACGCGGGTATGGATAATAACCGCCCGATGCTGGTAATATGGGAAGTAGGTGAAAATGAGGCTCTTTCGCATATCGTGCGTCGGGGGCAGGCTCTTGCCCATCCCGAACTGGGGCATTCGGTGCATGTGGAAGTGACAGGCCTGAAATCTGACCGACCATACTGGTATCGCTTCCGCATTGCCGGTTACGACAGCACGATCGGACGCAGCCATACATTCCCACAACCCGATGCATCCCCCGCGCGCGTAAGGTTCGCCGCCGCAGGATGTCAACATTATGAAAAGGGATATTATACTGCCTGGCGTAATATTGCGAACGAACCAATAGATTTCGTGTTCCATTATGGTGACTATATTTATGAAAGTGGCGGTAGCAAGGTCGGCATAACGCCGAACAGCACATCGTTTCAGGCATTGCGCCGTCATCTTGGACCTGAATGTTACTCCCTTGATGAATATCGTCGCCGTTATGCACAGTATAAGGCGGACGCAGACCTGCAGGCGGCCCATGCCGCAGTACCTTGGATCGTCACGTCTGATGACCATGAAGTCGATAATAACTGGGCCGGGGACAGTGATCAGGACGGCACACCACCGGATATATTCCGACTGCGCCGGGCATCGGCCATGCAGGCCTATTATGAACATATGCCACTGCGCCTGACTTCGCTGCCCGATGGTAATCATATGCAGATATACCGCAGCCTGCGTTATGGCGACCTGATGAATATATTCGTGCTTGATACACGGCAGTATCGCAGTGACCAGGCATATGGGGATCAGTTCGCCGCACAAGGGAAGGATGTCTGGTCATCAGATCGGACAATGATGGGACGGGAGCAGGAACAATGGCTGTTCAATGGCCTTGCCCATTCAGATGCGAGGTGGAACCTGCTGGCCCATCAGGTCATGATGATGAATCTTGCCTTTCGCAAATCCGATCATGGCGCGTTGCTGTACAGCATGGATCAATGGTCTGGATATATGTACAGCCGCAATCGCCTGTTGCAGTTCATCAGGCAGAACTGCCCCGGGAATGTAGTAAACGTGACGGGAGATGCACATCGTCACTTCGCCGGGAACCTGCTTCTTGATGGAAATGATTCCAGCCCGGTATCGGTGGAATTTCTTGCGACATCCATATCGTCGGGTTCGGATGGGGGCGGGGATAACGACAGTTTCAGTCGTTCGGTCCGGCGTGAGAACCCGCAGCTTATGGCAACGACGGACCAGCGTGGCTATGTGCTGTGCGATGTCGGACGTGATGTCTGGCATGCCGACCTTAAGGTGCTCGACAAGGTCACGCAACGTGATGGCAAATTATCAACTTATGCCAGCTTCGCTGTGGAGCGTGGATACCCAAGAATACAGAAGGCCTGATATCTATAGGAAAAGCAGGAGGTTAAAGGTCAATATTGCCCATACGCCATGCACGCGATACCATTTCATGCGGCTTTAGGCGTTACCGGATCAGGGCGGGGCGAACGATATGGGGTGGGGTTGGGTTGGTGCGACGACCCTTGGGTGTCAGTTACTGTTTATTGGAAGGGTGCTGTTAAGACCCCATCGTCAGCCAGCGTCACGTGTGGCGTGGGTTGCGATTATCGGATCGCTGCCTGTTCTGGGGATGGTTACGTACCTGCTGCTGGGTGAAACGCACCTCAACTGGCGGATTGTCCAGCGTATCCACAAAGCAATCCGGGATCTGCCGGTTCCGGGAAAAAAGAATGATGCCCTCATTGACGCCGAACATGATTTCGGCCTTCCGCCCCGCCTTGCACCCCTGTTCCGGGTGGGGCAGTCGATCAGTGGCTATCCTCCCGCCGGTGGTAACCGGGCTAGGCTGATGTCGGATTCCGATGCTGCGATCACGGCTATGGTTGCCGATATCGATGCCGCAGGCGCACATGTCCATATCAGCTTTTATATCTGGTTGTCTGATAATAATGGTATGAAAGTTGTCGAGGCCCTTAAACGTGCGGCCATTCGTGGGGTTGTCTGCCGTGTGATGGCCGATGATCTTGGATCACGGCGATTGATACACAGCCACCACTGGGGGGATATGCGTGCGGCCGGGGTGCGGGTTGTGCGCGCATTGCCGATCGGAAATCTTTTGCAGCGTCCTTTCCGGGGACGTTTCGACATGCGAAACCATCGCAAGATTGTCGTGATTGACAACCGGATCACCTATTGCGGAAGCCAGAATTGCGCCGATCCAGAATTCCGGGTCAAGGCCCGCTTTGCACCGTGGGTGGATCTTGTCGCACGTTTCGAAGGTCCCGTCGTGCTTCAGAACCAGCATCTTTTCGCGACGGACTGGATCGCCCATACGGACGAGGATCTGACACCTCTCCTTGCTCCGCCTCCCATGGCGGTGGAAGAAGGATTCGTCGCGCAGGTCATTGGCACAAGTGCCGCAGTCCGTTATGCGGCAATGCCTGAGGTATTCGTCTCGCTCATGAATGCAGCGGCGCGGGAACTGACGATCACCACGCCGTATTATGTTCCGGATGAACCGATACAGGCCGCCCTATGCGCGGCGGCGCGGCGGGGTGTAAAAACGGTCCTGACCCTACCGCGTCGTAATGATTCATGGATCGTCGCGGGTGCCAGCCGCAGTTATTATCGTGAACTGCTGGAGGCCGGCGTCATGATCCATGAATATCCCCACGGCCTGTTGCATACCAAGGCACTTACGGTAGATGGCCATATGACCATGATCGGATCGGCAAATCTGGATCGGCGTAGCTTCGACCTTAATTTTGAAAATAATATCCTGCTGGTGGATCGGGATTTTACGGCGGCCATATACGAAAGGCAGCAAAGCTATACCACTGCGGCCGCACGCGTGACGCTTGATGATGTGATACATTGGCCGATCCATCGGGTGCTGTGGAACAATATCCTGGCGATGGTCGGACCAGTGCTTTGACCTGCTCCCCATCAAGCATATGGCCGGTGGGGAGCAGTGCTGCATTCGGGAATGGGAAATAGCTGTTCACCAGAACATATGCATGTGCCCACGATAAATGTGATGTGGTCTGTCGGGCTGTTTACGCATAATCACTGCGCGGTGGGCGTGCAGTGTGGCGTTACGGGTTTTCCTGCCATGACCGCCTGCGTAAACGCGGCTGAATCCGGCAGGGAGGCATTGACCGTTTGGCTGTGGTCCAGTCCCTTGTAAAGATGTGCCTGCACGATTGTTCCTGCCGCACACGCAGCCTTGACAAGGCCGAACTGCAACGGTGGCGGAACATCGCGGTCCAGTTCACCTGTGCCTATGAACAAGGGTTGATTCAGTTTCATGGTAGGATATGCCATCGCAGCGAGTGCCGGGGCCAGGACCTTTGCAAAATTCGGTGTAAGCGAGTTACCGAACGTCAGGCCCTCAGCCTTCACCTGGTCGGTCAGTTCATGCACGCACAGGTCACTCGCGGCCTGATAGGCGGGCAGGGCCTTTGTGGTGAAGGCATCTTGTGGTCGGAAGGCGGGGTCATAACCAGCCAGTCCCTGTGCGAGATAAAGGGTATAGACCATAAGAGGGTCAAACGTCGCGCCCTGCTGCCGTGTGGCGGAAGTCGTCATGAGCTGTTTCAACAATTCCGGCGTAAGATACGGCACGCCGGTCGCCACCGTACCACGAATATCGATGTCGGGGGCATAAGTGGGGGCAAATGCCGCAGATGCAAATGCGGCGCCACCGCCTTGCGACTGTCCGACAATCATGACCCTGTTACGTAGTTCCGGGGTGGAGGACAGGGCAGCGCGAACCCCATCAAGCAGGCTGTACGCCTCAACCCGCGTATCCAGATAAGCATGCGTGCCTGGTGTGCCCAGCCCCTGATAATCGGTACCTACGACAGCAAATCCGCGCTTCATCCAGGTCGACAGGTACTGCTTGTTACGATCCGTCCATGGATTGGAGGATGGGGCGCAATGATCCGCAACCCCCACAGTGCCATGTGCCCATGCAACGATAGGCCACCCTCCCTTTGGGGGCTTACCGGGGGGAAGGATCACTTCGGCCGTAACAGGTACCAGCCCATTGCCAGTAATGCCGTTTGTGGAAAGGTAGGTAATGCGCATGGCACGTCCCGCATCCGGCAGGCCGAATGCTTCAGGCAGCGAGGCCGTGGCAGTAAGTTGTCCCGGCCTGCTTTCATGCATGATGGGCGCTGCGTGAACGATGGATGGCAGGGCGACAAGGCATAGGCCTGCGGCAAAACAGGTCAGGGTGCGGACAGGGCTGGGAAAACGCACGCGGAATCCTTTCCATAAGGCAGCCTGCTTTTTGCTTGACCACCATGCGGGCTTAAACTTAACACTGTAAAGAATGACCATCAGGGCAAGCAGGTGTCAAGTTCCCACGATCATATGATATTGGCTTTGCCGTGCCCTGCGCCAAGGCGGAAAGGCGGAAGCAGGAAAGCCTATCATCATGGCAACTTGCGTGCGGCTTTGCTGAATTCTGCACGTCATTTGCTGGAGGAACAGGGCATTGCTGCTCTTGGGCTACGCGCCATCACGCGGCATGCGGGTGTGTCTTCAGCAGCCGCAACACCGCATTTTGGTAACCTGACCGGCCTTCTAAGTGCGCTTGCAGGCATGGGATATGAAGAACTGGCCGCAACGCTTTCCCCGGTGTTGGAAAAAGGGGTGCATGCAACGGGAATGGCATATGTGCGCTTTGCCATTCTCAACCCCGGTCTGTTTACCCTTATGTTTCGCAGTGACGCCATTGATCGCAGCACACCTGCACTAGCCCTGGCGTCAAGCCGGACATCAGCCATGCTGACACAGGTGATTGAGGGGATGCAGGAACGGCAGGCATCACACACATGCGCGGGAACACGTGCCGCCCTGTGGGGACGTGTACATGGCTTGGCCGTGCTGGCAATCGATGGGTTCCTTGATAGGCTGCTTGCCAGCGAAGGGGTGGGAATGTCGTTGGAGGAACTGGTGGAAGATGCCTTGCGCTGACAGTAGGAAATCTTTTATCAGCATATTTGAAGGATATTGCCTTTGAGATAAAGGCAACGCCAGAGTGTTCTGTCATTACTTTTCAAATATCTGCTCCCAAACAGCTTTGATACAATCGTAGTAGCATCGTCACCGCCAATATAATAAGTGTAAGCAACCTCGGCAACGACACCTGTCCATTACGGTCCACGGTCGGATTGGCGCTGACACAGTTCAGCAACTGATGGAAAATGAATCGGGTGATTTTTGCACGGTATGATCCATGGGTTTGCGATAACCTGATGAGATCATGATGGCTTCGACTGAAACCATCTGCGCGCAGTATCGTCGGGACAATCAGGAAATATGTAAGTGAACTGTGTGATGCACTGTGGGCCCTGATTACCCCCTGATACTGCGAAGGAGGGGCGGTTGGACTGCTCCCCGTGCACAAACCTGCAGCAGATCGTTGAGGCCATTTGATATTGTCACGACTGGGTGCCAGTGGCAGTAACTGCCAGATCATTTTCCCCTTCACGATCATGCAGGTACAGAGAATTTCTACCGGTGGATCCGTGAAGGTCGGGATTGGAGGTCTTGAATCATATCCTCGTCTGGTTGATGACCGCCTTCAATACGGAAGATGGAAAAGGGCTTGGTCTACGTGTGACGACAGGTGGGGAACTGACCAATGCAATTGCGTAGGCATTGAAGAACCATGAAGGGCCGCCCTTGATCGAGTGCCAGATTGAACATGACGATTGTACCAGCGAACTGATCTCCTGGGGGGAGCTGCGACCAATGTAAGGCCACCCCGTAAAGATGTATAGGTGAGTATTTAAAATTTTCTGCATGAAGAAGTCATCGTTTTTATATTATTTAAATAATATTTTATAATATATATTGTTGGAAAACAAAATAATAAAATTTATGAATAACTTATAGTTTTTTATAAATATTTTAGTTTTAAACTATCTATATGTGAATTAATGTCGGGTTTTATATTGTGTATTTATGGTGCCGCTGTGCGTTTCACAACAGGGGGGATGTCCTCGAAACGGAGATTCTGTATCGGATAATCCCGCCAATCCTTGTAATCAAAATGCCACCATTCTTCTGGAAGCTGTGTGAAACCTTCCCGTGCCATGGCCTGACGCAGGATTTCCCGGCTTTTCCGCTCTTGTTGTGTACCACCGGTATAATCGGCATAGGCACGCGGGGTCATTTCATCAAACCCGCTGGGCATGGACACCGGAAGGCCGGATTTCAGTTCATAAAGCGTCAGGTCAACCGCGCATCCCCGGTTGTGCATAGACCCCACCGCAGGATCGGCCACAAACTGGTGTTTGTCGGGAGGCGTTGCATCCCAAAAGAGTTTCGTGACGTACCACGGTCGATATGCATCATAAATCAGCAAACCGTAACCTTGTGAATGCAGGGCGCGCTGTACCCGTACCAGTGCTTGTGCCGCGGGACGTTCCAAATACGCATGGGATGAGGAATAAACGGGATAGCTAAGGAAATTCCGTGTTGTGGCATAACGTACGTCAAAATGGAAAAGCGGCGACAGGCTGGAAAGATCGACAAGGTCGGGTTTCTTTTCCTGCGCTGAGGGTGCAGGGGGAGTGGCTTTCAGGGCATAATCCATCAGTTCCGGCACGGGGCGGCCTGGGGTAATGTGGAATACGGCGCCAGCAGGTTCCTGCGCCGCATGCGCCACCTGCAGAAGTGACCAGAACGATATCGTAACGAGACAGGTCGATCGAAACATCTGTCGGGATTTCCTATGCCGCATTCAGGATAAAGACAGGATTGGAATGTAGGAAAAAATATCTGTCAAGCCTTCCTTTGCAGGGCAGCAGAGACGTCGGACATCATGTAACAGAAGAAACCAGGCATAAAAGACAGCATGTCTGGGGTTATGCGTGGCCTGCATTGGGGGGGCGTATGTATCTTACCTCCATGAAGGGACCAATGTCCTTTCGATACGCAATTTCCAATATGCATACACAATATGTCCAGACAGGCGTTACACGCAGGTGCAATGCAATCATCGCCCGCTTTCAATGATTTCGGGGATGGTTGCACCATATGAAATCCCTTGCCACACTTGTTTCCGATGCGCCGCACCGGCGTCCCCGGCAGTCATGTGCTGCTTCAAGCGATGGATTTTAGGATGAAACGAAGAGAACTTGGCCGTACAGGCATCATGGTCAGTGAAATCTGCCTGGGCACAATGACATTCGGACAGCAAAATACAGAAGCGCAAGGTCATGCACAGCTTGACCTTGCGCTGGAACATGGCATCAATTTCATTGATACTGCCGAACTTTATTCCATTCCGCCCCGTGCTGAAACCTATGGCGCCACGGAGACGATTGTCGGAAGCTGGCTCAGGGCCCGTGGTGGCCGCGACCGGGTCATCCTCGCAACCAAGGTGGTGGGGCGCAGTACGATGCCATGGTTCCGACCCGGCGGAGAAGAAACCCGGTTGAGCCCACAACAGATCCGTTACGCGATAGAAGGCTCCCTGCGTCGCCTTGGAACAGATTACATCGACCTTTACCAGCTACATTGGCCAGATCGTCGCATTGGCTTGTTCGGCGAAGGGGGGACGACTTTTACGGCCCCCCCCGATCCGGACGAAGTTCCCATTGCCGATACGCTTGGCGTATTGGGGGATTTGGTCAATGAAGGGAAAATCCGACATGTCGGTGTGTCCAATGAAACGGCATGGGGAGTGTCGCAATATCTGGCATGCGCGAAAACCGGTGCGCCACGTGTCGCATCAATCCAGAATGCATATAACCTGATTAATCGTACTTTTGAGACGGGCCTTGCTGAAATCGCCATGCGGGAGAAGGTGGGCCTGCTGGCCTATTCCCCCCTGGCGCAGGGCTATTTGACGGGAAAATACCTCGATGGCGCCCGGCCTGAGGGGGCACGCACCACCTTGTTCAATCGTGGGCAACGTTATGAAAAACCTGGTGTGGATGCTGCAATCCGCGCTTACATCGACCTCGCCCATGAACTGGGGCTGGACCCGGTACAACTGGCTGTTGCTTTTGTAACGTCGCGCCCATTTGTGACATCCAACATTATTGGCGCCACGAGTATTGAACAGCTTAAGACAATTCTGGGATCGACGGAAATAAGCATGTCCCCGGAGCTGGAAGGAAAGATCAACGCCATTCACCAGATTCATTCCAATCCGGCCCCGTAACCTGCCGACAGATTGGGGCACGAAACCCGGCTTTATTGATTGACCGGGTTTCGTGTTCCCATGTTCCCTGTCATTCAAGAAAAATCAATGCCGTTGACAGGGCAAAAGCGACGGCAAGCAGGGTGGGACCAACGATATCCCAACGGTTCGGCCCACGCAGTCGTGGGATGTTATTATATGCGGTTTGGCGCAGGTACATGGACATCCAACCCTCCCGAGTGTGGGAAGACATATTGCACGAACAATATTAAAGGACTTCGCGGTGCCTACAGCACCATCAGCGCGCCCCACAGCGCCAGTGTAAGCACAACAATGCCAATTCCAAGCCAGTCCATGGCATTGCGACCGGGATGCATTTCCGGCTCTGGCGTGGGGCGGTATTGTGTTCCCATTGTCATGGCAACCTCCATGCCGGAACGAACATTGCCCGGCACATCCGATATGGGACATGCGACATCGGGAAAAAGGGATGATGACGCATGATCCATATCACAAAACAGCTACTGGCTACCGTTTGCCCATATCCCTGCGGAACAGCGCCCATTCCTCCATTTTCGTGCCATCAGGCAAATGGCAGATACCGACTGCACCATCCGCATCGTTACGGATTTCCAACCGCCCGCCGATTTTGATGCAATGTGCGGATGCGGGATTGGGCATGCCGATCGACTGGACATGTGATGGGTCCTGATGTGTCATGAGGGCAGGTGTCCTGTGGTGGTGGCATGCACCGAGAAGCAAGGGGAGAAACACGGTCATTGCCGCTGTGCGTGTTATCGTCACGTCATATCCTTGTCTGTCATGATGGGGGCCCGGGCGCATGCAGGATGTTCCCGATACCAATGATAGTATATCATGCATGTGCGGGCACAGTCAGGCATGCCATGGCATGCGCATGTAATGTCTGGCACGCCCGCAATGCATCGTCGGCGGCAAACCCGACGAAACGGGCACGATAAAGCGTGCCACCAGCAACCGGAACCGGCATGACCATGGTGGCCAGAGGCACACGTCCGGTCCCGATGATCTGGCGTGTCGTATCAAGGGCCTGACGTGCCTCCACATCCGTGGAAAATGCGCCGATCTGCACCGCCCACTGCCCCGTCGGGGCGGGTATATAGCTTGCGGCATGAAGTATGGGGGATGATGGTGCAGATGACGTCTGTGTATCCGGCAGGGGGGCGCTGTCGGCAATCGCGATGGCACCGGCCGTCATTGAGGGCGCACTCCCCCCATCATCATGCGGTGTATCCTGATCCATCAGACAGGGCGCCGCCGGGTCATAGGCAGCATCGGCATTACGCAGGCAGCCATCCGCCGTCCGTGACAGGGATGCTGCCATCCTGATAGGCTCGGAAGTAGTGGAAGACGCCGTGTCAGTAGAAGCATTGACCGGAGAAGCATTGACTGGGGGCACATAGGCGGCATCCGGGTTCACCCCATCCGCCCGTGCCAGCAGGGTGGGGGCGCGAAGGGGGGATGCATCGATTCCCAGACTGGGCGTGATGGCCGCCACATATTGCACGGTTTCATCAGGCAACGGCGCACCATTGCGGCGCCATTCCTCCACCCGATCCGGACCAGCATTATAGGCAGCCAGAAAGTCAGGGGCGCCAAAACGGTCATACATCTGCCGGATATAGGCTGTGCCTGCCATGATGTTATCATGGGGGTCATATGGATCACCACCAAGCCCGTATTGTGCCTGCATGTCGGCATAGGTCTCGGGCATCAGTTGCATCAGGCCCATTGCACCCGCGCCTGATGTGGTCAACTGCCCATCCAGATACTGTTTTCCACCGGATTCCTGCTGCATGACAGCACGTATCCACGCCTGTGGAACGGAAAACTGGCTGGCGGCCTGCTGGATATATGGCCCCCATGGGTCATCCGCCGTTCCCGGTGCGCGATAGATACGTTGCCCGGCGGTCATCTGCGCCTGGATCGCGGGCTGGGCGGTGGTGCACGCGGCCACCCCCATTACAAGACCCATCATCACCAGTCCCATGCGGCGCTTCTGCATTGGCGCATCTTTCGTCATCATGTGGTTTGGAACATTTCGATCAGGTACCGCCCATCCTATTCCTAATATCCACGTCCTGCATCATAGAGAAGGGCAGGGGGCACACCATGCTCGATTTCGTGAATGACTTCCGCCAGATAGGCAGCCTGCTCCGTCCGGGATGCTTCAGAGGCGGCGTGGGGTGTAACCGTCACCATCGGATGCTCCCACAGGCGGGAGGCCATCGGCAGGGGTTCCTCCCGAAAAACGTCAAGCACCGCCCCCGCAAGGTGGCCATTATCAAGTGCCGCAAGCAGGGAGACCTCGCACACCTGTTCCCCACGCCCGGCATTCACCAGCATGGCCCCGCGCGGCAGCCGCGACAGCAGGGCTGCGTCGATCATGTCACGTGTCTGTGCCGTGTTGGGCAGGAGGGAGACAAGGATATCGACCTGCGACAGGAATTCTCCCAGCTCGCCTGCCCCTGCAAATGATCTGATGCCCGGAACCTCGCGTCGTGTCCGTGACCAGCCGCGCACCTTAAACCCGAAGTGATGCAGCCGCCGTGCCACATGCCCGCCCAGATGCCCCATCCCCATGATCCCGACGGTCGTGGTGGCAGCCGTGCGCGTCACCAACCTACGATGGAAGATCCTGCGTTCCTGCTGCCGTGCCCATGTACGGGTTTCGCGCAGAAGGGACAGGCACGCCCATGTCACATATTCCTCCATCAGGGCAGCCGTTTCCCTGCCCCCCATGCGCACAAGCGGTACGTCATGGGGCCAGTGCGGGTCTGCCAGCAGATGATCCACCCCCGCGCCCGCACACAATATCGCCTTGAGGTTCCTGAAGCGCGCAACAGCACCATGCGCAGGCTTCCATACAAGCAGGTAATCCACACGGTCAGGGATACACTGGGCATCTTCCCACCAGATGATGTCCAGATCCGGGGCAATGGCGGAAAATTCATCTTTCCAGCTCTGGAATGCCGGATATTCGCCTTCCGCGACTGCTAATGTCACCATGTTGAACAAGTCTCTCCCGCCATATGTGATGTTATCGTCAGGCCGGGCAACGTGGGCGGCAGTATCGCGGATACCCGATTGTAACCCTCATACCCTTATGGAGAAGCAGCATGACCACGACCAGCCCCCTGCATTTTGTTACCCTTCTGGGCAGCCTGCGCAAGGCGTCATTCAATGCAGCAGTGGCACGTGCCCTGCCGGAGATCGCACCGGAAGGGATTGCCATCACTCCGCTTGGCTTCATCGGCACCTTTCCGCATTACAGTCAGGATGTACAGGAAGAGGGATTCCCTGCCCCGGTGCTGACGATGGCGCAACAGATCGCCACAGCGGATGCCGTGGTGATCGTGACACCTGAATATAACTACTCCGTCCCCGGTGTTCTGAAAAATGCGATCGACTGGCTGTCGCGTGTGTCGCCGCAACCGCTGGCTGGCAAGCCCGTGGCACTTGTAACCGCGTCCCCGGGAATGATCGGGGGCGCACGGGCGCAATATCATCTGCGCCAGAGTCTTGTATTCCTCGACGCCTATGTGCTCAACCGGCCCGAAGCAATGATCGGGCAGGTGACAGGCAAGGTGGATGCACAGACGCTGGAACTGCGCGATGTCGCAACGCGGGAGTTTCTGGCCCGTCAGCTCGATGCGCTAGCAGCACTTGCACGCACGCTGTCTCCGCGTGCAATCACCTGAAACCGGGGGCGGGTGTGGGGCAGGAACATGGCCTGCCCCACGCGGCAGGCCACATAACAGGGCTACAGGATCGGTTCGCGGACTTCGGCAATACCGCTTTTCTTCAGGATTGCCACCGCCAGAAGATAGACAAGCAGCCCCCCAAGCGAAAGGACTGCCCCCCCCATGCCAAGTGCACCATACCCATAATGCCACGCAAGAAGCTGACTGCCGAGCGAGGCCCCCAGCGCGTTGGCGATATTGAAGGCCGAGTGATTGAGCGAGGCGGCAAGCGTCTGTGCATCCCCTGCGAAATCCATCAGGCGCGTCTGTAGCGCGGGACCAAGTGCATTGACAAACGCGGGAATAAGAAAGACGTCAAGCATCAAGCCATAGATGTTATGCAGCAGTACCGGGAAGACCACCATGGCCAGGACACTGCCCGCCAGTGCCAAAATTGCAGCAAGATCCAGGTTACGGTCCACGATCCATGCACCGATATTCGCACCGGCCAGCATGCCCAGACCCCAGACGACCATGAACACCATGACCAGCCATTCAGGCACATGCGTCACATCCTGCAACACGCTGGTCAGATAGGTATAGATGGCGAACATGCCCCCGAACCCGATGGCCGCCGTCAGCAGTGTCAGCAGCACCTGCGTGTTACCCAGTGCCGTGACCTCCCGCAGGGGGGAATTGGCGCGGTTGGGTGTGTCAGCCGGAATATAGCGCAGGACCCCAAGGAAGACGACGAAGCCAAGGACGGCGATTATCAGGTACGCCACGCGCCAGCCCATATGGTCGGCGGCGAATGTCGAAAATGGTGCACCAAGCAACGTGGCAATCGCGATGCCGGACAGGATACGCCCGACCGCCCAGCCACGTCGGGACCGTTCAACCATGGATGCCGCCACCAGTGCGGAAATCCCGAACAGTGCGCCATGGGGAAGGCCGGTGATGAACCGCGCGACCTCCACCAGTCCAGGCGTCGGCATGAGGATGCTCAGGACATTGCCAGCACAGAACAGCAGCAATAACAGCAACAGCAGTTCACGCCGCGACAGGCGCGCACCCAGAACGGTGATGAGCGGCGCGCCAATCACCACGCCAAGCGCGTAGGCAGTGATGGCATATCCGGCATCAGCGGGTGAAAGGCCAAGCGACGATGCGAATTCGGGCAGCATTCCCATAATGGAAAACTCCCCGGTGCCAACGACGAACGTGCCGAATGTCAGCGTAAGCAGCGCCGCTGTCCTGCCACGGGGAGGGACAACAATCCCATTGATGGGCTTGGGCGGTGCGGTTTCAATCGTCATGAGAGTTCCCGGACAAAGGCCATTCAGGCCGTTAGGATATTGGCCGCGGCGCGGGCGATGGCGATGTCATCCTCGGTGGAGGCGCCAGAAACGCCGATTGCCCCCACAAGCACACCGTCAGCCGCCCTGAGCACCAGACCGCCACCAAAGCTGGTCAGGCCACCGTTGGTGTTTTCCAGCGTATATGCACCAGCGTCGGGGTGGGCGATTTTTGCGAAATCTGCACTGTCCATCTGAAAAAGCACTGCCGTGCGTGCCTTTTTGTTGCTGACATCTATGACCCCCAGCGGGGCATCATCCATACGCATGAAGGCCACAGGCCATGCTGCGGCATCCACGATGGAAATGCACACGCTGACGCCAAGTCGCTGCGCCTCGGTCAGGGCAGCGTTCAGCATGAGTGTTGCAGAAGATAATTTCATCGCACCTGTCCTATTAACCGCTGTTCCGAATGGAAAACGCACAATAACCATCATCCCCGGCATGGGAACATGCCGCGGCCGGGAAAACAGGTTTATTCAGCATTGTTGAACCGCGCGCATCCGGCATGCCGCATCATCATCCATGCCATGCGTGCAAGCCGGTGCCGGGGAAACTGCGCCGCTGATCCCGTCAGGCAGATACTGGCCCGTACTTCCCCGTTTTCACGCCACGGGATGGCCACACCATGCAGTCCGGCCTGATAGGCCTGTAAATCCAGTGCGTATCCACTTATCCGTACCGCCTCGATCTGTGTGCGAATATCTTGGCCCAACGCATTGGCACGGGTTGCCAGTACCCTCTTTCCCAATCCGGGGACAAAGGCCAGGAAAACCAGACCCACAGCCGACCCTTCAAGCCTTTCACGACGGCCTATGCCCGATGTCGCCATCGCGGGATTGGCGATATCCACGATGTCGAGATAGGTGGCTTCATCGCCACTGGGTACAGCCAGCCAGGCGGTGGCGCCACTTTCACGCGCGATGGCCTCCAGCATCGGACGCAGGTGGGTGCGCAGCCTCGTGTCGTCCCCTGCGATACGCGCAAGATTCAGGATACGTCCCCCAAGATGATATCGCATATCGCCCGGCCTGCGTTGCACATAACCAAGCTGGCCCAACGTCTGGAGGATATTGTGTGCTGTCGTCTTGCCGATACCTGAAACGGATGCGATCCGCTGCAATCGCGCGGCGCCGCCTTCCTGTGCAATGATTTCCAATATGGCTGCGGACCGTTCGATGGACTGGATCAGTTTCGGCGTGTTTTCCACGATGCATGTTCCCGTCATCCGGCGCGGATCAAGATGTTTGAACAACCGGAACATACGCGGATTTCGCGGTCAATTCCGCCAGGTAGCCATCCCCACAAAGTTATGACGGGCGGCAGGAGGGCGATTACCCTAGGATAGGGAACGAGACCAGACTGAAAACAGGAGTTTTTCTGCCTATGTTGCTGAATATGATTGAACAGGGACCGCAAAACGGCGACCTGTCACGTCCTCCTGTCGTTTTCCTTCATGGCCTGTTCGGGCGAGGACGTAATTTCGGGTTTTTCCAACGGCGCATCGCAGCCACACGACGTACACTGGCGCTTGACCTGCGCAACCATGGGCAAAGCCCTCATGGGGCGATGGACTATCCCACCCTCGCCGCTGACGTGCGCGAGACACTGGCGGCGCATGATGCATTACCTGCCACGGTTGTCGGCCATTCAATGGGGGGAAAGGTCGCGATGATGCTTGCCCTGTCTTTCTGCACGGATGTGCATTCCCTGCTGGTTGCCGATATCGCCCCGGCGACAGGGGGATTTGCACAGTCATACCAGCTTGCGCACAAGATGGCAGCGTTACGTCTGCCCGCCATGCTGGACCGGGTGGGGGCGGATGCTCTCCTGCAACAGTTTATCGGGGAAAAGCCGATACGTGATCTGATGATAACGAACCTTACCCTTGGGGAACGTCCGCATTGGAATATCGGCATTCAGGATATTGTGGCGTCGATGCCTGCCATTATCGGATGGCCGCAACTGGGCGCGCAAATACATTATGATGGCCCGACGCTGTTTATTGCCGGGGGGCGATCACCCTATATCCAGCCTGCAAATTATCCTGTGATGCGACAGCTTTTCCCGCATTACCAACTGGAGGTCATACCAGATGCAGGCCATTGGGTACATGCACAGGCCCCGGCAGAATTTCTGAACCTGCTGAATCTGTTTTTGGATGCACCCTGAATTTCAGGGAATGCAGAAGGGTAAAACATGGCAGGACAGCAGCCTTCACCTTGAATCTGCATGAAAATAATCACGACAGGCGGGTATAGCTTTGGGATGTTCACAAGATATTATCACACATGATTATTATTTTCAGGGAGAATTCATTCCTTCGAACAGGATTGACGGATCTTTGAGTGAGAGAAATACCGCCCTGCCCAGCACCATCTTCCCTGTGTGACAGTTCTGGGCAGTGCGTGGAAATCCATCTGACAGACAGCCTGCCTGGCCCCTGTAAATGGCCGCCCCCATCACGGTGTTACACACAGCCCTGTTGATTGGGCACCATATAAGAACATGGATGTCCGATCATGTCAGTGGTCATGTCTCAATAATGAATAGCAGACACATGGGGGACGATGCAGCCTGAGCGTTCCTTTGGGGAATAGCAACCATCCGCAAATAATGGGCAAAAACGGTAATGGAAAATAACAATCCTGACCATGCATCAAATGCAGGGAAATATTTCAAAATATAAATTACAAATCATGTCTGTATTTTTTGGTTATTAATGTAACAAAATTTTTCTATCATGTAGTTTTTATGAAAAATAAAGTAACAAAGCATCATCCATGGCTCGATTTCCGTGGTGGGTATGATAGGAATTGCTTGTATTCCAGAGTGTTTTCCTGAATTTCATTACCAGACAGAGATCGCAATATCATGAGAGCCAATAGTACTACCCCCGAATGTTCTGTGAATACGCGATACACGGCCTCACATTCCACCTTGTCCCAAGGTTTATTTCATTCTTTGACGCGTGGGATGGGATTCGAACTTCCTTCAGATTTTCATGAATGGGCGGCGGATCGCGGGTTATATGTCCCACATGGACGCAAACGTCGGCAGCGCATGGATCTGATCGCACGACGGGGGGTATTGTTCATTCATGTGCCGAAAAATGCCGGGACATCCATTGCCACGGCACTGTACGGTCGTCCCATGTTACATGAGACAATGCATTTCTTTACCCGGACCGCCCCGGCAACCCTGCGTCAAATACCCAGCGTTGCCATCCTGCGCGATCCCGTTGCCCGGTTTGTCTCCTCTTACTGTTATGCAAGGGCAGGGGGGGGCCGCCATCGACAGGTTGTGGATACGTTTCGTGATCGTTACATGAAGTTCCGTTCGGTGGATGATGCTCTCGACCATGTCGAAAACGCCCGTTCGATTTATGGAATGGATCATATTTTTCGTCCCCAGTCATGGTACGTCAATGACCGTTCCGAACAGGTGCTGGTGGATCATCTGGTTCCGCTGTCGGCTGTTGCGAACCTGCACAGGGTCCTGCCCGCATTCCGTGGCGTGCGTATCCAGCACCTTAATGAAAGCCTTGATCACGATATCGTCCTGACCGGACGGCAGACCGCGCGCATTCATGCGATCTATCATCAGGACGTCCTTTTATATGATCGCAGCATCAAGAACGCAGACAGGTTTCGATGAAGGGGCTTTGAACATACCCATCGGATGGGATAAGGGTTCGCGAATATCGAATTCTTCCACAAATCCCATGTTTTCCGGGGATTTCCCAAGAAATCCCCGGCAGGTAATCCCTTGATGCCTGTAGCAAGGCGCCCAGAATAACGCTTTGTGCCATGTGCGATGTATGACCATCGCCCTCTTTCCCGTTCTCCTTATTGGCGTATATCGTTGACCCTGCGGTATCAACCACAGGGGGAGACAGAAAAGATGACATGGGTTCCTGATGCACGCCGTTATGAACGGGCCGACTTTCGGCGTTGTGGTCGCTCGGGACTGGATCTGCCCCCGATATCCCTTGGGTTATGGCAGAATTTTGGCGGAAGCGACGTGTTTGAAACAGGGCGTGCGGTTATCCGTCGGGCATTCGACCGTGGCGTCACGCATTTCGACCTCGCAAACAATTACGGTCCGCCCTATGGCTCCGCCGAAGAAAATTTTGGCCAGATCCTGAAAAAAGACTTTTCCGCCCACCGTGATGAAATGGTCATTTCGTCCAAGGCGGGATGGGACATGTGGCCTGGTCCGTATGGGATGGGGGGATCACGCAAATATCTGCTTGCTTCCCTGGATCAGAGCCTGCACCGCATGGGTCTTGATTATGTGGATATTTTCTATTCCCATCGCCCGTCCCCTGATACTCCCCTTGAGGAGACGATGGGCGCGCTGACGCAGATGGTGCGCCAGGGCAAGGCACTTTATGTCGGCATATCGTCCTATGGACCGGAACGCACGCGTGAGGCGGCGGCGATCCTGAAGGCGGAAGGCGTGCCCCTGCTGATCCACCAGCCCTCCTATTCCCTGCTGAACCGATGGGTGGAGGTGTCATTGCTTGATACGCTGGCGGAACTCGGGGTGGGGTGTATCGCCTTCTCTCCACTCGCGCAGGGATTGTTGACGGACAAATACCTTCATGGAATCCCGGATCAGTCCCGGGCGGCACGGGGGGAGTCCTTCAGTCGTGACATGCTGGGGGCGGAAAACCTGGCGCATGTGCGTGCCCTGAACGAATTGGCGGCGCAACGGGGGCAAAGTCTGGCCCAGATGGCCATCGCATGGGTATTGCGCGACCCGCGGGTGACATCCGCGCTGATCGGCGCACGTAATGTTGCGCAGTTGGATAATTCACTTGATGCCTTGAACAACCTTCATTTCAGCAGGGACGAACTGACGCGGATCGACACATACGCCCGCGATGGCAAGATCGATCTGTGGCGCGGGGTCAGCGCCCTGTGAACGGTCATGAACAAGACCGTGGTCATATCCTCGTTCCATAATCCGCCCCCCCTGTAAAATATTATGGGGGTGCCAGAACTTTACTGACCTGACCCTGCATATCATGGGAAACACGACTGCATGCTTTCAAACATACTTGCCGCGATGCTACCGCTTGTGGTGGTGTTTTCCCTTGGTTATCGCGCGGGATGGCATAAGGATTTCAACGGGGAACAGGTTTCCACCCTGAACCGGATGGTCATGCTGTATGCCTTTCCGCTGAACCTGTTCGTCGGGATCACCAATACCCCCCGCGCAATCCTGGCGGAGCAGGTGCCACTTGCGGTGTCCGTATTTTCATTGATGTGCGCGAGCTTCGTCATAGCGTACTTCATGTCACGTCACGTTTTCAGGCGTGATGCCTCCACCTCGACATTACAGGGGTTGGCAATTGGCGCACCATCCGTACCTTTTATCGGTTCGGCCATGCTACCTCCCCTGATCGGGCACAGCAGCGCCACCGTCGCCATTTCCGCTGCCGTATTCGCCATGGTGCTGGTGCAGACGCCGCTATGTTTCATGTTGCTGGCCAAGAATGCGGATGCAGGCAGCGTGACCACGCCAGTCAGTGTCCGCAGGCAGATCCTGTCCTCGCTGGAGGAACCGATCGTCTGGGCTCCCATCGCTGCCACGATGCTTGTGGTCATGGACCTGCATCTTCCCAAGGTACTGCTCGATTCACTTGGTCTCCTGGGGAATGCTGCGGCTGGGGTTGCACTTTTTGCATCGGGGATCGTGCTGTTTGCGCAACGTGTATCCATAACTCTGCCCGTGGTCATGACGGTGCTTGCACGCAATCTTATCGTGCCGGCGGTATCGTGGGGCGTACTGGTGCTGGTTGGGATGCCGCATGATACCATCCGCGCAGCAGTTCTTGCGCTGTCGATCCCGGTGGGGACCGTGATGGTGATCCTTGCCGTACGCTTCAGGGTTGATGAACGTGAGGCCGCATCCACCCTGTTTCTCAGCGCCATCCTGTCGGTTCTGACGATGACGCTGTTTATCGCCTGCACGGGTTAGCACGCGACGCTTGCGGTCATATTGTTCCTTGGGAACTGTCTGAAAACAAACCGTTGATAAAAAATAAGAAAAGTTTTTGGGTGCCGCCTTTTTTCAAAAAGGCGGCGTCTTCTGAAGCTTTTTGGGAAAAGCTTCACAAAAAAACCTTTATAATTTCAGTATGTTATTGAACCTGACTTTTCAAACAGTCTCTTATTGGTATCCTGCCGCCTGAAGGGCAAACAGCTCGGCATAACGTCCATTGCGGGCCAGCAGGTCGTCATGTGTGCCAGATTCCAGTATCTGGCCATGTTCCAGGACAATGATACGATCAGCAGTGCGCACGGTGGAAAAACGATGCGAGATCACCAGCGCCGATTTGCCTTGGCGCAGCGCACGCATACGGTCAAACACATCCGCTTCCGCACGCGCATCCAGCGCCGAAGTCGGTTCATCAAGGATCAGCAGGTCTGCATCACGCATATAGGCACGTGAAATGGCAATTTTCTGCCATTCCCCACCGGACAGGTCCCGTCCTTTTGCAACCCTCTTGCCAAGGGGCTGATCATACCCAAGCGGCAGTTTTTCTACGACGCCATCGGCAAGCCCTTCGCGGGCTGCCGCCATGATCCGCGCGCCATCCTCCAACGCACCGATACGCCCGACGGCGATGTTTTCTGCTGCCGTCAGGCTATAGCGCACAAAATCCTGAAAAATGACCCCGATATGGGCACGCAGGTCATCAAGGTCCATATCGCGCAACAAGACGCCATCAACCGTGATTTCCCCTTCATCAGGTTCATACAGGCGCGTCAGCAGCTTGACGATGGTGGTCTTGCCCGCGCCATTTTCCCCCACCAGCGCCACGGTCTCCCCGGCGCCGATACTCAGTTCCAGATGGCGCAGCGCCCATCGGTTCGTTCCGGGATAGCGGAAACCGACATTTCGAAAGCGGATGCCATGACGGATGGGGGAGGGAAAAGGCTGCGTCACGACAGGCGTGGTAATGACCGGTCGCAGGTCAAGGAATGCAAAGAAATCATCAAGATACTGCGCCTGTCCCGCCGTCTGGGTGATCCCCAGCAGGAGACTGGATAGCAGGCCATGCAACCGAAGGAATGAACCCGACAAGAATGTCAGATCCCCCACCGAAAACTGTCCCCGCACCGTATCGCGTACGATAATGATATAAACACCGTAATAGGCCAGTGACCCGATCGCGGCGAACAGGCCACTCCATCCGAACCGGCGCAGGGCAAGCCCGCGGTTCTGTTCCAAGACAGTGTTGGCCGCCGTACGGAAGCGCCCGACAAGGAACCCGCCCAATCCAAACAGTTTTATTTCCTTGGCATGTTCGGCACTGGCCCCGACATGGCGCAGATATTCCATCTCCCGCCGCTCCGCCGTTTTGGCCCGCATCAGGCGATAGGCTTCGGCATTGAAACGGGCCTCGCCCGCTGCGGCAGGCAACAGGCCGACAATCAGGACAACAACCATCCACGGCGCAAAAGCAACCACCCCGATCACCAGCGTCACGGCCGTCAGCGCCGTTTGGCCAATGTTGAACAGTTGCACCAGCAGGTTGTTGCGCCCGGATGCCTGCCGCCGGGCACGTTCCAGCAGATCCTGCAATTCACTCGATTCGAACTGCGCCAGGTCAAGTGTGGCCGCATGATCCATCAATGCAATGCTGACGGCGTTGATATAACGTTCATTCAAAAGCGCATCGACAAGGGCCATCGCGCGTGATGTCAGGTCTGACATGATAATCAGCGCGAATTCCACCGCCAGCCACAGTTCCAGCCGGGGCGAACCCGCAAGGGAACCCGCATGCCCGTCAAGGCGTATGACGTCATCGACGATCAGTTTCGCGACATACAGCGCAAGGGGCGGCTGGATCGCCTGCACCAGTCGCAACCCGATACTGCCGAGTGTCAGCGCCGGGCTGCATTGCCATAACTGTCGGAACATACGCGGAAGATGTGCATACACCCCGAAACGCCGTAACAGCCATATACGCCATGATGTAAACATATCAGGCCGTGATGACCGGGAGGAAGACTGTGGGATCAAGGCCGATTTTCCATGAACGTGGTGAACGTGGCGACGCATCGCGCCACCCGGACCGGTGACAGGCATGATACCTGACGGGATGGGGGACTGTTACCCCTGTATCCCATAACCGCCCTGATCGGGATCAGTCACCGGATGGCAGCCATCTGGCGTGTTTTCACGCAGGAATGCCGCGAACTCGCGAAATGCGTCCTCCCGCGGGTCGGATGCGCGCCACACCAGGCCAATGGTGCGCCGCGCATCCGACAGAGGCAGGGTGGTGATCAGGTCTTCCCATTCACCGCGATGCCGCAGGGCAAGATGAGGTATCAGCGAATATCCCTCGCCAGCGCCAATCATATGCCACAGCATTTCCAGGCTGGTGGCAAGGCGCTGCCGGTCATGATGTGGGGGCATGCCACACAGGGCAAGTGCCTGTTCACGCAGGCAGTGCCCCTCTTCCAGCAGCAGCAGATCCGGCCCGTCCAGTTCCCCCATCGCCAACCCCTGATGCGCCGCCAGAGGGTGCTGCGCAGGAAAGGCAGCGACAAACGGTTCTTCGAAAATCGGTGTGCAATGCAGGGCATCATGGCTGACGGGGAGGGCGGCAAACACCAGATCAAGTTCATCATGGCGCAGCATCTGGAGCATGGGCAGTGTCTGGCTGTCGGTCAGTTGCAGACGCAGTTGCGGATATGCATGTCTCAGCAATGGGAGGAGGCTGGGAACATAATAGGGGCCAAGCGTGGCGATGACCCCGATACGCAGCATGCCTTCAAGCGGGCCAGCCTGCACGCGCGCGGCCTCGATCATGGCACGTGCGGCGGCAAGCACCTCTCGGCCAAGCGCGATCAGGCGCGCGCCCTGCGGGGTGGGGGCGACATGGCGGCGGGTACGTTCGAACAGCACCACACCCAGTAGGGTTTCAAGTTTGCGCACCTGTTCCGACAGGCCGCCCTGACTGACGCCGCAGCGTTCTGCCGCACGTGAAAAGTTGCGCAGGTCATCCACCGCAACAACATATTCAATGTCCCGCAGCGAAAGGCCGGAAAGGGGGATATAGCTCATGGGTATAGGTATAACGGATTCCTGCATGGGGATTGAAAGGTTTTGCCGATCAGAGCTATCAGAACAAACAGTTTCCGCGTCATCCGTGTTCGTGGGACAACAGGCCTGTCATCAATGACAAGCGAAAAAGTGAGGAGCATTTTACATGGCACGCATCAATTCGCCCCTGAAGCCTTTCAAGGCTGATGCCTTCCACAATGGCAAGTTCATTACCGTGACCGATGCCGACGTGAAGGGCAAATGGTCTGTCTTCTTCTTCTACCCGGCGGACTTCACGTTTGTCTGCCCGACAGAGCTTGAAGATCTGGCCGACAACTATGCCGCGTTCCAGAAGCTGGGTGTGGAAATCTATTCGGTCTCCACTGACAAGCATTTCACGCACAAGGCATGGCATGATACCTCGCCGGCCATCAGCAAGATCAAATATGTGATGATCGGCGACCCGACCGGGCATATCGCACGTAACTTCGACGTCCTGATCGAGGAAGCGGGCCTTGCCGACCGTGGCACCTTCCTGATCGATCCCGAAGGCAAGATCCAGTATATCGAGATCACGGCAGGCGGCGTCGGTCGCAGCGCCACCGAACTCCTCAGCAAGATCGAGGCCGCGCAGTATGTCGCCTCCCACCCGGGCGAAGTCTGCCCGGCGAAGTGGAAGGAAGGCAGTGCGACCCTGACCCCGTCGCTGGACCTCGTCGGCAAGATCTGATCGCAGGTTCGTGGTCCGGCCCCTTTGCGGGCCGGACCATTCCCCACCTTTTCGGAAAAAGCGGAGTTCTTTCCATGTTGCAGGACACCATCAAGGCACAGCTCAAGGGGTATCTGGCGAATCTGTCCCATCCGGTCGTGCTGGAAGCCTCGCTTGATGACAGCGCACCATCGCATGAGATGCATGAGCTTCTGCATGAAGTCGCTGCCCTTTCCGACAAGGTGCAGGTTTCTGAACAGGGCGTGGCCACGCGACGTCCTTCCTTCGTCATCCGTCGCGCCGATGCAGCGGCAGGAAATACCATTGCGGGTGTGACCTTTGCGGCCATCCCGATGGGGCACGAATTCACATCCTTCGTACTGGCGCTGTTGCAGGTGGCCGGGCGTGCGCCCAAATTTTCTGATGACGTGATCGCGCAGATCCGTGCCCTGCCGGGAAAATACACGTTCGAGACCTATGTCTCGCTGTCATGCCAGAACTGCCCGGACGTGGTGCAGGCGCTTAATGCCATGAGCGTGATAAATCCCAACATCCATAATACCACGATTGATGGTGCATTGTTCCAGGACGAGGTTGCCGCACGCAACATCATGTCCGTGCCACAGGTCTACCTTAATGGCGAAGCGTTCGAGACCGGGCGCGCCGATGTGGAACAGATCCTTGCAAAGCTGGATGCGGACGCCCCGCGTCGCGCGGCGGAAAAGCTGAAGGATATCCCCCCCTTTGACGTGCTGATTATTGGTAGTGGCCCTGCTGGGGCTGCTGCTGCTGTCTATGCCGCGCGCAAGGGATTACGTACCGGCATCGTGGCAGAGCGTTTTGGCGGTCAGGTGATGGATACGGACGGGATCGAGAACTTTATTTCAGTCCAGGAAACGGACGGTCCGAAACTCTCTGCCGCGCTGGAGGCGCATGTCCGGCAGTACGATGTCGATGTGATTTCATCGCAGCGCGCCAGTGAACTGTTTCCTACGGCACAACCAGGGGGGCTGCATGGTGTGGCGTTGGAAAGTGGGGCCATCCTGCATTCCCGCACGGTCATTATCGCCACCGGTGCGCACTGGCGCCATCTGGGCGTGCCGGGCGAGGAGGAATACCGCAACAAAGGCGTGGCCTATTGCCCGCATTGTGACGGCCCGTTCTACAAGGGCAAGCGTGTTGCCGTCGCGGGGGGCGGAAACAGCGGTGTCGAGGCTGCGATCGACCTTGCGGGCATTGTCGCGCATGTCACGCTGTTGCAACGCGGATCGCACCTGAAGGCGGACAAGGTGCTGCAAGACAAACTACACAGCATGACCAATGTGACGGTTCTGACGGAGGCCCTGACCACCCGGATCGAAGGAAATGGAAAGAACGTCACAGGCCTGACCTATCGCGGGGGCGATGGCACGGACCACCAGATCGACCTTGAGGGCGTATTTGTGCAGATCGGCCTGCTGCCCAATACCGGCTGGCTTAAGGGCACGATACAGTTGACCGATTTTGGGGAAATTGTCGTCAACGATCATGGTGCGACCTCGATCCCCGGCATATTCGCGGCTGGTGATGCCACGACAACCCCCTACAAGCAGATCGTCATTGCGATCGGGGATGGGGCAAAGGCTGCGCTTTCTGCGTTTGACTACCTGATCCGTGTTCCCCCAATCGTGCAAAAACATGCCACGACGCTGGAGGCTGTTTCAAACTGATCCAATAACGATAAGGCCTCTCCTGGCGCTGTCTTGTCCAGACAAGGCAGCACCAGGACCGTTTAGTTCTGGAGGCGGGTGACAAGCAGCTGGTTAATGCGAAACCCCTCCACATCGACCACTTCAAAGCGGAAGCGTGCAGTATCCACGCGGTCGGCCTTGCGCGCCATGCGCCGCAGCCGGTGCATGACAAACCCGCCAATAGTGTCGAACGGCCCGGCTTCGTCAAGGTCCATGACCTCAAGGTCACGTCGCACATCCTCGATCGAGGCCGCACCATCTATCAGCCAGGAATTGGCATCACGTCGGACAATCAACTGTTCCTCGAACGGATTTGCCACTCCCCCCATCAACGCGCCCATGATGTCCTTGAATGTGATAAGGCCGACGACAAGCCCATATTCATTGACAACCAGTGCAAACCCGACCCCATGCGTGTCGAACTGCGCCAGTGTATCCCACAGGTTGATCGTCTCAGGCACCGACAGGACATCACGTCGCACCTCAAAAACCGCCCTGTCACCCGCAGACGTGCCCGGTGACGGCGTGGCGGGGGCAGGGGGGCGATCCACCACTGCCGCCAGCACGTCTTCTGCCCGGATGGACCCCACGACATTATCCAGCCCGCCATCACATAGCGGATAACGCGAATATGGCTTTGCCCGTACCTTGGCTTTCTGCGCCTCGACGCTTTCCTGCAGGTCAAGGAATACAATTTCATCGCGTGGCGTCATGGCTGATGTGATGGAGCGGTCCTGTAATCCCAGCACGTTCTGGATCATCTGGTGTTCCTGCTCCAGCAGGACCCCAGAGGCTGTGCCCGCCGCAAGGATCGCACGCAAATCCTCTGGCGTGACCGGTTCCACCGCCGATGCCGCCGGAATCTTCAGCGCCCGTAGGATCGCATCCGACATCTTGGAAAAGATCCAGACAAGGGGAAAAAACAGTTTCAGCGCCATCGCCGGAAACCACCCGACAGAAAGCGCAACCTTGTCCGGGGCGTTCATTGCGATACGTTTGGGGATCAGGTCGGCAAACAGCACGAACATGCCTGTCACCATGAAAAACCCTACCGTCGCGGACAGTGTCTGGGCCGTGGCTTCGCCCAGTCCCCATGTCATAAGCCCATGGGTCAGGGATGGGGCGAGCATTTCCGAACTGATGATACCGCCCAGTACCCCCACACCGTTGAGGCATATCTGCAGTACCGTCATGACCTGTCCGCTGTTGCGGCGCAGACGCAGGAAGGCTGCGGCGCGTTCATCGCCCGCATCCGCGCGTGAGCGGAGCCGGACATCACGCGCCGCAGCGAATGATATTTCCGATAGTGAAATAAAAATATTGAGTGCGACCAGAAGAACCAGAGAAATCAGGCCAGATAAAAACAGAATCACAAGAGCACCTGTTAAGAGATAGGTGCCTCAAACTAGCATAAAACCCGCACGATATGGATATATTTTACAAAACATACATATGTCGCGTATGTATGTTTTGTATAAATAATAAAAGCCATGACCCTTTCCTGTGCAATCCTACCGTGCGGGTGGGCTACCTTGCGGTAGCCCTATCTTACTGACAGGGCCGACAGCTTGGGGCCGGTCAGGTTATCTTCGGGGTCTTCGCCCTTGGTGCGCGGCACAGGAACATCGCCGACAGGTTGTGCCGGGTGCAGACCGGAATATTGCAACGCTCCGACAGACGACAGCCGGTTCGACGCCGGCAGCAGTGATGCATTCCATCCCCCGCCACAGGCCCGGATCAGCCCGACCTGCGCCTGGAGATAGCGTGTCTGGACCTCCACCTGCTGGATACGCGCCTCCAATGTACTGACCTGCGCGATCAGCACGTCGAGATATGCGGCCAACCCGCCCTTGTACAAGTTCATCGTGATATCCTGTGTCTGGCTTGCGGCACCTACCGCCGCGCGCAGGCGTGCATTTTCATCATCCAGCCGTTTTGTGCGTGAAAGTCCGTCCTCCACATCACGAAACGCCGTCAGCACCGTCATGCGATAATGGTCGCGCGTCTCGCGGTAGGCCGACCAGCTCTGTTGCAATTGTGCGCGTCGCAGGCCCCCTTCGAAAATGGGCAACGTAACCGTGGCGCCATAGGTCCACATGCTGTTTGCAAGGTTGGCGAGGTTGAAGCCATTATCGTCAAAACCGCCATCCATCCGGAAAGAGACATGTGGATAGAAGGCCGCACGTGCGATGCCGATGGCCCGGTTGGCCTGTGCCATCTGGCGTTCGGCCATAGCGATATCGGGACGACGTTCCAGCAGCTCCGACGGCACCCCGGGTGAAAGTGCGACGCGGTTCGTGTTCAGGTGGCTGTCGGGGGCAAGATGGAACGAAGACGGCGCGACATTGACCAGCACGGCGATGGCATGTTCCATCACCTCACGCTGCGCCTGTATGTCGAGCAGGTGCGCCTGTGTGGTGTAAAGCTGGTTTTCCGCACGCGCCACGTCAAGCCGCGAGGCGGCCTGATCCTGCAGACGCGTGCGCGTCACACGTAGCGAGTCCTCATAATACCTGATCGACTGGGTATAGATGTTTGCCTGCGCATCGAGACCGCGCAGGGTGAAATAATCGCTGGCAAGTTCCGCCTGCAAGCTGAGGCGGGCGGACGCATATTCGGCGGCCTGTTCCTGTGCATAATCCTTTTGCAGGCGGACACGGTTGCGGATGGATGACCAGAAATCCGGCTCCCACGAGGCCATGCCGCCATAGAATTCGTCAGAATCCGTGATCGGCCCTTTGTACCGGAACAATCGTTCGGCCGAGCTCTTGTTATTGCTGCCACCAAAGGCAAGCCCGAAATGGGGCAACAGGTCGGAACGCGCCTCGCTGACGACGGAACGCGCCTGCAGGAAACGTTCCGCCGCGGCCTGCAGGTTCCCATTATGGGCTGTGGCCTCGGCCTCCAGCTCATCCAGGCGGGGGTCAGTAAATGCTTTCCACCATTCCGCCCTGACGCTGTCATCCATCGGATGCGCCGGTGCAAAAGGGGCCTGCCCCTGCCATGTGGTGGGGATCACGTAATGTGGCGCGTGATAGGCGGGGGCAAGGTCACATCCCGCCAGCATCAGCATGGATGCAAGACCGACCCCACGCATGGCCGTGCAACGACGAGGACCTGATTTCATCATTCATCGTCCTTTTCAGAGACATCATTGCTGTATCCTGCGGCGGGTGCGGAGACATGGACCTTCTCCCCCTCCAGCAGGTCGGCGGGTGGGTTGTCGATGATCCGATCCTGCGCCGACAGGCCAGAAAGCACCTGTGTGGCCCCATCCCCCATACGGCCCACCGTGATGTCATGGAAATGCGCGATATCGTGGTCATCCACCACCGCAACCTGCATGCCATGTTCCTGAAACACCAACGCGCCGGTGGGGATGGCAAGGTGGCCGGACTGTTCCGGTGCGCTCAGCGTCACTGCGGCAAAGGTGCCGGGCCACAGGGCGTGGTCCTTATTATCAATCACGAATTCACTGACGCTTGTCCTTGTATCGGGATCATATCCCCCCGATACGGTCAGGAATTGCCCTTCGAACACGCGATCGGGAAATTGCGGGACGCGCACGCTTGCATGCAGACCGGGTTGCAGGATGTAGGACATGTTTTCGGGGATGGAGACAAACAGGCGCATCTGGTGGGTGTCCGCCACACTGAACAATTCGCTGGCCCCGCCATTGGCGTTGAGGTTGCCGCCACCTTCGTGCACGTAATCCCCGACATTGATGTCACGTTCCGTCACCACCCCGTCAAAGGGGGCGACAATCACCTTGAAACGTTCAAGCGCGGCATAGCGATCGAGGTTATGGCGCGCGGCCTCAAGGTCAGCCGCGGCCGATTTTTCATTCGCGTCCTGCACGGACACCGACTGTCCCGATACGGCCTGTGATTTCCCCATCAGCCGCCAGCGCTGTGCCGTGACGACGGCAAGGTCGTATTTGGCCTGTGACGATTGCAGGTCAGCCTGGGCCTGTGCGAACTGTGCATCGAGGCCGGGCGTATTGATTTCAGCCAGTACGTCACCGGCGGCGACGCGTGCGCCGTAATCCTTGTACCACATGCGCACATATCCCGACACCTGCGGATAGATCGGGGCCTGGTACCATGCCTCCACCGTTCCAGGCAGTTCGAGGCTGACATGATGTGCCTCGGTATGGGGGGAGATCACCATCACGTTGGGAATGGCGGCCATCTGGGCCTCCCTGCGCAGGGAGGCTGCATGGTGGACACGTTCGGCCACAAGGTATCCGCACCATCCCATGACGGCGACAGCCCCCGACACCAGCAGTATTTTTTGCGATTTCCGGATCGACATCACTTTGTTTCCCCCCGGCTGCGGGACGGACGATTGTGCAGGATTGCGTAAACACACGGCACGAACAGCAAGGTGGAAACCGTTGCCACCAGCAGGCCACCGATGACGGCACGGCCCAGTGGTGCGTTCTGCGAATTGCTCATGGCCATGGGGACCATACCGATCACCATCGCCAATGCGGTCATCAGGACCGGACGGATGCGGCCATATCCCGCCTCCACCGCTGCGCGCAGGGCGTCACCATGTTCCTCGATCCGTTCGCGGGCAAAGGAGACGACAAGGATCGAATTGGCCGTGGCTGTGCCCATGCACATGATGGCCCCCGTCAATGCAGGTACCGACAGGCGCGTATGGGTCAGGAACAGCGCCCATGCGATACCGGCAAGCGCGCCGGGCAGGGCGGTGATGATGATGAACGGGTCAAGCCATGACTGAAAGTTCACGACGATCAGCAGGTAGATCAGGAGAACAGACACTACCAGACCGAAGATCAGTTCGTTATAGGAATTGCGCATCGTTTCGGTCTGTCCCCGGATCACCACGGCAGCGGTGGAGGGAACCATGTGTGCCGTCTGGCGCAGGACGCGTTGCACGCCTGATGTCACCTGCCCCAGGTCGGCGCCTTCGGCCGAGACATAGATATCGACTTCCGGCATGGAGTTGAAATGCGACACCTGTCCCGGCGTGCCGGTGGCGGTGACATTGCTGATCCCGCCCAGAAGCTGCATGTGCCGACCCTGCGGATCGCCATCCCCCTTGTCCACCGGGATGGTCATGAGGTTGCTGAAATGCGTCAACTGGTCCTGAGAGACATAGACATTCAGCGGGAAAGTAATCCCGGTCTTCGGGTCCAGCCAGTATTGCGGGTCCACCGTCTGGCTGCCTGACAGGGTCATCAGTTCATTATTCGCCAGGTCTGCTTCGGTCATGCCGGTCGCCTGACCAAAGGTACGGTTACCCTGCACAAACAATGTCGGTGTTTTCATCGTCTGCTGGATCACCACGTCGGCGGTTCCGGGCACCTTGCGCAATTCATTTACCAGGTGGCGGGCATATTCATAATTATCACGCAGGTCAGGCCCTGAAATCTGCACGTCGATCGGCGCGGGGGAGCCAAAGTTCAGGATGCGTGCCGTAAGGTCCGCAGGCTGGAACGTGAAGACCGTGCCGGGAAAGCGCGCCGACAGGTCGCGCCGCAGGATGGCGCGATAGTCCCACACGGGCGTTTCCTCGTTCTTCAGGGCGATGGTGATGTCACAATCCTGCGTGCCGATGGTCGGTGTGGGGATGAAGGCCTGATTATGCGCACCTTCGGGCAGGCCACAATTTTCGATCATGGTGTCCACACGGTTGGGGAAAAGCTGGTTGATGCGGTCTTCCACTAACGATGCCTCCCGCCCTGCAACCTCAATACGGGTGCCAAGCGGCGCACGCATATGCATCTGGATCGTGCCTGATTTCGTCTCGGGAAAGAAATCCCGCCCGGCAGTCAGATACAGCCCCATCGAAACGACGGAAATGCCCAGGAACGTGCCGACAAACATCCGCCTGCGCCCGATCGCCCATTGCAGGAGAAGGGAATACCGCTCCCGGAAGGTGTTGAACCCCCGTTCGAACGCCTGCTGGAAACGTTCGGGCAGGCGGCGGGGATATTGCAGCTTGTGATGCTGGGGTTCGCAATGGTGTGAATCCCCATGCCCCGCGACGCTATGGCCCGCCAGAAGGTATTTCGCCATGGTCGGCACCAGCGTGCGTGACAGGATGAACGACGCGATCATGGCAAAGATGATGGCTTCGGCCATTGGCATGAACAGCCATCCTGCAACGCCACTCAGCGCGAACAGGGGCAGCCATACAATGCAGATGCAGGTGGTGGCGACAAAGGTCGGGATGACGATCTGGTTCGCCGCATCAATGATGGCGGTTTCCAGTTCCTTTCCCATCTCCAGGTGGGCGTCGATATTCTCGATCATGACGGTGGCGTCATCGACAAGGATACCAACCGCCAGCGCAAGCCCGCCAAGCGTCATGACATTGATCGTCTGTCCCGCGATATGCAGGCCGATGATCGCGCACAGGATGGCAAGGGGGATGGAGGTTGCAATGATGACGGTGGGACGCCACGACCCAAGGAACAGCAACACGACCATGCCCGTCAGGAATGCCGCCGTCAGCATTTCACGCACGACGTCGAAAATCGAATCTTTCACAAAGACAGAGGCATCGCCCAGGATGCTGACCTTCACGTCGGGGGGCAGCAGTTTCTGTATCCGCGGCAGCAGCGCCTTCGCCCCGGCCACGACATCGAGCGTGGAGGCATCGCCACTTTTCATGACCACGATTTCCACACCCTGCTTGCCCTTGACCAATACAAGGTTCGTTTGCGGATGGCCGCCACGATAGACCTCGGCCACGTCATGTACGTAAATGACGGCATTGCCCACGCGCTTGACAGGGATATCACCCAGTTCCTTCATCGAACGTGGTGTGGCGTTTGTCTGCACCATCCAGTCCGTGGCAGAGATTTTCTGGTCCCCGGCCGGCAGGACGATATTTTGTCCGCGCAGGGCGTTTTGTACATCCATGGCGGACAGGTGATGCGCCTGCAACTGCTGCTGGTTCAGGGCGACCATGACAAAACTGTCCATGCCGCCATAGGCCTGCGGCACCACGGCGCCGGGCACGGTCACAAGCAGGGGACGCACACGGATCATCGCCAGCTTGAACAGGTCAGAAGGCGTCTGCCGGTCCGATGTGACCTGCAGCGTCAGTACCGGCACGGACGAGGCATCAAGGCTCATCACCATGGGGGCGGGGATGTTTTCAGGAAGCTGTTTTATGACCGTCTGGGAAATCGCGGTCACTTCGGCTTCGGCCTTGCCGATGTCGGTTCCGGGCTGAAAGTATATGTTGACTATACCACGGCCGTAATACGAACTGCTTTCCATATGCTCGATGCCCTCGACTGTCGAGGTCACCATCAGTTCGTAATTATATATGATACGGCCGGCGAATTCTTCGGGCAGCATACCGCCATAGGTCCAGACAACGGACACCACGGGAATGCGGATGTTCGGGAACACGTCCGTCGGCGTACGCAATACCGACATGATGCCAAAGACCACGATAAGGATCGACAGCACCACAAAGGTATAGGGCCGACGTAGTGCGGTAACTACGATGGCATTCATGGGATATGTATTTCATGCGTGAAACGGACCCCGCATGCATGGCAAAAGCCATGTATTCAACACGCGGGATTCATTTTTGTTTCCGGGTCCCGGTCATTTCTGACCGCGTATGAACACGAAAGGTTCAGGGTATACAGGCCATATCTGTGAAATGTGACATATGCGTACACTCCGGCAAAGTCGGCAGCAAATGCCTGACATGGGTTCATGGGGTAGCGGCTTGCCCGGTAGATACCTGTTTTTTGACAAAGTATGAACGGAAAATGTTTAAAATATTTTTCTAATACATACAGATTATGATATTATTACTTATAATACATGAGAATATTTTTAAGAAACTTTTGGCGCCATGCCAGAATGGCTGCACTCTGCCTGTTATGACACGCATCCCAAACGGGATGCAGAAAGCCGCGATTATGCCCTTCGGTCATGCGTTCACATTGCATCCTTACGGGATCATGGCTCGACAGCGGGGTGTCCGCATGGCAAGAAACCGCGAAATCTGGACGATAGGACATCGTCGCGCGCCAGCCCTTGCACCTTGAATGTCCGCGACGCCCTGCGGCATGATGCCGGCGGACATAAGGAGAGTGTATGAAGCCCGACGCCAGTGAGGACCAGCCCAAGCCCGGCCTGAGGGAGCGCAAGCAGGGCCGCGTCCGCGCCACCGTGATTGCAGAGGCAATGCACCTGTTTTCCGCGCAGGGATATGACCAGACGACAGTGGACGAAATCGCCGATGCGGCCAGAATTTCGCGGCGCACACTGTTTCGCATGTTCGCGACCAAGGGGGACATCGTCCTTGCATGGACCCGTGGCATGACACAGAGCCTGAGTGACGCGCTGGCGGCATGCACACTTGATATGCACCCCGCCGATGCAATGATGCATGCCTTTACCGCGCTGGTTCCGCAGATCGCGGAAAACAGGAAAGATACTTACGCGTTCGTATTCCTGATCGAAAAGACACCTTCGCTACAGACAGTCAGCTTCCAGAAATATGCCAAGTGGGAAGACTGCCTTGCCGAAGGGTTGGCGAAACGTATGACCGACCGGAAAAGCCGTCGCGCTGCCGCCTGCCTGATGGCGCGTGGTGGCATCGCCATCTTTCGTACTGCCCTTGATGAATGGATACGCCTGAAGGGGCGGCCCGCGCTCGTGCCGCTTTTGCAAAAGACCTATGAATTACAGTCCGCCCTGTGGCCCACGTCCGCCGGGCACGAACCCGTCATCACGATGTGATACGGGAGGCAAGGGGCCGCGCCGGTGCAGACAGCCGCTGCCCGACGCCTTTGTTCAAGCAGCTATCGCGAAGCAGCCCCGTCATAGAGACACAGAACGGTCTTCACGGCTTCAATGGTGATCTGTCGTGGGTCGCGGGGGATGTGCCCCGTGCGGATCTGTTCATAAAGGCCGGGCAGAAACTGGCTAAGCAACGGGTCCGGCATGCCTGTTTCCCGCAGATCGGAAAACAGGTTTTCCACGGCCTCGCGCGCTTCAGGAAGCGCCCAGTAATAACGGATACGGTCGCTGTATGAATAATGCCGTAACCATGAAACCTGCTGATCCGTCCCCGCGTAGTGCCCTGCCCAGTATCCCGGCCTGTCGGTCATAAGACGGTCCATCGTGTCATGCAGCCTGTCACCACCAGGTCGCAGCGCAGCACGGATGCCGTCAAGCGCATATAGTGCTTCCCTGAGGGCGAAAGTCAGGCCCGGTCCGACCTTCAGGATGGCGAACCCATCTTCCACCAGCTCGCGCAACGCGACTGCGGGTTGGTAATCTGTGGAATGTGCCTCAAAAACCAGTCCCGGCATGCGGGGCAGTGTATCAATCAGGTCGCGTGCGGCGTCACGTCGGTAAAAAGCGACATTGTCCACCCCGAATTCCACGCCCGGCTGCACCACAAGGGCAATGACACGCTTCCACACATCCTCGCCCAGTGCGGTCGTGAACATGTCCTGATGGATGCGCAATGTCTGTAGTGCCGCAGCCGGTGCGGTCGGTTTCAGGTGGTCAAGGGCATCGGCCACACCACCCGGAACCGGCACTTCGGTTCCGATGACATAAGCCGCCTGCCCGGGACGCGCCGCCTCGGCTGATGCCGCAAGTCCGCATGCCCGTTCGGCCACGATTTCGTCCGACAGGGCTGCCGCTTCGCCCCGGCACCCCATGCTGGCATCGAGGTGAAGCTTGACGAATCCTGCCTCGGCATAGGCACGGACCATGGCCTGTGCCCGTTCCATGGCCTCCGTCGCCGGCAGGGATTTCCATGGGTTAGGCCCCAGATGGTCCCCCCCAAGAAGGATAAGGCCCCGATCGCAACCGACCCGCATTGCGATATCCCAGACCATATCCCGAAAGGCCACCGGCGTCATACCGGTATAGCCGCCTTCCTGATTGACCTGATTGCAGGTGGCTTCGATCAGGACGGGGCGCCCTGTCTGTGCCGCACGCGACAGGACGGCTTCCAACACCAGCGGATGGGCGGAACATACCGATGTCATACCCCGCCGCGCCTGTGGCGGGATCGTGCTGTCGTGGGCCTGATGTGCCAGCGCGAGGAGCGGGGCTGCGGCTGTGGTCATGACGGGCTATCCTTATTGGGCAATGGCGACGCGGGACTGCCCGTCAGGCAATCTTGACCACCTTGGTCAGGTGACGGGGGGCCAGCGTGTCAAGGCCACGCATACGTGCCACGTATTCACCAAGCAGTTGCAGGACAGGCAGGCAGACCAGCGGCCGTACGTCCGCGCCCGTCGCAATCGGCAGCTCTACCGTGCCGGGACCGCCAAGACCCAGCACACGGGCCCCTTTTGCCATCAGTTCACGCGCCAGAAGGCTTTCTTCCTCCAACGTATCGGGATGATACAGGAAGATAACAAGTGAACGTTCGTCAATCAGGCTGACCGGGCCATGGCGATATTCCAGCGGATGATGTGCCTCAGTCTGGCTCAGGCTCATTTCCTGCAGTTTCAGCGCCCCTTCGCGCGCGACACCGTAAAGCGCCCCGCTGCCGAGGAAGACGAAATGCGAACGCCCCTCGATCTGCTCCTTCAGGTGCCGGTCCGCCGCCGCAAGCAGGTCGTGTGCCGCGCGCGTGGTCGAGCTGTCCATCGTGACACCCGCGTAACGCAAGCCCATCAGCAGCATCAGGCTGGCGGAGGCCGTCATGACGATGCCTTCTTCCGGGTGGGTCTGGGCCACCATCAGCGTGTCCGCCTGATCACACAGGGCGCTGCCGGGTGCGCAGGTGAAGGCCGTGACCTTCAGGCCGGCTTCACGGCTGGCTTTTGCCGCGGCAACCGTTTCGGTGGATTCCCCACTGCGGGAAAGGGCGATGACATGGGGGGCGATTTTCGTGGGGATGTAGGAACTGCGGCGGCAGGTCCATTCATTGCCCGGTATGGCACGCGACAACACCCCATGTTCATTCAGTGCGGTTGCGATGGAATCCGCGATATGGACGGATGTACCACATCCCACGACGACATGGACGTCATCCGCACAGGGCGGGACAGGTTCATCCATGACCTGGTCCCAAAGTGGAAACTGCTCGCGGATACCGCGTTCCGTTGCATTCATTGATGGATCCTTTGTCTGACAAGTGCATCCGGGATATGCCCGGGTTGAAAAAACAGGCTTACCTGTGCAGCCCTTCAAGGGTGTGTGACAGGCGTTCGGTCCATGCCGTACCGGTCTGCCACTGCGCCAGTTGCGCAGCCCGCAGGATCACGCCCCCGATGGGCGGAAGCCGCGGCGCCTGTGGCGTCCCGCAAAAAACCGACAGTGCATGGCGTAGATAGACACTGTTGAATGTGCCGCCGGTATAACTCCATGGCAGGGCCGGGCGCGACAGCCCCTCCCGCGCCACTGCGACATGCCGTGCGAGGTGGGCGGCCGCGCGATCCAGGATGGCGCAGGCCTGTTGGTTGCCCTGTGCCGCCATTTCACTGACCCCATGCGCCAACGCGGCCACGGCCGAACGTTTATGCGACAGGCCGCCATACCACTCAAGCAGCGCCGGCCCGGCAAGGGCAGGGGAGGAGGGAAGGCCCATGATGCCGCACATCGGTGCGATAAATGCCCGCGCATCCGCCGCGCGCCCATCCAGCGCCTGCGTCAGGAGCGAGAGGGCTTCACGCCCGATCCAGAATGCACTTCCTTCATCCCCGAACAGCGGCCCCCAGCCCCCGACACGCAGACTGTGCCCGGTTTCGTCGTTTGCCCATCCCATCGACCCCGTACCCGACAGGACCAGAACCCCCGGCGCACCTGCAAACGCACCGCTACACGCCATTTCCACATCATTGCGGACGACATACTTATCCATGGGTATATCGAGGATCTCGCCCAGGGCCTTGTCCTGCTGTGCCGTGATGCTCCGACTTTCCCCATATCCCGCCAGCCCCAGTGCAACGGCGGCAATATGGTGTGGAATATCATTCAAAAGATCGGCCAGAACGGTGCGCCAGTCGGAACGGTCGAACGGGTTGGACCCCGGCCCCTTGCGCGTCAGGACGACATTTGCATCACGATCGACCACGACCAGCAGCGTCTTGGTGCCCCCGCTATCCACCGCGACAAGGCATGGCGTGTCACCCGTATGCGCTGACGGGTGTTTCATGCCAACAGGCCGATGGTGGAACAGGGAATCATATGGTTCATGATCGGCACTATGGAAATCCTCATTGTCCACCCAATGAGACAGCCCCACGATATGGGGCAGGTTGCATTATGGCACGGGCGCCTGTCCCGCAGGGAGTGCGTCCATGGATATGCTTCGCGTTTCGCGCTTTTCATGTCAAGTCAAAGAATTGATTGTTTATGATCTTTTTGGGGATGAATTTTGAATATTTCCCTATGATCCATACATGATATGACGTGAATCCCCAAATTCCATGATCATCATATTATGAAAAACAACAGAAATTTTATGAAACGACAGAGAAAAATATAGATTCTTCGTTGATGGTGCGAGAATGATGCACATAAATATCATACATAATCAAAAAAACGATTGCATAAGATCGTTCCGGTGTCAGATTCATCAGGAATCGTCCAATTGGTCAGCAAGGCCGAAATTGAGGAATCCCGAATGACAGATACACGTGGCTGCCGCACAGCCCTTGCCCTGACGCTGGCGGCGCTGCCCGCACTGCTTGGTACGCCTGATGCGCGGGCGCAGGCACACGCGGCGATACCGTCGCTGTTGCCACAACCTGCCAGCATGTCGATGCAATCGGGTTCGTTTTTTATTCCGGCATCCTTGAATGTCACCATCGACGGGGTGGATGCCCATGGGGCTGCAACCCTGTTCGACAGGTTGCATGCACCACATGGACCGATCCTGACGCTGGTGCCCGCCGGGCGCGCGCAGGTCAGGATGCGGCTGGTTGCGAATGCCCTTTCCCTTCCTGCGCAGGGATATGAACTGCGCGTGGACCATGGGGGCATTGTTGTGACGGCCCGCGACATGACCGGACTGTTTTATGGTGCGGTCAGTGTTTCGCAACTTCTCGGGGCGGGACGGAAAACCATCCCTGCAATGCGGGTACGCGACTGGCCGCGCCTGCAATGGCGGGGGGTCATGCTTGATTCTTCGCGGCATTTCCAGACACCTGATGAAGTGCGCGCCCTGATTGACGCCATGGCTGAACTGAAGCTTAACGTCCTGCACTGGCACCTGACGGATGATCAGGGATGGCGGCTGGAAATCCGGCGTTATCCTGAACTGACGCGGATAGGGGCATGGCGTCGCGCGCAGGATTCCGGCCCGAAAGGGGATGGTGCGACCTATGGCGGGTTTTATACGCAGGACGAAATACGCGCCATCGTGGCGTATGCTGCCGAACGACAGATCACGATTGTCCCGGAACTCGACATGCCCGGTCATGCGCAAGCGGCGATTGCGGCTTATCCCAAGGTAGGGTCAGGGGGCACCCCGACGCAGGTTTCCACGACGATGGGCGTGCATTCCTACCTGTATAATGTCGATGATGACACCTTCACCTTCATTGACAATATCCTTGACGAAGTCATGGAGCTTTTCCCCTCCCGTTTCATACATATCGGGGGTGATGAGGCGGTAAAGGATCAATGGAAACACTCCCCCAGTGTACAGGCGCGCATGCATGAACTGGGCATTCATGACGAAGACGCCTTGCAGAGCTGGTTTGTCGAACGGTTGGGAAAATATCTGTCCGCCCATGGACGTCGCCTGATCGGCTGGGATGAAATCCTCAAGGGTGGCTTGCCTGCTTCTGCATCGGTCATGTCGTGGCACGGCATTGATGGGGCGATCACGGCCGCCCGGGCCGGGCATGATGCCGTCATGGCGCCGTCGAACACGCTTTATCTTGATTACATGCAGACCAACCGCAATGACGAACCGACTGGCGGACGCTATCCGGCGGAATCCGTGTCCACTGTCTATCATTTCGACCCGCTGCCGCCTGGAACGCCGGAGGCGGTGCGACAGCATGTGCTGGGTGTAGAAGGGGCAATCTGGACGGAATACCTGACATCGGGCGCAGCCGCGATGCAGGCGGCCTTTCCGCGTCTCGACGCGATGGCGGAAATCGCATGGACCCCACGTGAACGACAGGACTGGCAGGGGTTCACCACACGCCTGAAGGACGAGATCGCACGTCAGCTATCCTATGGCGTGCCGGTAAACCAGATGGGGTATGCCGTCGATATCACAACCGCCCCGGCAACCGATGGGCATTACGATGTGACCCTGTCCAACCAGATCGGGCAGGGGACAATCCGCTATACCCTTGACGGCGGTAATGTGGATGCGAACACACAGCCTTATGTTCATCCTTTTGTCGTGACGGAAGGGACCGTCATCCATGCCGCCGCGTTTGACCAGAGCGGCATGCAGCTTGCCCCCGTCACGGCACGCACCCTCACCACGACAGAGGTCGCGACGAGAAGCGGAACACAGTTCAAGGCCTGCGCAGGCGGTCGTCTGTCGGTTCGGGTGCCTGCCACCCCGGATGCAACTGCCGCCCCATATGTAACCATTGACCGCACACGTGACTGCGTCATGTATCCGTCGGCTTCACTGACCGGGACGCAGCAGCTTTCGGTTCGGATGATGCCGCTTACACACTTCTTCAACACTCCGCTTGATGGCGATCCTCAGGCGCCGGCAATGGGTAAGGATGCGCCACACCACGCCGTAAGCATCTGGCTGGACCGGTGCGAGGGAAAACCTCTTGCAACCCATCGCCTACCCCATCATCCAAAGCCAGGGCAGGCGATAGAGCTTGTGCTTTCGCTACCGGCGCAGGGGACGCATGACCTGTGTGTGGCCGTGCCGGAGGACAGGGAAAAGTTTTATTATGCTTTCCAGAAGCTGTCGGTAACCGAAGTTACAGGAAATGCCGGTAGTAAATGATATGGTTCCATGGAATGTTTCAGCAACCATGTCGCCATAACGCCAGTTTATGCCGTGATCGTCAGGTGCAGCAGGACCGGCACCCGGGCGCTCATGGCATTGACCGCATATGTCGCTGTGGCTAGTTTTTGCGTGCCCCATGCGGCTGTCCCGTGGCTGTACCAGCCGTCGCGGGATGGGGCATTTCTATTTTTTCAGGAGAATCAATGTGGCGCCCGACCGTCTGACGCAGATCCGTCGCTATCTATACCTGAACGGTGCGACAGGGGTTCATGAACTGGCGGAAAAGGTGGACGCTTCCCTTGCCACGATCCGGCGCGACCTGCAGAGGCTGGAGGAGCAGGGCATCATAATCCGGACCCATGGTGGCGCCACGATTGCGGATTCCGTGGGGTTGGAAATCGCGTTCGAGGCCCGGGAGAACCAGAATCTGGAAGATAAGCGGGCAATCGCCGACGCCGCTTTTGCCATGCTGCGCCCCAATACCGCGATCTTTCTGGATGCGGGCACCACTGTTTTGCAACTGGCGCGGCGACTGCGGCTTGATCCGATGCCGCTTACGGTCTTTTCCAACAATATTTCCGTGGCCGAGGCCCTGATGGGCCTCGATCATATCCAGGTCATCCTGCTGGGCGGTCGCGTGCGGCAAAGCAATCGCAGCGTGGTCGGCGCACTGTCTGAACAGGTTATCGAAGGATTGTGGTTCGATCAGCTCTATCTTGGGGCCAGCGCCGTCCAGCCAGACTATACCATCGCCACCCCCGACAGTGATGAAGCCAGTCTGAACGCCGCCATGCTTAAACATTCAAGCGAACGCTACCTGCTTGTCGATAGTGGGAAGTTCGGCCGGCATTCCACCTATCGCGTCGGGCGACTGGATCAGATCACACAGATCTTCACTGACGCGCATCTGAGCGAGGAGTGGATCGCCCGCATGCAACAGCTCAACATTCCCCTGACGCAGCCAGAAAACCTGGTCGAATCCATCGCCTGACCCGGCCACGCACGACATTTCGTGTAACATATGAAGAATTGCAGGATGCTGCCTTTCCGAAAGTAAGGCAGCATCCTGTATTACATATGCCCATCAAACGGCGGTTTTTAGCTGCGCCGCCCCAGGGCTTCATCAAACTGCGCCCAGCTATCGGCAAGTTCGATGACAGTGCGCGTACGGCGTGCCTCTTCAATCATGAAAATCAGCAGCCCCGCCTCCAATGCGTCGATGGCGGAAACCGGCAGCGGACGGCCCTCGGTCACATGGTCATACACGTCTGCCGCCATCTGCTCATCCGCGCCATAATGCAGTGACAGTGCGGTGCTGCGGGGGAATGCCTTGTCCATAACGCATTCACTGGTGCGCGCGTCATGCATCTTGAGGAATCCACGAATGAAATCGCCCTCGGCCATGCCCTGCGCACCAATGATACAGAAACGACGGAACTGATCCGCTACATTCGTATTGGCATGAAAGGCAAGGGAGGCACCATTTGCGTATTCAATCAGCGCTGTCTGGCTGTCGACGATGTCAGCATCGCTGTCAAAAACCTTGTCGGTTCCCATCCAACCGCTGGGCTTACGGAAATAAACTTCGGTATCATTGACACCCCAATTGGTCGGCATGTTTTCGGGTGTGAAGCTGCGTCGCCCACCAAAACTGGCGACCCGCATGGGGCGTGCACCCACAATGCTGTTGTAAAGATCAAGATCATGACAGCATTTTTCCATCAGAAAGCCGCCTGAATACTTCTCATAACGCCGCCAGTCGCGCATGAAGAACGCCCCGTGGAACGGTGCAATATGTTCTGCCGCCTCAATGGAGGCGATATCCCCAAGGATGCCCTGTGCCTGCGCACGACGAAGCTCGGTATAAAGCGGGGCGTAGCGCATCACGAGCCCGACCATGAGCTGATCCGCGGGGAAACGTGACAGCAATCGCGCCAGTTCAAGTGTCTGTTCAAGATCCGTGACGACCGGTTTTTCACTGAAGATCTTGACGCCGTGTTCCAGCCCGATGCGGATATGTTCTAGGTGACAGAAATTGGGCGACCCCACCATCAGGAGGTCAAGCTTTTCCGTAGCCAACATTTCTTCAAGGGAGGAAAAATGCCGGCCAGCAGAAATCCCGCGTTCCTGCATGGATGGCAGGCCAGCGGGTTCAGGGTCCACATAACCCACGATCTGGAAATCAGGTCGCACCTGAGTGAAAACATGGGCCAGGTAGCCCAGCCTGTAACCAAGACCAACAATACCAACTTTCATTGACTTCAAAGCTCCATGCTAGAGGGCGGAAATATCGGGCAGGGTGGCATCACGACCGGCTGCCTGCCCTTTGTCTGCGGTAATGCGCATCGCCCAGAGGGAATAGGAAAGGATGAACAGGTACGCCGGGACAAGGATGATCCCAAAGGCGAACCGGAAATTATGCATCGTCGCCAGCCAGACAAACAGTTTGGGCAGGACTGCGCCGCCACTGGTTGCCATGACGGTAATCGCCGTGCCGTGGAGCGTACGGCGCCCCAACCCACGAATGGCGACAGGATAGAGTGACGGCCACATCATGGCGTCGGAAAAACCAAGCCCCGCCATGCACCAGACCGACAGCATCCCCGATGTCAGAACCGCCCCCGCAGACAGGAACATGCCCACGGTCGCAGCAAAGGCGAGGAACTGCAACTGCGACATGATACGGGGAATAACCGCCAGTCCACACAGATAGCCAACGATCATCATGCAGAATGTCAGCGAGGTGAAAAATTTGGTGTTATCGACATCAAGGCCAAGGTGATTGCCATACGTGCCGATGGCATCGCCAGCAATGGCTTCCACCCCGACATACAGGAATAGGCACGCAGCCCCCAGCCATAACAGCCATTGTCCATGTCCAGACGGCTGCTGGCCCAGATTTTGTGCCTCTCCATCTTCCATGGCGTGAAAGCGCAATGGCGGCAGTGTGATGAACCTGATCACCAGCGCCGTCATCGCCAGCCCTGCCGCCAGCAGCAGGTATGGCAACACGATCCGATGTGCAAAATGGCTGAGCAGGACGGTTCTGCTGGCGAGATCGGTGGTTGTGGACAGGGCGCGGGTCGTGCTGCCCAATGTACTTAGCGTAGTTTTGCCAAACACGACGGGAACAATGATCCCTGCTGCCTTATTGCACAGACCCATGATTGCAATGCGCCACGCCGCCGAATCAAAAGGCCCCATTCCCGTCACATAAGGATTGATCGTAATCCCCAACAGGGTCACGCTGCTGCCGGTTACAAACAGCGCAGCAAGTGCGCCGGGATAGAACTGCATGACGGAACACAGCACAAACCCGATGCATCCCCCCGCCATGCCCAACAGGGACAGCATCATGCCCGGTTTGGCACCAAGCCGTCCCGTCAGCCACGCACAGGGAAATGCCGCAAGAAGGTGGGCCGTATAGAATACGGTCGGAATCAGGAACGTTTTGTTATCATCAAGAGAGAATGCAACCTTGGAGAATGCGATCAACGGTCCGTTGATCCATGTCAGCACCCCGATAATAAAAAACAGGAACCCCATCAGCATCATCAGTCCACGCATGTTCATGGTATGCGCCGATCCCGTGCGAGGCATGGATGATGATGTAGATGGTGTGAAATCCATGCCGGAACTTCCCTGAAACATTCTCTGGCAACATCTTTGTCGTTCAGTCGCATCATATGCAAGCATGAAAATGATTGATTTGGTCAGATTCGATATGATCCCGCGCAAAATAGCGAGAGGAATCCACGCACCCTATCGAATCATGCCATGGAAACGGCATAAAAAATCATGAACAATCATATTTATGATCTTATTATGCTATAACATGATAGGGTGAGCCAATGTGCGTTACGGGCATGTATCAAGATATAATTACTAACTTTATGATATAAATATAAGTTTTTTGTAAAAACAAACTTTTTCTATACTGGATACTGTCCGTTTTCCGGTGATTTCCCATAGTGTGAGAAAAGTCACACTTGACAGTTTTTTGCGCATCAAGCTGCGGATAACGACCAAAATGATCGTTTCACGCAAAATATATCTTGAAATGTGCGCGTTTATGACGCCACAAATCTTTATGAAAACGGAATGAAATCACAGATGGCATCGCTATCCATGATTCCAGTTCGCGGATTTACGTTGTCGTCCCATAATGAAACGGTGGAGAAGAAGGTGTTGAACCCAAGCAGGAAGACCCTGATTCTATGTTGCACAACCTTTATCGCGCTTGATGCGGGCGCATTGCTGTCCAAGGCCATGGCGCAAACCGTCAGCGTGCATACGACGCATCACACAAGGGCGGCCCCGACGACCACACATGCCGCGACCCAGCCAAAAGCCAAGGGCGCGTCGTCCACAGCCGCCACCACGGCCACCCCCTCAGGCGTACAGGCCAGCGGCAAGGCCGAGGTCCTGACCGTCCATGCACGTGGGATCAGTTCGGCCACCGGGGTGACGAACACGACGCCGGGCGGCGGCCTGATGGCTGTGCAGACGGCCGCCCGTTCCCAAAGTGGCATGACACGCGACTATATCGCCAAACAGAGCCCTGCCGTTTCACCGGGCGTCATGCTCTCGGCCATGCCGGGTGTCGTCGGGGGGGCATCTGACCCTTATGGTGGTTCAACCCATGATGGCCTGACCGTGCGTGGCCTGACACAGGGGGAAATCGGCTTTGTCATGCAGGGAATCCCGCTTGGCGATCCGGTCAATCCCAATATTTTCAGCGCTGATATGGTGGATAATGAAAATCTGTCATCGGTCACACTGACACAGGGCAGCAGCGATATCTCCGCCCCTTTCTACAGCGCGGTTGGCGGCCAGGTTAAGATGGATACCGTAAACCCGAGTTCGCGTTTCGGTGGCCTTGTTGATCTCAGCTATGGCAACAACAACATGCGTCGCGAATTCCTGCGGCTTGATTCCGGGGAGCTTGGCCATACCGGCATCCGTGCCTTTGTATCCTATTCCAACAACCGTTATGATCAGTGGCGTGGTCCCGGCAATGTCGATCGTAACCACATTGATTTCAAGGCCGTAAAGGAATGGGGGAACGACAACAGTATCACCGCCAACTTTGGCTGGAATCACCAGACAGCGCAGGCGCTGCGTTATCCCACCATGGCGCAGTACGAACAGTATGGTAACAACTATAACTGGGATCGCAGCTATACCCCGGGCGATACGAGCTATCATAAGTTCCACACAACGCAGCGCGTCGATACGCTGGGAAGCCTCCAGCTTCACCTCAATCTGCATCATGGGCTGACGCTTAATGTCACGCCTTATTACATCTCGGATGCCGGGATGTATAATGGTGGTGAAAACCTCCATGCAACGGGAAGCTACCTGGGCAGCCAGGCACTGGGTACGCTCGACCTGCCTTATGCCACCAATGGCACGACCACCGCCATGAGCTTCGACCATGAATTCGAATCAACCGGCGGCATTACGACGCAGCTTTCATGGAAAAAAGGGAACAATACACTCAGCGTAGGTGACTGGTACGCCTACCTGCAGCATTCCGAACTTGAATCCTTCACCGCAGCAAATTACCAGGGCGGCGTCAGCAATTCGTTCGGAAATGACCCCATTCGCGTCAATGGCCAGATCCTGACTGGCTATAATATCAACTTCAAGCAGCAGACCAATGCGCTGTTCATCAATGACCGCTATGCCGCCCTGCATGGGAAACTGATCCTTGAGGCCGGTTTCCGCGAGGTCATGATCAGCCGTACCGCGACCAACGACATCCCCGGCGAAAACATGCAGGACCAGAGTGGGGGGCCATACCTGAACGGCGGCAATTATGCCGAGCCGCTGCCCCAGTTTTCGGCGACCTATTTCATCTCTCCGCATGACCAGATCTATATCAACGGCACGACATCATTCCGTGCGCCTGGGTCGGAAGAAATCTATGTTGACCTGTGGGATCCGAACGGCGGTGGAGTCCCGACCATGCAGCGTCAGAAAAATCCCAAGTCCGAATTCGCCATTGGTGAAGAAATTGGTTATCGACACAAGGGATTTGTCAATTTCTCACTTGCGGCGTTCAACTACAACCTTGTTCATCACCAGGTCAATTCGTCAAACTATATCGGCACCGAACTCGTGACGCAGCCAATCGACATGGGGGGGGAAACCATCCGTGGTTTCCAGGCGGAATTCGCCCTGCGTCCATGGCATCATTTCAGCCCGTATGTCGCGTTCCAGTACCTGCACACAACCATCGACAGCAATTTCAAGGAAGGGAATGTCTATCTGCCGACCGCTGGCAAGACCATGGTCATGAGCCCGACCGAAAGTGGCTCGGCTGGTGTGAACTATGATAACGGCCACTTCTTCGGCAACCTGTTCGTCAGTTGGGCCGGCCGTCAGTATTCGACCTTCATGAATGACCAGTCGCTGCCAGCCTATGCCGTGGGCAACATTACCGCAGGTTATCGTTTCGGCAACTTCTCCTACCTGCATCATCCGCAGATCCAGATCAACGTGACCAATTTCGCCAATGCGCATTATCTGTCAGGTGTTTACGGATATACCGCCAATGCGCATGCCGTGAATGTGGGGGGCACCACTGTCAACGGCAGTGCCCCGACATACTTTGTCGGTGCGACCCCTGCCGTCATCTGCTCGGTCACAACAGGGTTCTGAAGACATGAATGATCAGCTTCATAAAGGCCCCGTTCGCGGGGCCTCACATAAAAAACGCCTCATGCAGGGACGTGCGAAATGGCTGCGCGTGGCGGGGGGCGTCATGATTGCGGGGGGCCTCCTCGCCAGTGGCGGGAGGGCACGCGCGGATGACATACAGGCGGCACGTGACGTCGTCGCCCGTTTATTGCCCGCCCATGCCGGGCAGGTCACACTTACGCTGCGTCCCGCATCGGGGACAACGGCTGAATATTACCGCATATCGGGCCATAAGGGGGATATCCATGTCACGGCATCAAGTGACAGCGCCCTCCTGTTCGGGCTGAACTGGTATCTGAAATACGTGGCGCATGCGGGCATCTCGCCCAACGGCATCACCCCTCCCGCGATGGCGCAGCTTCCAGCACCTGGCCACCCGATCGAGGGTGAGGCGACGTTCCCGTACCGTTATGCCCTGAATGAAAACACGGACGGGTATACCTCGCCTTACTGGAACTGGGAACGCTGGCAGCACGAACTCGACATCTATGCGATGAACGGGTTGAATACGCTCCTGATCGAACGGGGAACGGATGCGGTCCTGTATCGCACGTTCATGCGCCTGGGTTACAAGGACGAACAGGTACGGTCCTGGCTAAGCATGCCTGCCCATATCAACTGGCAGTTGATGGCGAACATGTGCTGTTATGGTGGTCCTGTCCCACGCGAACTGATTGAAAAACGCGCTGTATCCGCCCAGCAGATCATTGGACGTATGCGCGAACTGGGCATGCGTCCTGTCCTGCCGGGTTTCTATGGCATGGTTCCGGATGATTTCGGCAAACGTTTCCCACAGGCCCATGTGATCGGGCAGGGGGAATGGAACAGGTTCCGCCGTCCAGCATGGCTGGACCCGCGTGATCCGATGTTCGCCAAGGTTGCCGCCATTTATTATGACGAGCAGAAAAAACTCTTCGGCGATGCGCCTGTCTATGACATCCAGCCGTTTCAGGAAGGCGGCACCCCTGGGGATGTACCGCTTGCCGATGCGGGGCAGGGAATACAAAAAGCACTGGATACCGCACATCCGGGTGCGATGTGGATGTTGATGGCATGGTATGAGGAACCCGATGCACGGATGCTGGCCGGTGTGGACCGCAAGCGCCTGTTCATCGTTGACCTTGAGCAGAACACCCGTGTGCGGGAAAACCGCGATGCGGATTTCCAGGGTGCGCCCTTCCTGTATGGTGGTTTGTGGGATTTTGGCGGACGGACATCGCTGGGTGGATCATCGTATGATTATGGCGTACGCCTGCCCGGACTGTGGCGTACACAGAAAAATATGATCGGAACGGCGGTCTTCCCCGAAGGGATGGACAATAACCCGTATATTTTCGACCTGTTTACAGAAGCCGCATGGCGGCGTGACGGCGTGGATACCACGCAATGGACGCGTGATTATGCCGACCGGCGTTACGGGCAGCCGGGGGATGTGCATGCACGCAAGGCATGGGATCTGCTGTTGCGCAGTGCATTTTCGTATCGTGCCACCGGGATTCAGGATTTTGGTGAGGCCAGTGCAGCGCCGGATTCCCTGTTCAATGCACAGCCTTCGCTTGATACCCATTCGGCGGCATGGAACGGCATGAAGGTGCTGCCTTATGACCCGCATCTGGTAGAAGCCGCCATGGCAGAACTGCTTCAGGCATCGGATGCCACCCGCGCGACGGAGGCCTATCGCTATGACCTGGTTGATGTCACACGTCAGGCCGTTGCGAATCAGGCACGTGCCATGCTGCCCCAGATCGGGGATGCCTTCGCCGCCAGGGATCGGGCAAAGCTGCATGCATTGACCACCCGCTGGCTGGAACTGATGGACCGCCAGGACAGCCTGCTGGCGACGAACACATTCTTTCGTGTCGGCACGTGGCTGTCATGGCCGCAGGCATGGAGTGACGATCCGGCGCAGCGCAAGCTGATGGATTATGACGCACGCGTCATCCTGACCAACTGGGGTGGCCGGACCGCAAGCCAGGTCGGGCACCTGCGCGATTACGCCAACAAGGACTGGGCGGGCCTGACAAAGGATTATTATCGCGTACGGTGGCAGCTTTTCTTTGACAGCCTTGAGACATCGCTTGCGACAGGGCGACCGCCACGTGAAATCGACTGGTACAAGGTGGGCGAAGAATGGTGCCATAACGGCCGCGTCTATTCCCCCACACCCGAAGGCGACAGTTACACGGTTGCGCGGGACATCCATGACTATCTGACACAAGGGAATATGGCCCCTTCCAAATAAGACCACACTCCCATGCCGCGTCACTGGCCCATGGCCGCTGACGTGGCCCATACACAAAAACAGTCCCTGTCGGCATGACCGACGCCATGCCGACAGGGCATCCGGGAAAGGATCGCCAGGGAATGCAACACTGTCTGAAGCCCTTGCAACGTCTGGAACGGGGGAGGCTCCTTGGTATTGGCCTTCTTTGCATGACGGCACTCGTTGCGCCCCATGCCGTGCGGGCGGATACACTTGCGGCTAATACGTCCACCCCGCTTTCACCCCTGCCGCCCATGGGGTTCAATAACTGGGCGCGCTTCATGTGCGTTCCACAGGCACCGCTCGACGGGCAGGACCGGTCGCATTACAGCTTTCAGGATTTCATGACCGATCAGGGGCGCGCCCTTGTTTCCAGTGGCCTTGCAAAAGCAGGCTATAAGACGGTGGTGGTTGATGACTGCTGGATGGAACGCGACCATGACGGACAGCTTTACGGTGCTTCTCACTGGTCTTCCCCGCGTCATGGCGGCAGCACCCAGCCCGGATTCGCACGTGATCTGTCGCCTTATGTTGCGGAACTGCATCGAATGGGCCTGCTGGCGGGGGTTTATAACACCTCTGGCGCCCTGACATGTGAACGTGTTCCCTCTGGCGAAGCCGGGCATCAGGAAGCTGACGCCAAGAAATTCGTCGGATGGGGGGTCGATTTCCTCAAGCTTGATAACTGTGGCGCACCGGAAACCAGCCTGGAAGGGTTGTTCGGACAGATGGGCCACGCATTGGGGGATGCAACGCGGGAGTCCACGCGCAAGATCCTGTTTGATGAATCCGAGCCTGCAGAATTCGGGCCAACCGACCCCCTGAAATATCAGTCCATGGAATGGGTACGCGGATTGGGACAGATGTGGCGCGTGGCCCCTGATGTCGCCACCACCCGCCTTGATGCACAGGGGCATCCAATGGATGACCCGTGGGTCGTGCATGATCCCGCACGTGCAAGCCTTGATGGTGTGTATCAGGCATATACCGATACCGTTGCCCTGTCGCGTTATGTCGGCCCGGGCAACTGGAACGATGCGGATCAGCTCCTGCTTGGGGACAATGGCCTGACAACGGCCGAGGAACGCAGCCAGATGGGTTTGTGGTCCATCATGGGGGCACCCCTTGTACTGAGTGCCGACGTCCGGCAGATGGCGCACACTCCCAATGATCCGCATTTCGCACAATCACTCTCCATCCTCAACAACCCGCGTGTAATCGCGATTGACCAAGATCCACTGGGGGCGGGGGGATACAGTGTACTGCGTGATAATCCGTCCGATGACAGCGGCACGGATATCGCGCTAAAGCCACTTGCGGATGGCGGTTTTGCCTTCCTCGTCCTGAACAAGAATGCACAACCGGCGGATTACGCGCTGCCGATGTCACGATTGGGGGTGGAAGCACGACATTGCGGGTTGACCCTGACCAATGTCTGGACGGGGGATATTTCCCACGTTCGTGCGGATACAACGCTGCAACTGCACATCGACGGACATGACAACGCCATGTTCCGTGTGGCGCCTGCAGCCTGCGCTGCGCTGAAGCCGGTGGGACAGATCACAACGGTGCAGGCGTCGTTCGGGCGTGCGCCCCTGTGCCTTGACGCAACAAAGGGAAGCCGCGTCATGACGGCCAATTGCTCCGCCAGTCCTGCGCAGCAATGGGTCATGCCCCCCACCAGCGCCGAAGGTCCGATCCATAATGCGGCCTTCGCTGGTAAGTGTCTTGAACTTGATACGACGACTGGTCTGGTTCAGATGGCGGCCTGCCATTCGGGACGGGCGGAACAGACATTCCGTTATCACCTGAACGGAACACTGACGGCAGGGGGCGCCTGCCTTGATGTGGCAGGGGCTGCCGTGACCGCCCCGGGTGAACGGATCATGACCGCGCGCTGCATCGATTGGCGGGTATCGGAAATCTTTTCCGCCCCGCATCATGGTTCCCCGCCTCAATAAGGCGGGGATGGGCATGGGGCAATTGCGCCATGCCCGTTTCCTCAAATCCTGAAAGCTGTCTTATTCACCTGTGGTCATGCAAGGGGCTTTATTTTTCCATGACCTTACGGACACCTTCGCCCAGCAGGTTGAACCCCAGCACCGCGATCGTGATTGCAAGACCGGGAAATAGCGACGGCAGGATGTCGATCCCCAGATAATTGCGGCCATCACTCATCATCGCGCCCCATTCCGGCGTGGCAGGCGCAACCCCCAGCCCAAGGAATGACAGGCTGGACGCGGTCAGGATCACCGATCCGGCCGTCAGTGTGGATTGCACCAGGATCGGTCCAAGCGCATTGCGCATGATATGGACATACAGGATACGCCATGTTCCCGCACCCAGCGTGCGGGCGGCTTCCACATATTCCGTGCGTTGCAGCGTATGTGTCAGGTTCTGGGCCAGGCGTGCATAAACCGGAATGGAAAAAAGTGAAATCGCCAGAAGCATATTGATAAATCCTGACCCCAGAAGGCTGAGGATCAGCAGGGCCAGTACAATCCCGGGAAAAGCAAAGACGATATCCACGACCCACATGATCGCCTGTTCCACATATCCCCCCACCAGACCGGCCAGCATACCCGCAAGCGTCCCGGCAACACAGGAGACAAGGACACTGATGCAGACCTCGGCAAGGGAGTAGCGTGTGCCATAGACGATACGGCTGAAGACATCGCGCCCGAATGCGTCCGTGCCGAAGGGATGTCCCCACGACATGGGCTGGAACGTGGCGTACAGATCCTGCGACAATGGATCGGCCGGACTGATGAGCGGGGCGACAAGCGCACCCATCACCAGAAATGTCGTCAGAACCATCCCCACCAGCAAGGAGAGTGGCAGGCGTGAGGCAAGGGCGCGAAAGGGAACAGTCATGACGATATCTCTCCTTCAGATGCGCCGTGCCTTGGGATCAATCCGCGAAATAAGGATATCCGCCGCAAGATTGACCAGTATGACCGACAGCACCGCAACCAGTGTCACGCCCTCGATCACGGGATAGTCGCGCCAGCGCACGGCCTCGATCATCAGGTGGCCAAGGCCGGGCCAACCAAACACAGTTTCAGTGACAACCGCGCCACCAATGACACTGCCAAGGTTCATGCCAATGACGGTAATGACTGGCGGCAGGGCATTGGGCAGGGCATGGCGCAGACACAACTGCATAAGGCCGACGCCTTTTGCCCGGGCGGTGCGGATATAATCCCGCGACAGCACGGCAATCATGCTGGCACGCGTCATGCGACCAATCAGCGCCATGGGCATCAGCGCCAGGGTCAGCGACGGCATCAGCAGGCTGGACCATGAATGCGCACCCATCAGGGGCAGCAGGCCAAGGCGAACGGAAAAGAGTTCCATCAGCAAAAGCGCAAACCAGAAATTGGGTACCGACGCCAGCACGATCGTAATCCCCATGAAGATCCTGTCCCACACCCCATCCTGAAACATCGCGGCGGCAAGCCCACCGGGAATGCCAAAACACAGGGCAAGGGCATAGGCGCTTAGCCCCAATAGCAATGTATAGGGAAAATGGCTGGCGATTTCGCGTCCCACCGGCTGACGTGATTCAATGGATACACCCAGGTCGCCAGCAAGCGCCCCACGCATGAACCCGCCATATTGCTGCATGACCGGCCGGTCCAGCCCAAGACTGTGGTGAACCGCATCAACTGCGTCCTGCGTTGCGGCAGGACCGGCCAGCATGCGTGCAGGATCTCCGGGCAGATGACGGACCGCAACAAACACCGCAAACGATACCACCAGCATGACAACAGGCAGCATAAGCATTTTGTTGATGATACGTGCATTCATGAATGCGGCTGCCGGTTACGGGTGACATGCGTAATGTCCAGCGCCCCGTCCGGACGCACAACCAGCCCGGTTATATCGGCACGCATGCCCACAAGCGTATCGCGGGTATAGATCAGCACCGCAGGTGCATCATGCATGATCATCTTCTGCACCCTTGCATAGATATCCTTTCGGATATCTTCAGATGTTTCGACTGCTCCCTGATTAATCAGGGTATCCACGTCCGGGTTATGGAAAAAGCCGAGATTGGCCCCTGCGGGCGCAGCCGACGCACTGTAAAACAGGGGGCGTAGCTGCATGTCGGGAATAAATCCTGATGACCAGGACGCAAGCACCCCATCAAGTTGCAGCGCCTCCTTCTGCATTGGGTCCGCAAAGGCTTCGGACGCATAGACGCCTCCTTCAAGCCGTGAAATCCTGAGTTTTATACCAGATTTTTTCCACATATCCTGCAAGGCTTCGGCAATCGGTTCATCCATGTCCTGAACCGCAAGGTTGAATGTCATGCCAGCAGCCAGCCCCGCATCTGACAGAAGGGTCCGGGCGCGTTGCGGATCATATTGCGGATCAGGGGCGTAGCTTACGAAATAGGGGGAAACCGGTTGCAGCGGGGATCGCGCGGGCCGCCCCCTGTCGCGCAGCAGGGCATGGACAAGCGCATGTCGGTCGGTTGCGTAATTCAGCGCCTGACGGATACGTATGTCAGACCCCGACCGCCGGTCCATGTTGATGGCAATCCAGTATAATGGCCCGTTACGATCATCATAAATGACAAAGCGGGGATCGCCCTGCATCTGCTGGGCATAAAGGGCAGGAAGATTACTGACGATATCGCTGTCACCGGTATGCAGCGACATATCCATAACTGATGGTTCAGCAGACCACAGCCAGCGTACATTGGTGATATCTGATTGTATCCCCCAGTAATCCGGGTTGCGTGATTGCATGACATATTCAGAACTTTTCCACTCCACAAACCGGAAAGGCCCCGTTCCGTCCGCCTGCCGCGACAGTGATGTCCCCGCGAAAGGCGACGTCACATAGGCCTGGCTGAAGGACAGTAGCAGCAGGAAATCGGGGTAGGGACGGCGCAGGTGAAACCGTACCGTCATGTCATCATCGGTGGTCGTCACCGTATCCACCACGGCCATGAAACGGCTGCTTCCGGCAAGGGGGGCTGTCCGATCCAGCAGGCGGCGGAAACTGCGCATAACGGCATCCGCTGTCATGGGATGTCCATCATGAAACCGTACATTGCGACGCAGGACAAAATCCCATGTCGTACCCTGCGGGTCATGGGTCCATGCCGTTGCCAGCAGGGGATGGATCGTGCCATCCGCATCGGAACGCACCAGCCCTTCATACATCGCGGTCAGGATGGAGGATGTATCGGTCGCCACCTGGTCCGCCGGGTCCATGCTGCGTGGGGGTTCGGGCTGCATCACGCTCAGGCACCGCGAGGCGTCCACCGCAGGCGATGCATGGGCCGAAGACGCACATAACATACCGATACACGCAAAAAAGGTCATGCGGGACAGGGGCGGGCGGTACTGACATTTCATCTATCGGCCACGATCACCAGTTTGTTTCGATCTGTTCTGACTTATATCACATAAAAAACTTACTTGACGAATGAAAGATCAATCAATGATATAAATTGATCTTTATCCGGAATGGAGGGGCATGTGTCCTGCCGGTCGCATGTGCAACTGCTACGCCTGATCAACCAGTTCGGCCCCCTGAGCCGCGCTGAGCTGATCCGTATTTCCGGGCTGAGCAAAGGCGCGGTTTCCATGGTGACAGCAGACCTGCTGGCGCATGGGCTGATTGAAACACGCGATACCGTACATGGTGGGGGGCGACCGTCGATACGACTGGGGATCGCGGCGGACAGCGCATTTTTCGTCGGGATATCGCTGGCGGACCGTCCTGTCATGGTGTTGGGCGACCTGCATGGGACGATACTGGATCGGCAGGATATCGACCTGCCGGACAGGGTGGAGGATATCGGCCCGCATGTCCGCCGCCTGATTGCCCGGATCGCACCGGAGGGTTCGCTCCATGCACAACGCATGCGTGGCATCGGGCTGGCGGTTTCGGGGCTTGTGGATGAACAGGGCGGCATATGCGTGCGTTCCACCCTGACGGGATGGGAAAATGCGCCTGTTGGCCCGCTGATAACGCAGGCCTGCGGGTTGCCTGCGTATGTCGAAAATGACGCCAATGCCCTTACCGTTGCGCAATACAGGTTCGGACCCATGCGGGAAGCCGCATCCTTCAGCCTTATTTCCGTCGGGCAGGGGATCGGGTGTGGTCACATGTTTGGCGGCGAACTGTTTCGTGGCTTCCGGGGCGGGGCAGGCGAAATCGCCCACGCCACGGCGGAACCGAGCGGGCTGCCGTGCCTGTGTGGGAAAACAGGCTGCCTCGATACCGTTGCCTCTCTGACGGCCATTGCCCATCTTGCCACGCGGGCGGGGCTGCCGGGGGATCTGGACCAGCTTGAACAGCTTGCGGCGCAGGGCAATCTTGGTGCGGTCGAATTGCTGCATCGCGCGGGCAGCGCACTGGGCCTGATGATCGCACAGATGGTGCAGATCATGGACCCGCAGCATGTACTGGTTGCACGCCAGGGCGGTGAACTGACGGGATTGTTCGGACGTGCAATGCGCCAGGCCGCAGAAGGCAACATCCTGCCGCAGCTTGCACCCCGGCCAGAGATCATGACCTGCGATGTCATGGCTGACTCATGGGCGTTCGGCGCAGCCAGCGTCGCGGCCGACCGGTCATTGTTCCACGAATTCTAAACAAAAGGGAAAAGGGTATGCGTATTGCCGTGGGTGGCATTCATATCGAATGCAGCACTTATAATCCGGTTCCAACCCGGATGGAGGATTTTCGGGTGATGCGTGGCGATGAGCTGTTGCAGGCACCTTATTTTGCATTTTTGGCCGATTATCCGGCGCAATTCGTGCCAACCCTGCATGCCCGCGCCATTCCCGGCGGCCCCGTCACGGCAGAGACCTATCGGGCTCTGCGCGACGAATTCCTTGACCGCTTGCGTGCGGCCGGGCCGCTGGACGGTGTGTACCTGTCCATGCATGGCGCGATGTATGTTCAGGGTATGGAAGATGCCGAAGGTGACTGGATCTGCGCAACCCGCGCCGTGGTAGGTAACGACGTACCAATTTCCGTCAGTTATGACCTGCATGGCAATGTGACACAGCGCATCATCGACGCGATCGACATGTTTTCGACCTATCGCACCGCACCGCATATCGACGTTCAGGAAACGATGCGCCGGGCGGTGACGATGCTGGTGCGCAGCCTGACGCAGGGGGTACGACCGCATGTCGTATGGGCACCGGTTCCAGTCGTGCTGCCCGGCGAAAAAACCAGTACCGAGGACGAACCCGCCCGCAGCCTGTATGCACGCCTGCCTGAAATCGACGGACGTGAAGGCATCTGGGATGCCTCCCTCATGGTGGGATATGTATGGGCGGACGAACCGCGTGCAACGGCTGCCTCGGTCATGACGGGAACAGATGCCGCAGCATTGCAGAGCGCGGCCATAGAAATGGCGACGGCATATTGGGACGCGCGCACGCAGTTCCAGTTCGGCTGCTGGACCGGGAATATCGGACAGACCCTCGAGCAGGCGTTTCAGGTCACCAGTGGCCCGGTTATTGTGGCGGATTCAGGTGATAACCCCACCGGTGGTGGCGTGGGGGACCGTGTCGACGTGCTGCGCGCGCTGATTGCATGCGGGGCGCAGGACGTCATTGTCGCGGGAATTGCCGATCCACGGGCCACACGCACCGCCCGTGCCGCCGGGGTGGGGGCACAGGTTACGCTGCTGATTGGGGGCGCCCTGGACACTGCGGGGACGACCCCGGTCGAAGTGACAGGCGAAGTCCGTTTCGTAATTGATGATCCGAACGAGCGTGAATGCCAGGCGGTCATCGCCGTTGGCGGGATACAGGTGGTCGTGGCAGGACGGCGCAGGCCCTATCATAACATCGCCGATTTCACGGCACTGGGGCTTGACCCGCATGGCGCACGGATTGTCGTGGTGAAATCCGGCTATCTTTCGCCGGAACTTGCCCCGATTGCCAATCCGGCGCTGATGGCGTTGTCGCCCGGGGCAGTGGACCAGCATGTCACACGCCTTGTGCGGGCACACAAGGCCCGGCCGACATTCCCGTTCGACACGTCCTTTGCCTGGCTACCGCATGTCTATTCCTCGGCCCGAAAGGGAGGCTGACATATGACGGTGTCACGTCCTGTCCTTTCGGTCGAAGGGCTGCATATTCATTTCCATACCCGACGTGGCACTGTCCATGCCGTGGATGACGTGACATTCGACATCAACCCTGGCGAGATTGTGGCCCTGGTAGGGGAGTCCGGTTCGGGAAAAAGCGTCACCAGCCTGTCGATGATGGGGCTTTTGCCACGTATCGGACGCATCGCAGGGGGACGATTGCTGTTTCAGCCCGCCGGACAGGATATCGTGGATCTGGCCACCGCGCCGGAAAAGGCATTGCGCAAAGTCCGGGGCGGCGGGATCGGGATGATCTTTCAGGAACCGATGACCTCGCTCAATCCGGCGATGACGGTTGGTGAACAGATTGCCGAGGCCCTTGTGTTACATGGACAGGCAAATAACCATGCCGCCATGGCGCGTGCGGCGGACCTGCTGGCGGCAGTTGGTATCGCCAACCCGCATGCACGGGTGCGCAGCTACCCGCACCAGATGTCGGGGGGCATGCGCCAGCGTGTCATGATCGCCATTGCCATCGCCTGTCGTCCCGCACTGCTGATCGCGGATGAACCAACCACGGCACTTGATGTTACAACGCAGGCGCAGATTCTCGATATCCTGAAACAATTGCGCCATGATACCGGTATGGCCGTGCTGTTCATCACGCACAACCTGTCACTGGTGGAGGCATTCGCGGACCGGGTCATGGTAATGTATGCGGGACAGGTGGTCGAATATGGGCGTGCGGCCGATGTGATGGAGGCACCGCGCCATCCATATGCCCGCGCGCTTCTGGACTGCCTGCCGGTGCGTCATCTTGATGCACGGGAAGGCGCGACATTGCCTGAACTCCCCACAATCCGCGGGCATCCTCCCGACCTGGCCCATCGACCAGCAGGCTGCGCCTTTGCCACGCGCTGTGACATGGTGCGGGATGCCTGTCGTGCCGGTCATCCCGACCTGCAGATGGTCAATGCGGTCCGTGGTCATGCCACACGTTGCATCGCATGGCCGGAGATGGAAGGAGGCACCGACATATGAGCGGCCAGCCATTACTGTCGGTTCGTGACCTGAGCGTGGAATTTAGCGCATCGCGCGGCCTGTTAGGCCGCAGCCTGCGAAATGTTCAGGCATTGGACAAAGTGTCGTTTGATATTCATGCAGGCGAAATCGTCGGTATCCTTGGTGAATCCGGTTCTGGCAAAACGACGGTTGGTCGCTGCATGGTCCGCCTGCAAACCCCTACGGCAGGGCATATCAGTTTCGAGGGACGTAATATCAACTCATTGTCCCGCACGGATCTGGACTGGTACCGTCGTCAGGTGCAGATGATTTTCCAGGACCCGGCCGCCAGCCTTAACCCACGCCTGCGGGTGCGTGACATCGTTGCAGAAGGGCTGGAAATCCACAGGATCGGCACACGTGAAAGCCGGCAGCAGACAGTCATTGACCTGCTGGCGTCCGTTGGGCTGGGCAGGGATGCGCTGATGCGGTTCGCACATGAATTTTCCGGTGGTCAACGGCAGCGCATAGGCATCGCCCGGGCCATGGCGGTCAGGCCACGCCTGATTGTCGCGGATGAACCTGTTTCCGCCCTTGATGTGTCGGTGCAGGCCAAGGTCATTAACCTGTTGCGTGAATTGCGCGGACGGCTGGGCCTTGCGATGGCATTCATATCGCATGACCTGCCAACCGTCATGTTCCTGTGTGATCGCGTCGTGATCATGTATCTGGGACGCATCATGGAAATCGCCCCGATACAGGCCTTCCGTACCACGCCCTTTCACCCCTATTCGCGCACCCTTGTGACCCTGGCGCCGGGTCTCGGGTCACCAGAGGCGGGTGCTATGCTGACAACCACCGAACAGCCCGCGCCAGCACCGGACCTGCACTATGGCTGTGCGTTCCGTACCCGCTGTTCCCACGCCATGGCGTCCTGCGCCACGGTGGTCCCCCCATTGAACGAAGTCGCACCGGGACGATGGGTTGCCTGCTTGCGACCGGAGATATTTCATGACGCGTGTTGAAATCTGTGTGGAGACCCCGCAGGGCATTGCCGCGGCCAATGCGGCCGGGGCAGACCGGATCGAGCTCTGCGCCTCGCTTGAGGTGGGGGGACTGACACCAAGCGCCGGACTGATGCGTCAGGCGGCACGCGGGGATGTCGCGACACTGGCCATGATCCGTCCGCGGTCCGGGTCCTTTATATTCGATGATGATGAAGCTGCCGTCATGGTCGATGACATCCGCACCGCCCGTGAGTGCGGCCTGAAGGGGGTCGTGCTTGGGGCGATCCGGCCTGATGGCAATCTGGATCATGATCTGCTGTTGCACCTGTCCGGGCATTGCGCGGGAATGGAACGAACGTTGCATCGTGTTTTTGATCTGGTGCGTGACCCTGCGGCCGAACTGGAATTCGCGATCAAGGCGGGATTCACCCGTATCCTTACATCGGGTCAACGCCCCACCGCACCGCAGGGACAGGAATGCCTGGCCTTGCTGCATGCACAGGCGGCGGGACGTATCGCCATTCTTGCCGGTAGCGGTGTGAACGCAGGCAATGTTGGCGCGTTGATCCGTGCCACGGGGGTGCGTGAAGTCCATGCGTCATGCCGGAAGCCTGCATCTTCTTCTGCGACTGAGGGAGGAGAATTCGGATTTGGCCCCATGCCTGGCCAGACAGACCTGGCCGCTATTCGTGCCCTGATAAATGCAGCACAGAGCGTGCCATCACAGGATTAGGACCGATCGACATTCATGCCATCCAGATCATGGCTGTGGCGAGGTGAACAAAGCCAAGGAAATGGATGGTGCGTCGATCATCTCGGGTAGCAAAGCGTCTGAAGTGCTTGAGGCGGTTGAAGCAGTGCTCGATACGATTACGCAGTTTGTAAGCTCTGGTATCATACGGGATGATAATCTTGCGGGTGCGATTGCAGGGAATGACAGCTTCTGCGCCCATCTGAGCGACAGGAACACGTAATGCATTGCTGTCATAGGCTTTGTCGGCCATAACGGCCGCCTCTTCCTGACCTGCAGGCAGAGCCTGTGCCTGGGTGACATCGCCAACCTGCCCAGTTGTAACAACGAAGCCAAGACACGTGCGCTGTTTCACTTCCTATGAATTCATTTACCAGTCGTGGTAAAAAAATCATCACGGTTCATACATAATCCGCACCATCAAATCCCGGAATCAAACATCTAATATCAAAATATGTCATTACTTTCCTGAATTTATTATTTGTCAATTAAATCCAATAGACACACCACCAAAAATGCCAAATCCATCTCCTGATAGCATGGCGGCCGGCTGCTGCCCGTTGGTGGTAGAATAAACAGGTACCACGCCGGTAGCATAATGTTTATTGGCCAAGTTATGTAAGCTCAGGAACACCTGCCTGTGTTTGTTAGGCCAAAGATAACCGATATCAAAGTTGTAGATGTGATAAGGCGCGGCTTTATACTGGTTATCATATGATGCCAGAACCGAAGAGGATACTTCCACATCGAAAGATGTATAAAAACCGTTTTTCATATCAAGGTGGAGTTCTCCCTGATAAAAATGACGCGGAATGCCAGGAATGTAGTTATGCCCCCATGTTGAATCATGGTTAAAACGAAAACTTTGGAATGTGTATGCCTGGCGAAGTGAAATGATGTTACCTTGCCATTTGTACAATGTTGAATGAAAAGATGTCTCAACCCCCTGATGCGTAGTGGCCGATGCATTACCATAGGTTGCGTTGTTATAAAGTTCAGATAGTGGGGTCATGACGGATAATAGTTCGTTATGTACGGCTGAATGATAGTAGCTGACACTCCATTCGGTACCTTTGAAATGCCCATTAGTACCAAATTCAAATGTTGTTGCTGTTTGTGGCTTGAGATTGACCCAACCGGATGTAAGTCCTTTGGCTATACCAGATGTATAAACCGCGCCGGAAAGATATTGCCAGTCCTGCGGTGATTGTACGCTGCGCGTCACATTGCCATAAATTTCAACATTGGGAGTAATGACATAGCGAAATCCAGCTCGGGGCGCGAAATACAGGGCATTCTGACTGAAGGAACTGGTCTGGGGGTAGGTCTGCGATCCAGAACGTGGCGTGTAACTTAAAGCTCCAGCAGCCGTGAGCCAGAAATTATGAAAGATCTCTGTATTGTTGCGTACATGAAGAACAGTATCGCTGCCGCCAAGATGTGATCGGGTCACAAGCGTACCAATGGCATAATCGGGATAGGCTGATTTCACGCGTACCCGGTTGTCAATGGTTGCCGTCAGGTCATGTGACGTATAAATCCCAATATCTGTATCGCTGTTATGACCTAGCAGGTTGTCATGCCGTGTATAGTCAACCATACCGGTGGCATAGTCAATGTCGTACAATGAAGACGTGCTCCCTAGTTCGTGGTTCATGGGGGCATTCAAATAGGCAAACCCCACCACGAGTTTTGACTGATCGTCTATATGGATGGTCGTGCGATCAGCGACGAAAGTGGTGCCTGGTTCAATGGTCTGGGTGCCCAATCCGGCATAACCGGTCTGTACCTGTTTCGGGTTCTCACGGATCTGGTCGCGCGTCAGGTAGAAAGGATTGCCTTCCGATGTCTGTCGGTACCGGACAAACAGGCGCGTATCGACCCTGTCGTTAAATTTGTATCCATAATTAAAATTCACACCAAAATTCGTGCTCTTTGTATTGTCCTGATAGCCCGCACGATAAGAATTGGTGACACTGATATAATAATCAGACTTACCAATAACCGATCCTGAACTCAATTGTTCCTTTACATAACCGAAGCTGCCTGCTTCCACACGTGCCTGGTAACGCTGAGAGTTATATCCGGTCTGGGTGACGTAATTGATTGCACCCCCTAATTGCGTTGAACCGAAATCCATCCCATTGCCGCCACGCAGGATTTCCGTATAGCGAATGCCCAGTGGTTCCTGAAGTTCATTGACCGTGCCTATGGGCGTCGTAAGCGGAATATCATCAAACAGGAACATGATACCCGAGCGCGTTGCGTTCAGGCCTGTCTGGATGCCAGAACCGCGAATGGAAATGCGCAGGTCATCCGATCCGCAGGGGGCTTGGGCGAAGACACCGGCCTGATACTTGAATGCATCCGCATTGGTGGCGTTACGTCCCTTCAGCACGGTGGCCGCATCAATGACGCTGGTGCCACCGGGGATGGTTTTTAGGTACACCTCCGCCTGATGTGTTGCCGCACTGTGATGGTGCACGGCGATATGTTCGACCGTGCTGGCATTCAGCCCGCTGCTGGCCGCATGTTCATCATGATGGCCGACGGCATCATGGCCACCTGCGGCATGATGGGGTGGGCTATGGTGGGGAATACGATGCGGAGTGATGTCGTCTGACGAGATGGATGCGGCCGCAATGGCGTGATGGGAAGCAACCAGAACACCGAACAGACTGCTGGCGAGGGCAAAGGTCAGTCTGTTTGAAGCCTCTGCGACAGGGCCTTGGTCGCTGTAAGGCAGAGGACGGAGGCGGGGCGGGACAGTTGGGGGAAGTGATAATTCACTTTTTATCATTGTGGTTCTCTATTCTGGCCGCGAGGAATGCACTAATCTGTTAGCAGGCAAAAATGACTTTTCATACAGTGTTATGCCCCCAAACCAGATAAAATACGTAATATATGTAATAAAATAAAATATGATCATATATGATAGTGAATTGTAGGCAGACTCATACAGCTATCCAGACTGGACATCTCTGAAATTCAAAAATAATATCTTTTGTTATCAAATAGATAATAAGAAAAGCAATGCAGGGTCATGTCGTGATTGACACTTGCCATGCTTACACCGAAAATTAAGAATATACTTCTCTTAACGGCGAATGGCCGCATATCCGGCGGGACATGCGACCTGTCTGGATGGGATAATTATACAATTTAAGGTGTTATTTATGGCGCTGCCACCCCGCGCCTCAACTCCATGCATGTAACGGGGGAAAGGTCTGGTTCAGGTAGTAATTTCCCACAATCGCATATTTCCATCGCACCGGATCATGCAGCGTATGCGTGCGCGCGTTACGCCACAGGTAATCAAGGTTCAGCTTCCGGTCCGTGGCGGATGTACCAACCAGTTCAAACAGCCTGTTTGTCGCCTCGATGACACTTTCGGTGGTCAGGACCTTGGCCTGTGCCGTCTCGATCTGGGCGGTGGCGACACTTTGCTCACCCGGGGTCGATACGGCATGGTCAATGGCGTCACCAGCCCTGTCCAGCAGGGCAAGACCCGCATTCAGGCGTATTTTCAATGCTCCGATCGCCTGGATTGTATATGGATCGTCCGATGCCCTGTCCTGCCCACTATCGATCCACGGGCGTGCACGCGTATGGATCAGTTCAATGGCCGTATCGATAGCCGCATCGGCCAGACCGGCGTCAATCGCCGCCTGAATGAACTGCGATATGGCGCTGTCGGCAAACGGCGCATCGGGCCTGTAGGCTTTCCAGACCGGAATGACACGGCTGCGTGGCACCTGCACGTCCGTCAGTTGCACGGTACCGCTTGCAGTTCCTTTCTGGCCGAATGCCGACCAGTCATTGATGACATTCAGGCCGGGCGCATTACGCTCGGCAATGGCAAGATGGCTGTGCCCGTCTTCATCAAGCGCCACGATCTGGACCAGATGCGCCGACAGCGCCCCCGTGCAGTAATGCTTGACACCGTTCAGGGTCACGGTGTCGCCCGTTATCTGGAGACGTGTTCTCAGCGCCCCGACATTCTTGATGCCGCGTTCCGAAAACGCATTGCCAAACCTATATCCTTTCAGCACCAGTGCAAACAGATCGCGCGCCTGTTCGGGGCTGGCACAGGAGGCAAGGCAGGCGATGGTGGCAAAGTGATTCTGACTGAGTTGCGCCACCGCTGAATCTGCTTTTGCAATCAGCCGGATCACGTGTCCCAACGTGCGATAGGACACTTCGGCCCCGCCATAGTTACGTGGCACAGTGATGCCCCATAGCCCAGAATTGGAAAAAATGTCCAGTTCACGCGCAGGAAACCGGTTATCTTGGTCACGCTGCGCAGCACCCGGCGCAATCTGCCGGGCGACTTCGGCGGCAATGCGCAATGCCTCCGCATCATTCGCGATGACGGGCACGCCCGCGGGTGGCAGGGGAAACGGGGCGACATCAGTTTCGCCTGTGCCGACAAATTCCGTAAGGGTCATGATATGTTCAGTCCGGATGCGATCAGTAATGGTCGGGATTCATGACAGCGCCTGCTGCCCTGCAATCCGACGCAACAATTCGTCATGGGGCGCATGGATGCGGCCACACAGCGCGTCGCGATGGACGCGTTCCAGCGGGTTATGGGCGGACAGCCCGGCATTGCCCGCAAGGCCCAACAGGGCGGATGTAACATCGACCGCCGCATCAACCACGCGTGACTTTATGACCGCTGCATGCGCATTCAGTTCAGGCAGCGGGCAGGCGGCCGTGACATCCGTGGCATAAAGCCGCAGCAGCATGGCGTTCATGTGCAACGTAATGGCAAAGCCCCCTACGGCATCGCGCATGGCGGGCAGGGTCGAAAGCGGTACGCCCAGATTGGATGGCACGCGTTTTTTCAGGAATTCGCCAAACCAGGCCAGCGCGGATGTAACGATGCCATTATACAGGGCCCCCAGCAGCCCTGTATTCCATAACATGAGGGTATTGCGTCCTGCCGGTGGTGCATCGGGCGTGTACAGGGCCAGTGCCGCATCGGGTGGAAGCACGACCTGCGTAAAGACAACTTCATGGCTGTTGCTGGCGCGCATGCCGATATGGTCCCAGTTTTCAATGACATGAACGCCCTTCGCAATAGTCGGGACCATGAACGTGCCCACCCGTACCGGGTCTTCATCCGTGCGGGCACGCACCAGCAGCCACGACAGGCCGGGAATGCCGGTAACATAGGCCTTGCGTCCGTCCAGCATCCATCCCGTGGTCGTGCGGGTTGCCACCGTGCCGGGCAGGCCGCCGCGCGATGCGGAGCCAAGGTCGGGTTCCGCCAGCAGGATATTGATCAGCCGGTCATGCTGTTCCTCTTCCATCCAGCGTACGAAATCACCGGAACCGAATTCATGGTGCGCGATCGCGGCCCGCACCATGTAATGATTAACCATGACCAGCGCTGTGGAGGCATCCCCCTGCGCAATCCGGCCCACGATGTCCTGCACCACGCCAAGGGTAAACGGCGTGGGGCGTTCGGGAGTGGAAATGCGCAGCGACAGCAGTCCCGCCCGGCGCAGGTCATCAATATTTTCCTGTGCGAAAATCCCGGTGCGATCATGGTGCGCCGCCCGTGTGGCAAGACGCGCCTGCAGGTGCGTGGCGGCGTCGATGGCATCCCGTGCGGTATAATGAAGGTCTGCGGACACGGCTTCATGCCTCCTGTACAATGGCCCGGACATCCGGGAGGGGCGGAATGCCAAGACCGGTCAGGACTGCGCAACGTGAGTGCCGTTTCATTGCAGGCTTACCTGTAACAGGGGTGGGGCATGCCATCCGGTGGGTTCCTGCCGGTCGATGGATCAGACCGGCAGGCAGATATTAAACAAACAATAAAAAACGTGAATATGTACTTACAACATTATAAACGTAAATTTATATGTCAATAGGATAGTTATCCCGTACCCCGTATTTAAATACGGTCATATTTCGTGGATTATGCGCTAAATTCAGAGTCAATACGATCGGGACATTACATCTCGATGGAATTTTTATGATTTAACAGCCTGTCGGGTTGGGGTGCCGCTCTGACGCGGCGAGGATGTAAGGGGACATGATAAGCCACTTCATCCCGTTTGAACGGTCTCAGCCGTATCTTCTGCCACCCGACCTGAAGTCGTGACTTCCGGCCGACGCTATGGCGCATGTCGTCGTTGAGCGGGTTCCGGTAAACGGGATTCCGCCAAGACTAAAAAGACATAACCCAGCCAGAGGCGGCACGGGTCTCGCACTGGCTTCCCGATTGCATCGGGGGCCAGTACGGAAAACCTTACACGTTCACATGCCGTGTGCCGTTTATATTCTTACTTCAGCCCATCCACAAAAGCTGAGATCCGGCGGCAGCCTTCGCGCAGGGTGTCTGTATCGGTCGCGTAGGAAATGCGGAAAAACGGGCTCATGCCGTAAGCTGCCCCCTGCACGGAGGCAACCTGCTGTTCTTCAAGCAGGGCCATGACAAAATCGGCATCGGTTGCGATCAGGCGGCCACCGGCCGAAGTCCTGCCCATGCAGTCACTGATGTCAGGATAAACATAGAACGCACCCTGCGGTGTGTGACACCGCACGCCGGGAATGGCGTTGAGCAGGGAAACCACCAGATCACGTCGGGCCTGGTATTCAGCCGCGCGGTCCTTGAGGAAGTCCTGCGGGCCGTTCAGCGCCGCCACGGCTGCAGCCTGCGCCAGCGTGTTGATGCCGCTGGTCGACTGACCCTGCATGTTGTTCATGACAGCGATAAGCGCACGCGGGCCACCGCAATAGCCAACGCGCCAGCCCGTCATGGCATAGGCCTTGGACACGCCATTGACTGTCAGTACCCGATCCTTCAGGCGCGGCTCAACCTCGGCGATCGTGCAGAAGGTGAAGCCGTCATAGATCAGGTGTTCATAGATATCATCGGTCATGATCCAGACCTGCGGATGCTTCATGAGCACGGCGGCAATGGCTTCCATATCCGCCCGCGGGCAGCACGCGCCAGTGGGATTGCCGGGGAAGTTGAGCACCAGCCATTTGGTTTTGGGCGTAATGGCGGCCTCCAGTGCCGCAGCCGAGAGGCGAAAGCCGCCTTCGGCAGGGCAGGGCACTGAAACGATGGAAGCCCCGGCAAGGCGCGCGATATCAGCATAGCTGATCCAGCTCGGGGTGGGCAGGACCACCTCGTCACCGGGGTTGATCGTCGCCATCATGGCATCATAGATGATCTGCTTGGCACCATTGGCCACCAGGATCTCGTCCAGGGCGTAATCAAGGTGGTTTTCACGCTGGAACTTGGCCTGGACCGCTTTTTTTAACGCGGGTTTGCCATCCTGCGGCGGGTATTTGGTATCACCCGCGCGGGCTGCGGCAATCGCGGCATCCACAACATGCCCGGGCGTGGGAAAGTCCGGCTCGCCTGATGACAGGCTGATGATCTTCATCCCTTCAGCCTTCAGTGCCGATGCCTTGTCGGTCATCGCGGCCGAGGCCGAAATCCCAATTCCATTCAGTCGATCAGCAAACCCGGGCATCAGACACGTTCTCCAATTTTACTCAATGCAACAGCATATTAGATGTTCATAGCGATCGTAGATCGTTTCGCCACAGGTTAGATACCGGTGAAAGCCGTCTGACCCCATACAACAATCCTATGAGGGGCAGCGCCTTCCGCTTATCCATCCATCCGGATCGGGTTACGCACCATGGCAAGTGACAGCCCGCCCGCAATGAGCAGGGCTGCGGCGCAGATATACCATGCCATGTCAAAACTTCCTGTCCAGGACACGATATATCCGGTCAGGATGGGTGAGAGCAGCCCCAGAGAATTGCTGCATGTCAGGGTAACACCCGTTACAGCGCCCATCTTTCCACCGTCTTCCACCATATCCGTCAGGAGTGCGGTATTGGCGCCATTGGCTGCCATCAGGCAGGCCAGCGCGCCAGACAGCACCAGCAGGATGGGCATCATGGTATGAAAATACGGCAGCAGCCCGATCGTGGCTGCCCCCAGAAGGCAGGTTGCAACAACAAAACGCCGGTTGGGCGGATGAATGCCCCTGCGAAAGACTAGGTGCTCCAGAACGCGCCCGATAACGACCGCGCCCATGGCCGCGACCAGATAACACAGTGCCGTGCTGTTGCCCGTACCGGTGGTGTTGATGTGCAGTTCATGGATCAGGTACAGCGGCATCCATGACATGACCAGAAAGTTCAGGTAGTTCTGGGTGCATTGCACCGCCAGTATCCCCAGAAAGGAAGATGAGCGGAACAGGTTCCTGATCTCGCCGGCCGAAATGGGCTTGCGTGGAGCTGCATCGGGCTTTTCCTGCGGGTTACGGTAAACCAGCCACCACACTAGCGCCCAGGCAATGCCAATGCCGCCCAGCGCCATGAACTCGCACCGCCACCCGAAGAACGTGATCAGGTATGCCCCCGCAATCGTGCCGCCCGCCAGACCGAGCTGCATGCCGGTCAGCAGCATGGTCATGACCGAGCCGCGTTCGCGCGGTTGCGCCCAGTTGCGCACAACCGTGGCCCCTACACCAAAGGTTGGCGCCTCGCCTACGCCAAGCAGCACGCGCGTCATTAGGAACTGGGTAATGTTCTGTGCCATGCCACCGAGCAGCATGGCAAATGACCAGACGCCCACGGCAAGGCTGCCAATAGTGCGCGCGCCAACCATGTCGAGCACGATGGTCGAAGGCAGATTGAGCAGGAAATACGACCACAGGAAGCTCGACGAGACCCAGCCCATCTGCACCGGTGTCAGCGAGAATTCCTTGCCCATCGTAGGCAGGGCAATGGAGAGTGCCGCGCGGTCGCCATAGCTGATGGCGTACATCAGGAAGACAAGAAAGAAGAACACGTAACGAGCAGGAATTGCGCGCCTGCTTCGTGCATTGGTGGTCATTTCACCTGTTGTCACGCTGGAGGACTCCTGGTGTGCCATGAATTACTGGAAGGAAGGGGGAGGGCTGCGCGATCAGGGCGCGGTGCCGGTGGCCGCATCCATCGTGCCTTCCGCCACCGCTTTCTGTTTGGCCGGGCGGTCGTGGCGGAGCATCCACACACCCGAGCCAATGATCAGCAGCCCGCCAATGCACATGGCAATGCCGGGTATCTCACCAAACCCGAACCATCCAATCAGCGCGGCCCAGAGCAGGCCGGAATAGGCAAACGGGCCAATGGCAGATACCTGGGCCGAGGCGAAGGCTTCGGTCTGGAGCACCTGCGCGATACCGGCGAAGGCACCCACGGCAACAAGACAGCCGGCCTCGGTCAGGCTGGGCGTGGTCCAGATGAAGGGCAGCGGTAGCGCGGTCATGACCGTCATGAGAATGGCCTGCCACAGGGAGATGGTGGTACTGGATTCCGTTGCGGAAAGCTGGCGGATCTGCATGGTGGTCAGCGCGCCGACGCCCCCCTGCGCCAGGGCCACGAAATACGCCCAGATGGGCACGGCGCTCCCTGTCATGTCATGTCCATGCAGCAGCCCCTTGCCAAGGGCCACCACGATCACCCCCGAAAACCCGATCGAGACCGCAACCCAGCGCTGGAGCGAGGGACGTTCATGCAGCAGCGGGATCGAGAGCAGGACCAGAAATAGCGGCTGCGTGTAGGACAGGACCTGCTGTTCGGCCAGTGGCAGGCGGGTCACGGTAATCACGATCATGATCATGCTGATCAGCCCCACGACCGAGCGCAGGACATGACCAAAAAAATGATGTGTTTTCAGTATAATGGACGTGCGTGAAGCAATCAGCAGCACAAAGGGAAGCGAAAACAGGTTCCGGAAGAAAATGATTTCAAGTGCTGGAAGCGTGGAACCGGTCAGTTTCTGCAGGGCATTGAGGGCCGCAGTAAAAAACGTTGCCGATGCTAAAAGAAGGGCGCCACGTTTCAGGTCATGCTTCATTTTATCCGTACCTCAATGCACGACATGAACAGCGGTGCATGTCATCAATCAATGCTGGCCCGATATCCCCACGCGCTTCATGTTACGACATCGTAACGCAGGGGGCGGATTTCGGGTCATAGGCGTTCGTTGCGATGCGATAGGAAATTCTTATGGGTGAAGGGCGATGCCCGCCTTAAAGCTGGCAGGCGGGAGTCAACACGCCGCCGCTTGCTTCGATTTCCGCACGGATGGCGCGGGAGAGTTCCAGTGATCCGGGCGTGTCGCTATGCACCAGAATGGACTGCGCCTTAACCGGCAGGCGCGCGCCATCAATGGTCGTGACCGATCCGTCATCGAGGAACTGCTTCACGCGCGCCCGCACGCCTGCCAGATCATGAATGACCGCACCCGGCTGCCCACGCGGCACCAACGTGCCTGCGGTGGTATAGGCACGATCGGCCAGGAACAGGGTCTGGGCCCGCAGGCCGGCCTTCTCGGCGGCGCGCTCGGTTGCCTGGCCGGACATGCAGAATATGCTCAGGTTCCGGTCGATGGCGGCAATGGCACGGGTCAGGCGCAGGGCAAGGCCCTCATCCGCATTGGCCATGTTACCAAAGGCAGCATGGTAACTGACATGCGTGACCCGGTGGCCATGACGGGCGGCAATGCCCTGCAATGCGCCAATCTGGTAACACATCATGGATTCCATGTCCGCGTCGGATACGGCCATGTTGCGGCGGCCAAAGCCCATCAGGTCCGGCAGGCCGGGATGGGCGCCAATGCCCACCCCCTTTTCCTTCGCCAGTCGCACGGTACGGTCCATGATGGCATAGTCACCGGCATGGAAACCACAGGCGATGTTGGCCGATGAGACGGTGTCCATCAGCCCGTCATCATCTGCAATGCGCCAGCGGCCAAAACCTTCGCCCATGTCGGAATTGAGGTCGATTTTCATGCCTTGGCTCCAGATTTCATGCCAGCACGGCTGTGGGCGGATGAGCGGTAATGGGCAACCATCATGCGCAGCTTGTCGAGATAGGCATTGACCGGCTGCATGGCGGCAACGCCTTCGGCAAAGCTGCATTCATGCAAACGGATGCGCGTGCCAATGCGTGCCTGCGCCAGTCGCCACAGATCGGCTTCGATCACGGTAGCGATGCGCGGATAGCCACCCACGGTATTGGCGTCAGCCAGTTGCACGATCGGCTCACCCGCTGGCGGAACCTGCACGATACCGGCAATCACACCATAAGAGCGCAGTTCAACCCGGTGGCGCAGTTCAAGCGGAGCACCCGACAGGCGGTAGCCCACGCGGTTGCTCTGTGGCGTAATGCGCCAGGGCGTATCCCACAGCCGTTGCTGGGCTTCGGGCGTGAACAGGGCGTAATCGGTTGCGGGCATGGCGCGCAGGTGAATGACCTTGCTGTCCTCTGCGGTGGCTACGGCATCGAGCACCGCAGCGGGGGGCAGGGCGCCGTACCCCACCACATCCAGCGCGGTAGCGATGGTTTCGAGTGTATCTCCTGCTTCCAGCGGGCGACCGTCGAGCCCACCAAAGCTGCCACGCAGTTGCGTACTGCGAGAGCCCAGCACCACCGGCACCTCAATACCACCAGCAAGGCAGATATAGCCGCGCGCACCCGCTTTTGGCGGCCCGACACGCAGGACCTGCCCGGCTGCCGCCGTCTCGATCATCCAGGGCAGGATCGTGTGGCCATCAAGTTCGATCGCAGCGTCAATGCCCGTCACCGTAAAGGTGGTGGCTGTTTCAAAGCGCAGCACGAAAGGATAGGTCTGCAGTTCGATGCAGGCATCATCCATCTGGTTGCCCAGCAGGATATTGCCGACCTGAAGCGCAAGCGCATCCATGACGCCCGACGTGCCCACGCCCAGATTACGGTAGCCAGGGCGGCCGAGATCCTGCACCGTGTTCAGGGCGGATGTTTCAAGGATCGTAATCACAACTCGATGCTTTCGGGGTAAAAGCGGATGCGATCGCCAACGGCAAACAGGGCAGGGGGCTGTTTGGTGGGATCGAACACACGCAGGTCGGTAAATCCGATGGAATTCCACCCGTTGGGCCCAGTCAGCGCGGAAATGCCAGCCTGCATGCCACCGATGATGACAGTTCCCGCCTGCATGTTCAGCGATGGTACGGTCTTGCGCGGCGTTGCGATACGCGGGTCAAGGCCGTGCAGGTAGCCAAAACCCGGCGCGCTACCAATGGCGCAGACCGTGTATTCGCTACCGTGATGGATGGAAATGACGTCCTGCGCAGGCAGGCCGGAATGGGCGCAGACTGCCGCCAGATCTTCGCCCAGAGTGCCGCCATAGTGTACGCCGATCTCGAACAGATGCCCCTCGATATGCCGCTCGGGCAGGGTGTTCCAGGCATGGCACAGCCACTCCGCCACCGCCTGCGGGCACTCGGGCGGGGCGGAAAAGATCAGCATGAGGTTGGTCACGCCAGGAATGAGTTCGCACACGTCGGAGCGCGCCTGCGCCGCATCCATCAGCGCCCAGACCCGGCGCTGGTGAGCCATGGTGAAATCACCCGGCGCCTCGAACAGCATGGCGCGTGTGCCGATCATGCTTATGGCAGGCGCCGCAGCCATATTGCGCGCCACATCGTTCTTTATATCCGTGTTCAAAATACACAGTCCCTGGAATGGCGCTGGTTATTGAGCCTGAACCGTAACAATATAGGTTTCACGGCATGAAGTGCCGAATGCAAGAGTATGAGCGTTTACGTAACAATGGCCAGTGCCATTATGGTTGTGAGGCTATTGAATAATCTTATGGATCAGCATGATAGCCGGGCCATCATATTATGTTATGGCGTGAGAACGAAGTGCTCTTGGCGCAAGCTGTTCATGGCCGTTAGCATGCCGGTCAATAGCTGAACATCCGGTATCCGCTGTAGGCCGGGTGGTATTAGTTTTTCTGTTCAGGATCGGGTTTTCTTACCATGAGCAACCAGCCGTACCGTACCGCCCTCGTCACTGGCGCATCTTCTGGCATTGGCGCGCAGATCGTGCGCCGTCTGGCGCTGGAAGGGATTGAGGTTCATGCCCTGGCACGTGACGCGGCCCGACTGGAGCAGCTTTCGAAGGAAACCGGCTGCATCGTGCATGCCGTCAGCGTGTCCGATCAGGCGGGGATCGAGGCGCTGGTCAAGACGCTCGAGATCGACATCCTGGTCAACAATGCCGGGCAGTCGCGCACGGGCAACATCACCAACACCACGCCCGAGGATATCGATGCGCTGGTGGACGTGAACCTGCGTGCGGTGCTGCAACTGACCCGCCTTGTGGTGGCGGGCATGATCGAACGTGATCGCGGGCATATCGTCAACATCACCTCCATTGCAGGCCATTATGCCTTTGCTGGCGGCAACACGGTCTATCATGCCACCAAGGCAGGCGTGCATTCGCTCTCGCAGCAGTTGCGCTGCGACCTGTTCGGCCACCGTATCCGCGTGACCGAAATCTCGCCCGCGCGTTGCGAAACCGAAGTGTTCGGCCGTCTGATCGGCAACATGGAAGAGGCGAAGAAGCGCTTCTTTGATGAATATGAGTCCCTGCTGCCCGAAGATATTGCAAACTCCGTCGCCTTCGCCGTCATGTCACCGCAGCGCATGAATGTCAGTTTCATGGAAGTACTGCCGACCATGCAGGTCGTGGGCGGCCTGAATTTCGCCAAGAAGACATCCGGCGCGGCGTAAGGACGGTGGATCTCACGCATGTCAGGCGGCTGATCGACCTGCTGGCCACGGCTCCGGTTACGGAGCTGGAGGTTGAGGAAGGCGGCTGCCGCATCCGCATCACCCGTGGCGGCGGCGCGCAGCCTGAGGTTGCGCCATCTGCCCCCCCCGTGGTGAGTCCCGTGGTGGGGACGCCCGCAGCGCTCCTGCAGTCAGCAGAGGCATGCGTGGTGGCGGAGACGGTCATTACCGCTCCGTCCTATGGCGTGTTCCATCTCGCGCCCACGCCAGGTGCGCCGCCGTTTGTCACGGTGGGGCAGGCGGTGCGGGCCGGGCAGGAAGTCGGGCTGGTTGAGGCCATGAAGGTATTCAACGCCGTCCGTGCCGAGCAGGCTGGCAAGATCGCCGCCGTGCTGGTGGAAGATGGCACCGAAGTAGAGGCAGGCACCCCCCTGTTCCGGCTGTCATGAATGAGACCCCACGTTTCAACCGGGTGCTGATCGCCAATCGCGGCGAGATTGCATTGCGCATACAGCGCGCCTGCCGCCAGCTCGGGCTGGAGACGGTGGCCGTGTATTCCGAAGCCGATGCCGACAGCCGTCATGTGCACGAGGCTGATATAGCCCTGTGCATTGGTCCTGCCGCGGCTGCCCGCAGCTATCTCGACGCCGACGGGCTACTGCTTGCCGCCCGGTTGACCGGGGCGCAGGCCATTCATCCCGGCTACGGCTTTCTGTCGGAAAATGCTGATTTTGCCGATGCTGTGGAAAAAGCGGGCCTGACCTTCATCGGCCCGACCGGCGCTTCCATCCGCATGATGGGCGATAAGATTACCGCCAAACGCGCCATGCGTGAGGCAGGCGTGCCCTGCGTGCCCGGATCGGACGGGCCGCTGCCTGCTGACATGGAGACCGTGAAGGCCATTGCACTGGACGTAGGTTTTCCCGTTATCGTCAAGGCGTCCGGCGGTGGCGGTGGACGCGGGATGCGCGTGGTCGAGCGTGCGGCCGACCTGGCACAGGCCGTAACGCTCACCGCGAAAGAGGCCGAGCAGGCCTTTGGCAACCCGACGCTGTATCTTGAACGCTTCATGCAGAAGCCACGTCATATCGAAATTCAGGTTCTGTGTGATACACATGGCACTGCGCTGTGGCTGGGAGCGCGTGACTGTTCGCTGCAGCGTCGCCACCAGAAAGTGCTGGAGGAAGCATCCGCCCCTGGCATCACACCGCAAACCATTGCAGAAATTGGCACGCGCTGTGCTGAAGCATGCAGGCGTATCGGCTACCGCGGTGCAGGCACGTTTGAGTTCCTGTATGAAGACGGCGTGTTCGCCTTTATCGAGATGAACACCCGCGTACAGGTCGAGCACCCGATTACGGAAGAGACAACAGGCATCGACATCGTGGTCGAGCAACTGCGCATTGCCCAGGGTGCGAGGCTTGGCATCGCGCAGGCGGATATCGGGCTGCGGGGCCATGCCATTGAATGCCGCCTCAATGCGGAGGACCCGTTCACCTTCATGCCCTCGCCCGGCACCATCACGCGCTGGGATCTGCCCGGTGGCCCCGGCATCCGGGTCGATACGCATGTCGTGGCGGGTTACACGGTGCAGCCTTATTATGACTCGCTTATCGGCAAGGTCATCAGTTACGGCGCCACCCGTGAGCAGGCGATTGCGCGCATGCGCGTGGCGCTGGCGGAAATGAAGGTGGAAGGGATATCAACCAACATCCCCCTGCATCAGGACCTTCTGGCCGATCCCGCCTTTGCGCAGGGTGGGGTGGATATTCACTACCTTGAACGCTGGCTTGCAAAAAGGACAGCCTTATGAGCAACCGGTCCGAACAGATGGTGCCCCATTTTGATCGGCTGCCTGAACCCGAACAGATTGGCCAGATGGCGACATGGCTGGCGCAGGCGGGGCTGGAAAGCTTGGAACTGAGCAACGAGGCAGCGGGGCTGAAACTGCGGATTTGTGTGGGACAGACCGCATCCGGGGCCACAGCCCCCGATGCCCCGACAGCAGCGCAGCCCGATGCGTCGGCGGGACTGGTGGCGGTGAAAACGCCGTATTTCGGCTATCTGTGCCTGACTCATCCGCAACGCGACAGCGCTTTTTCTCCGGTCGGGGCAAAGGTGGCGCAAGGTGATATTGTAGCACTCCTCACGCTGGACAGCCTGCAACTACCTGTTCGCGCACCGGTTGCGGGCACAGTAGCTACAGTAACGGGGCAGGCTGGTGCGCTGGTTGGATATGGCACCACGATCATGCAGATCCAGCCGGGCTGATACGCTCAGGCCGAGCCCTGGGGTTGTGCACATGGCTGTATCCGGCGCGTTTTTCTGGCCTGTTATCATGTCATTACTGGCGAATATTTGCATGGTGCGGGCGCTTTTCCACCCTCGTCCTGGCATTATTCTCAACGTGGATAGATCAAAATGATTAATATGCCCGCTCCGGCACGAGATGGCGCAGCTAGCACCCTGACAGGCAAGGCCAGCCCCATGGGTGCGCAGTCCGGCCCCCGCGTCGAGCGCGACCTGCTGGGCGAGGTCACACTGCCTCCGGGCGTGTTGTGGGGCGTGCATACACAGCGCGCGCTGGATAACTTTCCCATAAGTGGCAACACCATCGGCAGTTTTCCGGATCTGGTGCGGGGGCTGGTCGTGGTCAAGCAGGCTGCGGCGCGGGCCAATCTTGCGCTAGGCTACCTTGACCCCACGCGCGCCAGTGCCATTGATGGTGCCTGTCAGCACATACTGCAAAACCCCGCCTGTCATAAGCAGTTTGTGGTAGACGCCATGCAGGGCGGGGCGGGTACCTCGACAAACATGAATGCCAATGAAGTTATTGCCAATGTTGCCCTGGGGCTGCTGAGCGAAAAACCGGGCACCTATGGCGTGCTGCACCCCAATGACCATGTCAATATGGCGCAGTCCACCAATGATGTGTACCCCACGGCGCTCCGCCTGGGGCTGTTGCTTGCGGTTGATCCGCTGCTGGTTGCCCTTGAAGGATTGCACGAAGCACTAGATAAAAAGGCAGAGACCTTTGATGGGATCCTGAAGGTTGGCCGCACGCAACTGCGCGATGCCGTGCCCATGACGCTGGGGCAGGAATTCGGGGCGTTCCGGACTGCTGTGGCGGGAGAAATCAGAAGCATCAAGGCCCATGCCGCAGCCTTTGAGCAGGTCAATCTTGGTGGTACTGCCATTGGCACGGGGCTGAATACCGACCCGCGTTATGCTTCTACCGTCATGGCGGAACTGCGCAGCCTGACCGGGCGACCCATGAGCAGTTCGCCCGACCTGATCGAGGCAACATCGGATGTGGGCGCTTTTGTGCTGTTTTCAGGCGCGCTCAAGCGCCTGGCGCTCAAACTGTCGAAAATGTCCAGTGACCTGCGCCTGCTCTCAAGCGGGCCGCGCACGGGCTTGGGTGAAATCGTGCTGCCCGCGGTGCAGGCCGGGTCTTCCATCATGCCGGGCAAGGTCAACCCCGTCATACCCGAGGCGGTCAATCAGGTGGCCTATCTGGTTGCGGGGCACGACCTGACCATTACCATGTGCGCCGATGGTGGCCAGTTACAGCTTAATCCGTTTGAACCGATGATCGGCTATTGCCTGTTTACATCGATCAAGATATTACGCGCCGCCATCGAAACCCTGACCACGCGCTGCATCAGTGGTATTTCTGCCGATCGGGCACGGTGCCAATATCTGTTTGACCTGAATATCGGTATCATTACCGCACTGGTGCCGGTGCTGGGATATGATACCTGTTCGGCCCTTGCCAAGCGTGCGCTGGCGGAAGACCGCAAGGTCACGGACCTGATCATGGAAGAGCAACTGCTTTCTCCCGAACGGCTTGCGGCCCTGTTGCAACCCGATGTACTGACCCGCCCCAATATCGGGTGCGTACCGGTCTGATCCCTTAATCGAAAGGTTGGGTACCCGGCCAGTTATGTGAAGCGGCCATCGCCTTGGCAAGGCCGATGAGGAGTTCGCGCACGGCCACCGAGGCCTCAGTCTCAGGAATGATCTCGGGGATGCAGAGCGAAACATCTTGCTGAATGACGGGGTTGTGCAGCGGGAAGATGCGCGACTTACCCGGCATGACAATGCGGCTGGCAACCGACCAGGGTAGGATGGTGCTGCCGATGCCTTGCTCGATGGCGCCCTGCAGGGTGATCAGCGCCTCGATTTCAGCCACGATGCGGGGATCAAGCTGCTTGCGCATGAAGGCCATGTCCACGCTCTTGCGCACAAAATTATGCTTGGGCGGAAGCAGAAGGGGAATGTCAGCGATATCCGCAAGCTGCACGGCCCCTTTTTCATTCTGGGGAAATTCCAGGTCATGGGGTGCAAGCAGGAAGAATTCTTCCTTCATCAGCGGCGTGAAAATAACCCCCTTGATGGGACCCGCGCCATGGATCACGGCCATGTCCAGCCGCCCGGTCATGATCAGTTCGCTGTAGATGTCATCAAAGCTTTCGGTCAGGTGCAGGGTGATGTTGGGCAGGCGCTCGCGCACGAGCTGCAATAGCTTGACCGAAAGTGTGGAGCCCGCGCTGTAGGGAGAGAGTCCGACCGAGACCTTGCCCACCAGTGGACCTGCACCCTGCGTGATTTCAACCATGGCCCGGTCGAACTGTTTGGTCAGGGTCTGTGCATGCCGGTACAGTTCCGCCCCGGCCGTGGTGGGGGTTACGCCGCTCTTGCTGCGGATGACCAGCTTCTGCTTGAAAGCATTTTCAAGTGTGGCGAGCTGCTGGCTTAATGCGGGCTGAGCAATATTGAGCAGGTCAGCCGCACGCGAAATGCTGCCAAGGTCAATAATCTTAATAAAAGCCTGTAATCGGCGTATATCCAACGGGAACTCCGTAAAGGTTATATTCTATGGATTTATAGACTTGACATTAAGGACTTTTATTTAACTGTCAACATATTGTGCCAAGAGCAGGCCATATGGAAGGTCGTGCGCTACACCTGACTGCATATACGCAGTGCGGGACCGCCCGAACATACCTGATGCAGGGTTGCAGATACTTGGAAATATTGTACGAAAAGTAACGTTCGCACAGAAAACGAAACAATTTCAATTATATATTTTTTTATCTGTAAGCAAGAAACAATCCGGGTTCGGAACATATCAATAATTCATATGACGCCAAATCATAACGAATGCGCATCATATCATTACACATATTCACGCGAAACGTTTCGGTCGAGTTCCAAGGGGGGAGAGGCAGATGTCACGCCTGTCAAAGCACAAGTTATATCTGGTGGCCGGGGTAGCATTTGGCACATTCGTGCCGCTTGCAGGTGAAGCCGCGACCGCTACCGTTTCGTCAGTGCAAAAACATTATCGGGTTGCCGCCGATAAAAAGGCACCCACCCCCAAACAGGCCATGCCCGCAGCCCTGCGTGCATCGAGCCGCCCCGAAGAAATCCATGTTGGCGGTCACCAGACCAATTCCATCTTTTCACCTGGCACAGCACAGCACAGCACCACGCAGGTTACGGTCGTAACGGGCGCGGAACTGCTCAAGACCGGCCAGACCAATGTGCTGTCGGCGCTGTCGCAGGCCAATCCGGCAATTACCACCGCAGCCCTGCCCGGTGGCGGTGCCAGCTCTTTTGTTCAGACCATGCAGCTCCGTGGTCAGTCGCCGGATGATACGCTGATCCTTGTCAACGGTCATCGTCGCCATATTGGTGCCAACTTCAACGCCAACGCAGGCACAAACTGGGGCAGTGAGCCGGCTGACATTTCGCTCATTCCCATCACCGCGATCGACCATATTGAAGTGGTGACCGAAGGTGCTTCCGCGTTGTACGGACAGGACGCCATTGCAGGTGCGGTCAATATCGTACTCAAACGCGATACGCATGGTGGCACCGTCAACTTCAAGAACAGTGGTTATTACGCAGGCGACGGCCAGGCGCTTGATGGCTCGGCCAGCTATGCCATGGCGCTCGGCAACAGGGGCGGCTACCTCGACCTTGCGGCACAGGTGACCCACCAGTTGCCTACCACCCGTGGCGGTGATTACTATGGCAACCTGTTTTCTGCCAACGACCCGCGTAATGCCACGGCGGACCGTAACGTGCAGCGTGGCCTGGGCCTGCCCAAGAGTACGCTGGAAACCCTGAGCGAAAACATGTCCGTGCCACTTGGGCATGGGTTCAGTTTTTACAGCACGTCCACCTTTTCGCATCGTCGTGCCAACGTGGCTGAAACCTATCGTGCCAATAACGGTGATGATATATGGATTAATTCGGCTCTGTACCCTACTGGTAACCAGCCTTACATCACCATGGACCAGTACGACTTCGAGACTGATAATGGCATCCGTACGCGCAAATTCGGCTTCGCATGGGATGCTTACGTAACATTCGGGCGTGACCAGCAGACATACGGTACGAAGGATTCCGAAAATGCCTCGCTGACGTCTGGCGGCGCATATGCATACGATCCGACGCAGACATCCTTTTATGATGGCAAGTCGATCTCGACCGAATTGACAACCGGGTTGAGGGGATCACGTTCGTTCCATACCGGTCTGCTGCCCAGGGACATCAACCTGCGGTTCGGTGCGGAATACCGCCACGATACCTTCCAGATGACCGAAGGTGAGACCGCGTCGTGGAGTGGGCAGGGCGCAACCGATCACCCTGGCAATCCGGCGCTGGCCGTATCGAACACGAACCGTGACGTGTACGAAGGTTTTGCCAACCTTGATTTCCATATCACCAAAAAATGGGAATGGACGCTGGGCGGCCGTGTTGCCAACTACAGCAACATGGCAACCGTCGAGACAGGTTCGGTCGGCACGCGCTACAACTTCAATAAGCACTGGGCCATCCGCGCCAATATCAATTCCGGTTATCGCCCGCCAACGCTGGGTGAGATTTCGTACTTCTATTCGGCGCCATATCCCGGCTATGTTGTGGATCAGGTTCCCTCCAACAGTGCCCTGGCCAAGTCCTATGGCGCGACACCCCTGAAGGGCGAATATTCACGTAGCTATACCATTGGTATTGATGCGACCCCCGTAGATGGTTTCCACCTGGCGGGCAACCTGTACTACATCGCCATTAATGACCGGATGGGCAGCTCCAAGAGTTTTGCCGTTGACTCGGGTAATATTACCGGTCTGGGTAACGTGACTTCGATCAGCTACTATGCCAACCTGTATAATACCCAGACATTTGGTGGCGACCTGACTGCTGATTACACACTGCATACCAGTCATTACGGCAAGTTCCGCTTTGCCATGGGCATCAATTTCTCGGATAACGAAATCCGTTCGAGCAAGAGCAACCTGGTTAACGAATATACCAAGGAAATGGTGCTACACGCCGCGCCGAAAAACCGCGAGCAGATCAGCGTGAACTGGCAGTATAAAAAGTGGTCGGTTTTCGTGCAGGAAATGCGCTATGGCTCCATGACCTACATGGCGGCGCCGACAGGCCCGGGGTCCGTGCCGTTCGAGCAGAATCCCGCCTTCATTACCAATATGGAAATTGACTACAAGCCTGTTCCGCGCTGGACCATTGGCATAGGTGCGAACAACCTGGGCAACAAATACCCGACCCGTATTTCCTCCGCTATTGCCCAGTCGCAGCAAGGCCTTGCCAAATATGCTTCCTATTCGCCCTACGGGTTCAATGGCGGCATGTATTATGTCAAGACGTCGCTCGATTTCTGAGCAAGCGCATCGGAGCATAAAAAGCATTTGATAAAGAGTAGGGCAGGGGTTTCATGATCCCTGCCTCGTTCCCCTGGCCGGGAGAGCAGGTTGCCAGAACTTTTCCCGATGGCTTTCGAAAGATGATTTTTCAATAATAGAAGTTCCTGAATATTATCTTTCGAGGTCAGCATGTTTTTTCAAGATGTCAGGAACAACCATCAGGTTCGCTAGCAGGTTTATTATTTCAAAGAACGTGCGAAATTCAGCGTTTCCGACAGATGCTTACGATAACGGTCAATGGTCCCGTCGACATCCGGGGCTTTCATGACATCGGTGGCCAGAAAGGTCGGCAGGGCTGACAGTGCCAGAAACTGATTGGCCTTGTGAAAGGGGAAATAGACAGCATCTATACCTCTGCCTTCAAAGAACTGCACAGGATCCGTAAAGGCATCATCCGGCGCGTTCCATGTGAGGGACAGCATGTAACGCTTACCGCCCAACAGGCCACCCGAGCCATATTTGCGTTCGGGACAGGCCCGGCTGCGCCCATCATTAGCGTAGAGCGTGCCGTGACCGGCGGTAAAGACCTCGTCCATGTATTTCTTGACGATCCATGGCGCGCCCATCCACCAGCCGGGCATCTGGTAGATGACCAGATCTGCCCACAAAAAATTCCGGACTTCCTGCTCGATATCGTAGCCTGCGTCGATTTTGGTCTCGCGTGTCGCGAAACCTGCTTCTGTCAGCACCCGTACCGCGACATCATGCAATGTATCGTTCAGACGGCCATGCGAATGCGCAAAGACCTTGCCACCATTCAAAAGAAGAATGTTTTTCATAGCTCAGAATATTCCTTAATGGGGAATGACAATGACAGGGTGACCGTATCATCGCTGAACGATGCCGCTTTCGGACGGGCTTGATAATCGGCTTTTCCTCCACATAATCTTGGATTGCAATTCACAGATGGGCTCAGGAATATGGATAATCGCGCGGGAGAGATGCAGGTCTTTGTGAGAGTGGCCGAAGCTGGCAGTTTCTCCGAGGCGGCAAGACATCTCCTGATGACACCATCGACGGTCAGCAAGCTGATCGGCCGCATGGAGGAGCGGCTGGGCGTGCGGCTGATTGAGCGATCGACCCGACGGCTCTCGCTGACTGACGAGGGGCGCCTGTTCCATGAACGCAGTGTCGCACTCTTGGCGGAACTGAATGATATCGAGCGCGAGGTCTGTCATGGGGCGGGTGGTGCCAGCGGAATTGTGCGGGTGAGCGCCTCGGTCCCATTCGGCGTCCTGGGGATCGAGCCGCTGCTGCCGGAATTCTGGCGGACCTATCCAAATGTCATCATCGATCTGTCGCTGTCGGACGAGATCGTCGATCTTTATCTTGATCGTACCGACATTGCTTTCCGTGTTGGCTCCCTGACAGACAGCAGCCTGCTGGCTCGCAAGATCGGAGTGGCACGTCGGCAGATCGTCGCTTCACCCGACTATCTCAAGAATCATGGTACCCCGATCACGATCGACGACCTCAACCACCATAATTGCCTGGGATTCAACTTTCGCCGGGCTGCGCCGGTCTGGCCGTTGCGCGAAGGAAGGCGGATCGTGGACCGCATGGTCGGCGGCAGCCTGCTGGCCAACAATGGCGAGACGGTGCGCCGTCTGGTCCTGGCAGGGGTGGGGCTGGCGCGTCTGGGCGACTTTCATGTCCGCAATGATATTGCCCATGGGCATCTGGTCGAGGTGCTGGCAGATGCGGGGCATGGCGATGCGGAGGACGTCCACGCCCTTTATCTCGGGGGGCAGCGCATGCCGCAGCGTATCCGGCTGTTCCTCGATTTCATGGTACCAAGGTTGCAGGCGTTCATGCGGAACGGAGTGTAAGGGGCGTTTCCAACCCATTGGACTCTTTTTTGTGACCCTGGTTCACAGCTCTTGTGGCCACAAAGCCTCTGGTTGGTTTTATCCTACACTGGCAATTTCCATTTTTCGCCCATCTTTGGCCAAAAAGGGTTGCTGATGCTGTTTTCGCCTTATTCGCTGGGTGATCTGAACCTGCCCAATCGTATCATCATGCCGCCCACGACACATTCCCGCGCCCCGCGCGAGGGGATGCTACCCCTGGTCATCAATGTGATGCATGCTCAGGGTGATTGCATTTTCACCCGAGTGTAGCATGCCGGACGTGTTTCCCACACCGGCTGCGTATGACCATGTATTTGAAATCTCTTATCGAACCAAAGAGGCGAATGTGCCGGATTCTCATTCTTCGTCAGATCGTGCGCTGTTGTCCCTGGCCTGCGGGGCCTTCGCGATCGGGGTGACGGAATTCACCCCCATGGGTCTGCTGCCTGTCCTGGCAGACGGGGTCCATGTCAGTGTACCCAAGGCAGGCAGCCTGATCAGCGCCTATGCCTTCGGCGTGATGGGCGGCGCACCCTTCGTCACCCTCTTTCTGGCACGTTATCCACGCAAATATGCGCTGATCGGACTTATGATCCTCTATGCGATCGGCAACCTGACTTCGGCTGTCAGTGGCGATTATATGCAGTTGCTGCTGTCACGGGTGCTGACCAGCATGGCCCATGGGGCATTCTTCGGGCTGGGCGCGGTGGAGGCAGCAAGCCTGGTTGCGGCCAACCGGCAGGCCAGTGCTGTGGCCAGTATGTTCATGGGTCTGACCGTTGCCAATATCTTTGGCGTGCCGGCCGCGACATGGCTGGGTGACACGCTGGGCTGGCGCAGTGCGTTCGCCTCCATTTCGGTGCTGGGTCTGATCGCGGCTGCGGCCCTGTCCGTTGCCCTGCCATTGGCTGAGGCCGGCCCAAGGCCGGACGCGGTGGCCGAGATGAAGGTCATCATGCGCCCCAATGTGCTGATGGCACTGGGCGTCACGGTGATCGGCGCTGGAGCGATGTTCGAACTCTATACCTATATCGTGCCGATGCTAGAACATATCACCCATGCGGGGCCAACCTTAACGACGGTGGCACTGATGCTGATCGGTATTGGTTTCAGTATAGGCAATGCTATCGGCGGTCAGGCGGCAGACCGGTCGCTGGCCGGTACGTTGCTGGTGTTCTTTCCACTCCTCGGCCTGATCATGCTGGCCTTTCCCTTCGCCGCGCAAACGTCGGCCGGTGCGTTGGTCGGAGTCCTGCTGTGGGGCATCGCCAGTTTCTCCCTTATGCCGGCCCTGCAGATGCGCACCATGCAGGCCGCACACGATGCACCGGGCCTGGCTTCGTCGGTCAATATAGGCGCGTTCAATCTGGGCAATGCCTTGGGGGCGGCGTTGGGCGGGGCTGTCTTGTCTATGGGGTTCGGCTATCCGATGGTTTCCGTCGCGGGCCTAGGCATCAGCTTGCTGGGCGTGCTGCTGGTCCTGCTGTCCCGTAAGGGACGGCTGTCACCCGAAAGGTCGCTTTCAGAAACGCGATGATCCGGGGTTCATCGTCGCTGTTGCGGATCAGCGTCGGTACGTTACGCGACGTGCCGCAGGCCGGATTGTGGTAGATCATGATGGTCATGAGTAAGGTTCCGGATTTGGGCAGCAGGCGGATAAATCGGCGCCCAGAAGCACACATGGTTCGGGATTTCCTGCCCAGAAATCCTTGACTAGGAACAGCATCAGTAAAGTATCATTAAAAATAAGCATATTATTCTATATTTAGGTGAATAATTGCGTGCGATTTAAACCCCGACACTCCGAACGGTCTGGATTCCTGTGTGGGGTGACATGTGCAGGATGAAACCATGGAATATGGGAGTGCCGGGTAGATTTGTTGATGGGATATACACCCGATGGATCAGTTCCAGTTCATTGCCGTGTTCCCATTCAACTACGAAGATATGCTGCTGCCATGACAGGGAAGCAGAGAGATCCCCGGATGCATGTGAATAATTGAGAACAGCAGCATTCTGACGTGCAATCTGGCCAGCTGCTGTGATCACCATCATGAGGCCTGCTACAACCATGGCTGCGTGACCGATATGGTGAAACAGTCGGTCATGTAGGTAAGGGAGCAGATGGCGCATGATGATCGAAGACAGGATTGCGGCCGCGGCAACAGCGATACCCACGATGACGACATGAATACTCAGCAGGCCGAATGCCGCGTAGAGAATGAGCTTAAGACCATGCAGCATGATTTCATTGGCGGCGCGAGTTGCGACGACTTCTTCCTTGCGAAGACCAAGCTGGTAATAGAAACCGTTGAAGACCAGACCAATCGCCCCAGTAAAACCGGAAATGAAGCCTGCGGCGGCACCCAGCGCATGGAGCGATGCGATACGGACTGGTTTCCTGTTGGGCTGGATTGTAGGTGTGCGAAATAGAAGGGGGAGATGACCCACCAAAAACAGACCCAATAGCAGCGACAGATAGACGGGATTCATGCGACTGAGCGCCCAGGCACCGAGGGCGGAAAATGGCAGTGCGGTTGGCGCAAAATGCCGAACAATGTCCCACCGGATTGCTTTGTGAAACGAAATGATGCGCGCCGCCGAGCTGGTAGCAGTGCCAATTGATAGGGCGGCGGGCACCTGCATGTCAGGCAATACCAGCCCCAGCAGGGGCATCAGGATCAGCCCTGCACCGCCGCCCGAAACGGCACTGATCCCAAAGGCCAGTGTCGACGTAACCAGAATTGCAAACCAGAGCAGCATTGGCCGTATAAGCTCCGATTGAAGGCCCTGTGCGCCGGAGCCATGACGGGCGACCACGTCCTGAAAGGTGCGTGACAGCATTATACCTGGCGAAGGTTCACGGCGATGTCAGCTTACAATATCCCAACCCTCTGGGGAATCAGGGGTCATGCCTCATGCCGGGCAACGCACGCTGTCTGAAACACCAGTACTTGGAGATACGTAAGGGTTCCTGTCGTGCAGTCATGACGTTTTGAAGAAATCTTCATCAAAACCCATCCTCGTTTAGCAACCAGCCAGTAAGGCTTTATCAGGCGTGTTTCGCTATCCCATATGAACTTGAGCGGCGGGAGTTCCGGGGATGATGAAAGTCATGAAGGGGCTGGTAGATCTTGAGTTCGAACGTCTCTACAACATGGAAGTGGCCTGTATCGACACCTTGATGGTGACGCGTCGGGAAGCTGCAATGGTCCGCTTGTCCTGTAACCATGCTCGTAACACTCTCTCTATGGTCGCCGGGTGGGCAGTACATGCCACAGCCGTTGCTGGTCTGGCATTCTGACGCGCATATGCGATGACAATGCCCATTCCGCATCTGCTGTCTTCTATTGCCATCCGTGGATGAATGGCCAGGTTGAACGCATGAACCGGACGATCAAGGCGGCGACGATCAAGTGCTTCTATTATGAAACGCATGACTAACTGCGCCAGCACTTCGCAGGCTTCGTCGTCGCCTGCAATTGCGCCCGCAGCCTCAAAACACTGCGGGGACTTACTTCGGATGAATTCATTTACACGTAGTGGGAAAAAGAGCCACTACGGTTCATGCAAAATTCGCACCATCAAACCACGGAACTAAACAGCTTATGGACTTGTTTGAGGTTCCCGCAGACGCCGTCGCGCAGCGCGGCGTTCCTGCAAAGCAAGATGTTCATAGCGAACACGCTGGCGTATCCAGTTCAGCATGCCTGAAAATGTCACGACGACAATACCGATAAAGGTCCATCCATCCAGAGCCTGATGAAACAGGAAATAGCTAAAACCCACCGCCCATAACATCTGGCTGTATTGGGGCAGGGCCACCCGGTTGGCGGGGGCACGGGCTGTTGCCACCATCATCAGCAATTGTCCCAACGCCGCCAGGAAACCATACCCGAACAGGAAAAACCACGTTTGCAGGCCATGCGGCCAATGCGCATGCGCCAGCATCAGCAGGCCATCACCCACCAGCGGCCCAAACAGGCTGGACCCGAACAGTGACAGGCGTGGCGTATCATTCCCCGCAAGGCGATAGGCGATAACGCCCACGGCATTCGCAACCGCTGCGATCAGGGCGCACAGATGTCCAAGATGCAGGGCACGCATCCCCGGCCGCAGAACGATCAGAACCCCGATGAACCCGACGATAACCGATACCCACGCCCACGCTGATACCTTTTCATGCAGCAAGGTGACAGACAGCATGGTCACAAAAAGCGGCATGAGGAACATCAGTGACAGGGCTTCGGGCATGGGAAGCAGCATGAATGCTTCAACACTTGCGGCGGTAGCGGTAAAGGTCGCGATCGCACGCACAAGCCACATGCCCGGCTTCTGTGGAGAAAAAATATCCAGATAGGATTCATTGTCCCGCCTGATGAACGGAATGATCAGAAAACCGAAGATCCCACCCGAAAAGGCAACCTCAAACGGGTCAAGCTGTCCTGCAAGCAGCTTGGAAAAAGCGTCACTGATTGAAAATGAAGAAAAGGCGGCGAACGCCAGCACCATCCCCGAGGAAAGAAAGCCCATCTTCATCTGTCACATCCATGATCAGTATTCCGCCCCAGGGGGCTTTACGGGCCAGCAGGCATAAAAACCAGTGCTGTCACACATTACCAGCCATGCATGAAGAATACATCCCATGATATTACTTACATATGAAGAATTATTTTGGAAATAATTTATATATAAAAATAATAAATCCCGCAACCAGCTTCTGTCCAGACGGCCTGTCACCGTCATTCATCCAGGACAGGTGCCACGTGACATATGATGGCTCTGTCCCTGCCATGGCCAGGTCATGCATCGATTATGACAGGGACAGCACCCAAATGGGGAAAAACTCAGTCGGCGGATTTACGACCGAAGATATAGCTCGCCAGCGATGCAGCAGCGAGGATCAGAACCCCATAGACCTTGCATGAGGTCGGGATTTTGTTTTCATGGACCCGTACTTCCCCTTTCAGCGCGCCCAGATGTTCGGCAATCTGTTTGTGCAGTTCCGCCTTGTGCTGGTGAAGGGATTGTTCCACGTGCTTTGTGATGTCCTGAAGGTCTTCAGGGCTCAGCTTGCGTAGGTTTTCGGCAACACTCATGATCCGGTTCGTCCCTGTTTATCATCACTTTGGATATGCCCATGGAATCATTGGGCATATTTTTTATATCGGTTCGGGGGAGATATATTTCAAGCCTTGCCCCTCGCCATGGAAGTCCGATCATTGGCCATGAAATGATGGTGCGTCATTGCAAGGAATGGTTGTAGTGTGAAGACCGCAGGGGATTTTTCCCATTAGTGCAGTTTAGGTACCTGATTTTTGCAATGAAACATAGTTCATCTCGCCATCTCCATCCTTCCCGGCCCCGCATAAAGGGTCTGCCACGCACTGCCGCAATTTTCACCCTGACGATGCTGGCGGCATGCGCGGGGCCGGTTGAGGTCCGGCATGTTTCCCTTGTCAAAAGCTATAACAACGCCCGCCTGACCGCGTTACAGGGGCATGGCCTTGGTCCCAATACGCAGATCGTCCTAAGGCGGCACGGGCTGGCCCCTCTGTGGGAGCGTCATCCCGATCGCGCGATCGAAACCCTGCGTGGGCTGGCGGGCAAGGGCACCGGCGATGAACTGCCAGATATGCTGTTTGCACTGGCGGAACTCAGCTACCGTCAGGGCCTGCGTCACCGGCGGGCGGCCGATTTCCTGGCGGCTGCGGTTTATGCCTACGCCTTCCTCCAACCCGGAGAGGTGGGGGGACCCAGCCCCTATGATCCACGTTTCCGGCAGGCGGCCGATTTCTACAATCTTGGCCTGACGGCGGCATTCCCCGCCCCCGTTGCGATCATAACGCAAAACCGCCTCCTGCCGTTCGGGGATATCGAACTTGGCGCCGACCCGGCACAACTGCACTGGCATGGCCGCCTGCTGGAGAGTTTCCTACCGACGGCCACACTTGCCGTCAGCGGCATAAGCAATGTCTATCGCACCCCTGGGCTGGGCGAGGCCCTGACCGCCCTGGGCCGCCCTGAGGATGGCACAATAGAGGCCACAGGCGACGGGACACAGACGGGCAGGCTGTTTGACGTTTCCACCCGCCTGCGGATTCCCACCAGCATGATGTTGGAAATCCGCAATCCACGCGCGCAGGTACTGACCGGACACCTTCATGGGCGTCTGGTTGTGCATGTCATGGATGACACTCCCGGCGTTTCCATCCCGCCCGCATATGATCAGACAGCCGCCCGCGCCATCAGCCTGCATGAAACTGCATTATGGACCAAGGAATATCGCGGTTTCTTTGATGGCACCACCTATGATGGGACGCAACCACGACTGGTCGCGATGACGCCGCACCGACCGGGCAACATGCCGGTCGTCTTCATCCACGGCACAGCTTCCAGCCCGTATCGCTGGGCCAACATGGTCAACGATCTTCTGGAAGATCGCACCATCCGCGATCATTTTGATTTCTGGTTCTTTTCCTACGCCACCAGCAACCCCATCCCATATTCCGCATGGCAACTGCGCCGTGCCATCACCCAGGCGGTGGACAGTCTGGGCGGCACAAAGGCCGAGCCCGCACTGGGACATATCACGCTGGTGGGACACAGCCAGGGGGGGCTGCTGGCGCGTATGCTGGTTATCAACCCGGGAGACAGACTGTGGGATGGAACGGCGGGACGTCCGCTTTCGACATTTCACCTCAATACCCGCACGCGGCAACTGATCAAGGACACCATGTTTCCGACCCCGATGCCTGAAATACAGCGGGTCGTCTTCATCGCCACGCCACAGCATGGCAGTTATCTGGCCGGGATGTCACTGGCCCAATTGGTTGGCGGTATGGCAAGCCTGCCATGGCGGGTCAGTGAAACCGCGCGCGAAATCGTCACCGGTGCAGGCGACAGCACGCGTCTTGACAATCGTATACCACGATTGGGCAGTGTCTATGCCATGTCCCCACGCAGCGCCTTCATGCGGACGTTACCCACAATCCCGATCATGACTGATGTGCATACGCATTCCATCATCCCGGTCTGTGGCACGGGGAACCCGCTATCCAACGCGAATGATGGCGTGGTGTCGTATGAAAGCGCCCATATCCCAGGAGTGCAATCCGAACTGATCGTACGCCATTCAGAACATTCCACGCAATCCAATCCGTTTACCATCGCCGAAATACAACGCATCCTGCTGCTGCAACTGGCCCAAAACCCTGCTACCGCCCCACAGGGTTCGTCCGTACAGGCCGCAAGGCAATGAACTGGCGCAACTCACTCAGGTGGGGCGGTCATATTACGCTGGTCCTGTATGGTGTGCTGGGGGCGGCGGCAGTCTACTACTCCACCATTCAGCCGGACGTGCTGCGGGTGGGAGGCACCCTGGTTTTTCCCATCCTGCTGTTTGGTAGTGCATGGATACGCCTGCCGCGCCGCAGGCGTATCCTGCGCATGGCATTGGTCGGGGGCATGGGTGTATGGTATGTCACCGACCCGCCGCGCAATGATCGGTCATGGGCACGCGAATATGCCATCCCCGCCGACGCATGGCGCGACGGTAATGACGTCCATGTCCATAATGTCCGTAATTTTCGGTATCGCACGCCAGATGACTATCTTCCCGCATGGTATGATGCGACCTATCACCTTAACGGGTTACAGAGTGTTGACCTCGTCACCTCTTACTGGGCAGGGGACTCCATTGCACATGTTTTCCTGAGCTTCGGCTTCACAGATGGGCAACACCTTGCCATTTCCATAGAAACCCGGCGGCAGGCACGTTTTGCCTATTCCACCATTGCCGGTTTCTTTCATCATTATGAACTGTTCTATGTCACGGCGGACGAACGTGACCTGATCGGCGTGCGAACCGATATCCGGCGCGAACGTGTCTATCTTTATCGCCTGAATCTGTCGGCACAGGTACGTCAGCGCCTGTTCATAAGTTATGTCGATGCAATCCATGACCTGATCCGCCATCCACAATGGTACAATACCCTGACAGACAACTGTACCACCGGCATTCTGGCACGGGCAGGAGCACGACTGCGCTACCGGCTGGACTGGCGCGTGATCCTTAGTGGCCATACAGCGGCCATGGCTTATGACATGAACCTGCTGGGACCGTACGATACCACCCATCTGCCGGATTTTGCCGCCCTGCATGAAGCAAGCCATATCATCCGCCCCCCCGGTGCAACCCCGGGGCCGGATTATTCAATTGCAATCCGTGCCAGCCTGCCGCCCCCTGAAGGAATCGGCGGAAAATAAGCGGCCGTTTTTACGACCCTGTTGATACATAAGAGACTGTTTAAAAACAACCTATTGGTAAGGAATGACAACCCCGTCTGGACAGCGACCTTCGAAGATTTTTAAAAATCTTCGCAAAAATTTTATCATTCCAATGGGGTGTCAGTTCCATATTTTCAGGCAGGCCGCCAAAAGCATCCCATGTTTTTTGATGCCACCCGGTTCCACTGACTATGGATATCCCTGTCCCACCGATGTTGTGCTGGCGCGATTACGGCGACGTGCCACCACCTGCCACCCGTCATAAAGACAGACAAAAAACACGGCATTCAACAGGCTGGCGATGGCCGTCATGCGTTCCGTCGGATCCAGCAGCATTGCCACAAAGACCATGCAGATCCCGCCAATACTTACATATCCCTGCCAGATACGACCCATCGTATTCCTGCGACGCATCATTACAAGGTAACTGACCGCGATCAGCAGATAGACCAGCAAGATGACGCCGCCACTGCAACTTAGCAGGAAAGAGAAGATCACGTTTGGCGACAATATGGAGCAGAATGCGACAACAAGGCCAGCAAACGTACTGGCGATCAGGGCCGACCGCGGGGCCCCCTGTGCCGAATGCCGCGCCAGCAGGGCAGGGGCATTGCCTGAGCGTGCAAGTTCGGCAAGAATACGCGATGTTATGTAAAGGCTGGAATTCAGGCATGACAGGATCGCGCTGAATACGACAACACGCATGATCGTTGCGGCACCGGGAACACCCATGACACTCATGGCGGCAATGAAGGGAGATTTCCCCGCCGTCACCTCAGTCCATGGCACGATCGCAAGCAGCAGCATGATGGATGTCAGGTAAAATACCGTGACCCTGACACCGATACTGCGTGTCACACGGGCAACCCCCACACGTGGGTTAGCGGATTCCGCAGCCGCCACCGTCGCAACTTCGGACCCGATCATGCTGAACATGATCGTCGGTATGACCGCAAGTATGGCCGTAATCCCGTGGGGGGCAAACCCTGCATGCCCAAGGTAATTGGCCCGCACGGAAATGCCTGGCCCAAACATATGCCCCACGAAAAGCACACCCATCACGATGAACATGATGATGCTTGCGACCTTCATCAAGGATAGCCAGAATTCACATTCCCCGAATACATCCACCGACCGCAGGTTGACGGCCATCAGCACAAGGATAATGCCCACCGCCAACAACCAGATGGGCAATGCGATCCAGTCCTGCATCAGCAGACCGCCTGCGATGGCCTCGCTCCCCATTGCGACCACCCAGAAAAACCAGTACATCCATCCCGCGACAAACCCGGACCTGCTGCCATATCCCTGCCGGATATATTCCACGAACGAGCCCAGGCCCGGTTGCTGCATCACCATTTCGCCCAGCATGCGCATCACAACCATAATCAGTCCGCCGCACAGAGCATATGCCAACAGAACCGCCGGGCCGGCCACGGTAATGGCGGAACTGCTGCCCACGAACAGGCCCGCCCCGATGACACCACCAAGGGCGATCATGGCAATATGGCGATTTTTCAGCGTTCGGCCAGAAACGGCATCCTGTGTCATCAAATATCCTTCGTGGGCCACGGACCGTCTGTGGCCCGCCAGAACCGTCTGCTGCCCATCAGGGAAAGGGCGACATCATGTTAGTTCCTGTGTGGTGGGAACGATACCACCTTTCATGGCATATGTCCAAAATCGTAACGTAAATCTTCTTTATATTCTTATGTTTTCCATATTTTATTACATATTTTTCGCTTCAGATCCGAAAAGATATCATGCGAATTTCAGGATTTTATATTCTGAAACTGATGTTACCTTCCATCCCGTTTATTTATAAAATAAAATAAAAAACATATAAATTTATATTTATACAGTAATTAAAATAATAACATAGCCATATTACTCTCCCACACCATGCAGGACATGCGATGGTGTGGGGTAACGATATGCTGTGTAATCAGAAATCGGCCTTGATGGCGCCAAAGGCCATACGCGGCGTGCCAAGCAGCATCGACTGATCACCATAGGCAGATGCGCCATTCATCGGGTTGCCATTTTCCCCCATCGTCGCGATATAGCGGGTATTGGTCAGGTTGGTCAGGTTGAAAGACAAGGTCAGGCCACGCAGGAAACCGCCAAGGCGCGGACCGGTATCGCTGGTCTTCTTTACATGCCATTGCAGGCCAAGATTCGACAGCCAGTAACCCGGAATCCGGTATTCTCCCTCATAATCATAATTACGCTGCCCGACATAGTTTCCATCAATATAGAAACTGAGTGAACGCCAGTCATAGGACAGCCGTGCCTTGTACATGAACCGCGGATAATTCACGACCTGCTTGCCCTTTGTGGCATGTGTGCCGTTGGAATCCGTAATGTTATCGTCATAAACGGCATGGTTGTAGCTGACGCTGTTGGTGATCGCGAGGTTACGCAGTGGCGTTATCGTCAGGGCCGCATCCACGCCATTCATGGTCACGCCGCCCACATTGGCAACACTGGAAATCGGGTTGACCGCAGGACCAGACGTAATCTGTTGCAAGCGATTGTTGAAATTCGTGCGATAGGCATAAACCGAAGCCCCAAGCAACCGGTCATGATACCGATAACCGATGGCATAGGTCCACGCTGTCTCCGGCCGCAGGGTGCTGCGCGCATCGTTATAGGCGGTTTGTGTCACCGCAAACGGCGAGTTGGACAGCTTGAACCCTGACTCCGCATAAGTATGGACATTTTCTGAAATGTCGATGAACAGCTCATGACGTTTCAGGAATGTCCAGTCCACGCCAATATGTGGCAGGAAGGGCTTGGCAATTGTCTGGCTGACGCCACTCGTGATATTACCGATATTGCCGTAATAATCCTGATTCAGATACCCATCACCCACACGTGTTGTATTCAACAGTGACTTGAACCCGAAATGCAGCGCAAGATTACGGATCGGACGATATGTATCCTGCACGAAGGCGGTGAAGGTATTCGTGTTATAGTTCTGGTTGAAAACCTCGGCAAACGGGTCTTTGAAATGTCCCAGTGGATTGACAAGGTTGCCCTGCACGACGCCGTTGACGACATTGGGTTCCGCATACTGGTACATCGGGGACTGATAATCATTGTTTTCATACCAGACGCCACCACCAATATGATTATGCGCGATATCATATGTGACCTGCGACAGCACGCCAAAGCGCCGGATGGAAGGCTGCTTGACCAGTTCGCTCAGGGGGGAGCCATTGGGTGAACCACTATAGGGCGTGGTCCAGGTGGTCTGCTGTGATTCCCCGTGACCATAGGCAGTGGTTGTCCAGCGCACCTTGTCCGTCAATGCCAGGTCGGCCTTGAGATAGCCTACGATGTCGTCCTGGTTGGTCGCCCCTTCGTAATAGGATGCATCCGACGCATCACTCAGGTTGCCATATCCGGCGGGATAGCCACCGCCCTTGTTCTGTGCCGCCAATGCTGCGTCATAGGCACGGATATAACCGCTTGCCCGGCCATTATAATAATTATCGGCATTGGGGCCGAGATGATTGAGAATATCAGGCGACATGTCCTGATATTCCAGTTCATGCAGGTCGCTCCAGTCGAAATAGGCGGAAAGTGAGCTATTATTCCCGATCGGCTGAACCAGCTTGGCATTGACCTGCTGATAGAACTGTTCCCCGTACCCTTTCCATTTATCCTGATCATTGCGCATATAGGATGCATAAAAGCGGGTGCCGGTGCTGTTCAGGTCACCACTATCGACCCGTGCAAATGTATGGAACGTATTAAAACTACCGAAGCCCTGATTGACCGTGCCGCCGAGCTTATGGCTCGGGTCAGTAGTGGTATACGCCAGGGAACCCCCAAGATTATTGGTCGCCGCCACATCTTCGGCGCCCGCTGACTGCGACACGTCAATGCCCTGTACATTTTCAGACGAAACAGCCAGAACGGGATTCAGACCGTTATAATTTCGATATGTCATTTCACCCAGCGGCACACCATCAAGCGTCATGCCGATTTCCTGCTGCTGGAAACCATGCATGAAGATCTGCGTACTCCACGTACTGACGCCCTGCGCATCGGCGGACTGGAAATCCACACCGGGCATGGTGTTCAACGCCGCCATCGGGTTGGTACCCGGTGGCGCTGCCTCCAGCAGTTTCTTGCCAACAACCAGGTGCGCACCATGCACCGTGCGATGTGCCGAAACCGACAGGGCTTCAGGTGCGGCACGTGAACGGACCGGACCGGTATCATGCGTCGTGGCCGTATGATGTGCCGCATGCACGCCCATCGGGCGCATATTGCCCCGCGATGTGGCATGTCCTGTCTGGATCGTACTGGTGGCGGCATAGACCGAATGTGAGGACACGCCCGACAGGACCGTTGTCATCAAAAGCAGGCCTGAGAAAATTTTACGGTTGCTCATGCGTCTGTGTTCCTACCGGGCGTATGGACAGGAGAGGGTCACAACATGCGCGGGCACATCACAGCCCATGGCGGCAACCCGATTTAACAGTCGGTGGAACAGGTCGTTTTCATACAGCATTATTCCTAATCCCTCTGTATATATTTTAGAATACCAAGAACAAAAACATGAAACCCGCATGAATATGAAAGTATTCCCCGAATATGGGCACATGACCAAAGTGTCTTTTCCGTCACAACCACCTGACATCGCTGATGTGTGGAATATTGCAGAAATTGGTATGGCTTCCCCCTTGAGGATTTATGCATCTCAAAGTCAGGATTTCTGTGGGAAAATTGCTTTCATTGAAAGTGTTTCGTTATTTTTGTTTCCTGAAACCCCGCAATTGGTATCGAATATATCGTATACCGTGCATGAAATATAATATATGATCAATACGTTTCCGCATTATTTCGCGACAAAAAAGAGATTGATTTCCCAGATCGTTGCATATTTAACACACATTTTACGGCGGAAAGTTCTAAGAATATGTTTGTTTATTTTAAATAATAAGCAAAGAAAATTCTCATGAATTTTAATGATTTATTCCATACATATAATAATTATATAATGAAATGAAATTATTATAATGAATTATATTCCATGCATATGCTCTGGAATTATATTCCGGTATAACTTGAATCGAAACTACAGCTTTTACTTACAATCCACTTTGCGCGCACATCTGTACAACGACAGACGTCAGCATGTCACCATCCGCCCAAAGATGCAACATCATATATTATATGATATTGCGATTTTTATATATAAAATATTCCATTCATGTCGCGAAATAGGGCGCATTTGGAATAAAATATATGCATATGCCGTTATTTTCATCATATTGGATATGTCAGGCGAACTCTCCGCCCCGTTCATGCTGTTATATCCGGCGTGCCGCAGGTTGAAACAGCACTGAATGATTTGCGGATAATGTCCTGATAAAAAACAATGAATACCGAATCATTTTTCGAAAAAGCTAACTGTCGAGGATATCACGGGAAAGATTCCTCGAAATTTTCAGGGCGTTGCAATTATCTTTCCGACAGTTCCTTGGGGGCTGTCGGAAAAAAACAGGTCCAACAACCCGCTGAAATCATGAATATTGTTGGTCGATATTGTCCTGGAAACGCTTTGAAAAATGTCAAATTCTTGAAAAAAGGCATAGATCAGAATTTTTATTATTGTATTTCAGTGGGTTATCCGAAAATTTCTTATTATGTAGAACCAGCCCGCGGCAGTTCCTTACGCAGATCCTCATGTGTATCGCGGATATGGTTGCGTGACAGCTTCAACAGGGTCTTTTCATCCCTGTCGATCCAGGCCGCCAATATCTTGCCATGTTGTATGTTGGCCTGTTCCGGTCGCCCCATCGGACCAAGATGAAAACGCACATATCGGTCCGCGATGACATTAAGGCGTTCAATCATTGTATAGGTTAACGTGCCCGCCCCAGGGCGGATCAGGGACATGTGAAAGGCGCGATTACATTCCCCCCAATCCCCGTCACCCTGCATGCAGGCATTTCCCACCGCCGCCAGCATGGCGCGCGCATGTGCATGATCCGCAGCCGTGGCATGCCGGCTTCCTGCTACGGTAGCTGTTGGTTCAAGTTGCAGCCTCAGCGCAAAGACCTCGTCCGCTTCTTCCGCGCTCAGTGCATTGACGGTGAAACCGCGATTGACGTGTGACCTGACCAGGCCATCCTGTTCCAGGCGGGCCAGGGCCTCACGCAGCGGGATCTTGCTGATTCCCAGTTCGGCTGCAATCGTATCTTGGCGTATGGGCTCTCCCTCCGCCAATTCTCCTTGCAGGATACGTTTGCGAATCAGGTAGTAAAGCTGATCCGCAATGGTGCGTATCTGCAGCGATGCGGAATGGCGTACGATGCCCATGCACAGGGGGCCTTTATGCAAGATGAAGGTCAGGACTGCAGCGGATGGCCGGTTTCAGACCACCTGGAAACCGTTGCTGAAAACATCTTCCTTATCAATCCAGATCGTATTGAACCCGGTTGAAATGGCGCTTCCCGTAATCAGCGGAACGATCGCCTGATGGTCGCCTACTTTCGTCTTGCTGTCGATACGTCCGGTAAAACGGCTGCGGATATAGCTTTCATGGATGAATGACTGTCCCGGATCAAGGATTCCCTTGTGCGACAGATGTGCCAGTCGCGCCGATGTCCCGGTGCCACAAGGGCTACGGTCAATGGCTTTGTCACCATAGAACACGGCATTACGTCCCTGGCGTGCGGGATCTTCACCCGGTTCCGCCCACAGGACGTGGCTGACCCCCTTGATTGTGGGGTCAAGCGGGTGGACCGGGGTATAGGCCTTGCGCACCAGATCACGGATCACGGGGCTGAGTTCAAGTATACGGCGTGCGCCAAGTTCATCGAGCGTATGGTATGCGCCCTGCGGTTCCACGATGGCATAGAAATTCCCGCCATAGGCCACATCCACCGTCAATGGGCCAAAACCCGGCACTTCAATGGAAATCCCGGTTCTGGCCACCCATGCCGGCACATTGCGGATGGTGACAGACGTCACCCGGTTATGTGCATGTGTATAGGTGATGTCGATTATGCCCGCAGGAACTTCCAACCGCAATTCACCTTCTTTGCGGGGTTGCAGCAGCCCATGTTCCAGCCCGAATGTTACCAACCCGATCGTACCATGGCCACACATCGGCAGGCAGCCACTGGTTTCAATGAACAATATCCCCCCATCCGTATCGGGACGGGTAGGGGGATACAGGAAACCACCGGACATCATGTCATGGCCACGGGGTTCGAAACACAGTCCGGTGCGTATCCAGTCGAAACGCGTCAGAAAATCCTGACGCCGCTCGCTCATGCTTGTCCCGCGCAGCAAGGGCGCCCCGCCCGCGATCAAGCGGACGGGATTGCCCGCTGTATGCCCATCAACACAGAAAAACGTATGTCGCATTGTCATATCCCTGATGTAAACGCGGCGGACGCAGGCGTGTGGCCTATTGTGCGCAGGGGCGCGTGGCGGCCGCTTTTTCCACCATGGCCGTGACTTCGGCGCGACGCGCGCCGGTCAGGGGCATGCGTGGCATACGGACGCGTTCATTGCCACGCCCCATGATCTGTTCCGCCAGCTTGATCGACTGCACCAGGTCATGTTCCGCATCCAGATGCAGCAAGGGCATGAACCAGCGATAGATTTCCAGCGCCCGCGCCATATCCCCCCTGTTCAATGCCGCCACCAGTTCGACCGATTCCTGTGGAAATGCGCTTGTCAGCCCTGAAATCCAGCCCGCAGCCCCCAGGGTCAACCCTTCAAACGCCACGTCATCCAGCCCCGCCATCATGATATAGCGTGCGCCAAACGCATTGACCACATCGGTATAGCGACGCGTATTGGCTGAACTTTCCTTAACCGCAACGATCGTTTTCACATCCGTCAGCTCTTGCAGAACCTCCATGCTGATGTTCACGCGATAGGCGGTGGGATTGTTATACAACATGATCGGCAGGTCGGACGCCCCCGCCACGGCCTTCAGATGGGCGACAAGCTCCGCTTCCTTGGGGACATAGACCATCGCTGGCAGTACCATCAGCGCATCGGCACCAATCCGTGCGGCATCGGCCGCGAACTTCACCGCGCGCGGCGTCGTCAATTCGGATACGCCCACAATCACGGGCACACGCCCTTTTGCCGTTTCACATGCGGCGGCAAGGACCTTCAGCTTTTCTTCGGGTTCCAGAGAATTGTTCTCGCCACATGTTCCCATGATCGTCAGGCCATGGACGCCATCGCCAATCAGATTGTCCAGAACTGTTTGCGTCGCTGTAAAATCGATCGACAAGTCCGGGGCGAACTGCGTGGTCGCCGCAGGAAAAACACCTGTCCACTGCATTGGAACTCTCCACTTGATTTCGATATCGTTTCGTCTATCGTATACGTATTGATTTGGAAAGGACGAAATATCCATGCCCCCAAAATCCGGTCGCGTTGCATCCGCTGTCGTGGTCGGGGGTGGGGTCATAGGGCTTTCGTGTGCGCTGCGCCTGCGACAGAAGGGATTTTATGTCGTGGTCCTGAATACGGGTGAGGCACGCGACGCCGCGTCATGGGGAAACGCGGGACATATCGCGACAGAGCAGGTGATGCCGCTGGCCTCGCCACGCATGCTCCTGTCCGCACCGGGGCGCATGTTCACGCTGACAGGTGGGGCGCTGGATATCGGCTGGCGGCATATTGGTACGTGGTTGCCATGGGGCATGCGCTATGTGCGCGCGTGCGCACCTTCCACGGCGCGACGCGGACACATGGCCCTGCGTGACCTGCTATCGCACGCCATGCCCGCATGGCGACGCATGGTGGGTGATCTTGGTGCGCCTGACCTGCTTATCGACAAAGGGCACCTGATGCTTTGGGATGGGACGACCGACCCACGCCGCGCGATGCGTGCGGTCATGTCGTCCGACCTTGGGAGCGCAACGGCATGTGCCATGACACGGCAGGAACGCGAAAGCCTGATCCCGCTGCTTGGTCATATTCCACGCGCAGGGCTGGCTTTTGGCGGAACAGGGCAGGTCCGTGACCCCGGATTGGTGCTGACAACATTGCAGGACCGTCTGCGCGCGGAAACTGGATGCGAACTGCGACAGCAACGCGTCATCCGGGTTTCATCCGGCCCGTCGGGGGCGCAGGTCATCGTGCAGGATGGCACATCCCTTACGCCTGATATCGTCGTGATGGCCGCAGGGGTGGGGACGCGCGACCTCGTCCATGGCTGGACGCTCCCGCTAATCGCGGAACGTGGTTATCATATCGAATGGGACCATGGCGGCATGCCCGAAGGGCCACCTATGGTTTTTGCAGATCACGCCGTCATCGTATCGCGCTTTGAAGCACGGATGCGGGCTTCGACGTTTGTTGAATTCACCCGTGCCGATGCACCACCTGACATGAGGAAATGGCAGAAACTGGAACATACGGTGCAGAAAATCGGCCTGCCCGTCAGGTCCGGCTTTTCCCGCTGGGTCGGCTGCCGCCCCACTTTACCCGACTACTTGCCTGCCATCGGCCGTATTCCCGGGCTGCCGGGGATCATCGCCGCGTGCGGACATCAGCATCTGGGCCTGACACTTGCGCCATTCACGGCGGAAATTGTGACAGCCATAGCCACTGACGAAGACATATCGCTGAACCTGCATCCCTTCCGCTCGGATCGCTTCGGACGGACACATGCACGAAAGGTATAAAATATGACAGGAGGAAAAGAAAATATGACATTAAGCGGAACCTTGCTGATCGGGCAACGCGATGTCGGGGGTGACACGCATTTCCATGCGATCAATCCCGCAACGAACGCACATCTGGAACCGGCCTTTGCCTGCGCCACGTCCGCAGACGTGGATACTGCCTGCCGTCTGGCGTCCGACGCATTCGATCCCTATCGTGCCGTGTCATTTGAAAAACGTGCGGTGTTCCTTGAACGGATCGCATCCTGCCTGGCCAAGAATGCCGATGCCATCATAGCGCGCGCAGGCGCGGAAACCGCATTGCCCGAAGGACGCCTGCGCGGAGAGATGGGGCGCACAATGGGGCAGTTACGTCTGTTCGCCACGCTGGTGCGGCAGGGGGAATGGAGTCAGCCGCGCATTGATCCTGCATTACCCGACCGCACGCCAATGCCGCGCGCCGACCTGCGCCAGCGCCGTATTGGCGTGGGGCCGGTTGCTGTATTCGGTGCCAGCAATTTCCCGCTTGCGTTCTCTGTCGCCGGTGGTGACACGGTTTGCGCGCTTGCTGCGGGATGCCCGGTGGTCTGCCGTGCCCATCCCGCACATCCGGGAACCAGTGAACTTGTGGCGCGCGCCATCCGTCAGGCAATTCAGGACTGCGCCCTGCACGAAGGGGTTTTCTCCCTGCTGGGTGGGATCGGGCATGAGGTAGGGGAATGGCTGGTAAAGCATCCTGCCATTATGTCAGTCGGTTTCACCGGCTCTTACGCCGGGGGGACGGCCCTTGCGGCAATCGCGGCGCAGCGTGCGGTGCCCATTCCCGTATTCGCGGAAATGGGCAGCATCAATCCGGTCTATCTGTGTCCGCAGGCATTGTCCGCACGCATGGAAACACTGGCGCGGGAATTTGTCGGTTCCCTGACCATGGGGGTGGGGCAGTTCTGTACCAATCCGGGCATTGTCATCGCCCTGGAAGGAGAGACGTTCGAGGCCTTTGTCCACACAGCCGCGCAGGACATCGCCACACGCCCGGCGATGACGATGCTGACACCAGATATCCATGCTGCCTATGATGCAGGGGCGGGGAAGCTGGCGCGATGTCCGGGCGTCACGGTCGTAGGGCAGGGGACGGATGACGGGGCACCCAATCGGGGGCGGCCGATGCTGTTACTTACGACAGCCGCTGACTTTATGCGTGAAAGCATCCTGCGGCACGAAGTTTTTGGCCCGGCCTCGCTTCTGGTTTCATGTCCTGATATCACCACGCTGCATGCCCTGACCGAAAGTCTGGAGGGGCAGTTGACCATGACCTTGCACATGGATGACGGCGACATTGACTTTGCACGGATGCTGCTGCCGGTTTTCGAACGCAAGGCAGGACGCATTGTGGTCAATGCGTGGCCCACCGGAGTAGAGGTCAGTCCTGCCATGGTCCATGGCGGCCCGTTCCCCGCCACCACGGACACCCGCACCACATCGGTAGGGACTGCTTCCATTGAACGTTTCTTGCGGCCAGTCTGTTATCAGGATCTGCCAGACATCCTTCTGCCCCCTGAACTGGGGCGCGCCAACCCCCTTGGCCTGACACGGCTGGTGGATGGAAGGCCACAGGCCGCCGCCTGATCCAGTGTCCGCACCGGCGCATATCTGTCCATGACCTTGTGCGCCACGCATCAACCGGCAAGGAAGTGCGCCATGGCCCCGCCATCACCGACATTCAATCGTTCGCTTTCCCTCCTCGATCTGACATTACTGGGGTTTGGGGCGGTTTTCGGGTCCGGCTGGCTGTTCGCGGCGTCGCATGTCGCGGCGATTGTCGGTCCCGCCAGTATCCTTTCATGGCTGATGGGCGGGATTGCGGTCCTGTTTCTGGGGCTGATCTATTGCGAACTCGCCGCCGCCCTGCCAGAGGCAGGGGGCATGATCCGGTATCCGGCCTATGCACACGGTCCCCTGCTGGGTGCATTGCTGGGGTTTATTACCGTCATTGCCTATTCCAGCCTGATTTCCATCGAAATCATCGCAGCACGCCAGTATGCGGGATCATGGGTCCCCGGACTTACAGCCAACAAGGCAGGGGATCCGACCCTTTTGGGGTGGGGGATGCAGGTCGCGGTACTGGCAGGGATGCTGCGGCTGAATATTTCTGGTGTCAAGACATTCGCATTATTCAACAATATCATAACATTCTTCAAATTCGTCGTGCCAATGCTGGTCATTGGTGTGCTGCTGCTGTTTCTCCGTCCTGATAATTTCACGAAATACGGCTTCATGCCTTTTGGCGGACAAAGCATGGAAAGCGCCGTCTCCGTCGGGGGCGTCATCTTTGCCTATCTGGGCCTGACCCCCATCATTGCGGTCGCAAGCGAGGTCCGCAATCCGCAACGAACCATTCCCATCGCCCTGACGCTTTCGATCTTCCTTGCCGCCTTTGTCTATATCCTGCTGCAGGTCGCCTTTATCGGCAGTGTGCCCGCCCGCATGCTTGCACCACATGGATGGGCCGGTATCGACCGCCTGCTGCCCCTGCCATTTCATGATATCGCCATCACGCTGGGTCTCGGGTGGCTGGGCTTTGCCGTTGTCATTGATGCGGTCGTATCCCCCACTGGCACGGGCAATATCTATATGGGATCGACCACACGCATCATTTACGCATGGTCGCGTTCCGGCACCTTCCTTTCATGGTTTGGGCATCTGGACCCGCGCCATGGCATACCCCGGCGCGCGGCTTTCCTGACATTCGGGCTCGGCCTTTTCTGGATGCTGCCTTTTCCATCGTGGGAAGCACTGATTGGCGTGGTGTCATCCGCCCTGATCATGAGTTATGCTTTCGCCCCGGTTGCCGCCGCCGCATTGCGACACGCAGCCCCCGACCTTGTCCGCCCGTTCCGGGTCAGGTGCATCCGGGTTATCGGCCCGGTTTCCTTCATGATCGCCAGCCTGATCGTATTCTGGTCAGGATGGTACACACTATCTTGGCTGTTATCGGTTCAACTTATTTTTGCGGTGGGGTTCCTCGCCATTCGCACGTTACGCGCCATGGGCAATACAGGCGAAGATATCCGCAGTAGCGCATGGGTGCTGGCCTATTTCACAGGCATGCTTGCACTTTCGGCCAGTGGATCCTTTGGGGGATATGGCTTTGTGCCCCATCCATTCGACGATATGGCGGTGGTCATTTTTGCCGGGCTGATTTTCATATGGGGCGAACATACCGCACATCGCAATATGACATTGCCCGATGCACCCGCCGACATCCCGATGGCCATGACGCCAGATACGCTTATCGCCCAGGAACCTGTTATTTCTCTTTGAAAGGCCGGTTGAAACACTTTCTTCGAAGCATTTCATGGTTCTGAAATCGCAAGATGGCCGGACGGCGGGCAAACCCTTTGACGGCATTGGCAGCGTATCATATAATTTTATATATAATGTATACCAAGGCTCCTGTCGTATAACTTGCCCGCTGCACCATGGCAGGAGAGGGGGAGGAGCCGGGAGCCTATGTCCAGGAGATTGCCATTTCCCCGTCTGCCCTGCGTGGGGACACGACCATCTTGCGAGGGAAAACATCTGCATGCTGCCATCTGCCATCTTTGATGTGGAAACCGGCCAGAAACGTGGTGCCGCGTCAATTGTGGTTGGGGCCGCGTTGCGCAATGCCATCCTGACGGGACAGCTTCCGGCCGGGCAGGCATTGCCGCAATCAGAATTGGCTGGTGGTTTTGGCACCAGTATCATTCCCGTGCGCGAGGCGCTGAAGCAGCTAGAAGCCGAGGGGCTGGTAACGTTCCTGCCCAATCGTGGCGCAATGGTGACCGGCATGACCGAACAGGACATCATCGAATATTCCGAAATCCGCGCCTCGCTGGAGGAAATGGCCGCCCGTCACGCCGTCAGCCACATGTCACGCATGGACCTTGCCCGGGTGGAGGACGCCTATGACGCCTTTGTCGAAGGTGCGGCCAATGCCACCAGCAAACATGATTCCGGCGACCTGAACCGGGCCTTTCACAATGCGATCTATGTCGCGGCACAACGCCCACGCCTGTTGGAAATGATTGATGACCTGCATATCCGGCTCAATCGCTATATCCGCAGCCATCTTGAAATTGAGGGGCGCAAGCTTGTAACCGACAGGGAACATGCGGAAATCATGCAGGCCTGCCGACGACGTGATGGCGATGCGGTTGCGAATCTGACGCGACGACATATCCTTGAAGCTGCCGATATTTCCATCCGGGTCATCCGCGAGCGCGCACAGTCCTGACGATATCAGGGCCGTATATCATCCCAAACGGCCTCCAGACATAATCACAGGCGCCGAAAGTTCCCGGTGAAGCTTTTTCACAAAGCTTCAGGAAACATCCCCTGCCTGAAACAAGACAATCCGTAAATTCTGATCACCTGTTATCAACGGGTTGATTTGAAAATAGCTTGCCATTGCCTTCCGCGATGGACGCATGACCACGCCATTATGCTGCAAAAACATGCTATGAATTTTTAGATCGTATATTATAATAAGAAAATTATATCATCTTGGGTTTCTCCCGGATGTGCTGGCCTGCCTTGGGATCTTCATCATGGTGTTTTTCAAAGAGTTTTCTGGTCCGGTGGATGCCCCTTCCCCCCTGCGGCAACGGATAACCGATGCGTGGCGTCGGCCCGAAAGTGAGTGCATTGCCGCGCTGGCTCCGGCTGCGACGCTGACCCCGGCGCAGGGCGCGCATACAACCGCACTTGCAACAAGCCTGACCGAGGGATTGCGCCATAACCGCGCACCTGGTGGGGTGGAGGCACTGGTGCAGGAATTCTCCCTTTCCTCGGCCGAAGGGGTGGCTTTGATGTGTCTGGCCGAAGCACTTCTGCGCATTCCCGACAGCGCCACGCGCGATGCCCTGATCCGTGACAAGATCGGCTCAGGCGACTGGATGGCGCATATTTCGCGCGACCGTCCGTTATTTACCAATGCCGCCGCATGGGGACTGCTGGTGACGGGACGCCTGACGGGGACGGAAACACACAAGGAAGCCGGCCTTGCACGGGCGCTGAAGGGACTTGTGGGCCGATGCGCCGAACCCGTGATCCGCAAGGCCGTCGATCTGGCCATGCGCATGATGGGCGAACAGTTCGTCGTCGGGGAAACCATCGAATCCGCGCTGAAGAACAGCGAAAATCTGGAGGCAATGGGCTTTCGCTATTCCTACGACATGCTGGGGGAGGCGGCGTTGACGGCACACGATGCCGAACGGTACCGGCAGGACTATATCACGGCCATCCATGCAATCGGCAGGCAGGCACAGGGTGCGGATGTATATGAACGCCCCGGCATCTCGATCAAGCTGTCTGCGCTTCATCCGCGTTACAGCAGGGCGCAGCGCGCACGCGTGATGGCTGAACTTCTGCCGGTGGTGATCGAACTGACCGTTCTGGCGAGGCAGTATGACATCGGCCTGAACATTGATGCGGAAGAGAGTGAACGGCTTGAACTCTCGCTCGACCTGCTGGAAGGGCTGTGCCATGAACCGGCCCTGCAGGGATGGAACGGCATCGGCTTCGTCGTTCAGGCCTATGGCCGTCGTGCGCCCTTCGTGCTGGATTTCATAATCGACCTCGCACGACGTACCGGCCATCGCATGATGGTGCGCCTGGTAAAAGGCGCCTACTGGGACAGTGAAATCAAGAAGGCGCAGATCGAGGGGTTACAGGATTTCCCTGTTTATACGCGCAAGGTCCATACCGACATCAGCTACATCGCCTGCGCGCGCAAGCTGCTTGATGCACGCGACGTCATATTCCCCCAGTTCGCGACCCACAACGCCCGCACGCTTGCGACCATACATACGCTCGCGGGGCCGGAATTCCATGTCGGTTCCTATGAATTCCAGTGCCTGCATGGCATGGGGGAACCCTTGTACAAGGAAGTCGTTGGCCCCGGAAAGCTGGACCGGCCCGCGCGCATCTATGCCCCTGTCGGGACACATGAAACATTACTGGCCTATCTGGTGCGACGCCTTTTGGAAAACGGGGCGAATTCCTCCTTTGTGAACCAGATCGGGGATGAACGCGTGCCGGTTTCCACCCTGGTGGCGGACCCTATGGCCATTGCACACGGCATCGTGCCGTTCGGCGCCCCCAATCCGGCGATCACCGCCCCGCCCGACCTGTTCGCACCCGAACGCCGCAATTCCGCGGGGCTGGACCTGAATGATGAAAATACCCTTGCAGCACTGGGTGCGGGGCTGGTGGCGGAGATGCCTTCATGGACATGTGCACCGATGGTTGCCACATCCATCCCGGTCGGACGTATGCTGGATGTTGAAAACCCGTCGGACCGGCGTGACATCGTGGGGACATGGGCCCCCGCCGATATCGCCATCATCCCCGCCGTCATGGACAGTGCCGTTGCAGGTAGCAAGGCCTGGGCCGGGGTGCCGCCCACAGAACGTGCCGAAATACTGACACGCGCGGCGGACATCATGGAATCACGCCGCGATGCGCTGCTTGGCCTGATTGTGCGTGAAGCGGGGAAATCCTTTCCAAACGCCATTGCCGAAATTCGCGAAGCCGTTGATTTTCTGCGTTATTATGCGGCTCAGGTCCGTGCTGAATTCAATAATGCCACCCATATCCCCCTTGGCCCTGTTATATGTATCAGCCCATGGAATTTCCCGCTGTCAATCTTTACGGGACAGGTTGCAGCAGCACTGGCTGCGGGAAATAGCGTCGTCGCCAAACCGGCGGAAGAAACACCCCTGATTGCGGCACAGACCGTCAGTATCCTGCATCAGGCGGGCATTCCCACAGACGTCCTGCAACTGCTGCCTGGGGCAGGGGATGTGGGTGCGGCCCTTGTTGCAGCGCCACAGGTGGCAGGCGTGATGTTTACCGGATCAACCATGGTGGCGCAGTCGATCAACCGGCGGCTTGCGCCCCGTCGTGGCCGCATGGGACACCCCGTACCGCTGATCGCTGAAACGGGGGGGCAGAACGCGATGATCGTGGATTCCTCCGCCCTTGCGGAACAGGTCGTTACCGATGTCGTTGCCTCAGCTTTCGACAGCGCGGGACAGAGATGTTCGGCATTGCGCATCCTGTGTGTGCAGGAAGACTGTGCCGATCATGTGCTGGCGATGCTGCGTGGGGCGATGCGCGAACTGCAACTTGGCAATCCCGCCATGCTGTCCACCGACATCGGGCCGGTCATTACGCCCGATGCGGCAAAAGGGATAGAGGCGCATATCGAGGCCCTGCGTGCAAAGGGCGCGCCCGTGTTCCGCGTGCAGGCCACGCCACAATGCGACCATGGCAGCTTCGTCTCCCCAACCCTGATCGAGATTGATTCCATCTCTGACCTTGGGCCAGAAATCTTTGGGCCCGTGTTACATGTCCTGCGTTACCGTCGGCAGACACTCGATACCGTCATCGATGCCATCAATGCATTGGGCTATGGCCTGACGGGGGGGCTGCATACCCGTATCGAAACCACGGTCGAACATGTGACGCAACGCCTGAACGTGGGGAATCTGTATATCAACCGCAACACGATTGGCGCGGTTGTCGGGGTACAGCCCTTTGGTGGGCGTGGCCTGTCAGGAACGGGACCAAAGGCGGGGGGGCCGCTGATCCTGCGGCGTCTTGTCGCACAATGCCCCGCGATGATTACCCTGCCGCGCGGCATGACCGCCGGACAGGTGCCGGCAATGATGCAGACATGGCATGACTGGCTGGTGGGAACCGGGCAACACCAGGTAGCACGATATGTGGCTGATATGATGAAAGCCCCGCTTGTCGGCGCACAGATGATGTTGCCTGGTCCGGTGGGAGAGGAAAATCTCTATCACCTCATGCCGCGTGGCAACGTCCTGTGCATCGGCGGCGGCACGCGCGGGGAACTGCTGACAGTCATATCCATGGCACTGTCATGTGGTAATACGGTGTTCGTAACCGGAGCAGAAGGGGAGACGACATGGCTGTCGGGACTGCCCACGCATATCGCACAACATGTACACGCTGTTCATGACGTGGGGCAGCACACATATGCGGTCGTAATTGGCTCCCGCGACAATGACAGTTTCCGAACGATCACGCCCACCCTTGCCAATGGGGCAGGGGCGATTACGTCCGCCTTCCTGCTGCAAGAGGGCGACCTGAGACGGGAATTCCTGTTGGAGGAACAGTGCCGCAGCACCAACACGACAGCAGCGGGTGGTAATGCAAGCCTGATGGCAATCGGGTAAGCAACCGCACACAGGGCGCCATCTTTGAAAAAGATGGCGTCTGAAAGATCACTCTTGCACCGGCATGTTTCCATGCCGGCCTGCCGGGCAGGTTTCAGCAGCCTCCGGCAAGCACCTGCTCTATGATATCCATGCCTTCGTCAATGATTTCATCTGATGCCGTAAGCGGGACAAGAATGCGGATGGTCGCACCCTGCACCCCGCATGACAGCAGGATCAGACCTTTGTCACATGCCTTTGCACAGATCGCGGCGGCAGCGTTGTCACGCAATCCTGCGTCACCATGGGCGTGCAATATGTCGAATGCAATCATTGCCCCCAATCCCCGTGGGGCGCTGATCGGCAGGAGCGTCGTATCCTCATGCAATTGCATGATACGCGCGCGCATCCTTTCGCCAATGACATTGGCGCGCGCGGGCAGGTCTTCTTCCTCCATGATATCCAGCACGGCAAGTGCCGCGGCACAGGCCAGTGGCGCACCGGCATAGGTTCCGCCCAGGCCACCCGGTCCAACCGCATCCATCAGATCCGCGCGCCCGATGACACCCGACAGGGGCAGGCCACCCCCCATGGATTTTGCAACCGCCACAAGATCCGGTTCAACCCCGGAATGGGTGATGGCGAACATCCGGCCAGTACGGCCAAAGCCACTTTGCACCTCATCCGCAATCAGCTTGATCCCATGTGTATCGCAGATCTGGCGCAGGCGATGCAGCAATTCAGGCGGCGCCACACGAAAGCCGCCTTCTCCCTGCACGGGTTCAATGATAATCGCGGCAACGTGGGACGGATCAATATCAGCAGCGAACACAAAGCCAAGCATCTTCAGGCTGTCATCCACCGTAATATCCCCATCGGGGAAGGGGATATGATAGACTTCACCCGGCAGCGTCCCGAACGGTTTCTTATAGGGCCGGACCTTTCCTGTCATGGCCGAGGCCAGCAGCGTGCGGCCATGGAACCCTCCACAAAACGCAATCACCCCTGTACGCCCTGTTGCGGCACGGGCGATTTTCACGGCATTTTCGGTGGCTTCCCCGCCAGTGGTGAAAAAGATGGTCTTTGCCGGGCCGGAAAATGGGGCGAGAAGATTCAGCCGTTCCGCCAGAGTGATATAGGATTCATAGGCCGAGACCTGAAAGGCGGTATGTGTAAAACGTTCCAGTTGCGCCTGTACCGCCGCCATGACCCGGGGATGGCGATGCCCAACATTCAGGACTGCGATGCCACCCGCAAAATCTATATAGCGACGATTTTCAATATCCCACACTTCAGCATTCAGGGCACGGTCGGCGAAAATGGGGGTCGAAGTCGCAACACCACGTGCAACGGCGCGTTCACGCCGGGCACGCAGTTCCTGATTGGTGGTCGTCATTGCCGTTTTCCTTTCATGCCTGTCATCGCAGGGGAGTGAAGGAAAAGGGATAGGAAGGTTGGGGCAGGGCAGGAAGTTGTCTTTTATCCTACGGGTGGTGATGAAAAATCACCACCCGTGGCTGTTCCCCAATCTGACAGCATTCTTTGCTGTCTCTCTTTCAATCCGCAGTTGGCGTGACCCTGGCTTTTGCCAGTTCCTCCAGATGTGCGCGATAGGCATCGTAATGTTCAGGGGCAGCATGTTTAAAGTGGGGATCATCCAGATGGGGGACGCGGCCATGATGACCGAAATTGACCAACCGTGCCTCCAGAAGATGAATCTTGCCAAACAGGTCACACTGGATAGCAAGAACCGCAAGTGACGATCCTGCAAAAGGACCGATCAGATAAATCCACAGGCTGGTCCATGTCCCATCGAACAGTGCCGGTCCAAGGCTGCGTGCAAAATTGACGCTGTTGCCCGACAGCCATGCGGTCAGGGGATTCATGACAAGGAAGAATATCCCGCCGATCCATGGGGTCACAGCCTTGTAACGCGGATGCGCCGCAAGCCAGTAAAGCGTGATGATCAATAACCCGGTCACAAGTGCCTCAGACCCCAGGGCGTACCAGACTGAAATGCTCGTATAGGGGATGGTCGCACCGTAATGCACCTCGCGCGACAACAGGTGCCACGGGGCAAAAACCAGCCCCAGGGCATAAACCACCGCCGTTCCTGCCAACGCGCCCACGATCTGCGCAATGGCATAGCCAACGGCATCAATCCAGACGATCCTGCGCGAGAGCATGAACGCAAGGGTGACGGAGGGATTGAGGTGCGCGCCACTGATCTTGCCAAACGGTGTCATCGCCGCTGCTGTTCCCGCCATACCAAAACACAGGCCACACAGAGCGGTCTGGATATTTGGATACGGTGCCAGCAGGCGGGCAAGGAACGTGCCTGGCGCACTCAGCAGGATGACACAGACCAGCCCGACGATCATCAGCACGGCCGTGGCAAGGGCCTCGCACCAATAAAGTCGCCAGTGAAATGGCCTGTCGGGGTGGGGTGCCCCCGATAGGGGCCGGTCGTGAAAGTGAATGTGGAAATGCGGCCAGTGGATATGCGGCAGTTGCACATGAGGAAGATGAAAGTGCGGCAGGTGCATATGCGGCATATGAAAATGCCGCGGCCCATCCTTGTGTTCCGTACTGTCCTGATGTTCCGACATTATCCTGTCCATGTATTCATCATGCCACGAAAGCGGAAACACATCATATTCCCATATTATTTTTTGTCATTACATTTGAATACATAGGTCATATTAACAGTTTTAATCGTAAATACATCGTGATAACCCAACATATTCATTTATTTTATTATATTTATATATGTGTTTTAGGTTCTGATAAAATCATATACTCGCCACATACATCAGGTATATCCAATAATTATTTTCATAATCACCATGACTATCCAAGTATAGCCGATATCGTATGTTGCTTCCCATCATCTGACATCCTGACCCGATGCCCCATCACCACAACCTGCCCATCCATCAACAGTCGCGTCACCCCGCGGCAGACATGGTTCGGGTTTTCAATGGTGATGACATACAACGCCGTTCGCCATGCAAGCTTTGCCTCAAAACCAGGCCAGCCAGCGGGAATGCAGGGATCAAGTATCAGTTCGTCACCCTCTATGCGGATGCCAAGAATGGTTTCACATCCCACCCGCTGCATCCATCCGGCGGACCCTGTATACCATGACCATCCGCCACGCCCTTCGTGCGGGGGACGGGAATAGATATCCGCCGCCACCACATACGGTTCCAGCCGATAGAGTTGTGCCGCACGCATCGTCAGGGCGTGCGTAATGGGAAGCAGGTCGTGAAACAGGGCATGGGCACGATCCCCATCATGCAACCCAGCCACCGCCATGACAGTCCACAGCGCCGCATGCGTATATTGGCCGCCATTTTCACGAATGCCCGGCGGATACCCACGGATATAGCCGGGGTCTGGGCCATTTCCGCCGAATGGCGGTGCAAGCACCAGGACCAGCCCATGCGGTTGCCCCGCCAGACGCTGCATGACGGACCGCATGGCGTGCGCGGCACGTTCGGGCATTGCCACCCCCGACAGGACCGCCCATGATTGCGAAATCGCATCGATCTGGCATTCTGTATTAAGGTGCGAGCCCAATGGTGTACCATCGTCGAAATAGGCCCGCAGGTACCAATCCCCATCCCATGCCTGTTCCAAAGCCCCCGCCAAGGCATCCGCATGGGCCTGCCATGCATCGGCACGGGCATCCGCCCCACGTTCGCGCGCAAACGTGATAAAATCCATCAGGGCCGCATGCAGGAACCACCCCAACCATACGCTCTCCCCACGGCCCTGTTCCCCCACACGGTTCATCCCGTCGTTCCAGTCGCCCGTTCCCATCAGGGGAAGGCCATGTACGCCTACCCGCATGCTGTGATCCAGCGCACGTGCACAATGTTCAAAAAGGGAGCTGGTAACAGCCGAAATGGCAGGTACCATGAAACGATCATGCTCGGTCAGGGATAGCGGCGGCGCCTCCAGAAACGAGACCGGCTCATCAAGGATGCCGCGATCGCCACTGACCCGGACGTAATGGGCAACGCTATGGGCCAGCCACGCACAGTCGTCCGAGATATGAGTACGCACGCCCGCCCCTGTCTGGGGCAGCCACCAGTGCTGCACATCCCCTTCGACAAACTGGCGCGATGCGGCATGCAGCAGATGCGCCCGCACCCGCGCGGGACAGGCAGACACCACAGCCATGCCGTCCTGCAACTGATCGCGAAACCCGAAGGCTCCGCTGGCCTGGTAAAAACCTGCCCGCGCCTGGATACGGCTGCTGAGGGTCTGGTAAAGAAGCCAGCCGTTGAGCATGATATCCATTGCGCGATCAGGCGTGCGAACCTGCATCGAACGGGCCAGCCCCTCCCACCGGGCCCTGACGTCATTGAGGACGGCATCAAGGCTGGTCGCACGGTATTTTGCCACAAGGGCACGCGCGGCGTCCTCATCCTCTCCTTCCCCCAACAGGCAGACAACCTCCACCCGTCCATCGGGGGGCAGGGTCACGATCGTCTGCAATACCCCACACGGGTCCAGCCCCGCGCCCAGGGCTCCGGCCACGCCGCCAGGCCGCATGAAGGCCATCGGCGCGTCAAGCGTGCCATGACGTCCCATAAAGGCCGCCCGATCCCCGCAGGCTGCGGTGCTATATCCGCCGATATCAAGGAAGGCGACACGACGGCCATATGTTACGTTCCACGGATTACGCGCAAACAGCGCCCCACTTTGCGCATCAAGCCCGGTAATGACGAACGGGGCGGCCATCGCACGTGGGGCCCCCAGCACCCATTCGACATACGCGGTGACAGACAGCGTACGCGGGCGTTGGGACAGGTTATGCAACTGGATGCGCGAAATCTTGACCGGGTCGGTGTCAGGTACGTACTGCAACACCGTGCTGGCAATGTCATGGGCCACGCGTTCATGGCGGGTATAACCGCGCCCATGGCAGGTCACATAGGTCGCCCCCGCTTCCCGGCGGGTCGCAGCCAATGGGCACCATAGGTCACGTGTGTCCTGATCCTCAAAATAAAAGGCTTCGCCGGCACGGTCACTCACCGGGTCATTCGACCATGGCGTCAACTGGTGCTCGCGGCTGTTCAGCGCCCATGTATATCCCGCCCCTTCGGCAGAAACCTGAAAACCAAAATCGTCATTGGCGATGACATTCACCCACGGCGCAGGCGTCGTACGACCCGGTGCAAGAATTACGACATATTCCCGGCCATCATCAGCAAATCCCCCAAACCCATTAAAGAACTCCAGTTCAGGCAGGACAGGCACCCCAGGGGCGGGAACGCCGGCCCCCGGCATACCCCGTGTCATGACGGGGAGGGAGGAGGTCAGGGCTTCCGCCTGTTCCAGTTGCTCTGCAATGGGACGGGCCGCTGACAGCACAACCCGCGCCACCGACAGCAGCAGGTCGCGCATGGCAGGCTGGATCAGGTCCGCGCGGAGCGTACGCACCGACCCCGCACCCGCGACCAGACGTCCGGTCGCACGCACCAGGTCATCCAGCGAAATCTGAAGATCCTGCAGGTAAGACGACGGGTGTTCATTCAGGATGACGATATCCACCGCCAGCTGCTTAAGCTGGAAATATTCCTGCGCCTGCAGCAGGTGACGTACTACATCGGTATTGGCATTGTCGCGTATCCGCAGGAGTACGATCGGCAGGTCCCCTGAAATCCCCTGTTCCCACAACAGGGGCTGCGCGCCGGCCCCCTTACTGATGCACACCGCCTCGGCCCGCAGGGCCGGGCCTGCAAATATGATGTGCCCTGCAAGACGCTGGAACAGGTCAGCATCCGCCTGGGTGATGTCCAGATGACGCAACTGTACCTGCGCCTGTGTCCAGGCCAGCGTACGTACCCGTTCAAAGGCGGCATGGTCACGGTGTGTGTCGATCAGGTCAAGCAACGCCTCACGCGACGGGGCAACCAACGTCCAGAAAGTGATCCGGGCCATCGCACCGGGCTTTATCAGCATCGTGCTACGGATCGAAAAGACAGCATCCAGCACTGTTCCCGTGCGCCCTGACATAATCCCGTCAGGCTGGAGCGCACGCGGATGGCGCGTATCATATCCGCGCCCGACAAAGTACGCCCGGTCCGTTTCCACCTGCACCGGCGTTGCGCAGACCGCCAGATGCGCAGCCCAGATTTCGGCCTCATCAGCCGTACGGCGACGGCGCGTGGCAATTATGGCACGGGAATCCGGCAGGTATTCTGTCTGTACGAACAACTTGGTGAATGCAGGGTGCGCAAGGTCCGCCGCCTGGGTAATAAGCGCAAGTTCCGCATAGGACGTGACGTCGATTTCCAACGCATCACCACCACCATTAAAGACGGAAACCTGCCTGCATTCGGCATCGTCCTCGGCCGAGACCATGACCTCCATCATGGTCGTGACAGCACCGTCGCGGCGGGCGAATTCCGCCCTGTCCTCATGAAACACAACGGCATGATCGTCCCCCCGCACGCCACAGGGCTGCACCCCTGCGGACCATACCTGTCCGGTCCGGACATTCCGCAGATAGATATACGATCCCGTATCATCGCATGTCGGATCTTCACGCCAGCGGGTAATGGCCTGCCCCTGCCACCGGCTATATCCTGATCCGGCAGTTGTCAGCATGACTGAATACCGTCCGTTTGACAGCAGGTGCGTTACGGGTTGCGGTGTATCGGGTGTCCCATAATATCGTCCAGCCGCCGCCGTCACCGCCCGCACCGGCACAGGGGCCGCATCCTCTGCCACCAGGGCGCGGGCCACCGCCCCGGTGCGCGGCGCGCGTTCCTGCAACAGCAGTTCAGCCGATGCGATGGCTGGATCATCATGGAAACGCGAACGCATGATGCCGTTCATGACCGCATCGGCCACCGCCAGGATCGACATGCCCTGATGATGGGCCATATAGGCACACACGACGGCGACACGTTCATGATCTGGCACGCGCTGCGGGGTGTAATCAAGGGATTCGTAAAACCCGTAACGGCCCTGCGCGCCCACATGCTCAAGGGCCAACAGGTTGGCAACCGCCTTTTGCGGATCCACCATCGCCGCAAGCATCGTGGCATAAGGTGCAATGACGATATCGGCCCCAAGGCCACGTTTCAGGCCCAGACCCGGGACGCCAAAATTCGAATATTGATAGGTATATTCAAGATCACGCACATTATATGCGGATTCCGAGATCCCCCATGGCACATCATGCCCCTGCCCATAGGCGATCTGGCACTGCACGATCAGTGTATTGGTCTGTTCCAGCAGACTTCCGATCGGCGCGCGCATGACCAGCGATGGCATCAGATATTCGAACATCGACCCCGACCATGATACCAACGCCGCGCCATTGCCCACGGGGGTAATGGCACGTCCCAGACGGAACCAGTTGCGTGCAGGTATGTCCCCCTTGGCGATGGCGAAAAAAACCGCCAGTCGCGCTTCGGATGCCAGCAGGTCGTAACAGTTGCCGTCCTGTATGTCTTCGGCCACCACAAAGCCGATCGAAAGCAGCTTGCGTGATTCATTGCACAGAAAACCGAACTGCATGTCCTGCGCCATGCCACGTGCCTTGCGTTCAAGCGCCTCCAGACGCGCCCGCAGGGACGATGCGGGGGGGATGGACGCCAGATCCCGCATGTGGCTCTCCAGCCCGCGCAACGCCGCATTGGCCCAGAATCCCGGGTCCGCACGTCCCGTGGGCATTGTGTCCACAGACATGTTCGCTATGGCATCCACCTGCTGGCTCACACGACGCGCACGTGCCTGCAATATGGAAAGCTGCGTGTACGATGGCAGTTCAGGGGCAGACAGGGCCGCGCTTTTCAGGGCCGCAAGTGCCCGCACCAGACGCCGTTGCCCGATGGACAGGGACAGGCGCGTACCATTGTGGAACGTAAGGTCCGTAATGGCGATATTAAGCGCATCGGCGACCCCTTCGCGCCATGATACGCAAAGCCTGTCATCGCCATGGCGCCACTGGCGGCAGGCACTGGCCAGTGTCACGAGATGGCCCGCCATGTTGCCACTGTCCACGGTGGAAATATAGGCGGGTTCCAGCACCGTCAGGTCGGATGTATCGTACCAGTTATAGAAATGCCCGCGATAACGTCCCATGCCATCAAGCGTAGCGAACGTAGCCTCCAGCCGGTCGATCGTATCGGTCAGCCCGGACCAGCCGAAATCACGTGCGCTGATGCAGCACAGCAGATACAGCCCGATATTGGTGGGCGACGTACGGCGCGCCAGTACGGCATCGGGATCTTCCTGAAAATTGTCGGGCGGCAGCATATGGTCCGCAGGCGTCACAAATGTTTCAAAAAAGCGCCATGTCCGCCGCGCGGTCATCCGCAATGCGCGGATATCCGTACGTGATGGCCGTGACCGCGCCGCCGTGACCGGAAACCTGCTGACCCACATCGCAACGATAGGTGACATGCCCCATACCATGATCAGCGGCACGGCCACGAACAGGCTCCGTACCGCAAAACGTGCGATCATGTCCCCCATCACCAGGGACAACAGCGGGACTGCAAGCATCCGGCGGTAATATTCCACCATCCTCGGATGCACGGTCGGGATTGTCTGTGCCGCTGGCACCCATTGCAGCAGATTGCGGCGGGTTATGAACACCCGGATCAGGGTCCGCACGATCGCATCCCCCATCAGGACCGCCAGATGTGCAGCAAAAGTGATATTGAGCGCGGCGAGCACACATGCATCCGCCGCATCGGCCATCAGAACGCTGCCGTAACTGCGTAACGTGATCCATTCGCGACGGGGAACAAAATCCGCAAGGACAGGCAGGAACACCGGCAATGCCATCATTGTCATGATGAACAGGCCCCAGACCATGGCGTCATGCAGGGGCAGGAACCAGCTTGTGAACAGTGCCAACAGCACGAAAGGTGCGCTAAGTGTGCGTCGCAGGTTATCCGTCATTTTCCATCGCGAAATTCCCGACAGCCGACGCCGTGGGTCCGCCCTGCGCCCAAATACCGGAAAGATCCACGGCAGGAGCTGCCAGTCCCCACGCGTCCAGCGATGCAGCCGCCGTGCCGCCACGAGGTAATCGGTGGGGGAGTCCTCCACCACTTCGATATCGGAAGCAAGGCCCGCACGCGCGAAAATCCCCTCGAACAGGTCATGGCTCAACAGGGTCGATTCCGGTATGCGATGAGCAAGCGCGGCCTCGAACGCGTCGATATCGTAAATACCTTTTCCTGCATACGATCCTTCGCCAAACATGTCCTGGTACAGGTCGGACACGGCGGCGGAATAGGCGTCAATGCCGCTGGCGCTGGAAAAAGCCCTCTGGAACACGGTGCTTTTGTGACCGACAGGCAGTGCGGGCGTAACCCGTGGCTGCAGGATCGCGTATCCTTCAACCACACGGGCGGATACGGGATCAAACCGCGGCAGGTTCAGTGGATGCGCCATTTTCCCCACGAGCCGACGCACCGTCTCCAGCGGCAGGCGCGTATCGGCATCAAGGGTCACGACATAGCGGACACCATCAGGCAGCACACGCGCAGGGTCCGGCAGGAAGGTCGTATTACGCGCACCACGTAACAACTGATTGAGTTCATGCAGCTTGCCACGCTTGCGCTCCCATCCCATCCAGATCCGTTCGCTTTCGCACCACACACGCCTGCGATGCAGCAGCATGAAACGTGGCCCGCCGGTTGCAGGGCCATGGCGGTGGTTGAGGCGCGCGATCCCGTCACAAGCCAGTGCCAGCAACGCCTCATCATCGGGTGCATGCGCACTGTCATGATCGTGCCAGTCGCTGAGCAATGCAAAATGCACCGCGTCATCACGTGTGGCGAGGTAGTGTACCTCCAGCCGTGCGACAAGCTCCGCAACTGTTTCCTGCGTTACCAGCATGACCGGCATCACAACAATCGTACGCAGATGTTGGGCAATGCCATCGCGCAGTTCCAGTCCCGGCAGCGCAGTGACACGAATGGCCTGTAACGCAAGCCGGTTGATGCACGCCACGGCGGCATCGGTCGTGGGCACGAACGCAAGGAGCGCCACCACCATGGCCAGAGGTGTCGTAGTCCCCGCCGATGAGAGAAGCCAGAACGGAATCACAAGAAAGACAAGCGTGAGGAGTGTGACCGCGATGCTATATCCCGCGATCCCCCAGCGACATCCCCCCCGCACCACCCACATCAGGGGCGTGGGCCTGAATCCCAGCGCCTGTTCCAGCCCCCGGCGACCATCCATCAGCAGGTAATATCCCGGGTCGCCCCGCCGTGGATCATCAGGATGTGCCTGCTGCGCAGCTCTTGCCATTGTCACGGCAGTCTGCGCGATGTCTGTTTCGGTATGATCGCACCCACGGGCGATCTCTTCTATCGCCTTGCGATACAGGTCGCGACTGGCGAAATCAGCCTGCGTGAAACTGTCATATTCCGCAAATACCCGATCCACCAGACAGATACGCTCAAACGCCTCGGTCCAGTCAATCCCGGCAATCAGGCGAAGGCTGGTGATAATGTTGCGGATCGTGGCATTGAAGGCGCCCTGTTCATGCAGGTCATCGCGGACAGCGGCCTCAATCGTGCTGTCCCTGTCGGACAGGCGTTGCGCCAGCCAGACAAGGGCCGGGTCCTTTTCAGGGTCCAGTCCACGCAGGCAATGCGCCATCTGGGCGGCAAAGGCGGGAGTAAGCAGGTCAGGCGCCACGGCGGCAAGAAGGACAGACAGCACCGGATGACCATTTTTCCGTGCAGCAGCCAACTGTTCACACAGCAGGTCGGCCGCACGGCGATGGGTGTTGTTGTGCATGATCGCACCGACAACGCGACGCAGGTTTTCAATCAGCACAATCCGTAATGTAATGGGAACGGCCCATAATTCCCCGATCGTCAACGCCTCCACTTCCTGATAGGCAAGAAGGTAGCCACGCAGGATATCGGGTTGCAGATTGCTGTCGGTATGGGCGACATACGCCCATGCCACGGCGAATATCCGTGGCAGGCCGGCAAACGGACCATTCGCAAGCTTGGGCAGCCGCGCATAATATCCCGACGGAAGATCCAGTGCGGTTTCACGGATCTGCATATCGACCAGGGCATAATTATCCGCCAACCATTGCGCCGCTGGCGTCAATTGCCTGTCTTGTGTGATCGCCTTTGTAATCTCGCGTTCGGCATTGCATAAAAAGGCACTGTTCTGCGCAAGGCGTCGCGACAGGGGTTGTGTGCCCCATTGTCGCGCGTGCGCTAAGGTAATCTCCTGCGCCGCAGCAAGGCTGCGGGCATGATCCTCCAGCCGCTCCGCGCCAAAAATCTCGCTTCTGACAGGAAAATCATCGGCCTGCCATATTGGCCACGGCTTCCTGCGAAAGAGGCGACGCATGAAACCAGACCATCCGCCCCCCGCCGTCAGGGACGGGGCAGACGTCAATACAGGATGCGCGTCCATGCTCTGCTCCGGTCCCTGGGGGGAAGAAGGTCAAAACTCTATTTCTTTTCAATATCTATTTCCGAAAAAGGGTCTGCCTCTGCCGCTGATCCTTTTTCCCGGAAATTTGTCGCAACAGGGGAGGGATGTCCCCGGAAAAAGGCGACCGCACCGGCGGTTTTATCGCGACATCATCTTTTTTCCGCTTTTCTTCAGCGATCTGCGTAATGTCTGAAAATCCCATGACCTTTCTCCCCAATCTGTCGATGTGGAAACGATCTGGACCCTGCATATCAGGGCGTCATTCGCATGTTTTACGAATATGGCGTGATCGTTTGAAAGCGTGCAGACAACGCACCATCGCATCGCATGTTGCATGGACATCCGTGCAGGCATAAGGCAGCCATCATATGCCCCCTTTTGAACCGTTGCAGGCATGACCGGTACCCGGCCGGTGGCTGCATTACGTCCATTACCAGAACATTTTCTGAAAATTTCTTTTTCTTACCAAAGATCTGTCGCAGTCACCCGACAGCTCCATGCCCTGTCGAAACCATGACGGGACGCATGGCAAACAGCGCCACGATGGCAGTGCAGAAAACCTTCAGATCATCTGGATGACGTGACGTCACCAGCATACCATCCGTCACGACATCGCGATCCACCCAGTTTCCCCCGGCATTTGTCAGATCGGTGCGCAGGGAAGGCCATGATGTAAGCGTACGTCCCCCCACGCCCCCGGCTTCAATCAGGGGCCATGGGCCGTGACTGATGGCGGCGATCGGCTGTCCCGCCTTCACGAATTCCCGCACGAAACGCACCGCGTCGCGATCCATACGCAGGCAATCGGAACAGGTGATCCCCCCAGGCAGCAAAAGGCCGTCAAACATTGCCGCATGTACTGCGCCTACCTGTATATCGACATGATACCGGTTGGTGGGATGAATATCGGATTCCATCGCCTGGATATCCACACGGTTGGGGGAAATCAGCAACGTCCGTGCCCCAGCCTGTCGCAAGGCAGCGACCGGATCGGTCAGTTCCACTTCCTCCACCCCGTCTGTCGCAAGTATTGCAATCGTCCGCCCGCCCAGGCGACTGCCATCACGCCGCACGGGATTGCGTGGTAACGACGTACGGCACGGTCCCAACCTGACCGGCAAGGGGATATTGCGCAGGGCCATGGACGGCCTCCATCAACGATGGAAAAGGAAGGAAGTAGCACTCTCGTCCACCACCAACGGCTGCAGGTGGATCGTGTTCCCACGCAATCACATATTTCTTGGGACGGCCGAAACCAGAGTGAGCACGCCTTCATGACGTCCGGTCAAAGCCTTGGCATGGCACCAGTTTCACAGGAACGAAGCATTTTTCGTAGACTATTGAACAAAACAGTCAGGAGACGTTTTATTTTCACACGAAGTCCGCAGAATTTTTATATTGAATGGTTGTTATATATTTAAGGTGCTTTTCCAACGATCATTTTAATAACATCTGGAATATCAAGTTCCAAAATCATGTTGCCTCAAGGCACGTTTAACAAAATCAAGAAAAAATCGCACCCGTGGTGGCAGATGCGTGCGTGACGGATAAATCGCGCACAACACGACATCTTCCCATGCATACGCACTCAGGCATTCAATCAGTCGTCCGCATTTCAGGTCATCTGCGATATCCCACAAAACCTTCAATGCAATTCCCTGCCCACTTACTGCCCAGTCATGGACGACCTCGCTGCTGGAAGCGGCAAGATGGGGTGTGACATGGATTTCCTTGCGCGTCTTGCCATCATAATATGCCCATTCATTAAAGATCCTCTGCCGCCGCAACAGGCAGATGCAGTCATGTTTAAGCAGGTCATGGGGCGTGGCAGGCAATCCCTTGCGCACGGAATATGCAGGGGAGGCACAGACCACGCGACGGCTGCTTATCAATGTCGTGGTCATGACGTCCTGATCGGGCGGCATGCCCGCGCGAATTGCAATATCAAGCCCGTCGTCAATGACATCAAGCCCTGCATCCGACAGTGTCAGGTGGACCGTGACATCGGGATATTTCTCTACAAATGCGGCGACGATACCCGCAAGCATCTTCCGCCCGAGTTCAGATGGAACCCCCACCCGCAAGACCCCGTGGGGAATACCGGCCTTGGCCGTGACCTCGGCCTCGGCTTCCTCGATTTCATGCATGATACGGGTTGCACGTTCATGCAACCTCTGTCCTTCCGCCGTCAGGGCAAAATGGCGCGACGTACGGGTGACAAGCCGGGTGCCAAGCCGTGCCTCAAACCCACTAAGCCTCCGGCTCATGGCGGCGGGCGACATGCCCATGACACGGGCACAGCCTGCAATACTGCCTGCGGCGGCGAGGATGCAAAAGAATTTAAGGTCGCTGATTTCGTCGGGCATGCGACCTCCATGATTGCATGTGGCGTACGGTTGCCGTGCATGAACGGGCTCTACACGGGATTGTGCAGACAGGTATTGTGCGCACTGTTTCATCGTCATCGCAATATTGAGTTCCCATGCCTGCTTCCGCGCAACCGTCGTGCATCCCCTCGCGAAAAATTAGCCTTAATGGACATAACCTTCTGGAAAGTCCTGTTTTTAACAAGGGAAATGCCTTCGATATGCGGGAACGAGACCTGTTCGGACTGCATGGCTTCCTCCCGCATAATGTCACGACACTGGAACATCAGGTCGCCCGTGCGACGCGGCGCCTTGAGGCCCTGCCGGACAATTTTTCGCGCCATGTTGCGCTGCGTGAAATCCAGGACCGCAACGAAACTCTTTTCCATGCCATCGTGGCGCAGTCACTCGAAGACTATCTTCCCATTATCTACACCCCCTGCATCGGGCGCGCCTGCCAGCAGTTCAGTCAGATATGGACCCGTCCACGTGGTCTGTTCCTGAATTACGACGACCGGGGACGCATTGCAGACATCCTGTCCGATACGCGCTGGGACGATGTGCGCGTCATCGTGGCAAGTGACGGTGGCAGCATCCTGGGGATTGGCGATCAGGGCGCGAACGGGATGGGTATCCCGATTGGCAAGCTTGCGCTCTATACCGCCTGTGGTGGTCTGGACCCTGCCTGTGCGCTACCGATCCTGCTGGATGTCGGGACCGATAATGAAACATTGCTCAACGACCCGGATTACATCGGATGGCGACACCGGCGCGTACGCGGTGCTGACTATGACGCATTTATCGCGGAATTCGTCACGGCGGCGGAAGCGCGCTGGCCCCGGATTGCCCTGCACTGGGAAGATCTGGCCGGGGAAGACGCCCTGCGTATCCTCAGCCGTTATCGCGAACGGATGTGTACATATAATGACGATATTCAGGGCACGGCCGGGGTAACTGCTGGCGCCCTGTTGGCTGCAATTCGTGCAGGTGCTGCGCCGCTTGCGCAACAGCGGGTCGTCATCTTTGGCGCGGGCGGGGCAGGGTGCGGGATTGCCGACCTTCTGTCACGTATGATGATGGCCGAAGGAATGCCACCGGCGGAAGCACGGGGCAGGTTTTTCATGATCGACGTCGATGGCCTGGTCCGGCACGGTATGGCGGGAATGACGGACGGGCAGGCTTCTTTTGCACAGCCACACGACATCGCAGCACGATGGAATGTCGCGGATCCTGCGCATGTATCGTTGTCCGAAGTGGTGGCGCATGTCCGTCCCACGATGCTGATTGGCACATCAGGGCAGGGGGGGGCATTCACGCGCGAAATCATTGCCCCCATGACCCATATGCCGCAACGTCCCGTGATCTTTGCCCTGTCGAACCCGACCGCCAATATCGAGGCCACGCCATCCAACCTGCTGGAATGGACGGATGGGCGCGCCATTATCGGCACAGGCGGCCCTTTTGCTCCGGTTGTCTTTGGCGGGCGCGAACGCCCGGTGGACCAGATCAATAACTCATATGTCTTCCCCGGCATTGGCCTCGCTGTCGTGGCCGGGGGGATCACCCGCATGACTGACGGCATGTTCCTTGCTGCCGCGCGGGCGCTGGCGGCGATATCCCCCGTCTCAACGTTTCAGGAGCCGGCATATGCATCGCTGCTGCCACCGGTTTCCGACCTGCCAAAGGCCGCGATCGCAGTCGCGCGTGCCGTTATTAACCAGGGTCAGGCAGAAGGTGTGGCCCCGCCAGCCACGCAGGACGAAATTGAAGCCGCGCTGGACAGAGCGATATGGACACCGCAGTACCGCCCATATGAAAAGGCGGTAAGCTGAAAACTCTTCAGCTCCAAATGATGTCATTATTAGATCGGCACATATAGCTGCTGATGTGCTTTCTGTATTCTGCCAGTACCACTCTGCCCCGTTTCGCGTGGCAGGCGTGTCGTGACAGGCTGCGTTGGCTGTACTGCCCATCGTTACCAGCCATCGGCTTTGCCGCACGCAATACGCTGGCGTCGCTTATCGCGCTGGCCGCCGCATTGTGGATGGAACTGGACAGTCCGCAGTGGGCAGTCGCCACCGTATGGTCAGTCGCACAGGTGCGCCGTGGCGAAAGCATGTCAAAGGCGCGCTGGCGCATTGTCGGCACCTTGGCCGGGGCCGTTGCGGCCGTGGTGTTCATTGCCGCCTTTCCACAACAGGCATGGCTGTTTTTCCCGGCTGTCGCAGCCTGGATCGGGTTGTGCAGTTTTCTTGCGACATTCAGTGTCAACTTCAGATCTTACGCTTTTGTACTGTCCGGATATACCTGTTCGATTATTGCCGTGGCCGCCGCGTCGCAGCCTGACAATGTATTTTTCATCGCGGTATCACGCGCGACCTATATCGTTCTGGGTGTAGTGTGCGAGGCCGCCATGGCGTTGCTGTTCGCGCATAACCTTGCATCGCGCGCCCGCGCCACAATGCTGGCGCGGGTAGAGGATGTCCTGCACCGCCTGGCATCCCTCCTGCGTGAAATTGTACTGTATGATCGTGAAACATTGATTCACGCAGGGGAATTTTCGGACATGATGGTCTCCGTCCATCATGGAATTGAATTCCCAGCCATTGAAATGGGGCGACATTCGCACGCGGGTGATCATGCCCGGGCGGTATTTGCCAATATCTCGATCATGGTAACACGCCTTGTTGGCCTGTCGGGCAGCATGGAACGCGCGGAACTGAGTAAAGACCCACTTCTGGTGGATACGCGCGGCAGGTTGCTGCAACTGTGTGATCGACTGGTATCCTGCCGACTGCAACGCAACATGCTGGACACATTGTTGCGTCACGTAACGCAGTTACATGCATTGTTCCAGGACCGGGCCAGATACGAAAATGATGAAACGCGCCGGATTACACATAGCGTTTTGTGTGACGCAATGGCAGACCTTGCCACCGCCATCACACATTGCCAGGCCATTTTCATGCCCCCGCCGCATGACCGTTTCCGCTTCCGGCTGCCTGGCCATCGGGACCTGCGTCTTGCCTTTCACAACGGATTGCGGGGGGCCATCGCCATCGTTGGCGCGGGCATGATTTACGAAATGACGGCATGGCCGGGGGGAATGGGATTTATTGCAATCACGACGCTGGTATGTGGCCTGTTTGCAACCCGCGAGAACCCGGTCGTAGGAACCTCGCGCTTCCTGTCGGGGGCAATATGGTCCGCTGTTGCAGCAGGATGCCTTGACCTGTGGATTATTCCGTATCTTGCGGATTATGAGGTACTGGCCCTCGTCCTTGGGGTTTTTCTGTTCGTTGGAGGACTGGCAAAATACAATCCCGCCACGGCAGGGGCGGCGGCGGCCTATGGATTATTGATGCCGAACCTGCTGATGCCCGGCAACCAGCTTCGCGTCGATGAGGTCACGTTCCTGAACGCAGCCCTGCATACCGTGCTTGCTGTGGGACTAAGCCTGCTGGTATTCCGTCTGGTACTACCTTTTGATGCACGCAACGAACGGGGGCGGTATGGTAGGCATATTCGGGTGGAATTGCGCGGATTATGTGTCATGCCACTGCCGCCTTCGCCACAGTGGTGGATCGGCGCAAGCGTGGACCGGATCGGGCGCCTGGTGCGGCATGCTGCACGGACTTCCGATCATACTGCGGCAGGCGACATACGCCAGACATTGCTGCTGTCGGCGGTTGGCCTTAATATCCTGCTGCTGCGGCAGTTGAAACGTGAACAACGTCACGAAGCATCGCAGACACTGACCCTGCTGATGCGGGCTTTGGCACGATACAGGCCGATCAGTCGACGAGGGATCGCCATGATATCCGTGGCACGTCGCCGCGTGCTGCTGATGCTGCGGCAGGAACCGGATAACCTGTGGCTGCTGCGGGTTCTGGGCTGTCTTGACGGGATCGGGCGCGCCGCCTCTGATTGTGTGACAGAGAACCGCACCAGCCAGGAATAAGGCCTGTTGACAACAGCCTGCTTTTTCCAAGGTCCTGACATTTTATAGCACGAAAATATATAAATACATTTTTTATTCAGGATAGTATTTCAAAACCCTCAGGCAGAAAACTGATTTTCATGACACTATGTGACATGGTTGTGATATCATATTTTCTGTCAATAGAATCTACGGCAAATGAAAAATTGGATCTTCATCTTTGATGATGGAAATCCGAAAAACACATGAACCATGTTTCATTTGCATATCTGATATATTAATATATAATGTCATTCGCATAAATTAAAAATAAAGAGAACGATATGGATCAACTTCTTCATTTTTTTGCGGACGTACTCCTGTTCGTTTTTATTCCTTCACTATTATGGCGTTTGTCACAGAAAACCATACCGATTGTCGTAATTCCGATATTGGTGGGGATCGTGATTGCGGTCACGAAATATCCCGTGGGAACATGGGGTATCCCATCGCAATATGGGGAAGATGTCGGGTGGATTGCCGTCCTTGTACTGGCATTTACGGCCGGGCTGGATATGTGGCAGTTCTCCGACGGGGTTGACCCGAACCAGAACTTTACCGCTCCCTCCATGGGACGCCTGTTAGGCAGTGCGCTTGTCGCCCTGGGGGTTCCGTTCTGTATCGGCTCCGTGCTGATCTATTTTTATTTCCTCCCATTGCATGGCTGGGAAACCCCGCATGGCAGTTCCACCATTGGTGCCATGTCCATTGGGCTGTGCCTTGCGGTCAGTGCGTTACCCGTACTGATCGGGGTTGTGCGCGAACTTTCCCCCGCCGAACGTCCGATGGGGCATCTGGCGTTACGACTGGCGATTGTTGATGATGCGGCCCTGTGGATCGGGCTGGCATGCCTGCAATTCGCGGCCGAAGGGCCTGGTGCCTTTCATGGGTGGCATATCACACAATTCATTGCCGTGGCTGTGCTTGGCGGACTGGCACTCATCAGCAGTACCGCCGCGTACCGCCTGCCACATCCCCCGTTATGGGTCATATGGGCGGCAGTTCCCCTATGGCTGGCAAGTGGTGCATGGGCCAGCATGCAGATCGGGTTGCATGAATTAATCGGCGCCTATTTTGCAGGGGCGATCATGCCCCCCAAATGGGTCCGTCGCCTGCCTGTGGAACGGGTGGGAACGTTTTCCCTGCTCTGGCTTGCGCCCATGTTTTTTGGCCATAGCGGAATGCACATCAATGGGGAGGCCCTGACATGGCCGTCCGTTATTGCCTCACTCCTGCTGGTGGTCATTTCCATTACGACCAAGATGGGGGCCGTCATCCTTTATCCGCCATCACCCGATATGTCGCGCCAGCAGGCACTTGGCATGGGGGCCCTCTTGCAATGTAAGGGGCTGATGGAAATCGTTGCCGCCACCATCTTGCACAACAAGGGCATGATATCTGAATTCGCCTATGCATCGTTAATGGTGCTTGCGGTCACATCCACGACCCTTACTGGACCGATGTTCCGTCTGGTGACACGCTGGAGGCGGCCGGCATAGGGACTGACTGCGCTGGTTCACGCGCAATCAGTTTTGCAAGCGCCAGCGCCTCTGCCGCTGCTGCCACCGCAGGAAAGGATTTACCTGAACGTTGGGCGATATCCATCAGGGAATGCGTCCCATCGGCAAGGTTCAGAACCCAGAGCAGGGTCATCTGGTCAAAGGCAGGACGGGGGGAGGCATCGCCATCCCCACCACCAATCGCTTTGTAAAGCCCCCTGCGCCCCAGTTGCGGTTCGCCGTAGGGCGCAAGGCTGTGCGGATAAAAATCCGTCTCCATCATGGATATAAGGTCCATGATGAAACCGAAGGAGGCGTATAACCCTTCGGGGGTTACGAAATCCAGGTTATCGGCGGATGTATGATACTGTTCGAACTGCCCGTTGGGAGAACGCATGAGGCATCCCACCGGCAGGTTGAACCCGGGCGAACAATATTGCCGTTCATCATAGCCATATGGTTCGAATGGCACGACCTTCCCACCCCAGCGTGTCTGCACCAGATAAGCTGCATATCGATCGACCGGGGCGTTCCCCTGACGTGACTGTTTATAAGTCGGCTTCCCCGCATCCCCCAGGCAGCTCATAACCAGGCCATGGCGGATACGGCCAGTCCTGTCACCATTCCGGGCCAGCCATGTTATTGAGCCTATGGTCCCCGGAATGAAGACAAAGCGGTAGGACAGGCGCCGATGAGCGGTTTCCTGCAACGCACGGATTACCTCGACCGCTATTGCAATGGACGATGCATTGTCATTCGCAAGGGCGGGATGACAGCAGTGAATTGAAAACAGGACTTCATCAGCCTCATCACCTGCCGTCATAGTCGCGGGAATGACAACTTCACCATAACTGAGGTGCCCGGGGCCAAGTTCAGTCCGGATCTCCACATCATATTCATCATCCGTCAACTGTGCATATTGATGGGCGGAAAGGCAAAATCCCCAGTCCTTTTTGTAATAGGATGTCCGATAAGGGATAAGGTCGGGCTGATCCGACAGCCAGTACAGATGTTTTTCCAGATCCTTACGTGAAATACGTGCGCATACCGGAATACTATATTGCATCAGATGAAGATTACACCATGCCCAGTCAATCACCACTTCGCCAGTTGTACGACGAAGGGTCGCACCATAGACATTCCATTCATCTGGCACGGTCCAATCCAGCACTTTAGTACCGGACTGGATATGGTAGATGGAAAAATTTTCAACTCTCGTGGCGATATATCCCAGTGTCTTTCTTATTCCCCTGCCGGTTATACTGCGAAAAATAGGGAATATATCTTTGACATGGTTATAAAGTATATCAGGGAGGTTCTCCATTGGGACGATATACCTTTCTATCGGGGAAATATCCTTAATGTGGAATAAAGGTTCCGATTGCGGACCCAATAACCTTTCCAGGCCCTTGCATGACACCCATTTTTCCAGTAACTCCCCATGTATTAAATGGAAACTGTACTATATTATACTCACTATGTGATGAAATCCATGCATCTGCTGTCGGTTTCCCGTTATAGCCATTGACCATCACAAATGACCCCGGCGTCATGAACAATTGTGCAGCCACCATGTTGGGTAACGCCCGCAGTTCAATCACCGGCTGGTCAGATGGGCCGGTTTCAATATGTCCGTCAAATTCGACAAGGGCAGACAGGATCGCCGTTTTGCTGTTATAATCCCAGTGCCCCCCAAGCCAATCCATTTCAAACCCACCTTCATCATCAATACCCAGTTGGTTATTAAAAACACCCACATCAACAAAAGTCATGCGTTCCCCAGCATCTTCCGCACCATTTACGGTATAGATTCCAACTTTATTATTAAATATTTGTATGTGTGAGAGGCCAAATCCATAAGAATGGTTAGAAAAAGTGATTGCGCGTCGGAAACCTGAAATTGACATACTTTCCAATGTCATTGCCGCTGCAAGAATATTGTTATGATGCACACTGTTAAAGACAATACCATCCACATTTTCATTACCAATAAGGCGGATACCCTTAATATAATGAACGAATGTTCCATAATCCGGGGTTGTCTCGCTATCAGTACTGACCGTAATTGCCGCGTCCCCTGCCGGCAGGGCAGATGCATCAATCCGCCCATCCTGTAACGTAACACGCAGTGGATTGATCAGGATACCATGGGCAAGGTGCGCGGTACGTCCCCCAAGATTAAGAACACATGTACCATGTCCCGCGTAACAGGATTGCAGCGCGGCGGGAAGGTCTCTGGCAATATCAATACTGGCAGGGGCGGTGGCGGCTACAATATTTCGTGGAAGAACAACCAACCCAACCAAAAGCAGGGCCATGATTGTCCGTGAAACATATTGCATCCCCAGACCCTTCCTCTTAAGAATATTAGAATTATTATTTTTTATTTTAATTAAGAAAATACCTTTCCCATGATTCCCGCAGGCAGCATTCGTATACGGTGCCACAACGCCAAGAAAAGCGGGAAGATATAGGTACTGACAGGAAAACGACGAAGCCTTTTTCCAAAAATACTCTTCGGAACAAAAAATTTCTCAGGTCGCCCTTCATATCTGATCGTACTTGCAATGTAGCGTTCCCGATCCAGAACAGGATGAACAACTTCGTTTTCCAAGAGCATATGAGTATCTTCTTCAAGATATGCCGGTTCATGGCTATAACGTCGAACATCTAGATATTTTGACAGCTCAGTATAATGATACCCTGCCAATCTGGTTTCAATCGGAATAAACGCTTCACAATGTGGCCAATATTTCAGGGATCCTGATCTGAACTGTTCCGATAACGCCAGCCTGCGTTGATAAAGAAGGCTTACGGCCCTCCTGGAGAAAATACCTATCTGCAGGAATGTCTTCGTCAGATCCCGTTCCCTATAAAGATCACTGCAGGAACGGTAAAAATACCATTCCCTGAATATGTCTTTTGAGGTCAATCCGACAAGGTCACTTCCATCGCGACATATATTTTCCATCAGGCGATCAAAATTTATGTTTCCACGGACATCATATTCAAACAATATATAGTAATCATATTTATCATATCGATCGGCAAAAAAATATAATGCATAATCTACATTATACCACATGGGGTTTACATTGACCCCAAACTCTAAGCCCTGATCACGAAAATCTGCTTCATGGAAAATAACAACAGGAAAATTGTCCGGGATACGACATTTTCCTGATGTATTATTGGCAACAATGAATAAGTCGCCATTTCCGATCATTGATCGAAGACGAAGAAACTGGCGTTCGACAAAGCTGTCCCATACATGAGTACGAAACAGGATCGCATATTTAGGTGTACGAACCACCTTTGAATTCCCTGATATGGTTTAGATATATATGTCAACAGACATTCATCAGTCATAATATTTCTATGCCCGGTATCGGGGTTACAAATTTTCCACCCCATTCACGAATATACGACATGGTATCAATGATTTCGTTTTTCAGATTCCATGGAAGGATCAATACAAAATCAGGCTTCTTTTCGCGGATTGCATCCGGGGCAAGGACCGGAATGCGCGTGCCAGGCAACAGCATATTCTGTTTATGTGGACTGGCATCGACCGTAAAGGAAAGCAATTCTGGCCCAACGCCACAATAATTTAAAAGCGTATTCCCTTTGGCCGGCGCACCATACCCAACAACAACTTTTCCATTGTGATGAGCATCAATAAGAAACTGAAGAATATTGCATTTTATATTCACAACAGATTTTGAAAATTGATCATATGTATCAAGGGATTCAAGGCCGAATTCACGTTCTTCCATACAAAGTTCATTGACGGCAGGATTTTCCTGTAATGTCGTATTTTCTTCATGCGTCGCATAAACCCGCAAGGATCCCCCATGCGTAGGAAGCTGCTCGACATCGAAAACACGCAATCCATGATTAAATAGTGCGCGACGGATAACCAGCAAAGAGATATAGGAAAAATGTTCATGATAAATGGTATCGAACTGATATTCCTGCATCAATTTCAATAGGTGCGGAAATTCAAATGTTATCACTCCTCCGGGCGCAAGAAGAATTTTGAACCCTTCAAGAAAATCATGAAGGTCAGGGACATGCGCAACAACATTATTGGCCACCATCAAGTCAGCCGCATATCCTGCCCCCTTCAACCGCATTGCAGTCTGTACGCCAAAAAAAGCGACTTCAGTGGGGATACCTTTTGCAATTGCAATTTCTGCTACATTCGCGGCGGGTTCTATTCCCAGGATTCTAATTCCAGCATCCTTTACATATTGCAAAAGATATCCATCATTACTTGCAATTTCTACGACCAAAGATTCAGTATTCAGCGAGAAACGCGCCCTTTGCTGTGCGACATATCTCTTTGCATGCTGGAGCCAACTGGCGGAATATGACGAAAAGTAGATATAATCCCCAAAAATGGATTGAGGGGATTCAAATTTAGATAATTGTACCAGGAAACATTTTTCACATACAAACGCATGAAGAGGATAGAATGCCTCCATTGTATTCTGCAGCTCAGGTTTGATAAATGAATTCGCCAGTGGCGAAAGCCCTAGATCAGCAACACTCCGCCGGAGAGGGGTAGCACATAAACGGCATGCCCCCGTCGATGAGTAGAGAATACTTGAATGAACATGAACACGATCATGGGGGGCGGAATGGGTTAAATTGTCCATGGTGATGATCCATTATACCGAGTGACGGGGAGGGATGTAGTATTTCAGGGAATCGTTGCATTTTTTGTTTCATAACAAGGCCAATTCAGGTCTTTTTCTGAAATATAAGTGACTGGTCGTGGCCATGAAATCCCAAGTCTCGGATCGTTATATCTGACACCTGATGCATGACTTTGCATATATATGCTTGACATGGCATATAATACCTCAACATCATCATTAAGTGTCATGAACCCATGGGCACAACCTGGCGGAATATAAACCATTTCATTACTAGAAAAACTCAGATAAAAACTTTCATATAACAGATATGTAGGTGAATCAGGACGAAGGTCACATATAACGTCATATATCTCCCCCCGCAGACAATGCACCAATTTAGCTTCTGCATAGGGTGGCCGCTGAAAATGGAGTCCTCGTAATGTACCTGCATAGGATGTGCGTGAAATACTTGTCTGTATAAAATCGCACGATATCCCATTTTCCAACAAGCAACCCTGATCGAATATACGTCCAAATGATCCCCGTTCGTCGCAATGACGGGGGAGAGTGATTTTCTGGACACCAAATATTTTGGTCGGTTCAAAAATCATCTTCTTCTGATCACGCTTGTGGCATTTTCCGAAGTACAACGGCATACCCCGGGATGCGTGCTAAAGAGTGCCCCAGAGAGAAAGTTTCCTGTTTTAAAAAATATTATTTATAAACTATCATAATATGCGCATATATACAGAATCTTCGTCTTTTTTAATCCCTTGGCAGATCTGGTGGACGGATCACGATATCCGTGATTTCCGCGCTTCGTGGTACAAACAGGCATCCTAATATGACATCCGCAATGTCCTTCGGCTGAAGAAGCGGGATCCTCATATCCGACCGACCTTCATGACGCAAAACCTCGGATTGCATTGGGGTTGCTGTCCGGCCAGGATAGACATTCAGTATGCGGATGCCGCGCCCGCGGCTCTCTTCGCGAAAGCGTGAAACCCCCTGTTTCAGAGCATGCTTGCTTGCTGCATACGCATCCATCGAAATACGCTCGCCTAATGATGCTGTCGAATTAAGAAATACCACCTGTCCACCCGCCGTTTCCAGAGCAGGCAATAACAGATTTGAAAGATATAGCGGGGCATCGACATTTACACGATGAAGTAAAATATTCATATCATTGGAGATCTCGGAAATGCTCCCTCCATGGAACATTCCAGCAGAGTGGATGAGGACATCAAGTGACTCGATATTGCGTATAAGAACAGGAAGAGCATCTTCATCCGTAATATCAATCGGACAGACAGTCGTAACATCTTTCCCAAGTTGATCTGCCAACAGATTCAGCGGAATACTTTTCCGCCCCACCAGAATAACATGATAACCGGCATGGCATAAAGCAGAGGCAACCGCACGGCCAATACCACTCCCCGCCCCAGTTACAAGGGCCTTTCCATGATGCGGACACCTGGAAGGCACAAATATATTTTCAGGTTCCATGGGGTCATCATTCCCTGTTCCAGCGTTCACCTTGAAACAAGATACTGGCAATAAAAAATAATATCTTCCCGATAATTTTGAAATTTATCGATTTATTTTCTTCGTATTTATAACGTTCTTACGCGCCTAAGCCTCCTATAGAACGTTGTCGAACTGACACGGTTTCTTTAATTCTTCATATATGCGCAAAAAACCAGATATCTGACAGGTTTGAAACGTTGCATAGGTTCGTTTGAAATTTGTTTTATAGAACATAAAACCCAGTCGAAGAAATGACGTTCGTCGTCGTAGATCAAGACAGAATAGACGATAAAGGGAATATGCGCACAAAAACCGTCATCCGAGGATGATGTGGCACATATGTGCCGATGTATGGAATGTCCTAAAATTTTAGGAACATTTTTCGCATGACTGCAATATCCGTAACCTGAGACAGTTTACCTCCCTCTGGAGCATAAGAAAAATATGCGCATACTCATTGTGGGAAATATGGGCTATGTCGGTCCAGTCGTCATACGACATCTGCGGGATCGATTCCCGACGGCGACACTTGTGGGATATGACAGTTGCCTGTTTGGCCAATGCCTGACCACATCCGGTCCGTTCCCGGAAATTATGCTTGATGCGCAATATTTTGGGGATGTACGCGATATTCCTGCTCCTTTCCTGAATGGAACGGATGCAGTCGTGCATCTGGCCGCCATTTCAAACGATCCAATGGGATCGCGATTTGAGGACGTAACTGACCAGATAAACCGTGGCGGCAGCCTGCATCTGGCCCAAATGGCCGCCCGTGCTGGCGTGCAGCACTTCGCGTTTGCCTCCAGTTGCAGTGTATATGGCGTAGCGGGTGGCCTGCCACGCAAGGAAAGTGATCCGGTCGAACCCCTGACCGCCTATGCCCGCTCGAAAATAGAGACTGAACGTGCCTTGATGCACATGGATGCAGGTGAAATGGCCATTACCTGCCTGCGTTTTGCAACGGCCTGTGGTTTCTCAGATCGCCTGCGACTTGATCTCGTAGTAAATGATTTTGTCGCCAGCGCCCTGACCTGTGGGGATATCACTGTCCTGAGCGATGGAACGCCCTGGCGTCCGCTGATCCATGTGCGGGATATGGCGCGCGCGCTCGAATGGGCGATAACACGCAAAGGGGAACGGCATCTTGTGGTCAATGCAGGCAGTAATGCCTGGAACCATACTGTCCGTAACCTTGCCGAGGCCGTGGCACAGCATCTGCCAGGCACCTCGGTGCATATTAACACCGAGGCCCCGCCAGACCGACGTTCTTACAAGGTTGATTTTTCCTTTTTCCAGAATATTGCACCTGATTTCATTCCGAGGGTCAGCCTGTCGGAGACCATCGCCGAACTCATTTCAGGTCTGCGGGGCATTGGCTTTTCCGACCGCAATTTTCGCAATTCCTCCCTGATACGCCTGCATGCGCTGAAGAACATGATGGATGCAGGATATCTGGGACAGGACCTGAGATGGGTCAGATGACCCCAAGGCAGGTCATCATCAGCCAGCATGCGGCAGCAGGATAGAATCCATGACCATTTTCCAACCGACATTCGCCACGTTCTGGGGCAGTGAAACCATTTCGGCATATGAGGCTGCCTGCATCAATTCCTATGTGGCGCATGGGTATACCTTCACCGTCTATAGTTACGAAGCGGTCAAGAACCTCCCTGCGGGTGTGATAAATGGTGATGCGCGCGACATTACCGATCCGGCCAACATGATGCGTTTCCTGATTAGGGGAAAGCCGAACCTCAGCCATTTTTCCGACCTGTTCCGCTATGAACTATCGCGCCGGACCGATCACATATGGGTCGACGCGGACATGCTCATGCTGCGCCGCATCGACTTGCCGCGATGGGACATGCTCCTTGCCAAAGAAGACCCGACTTCGGTGTGTGGCGCGATCATGCGCCTGGAACGCAATCATCCCAAACTTGATCATCTGGTCCATGAAACGCTGGCGTTGCGGGATCGCGATCTGGTCTGGGGGGCGACAGGCCCGCGTCTGCTGACATCGTTGTTCGGAAAACAGGTGATCATGCAGGAATCCTATGCCCCGCAATATTTCTTTCCCATCCATTTCCGGGAAGCATGGAAGATCCTCCTGCCGCAATACCGGCAGGAATGCGAAAAACTGTGCGCATCCGCCTATACGCTTCATCTGTGGAATGACCAGATGGTGCGCATCGGCATATGGAAACGCTTTGCCCCGCCACGCGGCTCATTTCTGGCGGAGTGTTTCGCAGCCACGAACGGGCTTGATTTCTTTGAGGATTTCTACCCTCTCCAGGTCATGGAACACATGGTCTCCAACTGGAGGTTCCGTTGTGAGGGAGGGGAGATCGGCATGGGACAATGGCTTCGCCGGGGCCTGCCGAGTGTTGGCGTGACCGTGCGCCGCCGATTGAACCTGCCGACATGAACACACATGCGACAAAAGGTGTGCAACGTCACGGGCTGTCAAATTTTACCTGAGACCTGAATGGAGAGCAGTGATCATGAAAGCCGTTATCCTATCCGGTGGTTATGGAACACGCCTGATGGAGGAAACCGACAGCAGGCCAAAACCTATGGTTGAAATCGGGGGACGTCCCATCCTGTGGCACATCATGAAAATCTATTCCCATGCGGGGATCAATGATTTTGTGATTCCCCTTGGCTACAAGGCAGAGATGATCAAGCAGTATTTTGCCAATTACCATCTCCTGTCATCGGATATCACGGTTGATATGCAAAACGATACTATTGTCACCCTGAAACGCAGTGCCGAACCATGGCGTGTAACGTTGGTGGATACCGGGCTTGATACCATGACGGGTGGTCGTCTGCGACGCCTGCAACCCTATCTGCAGGATGAAGCGTTTTGCATGACATATGGCGATGGGGTCGCCGAAATAGATGTGCGCACGACGGTTGCGTTCCATCACAGCCACGGCCGTGTTGCAACCGTCACGGCGGTCAAGCCCCCGGCGCGTTTTGGCACACTGGAAATCGTCAACGGATGCGTCGAAGCCTTCCGTGAAAAGCCCATCGAACCCGGTTATGTAAATGGTGGCTTTTTCGTGCTGTCACCTTCGGTCTTTGGGTATCTGGAAGATGATGAAACCGTTTTCGAACGCACTCCGCTGGAGCGCCTGGCCAGCGATGGGCAGTTGATGGCGCTCAAACATGATGCATTCTGGCATTCCATGGATACCCTGCGTGACAAGCGTCATCTGGAACATCTATGGGAAACACGCAACGCACCCTGGCGCATGTGGTAAACATAATGCGGATGCACATATCTGACGTGCATATACGAAAGGAGGGGTGGACATGGGCACCCGGCGACATGCTATGATGCCGATTGTCCCACCGGGGCATGTCAAAGAAGTCCTGTGGATGGCAGGGAAACGGGTGTGAACGCGATCGGCGCAAAAAAGTGGCGGTATATGATGGCCTGCCTGTTCTTTCAGGTCGGGATGCTGCTGTCTGTCGTGCCGGTATATGCTGCACCCAGCCCCACTGGTATCGAGGCGATGCCTGATACACACGCCCGGGATACATATGCGACCCCGGCGATGGCGGCAATGCCAGGCGTCCATCAATCCTCCCCCCAATGCCATCATCACCAGCCGTGCGACACACACCAATCCTGCAAACATGGCGATGCAGGATGCTGCCTGTCGGGTCCAGCCTGCATGACCGGTTGGGCGGTGACACCAGGTTTTGTGCCACTGATGCAGGCACGTGCAGACACAGTGACCTTTGGCAGCCGTTATGCCATTGGTGCAGGCGGGGTGGCATCCGCCCCCGCACTTCCACCCCCCAGAAAAACGGTCTGATCCCTTCCTGACCGTTTCGGAACCGGACTTCCCGCATGGGAAGACACGGTACCGTCCATATTTTCTGGCGGATATCTATCCATGACACTTGTATCGCATGCGAAAGGCGGGGCGTTGACGCGTCGTCGTTTCGTAACCGGCGCAGGCATATGGGGCGCGCTTGTGACCGCAGGCACAAGCCCCCATGCCCGTGCGCAATCCCCCATGACGGGGCAACCTGCCGCCACGCCGTCCACCCGCTTTGACCTGGGCATTGAACGCCTGCACGCCAACATGACAGGACACCGCGTCCGTGCCGTGGGGGTCAATGGTTCCATCCCGGCCCCGATCCTGCGCTGGCGACAGGGGGACACTGTTGAACTCAATGTCACGAACCACCTGCATGAAGACAGTTCCATCCACTGGCACGGCATCCGCCTGCCTGCCGCCATGGATGGCGTGCCGGGACTGAGCTTTGCCGGCATTCCCCCGGGCGAGACATTCACCTACCGCTTTCGCCTGCACCAGAGTGGCACCTACTGGTATCATAGCCATTCCGGCTTTCAGGAACAGCAGGGCATGTATGGGGCGATCATCATCGACCCCAGACATGGGGAAACCCATCATTATGACCGTGAATATGTGATGGTTCTGTCCGACTGGACAGACGTGGCCCCAGCAGACATCGTCTCCAACCTCAAATTCGACAGCGACTATTACAATTTTCGCCAGCGCACGGTGGGAACCCTGTTCCATGACATGCGCCACAAGGGCATATCGGCAACGTTGCATGACCGTCTGCAATGGGGCGGGATGAACATGGCGCCGACCGACATCCTTGATGTGTCAGGTATCATCTATACCTACCTTCTGAACGGGCACTCGCCACAGGCCAACTGGACGGGCCTGTTCGGGCCGGGAGAACGCATACGACTGCGTTTCATCAACGCTTCGTCCATGACGTTGTTTGATATCCGCATCCCAGGGCTGGAGATGACGGTCATACAGGCCGATGGCAACGAAGTCGAACCTGTAACAATAGATGAATTCCGCATCGGTACGGCGGAAACCTATGACGTTCTGGTCACCCCACGCGGGTCCGGTCCATACACCATCTTCGCACAGGCCGAAGACCGGACCGGATATGCACGTGGTACGCTTGCGACCCGTGCAGGAGTTTCTGGGCCGATCCCCCCGATGGACCCACGCCCACTGCGCACCATGACGGACATGGGGATGGGGAATATGGACATGCATACCCCATCTTCGCCTAAGTCCAAGGAAATGGAGGGCATGGACATGTCACACATGACGCATGATATGCCCGCCCATTCCACCCCACGCCTGCGCCCTGGTGTGGAAGTACAGAGCATCGCCATGATGCCCATCAACCGCCTGGCAGAAGCAGGGGATGGGCTGGATCATAATGGCCGCCGCGTCCTGACCTATGCCGATCTGCGCGCGACCATCGCAGGCGCGGACCCCAGACCACCATCGCGTGAGATCACATTGCATCTGACAGGCAATATGCAGCGCTTCATATGGGGGTTCGACGGTAAAAAATTCTCCGAAGCGGACGCAATCCGCCTCACGCTGGGCGAACGGGTCAGGTTCATCGTGATCAATGACACGATGATGGAACATCCGATCCACCTGCATGGATTCTGGAGTGAACTGGAAAACGGGCAGGGGGAGTACCGCCCCTATAAACATACGATCATCGTCAAGCCAGGCGAGAGACTGAGTTACCTTGTCACCGTCGATGAACCAGGGATGTGGGCCTATCACTGTCATCTGCTCTATCATATGGAACTGGGCATGTTCCGCACGGTCATCGTGTCATGAAACACATGTTCATCATTGCCACGATATTACCATGTATCCCCGTCTCCTCCCTTCATGCACAGGCCGTCACCCCGATGGCACAGGCCCACACCATGAAAAATAGTGGCGTGCAGAAAAAAGGGCTGTCTTCTGCGCCTGTTGCCTATGTCAACGCAATGCCACCGGTCATGGATCATAATCTCTATGCCCATGCCCTGCTTGATGAGTTCGAGGCACGCTATAACGCCAATGGGGGACAGTTCCGATATGACGGACAGGCGTGGGTCGGCACGGATTACAACAAGCTGTGGCTGAAATCTGAAGGTACGGTGGGTACGAACGGAAAGTTTGGCGACGGCGATCATGAAATTCTGTATGATCGTGCCATCTCGCGCTATTTCGATGTCCAGACCGGGGTTCGGATGGATATCGACAATGGTCCCACCCGCGCATGGGGTGCAGTCGGGATAGAAGGGCTGGCGCTTTATTTCTTTGACGTGGAAGCGACTGCTTATTTCAGCGATCGTGGCGCAGCCGGCCGCCTGCAGGGATCATATGACCTGTTGCTGACCAACCGCCTGATCCTTCAACCTCAGGTCGAACTTAATTTCTACTCACAATCCGATCCGGGTCGGGCGAACGGACGGGGCCTGTCTGATATCGATACAGGATTGAGGCTGCGTTATGAATGGCATCGCAAACTCGCCCCCTATATTGGCGTCACCTATAGCGGCACATTCAACCAGGCCACAACGTTGGCACGGGCGCGTGGCGAACATGACCTGCATGACCTGAATTTCACATTCGGGCTACGGACATGGTTCTGAAGGCAGGGCAGGGCCGGTTCCCCCAAGATATGAAAAAATATTCCTGTATAAATAAGGATTACAAAGCAATGATGAAACATGGTTCCCGGTTTTTTGCCCTTTCGACCATTATGGGCACGATCTTCCTGATGGCCCCTTACGCCCATGCAGCCACCACTCCGGCGATGCAGATGCACGATATGCAGGGAATGGAACATATGGAGGGGATGGAAGGAATGGAGGGGATGACCCATCATCCTGCACCGGCACCACATCCCACCCATCGCATCCAGGACCACATGGCGCAACAGAACGGACATCCATCCGCAGCCAGAACAGGTCCATTAGGTATGCCGGAAGCCGTGCGTGAACGATAAGAAATGGTTTTAACAATACCCTGACAAAAGAAGAGGATTCATAAAGCCCTTGCGAGAATTCTTCAAAAAACGTCACAAGGGCCACGCCTTTCGGCAGGCTGCTGAAGACAGGGAAACGCATATTTCTGAGCTATATTCATGCATTTTTTGGTAAGAGATTATTTTAAACCAAATCATTGACAAAAAATAAGAAAAGTTTTTGGTGCCGCCTTTTTAAAAAAGGCGGCGTTTTGTGAAGATTTTTAGGAAAATATTCACCAAAAACCTTATGTAATTCCAGATGTTATCGAGCCTGATTTTTCAAACGGTCTATAAAGTTTTTTTTAATAGGGTTCACACGCCTTCCCCTTTTGGAGAAAACTGACTGTTAAAGAATTTTATCGTTTTTTGTCAGTGACTTGTTCCAAAATCATGTCCGTCCCCCTGACTAATTCCCATACTGTTCCCATGACATGGGTGCACATTTCATGTCGATCCCGCTATAGTACAACGTACAACGCCCACATTGGTTAAGAAATCCATGCCCCATTCCATACTGCTTAAAAACGCGCTGATGCTTGTGACGATGGATACGCAGCGACGTGAAATCGCCGGGGGCTGGGTCCTGATACAGGACCAGCAGATCGTACGTGTTGGCATGGCCGACGAAGTACCGCCCACCGCGGACGAGATCATGGACATGTCAGGTCATGTGGTCATGCCAGGCATGGTCAACACCCATCACCACATGTACCAGACCCTGACCCGTGCCGTGCCCGAAGCACAGGATGTCTCCCTGTTCGGCTGGCTGCGTACGCTCTATCCCATCTGGGCACGCCTGACGCCGGATATGATCCGGGTTTCTACATGCACGGCAATGGCGGAACTGATTCTTTCGGGCTGCACCACCAGTAGTGACCATCTGTACCTGTTCCCGAATGGCAGCCGCCTTGATGACCAGATTGAGGCGGCAACCACGATGGGCATGCGCTTTCATGCCGCCCGTGGCGCAATGAGTGTTGGTGAAAGCAAGGGGGGACTGCCCCCCGACAGTCTGGTGGAGGATGAAAAAACCATCCTGCATGACATGCAACGTGTGGTCGAAACATATCATGATCCCTCCCGCCTTGCGATGCGACGCATTGTCCTGGCCCCCTGTTCGCCATTTTCCGTCAGTCGGGATCTGATGCGCGAATCAGCAGCACTGGCGCGTGCAACGGGCACAAGGCTCCACACCCATCTTGCTGAAAACGCCAGCGATATCGAATATAGCCGCGCAACTTTTGGCATGACTCCGGCAGAATATGCTGAGGATACGGGCTGGCTTGGGCCGGATGTATGGCATGCACATTGCGTCCGTCTGGATCATGCCGGCATTGAACGTTTTGGGCGCAGCGGGACAGGCGTTGCCCACTGCCCATGTTCCAATATGCGTCTGGGGTCAGGCATTGCACCCGTGCGCCATATGATGGCCCATGGTGTGCCCATAGGGCTGGGGGTGGACGGTTCGGCCTCCAATGACAGCAGCCACATGCTGACAGAGGCACGCCAGGCGATGCTTGTTTCGCGATTGCGTGATAATGGGGACGATACCCCCATGATGGGGGCACGCACCGTTCTCGAACTTGCGACACGAGGGGGAGCCACCGTTCTGGGACGTGATGATATCGGGCATCTGTCGCCGGGCATGGCGGCGGACCTTGTCGCCTTTGACATGCGTGGCATCGAATATGCCGGGGCGCTGGTGGACCCTGTCGCAGCCCTTGTGTTCTGCACCCCGCGCAATGTGGCACTGTCGATCATCAACGGACAGGTCGTCGTACGTGACGGACATCTGCTGACATGTGATACGGGAATGCTTGCCGAACGACACAACCGTCTGGCCCATGCCTTGCTGAACAATGAGACCCTGGCCTGAGGCAACTGATGTTACGATGGATGGACATACGGCAGATGGATGATTATTGAGGCGCCATGTCTTCCATCGGATCCCCCCAGAGCGTCAGGCTCGGCATTGATTTCGGCACGACCAACACTGTTATTGTCCTGCTGGATGAAAATGGGCACCCCCATCCGGCACGCTTTTCCTTTCCCCATCACGAGGCCACGGAAACCTGCCGTTCGCTGCTGTGCCTGTGGCATGAGGAAACGCAGGCAGGGCGCATCAGCCTGTGCGAAGCCATAGGTGCCGCAGCTATCGATGCCTATCTGGAGGATCCGGCCGAAAGCCGCCTGATCATGTCCATGAAATCCTATCTGGCGCAGGCCTCCTTTCGCCAGACGCGCCTGCTTGGGCATGTCATGACGCTGGAGATGATGATCGCGCGCTTTCTGGGTTGCCTGATGCGCACGATCGGAATTGATCCCGCCACAGTCACCGCCACGGTGGGCCGCCCAGTGCATTTCGCGGGGGACGGCGTCGATGATGCCTTTGGGGAGCAGCGATTGCGCGACAGTTTCCGTGCCGCAGGGTTTCACCATGTCGATGTAGCCCTCGAACCCGAAGCCGCAGGGTGGCGCTTCGCCCGCCGCCTTGGCACACCAGCCACAGTGCTGGTGGGGGATTTCGGTGGGGGCACCAGTGATTTTTCCATCCTGCGTTTCGACCCCGATACCCCGCATCGGGCAACACCATTAGGATATTCCGGTGTTGGCATCGCAGGCGATCAGTTCGATTACCGTATCATTGATAATGTCATTGCTCCTGAACTGGGACGGCATACCACTTATCGCGTGATGGGTGGCGCACCACTGCCGGTCCCGGCGGAATGGTATGCAAGCCTTGGCCGCTGGCATCGCCTTGCCCTGATGCGCACGCCACAAACCCTGCGCGATATCTCGGAAGTGGCGCGCACGGCCTCAGAACCGGATCGACTACTTGCATTGCGTAACCTGATTGATGATCAGCAGGGACAGGCACTTTATCGTGCCGTGGGCGCGGCAAAGCGGGAATTGTCACAGGCCGACCGCGCGATCTTGACATATGATCATCGGGATATTCACATCAATCGTACAATCACACGCACCGAATTCGAAAACTGGATCGCCCCGGACCTGCATCGCTTTGATGCGGCCGTTGAAAACGCCCTTGAACGTGCGGCGCTGCCTGCAAGCGCGATAGACCGCGTTTTCCTGACCGGTGGCACATCGTTCGTACCTGCGGTGCGGGACCTGTTCACCCGTCGCTTTGGCGCGGAACGTGTTGATACGGGCGGAGAGTTCGTCTCGGTCGCAGAGGGGTTGGCCCTGATGAATGCGCAGCCCCGCGAGAAACGGGACTAAATTTCACAGGTGTTTTGTGAGGATTGCTTTTTGCAAACATTACAGAACACCCACCGGACTCTTATGGCGACAAGATAATTTCCAGACAGATGCTTCAAATCGGATTGGGTGCAGAATCGATCAAGCACACAGATTAAGAGATTGTTTGAAAAAAATCATTGATAAAAAACAGGAAAAGTTTTTTGGGCGCTGCCTTTTTTCAAAAAGGCGGCGTCTTCTGAAGCTTTTTGAAAAAAGATTCACCAAAAACCTTTATGATTTCAGTATGTTATCGCGCCTGACGTTTCAAACAGTCTCTAAATATGACCATCACGGTTTTTGAATTTACACTTTTTCTGTGGAGAATATTATAAAATATATTCGCGGATTACTTATTCCCCGTCAGTGTTTTATTTATTTTTTACATACCGTTACTGAAATATCCGAATTTTATGGTGTTCGGATATTCTGCCATCCCCATTTCAACCCGCATGTCCATCATAGGTCAGACGATAGATCGCACCGGCCAGGTCATCACTGACAAGGACGCTGCCATCGGGCAGGGGCTGTACATCCGCAGGCCGCCCCCACGGGGTCTCTTCATGTTGAAAACCGTCTACAAGGACAGAGGCTGGCCCTACGCTGCCACCCGCACTGACAGGGACTGCCACCACCCTGTATCCCGACAGACGGGAACGGTTCCATGACCCATGCTCCGCAATCAGCAGGCCACCACGATACATTGCGGGAAACATCGTTCCTTCGTAAAATCGTAACCCGAGGGCCGCGACATGTGCGCCCGCCTGAGGACAGGCGGTGTAAACCCAGCACATGGATGACCCTTGCCATAGACAGGATCAGGAATGTTACCCTGATGGCAATAGGGAAATCCAAAGGATTGCCCAACCCTGTCAATACGGTTCAGCTCATCAGATGGGATGTCATCGCCCATCATATCGCGGCCATTATCGGTAAACCACAGGGCGCCCGTTCCGGGCTGCCACGTAAATCCCACGGTGTTACGGATGCCATACGCCACATCCTCACGCCCGGTGCCGTCGGGATTCATGCGGATCAGACGACCGAACTCATGCCCGATATCACAAACATTGCACGGTGCGCCAATCGGAACATACAGCTTGCCATCTGGTCCAAACGCAATGAATTTCCATGAATGGTCCCCCGCACGATAGGGCAGGTTATCCGCGACCGTTTGCGGTGTGGGCGGGTGGTCCAACCGGTCCTCTATCCCCCGGAGGACGACAATCCGGCGGGTATCGGAAATATACAGATCCCCCTGATGAAAGGCCACACCAACCGGGAGGTTCAGGCCATGGGCCACCACCCGCACTTGTGGTGCATGACCGTCTGCCCCGTCTGTCAGGGCATAGACCTTGCCCGCCCCCATGGAGCCGACAAAAATCGTCCCCCGATCACCAAGCGCCATTTCACGCGCACCGGGGACATGACTGGTATAAGTAGCAATATGGAACCCCGCTGGCAGTTGCAGCGCCTCTGGCCGTGGGGCGGCCTGTGCGGCCATATGCCAGAATGATGCACCCAGAAACAGTGAGAGCACGATACCATGACGACCCAGGCGACAAGATGACATGATCCGATCCTTTATCAGGGACGACAGAACAGGGAACATAAATGTAGGGCTTCCGTCTTCTGAAACGCATCTGGAAAATGCATAATCCGGCATAGACATGAACACCATGGAGAAAACGTGACATCCCTGTTCGAGACCGTAGCGCCCCGTCCCCTTGCCGAAGCCCTGCGTCCGGAACGGATCGAGGATGTCATTGGCCAGGCCCACCTGATGGCCCCAGATCGGCCCATTGGCCGCATGGTGGCATCGGGGCGCCTGTCATCCATGATTTTCTGGGGCCCTCCGGGAACGGGAAAAACCACGCTGGCACGCATACTCGCCGCGCGTTCGGGCATGGCGTTTGAACAGATCTCCGCCGTCATGTCAGGTATGGCAGACCTGAAAAAAGCACTCGCCCGGGCGCAGGGCCTTCGCCAGCAGGGGCAGACAAAGGGCATGGTCCTGTTCGTCGATGAAATCCATCGCTGGAACAAGGCACAGCAGGATGCACTGTTACCGTATGTGGAAGACGGGACCATCGTCCTGATCGGTGCAACCACCGAAAATCCCTCTTTTGAACTGAATCGCGCGCTTGCCAGCAGGGCGCAGGTCATGGTGCTTGAACGGCTTGCCACACACGACCTGTCGATCCTGCTGGAACGTGCGGAGGCGCATTTGGGCCATACGCTTCCCCTTGAGGCGGAGGCGCGCACCGAACTGCTGAACATGGCGGATGGCGACGGGCGTTACCTGCTGGTGATGGCCGAAGCACTGTCGGATCTCGGCCCTGACGCCGCCGTTACGCCCGAACAGCTTCATACCCTTGTACAACGCAAAGCACATGCCGGCGACAAGGGATCGGATATTCATCATGCGCTACTGTCCGCGTTTCAGAAATCAATCCGGGGTTCGGATGTGCAGGCAGCACTTTACTGGCTGGCCCGGCTGCTCAGAAGTGGGGAACCACCACGCGCGATCCTGCGCCGCCTGATGGTCATGGCGACGGAGGAAGTCGGTCTTGCCGATCCGCGCGCCATCGAACAGGCCGCCGCCTGCGCGGCTGTGTTTGAACGGATCGGGGAACCAGAAGGACTGCCCGCACTTGCACAATGCGTGGGATACTTGGCAACCGCGATCAAATCCAATGCAATCTACAAGGCATTCTACACCGCCATGGACCTTGCCGAGGCACATGGTTCAATCATGCCGCCAAAGCATCTGGTCAATGCGCCAACGGCACTGATGAAGGCGCAGGGCTTCAAGGATGGATATAGATACGACCATGATTTCCCGCATGCCTTCAGCGGTCAGCCGTTTTTTCCCGACATATTAAGCGGGCCAGACAGACCGGAAATCTATCGTCCCAATGCACGGGGATATGAACGCGATATCCTGAAGCGATTGGCATGGTGGGACCAGCGCCGCGAAAACTAGGCAATGTTTACTACGATTATTAAAATTACCATCCTGTATTTTAGAAATATTATTACGAAAAACTTTCCAATCCGATGGATTGTTAAACACTTCTCAAGAGGAAGAACCAATATACGATTGAAATTACAAATTTTATGAATATTTTCCAAGATACTGCGAAAAAACAGTATCTTGGAAATTTTTACATTTATATAAATAGTTTGTTTTCCAAATACCCCCTCCATTTACAGATCATATACGCATACCGCCGTGTGTGCGCGTTCCCCTTCAGTCCACATCCTGCTGTTGGCCTGGGAACCGCCCGGAAAACGCGACATCGGCAAGAGGACGTCGGGAGGAGGGGACATTACGCGCACGCAGCCCTTCTGGCAGGCTCCCGGCATCGCCTGGGCGTCCGATGATGATGGCGGCATCAAGAGCATAATCTTCAGGCAATTCCAGCCCTGCACGCGCCAGATCATGATCAAAGCCGCTGATGGGATGGGCTGCCCACCCAGCCTTGTTCAGTTGCAGTTGCACCAGAACTGCCGCTGCACCGGTATCAAATGAATGGGTAGGGGCGGGCACAGGTTCCACCTGTCCGATATTCATGACCGTATGCGAAGCGACATAAACAACGGCGGAGGCATTTTGTGCCCATGAATGGTTGAACGGGATCAACCACGACAGGAAACGTTCCCAATCCGCAGTGTCACGCCGGGCATAGATAAAACGCCATGGCTGTGAATTATAGGCCGAAGGCGCCCAGCGTCCGGCATCAAGGAAGGACAGAAGTTCCGTTTCCTCAATCGGGGCCGGGGTAAAGGCATAGGGAGACCAGCGGTCAAGGATCAGGCGATCCACCGAGGTCTCGGAAGTGCGGGCGGGAGGTTGGGTCATGTGGGTTTACCTGCCATCGGTTATTATGAAAAATCGGGATATGTTACGCCACATGTTCCCGGCAAAGACAGACATGTGGACGGAAAAAGCGGGTATCAGGGACTGTCGCCCCGGCTTTTGCATATCCCCCAACATATGAAAAAGAATTCTTCCATTCAGGAATTCTCACGACATGCGGCATGATTGCACATCAGGGCGGATTGAAAAATATTTTCAAATTACTAAAATTTTTCGCGATATACATGCTCCCGAATTGGAATTTTCCGTATGAAACAGACCACAGAAAAACTATGCCTCTCCGAACTCACCGCGCAGGAAGCACGCACCGCACTTGCCGATAACCCCGTTATCATCCTGCCCCTTGGCAGCCATGAAGATCAGGGCCCGCACGCCCCCATGGGGGATTACCTGTGCGCGGATGCAATCGCACGCCGTGTGGCACTTGCCACGCGGGCACGTGGCATCGGAACCTACGTCGCGCCCGTCCTGCCTTATGGCGGGGCGGATTATTTCGGCAGCGTCATCGGCGGAATTGCACTGGGCCAGGCAACGTTACGTGCCGTCCTGACCGATATCATGTCATGCCTGCTGCGTAACGGGCTGACACGCATCATCATCTTCAACGGGCATGGCGGCAATGCACAGGCCGTGCATGATGTCACGCTGTCGATGCGACACACACATGGCGTGGTGATCCCAAGTGTCTATCTATGGGGCATCGCGGCAGATATGCTCCCCGAAGTAATGGGCAACCGCGATGTGGCGGAACGTTCCGCCGGGCACGGTGGCAACCCGTTATCCAGCGTGGCCATGGCGCTGTTTCCTGACCTGGTGCGTCCCGACCTTCTGCCGGCCCCTGCCACCCATCCACAGCAGTTCATGGGCTTGCCCGTCAATGGTTTCGCCACGGCACGGTTCGAGGGTTCCAGTATCCACTTTCCCCTTGAAATTGACGAAATCGCAACGCAGGGGGTCATGCAGGCCGACCCGCGCCTGTGTTCCCCAACCGCGGGGCGGGAACTGGTGGAGCGCCTGACCACCCTTGGCGTCAACCTTGTGTCACATCTCATGAAGGAGGAATGGTGATCCCCAAACCATTTCAACGGCTGGGGGAAATCCCCTCAGCCACACGACACTCCGCCCCATAAGAACTGGGCACCATGGATACGTGCTGCCTTCAGGAACGTAGGGAGTCCGCACCCTCCAGCAGGGCAAGTATCTCGTCCGGGGGCGGTTCATGCATGATAAAGTCAAAACATTCATGCAGTTCACGTCGTACCCAGTGAAACAGGGGCTGGTTTTCCGTCTGTGTATAGAGGGAAAATTTCATGACACTCATCATTCCCTCCCTTGAGCCATTGCCCATACAGCGTATGGCCTACCGAAAGGTTTCATACAGAACGCGCACAACCTGATCGCTTAAGAGGCAGCGCAACCACCTGCAAATTCGCTTCCAATGTTTTTTCACAAAACTGCGGCCATATATGCAGATTGAAAAACCCGATCCCTAATCATCCGGCAGATAGGCGCCCATAGCCTACTTTCTCCGGCGTCGCTGTCCACTGGCATCGATCACCCCACCTGCCAGCATATGGGCGGTATGGACAAGGGCAAAATGGCTGAAGGCCTGCGGAAAATTCCCAAGCTGCCGCCGCGCAACGGGGTCATATTCCTCAGCAAAAAGGCCAAGGTCATTGCCATAGGAGAGCAACCGTTCAAACAGGATGCGCGCCTCCTCCATGCGACGGGACATGATATAGGCATCACACAGCCAGAAACTACATGCAAGGAACGCGCCCTCCCGTCCCTCCAGCCCATCGGCCGTCACCCCTTCGGGCAGATAGCGATAGACCACATTGTTATGCAGCAGTTCCTTTTCGATCCGGGCAACCGTGCCCTGCACGCGCGGGTCATCTGCCGGCAGGAAACCCAGCAGCGGGATCTGCAACAAGGAGGCATCTACACGGTCCGCGCCATAATACTGCATGAAACTGTTACTGGCCACGTCGAACCCTTTTTCACAGATTTCGGCATGGATTTCCTCACGCGCCGCACGCCAGGCGTCAACCGGGCCTTCAAGCCCGAAATCCACAGCGCTGGCAATCGTGCGGTCAAACGCAAACCAGCACATCATCTTGGAATAAACAAAGTGCTGCTTCGGGCCACGTACCTCCCACAGGCTGGAATCCGGCTGACGCCACAGGACAAGCAGGCGGTCGGCGATCGAACGTTGCAACGGCCATACCGCGTCCATGTCCGCCAGCCCGTCACGTCGCGCCGCATCGAATGCACCCAGCAAAGAGCCATAGACATCAAGCTGGAGCTGTTCATGCGCCGCATTTCCGATGCGCACAGGACGGCTGTTTTCGTATCCCGCCAGATGGTCCAGCGTGGTTTCCGTCAACCTGCGCTCTCCATGCAGGCCATACATGACCTGCAACCCGTCTGGCGCGCCAGCGGTCGCGCGCATCAGCCACCATCGCCATGCGCTTGCTTCCTCCATATACCCCGATACCGTCAGCGCATGCAGCGTCCAGACCGCATCACGTAGCCAGCAATAACGATAATCCCAGTTACGCCCCCCACCGGGATCTTCGGGCAGGGAGGTCGTAGGGGCCGCAACAATCCCACCGGTCGGCTGATAGGTCAGCGCCTTGAGCGTCATGAGAGAGCGTCGCACAACCTCGGCATAAGGACCGTCATAGGTACACTGCGCCGCCCACAGCCGTCCCTGGGCCTCTGTATGGCGTAACAGGGCGTAAGGATCACGCGGCAGGGGCGGTATTTTGTGTGAGGGGAACCATTCCAGTGTCGTGGCCACACTTTGCCCCGCAACAATGGTAAATTCCGATGTGGTGGAAAAGTTGGTGTTGCTGAGGTCAACGCTACTGCTCAGGCGGATGGCATCCGGTCCGGCAAAGGCAAAGATCGCCCCCTCGCGCCGTTCCACCCAGGGAATCCATGCGCCATAATTGAAACGAAGGCGCAGTTCGGCGGAAAAATCGACCTGTCCTTCGACACCACGGATGATGCGGACAAGTTCATGAAGATCGCCATCAACGGGTGTCGGCATGAAATCAAGCACGACGGCACGCCCTGACACCGTCTGTATCGTGGTTTCAAGGATCATCGTATCAGGAACATAACGACGCGTGATATGTGCCGCCGGATCGGTGGCACGTACCGCCCACTCCCCATTTTCAGACGTACCGAGGAGAGAGGCGAAAATCGCCTCGGAATCAAAACGTGGCATGCACAGCCACTCGATAGTGCCGTTACGGTGGATCAGCGCGGCACTGTGGGTGGAACCGATCATGGCATAATCTTCGATCGGATGCGTGATGGTGGGAGTAGGGGACATGAAAAGGTCCTTACATGCTCGAAGGATCAACACGGCTGCCGGACGTGGCGCCATGGGTGACATAATCCAGCATCGCGCGTGCGATCTCGCGCTCCCCCATGATGACCAGACTGGCGCCATATTCCAAAAGATAGTTCGCAGCACTGTCAAAGTGCGCACGTGCAACGATATCGATTTCGGGGTTGAGGCCACGCGCCTGCTGGATGATCTCCCCCGCCTCGAACGCATCGGGAATGGCCACGATCAGGATACGGGCACGATCCAGCCCCACAAGCGGCAACAGCCCGGGGTCCGCCGCATTGCCCAGCATCACGTCGATCCCCCGCCCACGTAATGCCTTTACCTGCGTGTCCGCTTCCTCCACCACCAGCAACGGGACATCATGCGCACGCAGCCCTTCCGCCACGAGGGCACCGACCCGGCCACCCCCGATCAGGATGGCATGCCCCCGTAATCCTGCAACAGGGCTTTCACGTTCCGTGCCATCAGTGCGCAGGCGCGCCCGTCGGTCCAGCAGGTCGTTCATCCGGTTGATGACCGCAACAAGGACAGGGTTAAGCAGTATGGATATGATGGACGCACCAAGCACAAGGTCGCGCGCACGTTCGGCAAGCACCCCCGATTGCACCCCAAGGGCGGCAAGGATGAAAGAGAACTCTCCGATCTGTGCCAGTCCTGCACCGACCGACAGGGCTGTCCGCCATGGCTGGCGCAGGATACGCAGGATCACGACCGTCAGGGATGGCGTTGCCACCATGATGACCGCCAACGTACCCAGCAAGGGCAGGGGATAGCGAAACAGGATGACGGGATTGAACAGCATTCCCACCGAAATGAAGAACAGCACGGCAAAGGCATCGCGCAACGGCAGGGTTTCCGCCCCCGCATGCTGCGACAGCGGCGACTCACTCAACACCATGCCTGCAACGAACGCCCCCAGAGCAAAGGAAACGCCAAAGATTTCCGTCGCCGTCAGGGCAACACCCAGTGCAATTGCCAGCACGCACAGGCGAAACAGTTCCCGTGAACCGGTATGCGCGACATAATGCAGCATTATCGGGATCAGCCGTCGCCCGACCACCAGAATCAGGGCAATAAAAGCCACGACCTTGCCAATCGTCAGCCCGACCGCGATGATCAGTTGCCACGGACCGACCATGGCTGCATGCGGATCATGTTTCAGCAACGGCGCCATAACCGGCAAAAGCACCAGAACCATCACCGTCAGCAGGTCCTGGATCACCAGCCAGCCGATGGCGATATGCCCACGTTGCGTGTCCATCAGGCGATGTTCCTGCAACGTCCGCAGCAGCACGACCGTACTGGCGATGGCAAGGGTCATGCCGAAAACCACGCCACTTCCCCATGACCAGCCCAGCAGTCGTGCCAGGAACATGCCACATATTGTGGACATGACGACCTGCAACACGGCGCCAGGAACTGCGATGGCCCTGACGGAGACGAGGTCATTGACGGAAAAATGCAGCCCCACACCAAACATCAGCAGGATAACGCCAATTTCCGCCAATTGGGGCACAAGATCCTGATCCGCCACAAAACCAGGAGTGAACGGGCCAATGGCGATACCCGCCAGCAGATAACCGACAAGCACGGAACATCTGAGCCTGTTTGCGATCGTGCCGAGTACGAAGGCAAGACTGAGACCAATGACAAGGATCGTGACAAGGGGGCTTCCATGCGGCATGGCCTGCTGATCCCGTACAGCCGATGATATGACAAACAGTGTTTACGGTGGCGGGGCACCGCGTGCTTTAGGCAGCCCCATCCAGCCTGGATGACGTCGCTCGATCCATGCAAGGAGGCGCGCCATGACCCGACGTAGAAACGGAATATCCTCTGCCAGCAGGACAAGCCCGAGCGGCGTCATCCACAGACCAAAAACAGGCAATACCGCCAGAAACCCTGCCGGAACCAGCACGATACCAACCGGCACCCGCACCCACCGCGCGGACGGACGGCGCAACCTGTGTATCAGGCCCTGTATCCGCGCAGGAAGCCTGCGGACAAGCAACGCCATGCGACGTTCATAATCACGGGAAGAAAAGCCCGCAGGATGGTCTTGATCGGGCGCAGACTGGTCCATATGCTCGTTTTTCAGATATTCCACTCCCCCTTTATTGCGGCAGGGCGCGTGCCATTTCCAGATGGGATTTCAGGATTGGCAATGTTTTTACAGCCCAGCTTTTCAGTTTCATGTTATCCCCACTATCTGCATAACGCTGGAAAAAGGAAATCGCACTTTCATGTGCGCTGATCTGATCAGAGCGATAGCGTCCCACGAAATTATTACCGTGCAGTTTCCTGAGCCTGTCGAGCATCTCCTGATGCGAACTGTCGAGTGCAGTGGGAAGGTCAATCTGCAGATCGCCATTTTGCACCATTTCCTGCAATTGTCCCGATGTTGCCTGATGATCGGTGATCATACGCGATGCAAAGCCCTGCAACGACGCCGTATGCTCCTCCTGCGCAAGCTGGCTGGACTGGATTTCGAACTGGTCACTGATGGCCGCTTCCCTGAGAAAATCCGCAGTTGCGGGCGCCACGCCAAACACGGAATTCAGTCCCGTCTTTTCCGTCAATGACTGCGCCACGGCAGAAGACGAACATAATAATACAGCGAGAAGGAAGCAGACTTTTTTCATGGCACGATGCTCCTGTCATGCATGTAAAAAGTCTTTTTCGTGATAAAAGTTTTTATGCTCCTTCATATATCATGAATTTTACATTCGCCTTGCACGGGAATCCGCATGGAAATACCGCCTTTTGCTTTTGGCAAAAGGCGGTTGCGGAACCTGCCGTCCTGTATCATCCGGCGGTTTTCCAACCCACCTGGCTGTTTTATCCCACAAGTCCGGGTTTGAGGTACCTGCGTCGTGTCAACCAGTAGCCAGCCTTCATGCAGGGCGATTCCACCAGCCAGAAGCAGACCATTGCAACCACACAGCAGGTCGGCAGTGCAAGCATTCCCCATTCCCACAGGGACATATGATGCAGCAAGGTATAAGCCATGACCAGCAAGACCACCATATGGCTGAGATACAGGCTGTATGAAATATGACCCAGGCCCTGCATATGTGATTTCTGAAGATAAAGAGAGATTTTTTCATTATGCAGTGCGATGCAGATTACAGCGCATGATCCAACGATCGTACAGACGATCCATATAAGGTTTTTCATGATCCCGACGGCATTTTCCGGCCCGATGGTGGGCGTCCCCAGCAACAGGACCGCCAGTGGCAGGGCAATATTGCGAATAACTGGCCATGTGGAACCATAAAACCCCCGTATCTGCTCCCTGAACTGATAAAAAAGAATGCCCACCACGAAAAGTGGCAGGTATTCGAATGTAAACAAAATGCTGTGCATGAAAGTGGTAGGCGGGTTTTCCCCCAGGCGGTTCAGAAAAATGCTAGAGAAAAAATACGCAGCCACAACACCGGTCAGTGTCTCACTCCTGTATTTTTCCATAAGGATAAACAGGATTGGAAATATCAGGGATACCCGCATTTCGATAATAAGGGACCAGATCGGGCTATCGAGGCTGACCAACGGCACCGTGCCGATCATCATGAGATGGCCCATGATCACCTGTTCTGTGGGATAAACGGACCATGGCTCGTTTGCAAACCACTGGCTAACCCCATGCAGTGGCGCCGTTTTGACAAGAGGCAGGAGAGAGGCGCTGAAAAGGATGACGACGACAAAAGGCAGGTAGATCCGAAATATCCGCCTTATGACAAAACGCCCATAGGACGCCATTCTCTGTCGTGCCACAGACAGGGACAGCACATATCCACTCAGTACAAAAAACAGCCCCACAGCACCTGATCCTGATACCAGAAGGCGCAGGGGGGTGAAATGGAAAAGGATTTCGGGGGTAATGGATATCCCCGCCATATGCGTAATATACGCATGTGATTTCCATTCATCTGGAATAATCAACCAGAAATGGAAAAACATGACAATCAGCGCGGCAATGCCACGCACGGCATCAAGTTCTGTTTCGCGACGCACGACTGCCCCCCATCAATGTCGGGTTGAACCAAAACGGTCCTGATCTTGTCGAGAGATGCGCCACAAGCCGCCCCGCATCCATCAGGAAACAGGTGTCATGTGGACGTTACCGTAAGATATTTTGACATAAATCCAATCTGGCGCGCCGGCATTGGGGCGTCTGCCATAAAATTAACATAATTTGAACGTCGGCTGAAATCCAGCTTATTTCAGGACCGGACAGGAACCGGCCCGAACACTTTTATTTTTGAAGAAAATAAATACAGGCCGGAAACTTTACTGTATCTGGCTTTTTGTTCTGATATCAAATCATTTAATGCGTATTATCAATATCTTCCGGGTCTTACCTTACGAAAAACCGCCCTGCGCCTGAACAAGGCATTCAACAGGGATGCCATCTTGCAGGAATGACAGTGAAAGACGCGCATCCTGCGGATATGTCCTGTTTTCATGCAGAATACTGCGCCATTCCCCATTCCCGGAGACAGGGAGAGAAAGATAGGTCTGTCCCAGCGTCGGGGCATCAAGGCTCAGGTCGTGCGGGGAGGGGACAAGCCCCCAGACGCAACGCACCACAACCACAAGCAGCACATTCCCTCCCTCGCGGCGCAGGAATGCGATGACATGCTGTTCAGCAGGCCCTGACACCTCCACCGGTTCATAAGTGCCTTTCGAAAACATAAGGGGATATCGTGCACGAAACGCCAGCAAACGCTGTATCAGATGCATCTTCACCCCTCCCGTCCGCCATTGCGCGGCCTGCCTGCGCAGGGACGTATCATGCTGTATCAGCGTTTGGCGCAATGTGAAGTCCACAGGCCGCCGATTGTCGGGATCTACCAGTGAAAAATCCCATAACTCCGTTCCCTGATACAGGTCCGGCACACCGGGCAGCGTCAGGCGCAGCACGACCTGTGTTATGGAATTCACCGCTGCGGCTGGCGCAATGCGCGCCACGATTGCATCCATCTCTGCGATGAATGCACCAAAAACATGCGGGTCAAGCAGCCGTCCCACGAATTCCCGACAGCCCCTTTCATATTCTGCATCAGGATCGATCCAGTTGGTATGACGCTTTGCTTCACGCAATGCCTTGACTTGCCATGCGACGATCCGGTCGTGAAACACCTGCCGCGCCTCTGCATCCGGCCATGGCTCCAGTGGCCAGGCGCCGAGCATCGACTGATACAGGATCATTTCATCCGCACGGTCGGGTATCATGCGCCGCTGACGCAGATGCGCATTACCGATGATCCAGCGATTGACCAGATCACGCCAGTGCGGTGCAACCTCGCTCAGGACTGCAAGACGCATGCGCGCATCCTCACCGCGTTTATGGTCGTGCGTCGCAGTGGCCAGCAAGGTGGCGGGATATGCCTTGTACCGATGCAGGTTATCCTTATGAAACTGTGCGCAGGACAGGGAAATACGCCCAGGATCGGACCCGACCTCGTTACGCGACAGCAGACGTCCATATCGATAGAAGGACGTGTCTTCCACGGCCTTTGCAGCAAGGGGAGCCGTCAGGTGTTCAAACTGCTGCTGCGCCACGCGAATGGAACCATCGCGCGGGCCTGCCTGACCCAGCGTGTCGACAATCCAATCGAGCATTTCATGACATGAAGGCAACAGGTGCCTGCGCGCCTCACGCACTGCGCCCCTCAGGACGATATGGTCGGCCTGAGGCCCACCAGACCCATCATCGGAAAAATACGTGCGATAGGAATGAAATTCCACTAGCAAGGCCTGAAGGACCATTCCAATCCGGCCCATACTGTAATCACGGGTATCAACATTGCATTGCGCAATGTGGCCCAGGTGCGTCCGCAGACGTGACAGCTCAGCGGCAAACGCGTCATTAAGCACCTGAACACGCGCTTTTCGTTGCGTGGTGGCGAATGTCGGGTCTTCAATGGCATGGTCACGCCACAATCCGTCAAGGGTCGCGGTTCCTGCGGGATCATGCAGCACGGCGGACACCTGATCCATGAAATCATATCCGGTCGTTCCATCCACCTGCCACGATGCGGGCAGGTGTTCACGGTCATGAAGGATCTTCTCCACATGAATGGAAAGAGATTGCGGCGCCATGGCAGGCCGCAGGTGTTGCACGGCCATCAGCCGCTGCCGAAGGCGCCGGCAATAGGATCGGGGCTGCGTCAGGCCATCCACATGGTCCACCCGCACCCCATCAATCAGGCCGTCCGCATACAGGGCGACAATATGGCCATGCACGGCATCGAACACATCATCATGTTCGACAGACAACGCAGCGAGACCGGTAATATCAAAAAATCGCCGCCAGTTGATAAGGTCAGGCGTCGTACGCCACCAAGCAAGCCGGTATGCCTGCCGCACCAGCAGGTCATGCAGGCCCGATCGCCCGCAGGCTGTAACCGTATCATGCTGTTCCATAACCCGCGCGATCGCGGCCCGCCCATCCGGCGTCTTTCCCCATTGTGCCAGCCGGGACAGCGCAGGGGCATCCGTCATGCACGCCCCACGCAGGGGCGCCAGTTCCCCAAGGGCATCGCACAACGCATGCGGGGCGCCCGCACTGTCCAGCAGGGCAGCATAATGGCGCGGACAGACAGGAAAACGATGATCATGATGATGGATGAAAAACATCCCCGTTTCCGCCTCATACACAAGGCGCAGCACGCCATCACGCAGCGCCGTGCCATAAGGACGGTCCAGAAAGGGGGCGAGGATACGCCCATGCAGCCATGGGGCGAAGGCGTCCCAGTCCACGTCGAAATAATGCGCGTACTGACTGGCCCGGCCCCATGCCAGCAAATCTTCCCACCATCGGTTGCCTGTACCACCAACCGCCATGTGATTAGGCACGATATCGACAATCAGCCCCATCGCATATTCACGCAGGCGCATAACAAGGCGGCACAGCGCATCACGCCCCCCCAATTCGGGATTTACCCGCCCGTAATCAAGTGTGTCATACCCATGGGATGATCCTGGTCGCGCCATGAGGATGGGCGAGGCATAGACATGGCTGATCCCCAGCCTTGAAAAATAGGGAACCTGTGCTGCTGCATCATCGAGTGTAAATCCCGCATGCAACTGCACCCTGACGGTTGCGCGCAGTTCGTTCATATGACATCGCGTCCCTTGCGCAGCAGGGCCAGCCGGTGGGAAACGTCCGGACGTGACAGAAGAGGATGTGTGGAGGGGGGATACCGGCGGCGCCAGTTGGGGTGGCCATCGACCGTGCCGGGCAGGTTTGGCTGCTCCACCAGGCCCAACGCATCCTCCAGCGGCAGGATCGCCAGTTCCGCTGCCGATGTCCCGATAAAATGCGCGGCTGCATCCACCACCAGCGATGCCCCTTCAGGCGTCACGGGTGGTAACGGGAAATGTCCCATCCCCCGTGCCGCGATCAGGGCGGACCATAGGGCCTTTCGGTCCGTCTGGCGCTGTGTCCGTATCGTGGTGCGTTGACACTGGCGTGGAGCGGCCTGCTGCAGGCGCTCACGCCAGTCAAGGTCGGTTCCCAGCCACCACCCAGCCACAGTGGGCAGGTCATGGGTGGAGGTCATGGCAACTGAACCCGCCGTCCATTCACATGGGGGAATGAATGCGCCATCCACATCGCGCTGGAACCACAACACGCTCATCCCCATGATGGCATGCCGCCGCGCGTCACGGCGAAAGGAAGGGGCGACCGTGCCGAGGTCCTCGCCCACCACCACGGCATCATGCCGCATGGATTCCAGCGCGATCAGGCGCATAAGATCCCCCCCCGGAAAGGCGAGATAGGCCCCGTCCATCGGGCTTCCTCCTTCGGGAATGATCCACAGCCGCTGCAAGCCCATGACATGGTCGATCCGCAGCCCCCCGCCATGGGAAAATCCCGCACGCAATGTCTGGATAAACGCATCATAACCATGATGCCGCAGGCCTATGGGTGAAAAGCTGGTCAGGCCCCAGTTCTGCCCGGAGGGGCTGAGCATATCGGGGGGGGCACCGATCGACAGGCCCGTCAGGAACTGCTCATGCTGCGCCCAGCACTGGCTGCCACCCGGATCGACGCCGACGGCCATGTCCATGATGAGGCCGATCTTCATACCTGCGCCACGCGCACCTTCGCACGCACGGCGCAGGCTGGTGGCCGCCATCCACTGTAAAAATCCATGGAATGCAACATCCACGGCATGAAGCCGTGCGAAGTTACGTACCTCTTCGCTGTCGGGACAACGCAGGGCGGGTGGCCACATGCGCCAGTTGCCCCCATGCGGCCCCTTGCGGGTTTCCTGCGCATGTAATGCTTCGAATATGGCATGGTGTCGCAGGGCCTCTCCCCCTGCTGTTATAAATTCGGTCATGGCGGCGGGGGGGGCCGGTGCAATCATACGATCATACAGCCAACGGAACAGGCGAAGCCGGGCCTGTGCTGCCAGTGGCCAGTCAATCAGTACCGCGTCCTGCAGATGCGACAGCTGATCGACCGTATCCTTTTGCGCATGCATGGCCATGGTGATGTCATGGGCACAAAAGATACATAGCGGGTCCGCCAGAAGGACATTAAGGAACAGGCGGCTGGAGGGGGAATAGGGGCTGTATTGTCCCGATGTGGCGGCAAACATCGCATGGACCGGACTTAGCGCCAGTGCATCCGCACCCTGTGCCGCCGCCTGCCGTGCAAGTGATTCCACCGCGCCGAAATTACCAATCCCACCGTCACGCGGCATACGCAGGCCATAGACCTGCGCCGCCACCCCCCACAGGCGCGGATCGGGGCGTCCCGCCCGCATCGCCACACTGCAACAGCGCGCGGGCGCCACGGCCAGTGTCGTCATGGCATCACGCAGATACAGCCGATGGTAGCCGGGCAATGTCACGGCAGGCAATGTGCAGCTCTTTTCATCACGCGGATGGAGAAAACCTTCGACACTGCCGCCATTTTCCAGCTCCAGCCGGAAGCCGCCCGTGCCACGGAGCACCGCCAGGGGCAGGGGGGTGGGACGATCGACCTCCGTTACCACCAGGGACGGAAGAAGCGGGGCGTCACACAGGGCGGCTTCCTCCTTTTGCAGGACACGCAGGAGGTGACGCAGGCTGTCATCACCCACGTGATGCATCCGCCCCGACGCATCACGCCAACGACGGCTCAGCCCAAGGGCACGGGCACGCCCGCAGAGCGTACGCTCATCCATGGCCGTCCCCCGTCATGAAGACCATGACACCATAGCCCGACAGCACCACGGGTGTACCTTTCCCCCTATCGGGAGGGGGATGGGCATAGACCAGCCTGTCGGCGCAGGGCGGCATGTCGGCCTGCGCGTGGGGACCAAGATTGAGCATGATTGTCAGGACCGCGCCGTCGTTCATGCGCCATCGCGCAATGACCGCGGCCTGCCCGATCGCCCGGGCATCAAGCGCATGCGCATCCCGCAGGCGTGGGACAATCCACTTCGCCCGTAGTGCAAGCAGATGTGTGATCAGGTTGATCCGGTCCTGCGCGCGCGCCGATTGACGGTCGGATTTTGGCAGGCAACTGGCCTCGAACGTTGCGGGATCGTTGGGATCGGGAATGGTTTCGCGCACGGCGGGATCGGAAAAATGCGAAAATGCCGCCAGTTCCGCGCGCCGCCCGTCACGCACAATCCGGCCAAGTGCTGCGTTATGGCTGGTAAAAAACAGAAAGGGACGGGTGCTGCCCCATTCTTCCCCCATGAACAGCATCGGGATCTGTGGCGACAGAAGCAGCAGCGCATACGCTGCCAGCAGGGCACGGGGGTCTGCCAGGCGGTCCAGCCGCTCCCCAAAGGCACGATTCCCGATCTGGTCATGATTTTGCAGGAATAAAATGAAACTTGTGGCTGGCAGGTCGCCACTCGGGCTGCCTCGTGGCTGGCCAGTTACGGGTTCGACCTGTCCATGGAATACAAACCCGTCGCGCAACACCATGGCCAGTTCACATGCCGTTCCGGCCTGAAAATTCCCGTAATACCCTTCATGTTCCCCAGTCAGCAGGACATGAAGAACATTGTGGCCGTCATCATTCCACTGCGCATCAAAGCCACGCCGCAACAGATCGGCATCATTATTTCGGTTTTCGAGCATCAGATGCACCCGCCGCCCCGGCTCTACACATGCGCGCACATGCACCAGCAATTCGACAAGCCAGTCCCGTTCCGGGATCGCATCCACCGCATCCAGACGCAACCCGTCGAAACGATATTCCATCAGCCAATATAACGCATTATCCAAGAAATATGTCCGCACCTGCGGTATGCGAAAATCAATCGCGGCCCCCCATGCGGTATGCGATCCGGCACGAAACATCGGCGCGGCATATTGGGCAAGGTAATTCCCGTCGGGGCCAAAATGGTTATAAACAACATCCAGAAAAACCATCAGCCCGATACGATGCGCGGTATCAACCAGCATCTTCAGGTCATCCACAGTCCCATAGGAGGACTCCGGCGCATAGGGCAATACCCCGTCATATCCCCAATTCCGGCCGCCCGGAAACTCCGACAATGGCATAAGTTCGATGGCCGTAATGCCCAGCGCCGCAATCCGTGGCAGATCATCGCACAAGGCACGAAACCCACCTGCAATACCGACATGAACTTCGTATATGACAGCCTGTTCCCAGTTGCGCCCATTCCATTGTGTACTGCGCCATTCAAAGGCGCGCGGATCGACCACCATACTGGGTCCATGCACATCGTCGGGTTGCGCCCGCGATGCGGGATCGGGCACGATCAGATCAGGACCAACACGATAACGGTACCGCGCCCCGGCCCCCACCGGGGCGATACATTCGAAATACCCCCCGGCCGCCACATGCATCGGCAGATCGGGATACCCCTCCAGCAGGAGGGAAACCTCGGTACAGGTGGGCGCCCACAGGCGGAACAGTGTCCGTGACGGGTCCAGCAACGTAGCCCCCATCGTGCAACGATAGGCATGGCGTTCGCTCATGATAGCCTCTCTTTTGCAACGCTACGCGGCGTAAAGGACATGAACTGGACCGAAGATGCCGCGACCCTGAAGGTTCGGGAAACGGCCATCCCCATGCCCGGCCCAAACGGGTCGGCGCTGTCAAGCAGCAACAGCCAGTCACCTTCGGGTTCGGGCAATGTACAGATGGCTTCCTGCAACCCGGGATTGAGCACAAGGAACGTAATATCCGTCGCATCCCCCGGACAGCGACATGCGCGACGCAGGCCCAGAATACGATCGTTTGGGTCGTTCCACTTTTCCGGTGTCATAGCCGTCCCATCAGCGGCATGCCACGAAATATCCGTGATATCGGGGGAAGGGCAGTGCCGGGCATGCCAGAACGTATCTCCCCGCACCGAGGGATGCGCGCGACGCAGGGCCGTCAGCCTTGCGACATAGGCGCGCATCTCATGCCCCTGCGGATGGTCCAGAAGGGACCAGTCCAGCCAGCTTGTCGCGTTATCCTGACAATAGGCATTGTTATTACCCTGCTGCGTCTGCCCGATTTCATCACCCGCCAGCAGCATGGGCGTACCCTGCGCCAGCAGCAGCGTCGCCAGCATGCCACGGCGCACCAGGGTACGGACATGCATGATGGCGGGATCGGTGGTCGGCCCCTCCATCCCCCAATTCGCACTCAGGTTATCAGCATGGCCGTCTTGCCCATTTTCGCCGTTCGCCTCATTATGCCGTGCGCAATAGCTGACCTGGTCCATCAGGGTGAAACCGTCATGCGCAGTGATGAAATTGATGGAAGCGTAGGGGCGTCGGCCACTACGGTCGAACAGATCCCCCGATCCCGACAGACGCACGGCCATGTCCCCACGTTGCAATGCATCACCGCGCCAAAAGCGCCGTGTCGTGTCGCGAAAACGGTTATTCCATTCCGAAAAACCGGGCGGGAAATTGCCAAGCTGGTACCCACCCGGCCCCGGGTCCCACGGTTCCATAATCAGCTTGAGCCGTGAAAGCACCGGGTCCTGTCGCAGGGCATCGAAAAAGCCCGCCCAAGGATCAAAGCCATAGGATTCACGCGCCAGCGTCGTACCAAGGTCAAAGCGAAACCCGTCGACATGGAACTCCGTCGCCCAGTAGCGCAGGGAATCCATGACCATCTGCAAGACGCGCGGATGCGACAGGTTCAGTGTATTCCCACATCCGGTGTCATTGATGAAATGCCGTTCGTCAGAGGGGACGAGCCTATAATAAGTCGCGTTGTCCAGCCCACGCCACGACAGCGTCGGACCAAGTTCGTTTCCCTCGCAGGTATGATTGTACACCACATCAAGGATAACCTCGATCCCAGCGGCATGCAGGCGACGGATGGCGCCCCGCATTTCATGCAGCGACCCGTCGGACAGGTACGCCGCATGCGGGGCGAAAAATCCCAGCGTACTGTACCCCCAGTAATTCGTAAGGCCCCGTTCCAACAGGAACCGGTCGCGCGCGAATGCCTGCACCGGCATGAACTCAAGCGAAGTCACACCAAGTTTCGTCAGATATTCAAGGGTGCGCGGATGTGACAGGGCACGAAACGTACCACGTTCGGCCACCGGCACGTCCTCACGCAGGATGGACATACCGCGCACATGGGCCTCCATAATGACCGCCTGTCCCCACGGCACGTCCGGCAGGTGGTCATCACCCCATGCGCAGGCCTCTCCACCCACGACACATTTGGGCATTGCCTGTCCACTATCGCGCCGATCGAACGACAGATCACCACGCGATGCGCCGATACGATATCCAAACAATGCATCCGACCACACCAACGCACCATGCAAACCACGCGCATAGGGATCAAGCAACAGCTTGTGCGGGTTGAATCGGTGTCCGCGCATCGGGTCATAAGGACCAAAGGCACGAAACCCATAGAGCAGGCCGGGGCGGGCGTCAGGCAGGTAGCCATGCCAGACTTCATCGGTGAATTCAGGCAGGCACATCCGCGCCACTTCCCTGCGTCCCACCTTATCGAAGATACACAGGTCGATACGCTGCGCATGTGCGGAAAATACGGCGAAATTAACCCCCAGCCCATCCCATGTCGCCCCCAGCGGATAGGGCCTGCCCGCATGCAGGGTGGTTGGCCAGGGCGTCGTCATGACGCCACCCGCGCCATGCAGAGATACAGCACCCCAAGCGGCGGCAGCGTCAGCACACAGGCCTCGGCATATCCATGGATTACATATGGATGGCTGTGGACGCCGCCGCCATTCCCGACACCCGATCCACCATATTCGCGTGCGTCGCTATTGAAGAGTTCATGCCAGTATCCACCATGGGGCACACCGACATGATAGTCGTGGCGCACCGATGGCGTCATGTTGCATACAATCAGAACAGGCGCGCTTTCCCCATCATCGCGTATCCATGCAAAGACATTGTTGGCCGTGTCATCGGCGATGACCCAGGCAAAGCTGGCAGGGACGCACTCTCTACGATGCAGGGCGGGACAGGCACGATAGAGGTGATTGATATCCGCCACCATCCGCTGCGTTCCCACCGCAAAAGGCAGGCAGGCCGCATCCCACGCCAGTTGCCCATCCGGGTTCCAAGGGATTTCCTGCGCGAATTCCTGTCCCATGAACACAAGCTTCCTGCCCGGCCATGCCCACAGGAAAGACAGATATATGCGCCACGCCGCATGCCGGCGCCACGCATCCCCCGGCAACTGCGAAAACAGCGAAGGCACATCCCCCGCATTACCCGCATCTGCAGGACGCAGGATGTATTTCCCGGAAAACGCCTGCGCCGACGCCGCAATGATGTCCAAATGCCGCGCCCCCCGCCACAGCGCTTCCTGCGCCAGATAGGCACCCACCCTGCATGGGACGGCAGTGCACGATTGCAGCGAAAAACCCCATCCACCACGTGACACCGGCACCGTGGCATCAGGACCTGTCGACCCGCCGGATGCAATGACCAGCGCACCGGGCACCCGCTGCGCAATGACTTCGTTCAGTTCACGCAGGAAACTGATGATTTCGTCATGACGTTCCCCCGCACAGCCACGCATATCCACGCGCAGACCATCGACATGACAATGTTCCAGCCACATCAGGGCGCTTGAAATCAGGAAACCGCGCACCTCCGCACGATGAAGGTTGTAAAACAGGGGAGGGCCCTCCAGCACGGACCGCTCATGCGGGTGGGGATGCGGATGTTCATACAGCGCCGTGCCGTCAAAACAGGCAATGCCGTGCAGGTCCGGCGGCAACCGGTCGGGTATCCAGTCCATGATCACACCAAGCCCCGCACGATGACAGGCATCGACAAGCCGGCAGAACCCCTCTGGCGGGCCATGCCGGGCCGAAGGGCGGAACAGGCCAAGCGGCGCGCATTCCCACACCCCACCTGAAAGCAGTTCCATGACCGGCAGGAAACCGACATGCGTAAACCCGCCCGCCTGGACATAGGGGACAAGTTCGGATGCAAGTGCATCCCACGACATGGTCAGCGCCGGGTCCCCTTTTGGCCGACGCCATGACGCGGCATGCACTTCGTATATCGTTATTGGGGCATCATCGGCCTGCAGGCGTGCGCGGTCGCACATCCATGTCGCATCCGTCCAGATGGGAGGAGCCGACGATGCAATGACCGATGCGGTCGCAGGCGGTATTTCCGCATCCCGTGCAAACGGGTCTGCCTTATGCGGGACAATCCGCCCCTCCTGGTCAAGGATTTCGTATTTATAACGTTCACCGGCCCCGATACCGGGGATGAAAATTTCCCATATCCCCGCCTCATGACGCAGCCGCATCGGGTGGCGTCCGCCGTCCCATATATTGAAATCCCCAATGACCGAAACACGCCGCGCATGGGGTGCCCATACCGCAAAACGCACACCGGCCACCGTATCGACCTGAAGGGGATGCGCCCCCATGATCCGTTCCAACCCGGCGGCATGGCCATTGCGGAACAGTTCAAGTTCGCGTTCATTAAGCAGCGGAGGAAAAGAATAGGGATCCTCCGTTTCCTCCACCCCATCGGCCCATATGATCTTAAGGCGATAGGAAATACCGGCGGGGATGTACCCGATATACAGGCCCGTATCCCCAATCCGGCGCATCGCACGTTCGCCCCATCCCCCCTGCGGACGACCAATCAGCAGGCGTACACGTCGTGCATCGCGGCAAAAGACACGCACGATATCAACGCCACCGGCATTATGGCGGCCCAGGATGGAAAATGGGGTGCCGCATGTACCCTCCAGCAGCGCATCCGTTCCATCCGGCAGGGCATAAAGGATCTTGTCATCTAATCTGGGCATTGCTCGACCATCCCCGCATGTCCCAAACCCCGCTGCGTGCTCCACCCGGTCTGTCGCATCCATTATTGCCCGGAACGCGGCAGGGGGGCACGCAGGCGGGGCTGGCGCGCAATCCTGCGCCGGGCGGCGGCCACGTGATCCATGTGATGAAGAGGGACCACATTCCCCCCGATGTCCCCCTTCAAGCGGGCACGGGCGACGACCGTGCGAAAAAGATCTGCATATTGCGCGGCCTTTTGTGTCCATGACACGTCATAGGCCACGGCATTACGCTGCAATGCGGACCAGGCCTGCCTGTCACGGAAGGTCACATGCGCGCGCCGGACAGCACCCAGCAGCGTTCCTGCGTCCACTGGTGAAAACAGGAACCCTGTCGCAGCATTCCCCGCGATGGCCGCCGCGTTGGCATCTACAATGGTATCCGCAAGCCCCCCCACACGCGCAGCAATCGGCACGCCGCCGTAATGGCATGCACTCATCTGCGTCAGGCCACACGGTTCGAAGCGTGAAGGCATGAGTAATGCATCCACCGACGCAGGCATCCGATGGCCGAGCGCCTCGCTATACCCGATATGACAGGCAAAACGACGCGGAAACCGGCGTTGCAGCATGGAAAGTTCACGCTGGATCGATAGGTCGCCGCTTCCCACCACCACGAGCTGGATATTATCACGAAAGATATCCGCCACCACATCAGGCAGCAGATCGACACCTTTTTGCATCGTCAGGCGACTGACACTCCCCAACAGGAATGCATCCGGGTCCTGTGGCAGGCCGAATTCCGCCTGAAATGCGCGCTTGTTCGCTTCCCGCCCTGCAATATCGCGCAGGCGATAGGGGAAATGCACATCAGGATCATGTTCAGGATTCCAGATATCGGTATCAATCCCGTTCAGTATGCCCGTCAGGGTCTGCGTCCGCGCCCGCAGCAGACCGTCCAACCCCATCCCGCCTTCTGGCGTCTGGATTTCGCGTGCATAGGTGGGGGAGACGGTCGTAATCCAGTCGGCAAAGTAAATCCCGGCCTTCAGGAACCCGACCTGCCCATAATACTCCACCCCCTCCATCCGCAGCGCATCCGCAGGCAGGCCCAGCCGCATGAGGGTGGAAGCAGGAAAGCATCCCTGGAACGACAGGTTATGAATCGTCTGCACGACAGGCGGTGCCGCGTGCTGGTCATAATGCAGATAGGCCGCCGTCAATCCCGCCTGCCAATCATGGGCCTGCACCAGATCGGGGCGATACCCCTCCACCATTCCCTGTGCGATATACGCAGCCGCGCGCGACAGCGCGGCAAAACGGATGTCATTGTCAGGCCAGTCATTTCCGTCGGGACCAACATATGGATCCCCCCCGCGATCATACAGGGCAGGGATATCGAGTATGAAAATATCATTCCCATACAGGATATTTTCCAATATCTCAGCCCTGTGCCCCAACAGGTCCGCAAACCGTGCGACGCAACGCGCATGTTCCCACCCCGCGAGTACTGCACGATATCCCGGCAGCAACGTGCGCGTACGGATGCCATGCCCCGATAAGGCGCGGGGAAGGGTGCCGACTATATCGCCCAGCCCTCCTGTCTTCACAAAAGGAAACATTTCCGATGCAACCGAGAGCAGTTCCACTGGGCTGGCAGGATGCAGATTGGCAAGACTCATCCGCTGGATGTCCCCATTTGAAAAAACCATGGAATAGTCTGTTTTTGTGCAACGCAGCCTGGGCATAACAGTGCGACAATCACGGTTAAGTGATATCCAGCCAGAGAACGGCAAAAATAATACCGAGCCTGTAAGTTACTTCATCGACTCACGGTATTAATAATATGAAATAATATGCCAATGAAATATTTCAAAACATCCATCCGCAAGCATATTGAAATGCCATAATTTTCGATGGATTTAACAAAAACAATTACAAATAAACATTTTTTTGAAATGTAATGTCCGATAAATTTATCAAATGATTATTCCAGACTGTTTTTTCCTACCATCAGGCACAACGTAATCCACACCATGCCCATGAGCCGGAACAGCACGACCCGGACAGCGTGGCGTGACATGTCAACATCCAATAGGCCGTCGGTGCCGGATGATCTGCGTCAATTACTGCCACGCATGAATAACGTATGAGAAAGATGCCTGAAGACCTTTATGGAAATGTGGATGTGAACATGCATATTTAAGCTAAACCGCCTGTCTGTGTGCCAATCGTTGCAAAACAGACACAGCGTTGTATTTCGACATCGCTTTTTTACATAATAATTCCCACATCCTGCGCAGCCCGCCGTAATCGCACGAAAAAACCGGATCATCGCCATTTCCCGTCTCGACGGGGGGACATTTCATCCTTTACAGATTGTTCCTGAATCAAAGAGATGTTCCCGTGATTGTCCCAGCGGGTGCCCCTGATATCCCCCAAATCCTTTCACGGAGCCACCAATGTCCAATCAGATCAGTCCCCTGGCAGGAAAGCCCGCCCCGGATTCCATCCTGGTCAACATTCCCCGCCTGATGACCGCCTACTTCGCAGGCAAGCCAGACCCGAAAATTCCGACACAGCGGGTGTCCTTTGGCACATCAGGACACCGGGGCTCCTCCCTCAGCAACAGTTTCAACGAACATCACATCCTGGCCATCAGCCAGGCGATCTGCCTGTACCGGGCGCAGGCGGGGATCACCGGGCCGCTGTTCATTGGCATTGACACACATGCCCTGTCCGAAGCGGCACTGGCCAGCGCGTTGGAGGTTTTCTCCGCCAACAAGGTGGAGGTGATGATTGACCAGGACGGCGGCTATACCCCCACGCCGGTCATTTCCCACGCCATCCTGACCTATAACCATGGCCGCAAATCGGGACTGGCGGATGGTGTCGTCATTACGCCCTCCCACAATCCCCCCGAAGATGGAGGATTCAAATACAACCCACCCAATGGTGGCCCTGCGGATACCGACGTCACGACATGGATACAGGACAAGGCCAACGCCTTCCTTGAAACGAAGATGGAAGGCGTACACCGGATTGCATATGCGCAGGCACTAAAGTCCCCACACGTCCATAAATACGATTATATCACGCCATATGTGGCGGACCTTGAAAACGTTGTTGACATGGCGGCGATCCGGGACGCGGGCGTGAAGATCGGCATCGACCCGCTGGGTGGCGCGGCGGTTCATTACTGGAAACCGATCATCGAACGGTATGGCATCAATGCAACGATCGTCAGCGAACAGGTCGATCCAACCTTCAGCTTCATGACGGCGGACTGGGATGGCAAGATCCGCATGGATTGCTCATCCCCCTACGCGATGGCGCGCCTGATCGACCTGCGTGATAAATTCGATGTTGCCTTCGCCAACGATACCGATGCCGACCGTCACGGGATTGTCACCCGTACAGCCGGGTTGATGAATCCCAATCACTATCTTTCCGCCGCCATTGCCTACCTGTTCGAACACCGTGCGGGATGGAGCAGGGACGCTGGCGTTGGCATCACCTTGGTCAGCAGCGCGATGATCGAACGTGTCGCCGGCATGCTGGGACGTAAGTTCGTGGAAATGCCCGTCGGGTTCAAATGGTTCGTTGATGGGCTGAATACCGGATCTCTGGGCTTTTGTGGGGAGGAAAGTGCTGGCGCATCATTCCTGCGCACGGATGCGGGCGCATGGTCAACGGACAAGGACGGCATCATCCTGGGCCTGCTGGCGGCGGAAATCACGGCCAAGACCAAGCTGGACCCCAGCCAGATCTATACGCAGTTGACTGAAAAGCTGGGCACGCCTTTCTACGCCCGTATTGATGTGGCGGCTGATCCCGAACAAAAGGCACTGCTCAAGAAGGTGACGGCCGAACAACTGGCCTATCTGACGGAACTTGGGGGACAGCCGGTCCGTGCAAAGCTGACGAAGGCGCCGGGCAACAATGTCGCGTTTGGTGGCATCAAGATCACGGCAAAGGACGGCTGGTTCGCCGTGCGCCCGTCGGGAACGGAAAATGTCTACAAGATTTATGCTGAAAGCTTCATCAGCGCGGACCATCTGCGGCAAATCCAGCAAGAAGCACAACAGGTCGTCTCGACCTTGTTCGAAAGGGCCAAGGCCTGATCCCATGGCCTGATCCCCAAGGCATGCCTCATGGCGGTCCGGGTCATCAAATGACCCGGACCCGCATCACAGGGATCAAACCTTATTATGTGAAAAAGGGCTGAAGGTCGTGGCGGGCCTTCAGCCCTTCGGCTTTACGCCCTGCACCCCCGCAAGAAAGATCTGCACCGCCACGCCGGTATGATGACGGATCGTTTCGCATGTTGGCGCTTGTGTCGCACACCCCAGTGCCTGCAACAAAAAATCCCCAACGGTCATACCAAACAGCATCTTGCCCCAGAGCCGGACATTGGTGTTGGAATATCCCTGCTGCCTGCAATAAGCCTGCAACCATGCCTCAAGCGCGTTATCCTCGCCCCCGGCCTCAAGGGCTGCCATAATTTCGCGGACATACCCTGATTCGGAACTTTCTGCGATGATTGCGCGGATAAGGGAGATTCGGTCAGGGCGCAGGATCGTACACGCCAGGTCGATCAGAAGGGTGGAAAGTTCCTCTTCCGCTGTCATGGCGTCCGGTGCGACCTGCGGCTTTACATCAAACAGGCGCTCCCTGATCAGGATCTGAAACAGCTCCAGCTTGGACGGAAACATCTTGTACAGGGTCCGCTTGGACATGCCTGAACATTCAGCAACCTTGTCCATAGACGCGCCGTGATAGCCATGCTTTTGCAGAACCTTGCACGCGGCCTCCAGGATACGCTCCCGCCGCACGCATTCCTCCATCTCTGGCGGGCGTCCGCAGCGGGGCTTTTCCTCCATAAAGGCCTGGCTCGCCTCATTCAATTTATGGCTGTTGCTGTTTTCCATCACCTCGCCCAGTTACGTGCGCCACATCATCATGACGGCTTGACCGCCCTATGGAGACGATATAGTTTTCGTTTATCAGAAAACCAAGTGGTTTCTTTACCCCATCTCCGCCGAGCACGTCATGCATGTTACGTCTTGAGACAGAATTTTCAGGATGCTGCGGGAGACAGACTGTAAAGGCAAGGTCAAGATTGTGAAAAGCCAGCATTATTTTCAGGCCCTCGCCCCTGTTGCTGTCCTGCTTGTTCTGGCGGGCTGCAATCGCAAGGCGGCCGCCCCTGCGATACAGCCACAGCAGGTCAGCGTGGTGACGCTCAGGGCGCAGCCTGTTGAAATCCATACCAGCCTGCCAGGACGCACGGAAGCCTTTGAAATCGCGCAGGTCCGCCCGCAGGTCAGCGGTGTGATCGAACAACGCCTGTTTGTCGAAGGCAGCGATGTCAAGGCCGGGCAGCAACTTTACCAGATCTATGCCGCACCGTATCAGGCCGCCTATGATTCGGCACGGGGGCAGCTTATCCGCGCACAGGCAGCCGAACTGACGGCCCATGCGAAACTGACCCGCTATGGTCCGCTCTTGCGCGCCCATGCCGTCAGCCAGCAGGATTATGACGATGCCCTTGCCGCAGACAAGGAAGCGCAGGGAGAAATCCTGACCGCGCAGGGGCAGGTGGAACGCGCCGCGGTGGACCTTGGCTATACCAAGATGAATGCCCCCATCAGCGGGCGGATCGGTCGGTCCATCCTGACGGTTGGCGCGCTGGCCATCGCGAACCAGAGCAATAACGTCGCGATCGTAACGCGGCTTGACCCGATTTATGTCGATGTCAACCTGCCGGCCACCGAACTGCTGCGTTTCCGTCGCGAACTGGCACAGGGACGCCTGCAGCGCGAAGGCGATAATGCCGCCAGCATCTCCTTGCAACTGGAGGACGGCACGCCATACGAACATGCAGGCCGGATGGAATTTTCCGAAGTCAATGTCGATGAGTCAACCGCCACCGTAGTGGTGCGCGCAATCATGCCCAACCCGGACAAGCTGCTGCTGCCGGGGATGTACGTGCATGCGCAACTGACCGAAGGAACGGACCCACAGGCCCTGCTGGTGCCGCAAGAAGCCGTCAGCCGCAATTCCCATGGCGACCCGCAGGTGTGGGTCGTGGATCAGGACAACAAGGTGTCGCTACGCCAGATCCAGACATCCCAGGCAATCGGTACAAGCTGGCTGGTAACGAACGGGATCAAAAGCGGGGAGCGGGTCGTCACCGTGGGCCTGCAAAAGATCCACCCCGGTGCGACAGTAACCCCCATCGAGGCCCAGCCTGCGGGCAAGGCAGGGTAAAGTCATGTCCCTTTCACGTTTCTTCATTGATCGCCCGGTCTTTGCCTGGGTGATTGGCATCATCATCATGCTGGTGGGCGGACTGTCGATCTTTGCGCTGCCGATCGCACAATACCCCAGCATTGCCCCCCCACAGATCGCGATCAGCGTGACCTATCCCGGCGCATCCGCCGATACGGTCAACAACACCGTCGTACGCCCCATCCTGCAACAGATGTTCGGGCTCGATCACCTCGAATACATCTCGGCGCAATCCTATGCGTCAGGGCAGATGGAAATCGACCTGACCTTCGCACAGGGAACCAATCCCGATATCGCGCAGGTCCAGGTGCAGAACAAGCTGCAGCTTGCGCAGCCCAAGCTGCCGACCGAAGTCACCGCGCAGGGGCTGAGCATCACCAAGGCCGTCAAGAACTTCATGATGGTGATTGCATTCATCTCCACCGACGGCAGCATGAATGGCGCGGATATCGCCGATTACGTGGCATCGAACATTTCCGACCCCCTCAGCCGTGTCACCGGCGTGGGCGACCATACGCTGTTCGGGGCGGAATATGCGATGCGCATATGGCTTGACCCGTCCAAGCTGTATAAATACGCCGTAACGGTGGGTGATGTGCAGGCCGCGATCCAGGCACAGAACATACAGGTCTCGTCCGGTGAACTCGGCGGGCTGCCTGCACGGGCAGGGACACGGCTTGACGCCACCATCATTGGTCCGACGCGCCTGACCTCGACCGAGGAGTTCAATAATATCCTTATCCGGGTCCAGCAGGATGGCTCCCAGGTGCGCATACGCGATATCGCACGTGTGGAACTTGGGCCACAGACCTATAATACCAACTCTTTTTATAACAACATGCCTGCATCGGGCATGGCACTGAAACTGGCGCCGGGCGCCAATCAGCTCAAGACCGAAACGGCGGTACGCGAACAGATCGCGGAGCTGGAGAAATTCTTCCCCCCCGGACTGAAGACAGTTTATCCGCTTGATACGGAACCGTTCATTGTCCTGTCGATCAAGGAAGTCATCATCACGCTGATGGAGGCGATTGCCCTCGTGTTCGTGGTGATGCTGATTTTCCTGCAGAACTTCCGTGCGACGCTGATCCCGACCATTGCGGTTCCGATCGTGTTGCTGGGCACGTTTGGCATCCTTGCGGCCCTGGGCTTCTCCATCAATACCCTGACCATGCTGGCCATGGTGCTGGCGGTCGGGCTGCTGGTGGATGATGCGATTGTCGTTGTCGAAAACGTCGAACGTGTCATGACGGAAAAGAACCTGTCCCCCGTGGAGGCGGCGCGACAGTCCATGGACGAGATCTCTGGCGCGCTGGTGGGGATCGTGCTGGTGCTGACGGCTGTGTTCCTGCCGATGGCGGCCTTCAGTGGATCGACCGGCGTGATCTATCGCCAGTTTTCGATCACCATCGTCGCCGCAATGTGGCTGTCGGTGCTGGTGGCCATGGTCATTACCCCTGCATTGTGCGCAACGATGCTCAAACCCGGCACGCATGAAAAGACCAAGGGCCCGGCCGGCTGGTTCAACCGTCATTTCACACGGATGACCGCAGGATACATGAAGGGTGTGACCCGCATTATCCGGCATGCCGGCACTGGAATGCTTGCCTTTGCGCTGGTGACTGCTGGCGTGGGGTACCTGTTCATGAAGCTGCCAAGCGGCTTCCTGCCGGACGAAGATCAGGGCCTGATTTTCGGTCAGATCACGATGCCGCCTGGCACCCCGATGGAGCAGACCGCAATCATCAACCACAAGGTCGCGGACTATATCCTCAAGACCGAAGGGAAGAATGTCGAATCCGTCTATTCCATGAACGGCTTCAACTTTGCGGGGCAGGGACAGACGGCGGGGGCGTTCTTCATCCGCCTCAAGGATTGGGACGAACGTCCGTCCGCGTCCCAATCCTCTGCCGCGATCGCAATGCGCATCATGATGCATTTCTGGAGCGACCCCGTGGCCCAGATATTTGCCATCAATCCGCCTGCCGTGCTGGAACTGGGTAATGCCAGTGGCTTTGACCTGGAACTGGAGGACAGGGGACACCTTGGCCATGACAAGCTTCTGGCCGCGCGCAACATGGTGCTGGGCATGGCCAGCAAGGATCATCGCCTTGTGGCCGTGCGTCCCAACGGGATGGAAGATGCACCGCAATATCACCTTGATATTGATCGGGAAAAAGCAAACGCGCTTGGTGTGACCATCGCCGATATCAACACCACGGTCGAAGGCGCGCTGGGGTCGATCTACGTAAACCAGTTCCTGCGTGATGACCGTGTCAAGCAGGTCTATATCCAGGGCGAACCCGACGCCCGCATGATCCCCGATGACCTGAACAAATGGTATATCCGCAATGCAAGCGGTTCCCTTGTGCCATTCAACTCGTTCGTATCCGGCACATGGATCATGGGGCCGCAGAAGGTCGAGGATTATAATGGCCTCAACGCCTTTGAAATCCTTGGTCAGCCCGCTGCGGGCTTCAGTTCGGGTGATTCCATCGCGGCGATCAAGGAGATCCTGGCCAAGCTTCCAACCGGGATCGGGTATGAATGGACCGGCCTGTCCTATGAACAGATTGCGTCCGGTTCCTCCACCGGGCCACTTTATGCACTGGCGGTCATCGTTATCCTGCTGTGCCTTGCCGCATTGTATGAAAGCTGGGCCATCCCCTTCGCCGTGCTGCTGGTGATCCCGCTTGGCGTATTGGGGGCGATTGTCGCAACGCTTTCACGTGGGCTTGCCAACGACGTTTATTTCCAGGTGGGGCTTCTGACCACCGTCGGGCTGGCGGTCAAGAACGCCATCCTGATCGTGGAATTCGCCAAGGCCTTTTTCGAGCAGGGCAAGACGCTTGAGGACTCTGTCATGGAAGCAGGACGCGAACGCCTGCGTCCGATCCTGATGACATCAATCGCATTTGTGGTCGGCGTCTTCCCGCTGGCGATTGCATCGGGGGCAGGATCGGCCGCACGTGTCGCCATTGGTACGGCCGTCGTAGGCGGCATGCTGACGGCGACATTACTGGCGGTCTATTTCGTGCCGCTATTCTTTGTCGTGGTCCTGCGCCTGTTCAAGGTGCGCCGCATGAATGAACGCGTGCAACCCGCCACAGCCCCAGAAATCGCGGGGAGAGAACAATAATGAAAAGGTTTTCCTTGCATGGTATAACGCTTGGTGCCGCTGCGGCGCTGCTGGCGGGCTGTACCATGATCCCCCATTATCACCGGCCCGTCGCGCCAGTTTCCCAAAACTGGCCGACCTATGGCGGTGACAGCCAGCCGATGGCGCAAAACACGCTATCGGCCAACCTTGGCTGGTCGGAATTCTTCACGGACCCACGTCTAAAGGCGCTGATTGCCATCGCCATCCGTGAAAACCGCGACCTGCGCGAAGCCGCAGCCAATATCCGCCGTGCGCAGGGGCAGTTTGATATCCAGCATGCCACCCTTTTCCCCCAGATTGGCGGCAATGGCGAAGCCATGTTCCAGGCTCCATCCAGTGCTGCAGGTCTGAGCTTCGCACCAGGCCTTGATGCGCAGGCCAACCCGCCGATGTTCAAGTATTTCAACATGGGTATCGGTTTTTCATCGTATGAAATCGACCTGTTCGGACGTATCCGCAGCCTGTCGCGTGAGGCCGCGGAACATGCACTGATGCAGCGCGAAAATGCCCGCGCCATGCTGATCAGCATTATTTCGCAGGTTGCAAACGCCTATATTTCCTGGCTAGGCGATCAAGAAGCACTCAAGCTGTCGCAGGCTACACAGGCATCACAGCAGGCGACGCTCGACATGATCCGCGCCAAGTTCGAACATGGCGAAGCCGATCAGCTTACCTTGCGCCAATCCGAAACGCAGGTGGAACAAAGTGCCGCCTTCCTTGCTGACTCCCAACGACGCGTGGCGCAGGACAAGAACCTGATTACCCTGCTGATTGGCGCACCGATCCCCGATAATCTGCCCCCAGCCAGCCCTTTTGGGCAGCAGACGATGATGCAGGACCTGCCACCGGGCCTACCGTCCGATGTGCTGGAACACCGCCCGGATATCATCTCGGCAGAACATGATCTGAAGGCTGCCAATGCCGACATCGGTGCAGCAAAGGCGGCCTTCTATCCCCGCATCACCCTGACCGCATCCGACGGAATCAGCAGCCTGCAACCGCATCGCCTGTTTACGGCGGCAGCAACAACGTGGGGGGTCTCACCACAGTTGCAGGTGCCCCTTCTGACATGGGGACAAAATAGCGGAAATCTGAAGGCATCCCGTGCGGAACGGAACGTCAAGGCGGCCGCCTATGAAAAAACGATCCAGACCGCATTCCGCGAAGTCGCGGATGCATTGGCGGGCCGTGCCGCCTATCATGATGAAGGAATACAGGTGGACAGGTTGGTCGCGTCCTCGGCTGATTCCTACCGCTTGGCCAAGATGCGTTATGACGCAGGGACAGATTCATATCTGACCTCGCTGGAATCCCAACGTTCGCTCTATCAGGCACAGCAATGGCAGATTTTCGTTCTGGTTTCTAAATATCAGAACCTGGTCACGCTGTACCGTGCACTGGGCGGGGGATGGACGGAAAAGACGGTCCAAAATACGACCATTACGGCCAAATCACAGGATAAACATGGATAAGGCCCGGGCCAACTGCATTCATAAATGCAGTTGGCCCGTTTTTAAATGGTTTGTTGAAAACTGCTTTAAAATACGGGACAGCACGAGTTTCCGGAAAAAGCATTCCTTATCCCTCATGCAAAACACTGGATTTTTTTAAAATTCCTCCGATCAACTTGTTTATAGATTGTTTAAAAACCACTCATTGATAAACAATAAGAAAAGTTCTTTGGGTGCCGCCTTTTTTTCAAAAATCCAGTGTCTTTTGAAGCTTTTTGAAAAAAGATTCACCAAAAACTTTTCTTATTTCCCGATCTTATCGGACTTACCTTTTCAAACAGTCTCTTAGGGCCTGACTCAAAAAGCGGTTTGAGTAGTTTTTGGCAGAAAACAACACTTCGTTGGGATCAAATCTTATGAGGCTGGAGGGCAAATTGTCTCCAACCTCATGACCATAAACTGCGATTGAGAAACCAAAAGAACCTATCTGGTTTTCACTGTGAATATCAGCACCTCTTAAGTAACTGAAATAAATTTATGTTCGGTCAGACTCTCAGAGAATTATGTGAAATTTAGATAGAATAACCCACTCAAATAAACGTTGCCCAAAATCTTTTGCAAGACGTCACTTTTGAAAAACAAAGCAACGCCGCAAAACTTTTATTCCTGACAAATAAGTTACCTCTCAGAAATCGTCCCGGCATGCCGGGACAGACCTCCTACTTTCCTGACATCGGATGCAGGGGGGCAAGATTGTCTTTCAGATACCGCATGCGTGCGATCGCAACATGCGAACGCAGCGTCGGATCAGATAGCATATGCGTCCCCGGCAACAGCATCAGGTCATAGGGACGCCCAGCAGTCACCAACGCGCGTGTCAGCTTCAGCGTATTGATAAAATAGACATTATCATCCGTCACCCCATGAATCAGCAGCAGGGGACGTGACAGGCCGGATGCGTATGTCAGCACATTGCTGATACGGTATCCAGATACATCCTGATCCGGCAGCCCAAGATAACGTTCGGTATAGGCAGTGTCATAATCTGAAAAATCCACAGGTGGCGCCCCCGCCACGCCTGCATGGAACAGTTCGGGATGACGCATGACCGCCATGGCCGTGAAATATCCGCCAAACGACCAGCCATAAACCCCGACACGCTTCATATCCATTTCAGGAAATGCCTTGCCCAAGGCGGTCACACCCGCAACCTGATCGTCAAGAGGGGCATCAATCAGGTCATTATGTATGGCCCGTTCCCAGTCACGTTCACGACCGGGCGTCCCGCGCCCATCAAGACTGACAACGATAAATCCCTGATTGGCAAGACACTGGTTTTCCGCATGCAGGCGCGGTGCGCGCAGTACTTCCTTATATCCCGGCCCGGCATAAACCGACAGGATAACCGGCAGGCGCTGCCCATGGCGAAAATTAACCGGCCGGATGACCATGGCGTCATAATCCCGCGTGCCAATTGTCAGGAACTGCATGTTGAACACAGGCGCGGGATGCGCGACGTCAGGCAATACACCTGTAACCTGCCCATCACGCCCACGCAGCAGCACACTCAGGCTGCCGTCCGCCGCATTGAAACGGTCGATGAAGCCGTCATGGTGACCGGCTGTAAAATTCACCTGATGCAACCCAGCCGCCGTCGCCAATGGCGTGACAGCCCCCGTCGCAAGATCCGCACGGTACACTGCGGTTCCCATGCGATCCGGTGTCGCGGTAAAGGTGATCGTATGGCGTGTCGCATCCACATCATCAAGTGAAGCAAATGGCAACGCCGATGGCGTCACAACATGATCCATGGACCCATCCGCGTGCCGCATCTCCAACTGCCAGCGACCACTACGTTCCGATGCCCACAGAAAATGCTGCCCATCATGCATCCAATAGGGGAGGGGAAGGCCCGTCGTCCGTGCCGTAGGGGCGATATTCACCCATGCAGCATCATGCTCGGACAACAGTTCCTTTGTCTGGCCCGTGCGGGGATCGACGTCAAGTACATGTTCCTCGTCCTGCGCACGGTCCATCACCACCATCGACAGATGCCCGGTTTCCTTTGACCAGACCACGCGCACAACATACGGATAACGCTCCTGATCCCAACGTATCCAGCGTGTATGGCCACCAGTACGCCTTATGATGCCAAGACGTACTTTTGCATTGGGCGTGCCTGCCTTGGGATAACGAAAGGCCACCGGCGGTGTCGCCGGATTTTCCGGATCGGCGATATAGTGTTTTTCCACACCGGACAGGTCTGCTTCCTCATAGACAAGGAAACGGCTGTCAGGCGACCACCACATGCCTTCATGACGATCCAGTTCTTCGGCCGCCGCGAATTCTGCAACGCCATGGGTCAGGTCTGCCGTGCCCCCGCGGGTGACGCGATGCACCTTGCCTGTTTCAAGCGCGATGACGTGGACATCATTATCCTTTATAACCGCGACATGACGTCCGTCGGGGGAAAGGCGTGGCGCACCCCAGTCATCCCCCGGCAACGATGTTACCTCCTGATTGGTCAGGTTGACCCGCAGCAGATGCCCCGCCTGGCTGGCAATGGCCATCGTCCCGCCATCAGCCATTTCAAAGGCAGTCACACCCGTCATCGTCAGGCGCGCCCGCTCCCGCCGGGCTTTTTCCTCAACCGAAAGATGCTCGTTCGCAACCGCAACATGCGTCAATGCCACATCGCGTCCCGAAGCAATGTCACGATACCATAGCTGCTGGGCCGTATCCTGCGCGCCGCTGCGCAGGAACATAACCCCACGACCATCGGGGGTCAGCATCGCATTACGTGCAATGCCAAGCGTATAGCCCTGTGTCGCCGCACTTTCGGCAAAACATTGCAACGTATCGGCCCGACCGTGGCCCTGCCAGGCGGCAAGCATCAGCACACCGCCCATCAACCGCCATCTGTTCATCACCTTCATGGTGCAATTACCCGGGGACGAAGGATATCAGCGAGCATGTCGGGCGTATTGGCGACCCGTTCCAGACGCGGGTAACGCAACCCCGCGTGATAGGGAACGTCAACCGTCGTATAACGATCCCCGGCACGAACCAGCAGACGAATGGGGGCGGCACCGGTCGCGGTTGCCGCAGTGATGGCATCGGACAGGGTATCCGCGTCGAAGGCAAAGCCGTTAACAGCCACGATTTCCTCGTCCATCGTCAGTCCAGCCTGCCAGGCGGGACTGTTCCATTCGACATTCAGCAGCTTTCCCTTCTGGTTAAGGGAGAAGCCAAGGGAGAAGCTGTAATCATGCATCTTCAACAAGGCTTCGCGCGCGGACTGGTATGCGGTGGGTTCCGTCGCATAAGTCAGGCGATACCCACCCCGTGCCAGTCCTTCAAGCGGGGCATGGCGGGTTACAACATCCACACGGTCATGCAGAAATTTGGCCCAGTCATAAGGCTGGACTGCATTCAGTGCGGCAATCATGTCCTCACGCCGATAGGGGTGGGTCACGATGCTGCCATCATCAACACCAAAGAACCGACGCGCAACATCATCCAAGGAATGCTGCCCGTGCGACAGGTCACGCAATAGCGTATCCACCTCCAACCACAACAACTGCCCTTCGGAATAGTAATCCTCGCTCCGCTGCCAGCTACGCCAGGAAAGGGGCGTGCGTCGTGCGATGACGGGATCGTTGGTCGTATCCACCAGGGGACGCCACAAACGCCCCGCGCGCCCGTCATAGGTCGCGGCCACCATCGCGATCGCATCCAGCACCTGCTGCGGTGTCATCAAACCACTGCGTGCGGCCAGGACATAACCCCAATATTGTGTCTGCCCTTCATAGATCCACAGCAGGGCCCCGCGTTGGGGAGTATTGAAATCCGCAGCCCACAGGTCATCCGGCCGACGGAATTTTCCATTCCAGGAGTGGGTGAATTCATGCGCAAGCAGGTCACGGACGGGAAAGGTCTTGTCCCATTTTGTGAAATAGCCGCGCGGTCCACTATTCTCGCTGGACTGATGATGTTCCAGACCTATGCGGCCAAGTTCTTCGGTCAGGGCAAGCAGGAAATCATAGTGTTCATAATGATGGGAACCAAAGACTGCATTCGCCTGTACGACCAGGTTACGATGCACCTGAACCTGCGCATCCGTCGCCGCAAGTTCTTCTGGCCGGTCGGCTACGACATCAAGTGAAACCGGAACGCCATGTGGCGGCGTCAGGTCGAAACGCCGGAAATAACGCCCGGCAAAGACCGGAGAATCTACAAGTCGGTCAAACGAAGTATCCTGGAATGTGACACTGTCGCCCGACACAGCCCCCGTACGGGCACGTAGCGCCGTTCCATACTGCCACCCATGCGGCAACACCAGCGTTGGCGATACGGTAATGCCACGCGTAAAATATCCTGCGGGATAGAGGGTTACGGCATTCCATTGCACATTAAGCATGTCGGGCGTCATCACCACGCGTCCCACATCGGGGGATACAGGGGTCAGGATCTGAAAATCCAGTGTCACCGTGGTTGTGCCCGCAGGGATGGGGATATGAAAGGCACTGATATCCACCGTATCACGGACCCATGCGATATTCTGGCTACCGGCACGCACCGACAGGCCGCCAAACTGCGTGATCGAACCGGTTGGCGCATGGTCTCCCGGTACCCACATCGGATACCTGACGATGAAATCCCCCCCGTGGGCCGACAGTTCTGACGCAACAGGAAGCGTTTCGTGAACGGTATAGATATGACGCGCAAGGTCTGTCCCATCGACCTTTAGCGCAATGGTCCCAGGCATGTGCGCATCCCGTGCCGCCGGTATCGGCGCGGGCAGGGGACGCGGCTGCGGCGCAGGCGCATCAGCCCCCCGCGCGTTCGCATTCATCGCGACAAAAACAGCAAGTCCTGACAAGCCTGCAAACAGGATAGAACGCAAAACGCATACTCCATAAACATAGTGTACCGGTCATATCCCGATACGAAATCCTGGCCTTTCAGGTCCTTTGTGGACAAACGGGCCTGAAGCAACATTCCGATGAAAATGGAAGTTCCTGTTTCATACCATATTTAAAGAAAGCCATATTCCGCATGACTTTTTAAAAACAGTTTCCCGGAAACTTCCATATCGGGGCATCATGCCGTCCAGAACATTTTTTCAAAGGCCACCAAAGCCGGCACCAGAAATCCTGATAGTCCCATTTTAAAAAATCACCAGATTTTTACACGTGATTCTGGACTAATATACAGAGACTGTCCCGGCTGTACGTTCCAGGCCTTGTACCATGCATCGATATTGTGCATCGGGACATTAACGCGGGCACGCGGGGGGGAATGCGGATCGGTAATTACGCGCTGGCGGATCGTGTCATCACGCAGCTTTTCACGCCAGACCTGCGCCCATCCCAGGAAAACACGCTGATCCCCGGTCATGCCATCAATGACCGGTGCTTTCTTTCCCTTCAACGAGGCATGATAGGCATCAAGCGCCAGGGTCAGGCCGCCAAGGTCTGCTATGTTTTCACCCATCGTCAACTTACCATTCAGGTGTACGCCAGGCAGAACCTCGAACGCATCATACTGCGCCCCAAAGCGCGCCGAAAGTTGATTGAAGCGTTCTTCGTCTTTTTTGGTCCACCAATCGCGCAACTGCCCCTTTTCGTCGAATTTACGACCTTCATCGTCAAAGGAATGGGTCATTTCATGACCGATCACCCCACCGATCGCCCCATAATTGATGGCCATATCCGCCGAAGGGTTGAAAAATGGCGGCTGAAGAATGGCGGCGGGAAAGACAACCTCGTTAAAAACCGGATTATTATAGGCATTAACGGTCTGTGGCGTCATATCCCATTCGTCACGGTCAACAGGCTGCCCAAGGTGGGCCAACCAGTAAGACCATTCAAACGCGACACCGCGCGCCGAATTGCCATATGCATCGCCGCCATGAACAACCAACCCTGTATAGTCGCGCCATTTGTTGGGATAGCCGATCTGGATCGCAGAACTGTCCAGCTTGCGAATGGCAGCCTTACGCGTGGCCTTGCCCATCCACGCATTATGTTTCAGGCGAATGCGAAACGCCGCCTTCAGTTCCTGCGTCAGTCCCACCATTTTGTCACGATAGGGGGCGGGGAAATACCGGCTGACATAGACCTTGCCCAACGCCATGCCCATGGCTTCGCCTGTTGCATGTCCCGCCCGTTTCCACCGTGCGGTCAGTTGCGGCTGCCCTGACAGGGTCTTGCCATGGAAATTGAACGATGCATTGACAAAATTATGCGGCAGAACCTGCGCCGCATTATCCACAAGATGGAACGCCAGCCACGCACGCAGCGTCGTCATGTCTGTCCGGGCAAGGATCTGCGCCTCTGTCGTGATGGCGGACGGTTCGCCCACAATGATATGCCCCGACTGGGCCACGGCATCAGGAATGCGGGCCGCCTTCAGATAGGATGACCAGTCAAATCCGGGAGCTTTTTCCTGCAACATGGCAAGCGACATCGGATTATAAATCCGATCTGGATCACGCATATCCTGACGCGCCCAGTGCGCCTGTGCCAGAGCCGTCTCAAGCGCTACGATCGCGCCTGCGGCACCACGCGCGTCAGGCCAGCGGATCAGGGCGAGCATCTGTGCAATATATACCTGATAGGCATCTTTTTTCGCCTGCATTTCGGGCTTCAGGTAATAATCACGATCCGGCATACCCAGCCCTGCCTGATCCAGTGTCAGGGCATATTTCGTGGGCGTACGGGCATCTGGCTGGATGCCCAGGGCAAACGGAGTGAACTGGAAACCATCCTGAGCAGTTCCCGACAGGGTGGCAAAATCGGTGATCGTGCGCAGCGCACGAATTTTCGAAAGATCATCGGACAGGGGACGAATGCCACGGTTCTCTATATTTTTTTCGTCAAGGAACGTGGCATAAAAAGTGCCAAGCTTCTGCTCGATTGTCTGGGGATCTTCGACCGGATGGGCGGACAGTTCCTCCAGAATGCTCCTGACGCGCGTCCGTGACAGTTCGGCCAGGGCATTGAACGGGCCATATGATGTCATGTCAGGTGGGATGACGATATTGCGTACCGCCGTACCATCCGCATATTCAAAAAAATCGTTCCCCGGCAGGGCTGAAGTATCACGTCCGGCGAGGTCAAATCCCCACCGTCCGAAATTGTTACTCACCACGCTGCCCGCCCCTTGTGCGGCCGGGGTGGCATGCGAAATGCCTGCACCACAGGTCGCCAGTAACGTGGCCCCCAAAAGTCCGGCGCGCATTGCCCGTCCTGTCATACCTGCCATTATGTATTCCCCGTTTCGAGAGCATGAGTAAGCATCTCCATTTTGACCTCAAAATGGAATCACGACAATATATCCACGCGTATAAGAAACATGAAGTTCACATCAGAAAACACAGATGTGACAATATGACGGTCCCCGCATCATGATACGGGGCAGGGCACAACATATCCGCATCACCAATTTTTCAGAAATGTATGCAAAGCTGGTGTAACCATATTTTTAAATATTAAGGCTGCACATCCACCCAAAGGATAGATTTTTAAATATTCCCAAAAAATATTCACGAAAGTTTGTTATTTGTAAATTTACTATTATTTATCTTAATATTATTTTCCTAGAAATTTTTATATTATTATATTTAATAATATATTATTTAAAAATAAACACACTAAAAATGAATATTTTTATTAAATTATCATGTTCATACCGTCTCTTTCCCACAATAAAAAAGGCGCGACCCGTTACCGGATCGCGCCCTGACATCGAAACCGCCAATCAGAACTGTGCGGAAACCGAACCGAAGAACATACGCGGCGCAGCCACGTACAGGTTGGCGTTGTCGTCGCCACTCACACTCGCGGCGCCATACACACCACCAATGTAGTTCTTGTTGAACAGGTTGGTAATACCAAAGGTCGTCTTGATATTCTGCGCAAAACCGACCTTGCCAAAGTTGTAGCTGCCATTCAGGTTCGACGTCCAGTAAGACGGAATGTACTGGTCGTTCGTATAGGTCATGGCGCGACGGCTGGTATAGGTCGCATTGAAGTTGAACATCGCCCGATGCCACGTATAGGTCAGGTTCGCCTTATACATGAACTTCGGGTAATAGACCTGATGCTTGCCCTTCAGGCTCAGCATGCTGCCGCCATCGGGAATGCTGCCTTCATAAACTGCATTATTCCAGCTGAAGCTGTTGGAAATCTCCAGCCCATGAACCGGACGGATGGCCGCCATCACATCCGCGCCGTTCATCGTTTCACGACCCACGTTCGCCACGGCACCATATGTGTTGCCGGTCGAACCCGACGTCACTGTCGCCAGACGGTTATAGTAGTCGGTGTGATAGAAATCAGCACTTGCCGTCAGCATCTTGGAGTTATAGCGATACCCCACGACGTAATTCCAGGTCCGCTCCGGACGCAGTGTATTCTTGTTGGAATTGAACACGCTCTGTGCCGAATTGGCCGCGCTGCCAAGACCGCCCCACACGGTGCCGGAGCTGCTCTGCTGACCATAGTCATAGGCGCGCATGTTCTCGGCAATATCGAAATACACTTCATGATGCCGCTGGAAGTGATAATCGAAATTGAAATGCGGCAGGAATGCATCGGCTGCCGTCATGCTGCCATCGGCAGGATGGCTGTAATACGTGCCCCAGTTGGAATATTTGGCGGAATTATCAAGCTTCGTGCCACCATGCGTATCCTGCAGCATGGATTTGAAGCCCGCACTGACCGTCATACCCGGAATGATATGATAGGTGTCCTGCAGATAGAACTGGAACGTATTGGTGTTGAAGGAATCAGAATACCATGTCGCCGCCTGCGATGCCTTGAAATCGCTCTTGGAATTGTGGGCTGCATCCACACCATCCTCATACATGCGCATGGGATAGTTGAAGGCATCATTTTCATACCAGATCCCGGTCTGGATATCGTTGCCATGCGTATGGATCGAGAAATTCTGCGTGAAGCCGATACGCTGCACATCAGGATGCCCGGTTTCCAGCGCCATCGGCACACCCGAGGTCGGGGAGACCAGGAACGGGTTGCTGCCGCTGTAATCGCCGCTGGAGACATGCGCATAGGCAATGGTCTTGGACGTTACGTTCGGGAAAATCTGGAATTCGCCTGTAATGGCGGACAGATAGTTACGCTGCGTCTGTGTACCGTCATAGGCGTAATCGCCAATTTCGTCATTCGACAGTATCCCTTCAAGATTGGAGGGAACGCCGCCATTCTGCGCGTAACCGGCATACTGCTTCGACAGGGCATAGTTTGGCTTCAGGTAGGTCGCGTTGCGCCCCATCTTCTGCCATATGTTCTTCGTCAGCCCCATGTAGTTGTACTGGGCAAAGTTCGAATAATCGAAAATCGCCGTGATCTTGCCGCGATCACCCACCGGCTGGACCAGCTTGAAATTAGCCTGCTGTTCCTGCTGGTCGCCAAAACCTTTCCACATATCCTGGTCCGTGCGCGCATAAGCCGCATAGAACCGGGTGCCCGTCGAATTCAGGACACCACTGTCGACGCGCCCGAACGTGCGGAATGCATTATAGCTGCCGAAGGTCTGACCGACACGTCCACCAGCCTTCAGCGAAGGATCGGACGTCGTATAGGTCAGCGCCCCGCCCAGGGTCTGCGCAGACGGCGTATCGAGCGCGCCGGCACCCTGCGACACGGTCATGCCCGCGACGTCTTCCTGGATTTCCATCTGATCGACACTAAGGCCGTTCCAGTTATGGAACCCCTGACCGCCCATCGGGATGCCGTCAAGCGTTTCACCAAGCTGCGTCTGGTTGAAGCCACGGACATACAGGGTGTTCGCCACCGTATCGAGACCGAAAGCATCATCCGATGCGAAATTAACGCCGGGCGTGGTCAGCGCAAGGATCTGGTTGGGGCTTGTGCCCTCAACGAAATGATCCATCTGCTCACGCGTTACGGCCTGAACCGCACCGTGGGAATGCACACGACCGACACTGACCTGCAGGGTTTCAGGCGCCGAATGCGGCACGGCAGTACTGCGTGCGGTGGCCTGCGCACGGGCAGGGGACACGCGGCCAGCATGCGTACTGGCAGCCTGCGGGGCATTCGTCCGGTGAAGACGATGGGCAGTCGTGCTGGAAGGGGTGGTCGCCCCTCCCTGCGTCGCGGCCACGGCCGTAGAACCGACCGACAGCAGCCACACAAACGCAGACCCTGCCAGCAAGGGCCGACGAGCCAGACGATTTTTTTCCCGCCTCACGATATTTGGCATAGAGGACTTTTTCCAATCACAGCCATGACGCGGTGCCGTATCGGATCATGCAATGATCCTGCACCGTCATATTGTTGATATTCACGCCGCGGCATGAGGAAAAAGTACGGAACATTTCGCTCATTGCTTCCCCCATAAAATCGGACCTGCCGACCGCCACAGCCTGTTTTTCAGATGAAAATCATTACAGTGTCAGAAGAGGGATTATTCAACGCCGAAAAAAGACAGCACACCACCCGTGCGCGCTTTGTGGTCAAAAAGCAACACATGGTCATGCCGACGCAAAAGTTCACATATGGATTTTTTTAAGTTTCCCCCATATGAAAATGCGAGTCATTAACATTTCACTTATTCATTTTTTTCATATATTTCAAAAAAAATCAAAGGTTGTTTTTGATTATATCTTTTATTGAATCCAGACAGAAATATAAATTCAATGCCCAAAAATATATTCCATCAGATACAGATCGATATCATTCTGTTATCACAATATTTTTCCACAGACCCATCATGCTTATGTCATAAAAAATACATAAAACATTCATTTTAGGGCTTGCTGTATCCAAAAAGCCCTAGCCAAAACCGGCAGAATAACATTCACGATAAAATATCATATTTTTCGAAAGATAAAATATGAAATGTACATTCCAAAGATAATGATCTTGCAAACCTATGCACGAACCTCTTTGCCAGCATCCTGTCATTCATTCTTTTTTTGATGATGTTAATTGAAATTACATACCATATTGAATAGGTTTTGCTTCACCGTCTGTTGTCATAACAATAAGAGTAGAGGCAAAAGGTGCATCGTCACGAACCAGCCGCGCGATGCACCCCGCCAATTTTCACGTGATTGCCAGAGTCACAACCATCCAGATATCAGCCAAAACGCGCACGGACGCTGAAGGTCACGCTGGCAGGCTGGCCGGGAAGACCGTCACTGAACTGCTTGGAACAGCCATAATTGCTCACCGCCTGTCCGGCGAACGGACCGCTGGTGAAATTCCCGCATGAAGAGGGGGAAATCTGGCGATATTTGTACTGCCAGTAGAACGTATTGAACAGGTTATAGACATTCACGTCGAAGTTCAGGGACTTGAGTGGCCCGGCATTCTTCAGGGGCATTTCGTAATTGAGATCAAGCGAGAAGATCATATAAGGCGCGATGCCGCCATGTGGGTCATACGTCGTGGAACCCGCCGTGGCATTATAATAGGCATAGCTTCCATAGCTGCCGATACCAGGAATCGGGCCGACATTCTCGCTGCCCGTCAGGTCATAACTTGTATATTGATGCCCGGTATACTGTCCCTGAAAGCGTACATTGAAATCGTCGCCGTGACGGAACATGCTGCGTTTGTTGTAATCAATGCCGATCGTCGACAGCCATTGTGGTACACCGGTCACAGGGGAGCCGTTCGTCGCAATACCGAACTGATCTTCCTGAACCGAGATGGATTCCAGCGCCGTCGCCTTATAATGATCGCTGAGGTGAGAGAAATTGCCAAAGAGCTGGATCTGCGGCGTGACCTGATAGACCACCGACATTTCCTCGCCCTTCATGGCACGCTGTCCTGCGTTGGTATAAATTGACATGCCTGCATCGGGGCCCGACTGATAATTGAACATGCCAAAGTCCCGATCAATCTTCTGATAGAAATAATCAATGGAGACAGTCAGGTTAGAGCGGTTATACTTGATACCACCTTCCGCCATATGAACGATGGAGGCGTTGGGCACACTTCCCATGACTTCGGGCGAAAAATCCGATGTCGGGGCATACAGGGCAGAATTCCCCCAACTTCCATACAATGACAGGCCCTTGGCCGCAGGCAGGACCTTATCAAGGTCATATGTCACGTTAATGAACGGCAGCCATTCACGATCCCATTTATGGGCGCTATAGGCACCCGTGCCACATCCGTATTGTTGGCAATATGCGCTAGATGCAAGGCCGGCTGGCACTGTCCCGCCATAGATCTTGCTGCCCGTCAGGCTGGACTGGGTTCCTTCGACCACAAAACCTGGGGTGATATGCAGGGTGTTCTTGAACAGGTCAATTTTATCCTGGAAATAACCCTGGTACATGACACGCTGCGGTCCCCCGTCATACCCGCTGATCAGGTTTGATGAGGTACGGGGAATATTTGATGTGCCCCATGCATATGTCGGGGAACTGTTGCCGGTTTCCTTTGCAATCAATGCGCCTACCTTGATGGTCTGCTGTATGCCCCACACTGTCGGGGGCGTAATCGTCAGGCGTGGACGGATGCCGTAGGTATCGGTGCGGGTATACGAAAGCTGCGCATTATATCCGCACGGGCTGGCCTGTCCGGCGGCACTCCACATATTTGCGACACTGCTGGGACAGGCGGCGGAACCGGCGGGAAAACGTGATGCCCCGTCATAGGTATAGACCTGAGGGTCATAAAAGAGGTTCCCATACCCATACAATCCCTGCTCACCAAAACCTGCCGGGTTCTGGGCAAAGATGCTTGTGCCGGGCGGGTCATAGGCACCACTGCCCCCATTGGGCGCAAAAGCTGCGGGATTGGCATAGCTTTCCATGGTCGAATCAGAAAATTCGTAAAAACCTGTTACGCCCGCTGTAATATAATCATTGATATATTTATCGTTTTTCAGGATCAGGGTAAAATAATCGTTGTTTTCCGAACTGAATGCCTGACTTGGGTCATAATTCGCATATTTCCCATATTCATTCAGATAGGCGATGGGCAATGGCTCTGCCACGAATTTCCCTGATCCGGTATTATAGAGGGCCGTTAACTGGAACAACGACATGCCGTCGTCATATGGCTTGTCAAAAGCAAATTCCATGTTGTTGTAACGCGCGGGGGTATGGTCGATATACCCACGTGTCTGCATGTTGGAATATTTGATCATCAGGCGCGGGGCATTGATCCCTTCACCCATCCAGCCATTGAGTTTGCCGCTATCGAACTGGAAGCCCTCGTTATAGGTGCCATAACTTCCAAGAGAGCCGAAAATATCAATCTGCCTTTTTTGCGCCGGGCGCAGGCTGTGATAATCAATGGTGCCACCAATCGTGCCAAACGTCGTGGAGGCAGGGTAGGCGACACCTGGCATGATCGTCACGCCACTGATCTGATCAAGATTGAACCGCCCGCCGATGATGCTGTTGAGGTAGCCACCCGATCCCCCGTTCAGAAGATCCTGCATCGGCACGCCATCAAGGGTGGAGGCAACCTCTGACCCACGTGCACCACGGATGGACATGACCGGTTCATTATTACCGATCCCCTGTGAATAGACATTGACCGATGGGGCATCACGCAGGATGGAAACGATACTGCCCGTGATACCAGCCTGGCGGATATGATCTTCGCCCAGAACGGTCGCCGCACTTGGGGAATCTTTTTCACGCAGCAGGCGGCGCTGCGCCCGGACATAGATTTCCTCCATCTTGCTTTTCGGGCTGGCCACGGTCGTGCCCGCACCCTGTGCAGGTGTGGCAGCCGTCGGTGCGGTGGCAACCGGCGTTGCCTCTGCCTGCGGTACGGTCCGGGCAGGCGTCGTGGAGGTGGCGGATTGGGCATGATGCCCATGCGACGTGCCCCCTGACGCCGACGCCGACGCCGACGCCGAAACCGCCGTCGCACTGTCCTGCGCGCGGACAGCATTACTGTAAAGCCCGGCGCATGTCGTCGCCATCAGGGCGACGGCCATCGTGGCTGACGGGTGCAGGACCCGATAGGCGCCGATGCTGCTTTTGTTCAAAGAGGCAGGTTCTCCCTGCTGCATTAACGTGCAATGCAGCAGGGGAATATTTATTTTCTTCATAGAGTTCCCCTTTGTGATGAGCCGATTCATGAACTATCGGTAATATCATTACAAAGGCGGAAACATCTGCGTTCAATATAAATGTATAAAACTATAACATTAACTACTTTTAGTTGCCAAAAGACAACACAATGTAGTGAAATTATTTAAGTTTATATTTGTTTTTATTTAATGTTCTTCTCCTGCATCCATTCAGTCAGTTGCGCCCGCGCACGTGCATAAATCTCCGCATTGGACAGGATCTTGTCTGCTGCCTGTCGCGCCGAAATCAGGCTGCCACGCGAAGACGTGCTGGACGGATTACTCAACAATGCTTTGGCGATATCGGGATTCACCGTTTCTCCCGCAACTGCGGGCAACAGTTTTTCCTGCGACCATGGCGCCAGAAGTTTCCTGATGTCATCCTGATTTTCCAGAACAATATTCCAGACTTCGTCAGGATGTCCGCTTTCACGTGCGACAACCGCCAGCGATCTTACGATACGTCCGTTGGGAATGCTCCCGCTATAGGCGAAGGCAACCGTACGTCGTGTCAACGCCGTGTCATGTGATGCAGCCAGCGCGCCAAAGAAACGCAGCTTCTGTTCTGTATCCGGTGCCTTGCGGATGACATTTTCGATCTGGTCATATGTTTTGCCATCCGCTTCACGCCCTGCGATCGTGGCAACGGGATCAATCAGGCTGGCGGGCAGGGATTTAGAGGATTTCAGGTATTTTTCAAAACGTCCCTGCGCCTCGGTAATGATTGCGCGATCCCCGAACTGGCCCAATGCGTCGATCACCTTGGGACGCAGCAGGGTATCGGTAAAGGGTTCATCCGCACGCACATCCCAGCCAAGGCGCTGCATCTGTCCTTGAAGGATGGAACGGGCAAAATCGTGGAACCGTCCCTGCGCTGGCGTTCCCGTCATCATGACATCAAGGGCCTGCAGATGCGAAATTGTATCCTGCCAGACGGCGATATCAGCTTCCTGGGTGGCCGGAAGGTTGGCGACCAGTGACAGGTAATCCTTTAACGATGCCTGCCCGGACTGGAACATCGCAAACTCGTCACCCAGGATATTGGCACGGTCCGCCGGCCCGAAGGAAGCAAACTCCTTTTGCAGAAGCGCAAGGGATGCCGCGTCATAGCGGGTACGGTAATACCCATTTTCACCAAGGTTGATCTTGATCGCATGGTCACATCCCGCAATACGCAGGGTGGATGGGGCCTTGCCCAGCAGGATCTTGTGGACATCGCCACCAGCGGTTCCCGCAATGACCGGCACCTTCCACTTCAGCGCCGCTGCATGGGGATCATGGATGGTAAAGCGGCCCTGTGTCAGGGTCAGGACAGTTTCACCCGCCACACACCGGCGGGCAACATTGACCTGCGGGATTCCTGGCTGCTCGACAAAGCTACGCGCAACCGCGCCGATATCCTGACCCGAGGCATGCGACAGCGCGGCCCACAGGTCATCGCTGGTCGCATTGCCATAGGCATGGGCCTTCATGTAATCGCGCATGCCATCACGGAAACGGTCCTCGCCCAGCCAGTTTTCGACCATGCGGATCACCTGCTCACCCTTTTGGTAGCTGATCCGGTCAAATGCGCTGCTGGCCTCGCTTACGTCATGGATGGTCTGCTGGATGGGGTGGGTGGTGGATTGTGCATCCAGCGCCATCGCCGCTTCGCGATCGGAATGCTGGCGCGGCCAGATTTCCCATCCCGGATTGAAATGATTGGTGGCCTTGGTTTCCATCCACGAGGCAAAACCCTCGTTCAACCAGATGTCATTCCACCATCCCATGGTCACAAGGTCGCCTGACCACTGGTGCGCCATTTCATGTGCGACCACCAGGTACACCCATTCACGGGTTTCGGGGGAACTACGGCTTGGGTCAAACAGGACAGCGTCGTCAATGAACGTCATCGCCCCCCAGTTTTCCATGGCCCCCGCTTCGTAATTGCCGGGAATGGCCAGCAGGTCCAGCTTCGGCAGGGGATAGGGAACGCCAAAATACTGGTTATAATAAGGCAAGATGTCGGTTGCCGCGCCAAGCGCGTATTCACCGTTCTTCTGCTCCCCGCTGGGGGCGTAAACATTGATGGGTGTGTCACCCGCCTTGCCATGCACCGCACCAAGGTCGCCAGCCACCACGGCAAGGAGATAGCTGGACATACGTGGCGTGGTGGCAAAATTGACGTATTTCGTCCTTCCTGCCGCTTTTGTGACCGAGGTGACCGGCATGTTGCTGACGGCGGTATAGGCCCGCGGCACACGCACGCTCAGTTGATAGGTCGCCTTCAGGCCCGGCTCGTCCCAGCTTGGGAACATGCGACGGGCATCGGCGACTTCGAACTGCGTCACCAGCATCCGCTTTTTCCGCCCCTTCGGATCACGGTAATCGTCATAATAGATACCGTTGGGGGTCTGGGGGATTGGCCCGGTATAGCGGATCGACAGCACATGCCGCCCCGCCGGAAGCTGCCCCGGGACAGGGACGCTCAACGTCGCGGTCTGGGCGGCCTCGTCTTGTGAAATCCGCAGGGCGGTGCCATCAACGCTTGCGGACTCAAGCTTCAGGCCCGCCTGGTTCAATATGATCTGCCCCACCGGCTGTGTTACCGTCAGGTCGATATCTTCATGACCACTCAGTACGAGGGCCTTCATATCGGTATCGACACTGATACGATAGGCTGCGGGCACAACAGTCGTGGGCAATCCCCCCGGCGTCAGTTCGGGCGACGATGCATGGCCTGCTGCTATTGGTGCGGCGTGGGCGGCACCCCCTGCAAGCAGCGCCAGCACGGGAAGTGCCAGCATGGGCCGCATACGTGGCCCTGAAAACCTGCCTGAACCTTCGTCATCTGCAAAACGCACAATCATCCTCCGTTACGGAATGTTATTACCATTCCTGTCATAGCCACAAACCGTAACGGTTTCCTTTGTTGTTATGTAAAGTTAATGAAACAGCCAACGCAGGCATTGCACGCCGCCCACTGACCGGCCGCCATTGGGGCACCTCCACAGGTCCGCACCCATGACGGGAAGGGAAGGGGGCAGCCCCCAAGATGCAGTTTTTACACCCGATCCCGCACCAAGGTGTTTTTGGGCGTTCGGAACCGACCATTGCTATGATAAGGGCAATGCAACGATAACGCCCCATGGGCAACACTGGAGTGCAATGACATGAAACGGCTTTCCTGGCGGCACCTGCCGTCACTGGCAATCATGATTGCAGGCGTATCGTCAGGTGCGCTGGCTGAACGCTGCCTTGCGGCGGACACGCACGCTGCGACAAAGGCAACCGCGACGACCGATGCCTCCGCACTGATGGTACAGACCGGCAGCGATATTCCCGCCCATGTGGTTTTCCCCACCAGCGCGCGCAATTATGTCAAGCGTGACGTCATGATCCCGATGCGCGACGGTGTGAAGCTGCATACGGTCATCGTTATCCCCAAGGATGCATCTGGCGCGCCAATCCTGCTGACGCGCACCCCCTATCATGCCTCGGCGCGGGCGAACCGCATTCCTGATGCCCCCGACATCCGCTCCATCCTGCCTGAAGGCGACGATACGTTCGTCGAAGGCGGCTATATCCGGGTGTTTCAGGACATCCGCGGCAAGTACGGCTCCGAAGGGGATTACGTCATGACCCGCCCGCCGCGTGGTCCGCTGAACCCCACGAAAACGGATGAAACCACCGATGCGTGGGATACAATTGAATGGCTGGTCCATAACCTGCCCGAAAGCAATGGCCGCGTGGGCATGCTCGGCTCTTCTTACGAAGGTTATACGGTGGTCATGGCGCTGCTTGACCCACATCCGGCATTGAAGGTTGCCGCCCCCGAAAGCCCGATGGTCGATGGCTGGATGGGTGATGACTGGTATCATTATGGCGTGTTCCGTCAGGGTGGGCTTGATTATTTCACCATGCAGATGTCCGAACGCGCGGAAGGCCATGCCATCCCGCGTATCGACCATGACGATTACACCAATTTCCTGACCGCCGGTTCCGCCGGACAGTTCGCGCATAATGCGGGGCTGGACCAATTCCCGTGGTGGCAGCGCATGCTGGCCCATCCCGCCTACGACGCCTTCTGGCAGCAGCAGGCGCTTGACCACCTGCTGGCGCAGCGCAAGACAAGCGTCCCGACCTTATGGGAACAGGGATTGTGGGATCAGGAGGACATGTGGGGCGCCATCCATACATGGCAGGCCCTTCAGGCAACGGCCCCGACCGTGCCGAATGTCCTGGTCATGGGGCCATGGCGCCACAGCCAGGTCAATTATAACGGCTCCTCCCTGGGTCCGTTACAATGGAACGGCGATACCGCTTCGCAGTTCCGGCATGATGTGCTGCGCCCCTTCTTTGACCAGTACCTGCGGCCCGGTTCCGCCACTGTTCACCTGCCCGAAGCCATTATCTATAACACCGGCAAGAACCACTGGGACTATCTCGACCGCTGGCCACTGGCATGTGACGAACATTGTCCCCATTCGCTGCAACCTTTCTACCTCCATGCGGAACATGCCCTGTCGACCCGCCAGCCCACCCATGACGAACAGGCGTCGGATCATTACATCTCGGACCCGCAGCATCCGGTTCCCTTCCTGGCCCGTCCGTTCTCCTTTGTTTCAGATTCCGATCGCTGGAAGACGTGGCTGGTGCAGGATCAGCGCTTTGCCGAAAGCCGTCCCGATGTCGTGACCTATGAAACCCCGGTCCTGACCGCGCCGGTCAAGGTCAGCGGCGTCCCGACGGCCGACATTTATGCCGCAACCACCGGGACGGATGCGGACTGGGTGGTAAAGGTCATTGACGTCAATCCGCCGACGACTGCCGACCGGCCTGAAATGGGCGGGTATGAACTGGCGGTGTCGATGGATATCTTCCGCGGACGTTACCGCCAGGGCTTTGACAAACCCACCGCCATCGTGCCGGGACAGCCGACGCGCTATCGCTTCACATTGCCGGCAGTCAATCATGTCTTTGAACCTGGGCACCGGATCATGATCCAGATCCAGTCCAGCCAGTTCCCGTTATATGACCGCAACCCGCAGAAATTTGTCCCCAATATCCTGCAAGCCACCAAGGAGGACTATACGGTTGCCACCCAGGAAATCTATCACGACCACGCCCATCCTACGGCCGTATGGCTTCCGGTCGTGCCCTGAGTGCATGTGAATGCAGAGTTCAGACAGTGACGCCGACATGAAACCCATGTCGGCGTCTGGCAGGTCCGCCGCGTTCCGGGTCGTCCTTGCCATCGAGATATGGGAGCGGTTCGGGTTTTATGGCATGCAGGCGATCCTGCTGTTGTACATGGTCCAGAAACTGGGCATGCATGACACACAGGCCAACATGCTGTGGGGCAGTTTCGCGGCCATGACCTATGCCGCGCCGGTAGTGGGCGGATGGCTGGGTGATCAGGTGCTGGGGTCGCGACGGACAATGGTGATGGGCGCCATCATCCTTGCGACCGGCTACCTTCTGCTTGGGGGGATGACGGGCAACGCACATTCCCTGTTCCTCGGGATGGCCGTCATTGCGGTGGGAAACGGCTTTTTCAAACCCAACTCCTGCAACACGGTCACCCTGATCTATCGCGATCAGGAACAGAAGCTCGATGTGGCCTTTACGATATATTACATGTCGGTCAATATCGGCTCCACCTTCTCCCTTGTCCTGACACCATGGCTGCAACAGACATATGGTTGGGCCACGGCGTTCACATCATGTGGTGTTGGGCTGGTGCTGGGGATCGTGGCCTATTTCCTGCGCCGCCGCAGGCTGGATGGCATTGGCACGACGCCGGATTTCACACACGTCCCCCTGCGTCGCACCATCACGATCGCCGCGGCGACGCTGGCGGCCATCGCGGTCATCGCCCGCATCTTTGAATCCAATTCAATTCAGGGAATGCTGGTCATCGCATCCGGCCTGACGATCATGGCGGCATGGATATTCCTGTATGTCCGCGCCGCGCCGCATGAACGCCCCGGCCTGAAGATCATATATCTGCTGACATTTGAAGTTGCGCTCTACTTCGTCTTCTATCAGCAGATGGTGACGTCGCTGACATTATTTACCCTGCGCAATGTCAGCAAGGATTTCACCCTGTTCGGGCTGCATCTGTTTTCCATGTCGGCGGGCCAGTTCCAGGCGTTCAATCCCTTTTGGATCATGCTGGGCACCCCCATGCTGATCACGATATATAACTGGCTGGGACGCCGAAACGCAGATATCAGCATCGCCGGGAAATTCGTCATCGGCTTTGCCTGTGTCACCCTGTCATTCGTGATGTGGTGGATCAGCACGCGCCTGTGTGCGACCGATCAGGTCTCACCATGGTGGATGCTGTTCGGATATGCTCCCCTGTCGATCGGTGAACTGATGCTCAACAGCCTCGGGCTTGCCGCGATCGCCCGATATGTTCCCCAACGTATCAGCGCCTTCATGGCGGGCTGTTTTTATGTGCTGATCGGGTTTGCCATGTATGTCGGCAGCATGGTTGCCAATCTGGCGGCGATCGACAATGCGGGGGAAAGTGGTACTGATGCGGCACAGACGCTGGTGATCTATGGGACGCTGTTTCGTAACCTTGCCTTTGTGGCCGGGGCGGCAACCCTTGTATTCGCACTCCTGCTGCCACTGGTGCGGGGCTGGGAACGCGCGCGGCAAGCATAGGGGGCACCTGATACTCACGTGGCGCCCTGAATATTTTTCCTAAATCCTATGAAAGATGCCGCCTTTTTCAAACAAGGCGACATCTGGATTACGGTCAGGCAGATGCTCGTAAAAACAATAAACTGGAGCATTTTCACCGAACCGGCTTTCGGTAAAAATGCTCTAGAGGCACAGCATACGGTCAAGGAATATCCGCGCCCGCGTGCTGCGCGGGGCCTCGAAAAAAGACGTGGCAGGGGTGGTTTCAAGTATCCTGCCACGATCCATAAAAACGATGCGATCGGCCACATGGCGGGCAAACCCCATTTCGTGGGTGACGAAAATGGCCGTGATACCTGCGGCACATAATTCATTGATGATGTTCATCACCCCACGGATGGCTTCCGGGTCAAGGGCGGCCGTCGGTTCGTCAAACAGCATGATCCGGGGCTGCATACATAATGCGCGTGCAATTGCCACGCGCTGCTGCTGTCCCCCGGAAAGCTGATGCGGATACATCTCCGCCTGTTCACTGATACCCACCTGCTCCAGAAAGCCGAGTGCAAGGGCACGCGCCTGCATCAGCGGCATATCGCGTACAAGCCGTGGGGCGAGGGTGCAATTATCAAGCACACTCAGGTGCGGAAACAGGTGATATGTCTGGAAAACCAGCCCCACCATACCCCGCAGCTTCACAAGGTCGGTCGTGCGGTCGATCACCTGCCCATCAATTGACAGGGTGCCACTGTCATGCACCTCTGTCTGGTTAAAACAGCGGATCAGGGTGGATTTACCCGCCCCAGAGGGGCCAATTACGGCGATCTTCTCTCCTTTGAGGATATCAAGGTTGATATTGTCCAGCAGGTACATCTCCCCGCGTTTCCTGCATAATGCACGGGCCGCCACGACAATGGGCCGTGGCACCATCACGGGGTCGGAATCAACGTTCATGCGCACCTGCCCCATGGATCGGCCGCCCAAGGCGATGTTCCATGATTTTCTGCAACATGATAAAAAACAGCACCATCAACAGGTAATAGACAAGAGCCGCCGCATAATATTCGCTGAATTCGAAACTCCGCGCGACCTCCACCTGCGCCACGGACAGAAGCTCGTGCAGTGAAATGACAGATGCAAGCGAGGTCGTCTTCAGCAGGGTAATAAAGTCATTGAGCGTGGGGGGCAGGGCAATGCGCAATGCCTGTGGGAAGACCACATGGCGATATGTCTGCCCCGTTCCCATTCCCAACGCACGTGCCGCCGCAATCTGCCCCGCATCCACCGCCACAAGGGCAGAGCGGTTGATTTCCGCCTGATAGGCACTCTCATTCAACGACAGGGATATCCACGCAGCAAGGAAGGGTGAAAACCATGCCTCCCTGAATATGGGGCAGAACTGCGGCAATGCGTTCCATACGAACAGAAGCTGCAGCAGGGTTGGTACTGCGCGGAATATATAGATGTACAGACCCAGCAGCGCACGTACAGGGCCCGGCTTCCCCCCAAGCCGCAGGGCGATGGGAATGGAAATGATGATGGCCGTCACATGCGACGCCAGTGCCAGCAGGAGTGTCACACCCGCACCACGAAGAAATGCCCCCGATGCCAGCGCACGGAAAAAATCCCCCCATGCAAAGGTGATGACAGGCCCGGCTGTCAGGTCCGTGGCACCGACCGGGTTGATCGACCACCTGCGCGCAATGGCATTGATCTGCCCATTGGCGGACAAAACGGCAATCGCATGCCGCAGGGCCTCATGGTCCTGCGCGTCCTTGCGCATATATAGGGCAAACTGCCGATAATCCGTATCATCGGTACGCAGGATGATATGCACCCTGCCATGAAGCTGCTTCTGGCGAAAATATATCTCCACATCCTGGCTGATGAAGGCAAAATCCCGCCCCAGCAGAACCTGCTGCACCACGTTTTCCTCGGTGGGGTACTGCTGGATTTCAATGGGCGCACGATGCTGCGCCACAAGCTGCTCATTCAGATGCTCGACCATGGCGGTGTAACTGGTGCCCGCCTGCACGGCAATACGCCGGCCCGACAGGTCGGACATGCGATCTATCGGTGGCGTCGTCGCCGGTGCGACAACCACCAGCGCCGTATCCAGATAGGGAACCGCATCAAAACTCCGCTCCCGACTGGGCAGGCGCGTGACCCCGCTTGCGACAAGCCCGCACCTGCCCGCCATGAGGGAAGGGAACAGCCCCACGAAATCCATGGAGGATACCTCCAGCCGTACATGCCAGTATCCCGCCAGCGCACGGGCAAGGTCGATATCCACACCGGAGGGCATGTCCGTATCACCCCCCGCATGTTTCATGAAAGTCATGGGCGGCAGCGTGGGATTGGTACAGACGTTCAGGACGCCATCATGGATAAATCCCGGCACAGGGGACGATTGCGCCCGGAGCAGGCACCCGGGAAAAAACAACAAAAGAAGACAGAAACAAACGAACTGAAGGCCCGTAACTGCATGAGGGGTGCAAGATCTCAATATGAGTCTTCCAGTATCGTGCGGAATGTTTCGATCATCATGCTTGTATCGGGGGACGGGCGCACCAGGAAATGAAAGCTGGTCATCAGGCGCAGGCTGTCGGGCGCGATCTGGCGCAACAGCCCGTCATCAACCAGGGGCCGGGCATATGCCTCTGGCAGGAAACCAATATAATTCCCCGAAAGAATCAGCAGGGCACGGGCATCCACGTTTTCCGCGCCAGCACAAAACGTCATCTGCCCCCTGATCCGATCCCATGCGGCAGAAGAAACCGCGCTGGAAACCTCGATCATGCGCTGCTGTTTCAGGATATCAAACGTAATGTCCGCTTCTTCCACCCGTGCCAGTGGATGCGTCATGGCGCAGTACAGACCAAGGGATTCCGTAAACAGCGCCGTACTTTGCATATCCGGCCGATGATGCCCATGCAGTACGATGCCCGCCGTGGCGCGCCCATCAAGCACCGCAAGTTCCACTTCACGCGGGGATGCGGAACACATGTTCATGAAAACCGCGGGATGGCGCGCGGTAAAGGTCTTGATGGCGCGTATGACCGCCGTTTCGCCGTGAATCAGGATATTATCTGGCATATACAGCGAAAAACGCCCCGACAGGATACCGCTTGCCGTATTGATGCGCTGCTGGAAACGCTCGATATCCGTCAGCAACTCCTCCGTGGCCTCCAGCACCATGCGCCCTTCACCCGTCAGGGCAAAGCCGCTGCGCCCACGCTGGCACAGCTTGATGTTGAGGCGGCTTTCCAGGGCAGAGATATCAATGCTGATGGAAGACTTGCTTTTGCCCAGCGCGATTTCGGCTGCGGAGAATCCGCCGCGTTCGGCAACGGTGCGAAAGACACGCAGCAGCCTGAGGTCCACTTCGGCCACCTGGCCACGGAAACCACCACCCCGGCGTCGGCCCGCGGCCATCCGCTTTGTGGATGGCAGGGAAGGGGAGGAAAGGGTCATTAATGGGGCTGTCATGTGCGTCGGGGTCCGTCCATGGTGCCTGCGGGATAACGCTCAGGATGTCTTCAGTCAGATGGATATGACTGGCAAAGTCCGCTGATCGTTACTTGCCCGCTCCAGATTGTCCAGAGAATGCAACAATATGTGTCTGCGCACAAACAGGTTTTTTGATTGCGTGTGGTTAATAAAAAACCAAAGTGAACTCTGTATCATTCCTATCCCGTCATATCTGCCGCATTGCTACGCTGCTGTCTTTCCCTGCGATGCGGGGGTGCTTTTATCTGCGGGATTGTGACGTAATGAATACAAACCACTGGTTCATAGACAGCGAAAGCGGCGATCTGGCCGATGTGCTGTTGTGCCGGCCGGAACATTATTCATGGATACCAAGCAACGATATCGCGATTCAGACGCTGGCCCGTGGCCAGCGCACCAATCATGCGGACATGCTGTCACAGTTTGAGGAGCTGGTAGACGCCCTGCGCATGGCGGACGTCAACTGCCATTTCCTGACGCCACAGCCCGGCATGCCGTACGAGGTATATACCCGTGACAGTTCACAGACCACGCCATTCGGCACGGTCATTACCCGTCTGGCGCGTCCCGAACGCCGCGCGGAAGAAGGACCGGTGCGGCAGTTCCATGCGTCGGGTGAAGTCTGGAAAACCTGCACCCAGGGCCATATCGAAGGCGGCGACATACATTTCATACGTCCCGGCCTGCTGGTTGTGGGCGTAAGCGGTGGGCGCACCGACGAAGTCGGCGCGCGGCAGTTCACAGACTGGTTCACGCAAGAAGGCTGGACCTGCCGCCTGATCCGATTCCCGGCACATTTCCTGCATCTGGATGTCATCTTTACAATGATCAATGATGATACGGCCATCGCCGTCACTGATGTCCTGCCTGATGCCGACCTCGCATGGCTGCGGGCGCAGGGCATACGCCTGCTGTCCGTCACTTACAAAGAAGCGATGGAGGGCATGGGATGCAATGTCCTCGCCCTTGGGAAGGGACGGGTCATCAGCCCGCATCACAGCACGCGAATCAACCAGATGATGCGTGCGGAAGGGATGGAGATCCTGACACCACATCTTGACCAGTTTTCGCGCGGCGGGGGCAGCGTGCATTGCATGACGATGCCCCTGCGCCGGGCCCCCATCGGGGGATGAGCATCCCACGCGACCATGTTCATAAGGCAACACCCGCGATGGCAACATGATCATTACGATATGTTTTTCATAATGGAACTTGATCGTAACGAATAACCCTGCATGATGCGTATTCATAATGATGGCCGTGGGATGTCGCGTGCCATCACCCTGATATAACGAGGAACGCATATATGAATACGGATGCGACTTTGTCGGCTGACGCCCAACGCGACCTGTTGCAGCGGGGATATTCGCGTCGGCAGTTTGGCCGGATCGGGGCGCTTCTGGGCACGGGCCTTGCGCTGGCGTCCCTGCCGGGACGGATCGCGCAGGCACGCGGGGTTGTGGCGTCGGCAGGCGATAACGCAGGCAAGGTGCTGATTGACAGCAACGAATGGTGGACCGGCCCCATGGAAGAAGGCGTCCGTGCCGGCGTCGCCATGGTGGCGCAGGGAAATCGTTACTGGCCCAACGGCAACCGTCAGGCACTGATCAAGGCTGTGGCCGAGATCGAGGGCGTACCGGCTGACCATATCATGCCATGGCCGGGATCTGGTGATCCGCTATGTCGCACCATCGTGACGTTCTGTTCACCGCAACGCGGGCTTGTCACGCTGGACCCGACCTATGAACCCTCATGGGAAACGGCCGAATGGCTGAAGGTCCCGCTGGCGAAGGTTCCTCTGCGGCGCGAAAAACACTGGAAAACGGATGTACGCGCCATGCTGGCGGCCGATCCGAACGCAGGTGTTTATTATATCTGCTCGCCAAACAATCCCACCGGCACGGTGACACCCATCGAAGATATCGAATGGCTGCTTGCCCATAAACCGGCAGGGTCGATCATCCTGGTGGATGAAGCGTATATCCATTTTTCGGGCACACGCAGCGCCGCCTCCCTTGTGGCAGCAGGCAAGGATGTGATCGTATTGCGCACATTCTCCAAACTATTTGGCATGGCAGGACTGCGCCTTGGCCTCAGTATGGGGCGTCCTGACCTGCTGGAAAAAATGATGCGCTATGACGGGTTTTCACAATCCTTCATGCTCTCCACCGTGGCACTTGCAACCGGACTTGCCAGTGTCACGCGCGCGCAGGAAATCATCCAGCGTCGCAACCAGATGATTGCCAATCGGGAAATGACATTCGCACACCTGCGCCAGCGTGGGATCTCCTATATCCCCAGTATGGCGAACATGTTCATCGTTGACTGGAAACGCCCGGCCAAACCCGTGCGGGAAGCATTTGCAAAACAGGGTGTCCTTATCGGGCGTAACTGGCCCATATGGCCAAACTGTTCACGCATCACCGTAGGATCCGAAAGTGACATGCAAAGTTTCTGCAAGGCGCTCGATGTTGTCATCGCCTAATTCCACCATCACGGGGAACATGCCCGACGGTTCCCCCCATACACCACCATCACCCCGGTCAACCGTCACGGAACAGGCGCTGCGCCGCGAACTTGCCGCGGCCTATCGCCTGGTGGCGCATTTCGGGATGACCGACCTTGTCTATACCCATCTGTCGGCACGACTGCCGGGGGTGCGACATGCCTATCTGGTCAACCCGTATGGTTTCCTGTTTGAGGAAATAACTGCATCTTCACTGGTCACGGTCGATGCCGACGGCCACCCCCGCCAGCCAATCGCACATCCCATAAACCCGGCGGGGTTTGTGATTCATTCCGCCATCCATCGTGCCCGGCCTGATGCCGCATGCGTCATGCATACCCACACCATCGCGGGCATGGCGGTTGCGGCGCAGGATCGCAAGATCCTGCCCATCAACCAGATCAGCATGGAATTCCATGACCGCATCGGTTTCCATGCCTATGAGGGGCTGGCTGCGGAAGACAACCTGAGTGAACGCGAACGTCTTGTCCGCGACCTGGGACAGAACCATGGACTGATCCTGCAAAATCATGGGCTGTTGACCGTGGGACGCACGGTGGCGGAATGTTTTTACCGCATGTACTACCTTGAACAGGCCTGCCGTATCCAGGTCGCGGCCCAGTCCACCGGCACATCGCTGCATTTCCCATCCCCCGCCAGCATCCTGCGCGCACGCCAGCAGTTCGAAGATGACACGGACCAGGGGCAACTGATATGGCAGGCGCTGCTTCGCAAACTCGACCGCGAACAGCCGGACTACCAGACCTGACCCCCTGACCATAAGGTTACGGATGGGGATGGATGCCCCATCCGTAACCGACTGCGTCCCCTGACATTTTCCAACAGGCCAATTTTAACGACTGCCCTGTGTCACGGGTTCCCGGCGCTCGCGGCATTGTAATCTCTATGCTATGAAAAATTGTCGTCACTACAAGATATAGCCTATTGCATATTTTGTAGCAGTGACGTTGAATGGTGTGGCGACAAAGTTTTCAGGCAGGTTCCCATGTCCACTCCCCCCACCACGCCGCCCACGACACATGCCTGGCGTTTCACACGACAGGGGGCCGACAGCCAGAGCCTGCCGGAAGTCCATTCTAGCATTCACGTCCCCAACAGCAGCGCCCTGTGGTGGCGTCGTTTCCTTGCCTTCATCGGCCCCGGATACATGATATCGGTTGGGTATATGGACCCGGGCAACTGGGCCACCGACCTGCAGGGCGGATCGCAGTTCGGTTATCACCTGTTATGGGTAATCATGCTGTCGAACCTGATGGCGATCGTGCTTCAGGCCCTCGCGGCGCGATTGGGGATCGTAACCGGCCGGGACCTTGCACAGGCATGCCGGGACCATTTTTCGCCGGTGGTCAGTTACGCCCTGTGGGTGTCATGTGAACTGGCGATCATCGCGTGTGACCTGGCAGAGGTGATCGGAACCGCAGTCGCGCTGCAACTCCTTTTTGGCCTTCCGCTGATCGGGGGATGCGTGGTGTCCATCGCGGACGCCTTTATCGTCCTGCTGCTGATGCAGCGCGGCTTTCGCTATCTTGAGGCCTTTATAATCGGGCTCCTGATTATCATCGCAGGCTGTTTCGTGGTACAGATCATCGCAGCCGTCCCCTCGATTTCCGCGATGCTGCATGGCTTCGTGCCCACAACGCAGATCCTGACCGACCCGTCCATGCTGTATATCGCCATCGGCATCATCGGGGCGACGGTCATGCCCCATAACCTTTATCTGCATTCATCCATCGTCCAGACCCGTGCATTCGAACGCACCCCGACCGGGCAGCGCGACGCCATCAAGTGGTCCACACTCGACAGCACGATTGCCCTTGTGCTGGCGCTGTTCATCAATGCCGCGATCCTGATCGTGGCGGCAGCGGCATTCCATGGCAGCGGCCATCAGGACGTGGCCGAAATCTCGGATGCCTACCGTCTGCTATCGCCCGTGCTGGGGGTGGCGATCGCTTCGACCCTGTTTGCTACAGCCCTGCTGGCAGCGGGCATGAACTCGACAATAACCGGGACACTGGCGGGACAGATCATTATGGAAGGGTTCCTTCACCTGTCCCTTCCTGCGTGGGCGCGTCGCCTGCTGACACGTGGCCTTGCGGTCATTCCTGTCCTGTTCGTCACGCTGTTTTATGGCGAGCATGGCGTGGGGGAACTGCTGATGTTCAGCCAGGTTATCTTGTCCATGCAGTTGCCGTTCGCTGTCATCCCGTTGGTGATGTTCGTATCAGACCGTGAAAAAATGGGGGAATTCACGATTTCGCCCGTCATGAAGGTCCTGGCATGGGTCATCGCCACCATCATCCTTGTCCTTAACTTCAAGCTGCTGTGGGACACCGTGACGTCTGCATCCTGAGTGAGATCAGCACGTCACTCCACACCATTCGTGCAGGGAGGGAACATGACAGGCTTATCCCATACGGCGGCCCCACCAGCTCAGGTGCATCTTGGCGCCCGACACACAGCGCCGGATTATTATATGGGCCGCCTTGTCATCATCGTCATGGCAATCGCGTGCATGACTCTGTTTTTCATCCTTCAATAACGCCGCGATCTGGCCACGCCACACAAGCATATGCATCAAAACGCATGCCTTCTTCTGGACGTGCGCGCGCATGTCGATTATTTTCCGGCATATGCCGGAGCCGGTTGCGCATCTGCTCCTGAAACGCGAATGAGACGGAAGAGCTGATGCCAGGCAAATCGTACGACCTTGTTTTAAAAAACGGGACTGTCGTCCTTCCCGATCAGACCGTGATGACGGATATTTTCGTCCACGATGGGCGCATTGCACAAATTGGCGGCACCGGGAATGCGCAACGTACGCTGCAATGTGATGGCCTGACCATCCTTCCTGGGGTGATCGACACGCAGGTCCATTTCCGCGAACCCGGCCCCGGTGATGCAGAAGACCTGGAATCCGGCAGTCGTGCGGCCGTGCTGGGCGGGGTAACCGGGGTGTTCGAAATGCCCAATACCCGTCCCCCCACCGATACCCCCGACGCTGTCACTGACAAGCTGGCCCGCGCACGGGGACGGATGTGGTGCGAACACGCGTTTTATGTGGGGGCCACAACTGACAACGCGGAACAGTGCGGGGAACTGGAAAAACTGCCGGGCACGGCGGGGATCAAGATTTTCATGGGTTCGTCCACCGGCAGCCTTCTGGTCTCTGACGATCGCATCCTTGAACGCGTCCTGCGTTCTGGCTCCCGCCGTGTTGCGATCCATGCAGAGGACGAAAACCGGCTGCTTGAACGGGTTAACCATCGCGTGGCGGGGGATCCGTCCTCCCATCCTGTCTGGCGGGACGAGGAAACGGCAATGCGGGCGACACAACGCATCGTCGCCCTGGCGCGCAAGACAGGCCGACGTATCCATGTCCTGCATGTCACGACGCCGGCGGAACTGGAATTCCTTGCCGCAAACAAGGATATTGCAAGCTGCGAGGTCACGCCGCAGCATCTGACCCTCGCGGCGGAGGATGCCTATCCCGAACTCGGCACGCTGGCACAGATGAACCCGCCGATCCGCAACCGTGCGGCGCGCGATGGTCTGTGGCACTGGATGGGACAGGGGGTTCCTGACATCATCGGGTCCGACCACGCCCCCCACACCATAACGGCAAAAGAGCGATCCTATCCCGACTCCCCATCAGGGATGCCTGGGGTGCAGACGCTGCTGCCCCTTATGCTGGACCATGTTGCCCATGGGCGCCTGACACTGCGCAAGGTTGTGGACATGACCTCCGCCGGTCCACAGCGCCTGTTCGGGCTGGTGCGAAAGGGACGGATCGCCGTTGGTTATGACGCCGATTTTTCGATTGTCGATCCACAGGCCCGGTGGGAAATCAGGCAGGACTGGCTGGCATCACGATGTGGATGGTCTCCCTTTGTCGGTCGTACACTGACGGGTCGCCCCGTTGGCACCATTATCCGTGGCAATACCGTCATGTGGGAAGGGGAGTTGCCGGGCAAGGCAATCGGCCAGCCCTTCCGCTTTGACGCAACAGACCGCCCCCAACAGTAAAATAGAACTGTATGATCTCGTACGGGGAACCTGGTGCTTATATCCGGCGCTTAGGTATAAAGCAGGTTAATCGCCTAAAATACAAAACCCATAATTTTATCAGTTTTTTCAATAAGTTCTTTTCAAGGTGACTCTGAAGACGGATTTGGGATGGTATGTAGATAATAGAATTACAGACCTGTACTCCTTTGATTTTCGCAACACACCACAATCCCACAGGATCACCCAACCGTCATGCCGGAAGCTACATGCAGATAAGTTCACGTGCGGCTGTGGCATTCCTGATTACATGCAGCCTGACGTCCCCGGGACATGCACAACCCGTTTCGCCTGACATCGCACAGGAAATGAATGACCTACGCTCGGCGATAAAAACGGAACTTGGGTCACAGGCCGTGCATCTCAACAGCAACCTGACCGACAAAGATCTTGCGCAGGCGAAACAGATTCTCGATAGGACGCATCTCTGGCCGGATACACCGCAGATCATACTGGTCGTGGACCGTTCCGAACGGGTGCAGCGATTGTGGATTGCCGTGGGGGGAGGGGAGCTTGAAAAGCTGACCGCGCTGGGTTCGGTCCGTGTCAGTACGGGACGTCCCGGCCGAACGGAGCATTTTCGTACCCCCGTTGGGGTCTTCATAAATGACGGGCAGATCTATGGTTATCGCGCGCAGGGAACGAAAAACGAATTCGGCGTGCGTGGAAATGGTAACAAAGGCATGCGCGTATGGGACTTTGGCTGGCAAACGACCGAGGACTGGCGCAAAAAGGACACGGTCGCGGTCGTGCGGCTGGAAATGCATGCAACCGATCCCGACCTGTTGGAAGGGCGTCTGGGCCGATCAGATTCCGAAGGCTGCATCCGCATTCCCTCGCGCTTTAATACGTTCCTTGACCATCATGGCCTGATTGATCGCGACCTCGATCATCTGATCCATGACGGACAGAATGCACGCGCCCTCCAGGCGCTGCTTGGCGCAAGCCACGACCCTGCCCCCCTTGCTGGGGACAGGGTGGTTGTGATCGATTCATCACAAACAGATGCGCAACTTTCGGACCCGGAACGGGCACGGAAGATACAAGATGATTTTGCAAAATTCCTTGCACAATCACAAAATCCCAATCCCAATCCCAATCCCAATCCCAATCCCAATCCCAATCCCAATCCCAATTCTGCTTCTGCTCCTGCTTCTGCTCCTGCTCCTGCTCCTGCTCCTGCTCCTGCTCCTGCTCCTGCTCCTGCTCCTGCTCCTGCTCCTGCTCCTGCTCCTGCTCCTGCTCCTGCTCCTGCTCAAGGAGAACCTGCAGCGGAAGATACGACAACCCTATAATTCATATATTCTGAGTATTTCGTATATTTTTAAATTTACATATCCAATTAATATACCACATAATTTATATAATACTTAAGTATATGCACTTCACATCCAATTAAATATATATAATGAATCTATAGCATTCATAATGCATGCGGCAGCGACAGTAATTATGAATCCTACGGACTGATCGACCAGTGAATGCGAGATGATATTCTCCCGACCATTCCATCCAGAAGCCATAGGAATACGTAAAGGGAATAGACTTTCTCCACTACGGCGCATGGAAAACACAGCCCGCAGGTTTTGTAACAGGCCCAGATTATCGCCCAGATACCGATAAACTGAAAACCACTTTACCATGCCGCCATTCCGCTCACTTCAATCATCATCCCACTTCACCGATGACATGACCTGATCTGCTGGTGAAAAAAATCATCAGCTTCGGTCATGGCATGCGCCGAAATCTTCGGTGACAGATGATCAAATGCTTCATGGGCATAGGCGAATTCATGCGCCACCAACTGATCCAGCATGGCAGGCATCCTGACCAGGCGTGTTTCACGCGTTTGCGCCTTGGCACGGATCAGATCATCAATGATTTCGACTGTGCCATGTTCAAGTTCGCATTCACGCAGCAGGGAAGGAAAGTGCATCGGCACGACATTTTCCGCCGGATGCAGACGTAACCAACGCAGGGCAATCGCCGGACGCAGCGCATAAAACAGTTTCTTCAGCCGCATGTCCTGCCCCTGTCCGTTGCAATTCCGGTTATATTGTTTCTCGCCCAGATGCAGGTAGTGCCGTGCAACAAGGGGACGGCTACAGACCCGATGCGCCAGGGCCATGAACTGTGTCTGGAAGGCCGTGTCCATCCCATAGATAATGGGAGAAGACAGCCACTCCATGACCACCACATTTCCCTTCAGCAGCAGGCGGACAGCCTTGGCCAGATCCCAGCCATTGACATCAAGTTCCTGCGTGAGCGGGATTTCGATGACATCACGCACGGGCCACAATGACAGATACTGCGCCATTGGCCTGATGAAGATGAACCGGCAATCATAATGGGAGGGAAAGCCCCATGCACGACTACCGCTTTCAATCGCCAGCGGGATGATGACGTCATGCTCCGCCCGGATCGTCGCAAGCGTCCGGTCGATATCCGTCAATGCGGTCTTACAGAAACTTTCGGGGATGGAGCGAAGCCATTCCTGTGCTTGCGTCATGTTCATCAGGCCAGTTCTGTATTTTCAATATATCTTTTGGGGTCAGGCGCACATCCTGCGCGCCGACGCGTGGTCCGGCAGGGGAGGCACGTCGTCGTCAGTATCCTAACATTATATTTCGCCATATGTTTTTGAATATAAATAACCGATATCCCCGGTTCAGGTATCATCGTCTGTCTTATATGCATTTGCCCACAGTTGGGTGGATGACAATCGCCATTTTCATATTACAGTTGCAATGACACCAGTATGAAAGAGGCCATTCATGCAGATCACGGCAATCAGTGATATCGATGGACAGTGTAGCCGCAGGGGCGCTGACATCCTGCTCGAAATTCTTGAAAGCGAGGGCGTCAAATATATCTTTGGCAATCCCGGCACGACGGAACTTCCGCTGATTGACGCCCTGCAGAAACGTCCGGACCTGCAATATGTGCTGGCCCTGCAGGAAGCCAGTGCTGTCGCCATGGCTGATGGTTATGCGCAGGCGGCGGGACGGCCGGGATTTTTGAACCTGCATACGGCAGGTGGTCTGGGCCATGGCATGGGAAACCTCCTCAACGCCAGCGTGTCGCAAACCCCCCTGGTTGTCACGGCGGGACAGCAGGATTCCCGCCATACCATCTCCGACCCCCTTCTGTTCGGGGATCTGGTCAGCATCGCCACCCCGGCCGTCAAGTGGGCGCAGGAAGTCATGCATGCCGATCAACTGCCGGTGTTGGTCCACCGTGCTTTCAATGACGCCATGGCGGCCCCGACCGGGCCTGTCTTCTTGTCATTACCCATGGATGTCATGGAGGAAATGAGTACCGTTTCCGCAGCCCCCCCATCGCGGATCGAGCGTTGCTCCATCGCTGGCGGCCTGCCGGAACTGGCGCGGCACCTGGCGCAGATCGCACCAGGACGGCTGGGAATTATCGCAGGGGACGAAGTTCACGCCGCGGGGGCTGCGGCACAGGTGGCCGCCGTGGCGGAACTTCTGGGGGCACCGGTCTTCGGCTCCTCATGGCCGTCACGTGTTCCCTTTGCAACATCCCATCCCTTGTGGGAAGGCAACCTGCCAACACGGGCCACGGATATCGCGGCAAAGCTGGGAGATTATGATGCGATCTTTGCACTGGGTGGCAAATCGCTGATTACCATCCTGTATTCCGAAGGGTCTGCCGTGCCGCCGGGGTGCGCGATCTATCAGGTCTCGGCAGATATCGGGGATCTTGGGCGCACATTTTACACGCCACTATCGCTGGTGGGACATATCCGCGCCTCTCTCGAAGCGTTCCTGCCTTTGCTGGCCAGGGAAATCGAGGGGCGTCAGGATGTCTACGCCTCTGCGCGGGAAAAGGTCACGGCGCGTAACCGTGATCGCCGGAACGCGGCATTATCCATTGCACGACACAGGATGGAAGACCCCGTCATCGCGCCATGTGTCGCAGCCTATGAGGCCGTGCGCGCCATCGGGCCAGACATTGCCATCGTTGATGAAGCCATCGCCACCTCATCACACGTGCGCTCTTTCCTCAACAGCGACTGGCCCGCGCAGTACTCCTTCCTGCGCGGCGGTGCGCTGGGCTGGGGGATGCCGGCCGCCGTGGGCGCATCGCTTGGTCTGGGGCGTGAACCTGTCGTCTGCCTGGTGGGGGATGGGGCCTCTCTTTACTCCCCGCAGGCAATCTGGACCGCAGCGCATGAGAAGCTGCCGGTGACTTTCGTCATCATGAACAATCAGGAATATAATGTCCTGAAGGGCTTCATGCGGGGACAAACGCACTACGTCTCCACCCGCAACGGCAATTACCTTGCCATGGACCTGAACGACCCGGTCATAGATTATCAGGCGATGGCTACATCCTATGGCTTGTCAGCATGCAGGATTACGCGGGCAACCGATATCGCCGCCGCCATTCAGGCAGGGATCGCATCGGGTCGCGCCAATGTGGTGGAAATCATGATCCGGGCTGAATAACCATGACATGATAACCATGACATGAGGGGAGGCAGGCGCTGCATGCCGCCCCATACCGGGCCACAGGATGCCATTTGATACGCCAAACCCCTTAATCCTGTTGGGTAATACGGGATATCCCCGATATGATGGAAGGCAGCTATTTGAAAAATAGGCTTTCCATGGATTGTGAAATCCCCCATTGCGTTATCAGCATGGCATATCGGGCGACATGGACACCGCCAGAAGAGGTGATGACAGCCATTTCCAGTCGCGTGAAAGCCGCGCCACACGCGGGTTGCGCAAGGAGATTGTAAGCTGCTTCACCACATGGAATACCTGTTCCAGCATTATGGATATGGCGTAATCACCCTGATCGTCATGCTGGAAAGCATGGGATTGCCCCTGCCGGCGGAAACGCTGATCATCTCCGCCTCGCTCTATTGTGCGGCGACGCATCACATGGATATCGGCTGGGTTGCCGTGGCGGCCATCGTGGGCGCGATCATCGGCGATAATATCGGCTATATCATCGGGCGCATGGTCGGAATACCATTGCTGCAACGCTATGGCGCGCGGATCGGCATGACACCGGATCGCCTGTTGCTTGGCCGGTTCCTGTTCCGTCGCCATGGCAGTGAAATTGTGTTCTTTGGCCGTTTCATCGCTGTGGTCCGTGTGTTCGTGGCCCTGCTGGCCGGTGCGAATCACATGACGTGGCCACGTTTCATGATCTTCAACGCGGCAGGCGGCATCTGCTGGGCTGGTGGCTATGCCATGCTGAGCTACTATCTCGGTCACAAGATCATGCAGCTTTCCGGTCCCGCCAGTGTCATCGGGGCCGTAACTGTTGTCATCGGGGTGGGAGGATGCGCCATTTTCCTACGCCGCAACGAAAAGCGGCTGACGGATAAGGCATTGCAGGAAGCCCGCCAGGACATGACTGACGACACCCAGAAAAATCCTTCGCAAAAGATACCGTGAAAATACCGATTACGATTTATCTTCGACGTCATGATGACTTTATGTTACCTCAGGTAACATGAGCCAGATGCATATCAGGTTGAAAATAATCACAATCTTATCGTTCGCGAGACTCTTATGACGGCTCCGTTTCCACCGGCTTCAACACAACATCCGCTGGCGGTCATTACCGGCGGGGCAGGGGGGATCGGTCGCCTTGTCATCGAAGGCCTGCTGACTGCCGGATACCATGTAATTGCGTTGACGCGACAGGGGAGTGTCCCGACACTGGAACACTCCCCCGGCATCACCAACATCCGCTGTGACCTTGGGGACCCGCAGGCCATCGGATTGGCGACGGACCGGATCAGGTCATTTGGCGCCCCCGTGCGGGCACTCATCCACTGTGCGGGGGTCATCGTACCGCAGACCGTCTCCGACCTTGATGACGGGGCAATCAGGGAACAGGTGACGGTCAACCTGCAAACCCCCATCATGCTGACGACACGACTGCTGGACCTGGTGCCACGGGGCGGTCATATCGTCTTTGTCAATTCTATGGCTGCGATCGTTCCCCTGGGGGGGAGCAGTGTCTATGCCGCCACGAAATTCGGGCTGCGTGGCTTTGCCCTTTCCCTGCGGGAGGAGGTCCGGTCACGCGGCATCCATGTTTCCTCCATTTTCCCTGGGGCCGTGGATACGCCCATGCTGCAAAGGGAAATGCAAAATGGAGGGTCTGCCCTTAATTTCGTGACCTTACCGGTACCACCACAACACATCGCGACACTGATCCTGCGCGCCCTGCGTCAGCGGAGCCGGGATGTGTTCGTCCCTTCATCTGACGGGATTTTTGGCCAGCTTCTGCTGATTTTTCCCGCCATCTGGCAAAAACTTCTGCCGGTCATGCTATGGATGGGGGAAAAAGGGCGGCGCAAATACCTGCGTGAACGCAAGGATGAAACGACCCCAACCTAAAAACCCCCAATCATGACATGAAGGCGGGGATCAGGCGATAACATCGATCATGCGCCGCACGGCATAGATATGGGTGGATGCCCCCAGAACCACCATGACGTGCCACAGCGCGTTGGAGAAAGGCAGCTTGTCGTAATTATAAAACAGCGTGCCAATCGAATAAAAAACAAGGCCAAGAATAATCAGGACAAGCACCTGCCACGGCAGGTGCCAGAAAACCGGATCTGGACACAAGAAAAACATCCATGCAACCACCAGATAGGGAATGACCTGATATTTCTGGCTTTTTTCAAACCAGAACAGCTTCATCCCCATACCGGCAAAGGCCACGATCCATAACAGCACGCAGAAGTAGAAGCTGCGCCATCCATGCCCCCCGATAACGATGAATGGCGTGTAGGTACTGGCAATAGCGACAAAGATCATGGCCTGATCAACCCGCTGCAACCCGCCCTTGATGCGACAGGCCGGACAGAAATTATATGCTGCCGAGCATATGCATACGAGGATCAGGCAGGTGCCATAAAGAACAACCGACTGCCGCACCATCCAAGTGGCAGTATGCGGCACCGAGGCCCCCAACCATCCTGCACCGGCAATCATGACGGCCACCCCGACGACATGCACGATAAGGTCAGCAACACGTTCAAGCAGGGTGTAAGAGGGGAAGCGGGCTTTTATACTCATACCCGGCATTATATCGTAAATATCCCTCATCCGTGGACGCGGCAGCCATGCAGCACATGAATGAGAAAAAGTATGATCCTGTTGAAAATGATTATCCCCGGGCATTCCTGATTGGGCGGTGATATGTCTTTTCAGCTCGGCATGATCCGAGAGGCTGTTTGGAAATTTGTGGCCAGTAACCTACTCGGGCATGTTGGAAATATCGCACATTGATGATCGCGACCGCGAGATGAATCATGGCAGCGAACAGCCTGTCAATCTTCTCGCGCTACCTGACGATGCACTCGAACTCACTGAGCTTGCAGAAGCAAGCTCTCGATGAGAATGGAATGCTTTGGACAGGAGTTTATCGAGTTGAACACATATGGCATCATCTGGTCAGTGGATCATTAAGCGCCCTGCCGGCCAAAATTCATTTTGAATTCGCATCAAAAAGTAAATTCAAAATGAAATTTATTCTTAATTATTAACAAATTTTAAAATAACAAACATATTTTATATATTCCCCAAAAAAATACCAAAGAAAATGCATTTATTATGTTTTATATTCAAGGAAGAAAAATCTGCATCAAACCGAAATTATAGAATATTTCTCCCTACATCCTGACACTCCCATGAAAAAATCTTTCATGTTCATAAACAACGGATAAATCCATTTGCCACATCGGCGATCATAACACTTATGAACCGAATTGACCGTATCCCTACAGGCAGGCTACGTTCGTCCCGACATAATCCATCTTAATGGCGACACCAGAGTAAAAGGTTCCATATTCATGAATTTCCGTTTTGATACAAAAGGATACCGGTCCCTGCTTCTTGGCTGTGTCGCCTCCCTTGCATGTGTTACGTCCGGGTGGGCCGCAGACCGTCTTCCCCCCGGACAGGCAGCACAGGCACCGGCGGTTTTCATGCCACAACCAATGCCGGACAGGCCCACGGCCTTCCGCTCGGCTGCAGGTATTCCGGGGCGTGCTTTCTGGCAGAACCGCGCGGATTATTCCATCCACGCCACAATACAGCCAGATACGAAAAGCCTTTCGGGGCAGGAAACCATTACCTATACCAACAACAGTCCCGATGCGCTGGATGTCATCTGGCTGAATCTGGAACAAAACGAATATAAGCCTGACTCACGTTCACAATATGCTTCGGAACGTTTTTCCACCCCGCGCACCGATGGCGTCCAGATTGAAAAAGTCGTTGTAGAATATAAGGGTGTAAAGAAAGAAATCACCCCGATCATCAGCGATACCCGCATGCAACTGCGCCTGCCTGCCACCTTGCGGGGCAAGGGGGGGAAATTACGCATCCATGTAACATGGCATTACGTCATTCCCGGTCCATGGGGTGGGCGTACATCTGTTACCCCAAGTAAAAATGGGGATATTTACGAAATCGCACAATGGTATCCCCGCATGGCGGTATATGACGACATCCGGGGATGGGATACTGCGCCCTATCTGACGCAGGAGTTCTATCTTGAATACGGAAATATCGACTATCGTGTAACGGTACCCTGGAATTACACGGTTGTGGGGTCAGGCACGCTGCTCAATCCCGGCGCCGTCCTGACCGCAACCGAACGACAGCGCCTGTCACAGGCCGCCCACAGCGATACACGCGTCCTGATCCGTACCGCACAGGATGTCACTGATCCGACCAGCCATCGTCATGACCATGGCGACATGACATGGCACTTCCGTATGGAAAACACCCGTGACGTGGCATTTGCCGCATCCCCGGCCTTTGTGTGGGATGCCGCGCGGATGAACCTGCCTGACCATGGGGTCAGCAAGGGTCCGCACCTTGCCATGTCCGTCTATCCCACAGAGGGGATTGGCCCTGATGGATGGGACCGATCCACCGAATATGTGAAGCACGCGATCGAATATTTTTCGGAACAGTGGTATCCCTATCCGTGGCAGAATGCGATCAACCTGGGCGGTCATGGGGCAGGGATGGAATATCCCGGCATTGTCTTTGACGGCATGAAGGACCATGGGCCACAGCTATTCTGGATCACCACGCACGAACTTGGCCATGGCTGGTTCCCCATGATCGTAGGATCCAATGAACGACGCAACGCCTTCATGGACGAGGGATTCAATACCTTCATCGATGCCTATGCATCCGATCATTTCAACCATGGTGAATTCGCCCCCAAGAAGGACAATGAATTCGCCCCGCTGACGGGTATCCCGGCTGATGATATTGTCCCGCTCCTGCGTGACAAGGACGCCCCCCCGCTGATGGTGCCATCGGATCTGGTGCAGGAGCGTTATCGTCATCCTGTCACCTATTTCAAAGGGGCCTATGGGCTCAAGCTGCTGCGTGAACAGATTGTCGGGCCGGAACGCTTTGACCGTGCTTTCCGACGCTATATCGACGTCTGGGCCTACCATCACCCGACGCCATCGGATTTCTTCCGGTTCATGAGCAGCGAAACAGGCGAGGATCTGTCATGGTTCTGGCGCGGATGGTATTTCGAAAACCGTGCGCCTGATTATGCCTGCACCGGCATTCATGCAACGTCCGATGGATACCGGATCAGTGTGCAGAACAAGGGCAGCCTGCCCATTCCGGTGACAATGCTTCTGACCTATGCGGATGGCTCGACCACGCGCCAGACCATTCCTACCGAAACATGGTATCAGCATACAGCCATCGACCTCCCGATCAAAACACAGGGTTCGCTGCGGATGGTGACGCTTGATCCCGACCATGCCATTCCCGACATTGATCGCAGCAACAATACCCTGCACACTCCCTGAACAGGGCTGGCGAATACACAATCGATTTTATCGCACCGCGCTCTGGTAGAGGACCGGGCGTATAATACGGGGGCCATTCGACAGGAATGGCCCCCTTTTTCATGATTTCGATCCGCATGTTACGCTGCGCAAACAGTGATCCAGACGGCCTGGCGGGATGGACCGGCATAAGCTGTCTCGCGCCATGCCACCATCTCGGCAAGGGATGCCGTATCCCCCGATTGACCCTATCATCCCATATATAATCGCAACCTTTGGCGCGTCACGGTCTTAAAACCTGTAACGCCCCCGCATTTTCCGCCACGATGAAAGGCCATGACCAGACATCATGATACCCCGTAAATGCGCCGGTCCCATCCATGTTCCCCTTTCACGCCGCCTTGTCTTGCAGGCAGGGGCGGCGGTGACGGGACTGTTGAATACCCCATCGGCCGGGGCAGCAGGTTTGTCCGCACATGGCCGGGATCACATGAATCCGGTCACGAATGACATCATGCAGCATGACGTGGATATCCGCCTGACAATCAATGGCACTTCCCATCACCTTGCAGTTGACACACGCACCACGCTGCTCGATCTGCTGCGTGAGCATCTGCATCTGACCGGCACGAAGAAGGGATGTGACCACGGGCAATGCGGTGCCTGTACTGTCCTGCTTGATGGCAAACGGGTTCTGTCGTGCCTGTCGCTTGCCGCATCACATGACGACGCGCAGGTCATCACCATTGAGGGCTTGTGCAAAGAAGGGCACCTGCACCCCATGCAGCAGGCCTTCGTTGGACATGACGGGTTTCAGTGCGGATACTGCACGCCGGGACAGATCTGTTCGGCGATCGGCATGCTGCGTGAATGGAAGGCAGGTTTCCCCAGCATGGTTACTATGGAACGTAGGGAACATCCTCCCCACCTCGACCCCGCGGACCTGCGCGAACGCATGGCAGGCAATCTGTGCCGGTGCAGTGCCTATCCCAATATTCACGCCGCAATCATTGATGTCGCGCGACATTCCACATGAAACCATTTTCCTATGTCCGTCCCACCACAACCGAAGCCGCGACACGCGAAAGGGCAACAGGGGCCACGCTTCTGGCCGGTGGTACCAACCTGCTTGACCTGATGAAACTGCAGGTGATGCAGCCCGACCGTCTGGCAGATATCAACCGTATTGCACAATTACGCGGGATTACGACCGATGGCGCAGGTAACACGCATATCGGTGCACTGACCACCAATGCCGACGTGGCGGCGCACCCCCATATCCTGCACCATTATCCCGTACTGTCCCATGCCATCGTGGCGGGGGCATCGGGACAGATCCGCAACATGGCAACCACTGCCGGCAACCTGATGCAGCGGACACGATGTGTCGCATTTTACGACCGGGCGGCAGCATGCAACAAACGACATCCCGGCAGCGGGTGTGCCGCAATGGGGGGTGGCAACCGGATGAACGCCATCATTGGTGGCAGTGAGCAGTGCATTAGCGTTCACCCATCCGACATGGCCGTGGCGTTATGCGTGCTTGATGCACGGGTATGCACCCGGCGGGCAAACGGGCAGGGACGTGAAATCCCCATCGCTGACTTCCATCGCCTGCCCGGTGATACACCACATATGGAAACGGTGCTGCAAGCCGATGAAATGATCACCTCGATCATGATCCCGCCCACGCCGATAGGGCGACAGACCTATCGCAAGGTCCGCGACCGGGCCTCCTACGCGTTTGCGCTGGTTTCAGTCGCAGCCATAGTGCAGGTCCGGCAGGGATATATACAGGAGGCCCGCTTTGCCTTTGGCGGCATTGCCCCACGGCCATGGCGCATTGGGACGGCCGAGCAAGCCCTCATGGGACAACAGCCCACGCCTGCAATCCTGTCGCATGCAGCTGATATTGCCCTGACGGGTGCCAAAGGCCATGGCGACAATGATTTCAAAATTCCCCTTGCCCGACGGACACTGATGCAGGTTCTGACCATCCTGTCGCGGGAGGATGAAAATGACTGACCTTCCCCCCAGATCATCCGACCAGATTTCCTCTGCGATCCCGATGATCGGCGCGGGCATACGCCGTGTGGAAAGCACACCGAAAGTAACGGGGCAGGCCCGCTATGCCTATGAACTGGATGCGTCCACACTGGGTGCAGCTGCCAACCCGCTTGTGGGGGTTATGGTACTATCAACAATCGCCCGAGGACGTATCACTGCCACCCTGACCGCGACAGCACGGGGCATGCCGGGGGTCCACCTCGTCCTGACCAGTGATAATGCCCCACCCCAGGCCCCATGGGGACCATTGCGCGCCAAGGACCGATTTGCACGTGCGCAACCCGTGCTGCGCGGTCCTGATGTCCATTATTATGGCGAACCCGTGGCCCTTGTCGTGGCGGATACATTTGAACAGGCACGCGCCGCCGCGATGGCCGTCGATGTGCGCTATGACAGCGAACCACATGCGGTGGTACTCGACTCCAGTACCGCGACAGAGCCGGAATTCCTCAATGGGTTCAAACCCGCCCATACGGATTATGGCGATTTTGATACAGCTTTTGCCAGATCCGCCGTCAGGGTGGATACGGTTTATGAAACGCCACACCAGAACCATGCCCAGATGGAACCCCACGCCACAACGGCGATGTGGCACAAAGACGGCCTGATCCTGCATACATCCGCGCAAAACCTTGTATCAATCCAGATGGGCATTGCCGCAACCCTGCAAATCTCGCCCCATCATGTGCGCGTCCTCAGCCCATATGTGGGCGGCGGATTTGGGGGCAAGCTGCCATATTTCGCCGATGCGATCCTTGCCGCACTCGCCGCACGCATGCTGGGCGCGCCCGTCAAGGTGGGCATGACACGCACACAGATGTTTTCCGCAACCACCCACCGCACCGCCACCCGCCAAACAGTGCGCATCGGTGCGGACCGGACGGGCCGCCTGTGCGCCATCTGTCATGATGCACTGTCACATTGTGCCTCGTTCGATAATTTCGTGGAGGACACAACCACCATCACGCGTGGCCTGTATCGTGCGGACGCCATACGCACGGATGCACACCTCAATCACCTTGACCTGCCACGTTCAGATTCCATGCGCTCCCCCGGTGATGCAGTCGGTATGGTCGGGCTGGAATGCGCCATGGACGAACTGGCGCACGAACTGGGGATGGACCCTCTCGAACTTCGTCTGCTCAACGATACTCCCACCGACCTGACCGCAAACAGACCCTTCAGCAGCCGACATCTACGACAATGCCTGAAAGAAGGGGCCAGGCGTTTCAAATGGACAGCCCGCAATCCCCGACCAGGGCAGGTAAGGGAAGGGGAGTGGCTGATGGGCATGGGGATGGCATGCGCGATGCGCTATAACCTGCTCAAACCCTGTCAGGCGCTGGCACATATTGATGCGGGGGCGAACCTGACGGTTCAACTGGCGATGACCGATCCCGGAACCGGCACCCAGACCATCCTGACACAGATCGCCGCTGGCACAATGGGGCTGCCCCTCACGCAGGTCCGTGTGGAAATGGGGGACACGACCTATCCCCCCGCACCGGGTTCGGGGGGATCATTCGGGGCCGAAAGCGCGGGATCAGCCGTCCTGCGTGCCTGCGAAAATCTGCGCACCCTGTTACTGGAGGCATCCATCCGTGATGAACACTCCCCCCTGTATGGACAGCCGATGGAGGCCATACAGCTTGACGCAGGCAGCCTTCACGCAGGGGGACGACATGAATCCCTTTCCAGCTTCCTGGAACGCGTATTTCCCCATGGCATGCAGGCCCACGGCGAAATCACGGCAGACCCGAACTCCCTGAAATGGTCGCAGGCTTCGTTTGGTGCGCATTTTTCCGAAGTTGCCGTTAACGCCATAACCGGCGAGGTACGGGTGCGCAGGATGCTCGGCGTTTTCGCATGTGGCCGCATCCTCAATAGCCGCACCGCGCGTTCGCAACTTCTGGGGGGTATGATATGGGGAATTTCAAACGCACTGCACGAAGAAAACACACCCGACCCACGCACGGGGCAATTCACGGCCCATGACCTTGCGAATTACCACATCGCCACCCATGCTGACATGCCTGATATGGAAGTTGTCATGATCGCGGAAGATGAACCGGTTTCCAACCCACTACATATCAAGGGGCTGGGCGAAGTCGGGATCTGTGGCGCGGCAGCGGCAATTGGCAACGCCGTATTCAATGCCACGGGCATACGCGTGCGCAACTTTCCCATCACGATTGACCGGCTGCTGCCACATCTGCCGGAAATGCCAGCCTGAGTCATAAAGGACTGTTAAAAAATAAATCGCGCCAGAAAGTATTTTGTTGAAAATTCCTTACGAAATAAATGATTTTCTGATCACTACATGTCGGTATTAAAAAAGGGGGCACGCAATGACGTGCCCCCCTTTCATGCGATATGGTTCACCCAGAATCAGCGCTGCTGATAGAGCAGGCGCGCACGGATCGTACCCTTGAGATCACGCAGCTTGCTCAGGATGCGGTTGTCCTTTTCCACATCCCTGCCGGTATCGGCTTCTACGACAACATACCCCAATTCACCCGCCGTCTGTAGATACTGCGCCGTGACGTTGCAGCCCTCGCGGGAGAAGATTTCGTTAATCTGCAACATCACACCCGGCGCGTTGGTATGGACGTGCATGAAACGGGTGCCGTGCGGGTTTTCCGGCAGTTGCACAGTAGGAAAATTGACGGCCCCCAGTGTGGAGCCAATGTCGGAATAATCCAGAAGCTTACGGGCGACTTCCTGACCGATACGTTCCTGCGCCTCGGCGGTTGACCCCCCGATATGCGGCGTCAGAATGACATTATCCAGCCCACGCAGCGGTGTTTCCAGGCTTTCGCCCGCAGCCTTTGGCTCCTTGGGGAACACATCGATCGCGGCACCCAGCAGGTGGCCATCCTTCAACGCCGCGGCAAGCGCGGCGAGATCCACAACATTGCCGCGCGCATTGTTGATCAGGAATGATCCCGGCTTCATCGCACGGATCTGCGCCTCGCCAATCATGTTCGCCGTTTCCGGCGTCTGGGGCACATGCAGGCTGATGACATCACTCAGTCCCAGCAGCTCCTCCAGCGTGGCGACAGGATGGGCATTGCCATGCACCAGTTTGTCGATCACGTCATAATAGAATACGCGCATGCCAAATGCCTCGGCCAGCACGGAAAGCTGCGAACCGATGGACCCATACCCCACGATGCCCAGCGTCTTGCCGCGCACTTCCCAACTGTTCGTTGCTGACTTCTTCCATACGCCTTCGTGGCATTCCACCGATTTGGGGAATATCCGGCGCATCAGCATGACAATCTCGCCCATCACCAGTTCGGCGACAGAGCGGGTGTTGCTGAATGGCGCATTAAAGACGGGAATTCCCCCCTCACGCGCGGCCACAAGGTCAACCTGGTTGGTCCCGATGCAGAAGCAGCCAATGGCGATCAGGCGGTCTGCACTCTCGATCACTTCTCGCGTCAGTTGCGTGCGCGACCGGATACCGACGATATGCACCCCCTCCAGCGCCTTGCGCAGGGCTTCGCCTTCAAGCGCGGTCTTGAGGCGGGTTACGTTTTCATACCCGTTTTCCTTGAGAAGCGACACGGCACTGTCATGCACGCCTTCAAGCAGCAGGATACGAATCTTGTCCTTGGACAGGGAAAGGTGGCCGACGGAGGGATGAGTCATGTGGAGTACTCACGCTTGTTCGATCAAAGGGATGCCCTATCCGATTGCTTGGCGCATGGCTAGGGAGGAATGATGCAGGGCAGGGAATTAGAGGGCGGGGAAGTCAGGAAAACGTACTATTTCGCCAGAAGGCGACGTGCCTGGTCCATAAGGGCGGGATTGCCGATGGCGAGGACACTGCCATCACCATCAAGCCGGAGCGTGCGCCCGGCCCAGTCCGTCATGCGACCGCCCGCACCTTCGACCACAGGGACAAGGGCGGCCCAATCCCATGGTTTCATGGTGCATTCGGCAATAATATCCACCTGTCCCAACGCCAGCAGGCCATATGCGTAACAATCCCCCCCCCAGCTCACGCGCTTGACCGCCCGCGACAGGGCCTCCCACCGTGGGCGGTAATCACCTTCGAGGATTTCAGGCGCGGTGCATGACAGTTCAGCCTGCGCCAGTGACGGGCACAGGCGTGTCCCGGCCTGTCCCGCAAGGCGTGAGACGTAACGCGTTGCCTCCCCCCGCACACCGATCCAGCGTTCACCGGTAATGGGCTGGTCAATAATGCCCAGTACCGGCACGCCATCATGCAGCAGCGCGATCAGGGTACCGAAGGTGGGACGCCCCGTCAGGAAAGCACGCGTCCCGTCAACCGGGTCAATCACCCAGCGATAGGCCGCGTCGGGCTGTTCCGTACCGAACTCCTCCCCCATGATCCCATGATGGGGCAGACGTTCGCCGATGACGGCGCGGATCGCACGTTCGGCGGAACGGTCGGCAATCGTCACCGGGCTGGCGTCGGCCTTGTCATCGGCGCGAACCCCCGCACGGAAAAACGGCCGCACAATACATGCGGCAACATCGGCCGCCGCCTGTGCCGCCGCAAGAAACTGCGTCTTTTGCGCCAGCGGGTCCGACATCAGTTCTTCTCTTCGACAAGGGTCTGGATATAGGCGACAAGGTTGGCCCGGTCTGTTGCCGATGTAATTCCAGGAAAGGCCATCTTGGTGCCCGGGGCAAAGGCATCAGGTTTCTTGAGCCATTCCGCCAGCAGGGCAGGGGTCCAGACGTCCTTCTTGTGCGCGCTCAGGGCTTCGGAAAATTCATAATCGGGAATATCACCGATATGCGTCCCCATAACGCCAAACAGATCGGGACCGATGATGGACGGCCCATGCGGGGCAAAGCTGTGGCACATCGCGCACTGATGATCGGCGATCTCATGCCCCTTGGCCGCATCCGCGTGGGCCAGCAATGTCTCGATCGGCGGGTCCTGCCCGTCATCGGGGGTGGATTGCGGCATGGGAACCGCCGTCTGGGCCGCCGCGCGATGTGGCACGAGGAGGTTGCCCATACCCCAACTGCCCCCAAACGCCACCGCTGCGATCAGGAACGCTGCCCCCACCTGGTTAACCCGCATGCTGTTCATGAATAAAGACGCCTTTCGTGCGCGGTTGCATGACTTTGCTTCATTACCTAAACTGCCGTGCCGCTTGTGTGAAGCAGCCACAAGCTTGCACGTTTCGTGTCGCCTTGATGAACCGATGGGCCAAAACCAGATTTCATGAACCCGATTGTCATAATACCGGCCCGTATGGCGTCATCACGCCTGCCCGGAAAACCACTGGCGGATATCGCCGGACGCCCGATGATTGCGCATGTCCTTGAACGCGCCACACTGGCCGGAATCGGCCCGGTGGTCGTCGCCGCCTGCGATGCCGCTGTCGCGCAGGCCGTGGAGCAAGCGGGGGGACATCCCGTAATGACCGATCCAGACCTGCCATCGGGTTCCGACCGGGTATGGCAGGCACTGCAACGAGTTGACCCGCAGGGCAGGCATGACACGGTCATCAACCTGCAAGGCGACCTGCCCGGCGTCATGCCCGATATCCTGCACAAGGTTCTGCTGCCACTGCATGAGGCCGCCACCGATATCGCAACACTGGTGGCCCCCGTGCAGGACTCTGACGAAGCCGCCGCTGACTCGGTGGTGAAGGTGGCCTGTGCTTTTGCCGATGGCGCCGATACGGCACGCGCCCTGTATTTTTCCCGTGTCGCGATTCCATGGGGGCAGGGGCCATTATGGCACCATGTCGGCATCTATGCCTATCGCCGCACGGCCCTGCAGCATTTCGTCAGCAACCCGGAATCCCCGTTGGAACACCGCGAACGCCTTGAACAGCTTCGCGCGCTGGAGGCGGGGATGCAGATCGGATGCGCACGGATCGCGCATGCGCCATTCGGGGTGGACACCCCTGCCGACCTTGAACGCGCACGCGCCGCCGCGACTGCCACGATGCACGTGGCACAGGCACAGGCACAGGCACAGGCACTCACATGACCGGGGGCATCATCGCATTCCAGGGCACATTCGGCGCCTATTCCGACCTTGCCTGTCGGCAGGCCCGTCCGGGCTGGACAACCCTGCCGTGTGAAACCTTTGCCGAGGCGATTGCCGCCGTGCATGAAGGCGGCGCGGACGCCGCGATGCTGGCCTGTGAAAACAGCCTGGCGGGACGGGTGCCAGATATCCATGCCCTGCTGCCACAATCCGACCTGTTCATCATTGGCGAACATTTCCTGCGCATCGAACACTGCCTGATGGGAATCCCCGGCGCGACCCTGCATGATGCGAAACGCGTCCATACCCATCCTGTCGCCATGGCGCAGATCCGGGGCCTGATAAAGGAAACAGGCCTGAAGCCGGTGGTGGAATTCGATACGGCCGGCGCTGCTGAACTTGTCCGTGGCTGGGGCCGCAAGGAAGATGTCGCCGTCGCATCGTCACTGGCGGCTGACCTGAACGGGCTTGTCATCCTGCGTCGCAATGTGGAGGACGCAACCCATAACACGACGCGCTTCTACATCGCGGCACGCACGCCCCCCGACCTGCCCGCGCGCATGCCCGAATGCATGACAACGGTGCTGTTTCGCGTCAGCAACCAGCCCGGGGCGCTGTATAAGGTGCTGGGCGGTTTTGCCACCAATGGCATCAACATGACACGCCTGGAAAGCTACATGCTTGACGGGTCGTTCGCGGCGACGCAATTCCTGCTCGACGTGGAAGGGCATCCCCATGACCCCGCCCTGGCGGCGGCACTGCGCGAACTGTCTTTCTTTGCAGAGCAGGTGGACCTGCTGGGGGTCTATCGCGCATCCCCCTTCCGCCGCAGGACCACGGATCAGGCGAACAGGGACCATGACGCGGCGGATACGGCCCGGACCGGAACGCCCGTCATGAAATGACAGCATGCCCCGCCCGCGGATGCTTTGCCATCCGCCCGCCCCATACCCATATCAGGGGATCATAGAGGCCGGGTCCATGCCCCGCCCCGTAACCGAGACAAAATTCAGGCCTGTCGCATTCATCTTTCAACCTGGCCCTTACGCCGGGGCGGACAGGACCTGCCAACAAAGTGGAAACAACCATGTTCAAGGGTTCCATTACCGCCCTGATTACGCCAATGAACCAGGATGGGTCGCTGGACCTGCCCTCCATGGGGCGTTTCATCGACTGGCAGATACAGCAGGGAACCTCCGCACTGGTTCCCGTGGGCACGACAGGGGAAAGCCCGACCCTGTCGCACGATGAACATGCGCAGGTGGTCGAATTCACCATCAAGACCGCCAATGGCCGCGTCCCTGTCCTGGCAGGAGCAGGATCCAACAGCACAGCCGAAGCCATCAAGATGGCCCTGCATGCGCAATCCGCCGGTGCGGCTGCGGTACTGGTGGTGACACCATATTATAACAAACCCACGCAGGAAGGAGTGTACCGTCATTTCATGGCGGTTGCCGATGCGATCTCGATCCCGGTCATCGTCTATAACATTCCCGGACGTTCCGTGATCGACGTATCCGTGGAAACCATGGCACGCCTGGCAAAGCATCCCAACATCATTGGCGTCAAGGATGCGACGGCGAACCTGTTGCGCCCATTACAGACGCAACAAACGGTGGGCAAGCCGTTCAACCAGCTTTCGGGTGAAGATGGCACGGCGGTGGCGTTCCTTGCTTCCGGCGGCGATGGCTGCATCAGCGTGACTTCCAACATTGCACCGGCACAATGCGCCGAAATCCAGGCCGCGTGGAGTGACGGGCGGGTGATGGAAGCCATGGAAAAGCACAACCGGCTTTTCCCGGTACATGACGCCCTGTTTTGTGAAAGCAATCCCGTCCCGGTCAAATTCGCCGCCAGCGTGCTGGGATTGATGGGGGAAACCTGCCGCCTGCCGCTTGCCCCGTTGAGCGATGCATCACGCGCACGTGTCAAGGATGCCATGTCCGCCGCAGGACTGCTGGACTGACCCCATGGCAGCGAAACAGAAAAATGGCAGCGGGATGATTTCTACGGGAATCGCAGCACAGAACCGCAAGGGCCGGTTCAATTATACGATTCTGGAAACGCTTGAGGCAGGACTGGTCCTGAAAGGGCCAGAGGTCAAAAGCCTGCGCATGGGACGTGCGACCATTACAGAGGCCTACGCCGCCGAACGTAATGGGGAGTTATGGCTGTTCAACAGCTATATCCCAGAATATCAGGGGGGGGTCCTGTCCCGCTTTGAACCACGTGCGCCACGCAAACTGCTGTTGCATGGCAAACAGATTGACCGCCTCCTTGGCGAAAGCGCACGCAATGGCGTGACCCTTGTGCCGCTGGATATCCACTTCAACAGCCGCGGTCTTGCCAAACTGACCCTTGGCATAGGGGAGGGACGCAAGAAAGCGGATAAGCGGCATGCCATTGCCGAACGTGACTGGCAACGTGACAAAGCCCGCCTGATCCGTAACAAGGGGCGGGAAGACTGATCTGACCGGTTACAACACGACATAAAAAAACAGGGCGTCCCGTTATGGGAGGCCCTGTTTCCTTATGCCGGGCGGCATGATGTTTTCACATCATGCCATCCAACACTCAATCAACGCTGATTGCAGCGGCTTCGGGGCCTTTCTGGCCTTCGACCACCTGCACATTGGCCGTCTGGCCTTCGGACAGGCTGGTCAGGCCGGAACGTTCCAGCGCGGATGCATGGACGAAAATATCCTTGCCGCCACTTTCCGGCGTGATGAAGCCAAAGCCCTTCGTGGCGTTGTACCACTTCACAATGCCACGCATGTCCTGCGCCTGCGACAGGTCAGGGGCGGGACGGCCAGAACGGGCGAACCCGCCACCGCCAGCACGCGGTGCACCACCAAAACCACGGGGGCGTTCCGGCTGCGCGGTGCTTTCGTCAACGGACACCACGGCGGCGACCTGGCGGCCCTTCGGGCCCTGACCAATGCGCACGACAAGCGTACTGCCGGGGGAAACCGTCTCGAAACCGGTGGGGTTCAGTGCATTTGCATGCAGGAACACATCGCCCGATCCATCCGACAGCTCGACAAAGCCGAAGCCCTTTTCGCTATTGAACCACTTGACAGTGGCACCAATCTCCGGCCCGGATGCGACGATCTGCGGGCCTCCGCTGCCGGCAAAGGGGCGACGAGGGGCGGCAGGGCTGCTGGCGCGGTCATTGAATGACGGTGCCGACATGAAATCATCGTCAAATCCGCCGCGGCGCGGGGAGCGGGAGCTGCGGTCGGTCCTGTTACTTCTCAACGGTCGTAATCCCGAGGTCTAGGTGGCGGGTCCCGGTCACGGGAAGCCGCCGATATGGAAACGCTTTGTTCGCAGAATAGAGTTTTGCCTGTCTGGCATGACCGCAGTTCAGGCGGGCCGCCGGGAAACATTCTCTGTCCTGTCTTTGACCCTAGCATGAATCGCATCGGTATCACCAATATCTAAAGCATATTCCGGTGGCCGGATTCCACAGCATTTTTCACGTTCAAACATTTTTGTGACAAAGCAAGGGATCGCAAAGACATCTGCCCCCACCAGAACCCACCTGCCCCTGCGCCGTTTCCATGGCATCAGGCGTCACGTGCGCGCATCCCGCGCCATCTCGGCCATGGGCATGTGCTTGGCATGTGCCTGACGCATGCCAAGCAAGCATTTATAAGAAGCAGGGAATATACCTGACATGAACCCGACGACCCTACCACCCGCCCCCCATAAGGTACGTGGGCGCGGACGCCCCCCCAAGGACATTTCCGAACAGCAGGACATCCGCCATCAACTCATACAGGCGGGAATCATCGCACTGACGGAAAAGGGATTCGGTGCCAGTGGCCTTGACGATATCCTGCGCGGGGCAGGTGTCGCCAAGGGATCATTTTACCACTACTTTGAAAACAAGGAAGATTTTGGGATCGCGGTCATCAGGGGATATGCCTGTTATTTCGATGCGAAACTCGCCCGGTGGCTGGATGATGACACCTATCCCCCAGTGCAGCGTCTGCGCCATTTCGTGGAGGACGCAAAAACGGGAATCATACGTTTCGACTACACACGTGGCTGCCTGATCGGCAATCTGGGGCAGGAACTGGCTATCCTGCCAACTTCGTTCCATCAGGAACTGCGCGCCGTGCTGGCGGGATGGGAATGCCGGGTCGCCACATGCCTGACGGCAGCATTTGATACACCTTCTCCTGCCTGTGGCCATATCTGCCAGCGCTGGGCCGAATTTTTCTGGATCGGGTGGGAAGGGGCAATCCTGCGCGCCCGTCTTGAACGCTCGGTCAGGCCGATGAGCCTGTTTTCGGAAATCTTCCTCGAAATGGTGGAGGCCGGATGTGACCTGAAGGGCTAGGGCAGATCCTGTTTGAATGCGTGCATTCAAACAGGTGAAGATGCGCGTAAAAACAATAAGCTGGAGCAGTTTTACCGAACCGGTTTCCGGTGGAAATGCTCTGGGTCCGGATTTTCACCCCGTCTTATTTTACCCTGCCTTCATGATCCGCTGCGCATCGGTGCGTGAGAAGAGTTCAAGCAATATGGCAATCGCCGCGTCGCGCCTGTGCACCGCTGGTGCGGTGCCGTCCACCACGCGTTGTGCATCCTGCGCCGCGGCGCGTAATAACTGCTCCACATGCACACCGGCTGCCATACGGAAATCCGGCAGCCCCGACTGACGGTGCCCCGCAAGATCGCCGCCACCACGGATTCGAAAATCTTCATCCGCGATGACAAACCCGTCTTCCGTATCACGCAACAACGCCAGACGCCGCCGCGCGGTCTGCCCCAACTGACCATCATGCAGCAGCAGGCAGAAGGAGTCTGCCTGTCCACGCCCCACCCGACCACGAAGCTGATGCAGCTGCGCCAGACCAAAACGTTCGGCATGCTCGATCATCATGACCGTGGCTGACGGGATATCCACCCCGACCTCGATTACCGTGGTGGCCACCAGGATACGTGTCCGCCCCTCGGCAAAGGCGCTGATCGCTTCTTCGCGCACGGCGATATCCTGCTGCCCGTGGGCCAGACCTACAAGATCGCCGAAATACTCCTTCAGCATCGCATGACGCGCCTCCGCTGCGGCGATGTCGAGTGCCTCGCTTTCGGATACCAGAGGGCAGACCCAGAAAACCTGCGCCCCACGCGCCAGCGCCCGGCGGACGGCCGCCACCAGTTCCGGCATGGCCGATAGGGCATGCAGCGAGGTGCGTATGGGCTTGCGTCCCGCCGGTTTCACATCCAGGCGGCTGACCTGCATATCCCCCCACTGCGTCAGCAGCAGGGTACGGGGAATGGGCGTGGCGGTCATGACCAGCACATCGGTCCGATCGCCCTTTTCACCAAGCATCATACGCTGCGCCACGCCAAAGCGATGCTGTTCATCAATGACGACCAATGCGAGATCAGCGAATTCGACCTTATCCTGAAACAGCGCATGCGTCCCGATGACAAGGGGAGCCGCCCCGGTGCGAATGGCCTCCAGCGCCTGCTTGCGCGCACGCCCCTTGACGGAGCCACTCAGGAACGCCACGGGAACGGGGGAAAGCTTCTGGAAGGTCGCCAGATGCTGGCGCGCAAGGATTTCGGTGGGTGCCATCATCGCCGCCTGATGTCCGGCCTCCACGGCGCAGAGCATCGACAGCAGCGCCACCAGCGTCTTGCCCGCCCCGACATCGCCTTGCAGCAGTCGCGTCATGCGATGGGGGGCACGCAGGTCGCGGCCTATTTCCTCCAGCACACGGATCTGTGCCGTGGTGGGTTCATGACCAAATCGCGACAGGGCCACCGTACGCAACGCACCTGTGCCAATGATGGACCGGCCAGGCCGGTCGCGGTTATCGATCCGCGCGCGCGCCATCGCGATCTGCATCGCCAGTAATTCGTCATAAGACAGGCGCGCGCGCGCGCGTTCGCTGGCGGCGGCATAACGTTCCCCTTCCATCAGGTCGGGGAAATCCGACGGGCGGTGCATGATGCGCAAAGCCTGCTCAAACGTCGGCCATTTGCGTTTGCGCACCATTTCGGGGTCCAGCCATTCAGGCAGATCCGGAAAACGGGCAAAAGCCCCCTGCAGGGCGGTGCGCAACTGACGGGGAAAGAGGCCACCGGTCAACGGCCATACGGGATCAAGCAGGGGAATCGTATTCTCCTGTTCCCCCATTACCAGGTAATCGGGATGCGGCATGCTCAGCCGATCACCGAACCGCTCCAGCATGCCTGATACGCATATCTGCATATCCACCCGCAACCGCTGTGCCTGATAGGGGGAAAAGAAGACCAGTTCGGCCTGACCCGTCCCGTCACCAACCACAATCCGCCATGGCTTGCGGCCCCGGCTGTTTTCGGGGGCGATGATCCGCACCACCCGTGCATGGAACGTACATACGCGCCCCGCCTCCGCCACAGCAAGCTGAGGGCGGTAACGCCGGTCCACCAGACCATCAGGCAGATGAAACAGCAGGTCGATCACGCGATCCCCCCGCGCCGCACGCGCGATCAGGCGTTCGACCGATGGGCCAATACCCGGCAACGTCCCCACACTGGCGAACAGGGGGGCCAGAAGCATGACGTCCGGGGAGGAGGGGGCAGGGGGGCAGGGTGACACGCGGCTGTTCATCCGGCAGGTTGGCATGCAGGTCGTCCGGGCTGACATACGGCCCGGGGACGGCTATAGGACAAATGCGTTACAGAACAAAACGCAACCATAACGGGGTGGAACGCAATGCAAACCAATAATCCTGATCTGTCACGCCTTGATGCACGTCGGCGGCGTATCTATTACCGCGCGATGCATCGCGGCACACATGAAACAGATGTGCTGATCGGGGGATTTGTCGCCCCACGCCTTGAAGGCATGAGCGAAGCGGAACTTGACGCGCTGGAGGAAGTGATGGACCTGCCTGATGCCGACCTTGCCGACTGGCTGAGCGGACGACGCCCCATTCCGGCGGAAGTGGACACCCCCATGATGCGCGCCATCCTTGCCGATGCCAACGACCCCGAACGCCTGGCCGCGATCCGAGGCCCCAAATGAACGAGATCCGCGCCGCGCGACAGACATCCGGCCTGACCCATATCTGGGGCGTGCCGGAAGGGTATGACGCGTTTCTCCTCGCCCGTCGCCTGTCCGAACATGATGGCCCCCTGCTGCATGTGGCGCGCGATGACGCGGAAATGGCGCGGATTGGCGAACAGCTTGCCTTTATTGCACCCGATGCGGAAATCCTGCGTTTTCCGGCATGGGACTGCTTGCCTTATGACCGGGTTTCCCCCAATCCCGCCATCGTTGCCGAACGTGTCGCGACCCTGACCTGCCTGCTGGAAAAACCGACACGCCCACGCATCGTGCTGACGACGGTCAATGGCCTGATCCAGCGCGTCGCCCCACGCCGCGCATTCGCGGGGCAATCGCTCAACATCGCAACGGGCGAGGCACTGGACCAGGAATTCCTGATCGAACTTCTGGTCGCAAACGGCTACAATCGTACTGATACGGTGATGGAACCGGGTGAATTTGCGACACGCGGCGGGATTTTTGATATTTTCCCGGCCGGTGAGGCCGAACCCGTACGCCTTGACCTGTTCGGGGACGAGGTGGAAAATATTCGCGGCTTTGACCCCGCGACCCAACGCTCCACAACACAAAAAAACGCGCTGGTCATGAGGCCCGTGGCGGATTTCAGCCTCGATCCCGACAGCATCTCGCGCTTTCGCACCGGCTGGCGCGATCTGTTTGGCCCTGCGGCAGCCGAAGACCCGATGTACCAGCATGTCTCTGACGGGCGGCGGCATGCAGGCATGGAACACTGGTTGGCGCTGTTCCATGAACATATGGAAACCCTTGTCGACTATCTGCCCGGGGTGTCGATTTCACTGGCGCAGCAGGCGGAAGAGGCCTTTGCCGCGCGTCTGGAAATGATCACCGATCATTTCGAAGCCCGCCGCCAGCCCCCCCGCGAAGGGGAAGTGCCTTACCGCGCACTTCCGTCCCACCTGATGTATCTTGACCGCAAGGGATGGGACGCCATGCTGTCGGGACACCCGGCAATGGTATTCATGCCCTTTGCACAGCCCGATGGTGCGCCAGGCATTGATGCAGGTGGCAGGCCGGGACAGATGTTCGCGCGGACCGCAACCGACGGCATGCGCGAAAATGTCTTTCCGATGCTGGCTGCGCGCATGAATGAATGGGCACAGACGGGACGGCGCACCTTTGTCACCGCCTGGAGCCGTGGCTCTGCCGAACGGCTGGGTGTACTTTTGCGCGAATATCATCTGCCGGTGCAGTCATTCGCGACATGGCGCGACGCGTCACGCATGAAGGCCGGCACGGTTGGATTGCTGACACTGGGGCTGGAACACGGTTTCGTGGCCGAAGACATGGCGTTCGTGTCCGAGCAGGACCTTCTGGGCGAACGGATTTCGCGCCCACCGCGCCGCCGCAAGAAAGCCGACCAGTTCATTGCCGAAGCGTCTGAAATCGCGGAAGGCGACCTTGTCGTGCATCAGGATTACGGCATCGGCCGCTATGACGGGCTGGAGACGATTGGCGTGGGCAGTGCGCCGCATGACTGTCTGCGCCTGATCTACGACGGAAATGAAAAGCTGTTCCTGCCGGTCGAGAATATCGAACTGCTCAGCCGTTTTGGCTCGGAACAGACGGGGGTTGCGCTCGACAAGCTTGGCGGTGTGTCGTGGCAGTCGCGCAAGGCAAAGATGAAGCAGCGCATCCGCGACATGGCGGGTGAACTGATCCGTACGGCCGCGGCACGCGCCCTGCGCGAAGCCCCGGCGCTGACCCCGGCCGAAGGGCTGTGGGACGAATTCTGCGCCCGCTTCCCCTTTGTGGAGACCGAGGATCAGTCCCGCGCCATTGCCGACGTGCTTGATGACATGGCGTCGGGCCGCCCGATGGACCGGCTGGTATGTGGCGATGTCGGGTTTGGCAAGACGGAAGTGGCATTGCGCGCGGCCTTTGTCGCCGCGATGTCGGGCGGGCAGGTCGCGGTTGTCGTGCCCACCACATTGCTGGCGCGACAGCATTACCGCACGTTCGCCGCCCGTTTTGCCGACCTGCCGATCAAGGTGGCGCAACTGTCGCGCATGGTCACGGGCAAGGACGCCACCGCAGTGCGCAAGGGGCTGGAGGATGGCACGGTCAATATTGTCATCGGCACGCATGCGCTGCTGGCCAAGACGGTGAAATTTGCGGATCTTGGCCTGCTGATCGTGGATGAAGAACAGCATTTCGGCGTTGCGCACAAGGAAAAGCTCAAGGCCCTGCGTGAAGATGTCCATGTCCTGACGCTCTCGGCCACCCCGCTGCCGCGCACCTTACAACTTGCGTTGACCGGTGTGCGGGAAATGAGCCTGATCGCTACCCCACCAACCGACCGCCTGGCGGTGCGCACCTTCATCATGCCATTCGACAGCGTCGTCATTCGCGAGGCCATCCAGCGTGAGCGGTTCCGTGGGGGGCAGGTGTTCTGTGTCGTACCCCGTATCGAGGATCTGGACCGCATGGCAACACGGTTACATGAAATCGTGCCCGATGCGCGGATGGTACAGGCACATGGCCGCCTGACCCCGACCGAACTGGAACGGGTCATGACCGAATTCAGCGATGGCAAATACGATATCCTGCTGTCCACCAATATCGTCGAAAGCGGTCTGGACATGCCTGCGGTCAACACGCTGATCATCCATCGTGCGGACATGTTCGGGCTGGGGCAACTATATCAATTGCGTGGGCGCGTCGGACGCGGCAAACAGCGGGGATATGCGTACCTGACATGGCCGCAGACACACATCCTGTCCGCTGCCGCGCAAAAGCGGCTGGAGGTCATGCAGACACTCGACACGTTGGGGGCGGGCTTTACGCTGGCATCGCATGACCTTGACCTGCGCGGCGCGGGAAACCTGCTTGGCGATGAGCAGTCGGGACATATCCGCGAGGTCGGGATCGAGCTTTACCAACAGATGCTCGAAGATGCTGTGGCGGACCTCCGCCATGAAAAAGGCCGTCGCAAGACAGAGGATCGCGACTGGACCCCCAACATCATCCTGGGCCTGCCCGTACTGATACCCGACACCTACGTGCCCGACCTGCCAGTACGTCTTGGGCTGTATCGCCGGATCTCGGCCCTTGCCAACGATGCGGAGATCGAGGCGATGCAGGCAGAGCTGATTGACCGGTTCGGCACCCTGCCCGATGAGGTACGCAACCTGCTTGATGTCGTCGCACTCAAGCGGATGTGCCGCATGGCAGGTGTGGAACGGCTGGAGGCCGGGCCGAAAGGCATGGTGATCCAGTTCCGCAATAACAGCTTCGTCAACCCGGCAGGACTGGTCACATGGATCGCACAGCAAAAGGACGCAAAAGTGCGCCTGCGCCCTGATCACAAGCTGGCGGTTATCAGGGAAATGACGAATGTGCAGCGTATCGCACAGGCCCGCAGGGTGCTTGGTGCGCTGAATGCGCTGGCGGATGCCGCCCCGGCCTGAAGAAGGCCGGACGGCTGCCATTGCTCAACAACATACACCCATCAGACAGGACAAAATTTTCAGCAAATCCTTCGTCCAAACACGCCGGGGGAATCGTCACCTTATTAAAGGACGAAGGTAACATCCGGATACTTTGTGCCTGATCTGGAGCATTTTCACCGAAAACCGGTTCGGTGAAAATGCTCCGGTTTATGGTTTTTACGAGCATCTTCACCTGTTTGAAGGCACGCATTCAAACAGGATCTGATCTAGGTGGCACCCATCGGGCAGGTTGTGCAGGCCGTCATATCCCACCCGTGGCGATCAGGTTATCCCCCTGATCGCACACATATTCAGTGGATGGGCAGGGGGATATGGTTGACCGTCAGGACACCTGCATCCCAGTTGACGTCCCATGACGTGCCAGTCGCGGAACGATGCCCGAACAGCTTGGCCAGCACCAACGCGGCGCTGGCTTTTGTCTGTCCGCTCTCACGCAGGGTCGCGATGATATCATCAAGGTGCTGCACCGCAATATGACCTTCCCCGGCAGAGGCATCGGTATTGCCCGTCAGGGTTGCCTTGCCGTTGCCTGAAATCTGCATCGTGTCACGTACAGCCTTGATGGAGGTTAACTCCACCGGCACAGCGACACTTTCGCTCGGGTGTCCGACGATGGCTGCGGCAAGCGGCACGATCGAGGATGCCGGCATGGAAGCCGAGGCGAAGGCCTGCTGGGGCATGGTTGCCTCCAGCAGGTGGTTCTTGCTGCCATCAATGTTCACCCCCTGCGTCTCCAGCGTCATGACGGCAGGGGCATCGGGCGTGCGCCCGCCGGTCAGACGCAGATGGGCACGGCGAAAGGACAGGTGGGTCGCACCGGTGGACATGACCCCGTTATCCCATACCAGGTCATAACTCTTGCCCGACTGCACCCCGTCAAGGACAGGGGCGACAACCTGCAGGAAATAGGAATTCGGGCAATGGTCGGAATGATGCCCCGTCAGGGTCGCCACCATCACCAGGGATGCCGCATCCTCCAGATCATGCAATTCGGATGCATCCATCCCGCTGCCACTTGCGGTGATATCGCCAGCGCGCAGTTCCTGATGGGCATTTTCCCCAGACAGGCGCAGGTCATACCCGCGGGAGACGATGCTGTCGGCCCCATGTGCCTGACTGCTGGTGGCGGTAGACACCGCACAGCCATCCGGCAGGGATGTCGCCCACGCGCCACCGGCAGCAGGGAAGGCGATCACCGGCGCGCATGCGCCAAGGAGAAGCGATAAAAGAAGTTTCTTCATTGTGATGCGTAGACTGGCTTGGATACGTTAATTATGCAATCGGTGGCCGCACGTACAAAGCCAGATATCCCCCTGCAATCAGAAGTTTCAAACCCCATGTTCCGCAAGATCGACACGTTCCTGCTTTGCCTGGTTGCCACGATCCTTATCGCAACCTTTTTTCCCTGCACAGGCAACGAAACAAAATTTTTCCAGATACTGGCCATTATCGTCATCGGGATCATGTTCTTCTTTCAGGGGGCGCGACTGTCGCGACGCGCCATTCTCGACGGTATGACGAACTGGCGCATCCATCTTGCGATCCTTGGTTGCACTTTCGCGGTCTTTCCCCTGCTGGGGGTGGGGTTCCACCGCGCATTCCCCTCATTCCTTGATGCGGATACGTGGACGGGGCTTCTGTTCCTGTGCTGCCTGCCTTCGACAGTACAATCGTCCATCGCCTTTACCTCCATCGGGCAGGGGAACGTGGCGGCGGCGATCTGTTCGGCCACCATGTCCAACATCCTGGGCATTTTCATCACCCCAGTGCTGACCGGGCTGGTCATGCACCAGTCGGCATCCTCTCCAGGGGGGATCACGTCCATCATGCTGCAACTCCTGCTTCCCTTCATGCTGGGGCAGATGGCGCAGCCATGGATCGGGGGATGGGTCCATCGTTACAAGAAGCTGATTTCCATCACGGACCGGACCTCAATCCTGATTGTCGTCTACACCGCCTTCAGCGAAGCTGTGGTGCAGGGGCTGTGGCACCGTGTGCCCGCCGCACAGATCGGGCGCATCATGGTGGCGGACAGCCTGATGCTGTTCACTGTGCTGGTGTTGACTACCATCGGGAGCCGCCTGCTCGGGTTCAGCCGCCGTGACGAGGTGGCGATCGTGTTCTGTGGTTCGAAAAAAACACTGGCTTCGGGGGTGCCCATGGCCAATGTCCTGTTTGCTGGCCCCGTTGTGGGCATCATTGTCCTGCCCCTGATGATCTATCACCAGATCCAGCTTTTCGTCTGCGCGACCCTTGCCCGACACTATGCCCGTCGTGCCGCAGGCCATGACCCATCGAAACAGCCGCAACCCCGGGCAGGACAAAGGATCGAAGAGTAGGTATTTTTGCCACTCGCCGTTGCGACGCAGGAAGGCTATGACACATGCGGTTTCATGGCGCGTGCCTGATCCGATTTATTGTTGCGCAAGAGGGTGGACGAACGAATCATGAGTGGACTGGACCCTGACAACTGGGACGCGCTGCGTCAGCTTGGTCACCGGATGCTGGACGACATGATCGATCGCCTCAGCCATCTGCGTGAACAACCGGTGTGGCAACCCATGCCCACCGACCTGCGTCAGGAACTGCGTACGGGCCTGCCAGATGTCCCGTCCTCGCCCGAAGATCTGTATGCACGCTTCCAGGAACTGGTCGTCCCATATTCGACCGGCAATGTGCACCCGGGTTTCATGGGGTGGGTCCATGGTGGCGGCACCGCGATCGGGATGCTGTCGGAACTGCTTGCCGGGGGGCTGAATGCGAATTGTGGTGGTCGCGATCATGCCCCGATTGAGGTGGAGCGCGAGGTCATTCGCTGGGCCGCGCAGATCTGCGGCTTTCCCACCGACTGTTCCGGCCTGCTGGTGACGGGTTCGTCCATGGCCAACATGATCGCGGTCATCACCGCCAGCCGCGCCGTGCCTGACGGCCTGGCAATGCGCAAAGCCGGGGTGGGCACGCGGAAACTGACGGGATATGCCGCCGCCAGCGCACATGGCTGCATTTCACGGGCATTCGACCTGACAGGGCTGGGGTCTGACGCCCTGCGGATCATCCCGGTGGATCACAATAATCGCATGATCCTGTCAGCACTGGAAGATGCCATCGCGCGTGACCGCGACGCCGGATACGAACCGTTCATGGTGATCGGCACCGCCGGAACGGTGGATACCGGTTCCATCGACGATCTGGACATGCTGGCTGATATCACGGCGCGTGAAAAACTGTGGTTTCATGTCGATGGGGCATTCGGGGCACTGGCGGCCCTGTCTGCGGATCTGCGCCCGATGCTGCGCGGGATGGAACGCGCGGACAGCATCGCGTTCGATTTCCATAAATGGGCACAGGTCCAGTACGATGCGGGCTGCATCCTGGTCCGCGATCCTACATTGCAGGCCGCGGCCTTCGCACAATCACGCAGCTACCTCGCGCGTGAGGACAGGGGGCTTGCGACGAATGGCCCATGGTTCTGCGACCTTGGCCCAGACCTGTCACGCGGTTTCCGGGCGCTGAAGGTCTGGATGACGCTGGGTACCTACGGCGCAGAGCGGATGGGCGAAATGGTGGCGGGATGCTGCGCCATCGCCCGCCACCTTGCCCGCCGGGTGGAAGAAAACCCGCGTACGGAACTGCTGGCTCCAGTCACGCTGAATATCGTATGTTTCCGTGTTCTTGCCCCGGTGGACGACCTTGACCACTTCAACGGGGAAATCGTCAAGGACCTGCATGAAAGCGGCGTCGCAGCCCCATCCACCACCCTAATCCAGGGGCGCAAGGCCGTACGCGCGGCAATCGTCAACCACCGCACGGTGGAAGCGGATGTGGACCGGATGCTGGATAAGCTGCTTGAACTCGCAGATGCGCGGCTTGCCCTCGAACAGCAGGACTGACTAACGGCAAAGGCCCGCGGGTTCCGTCTTTGTCAGAATGACGGAACCCGTTGACGCACTGTTTTCAAAAAATGACACGACAGGGGATGGCGTCAGCGCCGTCCCCGTGCCTTTTCCTTGGTAAAGAGTTCGGAAAGTTTCTGCATCATCGTGCCACCGAGTTCTTCGGCATCGGTAATAGTGACGGCACGGCGATAGTACCGTGTCACGTCATGCCCGATACCAATCGCAAGCAGTTCGATGGCGCTGCGTGTCTCGATCTGCGCGATGACTTCGCGCAAGTGCGTCTCCAGATAGGAACCCGGGTTAACCGACAGGGTGCTGTCATCCACCGGCGCACCATCGGAAATTACCATCAGGATCTTGCGGCTTTCAGCACGGGCACGTAACCGACGCTGTGCCCACAGCAGTGCTTCGCCGTCGATATTTTCCTTCAGCAGCCCTTCGCGCAACATCAGGCCAAGATTCCTGCGCGCGCGCCGCCACGGCATGTCCGCAGCCTTGTACACTATATGCCGCAGGTCATTCAGCCGTCCCGGATTCGTGGGTTTTCCGTCTGTCACCCACTGTTCGCGACTGCGGCCACCTTTCCACGCACGGGTGGTAAAGCCAAGAACCTCCACCTTGACCGCACACCGCTCAAGCGTGCGGGCCAGGATGTCACCACACATCGCCGCAACTGAAATGGGGCGGCCACGCATCGACCCCGAATTATCAATCAGCAGGGTTACAACGGTATCGCGGAAATCTGTATCGCGTTCATGCTTGTACGACAGAGAAAGCATGGGATTGACCACAACACGCGACAGGCGGCCTGCATCGAGGATACCTTCCTCAAGGTCGAATTCCCACGCCCGTGTCTGCTGCGCCATCAGGCGGCGTTGCAGGCGGTTCGCCAGCTTCGAAACCACGCCCTGCATGCTCAACAACTGCTGGTCGAGGGTCTGGCGCAGACGGAACAGCTCTTCCGCATCACAGAGATCTTCCGCCCCGACTTCCTCGTCATAGGCAGTGGTATAGGCATGATAGCCCGGAATCCTGTCCTGATCCGGTTCGTCCCCTTCATCAGAAGGGCCGCCGGCTTCCTCCGAACCGGACGCGGCGCCGTTCTGCTCGCCGTTATCCTGCTCGTCCTCTCCCATGCCGGTGCCCTGCGACATCTGCATCTGAAGCCCGGGTGCTTCTTCTTCCGCCGGACTGTCCTGCTCCTGCGGGTTCGGCTCCTCCGGTGCGTCAGAGGCATCGCTTTCATCTGACTGGGCAGTGGCGCTTCCGTCCTCATCTTCTGCCTGGGGGTCGATTTCCTGTTCGATCAAGTCGCATGCCACCAGCAATTGCCGGGCGGCACGGGCAAAATCGACCTGACTGTCCTGCCGTGCGACCATTGCATCAAGCGCCTGCAACACCGCCGCGGGCAGTTCATCCTGCCAGCGCTGCATGGTCATTTGCATGGATGCGGGCACAGGCTGGCCCGTCATACGCGCCCGCGCCAGCAGGCCGAACGCCATCGCAGACGGCATCTCGCGCCCGCCACCGGCATCATCAAACCCGGCCTCCGCACATTCCTGCGCCAGACGGGCCTGCAGGTTGGCCGCCATGCCGGACATGTATCGGGCGCCGACACTTTCAACACGCGCCTGTTCCAGCGCGTCATAGATTTCCCGCGCCTCGCCCGCATCTGGCTGTGCTGCGGCATGGACGGCCTCATTATGATGTCGCACACGCAATGCCGCCGCGTCTGCCGCCCCACGCAGGCGCGTCATATCGGCATCGGACATACCCACCGCCGGCTGCGGCAGGCGCACCTGGGCACCAACCACCGATACGCCAGGGGCGACAGGGCCGTTCAGGAACATCACCTCCGTCGCGGCATTACCGCCCACGGCACGAACGGCCCCGACCGTCGCGCGCTTGAAACGCTCGGCGCGCGCGGTCCGCTGGGCCGGGCGTTCATCCGGGCGAGGGGATGGGGTCTTTTCACGCATGCCGTATGCCTGCCTGCTCTATGATCGTTTCAAGCCGCCTTACCGCCCGTGGGGCGGCATGGGGTCGGCATTGAAACAACGCTGGTAATATTCGGCCACGGTCGGTCGTTCCGCCTCGTCGCACTTGTTCAGGAACGTCACACGGAACGCGAATGCCAGATCATTGAAAATACGATAATTCTCGGCCCAACTGATAACCGTGCGCGGCGACATGACGGTGGAGATATCCCCCGCGATGAACCCCGAACGCGTCAGGTCCGCCAGGGCAACCATCGTTTCAATCCGTTTGGCGTCCTGCGGATCTTTCTTCGGGTCGATCCCCATCTTTGCCATGACGATTGTGCTTTCCTGCGCATGGGGCAGGTAATTCAGCGTCGTGACAATGTTCCAGCGATCCATCTGTCCCTGGTTGATCTGCTGCGTGCCATGATACAGGCCCGTCGTATCGCCAAGGCCAACCGTATTGGCCGTGGCAAACAGGCGAAAGGCCGGATTGGGGCGGATAACACGGTTCTGGTCCAGCAGCGTCAGGTGGCCTTCGACCTCCAGCACGCGCTGGATAACGAACATGACATCCGGGCGTCCTGCATCATATTCATCAAAAACCAGCGCGCAGGGATGCTGAAGCCCCCATGGCAGCAGTCCTTCGCGGAATTCGGTAATCTGCTTGCCGTCCTTCAGGACGATCGCATCCTTGCCGATCAGGTCGATACGCGAAATATGGCTGTCGAGGTTAATGCGCACACTTGGCCAGTTCAGGCGCGCGGCCACCTGCTCGATATGCGAGGATTTGCCCGTACCGTGATAGCCCTGGACCATCACGCGGCGGTTGTACGCAAACCCCGCAAGGATGGCCAGCGTGGTGTCATGGTCGAACTGATAGGTCGGGTCGATCTGGGGCACATGGTCGGTGCGTAGTGAAAATGCGGGCACTTCCATATCGCTGTCGATACCGAAAACCTCTCGCGCCGACACTTTGCGGTCGGGCACAGAAATGGCGGAAATGGGGGGCAGGGGGTCACCCTGCGCGTTGACATTTCCGGGCGTGAGCTCTTCGAGTGCATTCATTGATATTGTGTCCGTCATATTCTGGTGCCCCCGCCATCATACGCCGCGATCCGGCACAACAGGTAAAGTCATGCGTGGCAGTATAAGAAGGGGACGGGCGATCAGCCATCACTTAAAACCTAGGCCGAACGGGCGAGATCACTGTCCGGCATCGCAACAAGATGGGCACGTATCGCCGTATAGGCAACATTGATTCCCTTCAGCCGCTCTTCCGCCGCGCGATCCCCACCATTTGCGTCGGGATGATGCTGTCGGGCGAGCGCCTTGTAACGTGTCTTGAGTTCCTCCATGGACAAGGGCCAGCCAAGATCAAGCACGCTAAGCGGATATTTCAGCGCATCCGGGGCGGTATGGCGCGGATCACGTTCCTGCGCGCGGCGGGCACGGGCGCGCGAACCGCCCTTCAGCAGGTCCAGCGGATCAAGGATTTCTTCCTCGTCAAAGGTGCGTGCACCATTGGCCTGCCCCAACCGCCATGATGGCCTGTTCCACGAAACGTCAGCACGGATATGCGCCTCGATCTGGCCGGGGGACATGCCTTTGTAATAATCCCAGCGCGCATTGTATTCGCGCACATGTTCCAGACAGAACCAGAAATACTGGTTCAGCGCATCGCGCGAACGTGGCGCGCGATAGCCAGCAGCCTCGGTGCATCCGGCCATGTCGCAGCAACGCTCCGGCGCATCCGGGTCGGGGTCAAAGGCCCTGGGACGTGTGTTCCTTCTCTTCATCATTGTCGTTATGTGCGTCCGTTCATGCTTCGTGCAAGAGCGAAGATGTGCGATGTGTTGGCCTATGGAGCAGAGGAAGCAGACAATGACAGACCGCACTGCGGGACGTGCCGCCCGAATCGAGACATGCCTTCGTGAACGCCTGGCCCCGGTGGAACTGCATGTCCACGATGACAGCGCGCGCCATGCCCACCATGTGGGGATGCGTGACAATGGCGTGCAGGCCGGGGAAAGTCATTATAATGTCCTGGTCATCAGCGATGCCTTCGCCAATATGGGCCGGGTGCAGCGGTCGCGCCTTGTTCATGACCTGCTTGCCGCGGAATTCGCAGGGGGGATGCATGCATTGTCCCTGACATTGCGCACACCGGCGGAACATGAACGGATGGTGACGCAATGAAACCTGCATTCCCATTCCATGTGCGCCGCCTGATGGCTGGCGGCCTGCTGATGCTGCTGGGCGCATGCCAGGCCGTACCGGACAGCGCGACCCTGAGCCAGAAGGACGAGATCACGCGTGTCGAGCATTACCTTAACGACACGCACGGGCTTGGCGCGCATTTTGTCCAGACATGGCCCGACGGGGGCAAGGGCGATGGCAAGCTGTATTATGATCCGGGCAGGCTGCGCCTGGATTACACCACACCTGCCGCGATGAAGCTGACGGCGGCGAACGGACATCTGGTGTTCATCGACCCGCGCCGCGATTCCGTGACACGCATGTCGCTTGGCCACCAGCCTCTTGGCCTGCTGCTGCAACAGCCCGTACATCTTGACGGGGCGATTGTCGTCACCGCCGTCCAGCACGGTACCAACAGTCTCCAGATATCCATGGCGCGTTCCGACAGCCCATCCCAGGGGCTGCTGACACTCGGTTTTTCGGATATCGCGGGTAAACTGAGCCTGATCGCCATCGAAATGACGGATGTCGAACGCCAGCATATCCGCCTTGACCTTGATGGCGCACATACAGGTCCTGCATGGCCTGACGATCTGTTTTCCCTCAACACCTCGAAGTAAGGGAAACAAGCCCCCCGCCTGCAAAAGGCGTCCTACCCCCCTTTGGTAATGCATGAAAATGCGAAAGATGGGGCAGGCGGGACAGGCTGCCCATTTACACCTGGAGGCACTCTCCCTCCACCGGCACGCTCCCGAAACACTCCTCCCAGCCTTCACACAGCGCGCGATCCAGCTCGTCCATGGTGATGTCCAGACCCAGTCGACGCAGACTGGTCACACCATATTCGCGGATTCCGCATGGGACGATCCCTTCGAAGTCCGACAGGACGGGATCAACATTGATCGCGACTCCGTGCCAACTGACCCAGCGCGAGACTCGCACCCCGATGGCCGCGATCTTCTCCTCCTGCCCACTGTTCGGGTCCACCACCCAGACACCTACACGCCCCTCGCGCCGTTCACCGGTCACGCCAAAACGGTACAGGGTCCGAATCAGCCATTCCTCCAGCGCGTGGACATAGGCACGGACATCGCGCGCAGGCACCGGGCCGTGCGGCTGCGTCAGGTCCAGCATGACATAGCATACACGCTGCCCCGGCCCGTGATAGGTCCACTGCCCGCCACGTCCCGCAGGCCATGTGGGATAGCCCGCCGGATTGAACAGATCCTCCGCCCGGGCCGACGTCCCCGCCGTATAGGTGGGGGGATGTTCCAACAGCCAGACCCGTTCCCCCATCTCCCCGGCCCGGATTGCACGGGCGTCGTGCTCCATCCGGGCCAGAGCATCGGGGTAGGGAACCTGTATGGATGCCTTTTCCCATAAAATCTTGTTTTCAGTCATTGCCCGTTCGTCTTCCATCGGTTATACGGCCTGCATTGCTTCGCTATCGCTTACCCGATACCGAAGATAATGTATGCGGCCATGGCGGAATGGTAGACGCGCAAGCTTGAGGTGCTTGTGGGGGAAACCCCGTGGAAGTTCGAGTCTTCTTGGCCGCACCATACATTTTTCCAGACATACCGAACGGTTTTCGACAGGGCGGTGGTGGTTTATCCACCACCTGTTGAATCGTGCCATTTGAATGGCAATTGCGGACGGCATCGCCACAAAATCGGCACAATCATACATCTTTATAACGCCTGTCCTTCGGACCAGCCGATCAACATGTCGGCACATCATGCCAGCATAGCAATTATGGCATATCAGGTCCGGTCAGATCCGGAAAACCGTGCTGAATGCATGACAAAGCATGTCAGTTCCCCCTGTGGATGCATTCCAGACTAAAATAGTTGATTTAGGTCATGTTGTTGCGCGACACTGCGCCCTAAAGATGCAGTCGACGCGACGTTCCCGTGGTCCAGATATTGCCGATTGTCCTGGAATTCAGGAGGGCAGGAAAAGGGAAGTCCGAGGTTATTTGTAAAATAAGGTGAATTTTGTGATCAAGCCCCTGAAAAAAGCTGTCCTTCCTGTTGCAGGAATGGGAACCCGTTTCTTGCCCGCAACGAAATCGGTTCCCAAGGAGATGCTGCCGGTTGTTGACAGGCCGCTGATCCAGTACGCGATTGACGAAGCCCGCGAAGCCGGGATCGAGGAATTCTGCCTGGTGTCCAGCCGTGGCAAGGATTCGCTGATTGATTATTTTGACATTGCATTTGAACTCGAAGCCACGCTGACGGCACGCAAGAAAACATCGGCGCTGAAGGCTCTCGAACCGACCCGCGTCACGCCGGGTTCGATGATTTCCGTCCGCCAGCAGGAACCGCTTGGCCTGGGCCATGCCATCTGGTGCGCCCGCAGCTTCATCGGCAACGACCCCTTCGCCATCCTGCTGCCCGATGACGTTGTGCAGAGCAAGACCTCCTGCCTGAAGCAGATGGTCGAGGTCTATAACCGCACTGGTGGCAACGTTCTGGCGGTGACTGAGGTTCCGCGTGAAAAGACCGATCAGTACGGTGTGCTTGATGTCGGTAAGGACGATGGCAAGCTTGTTGAGGTCAAGGGCCTGGTCGAGAAGCCCAAGCCCGAAGATGCACCGTCCAACCTGTCGGTGATCGGCCGCTATATCCTGACGGCCGACGTGCTGCCGCATCTTGCCAAGCTTGAAAAGGGCGCCGGCGGTGAAGTGCAGTTGACCGACGCGATGGCCAAGATGATCGGCCACGTGCCGTTCCATGGCTTCCGTTACGAAGGGCGCCGCTTTGACTGTGGCAACAAGATCGGCTTCCTCGAAGCGCAGATCGCCTTCTCGCTGGAGCGTGAAGACCTGGCGGGTGAGGTGCGTGAGTTCCTCAAGACCTATCAGGCAAAATAAGGCCGGTGTCCTTTCGCCATCGCTTCGACCCGACAAGCCTGCGTGAATATGATATCCGCGGGATTGTCGGGAAGACCCTGACGGCACAGGATGCCTATGCCATCGGTCGTGCCTTTGGCAGCATAATCGCCCGCAGGGGCGGTACGAATGTTGTGATCGGTTATGACGGTCGCCTTTCCTCACCAGCACTTGAATCCGCGCTGGTGAGGGGGGCCATGGCGTCCGGCATGGCTGTAACCCGTGTGGGATGCGGCCCCACACCGCTTCTTTATTTCGCATCGGTGACACTTGGGGCCGATGGCGCGGTTATGGTGACAGGCAGCCATAATCCGCCGGACCATAATGGTTTCAAGATGATGCTGGATAGCAGGCCATTCTTTGGCAGGCAGATCCGCGATCTTGGCAACCTCTGCGCCACCGGCGATATGGTGCCTGAAACGACCGGAAACGTCCGTGACATGGACCTGACCGATGCGTATGTCCAACGTCTGCTTGATGATTGGGATGGCGGGGCACGCGCGCTGCATGTGGTGTGGGATAATGGGCACAGTGCCGCAGGCAGGGTGCTGGCGCGCCTCGTCCAGGGATTGCCAGGGCGGCATACCATCCTGAACGGCGAAATTGACGGGCATTTTCCCGTTCATCATCCTGACCCAACCATCCCGGAAAACCTTGAACACCTGATCGGCACCGTGCGGGCAGAGCATGCCGATATCGGCATTGCCTTTGATGGAGATGCTGATCGTATCGGGGTTGTTGACAATACCGGACGCATCATATGGGCGGACCAGCTTCTGGTCATACTGGCGCGTGACATACTATGTCATCATGCGGGCGCAACAGTCATTGCGGACGTCAAGGCAAGTCAGGTTCTGTTTGACGCGGTGAAAGGGGCAGGGGGCAATCCAGTGATGTGGGGGGCTGGTCACTCCCTGATAAAATCCAAGATGGCGGAAACCGGCGCCCTTCTGGCGGGGGAAATGTCAGGGCACATCTTCTTTGCCGATAAATGGTACGGTTTTGACGATGCGCTATATGCGGCCGTCCGGCTGTTGGGTATCGTCGCGCGTCTGCCAGGCCCACTGTCGGATATATGGCAGGCACTGCCGGTTATGATCAATACACCCGAATTGCGCTTTGCATGTTCTGACACACGCAAATTCGCTGTCATCCAAGATGTGGCCGAGCGCCTGCGCGCAGCAGGGGCGACGGTCTCCCTGATTGACGGGGTCCGTGTCAGCACTCCTGATGGATGGTGGCTGCTGCGTGCCTCCAACACACAGGCCATGCTGGTGGCACGGGCAGAAAGCATGACCGAAGCAGGACTGGCACGATTAAAGGCCGAATTGACAACGCAACTGCAGCAGTCAGGGATCAAAGCGCCCGACTTTTCCGCCCATGATCCCCATCATGGGTGCAATGGGTGAAAAGTCATTTAACGTACTGAAAACAAAATATTTTTTGTATATATCTGTTTCCAGTCACAGACGGTGGGTTTTGAAACAGGAGATTATTTCCAAACCATTCCTTCACTGACCATACGTGGATGACCCGGAATGATCGCTGGCCGTTTTTCATTGAACCTGACGCCAACAGGTTTAAAAGGCCCAAATCAGTCCTATATGATATCAGGCATTACTCCCGGGTTTATGGCTTCATGACGGCATCACTGCCCTTTCACTCATTTTTGATCCCTGGCCAGCATGTGGCCCATCCAGAACATCCCGAATGGGGGATGGGACAGGTGCAATCCGCCACGGGACGACGGGTTGTGGTAATGTTCCCCCATGCGGGGAAGGTTGCCATCGATGCAATGGTCATACAGTTGACGGTGGTGGACTGATTGGAACGCCTGATGACGCGCCCATTCCTTGATTCCTTTGGCCGGGCGGTGACGTATCTGCGGGTATCGGTCACGGATCGCTGCGACATGCGATGCCTGTATTGCATGGCCGAGGACATGACGTTCCTCCCCAAACCCGAAATCCTGTCTTATGAAGAACTTGAACGGATCTGTGCCGCGTTCATTCATAATGGGGTGCGGCGCATCCGTATCACGGGCGGCGAACCACTTGTCCGGCGCGATGTCATGTCATTCTTTTCCGCCATGGGGGAATGGCTGCGTCGCCCTGAGGATGAACCCCGCCTGGACGAACTGACACTCACGACCAATGGTTCCCGCCTGGGTGAATTCGCAATTCCCCTTCATGCGGCAGGGGTAAGACGCGTGAATATCAGCATGGATTCCCTTGACCCCACGCGCTTTGCGACCATCACCCGACGGGGAAACCTGCGCAAAACGCTCGACGGCGTCCGGGCGGCAAAGGAAGCGGGCCTGAAAATCCGTATCAATGCCGTCGCCATGGCCGGCCTGAATGATGACGAATTCGACGATATGATCGCATGGTGCGGCCAGATCGGCGCGGACCTTTGCCTGATCGAGACCATGCCCATGGGCGAGACAGGGGACGACCGACAAAATCGCTATATCCCACTGGACCGGGTACGGGCGGACCTTGCCCTTCGATGGACGCTGGAACCCCTGACCCATCGCACTGGCGGGCCTGCGCGCTATATGCGTGTGGCCGAAACAGGGCAGAAAATCGCCTTCATTACCCCGATGAGCCATAATTTCTGCGAAAGCTGCAATCGGGTGCGCCTGTCATGCACGGGACAGTTGTACTCATGCCTTGGCCACGAAGGCGCAAGCGACCTGCGTGGGCCACTGCGTGCCGGAATGGATGACGCCGGTATCCTGCGCCTGGTCCAGTCCGCCATAGGACGCAAGCCCAAGGGGCATGATTTCATGCTGGACCGGGCCGCCGACGACCCTGCCCGCATTTCGCGCCATATGAGTGTTACCGGCGGATAACCCCCGGAATTACAGGAATTCCCACCAGATTTCCCCTGCAATAACATGGCAGGCCATATGCCCGCTTTTTGTTTTCCAATAAGTAATTTCAACCTGCTGTCGGCATGTCCACACCACCATGTGCGGTACCGTCTTCGTCACCAAGGGCATCCTCAAGCGATGTCGTAAACTGCCCCGGTTTCAAGGCACGCGGCTGTGTCACGGCAGGTGCCCAACCCGTCATGATCGCGACATGCAGCGGCATGGCCACATTTCCCTGTTCATCACGCGGCAACCCGGCCAATGCTGCGGGGAAAAGTGCGACAGGCGGGCTGGCACGATGCCGTTCAACCAATGCATTGGTTTCCCCTGCATCACGCAGATCACGCAGCAACATCATCGGCGAGCGATAAGCCAGTTCAATGACATCCGAATCGGCGACAGGCAATGCGAATCCAGCCCGCTGCAACAGGGCCGCACAATCGCGCAGTCCCGGGAACGGTGAAATCCGCACCGACGCCCCACCCAGCAGGTCATGTTCCGCCACAATCAGTGCCTGACGCAATTCCGCCAGTGTGGGCAGGATCGGCATACATGCCAGAAACAGTCCGTCAGGACGCAGGATATTGCGTATCTGCACCAGCGTGCCAGGCAGGTCATTAACCCAATGTAGCGACAGATTGGCGATGACGAGATCGAAGGTCCCCGCCCCGAAGGGAAGCCATTCCTCGTCCATACAGACGCATGGACCGGGTTCACGCGCACACAGGGCAGGGGAGAGATCCGTGGCCACGACCTCGATTCCACGCGCCCTCAACATGGGGGCACTTACCCCACGGCCCCCAATATCCAGCGCATGGGAAAACCGGTGCGTCGTATCATCAAGCCGGTCCAAAAGCCGATCTGCGGCCGCCTGTATGATGGGCTGTACCCGCTGCAACGAGTTGCGCGCACGATCCCGATGCAGGCGCACGGCATGACGGTCAAAAATTATCGGCGTCTCCATGACAGTGATGTGCGCCATCCGCTACCATCTGCCAAGGACACCATCACGTGAATGTGCCATGCTGATGTCGATATCTTTTCGCCTGTTTTCGCCATACCTGCACAAGGTCGCCGGTCAGGTTCTGGATCTGCTCCTGCCGCCGCACTGCCTGTCATGCGGGGAAGAGGTGGAGCAGGCCGGCCATGTCTGCGCGGCATGTTTTACACATCTGAACCTGATTTCCGCCCCGGCATGCCGCAAATGCGGCACTCCCTTTACATCCGAAGCCGCAGCCGGCGATGACCTGACCTGCCAGAACTGCCTTGATGCCCCGCCTCCATGGGACTCGGGAAGGGCGGCATTGGTATATGACGACTGGTCGCGCCGTCTTGTCCTTGGCCTCAAATATGGTGATCGAACGGAAAATGCGGCCTTTCTGGCACGCTACATGCATCTGTCCGCACGCGACCTGCTGATCCGCGACGCCATACTGGTCCCGGTGCCCCTGCACCGACGACGGTTATTTGCCCGTCGCTATAACCAATCCGCGCTGCTGGCGGGGGAACTCGCCCGGATGGGCGGCATGACGCACTGGCCCGATGCGCTGATGCGCACATGCCATACACGTCCACTCGGCCATCTTGCCCTGCCACAGCGCCGCGCGGTCCTGCATGGCGCAATTACGGTACGTTCCCACCGAATGGCGGCCCTGCGGGGAAGGCATGTCATCCTTGTCGATGACGTCATGACCACCGGCAGCACGCTTGCGGCATGCACCGTGGCATTGCGCGATCATGGGGCCGCACGTGTCGATGTCCTGTCCGCCACGCGTGTCTGCGTGACTGCGGATCGGCGACACCCGGCATCATATCCGTAACGGATACGGTTTCATTACCCACCAGCCACACGGACATGGCATTATGGGATGAAATTATCGTAGAGACGACATTGATCCAGCAGATGAAAGTTCCTCATGCCTAAAGTCGAGATCTATACCCAGCCCGGTTGCCCTTATTGCGTACGCGCCGTCAGGCTGCTGCAGTCAAAAGGGGTTACGTTCGAAGAAATTACCGCCCTGCACGGCACCGAAGCCCGCAGTACGGCGATCAGCCGTTCGGGCGGACATATGACGATGCCCCAGCTTTTCGTGGATGGAAAATTCATCGGGGGCTGTGATGACATGATGGCGCTGGAGCGTGGGGGCAAACTCGACGCGCTGCTTGGCGTAGGCTGAACGGACGGGCGTGGGACAGGGGGCAGCCACATGATTCTCTACCGCCTGCGATGCGAAGGGGAGCATGAATTCGAGGGGTGGTTCCCCAACAGCGCCAGCTTTGAACGCCAGGCGGAAAAAGGATTGCTGTCATGTCCGTACTGTGGAGGACATGACATCACCCGCGCCCTGATGGCGCCCGCAATCCGCCGTGGCTCCGGGGACGCTCCCGTCATGCCCGACACGCCTGACGCGCCCCCGGCGCAGCCCCCCGATACGGTCGCTTTACCCGATGCGGCGATGGCACTGTTGCAAAAAATGCGCGATGTCATCGAAGGACATTGCGTGAATGCTGGGGAACAGTTTGCGGCAGAAGCCCTGAAAATGCATCGTGGTGAAAAGGAAGCCACGGCAATATACGGCAGCGTCACCGAAGATGAACGCGAAATGCTGGATGACGAAGGGGTCGAGGTGCTGACCATCCCCTGGGTCAGGCCCGCCGATAGCTGAACTGAGACTACGCTCGCTTCGTATCCACCGCATGTTACGCAGCGCACGACCAAGGAGAGGGTATCCATGCGCCGAACGACAGGAATGACCGGACGGATCGGTCAGGGACCGGAAACGGGCCGGGTCCGACCTCATCGCACGCCGGGTATCCTCACGCGGGTGCTGCTGGCCCTTGTTGCCGGTGTGGGCATGGGTGGTGCCCGTTCGCCCGCACACGCCACACCGGCGGCGACACCCTCCATCATCGGGGAATGGGAAACCAAGGATCATGACGGCGTCTTTCGCGTCATGCAGTGCGGCACGGAAATCTGCGGCGACCTTGTCGGGTTGAGCTATACCAAGGACGTTCCCAAGGACCATAACGGACATTCGGAATGTGGCCTGCGGATGCTGACGGGCTTTACGCCCGATCAGGGGGAGGCCGGCCACTGGAATGGCCATATCCTTGATCCCGACAGTGGCCACGTCTATCACGCCAAGATCTGGATTGCGCCTTCGGGGGCGCTGAAACTCCGGGGGTTCGTGGGGGTTCCTCTGTTTGGGGAAACGGAAACATGGACCCCCTTCACCGGCAAGATCGGGCCGGAATGCCGCCTGCCATAGGCATGCAACCATTTTTGAAAATCTGAAATTGGGATAACTGAAATTCGATGAAGTCCAATCTTACCCGGCGCGCCGTTATTGCGGGGCTGGCGATGGCAGGGGTGCCGGTCGCATCGCGCCCGTCACTTGCAGAGCTGCCTCAGCGCTCACGGACCATCTGCTATATCGGTGGCTATACGCAGCACGGGCCACCGGGCGGCAGTGGCAACGGGGAGGGGATTTCAGTCTTCGAGATGAATCCCGACAATGGCAGCCTGTCGGCGTTGATGACATATGTCGATATCGCCAGCCCGTCCTTCATCGTCATTTCACAGGATTCGCGCTTTCTTTACGCCCTGAGTGAAATCGAGGATTTCAACGCCAATCACGAAGGATGCGTTACGGCATTTTCCGTCAATCGCAAAAGTGGCGAACTGACCAAGATCAACGTCATGCGTTCAGGAGGGGCCATTCCCGCCCATCTGAGCATCCATCATTCAGGCAAATATGTGATGGTTGCCAATTATATGGGCGGCAGTGTCGGCATCCTGCCCATTCGGCCCGACGGCAGCCTTGGCGACCCGACCGATGTGGTCAAGAACACCGGCCCGCGCATGCCCGATCGCGCCAGTGACAACCCGCCCGGGAATTTTGCCGTCAGCGACCATTCCGGCTCCCATGTCCATATGGTCGCATCCGACCCCAGCGGGCGCTTTGTCCTAGCCTGTGACGCAGGGCTGGACCGGGTCTATGTCTGGACGCTGGACCTGCACACGGGACGGTTGGTACCGGTCGCAAAGGCGCCGTTCATCAACATGACCCCCGGGTCCGCCCCACGCCACTTCGCCTTCAACGCGAAGGGAAACATGATCTATATCCTTGGCGAGCAGGATTCGAAGGTAGTGGCCGCCACCTTTAATGCCGAGACAGGCGAAATCGTCCCACAGCAGACCGTAAGCACCGTCACCCCGCATTTCCGCGGCAGCAGCCTTGCCGCGGGCATCCTTCTTTCACCTAGCGGGCGTTACCTGTACGTTTCCAACCGGCTTGGCGATTCATTGGCCAGTTTCCATGTCAATGACGATGGCACGCTCAACCTGGTCGATGAAATCTGGATGCATGCAGACTATGGCCGTTCGATGATGTTCGACCCCAGCGGATCGTTCCTGTTCTGCGCCAACCAGCGCAGCGATTCCGTCACATCATTTCGCGTCAATGGTGCAACGGGCGAATTGCAGTTCACATGGAACTTCACACCCGTTGGCAGCCCGACCACCTTTGCCTTTATGAACACGATCTGAGAATTTTTTTAAAACAGGCGACCGGCATTCCTGGATGCCGCTTTTTCGAATAAGCGGCATCTTCTGGAGCTTTCTGGAAACAGTTTCACCAAGAATTCAGTCCCGGCCCCGATCGTTTTCCCATCAGTCGCGCACGAGGCAGGCAATATAATTGACCCCGAGGTCACGGCTTTCACGCCATCCCCCCAGCGCGGGCACCATCCCGGCGATATCGGCGATTCGCAGCCCTGCCCGCACGGCCTGCTGCCCCAGTTCGGCAGGTGTTATGAATTTGCGCCATTCATGCGTGCCGACCGGTAACAGACGCAGCACATATTCGGCCCCAATCTTTGCCATTGCCAGCGAACGCAGCGTCCGGTTCATGGTGGACACGACAAGTACACCCCCCGGCCGCAACATGGTGGCAAGCATCCCCAGGAACGCGGCGGGATCTGTGACATGTTCGATCACTTCCAGCGCTGAAATCGCATCGAACTGCGCGCCTTCGGCACATAACTCTTCCGCGCTGCCACAGCGATAGGCAAGGGGCCCGCTGTCTGCGGGTAACGGATGGTGACGCAGGTGCTGGCGTCCCGCCGTAATGGCTGCGCTGGAGGCATCAAGCCCTGTAACGTCGAATCCCGCCCGTGCGAACGCCTCGCTTGCCAGGCCCGCGCCACAGCCGATATCCAGCAGCGTGCGCCGCGTCCCGCGATCATCGGCGGGGGCGGGAAGGCGGGCCAGTGACCACGATATCCGCAGGTCATTCATCGCATGCAGCGGACGCATCGGTCCCGCCGGGTCCCACCATCTTTCGGCCAGTTCACTGAAACGGGCGATTTCCGAAGGGGAGACCGAACCCGGCCCCTGGGCTGACGAATCGTGAAGCTGCATGGGTGCAACGCCTTTCATATGGCTGTCTCGCGCTGGACGCAGAGGCGGGGGGGATGTATGTGACGCGCCTTGTACATAACCGCAATGCCCCGGACCACCCACCTGTGATAATGGCCCGGACAGCACGAATCCTGACCCACAGCGGAGAGCTTGTTCCAATGTCCACTACCGTACCGCGGATCGTTATGAAATTCGGTGGCACATCCGTGGCCAATCTGGAGCGGATTCGCGCTGTTGCCGAAAAGGTCCGCAAACAGGTCGATGCCGGATGCGAGGTCGCGGTTGTCGTCTCTGCGATGTCGGGCGTTACCAACCGGCTTGTCGGTTACTGCCAGGACCTGTCCACCCTTCATGACCCGCGAGAATATGATTCCGTCGTTGCCACAGGCGAACAGGTAACAAGCGGCCTGCTGGCGATCGCGCTTCAGGCGCTGGGGATCAATGCGCGTTCATGGCTGGGGTGGCAGATCCCCGTGCGTACGGATGACGCCCATGGCAAGGCCCGTATCGAGGGTATCGACGGACAGGCCCTGATCGCCTCAATGCAGGCGGGACAGGTTCCGGTGATCGCAGGCTTTCAGGGCGTGACCGCCGACAACCGCATCACCACGCTGGGCCGGGGCGGGTCCGACACCTCTGCCGTGGCGCTGGCGGCGGCGCTGCACGCCGACCGGTGCGATATCTATACCGATGTGGACGGAATTTATACAACCGACCCCAGGATCGTTGCCAAAGCACGCAAGCTCGATAAAATCACCTATGAAGAGATGCTGGAACTGGCGTCCGTCGGGGCCAAGGTCCTGCAGACCCGCAGCGTCGAACTTGCAATGAAAAAACGGGTGCGCGTACAGGTCCTGTCCAGCTTTACGGACGGCCCCGCACCTTCGGAAGGGCATCTGCCCGGTTCAATAGTCGTGGATGAGGACGAAATCGTGGAAAAGGAACTGGTGGCAGGGATTGCCTATTCCCGTGACGAGGCAAAAATTTCCGTGCGCCGGGTTCCTGACCGGCCGGGAATCGCCGCCGCCGTGTTTGGTCCCCTGACTGCGGCGAATGTAAACGTGGACATGATCGTGCAAAGCACCGGCGACGACGGCATGACCAACATTACCTTTACCGTGGGCAAGACCGATTTCGCACAAGCCATCAAGGCGCTGGAAGACGCACGCGACGTCATCCATTACGGCGAACTTGCCACCGATGACGACGTGGTGAAAATCAGCGTGGTGGGCGTGGGCATGCGTTCACATACCGGCGTCGCCAACACGATGTTCCGCACCCTCTCTGAACGCAACATCAACGTTCAGGTCATCTCGACCAGTGAAATCAAGGTATCGGTCCTGATCGCCGCCGAATATACCGAACTTGCGGTCCGCGCCCTGCACGCCGCCTATGGACTTGATGCAGCCTGACATGAACCAGACCAGCCCTTCCTCCACCACTCCCACGGCCCCCCGCCGGGTTGCGGCGCGCGCACGCCTTGACCGGCTCTGGTCGGCGGGCACCAGTTTCCTTGGCAGCGAGGTCGCCCTCCTTGGCGGGGCAATGTCGTGGATCAGCGAACGCCACCTCGTCTCCGCAATTTCCAATGCGGGTGGCTTTGGCGTGCTGGCCTGCGGGGCCATGGAACCCGACCGTCTGGCAGAGGAAATCGCAGCCACACAGGCCCGCACCACCCGTCCGTTCGGCGTCAACCTGATTACCATGCACCCGCGTCTCAATGACCTTGTGCAGGTCTGCCTTGATGCGGGTGTCGGCCATGTCGTGCTGGCTGGGGGCATCCCGTCCGGTCCCGTGATCCGCGCGATCAAGGACGGCGGGGCAAAGGTCATCGCCTTCGCCCCCGCTTTCGTTCTGGCCAAGCGCCTGATGCGCATGGGGGTGGATGCGCTGGTGATCGAAGGCTCCGAAGCGGGCGGGCATATCGGTCCCGTATCGCTGACGGTACTCGCGCAGGAGGTCCTGCCCTTCGTCCATGACATTCCCGTCTTCGTGGCGGGTGGCCTGGGCCGGGGCGATGCGATTGTCTCCTATCTGGAGCAGGGGGCCGCAGGCGCGCAGCTTGGCACGCGCTTTGCCGCCTCCACCGACAGCATCGCGCATGAACGCTTCAAAAAGGCATTCATCCGCGCCAGCGCACGCGATGCTGTGACTTCGGTACAACTCGACGAACGCTTTCCCGTCATCCCCGTACGTGGCCTGCAGAACGAAGGAAGCCGCCGTTTCCTGAGCCATCAGGCAGAAACGCTGCGACGGTTCCAGTCGGGGGAACTGACGAAGGAACAGGCCCAACTGGATATTGAACATTTCTGGGCCGGTTCACTGCGTCGCGCCGTGATCGACGGGGATGTCGAAAACGGTTCGGTCATGGCGGGACAGTCCGTCGGCATGATCACCAGCGAACAGTCGGTGCGCGACATTATCGCCGAACTGGTGGAACAGGCGCTTGATGCCCTGATCCGGCAGGAAGACAGGATGCGCCGCGAATGAGCGAGGGCACACGCATGTTCCGCCAGAAAAATACGAACACCGGCGACGCCGCCATCCCACCCACAGGCGGGGACCTTCCCCATAGTGTTGGTCAGGAACTGCGCGCGCGCCGGGAACAGTTGGGCTGGAGCCTGCCGGACGTCGCATCATGGCTGCGTATCCGCCTGCCATATCTGGAGGCGCTTGAGGAAGGCCGTGCACAGGCGCTTCCCGGCAGTGCCTATGCCATCGGCTTCCTGCGCACCTATTCCAAGGCACTCGGCCTTGCGCCAGAACCGTTGATCCAGCGTTTCAAGATGGAAACACGCGGGTCGTTCGATCGCAAACCCGACCTTTCATTTCCTGTTCCGCTGCCGGAAAAAAGCCTGCCGCTTGGCGTGATCCTGCTGGGTGGGATCGTTATCCTGGTGGGTGCTTATATAGGGTGGTACCGCATGACCGGGGCGTCGGAACATCCCGTCGTCACCACGCATACCGACCTGCCGGGCATTTCCACACCAGGCACGGCATCGCCACAAATCGCATCCGTCCTGCCCGCACCGGGGGAACTGCCGCCCAACCCGCCACAGCCCCTGCCACAACAGGAACAGAACAGTATCACGGCGCTGGCCCCATCCGGACCGCCCGAAGACACCAGCCCTGCCAAAGCGCCTTCCGGCCCGGTGGAAAAGATGGGAGAGGACAAGAACGCCCTTGCCAACCCCCATCCTGACGCCGAACATCCCGCTGGTACGGATCCGGCAGGCCCCGCGGCGACAGCGGCGACGGACCAGATCACCCTGAACGCCTCCGCCCCGACATGGGTGCAGGTGCGCCAGCAGGGTGGTGGGGTCATCTATGACCATACACTGGGCAGCGGGGAGACATGGCAGGTGCCTGTGGACAAGCACGATCTTGTCCTGACCGTGGGCAATGCCGGTGGCCTTACACTCAGCGCGAATGGCGTGGTATCACCGCCGTTGGGACGGAACGGAGAGGTCCGGCGCAATATCATATTGAGTGCGCAGGCCATCAGCAGTGGCACCATCACACAGGCCCCCCCGACAACATCACGTGCGCCAATGCCGCCGCCCGCGGCGCGTCCGACGGGCACGATATCCGCCCCAATGCCACCTTTGCCGCCAGTCGGACCCTCGGATGGAGGGAATAATACGCTTCCCCCACTCCCACAAACCGACAAAGCGGAGTAATATGGTCGGCAACGACACGTTGTGAAGACAGCATGCGTATCCGTCACAGGATCTGAAAACAGGACTTCATCGCACCCCGTCATGCCATAGCATGACTGGGCGGCATGAACTCCCCGCCTCGTATGGAGGGCAGACAATGAGCAGCTATCGTCCTTATCAGCATATCGAACGCCGCAAATCGCGGCAGATCCACGTGGGCAAGGTTCCGGTGGGCGGGGATGCACCGATTTCGGTGCAGACCATGACCAACACCCTGACCACCGACGCGGAAGCCACGATCGCACAGATCCGCCGCGCGGAACTTGCCGGGGTGGATATCGTGCGCGTCTCATGCCCTGACGAAGAAAGCACGGCCGCACTGGCTGAAATCGTACGCGAAGTGAATGTCCCCATCGTCGCGGACATCCACTTCCACTACAAGCGCGCGATCGAGGCCGCCAAGGCTGGCGCGGCGTGCCTGCGCATCAATCCGGGCAATATCGGCAATGCCGCGCGCGTGCGCGACGTGGTCAATGCGGCTAAGGACTATAACTGCTCCATCCGCATCGGCGTGAACGCCGGGTCGCTGGAAAAGCACCTGCTGGAAAAATACGGGGAGCCAAACCCCGACGCGCTGGTCGAAAGCGCGTTGGAACATGCCAAGATCCTTGAAGATCATGACTTCCATGAATTCAAGATCAGTGTGAAGGCCTCGGACGTCTTCCTTGCCGTCGCAGCCTATCAGCAACTGGCCGATGTCTGTGACCATCCGCTGCATATCGGCATTACCGAGGCAGGCAGCAAACGCGCGGGCACCGTGAAGTCGTCCATCGGCCTGGGTAACCTGCTGTGGGCGGGCGTGGGTGATACGATGCGCGTTTCACTGTCGGCCGAGCCGGAAGAAGAGGTGCTGGTCGGATGGGATATCCTTAAATCCCTTGGCCTGCGTCATCGTGGCGTGAAAATCATTTCCTGCCCGTCATGCGCACGTCAGGGATTCAATGTGATCCAGACCGTCCAGACGCTTGAAGACCGGCTGGCGCATATCAAGACACCACTGACGCTGTCCATCATCGGCTGTGTGGTGAATGGCCCGGGCGAGGCACTGATGACCGACCTGGGTGTCACGGGCGGCGGCGCGGGACGACACATGGTCTATTCCGCCGGACGGCAGGACCATACGATGCCCGCCGGCGACATGGTCGAACATATCGTCGAGCTGGTGGAGGCAAGGGCCAAGGCCATGCAGGCCGAAGAAGACGCCCGCAAGGCAGCCGAAGACAAGACCCGCGCGTCGGAACTGACGCCCGCGGGCTGACACAGGCCGGGAGGGGAGGGAACGGCCCGCGGGCGTCAGTTCCGCGCCCCTTCCGGCTGGCCTGTCCCTTCGCATGTGGTGACGGAACGGGCATGATGTCGTTCAAGCAGGAATTTCGCAGTGAGCAGTTTACAGCCCGTCCGCGGCACCCATGACCTGATCGGGGAAACGCAGCGCCGTTTCGCCCATGTCATCGAAACGGCCCGTCGCATCACCGGACTTTACGGTTTTGACGAATGGGCGACCCCGATTTTCGAGGATACGCGCGTTTTCAAGCGCACATTGGGCGATACGTCCGACGTCGTTTCAAAGGAAATGTACACCTTTGAGGATCGGGGGGGTGAATCACTGACATTACGCCCCGAAGGAACGGCAAGCGTATGCCGGGCGCTGGTGACAAACGGGCTGACGCAATCCCTGCCACAGAAAGTTTTTTATGCGGGACCGATGTTCCGCTACGAACGGCCGCAAAAGGGACGTTACCGGCAGTTCCACCAGATTGGCGCGGAACTTCTCGGCCCGGCAGAACCGCTGGCCGATGCCGAAGTGATCGCGATGGGACGCGATATTTTGCAGGCCTTGGGCATTGCGCGCGATACCGTTCTGGAACTCAACACCCTTGGCGATATCGAAAGCCGGAATGCATGGCGCGCGGCCCTGATTACCTATTTTTCCGAACGGCGCGATGAACTTTCCAGCGAAAGCCTGAACCGGCTTGAACGCAACCCGCTACGCATCCTTGACAGCAAATCGCCACAGGACAAGGTCGTGGTGGAAGATGCCCCGCTGATTTCGGGATATCTCAACCCGCAGGCCCAGGCATTCTGGGATGACCTGCGCAAGACGCTGGATATCCTTGGGGTTCCATTCCGTGAAAACCCCCGCATCGTACGCGGGCTTGATTATTACAGCCATACGGCATTCGAATTCGTGACGGAACGGCTGGGTACGCAAGGTACCGTGCTTGCGGGTGGGCGATATGACGGGCTGGTCTCCGAAATGGGTGGACCACAGACACCCGCGATTGGGTGGGCAGGCGGGATCGAACGCCTTTCGATGCTGCTCGACGAAGCGCCTGCCGCCCCGCGTCCCGTCGTTGTCGTCCCGATGGGCGAAGGTGCCGCAGCAACCGGCATCACAGTGCTACAGGCATTACGGGGCGCGCATATCCGCGCGGAAACATCTTATCGTGGCAACCTCAAGCGACGCATGGAACGTGCAAACCGCCTGAACGCGACCCATGCCATCGTCATTGGCGAGGATGAGGTCGCACGGGGCGTTGTTCAGGTCCGCGACCTTGACAAGGGGCAGCAGGCCGAAGTTGCAATGGATCAGGTGACAGGCTTCCTGCATGGCCTGTCGCGGGGCGCATAAGGGTGGCGCGGTTTGACGAACGACTTGACCGGATCGTAGCGCGTGGCGAGGAATTGCAGGCGCTATTGGCAGAGGGGCTGTCCGGGGCGGCATTCAGTCAGGCCTCGCGGGAATTCGCCGAACTGGATCCCATTGTCGCCAAGGTCAATGCCCTGCGCGCCACCGAACAGGCGGTGCAGGACACCCAGGCCCTGCTTGATGATCCAGAAATGCGAAGTCTTGCGGAAAGTGAGCTTGCAGAACTGCGCAGGCGCATTCCCGAACTGGAACACGATATCCGCATTGCCATGCTGCCGCGTGACGAAGCGGATGATCGCAGCGCCATTCTGGAAATCCGCCCCGCAGCGGGTGGGGATGAAGCTGCCCTCTTTGCAGGGCAGATGTTCGGGGCGTATCAGCGATATGCGGATCAGCGTGGCTGGCGGTTCGAAATTCTTGAATACGATGAGTCCGAACTTGGCGGCCTGCGCGAAGGGATTGCCAGCATTACCGGCCGTGGTGTCTTTGCGCGCCTGAAATACGAATCAGGCGTGCATCGCGTCCAGCGCGTGCCCGCCACCGAAAGCCAGGGCCGCATCCATACATCCACAGTGACTGTCGCTGTCCTTCCCGAAGCTGAGGAAGTGGACGTGGAGATCAACGACAACGACCTGCGCATCGATGTCTACCGTGCCTCAGGCGCAGGGGGGCAGCATGTCAACAAGACGGAAAGTGCCGTGCGCATCACGCACATGCCCAGCGGTATTGTTGTGGCGATGCAGGAAGAGAAGAGTCAGCATAAAAATCGTGCAAAGGCGATGAAAATCCTGCGCGCACGCCTGTACGAACGCAATCGCGCCGCCGCCCATGAAACCCGGGCAGCAGACCGCCGCTCGCAGGTGGGGACAGGGGACAGGTCTGAACGCATCCGCACCTACAACTTCCCGCAAGGGCGCGTTACCGATCACCGCATTGGCCTGACGCTCTATAAGATCGATAAAGTCATGGGAGGGGAGTTTGATGAGTTCGTCGACGCCCTGACGCAGGAAGAACAGGCAGCACTTCTTGCGATGGACGAGGATTGAGAGGCGGCTTGTGCAACCCCGCCTGATAACAGGCCAAAACAAAAAAGCTGTTGGCGAGGCTTTTCCCAGGAGGCCTTGCAAGACGCCGTCTGAACTTTTTTCTGATATTTATCAAAGGATTATTTTCAGACAGGTGCTACGCACGACAATCACGAGGTGGGGGCAGTACACAGGGAACTGCGGCCGGGATAATGTTCCACCACCGTGGGATCATCCGGGTCATCAAGATAGAATTCCGTAAAATTCTTTGCCCCCAATGCAACAAGATGATGGCCGTTGGGGGCATGCAGAACGCCTTCGCCGCTGACTTCGTGTGTTTCGGCTTTGCCGGAGGGCAGGCGGATCGTTATTTCTCCGCACAGGGCATAGCTGTGATTGACGCGGCCGACTGGCGTTTCGACATTGACAGTGCGTTCAGGATGGCGCGGATCAAGCTGAAATGTTGCGACCAGACGTTCGTCGATATACAGGCGCGACACCTCGGAAATCTCGTCCGAGGCACAACCATCTGTAACATCGAACGTACCCGCCAGTACCGGCGATGCTGTGGCGACAAGGCCCAACATCGCCAGAGCAAGACCAAGACGAAGATGAACAACGGGTTTCATGATGACAGGGTATGATGGAAACACGCTCCAATGAAAGAGGATGATCCACCGCACACCCATGATTTACGCACGGTGCTGCAACAGGCCACCCAGCGCCTGTCAGCGGCAGGAGTGGAAACGCCACGACGTGAAGCACGGCTTTTGCTGGCGCATGCATTAGGGACCGACCTTGGTGGCCTGCTGCTGCGTGACTGGATCGAAAAAGGGGCGCTGGCACATTTTCATACGCTGCTGGAACGGCGGAGCCTGCATGAACCACTTTCCTACCTGACAGGCAGGGCCGGGTTCTGGTCCATGACGCTGGACGTTTCCCCGGCCACGTTAATCCCGCGCGCCGATACGGAAACATTGGTCGAGGCCCTTCTGGAACTGCGTCCCGATCGGACGGACATCAGCACAATCCTGGATCTTGGGACGGGAACGGGTTGCCTGTTGCTGGCAGCATTGCAGGAATATCCGCAGGCGTGGGGACTTGGGGTGGATCTTTCGCCCGATGCGGCACGTCTGGCCCTGAGCAATGCCCGGCATGTGGGCCTGTCGGATCGATGCAACATCATTTGCGGGAATTGGGCACAGGCCATTACAGGGCGCTTTGACGTGGTATTCAGCAACCCACCCTATATCCCGCATGCGGACCTGTCGGGCCTGATGCCTGATGTCCGCGATCATGAACCCCACCGCGCACTTGATGGGGGGGATGACGGGCTGGTCTGTTACCGTATCCTGATGCAGTCCTTGCCACGACTTTTAAAACCGCGCGGCCTTGGGATCGTGGAACTGGGGATCGGACAGGATCACAGCGTCCCAGCACTTGCCCGTGATGCAGGTATGGACGTCGTGGCGATACGTCCTGACCTGGGCGGTGTCGGGCGGGCGCTGATAGTGCGGCGGGCAGGGGAGCCGTGAAAAAATAATTTGGCGACCAATGATTTGCAGGTTATATTAACAGGGCATAACGGAACCGGAAACGTACGGCGTTTCACGGTTGCCTGGAAAGCGAACGATCCCGATTGTATATAATCAGGTGGCAGATCGTGGTCTGTCCTGTTGTCCCCGGACGTGGACCATGGGATCGGGGTTCGGCAATGATGTCGGGCATTCATTATTTATAACAGGCAGGGGCATAAAGACGTCCCTACGGTCAGATGCCCTGCGGGTGACCGTTAACATGAAAGTGCTGCGCAGCTTATGAACATAAAACGCATGCGAGGCCGTCACCATCGTTCTGGCGGCAGCAACGGCGGGGGGACGCGCCATAATAACGGACAGATTCCCCTGAACCGTAACCATGTCTTTGACAGTAACGGGCCTGATCTTCGCGTGCGGGGTACAGCACAGCAGCTTTTTGAAAAATATCTTCAGCTTGGTCGCGATGCCAGCGGCGCGGGCGACCGTGTGATGGCAGAAGCCTATTTCCAGCATGCGGAACATTATTTCCGTATTCTCAATGCCATGACGCAGGCCGCACAACAGAGCCAGCAGGAACGTCAGGAGCGTCAGGCCACCCGGCAGCAGCGCCAGCCCCACACACCGATACAGAATACGACAGAAGCCGATAGTGAGAGCGACGAGGAAGAAAATAACGAATCCGTCGCGGAAACGATCAAGCCAGAACCAAAGTCCGTCGAAAAAAGCCGCACCCGTACCCGCAGCAGCACTACGGCTTCGGCCACGAACACCGAAGAACTTGCTTCCACCAATTCCTGAATAATGCATTGCTTGCCCCATGTGACGGCAGTGCGCTCACATGGGGCAAGATATTATTGCGGTGCCTCGCCATCAGGATGGCCCGGGGTGACAAGTTTCCATACCTTGCGCCGCCGTCCTGATGTCGGGTCGTCATCAACGCTGACCAATCCCTGATTGCGCAGCGCCTGAAGCGCAAGACGCGCATGATATGTGCCCATTTCGGGAAACATATCACCTATTTCCTTGACCGACCGGGCTTTTCCATCAGACAGGATTTTCAGCACGATCTGTCGCTTGCTGTCATGGTTCGTCACACGCCAGGAACGATGTTGAAAAAACGTCATGGCACACTCATACCAGATACGGCAGGCCTGACCTAGTGCAGATCAGGCAGGTATGCTGCCCATGTCCGCAGGGATACCCGCCGCGCAGGCAACATACGGCACATCAAAAAAAGTCCCTGCGATTCTTTATCTCAGGAGCATCACAGGCTGTCGCCTTTTTATAAAAATATGATCCCCACCGTTTCTAGCCTGCCGCGCCATCACGTATGACGCGCACGATGGCCGAGGTCAGACGTGACAGTTCGTCGGGACGCATGACAAAGGCCGGTGTCAGGTAAATGATGGTGCGGAATGGGCGCACCCATACCCCCAACGCGATCAGGGCGGCTTTCAGCCGGTTCATATCCGCGATCGTCGCCAGTTCCACAACTCCCACACCGCCAAGGACACGCACATCGCGCACATTTGGCAGGCCGCGACACGCCTCCAATTCGTGCGTCATCTGTTCACTGATGCGCGCGACCTGTTGCAGGCGGGGTTCCGTCCTGAACAGGTCAAGTGACGCATTCGCGCAGGCACAGGCAAGGGGATTGGCCATGAATGTCGGACCATGCATCAGCGCATGTAACGGATTATCCGACAGGAAGGCTTCGAACACATGGGCACGCGTCACTGTTGCCGCCAGCGGCATGGTTCCTGCCGTCAGGGCCTTTGACAAGGTTATGATATCTGGCACGACATCGGCCTGTTCGCAGGCGAACATGGTACCGGTACGGCCAAATCCGGTAAAAATTTCGTCGAACACTAACAGGATATTGTACCTGTCCGCCAAAAGACGCAGCCGTCGCAGCACCTCCGGCCCATGGAACAGCATCCCGCCGGCTCCCTGCACGAGGGGTTCCACCAGAATCGCAGCAATCTCATCGCCCGATTCGGACAAGAGTGTCTCAAGTGCTGCGAACGTGGCATCGTCATGGGGCAGATCCACGATATAATGCTGTGGCAGGACACCGCTGAACAGCGCATGCATCCCCTCTTCGGGATCGCAGACTGCCATGGTGGCCAGTGTATCACCATGATACCCTCCCTTGAACGCCACCAGCCGATTGCGACGCGCAACGCCACGATTGATCCAGTACTGGATCGCAATCTTGATGGCGACCTCTACCGCGACGGAACCTGAATCGGTAAAAAATACCCGCTCCAGATCCCCTGGCAACATTTCCGCCAGCCGTGCCGCAAGCATCAGCGCAGGTTCATGCACCAGACCACCGAACATGACATGGGGCATACGTGACAGTTGCGCACTGACAGCCGCGCGGATGTGGGGATGGTTATACCCATGACAGGCCGTCCACCATGATGCGATGCCATCGGTCAGGATACGTCCATCCGCCAGATGAATATCACAGCCTGACGTGCTGACCGCAGGAAGGGGAGGCAGGACCGTCTTCATCTGTGTATAGGGCAGCCAGATGTGCGGCATGCCGTCATCCAGCCATTGGGGTCCACGCATGCGGGTTCTCCGTGATATTGGGACAGGCATGATTGGCCGATGCAGCAGCCATCGGCAGGAGAGGACGTTTCATGACGCGTTTTGATATTTTTTTCCAGACGGCGCTGAATACGTTGGAACAGGACGGCATACGCAGGACGCCGGCGACCATTACCCACCGCGACGCCGTGACGATCATGCGCGACGGACAGATGTTGCTGGACTTTTCCTCCAACGACTATCTTGGCCTTGCGCATCATCCACTCCTCATCGAGCGCGCCTGCGAGTGGGGGCATAGATGGGGCAGCGGCAGCGGTGCATCGCGCCTGGTCAGCGGCACAACCCCCGCCCATCGGCAGGTCGAAGCGCGGCTGGCGGATTTCAAGCAGACACAGGCGGCCCTGCTGTTCGCATCCGGCTGGCAGGCGAATGCATCCGTCCTACCGGCCTTATGCCGCCTTGCCACAGCCCGGATGGGCGAGGCACCGCTGGTTTTTACCGACCGCCTGAACCACGCCAGCCTGCATCATGGCTGCCAGGCCGCATGCATCCGCCAGATCCGTTTTCGTCATAACGACCTTGATCATCTCTCGACACTTCTGGAAACCCACCGTGACCGGCCGGGCATGCGCTTCATCGTCACCGAAAGCGTCTTCAGCATGGATGGGGACCGTGTTGACATACTGGCGTTGCGTGCGCTGGCCGACGCGTATGATGCTTTCTTATACCTGGACGAAGCCCACGCGACGGGCGTGCTTGGGCCACAGGGGCGGGGGCTGTCGGGCCTGACGCATGATGCTGCTTCACAAGAGGCGGGTTCACAAGCGGCCCATGCACATGGGGTCGATCTGGTGATGGGCACCTTCAGCAAGGCTATGGGCAGTTTCGGGGCCTATGTCGCGGGATCACGCGCACTGTGCGAATGGCTGTCCAACTGCTGCTCCGGCTTTGTCTATACCACCGCGCTGCCCCCTGCGAACCTTGGGGCGATTGACGCGGCGCTGGAACTCGTGCCGTTGATGGAGACACAGCGACGGCGCCTGCAGGAGAATGCCCGGACCGTCCGGCAGGCGATCCATGAATGCGGCCTGTCCACCGGTGCATCGAACACCCAGATCATTCCCATCGAAATCGGGGATACACCCCGTACCATGGATTTTGCCGCCATTCTGGCGCGTGAAGGGATTCTGGGCATTCCCATCCGCCCCCCCTCGGTCCCGCCGAACGGCAGCCGTATCCGACTTGCCCTGAGCGCCGCCCATGATGATGCGATGATTGCAACATTGATCGCAGCCATCAGGACCGCCGCACAGGAGACGCGACATGCCCGCGACTGACCTGCCTCTGGTCTTTGTGCATGGATGGGCCTTCGGACCGGAAATCTGGGACCAGATCCGGGCGGCACGCCCGAACCATACATGCCAGATGCTTGATTTCGGTTATTTTTCTTCCGTCGCGCAGACTGAAACGCCACAAAGGCCATTCATCGCGATCGGCCATTCGCTTGGGGCGTTATGGCTTCTCTCTACAATGCCGCAATATTGCCGCGGGATGGTACTGATCAACGGTTTTGCCCGTTTTACCGCGTCCGATGATTTTCCCTATGGTGTTCCGCCACGCCTGCTGACCCGAATGGCGCGAAAGCTTGCAACCGCCCCGGATGACACGGTACGTGATTTCCGGCAGAAAGCCGGAACCGATCTGCCATTGCCCGGGCCGTCGCATCCCCAACGCCTGCATGATGGACTGCACCAGCTACTGACGCTTGATGCACGGCAGGATATGCGCATGGCCCATTGTCCCGTATCCTGTATCGCTGGCACAGGTGATCCCATTGCACCGCCGCCCCTGACGCAGGGTTCCTTTGCGCCTGCAACCACCATTGAATGGCACGATGGCGGACACCTGCTGCCCCTGACGCATCCTGATGCCTGCCTGCAGGCCATCGACCACATGATGAAACGTATGACGCCGTGACCTCCTTGCATAAGCAGCTTATCGCCCGCAGCTTTGGCGCTGCCTCCGGTTATGACGCCGTGGCACGTATCCAGCGCATTGCCGCACGCCAACTGGCACAACGGATCGCGCAGACCTGCCCCACACCGGGACCACAACGTATCCTTGAAATAGGGTGCGGAACCGGGTTCCTGACACAACATCTGCGTCGGCTGTTTCCTGCGGCACAGATCGTGGCCACGGATATCGCACCAGGCATGTTGCATCAGACGCAGGCCAAGTTTCTTGATGATCCGGCTTTGTCCTGCCATGTCATGGATGCCGAACAGCCTGACCTGACGGGACCGTTCGATCTCATCTGTTCCAGCATGGCGATGCAGTGGTTCAGCGCACGACACGAGACCCTGCGACGGCTGGCCGCCCTGCTGTCGCCAGGAGGCGTGATGGCGTTCTCAACCCTGTGTCGCGACAGCTTTACACAATGGCGGGGATATTACGCCACACTGGGCCTGCCATGTCCGATGCCGGTTTATCCTGACCTTGCGATGCTTGAACAGGAATGGCCACGGACAGGAAAGGGATCATGGACTCATGAAACAATCATAGAGGTTCCACAGTCGGCGCTTAGCTTCTTACGTGAACTGCGTGCCATCGGGGCGGATGTTCCCACCACCGCACAAGTGCTGCCAGGTGGCCTGCGCCGTGTCCTGAAGCAGGCCGACAGGGATGCCACCTTCAGCGTAAATTACAATATTGCATATGGAACATTCCGGCGCACCCAGAATTGCGGCGTGTTTGTTACGGGCACAGATACAGGTGTGGGAAAGACACTCACCTGCGCCGTTCTGGCGCGGGCATGGGATGCATCCTACTGGAAACCGTTGCAAAGCGGCATTGCCGATGAACCCGCCGATACCCTGAGCGTGGCGACATTGGCGCAACTCTCATCCGCACGGCTGCATCAGCCCGCCGGAATTTACGCGGCCCCGCTTTCCCCTGAGGATGCCGCCGCCTGCGAAGGGAAGGTAATAGATCCTGACCGGATTATCCTGCCCCATAATCCCGACAGCCGCCCTATGATCGTGGAAGGGGCAGGGGGTGTCATGGTGCCGATCAGTACGGACTTCCTGATGCTTGACCTGATGGAGCGCCTTGGCCTGCCAGTAGTGCTTGTGGCACGCAGCAGCCTGGGTACGATCAATCACACCCTGCTCAGCCTTGCCATGCTGCATCAGCGCAATATTCCCGTACTTGGCATCATCCTGAACGGACCGGACAATCCCTATGCCCGCAGTGCCATCGAACGGCATGGCAAAGTCCGCATCCTTGCAGATTTCCCGCTGCTGGCAGATGTAAATGCCGAGGCCGTCGCGCAGCTTGCCCATCGCGTGCCACGATGGGAGACACTGCGCCCCGGTAAAACCGATCCTTAATAACGCCGGATCAGCCCCGCAATGCTGCCCTGTATGGCAACCTTGTCGGCTGGCATGATGCGCGTCTCGTAACGCGCATTTGCTGGTTCCAGGGCGATCGTGCTGCCCTTGCGACGCAGCCGCTTGAGCGTCACCTCCTGTCCCTCGATCAGGGCGACAACAATTTCCCCGTTTTCCGCCTGTCGGTCCTGCCGCACGATCACGGTATCACCGTCAAGTATTCCCGCTTCGATCATCGAATCGCCACAGACTTCCAACGCGTAATAGGTCCCCACCCCGATCAGGCCCGCCGGCACGTCGATCAGGCGCGATGCATCGCTGATCGCCTCAATCGCGTGGCCTGCGGCAATACGCCCCAGGAATGGCACCTGAACCGCGTTGGCCGTATCCGCAACCTGCACGGCCGGAAGGGCAGGGGTAAAGTCTCCCTTGATGACGGTGGGGGAAAACATGTCGACACCACGCGCGCTGGCCGGTTCGGCCGCCTCGATCTGCGGGATCTGGACCACCTCCAACGCGCGGGCGCGATGATGTTTGCGCCGCACGAACCCACGCTCTTCCAGTGCGGAAATCAGGCGGTGGATACCGGATTTCGACCTCAGGCCGAGTGCGTCTTTCATCTCGTCAAAAGACGGCGAAAAACCGGTCTGCTTCAGGTGCCTGTCGATATAAAGCAGGAGTTCATGTTGTTTACGCGTCAGCATGAAGGATATCTCCCGCCGGAAAGGAACAAAACCAGAAAACTTATTCTTCGTTCTATGTTAGTTCCTACTCTCAGGTCAACTCCCCCTATCCAGGAATATTCTGTCAGCAAATATCAAGACGGATGATCTGACAGGCCTCTCCCTTGCTGGCAGGCGGGGCCTTGGCATCACGTATCACCAGCGCCTGACTGTCACACAGCACCTGCAACATTGCGGAATCCTGCTGTTCGAATGGCACGGCACGCAGCCGCCCTTCCTGGTCATGGTGCAACCGGGCGCGCTGGTAACTTTCCCGATGGTCATTCGCCCCCACATCCGCACCAAGGACCGCCATCGCGATTTCCGGCCCGACCTCGTGCCGTCCCATCAGACGCCGCAACGCCGGGGCGACGAACAATGTTCCACATACAAAGGCGGCCACAGGATTACCCGGTAGCCCGATCACCGGCATCGCACCCAGACGGCCATGCATCAGCGGCTTGCCGGGACGCATGGCGATCTTCCAGAAATCCATCTCCACGCCGATACGCTTCAGGGCCTCCTGCACAAGGTCATAGCGCCCCACGCTGGCCCCGCCGACCGTGACAAGCATGTCCATGCCCTCCACCATGCGTGCCAGCGCGACAAGGTCTTCCATCCGGTCACGGGCGACCGGCATCATGACCGGCTCCCCCCCGGCGGCACGGATCAGGGCCTCCAGCATGAGTGTATTGGAATTGGCGATCATGCCCGGTCCCATCGGTTCACCCGGCAGGACCAGTTCATCCCCCGTCGCGACAATGGCCACCCGTGGGCGACGATGTACGCTGACCCATGGATGGTTGGCCGCAGCGGCAAGGCCGATGGTGCGGGCATCCAGACACCGGCCCGCAGGGATGATTTCGCGCCCCCGTCCAAAATCCTGCCCCCGCCTGCGCACATACAGCCCGACATCCGCAACCTGCGCCGTGGTCACGATATCATCATGCTGCGAGGCATTTTCCTGCAGCACGATCGCATCCGCCCCATTCGGCACGATACTGCCGGTATAGATCCGAACGCATTCCCCCGCCCCCACGGTACCGCCAAAGGGATGTCCCGCCGGGCTTTCGCCAATCAGGCGCAACCGGACACCCGCCGCCGACAGGTCGGCCGCACGCACCGCATACCCATCCATGGCGGAGATATCGGCAGGGGGATTATCAAGACGCGCCAATAGGGGCAGCGCAGTCACGCGGCCACCACCGCAGGAGAGGGAAACAACCTCCGGCGCGGTGGCCTGAAGCCCCTGCAGGATACGTTCACGGGCCTCTGAAACGCTCAACATGGCAGGCCAAACTCCTTTTTTTGCCGGTTAAGAGGATTTTGAAGGCGAATATCAAGACTAAAAGCTTGACCTGAGCCTTTTGTATGCGCATTTTCCGCCAAACTTGAACCACTGCTGCACCCGAGTGTTCCAGCAGCGGCGGAGCAGTGCTGAGGATATCATGGCAAAGACCAACACCATTCAGATCAAGCTCGTTTCCACGGCGGATACTGGCTACTTCTACGTCACGAAAAAGAACGCACGCGCCCAGACCGGCAAGATGGAAATGCGCAAGTATGACCCCGTCGCCCGCAAGCACGTCGCGTTCCGTGAAGCGAAAATCAAGTAATCCTGCAACTTGATGCGATATGAAAAACCCCGATCCATTCAGTTGGACCGGGGTTTTTTCATATCCACGCCCATAAGACGCGAAACGCAGGATCAGTAAAGCCGGTCATGCGGCCCATAGGGGACGACGATTTCATCCTGCCGGGCAAGGTTCTGCATGGATCGCGCCCGTTCATCCATCAGGTCACGATCAAGGGTATTTTCCTTGAGCCCACGAACCCGGCGTAGCCAGACCTGCTGCTCGGCATAGGCATCTTTCTGCGCGCTATTGGCCTCGTCAAGCAGGCGAAGCTGTGCGGCATAACTATGCAGGCCATGTTCGCCGCCCATCACGTTCCACCCAAAATAGGCGGTCAGCCCGATAAAAAGGGCAGGGGGCAGGGCGCTTCCCACGACCCGTCTGATAATCTTGCCAATCTGCATCTGCTGTCCGGTATCCGTCCTTTTACCCCTGTCCGGTGGCATCCGTGAAACCGGATACCACCAACACGCACGCGACTTCAGCCCGCCTTGAGAATCGTGCGGCCCGCATATCGCGCAGCCGTCGCCAATTCATTTTCGATTCGGATCAACTGGTTATATTTCGCCGTCCGGTCAGAGCGGGAGAGGGAGCCCGTCTTGATCTGCCCACAATTCGTCGCCACTGCGAGATCGGCTATGGTGGAATCCTCCGTCTCACCCGAACGATGGCTCATAACGGCGGTATAGCCTGCATGCTGCGCCATCTGCACCGCCTCCAGCGTTTCGCTCAGCGTGCCGATCTGGTTGACCTTGACCAGCAGGGAATTGGCGACACCGGCCTTGATACCACGGCGCAGGCGATCCGGATTCGTGACGAACAGGTCATCCCCCACCAATTGCAGCTTCCCGCCCAGATTTGCCGTCAGTTCGGCCCAACCTTCCCAGTCATCCTCAGCCAGCCCGTCTTCGATCGACACGATGGGATAGCGCGCGGCAAGGTCCGCAAGATACGCAATCATCCCGCCCGCATCCAGCGACTTACCTTCGCCCTTCAGCTCATAACGCCCGTCATGATAGAATTCCGTCGCCGCGCAATCGAGCGCGAACGTCACGTCATCACCGGGACGATAGCCAGCCGCCTCCACCGCACGACTGATGAAGCCGAGCGCCTCGTCCGCGGATTTCAGGGCGGGGGCGAACCCACCCTCATCACCCACATTGGTGTTGTAACCTGCACCAGACAGGCTCTTTTTAAGCTGAGCGAAAATTTCCGATCCCATGCGGATCGCGTCGGTTACAGTGGGGGCCCCCACCGGCTGGATCATGAATTCCTGGATATCGATGGGATTGTCCGCATGCTGCCCGCCATTGATGATGTTCATCATCGGCACCGGCAATGTGCGCGCATAAACCCCACCGACATAGCGGTAAAACGGGACCTGCAATTCTTCGGCTGTGGCCTTTGCCACGGCAAGGGAAACACCAAGGATGGCATTCGCGCCCAGCCGGGATTTGTTTGGCGTGCCGTCGAGGTCGATCATCGCTTCGTCAATAGCGACCTGATCGCTGGATTCCGCCCCCTGCAGGGCGCTGAGGATATCGTTTTCGACGTTGCCGACAGCCTTCAGCACGCCCTTGCCGCCATAGCGCGACTTATCGCCATCACGCAGTTCCACGGCCTCATGCGCGCCTGTGGACGCACCAGAGGGAACGGCCGCACGCCCCTTGGCGCCGGATGCAAGTTCCACATCCACTTCCACGGTCGGATTACCGCGACTGTCGAGAATTTCGCGGGCAATGATGTCGATGATGGCGCTCATGATATCCGTTTCCTCTTTTTCCAGAGTTTATTGAGGTATCGAAAACCGGATGCGCTTCCGATACCCGGTACGCGCGACGATACCAGAAACATATGACGTGTCACGTGCCTGAGTGCGATAAGAAGCTGTTTGATACTGCCTGTATGAAGACCATGGTCCAGATCACCATGAACATTCCTGATGAAGTGTGTGCAAAATGCGCCCCAGGCGCGCCATGTTTTTTCAAAATAACCGTGATCTGATTATTTTATATAAATATATCAATACATTAAACAGATGACTCAAAGTTCAAAATAAATAAGGAGTGTCCCACACCGTGAAACGCCTTCCTCTTCTGGCCATCATCATGGGCATCGCCAGCCTGATCCCGATCATAGGATGTACCTGCGCGATCATCTTTCTTTCCCCCACCGTAACACCACGCATGCTGGAGGTTACGGTGGGATATGGGGCGGTGATGCTGTCCTTTATGGGGGCGGTTCACTGGGGACTGGCACTCGAAACACCCGCAATCATCACGCCGGGTCAGGAAGCAGGAAAAACCAATACCTACCGCCTGTTACTGGGCAGTGTGCCGGCAGGCATCGGCTGGCTGGCGCTATGCGCGGCGATGTTCCATGAACTGGCGGCGCTGCTGATGCTGATGGCGGGATTTGGTGGCATGCTGGTGATTGAACGCGTGGCATGGCGCAAGGGGGCGATGCCACGCGGTTACATGACGCTGCAATGGATTGTCGTCACGGTGGTGGAGGTCTGCCTGCTTGCCGTAACGGTCATGGCGCTGTCATGGAAATACACTGCCTGAGGATAGCCTGCCTGTGACAGGCAGGCCCATAAGCCGTGACAGAGACATAATGACCAGGACATAACGAGGGCATTGTCTGAAAAGCCTTTTGGAAACAAGCCCCTGCATAAGAAGCAGCATCCAAAACCTTCTGTATTTTCAACCAGCCCTCAGACGATGCCCTTTGTCAGCCGGTCATAACGCTGCAGATTGGCCAGCAGGCCTTCCATCTGTGACAGCGCAATCATGTTGGGACCATCACTGGGGGCTTTATCCGGGTCTTCGTGCGTTTCGATGAAAACGGCGGCCACACCGATCGCAAGGGCCGCACGGCTCAAAACCGGGGCGAATTCACGCTGCCCCCCTGACGAACTGCCCAACCCGCCGGGCTGCTGCACTGAATGTGTCGCGTCATAAACAACCGGAAACCCGGTCCGTGCCATAATCGGCAGGCCACGCATGTCATTGACCAGCGTGTTGTAACCAAACGAGGTTCCCCGTTCGCACAACATGATACGCTCGTTACCGGTCGAGGCGATCTTGGCCGCCACATTGGCCATATCCCACGGGGCCAGGAATTGCCCTTTCTTCACATTGATGGCCGCCCCCGTTTCCCCTGCGGCAAGCAGAAGGTCAGTCTGGCGACACAGAAAGGCGGGAATCTGCAGCACATCGACGGCTTCGGCGGCGGGCGCACACTGCTCCGGCAGGTGAACATCGGTCAGCACGGGAATGCTGAAACGTTCGCGTACACGGGCAAGAATTTCCAACCCACGATTCGCGCCAATTCCACGTGCGCTCGTCAGGCTGGTACGATTCGCCTTATCGAAAGAACTTTTATAGATCAGCCCGATTCCCAGCCGCCGCGTCACGGCCTGTAGAAAATCAGCGGTCTCCACAGCATGGGATTCCGATTCGATCTGGCAGGGGCCAGCAATCAGGGTGAATGGCCGGTCATTGCCAATCACCAGATCCCCGACCCGGATTTCCACCTGCGCATTCTCCATCTGCACGTTCATTGGCGTGAAGTCCGCTTCAATGCCGCACCCACCAGCCCCGAAAACAGCGGGTGCGGATCAAACGGCTTGGACAGAAGTTCGGGATGGTACTGCACCGCGACAAACCACGGATGGTCGGGATATTCCACGATTTCGGGCAGGATTCCATCGGGCGACATCCCGGAAAAACGCAGACCCGTTTTTTCCAGTTGCTCGCGGTAATGGACATTCACCTCGTAACGATGCCGGTGGCGTTCACGGATGTCCGTCCGTCCATAAATATCCGCAACCCGCGATCCTTCGGCCAGACGTGCAGGATAGGAACCAAGCCGCATCGTGCCACCCAGTTCGCCGCCTTCGCGTCGACGCAGCAGTTCATTGCCACGCGCCCATTCCGTCATCAGGCCCACAAGGGGCTCTTCCGTCGGACCGAATTCGGTGGAAGATGCTTTGGGAAGGCCCGCAAGATTACGTGCGCATTCGATCACCGCCATCTGCATGCCGAAACAGATACCAAGGAAGGGGATGTTGTTTTCACGGGCAAACTGCACCGCGCGGATCTTGCCTTCCGAACCCCGTTCCCCAAAGCCACCGGGGACAAGGATGGCATCGGAACGTGCCAGCGCCTGAAGGTTCGTATCAGACTTTTCAAAATCCTCGGCCTCGACCCAGTTCAGGCGCACCTTCGCACGATGGGCGATGCCACCATGGTGCAACGCCTCGATCAGGGACTTGTAACTGTCAAGGAGGGCCGTGTACTTACCCACGACCGTGATCGTCACCTCCCGCTCAGGGTGGCGGATCGCATCGACGATACGCTCCCACCGCGACAGGTCGGGTTCGTGGTCCGCAGGCAGCCCGAAATGGCGCAGCACCTCCGTATCCATACCTTCGGCATGATAGGAAATGGGGCAGGCATAGATCGTATCGACATCCCGCGCGGCAATGACCGCCTCGGGACGGACGTTACAGAAGCTGGCGATCTTGCGCCGCTCGTTGGTGGGAATCTCCCGATCGGAACGACAGACCAGCATCTGCGGCTGGATGCCGACATTCTGGAGTTCCTTGACCGAATGCTGTGTGGGCTTGGTCTTGAGTTCACCCGCTGCCGCAATCCATGGCAACAACGTCAGGTGAATGAACATCGTCTGTTCGGGCGCAAGGTCATTACGCAACTGACGGATGGATTCGAGGAAGGGCAGGCTCTCGATATCGCCAACCGTGCCGCCGATCTCAACCAGGACGAAGTCCACGTCCTCTGTTCCCGCCACGATCATTTCCTTGATCGCGTTGGTGATATGGGGGATGACCTGCACGGTCGCACCAAGATATTCGCCACGCCGTTCACGTGCGATCACATCTGAATAGATCTGGCCCGTCGTGGCATTGTCTGCCTTGGTCGCGGGTACGCCTGTAAAACGCTCGTAATGCCCGAGGTCGAGATCCGTTTCCGCACCGTCATCGGTCACAAAGACCTCGCCGTGCTGATAGGGACTCATGGTCCCGGGATCGACATTCAGATAGGGATCGAGCTTGCGCAACCGGACCCGATAGCCACGGGCCTGGAGGAGGGCGGCAAGGGCTGCCGAAGCGATGCCTTTGCCAAGGGAGGACACCACGCCGCCGGTGATGAATACAAACCGCGTCATGGATGGCCTTCCTACACTGCTTGCGCCCGGCGTGAAAGGCCCATGACGGGTGCAATCACGGATTGGGCGAAAAAATATCCAGCCCGGTGCCCCATGGGTGGGGAACCGGGCTGTTTGCATACGTCATTTGGTGGGCGTCGTCGTGGCCGGCGCTGACGGGGCGGCAGGCTGCGCCAGGATGTCATGGCCCACACCAGAGGACGCGCCACGGTTCATGATCGCAAGCGTCAGCGACAGCACCATGAAAATGGTGCCCAAAACGGCAGTCGAACGCGTCAGGAGTGTGGCCGTGCCACGGCCCGACATGAAGGAGCCCATTCCCTGGGAACTGCCGATCCCAAGACCGCCCCCTTCGCTGCGCTGGATCAGGATCGTCCCGATCAGTGCCACCGTGACAAACAGATGCAACAAAAGAAGGACCGTGATCATACTTGTTCCCAGCTATCCCCTGCGGCGGGGGCGATAATATCAGATATCGACCGCCGCACGGACGATCGGCATGAACGTCTCCGCCGCCAGGCTGGCATTGCCGACAAGCGCACCGCCAACATCGGCGATGGGCAGGATATCGGCGGCGTTACGTCCATTGACCGACCCACCATAAAGGATTTTTATGGTTTTACCAGCGTCCCCGAACTGCCGGACCAGTTCCTCGCGGATGAACTGGGTCATGTCGGCGATGTCCTGCTGTGACGCCGCCGTGCCCGAACCGATCGCCCAGACCGGTTCATAGGCGACGATGCCGGTGAAACCCTGCGGCAGGGATCCCTGTATCTGCCATCCGACGGTTTCCTGCGAATCCCCATTGGAACGCTGGTCGGCGCTTTCGCCCACACATATGATGGGGATCAGGCCCGCGGCAGCGGCGGCAACCGCTTTTTCACGCACGGTCTCATCCAGTTCGTGATGGTCGCGCCGACGCTCCGAATGACCAAGGATTACGTATTGGACGCCAAGGTCACGCAGCATGCTGGCCGCAATGTCGCCAGTATGCGCGCCACAGGGATCCTGATGGCAGTCCTGTGCGCCAAGGGCGATCCCGTGTTCACGCAGTTTCGGCCCCAAGAGCGCGAGTTGCGTGAAGGGCGGACAGATGACCACCTGCGCGCCGGAAACATCCGCGGCCATGGCCGCGCCAATGTCATCGGCCGCCTTGGCCGCATCCGCGGTCATGCCGTGCATTTTCCAGTTGCCGACGATTATCTGCTTCATTTCTGCTTTTCCGGTTACTGCGCACACTGAAACTGTAAAATACCGCCGGCCTGCCCGTGCCTGATGGCAGGACCGGGGACGTTATGGCCCAACCTAGACCACGCCCCCCTGCAGGTGGCAACCCATCCGCACGAAGGGCAGGGACGCCCCCAACTGCCTTCTGGTCAAACGCACGGGGGGGCCGTATGGTGCCGCAGCTAAAAAATGGCCCATCCATGCCACGCGCGCATGGGTCATGTTGCGTTTACTTGCCGATTTTCGTCTGGGTCTGGTGTCTGCATGTTATCATTCTTGTGCCGTATTTTTGTCGATTCCTGGGTTGGCAGGGTTATCGTGGGGCTGTTTTTCCTGACATTCGTCGGGTGGGGTGTGGGGGATGTACTGATGAACATCGGTACCGAACGTGCCGATGTCGTGGCACGTGTCGGGCCGGACCCCATCCTTGTGCCAGCCTATGAACAGGCATTACGCACGGAAATGCCCCAGATCGCGCAGCAGATGCACCTTGACGATCCGTCGCAGATCCCGGCGGCCACGCGTGAACAGATCGCACAACAGGTCCTCCAGCGCCTGATCCTGCAGGATGAGGTCGCGCTTGCGGCACGCAACCATGGCCTGCTGGTGCCGGACAGCGCCGTGCGGGCCGAGATTTTCGCCATCCCGGCATTTCAGGACAAAAACGGGCAATTCGACCGCACCACCTTCAACAACCGCCTGCGCAGCAGCGGCATGACAGAAGCGCGGCTTATTGAACTGGTCCGTGCGGAACAGGCATCAAAAGCCCTGATGGAACCGATTCGCAACGGTGCGGGTGCACCCGACCTCCTGACGCGCCGCATCTTTGACCTTGAGGCACAGACCCGCAAGGTGGATATCGTGCGCGTTCCCTTTGCCGCGCAGACCCCCGCCGCCCCCAGCGACGCGCAGGCCCGCCGGTTCCATACCAACCATCCGTGGCTGTTTGAGGCGCCAGAGTACCGCCACGCCCGAATCGTGGTTCTGTCGCCTGAAACCGTGGCCCGCTCCATGACCATTCCCGATGCGGACCTGCATCATATGTATGAACAGCAGGCACAACGGTTCAACACCCCCGAAACCCGCTCCGTTCAGGTCATCACCGCCCCGAACGAGGCGCGCGCGCGCGAACTGCTGACGACATGGCAGGGCGGCGCAAGCTGGGACGCGATGCAGAAAAGCGCGGGCAAGGACAGCGCCAGCGTGGAAATGGACGATATCCGCATTTCCTCCATCCCGTCACAGGAACTCGGTCGGCAGATCTTCAACGCGCCGTCTGATACCGTCTCGCCCCCCATCCATACCGATGGCGGATGGGCCATCTTCCGCGTCCTCCATGTCACGCCTGCACATATTTCCGATTTTGAATCCGCACGTCCCGCCCTGCAGGCGCAGGCACTGGCCGAACGGGTGCAGGCCCAGATTGGCGATCGGGTCCAGAAACTGCAGGACGCCATTGCAGGCGGCGGGCTGGATTCCATCCCATCCGAACTGGGCGCGGTGGCGGTCGCGGGCAATGTCGATGCCCATGGCATGACGCAGGAGGGCACACCAGCCCCCATCCCGGGCAGTGACGCCGTGCGCCAGGCGATTGTCGCGCGCGTCTTCTCCCAGCCAAAGGGCAGCAGCCCTGAACTGCTGCAGGCCCCCGAGGGAACATGGTACGCCGTTTCCGTGGATGGTGTGACACCCGCCCGTCCGCTGTCGTACGAGGATTCGGCGCAGAAGGTCCGTGACGCATGGATGGACGATGCCCGTCGTCATGCAGCAGACCAGACGGCAACGACGCTGTATACACAAGCCCAGACCATGGGGGGGCTTGCCCATATTCAGCCCGCTGTGCCCGACCTGGTACACAGCACCCCATTTTCGCGCGCACATGACGTGACCGAGGTCCCGCATGACATCGCGGAAATCGCCTTCCGCCTTGACCATACCGGCCAGAGCCTGATGGTGGAGGCGGATGGGGCTTTTTATGTTGCGACGCTGACGGATATTTCCACCCCAGACCCGGCATCACAGCGCATGCTGTTCGACCGCATCCGCACGACACTGACGCAGGCCGTGGCCGATGATGTGGAGATGAGCTACGCTCAGGCACTGCAGAGCATCGTGAAACCCAAGCCCAACCCGAGCGCCATCAGCGCCGTTATGTCCGCCGTTTCCGGCAAGGGCAATCCAGAGGCAGGACAGTGAGCACAGACCCTTCGCAGTTCATTCCCCCGTTCCGGGCAACGCCGGCTTCCGACCGCGAAGAGGCTCTGGCCATGCTGCGCGATGGAAAGGCGACGGTTGCATGGCGGGTGGAACCTGCGGACCTGCTGACACCGGTTGCAGCCTTCTTGCATCTCTCACCACTGGCCAGTCGCCATGGTGGGGGCAGGGGCGGCCGCAATGCTTTCCTGTTCGAAAGCGTCGAAGGCGGCGTCTCGCGCGGACGGTATTCGGTGATCGGACTTCTGCCCGACCTGATCTGGCGCTGCCATGATGGTCAGGCCAGCCTGTGCATGGACCCGGCTGCTGCCCAACACGAATTCCACGCTGACGACCGCCCCCCGCTGGAGTCCCTGCGTGACGTGCTGCACGCCAGCCGGATCGGGCTTGCCGATCATCTTCCCCCGATGACCGGCGGGGTGTTTGGCTATCTTGGCTATGACATGATCCGACAGATGGAATACCTGCCGGATATTCCGCCTGATGACCTTGACCTGCCCGAAGGCCTTATGATCCGCCCCGGCCTGTTCGCCATTTTCGATACGGTGCGCGACGAACTGCTGCTTGCGGTGCCGCTACGCCCCGATCTGGACACCCCCGCGGACGAGATATGGGACAAGGGACAGGCGCTGTTGCATCAGGCGCGTACGGCTCTGGCCACCCCATTACCGACGCCACCCCAGGAAACGGGGGCGATTACGCCGCCCATCCCCACATCCCCCTTCACGCGGGAGGAATTCTGCACGGTGGTGCGTCGTATCCAGGATTATATCGCCGCAGGTGATGCATTCCAGGTCGTACCCAGCCAACGTTTCGAGGCGGACTTCACCCTGCCGCCGTTCGCACTCTACCGCGCGCTTCGTCGGATCAATCCCGCGCCATTCCTGTTCTTTCTCGACCTTGACGGGTTCAGCCTTGTCGGCTCTTCGCCAGAGATCCTGGTACGCCTGCGCGATAACACGATGACGGTGCGTCCCCTCGCCGGCACACGCCCACGCGGCCGCACGGCCGCCGAGGACATGGCGCTGGAGCAGGATCTGCTTGCCGACCCCAAGGAACGGGCTGAACATCTCATGCTTATCGACCTTGGCCGCAATGATGTGGGCAAGGCCTGCGCGCTGGGCTCGGTCAAGGTCACGGAACAGTTCGTCATCGAACGCTTCAGTCACGTCATGCATATCTCCTCCAATGTAGAAGGGACGATCCGTCCGGGGCTGGAGGCACTTGACGCGCTGATGGCGGGATTCCCGGCGGGGACGCTGACTGGCGCACCAAAGATCCGGGCCATGGAAATCATCGACGAGGTCGAACCCACACGACGGGCGACCTATGCCGGGTGCATCGGTTATTTCGGCCCAGAGGGACAGATGGATACCTGCATCGGATTGCGCATGGCGGTCGTCAAGGACGCAAAGATGTATGTACAGGCTGGCTGCGGTGTCGTCGCCGACAGTATTCCCGAGGCCGAGTACGAGGAAACCCGCCAGAAGGCCCGCGCCCTGTTCCGCGCCGCGGAAGAGGCCGTCCGTTTCGCCAGCCGCGAACAGCCTGAAAAAGCAGGTGAGTAAATGCTGTACGGAAATGCACACATTTATTTTATCGCTTGCCCCAACAGGGATTTGACCCTGCCACGCGGGGGGGTCATGATATCGCCATGATCCTTCTGATCGACAATTATGACAGCTTTACCTTCAACCTTGTCCACTATCTGGGGGACCTGGGGGAACGCTGTGACGTACGCCGCAACGATGCGCTGAGCGTGGAAGACGCGATGCGTCTGAAGCCTGAGGCGATCGTATTTTCACCCGGCCCCCGATCCCCGAACGAGGCGGGGATCTGCTGTGATCTGATCGCGCGCGCGGCGGGGGAAATCCCGATGTTCGGCGTGTGTCTGGGCCATCAGTCGATCGGTCAGGTTTTTGGTGGCCAGGTCGTGCGTGCCCCCATTCCGATGCATGGCAAGGTTTCGCCCGTAATCCATAACGGGACGGATATCTTTACCGGCCTGCCGGACCCGTTCCGCGCCACACGTTATCACAGCCTGACGGTTGACCCCGATACACTGCCGGATACGCTGGTGCCCACGGCATGGACGTCAGATGGTGTGATCATGGGGCTGCGGCACCGCGAACTGCCGATCTTCGGGGTACAGTTCCATCCCGAAAGCATCGCCTCAGAACACGGCCATGATATTCTGGCCAACTTCCTTGCCATCGCGCGCACAGGGACTGCACCGTCCAAATCCAGGGCTGCCTGAACCGTCATGGCGAAGTCATCCGGCCAGTCCATGCCCGTCCCCATGGTTGGCGATTTCCGCTCCGCGATGCAGGCGCTGCTGCTTGGCCGCGACCTCCCGCTTCAGGTCGCCGAAGAGGTGTTCGGCCAGGTCATGGACGGGCATGTCTCCGACATCCGCCTTGCCGCGCTCCTTACCGCACTCCATGCAAAAGGGGAGAGCGCGGACGAGCTGCGCGGTGCCGTCAGTGCGATACGTGCGCGCATGGTGGGCGTCGACGGCCTGCCATCGGGGGCCATGGACGTCTGTGGCACAGGGGGCGACGGGCTTGGCACGTTCAATGTCTCCACCGCAGTGGCCTTCGTTCTTGCGGCCCTCGGCGTGCCGGTGGTCAAGCATGGCAACCGGGCATTATCCTCGCGTTCCGGGGCGACAGACGTGCTGTGCGAACTTGGCGTTGGCCTGCCGGACGGGCATGATGATATCCGCGCACTGGTGCATGCCTGCCGTGTGGCGTTCCTTGCTGCCCCCAACCATCATCCCGCCTTGCGGCATGTGGGGCAGGTCAGGCGGGAACTCGGCTTTCGGACCATTTTCAATCTTGTCGGCCCCTTATGCAATCCGGGACATGTCCGTCGGCAACTGGTGGGCGTGTTCGATCCGCGCTGGCGGCGTCCGATTGTCCAGACCCTGCGTGACGAAGGATCGCTTTGTGTCTGGAGCGTCAGCGGCGCATGCGGTGACGGCCGCTGGGTGGATGAACTGACCCTTGCCGGGGAAAACCGGGTCTGCGCGCTTGATGACGGGACCATCCGTGAACTGTCCATCACGGCCACGGATGCGGGATTGCCCCCCACGCCGATCGAGGCGATCGCGGGCGGTACTCCAGACCATAATGCCCGCGCGCTGGAGGCCCTGTTGCATGGTGAGCGTGGCGCATACCGCGACACGGTCCTGCTGAACGCGGCCGTGGCGCTGCATGTGTCGGGGCATGGGAATATCATTCAGAGCGACGGACTTGCTATTGTCGCCCTGCGTAAGAACGTTGCCTTGGCCGCCAGCGTTCTTGACAATGGCGCGGCGCATGCCGTGCTTCAATCCGTTCGTGAATACCGGGCGGACAGGCCAGAATAGAGTAACACAGGGTAAAAAATGAACGACACGCCAATGATGCCGCAACAGACCGATTCTGTCCCGGACCTGGATGCCGATGATTTGCCCGATGTGCTCGACCGGATCTGCGCCCGCACCCGGGTGGATGTCGCGCAACGTGCAACCGTCATGCCGCTCAAGGAAATCACCGCGCGCGCGCGCGAGGTGGCAACCCCGCCGCGCGGCTTCGGACAGGCGCTGAAGCAGCGTACTGCCGACCACCAGATCGGGCTTATCGCGGAAATCAAGAAGGCGTCCCCCTCTGCCGGCATCCTGCGCGCCGATTACCAGCCCACCTTGATTGCACAGGAATATGAACAGGCAGGGGCGGCATGCATTTCCGTGCTTACGGAAGGATCGTGCTTTCACGGAAGCGCCGAAGACCTGACCCGCGTGCGCGAGGCGTGCAAGCTGCCGATCCTGCGCAAGGACTTCATCCTTGATCCGTGGCAGGTACATGAAAGCCGCCTGATCGGTGCGGACTGCATCTTGCTGATCATGGCGATCCTGACGGATGCAGAGGCTGCGGAACTCCTCGACATCGCACGCGGACTGGACATGGACGTACTGGTCGAAGTGCATGACGAGCAGGAACTAAACCGGGCGCTGGCGCTTGATACATCGCTTATCGGCATCAACAACCGCAACCTAAAGACCCTGAAGACCGACCTTGGCACGACACTGGAACTTGCACCGATGGTCCCGCCGGACCGGATCATCGTCTCTGAAAGCGGCATCCGCACGCACGAGGACATCGTGAAGCTGAATGCCGTGGGGGCGAGTGGATTTCTGGTCGGTGAAAGCCTGCTGCGCATGGATGATCCGGCGAATGCGGTCCGCATGCTGCTGGGCACCGCACCGGCATGACGGAAACGACACTGTCGCATCTTGATGCTGCGGGCAACGCCGTCATGGTGGATGTCTCTGGCAAGGCGCAAACCCGGCGTGAAGCGGTGGCAAAGGGCCGTATTACCATGCGCGGCACAACGCGGGACATGATCCTGTCAGGCACCGCGCCAAAGGGGGACGTACTGGCCACGGCACGGATCGCGGGCATCATGGCGGCGAAGAAAACTGCCGACCTGATCCCGCTCTGTCATCCGCTGGCATTATCATCGGTCAAGGTCGACCTTATCCCCACGACGGATACACCAGGTATTGAGATTACCGCACGCGTCAGCACCACCGGCCCAACCGGTGTGGAAATGGAGGCCCTGACGGCTGTCTGCGTGGCGGGCCTTACGCTGTATGACATGTGCAAGGCGGTCGATCGCGACATGGAGATCGGTCAAATTTGCCTGCACCATAAATCCGGCGGCGCATCAGGGCTTTATGAAAGGACGGCACCGCCATCCAGATAAACCGGACGCGACCCCTGGTTGCTGCGTGATTATCTGGCCTGGCCCGGTCTGTACGTCATGTAAGAAGGCAAGGACACTCAATGAGTGAAAAACAAGTTTCCGATGTCGTAGTCGGCCGTAACAGTCAGGCCATGACCCAGGCTGAACTGCAGGAAGCCTATTACCAGATGGTCCTGATCCGCCGTTTTGAGGAACGCGCGGGGCAGTTGTACGGGATGGGCCTGATCGGTGGGTTCTGCCATCTCTATATCGGGCAGGAAGCCGTGGTGGTCGGTATCCACATGGAGCTCAAGGACGGGGACAAAATCATCACGTCCTATCGCGACCATGGGCAGATGCTTGCCGCGGGCATGACGCCACGCGGGGTCATGGCGGAACTGACCGGACGTGAAGGCGGATATTCCCACGGCAAGGGAGGATCAATGCACATGTTCTCCCGCGAGAAGAACTTTTACGGCGGGCACGGCATCGTCGGTGCGCAGGTCTCCCTTGGTATCGGGCTTGCCTTTGCCAACAAATATCGTGGTACGGACGAAGTTTCCGTCACCTATTATGGCGAAGGCGCATCCAATCAGGGCCAGGTCTACGAAAGTTTTAACCTCGCCGCCCTGCACAAGCTGCCGTGCGTCTTTGTCCTTGAAAACAACCATTACGGAATGGGCACCAGTGTGGAGCGGGCCTCTGCATCGCGTGAATTGTGGCGCAACGGGGAACCATGGGGCATTCCGGGATTCCATGTCGATGGCATGGATGTGGAAGCCGTGCGCAACGCGGCACGTGACGCAGTCGCACATTGTCGCGCGGGCAAGGGGCCGGTACTGCTGGAGGTCGATACCTATCGCTATCGCGGTCATTCGATGTCCGATCCCGCCAAGTATCGCCAGCGGTCCGAAGTGGACGAAATGCGCAAGAACCACGACCCGATCGACCGTGTGCGCAAGGAACTCCTGAACATGGGCACGACGGAAGACGCGTTGAAAGCCATTGACGCCAAGGTCAAGGCCATCGTTGTCGATGCCAGTGACTTCGCCCAGACCAGCCCCGAACCCGATCCGTCCGAACTGTGGACCGATGTGCTTGTCGAAAGCTGAACACATGCCCATACAGATATTGATGCCCGCCCTGTCCCCCACGATGACAGAAGGGAAGCTGGCGCGCTGGCTGAAGAACACGGGGGAAGATGTCGCCCCCGGCGACGTGATCGCCGAGATTGAAACCGACAAGGCCACGATGGAAGTCGAGGCGGTGGAAGAGGGAACCATCGGGCGGGTTCTCGTTCCCGAAGGAACGGAAAATATCGCGGTCAATACCCCCATCGCCATCCTTCTTGCACCGGGGGAAGACAGCTCCGCCGCCAACGCGGCGCCTGTAGAACCCGTATCCGCAAACCCCGTATCCGCGACGGCGGCTGTACCGATGGCGCCCCCCCGGACGACCAGCGCCCCTGCCATACCCCCAGCCCCCCATATGGGCGCCGAAAAGGACTGGGGCGAAACCAGCGAGATCACAGTGCGTGAAGCCCTGCGTGACGCGATGGCCGCAGAATTGCGCCGTGACGGCGACGTTTTCCTGATTGGCGAGGAAGTCGCGCAGTATCAGGGCGCCTATAAGGTATCGCAGGGGCTTTTGGACGAGTTCGGAGAGAAACGTGTCATCGACACCCCGATTACCGAACAGGGCTTTACCGGCATGGCGGTTGGCGCGGCGCTGACGGGGCTGAAACCGATCGTGGAATTCATGACCATGAATTTCGCCATGCAGGCCATTGACCAAATCATCAATTCCGCCGCCAAAACGCGCTATATGTCCGGGGGGCAGATGTCCTGTCCCATCGTCTTTCGTGGGCCCAACGGTGCGGCGGCACGCGTGGGCGCGCAGCATTCACAGTGTTATGCAAGCTGGTACGGTCACATCCCCGGCCTGAAGGTCGTGGCCCCCTGGTCCGCCGCCGACGCGAAGGGGCTTTTGCGTGCGGCAATCCGCGACCCCAATCCCGTTATCTTCCTTGAAAATGAAATCCTCTACGGACAGAAATTCCCATGCCCGGTAGATGAGGATTTCATCCTGCCCATCGGCAAGGCCAAGGTCGAACGTGAAGGCAACGATGTCACCATCGTGACATTTTCCATCATGGTCGGCGTGGCGCTGGAGGCTGCGACGCAACTGGCGGATCAGGGCATCAGCGCGGAAGTGATCAATCTGCGTACCATCCGTCCCCTTGATACCGAAACGATCGTGAACAGCGTCAAGAAGACCAGCCGACTTGTCTGCGTGGAAGAAGGCTGGCCCTTTGCCGGGATGGGGGCGGAAATCGCCATGCAGGTGATTGAACATGCGTTCGATTACCTCGACGCCCCACCGGTACGCGTCGCAGGTGCTGACGTGCCGATGCCATTCGCCGCCAACCTTGAAAAACTGGCATTGCCCAATGTCGAATGGATACTCAACGCCGTTCGGCAGATCGTCTGAGGGAGCAACGCGATGTCCACGAATATCCTGATGCCGGCGCTGTCTCCCACCATGACGGAAGGCAAGCTGCTGCGCTGGCTGAAAAAGGAAGGGGAGGCCGTTTCCGCCGGTGACGTCGTTGCCGAGATCGAAACGGACAAGGCCACAATGGAGGTCGAGGCGGTGGACGAGGGCATCCTTGGCCGTATCCTCGTGCAGGAAGGGACCGACGCAGTCAGCGTCAATACACCAATTGCCATCCTTGTGACCGAGGGGGAGGCCGTGCCCGATGCGCCCAGCCCCCCTGCCACACCCCCGACACCTGCTCCAGTCACAGCCCCAACTGCCACCGCCATCCCTGCCACGACCATGCCCGCCGCCACAGGGCAAGGCACGGGCCAGGAGGCCAGAGAACAGGCGAGGGGGCAGGCCAGGGGGCAGCGTATTTTCGCATCCCCCCTTGCACGGCGTATCGCCAGCCAGAAAGGGATCGACCTGTCCGCACTGAATGGAAGCGGCCCGAACGGGCGCATCGTCCGTCGCGATGTTGAACAGGCCACCATACAGCCCGCAGCGTCCCCTGCCGCACCACCCACGGCCACCGTCCCCGCACCTGTGCAGGACATCGCGGCCATTGCAGGCGATACCCCACACCACACCGTCGCCAATTCGACGATGCGTAATGTCATTGCCCGCCGCCTGAGCGAAGCGAAATCGACCATTCCGCATTTTTATGTGGAGGTTGATGTCGAACTCGACGCGCTGCTTGCGCTGCGCACGCAACTGAACGCGGCATCCCCTGCGGATGGGCCGGGGGCTTACAAGATCTCGGTCAATGACATGCTCATCAAGGCCGCCGCCGTCACGCTGCGCCGGGTGCCTGACGTGAATGTCTCCTTTGCGGGCGACATGACGGTCCATTACGACACGATCGACATCTCGATGGCGGTCTCCATCCCCGATGGCCTGATTACGCCCATCGTCCGGCAGGCCGACCACAAAAGCCTTGGCCAGATCAGCGCGGAAACCCGTGACCTGATCAAGCGCGCGCGGGCGGGCAAGCTCAAACCCCATGAATTCCAGGGGGGAACATTCTCCATCTCCAACATGGGAATGATGGGGGTCAAGGCATTTTCCGCCATCATCAACCCGCCACAGGCCGCCATCCTTGCCATCGCGGCAGGAGAAGCGCGCCCTGTGGTGAAGGATGGGGGGATCAGCATCGCAACCGTCATGACCGTGACCCTGTCGGTCGATCACCGCGTCGTCGATGGCGCGCTTGCTGCGCAATGGGTTTCGGTCTTCCGTTCCGTAGTGGAAAATCCGCTAAGTCTCTTGGTCTGAGGACGCTGGCATGAGCACTTCCCAATTTGACATCATCATCATCGGTGGTGGTCCCGGCGGATATGTCAGTGCAATCCGCGCGGGGCAACTTGGCCTCAAGGTCGCGGTGGTGGAGGCCGCGCATCTGGGTGGTATCTGCCTCAACTGGGGCTGCATCCCGACCAAGGCGCTGCTACGGGCATCAGAAATCAACCATCTGCTGCATAACCTTGGGGAATTCGGGTTCGCGGCAGACAATGTACGTTTTGACCTTGAAAAGGTGGTCAAACGTTCCCGTGCGGTTTCGGCGCAGCTGTCGGCAGGTGTCGGACACCTGCTGAAAAAGAACAAGGTGACAGTCATCAACGGCTTTGGCCGCCTCGACGGCAGGGAGGGTGATAAGCACCGTGTGTCAGTAACACCGGCCAAGGGAGGGGAGGCGATCTCCCTTGCCGCCCCGCATGTGATTATCGCCACGGGCGCACGGGCACGTGTTCTGCCAGGGCTGGAGCCGGACCAGAAACTGATCTGGTCCTATCGCGAGGCCATGGTGCCGACAACGTTGCCAAAACGTCTGGTGGTGATCGGGTCCGGGGCGATTGGAATAGAATTCGCGTCGTTCTATCGCAACATGGGGTCCGAAGTGACCATCGTGGAGGTTGCCGGACGTATCTTGCCGGTGGAAGACGAGGAGATAAGCGGTCTGGCCCGCAAGGCGTTCGAAAAGCAGGGAATGCAGATCCTGACGGGCGCGAAGATCGTGTCCGTTTCCAAAGGGGCCGAAACCGTGACCCTGAAGATCGAGGCTGGCGGCAAAACGCATGACATGACCGTCGATCGCGTGATTTCGGCGGTCGGGATTGTCGGCAATGTGGAGAATATCGGGCTGGAAGGCACGGCAATCGAAGTTGACCGCACCCATATCAAGGTCGATCCCTACTGCCGCACGGCGGAAAAGGGGATCTATGCCATCGGGGATATCGCCGGGCCACCGTGGCTGGCGCACAAGGCAAGCCATGAGGGGGTCATGTGCGCGGAAATGATTGCGGGGCAGGACGTCCATCCGATGGACCCGCTCAACATCCCCGGATGCACGTACTGCCGTCCACAGGTCGCTTCCGTCGGGATGACCGAGGCGCGGGCAAAGGATGCCGGCTATAAGATCAGGGTAGGACGCTTTCCCTTTGTGGGGAATGGCAAGGCCATCGCGATGGGAGAACCCGAGGGGCTGGTCAAGACCATTTTTGACGCACAGACCGGCGAACTTCTGGGTGCGCACATGATCGGGGCCGAAGTGACGGAGATGATCCAGGGTTACGTCATTGCCCGGACGTCGGAACTGACGGATGGCGAACTGAAGGAAACAGTCTTCCCGCATCCCACAATTTCCGAAGCCATGCACGAAGCCGTGCTTGCCGCCTATGATGGGGCGCTGCATTTCTGAAGGCTGCAAAGACCGCTTTCATGCGCCATGAACGGGGGAGGTATGTTACACTTTCCGCTTTTCCCGACCTTGTGATTGCCTGCCAGGTTCCGGGACGCAAGAATGCTTGACGCATGGAACGGTGCGTTCCACTTGTGGATATCTGCCTGTTTTTCGGGGTTTTACCGCTATGTCCGTACGTGTCCTGATCGATCATCGCAAGGAGGGTTCCCCCGCAGCGCGGCACCCGGAAAAAGCGCACCGGCCTGACAATCCCATTGCCAGGAAACCGGACTGGATCCGGGTGCGTGCGCCCAATAACCCCGTCTATCACGAAACCCGCAAGTTGATGCGTGACCAGAATCTGGTCACGGTGTGCGAAGAGGCAGCCTGCCCCAATATCGGTGAATGCTGGTCGCAGCGTCATGCAACCATGATGATCATGGGCGAGATCTGTACCCGCGCCTGTGCATTTTGCAATGTCACCACCGGGTTGCCAAACGCGCTGGATGCCGATGAACCGCAACGTGTGGCCGAAGCCGTAGCAAAGCTGGGCCTGCGCCATGTGGTCATTACGTCCGTTGACCGCGATGACCTGCCGGATGGGGGGGCGCAGCATTTCGCCCGTGTCATCACCGCGATCCGGCAGGCGGCCCCCCCCACCACCATCGAAATCCTGACCCCGGATTTCCTGCGTAAACCCGGATCGCTGGAGGTTGTGGTCAGGGCGCGGCCGGATGTTTTCAACCACAATCTTGAAACCGTGCCACGTCTGTATCCGTCCATCCGGCCTGGCGCACGTTATTACCAGTCGATGCGGCTGCTTGACGACGTCAAGCGCCTTGATCCGTCGATCTTCACAAAGTCAGGTCTGATGCTTGGGCTGGGGGAAGACAAGCCGGAAATACTTCAGGTCATGGATGACCTGCGTATAGCAGACGTTGATTTCATCACCTTGGGGCAATATCTCCAACCTACGGTCAAGCATGCTGCGGTGGCGCGATTTGTCACGCCGGATGAGTTCGCCGACTATGCCGCCATGGCCCGGGTCAAGGGATTCCTTCAGGTAAGTTCCTCGCCACTGACACGGTCATCGTATCATGCGGACTCTGATTTTGCGGAATTGCGCGCCGCACGACAAAAGCGTCTGGAAGCCCAGAATGGCGCGATGGAGACGAAGTGATGCCCACCCATGCCGAACGTCGGTTGATCGCCTATTCTCCAGATCAGCTTTTTGATCTGGTGGCCGATGTCGGAAAGTATCCGCAGTTCCTGCCCTGGTGCGTCAATGCCAGCGTCAGGAGCCGCACCGCCACCCTGCTGGTGGCGGACCTGTCGATCGGTTTTGGCCCGTTTCGCGAAACCTTCACCAGCCGCGTTACCCTGGATCAACCACGGACCATCCGCGTTACCTATGAAAAAGGTCCGTTTCGATACCTTAACAACGTCTGGACCTTTACCCCTGATGAACGGGGATGCCTGATCGATTTCTTTGTTGATTTCGAATTCCGTTCCCGCCTGTTGCAGGCGGCAATTGGCGTTGTGTTCAACGAGGCCGTTCGCCTTATGGTTTCGGCCTTTATCCGGCGGGCCCGCGATATTTATGGTCCACCCACGATTATACCGCCCGCCAATCCCTCGACCATGCCCGCCAAGATGGGAAACGCATAAAAGCGGGCATGCCTATTTCCCGGAAAATGGTCTAATGAAATATTCTTCTTTCCTGATTTTCCTGCTGTCTGTAATGGCGGGGGCAGGGACGGCACATGCGTCTCCGGCTGGGGGGCATGCACATCATCACGCATCAACCAGCCAGCACCCGGCCCCCGGCAGCAACGCTGAAACAGCGGACCTCAACGCCATAAGCCTGAAAAAAGCCCGGGCCAGCATGACAACACCAGCAGCAGCCCCGCCGCAGGCCGTAACGAACGGCAAGGTTCAGCCTGTCCAGGCCGCAGGAACGGGAATGACTTCGCCGCCCATCCGCGTACCTGAAACCAGCGATACTGTCGCAATGTATTAAAACAGGATGTTACCAGACAGAAATTTGACTTTTTCTGCACGCGATCAGGTCATGGCACCTGATCGCAACATATATTAGATGTATACTCAGATGCTTACCCAACCATAGAACTGAAATTATTTTTTATAAATTATTATGAGATACGATTTTAAAATAAACAAAATTTTTATACGATTTATTTCGAATGAATGACATATTTTGGCTTTGTTATTTTTTGAAATTCCATCTCATTCCATAGAAAACATCCTACTTAACCAGCATGTAACGCCTCAAGCACCAGTGTCTGGGCATAAATAACTGCCTGCTGTCGGATTGAATCCCGGTTCCCGGAAAATACGACCGAAACCGTCCGGGTCTGCCGCTGCTTTATCGCAACCGCGAACCAGACCAGACCAACCGGCTTTTCAGCACTTCCCCCACCGGGGCCTGCAATCCCTGTTACAGATATCGCGACATCCGCATCAGGGGCGACCGCCACGGCCCCATCAGCCATGGCTGCGGCAACCTCGCTACTGACTGCGCCACGCAGGTCAAGCAGGATAGAAGGCACGTCCAGCAATCGCATCTTCATGGCGTTGGAATAGGTGACAAACCCACCCGCCACGAATTCGGATGCCCCTGCTGGCTGCGTCAGGGACCCGGCCAACAGGCCGCCGGTGCAGCTTTCAGCCGTGACAATACGACGTCCCTGCCGGGCCAGTTCTTCGAGCAGCAGCAGCGCCCCCTGCATCATCGGGGTGGGCAATGACGGTTCCATATCCACTCTCCTGTTTCTACTTACCCCAACGCTGGGATCAGGCAATGGCATGCAGGGCCATGACAATCAGGCCCGCCCCCATACCCGCCACGATATCATCGCCCATGATGCCCACCGCATCATGACGCCTGTCAAACCAGCCAACCGGCCCCGGCTTCGTGATGTCAAACAGCCGGAACAGTGCGAACGCCAGCGCCAGCCACAGGCAATCGGCGCCACGCAGGGCAAAGGGGGAAAGTGGGGCAAGCGGCCACATCGACAGCCACATGCCTGCGACTTCATCAATGACGATCCAACCATGGTCTTCCCCATTGGACACCATGGCCGTGGCCCAATACCCGATGACACAGCATACCATGATGGCCATGCCCATCCACGCCACGTGCTGTAATAGCGGTATCCCCACCAGTAACGCCGCCAGAGACCCAACCGTCCCCGGTGCCCTGGGGAAAAAACCACAGCCACCAAAACAGGCAATCATCCGTGCGAGGAAACGCATTACCGTGCGACCTCCTGTCCTGTTATCGCCCGAGCCTGATAAACCGCCATATTTTCCATCACACGTTCCACATAATTGCGCGTTTCCTCGAACGGGATACTTTCAATCCAGTCGAGTACAACCTCGCCCGATGCATGGTCACGTGCAGGGTCCCCAAGGGAGGCAAGCCATGTATCAACACGATGCGGACCGCTGTTATAGGCGGCAAGCAAGTAGGGTACACTCCCACCAAAGCGCTCCATCAACTGCTGCAGGTAAGCTGCCCCCAGCGTCATGTTGACCTGCGGGTTCGTTAACGTGGCTGCCGTTATCGTGCCAAATGACTGGTGCGTACGCCGCGCCAGCTCCTCGCCCGTGGCAGGACGCAACTGCATCAGACCAACCGCATGCGCCCCACTGACGATGGTGGGATCAAAATTGCTTTCCTGCCGCATGACTGCAAGTTCCAGCCCCTGCGGCAGATCATGTTCTGCCGGAACATAGGGGCGCGGCCAGCCATCCTCCACCAATGCCAGCCCGTCACGACCTGCGCGGCGTGCAATCAGCACCGCGACATCAGGCATCGCAAGGCGGGTTGCCAACCGGGCAGCCATCACATGCTCCACCGGGTGGGTCGCTTCTTCATCCAGCTTGATGACGAAATCACGGGCATGATGAAAATCATTCCACGACGCCAGGATCTGGGCCGCACGCGCAAGGTCCGATGTCTCGAAACGCACGGACTCTTCGACCGTGGGTTCGGGCGGATGCAGGCGCACCAGATATTCACGCACGGACTGCCCGGCCTGACTTGGGGCCAACAGTCCATTGACCGCATTGTCCTGCAGGCAGGTGATCGACATCTGGCCATAAAAAGTATTGGCAAGCTGTGCGGCCTCGTCCCACGCAACACGGGACGCCGCGCGGTTGCCACGTGCGGCCTGCGCGCGCCCACTCCAGTATAATCCGCGGCTACGGGTAATCAGCGAAGTTGCCGTGGTCAGGGGGGCAAACGCCGCCAGCGCCTTTGCAGGCTGGTGCAGCCGTTGCAACATGATCCAGCCGCTCAGGAAACGCGTATCGTAAAAACTGACCTCCGGCAGGGCAGAACGGTCATCGGCAACCAGCAGGGCGTCGCGATTACGCCCTTGCGCCAACAGATCACGCGCCAGCGCATCGCGGGCATGCCAGAACATCGCGGCCCCCGCCTTGTCCTGCTGCTGTTCTATGGTGAACCCCGAACGCTTCCATAACGCCAGGGCATCATCAAGGCGCTGCGCATGGTCAAGCCAGCGCAACTGCTCCAGCACCAGTATGGCGTCATCGCGCTGGTCAGGTGGCACCAGTGCAAGCAGGCTTTCAGCGCCCATATCGTTATGATGAAAGGCAAGCCGCGCACGCGCAAGCGCCTGCTGCTGCGGATCAAGGAAGGACACCTGCGCGTCCGCGGCGCCAAGGCGGCCTGTACGCTCCTGCCGATCGAAACGCCGCCAGTTATCCTGCGCAGTGAAGCTGGAACCAAACTGCTGCTGCATCAGGCGCGCATCGGCGGGTTGGTCATTTCCCGCGATCCATGCCGCACGCGCCCATTGCGTGATCCGCGATGGGGGGAGTGCCGCCCCTGTGGCGCATCGGGCAAGGGCCTGTGCGGTGCCAAGTTGCCAACGCGCACACAACCGCGCGAGTACGGCAGGATCGCCTTCCTGTGACAGGGCACGCTCAAAACGCGCAACCATGACACCACGTCTGGGCCATGTGGTGCTTTCGGTCAGGAAATTGGCATATTCATCCGCCGTGCCGCCCGCAGGCGACAGCAGCCGCAGATAAACCGTCAGGCGGGCAGCGACCGGGCTGTCATCGGCATTGCCTGTCCCGGCCTGTCGCTCCGTAGGCCATGCGGGGGCAGGGGGGATGACAGGACCTTCGGCATGAAGGGAAAAAACCGGGCAGGACATCCATACCCCGGCCGCCACGCAGGCAAGAAAGGCGCCACGCCGCAGCGCACCGTGCGCGCGACGCCGGAAATAACCGATAGCCCGACCGTCACCCGTCACGAAAGATGGGTCCACACTTCACCTCCGCCCTTGAAGATCAGCTCAACCGCCACAACCAGCACCACCAGCAGCCCGATCCATGAAATCCAGCGAAACCGCTCCAGCAGCCGTGCAATCAGCGACGCCGCGATGGCCATCATCAATACCGACACCACCAGCCCGGTTACGAGCACGCCTACATGTTCTCCCGCGGCCCCCGCCACGGCCAGCACGTTATCAAGGCTCATGGACAGGTCAGCCACGATGATGCGGATAATGGCGTTGCGCAATGACGCGGGCGCAGGGGCGCCATCTTCCCCCGCATGGCCGGGACCGCGCATTTCACGATACATCCGCCAGCAGACCCATAGCAGAAGGAGCCCCCCCGCAAGCGTCAGGCCGATGACCGCCAGCAGCCGGACGGCCACCAGTGCAAGGCAGATACGGATCAGGGCCGCACCCAATACCCCCGAAAGGATCGCAACCCTGCGCTGTGGGGCAGGCAGGCCGCGCACCGCCATCCCGACAACGATCGCGTTGTCGCCCGCAAGCGTGAGATCAATGAGGACAACCTGACCAAGCGCGTAAAGCGAGGAGGCGGAAACGGCAAATGACATGAAGCAGGGATATCCTGTTGCACCGCCCATAAGGGACGTGAAAGTAAGTCGGTCTGCCCTGTTATATGCCGTGGGACGCGGATGCCATGCAATCATGCGTATCCGGATTTGAAATATGCACGAAAGGGAAGACGCGCGACGCGGAATTGGCTAGGAAAGGGTCCCACATTCCCCTATCGCGCATTTTGTTAAGGAAATCCAACCCTATGGTCCCGCGTTATACCCGGCCGGTGATGGCCGCCATCTGGTCCCCGGAAAACCGGTACCGCATCTGGTTCGAGATTGAGGCCCTCGCCTGCGAGGCGATGGCCGAATACGGCGCCATCCCCAAGGAATCCGCACGCACCATCCGTGAAAAGGGCGACGCCGCCATGGCGGCGTTCACGCAGGCCGACCTGGACCAGATTGACGAAATCGAAGCCGTGACACGCCATGATGTCATCGCCTTCCTGACATGGCTTGCCCAGAAGGTCGGCCCCGACAGCCGCTTCGTCCATCTGGGCATGACATCATCCGACGTACTTGATACCTGCCTGTCGGTGCAGATGGTGCAGGCGACCGACCTGCTGCTTGAGGATCTGGACAAGCTGCTCGCCGCGCTGAAACAGCGCGCATTCGAGCACAAACATACGCTGACGATCGGACGCAGCCACGCCATCCATGCCGAACCGACCTCGTTCGGGCTGAAACTTGCGGGACATTATGCGGAATTCGCGCGTAACCGCGAACGCCTTGTCCGTGCACGCGCGGAAATTGCCGTATGCGCGATTTCCGGGGCGGTGGGCACCTATGCCCATATCGACCCGCGCGTGGAGGAATATGTCGCACGCAAGCTGGGCCTCGAACCCGAAGGCGTTTCCACGCAGGTCATCCCGCGTGACCGTCATGCGGCCTATTTCTGCGCGCTGGCGGTCATCGCCAGTGGAATCGAACGCCTTGCGGTTGAAGTACGCCACCTGCAACGCTCCGAAGTGCGTGAGGCGGAGGAGTTCTTCCATCCGGGGCAGAAGGGATCGTCCGCGATGCCGCACAAGCGCAACCCGGTCCTGTCGGAAAACCTGACCGGGCTTGCGCGTCTGGTGCGTTCACATGTCATCCCGGCGCTGGAAAATGTGGCGCTGTGGCATGAACGCGACATCAGCCATTCGTCGGTGGAACGCAACATCTGCCCCGATGGCACGATCGGCCTTGACTTCGCGCTGATGCGCCTTGCCGGCATGATGGAAAAGCTGGTCATCTATCCCGATCGCATGCAGGCCAATATCGAAAGTCTGGGTGGCGTTGTCCATTCGGGTGAAGTGCTGTTGGCGCTTGCACGCGCAGGCATCCTACGTGAAGATGCCTATCGCATCGTGCAGCGCAACGCGATGGAAACATGGACCAAACTGGGACAGCCCGACGGCAGGACGTTCCGCGAAAACCTCGACGCTGACCCAGAGGTTGCAGGACGCGTGCCTGCCGAAGTGCTGGATGCGGCGATGGACAGCACGGCGCATCTGCGGCAATTGGACCATACCTACAACCGCGTATTTGGTGAAACCGGCCCCCGGTCCGCATAAGGGGACAGCCGGCAGACCTGCCTGTCCGGTACCGGCGCGCGCCAAACCGGACAGGCCCAGACATACAGGATCAATGGCGTGTGTACTGTCGTTATCTCCCACCAGCCGGATGAGGCATGGCCGCTGCTGCTGGCGGCCAACCGCGACGAACGCCTCGACCGTCCGTGGGAAGCACCTTCGCGCCACTGGGGCGATCATCCCACCGTCGTGGGGGGGCGCGACTGCGTGGCTGGTGGGTCATGGCTGACCATGAACGACGCAGGCGTCATCGGGGCGATCATGAACCGTGTCGGCAGCCTTGGCCCCGCGCCGGGCAAACGTTCACGCGGGGAATTGCCGCTTATGGTGGGGGATCATGGTTGTGCGCGCGACGCCGTGGCGCGGATCGCGGCCCTTGATGCGGGGGAATGGCGGTCATTCAACATGATCGTGGGTGATGGCACCGATGCCTTTTTCATCCGTGGCCCCGGCTATGGCACACCACAGGTTATCGCGCTCGACGTGGGAACGCACATGATCGCGACCACGGACCCAGATGATATGTCCATGCCACGGATCGCACGCCACCTGCCGCGTTTTCGTGCCGCGCCACGCCCCGTGCCCCCCGCGTGGGAAAGCTGGACCGTGCTGCTGGCCGATCGCTCGCTTCCCGCTGGCAGCGAACTCAACATCCCCCCACGTTCGGGCTTTGGCACGTGCAGTTCCTCCGCACTCGGCATCTCGCGCGATCCTGCCGCCCCGAACGGACGGTCGTGGTTTTTCGCGGCTGGCGCACCAGACCGCGTGGGATATGCCCCGGTGGACCTGAACACCGCTCGCCCCGGCATCAATGCAGGCGCAGGTTCCGGCACGGCGGCGACATAGAAACGTTATGGTATCTTCGACGCGCAATCGCTGCTATTGCATGCGCACATTCTGGGTCCTGTTGCGGACCCGCAGGGGAGGATGCCTGCGGCATGCTTCCCACAGCCGTATGTGAAGGACGAGTATGGGCCGCCGCCGCCAGCTTTATGAAGGAAAAGCAAAGATCCTTTTCGAGGGTCCGGAACCGGGAACCCTGGTTCAGTATTTCAAGGACGATGCCAGTGCGGGCAATGGCGCCAAGAAGGGCGTCATTACCGGCAAGGGCGTCCTGAACAACCGGATCAGCGAGCACCTGATGCTGCGCCTGCATGAAATCGGGATTCCCACCCATTTCATCCGGCGGCTGAACATGCGCGAACAACTGATCCGCGAGGTGGAGATCATCCCGCTTGAGGTCGTGATCCGCAATGTCGCCGCAGGCAGCCTCAGCAAGCGCCTCGGCATCAAGGAAGGCACCCGCCTGCCGCATCCGATCGTCGAATTCTATTACAAGAATGACAGCCTCAATGACCCGATGGTCAGCGAGGAACACATCACCGCCTTTGGCTGGGCATGTGCGCATGACCTGGAGGATATCGTTTCGCTGAGCATGCGAATCAACGATTTCCTGTGCGGCCTGTTTGTGGGGATCGGCATCACGCTGGTGGACTTCAAGCTGGAGTTCGGTCGCCTGTGGGAAAACGACAACATGCGCATCGTGCTGGCGGACGAAATCTCGCCCGATAACTGCCGCCTGTGGGACAGCAAGACCAGCCAGAAGCTCGACAAGGACCGTTTCCGCCAGGACATGGGCAAGGTCGAGGAAGCATATCAGGAAGTGGCCATGCGCCTTGGCATTCTGCCGGAGGCGACGAATTCCGACATGAAGGGACCGGAGGTAATGCAATGAAAGTACGCGTGACGGTCATGCTCAAGGATGGCGTGCTCGATCCCCAGGGCAAGGCGGTGGAACATGCGCTGCATGTGCTGGATTTCAAGAATGTCGGCGACGTACGCATCGGCCGTGTGATCGACCTTGAACTTGCAGAAAGCGACCCGGCCCGCGCCATCGTGCAGGCCAACGAAATGGCCCGCGCGCTGCTTGCCAACCTCGTGATCGAGGATTTTGCAGCGGAGGTCGTTGAAGAATGAAGACGGCAACGGGCATTTTCCTCGCGGCCTGCGCGTTTGGCGCGGGCCTGCTGCCGCTGTCTGCTGCGCATGCGCAGCGGGTTTCGCGCATGCCTGCGTCGCAGCTTGGCACATTATGTACGCGTGCATCGGGCACGGGTCTGTGTGACTCCTACATTTCTGGCGTGGCGGACGCGGCAGCCCTTGCGCATCTGTTTGAACGCAACGCGGAAAAAGACCAGCATGACGTGGCCGCGTTCTGCATTGCACCTGCGACCAGCCTGTCGGACATGCGTGGCAAGGTCGTGGACTGGATGAAGGCGCATCACGACCAGTTATCCCGTCCGGCGGGGGAGGCGGTCTTTACGGCGCTTCATGAATCCTATCCCTGTGGCGACCACAAATGAAGGCGGGTATTGTTGTTTTTCCCGGCACCAACCGGGAACGTGACATGGCGATCGCGCTGCGCAGCGTGACCGGTGTCGCCCCCCGCATGATCTGGCATCGTGAAACGGACCTGCCGGACCTTGACCTTGTGGTATTGCCTGGCGGCTTCAGCTATGGCGATTACCTGCGCTGTGGGGCGATGGCGGCCCATGCCCCGATCATGCCCGCCATCCGCCGCTTTGCGCAGGCGGGGGGGCATATCCTTGGCGTCTGCAACGGTTTCCAGATCCTGACCGAAGCGCAACTGCTGCCGGGCGCGCTGCTGCGCAACGCCTCGCTGCGGTTCCTGTCACAGGACTGCTTCTTGCGTGTCGAACGCAACGATACGCCGTTTACACGCCACTGGGAACGCCACGACGTCTTCCGCACCCCGATGGCACATGGGGATGGCAATTATATTGCCGACCACGACACGATCCGCATGCTTGAAGACACCAACCGCGTCGCCTTTCGCTATGTCGCGGCGGACGGGCGGCTTGACGCCATGGACACCACGCTCAACCCCAACGGCAGCATGGGGGCCATTGCGGGCGTCTTTAGCGAGAACCTGCGCATCTGCGGCATGATGCCGCACCCGGAGGACCTGGTTGATCCCCTGATGGGCGGAGAAGACGGAAAGCCCCTGTTTACGGGCCTGGTGGAGGCGCTGGTCGGATGAGCACAGCAGGACAGAAGCCCGTCAACGCGGCGCTGGCTAAGGAATTTGGCCTGACGGCTGATGAATATGGCAATGTGCTGTCCATCATGGGACGCACGCCGAGCCTGACCGAACTTGGCATTTTTTCCGTCATGTGGTCGGAACACTGCTCTTACAAATCGTCGCGCGCGTTTCTCAAGACGCTGCCGACCAAGGCGCCATGGGTTATCCACGGGCCGGGTGAAAATGCGGGCGTCGTCGATATCGGACAGGGGCTGGCGGCCATCTTCAAGATGGAAAGCCACAATCACCCATCCTTCATCGAACCGTATCAGGGGGCGGCGACAGGTGTTGGTGGCATCCTGCGTGACGTGTTCACCATGGGCGCGCGACCGGTCGCGAACCTGAACGCCCTGCGCTTTGGCGATCCTGACAACCCGCAGACGCGACGCATCGTCGATGGTGTGGTGCGTGGCGTTGGCGGATATGGCAACTGCGTCGGTGTTCCCACGGTTGGGGGGGAAATCAACTTCCACCCCGCCTATGATGGCAATCCGCTGGTCAATGCGATGACGGTGGGCGTGGCACGGCAGGACCGCATCTTCCTCTCGGCGGCGGCGGGCATAGGCAATCCCGTCATCTATGTCGGGTCCAAGACCGGGCGTGATGGCATCCACGGGGCCACGATGTCCTCGTCCGAGTTTGACGAAGACGCACTGGCCAAACGTCCCACGGTACAGGTGGGTGACCCGTTTGTTGAAAAGCTCCTGATCGAAGCCTGCCTTGAACTGATGGCGACCGATGCGATTGTGGCCATCCAGGACATGGGGGCTGCCGGCCTGACATCGTCCGCCGTGGAAATGGCGGGCAAGGGCGGGGTGGGGATCGAACTCGACCTCGATCAGGTACCACAGCGTGAACGCGGCATGACAGCCTATGAAATGATGCTGTCGGAAAGTCAGGAGCGGATGCTGATTGTCATCCGTCCTGACCGCACGGAACAGGCACGCGCCATTTTCGATAAATGGGAACTTGATTTCGCGGTTATCGGTCATCTGACGGACACGGGACGCATCGTCCTGCGCCATCAGGGCCGGACAGAGGCGGACATCCCGCTTGCGCCGCTGGCGGATCAGGCCCCGATCTATCACCGTCCCACCGCACCGGCCCTGCCACCCGTGCCACTGGGGACGATCAGCGACCCTGTCGGCATCGAACAGGCGCTGCTGCGCCTGATCCGCTGTCCCGACCTGGCCTCGCGCGAATGGGTCTGGAACCAGTATGACAGCACGGTGGGCGGACAGACGGTCCGGCGTCCGGGTGCGGCCGATGCCGCCATCATACAGGTTGAGGATACGACCATCGGCCTTGCGATGACGACGGACTGCACACCGCGTTACTGCCGTGCCAACGCCCGTACCGGCGGCGCACAGGCGGTGGCCGAAGCATGGCGTAATCTGACCGCAACGGGTGCGCGCCCACTGGCGGTGACGGATAACCTCAATTTCGGCTCCCCCGAGAAGCCCGAGGTCATGGGGCAGTTCGTCGATGCCATCGCGGGGATGGGCGATGCCTGTCGCGCACTCGACTTTCCCGTCGTCAGTGGCAATGTCTCGCTTTACAACGAAACGCGCGGGCCGGATGGGGAGTCCGTTTCCATCCTTCCCACGCCCGCCATCGGTGGGCTTGGCGTATTGGATGATGTCACGAAAGCAATCGGGTTGGGCATGCCCGACGGATGTGACGTGATCGTGATCGGCGAAACGCGCGGTGAACTGGGCCAGTCCCTATGGTTGCGTGAAATCCATGGCAGCCAGGATGGCGAACCACCTGCGGTCGATCTTCAGGCCGAACGCCGCAATGGCGACTTCGTGCGGGGGGCGATCCTGGATGGCACCATCGTCGCGTGCCATGACGTAGCGGATGGCGGACTGCTGGTCAGTGTGGCGGAAATGGTCATGGCGGGCACGGCGGGATGCACCCTGCTGGCACCGCAGGCCGGCATCCGCCCGGAAGCCTACTGGTTCGGTGAAGACCAGGCGCGCTACATCATCGCTGTTCGCGATGCAAAGGCGTTCATGGACCGGGCCGCGCAGGCCTCCATCCCGTGTCGCGTACTGGGTCAAAGTGGCGGGGACGGTTTGACATTGCCCAATGGCGCCACAATATCAAAGGCACGTCTTGTCGCGGTGAATTCGGAATTTTTCCCGCGACTTATGGATCGCTGAGCAGCAAGGACAGGCAGGAGAACAGCCGATGGCCATGACGGCCCAGGAAATCGAAACCTACATCCGTGGCGCTCTGCCGGATGCGCAGATCCACATTGACGACCTTGCGGGGGACGGCGACCATTATGCCTGCAAGGTGGTCAGCAATGCGTTTCGTGGCCTGTCCCGCGTAAAACAGCACCAGTTGGTTTACAACGCGTTGCAAGGACATATGGGGGGCAAGCTGCATGCGCTCGCCCTTCAGACAAGCACACCGGACTGATCCCCCGCATCAGGGACGGATAACCGGTTATCAGAACGAGGAGTCCAGTATTATGGCCGAAACCATCACCCAGCAGATCCAGGCGCAGATCGACGCCAATCCGGTCATGCTGTACATGAAGGGCGATGCAACCTTCCCGCAGTGCGGTTTTTCCGCACGCGTCGTGCAGATCCTCAAGCATCTGGGCGTACCGTTCAAGACCGCCAATGTCCTCGAAGATCCGGCCCTGCGTCAGGGTATCAAGGATTTTTCGAACTGGCCCACGGTGCCGCAGCTTTACGTCAAGGGCGAGTTCATCGGTGGATGTGACATCGTGACCGAGATGTACCAGTCCGGTGAACTGGAAAAGCTCCTGACTGAAAAAGGTATCGTCCCGGCTTCTGCCTGAACGGACCGGAACAGCCACTGACAGAAAAAGCGGATGGGCAGCATAGGCGCCCGTCCGCTTTTTTTTGTTTCATGTGATACTGAGCCTTGCCTTGTTTACCCGATTTTGCGTAGCTTCGCTGCAATGACTGAATTGGAGTGTTAGATGCGCCACACGTGCTTGCGAATCACGACCCTGTCGGTGGTTTGCGCGGGTTTCATCCACAGCGTCACGCCGCAGGCGCAGGCACGTAGCCATGCCATGACTGATATGGAAGCAGACCGCCTGACACTCAGCGCGCTGACTGCACCGCCCCCGCCGGTCCGTCACGTGACCTATCGCCATGCGGTGGGCACACATCATGCCTTGGTCACGTCTGCCCACCATGTGACATCGTCGCACGTGCGCCATTCACTGGTTCATGAAGTGTCTTATCATCCACACGGTACGGCTGCCGTCCGGCATGCGACACATGCGAACATCCATCACCGGACCTGAATGCGTCCTGCCATCCAGCCTGTAGGTCACTCCATCCTGAATGCGTCCTCGATGCGGTGCATGTGACCATCGGGCAGGACAACAACCACGTCGAAGCGCATCCCGTCATATGCCCACCCCGCGTTGAGCATGCACAGGCCCTGCGCAGCGTTCATCAGGCGTTGCATGGTGCGGGGACTGATCGCATCGCCTGCCTGCATGATTGACGCGCGCGCCTTTACTTCCGTAAAGACCAGCAGCCCATCACGAATGGCGACAATATCAATTTCGCCCCAGGCCGTACGCGCACGATGCGCCAGAATGGTCCATCCCTCCGCCCGCAGATGGTCCATGACTTTCTGTTCTGCCTCAAGCCCCTTGTGATGGGAACGCCGTCCGACGGCACGCCTGCGCCATCCGGGCGACGAAGGGGGGACTGGCGATGTCACGACTCTCATCCTCATTTTCTGTAATCGGGGATAGCCCCAATATCGCATCCCAATATTACTGTACCCTGCGGGCACCGGATATGGCGACCCATGTCGAATTTTCATGCTTTCATGGCGCGTACGGAATAATGACGGCATCATGATCTATACCTACGTCACATTCCTTGTCCCGATTGTGCTGGCCTTACGCCTGTGCATCATGGCGATCGTCATCGTCCATGTGCTGCTGACGAAACGTGACGTAGGGGCCTCCATCGGATGGATCGGCGTTACGGTCCTGATGCCACTGACCGGTGGTATCCTGTATCTGATGTTCGGCATCAACCGCGTGCGCCGCCGTGCCAAGCGTCTGGTTGGGCTGCATCCATGGTACAGCCGCACCATGACCTCACGCTGGCGCAGGGGCGAGGAAGGACGCTTCGCCCCGCTGGCGGACATGGTAACAAAGCTGACGCAACGCCCGTTGCTGGCGGGGAACCTTGTCATCCCCCTGCATGATGGGGACAGTGCATATCCGCAGATGCTGGCCGCAATCGAGGGCGCACGCAGCACGGTGCTGCTATGCTCCTATATTTTTCGACCTGACGAGATCGGACAGAAATTCTGTGATGCCCTGATTGCTGCACACCGGCGTGGCGCACAGGTACGGGTTCTGGTGGATGGCGTGGGCAGCGGATACTTCCATTGCGCAATCGCAGACAGGCTGCACAGGGCAGGGGTGCCGGTGGGCCGGTTCATGCATTCGCTGCTGCCATGGCGTATGCCGTTCATCAATATGCGCGATCACAAGAAGATCCTGGTTGTCGATGGCCGCACCGGTTTCATGGGGGGGCTGAACATCGGGGAAGAAAATCTGACGGCACGGCATCCCGCCCATCCAGTATCCGACACGCATTTCCGTATTTTGGGACCAGTCATCCATCAATTGAGCGAAGCCTTCGCGCGCGACTGGACCTTTACAACAGGAGAAGCCCTGGTGGCTGACCTGTTTTTCCCCGAACAGCAGGCCCATGGTGACAGCCTGACCCGCATCGTGACGGCAGGACCTGATTCCGACCTGGAGAAGATTGAATATACCATGCTGCAGGCCATTTCGATGGCCCGGCATTCAGTACGCCTCATGACCCCGTATTTCCTTCCTGACGAAAGGTTCCTGACGGAACTTGCCCTTGCGGCATTGCGTGGGATCGAGGTGGATATCATTGTCCCACGTCACAGCAACCATGTCGTGATCGACTGGGCACGTGCGGCAAACCTGCCACGTTTCCTTGATTCTGGCTGCCGGGTATGGCAGGCGCGGCCACCGTTCAACCATTCCAAGCTTCTGGTGGTTGACCGACACTGGTCGTTCGTAGGCAGTTCCAACATTGATGTACGCAGCCTGCGGCTGAATTTCGAAATCAATCTGGAGGTTTATGATGATGCGCTGGCAACCACGATTGACGATTTCATCATCCGTCACCGCCATGAACGCCTGACCCATCATGACCTTGACCGGCGTTCGCTACCGACAAAGCTGCGTGATGCCTCAGCCCGATTGCTGCTGCCTTATTTGTGAGGCAGCAGTTCAAGCCTTACGGCAATCGGCCGATGATCCGATGCGTAATTGTCGATCACGCGCTGCTCCACACAGGCAAGGCCGCGTATCAGGCATCGGTCAAGCCGGATCGGCAGGACGTCCGCCATGCGATGGGTTGGGGCACGTGGTCCGACATCACGGAAATGCCGGATCAATGTAGGGCCGACAAGATTGAAATCCCCAAGGATGGCCGCACGATACGGCAAAAGCTGTGACATGCGCCGCAATTGCCGACGGTTCAGTAATTGCCCATGCGACAGATGCACATTGGCGATGGCGAAGGGGCCACATTCGACAATCTGCGCCACACGCCGGATCAGCGTGCCAGAGGGCAGGGTACAGGTCATGGGGGGACGACGATAGGGCCAGGGGCTCCAGCATGCGACACCATGAATGCGCCCCGGCAGTGGAGAGCGTGCATAATGGCCACCGATCAAGGTTGGCAGGGCATCGATATCAACTGTCGCCTCCTGCATCAGGAGCAGGTCGGGCTTTTCCTGATGGATCAGGTGGACGACATCGCGCACCGTTGCGCCGATCTGGCGCAACAGGTTCCAACTGACGACCCGGATACTGTTTTCGGAATGGAAAGGTGGCTGGTATCCCGGCAGGGGACCTTTCCCCGGTTCGGCCACGATGGCGGGCAACCGCAGATACGGACGCGCAAGATTCATGGTTCGACAAATGGCTCCCTGACCTCGGGCGCCAGACGCGCGCCCGGATCGCCTGCGGCGAATTCCGCCGTCAGGGTATATCCCACACCAATAAGCACCGGGCCGAGGAAAATGCCAAGGCCGCCAAATGTCCAGATGCCCCCCAGAACACCCAGAACCGTCAACAAGTAGGGAAGTTGTGCCCCCCGGGCAATGAACATCGGTCGCATGATGTGATCGGCCCCCGACACGATGATGGTCCCGTAAAGCAGCAGGAACACGCCCCATCCGGGATGATGGGCGACAAACAGGAAAAACGCCGCAGGTATCCAGATCAGGGGGGCACCGATGGGCAGGACGGAAATGAAGGCGGTAATCCCGCCCCACAGCACGGGGTTGGCAATACCCGCGATGGCGAACCCGATACCTGTCAGCACACCTTGCAACAACGCCGTCCCGATGATGCCATACACGGTGCCCCGGATCGTGCGCCCGATGATCCCCAGGATACGGTCCGCGTACCCCCCGGCGATACGCCGCACGACGGAGACGAACGTAGCGCCCAGTGCCTCCCCACCCAACCAGAAGAAAAACGCCATGAACAGCGCCATGCCCAGATGCGCCAGCCCGCTGGCCAGTTGCATGATCCCACCAAGGGCCCACTGCACCAGACGACCACTATAGGGACGTATCATCTGGTCGATATTGCCCACATCCACCCGCCACTTTTCCCACGTTTCGTTCATCTGGGGACCAAGGTGGGGAATATGCTGCAACCACACAGGCAGCGACGGCAGATGGATGACGGTCGTGATGCTGTCGATGGCATCGGGCAGGGTCTGGGGCAGTTCGACAATGCCGCTGGATACCACCAGCGTCAGGGGAACAACCATCACCACGGCGGACATGACCGTCATGCCCAGCGCGGCGATAAGGGGATTAGTATGCCGCCGCAGCCGCACATAGATCGGCCATGTGGAAAATGTCAGGATCGCCGCCCACAGCAGGGCCGACATGAAAGGGTAGAGAATGAGTATGCAGCCAAAGGCGATCCCCCCCAGCATGAGCCCCATCATTATGCGTTCGACCATAACCGTCGCGATCCGTCCCGTGGCAATCCGTGCGAAGGCGTGATCCCGCTTTCGTCATGGCATAATATGCTGCACCTTATCGCAAAGCGCACAAACACCAAAGATTGGCCACAGACATGCATCCACTGATTTCCGCCGAAGACCTTGCCCACATCCTGTCGCATGACGATGTTGTCATACTGGACGCGACGCAGGCCCTGCCGGGACAGCAATTCGATCCCCAGGCCTGTTTCCTGTCGGGACACATTCCCGGCGCGCGCCAGTTCGACATCGACATGTTTTCGGACCCGGATTCCCCATTGCCGCATACAGTGCCGGGGCAGGCCCGCTTTACGCGCCTTGCCCGCGCACTGGGCCTGCATGATGGGACGCGGATCATTTTTTATGACCAAAAGGGTGTGGCCTGCGCCGCACGCGGCTGGTGGCTGATGGGGCTGTTTGGCCACGACCGCACGCAGGTGCTTGACGGTGGGCTGCCGGCCTGGCAGGGCGCCGGACTAAAGCTGGAAACAGGGCCAAGCACGGCCCCCATGGACACTTCCCCCCCATTCATCGCCCGCCCGCGCATGCGACGGCTGAAGGGACTGGGGGATATGCTCGACCTTACCCATGCGGCCGGGTCCTCCGTGATCCTTGATGCCCGGGCGCACGGACGCTTTACCGGCGAACTGCCCGAACCGCGGCAGGGCATGCCCTCGGGTCATATGCCTGGTGCCGCCAGCGTGCCGTATACCACCTTACTGGCATCAGATGGACATATGCTTCCCCCCCATGAGCTGCGCCAGATCTTCGCCGCCGCAGGCATGCATCCAGACAAGGAGGCCGTATGCACATGCGGCAGTGGCATGACCGCATGTGTGCTGGCACTCGGGCTGATGGCATCGGGATTAGGGCAACATGCCGTGTACGACGGGTCATGGGCGGAATGGGCCTCCACCCCCGGCACCCCGATCGTCACAGGGGACGCATAAGGGGGCGTTTGCAAAACGCCATCCCGACGACCTGCCAAAATCATCGGATTTTCTGGATGCCTCCTTTGGGACAAAAGCGACATCCAGAAACTTTTATTTTTTTATCAACGGACTATTTTTAAAAATCCTGAAAACGTGGCTGGGGAAAGATTTAAATGGATCATGAAAACCTGCGTCACGCAGTCTCTCGCGGATGGCGGGACATGGCGTCACTTGCGGTGCGGGTGGCGCGTGACGCCCCGGTGGACGGGCAGGGCGTATTCGTCAACCCGGCGGTTGCACGCGGCTCAACCGTCCTTTTCTCCTCGCTTGAAGCGATGGAGAACGCCGGTCACAAACGCTATGGCGACGAACTGATCTATGGGGCGATGGGCACACCGCTGCAACACCGGCTGGAACATGCGATCGCCACGATCGAAGGGGCCACCCATACCCAGATCGCACCATCCGGGCTTGCGGCATGCACATTGCCCCTGCTGGCATTTCTTGACAGCGGTAGCCACTGCCTGATGTCAGATTCCGTCTATGGCCCGATGCGACGGTTTGCGGAAAAGGTGATGCGCCGCTTTGGCGTGGATATCACCTACTTCCCCCCCTGCGCCAGCGAAGAGGAACTGCAACGCCTGTGGCGGACGGAGACGAAGGCAATCTTTACCGAAAGCCCCGGTAGCCATTCGTTCGAGGTACAGGACATCCCCATGATGGCCCGCGTGGCCCATGGACATGGTGCACGCCTGATTGTGGATAATACGTGGGGGATCGGCATCTTCCAGCCCTTCCGCCATGGCGCGGACATTTCCATCCAGGCACTGACCAAATATCCCGCAGGCCATGCGGATACCATCATAGGGGCCGTATCCACCGCGAACGAAGCCGACTGGCACCTGCTGCGCGATACCGCCATCCAGACCGGACAGGTCGCGGGACCGGATGACTGTGCCCTGACGTTACGGGGAATACGCACGTTACCAGTCCGTCAGGAACGACAATCCCAATCGGCAATTGATGTCGCCCTATGGCTCCAGTCGCGGGCAGAGGTCAGCCGCGTCCTGCATCCCGCCCTGCCATCATGCCCGGGACATGAATTCTGGAAACGGGATTTTTCGGGGGCGTCATCGCTGTTTGGGGTCGTCCTGCGTCCTGATTTCACATTACCGCAGATGCAACACATGATTGATTCGCTGCAGATGTTTGGCATCGGCGCATCATGGGGCGGATATGAAAGCCTGATCCTGCCCACGACCCTGGGCATTACCCGTTCATGCGACAGCGTGACACAGGCTGGCCCGACATTTCGTATCCATATCGGGCTGGAGGATACACACGACCTGATTGCCGACCTGGCACGGGGCCTGGATGGGATGGCAAAGGGCAACACCTGATGCCTATGCCATACTGACACATATCAATGCCTTCCCACGGCTGCCTTGCCATTGTGATAACAGAAGTGGAGCACCCCCTCGGGACGAGGGCATGCGGATATTGAGGAGATGTTGAAATGGCCGGAAAGATGAAAGCAGCGGTTGTCCGCGAATTCGGAAAACCCCTGAGCATCGAGGAACTTGATATCCCCTCGATCCGTCCCAACCAGATTCTTGTGAAGGTCGATGCCTGCGGGGTATGCCACACGGATCTGCATGCCGCACGTGGCGACTGGCCCACCAAGCCCAAACCCCCCTTCATCCCCGGTCATGAGGGGATCGGGCATGTTGTCGAGGTCGGTGCCGCCGTAGACTGGATCAAGACCGGCGATGTCGTCGGGGTTCCATGGCTGTATTCGGCATGCGGGCATTGCGAACATTGCCTGGGGGGATGGGAAACCCTGTGTGAAAAACAGGAGGACACGGGATATTCAGTCAATGGCTGTTTTGCTGAATACGTCGTGGCCGACCCGAATTATGTTGCGCACCTGCCCAAGGATATTGACCCGATCCGCACGGCGCCTGTCCTGTGTGCGGGCCTGACAGTGTACAAGGGCCTGAAGATGACAGATACACGCGCGGGCGAATGGGTTGCCATTTCCGGTGCGGGCGGCCTGGGGCAGATGGCCATCCAGTATGCTGTCGCCATGGGGCTGAATGTCGCGGCGGTCGATATCGACGACGGCAAGCTTGCCGAAGCCCGCAAGCTGGGCGCAAGCGTAACCGTCAATGCGCGTACTACCGATCCTGTTTCCTATATCCGGCAGAAAACCGGCGGCACGCATGGCGTTCTGGTTACGGCTGTTTCAAACACTGCCTTCACACAAGCGATAGGTTACGCACGCCGGGGCGGTACCATCGTCCTGAATGGCCTGCCCCCCGGTGAATTCCCCATCTCGATTTTTGACATGGTCATGAACGGCACGACCGTACGCGGTTCCATCGTGGGCACGCGTCTGGACATGATCGAAGCCCTGTCCTTCTTTACCGAAGGGAAGGTTTCTACCGTCGTTGCAACCGACAAGCTTGAAAATATCAACGATATCTTCGACCGACTGCAACATGGGCAGGTTGCAGGGCGGATTGTTCTGGATTTTCGTAACTGACGGAATGCAACCACAAGGCGCAGCCGACGTTGAAAACAGACATCCTTCGTCATGGAAACTATGCCCATGACGGCATGGGACAGGTTATCTCGGCCCCTCTCTTCACGTGGGGCAGGATGTCCGCCTGCTGTACCTGAGTGTTTTTGGCGGATATCCATCGGACAAAATGGGTATTGGGAAATATGAGAAAAACATTACTGGTCGGATTTGGTATTATTGCCCTCATGAACGCATCGTCTTTACCGGCATGGGCTGATGACTGTGCCCAGGCGTCAGATTACGATGCCTGCGTGGCGGGAAAAAAGATAAAGCATGCGGGCCACACAGTGCATGACGAAGCAGCGGAAGATACGCAGCACGTCAAGAACTGGGGGAATAAAACCGGCAAGACGCTGGATCACTGGGGCCACGATACCGGAAACAAGATGGACCGCTGGGGTCATAAGACCGGTTCGGACATGGGCAAGTTTTTCACGGGGAAATAGCCTGCACCCCCGACCCGACGCTCCAACCGGGTAAGAAAGGGACGCCACGACATCCAAGGACCAATAATAAGAGGCCCGGACGCCGTGGTGCCCTCATACCTTATTTATGATGGTCGCCCGCTTCATGCTCCCGCCAGCCGGTTTCCAGCGTGTGCAGGAATGACTTAAAATGCGCCTTCACATCAGAAGGGGAAGCCTTTTCAATCACTTCCTTCTTGGCCGCAGTCAGGATTGCCGCTGCATGAATCAATGCGGCATGAATGGCTTCTGACGGTTCCTTACTCATCAATCGGGTCCTTTTCCTTCGTTGGGATGCTTCACGATGAAAGGGAACATCGCTGCTGACAACTGTTATCCCCGCATACCGGCAAAACAGATCCGTCACGCCCCAAGCGGCAGCCTCCGCCTCCGTCCATAATTAAATCCAATAACGATTGGAAAATATCGACGATGAAATATAGCCATCTTGTATTCCCGATGTTTGCCTGCGCATTCATCCTTTCCCCTACATTCGGCCATGCTGAACCTGGCGGATGCCTCAAGGGCGCCATGGCCGGTGGGGTCGCCGGGCATTTTGTCGGTAGTGGACACGCCAAGGGTGGGGCCGCCGCAGGTTGTGCTGCAGGCATGGTGCGCCGCCATAACGCACGCAAGGCCGCAGCAGCGCAGGAGGAGCATACAGCCCAACCATCATCCCCCGATGCGGATACGGGTTCGTCTTCTTCCCCTCACGAGACGACTTCGCCCCCACGATAAAAAAGAACCCGAAGATAGAAGACCGGTCATATCCGTATCGTCAAAAGGCTCCATTTTTCTGGAACCTTTTGAGAATTATACGTTTTTTCAGCACCTGAAACGGATATCACCGGACGAATATCAAACTGTCCTGCCCTGGCTGAAAAACAGGTCACAGATATTGGCAGTCAGGACAACCGTATTTTTTATGCTGGTGATCGTCCGTATGGGCGGGGCCTGCCGACATATCTTATGGGCACCAGAACGTAGTCTGTTCCCGTGCCAGTGATACAACGGCATACTGATTTTTCAGAGGACTATTGTTGAAAACTGCATCTACGTGCCATGCGATAGCTCGAACAAGCACAATAAATCACCAAATTTTATTATAAAAGTTTTTTATGAATATTTATTACGGATAATATTTAAATTACACTATGCACAAAAATTAAATACACCGCATATAAAATTAATTTCTTACAATCACATTGTTTTCGTACAGTCTCCTAGACCCGTTCAACCGCCTTGCACTGCGACATGACAGGAGGCAGCATAATATTTATAACTATAACCCATCCTGCCACCGCAAGCACCGGTTCAGAATAATACCTGACATATACTGGAAAAAGCAGACTCAATACCTGCCTTTATCAACAGGATATTTTCAGATGATCGCTTGGAGACTATTTGAAAATTCAGGGTCGATAAAATCCTGAAATTACAAAGGTTTTTGGTGAAGCTTTTTCCAAAAAGCTTCAGAAGACGCCACCTTTTTTCAAAAAGGCGGCACCCAAAAACTTTTCCTGTTTTTTATCAATGATTTGTTTTCAAATAATCCCTTATTTCAGAAAACCCACAAGGGACTCTGCCTCAGCCACGATGGGTTCAGCGATTACATTAGCCCGCCGCGCGCCATCACGAAGCGTATCACGCAGGAAACCCGGCTCTTTCAGCAGGCGGGTCGTCTCGTCTGCGATGGGGCCGATATGCTGGATCAGCACATCGGCCAATGCCTTTTTGAAGGGACCAAACCCTTCACCACCATGCTGGTCCAGCACGTCCTGAATTCCGCATTGCTGCAACGTGGCATAGATCGTCACGAGGTTGCGGGCTTCGGGACGGTTTTCCAGACCGGCTTCCTCGCTGGGCAGCGGTTCCGGGTCGGTCTTGGCACGACGGATCTTTTGCATGATCGTATCGGCATCATCTGTCATCTCGATCCGACTCTGGGCTGAAGGATCGGATTTCGACATTTTTTTCGTGCCGTCACGCAGGCTCATGATCCGCGCGCCCTGCGGTGGGATCAATGCTTCCACGATCGGAAAAAAATCCTGGCCATAATCATGGTTAAATTTCTGCGCGATATCGTTGGTCAGTTCCAGATGCTGGCGCTGGTCATCCCCAACAGGCACCGCCGTTGCCTTATAGGTCAGAATATCTGCGGCCATCAGGTCGGGATAGACATACAGCCCTGCTGAATGGTTTTCACGATCCTTGCCCGCCTTGTCCTTGAACTGCGTCATACGGTTCAACCACCCAAGACGCGCCACGCAGTTAAATATCCATGCAAGGCGCGCATGCGCCGTCACGGCGGATTGGTTGAACAGGATGTGACGCTGCACATCAATGCCCGAAGCCAGAAGCACCGCCGTCTGTGCCAGCGTCTGTTCGCGCAGGGCCTGCGGGTCCTGCCAGACGGTGATGGCGTGCATATCCACAAGGCAGAATATGCATTCGTTGTCACGTTGCAGCCCAACCCAGTTGCGTATCGCACCGAGATAGTTGCCAAGCTGCGGAATTCCAGTCGGCTGGATGCCGGAAAATATGCGTCGCATCCCGCTGTTTTCCGCTCTTTGCCGTATGGTCGTCAAGCGCGTTGATATCAGGGAAGGCGATGAATCTCATCAAGGCGGCGTCGTTCCTCGGCCACTGCGCTGGTGGGCAGGGGATGCGCCCGCACGGCCGCGATTTCATCGGCGCTAAACACCGGCGGTCGCTCCGAATCCCCACGTGCGGCAAGGTAGGTCAGGATAGACGCAATTTCATGATCGGACAGGCGGTTACGAAATGACGGCATGGAAAAATTATAATGCACACCCCGGATGTCGAGTGGACCATTCAGACCATTAAGCAGGACATCCGCCAGATAATGTCGCCCCTCCGCCGTGGCGCCTATTACATCCACCCGCCCGATCAGGGGGGGAATCTCGCCCTTCATGCCCTCGCCATTATGATGGCAGATACCGCAATTGGTGCGATAGCGCGCAGCCCCTTCGTGCTTGCCCGAACAGGCCGACAGCAAAAATGCCCCCGCACAGAAGAGAACCATACCTTTTGCAACGCGAAACATATCCGGGAAAGTCAGCATGCGTCACGATACCCCCGTGGGCAGGGAAGGGATACGAAAAACGGCACCGGGATACGCCCCCGGTGCCGCTTTCTGTTCTAGCTCAGGATTACGCAACCGCCCCCTTAATGGGAACGCGAAACACCCAGAAGCTGGATCTTGAAGATCAGCGGGCTGTCCGGCTGGATGATGCCCATTGATTTATGCCCATAAGCCAGTTCCGGCGGGACATAAAGCATCCAGACATCGCCGACATGCATCATGGGCACGGCTTCCTGCCAGCCTTTGATGACCATTTCCAGCGGCATCTGCATGTAGGCGCCATGCCCATGCTGGTCCGAACTGTCAAAGATCCCGCCATCTGGCAGGCGACCTTCATAGATGACCATGACACTGTCGTTGACGGTCGGCTGCGCCCCGTCCTTAGGACCGGACTTGAGGACCTTATAGGCCAGTCCGTCCGGCAGGACCTTCACGCCGGGCTGCGTCTTCACGTTCGCCATGAACTGTGCGGGGGTCAGTTCAGGCTCATCTTCTTTTTTGCTTCCGCCACATGCCACCAGCGGTACCGCCAGCGCAGTCGCCAGAAGAAAGGGAATGACGCGTGAAAAACGTTTCATGACACCTCGGTTGATGGAATAGGGATGAACGGTAGGAAACCTCAAAGGGCGCCACCACGACGACCAATCTTGGCGCCAAGACGAAGGCGCAGCGCATTCAGGCGGATGAAACCCTGTGCATCGGCCTGATTATAGGCGCCTTCATCATCCTCGAAAGTCACGACGCGGGTGTCATACAGGCTGTTGGGGCTTTCACGGCCAACACAGATCACGTTGCCCTTGTACAGCTTCAGCCGCACGCGACCGCTGACCGAATGCTGGCTCTGGTCGATCAACGCCTGCAGCATGCGCCGTTCAGGCGAGAACCACAGACCGTTATAGATAATCTCCGCATAGCGGGGCATCAGGCTGTCCTTGAGGTGCATCGCTTCGCGATCGAGCGTAATGCTCTCGATGCTGCGGTGCGCGGTCAGCAGGATCGTCCCGCCCGGCGTTTCATAGATGCCGCGCGACTTCATGCCGACAAACCGGTTTTCCACCAGGTCCAGCCGGCCGATGCCATTCATGCGGCCCAGATCGTTCAGGCGCGCCAGCAGCGTTGCAGGCGACAGGGCCTGCCCATTCAGCGCGACCGGATCGCCGGAGACGAAATCAATCGTGATTTCCGTCGCCTTGTCAGGTGCGGCCTCTGGGGAGATTGTGCGCTGGAAAACGATCTCGTCCGGCCCGACCGCCGGATCTTCGAGCAATTTTCCTTCGGACGAGGAATGCAGCAGGTTCGCATCAACGGAGAAGGGGGCTTCGCCCCGCTTGTCCTTGGCGATGGGGATCTGGTTTTCCTCGGCAAAGGCAAGCAGCTTCGTGCGCGACGTCAGGTCCCATTCACGCCATGGGGCGATCACGGTGATATCCGGCTTCAGCGCGTAATAGGCCAGCTCGAAACGGACCTGATCATTGCCCTTGCCGGTCGCACCATGCGCCACCGCGTCCGCACCGACCTGTTCCGCAATCTCGATCTGGCGCTGCGCGATCAATGGGCGTGCGATGGAGGTGCCTAGCAGGTACTGGCCTTCATACAGCGCATTCGCCCGGAACATCGGGAAGACGAAATCCTTGACGAATGTCTCGCGGAGATCCTCGACAAAAATTTCCTTCACGCCGAACATCTCGGCCTTTTTACGTGCGGGTTCCAGTTCCTCGCCCTGACCAAGGTCGGCGGTAAAGGTTACGACCTCACACCCATAGGCGGTCTGTAACCATCGAAGAATCACGGACGTATCGAGACCGCCTGAATAGGCGAGCACAACCTTCTTGACGTCCTTGGCGGCCATGGGGAGAGGTCTCCTGTCGACAAAACTGATAATTTTCCCTGCCGACCACCCTGTCGGCAGCATGCCGTCCTAGCATCCCAAAGCGCCCACGACCAGCAGCGAGGAAAGGTTTTATCAACCTCCCCGCAAAGCCATGCACGCAGGCACGGGCTCAGGCATTATCCGTGGTGGGGGCGGGCTGGCGACGGGCACGCTGGCTTTCGGTGCGCAACTGCCCGCATGCGGCAAGGATGTCACGCCCACGCGGCATGCGGATGGGGGATGCGAACCCGGCATCCATGACAATATTCGCAAACCGGTCGAGCTGTTCGCGCGTGGAGGGCTGAAACCGGCTGCCCGGCCACGGGTTGAACGGGATCAGGTTGACCTTGGCCGGGATACCCGCAATCAGACGCACCAGTTCACGGGCGTCGGCCTCGCTGTCGTTCACGCCACGCAACATGATATATTCAAACGTAATACGCCGCGCATTGCTGGCGGCGGGGTAACGGCGGCATGCGGCGATCAGATCGGCAATGGGATATTTGCGGTTCAGCGGCACCAGTTCATCACGCAGGTCGTCCCGAACGGCATGCAGGGAAATCGCCAGGTTGATGCCAAGTTCATCCCCGCATTGGTCCATCATCGGAATGACGCCGGACGTGGACAGGGTGATACGCCGCCGCGACAGGCCGATCCCTTCGCCATCCATGATAATCTTCATGGCCTTGGCAATATTTTCGTAATTGTACAGTGGCTCTCCCATGCCCATCAGCACGATGGTGGACAACAGACGCGGCGTTTCCCCCCGGGGACTGGGCCATTCGCCATAACTATCGCGCGCAGCCATGAACTGCCCCACGATTTCCGCCGCGCCAAGGTTGCGTACCAGCCCCTGGGTGCCGGTATGGCAGAAGGTGCATGACAGCGTACAGCCAACCTGCGATGAAATGCACACCGCACCCCGGTCTTCGCGCCGGTCGGGGATATAGACGGTCTCCGCCTCCTGCCCGTCACGGAAACGGAACAGGAATTTGCGTGTCTCGTCACTCGACGTCTGGACAGTGGCAGCCTGTGGGCGGCTGATGACAAAACGCTCCGCCAGCTTTTCCTGCAGGGGCTTGGCAATCGAACTCATGCAAGAAAAATCGGTAGCCCCCTGGTGATAGATCCAGTGCCATAACTGCTTGGTACGGAATGGCTTTTCCCCGATTTCCAGAAGGATTTCCGTCAATTCCTCCCGCGACAGTCCCACCAGTTCACGACGCCCGTCCGGCAGTACGGCCGAAGGCGGTGCGAACTGCGCCGATTTGGCAAGGATGCGGGTGCGTTCGTCATCGGTCAAAGCCGCTGCCGACGCGGCCTCCCGAACGGGATTGGCATATGGGGAAGTAACTTCGGACATAGCGAAACACGCCTTGATATTCGGGTCGGGACAGGTGCAGGAACGGGATTGCCCGCTCCCTAACACATCTGCCCCCCCGAAAGCGACCACAGACTATAAAGACTGCGGCGAGAAGCCCTCTCATAAAATACGATGGAATTTAAAAAATCGGGGCCATCATGAATACGCAGATCCAATAGATGCCCCAACGGGAATGCCCACCATTGGGCAGGCAAGAGATCAAAGCCCTTGCGGGGGTATGACATGAAACCCACGTCACATAACGCTGTGCCGAGTTTCAGAACTGCCTGATCCTGTTGATATGATGCCGGCTTCCCCCGGCGTCCGACATGGCAGGCCCATAGGAGGCGGGCAGGGGGATGCGCGGACATGCACATCAGATACTGTTTTTTCGCCTTATCTTTAGCTACAACCGCCCATCCCTGAATATATTGACGGAACCTGACGGATAATGCGCATTGCCTATATCATAAACTCCCTTGAGGGTGGCGGCGCATGTTTCCCGGTTCCTGCCATCACCTCCGTCTTTCGTCAGGCAGGACACGAAGTTGCGGTCTTCGCCCTGTCACGACGCGACGGCCTGGCACTTTTCCGACTGGAAGAGGCCGGACTTCAGGTGGAAATTTGTCCGGCGGGGGAAAAACAACAGTTACAGACGCTGCGATGGCTCAATCAGGCGCTGACTGCATGGAAGCCCGATCTTCTGTGGACCTCGCTGATCCGCGCCACACTGCTGGGGCAGTTGATCGGCACGCGCCATCGCTGGCCCGTGGTCAGTTGGCAGCACAATGCAAATCCCAAACCCGCCAATCGACGCCTCCTGCTGGCGCAACGTCGGCTCTCATGTTTCTGGGTCGGGGATTCACAGTTCGTAACCGATGAAACGCACAGGATACTTGGCATTCCGCGCGACCGACTGGCGTGCTGGCCCATTTTCTATGCAACCCCCACGGCCCCGCAGGCACAGCCGTGGGGCGAGGGGGAAGTCATACGGATCGGGTCGCTGGGTCGCCTGTCGCGTGAAAAGGGATATGGGGATCTCTGTGCCGCGCTGGCACTGGTGCGCAAGGCAGGTCATAACCTGCCGCAATATGAAATTACCGTATGTGGTGAAGGAAACCACCGTGCCTTTATCGAGGAACGGTGCAGGGCGCATGGCCTCGATATGATCCGGTTTCCGGGTTTTGTGTCCAATACCCGCGATTTCATCGCGTCGCAGCATATGTATATACAGCCGTCACGCTGGGAAGGGTTCTGCGTCGCAATGCATGAGGCCATGCAGGGTGGCCTGCCGGTGCTTGGCACAACTGTCGGGGAAATGGGATATTCGGTGCAGGAGGGGAGGACCGGTTGGCGCGCCGCGCCACGAGACCCCCAATCACTGGCGGATGCACTGATCCGGGCACTGTCGCAACCGGAACGTTTCCATGACATGGGGCAGCAGGCGCGCGATTATGTCTGTACCCGGTTCAGTGAGCAGACCTTTACCCAGGCGGGGATGAGTATCCTGGAACGTGTGCGAACCATTACAGGAATTCGCAACTGATTGCCAAAGATCACCAACGCCATGCCATGGGCGCCATGTCAGGGACGTGGCGCCGGGAATTCATGATGGCTGGGGCCGGACATGGCGGATACGAAACCACGTCGCAGCACGCCGCAATGCGCCCCCGTCCGGTCTGCGCCCTATGTTCTATAATATATATTATGCCAACAATCATGTCCGTCTGGATGGGCATTGGCGCTTTGCGTCGCATTCCGGCATCATGAAATCCTGACTTACTGACGGATTGAATTCTGACCTATGGCTGACACGTTGCTGGCATGTATTCACGGCTTTGCGTTCTGTGGCATTGATGCCACACCCGTTAAGGTTGAAGTGCAACTTTCCACCGGGCTGCCATCATTCCTGATCGTCGGCCTGCCAGACAAGGCCGTCGCGGAATCCCGTGAACGTGTGCGTGCGGCCCTTTCGGCCATGGGGCTGGCGCTGCCGGCAAAGCGCATTGTCGTGAATCTGGCCCCGGCCAACCTCGCCAAGGAAGGATCACATTTCGACCTGCCCATCGCCCTCGCCCTACTTTGTGTCATGGGGGTCGTTCCTTATGATATGGCGAGCCGGTATGCGGCACTGGGTGAACTCTCGCTTGATGGTGGCATCAATCCCGTATGCGGCGTCCTGTCCGCGGGCATGAGCGCACATGATCTTTCGCTGGGTCTGATATGCCCACGCGCACAAGGCGTCGAAGCACGATGGGCCAGCGAGGCGATGGACATCCTCGCCGCGGACAGCCTCCCTGCCCTTGTCAATCATTTTCGGGGCCAGCAGATCCTGACGCCTGTTGAACTCCCCGACCTTGGGCGGGACACATCCGGTACGCCCACTCTCGACCTGGCAGATGTACGCGGTATGGAAAGTCCGAAGCGCGCGCTGGAAATTGCAGCAGCCGGCGGGCATTCGCTGCTGATGTCCGGCCCACCAGGGGCCGGGAAATCCATGCTGGCCGCACGTCTGCCAAGCATATTACCCAACCTGACAGCAGAAGAAATCCTGGAAGTCAGCCGTATCCACAGCGTCAGCGGCCTGCTATCGGACGGGCATCCGATTATGCGCCCTCCTTTTCGCGACCCGCACCACTCCACCAGTCAGGCGGCACTGGGTGGTGGTGGCGCACGCGCACGCCCCGGCGAAGTCAGCCTCGCACATCGGGGCGTACTGTTTTTGGATGAACTGCCAGAATTTTCCCGCCATGCACTGGAAACCCTTCGCCAGCCCCTTGAAACCGGTTCCATCACAATCGCCCGCGCGGCAGCACACGTGACCTACCCTGCCCGTTTTCAGTTCATTGCCGCCATGAACCCATGCCGTTGCGGATATCTTGGCGATGCCGCGCAGGAATGCCGCAAGGCGCCGCGCTGTGGCGAGGATTATCAGGCCCGCATTTCCGGCCCGCTTCTGGACCGTATGGACATGTATGTACGCGTCGAACCCGTACCCCTGGGGCAGATCGCCGGGCTTGAACGTGGGGAAAGCAGCGCCATCGTGGCCGAACGGGTTGAGGCGGCCTATGCGCGGCAGCGCAACCGGCAGGACGGCCTGCGCAACGCCGAAGCCAGTATCGACCTGTTCCCCATTCAGGCGTCAGCACGCGATTATGCCGTCATGGCCTCCGAACGTCTGCATCTGTCGGCCCGTGGTTATACCCGCCTGTTGCGCGTGGCGCGTACGATCGCAGATCTGGCAAGCGTGGCAGAGATTGAGCAGGGTCATGTTGCCGAAGCCCTCGCCTATCGTTTGCGCCGCCCTGTACGAAGATAAAAAATCCTGTCTTCAGGTGCTTGCATCCCATCAAAGGATCGACTAATAACACCTCACCGAACGGATGGGTGCGTAGCTCAGCGGTAGAGCATCGCCTTCACACGGCGGGGGTCACAGGTTCAATCCCTGTCGCACCCACCATCCGGCCTTCCCCCTATAAAACAGAAATTTCTGGTGAATCTTGTTTCCATAAAAGATTCGCACGGCCACGCCCCCAAAGAGCGATGTCCCGTTTTTTCTTATATAACCCCTTCCCGCCTCTATGCGTCAGTGACCGGACAGGTCGTGCGGCCCGCCCCTGTTTCGGGACGGGCCATATCAATTCCAGCCCGGATTAACGGACCTTCTTTTCCCCCAGGATGTGAAGGCACAGCGCCCGCAGTTCGTCTGCCGTCACGCCCTCCGGGTTATGTTCCGCCTTCTTGGCGATGTTCTTTTCAATACCGGCATGTTCCTTACCAACATGCGCGGCAAGCATGATGACTTCCTCACGGGTCAGCAGCTTGGGTTCATGCTGCCCGCGAGCAGCCAGCTTCTGCAGGTGTTCAGTAGCGGAAGGCGTATGTGAATCGGTCATTTCAGTATCATCCCTTTGTGATTCCATCACTCTATCGTGGCGATCACAGTCCGGTAAGAAACGCACGGGCATGGCGGGGTTACGTGAAAAGCGCGATACCCAGCCCCGCGCCAGGCGCGCAACATCGGGACACTGTTTGAAAACAGCCCCTTGTGCACAGCAGCCTGCCCGGGCAGGTCTTCAGAACCCGAACATATGGTCCAGCGAAAACACGCCATCCGCGCGCAGACGTCCATGATATCCGAACAGGCGGCAGGACTGATCACGGATCATGACATATCCACCCGTCCCCGTGCGATCGATGGCATCCTGCCCGAAAATCAGGTGTGGCCAGAGCGTCAGCGACCCACGTGCGGGAATGCTGACCTGCCTTTCCCCTATCTTCCGGCCCGTTTCGTCATGTAGGACCAGCACGGTAGAAGATCTGTCATGCCACGCGCCCGACACAGGATAGATAAGATGACAGAAACTTGGCGCATGTCCCGCACCAGCCTGCAGGAAAAGACGTGTCGTCAACCCCGGCGGTGGCCCGGAATAAGATTGCGGTTCGTTGCGATAGGTCATGACCGTGTTGAAGATATGCGCCCCGAAACTGGTTTCCGCGACATGTCCCGTCATCAGATCTTCATACCGTATCAGGGCATGCAGCCAGCCATCCGCATGCCCCCCGTCACGGAAGTCATAGACCAGTTCCCCATGCCCTGCCCGCCCGGTGATGTCGGACAGGTCCTGCGCCATCTCAAAACCACGCGTCAGGCACCCAAGAAAACGTGAACCTGACGGTTGCCCCTCCTCGTCAAAACAGTCGATCCGCACTGGCATCGTCTCCAGCGCATGCGACATGGGCGCGGGTTGCAGTGTCGTGCGGTAACGCGCAGGATCGAGCACCGGGAACGGCAGGAGATAGCCCCGCCCGAAAAAACGCGATGGCAGGCTGGCAATCCCGGGATCATGCCCAAGGTCGCTGCGTTCCACATTCAGATGCGCAATGCGGGTGCCGGTAGACGCCCGGATTTCATAGCGCGGACGCACCACATGATAACCGCCATGGAACTCAAGCTGCTCAGGCCATGCGGCATGGGGCAGGTATTCGTTTACGCATACCCCCACCGTTTCATATGGGCCAAGGGGCCGGTCGATGGGAACCCGCGTATCATGACCCATGCGTCCCAACGCCATGGCGTTGGCGGGAACAGGCACCGCATGGCTGTTCTGGACCCACAGGATCACCTTTTCCCCCCGTCGGGGCGCAGGCAGGTTGGCATAGCGTTCGGCAGGCCAGGCATTGGCATCATGCGTGACGGACAGCGTATTGCTGGCATCATCGCCATGGATTTCCAGCGCATATTTGACAACATCATGTCCCGCCACCCCAAGGACATGGATAAAAAGCTGGCCCGTAAAGGCGCCAAGGCCAAAACGACGCCGGACCTGCGCACTCTCCACAATGATTGACTGTTCTGGCGCGAAGGGGCCTTCAACCCAGCTTGCAAGGGGATGGCCATCCTGACCGAACAGGCGCAGCCATAACCGGACTTCGCCCGCACCATAACGTGCCCAGTAATTGGTGGTGACAAGACGGGTGGACAGCCCCCCTTCATCGCGGAAAAATGCATGATTTGTCGCGAAATTCAGGCGATTGAGATAGATCCCCGCGACAGTAAGCATCCCGTCAGGCAACCGGGCATCCGCCAGCGTGAAGATTTCCACCCCCACAGGCAGGATATCACGCAGCCGGGTGCAGACCCGTTCATGTTCGAAATCCAGCGCCCACACAGCCCGCACGGGGGCCTGCGGCAGATCGGCAAGTGCCCGGGTCAGGCCACGGGCTGTTGGCTGCCCCACCTTCTCGCTATCATGGACATAGATACCCTCAATCCGCATTTCCTGCGGCAGGAGCGCAAGGAGGGTAGCCGCATGTCCGGCCGGGTCATAGATCGCAACCGGCCCCTTATCGTGGAACACCCGCACCAGCGCCGCCAGACGCTCCGCCGCCAGGGGATGGGAAAATGCCTTGTAGGCGATATTGCCGCCAGTGCGTGCGTCATAGGTGCGGATATCGAGCATACCTGTTTTATGTCATAATTGCCTGCTGGAAACACGCATTATTCGCAGATCATTTCAGGTTCAGCCTGTGACGCATTTCCAGCGCGACAGCCTGCGTGTCATCCAGCGGCGCAACCGGCCAGTCACGCATGCGCCCGTCAAATACCCGGATACGTCCCGCCTGTGTCAGGTCCTGCATGAACAGCCCGATCCGACGCGAACGCCCCGGCAACGCCGCGACCATGACCGGCGCCTGCGTCGCCACGGCCTCTGATATCATCGAAACACTGTCCGCCGTCACCACAATGGCGTCCGCGCAGGCAAGCAGGCCGAGATAGGGATTCTCCCCTTCCATGTCCCACACCCATGCCCCCTTGGGCGACAGGTGGTGCGACAGGATCTCCCTGACCTCCACACCGGTTCGCCGCGACGGGGTCAGCGCCAGACCCACCCCGTCGCAGTCGATCATCCGCCCGAGCTGCGCGGCAAGGGCGTGCCCCTCCGCCGCACCAAGCCGGAATCGCCCATTCCCCCCACCGACAAGGACACTGACCAAAGGGCGTGGCAGGTGGGCAAGGCGTGGCGCCCATACGCGCCGGGCCTGCGCAAGGCAGTCGGGGGAGACACCATGCAACGCCGTGCGTGACAGTACGACGTTCGGGCCTGAAATCTCGTCATGGCGGTTGGCGATCACCAGGTCGAATTTCCGCAGGTCCATGCGCGGGTTCTGTATCTGCACCACCCGGCCACCGCGTGCCCGCATGGCCGCGCCAACCGCCCCCCCCGTGCCACCGATGCTGATCATCACGCCCGACGGCCCCATACAGGTTGCGGGCATCTGCAACGGACGGATGGCACGCAGGGGCATGGGCCACCATGATGCAGGCAGATAACGCCAGCCGGGGCGTACCATGACCGGGCAGAGCACGGGGGTCAGCCCCGCACGCCGCGCGAGGCCGAAAGCCTGTGATTTCATGCCGGCAAAATCTTCGGCGATCACACCGGCCGTGGGATCGGCGGGGGGCATCAGTGGGGGCGTCATGGCATGCATCTGGCGCACCGGGAATCGCAACGTCAATCCCTTTCCCTTTTCCTGTGGGGGCAAAGCACTGTATGGCTTGGCGCGATGACCGAAGATCCCTGCGCCTCCTTTGTTGAAACCGGCCTTACGGCACCCGTGCGGGACAACCTGTCGCGCATGGGGGTACGCATTCCCTCGCCCATTCAGATACAGGCCATTCCCCCGATTCTGTCCGGGCGGGACGTGGAAGGCATCGCCCCGACCGGCACCGGCAAAACCATCGCGTTTGCCGCCCCCCTTACGCAGCGTCTGCTTGGGGCGCCACATGAACGCATCCCCCATGTGGCACGCATCATCTGCCTGTCCCCCACACGGGAACTGGCCAACCAGACCGGCGGGGCATGGCGCGGATGTGCGAAAGGCACCGGCCTGAAGGTGGTGGTGGCCATCGGTGGCGTGCCAAGGGCGCGGCAGGTGCGCGACCTGGAGGCGGGCGCGGATATCCTTGTCGCCACGCCCGGACGTCTTGTGGACCTGTTATCCGATGGTGCGGTGGTGGCAGATGCCACGACGGCCCTTGTGGTGGACGAGGCTGACCGGATGCTCGATCTTGGTTTCATCGACGACATGATGTCCATCGCATCCCGCCTGCCGGTCACGCACCAGACATTGCTGTTTTCCGCCACCATGCCTGCCGAAATTGTCGATCTGGGGCGCAGGCTGCTGCACCGGCCAGTGCGGGTGAAGGTGGACGCCGCCGATGCCCCGCCACCACGTATCCGCCAGCAGGTCATGTTCATCCCCCCCCGACACAAGCTGGGTGCGCTGGTGTCTTTCCTGTCCACCCACCCGTCGCGGCGTGTTTTGATCTTTACCGAAACCCGGCGGCAGGCGGATGACCTGGCAAACGCTCTGGGACGGGAGATGACATGCGGTGTCATGCATGGTGAACACACGCAGGCGCGACGGGAACGTACGTTGCGTGATTTCCGCGATCACAAGCTGCATGTCCTGATCGCAACGGATGTGATGGCACGGGGTATTGACGTGGAAGATGTCATGCTGGTGGTCAATTACGATATTCCCCGCCAGGCTGAGGCTTATGTACATCGCATCGGGCGTACGGCGCGCGCGGGCCGCCAGGGAAGCGCACTGTCACTCTGCGCACCAGAAGAGCGCCTGTTGCTCAAGGACATCGAACGCGTGACTGGCGCGCGGCTGAAGGCAATCGATCCCCCCGCATAATCCCGACTGGATCAGTCCCACTGAATAATTCCCGCAGCGCAATCTGCCTGCGTAAAGCACGCGTGATGCTGGCGTATAAATGAACGTGCCATGGATTGCAGGCCGTGGGCGAGGCGATAAACTTGCCCCATGACCCCTCGCCTCCGTCCCCACCGGCATCCTGAAGGTGCGTGCTGCCCTGCTGTACGGGACATGCTGCCCGCATGAAGCACCTTCCCCCTGTGGACGCCGTCCCGATACGCACGCGCCGTCGTGGCGTCTTCATGGAAACACTGCCCCCCCCGCCTGCGCCTTTGCCACGGTTCAAGGTCGAGGTTCCTCCCCCCGACCTGTCCGCATGGCGCGAGGGCAATTGCGGCATTCCCGGCGTCATGCATTTCGAAAGCCGCCGTGTCGGACCACATGTCGTGGTGGTGTGCCTGATCCACGGCAATGAATATACCGGCGCGATCGTAATGGACGAATTGCTGCGTGCGCGCATACGTCCCGCCACAGGGCGACTGTCTGTCATCTTCGCCAATATTGGGGCGCTGGCACAGTTTGATCCCGAACGTCCGGTGGCCTCACGCTTCATTGACGAAGACATGAATCGTGTCTGGTCCGAAGACACATTGCATGGCGCACGGTCTTCGCATGAACTTGACCGCGCGCGGCAGATCCTGCCGGTCATCCACACGGCGGACATTCTGATGGACCTGCATTCCATGCTGTGGCCCGGCAGGCCGCTGATCCTGTCGGGGCGGGCTGCGCGCGGCATCACCCTTGCGCAACAGATCGGTGCGACGGAACTGATTGTTGCAGATGACGGCCATGCCGATGGCACACGCCTGATCGACTTTGCACGCTTTTCCTCCCCCCATACGCAGGCACGCGCATGCCTGCTGGAAGCAGGGCAGCACTGGCAGGTGCAAACACTGCATACCGCGCGCAGGGCCGTACGTGCCCTGTTGCGCCCGTCCTGCCTCCTGACAGGGAATATCCAAAAAACATGGGAGGTCGAAAAAACAATCGCCGAAACACCGCCTACACCGCGCATGCGATGCATGGTGGTCACGGACCTTGTTCGTGCGCAGTCCTCGCGCTTTACCTTTGTCTCGCCGTTCTGCGGCGGGGATATCATCGCACAGCGTGGCACGCTGCTGGCACGCGATGGCGATGACGAAATACGTACGCCCTATGACGACTGCATGCTGGTCATGCCCAACCTGCGACCGGGCCGGGGGCAGACCGCGCTGCGCCTTGCACGGCATGTCCCGTGATGGGCGGCAGGCAATAGAGCCCCAAACCCGGTATCGCGAGACGTAATCTGGCGTGGATTTTGACCGTAACACTTTGAAGGACGCCGCCTTCATGGAAAAAGACGGCGCCCGACAGTCACGTCATGACGTTATCCACGAACCTTCGCAGGCGGATAACGCATCAGACCCGATCAGGAATAGATCGGGAAACGCGCGCACAGCGCCTTGACACGTGCATGCACGTCCTGCTCCGTCTTCGGGCAGCCTTCTTCGCCCCCCTTTGCCAGCGCACTCAGCACTTCATCAATCATCAGGCCGACCTCACGGAATTCCGCCGCGCGGAAACCACGTGCCGTCGCAGCCGGACTGCCGAGGCGGATGCCCGACGTGATGGCAGGTTTTTCAGGGTCGAAGGGAATGGCGTTCTTGTTCGCGGTAATGCCCGCGCGTTCCAGACTGCGTTCGGCGGCACGGCCCGTCACACCCTTGGGACGCAGATCAACAAGGATAAGGTGACAATCCGTGCCGCCCGTGACGATATCAAACCCACGTTCCACCAGCGTTTCACCCAGCACACGGGCATTGTCGGCAACCGCCTTCTGATACTCGATGAAATCGGGACGCAGGGCCTCGCCAAAAGCCACGGCCTTTGCGGCGATGACATGCATCAGCGGCCCCCCCTGCAGGCCGGGGAAAACGGCTGAATTGATCTTCTTGGCAAGATCGGCGTCATTGGTCAGGATCAGGCCACCGCGCGGACCGCGCAGGGTCTTGTGCGTTGTGCTGGTCACGACATGGGCATGCGGAAGAGGCGAAGGATACAGTCCCGCCGCGACAAGCCCGGCAAAATGGGCCATGTCCACCATCAAGAAGGCGCCGACCTCATCCGCAATCGCACGGAAACGTGCGAAGTCGATGATGCGGGGATAGGCCGAGCCCCCCGCCACGATCAGCTTGGGCTTTGCCTCACGCGCCAGGCGTTCCATTTCCTCGTAATCCAGCAGGCCGTCTTCCTGACGCACGCCGTACTGCACCGCATTGAACCACTTGCCCGAATAGTTCGGGGCCGCGCCATGGGTCAGATGGCCACCTGCCGCAAGGCTCATGCCCAGCACGGTATCACCCGGCTGCACCAGCGCCATGAATGCCGCCTGGTTGGCATTTGCGCCGGAATGCGGCTGCACATTGGCGAACTGCGCATTGAACATCTTCGTCACGCGTTCGATGGCCAAGGCCTCGACCTTGTCCACCTCCACACAGCCACCGTAATAGCGGCGACCGGGATAGCCTTCGGCGTATTTGTTCGTCAGGACACTGCCCTGCGCGGCCATGACGGCGGCGGACACCATGTTTTCACTGGCGATCAGTTCGATGCCGTCGCGCTGACGGATTTTCTCCGCCTCGATGATATTGGCGACATCCGCATCGACCTCGCTGAGGGGGGCACGAAAAAACTGCTTCAGGCCTGTCTGGTTCATAGGGTCCGACACCGTTATAATTCTCCATCGTCTAAAGACGGCTGATGCCTTCCTTGTGCAAGAGGGCATGGATACAGCGTTGCTATGTGCCATATCGTGGCGGTTAGACAACGCCAAAATGACGGAGCGTCCTGATTTGATCCTTTCCTGTGTCCCGATTGACGGGAAATATCGCGCATGACACGCACCGTAAGCAGTGGTTTCCTTGCATCCCTCCTGCGGCGGCAGGACGTGTCGGCCAAAGCCTCCTCGGCCGGGGGGCTGAAACGCGTGCTGGGGCCGGTCAACCTGATCGCGCTGGGCGTGGGGGGCACGATCGGCGCGGGCCTGTTCTCCCTGACCGGGATCGCCGCCTCCACCAATGCGGGGCCTGCGGTCGTACTGTCCTACCTGCTGGCGGCCATTGCATGCAGCTTTGCCGGGCTGTGTTACAGCGAACTCGCCAGCATGATCCCGATCGCCGGCAGCGCCTATACCTATGCCTATGCCGCGCTTGGTGAACTGGTGGCATGGATCATCGGGTGGGACCTTGTGTTGGAATATGCAGTCGGGGCGGCCGCCGTCTCCGTCAGTTGGTCACGCTATGTGACATCGCTGCTTGCGGGCTGGGGGATCGGGATTTCCCCGCGCCTGACCGCCTCCCCGTTTGAAACGGTACTGCTGTCCGATGGGACGCAGGCACATGGGCTGATCAACCTGCCTGCCGCCTTCATCATCGTGGCCATTTCCTTGCTGCTGATACGCGGCATTTCTGAATCCGCACGGGTCAATGGCGTTATCGTGGTCATAAAGCTGGCGATCATCGCGGCTGTGATCGGCTTTGGCCTGCCCTATATCAAGGTGGCGAACTATACCCCCTTCATTCCGCCCAATACCGGGGAATTCGGGCATTTCGGCTTTTCCGGCGTGATGCGCGCGGCAGGGACGATCTTCTTCGCCTATGCGGGGTTTGACGCCATTTCCACCACCGCACAGGAAACACGCAATCCCGCCCGTGACATGCCGATTGGCATCTTGGGCAGCCTGCTGATCTGCACGCTGGCCTATGTGCTGTTTTCCTTCGTGCTGACAGGGCTGGTCAATTACAAGGACATGCTGGGCGATGCGGCCCCCGTTGCGACGGCCATCGACCAGACACCTTTCGGCTGGCTGAAGGTCGCGGTGAAGATTGGTGTCATCTGCGGATTTACATCGGTACTGCTGGTACTCCTTCTGGGACAGAGCCGGGTCTTTTACGCCATGTCACGCGACGGGCTGCTGCCACGGATCTTCAGTGTGACCCATTCCGTGCGCCAGACGCCCGCCTATTCACACCTGTTCTTCATGCTGCTGACCGGCAGTTTCGCGGCGTTCCTGCCCATCGACCAGCTTGCGCACATGACCTCCATCGGCACATTGCTGGCCTTTGCCATTGTCTGCCTGGGCGTCATCATGCTGCGCATGCATGAACCCGACCGCACCCGCGCCTTTCGCGTGCCGGGGGGATATGTCATCCCGGTGCTGGGCATCATATCATGCCTTGCCGTCATGGCTTCGCTCGACGGGCTGACATGGGTCCGCCTTATCATATGGCTGGCGGTCGGGATCATGATCTACCTCTGCTACGGACATCGCAACAGTGTCCTGGGTCGCAGCAACGCAGGACATAAAGAGGACGATGCATAGGGCACGCACCGGATTTCATGTCCTGCGGGTTAACGCATCATAATTTGGCATCACACAGGCCCGGTTCCATACTCGGGCCGCTTTTTTCAGGAGGCTGCATTTCATGACCATCGGTCGTTTTCCCCATACCCGCCTGCGACGTAACCGACGGGACAGTTTCACCCGTCGCCTTGTGCGCGAAACCACGCTGACGACCGATGACCTGATCTGGCCGATTTTCGTTACCGAAGGCACGGATAGCATCACCGACGTCGCCTCCATGCCCGGTGTGCGCCGCGTCAGCCTCGACCGGTTAGCCGCCCATGTGGAACCTGCGGCAAAGCTGGATATCCCTGCCCTTGCCCTGTTTCCCATCACGCCGACGGAACTGCGTGATGAAAAAGGGACCGAAGCCCTGAACCCCGACAGCCTGATGTGCCGTGCGGCACGCCTGCTGAAGCGTGAATTCCCGGAAATCGGCCTGATTGGCGACGTGGCGCTCGACCCCTATACCAGCCACGGCCATGATGGGTTGATCGAGGACGGATATGTCATCAACGACCCATCCGTGAAAATCCTGACCCAGCAGGCGCTGAACCAGGCGGCAGCCGGGATCGACATCATCGCCCCATCGGACATGATGGACGGGCGCATCGGTTCCATCCGTCAGGCACTTGACGCACAGGGCATGCACGACACGCGCATCATGTCCTATGCCGTCAAATATGCCAGTGCATTCTATGGCCCGTTCCGTGACGCACTGGGATCTGGCGGGTTGCTGAAGGGGGACAAGAAGACATATCAGATGGACCCCGCCAATAGCGACGAAGCCCTGCGTGAGGTTGCCCTTGACCTTGATGAAGGTGCCGACATGGTCATGGTCAAACCCGGCATGCCATATCTGGACATCATCCAGAAAGTGCGTGAAAGATTCGCGGTACCGACCTTCGCCTATCAGGTATCTGGTGAATATGCGATGATCATGGCGGCGATCCAGAACGGATGGCTGGACCGTGATCGCACGATCCTGGAAAGCCTGACTGCCTTTAAGCGTGCGGGCGCCAATGGGGTCCTGACTTATTTCGCACTTGATGCCGCACGGCTCCTGCTCGAAGGCTGATCTGCCCCCCGATACCGACGCGAAAGAGATGTGATCGCGTCGGTATTGCGGTTTGTAATGCGATCCAGCCAAAGATACGTTATCATCACGGCCATCGTTCTGTTTTCCCATCCCTGCGCATTGGTATTTTTAACCGATGGAGGGAATGAAAACGGGCATCGTGAACTGCTGGTGAACCCGTATGACCTATACATCACCACGGCATCCGCAACTGTTCTATACAACTGCGCCGATGCCCTGCCCCTATCTGCCGGAGCGTATGGAGCGCAAGGTCGTTACCGATATTACCGGCCCACAGGCGGAACAGCTTCATAATCGGCTTTCCAGTGCTGGTTTCCGCCGCAGCCACACAATCGCCTATGCGCCGGTCTGCGCCGGATGTACCGCCTGCGTGCCCATTCGCCTGCCGGTCAACCGCTTCCGCCCCGATCGCACGCAACAGCGTATTTTCCGCCGTAACCGCGAACTGCTCAGCATGGATGTCCTGCCCCGTGCGACAGAAGAACAATTCGCCCTGTTCCGGCGATATCAACTGTCACGACATGGCAATGGCGACATGGCAGGCATGAATGCGGGCGATTACCGTAACATGATCGAAGATACGCCCATCCGGACCTTCATGATCGAATTCCGTGACCATAGCGGCCAACTGATCTGTGTCAGCCTGCTGGACCGGGTCGAAGACGGGCTCTCGGCCGTCTATACCTTTTTCGATCCTGATATGCCACGACGTTCCCTTGGTACTTATGCCATCCTGTATCTGGTGGAGCGTGTCCGCATGATGGGGCTGTCACACCTCTATTTAGGATACTGGATCAAGGGTAGCCCCAAGATGGCATACAAATCGCGCTTCCGCTCTGCAGAGATCATGCGGCGTGGCGTGTGGACCGAACTGGTGGAACCCCAGCACGATACGTCACATTTCCTGCCGGTACTGCCGGTTACGGTGGGATAGTCTCTCCTCCCCCCGACAACGGTTTGGGCGGCACGGTTTGAACTGTTCAAGTCCAGAGCATATGTTGACTGGACACCCCATGCCTCCAGAATTTATCGCCCATCAACAATGGAAAAATCCTCTCAATAATATTGGTTTTTTCTGAAGACAGGCGAAACATATTTCTGCCGTAGTGCTTAAAATCTCACATCCAAATAAATCATTAATACTTCCATACGCAAATAAAAAACCATTAGATCATATTATTTCTTATAAGAGATAAAATTTATAGATACAATGCTTTCATTTACTTAATTAAATTTATGATTTCAGTGTTATTGTACGAAAAAACAAATAGAAAAATAAATACTACATGAATTATATTATGGAAAATCTCTCCATGTGGGAACCATTCCAAAAGAGATGTTGTAGAGGCACAGACACACATGACGCCCATTTGAATATATTTCTATTTTTTTTGTAGGATATTATGCATCTTAATTTGCATGTTTATGCGAATTATCCAAGGGCACTCTTAGGTGCCCTTGGATAATTGCTAGATACTGGTTTTCCGCCCGAGATGATATCAGGGGATATCTGTTCTGGGTACCTGGCTTTGCGGGGGTCAGTGATTCTGGATTTGCATGAAAATGGCTGACAGAGCGGAAAACCGACTTTAAGGCTCTACACAGCTTTCTACAAACACCTGTTCTTGTGCCTGTAAGGCATTGATTTTATTTCAGAAAAATAATGGCTGGGGGACCTGGATTCGAACCAGGGCTGACCGGGTCAGAGCCGGTAGTTCTACCGCTAAACTATCCCCCAGCAGATCTACCCCGTTAAGGTAGAAAGCGCTGTCGTTGCGGTGAAGGGGTGATAGCATCGGTGCATGAGGTACGCAACCACCTTTTTTCGATCTTTTCATGCAATTACATATTTGACTTGCGTTTAATGCAGGACAGTCCCCACAATGATGGAATGCCTTGAAAGGCAAAGGATTGCACGCATGCTCCACGACGTTCCCCGTCCCGCTGTGCCGGGACAAGGCCACCAGATGTTCGGGATGTCTGATTTCAGGCGTCTTCCGTACGCCGCGCCCTTGTACGCGGCTCTGGATCTGGGAACTCACAACTGCCGCCTGATGGTGGCCGCCCCTGCCGGACGCGGCTTTCGTGTCATAGACAGCTTCAGTCGCGTCGTGCGGCTTGGCGAGGGACTGCATCACACGGGACGCCTTGGGCAGGATGCGATGGCCCGCACGGCCGACGCCCTGCGGGCATGTGCCTTACGAATGCGCCGTGCCGGACTGAAGAAATATACAGCCATCGCGACGGAAGCCTGCCGTCGTGCTGAAAATGGGCTGGCGTTCCTTGATGGCATCCGCGCCGAAACCGGGTTGTCCATTTCCATCATCTCCGCGCGCGAAGAAGCGGAACTGGCGCTGACAAGTTGCGCCTCGCTGTTGCATGACGGTCGCTTCTCCCCCCTGCGGGAACGTGCATTGCTGTTTGATATCGGTGGCGGATCGACGGAAATTGCATGGGTGCGTACAGACCATGCCCGCGCGCGGCAGTCCCTGATCGGGTATCTGAGCCTGCCGATGGGCGTGATCACCATATCGGAACAGCTTGGCGATTCGGCATTTACGCCCGGGGGATACCGGCACATGGTCGCGATGGTCCGTGCGCAGCTGGAAGCGTTTGAGGACGTACATTGCATCCGGCGTGAAATTGCATGTGGCAATGTCGTATTGATGGGCACCAGCGGTACGGTAACGACGCTGGCCAGTGTCGCGCTGGGACAGGTCCGTTATGACCGGTCCATGATTGACGGCGCGACCCTGTCGATGACGCAGGCGCTGAAGGTGATCAGGCGACTGAATAGCATGGATCGGGCGGGGTTGTCCGGCCATGTGGGAATCGGCCCTGACCGTGCGCGCTATATCATGGCGGGTTGCGCGATTTTCGAGGCAATCCAGCAGGCATGGCAGGTGCCCGAAGTGGTCGTGGCGGATCGAGGATTGCGTGATGGCATGCTTTTGCGCATGATTGACAGGAGTTCGCGTATCGCTTTGCAGCCGGTACCTTCATCCTTTTCTCCTGTCCGGCACAAGCTGAGGCCGACGAACGGTCCCTTACATGAAACGACGACCAGCAGACCCTAAACCCAGAATTCCGGGAAAATCACGTTCCAGCAGCCTGACCCCCGGCGAAACCCTGTCCAGTGCCGATTCCGGCGCTGTCCGTTCCGCCCGGAACCAGACCGTGACCGTCAAGAAGGCGCGCGGCCGCACCACGGCGCAGCATCGCTGGCTTCAACGGCAGCTTAACGACCCTTACGTGCAGGCGGCACAGAAACAGGGCTGGCGTTCACGTGCCGCATTCAAGCTGATAGAGCTTGATGACCGTTTTCACCTGATCCGGCCGGGCATGCGCGTGGTTGATCTTGGCGCGGCCCCCGGTGGGTGGGCACAGGTGGCGGTAAAACGGGGGGCAAGCCACGTCATAGGCGTGGACCTGTTGCCGGTTGACCCGGTGCCGGGCGCCACAATCATCGAGGGGGATTTTAACGATCCCGACATGCCAGAACGCCTGCGTGAACTGCTTGACGGTGCGCCGGACCTGGTGATGTCCGACATGGCCCCCAATACCACCGGACATGCCCCGACGGACCACCTGCGCATCATCGGACTTGCCGAACTGGCACTGGACTTTGCGACCCAGATTCTCGCACCAGGGGGGAGCTTCATTGCCAAGGTGTTTCAGGGAGGGGCGGAAAAGCAGATGCTTCAGGCACTGAAACGTTCCTTTGGGCAGGTCCGGCATGCAAAGCCACCAGCCAGCCGCAAGGAATCCAGTGAACTTTATGTCATCGCCACCGATTTCCGGGGACGTGATACGAACTAAGTGCCGGGGGCCTGTCCCCTTTTCTCCCGGTTCTGAGTGGGGGGACAGGCCGGGATTATGTTACGGGGTGTTCCACAGCCACGCTGCACCCCGGACGCCGGAACTGTCGCCATGGACATTCTTGACGATGGGGGTGTTGCAATTGGGGGTGATCGCATACCGCCGCATCATCGGGGGCACACGGTCATAAATGTCCTTGATATTGGACACACCACCGCCAAGCACGATGACATCAGGGTCAAGAAAGTTGATCGCCAGCGCACAGGCACGCGCCATGCGCTCCATGTACCGGTCCAGCGCCCCGATGGCTGTGATATCGCCACCTTCCGCCGCCTCCACAATACCGCCCGCGCTGCGGTGCCCGGGACCTTTCCAGTCCTGCGCAAGGGCCGATCCACTCAGGAAACGCTCCATACACCCTTCGTTGCCGCAGAAGCATTTGGGCATGGGGAATTCCTCCAGCCGCGGCCACGGCAAGGGGACATGCCCCCATTCCCCCGCGATATGATGCGCCCCGATGATCAGCTTGTGGTCCGTAACAATGCCCGCCCCCATGCCTGTGCCGATAATGACGCCAAACACGGTCTTGTACCCCTGCCCCGCCCCATCAATGGCTTCGGACAGGGCAAAGCAGTTCGCATCATTTTCCACCCGGACATCGCGGCCAAGGGCCTCGGTCATATCCTTGTGCAGGGGCTGGTTATTCAGCCATGTGGCATTTGCATTCTTGATAACATGCGTGTCGGGACTGATGGAGCCCGGAATACCGATTCCCACCGTGCCCTGACCGCCAAGTTCGTGGTCCACGCCCGCGATCAGTTCACACATGGCACGAATGGCGCCACTATAATTGCCGGGATTGGTAATGCGCCGACGGACCAGCTCCTGCCCGTCCTGGCCAAGGGCCGCGATCTCGATCTTGGTGCCACCAAAATCGATTCCGATACGATAAGGCCCCATCAGCAGCTACTTTCGTGCGTCATGATTACATCCATGGCTTGTTTTCTTTTATGATCCGAACCTGGTCAGATTTCAAACCCCGCCCAGTCCCAACATGCCGGGGATGGGCCCCGTGTCAAAGGAACAGACGTGGCATGAACGAAATCCTACTTGATGCACGCGGACTGACATGTCCACTCCCCGTGTTAAAGGCAAACCGGATATTGCGTGGCATGCCTGGTGGTGGTCGCCTGCGTGTCATGGCCACCGATCGTGCATCCGTTGCCGATTTTCAGGCCTTCTGTCGGGAGACCGGGCATGCGCTCATCGCATTCGGTGAAGAGGGCGGCACCCTGTCTTTTGTCATTCGACGCAAGCAAGATACTGTAAATAAATAGTTTTTAATGGATTGGCATTGTCGTGGGCAGATATCCATGCAAGATGCCGTAACCTTTGCCAAGCAATCTGGCGACAATCGCGTGATATGTCCCCTTGGCAGAAGGCCGCCCAAAGTTGTAATTCCTGCGCCACCATGACGATGAAAGTGTGACATGCCGATGACAGATGACCTGACTTCCCTTTCCTTCGAGGATGCGCTTGCCGAACTGGAAGGCATTGTCCGTCAGTTGGAAGGCGGTCAGCTCAGGCTGGAAGATGCCATCAAGGCATATGAGCGTGGCGCTGCCCTTCGCCAGTATTGTGAGACCAGGTTGAACGAGGCCGAGGCCCGCGTTCAGGCGATCATCCAGCGTGCCGATGGTTCGCTGGATACGAAATCTATGGATTGATGCGTCAGATGAGCCAAACAACAGCACCCTCGCCCGAAAAAGACGGCAAGGACCGTATGGTCCGTCTGCGCGCCTCCCTTGCCGCGCGGGCCGAAGCGGTCGAACACACGATTGATCGCCTGCTGGCCCCGGTCAGTGGCGGCGAAGCCCGCCTGATTGATGCCATGCGCTATGCCACGCTTGGCGGGGGCAAGCGCCTTCGTGGGTATCTGGTGGCCGAGGTGGCCAGCATGTTCAAGGTCGAGGAGGCCGGGGCCTATCGCGCCGCCGCGTCTGTCGAAATGCTGCATGCCTATTCGCTGGTGCATGATGACCTGCCGGCGATGGATGATGATGACCTGCGTCGCGGCCAGCCCTCCACCCATCGCAAGTTTGACGAAGCAACGGCCATTCTGGCGGGCGACGCGTTGCAGACCATGGCGTTCGGCATCCTGGCCGATCCCGCGACCCATCGCGATGCCGGTGTGCGTATCGACCTTGTCACCACACTGGCCGCCGCATCTGGCGCCGCTGGCATGGTGGGCGGGCAGATGATCGACATGGAGGGCGAAGGCCGTTCCCTGTCGCTTGAGGAAGTGGCGCGCCTGCATGCGCTCAAGACCGGCTGCCTGATCCGCTATTCGGCCGAAGCCGGGGCGATCCTCGGACAGGCGGCACCGGATCTGCGTGAACGCATCGCGGCCTACGGACGTGACCTTGGCGCCGCGTTCCAGGTGGCGGACGACGTGCTTGACGCCACTGCAAGCGCCGAGGAACTCGGCAAGACAGCAGGCAAGGACGAAGCCGCCGGCAAGTCCACCTATGTCGCCCTCCTTGGCGTAGAGGGCGCCGCACATGAGGCACGCCGCATCGCGGCACAGGCCGAGGCGCATCTCGATATCTTCGGGTCCGAGGCAGATCGCCTGCGCGACCTTGTGAATTACGTGGTAGAACGCAGGAACTGAGCGCATGACTGATACCCCGACCCCCAAGGCGGATGCGTGGGGATCGATCCCGACGCTGGGCCGTTTTGCGCAGCTTGACCGTGTGCGTTACCCGCATGACATGCGCAACCTTTCGGTGGAGCAGCTCAGGGCGCTTGCGGACGAGCTGCGGGCGGAGACGATCGACACGGTGTCGACCACCAGCGGGCACCTTGGCGCGTCGCTTGGGGTTGTGGAACTGACGGTTGCGCTGCATGCCGTGTTCGACACGCCCGATGACCGCGTGATCTGGGATGTCGGCCACCAGACCTATCCGCACAAGATCCTGACCGGGCGGCGCGACCGCATCCGCACCCTGCGCCAGCCGGGCGGCCTGTCGGGCTTCACCCGCCGCAGCGAAAGCGAATATGACCCGTTCGGCGCGGCGCATTCCTCCACCTCCATTTCCGCCGGGCTGGGCATGGCGGTGGCGCACCACCTGCGCGCCGAACACGACCCGTCCTATCGCGAACGCAACGTCATCGCGGTGATCGGCGATGGCTCCATCTCCGCAGGCATGGCGTATGAGGCGATGAACAACGCCTCGCACTGCGGGCCTGGCGCGGAACGGCTGATCGTCATCCTCAACGACAACGAAATGTCGATCGCCCCCCCCGTCGGCGCGATGTCGAGCTACCTGTCGCGGCTGATGTCCTCGCGCAAGTTCCTCAGCCTGCGTGACCTTGCCGCCAAGATGGCAAGGCGCCTGCCCGACCGGCTGGAGCGCACGGCGAAGAAGGCCGACGAATATGCGCGCGGCATCATCACCGGCGGCACCCTGTTCGAGGAACTCGGCTTCTACTATGTCGGCCCGGTCGATGGGCATGACATGACGCAGCTGGTCCAGATCCTGCGCAACCTGCGCGACGCGGATGACCTGGGTCCCGTGCTGCTGCATGTCATCACCGAAAAGGGCCGCGGCTATACCCCGGCCGAATCGGCGGGTGACAAATACCATGCCGTCGCCAAGTTCAATGTCGTCACGGGCGAGCAGAAGAAAGGCCCCGCCGGGCCGCCGTCCTATACATCCGTCTTCTCACGCGAGCTGCTGCGGGTTGCGGAAGCGGACGACCGGATCGTGGCGATCACGGCGGCGATGCCCTCGGGCACGGGACTGGACAAGTTCGCCAAGGCCTTCCCGGAGCGGTTCTTTGACGTCGGCATCGCCGAACAGCATGCCGTGACCTTTGCCGCCGGCCTTGCGACCGAGGGGATGCGCCCGTTCTGCGCGATCTATTCCACCTTCCTGCAGCGCGCCTATGACCAGGTGATGCATGACGTGGTGCTGCAGAACCTGCCGGTGCGTTTCGCCATCGACCGCGCGGGCCTGGTCGGCGCCGATGGCGCGACGCATGCGGGCGCGTTCGACCTGAACTATCTCGGCTGCCTGCCGGGCATCACCATCATGGCGCCGAGCGACGAGCTCGAACTGCTCAACATGACCACCACATCGGCGGCGTTCGACGAAGGGCCGATCGCGCTCCGCTACCCGCGTGGCGGGGGGCTTGGCCTCGACCTGCCGGCGGTGGGACAGGTGATGGAAATCGGGCGCGGGCGCATCGTGCGCGAGATGACGCGCCAGTCCGGGCCGGAACGTGGCGGGATCGCGATCCTGTCGCTTGGCCCGCGCCTGGCCGAGGCGCTGAAGGCCGCCGACATGCTGGCCGCCCACGGGCTTGCCCCCACGGTGGCCGATGCGCGCTTCGTCAAGCCGCTCGACACCGCCCTGATCGAGCAGCTTGCCCGCAACCATGCCGTGCTGATCACCGTCGAAGAAGGCGCACCAGGGGGCTTTGGAGCCTTCGTCATGATGCACCTCGCCAAAACCGGGCTGCTCGACCGTGTCCGGTTCCGGCCCATGGCCCTGCCTGACCGCTTCATCGACCATAACACCCAGACCGCCCAATATCACGAGGCCGGCCTCGATGCGCAGGCGATCGTGGATACGGCCCTTGGTGCGCTGGGACGTTCCCCATCGCAGCAGATGGCCTGATCGCGGGCAACCCGGATCAGGTAACGGAGGGCAAGATGGCAAAACGGCGCGTAGACCAGATGCTGGTTGACCGGGGGCTGGTTGAAACGCGCACGCGTGCACAGGCCCTCATCATGGCCGGTCTGGTCTTTACGCCCAACCGCCGTATCGACAAGCCGGGGGACCAGTTAGCCGAGGACGTCCCCCTGACGGTCAAGGGGCAGGATCATCCGTGGGTATCACGTGGTGGCATCAAGCTGGCGCATGGGCTGGAACATTTCGGCTTTTCACCCCGGGGGTTGACCTGCCTTGACGTAGGTGCCTCCACGGGCGGATTTACAGACGTGCTGCTGACCCATGGTGCAGACAGAGTTTATGCCGTTGATGTGGGACATGGACAGATTGCGTGGAAGCTGCGCAATGACCAACGGGTTGTCGTGTTGGAAAAATGCAATGCACGACACCTGAATGCCGAAGTAATCCCGGATCATATAAGTGCACTGGTCTGCGACGCGAGTTTCATCGGCTTGCGGACTGTCCTGCCTGCGGCCATCGACCTGTGCGCACAGGGGGCCTGGGCAATTGCGTTAATAAAGCCTCAGTTCGAAGCCGGTCGCGAGGCCATTGGCCCGAAGGGAGTGGTACGTGATCCTGCCATCCATGACGCCGTATGCACAATGATCCATGACTGGTGGCATTCCCTGCCGGGTTGGTCAGTCCTTGGAATTGAACCCAGCCCCATTACCGGACCAGAAGGCAACCGCGAATTCCTGATCGCAGCGCGCAAGGATGCCTGATCAAGCATAAAAATTTTCAGATGCAGTCTTGTGCAGCAAAGACAGCATTGTGGAGGACGCTTTTTAACGCATCCATAAAATATTGCTTGAAAACAAATCATCAATAAAAATAAGAAAAGTTTCTGGGTGCCCTCTTTTTTTCAAAAAGACGGTGACCTCTAGAACGTTCTGTGATTAGATTGATGCAAATCCTGAGTTTTTGAGGTAATTGGCGCATTCCTATGCGGAGAAGCAGGTGAGGAGTGAGCCGATGCGTTTCCATGTTGCCTCAACGGATCGCTCCGCGGCTTTTCTCAGTAAAGTCTTGAGCTTGGCGAAGACCTGTTCGATTGGATTGAGGTCGGGACTGTAGGGCGGCAGGAAGATTATCCTGGCGCCGACGGCACGAATGGCCTTGCGAGCTGCGTCGCCCTTGTGGCTGCCGAGATTGTCGAGCACGACGATATCGCCCGGCTTGAGTGTTGGAACCAGAAACTGCTCGACATAGGCCAAAAAACTGCGCGCGTTGATCGGTCCGTCGAGAACGCAGGGTGCGGTGATCCGGTCATGACGCAAAGCTGCCAGAAAAGTCAGTGTTTTCCAGTGACCGTGGGGAACCCTGGCTCTCAACCTTTCGCCTTTGGGGCAGCGGCCAGGCGTGCGCACCATGTTAGTTTTGGCCCAGGTTTCGTCAATGAACACCAGACGGGTAGGATCTATATCGGCCTGATATCGCTTCCAGAACTTACGTTTACGCGCGACGTCAGGTCGATCCTGCTCGCAGGGCAGCACGCTTTTTTTTGAAGCTGATCCCTTCGGATTGAAAAAAGCGTGACAGCATCCCAGTGTCGGCCTGAACGCCACGCTCGTCGCGCAGTCGGACCGACAGCGCCGCAAGGGTGATATCAGGTTCGGCATCAATGATGGCCAGCAGCCAGGCTCGTTCAGACTTGGTTTTCGAGGGACGATGGCCGCCCGTGCCAGCGCAGCAGCGATCCCCGACGCGTCTTGCGCGCTGGACCCACTTGATCGCTGAAGCATCACTCACCCCAAAGCGTCGCGCCGCTGCCCGGCAACTCATGCCGCCTTTCTCCACCGCATCAATTACACGGTCTCGTAAATCCTGCGAGTAGGCTTTCGGCATGAAGGCTGGCCTCCTTCACCAGTCTTCATCTTGAATCACATCAGACGCACTTTGGGAATCCTATGATTCAATCTATTCGCAGTACGCTCTAATGCCTGACCTCAGTCGGGTTTGCGCGGCTTGCGCATAGCCCATGCTGGAGCCGGGCGTCCCATGTCACCGCGTTTTCCCATCTGTTCCTTCATGTCAGACAGGGTCCGTACGCGCTGCGGATCGGGCCATGCCACCCCCGCATCCCCTGCAAACACCACGGCATCACGCAGGTGCCCTTCCTTATATTTCTGCAAGGCCACCCCAAGGCCCCGGGTCATTTCGGGCAACTGCGTCAATGCGAAGACAAGCATGCGCTTGTTGCTGCCGATAACCAGAACATGATCCCCCTGTGCCAGAGCACAGACCTGCGCGCTCTCACCTTCCTTGAGATTCAACACCTGCTTTCCGGTGCGCTTTTCCGCGACCATGTCCTCTTCACGCACAATCATGCCACGCCCTGCACTTGAGGCGAGAAGACGACGCGCATCCTGTGTCACCGGGAAGATCGTGATAATATCCTCCTCGTTCGACAGTTCGATCATCAGGCGCAGCGGTTGACCATCCCCGCGCCCGCGCGGCAGGTCAGCGGCACGTAGCGTAAAGGCACGGCCATCAGTGGCAAAACAACACAACCGGTCGGAACTCTGACATTCCACGATCAGGCGCAGCCCGTCACCTTCCTTGAACTTTTGGGCTTCGGGATCAACACCATGCCCGCGCACAGTCCTGATCCACCCCTTCTGTGACAGAATAACACTCAGCGGTTCACGCTCGACCGGCAGAGCCGCGGAAATATCGACTTCTGCTGGTGGCGCCGCCAGCGTGCTGCGGCGCGCGCCCAGCGTTCCGCCCCCGAATTTCTTCTGTATCCCCTTGATCTCGGACGTAATGTGCTTCCAGCGCAGGCTTTCCTTTTCCATCAGCGCCAGCAGGCCCGCACGCTCCTCCGTCAGGGCAGCATGTTCCTTGCGGATCTCGGTTTCCTCCAGCCTGCGCAGGCTGCGCAGGCGCATGTTCAGCACCGATTCCGCCTGAAGCTCACTCAGGTCAAAAGTCGCTATCAGGGATGCGCGCGCGTCATCTTCCTCCCGGATGATGCGAATAACCTCATCAAGGTTGAGGTAGACTGCAAGAAACCCGTCAAGGATTTCCAACCGCCGGTCCACCGCATCCAGCCGATGGCGCGTGCGACGCACCAGCACGTCATGACGATGGTCCAGCCACGCCTGCAGCACTTCCTTAAGGCTGCGCACGCCAGGGACCTGATCTGCGCCCAGCACGTTCATGTTCAGGCCGAACCGGCTTTCCAACTGCGTTGCCCGGAACATGGTCTCCATCAGGACCTCGGGTTCGATACCACGTGACTTCGGTTCCAGCACCAGCCGGATATCAGCAGAACTTTCATCACGAATATCGCCCAGCAAAGGCAGCTTCTTCTGCTCCATCAGGTCCGCGACCTGTTCGATCAGGCGTGATTTCTGCACCTGATACGGGATTTCGGTCACTACGATCTGCCATGTGCCAAAACGCCCCTGCTCCACCTCCCAACGCGCACGTATGCGGAAGCTGCCACGCCCCGTTTCATAGGCGCGGGCAATAGCATCGCGATCTTCCACAATCATGCAGCCTGTGGGAAAATCCGGACCTGGCATGACCTCCAGCAATTTCGCAACCGTCACATCCGGGTCGCGGATCAGCAACATGGCGGCCGCGCAGATTTCCCCCACATTATGGGGGGGAATGCTGGTGGCCATGCCCACTGCGATCCCTGCCGCACCATTGGCCAGAAGATTCGGGAATGCCGCAGGCAGGACGACGGGCTCATGCTCCTCGCCATCATAAGTGGGACGGAAATCAACGCTGTCGTCGTTGATGCCCTCCAGCAGCGCCTTGGCAACTTCTGTCAGCCGTGCCTCGGTATACCGCATGGCGGCGGCGTTATCGCCATCCACGGAACCAAAATTCCCCTGCCCCTCCACCAGCGGATAGCGGACTGCGAAATCCTGCGCCAGCCGCACAAGGGCTTCGTAAACCGAAGCATCACCATGGGGATGGTATTTACCGATGACGTCGCCGACCACGCGGGCGCATTTCTTGAACCCCGATGTCGGATCAAGGCGCAACTGCTGCATGGCAAAAATCATGCGTCGATGGACCGGCTTCATCCCATCGCGCACGTCCGGCAGGGAACGCGACATAATGGTGGACATCGCATAAGCCAGATAGCGTTCGCTCAGCGCGTCAACGAGTTTTGTATTCTCAACATGACCACGCGTGACATCGACAGACATGAAAATTCCTCCAGCACCGGAAGAACAGATAGCGAAAACGGCGGCATTGTCCAATGCCTCAATTCAGTAAAACTAAATCCCCGGCTCCGGCTGGTGGGATATATCACGCTTTTCAACCATCCTGCCCACCATATCCAGCAACCGGATACGCGCGGCAGGCAACGGGCGATGGCGTTGACCAAAGGCGTCACGCGCCAGGAAATGCCCCGTCAACCGCAACCCGGCCAACCACTGTTCAGGGGTGCCATCCTGCGTCGGATCCAGCAGGAAGGGTGGCAACATCAACAGGCGATCGCGCCATTGCCCCGCATGCCCATCACTGACGGCACGTCCACTGCGTGGGGAGACCCACGCCAGATCATCGGCCTGCCCACTGACAGCGCAGCATGAAAGGTCCAACCCGAAGCCAAGATCGGAAAGCAAAAGCATTTCCCAACGTATCAGGGCCGCCATGCCCGACCGTTCGGCTTCTGCCGGCTCAAGGCTGATACGGGCCAGAAGCCGTGTCAGCTCCTCAAAAACCGCAAGATGAGGCTCCCGTTCCGGCAGGCTGCTATCGGCCAGCGCACACAGGGATGCAAGCATGGCCAGGGGGTGCGCGTATTCCAGCACCCGCGCGGCAGAAGCATGAACCAGTTCGCCACGCAGGCTGCCAAGCTGCTCTGGCAGGCGTGCATTCCATCGGGCGGTAATGAGGTTTCCAGCCTGCCAGACCGGTCGGCCCTGCCGCGCCCCTCCGCCACGGACCATGCCGTGATAAAGACCATGTTCCCCCGTCAGGACATGGGCGATCATACTGCTTTCGCCGTAAGGCACCGCAGAAAGCACAAGGGCGGGAGCCTCCCATTCCATCAGGAAGCTCCCGCCCATTCAGTCATGCCGCAAAAATCCGGCAGAAAATCAGTGACCAGCCGCCTTTGCCACTTCGGCGGCAAAGTCGTTGTCTTCTTTTTCGATGCCTTCACCAAGCTGGAAGCGTTCGAAACCGATCAGCTTCGCACCAGCCTTTTCAACAATGGCACGAACACGGGTTTCGCCGTCATGCACCCACACCTGTTCCAGCAGGACCACTTCCTCATAGAACTTGCGGATACGGCCATCGACCATCTTGTTGATGATCGCATCAGGCTTGCCCGATGCCTTTGCCTGTTCCACCAGCACCGCGCGCTCGCGTTCCAGCGACTGCGGATCGACGCCGTCGATATCCAGCGACGCCGGGCGGGTTGCCGCAACATGCATGCCGATCTGGCGGCCAAGCGTTTCAAGCGCTTCGCTGGCGCTGGGGGCTTCAACCGCTGCCAGCACGCCGATCTTGCCCAGGCCGGGGCTGACGGCGGAATGGATGTAGGTCGCAACCACACCCGACGGCACCTTCAGGACACGCGCGCGACGGATGGACATGTTCTCGCCAATGGTGGCGATCAGGTGCGTCAGTTCGTCAGCAACCGTACGGCCGCTCTTCAGAACAGCGCCCTTGAGCTTTTCAAGGTCTTCACCAACCTTCAACGCCGCTTCGGCCACTTCGGCCACAAAGCCCTGGAAGTGTTCGTTACGCGCGACAAAATCGGTTTCCGCGTTCACTTCGACCATGGCGGCGACATTCGGGGCCGATGCAACACCAACAAGGCCTTCCGCAGTAACACGGCCGGACTTTTTGGCCGCAGCCGAAAGACCTTTTTTGCGCAGCCAGTCGATCGCGCCTTCGATATCGCCCTGCGCCTCGGTCAGCGCCTTTTTGCAATCCATCATGCCGGCGCCGGTCTTCTCGCGAAGATCCTTGACCAGAGCTGCGGTAATTGCCGCCATTATCTGTATCTCCTTACGACAGGCATGCGCCCTGCCGTCGGCAGGGCGCGTCCTTGTATCCGGTATAGGCCGGGTCGTATATCGACCCGTCCGGCACGCGGCCCCATGGGACCACATGCCGGTTGGTCACTCAGACCGCAGGGGTAGCGGCAGGCGCCTCTGCCGTGGCTTCGGTGGCGGCCACTTCGATCGCGGGATCGACGGGCAGTTCTTCAGCCGCGCCAAAATCTTCGCCCGAAGCGCCGAGTTCAGCCGAAATACCATCCAGCACCGCGCCAGACACCAGTTCGCAATACAGTGCGATCGCGCGGATGGCGTCGTCGTTACCCGGGATGGGATAGGTCACGCCACGCGGGTCGGAGTTGCTGTCGAGGACCGCAACGACCGGAATGCCCAGCTTGTTCGCTTCTTCAACCGCCAGCTTTTCCTTGTTCGTGTCGATCACGAACAAAATGTCCGGCAGGCCGCCCATTTCCTTGATCCCGCCCAGCGAACGCTCCAGCTTCTCGCGGTCACGCGTGATGTCCAGAACTTCCTTCTTGGTCAGGCCCTGAGTGCCATTTTCCAGCATCTCGTCAATGCCACGCAGGCGCTTGATCGAACCGGTGATCGTCTTCCAGTTCGTCAGCATACCGCCCAGCCAGCGATGGTTGACGTAATACTGGCCGCAGCGCTTGGCCGCTTCGGCGATCTGGTCGGCCGCGGCGCGCTTCGTGCCGACGAACAGCACGCGGCCACCACCTGCAACGGTATCACGGATCGCCTTGAGCGCACGGTCCAGCATGGGGACGGTCTGCTGCAGGTCGATGATGTGAACCTGGTTGCGCACACCGAACAGGAACGGCGCCATACGCGGGTTCCAGCGGCGGGTGTGATGACCGAAATGCACACCGGATTCAAGAAGCTGGCGCATTGTAAATTCAGGCATAGCCATCTTGGCTCAATCCTTGTCTTCTGGTTTGTCCTCCGTGAAGCGCCGGTCCCGTCGGGACACCAGAGGCTCATGCTTCACGTGCGAATTGCCATGGTAAAAACAGCCATGGCACGGCGTCATATGACGACTTTCGGGACGGATTGCAAGTGGCACCCTCGCGGACAACAGGCATTTTTGAACGCATGTTCCCGCGCGGATGCTCCCCGTCCCCTATATCACTCCGCCACGCCATGCGGACGACGTCCGGGGGCAACCTTGCCGAACCATGTCATGACCGGTTTCATGCAGATCAGCAGCATCAGCAGCGATGCCAGAACAGAGGCACTTGCCGCCCCTTCAAGGTGCCAGCGCCACGCCATGAAATATACCAGCGGCAGATAGGCGATCGTCACGACGATGCGGGCCAGAAGAACCCGCGATACCTGCCCCACGACAGTCAGCAGCGGTTCTAGCGGCACGATGCCCAACCCCATGATGGCATTCCCCAGCATCAGCATGATCATCAGGTTGCCCCCCGGCCAATGCACACGCAGCATCCATGTCAGCAACGTATTGCCAGCCACCATGGCGAACAGCATCAACAGGAGCGAAAACCCCCCGATCAACATGAACAGCCGCAACGTTACGTGTTTCAGCCCATACCAGTCGCGTTTTTCACGCAGACGGATGAATTCGGGATACAACGCGGGCATCATCAACTGCGCGGGCTTTGCAATACCGTCACCGATCTGTCGTGAAACGCGATAGACGGCGGCATCCGCCGGTCCAAGCAGCCCGCCGACCAGAAGGGTGCCGAACTGGTTGAAGATCGTGCCAAGCACATGATTGCCACTGGTGGACAGGGTAAACCGCCAGATCCCAACCGCGTCACCTGCCTCAAGCTGTTGGAAAAACTGGAAACGCCCGACTTTCCCCCCGCTACGCAGCAGCCACCATCCCATGGCGCTGTTGGTGATGAACAGGGCAAGCTGCGTCATGCTCCAGACCAGCATGAAATAATACAGCCCCATATGCAGCCACAGACCCAGCCCCGTGCCGACCATGCGCACGACAACGCCCGACAGGTCGCATACACTGCTAAGCCAGAAAGCATTGCACAGCCGGAAGACACCAGTGGACCACCCCGTGTTCATGACGCAAATGGTCAGCATGTAAACCATTGCGCCCACCTGATCCGTTTGCGGCCACCCCATCGAGGTACCAAACAATCCCACCCCCAGCATCCCGACAAGCGCGCCTGTCGCCCCACTCAGCAGGTCCGCGCGCATGCAAAACGACAGGAGACGACCGAAACGTGGCAGGTCGCCCTTGACGAACGGGTCCGTCCCGTAATGCAGCAGAGGTTGCCATGATGGCAGGTGGGTTGCCGACGAAATGGCGGAGCCGAACGTCGTCACCAGCATCAGCACACCAAACTGCGACAGACCAAGCGCACGCACGGACCATGCCATGTAAAGGAAACTGCACACGGCATTGGTCGCACGTCCCGCGACAAGAAAGCCCGTATTGCCGAAGATGCGCTTGAGCGCGGCGGTTTCCTCAACCACGATGGGAGGTTCCATGTGGCGCTTTGCCAGGTGAGTATGTCGGCGGCATGGGGGCAGGTAAGGAAATGATCACGCTTGTTTCCGTTTCTTGCCGCCGGTCACGGCGGGGAACGTCCACAAGGTGCGTCGTGGTCGGGCCAGAGGCAATGCTATCCATCGCGACATAGTGTAAAACGCTCCCGGCGGTAAGACTACCCCCACCGTTTTACGTCCCCTGCCCCATGTGCCCCTTGTCCGGTATGTCCGCTCCGGTGTGGCCGCTGTCGCATCCCTTGCGCGTTGCCGCCAGCGCCCAGCCAAGCGCGATGAACACCCATCCGGCCGTCGGCTGCGTGGTAAATGAACTTGTGGACTGCAACGGCCATATGATGACAAACGCCAGAACGCACATCACCATCTGTTCCGCCCCCCTATGGGCGCGCAATCCCCTTGCCATGGGATACAGCATGGCGATGACCACCAGACAGAACAGGATCGCCCCCGGCCATCCCGCCATGGTCGCAACCTGTATATAATAATTGTGCGGATGCAGGTTGCAGCCTGGCGCCCCGCCGTGGGGGCCGTCAGGAATGCCAAGGGCCGGCAGCCCCCGGAAATAGATCGGATTGGGACAGTTGATGCGAAACCCGTCATATCCCATTCCCACCCATGGATGGTCCGACACCATGACCCCCGCGCGGATGAACAGCATGCCGTACGGACTGTCAGCAAAACCATGCATCTGGTGTTCGAAACTGATGACCAGCTTGTTATAGGCCTGGGGCGCCACAACGGGCGAAACCGCGATCCCGCCCATCCCGATCACGCAGGCAAGGATAAAGGGCAGCCGTAAGGGGCGCACTATCAAGGCCAGGCACAGGGTGCCGAACAGGAATAACAGTGTCGGCATCCGCTGCGAAATCAATAGAAAAGTCAGGATCAAAAGGACAAGAAGCCCCCCCGCGCACAGCAGCCCCCCACGGGTGCGCCGCTGCGTAAGGGAAATGATGACCGGCATCAGGCCCGGGAACGCCGTCATGAGCAACGCCTGCCCCGCCCGCGGGGCCCACAACGGCCCAAGCAGGGCTCCGTCTTCCCACCGGCCATACCCCATGATGTTACGTCCCCACAGATATTGCTGCCAGCTTCCGACGACCATCCACATCGCCACCCACGCATAGGCCCTGGCAAGATGATGCCTGTCTTTAGAATCGCTCAGTATCCAAAACGCCACGGCAGCGACAAACACCGGGTATCGCAACAGCAGCACGGATTGCACGACGGCATGCACTGACCCAGTGGCGGCGGATGCAAGGGCGATATCCGCCCCCAGCACGACCGACAGCACGAACCATGGCTGGCGCACCCATGACCAGTCGCGACATATGGCGCTGTGAACGACAAAGGCGCAGACGATCAGGCAGATAAGGATTTCGGCTGGCGCCAGCGCATAGCACAGCAAAAGCGGGAATGCATACATCCCCCACACGACAGGTTTTTTCATCCATGAGGAACCTGCGGGACAAGGGATGCGGGCACTGTCGGGCATAATGTTTCCAGATATTGGGACGGGTCGGGCCATGTGGAAATCGGGCCATATCCATCAAAAATTCCCCGCCCCCTATTCCACATTTTCATACAGCCGCCCATCAGGTTTTCATGAACAGGCCGAATAGATGAAAAGAACCGAATGCCAGCACCTATTGCCGGAGGCGACGTTGTAACTGAAAAAGGTGTATCGCAGGCCAGAACCCCAGAACAGCCGCCACCAGCAGCGACATGCGCAGGGCATCAGCGCCAAAATGCGGCGTCAGCAGATCGCTGATCCACCCAAAGAGCGGGGGCCCAAGGCCAATGCCGATAGCGTTGGCAAGCAGCGCGTACAACCCCGTCGCGGCGGCGCGGCGATGCACAGGCACCACAGTGGGGATCGCGCCATAGATCGGCCCTGTACAAAGGGCCGAGATCACCGTCGTCAGCACCAGCATCACCAGCGAGAGACCAAGCGAGTGCGTCATTACCTGCAATATCTGGAACGGTTGGGCAACAAGATAGGCCCAGAAGGCAAAACGCATCGCACCGGAAAAGCCGAAGCGTACCGCCACACGATCGGCAATCGGTCCGCCGATGAAAGTACCCACCACGCTGGCGATACCAATCCCGATGCCGAACCATGCACCGGCGGCGCTCGATGACAGGCCAAAAGAGCGCATATAAAAAGAAACACCCCACAAGGTGATCCCATAGCTTACGACCTGACTCGTCATCCCGTAAAAAAGCAGGGCGCGTAATGGCCGGTTGGCCAGCAATGCCCGCCAGCTTTCCCCATTGCGCATCACGTGCGGCATCGGGGGTTCGGGGATGAACATGTGCATCGCGATCGCCACCGGGATGCCCGCCAGGCCGACAGCCGCAAATGTTGCACGCCAGCCAATATGCTCAACCAGATACCCTCCTCCCGCCAATCCGATGACATAGCCGAGATAGGAAATGCCATAGGAAACCGCAAAGGACGTGCTGCGCTTCTCCGGTATGGAATAGGCTGCATTCAACGCGGAGGACGAAGGCGAAAACGCGGCCTGCCCAAGCCCCACGCAAATACGGGTTGCCGCCATGGTGGCGATCATGTGCGCACATCCCATCAGGGCTGTGGCGACACTCCACATCGCGATACCAAAAGATGCCATCCGTGCGGCAAATCCCCGATCGGAAATCAGGGCGAAAGGCACGATCATCACACCATAAAGCAGGGCGAAAGCAGTCCCGCCCAACAGCCCCACCGTGGCATCAGAAAGGTGAAGATCATGCTTGATCGCATCATTTGCGGCAGAGAAGACAAAACGGTCTATGAAATCGAGCATCCCCGCCACGCCAAGAAGCAGGATCACCGCAGGCGACCAGCCTTGGGGCGCAAGAACTGTAGCAGGAGTGCGATGAGCGCCGGGGTCGTGTTCGCTCATGCCCGCCCCCCTGCGTGCAGGCCCCGGTTCACCTGCCACCAGAACCATGGACCGAAGCCCCCCTGCCCAGACACCCCGGTCCTGTAAAACATCATGCATTACTTCCTTAATTTTGTACGTGCCAAAACCGGTACCATATTTGCACACAGGGTAATGCGCCCCCCACCAAGGACAAGACACATATCTTCTGCCCCATCTCCCCGAACACGGACACGGACACGGACACGGGCATGCATACCAAGGTCGCATTGGTATCGCCTGCTACTACATAGATGGCAGGGTCCTTCTTCCGGGCTTAGAGACTGCTTGAAAAGTCAGGCTCGATAACACCCTGAAATTATAAAGGTTTTTGGTGAAGCTTTTTCTAAAAAGCTTCAGAAGACGCCGCCTTTTTGGAAAAAGGCGGCACCCAAAAATTTTCTTGTTTTTTATCAAGCACTTGTTTTCAAACACTCTCTTAGGTTACTGCCGTGCCTCCCAATCTGCGGGTACCGGACCGAGGACGATACTGTTGCCCACGATGATTGCACTGGGGAATGTTTCGTTTATTGAGCAGACCGACCACCCTTCACCATGCAGCGCAGGCATCGCCCCCAGCCCCAGCCGAGCACATAATCAGCGCCCGTCCATTACACCGCCCTGTCCCGTTTCGGTGAGCTCATACATACTGCCGTCAGCATTGGTCAGATACGCGCCATCAGAGATGGAGCGTATCTATCCGTTTCCCATCTCCAGCGCATAGAGCTGTGTGTTATTGTAGGCGCAAGATACCAGACGCAGCAGATTGACCGCATCCTTCACCACACCGATATGTTGTGTACCTGCCCGGTCACTGGCACCACATTGCACATGCACGAAGAAGTTGGTGAGTTCACACGCGTCCGTCTGCTACTTTTCCATATCCGATCGGAAGCACAGCATGGGCGAGATAATGCCCGCAGCGAAAGCCGGACGATAGGAGATGGCGGCATTCGGGCCGGATGGAATGCGCGTCATCAGTGCAGGTACCAGCACGATCGCGGCGTATAAATCGCCTCTACATATGCATATTTCGCAAGGATATAGCGATTGCAGATATTTGCATTGGTACCGAAAGTGATGGAACCACTTGTCTGATTATGCAGGAATACATGGCGTCCAAACCATCCGCCGACCAAGGTTTCCACAGTCGCCCCGTCTGACGTATTAAACTCGGCATAGTCCGCGATATTCGCAGGAAGTGTCGATGTGGTCGATGCTGCGATAATGGACATTGTTCTGTCCGGGCCGATGTTATGCGCGATTTCTGCCGCCACCACGTTCGCATCGCTGACGGTGAAATTGATCGGATACGCGATGCCGTTCATGTCGTTGCCGACAATGACCGTATGGTCGTTTGCGCCTGCTGCTGAAACCCCTATGGCAGAATTGCCTGTCCCCTCGCCCCCACAGGATGAGGGCATGCGGTTGTTCGTGATAATGAACCCTGAATCGCCCTTCGATATAAAAACACCTGTTCCAGAAGAACTGTTACCGCAGAACTGGCTGCCTGTTATGGTAACATTTTGCACACCCGTCCCGGCATGGAATGCGTCGCCATTCGCCAGGTAGAAGCGATGCCCCACGAACATGTACCCATTGACGTTGCCCCCGCCATTATTATTGATGGCGACATCCATACTCTGCGCGTTAGCGGTCCATGACCCATCGAATTTCATGTCTGATGCTGTCGAAGTCGCGGCCTCCGTATCAATTTCCATCCCATATTGCTGCGCGGAATCCGAAAGGACCGTATTGGATGCAAACATATGAAAAACGGTCTGCTTTGCCTGCGGGTTAATAAGGGTCCCGATCTTTCCGCCAACCATGTCGTTGTTCTGTAACGTCAGGCCACCAGCATCCAGTATTTCGGTAAGAATGGCAGATGACGCATTAGTAGCGCCCGCGAAATAATCACCACTTACCGTGGTATTGATGATCCTCGGGTCCGTATTATTCCCCCCTGTCGACCCATGCCCGACACGGATGCCGACTGCTTTCACACCCTGAATGAAGACGGTATCGACCGTGACATTGTTCCCAGACATGTCGATCCCGTAATATGTACCGCCCTCGATCTGAAGATGGTCGATCTGGGATGAAACAGGCGCATTGGTGGCCGCATCAATCGGGTATTTCTGTGCCGATGTTACACCGCTGACGTTAATATACAGATCAGACAATCGGCTTCCGACCCATGAGTTCGTGACGTTATTCCCTGTAAAAAGAATCTGGGAATTATCACCAAAGATCAGTTCTGATCCTGACATACCGGTTCCCGACAGCCAGACCCCACGCGGCAGATTGACGGTTCCGGTAATGACACAGGCTTTACCAGGGATAAGGACGTGATGCAGGACACTGCCACCAGATCCGGTTTTTGTATCTGCAACCGCAGCAGTCGCCGCATTGAAGGCCACCGTATCATCGGTCTTGCCATCACATTTCGCCCCGAAATCCAGAACAGACAGGGCTTCCCCAAACTTGTCGGACACCAGGCGTGCATCAGGAGCATTGAGCGGAGTGGAGGTGGATGCACCGATATTCATCCCGACTGCCGTGCCGTTCGTAATCGTAGGCCTGCTTAGCACTTGCCCTGTCGCGATGCCGCCATTGATGGTCGGTGTCGTCAGGCTCTGCCCCATTGCGGCGCCACCATGGATTGTTGGCGTTGTCAGGATCTGGTTAATGGAAGTGTCATCATTCCTGTTCAGCTTGAGCGCTTCCCCATCGCTGGCGCGCAGGATTTCATTTTCCAACGCCTGCCCAAGCGGCACCCCGTTATAAAGCAGTGCAGACTTCCAATCCGCAAGCGACGGGATATAGTTCTGCGTCCATTGGGATGGAGGCACCGGGGAACGCGCCTGCGCGCTGATGGGAACCAGCAGGGAAAGCGCCAGCGCAATATGTTTCATAATTCGGTCTCTCCATCGCCTGGTCCTTGGCCGAGGGCGACTGCATTCTGGTAGGGCCTGCGCCATCCGATCGGACTGTCACCAATCGCAAGGATACCAAGGCGGCTGTGAGACGTGTCGGCCGCAATATACTGGCTGTCACGGTTGGCGATATCGCGCGGTGCAAGGCCTGTGTTCTGCACGCCATTCAGCCTATCCGCAAGCATCAGATCTGCAAGAGGCGTCTGGTCCATGCGCATCAACACGATCAGGCGGTTCATATCGTCAGGGGTTCCCCAACCGCGATATCGTCGCCTATCGCAATGCGACCTCGAATTACGGACACACCATGCGCTGCGTCGCCGCATGGTGTGCAGCCAGGGGCATTCCGTTTTCCCACTTTCGCATCCGTGACCTGCGCCATCCGGTGGTTCTAAGGCCGGTGGGGACATCTACCGGCTGAATCGCCATCGGGGGCACATCTCGGTCACGACGACCGAGATCTACCTGTTCGTCCTGACAGCAGATGAGTTGGACCCTGTGCTGCATGTCGGCACAGAGGCAGGCATAGAAGCCCCATGAAGACAGCGGTTTTTGTACGCCCCACCCCTAGACGGCAGCGGAATACCTAGCTAAACAAGCCTCTATGGAGAGGTGGCCGAGCGGTTGAAGGCAGCGGTCTTGAAAACCGCCGTGCGTGTGAGCGTACCGTGGGTTCGAATCCCACCCTCTCCGCCATGCGCCGTTCTGAATGGCCAAGTTTTTATTTCACAAAACATAGACGATATGTGAACCGGAATGCCGGACCAAGAGATGCTGCCATATAGGCAATATCTGCCTTATATTTCCGCGCAACTCCCAAATGCAAGAATAATTTTATATATAATCTGGCCTCATGGTGTTTTTACTGACATCATCCACTGAATACACCAGAAATATATTGACAGACGACCGCACTTACTTTCGTTGTTACTTTTCCATACATCATGGGAAGGTTTAAATACAAAAAGCCCGCATCCGGGATGGATGCGGGCTTTTGCGTCATAGCAGACGCGTTGTCGCATCAGGCGACGCGACGCCCCCCGCTGCGTGGACCACCATGACCACCGGGACGACCGCCGCGACCATTGCCGCCGCCACCGCCCGAGCGACCGCCACGCCCGCGACCACCACCGCCCAGCACCGGAGGACGCATCGTGGAATTAGCCGCCGCCTCGGAATGATAGGGATGTTCCAACACGACCGGAATCTTCTTACCGATCGTCTTTTCAATATCGCGCAACCATGCACGCTGTTCTGCATCGCACAGCGAAACGGCCCAGCCATCACGCCCCGCACGCGCGGTGCGACCAATGCGGTGCACATAGCTTTCGGGAACATTCGGCAGGTCATAATTAAAGACATGCGTTACGTCATCGACATCAATGCCACGTGCGGCGATATCGGTGGCAACCAGCACCTTCACCGCGCCGGAACGGAAACCCGACATCGCACGTTCACGCGCACCCTGAGACTTGTTGCCGTGGATGGCCTCCGCCGTGATGCCATGTTCATTCAGGAACGCGGCAACCTTGTTGGCCTCATGCTTCATCAGGGTGAATACGACAGCGCGTTCAACCTTGGGCGAGTCCACCAGCAGCTTCAGCGCCTCGCGCTTGTTGCCCGTGTCCACATACATGACAGCCTGACGGATACGGTCCACCGTGCTGGACGGCGGTGTCACCTGTACCGTGGCGGGATCACGCAACAGGCCATGCGCCAGTTCGGAGATGCTCTTGGGCATCGTCGCGGAAAACAGCAGGGTCTGGCGATCGGTCGGCAGGGTGGCGACAATCTTGCGAATATCGCGGACAAAGCCCATGTCGAGCATCCGGTCAGCCTCGTCAAGGACAAGAATCTCAAGCCCGGCAAGATCGACATGCCCCTGTCCCATCAGGTCAAGCAGACGGCCCGGAGCTGCAACCAGCACATCAACGCCGCGACGCAGGGCCTCGATCTGTCGTCCCTGTCCCACGCCACCGAAGACCACGGCATGGGTGAACTTCATGTGCCGCGCATACGAAGCAAAGCTGTCCGCGATCTGTGACGCCAGTTCGCGCGTCGGCGCAAGCACCAGCGCACGCGCCCCCTTGGGGTGGGCGCGGCCCTTGCTGGTCAGCAGGTGATTGAGGATCGGCAGCGCGAAGGCCGCCGTCTTGCCAGTGCCGGTCTGCGCCAGCCCGAGCAGGTCACGCCCCTGAAGCAGATAGGGGATTGCACCAGCCTGAATCGGGGTGGGCGTGGTATAGCCTTCCTCGTTGAGGGCACGCAGCAGCGGCTCCGCAAGATGAAGATCGGCGAACGTTGTCATGAAAAGCGCCTCCTGGCGCAAGGAAATATGGCCGGAAACGTCACGACAGCATGCGCGTCCGGAAAAACCTGATGAAGGAACACAAGACCTGCCCCTGCCGGTTCGCGCGGGGCGGCCGTCTGTCGTCGCAAAGTATCAGGTGTCGGGATGTAACTGGTCCTGTCGCTTCTGTCGTGTCCCCCGCGTCAAGGACACGCGCCTACATACCAGCAACCGGGACAGGCGCGGTCCGTCCCTTGGCGCGGCTTCTATCGGTTTGTGTCCATGCCCGCAAGTTTTTTCCATTACCCCACCCTGTCGGGCGCGGTGATGGGAATGGAATTCAGGATGGGAAACGATCGGTAAGGATGACTTCGGCATCAGGCAGGGCGCCCACGCGTGGCAGTGCGTCCTGCGTGGCACGGCCGATCACGACGAACATCGCCACTACATGGTCGTGCGGCAGGTTGATCAGCTTTCCCACGGCGTCATAGTCAAATCCATCCATGGGACAGGTCTGGTATCCGCGTGCCGTCGCCGCCAGCATCAGCGTCTGTGCCGCAAGGCCCGCGCTGCGCATGGTTTCATCACGCTGCACCTGTTCACGCCCCAGGTAATAATCACGGATCATGCCCGCCATCTGGGCCTGCACCTCCGTGGGGGCGCCGTTGAAATAACGGGCCGGGTCCTTTTTCCATGCCGCCATGTCGGCACATACGACCACCAGCACGGACGCATCTGTGACCTGTGCCTGATCCCACGCCACCTTGCGCAGTTCCGCGCGCAGGGCCGGGTCCTTCACCACGACGTACCGGCAATGCTGAATGTTGAAGGCACTGGGCGCATGCCTGGCCGCATGCAGCAGCGTCGTGAGTTCGGTCTCCTCAAGGCGATAGGTAGGATCATATGCCCTTATTGCGCGACGCGTGCGGATTGCCTCGAATGTATCCATGACCTTGTTCCCTTCTGTCCTGATTTATGTCCGGGACGTCACGTTGTTCCCGATGCGCCGCGATGCGTATCCCCGCGACGCAGCAGGAACAGTGCCTGTTCCCCGAACAGGTTGGCCAACCGGATGGAACGCCGCCATGGCGCACGTTCCCCATCCTCATCCACGGCCATCCATTCCTGCACAACGTAGCCTTCGTCACGACACAAGGTCAAAAAATCCAGAATCGTGCAGGGATGGATATTGGGGGTTTCATACCATGGCGTATCCCACACCGCCGTCATCGGCATGCGTCCGCTTAGCAACAGCTTGAAGCGAAGCTGCCAGTGACCGAAATTCGGGAACGACACGATGGCATGACGCCCGATCCGCAGCATCTGGCGCAATACCTCACGAGGGCGTTCGACGGCCTGCAACGTACGCTGAAGCACCACATAATCAAACGCATCATCGGGATAGTGTTCCAGGTCATGATCGGCATCCCCATGCATGACCGGCAACCCGTGCGCGACCGAACGCGTGACCTCCTGCATGTCGATCTCGATCCCGCGCGCATCGCATCCACTGACGCGGAACAGGTAATCCAACAGCAGTCCGTCACCACTGCCGATATCAAGCACCCTCGTCCCCGGCCGGATCATCCCGGCGATCAGTTTCTGGTCAAGACGCATGGTCAGGCAATCCGCGCATATTCTGCCGCCCCGGCCACAAATCCCCGGATGGTGCGGTCAAGATCAGGTTCATCAAGCAAGAAAGCATCATGCCCCTTGTCGCTGTCGATCTCGACAAAGGAAACATTGGCCGCGACCCGGTTCAGCGCACGCGCCAGCAGCCGTGCCTGTGACGTGGGGAACAACCAGTCTGAAGAAAACGAGACAATGCAAAAGCGCGTATGCGTTCCCCGGAACGGTCGCGACAGGTCGCCTTCATACTCCGCCCCGATGTCAAAGTAATCCATGGCCCGGGTAATGGTCAGATACGAATTGGCGTCAAAACGGCGGACAAAGGTGGACCCCTGATGCCGCAGGTAGCTTTCGACCTCGAACATCTCCCCGAACAGGGAACCTGGATTGGCCCCTGTGCCCTGTGGGGCGCTGCGGACGCGTCGCCCGAATTTACGGTTCAGCGCCTCTTCGGACAGGTAGGTGATGTGCGCCATCATCCGCGCAACCGCCAACCCGCGTGCCGGGATCGCGTCATGTTCCCAGTACCGGCCACCATACCATTGCGGATCGGCGAAGATCGCCTGTCGGCTGACCTCGTTAAAGGCGATATTCTGTGCGGAATGAAAGGGCGCTGTCGCAATCGGGATCGCGGCGAACACCATTTCTGGAAAAGCAGCCGCCCATTCCAGCACCTGCATTCCCCCCATGGAACCACCAAGCACCGCGAACAGTCGGGTAATGCCCATATGGTCGATCAGCAGCTTTTGCGCCTGCACCATGTCGCGAATCGTGATAGGCGGAAAATCCGTGCCCCACGGTTCACACCGGCCATCAGGACATGGCCGCGGGGAACGCGGCCCGGTGCTCCCCATGCACCCACCAAGAACATTGATGCAGATGACGAAGAAGCGATCCGTATCAATCGGCAGGCCCGGCCCGACAAGGCGGCTCCACCATCCCGGCTTTCCCGTCAGGGGATGTGGTTCGGCCACATACTGATCCCCCGTCAGGGCATGGCAGATGAGGATCGCATTATCACGGCGGGGCGAAAGCGTGCCATAAGTGCGATAGGCCACCTCTACCGGGGCAAGGTGGAAGCCGCATTCAAGCATCAGGCCGTCGGGAAACGCCACATGCTGATGCGAAAGGTACGATGCGGAAACGGTCTGGTCCATGGTCAAGCCGGCATCCCGTCAACACGTGACATGGACAGGTCGCCATGCCCCGATCCCCTGCGAACTCAGGGTGCAGCGGTATGGCATCTGCACGCAACATGCGCAAGATTTCCATATCAGGAATGCCCCCGCCCGACAGGCAGTCGCATTTGCCCATCACAGCAGCGTGACACCGGCACTCTCAACCTTCATGACATATGACCGTTATAACGCGATGTCCTTGCTACGACCGACCTCCCACGGTCGTAGCCTTCCCCAGCAGACGGAGCATGACATCATGGCAATCAAGAAATACGGCACGGCACAGTGGACCGGTGGCCTGAAGGATGGGAAGGGAAACGTCTCGACCGAAAGCGGTGCCCTGTCCAAGCAACCCTATGGCTTCAACACCCGCTTTGAGGCCACACCCGGCACCAACCCCGAAGAACTGATCGGTGCGGCGCATGCGGCATGCTTCGCCATGGCGCTTTCCGGCGTTCTGGGCAGCAAGAACATCACGGCGGATCTGCTGGAAACCAAATCCACCGTAACGCTGGAAAAGAAGGATGACGGGTTTGCGGTGACTGCCGTGCATCTGGACCTGCATGCAACGGTGCAGGACATCGACTTCGCCGCATTCAGCGAACTGGCCAATACGGCCAAGACCGGGTGCCCGATCTCCAAACTGCTGAACGCCCCCATCACGCTTGAAATCGTGCTGGAACAGTAATTCACCAAGACGCCAAGGGTCGCCTTTATCCCCAGATAAGGCGACATCACCTGATCCCCCGTGTCGGGACCGGGCCTCATAAACGCCCTGTAGAGTTCAGCTTCCCACCTGTCCCCTGTGCCGCAGCAGGTGATCGGCCAGTACACAGGCCATCATCGCCTCGCCCACCGGCACGGCGCGGATACCGACACACGGGTCATGGCGCCCCTTTGTCATGACATCCACGTTTTCGCCCGATCGCGTGACTGACGGCACGGGGGTCAGGATCGAACTTGTCGGCTTGACGGCGAAACGCGCGATGACAGGCTGCCCCGTGGAAATCCCGCCCAGTATGCCGCCCGCATGGTTGGAGGCGAACTCCAGCATATCGTCGCGCATGCGCATCGGATCGGCATTTTCTTCCCCCGTCAGGGCAGCCGCGGCAAAACCTTCGCCGATTTCAACCCCCTTGACGGCATTGATGCTCATCAACGCCATGGCAAGATCGGAATCCAGCTTGCCATAGATCGGTGCGCCAAGCCCCGGGGGCACACCTTCGGCCACAACCTCGATCACCGCACCGATGGAAGAACCGGCCTTACGCACATCCGCCAGCAGGTCTTCCCATTGCACCAGAGCAACCGGATCAGGACAAAACAGCGGGTTGCGCGACACAAGGTCCCAGTCCCAGCGCGCGCGTTCCACCTTGTGCGCACCGACCTGCACCAGGGCCGCGCGGATACGGATCCCCTGTCCCAGCACCTTGCGCGCCACGGCGCCAGCGGCAACACGCATCGCCGTTTCCCGTGCGGACGAACGCCCCCCGCCACGATAATCACGGATGCCGTATTTGCGGTCATAGGTAACATCGGCATGGCCGGGACGGTACCGTCCGGCAATATCGCCATAATCACGCGACCGCTGATCGGTATTATGGATCACCAGGGAAATCGGCGTCCCTGTTGTCTGCCCCTCGAACACACCGGACAGGATCTCCACCCTGTCCGCTTCCTGCCGCTGTGTCGTGAATTTCGACTGCCCCGGCCTGCGGCGGTCCAGCCAGGGCTGGATGTCCGCCTCGCTCAGCGACAGGCGCGGCGGGCATCCATCAACTACGCAGCCAATCGCCGGCCCGTGGCTTTCACCCCAGGTCGTGACACGGAACATGTGTCCGAAGGTATTGTACGACATCGTGCTATGCCCTGCCGTGCTGGTGGTTTCAGCTTCCCGCGACGGTCATGTCAGGGGCCGTGGGATTTTTCATGCCCACGATATGATATCCCGAATCGACATGGTGGATTTCCCCCGTCACCCCCCCCGACAGGTCGGACAGCATGTAAAGACCCGCACCACCCACTTCCTCCAGCGAAACATTACGTTCCAGCGGGGAGTTGTACTGGTTCCATTTCAGGATATAGCGGAAGTCCCCGATGCCATTGGCCGCCAGCGTCATGACCGGCCCTGCCGAGATGCCGTTGACACGGATGCCATCGGCGCCAAGGTCCACCGCCATGTAACGGACCGAAGCCTCCAGCGCGGCCTTGGCCACGCCCATCACGTTGTAATGCGGCATGACACGCTCCGCCCCCAGATAGGTCAGGGTCAGCAGCGAACCACCAGACTTCATCAGGCGTGCGGCACGACGCGCCACCGCGGTAAAGGAATAGCATGAAATGTCGAGCGCCTTGAGGAATGCCTCACGCGGGGTGTCGACATACCGGCCCCGCAGGAACTGCTTGTCGGCCCAGCCGATCGCATGCACCACGAAATCAATCTGCCCCCATTCCTTCTCGATCGCGGCGAAGGTGGCGTCGATGGCCGCGTCATCGCTGACATCACACGGCAGGACAAGGCTTGATCCCACAGATTCAGCCAGCGGCCGCACCCGCTTGCCCAATGCCTCCCCCTGATAGGTGAAGGCCAGTTCGCCGCCCTGCTCCGCCACGGCGCGGGCGATACCCCACGCGATGGAGCGGTCGTTCGCGACGCCCATGACAAGTCCGCGCTTGCCTTTCATCAAAGAACCTGTAGCGGAGATTTTGGCCGCGGCGTCTGACATGCTACTACCCTTGGTGGTGAATGGCGTATGAAATTTCGGCATGGTGGTCGCACAAGCCGAAGCATCGGACAAGGTCCGGTGCGTGGAATTGTAGCGATTAATCCCGCCGTCGTAATTTACCTTATATTTCGATATGTTTCGTACCGGACCATGCCCCGCCTGTCATAACGTGGTCCCCAGACCGGATAAACACACATGACCACCAAGCTGATTGACCTTGATGCGGACCCTTTCGCCCTGTTCGATGCCTGGATGCGCGACGCAGTGGCGCATGAACCCAATGACCCTAACGCCATGGCGCTGACCACGGCCACACCGCAGGGACTGCCGTCGGTGCGGATGATCCTGCTCAAGGGTGCTGACCGGCGGGGGTTCGTGTTCTACACCAACCTCAACAGCCGCAAGGCGGCCGAGCTGAAGGCCAACCCCCATGCGGCCCTGCTGTTCCATTGGAAAAGCATCCGCCGCCAGATCCGTATCGAAGGCCCCGTCGAACCCGTCACCCCGGCAGAGGCTGATGCTTATTTCGCAAGCCGCAGCCGGATATCCCGCCTGGGCGCCATTGCGTCAGAACAGTCACACCCCCTGCCGGACCGGGCCGTGTTCGAAGCACGGCTGCGGAATCTGGAAGACCGTTATCCCACCGAGGATACCCAGATCCCGCGTCCCGCCAACTGGAGCGGCTTTCGCCTGGTGCCGGACAGCTTCGAATTCTGGCAGGACCGTCCCCATCGCCTGCATGACCGCGCAACATGGACCCGTACGGCCGGGACAGACTGGACCCGGCAGCGTCTTTATCCCTGAACTTGCGGCGTTCTTATCCGTTTCCTGAAAGAGTGAGTTTTATACGACACGAAAAACAGGAACGGATACGAAAGGGGCGTCCATGCACATCCGCAAGATATTGCTGCCTTTGTCCGGCGCGGAAAATGCCGGGAGCGCCCTTGCAATCGGGGTAATGTTCGCCCAGCGTTTCAACGCCCATATCGCCGGACTGCATGTCGGCAGCGACTGGCAGGAAGTCAGCCCCATGGCAGGCGAAGGCCTGTCGGGCGCCATGGTGCAGGAAATGATCGCAGCCGCCCTGCATGAAAGCGCGGGGCACCTGAAAGAGGTCCGCCAGGCATTTCATACCTTTATCGAGGGGGCTGGCCTGCCGATTGTTGCGCCGCGCTCCGCGCTTTCGACCATTCCGATGGACAGGCCAAGCGCCAGCTTCACAGCCATGGCGGGCAACATGTACACCGTTGTCGCACATCAGGCGCGGATGTCAGATATCGTCATCGTGCGCAACACCGGGGCCAGCGGACAGGTCTCCTCCTCTGACGCCCTGCATGCCACCCTGTTCGACAGCGGGCGCTGCGTTGTCGTCGCCCCCATCGAACGCCCCGTCAGCGTGGGGCGACGCATCTGCATCGCATGGAATGGCACGACAGAGGCCGCAACCGCCCTGCGTCATGCCCTGCCGTGGATTGTGGAAGCAGAGGAAGTACGCATCCTGTATAGCCGCAGCTACCAAAGGCTTGGCCCGGAAGCGCGGCACGTCAAACATTACCTGGACATCCATGGCGTGGACACGACCATGCATGAATTCCACGCAGATGGCCGCGGCGTGGGCGCCGCCCTGCTGGAGGCATGCCACGATTTCAATGCGGATATGATGGTCATGGGGGCCTACTCACACTCCCGCCTGCGCCAGATGATCCTTGGCGGTGTGACACGCCATGTGCTGGAAAACGGGAAACTATCCGTTTTCATGAGCCGTTAATGCACAGTTAAAAATAGTGCAATAAGGCACTCCAGAGCAGGATGCTTGCCATGCAGACAATGAAGAATATATATCATTCCCCTTGCATGCATGGGGATTAGTGATTAACTCCTCCCCAATTAACGATTAAATATCGTGAACTGCGGAGGGAGATCGCAAGGTGCAGGTTGATCCGTCAATTATACGATCCCTGCAGGCCGAGGGGAATACCGCACATGATGTCATGCGGATTGCCCTGACGGGTACGCTGCGTGGACGTATCGGGCTGGTGTCCTCCTTTGGTGCGGAATCCGCCGTCCTGCTGGCCCTCGCCGCCGAAATTGATCCGGCGGTCCCCGTCCTGTTCCTGCAGACCGGGCAGCATTTTCCCGAAACGCTGGAATACCGGCAGGATCTTGCACGCTTTCTTGGCCTGACCAATGTGCGCGATATCCACCCCGCCCCCACCCAGATCCAGAACCGCGACCCCGAAAGGCAATTATGGGCTTTTGACCCCGATGCGTGCTGCGCCCTGCGCAAGGTCGAACCCCTTGACGAAGCTCTTATCCCGTTTGACGGATGGATTACCGGGCGCAAACGCACACAGGCCAGCACACGCGCCAACCTGCCACTAGTGGAAAACGCCGATGACGGTCGTATCAAGATCAATCCGCTGGCCCGCTGGACACCGCGGGAACTGGATGCGGAAATGACGCGCAGGAACCTGCCGCGCCATCCGCTCAGCCTGCGCGGTTATCCCTCGATCGGCTGCGCGCCATGCACCCTGCCCGTGGGTGCGGATGCGGACCCGCGTTCCGGGCGCTGGGCGGGTCAGAACAAGACCGAATGCGGCATCCACGTCCGCAAGGCCTCCTGACCCTTACGGCAAGGGCACCCGCTTTTATGGTAAACCTGTCTTTAACCTTATCATCCCGCCACTCCTTCTTCCCCGGAAAGGAAGGTCTGTAAGTCCATGGACGATCTCGATCAGCTCGAAGCGCAGAGCATTTTCATCCTCCGCGAGGCCTATCGCAAGCTCAAGCCACTGGCGATGCTCTGGTCGCTGGGCAAGGATTCCAACGTGATGGTATGGCTTGCGCGCAAGGCTTTCCTTGGTCGCGTGCCGTTTCCGGTCATGCATGTCGATACCGGCAAGAAATTTCCCGAAATGTACCAGTTCCGCGACGAATATACCAAGAAGTGGAACCTCGACCTGCTGCTTGGCGACTGCCCGGCCGTGGAAGAGATCGACCCGACCCTGCCGCCTGCCGCACGGTCCGCCGCGCGCAAGACGGCCGGCCTTGCCGCGATGATCGAAAAGCACAAGCTTGCAGGCGTCATCGCAGGTATCCGCCGCGATGAACAGGCCACCCGAGCGAAAGAACGCGTCTTCAGCCCCCGTGGTGCAGGCCACAAATGGGATGTGCGCAACCAGCCCCCCGAATTCTGGGACCAGTATGCAACCCCGCATGAAGCGGGCATGCATATCCGTGTCCATCCCCTGCTGTCATGGCGTGAGATCGACATCTGGCGTTATATTGAGCGCGAGGGCATTCCGCTGGTTGACCTGTATTTCGCCAAGGACGGCAAGCGTTATCGCTCCCTTGGGGATCAGGACATCACCAGCCCGGTGGAAAGCAATGCCAGCACCGTGGCCGAAGTGATTGCCGAACTGGAAACCTCGCGCACGTCGGAACGGGCGGGCCGCGCAATGGACCATGAATCCGAAGATGCGTTCGAGCGTCTTCGCGTTGCCGGTTATCTGTGAACGTCGGGCCGAGCGGAGTATCAAGGACATGAATACGATTTCCCCTCCCGCCTCGCAGGAGGCAGCGACACCGATCGTCATCGTCGGGCATGTGGATCATGGCAAATCCACCCTGATCGGGCGGCTGCTTTACGACACTGACAGCCTGCCTGACGGACGTGTGGCGCAGATCATTGAATCCAGCACCAAGCGTGGCCTGGCGGTTGAATGGAGCTTCCTGCTCGACAGCCTGCAGATCGAGCGTGATCAGGGTGTGACAGTCGATTCCACGCGCATTCCCTTCCGTCTGGGACACAGGCAGTTCGTCATTGTGGACGCACCGGGCCACCGGCAGTTCCTGCGCAACATGATCACGGGCGCCGCCGATGCCGAAGCGGCCGTGCTGGTGATTGACGCCGCCGAAGGCGCACAGGAACAGACCCGCCGCCATGCGATGCTGCTGCGCCTGATCGGCATCCGCCACGTGATCGTCCTGATGAACAAGGTCGATCTGCTGGATTATGACGAAGCGAAAATCACCGCCTCGGAAAAGAGCGTGGCCGCCCTGCTCAAGCAGTTGGAGATTGAACCGACCCTGTTCGTGCCGGCCTCCGCGCGCGAAGGCGACAATATCGCATCGCGTTCGGAACGGATGGCCTGGTACAAAGGCCCCACCCTGACCGAGGCCCTGGCCCTTGTCCCGTCGCCTTCGTCACGTGCCGACCTGCCGCTGCGCCTGCCGGTGCAGGACGTCTACCGCTTTGATACGCAACGCGTTGTTGTTGGCCGTATCGAACGCGGCAGCATCCATATCGGTGACAGCGTGGTGATCGGACGCCATGGCACGGTGGCCCGCGTTGCCACCATCGAAAGCTGGCATACCGCGCCACAGACCACTGCCATCGCGGGACAATCGGTGGCCATCACGCTGGAACCCGATGTGATCCCCGATCGCGGCGACCTCCTGTTCCCGCCTGACGAAGCCCCGTTGAGCAGCGCGCGCGTGCGTGCGCGCCTGTTCTGGCTGCGTCAGGAACCGTTGCGTGTGGGGGAAAGCTTCCGCCTGCGCCTGGCGACGGCGGAACATCAGGTAACGGTCGCATCCATTGATTCCGTCGTGCGGCTGGAGGACCTGACCGAACATCCTGCCGATATCGTCCCGCCCGAAGGCTTTGCCGAAATCACGCTGGCGGTGTCCGAAACGATGCAGTTCGATCCCTTCGTGCCGGGAACGGCGGACGGGCGTGGCGTACTGGTGGACCGCAACCAGCAGATCGTCGGCGGTGTGCCGCTGATCGGTGTTGCGGACATCGCCGCCGGGACAAGGGCAATCCACCCGACCGGCAGCACGGTATCGACATGGGACCGCGCCCAGGCCAAGGGGCATCGTGGTGGCGTGTTCTGGATGACCGGCCTGCCTGGTGCGGGCAAGAGCACGATCGCCCGTGCGGCGGAAATGCAGCTTTTCTCACGCGGGGTCGATGTTTCGGTTCTGGATGGGGATACGCTGCGCGCGGGCCTGTGTTCGGACCTTGGCTTCAGCGAAGCGGACCGGCGCGAGAATGTCCGTCGCGCGGCGGCCGTGGCGCGTATCCTGGCCGACAGTGGGCAGGTCGTGCTGGTTGCCCTGATCTCTCCCACCCTTGCGGATCGCGAATGCGCACGCCAGATCGTGGGGGACGGGTTCCATGAGGTGTTCATCGACACCCCACGGGAAACCTGTGAGACACGTGATCCGAAGGGACTTTACGCAGCGGCCCGCGCGGGAAAGATTACCGGCTTTACCGGGATTGATGCCCCGTATGAGGCCCCCGATAAACCGGCACTGCGTCTGGTGACAGAAAAGCGCGACCCGTCCGAGAGCGCACGTGACCTTGTCACGTTCATCACCCAGACGACCGCGCTGACGCAGCCCACTTCCGGCAACGCCTGAGGGATGGGGCGGACGGGGCGGATGGGCACCTTCCACCGCCCTGCCCGCCCCTTTGCGGGATGGTCCGTCACCATGGTCATGCCGGTCGATATATCTGGATTTATGCGTAAATATAAAATATACACACATAACTGTATGAATTAAGCATGCCTCCATCCATAAGGGTGGAATATGCCGCCTGCCTCGCCTGAAAGGGATTGACCAGAAGTGGATGTCAGGAACAACCGCCGCACAACAGCAGGCTCAAGCGTCATCACGGCCAATCGCCTGCTTGATGGGCGGATCGTCTGGCTGACGGATCAGGGAACATGGTCCGTGGATATTGCCTGCGCCGCGACATGGCCGAACGACCGGATTGAAACCGTAATCGCCGATACCGCCCGCCACCAGCAGGATCAGGGCGTCGTGGGCGTTTACGGCGTACAGCTTGCGGATCAGGCGGCGGGGATCACCCCGCTTACGGTGCGGGAACGCATTCGCGCCTTTGGCCCCACCGTGCATCCACACTTCGTCCCCTCACATGAGGATACCCCCCATGCCTGACACAGCCCTGGCCCCAGCCGTTGGCCGTTATGCCTATGACCAGGTGGACCGCACGTTCCTGCGTGAACGGGTGGAGCAGTTCCGCGACCAGGTGGCGCGCCGTATCGCTGGCGACCTGACCGAGGACCAGTTCAAGCCATTGCGATTGATGAACGGCCTGTACCTGCAACTGCACGCCTATATGCTGCGTGTGGCTATCCCTTATGGCATGCTTGGTGCGGCGCAGATGCGCGAACTGGCGCAGATTGCGCGCACCTATGACCGGGATTACGGGCATTTCACCACCCGGCAGAACCTGCAGTTCAACTGGATACGTCTGGAGGATACACCCGATATCCTTGCCCGACTGGCGGCTGTGGACATGCATGCCATCCAGACCAGCGGCAACTGCATCCGTAACGTGACATGCGACGAATTCGCGGGGGCTGCGGCGGACGAGGTTCTGGACCCGCGCATCCATGCGGAAATCCTGCGCCAGTGGTCCACCCTGCACCCGGAATTTTCCTTCCTGCCGCGTAAGTTCAAGTTCGCCATCACCGGCAGCCCCCATGACCGGGTGGCGGCACGTTTCCACGATGTCGGCCTGATCGCCCGCCCCGGCGATGACGGTCGCGCGGTGTTCGATGTATATGTCGGTGGCGGGCTGGGACGCACGCCGGTCATTGGCGTCCTGCTGCATGATGGCCTGCCGGAAGAGGATCTCCTTGCATGGCTGGAGGCGATCGTGCGTGTCTATAACGCGCACGGGCGTCGGGATAACATGTACAAGGCCCGCATAAAGATCCTTGTGCAGGCCCTTGGGATCGAGCGTTTTCGTGAAGAGGTCGAAGCCGAATTCGCACGGATGGACCGGGCGCGCTATCGGCTGGACCCCGCCATTGTCACGGGCATTCGCGCACGTTTCGCCGTGCCCGACCTGCATGCCCCCGCCGATGCGGCACAGAAATTGCAGGCCAGTCGTGCCAGTACTCCCGCCTTTGACCGCTGGGTGCGCACCAACACGCATCCGCACAGGGTCGCCGGTTTCATCTCTGCGGTCATTTCGCTCAAACCCGATGGCGGAATTCCCGGTGACGCCACGGCGGATCAGATGGATATCATCGCCGGGCTTGCCGAACGTTACAGCTTTGGCGAAATCCGCATTACCCACATGCAAAATGTCGTGCTGGGCCATGTGCGGCAGGACCAGTTACAGGCGCTGTGGCAGGAACTCGCATCGGCGGGACTGGCAACGCCGAACATCGGCCTTGTGGGGGACATCATCGCCTGCCCGGGACTGGATTACTGCTCCCTGGCGAATGCGCGCTCCATTCCCATTGCACAAAAGCTCAGCGCACGCTTTGCCGATCCCGGCCTGCAGGAACGCATCGGCGCATTGCGCATCAATATCTCCGGCTGCATCAATGCCTGCGGGCATCACCATGCGGGCCATATCGGCATCCTTGGCGTGGACAAGCGCGGGGAGGAATATTTCCAGCTTACGCTGGGCGGGTCGGGTGAAAATGATGCCGCCATTGGCCAGATCATCGGCCCGGCCCTGCCAGAGGACGAAACCGTGGACGCCATCGCGGCGCTGATTGATGCGTATCTGGTGCATCGACACGACGGCGAACGGTTTGTTGATACCTATCGGCGGCTTGGCGCTGCCGTCTTCAAGGATGCTGTCTATGCCCCTGCTTGAAAATGGCCGGATCGTCGCAGATGACTGGGTACATGTCCCTGATGATGCCCCCTGTCCTGCCGACGGGGCGGTCATCGTATCATTCGCCCGGGTGGAAGAAGCACTGGCGCGCCCTGGTGCCGCACCAGTGGGCGTACGCCTGAATCCCGACACGGATGTGGCGACCCTGAACACCGTGCTGCCGCGCCTTGGGCTGGTCAATGTGGACTTTCCGGGCTTTCGCGATGGACGCGCCTTTACCCAGGCCCGCGCCCTGCGTGAGCATCTGCACTTCACCAAAGAAATCCGCGCAACGGGGCATGCCCTGCCTGACCAGTACGAATTTATGCTGCGCTGTGGCATCACTACGGTCGAAATCGCTGAAAATGCCGACCCCTCCGTATGGGAAAAGGCGCATACACGCTTTACCGTGGCGTATCAGCCTTCCGTCCTGAACGAAAAGTCGCAGGGATTTGGCCTGCGCCGCTTTCTTGATGCCTGAAGGAATGCCGGGGTAAAGAGCACACCAGCTTGCACTTTCGCCCCGGCATCCCCCATGCTACCGCAAGAACATGCAAACGCATGTACCGCAACCGTGCAGCCTGACATTCCGCGACAGGATATGCGGCCACCTGTCATTCGCCGCGTGGGCGGGGGTGGCGACGATGCTTGCCCCCATATTGCGTATCCATCTTGCGCGGCGCGTTCGCAGGGGCAAGGAAATCGCCGCGCGCGTGGGCGAACGGCAGGGGATCGCAACCCGCCCGCGCCCTGACGGGCCGTTATTATGGCTGCATGCTGTCAGCGTGGGTGAAACCCTCTCCATACTCCCCGTCATCGCTGCATTACACCATGACCGGCCGGACCTGCATTTCCTTGTCACCACGGCCACCACCACGTCAGCAGCCCTGCTGTCCCAACGCATGCACGGACTGCCCCATGGGGGACGGATCATCCATCAGTTCGTACCGCTGGACGTACCCGCGTGGATGCGTCGGTTCGTGCGCCATTGGCACCCCGACGCCGCAATACTTACGGAAAGCGAGTTATGGCCGAACATGACAGCGGCCTGCCTGCATGACCATGTCCCCGTACTCCTGATAAACGGGCGCATGTCCGATCGATCCTTCGCCATGTGGCGACGCCTGCCCTGCCTGATCGGCGCCATGTTACGCAGGCTGACATGGGCATGCGCCCGTTCGGCAGAGGATGCACAACGTTTCCATATCTTGGGACGCGACACCATCACGGTGCTTGGCGACCTCAAGGACGCAGCCCCGCCCCCACAGGCAGACACGGACCTTGCGCTGCTGCGACGCCAGATTGGCCAGCGTCTCGTCTGGATCGCGGCCTCCACGCATCCAGGCGAAGAGGAAATCATCCTGCATGCAGCCTCCCTGGCGCGCGAGCATGTTACAAACCTGCTGACGATCCTGATACCACGCCATCCCGAACGCGGGGCAGCCGTGATGCAAATGGTGCGGCAAGACATCCCGCGTCGCGCCCTGGGGCAGGTTCCCGGCGAACAGGACAGCATATGGATATGCGACACCATGGGGGAGATGGGCCTGTTTTACGCACTGCATTGCCCGGTCCTGATGGGGAACAGCCTGCTGCCTGCCCCACAGGGGGGTGGCCACAACCCGATGGAGCCAGCACGCCTTGGCAACGCATTGGCAAGCGGCCCGTCGATCGCCAATTTCCGGCAGGCGTTCATGACGCTGGGCGCGGCCGTGACATATGTGACCAATGCGCATGAACTGGCGCATTGGGTGGTGGACATGCTTTCCCACCAGAACAGGTTGCGCGACGCCATCAGGGCAAGCCAGTGCGTGGCAGCCAATGATACGCAGGTCGCCCGACGTGTCGCCACAGGGATCATAAAGGCGGTGTATCACTGATGCGCGCTCCACGCTTTTGGGACTGGCGGGCCGGGGGGCACGATTTTCCGGCAGGGCTGCTTTCCCCTGCGTCATGGCTCTATGCTGCCATTGGCACCCTGCGTCAGCGCCGCCACCCATGGTGCGCACCGGTGCCCGTCCTGTGTTGCGGCAACCTGACGGTAGGGGGAACCGGCAAGACGACAGTAGCACTGGACCTTGGACGCCGACTTGTTACCCGTCATCGCCGGGTTGCATTCCTGACACGGGGATATGGGGGCGACATACGCCATTCCGTGCGGGTACAGGCCGGGATGCATACGGCACGCGATGTGGGCGACGAAGCCATGCTGCTGGCACAGGTGGCCCCGTGCTATGTCGGGGCGGACAGGACACAGACCGCACGCCTTGCGATCGCGGACGGGGCTGATTGCCTGATTATGGATGACGGGCTGCAAAATCCCGGCCTGCGGCGTGATTTTTCCATCGTGGTGGTGGATGGCCATCAGGGATTCGGTAATGGACGCGTGCTTCCGGCCGGACCATTGCGTGAACCCGTATCGTCCGGCCTGTCACGCGCGCAGGCTGTGCTGCTGATCGGTGAGGACCGGACCGGCGTGCTCGGCAACCTTGCCCCCCACCTGCCGTGCCATCATGCGACATTGCAGCAGGAAAGAAGCAATCTGCCTGCGGGCTGCCATGTCGTGGCATTCGCGGGAATCGGACGGCCTTCCAAATTCTTCGACGGGATACGCCGCCTGGGCCTTGATATGCGACAGAGCGTCGCCTTTGCCGACCACCACCCCTATCACCCTGCCGAACTGGCACAATTATTGAAGACCGCACACGCGATGAACGCCCGACTGGTTACGACGCCCAAGGATTTTGTCCGCCTGCCCCCCGATTTTCAGGCAAAGGTCACAGCCATCGGGGTTTCACTCTGCTGGACCGACCCACAGGTGCCCGAACGCCTGCTGGATACCTGGTTGCGAAAGGCCGGGCAGTGACCCCGGCGCATGACAGGCCGCCACCGCGCCATATGAAGATAGAGGCGGCGCTACTGTCTGGCCTGCTTGCCATATTACGGCGCATGCGGCCGGAACAGGCATCCAACGTGGCGGGCCGGACCTGCCGCATGCTTGGCCCGTGGCTGCCGGTTTCAAAAGTGGCTGATGCCAACCTGCGCTATGTCATGCCACATCTGGGCCGTCGTTCACGGGCGCGAATCATCCGCGACATGTGGGAAAATATCGGCCGTAATGCCGGCGAACTTCCCCACATTGCACAGCTTCCACAAAATCCGGCATCCGGCCCCGGATGGGACGTTGTTGGCGCCGAACATCTGCGCGCACAGGCCGATACAGGCAAACCGGTCATGTTCGTATCGGGGCATATCGGCAACTGGGAAATGCTGCCTCCGGCTGTGGCACGCTATGGGCTGGTATTCTCTTCCTTCTACCGTGCGCCGAACAACCCCTATGTGGACCGGATGCTATGCGATCTGCGTAACGAGGCGATGGGACAGGCCGTACCCCTGTTTGCCAAGGGTGCGCGCGGCGCGCGACAGGCGCTGGCGCACCTGATCCGTGGTGGCCATCTGGGGATGCTGGTCGATCAGAAGATGAATGATGGAATCGAGGCCCGATTCTTTGGCAGGCCCGCAATGACCGCCAGCGCGATGGCGGCAATGGCGCTGCGACAGGAATGCCCGGTCATTGCGGGATATGTGGAACGACTAGGCCCAGCCCGCCTGCGCATTCATGTTTCCCCGCCACTGCCGCTGCCCGATACGGGCGATCGCAAGCAGGATCAGTTGCTACTGACGCAGCAGGTCAACGATTACATTGAACAAAAAATACGCCAACATCCGGGCAGCTGGTTATGGCTGCACCGCCGATGGAATAGGCAATTGAACAATTAATGGTCAATTAACGACTCTAAAGCGCAACAAAGCATTGCTTTTTTGTCACGCTTGGCAATTTCTGCCTCATTCTTCGGCTTCCTGCGACAGATTCAGTTTGGCAAGCACTCATGCAAGACTTACGGTCGAGACGTGCTGTTAACGCATAGGATATGTCAGAGGGCCGACATCATGAGCATGATGAATCATCAGTTTCCTGCCTCCAATGTTATTCCGCTTCGACAGGGGTTCCTGCCCCGCCATTACGAATATCTGATGCGTTGGCTGGAAGCGGGCACCTGCATGGGACTGTGTGATGTTGATGTCGCTTCGGCCGAAGATGGCGAAGGCATCGAGCATGTGCTTGTCTGGGTCCGTGAAAACGCTGACCCAGCCTACATGATCCAGCCCGAAGGCATGCGCTGGGTCCTGATCGACCAGTTGCGCGAACGCCGCCTGTCGTCCTATCGCAGCTTTGAAGCCGCTCTTTACGCCATCCGTCCCGTGCTGTCCTGTGGTGCGACCGCTGCGGCATGAGCGCCGCAGCCTGACAGGTCTGACGCCATAGGGCGGGGAAAGTTCCCGCCCGTGCTTTTTATGCTTAGTTCGTGCCGTTCTGCAGCCGTCCCGAAGGGGCCTGGACCATCTGGCTCCCTCCTTCGGGCAGTATCTGGAAAATTGCCAGATCACGGCGCGTCCGGCCATTGGCTGTAAAGCCAAAGACGCCATCCACCCCGGAAAACCCTTCATTACGGGTCAGTGCCGGTAGCGAATACCCATTCCGCGCGCCGCTGGCTGGTGGCACCTGATCCAGCGCCTTGACCAGGGCCGCCGCGTCATAGGACAGATCCGCCAGCGGGGTTGGCATATGGTGGTACTGCGCCATGAACAACTGCACGAAATGCTGTCTGCTTGCCGGGTCCGGCGCGGCGTACCAGGCATTATGCAACTGCGCCAGCTTGCCCGCGAACGCCCCCCACAGGCCCGGTCCCATGATCCGTATCTGGGATGGGGAAACCTGCGCCACCCGTAGCCCTTCGATCACATGGCCAAGTTGCAGCCCCGTATCCGCCAGCAGCAGCGCATCGAATGGCGGTGGCGGCAGGGGGGATGCGTCTGCCGGCTGTGATGTGGGCGCCGGTACGGGGTCTGCCGGTGTTGATTCAGGGTTGGCGGGATCGACACCGGCGGGTGGGGCCTCAACCGGGGCAGCCGCCGCCGCCTGTGTCGCCGCACTCGCGGCGCGACTGTCATAGGCAGAGAGTGTCTTTATCTGTGCGGTAATTTCAGCCGGTGTTGTCCCATGATACATGATCTGGGGCGATTGCAGGCCATGTTCGCTACAGCTTTGCAAAAGGGCATCGCCCATGGCGTGCCCCAGCGCCGTATTGGGCAGGAAGGCCGCGAAATGCTGCCGGTTTTCACGGATGGCGGCCCCGACCATACGACGGACCTGCTGTTCGGGGGCGATACCCAGTATCCAGACATCGGAACGTGCGACCGACACATCGGATGTAAAGGACAGCATGGGCAGCCCTGCCTGCGTCGTGACAGCCGCCGCCTGTGTTGCATCCCCTGCCGTCAACGGACCAAGAATGATCCCGTCGCCCGCCTGCACCGCAGCCTGTGCCGCAGCGGTGGCACCACCGGGGGCGGCCGTGTCGTGGATATCGAGTTTGGGGGCCGTTGGCGTATTCATGGCCATACGCGCGGCACTGAGCATTTCCTGCCCCAGCCGCGCATTATTACCCGTCAACGGCAGAAGCACGCCAACATTCCGCCCGGCATGAGGGGTCTTCGTCCCTTCCCCTCCACCGGCGCATGCCGCGAGCGTGGACATAACGACCCCGGCCAGCAATAAGGCCTTGCAAGGAAATCCCTGAGTGGCAGAAACAGTATCCTGTCCAAGCTTGCGGGTTACCAATGTCTGACGACTCATTTCTTTCGCCTTTGCAATCTCGATCCGCGACGATCCATAGCGGAGATGCGAAGCCACGTCATGCGGGGATGGAGGATATGCATGTCATATCGTCGCATGATGCAGGCATATTGACGCTGGTGGCAACGCCGATCGGTAATATGGGCGATATTTCCGCACGCGCCGTTCAATGCCTGAACGAAGCTGACCTGATCCTGTGCGAAGATACGCGCACCAGTGCGAAGCTTCTGCAGGCGCACGGCATCAAGACATGCACACGCCCCCTGCATGACCATAACGAGCAGGACCGCATCCCCGGCCTGCTGGAACAATTGCAGCAGGGGCGCAAGATCGCCGTTATTTCCGATGCCGGCACCCCCCTGATGTCGGACCCGGGATATCGTCTGGTGCGCGCCGTTATCGCAGGTGGCGGGCATGTCACAGCGGTGCCGGGGGCCAATGCCGCCGTCATGGCGCTGACCCTGTCGGGATTGCCACCCCATCCCTTCATGTTTTCCGGTTTTCTGCCACCACGCGATGCCGCACGCCGTGAAAACCTGTCGGTCCTGCGCGCGGCGGAACAGGCGGGACTTTCGGCAACACTGGTCTGGCACGAAGCACCGCATCGCCTGGCGGAAATGCTGGTATCGCTTGCAGCGGTATTTGGCCCGGATCGCCCGGCCGCCGTCGCACGCGAACTGACCAAAAGATTTGAGGAAGTCAGGCGTGGGCCGGTAGGCGAACTGGCACACTATTATCAGGACCATGCGGCCCGGGGGGAAATCACGGTTATCCTTGGGCCGCCACCGACGGATGATACGGGACCACAGGATCTGGACACCCATCTGCGCGAAGCCCTGAAATCGCTTTCGCTCAAGGATGCGGCGTCACTGGTGGCAGGCATCGTCAACCTGCCCCGACGCACCGTTTATGCCCGTGCGCTGGAACTGACACGCGACGCACAGTGACAGGGAAGCATGCATCCTGGGGGTATCTTTTTTCGAGATTGCGCCGCCCCCATGATGCTTTTGGGAAAAGACTTTTCCAAACTCTTTGTGTTTTCGAGGCGTGTGGAAATTATATTTCCCTATTTTTCGCCAATATCCGTGTTGAACAGGCGATCCGGCGGTTCCGCCCCCCCCACGGTGGCATGCAGCAGGTCCACCCGCGTGCTTTCCCCTTGCGCATCCTGAACGATCCATCCCCGCAGGCGCAGTCCCTTATCCTCTTGGAACAAGAGCGTCAGGCTGCCATCGCCGGGCGAATCAGCACGGACCAATGTAATCTCGATCTCCGGCCCCTCATGCATCAGGGCTGTCACCCGCACATCGCCTGACAGTTCAAGATGCGGACGCAGCAGGAGGCCGATCGGCGTCTTGTCCATTGGCATCGTCGTGGTCTGACCCAGTTCGCTGTCGTTAAAGACAACCTGATCATGGTTGGCAACCAGCAGAAGCGGGCTGGGTGGATCGTACTGGAAACGCATGCGACGATTCCTGCGGTCCAGCCACGCAGTGCCGGTGGACTGCTTTCCATCCGATGCTACCTGATGAAACTGCGCAGTCAGCAGCGTGATGGTGTTAAGGTGTTCCTCGATTCGATTGATGAGGGCATGGTCCTGGTCCGAGGCGCCTACGACCATCTGCGCCTGTGCCGATGCTGGCTGGGCATAGGCCCCAAGCCCAAGCACCAAGGGCATCACCAGCATGAACGGGCGCATGCAGCGCAGGCGCAACAGAGAAGAACGGTCACGATGTTTCATCGGGCAATGATCCAACCAGAAAAAGCGCATGCACGTGCCTGCCCGATCACTTCGTCAAGATCAAGGCAAAGAGAGTATTTGAAAACAGATCATTGATAAAAAAGAAAAGTTTTTGGGTACCGCCTTTTTGAAAAAAAGCGGCGTCTTCTGAAGCTTTTGAAAAAATCTTCACCAAAAACCTTCATAATTTCAGCATGTTATCGATCCAGACTTTTCAAACAGTCTCAAAACGGCAGGCCCGACCGGATCAGCCCGTACTGCCAATCAGAACACCTGCGGCAAATACCAGCGCCCCACCAATGACAATCTGTACGATTGCCGATCCAAACGGCGTGTCCTGATACCGCCAGCGTATCCATGAAATGACGAACAGTTCGACCACCACCACAGCGATGGCAGCCATCAGGGCCGTAGTGAAATTATCGATCAGGAACGGCAGCGTATGCCCGATTCCTCCCGCCGTTGTCATCAGCCCGCAGATCAACCCGCGCAAAAGCGGCGCACCACGGCCGGACAGCTTGCCATCATCGGACAATGCCTCTGCAAAGCCCATGGAAATCCCTGCCCCGACAGAGGCAGCCATTCCCACCAGAAACGCATTCCACGGCAGGTGCGTCGCAAACGCGGCCGCAAAAACCGGCGCAAGCGTGGAGACGGAGCCATCCATCAACCCTACAAGACCGGGCTGTATGATCTGCAGGACAAAGCGGCGGCGGGCGTCCTCGTCCTCGTCCTCGCGCTTGGAAGCAGGAAGGCGATCGAGTTCGATGGCGCCTGCCGCCTGTTCATGCCGGTCTTCGGCCAGGGCCAGATCCCCCAGCAGCTTGCGCGTTGCGATATCCGTCGTGCGTGTCGCCGCCTGACGATAAAACCGCGCCGCATCAAGTTCCATCTGGCGGGCATGGCGACGCACCGCATCAATCCCCTGCCCCTGGATCTGCCATGCAGGCTTACGGATCAGGAAACCTGCGATATCCTGCCGCCGGATCAAGGGAATATGCTGACCGAAGCGGCTGGCATACAGGTCGATCAGGTCACGGCGGTGCTGATCCTCCTCTGTCGCCATGTCAGTGAAAATTTTCGAGGTGTCGGGAAATTTCTCCCGCATGGCATAGGCAAAATCAGAATAGATGCGGCCATCCTCTTCCTCGTTTGAAATGGCAAGGGCAAGGATTTCCTGATCCGTCAATGTCGAGAACTTTCGCATGCGTTACTGTATGCAGCAAAGTAGCCATCATGCTCAAGCCATTTCATAAACGAAAATAATTCTTATTATACAATAACGATTGAATGCAGTTCTTGATAATAAAAGTCACTATTAATGAACCCAACCTGAAATCGCGCCAGAGTTCCAGAAATCAATTCCAATATATGGATTTTCTTCAACCCAGACACAGGACAGGTTCGTTTCATTGCATCTTCATGCGTCACCGGACACGATAACGGGCGTAACGGTCCACGCAACACAATCCGTTGAACGTTCACACACCGTATGGCGCGTTCTTCTGTCCCGCACGCTTCATATTTCGGATATGACCTCATCGAAAATCGTGGATATGATCTAACCAATGTACATTATTCATCTGATCCATCAGTAAGACACAGCACTTCAAACGAATTTTTGATGATTATTTTAGAAATTTACAACAAAAAATATAACACATTAAAATATATAGAAATTTTTCACCACTTCACACCATCCGCACTTACTGTGCTCACCACATAACCAAAAGCTATTTACCACGCTTAATTTCGAAATAGACGTTTTTCTTTATCAGGACGCACATTTCAGTTCGGAATCGTAACATAGGGATATGCTCACGATCGTATTCAGGAGTGGCAGGACAATGACGATAAGAAAGCGCTTAAAAATCCATTTATTGCCCTTTACAGTCATATCCTCTGGGGCAGTGATCTTTTTCATGGAACAGGGTCATGCGGCATCGCCACCACCTGTTACGCCAGATACAGGCAGAAGACAGCCTATCTCTGCTCAAACACCCCCTGCTTCCGCCAAGGGTTCACACTTACAGAAGAAGGAAAAGATCCCTTCAAACAGCGAAGTTATCATGGTGACGGGAACCCATATTGCCAATTCACGCATCAAGTCACCAACACCCATCAGTTCCCTGAGCCAGAGCGAAATCCAGAACCAGGCCCCCAGCAACAACCTTGCTGATCTCGTCAACCAAATGCCGCAATTTGCCGGCAGCACGACACCACAGAATTCAAGACTGTCGCTGAGTAGCGGACTTGCCGGGATCAATGCCCTGAATCTGCGAAATCTTGGGGCGGAACGCTCGCTCGTGCTGCTTGATGGGCGACGTATAACGCCTTCAGCCATTACGGGCATTGTCGATATCAACACGATCCCCCAGCAATTGGTAAAACGTGTTGATGTCGTGACGGGTGGCGCATCCGCACAATATGGTTCGGACGCAGTTGCAGGCGTTACCAATTTTGTACTCGACAAGACCTATACAGGGCTGAAAATTGACGGGGATTCCGGCATTTCAGACTATGGTGACGGCATAAACTACCATACTGCGGTGACGGGCGGATTTGGTTTTGCACATGGCAAGGGCCATGTCCTGCTGAGCGGTGATTACGCCCATCAGGACGGCATCTACAGCGTTGACCGCCCCTGGAATTTTAATGGTCAGCGCATTATTGCGAACCCGGAATATGCAAGCGGTAATGGGCAACCGTATTATATCAGGGTTGGCAATGCAGGCACGAACTATGCCCTTCCGGGCGGGATCATCAATTCTTCGACCGGTGGCGTGACGAATTCGCTCCGTGGCATCTATTTCGGTCAGGGCGGCAGCGTAAACCACTATAATTACGGTTCTCTTTCGACCTCAAGCGTTACGGTCGGAGGCGATCATGCACTTGCCAATGATGGCAAGGACATTGGCCTCGAACCGATGAGCGATCGAAAGAATATTTATGGACGTCTGAGTTATGACGTCGCGCCCTGGATGACGCTGTATGGTGAAGGTTCATACAACCAGAGCGAATATATCTATAACGCCGGGCCACAATATCTGAGCGCCATCAAGCTAAGTGGATCCAATCCGTATCTTGTTGATGCGCTGGGATCATCTGCATTGCAAAATGTTTCGTCCGTAACGTTGGGGACAACGGCACTCGACCTGCCATATCGCCGTACTGACAACCGGCGATCGGTACAGCGCTACACATTTGGTGGCGAAGGTAATTTTACGCTGTTTGGCAAACCTGCATCGTGGAATGCCTATGCCCAATATGGGATCATGCATTTAAAGGAACAGATTTACAACGTCATGAATACGGCAAAAATTGCGAATGCAACCAATGCCGTGCGCTCGTCAACAGGGCAGATTGTCTGTGCCTCGTCGCTGACTGATCCATCGAACGGATGTTCGCCCATCGACTGGTTGGGCACCGGCGTCATATCGACTGCGGCAAAGGATTATGTTCTGGGCAACCCATGGCGTGAGGAAAGATTTCAGGAAATCGTATCCGGCGTAAACCTGTCGATGATTCCGTTTGCGACCTGGGCTGGTGACGCCAATATCGCCGTTGGCGGAGAGTATCGTGATGAACGTGCGTCCGGATACGTTCCAACCCAGTATCAATCCGGCTGGTCCGTAGGTAATTTTCTGCCGACATTTGGTCATTATGATGTCAAGGAAGCCTATGTCGAAGGTGCAGTGCCCCTTGCAAAGGGCCTGTCGGTCAATGCCGCCGTGCGCGCAACCGATTATTCGACATCGGGTTATGTCACGACATGGAAAATTGGCGGCACCTGGCAACCAATCCAGGATATCCTGTTCCGCGCAACGGAATCACATGATATTCGTGCGCCAAATATTGATGAATTGTATAACGCCGGAACATCCCAGACAACATCCGTTCTGAATCCGGTGACCGGTGCAACAGAAACCGTACTGTCAAGAACAACAGGAAACACGAAATTAAAGCCTGAAAAGGCAAATACAACAACAATCGGGGCCGTGATTACACCACGTTATACGCCGGGACTTTCCATTTCTGTTGACTGGTTTCATACCAAGATCAAGGATGCGATCGAGCAGTTCTATCCGCAGACCATTATTGACGAATGCTATTCAGGCTATACCCAGTTCTGCGCTACGATCAGACCGGACCCGACCGGAACACGCGACCTTCTCATGTCTGCGTCACCCTTCAACTTTGCAAAACTTGAAACCAGCGGAATTGATATTGATGCCTCCTACCGGTTTCCTTTGCGCCGTATCCTGAAGAATGCAAACGGGTATTTCGTCATTCATGGGCAGGCCACCAACTATCTGAAATATGTCTCTGCCTCCGGGCTGGGTTATGCTGTCGATACGTCGGGGGACATTTCATCTGGGCCACCACGGTGGATCTATCGCTTTTCAGCATCCTATACTACATCACGCTACAGCATTACCGCAGTCGCGCATGGTATCAGTTCAGGACATTACTCCAACAGCTATGTGACATGCACGACATCCTGCGGCGCATATAATGCCGATTATCCGTCTATCAACAACAATCATGTCGCTGGTCTTTTTTACTTTGATCTCAATGGCACATACACACTTCCAGTCCAGAACTCAGCAAAGGTACAATTGTTCCTTAACGTCACAAACCTGGCGAATTCCCATCCACTTCTAGTTCCAGAAAGCGGACTTGCGGCGGATACCACCTACAGCAACCTTCTGGGCCGTACATATCGTGGAGGAGTCAGGATGGAATTCTGAAATTTACCTTATATTCCTGCCAACAAAATATTTCACATAAGCCAGGACCGTCTTCTGATATGGGCGGCGTGAAGAATACCCTTCATTTCATTATGATCCCATTCCAGTATTTTTATATATGTGCTCGAATGGGCAACCTGACAATGCGCCATATTTCCTATAATTCTTTGTCACATGCGTATATTTTTTAAAACTATGCCATCAAGATACGCTGGATACTCATGCCATATGACAATATCAGGATATATGGTGAAATCTGTACAAGCTGTTTTGTGCTGACAGTTACCAAACAGAGAAAAATATACCCTCTAATATCCTGCAAGAAATAGAATCATACCAGAAGCTTTCTTTCCCTTCCTGCTCGCAAGCAAGATATTTATGGTGGTTATCCCTACCCTGCGCGCGCCTGCTGATGCCACCATATCAGAACGCACCATTTCATCGAAATTTTCTTGAAGACTATTTAGAAACAGGCCGTTGATAAAAAAAGAAAAGTTCTTTGGGCACTTATTTTTTCAAAAAGGCAGTGCATTTCGAAGATTTTTGGAAAAATCTTCACCAAAAACTTTTATAATTTCAGGATGTTACCGCGTGCGAACTTTCAAACAGTCTCTTATAAAATCATACGGTATTCAAAAACATCTCTGCATAAGACAACAGACAGACCATGCGCAGCCACAGGCCATCTTGACGCACATCCCATGAAAAAAGCGCCTGTTTTATTAACAGGCGCTTTTTCAATAACGGATGGGATCATTGACTGGCGATGATCCCACCTGAAACAGTTCAGATCGCCGCTTCGTCAAAAATACGGGTTACATCCCCACTCCAGCGACCATGATAGGCCTGCAACCATGCTTCAGCCTGTGTCGGGCCGCCTGAAGTAATTTCATGCAAGGGGTCGAGGTAATGCGCCTCATCACGTCCGGTGGCATCCTTTTGCGCCCTGGCATGCAGGCCATCCGTAGCGATATCGACCATACGCTTTGCCAGATCACGCACACTTCCGCCCGCCCATGGCGCGTGCAGACCCAGACGCGGCACCTCGGCGCGCAGGGTGACATAACTCTCCCACGGCTGTTCATGCACAAGGGCATCAGCCGCCGCCAGCGCGGCGTCATCATACAGCAGACCAACCCACAATGCCGACTGCGCCAGCATCATTTCGGGCGACCCGGCATCCGCACCGCGCATTTCAAGAAACTGCTTCAGCCGGACATCAGTAAAGGCGGTGGTCATGTGATCTTCGAAATCACCCATGGTCGGGGTCAGGCCCTCCAGCCCCTTTTGGGCTTCACCCTTCATCCATGCGCGGAAGGACCGGCCCGCCACATCATGAATCCTGCCATCACGCATGATGAAATACATCGGCACATCCAGCAGCCATTCGACATATGCCTCGAACCCGAAATGAGGGGCAAAGAATTCGACGGGCATTCCCGAACGCCGGTTATCCGTGTCGGTCCAGACATGGGCACGGTTCGACAGAAGGCCATTGGGGTGGCCCTCGTAAAATGGTGAATTCGCAAAAAGTGCTGTCGCCACTGGCTGCAACGCAAGGGAGACACGCAGCTTGCGTGCCATATCCTGTTCGGATGCGAAATCAAGATTGACCTGCACCGTGCAGGTCCTCAGCATCATGTCCAGCCCCAGCGTGCCGACCTTTGGCATGTAGTCACGCATAATGGCATAGCGGCTCTTGGGCATGGTGGGCATGTCCCCGCGCCGGGCGAAGGGATGAAACCCCAGCGGCGCAAACCCAATGCCAAGCCGGTCACAGATGGGATGCAGGCTGTTGAAATGCCCGTCCATCTCCGTCCGGGTTTCATGCAGCGTCGCCAGCGGCTTACCCGACAGTTCGAACTGTCCCGCAGGCTCAAGGGAGATTGAGGCCCCCTTGTGCGCCTCAGCCCCCTTCAGGCCGATCAGCGCCCCTTTGTCGCGGATATCGTGCCACGCCCTGCCTTCGCCCTGTTGCAGGGCCGACAGGACGGCATGGATGCCATCGGGCTCATATGGTGGTGGCAGCCATGGGCTGCGCCCCGCTGGCGTGGCCTGGGGGCGGATGAAACCGAATTTTTCATGTTCCGTGCCGATCCGCCACGCATCTTGTGGTTTTGACCCCTGCGCCAGCAGGCTGGCCAGTTGGGTAACCGATTCGATCGGAGTTATATCTTGATCGCCAGGATTGGACATGACGTGGCGGGAATCCTCGTTACAGAAAGAATGCAAAACCATTGTGGACCGGATTTGGTCCCTATGCCAGAGAACGGTCGGACCTCTCCCTATCCGGCCATTCCCATACGGATACCAGCCCCCATCAGGGCCAGCCCCGCCGCCGCCGCTGTATCGGCCCGCAGGACAAGCGGCCCCAGCGACAACAGACGCGTTGCGGGCCGCCCACGCAGGAAGTCCTGTTCACGCGGCGAAAAACCGCCTTCTGGACCAATCAGCAGGGCATCGCCGGGACACGCACGGGGAACTTCGCTTTCCTGCGCCGTGGGGTCCAGACGTTCCAGTGCGACAAACAGTTGCATATCAGTGGGGGCATGCGCAATCGCCTCCATCATCGGCCGGATCGGGGCGATGGCGGGAACATCAAGGCGTTCGCACTGCTCGCTGGCTTCGCGCGCAATAGCAGACAGGCGCCCCTCGTTCAGGCGATGGGTATTCGTGCGTTCCGTAATGACCGGATAAAAGCATTCCACACCCAGTTCCGTTCCCATACGGATGATCATTTCGGTCGCATCGCGTTTCAACGGCGCGAACATGATCCCAGGCCCCTGCGTCACCCTTGGCGGGCGGTCCATATGCACCAGGCGGATTTCCCCACGATCACGGCGCAGCACCTCTATGGTCGCGGACCATTCACCATCGCGGGCATTGAACACAACCACGCGCCCGCCCGCGGACAGGCGCAGCACATTACCCAGGTAATGCGCCCGGTCCGGTTCCAACCGGATCACCGCATCAGGGCACATGGGTGGAAATGCCTGTGGGTCCATGAACAGGCGGGGGCTGTCCCTCATGATGTTTCCTTTGGTCTATGGCGCATCTGTGGCCCGTTTCGGGGCCGCCATCATATCGGCCATCGTATCAGCTATCGTCTCGGCCCGGACTTGACCACGCACGATCATCCGGCCCATCTGTGTCCGCATTAGCAGCCAGGTCGCCCGGCGTCATCGTCATGTCGGGCCTTATCGCCGGGAGAATACATGCAGTGACCCAGCCTGCGTCGCATACCGACATCCGTACTGACGGCTGGATCGGCCGCCTTCCGGCCCCACTGCGTCCTTATGCCCTGCTGGCGCGGCTTGACCGTCCCATCGGGACATGGCTGCTGTTCCTGCCGGGGGTGTGGGGCATCCTGCTGCCCGCTGATGTGGCCCCGCGCGAACGTCTTCGCCTGATCGTGCTTTTTGGCATCGGCAGCATCGTCATGCGTGCAGCCGGGTGCGTGGTCAATGACATGTGGGATCGTGATATCGACCGCATGGTTGCACGTACCGCCGGACGGCCACTGGCCAGCGGTGCGCTGCGCATGCGCGAAGCCGGGCTGTTCCTGCTCGCACTGCTGCTGATCGGGTTTAACATCCTGATGTGCCTCAATCCCCTGTCGCGGGCACTGGGTGCATCATCGCTGCTGTTGGTGGCGCTTTACCCGCTGGCCAAGCGGGTGACATGGTGGCCGCAACTGGTGATGGGATTTACATTCGGGTTTGGCGCGCCACTGGGATACGCGGCGGCAGCGGACCGGATCGACCTTGCGCAAGGCGCACTCTATGCCGCGACCATCGTGTGGCAACTGGGGTTCGATACGATCTATGGCTTTCAGGATATGGAAGACGACGCCCGCATTGGCGTCAAATCCACGTCGCGCCTGATGGCACGCAGGGCACGTGGGTTTGTCGGGACGTGTTACGCCCTCGCACTGGCGGGGATTGCGGCGGCGGCTGTCCTGTCACACCAGGGATGGGGATTCTGGGCCGGCCTGCCGGTGCCCGCCGCGCTGCTGACCTGGCAGGTCATGCGTCTTGATGAACACGATGCACCGCAATGCCTACGCCTGTTCCGTTTTAACCGCGAAACCGGCCTCGCCGTGGCGCTGGTGTTGCTCGCAGGGTTGCTGACGCGCGGCATGTCCTGACGCAGGTACGCAGCCCTTGATGCACATGGGGGCGTACTGCCCCCGCACTTATGTCAGGTTACGGTGGAACAAGGCCCCGGCCATATCCATACATTGTAAAAAGAGCGCCGCGTCGTAACGTGGCCCTTCGTCACGCAGGAAGGCATGCTGCGCATTGAATTCATGCCATTCATAACGCGTGCCCGCCTGTTCCATCCGTTCGCGGATCAACTGCCGTCCCGCGAATGGCACATGCGGGTCCTGACGTCCCCACACCATCATCACCTCACCGCGGAGCTCAGGCAGGCGCGCCAACGTATCATCATGCTTTCCCTCCCCAAGGGAAGCACTATGGATATCGGTGGCATAAAAACATGCCGCCGCGCGCACGCGCGGATCGAACGCCGCCCGGAATGCAAGATGCCCGCCAAGACATACGCCAAGTGTGCCCACACGCCCTGAACAGGCCGCGCATTCTTCCATCAGCCATGAGACCGCCGCGCATGCATCATCGTCATATGCCGCAAGGGGCTTGGCATATTTCAGGGTATTGCCCCGATCCGTGCCGACCTTGTCATAGGCTAGGACCGTGCCCGCGGGTTCGTACTCGTGATATACCTCGGGCACAGCGACGACATATCCCTGTCCCGCCACCATGGCCGCCAGCCTGCGTATGGGGGCTGTGACCTGATAAATCTCGGAAAACAGCACGATGCCCGGAAAACGCCCTTCCGCCATGGGGCGGAAGACATGCAGGCGCATCCGGCCAGAGGGCGTGTCGATATCGAATGTTTCGTCAGTCCGGATAATCATGTTTCTTCCATCAAAGGTGCACAACGCCCCGATCATGCCATATCAGCGGCCAAGGTCACGCAGCCTGCGTCCCTGCATCAGGTGATCTTCGATCGCTTCGAGGGAGACGCCCTTGGTTTCTGGCACGAAGCCCAGGGTAATGACGATGAATATCGCGTTCATCAGCGCAAAAAGCCAGAAGGTCCGTGCCTCTCCCAATCCTTCGAGCACCGAAAGGAACGTATTGCTGATCAGCCAGTTGGCGGCCCAGTTCGTAAATGTCGAACATGCAATCCCGAAATCACGTCCCCGCAATGGCTGTATTTCAGAACACAGCGTCCATACCAACGGCCCCGCCCCCATGGCGAACCCCGCGACAAACAGCAACAATGCCGCCACCATTCCGATTTCCTGCGGCAGGGTCGAGGCCCCCATCGCGACCAGCCCCCCCGCGACCGCCATGCTCAGCGTCATGACAACGCAACTCAGCAACAGCAGAGGCCGCCGCCCCCAACGGTCAATGAACATGATCGCAAGCCCCGTGGCCGCCATGTTGACCAGCCCGATGATCGCCGTGGACCAGGTGGAGGCGGCAACCCCGAAATGCGCGGCCTGAAACACCTTGGGCGCATAATACATCAGCACATTGATGCCTGTCAGTTGCTGCATCACCTGCAACAGCATGCCCAGCCCGACGGAGCGGCGGAAATTTGGGTTGGTGCGAAAAAAGGTCCACACGTTTGTGTGTTCTTTCTTCAGCTCGCTGGCGATATCGTCAATTTCACGATCCGCCTCCTGCGGGCTGGAGCGGAGATAGCGCATGACAAGCCGTGCATGGCGCGTATCCCCACGCATCATCAGCCAGCGCGGACTGTCGGGCAGGAACAGGCATCCGATGCAAAACACCACCGCCGGCAACGTCATCAGCCCCAGCATCCATCGCCAGTGCCCGCCATAGGACAGGAAACTGTCCACCACATAGGCAAGGAAAATACCCAGTGTCATCATAAGCTGGTAGCATGAGATCAGCGACCCGCGCGCTGATTCCATCGCCACCTCGGAAATATAGAGCGGTGCGGTGAAAGCCGCGATCCCGACCGCAAGGCCGAGGAAGATGCGACCGATGACAAGCACCACGACAGACGGCGCAAGCGCACAGGTGATCGACCCGAGCAGGAACAGGATCGCCGCCCCCATCAGCGCCTTGCGCCGGCCGAAACGGAACGACAGGTTCCCCGCGATGATCGATCCCACGGCTGCGGCAGCCATCATGGAGGAGACGATCCATTCCTGCATCTGTGCGGAGGCATGGAATTCATCGCCAATAAATGTCAGCGCCCCGGCGATCACCCCGGTATCAAGGCCGAACATCAACCCGGCAAGGGCCGCCAGCAGACTGACCCCCACGGAACGGGCCAGGAATTCCGATGATCCTGCCCCATCGTCGCGTGTTGCTGGTGCCGGGGGCTGAAGTGACGACATGACAGTTTCCTTATCCGGTTTTTATGCTGAAAGCGCCGGTGGCTTTCATTCTGTCTTGTTATTTGCAACTGTTGTCGTTGCTCGAATAATGCCGCGACGCGGGTATCCCCTGGCGGGCATGTCCCGACAGCTTATGGCAAAGGATTAATTTTTCCAGTCACCATCCCGACACGGATGCACACGAACACGCATCCCCCCGGACATTCCCCACGTTATGCCTGCACCACGCATGCAATCCCGCACACCCTGCCATATTGTGATACAAACCGCGTCAAGCCACTCACGATAATAATAATTTTCAGATGTGATGATGTCTCCTTTTCTTGCCGTTACCATTGCCGTCATGGCCATACTCGCCGTGATCGTGCTGATCGGGCGTTGCCGGATCAACCCGTTCATCGTGCTGTTCAGCGTATCGGTGCTGTTGGCGCTGTGCGCGGGCATGCCGCCGCAAAAGGCCATTTCCTCGTTCGAAGAAGGCGCGGGCAAGGTCCTGGGCCATGTCGCCACCGTCATCGCGCTGGGTACGATGCTGGGCAAGATGCTGGCGGAATCAGGCGGTGCGGATCAGATCGCGCTGACCATCACCCGCATTGCAGGCGAACGCCGCGTCAGTTGGGCCATGATGGTCATTGGCCTTCTGGTTGGACTGCCGGTCTTTTTCGAAGTCGGGTTCGTCCTGCTTATCCCGCTGGCCTTCACACTTGCGCGGCGAACACGCACGCCGCTGCTGATGGTGGCGCTGCCGATGGGGGCGGCACTTTCGGTCACGCATGCAATGGTACCGCCCCATCCGGCAACCCTGCTGGCACTGGCGGCCTATCATGCCGATACGGGCCGCACGATCCTGTGGGGTGCCGTGATTGGCACGCCCATCGCGGCACTTGCCGGGCCTGTCTATGCCCGGTTCATCACCCCCCGAATCGGCACAACGAACGAGGCCGCGCTTGCCAGCCAGTTCGTCAATAATGAAGCACCCGCCAACCTGCCGCCCTTCATGACCACGGTCTTTTCGATTCTGTGCCCGGTTATACTGATGCTGGCGGGATCCGTGGCGGATCTCGTATCGCGGCCGGGTGGCGGCACCAATACGTTCCTGCATTTCATCGGCAATACCGATATCGCGCTGTTGATCGCGACGCTGCTGTCATTTTACGTACTGGGGGTGGCGCGCGGGTTTTCACGTGCGACGATCCTGAAATTCACCAATGACTGCCTTGCCCCCACCGCCCTGATCATGCTGCTGGTCGGTGCAGGGGGCGGTTTCGGCCGTGAACTGGTCGATAGCGGGATTTCATCGGCCATCACCACACTGGCACTTGGCGCGCATGTGCCGTTGCTGGTGCTGGCATGGCTGTTGGCGGTCGTGGTGCGCGTGGCCACAGGGTCCGCCACCGTGGCCATGAGTACGGCCTCGGGAATCGTGGGGCCAATCCTGTTGCATTCCCATGGCGTGTCACCTGAACTGATGGTGATTGTCACGGGGGCTGGCTCGGTGGCGCTTGGTCCGCTCAACGATGCTGGTTTCTGGCAGATCAAGGAATATCTGGGTCTTACAGTGGGACAGACCATCCGAACATGGTCGGTCGTGGAAACCCTGATCGCTGTACTGGGCCTGCTTTTCACGCTGCTGGCATCGCTGTTCATCTGAAGGGCGCCAACATATCAAATATAAATAATTTTTCAGGCCTGTCGGGAATTATCGTGCATTGGGGGCTGCGCATGATCTGCCCCCCATTCCACCACATTGCGGTGTTCCTGGACGCCGAACCATGCACAAGAGATCCCGATACGCTGTGGCCTGCCCCCAACAGACAGGCCATTGCCGGGGGAAGTTCCCGCGATGGGGCATGACCAGACAGGCCCGGACCAAGAGAGTGTTTGAAAACAAATCATTGATAAAAAACAGGAAATTTTTTTTGGGTACCGCCTTTTGAGCGAAAAAGGCGGCGTCTTCTGAAGCTTTTTAGAAAAAGCTTCACCAAAAAATTTTGTAATTTCAGTATGTTATTGAGACTGACTTTTCAAACAGTCTCTCAAGACTTTCCCCTTCCTGCCGGTTGGCAGCATGACCGTCTCAATGGATCATAAGGAGTATATGATGCGTCAGGAACTGCATACCCTGCATGCCACGACGCGGGGCAAGGGACTGGTGCCCATTACACGCCCGGTGCTCGACTGGGTTGGGGCCACGGGGATCAGGAGCGGCCTGCTGACATTATGGTGTCGGCATACCTCGGCAAGCCTGACAGTGCAGGAAAATGCCGACCCCACGGTGTGCGAGGATATCGCGCGATATTTCGAGGCACTGGTGCCCGAGGATCCCTCGCGTTACATCCATGATGACGAAGGGCCGGACGACATGCCCGCCCACCTGCGCACCATGCTGACCAATACCCAGCTTTCGGTACCGGTGGCGGACGGGCGGCCCGTACTGGGCACATGGCAGGGCCTGTATCTGTTTGAACACAGGCGCATGGCCCATCGGCGTGAAATCGTGCTGCATCTTATCGGCACCTGACACCCCGACGGGCCATCCCTGCTGGCTGCGTTACGTCAGGTCATGTGCACGGGCCGCCCAGGATGGCGGCATGATGGCTGACATGCTCCTCGATAAAGGACTGAATGAACCAGTAGGAATGGTCATACCCCTTGTGCAGCCGCAGCCTTAGCGCCTGACCTGCCATTGCTGCGGCATCGCGCAGCAGTTCGGGGCGCAGCTGCCCGTGCAGGAACTGGTCTGCTTCCCCCTGGTCGATCAGGATGGTTGTGGGGTGTGTATGCCCTGCCTCCAGCAGCAATGTCGCATCATGGGCCGCCCATGTAGTACGATCGGAACCAAGATAGGTCGAAAACGCCTTTTCCCCCCATGGCACGATGGCTGGATGGACAATCGGGGCAAAGGCAGAGACGGATTTCCACCGCTGCGGCGCGCGCAGGGCATGGACCAACGCGCCATGGCCGCCCATCGAATGCCCCATGATCCCGCGCCGTGCCCCATCCAGCGCGAACAGACGCTCGGTCAGGTGTGGCAGTTCCTCGCCCACATAGGTACCCATGCGATAATGCGCGTTCCATGGCGGACACGTCGCATCAAGGTAGAATCCTGCACCGCTACCAAGGTCATAGGCATCATCTTCCCCCGCGACCCCTGCCCCGCGGGGGGAGGTATCGCTTGCCACAAGGGCGATGCCATACCGCGCCGCGAAACGGATGATGTTGGACTTGATAAGGAACGTCTCCTCGGTGCAGGTCAGGCCCGCCAGCAGATGAATGACGGGCACACGCCGTGCCATGCTGGCCCCATCGGGCATGAACACGGTGAAACGCGCCTCAAGCCCCAGGGCGTGGGATGCATGGCTGTAGAATCCCACCCGGCCACCACAACACGCATGTTCTGCACGGATCGTCAGTTCATTGCCGGGATCGGACAGGGTCGTGGCATCCATGGTCAGAATTCGACCACGGTGCGGATGCTTTCGCCGCGCGCCATCATGTCAAACCCCTCGTTAATCCGTTCGAGCGGCAGGCGATGGGTGATGAGATCATCAATGTCGATGCGGTTTTCCATGTACCAATCCACGATCTTTGGCACATCAGTGCGTCCGCGCGCCCCACCAAAGGCCGAACCGATCCAGCGCCGCCCGGTCACAAGCTGGAACGGACGCGTGCTGATTTCCTGCCCCGCACCCGCGACGCCGATAATGGTGGACACCCCCCATCCCCGGTGCGCGCATTCCAGCGCCTGACGCATCAGGGTGGGATTGCCGATACATTCGAACGAATAATCCGCGCCCCCCCCGGTCAGTTCGACCAGATGCCCGACAAGATCCCCATTGGGGCCAAGGTCGTTGGGGTTGACGAAGTCGGTCATGCCGAATTTGCGGGCGATGGCTTCACGCGCGGGGTTGATATCCACGCCAATGATCCGGTCGGCCCCAACCATCTTCGCACCCTGAATGACATTCAGACCGATACCGCCAAGCCCGAACACCACGACCGACGCCCCGGCCTCCACCTTGGCGGTGAACAGGACCGCGCCGATACCGGTCGTCACACCGCAACCGATATAGAACACCTTGTCGAATGGGGCGTCAGGACGGATCTTCGCCAGCGCGATTTCAGGCAGCACCGTATAGTTCGCAAATGTCGAACACCCCATATAATGATGGATCGGCTGTCCCTTGAATGAAAAGCGCGATGTCCCGTCGGGCATCAGGCCCTTGCCCTGTGTCGTACGGATGGCAGTACACAGGTTGGTTTTGCGCGACAGGCACGATTTACATTCCCGGCATTCAGGGGTGTAGAGCGGAATGACATGGTCGCCCGGCTTCAGGTGGCGCACACCTGGCCCGACCTCAACCACGACGCCTGCGCCCTCATGGCCAAGGATCGCGGGGAACAATCCTTCGGGATCGGCACCGGACAGGGTGTATTTGTCGGTATGGCACAGGCCGGTTGCCTTGATTTCCACCAAGACCTCACCTTCGCGCGGGCCTTCGAGTTGTACGGTCTCGATTTCCAGAGGTTTTCCGGCTTCGAACGCAACGGCTGCCCTGACATCCATGATCTGTAAACCCTTTTACGGTATGATAAAATGACGCGTGACAGAGACGCATAAGGAATGTCCGCCCCCCTCTGCGTCAATGTCGATGGGACAGTGTTACCGTGTGTGGCGGGTATTACAAATTATGCAATCGTGAGGTCAGGGCATTCCCCCCTCTGCCGATATGGTATGTGCAGTAATGCAGTACGGACCTTACGGACCGGACCTTTTTTCATCGACCCCATCATTTTCAGGACATTATCCAGATGATCGTGAACCGCAGGATCGGATTATGGATACTCATGCGCGAAAGCCTGCTGTCCCTCGTGCTGCTTGGTGCGTGGGACGTGGTGGTCGTGGTCATGTTCCAGATCTATCATCAGGACTGGATGGAACAGCCGACTCTGCCGATCTCGCTGATCGGTTCCGCGCTGGTCCTGTTCATGAGCTTTCGCAACAATACCGCCTATAACCGCTGGTGGGAGGCACGCACCCTGTGGGGGGCCGTAACCAACAACAGCCGCTCCTTCGCACGGCAGGTCGGGACGATCCTGCAGGGCAGCCCTGATCTTGCGCGCGCGATGGCGGCCTATCCGCATGCACTGCGCGGCGCGCTGGGGCGCACCGACACGATGGAGGATATCAGGCGCCTCCTGCCCGCCGGGATGCAGGACGGAATCGCCGGCCATGCCAACATCCCGGCGGCGATCCTGTTCCAGATCGGGCTGGGTGTTGACGCGCGCGCGCGGGCATTGGGCATTGATGGCGCCCTGCATGGGCAGATCGACCGGATTCTGTCGGACATGAGCAATGCGCAGGGCGGGCTGGAGCGTATTCGCAACACGCCCCTGGCGATCCAGTTTTCCGTGCTGCCCAAACTGGTGGCGACGGTGTTCTGCATCATCCTGCCGCTATCGATGGTGCAGACACTGGGCTGGATCACGCCGCTGGGGTCCTCGCTGGTGGGGCTGCTGTTCGTGGCGCTGGACAAGATTGGCAGCGACCTGCAGGAACCATTTGCCTCCACCCCGCACGGCATGCCGATGCGCACGATGGCGCGCACCATCGAAATCGACCTGCTGCAATCATGTGGACAGACCGCCCCCCCCGCCCTGGTCCCGGTGCGGGGCGTGCAGAACTGAAACATTCGGCGGCGTTACCATGGCTTTCGATCAGGTCAAGACATATGGGGAAATTTATGTTATATGACATGTCATGAGCATGTTCAGAACGACCCCGAAGGGCAGTGTGACCGATGCGATGGCGCGGACCGCCGCAGCAGTGACCGCCGCCGAAGCCAAGAGCAGCAAGCCGGAAAAGGACGAAGACCCGTTCCGCGAAGGTGACGCCATCGTCTATGCGGCGCATGGCGTGGGGCGGGTTGACCGGATCGGCATTGACGAAATCGCGGGCACAAAACTGGAAATGATCCAGATTTCGTTCCCCGGCAACCAGATGACGTTGCGCATCCCCCTGTCCAAGGCCCGCAAGTCCGGCCTGCGCAAGATCGTCTCGCGCGAGATCGTGGACAAGGCCATGGCCATCATCAAGGGCAAGCCCCATGTCAGCCGTGGCATGTGGGCACGTCGTGCCGTTGCGTATCAGGAAAAGATCAATTCGGGCGACCTGGTCCAGATCGCAGAGGTCCTGCGTGACCTGCGTCGCAATGTCGACAGCCTCGACGGCAGCTTCAGCGAGCGCAAGCTGTTCGAAGCCGCGCAGGAACGTTTCGTGGCAGAGGTCGCGGTGCTGGAAGGCAAGGAACCCGCCATTGTGCTGGAAACGCTGACCGCTGTCATGAAGGCCGCCTGACCCTCTTCCCTCCCCATCCCTGACACGTCTTCCCCGCCTGCCAGACCCCACGTCTGGCAGGCTTTTTCATACCCTGCGAAGCATAAGCGAGCCTGTTTCAAACAGATGCACCGTGCGCCAATCCTGGGGAAAGGGCATGGGGATGATCGTCGCCCTATCGCCGGTCTGTCGTGGGATTTTTCTCAGTAATTGAACTGATAAAGAAGCCCGATGCTGCTGCCCGGATCATTTTCGGGTGTTGTAAAGCCGGTCACATTCCCACCTGTCCCGACCGTTGTGTTGATCTTGAGACGTTTTGTCAGGTCCACCTGGACCTGTGCCTGCGTGCCGGAACCGGACGTAGCCTGCTTTGCCCCGACATAAACACCACGCATGACGTATTTTCCGGCTTCGATGCTGCCGGTATCATTACCGCCCGAACCATTGGACGAACTGCTCATCTGCAGGCGATCGAGATGCAGGGTCTTGCGCACGATACCAAGCGGATCAAAGGCAGAGCCACCACTGATGGTGGCGATGGCCGATGCGATTTCCGCCATCTGTGTCGGGGACAGGGATTGTGAATCCGTCCCGAACAGCAGGATCGCAAGGATCTGGTCCTGTGACAGTGGCGGGGTGGAAGAGAACGTGATCTTGGGCGCGCTGGCATATCCCCCGACATTCAGGCGTGCCGTCCCTTCGTTGGTGCTGCGCTCCGCCACGAAATCAAGGCTCGGGTCGATGGCGTGGGTGACACCAATACCGTCAAAGCCGACCTTGCCCTTGCTGAAATTAAGGGAAATCCCCCCCAGGGCGAAGGTGCCCTTGGCCATGGAAAATGACCCCGTCACGATGGGGGTGTCACTGGTCCCGCCCAGATGCAGATTACCGTGCATTTCGGTATTCAGCCCGTGTCCACGCACAAAAAACTGTCCCGGCGAACGCAGGCCAAGGTCAAGGCCGATGACCAGCGGGGATGTGGGCTGCTGCGCGACGGTCGCTGCGTCTTCGGGACGGATGACATCGAGATGGGCAACCGATGTCGGCAGTGAATCGGGGATATTCACATCAACCCGCGAAAGGGTGATGTCCCCCCCCGCATTGATGCGTGATGCAAGCTGTCCCTTGATGTTCAGGTTGGCATCAAGGGTCGCGGTGATAAGGTCACTGGCCAGTGGCCGGGCATTGCGCGCGGTGACGGTCAGGTCGATCGGGTGTCCGGGTTCGAATATCCCATAGGACCCGGCAGCCGTGATGGTTCCCTTGCCCGCACCGGCGCTGAGGGACTGGATGACCAGCCGGTTTCCCTGCGCCAGCACGCTGCCCCGGATCGCCGAAAGCTGCACGCCCTGCGCATAATCGTGGAAAGTGCCATCCGCAAGGTCGAGCGTCCCGGAAACAAGCGGAACCTTTGGCGTACCGCGCACATCCACATTCATCCGCACCACGCCCCCTGCCTGCCGCGCCTGTGCGCCAAGATAGGCATTCGCGGCCGCAAGGTCGATTGAACCCGCGGCATGCAGCGACAGCGCACCATTCAGGCCTGTCGGTGCGTTCCCCTGCACATTCAGGCTGACCTGCTTTCCGGCGTTCAGGCTGGCGTCCACACGGGCCACCGTTCCGTTCAGGACGGCTGTTGCATCAAGGTTGGCTGCAGCGAGGGAGGATGTGTAATCCGTATGATATTTCAGCCCATCCGCGCGAATTGTGATCCGCCCCCCCGGCCGCGCCAACGTCCCGGTCAGGCGCGCCTGGGCCGAAATATCCCCTTCGGCGCGTAATGATGGCATCAGCGGCCGCAAAAGCGCGGGGGTGATGTGCGTCAGGTCCGCCTTGAGGTCCAGCCCCGGCCGGAGCGATCCGGCAATATCGATACTGGCGGCCTGTCCCTGCGGCGGTGTCAGGGTCGCACGCACATGTTCCACCCCCATCGCCGTGCCATAGCTGACGGTGGCGGGGGCAAGCAGTTGCAACCGTTCGCCACGTGCCTCCGCCGTCAGGGTGCGGGCCGTGGCCTTGTGCCCCGCAATATCAAGCAGCAGCACAGTATCCAGCGCCGCTGGCCCCACTTGGGGGGTGGACAGGCGTGATGTCGCACTGACCAGCAGGGCATTCAGCGGGCCCCTGGCCGTGACATGTGCATTGGCATGGATGTCATTGACATCGGCATCGTCAATTTTCAGGTCCAGATCCGTATGGGGCGCATCCACCGGGTCACGGATCGTACCGCCAAGCTGGAGCCGCCGGATATTCGCCCACGGGGAACCGATGGCGCCATCAAGGTTGAGGGACACGACAGGCGGTGTCGCGCCAATGCGCGCCGTTGTGTGGATACCAGCGGCAACATGTCCCGTGATGTCATGACCCAGCAGGTCACGCCAGTCGGCAAGCCGCGTCATATGGATATCCATCGTCCCCGAAGGCACCATATGCCCATGCGGCAGGGCCATATCCGCCTGCCCCGACAGGCTTTTCCATGACAGTTGCCCAAGGCGGAGATGCCGTGTCCCGTCCGTCCCCGTTACAAGCGACGCGGCAAGGGCGACCGGTGCACGATCCAGCGTTCCCTTGATGGTGGCCTCCCCTTCGCGCACTGCGGGCAGGTGACGGAAATTCAGATCGGTCATCAGCTGGCCGGGCTGAATCTGTGGTGTCCCGATCTGTGTTTGCGCATGCACGGTCGCGGCCAGGTCATCGACTGCCCCCTTTGCCGTCAGCGTCACGCTGGTCTGCCCACGCAGCGACGGGGCAAGCTTTTGCAGGTCCAGAAGCTCCAGTCGCGCCGTCATGTCCACCTGCGTGGGCGATGACAGCGTGACGGTGGCATCACCTGCATCCAGGTGCAGGGTCTGCCCGTCCACCTTCAGGTCCTGCACATGCACGATGCGCGGTGAACCATCGGCGGGGGGCATGCTTGCACCAAGCTGCACATGACCCGCCCTGCCGATCAGGCCGACAGCCTGTGCCTGCCCCCCCGTGATCGCCACCTGACCATCCAGCGCAACCCGTCCTGCCGTCCGTGCATCCGGGATGTCAAAATTGGCATGCAGGTGCGTATTACCCTCCAGCCGGGTGGAGGCCAGCGCGGCAAACGGGGCAAGTCGCGGCAGGTCAAGCGTGACGTCGCCCTGACGGGGGGCCGTGGTGCGTATGTGCCCATTCACCTGCAACAGGTCATGATGCACGGTAATGTCGGCGGGGGCACCTTGCGCGTCCGGCCGCCATGACACGTCGATCGCCACCGGTTGCGCCGCGAAAAGGGTGGGATGCGCACCTGGTATCCGCAACCCGTCGATATCAGCATGTATATTTATGGCGTCATTCGCGCTCCGCCCCGACAGCCCGCTGAAGACAGCATGCAGGGTATTAAGGCCCGCCCCCCCCTGATTCAGTTGCCCGATATCAAGGGTGCCATGACCGGTGGGCCGCTCCATCGTTCCGCCAAGCTCGCTTCGCAGCGCAATCGACTGCCATCCGGTATCCGGTCCCAGCATCATGGCCGGGGCCTCCAGACTGGCGCGCAACTGCATCGCATGGTGAACCAGCCCGACGCGTCCGTCGATATGCGCCTGCGCCGCACCAGCCTGTATGGCCACCGCCAGCATGCTCTGGTCACGCGGGCCGCTGACATGCATGTCGAGGTTGAGCGGCGCCAGCATCGGCAGGCCGCTTAATGTGCCAAGGAAACCGTTCTTTTCCTCATGCGCATGGACATCCAGCGCCAGCGTCCCGCGCCCCAGTTGCGTGCGGACCGACACTGTTCCCGGCTGGTCCAGGCGCTGTACCTGCAGGTTGATGTCAGCGGCCGGCAATGTCGCAACCGATATGCCATTGAGGACCGGCGCGATATCCGCCAGGCGCGCATGCCCGTCAAGGCTGAAGGTCGCGGGCAGGCGTGCAAGCGGCGCGCCCACATCAATGCGGGCAATATGGGCATGGCGGATATCCACGCCCATATGCACGTTGTCACTGCTGTCCCTGGACGGGGGCGACGGATGCGCCGGGTCTTCCTCGCTCAGGCGCGGGATGGAAAGGCGTGCGATGGAAATGTCGTCCACCACGGCCCGACGCAACAGCAGCCGTGTGGGGGACCAGTCCAGCGCCAGATCGTCAATCGCAAGCCATGTGCCACGGTAATCGTTGAGTTCCAGATGCGCGATCCGCAATGAATCAGGAAACCGCCCCGACAGTCCCGTCATCCGAACGCTGCCGCCGGTAAGGCCGGGCAGGCGGCGTTCGATCTCATGACGGCCCATCCCCGTGTTCGCCCCCACCAGGATCAGCATGAACGCCAGCAGCACCAGCCCCAGCGGAACGCCAAGGACAAGTCCCCCAATCTTCAGCAGGGTCTTCCACAATGCAGGGCGGGCCGGATTTTGCGTCTCGTTCATCAGAACGTTTCCCCCAGCCCGACATACAGTTCCCATTTATCGCCACGTCGCGGGCGGTTGAGCGGAACGGCAATATCCAGCCGCACGGGACCGATGGGCGTATAATAACGCGCCCCCGCCCCCGCCCCGGCACGCAATGTTCCCTTGAACGGCGTGCTGCCATCAGAAACCTGCCCCGCGTCGATGAAGCCAACGGCGCCGAATTTCTGCAAGATACGCTGCCGATATTCAAAAGACCCCGCATCCATCGATGTCCCGCCAATGGCATAGCGGCTGTTGGCGAACTGCGGCCCGACCCCCTGATAACGGTATCCACGCACGGTCGCACTGCCACCGGCATAAAGCCGCTGGTCAGGGGGAATGGCATAGGTGGACGCCCCTTCCACATTGCCGATCGTCCCGCGTACGGCCAGCACGCTGCGCCCCTTTCGCGCAAGGCCAAGATTCGCAAGGTCGAAATAGGTCGAAACCGTCGCCTGCATGATCATGAAGAACGATGTACGATCCTCCAGCGATGCCGAAGGCGTGACATTCATGCTGACACGCACGCCGTGGGTCGCAGGCGTGATGGGATTATCCACACCCGTTCCGTCATAGGTCGCGCTTAACGGCAGGGAGACGATGAAATAATTATGCGTCTGTGACATCTGGTCGATGCGTTCTTGCTCCACCTCACCGCCAAAGGCGACGTTCCAGTGGGAACTGATGCGGCGTACGATCCCGGCGCGGGCCAGGATCGCAGTCTGCCGATAGGAATACAGAAGCTGGCGGATACCCTCGATCCGGGCGCTGAGATTCTGGTTGCGCGACCCGAAATCAGGCTTCATCAGATCCGCATACAGGTCATAGCCCAACCCCTGTTCAGCCGAACCGCCCAACCCGGTGGCCAGTGCCGTCAGGCGCAGGCGCTCGGCATTGCCAAACAGGTTGCGGTGCGTCCACGACACACCGGCACGCCCGCCAAGGTCGGTGGAATAGCCCCCTTCGACACCCACGCTATGCCGCTTCGATTCCGCAAAGCTGAAGTCCAGCGGCAATGTCCCGTCGGACGCCAGTTGCTGATCATGATGGACCTGCACATCGGAAAATACCCCCATTGATGACAGGCCCTGACGCGCCGCCTCAATGCGGGAAGGCTGGTACAACTCCCCCGGGGCAATGGTCAGGCGCCGCACGACATAGGCGGGATGGGTGCGACGCAGGCCGCCAAAACTGAAGGCACCAAGATTGACAACCGGCCCGCGCGTCACCGTAAAGGCAACGTCGATCGTACGCGTCTGTGGCCGCAGCCACGCCTGCGGCGTGCTGACATCGGCCAGTGCGTATCCCTCTTCGGCAAGGGTCGTCTGAAGCTGGGAACCGGCCTTGAGGATATTGGCCGCGATCGCGGGATCGCCGGTCCTGATGCCCAGGGATTCGGTTTCGTGGGCATCAAGCTTGACAGGTGGCTTGCCCTTTGCCGGGACAATGCTGATGGAACCGATCCGGAACTGTGGCCCCTTGGTGATGGAAACGGTGATTTCCATCTTCTGGCTGGCCGGGATGGCCTGCATCCATTCAGGCAGGTCAGGGTCGTGCCCGTCCTGCGGGTTGGTGGCCCCGTTCTTGGACGCAATCGCCGCCTGGATCACAATGGTCGGCGCGTAATACCCGAAACTTTCGAGTGCGCTGCGGATGCGGGCGTAATCATTGTGAATCCGGCCCACAAGGGCAAAAGGACTGACGGTATGTGTCTTCTGCAGTCCCAGCAGATCGGAAGATGCATGCACGGCGGTATCAAGGTCGGCATTCCCCGTGGGACGGATGACCGTGACATAGGGTTGCGGGTCCGCCGCACGCGCAGGCGTAACACCCCCCGCAAGCGCAGCCACGCACAGCGCCATTGCAGGCAGCCGCGCAGGCGCCCACCACTGTGGTCTATTGGAAAATGTCCCGTTTTCAGCGGGTACGGGCAATGCATGCCATGTCGTCGGAAAGTGACGAAAAAACGTCAAGTCGTCCCCATTCGCACTTCTGTCATCCATCCACCTGCCATGGGCATGTTAAGCACGAACTCTGCGCATGGCGATAATGGAAAATCCCTCTCATGGGGTGTCTGGCACCGCGGCACCGCATATTCCAACCCATATTTTCACCGACGACCTCACATAGAGGACTGATTAAGGGATAAATATGGTCAGAAGGTGAATATGTCCGCACCGGACCGACACGCCGCCCGCCATGATAAAGATGGGGTGGCAACATGCACCGGTCACGCACCGGCATCGCATGACATTTTGCGATATGTCGCCCGATGCCCAGTTCCCGGCCCTTTTTCCGTGCCATCCCCGCCCAGGCCCTGCGATGCCTGTGGCGTCGGCATGGGCGCCGGGCGGGGCGATGCCAAAACTGTCCTTGACAAAACCCCCGCGTCATCCGCCATGATCGCATTACAGGATATATTTTGAATCGGTCATCCCATCGGGGGATAATGTCACGATATGGGTCCTTTATCCTTTATGACATGTGGTTTCGGGTCTTGACCATCCGCGCGACACACACGATGTGTTTGCGCCGCCTCGCGGGATTGTCCCGCCCGATGTCAAGGAACCCCTTTGCGTGAATGATATGACCCCCCTTCCCTGCGCCTCCACCGTGCGCTCCGGCAAGCAGGCACGCGGATTGCATGTCATTACGTGGGGCTGCCAGATGAACGTATATGACAGCGAACGGATGACCGATGTCCTGCGCCCATTGGGATACGAGGCGGTTGACGCCCCGGATCGCGCCGACATGATCATCCTCAATACCTGCCATATCCGTGATCGCGCCGCAGAAAAGGTCTTCTCGGAACTTGGGCGGCTGCGTCTGGTGAAAGAAGCCCGCGCACAGGCCGGACAGCAGACCGTCCTTGCCGTCGCAGGGTGTGTGGCGCAGGCCGAGGGACGCGAAATCCTGGCGCGCGCGCCCTATGTCGATATCGTGCTGGGGCCACAGACCTATCATCGCCTGCCCGAAATGGTGGCCCGCGCCGCCCGCGCCGCCGGGGCCGTGATCGAAACCGATTTCCCGGTGGAACAGAAATTCGACTTCCTGCCCCCCGAACGTGAGGTACCGGCTGGCGGGGCCGCGTTCCTGACGATTCAGGAAGGATGTGATAAATTCTGCTCCTTCTGCGTGGTGCCCTATACCCGTGGCGCAGAGGCCAGCCGCCCCGTAGCGGCAATCATGGACGAGGCACGGCGGCTGGTGGCGCATGGCGTGCGTGAAATCACGCTGCTGGGCCAGAACGTCAATGCCTATCACGGTGATGGCCCGGACGGGACGACATGGGGGCTGGCGCGGCTGACGGCGGAACTTGCAGGTCAGGTTGGGGTCGAACGCATCCGATATACCACGTCGCATCCGCGTGATATGGATGACGGTCTGGTTGCCGCCCATCGTGAACAGCCCGCCCTGATGCCGTTCCTGCACCTGCCGGTGCAATCAGGGTCGGACCGTGTGCTTGCGGCGATGAACCGGGGGCACACGGCACAGGAATATCGCGACCTTGTGGCGCGCCTGCGCACCGCGCGACCCGACCTTGCGCTGTCGTCGGATTTCATTGTCGGCCATCCCGGCGAAACCGACGAGGATTTTGAACAGACAATGCAACTGATCCGCGACATCGGCTTTGCCCAGGCATATTCGTTCAAATACTCGCCCCGTCCGGGAACCCCGGCATCCAATGCCGGCGCGCAGGTGCCCGAAGACGTGAAGGATGCAAGGTTGCAGAGGTTGCAGGCGTTGCTGCGTGAACAGCAAGACGCCTTCAACGCGGCCAGCGTGGGACAGCGCGTGGATGTGCTGTTTACCGGCCGTGGGCGCAAACCGGGGCAGATTTCGGGCAAAAGCCCGTATCTGCAGGCCGTACATGTCGAAGGCCCCGACAGCCTGATCGGACAGGTGGCCGAGGTCGATATCGTGAAGCTGCACACCAATTCGCTGGGTGGTGTGCTGACAGGGGAGACAGACAGGGTTTGAGAGAACACGCGGCATCCATGATCCCGTCCCGCCGCCCCGGGGGCGGTCGGCATCCGTCCGTCACCGGCAGGCCACCCGCCGCGGCAGTGGCCCATACCGTGACGATGCAGTTCGACGACAACCCCCTGCTGGCGCAGTTGGTGGGGGACCATGACCGCCATCTCCTCCACCTTGAACGTGGGTTCGATGTCCGGCTGTCATGTCGGGGCAACAGGATCGCCATTACCGGAAGCCCCGAACGGGTTGCCGTGACGCAATCCGCACTCACGTCGCTTTACCGCAGGCTGCAAGGTGGACACCCCCTTGATAGCGGCGAGGTGGATGCCGCAATCCGCATGTCCGCCCAGCTTTTTTCCGCCCCGGAAACATCGCAGGACCCGCGCCCCATGACCGCAGCCCCCCCCTTTGCACGACCAGATGCAACAGCCGCGCGCGCGCCGGAACTTCCCTCCATCATGACGCGCCGCGGCGCGATCGCGCCGCGTTCTGCCGGTCAGGCACGCTATATGGACATGCTGGCACGGCAGGAAATGGTCTTTGGCATCGGTCCGGCCGGCACGGGCAAGACCTACCTTGCCGTGGCGCAGGCCGTCGCCATGCTTCAGGCCGGGCTGGTGGACCGTATCGTCCTGTCGCGTCCCGCCGTGGAGGCGGGGGAACGGCTTGGCTTCCTGCCTGGCGACATGAAGGACAAGATCGACCCCTACCTCCGCCCGCTTTATGACGCGCTGCATGACATGATGCCGGGCGACCAGGTGGTGCGGCGCATGGCGACAGGGGAAATCGAGGTCGCCCCCCTCGCCTTCATGCGGGGGCGTACGCTGGCCCACAGCTTTGTGATCCTTGATGAGGCGCAAAATACGACATCTGCGCAGATGAAGATGTTCCTGACCCGCATGGGCGCAGGCACACGCATGGTCATTACCGGGGACCTGAGCCAGGTTGACCTGCCACGTGGGGTCACATCCGGCCTGCGGGAGGCGGTCGAGACCCTCGAAGGGTTGCCCGGAATCGCCATGACACGGTTTGAATCGCGTGACGTAGTGCGTCATCCGCTGGTTGCGCGTATAGTGGATGCATACGATCAGCGTGCCGAGGCCAGCAGGGAAGCCACGCGCACCAGATCGCGGCAGGAGAACAATGGAACCGCGAAGTAGAACATGCCCCGTCCCGTCGGTGGATGGGGCGCATGAAGATACCACACCGGCCGGTCAGGATGACGGGCCGGTTCCACAACCTCCCTTCGGGGACGACATTGATGTCAGCATTACCGAGCGTCGATGGCATAGGGCAATGCCCAACCCGGCGCGCGAGGTGCAACGCGCGGTGCGCGCCGCGATGCGTGAACTGGATGTATCCGGGGCGGTCACGGTCGTGCTGGCCGATGACCTGACGGTCCGGCGGCTGAACCATCTTCACCGCGGCAGGAACAGGCCAACCAATGTCCTGACATTCGAATATGCCCCTGCCGATTATGCCCCCACCGATTCGGGGTCTGGTATCTGGCTGTGGGGCGGGGACATCATCCTCGCCTTCGCCACGGTCGAGCGCGAGGCACGCGCGGCGGGACGTTCGGTGCGCAACCACATGATGCACCTGCTGGTGCATGGCGTGCTGCATCTGTCGGGATATGACCATCACCACGCGGGTGACGCGCGCGCCATGGAAATGGAGGAATCGCGCATCCTGGGGCGCATGGGAATCCCCAACCCGTGGAAACACCGCGGCGGACGTGAAGGCGGGGCAGCACGATGAGCCGCCCTCCTTCCGCTGCGGAACCCGGTTCGACCACCCCGCCACCCCGGGGGCGGGGTTTCCTGTCGCTGTTCGGGCGGCGCCGCAACAGCGATCAGGGTTTGCGGCATTCGATCGCCGCATTGGTCAAGGAAGCGGACGCCGCGGCCGACGACACGACGGATTCCACACCTTCGGAACTGGACCGGCAGGAACGCGCGCTTTTGGCCAATGTCCTGCGCCTGCGCGGCATTACCGCCGATGACGTGATGATCCCACGCGCCGATATCGTGGCCATGCCCGCCTCCATCAGTCTGGATGAGGCACTGGCGATGATGCGGCGTGAAAACCATTCACGCATGCCGGTCTATCGCGATCAGCTCGATGACATCGTGGGCATGATCCATGTAAAGGATCTCATCGCCTATCTTGGCACCAGCGAGGCCTTCAGCATCGAACCCCTGCTGCGCCAGCCCCTCATGGTCGCGCCACAGCTTCCGGTGCTGGACCTGCTGTTACAGATGCGCCTGCGCCATGTGCATCTCGCGCTTGTGATCGACGAATATGGCGGGATCGACGGGCTTGTCACCATCGAGGACCTGATCGAAACCATCGTGGGCGACATTTCCGACGAACATGATGAACCCACGGTGGCGATGCTGCAGGAACGCAATGACGGCACGTTCGACGTCGATGCGCGCCTGCCCATCGCACAGTTCGAACTGCGCACGGGACCGATCCTGACGCAGGATGAACGCGAAGCGGAAATCGAGACGGTGGGTGGGCTGGTCTTCCGCCTTGCGGGTCATGTGCCGACCCGGGGCGAGGTCGTGACGCATGAAAGCGGCACCGTGTTCCGCATCCTTGACGCCGATGCCCGCCATATCCGCAAACTGCGCGTCCGGCCCGTCGCCGATCCCCAGGCGCCCCCCACGGCCGAGGCGCAGAAGTAAGGCCGACCATCTGACTGCATGACCTGAGCCAATGATACAAGGCCAGTGATACAAGGCCAGTGATGCCCGGCATGGTGGTCCCTACACGCCCCGGCATGACCATGCGTCATTGGCCTTGACGCATCCGGCCTTTGACAGTTCTTTGCGATATCACGATGCGTTTTCTTAACCGGAGGTCCCCTGCAATGCTTATTACACGTCGCACACTGCTTGCTTCCGCCGCGCCTGCCCTGCTGCTGGGCGCCGGAATGGCGTCGGGCGCGCGGGCGCAGGCGGCCGACCCGCGCCTTGCCATCCGCGCGCTGGGCAATCCGTCGGCAAAGGTGCATGTGGAGGAATGGTTTTCCCTGACATGCACCCACTGCGCGCGCTTTTCTGAAGAAGTGTTCCCAGAGGTACGCAGCAAGCTGATTGATACGGGCAAGGTCTATTATATCTTCCGTGATTTCCCGCTGGATCAGGTTGCACTTTCGGCGGCGATGATCGCGCGTTCCCTGCCCGGCGACCGGTACGAGGCGTTCGTGCTCGCCCTGCTCGCCAGTCAGGATCGCTGGGCATTTGGCAAGGATGTCAACCCGCAGGACGAACTGCGCAAGATGGCGGCGTTGGCGGGAATGTCTGCGGACCTGTTCCAGCAGACGCTGGCCGATGACAAGCTGCGTCACGCCATCATGGATGAAGAGGACCGTGCCCAGGCCCAGTACAAGATCGACGGCACCCCGACATTCCGGTTCAATGACAAGGAACAGGTCTCGCAGGAACTGACGTATGAGCAGTTCGCCCAGAAGGTCGAATCCCTTTCCTGATTTCCCAAGGCAGCCGGTTTCTTCATGACAGCACGTTTCGCCCGCCTTCGCATCGCCGGGTTCAAAAGCTTTGCCGACCCGGCCTCCATCGAAATCCTGCCGGGCCTGACGGGAATTGTCGGGCCGAATGGCTGTGGCAAATCGAACGTGGTGGAGGCCCTGCGCTGGACCATGGGGGAAACCTCCGCGCGGTCCCTGCGCGGGGGCGAAATGGATGACCTGATTTTCGCAGGCACCGCCGCACGCCCCGCACGCAACACGGCCGAGGTCACATTGTCACTGGAAGGTACGGCGGATGTCGCCCCGCCCCCGTTCCAGGGACAGGATGAACTGCAGGTCGTGCGACGCGCAGAACGCGGCGCAGGTAGCGGATATCGCATCAATGGCAAGTCCATGCGCGCACGCGACGTGCAGACCCTGTTCGCCGATCTGGCGTCGGGGGCGCGGTCATCCGCAATGGTCAGTCAGGGGCGTGTCTCTGCCCTGGTCAACGCACGTCCCGAGGAACGACGCAGCATCCTGGAGGAAGCGGCAGGCATTACCGGCCTGCATGGACGGCGGCATGAAGCGGAACTGAAATTACGCGCAACCGAGGCCAACCTCGAACGTGCAGAGGATCTCCGCCTTCAGCTTGAGGCGCGATTGGGCGACCTGCAGGCACAGGCAACGCAGGCGGCCCGGTACCGTGAACTGTCGCAGGGGTTACGCGAAAGCGAAGTGACATTGCTGGCGCTGCTGCATGCCCGCGCACGCAACGCGGTGGCGCAGGCCCGCGAAAACCTCCACACCACGCGTCACGCGCTGCTTGCGGCGGAACAGGCGGCAGAAGACGCGACCATTGCACAGTTCGAGGCGACACAGGCCCTGCCCGGTTTGCGCACGCAGGCCGACACCCAGCGCAGCCAGCTTGAACGGCATCGCGTTATGGCGGAAAATATCGCGGCAGAGGTCGCGCGCGCCAATGCCGCCGTGGCAGAGGCGCAGGCCCGCCTTGAACAATGCCAGCAGGACCATGAAGCCGCCCTTGCGCGACAGGGGGATGCGCGGACCATGCTGGAACGTCTGGAGGCGGAGCGCGCAGAGGCGCAGGCCGCCCTTGACGCCCTGCCGGGACGTCAGGCGCAGGCCCGCGACGAGCTTGCCACCTTACAGACGCAGGTGCGCGAACAGGCCGGGGCCCTGGAACAGGCCAGTGTGGCCGCACGCGAAGCGCAGTTGCGCTTTGCCCAGATGGAAGAAGCCCGCATCGCGGCAAGTGAACGTCAGGCCCACCTGCAGGCCCGGCATGACGAGATCACGGCGGAGGTTACGCGCCTGCGCACGGAAATGCCCGGCACGGAGGCGCTTGCGGCACTTGACCACGTTGTGGAAGCCGCGACACAGGCCGCGCATGACGCCCGCGTTGAACTGGAAACCGCGACACAGCTTCAATCGGATTGCGTGCTCAAGGCGAATATCGCACGCAACGAGGCCGCGCAAACCCGCCGACAGCATGAACAGGCCGCCCAGGAACTGGCCCAGGCAGCCGCACGGCTGGAAACCCTGCACCGCGACCATGCCGCTCTGGCCCAGCGGGAGGTTGAGGCGCGCGAACTGCTGGTGGCTCAGGACCATCTGGAACAGTTGCGCGACAGTGTCACAACGGCTGAGGCCGCCTTTGTCGCCGCGCGTGAGGCACTGGAACGCGCCGAAATCGTCCGTACCGAACTGACCGCAACGGAAATGGAAGTCCGCGCCCGGGTCGAACAGGCCGCATCGCGACGTGGCGCGTTGGAACAGGCGACACGTGCCGCACGTTCCGCCTGCGCGCGGGCGGCCGCACAACTGGCGTCGCTGGCGGAAGAAACGGCACGGATCGAGCAAAATGCCCTTCCACCGGGTAAGCTGGATGGCGCCATCGCAGCCCGCAAGGCCGCAGAACAGGCCCATGCCAGCGCCGAAGACGACCTGCGGACAGCGGAACAGCAGATTGCCCAATGCCGCACACACAGCGAAACACAGGCACGACGCCTGAACGAACTTAGCGCCACCGTAACCGGCATGGAGGCCGAAGCGGACGGCCTGGCCAAGGCTCTTGCGGCGGATGGGGAGGTTCAGGACGGCGATGCCCCGGATATCGCCACGCTGTTACATATTCCCGAAGGGCTGGAAACGGCCCTTGCCGTAGTGCTGTCAGAAGGGCTGGAGGCATCGGTTTCATCCGCGGCGGCACGGCAGTGGCGTGACCTGCCCGTGCTGGAGGCACCGGCCTTTCCCGATGGGAACATCCGCCCCCTGTCCGGCCTGATTAATGCGCCCGGTGCATTGGCGCGTGTGCTGGCATTTGCCGGGCTGCTTGATGACGGGGCGGATGGGGACAGCCTGCAACGCCAGCTTGCGCCGGGGCAGTGCCTTGTGACACGTGACGGGGCATTGTGGCGGTGGGATGGCTATCGGCTTGCCGGGAACCTGCCCAGTCGCGCGGCCCTGAAGCTGCGCCAGATCAATCGGCTGCGCGATATTCGCGCGGAACTCGACCGTCTGCGGGCGGAGGTCCCGGAACGCAGGCAGGCTGCCGATGATGCGCGCATCGCGCTGGAAGCAGCCACGACAGCCATGAAGGAAACCCGCGTCCGGCGCGCCGGTGTTGAGGAGCAGCTTGGCTTGCTGCGGCGGCAGGAAGCGGAACTCGGGCGGCAGGATGCGGCGGTGCGCACGCGCCTTGATACGATTGCCGTGCAACTTGAGGCGGCGCGCGCCGCCGATGCCGAGGCACGGCAGACGCTGGAAACCGCACAGCAGGAGGAAGCCGCAGAACCGGCCGCCGCCCTGTTGCAAGCCGAGCTTGAACGCGCATCGGCGGCGGCACTCGTGGCGCGGCAGGACGAAGGACAGGCGCGGCAGGTCCGGCAGGCGGCGCAGGTGGCGCATGACGCCGCGCAGCGCAGCCTGAATGAAGCCAGCAATCGCCATGGCGAGGCAGAGACACGCCTTCAGGCAATCATGCCCGCCCTCGCCCGTATGGCGCAGGATCTTGCGCAGGCCCAGCAGGACCATGAACGCGCACAGGCATATCAGGCTTCGCTCCCTCCCGCAGAGCAGGCTACGGCCACGCTTGATATGGCGGAACAGGCTGCAAAAGCGGCGGCGCAACGACTGTCCACCGCGCAGGACAATCGCGGCGCGACGCAGGCGACCCTTGATGAGGCGACACAGGCCCGGACCGAGGCCGGAAACCGCCAGCACGAAATACGCAGTATCCTCGATGCGCAGGAACCGCGCCTTGACGACATCAGGCGCGAACTCGCCACCGTCTCCGAAAACTGCGCACGGATTGTCACGGAGCAGGCGGCCCTGCCGGACCCCGAACTTCTGGCCCGGGACCTTGAGGCCCTGCGCGAAAACCATGCCGCGACGCGGGGGATGGAACAGGACGTGCGTGACCTGCTCGGGCGGATCGATAACGAGCATGAGGCACTGACCCAACGCATTGCCGGGGCACTTGCCGCCATGGGGGAATGGCGCGACCGCGTTGAGGGGACACAGCGCGATGTGGACGCGACCCACGACCGCCTGCGGATCGCCCACGAAGACCATGGGCGCATCGCCCTGCAACCCGAAGAGATCACATCACGCAGCGAGGCCATTTCCACCGACCTGTCCGCAGCGGAAGGACGCTACAACCAATCGGCCGAAGCCCTGAAAACGGCGGAAACCACACTGTCCACGGCGCAGGATGCACGCGAAAAGGCGGATGCCGCAATGATCCGCATGCGTGAGGACGTCCTGCGTGCCGAAGGCAAGCAGGAGCAGGCCGAAGCCATCCTTGCGCAGTTGATGGCGGAATCACAGCCGCCCGCCGGTATCGTGCCAACGGACCTGAGCGAGGCAGCCGAGGCCGGGTTACGCCGCAAGGTCGGCCGTCTGGCCCGCCAGCGTGAAGAACTTGGCCCTGTAAACCTGCGTGCGGAAATCGAAGCCAATGAGGCGGGAGAGCAGATCAACACGATCATGACCGAACGCACGGAGCTTGAATCCGCCATTGCCCGGTTGCGTGGGACGATCGGCAATCTCAACCGCGAGGGCCGCGAACGGCTGATGGCGGTCTTTTCACAGATCGACCAGCATTTCCAATCGCTGTTCACGCGGATGTTCAATGGCGGGCGCGCCCATCTGGGCATGGTCGGCAATGACGATCCCCTGCAGGCCGGGCTGGAAATCTATGCCCAGCCGCCCGGCAAGAAGCTGGCCACCCTGTCGCTACTGTCGGGGGGGGAGCAGGCATTGACGGCGCTGTCGCTGATTTTTGCGGTATTCAGGTGCAATCCCGCCCCGATCTGCGTGCTGGACGAAGTTGATGCACCGCTGGATGATGCCAATGTCGGCCGGTTCTGTGCCCTGCTGGGCGATATGGTGGCAGAGGCCGGGACACGGTTCCTGGTTGTCACCCATCATCAGTTGACGATGGCGCATATGGACCGGCTGTACGGCGTGACCATGCAGGAACGCGGGGTCAGCCGTGTGCTTTCGATCGACCTTGAACGTGCCTCTGCCATGGTGGCGCAGGACAGAATGCACCCCACGGATGCGACATCGCCCTGAGGGGGCCAGCCGGGTAGCCGGCAAACAGAACGCACTTCGATGGATGGCCAGCCCGCGCCATAAAGACACGGGCTGGCTGTAGGCAGGGTCAGGACGGGAGCATGGAACCCGTTTCAATGAAGCGCTGATGCCATGACAGGGCTTCGGTCAGCAGATGCGGCGACTGCTGCCCGAACGACCCGGCACGGGCGCGCTTGTAGTAATCCTGGAGCATCGGACGGTAGTCAGGATGCGCACAGTTGGCGATGATGACTTCGGCGCGCTGCTTGGGTGACAGGCCGCGCAGGTCAGCCAGCCCCTGTTCCGTTACCAGAACCTGCGAATCCTGCGTGATGTGATCGACATGCGACGCCATCGGCACGATGGCCGAAATCTTGCCCCCCTTGGCGGTCGAGGGCGTCATGAAGACGGAAATATAGGCATTACGGGCGAAATCGCCCGAACCGCCAATGCCGTTCTGGATCTTCGACCCCATGATCTGCGTCGAATTGACGTTCCCATAGATGTCAGATTCGATCAGGCCGTTCATGGCAATACAGCCAAGGCGACGGATCAGGCCGGGATGGTTGCTGATGTCCTGCGGACGCAGGATGATCTTCTTCTGGAATTCCCGCATGCGGGAATTCAGCGATTCCGCGGCTTCGGGGCTGAGCGAGAATGCTGTGGCCGAGGCGACGCGCATCTTTCCCGATTCCAGCATGCCCAGCATGCCGTCCTGGATCACCTCGGTAAACGCGGTCAGGTTTTCAAATGGCCCTTCCTCCAGACCACCCATCACGGCATTGGCGACATTGCCCACGCCGGACTGCAACGGCAGCAACGACGACGGCAGGCGGCCACGGGCGACTTCGTGGCGGAAGAACTCCATCAGGTGTCCGGCGATGGCCTTGGCCGACGCGTCTGGCGGGCTGAACGGGGCGTTGCGGTCGGGCGCATGGGTTTCGACGATGGCCACGATCTTGGCCGGGTCCACACGCAGCGACGTCTCCCCGATGCGGTCATCGGGACGAAGCAGGGGGATGGGCTGGCGGTGCGGCGGCAGCGCGGTGCCGGTCCAGATGTCGTGCATCCCCTCAAGCGCGCTGTCCTGCCAGCTATTGACCTCGATGATGACCTGCTTGGCCGTGTCGAGCCACGTCTTGGAATTGCCGACGGAAGATGACGGAACGATGCTGCCGTCTTCGCGGATGGCGGTGGCTTCGATCACGGCGGTGTCGATATCGCCAAAGAAGCCGGCCCAGGCCATCGGCGCGACATGGCTGAGATGCATGTCGAGATATTCGGTTTCGCCCTTGTTGATGCGCGCACGCAAGGCCGGGTCGGAGTTGTAGGGCATGCGAAAGGCAATGCCGTTGACCTTGGCCAGCGCGCCATCAAGTTCCGGCCCGGTGGAAGCCCCGGTCAGCAGGCGGATACGGAAATCGCGCCCCTTGGCATGCTCGCTTTCCATCAGGGCGGCCAGCGCTTCGGGGACCGCCTTGGGGTAGCCTGCGCCGGTAAAGCCACTGGTGCCAACCGTCATGCCGGGCTTGATGAACGATGCGGCCTGTTCCGCTGTCGTGATCTTGGCCCGGAGCGCCGCATTCCGGATTCGGGTGTGGTCGATCATGAACTTTCCCTCAAAGTCTTTTTTGTGTGCGCCAGCGCATGTATTGCACCGGGCCGGTTATCCTTGGTGATGGCCCCGACACGGTGCGGGACGTTGCCTGCCCCCATTCCGCGCGAACCACCTGATGCGCAATTTCCGTATGTCGCCCGTTTTCCCGGCCGACCCGTGCCGTGACGCTTTGGCCGTGAGGCTTTATCCCCTTACAGGATTGCTACGGTTCAGGCGAACGGGGGAATGCGCATCGTTTTCCCTCCTGACATCTGTTCTCCGTCTCGGGGCGGGCGTCACAACAAAAGCATGTGACAGTTGCGTCCTACATGCATCGTTGCCTTCACGATTGCTCTAGTGAAGGGGGCGTAAACGATAATTGCAACCTTCTCATGCGTTTTTTGCATGACTTGGGGGTCTGAAGCATTATCTATTGTCGATACGCAACATCGTGGAGACGTCGAGACAAGCCATCCCTGTGTTTGCGGATAGTGCAAGGATTGTTATCCTGATGGATAAGGGCCCCTGCGTGCGCACGCCTGGCGCATCTGCTTTGATATGGTTCGGTCAGGAAGTGGCGATGGGCCATCATTCATGTTTCAGGGAGAGGACTTTCGTTTGAGACGTCGATTACCCTCCCATCCCCCATATGCCTTTTCGGGCGACGCCGTACATCGCGCAGGCTTTCCCCTCCATGTGCCGCCGTCTGCAGCAATGGGGACAGACCCGATGGGAATGCCCCGATATGCGCCGACACCGGATAATGACGCCATTGCCCGGATGATCGGCGGGCGTCGCATACGTATCGTGGGCGATGTGCATGGGGACCTGCATGCCTTCCGCCATGCGGCGGCCACGGACCGGTTCCTGATACAGTTGGGCGATCTGGTGGATTACGGCCCCGACAGCGTGGGGACGTTCCGGTTGATGCAGCAACTGATCGACGAACGGCGTGGGCTGTTCGTGCTGGGCAACCATGACCGCAAGCTTGCACGCGCCCTGCATGGCCGCAAGATGCGACGCGACCCGCCCCTGATGGAAACCCTGGCGCAGTTTCTTGCCCCCGAAAACGAAGACGTACGGACACGCGCGATTGAAGACCTGTCGATGGCACCCGCATGGATCGTGCTGGGGAAATATGTCTTCGTACATGGGGGGTTTCATGTACGTATGCTTGACGAAGTTCCGCCCCCCGGCCTTGGCACGGTTACGCCCCTGCTGTCGCGCGCACTGTTTGGGGAAACAACCGGCCGGATGCAAAAAGACGGGTATCCCGAACGACGCCTGAACTGGGTGGATCACATTCCTGCCGGCTATACCGTCTATTGCGGCCATGACCGGCGTTCGACCGATGGGCGGCCATGGGTACGAACCGGTCGCGCCGGTGGCACGGCGATCTTTACGGATACGGGTGCGGGCAAGGGCGGCCATCTGGCGTGGATCGACCTGCCCGGACTTGACCTGCCGGGGACCGACCCCGCTGTTCACGCAATGTGAATGTGACGCGATCACGCCTGCCGCCGATCCTGATGACCCCTATCATACAGACCTGCTTTTACTGGGAGCCCTGACCTACATGAATGAAACACCCGTGACCGCCGTGCCGGACGAAGCGCGCGATGCACTTTTGGAACTGCGCCGCAGCATCGACAACATTGATGCGGCGCTGGTTTACCTGCTGGCGGAACGGTTTCGCCATACGCAGGCCGTGGGCCGCCTGAAGGCACGTTACCAGATGCCCCCTGCCGACACGACGCGTGAGGCCCAGCAGGTGGAGCGTCTGCGCGCATTGGCCCGCAGCGCAAACCTGGACCCCGATTTCGCGGAAAAATTCCTTGCCTTCATCATCAAGGAAGTCATCCGGCATCACGAGGCCATCGCCCGTCACGCCGATGACAGGCCGCAATCCTGAAATCCCCCACGATGTCCGATCCTGATGATGGCTGGCGGCAGTCCCCGCAGCGGCTGGTCCTGATGCGCCATGCGCAGGCCGCGCCCGTGCCCTTTGGCGACTTTGGCATGGATGCCGATATCCAGCGCCCCCTGACGGCACAGGGACGCCTTTCGGCCCGGCAGCGGAGCCATGAGTTGCAGGCAATGGGGTTCGTGCCCGATCTTGCCCTGATCAGCCCATCGTTACGCACATGTGAGACGTGGGCGGCAATGGGATCATTTTTCGGAGATCACGCCCCCGATGTCCAACATGTGAACGCACTTTATGAAACCTCTGCGGACCGTATCCTTGAGGTGCTGTGCGAGGTAGATGAAAAATACCGTAATATCATTGTGTTATCCCACAATCCGGGCATCGGTAACCTGGTCATGGACCTTGCGGGGCGCGATGCTTCGGGCAATCTGCCCCCTGCCCTGTCACTGGGCTTCCCCCCTGCGGCAATGGCGTGCTTTTTCAGCGCAATTCCGTGGAATAATAACCAGAATCATGAAATGAGCCTGTATCGCGCCCTCTGTGACTGATGTCCGCCGGGCATGGCTGCCCCGGATTGCCATGGATGCCATTTCGTCCTTATCTCGGTTTCAACGCCCATCATGATCCGCACTGGACGGGTGGGCACATAAAACGTGGGCAGGCACGAAACTGTCGCCAGAACGACAGGCTGTCCCGAGGTTGGAGACACGTTTCGCCATACCGCAACAGCGACGGCGGACGACCAGGAGGAAGTGTTTGATGAGCGAGTCAGGAAAAACCGCGACTATCTCGCTAGGCGAAAAGAGTGCGGCGCTGCCGGTTCTGTCTGGCACGTTGGGTCCGGATGTCGTCGATATCCGCAAGCTGCCTGCACAGACGGGTGTATTCACCTTCGATCCCGGCTATGGCGAGACGGCATCGTGCACCAGCAAGATCACGTTTATCGATGGTGAAAAGGGCATCCTGCTGCACCGTGGGTATCCCATTGCACAACTGGCGGAAAAAGCCACATTCATGGAGGTTGCCTACCTCCTCCTGAATGGCGAGCTGCCGGACCAGAAGGCGTATGACACCTTCGTGACGGATATCAAGCATCATACCCTGCTGCATGAACAGATCCGCAATTTCTTTAACGGGTTCCGTCGCGACGCGCACCCGATGGCGATCCTGTGCGGCACGGTGGGCGCGCTTTCATCCTTCTATCACGACGGGATCGACATCTCTAACGCGGCCAGCCGCAACCTGTCGGCCATGCGCATCATCGCCAAGATCCCGACCATCGCGGCATGGGCCTATCGTTATACGCAGGGGGATGCCTTCATCTATCCCCGTAACGACCTGTCCTATGCGGAAAATTTCCTGTCCATGATGTTCGCGGTTCCCAGCGAGCAGTACAAGATCAATCCTGTACTGGCCCGCGCCATGGACCGTATCCTGATCCTGCATGCGGATCATGAACAAAATGCCTCGACCTCCACGGTGCGCCTTGCCGGTTCCACGGGGGCCAACCCGTTTGCCTGCATCTCTGCCGGGATCGCGGCGCTGTGGGGACCTGCGCATGGCGGCGCGAACGAAGCCGTGCTGAAGATGCTGGCCTCCATCGGGCATAAGGATAACATTCCCGACTTCATCGCCAAGGTAAAGGACAAGAGTAGCGGCGTGCGCCTGATGGGCTTTGGCCATCGTGTGTACAAGAACTTCGATCCCCGCGCCAAGATCATGCAGGCCACCTGCCATGAAGTCCTGAGCGAACTGGGCATCAAGGACGACCCGCTGCTGGATCTGGCCATCGAGCTCGAAAAAATCGCGATCAGCGACGAATATTTCGTCAAGCGCAGCCTGTATCCGAATGTCGATTTCTATTCGGGCATCATCCTCAAGGCCATGGGCATCCCGACCAGCATGTTCACCGTGCTGTTTGCCGTGGCGCGCACCACCGGCTGGATCAGCCAGTGGAAGGAAATGATCGAAGAACCGGGCCAGCGTATCGGCCGCCCGCGTCAGCTTTATGTGGGTTCGCCGGAACGCGATTTCACCCCCATTTCCGAACGTTCCTGATCCCCTGCCCTTTCCCGGCCCACGGGCCGGGGAAAACAGGTCACACCAATGAAAACGGGCCTCTTCCACCCATGTGGAAGAGGCCCGTTGCATATATATATATGTGTGCATTGCCTTGTCCGGGTGATGCGTCACCACCCGGATGCGTCAATCCTCAAGCACATTCACAGCCCGTCGTCGGACCGGGACGATGATGGACGACATGGTGGTCAATCCATTCGGACACCAGACGCCGCGCTTCGTTTAACGATGCCTCGGGGTGATGGATGCGATACAGCGTCGTGCAGGCATGGAAGGCGGACACGTCCGTCGTCCCCACCTGACGCAGTTCCTGGTACGCGGTAACAACGGCCCGTTCGCAGTTGCGAACGATATGGCTTGTTTCAGAACCCACGATAAGACACCACCCGAAAATGATAATTATTATTAACTTGGCGGAAGTGTAATCTATAACCTGCCTGGAAATCAAGAAAACACTTGTCACCATTTCGCAAAATCATATCTGTCCACGGAATTCATACCAGCATGACGGAATGTTTCGCCCATCCGCTCTAATTATGGATTTTCCGCGCTTTTCCCGGTAAGCGTCTTTTCAACATTTCATATCCACAATCTGGAGGCAGGGTAGATGCACGACGCAACAGGAAATGGCGCTGGCCTTTCAACCGGTTCAACCGCATGGGATCGGGATGCCGCGCTGACGACCGCGCGTCTTCTGCTGGAAATCAAGGCCGTCAATTTCCGCCCGGATGAACCTTACACCCTGACCTCTGGCTGGAAATCGCCTGTTTACATTGACTGCCGCCGGATCATCTTCTTCCCCCGCGCGCGACAGAAGATCATGGAACTGGGGGTGGAAAAAATCGGCCGCCATGTCGGTTATGAAAGCATTGACGCCGTGGTTGGCGGGGAAACGGCGGGTATTCCCTTTGCCGCGTGGATTGCCGACCGGATGATGGCGCCGATGGCCTATGTCCGCAAAAAGCCCAAGGGCTTTGGCCGCAATGCCCAGATCGAGGGCGATGTGCCCGAAAACATGCGCACGCTGCTGGTGGAGGACCTGACGACGGATGGTTCGTCCAAGGTGCAGTTTGCACAGGCCCTGCGCGATGCAGGGGCTATCGTGGACCATACGTTCGTCGTGTTTTTTTATGGCGTGTTTCCCGGCGCATACCAGACACTGGCGGACATGAACATCACGCTGCATGCACTGTGCACATGGTGGGATATCCTCGAAGCCTGCGCGGGCAAGCCCTATTTCTCTGAAAAAGATGCAAACGAAGTCCGCCGCTTCCTTGAAAACCCCTGCGCATGGTCGGCCAAGCATGGTGGCGTCGCCAGCGCGGAAGAAGCCCTGACGCGCAAGCTCACGGCGGATAAGGCGTCCTGAACCCATGGTGTGACGGGACGTGCGGATTCTTGCATTTGATTCAGGTATCGGCGGCCTGGGAATCGTGCGCTGCCTCAGGACGGACCTTCCGGGGGCACGCATCGACTACCTCGCCGATACGGCCGTTTTTCCCTATGGGGAACAGGCTGATGATTTTCTGGTAACACGCATCCTTACCCTTGTCGGGCAGGCCATCGCACGGTTGCGACCGGACCTGGTGGTCATCGCCTGCAACACCGCCAGTACCCTTGCCCTTGATGCCCTGCGCGCGCGCCATAGGCTCCCTTTCGTGGGATGTGTACCCCCGATTAAATGGGCAGCCGACCTGACGCAAAGCGGGACCATCGGCCTGCTGGCAACACGTGCGACACTGACGCGCCCTTATCTGAGCAACCTGCGAAACAGGTTCGCCCCGGGCTGCACCCTCATTACCTATGGCGCGCGCAACCTTGCGGACCTGTCCGAACTGGCCTTTCGGGGGCGCCCCGTTCCCGAAAGGGCCATAAGGATGGAAATGGATGGGCTGTTTTTACAGCCCGGGGGCGACGCCATTGATGTCGTGGGATTGGGCTGCACCCATTATACATTCCTGCTGGATCGCTTTCAGCGGCTGGGGCGGCCCGGCCTGCGCTGGATTGATCCGGCGCAGGCGGTCTCACGACAGGCAACACGTCTTGCCCATAACCTCGGCACGGTTGCCGCAAAAGGACCGTATCAGCCGGGGCATGCATTCTTTACCGCATTGCCGCAGGATATGGGGGCCTTGCTCCCCGGATTGCGTCACATGGGATATGACGCAGCCTATCCCTTTATGGGAGAGGACCACCAGAACGCGCAGGACACCTGCATAAGATAACAGGCCGCGCATTGTGGTACTTCTGAAAACAAGAAAAGTTTCTGGGGGCCGCCTTTTTTTCAAAAAGGCGGCGTCTTTCGAAGCTTTTTAGAAAAAGCTTCACCAAAAACTTTTATCTTTTCAGTGTATTACCGGATCTGTTTTTACAAACCACCTCTTAGCGCAGGCGGCTGACGGTATAGGACGCGGTATCCTGCAACAACTGCTTCAGGCGGGAATGCGGGAAGATATCCAATGCCTGCGACGCGGCCTCCGCATAGCGTGTGGCATGATCGAGCGTAATGCCAATGGCATTGGTCCGCGCAATCAGTTCCAGCGCATGGTCGAGATCATCCGGCGTCTGCTCGCTTTCCTCAATAACGCGACGCCAGAAAACGCGGTCTTTTTCATCCCCTGCGTTATAGGCCGTCAGTACGGGCAGGGTGATCTTGCCTTCGCGGAAGTCATCGCCGATCGTTTTGCCCAGCGTGGCCTGATCCGCCGCATAATCCAGCGCATCATCGACAAGCTGGAACGCCATGCCGAGGTTGGTGCCATAGGAATCGAGGGCTTCTTCCACCTTCAACGGCTGATCGGCAACGACGGCCCCCACCCGGCAGGCCGCCGCGAAAAGGGCGGCGGTCTTGCCATGGATCACTTCGAGATATTTCTCGATACTGGTCGAAAGGTCGTTCTGCGTGGACATCTGCAGCACCTCCCCTTCCGCAATGGTCGCGGAGGCAGAGGACAGGATGTTCATCACCTTGAGCGAGCCATCATCGGTCATGAGCTGAAACGAACGGGCAAACAGGAAATCACCCACCAGCACCGATGCCTTGTTACCGAAAATGGCATTGGCACTGGCCAATCCCCGCCGCAGGGTGCTTTCGTCCACGACATCATCATGCAGCAACGTTGCGGTGTGGATGAACTCCACACATGCCGCAAGCGCGACATGGCGCTGATGCGTGGCGTCGGGTTCATACCCGCACAACCGCGCCGACGCCAGTGTCAGCAACGGACGCAGCCGTTTCCCCCCCGCCGCGACAAGGTGCGCCGCCAGTTGAGGGATCAGCGCGACCGGACTGTCCATGCGTTCAACGATTGCGCGATTGCATGCCGCCATGTCATCGGCGAGATATTCAGCCAGGTCGCGCAAGGCAACCTCAGATCCGTCTGCCATCGGGCGTCGAGCCCCTTTGTCTTTCTGACTTGCCGTTTTATCGGATTCCGGCAGACTAACTGCAAGGCCCAAAAGGTTATTCTCCCGGTTCCGAAGGTTCAATGTATCAGAGTATATGAGGGGCACCGGAAAGGCGGTCAAGCCAGAGGACGATACCGAATGCTGAATGCGCACGTATGACGGCGGTCTCGCGCATGGATACACTGCCCCCCATGACGTTGGGAACGCTCCTTGATGGGCGTGTCCGCTATCGTCAATTTTGCGATGGATACCGGACAGGACTGGAACCTGTCCTGATGGCCGCGTGCGTACCTGCACGCGCCGGGCAATATGTACTCGAAGGGGGATGCGGCGCGGGCGCGGGGCTTTTGTGCCTTGCGGCACGGGTGCCGGGTGTGCGCGGGATCGGGCTGGAATGCGATTCCCATACTGTCGCCCTTGGTCAGGTGAATATTGGCGATAACGGATTCGACACGATTCGTATCCTGCAGGCCACCTTGCCGGCGATGCCTGATGACCCGTATCTGAGCGGACCGGGCGTGCGGCGTATCGACCATGCCTTTGCCAATCCGCCGTGGCATGACCATGCCAGCACCCCCTCCCCCCTGTCGCGTCGGGACAGGGCGCGCCGCCTGCCGCGCGCGGGCCTTGCACACTGGGTCGGCAGCCTGTCGGCACAGTTGCGTCACCATGGAACCCTGACACTTGCGGTGCCTGCCACATTGCTCGATCACGCAATCAGCAGCATGGGCGACAGCCATCTGGGGGATATTACGGTCTTCCCCTGCTGGCCCCGGCAGGGCGTTGCGGCAAAGATCGTGCTGATACGGGGACGCATGGGATCACGCACCCCTGCGCGACTTCTGCCTGGCATTGTGCTGCATCATGCGGATGGCACCTTTACGCAGGCCGCCCATGCCGTCCTGCGTGAAGGCCTGCCACTCCTCGACTAATCTAAACCCCAACACATTATAAAAATTTTACTGACCACCGCATCCCGGAACCAAGGCGGCAGCTTTTGACTCCAAACCAGATCCCCTGAAAACTTCTATTATTGCAGTCAGTTATGTGGCCCCTTGCAAGGAGCCACACAGGATCAGTCGAAGGCTTCGCCCCATGTTCCCTGCGTCGCCGCACGGCTATATTCGGTGGAACGGTTTTCAAAGAAATTGGCATGCTCGACCGCGTTGACCATCTCATCCACCCATGGCAGCGGATTGGTCGCAACATCATAAAGCCCATCAAGACCAAGCTGGCCCAGACGACGGTTGGCCACAAAGCGGATATAGCGTTTCACCTGCGCGGCATCGAGCCCTTCCACCGGCCCCATTTCAAATGACAGGTCGATAAAGGCATCCTCATGCTCCACAATATCGCGGCAGATCTGGCGGATGTCATCTTGCAGCTTCTGCGTCCAGATTTCCGGGTTTTCCTGCACAAAAACCCGAAACAGCCGCGCCATGGAGACACAATGCAGCGTTTCATCACGCACCGACCATGAGACAATCTGTCCCATGCCCTTGAGCTTGTTGAAGCGCGGGAAGTTCAGCAGGATCGCGAACGAGGCAAAAAGCTGCAATCCCTCGGTAAACGCACCGAATGCCGCAAGCGTACGGGCGATCTCGTATTTGTTCGAGACCGAGAATTCCTGCATGTAATCGTACTTATCCTTCATTTCCTTGTATTTCAGGAATGCGGAATATTCCGATTCAGGCATGCCGATCGTATCGAGCAGATGGCTATAGGCCGCGATATGGATCGTTTCGATATTGGAAAATGCCGACAGCATCATCAGCACTTCGGTCGGTTTGAAAACCTGACTGTAATGCTTCATGTAGCAGTTGTTCACTTCCACGTCCGACTGCGTGAAGAAGCGGAAAATCTGCGTCACGAGATGCCGTTCGCTTTCGGTCAGGCTGCGATGCCAATCCTTGACATCATCGGCAAGGGGCACCTCTTCGGGTAGCCAGTGTACCTGCTGCTGCGTCAACCAGGCATCATATGCCCAAGGATAGCGGAAGGGCTTGTAAACCGGGTTCGCGGTTAGCAGGTCAAAGTGCTGCTCGGTCCGGGTGTCCGGGCCGGATGATGTATCGCTCATGGTGCTCACCCTATTTGAAGCCAAACAGGACCGCCGCTTCTCCTGGCTCCTGCATGAACACAACAGGGGATGTGATATCCCCTGCGGCAGGCGCGCCTGCTATGGCTGAAGCAGGACAGCCGCGATCATATCCGGCTAATGATAAAAGTTTTTGATAAAGATTTTTTCAACACGCTTTGGCAGATGTCGCCTGTTGGAAGGCAGGCGACACCTGAAACGCCATATCGTTCTTTATGACGACGTCATTGCCAAACGTCCCCTTACTGACAGGCGAGGCATTCCTCGTAATCCGTCGAGGATGCAGGCGCCGCAGGGGGGATCGGTGGCAGGGCCTCGTCCGTTTCCTTTTGCATGATATCGTTCTTCACCTTGCCATCACTGACGGCATCAGCGCGCTGGACCGACAGGGAACGGCAGTAATACAGCGATTTCACGCCACGTTTCCACGCCATGTAATGGATCTGGTGCAGGTCGCGCTTGTGCACGTTGGCGGGCAGGAACAGGTTGATTGACTGTGCCTGGCAGATGAAGGGCGCGCGATCCGCCGCATGTTCGATCACCCAGCGCTGATCCAGTTCAAAGGCGGTTTTGAACACATCCTTTTCCTGCTGATCCAGGAAATCAAGATGCTGCACACTGCCCTTGTTCAGGGTGATGGACGACCACACGTCATCCGTGTTGCGCCCCTTTTGCGTCAAAAGCCGGTCCAGATGGCGATTACGCACCGTAAAAGACCCTGAAAGCGTCTTTTGCAGGAACACATTGGCCGCGATTGGTTCGATACCGGGGCTTGCATTGCCTGCGATAATGGAAATCGATGCCGTCGGCGCAATCGCCATCTTGTTCGAAAACCGCTCCATAACGCCATATTCCGCGGCATCGGGACATGCGCCAAGCGACTGCGCCAGCTTATGGGACGCAGCGTCGGCCTGCTTGCGGATATGCTCGAAAATCCGCTTGTTCCACACCTTGGCAATCACGCTTTCGAACGGGATGTTCTTGGCCTGAAGGAAGCTGTGGAAGCCCATGACCCCCAACCCGACCGAACGTTCGCGCGCGGCGGCGTATTTGGCGCGTTCCATGTCATCGGGGGCACGGTCGATAAAATCCTGCAACACCCGGTCGAGGAACAGCATAACGTCCTCGATGAACTGCGGATCATCCTTCCATTCATCCCAGGTTTCAAGGTTGAGCGACGACAGGCAGCACACCGCCGTACGTTCCTTGCCATGATGGTCCATGCCGGTCGGCAACGTGATTTCGGCACACAGGTTGGAGGTCTTGACCTCCAGCCCCGCCAGCTTGTGATGCTGGGGGCGCGCATTGTTCACGTGATCGGAATAGATGATGTACGGTTCGCCCTGCTCCATACGGGCGGTCAGGATGCGTATCCACAGCGACCGGGCCGACACCTTGCGGATGTGGCTGCCATCCTTGGGCGACAGCAATGCCCATTCCTCGTCCGCCGCCACGGCGCGCATGAACGCATCCGAAATCAGGATTCCATGATGGAGGTTGAGCGCCTTGCGGTTGGGATCACCACCGGTGGGGCGACGCAGTTCGATGAATTCCTCGATTTCAGGATGCCAGACCGGCAGATAGACCGCGGCCGACCCGCGACGCAGCGACCCCTGGCTGATGGCCAGCGTCAGGCTGTCCATAACGCGGATGAACGGAATGACGCCGGATGTCTTGCCATTGCGGCCGACATTCTCCCCGATCGAACGCAGGTTGCCCCAATAGGAACCGATCCCGCCGCCCTTTGAGGCCAGCCACACATTCTCGTTCCACAGATCGACAATACCGCGCAGGCTGTCATTGGCTTCGTTCAGGAAGCATGAAATCGGCAGGCCGCGCGTGGTGCCCCCGTTCGACAGCACAGGGGTGGCCGGCATGAACCAATGACGCGAGATATAGTCATACAGACGCTGCGCATGTCCTTCGTCCGCACCGTAATACGACGCGACGCGGCCAAACAGGTCCTGATACCCCTCGCCGGGCAGAAGGTAGCGGTTATCGAGCGTCGCCTTGCCAAACGCCGTCAGCAGCGCATCGCGGCTGCGGTCAACACGGACGGAAAAGCCGTCTGGCAACTGGACGACGTCATCAAACATCTCGGGCATGGGGGCCGCATCCTTTCTGTGGATGGCATCGTGTTCGTCACTATATCCCTCGACCGTAGAACCGGAGATGCCATCCAGACTCATCCACTTAAACTCCATAAGCTGCCCGTGACGTGTCGCAGGATCGGGTGATCCTGTTCCTATGTGTCCGGTCATTGCTGCTATGGCGCTATATATGGACCAATCCGCGTCCTGATGCACTATATATATGGACGCAGTGGCCTTTTCCGACTCTTGGACAATCCGTCGTCAAGAGGAAAAAAGTTATTTTTCACTCCACTTTGGCAGGCAAAACCGCTCAACGTCCGGCGGGAATATCCAGGCTGTTCCCATCTGCGTCATTCCATCGCCGCAGGCATTGTGCGTCATGTTCGCGCGGCTGCACCCATTGGGTGCGACCATCGCTGAATTCCTCTTTTTTCCAAAAAGGCGCCCGGCTCTTGAGCCAGTCCATGACGAACTCGACAGCCTGAAACGCGGTGCCACGATGGGCCGCCGTGCAGATTACCAGTACGATCGGGGCCCCAACCCCAAGCCGTCCCACGCGATGGATGATGGTGCAGCCCGACAGCCCGAATCGCGTGGCCGCCGATTCGGCGATTCGCGTCATCATCGATTCGGTCATGCCGGGATAATGTTCCAGTTCCAGAGAGCGCAGCCCCCCATCCCCACGGACCATGCCGATGAACGACGCCATGGCCCCGACATCGGAATGTCCCGCCAGCAGGCTGGCGCTTTCATGGGTGGGATCAAATATTTCGGTCTGAACGCGGATATGGATGCGTGGCATGGCGCTGCTATCCCCCCGTGACCGGCGGGAAGAAGGCGATTTCGTCATCAGGCCCTATGCATGTATCCAGCGCTGCAAAGGACTGGTTCACCGCGACGCGCACCAGTTCGGGCTGCCCGAAGATTTCACCATATTCACCGCCCCGGTCATGCAACATCTGCACAAGGTCACTTACCCGCGTGACGCCGGACGGCAGGCTTATGGCTTCGCGGTCATGGCCCAGGCGGTCTCGTAGCCATGCGAAGTAGAGAATGTCCGGCATCCGCCCACCCTTTTGCTGCGTCAGGTTCTGGTATGCGTAGCGCTATATCAGGGATGCGGTTGCTCGACCACCGCGCCATCGGCATGGATCACGGTTTTGCCGCCATCGGCATGGGGAACGATGATATCCGCATTTTCCGCCATGGCATGGCTTCTTGCCGGATGGCCCTTGCCCTCGTGCCCGTCCTGTATCGTCGGCATGGCGGCGGGCAGGTCGGCCGGCAGATCGCCTGCATCCGCCTCACCGATGCTGAGCGATGCCCCGTCGAGCAGTTGTTGCGCGCCATCGGCGGAACGACGGACGAAATGCCCGGACTGTGCATGCACACGTCCCGAACTGATATCCGCCAGCGTGGGCATGGACTGTATCCTGGTGGGCCATATGTCCTGCCCCTGCGGCAGGATCGGGGGCTCCGCCACGGCATGCCCCATGGAACGACGCAGGTTTTCCGATTCCATCTTTGGCATGTTGGGCAGGCTGCCAGGCAGTTGCGTGTTATCGGCAAGAATGTCGCCAAACCCACCACACCCCGTCAGGCATAAGAGTAGTAGAAACGGGGCTTTCGGACGCATCGCATTCTCCCTGGTTCATGGTCGGCACAACCATAGGGAGAATTTGCCCGCATAATCTCACAACCACAAGTGGTATATGCATCTGGCAGAACCGCCAGCAGAAAATTCAGGGGACGATATTACCTACCGACTGGTTGTTACGGGTGACATGCTGGATACCGGTGGAAAGATAATCCCACCCGGTCACCAGCGTCAGGGCCGCGGCAACCCACAGCATGATCGCCCCCAGCAGGTTGACCGGCAACCATGTGATATCCAGCAAGCTGGCGGTGCTGTCCCCCGCCAGCAGGAAACCGATGGCAGTCATCTGGAACCCGGTTTTCCATTTGGCAAGGCGCGTAACCGGCAGTCCCACCTTGGTCGTCGCCAGATATTCACGCAGGCCACTGACCAGTATCTCCCGCGAGAGGATGATGATCGCGGGATAGAGCGTCCAATAAGGAAGCCGCGCAAGCCCGGCCAGCACCATCAGGCACGCCCCCACCAGAAGCTTGTCAGCGATCGGGTCGAGCATGCGGCCAAGGTCGGAATTCTGGTGCCATGCGCGCGCCAGCTTGCCATCAAGGTAATCGGTAATCCCGGCCAGGATGAAGATGACGCATGCGGCGCAGTCCGTGCCGGGTGTACTGATGACAACCAGCAGCACAACGACCGGCACAGCAACAATCCGCGACAGGGTCAGGAGATTAGGCAGGTCAGTAAGCATGGTTCACCAGCTATATCCAAGGACAGCGCGAAACAAAAACATCTATAACGCTGGTCTGCCCGCTCATTTGCTCACATCTGCATGACACAAGGTTCATTCCCCGGTCCAGTCGGGATGGAAAAAACCGTATATTGTCCGTGCCGTATCCCGGCTGATGCCCGGTGCGGATTCCAGTTCCCCCAACCCCGCCTGACGCACGCCACGCGCCGAACCGAACCGGTTCAGCAGCGCGCGCTTACGTGCCGGGCCGACACCGGGAATATCATCGAGTTCGGATTTGACCAATGTTTTTGACCGCCCGGCACGATGTGTCGTGATGGCAAAGCGATGGGCCTCGTCACGCAGGCGTTGCAGGTAGTACAGGACCGGGTCACGCGGGGGCAACTGGAACGGTGGACGGGTCGCGGTGTGAAACCATTCGCGGCCCGCGTCGCGGTCAATCCCCTTGGCGATCCCCACAAGGGTCACATCCGTCACCCCGAGTTCATCAAGCACCGTGCGCACGGCGGAATACTGTCCCGCCCCCCCGTCGATCAACAGGATGTCGGGCCAGTCATCTGGACGTATGCCCTCCTCACGGTCCCGCAGGGCGCGGCTGAAGCGACGCTCCAGCACCTCGCGCATCATGCCGAAATCGTCACCGGGCGTGACCGGCCCCTTGATGGCGAATTTACGATAGGCCCGCTTTTCAAACCCTTCGGGACCGGCAACCACCATCACGCCATATGCATGTGAGCCCATGATATGGCTGTTATCATAGGTTTCGATCCTGCCGGGCGGGTTTGCCAGACCGAAAAGGTCGGCCACACCACGCAGCAGGCGGGCCTGCCCCGCGCTTTCCGCCAGCTTGCGTTCCAGCGCCTCGCGCGCGTTCAGTTCGGCATGTTCAAGCACCGCGCGTTTTTCCCCGCGTTGCGGATGGATGATCTCAACACGTTTCCCCCGACGCAGTTCCAGCGCACGGCCCAGCAGTTCGTTATCGGAAATGGCGTGATTGACCAGAATCTGGCCCGGTGGCGGCTTGTCGTCATAAAATTGCGCAAGGAATGCCGCCAGCACATCAGCCGCGCCTTCGTCGCGGGCATGGCTGGGGAAAAAGGCGCGATTGCCGTTGTTGCGACCGCCACGAATAAAAAAGACCTCGATGCAGGACTGCCCCGCAATCTGCCAGATGGCGACGATATCGGCATCGGACATGGTGGTCGGGTTGATGACGCTGGCGTCCTGCTGCATGGCCGACAGGCCACGGATACGATCACGGATGGCGGCCGCGCGTTCGAATTGCAGCGCGCCTGCCGCCTCTTCCATCTGCCGGACCAGCTCCTCATGCATGCGGGGATTCTTGCCGGACAGGAAATCGCGCGCCTGCTGCACCAACGCGCCGTAATCCTCCTGGCTGATCAGATCGACACATGGGGCGGAACAGCGATGGATTTGATGCAACAGGCACGGGCGTGTCCGTGATTGCAGCACGGAATCGGTGCATGAACGCAGCAGGAATGCCTTTTGCAACAGGTTCAGCGTCTGGTTCACCGACCATGCGGATGCAAACGGCCCCCAGTAAGATGCGCCCTTGACCGGTTTTCCGCGATGTTTCGCAATCTGGGGGAATTCATGCCGATCGGTCAGGATGATCCATGGATAACTTTTGTCATCACGCAGCAGGATGTTGTAACGCGGCTGCATGCGCTTGATATAGTTGGCCTCCAGCAACAGGGCTTCGGCCTCGGTATGGGTGGTGACGATCTCCATATACGCCGTTTCCGACACCATGCGCCGCAACCGTTCCGGCAACCGGTGAACCTGCGTATAGGACGTGACGCGCTTTTTCAGTGCGAGCGCCTTGCCGACGTACAACACCTCCCCCTTGCGGCCCAGCATGCGATAGACCCCCGGTGACAGGGGCATGGTCTGGAGCGCCTTGTGAATCGCGGCAACCCCCACCGGGGTTGCGCTTTCGTGCGATGGGAGGGCCGGGGAAGTGGGGATCGTGGTGATGGTCTTTTCGTCCGGGATCATTGAAAATCGTTCATCCACCGAAGTTGTGGATAAGTCTGTGGAGCAGAGGCAGATAAAATCATGCGCATGGCGGTTTTCCTCCCCTGCCTTTGGATTGCCCAAAAAAACATCACAACGCATAACCATTTGATATGAAACAATTATGGATGGATGCAGGACCAAAGGAGACCCTTCAGGCACGCAACTTGCTGGAAAACAATGATGTCAAGCCCTCAGGTGAATAAAATTCAGACCTGAAGGCCGTTGAGGGGTATTTCGAGGTTTTCCCATGTGATTTCAAGGCTTCTTTTGGATCTGTTCTGCTTTCGTACGAAAGTCTGGACTTCTCCCTCCTGTCCCCACTTTGCATTTTCGTGGAAATGTTGGCGCCCCCTGGCGCGAATTGCCCTTGCCAGGGGCGGGCTGATGGGTAATTCACCCCTATGCGTATCATGACATGGAATATCAATTCGCTTCGTCTGCGCCTGCCCCTGCTGGAGCGGTTATGCGCGGAGAACCAGCCGGATATCGTCTGCCTGCAGGAAACCAAGGTCACGGACGACCTGTTCCCGCTGGACGCGGTGCAGGCGTTGGGATTTCCCCATGTCTGTTTTCGCGGCATGAAAAGCTATAACGGTGTCGCGATCCTCAGCCGCCAGCCCATGCGCATGCTGACCGATACGCCAGACTGGTGCGACAGGGGCGATTGCCGCCATATCGCCGTGGAATACGGAGAAGGCGCGGACGCCGTGACCGTGCATGATTTCTATGTCCCGGCGGGCGGCGATATTCCTGATCCGGTGGAAAATCCGAAATTCGCGCACAAGCTTGCATTCGTCGAGGAAGCCCGCGCATGGTTCGCGCAACGTGATGTCCGCCGAACGGTGGTGGTGGGGGATCTGAATATCGCACCACTGGAACATGATGTCTGGAGCCACCGGCAGCTTCTGAAGATTGTCAGCCACACGCCCGAAGAAACGTCACGCCTGCTGGCATGGCAGAACAGCGGCTTTGTTGACGCCATGCGGCACTTTGTTCCGGCGGATGAAAAACTCTACACATGGTGGTCCTATCGCAACCGGGACTGGAGCGCGTCCAACCGTGGACGGCGCTTGGACCATGTCTGGGTGACACCTGACCTTGTGCCCACATTACGCGACATGTCGGTCCTGCGTCCCGTTCGCGATTGGGAAAAACCGTCAGACCATGTCCCGGTGATTGTGGACCTGGCGATATAGCCATGCCCGCGTAACCATGGCTCCCGTGTCGTGCGCCCCTGTGATGACGCCCCTTTTGCCGTAGGGCCGGGATACCTCACCCGCCGCCAACGGTTTTAAAACGGGCCGTCGATAGGGAATGCCCAAATTTTTCCGGGAAGTGCCCTTTTGAAAACAGGGCACGTGCGGACAGCATTGTGGACCCTGCCCGCCACACACTCCATGCGGTGAAACACACAGGGCCCCTCACCGCATGACATGAGCTGAAAAAAGCGGGATCAGGCCGCGCTCTTGCCGCCTTCGGGGTCAAGACGATACCCGCCGCCTTCGGTGACAAGCAGCGTGGCATTGGTCGGATCGGGCTCGATCTTCTGACGCAGGCGATAGATATGCGTCTCCAGCGTGTGGGTCGTCACCGCTGCGTTATAACCCCAGACCTCGTTCAGCAGCACCTGCCGTGGCACGGGACGTGTACCGGCGCGATACAGGAACTTCAGGATCGCGGCTTCCTTTTCCGTCAGGCGGATGCGGCGGTTCTTTTCCGTTTCCTGCAGCAGCTTGGCCGAAGGGCGGAAAATATACGGGCCAATGGCAAAAACGGCATCTTCGCTATTTTCGAAAATACGCATCTGCGCACGCAGCCGCGCCAGCAGTTCCGCGATACGGAACGGCTTTGCCACGTAATCGTTGGCGCCGGCATCAAGGCCGCGCACCACATCCGTTTCATCATCCGACCCCGTCAGGATGATAATCGGGATACGCTTCCCCTTACGCCGCAGATCGGCGCAGAAATCCCGCCCGTCGCCATCAGGGAGTGAAACATCAAGGATGATCGCATCGAAACGGGCACCCGGCGCATTCAGCTTTTCCCATGCTTCAGCGACGGACCCTGCCTCGATTGCTTCAAATTCACTTTCAACCTGCAGCTGTTCAACGAGCATTTGACGTAACGTCTGATCGTCGTCCGCTATCAGAATGGGACGTGCACCCGCCATCGAACCCTCTTTATAACTTTGTCCGTTCCGAGATTCGGAATCGGTTATTCGACTTTCATGATACGATAACATGTCGCATCAGGCTGTCGCCCAATGATCGCGAAACCATATCCAGCCATACGCAGGCCGGACATAACACACATGCGACCTTACACAGAGAAATTCATGATACGCGCTATTTTGCAATCGAATACCGGTCTGGACGCACAACTGCATTGCATGAACAGGCGGATACCCGCAGCCATTGGCGCGAATGGCGTCACACTGCATAAAATCGAGGGAGATCATGCCACTCCGGTTGGAATCCTTCCGCTGCGGCGGGTTTTCTATCGTGCCGACCGGGTCGCGGCCCCGGTTTGCCGCCTGCCGGTGGAACCATTATCGCCGCACGATGGTTGGTGTGACGATCCGGCAGAGAGCGATTATAACCAGTATGTGATCCTGCCGCATGCCGGTCGCCATGAACGCCTGTGGCGTGACGATCACGTCTACGACATCATCGTCGTTCTGGGTTACAATGATTCGCCGCCTGTACGCGGACGTGGCTCCGCCATCTTCCTTCACCTTCCCCAGACAGGCGGTCGCCCGACCGAGGGCTGCATCGCGGTGCCCGAATCTGACCTGCGGCATCTGCTGGAAATGGGGCTGTCTGAAATCGAGGTCCTGCCCCCCGGCATGACGCGCTGAATCCCGCGCCCCCTATGCCGCCACAGGGTCAGGGGATGCAGCGGGCGGGGGCTGGAATACGATGACCATATCCCCCTCGCCGGCTTCGGAACGGACCTCATCCTCGGCAGAGATGACCCATATCGCCACCCCTTTGCGAATCACCATGAAAATCATCGCATGTCCCTGCGCGATATCATTTTCCTGCAACGGGTCCGTTATAACATGACAGTGGAAACGCCATCCCCTGTCAAAGAGGGAATCAATCATGGAAAAATTCCATGACGGTTCCCCCAGAACCTTGCCCCGCGATTCCCGGCTGACACCACGATACAGGTCAAGCCGTGCCACGCCCGGACTGACCTGGAATACGCGCTGCCGCCCAAAATCCGGGGCCAGCCGCGCACAGACCAGCCCGTTATAGATCGCATCAGGCGTCGCCGCGATCAGATAATCCGCAGGTCGCTCCTCCAGCCGTTCAAGCCCTTCTTCGGACAGGAGTTCGGCCTTCAGGGTCGGCACGCCCTGCCGGTCGGCTTTTTCCAGCGCCCCGGAATAGGTATCGACCAGGACCACCGGAATCCCCTGCTGATGAATGATGGTCGCCAGATTGGTGGACCATGCATTGGCCCCCATGATCGCCAGCGCGGGTTCATCCGACAGTGTCAGCCGCAGATAGCGTGCCAGTGGCCGGAGGGAAAACCCGTGCAGGATCATGGTCGTGGCGATGACGGCAAACACCGCAGGCGTAATCAGTGCGGCGCTGGGATCACCCGCATCACGCAACTGAAGGCCCGCCGCCCCCGCGACCGCGGCGGCGACGATCCCGCGTGGGGCAATCCATCCAACGAACAGGCGTTCCTGCCATGACAGGTCGGACCGGATGGTGGAAAGGAAAATCCCCAGCGGCCGGACCACGAACAGCACAGTCAGTGTCAGTGCAAGAATCGGCAGGGACAATTTTTGCAGCACATCGCGATGAAGGTCGGCCGTCAGGACGACGAACAGGCATGACACCACAATGACACCAAGGGATTCCTTGATACGGCGCAGTTCGGAAATGCCCACAACATTCAGGTTGGCCAGCGCCATGCCGAACACGGTGGCCGCCATCAGGCCCGTACTCGCCATCACAAGGTTGCATATGGCAGCCATGCTCATGGCAAAGGTCAGGATGATGGGAATACGCAGGATTTCAGGCAGAAGGTCACGACTGGACAGGAATTTGACCAGCAGCGCGGGAAAAATGCCGCAGCCGATCGCAAACATGGTGCTGAACAGCAGGTGTGGCCAGATCTCTATCGCCGCAAGGGAGACATCGCCCGTTGGCGAAGGCTGAAGCAGCAGGAATTCCATGACAAGGGTGGCAAGGATCGCCCCGATCGGGTCGTTGACGATCGCCTCCCACCGCAGGAAGGCCGCGACCCGTGGGCGCAATTTGGTATGACGCAACAACGGCAGCACCACCGTGGGGCCGGTCACGACAATGATCGCACCGAACAGCCATGACGTCCCCCAATGCAGGTGGCCGACGAAATGCGCGGCAAGGGTGCCCAGCACCCAGTTGATCGGAAGCGCCACAGCCGTCAGCCGCAACACCCCCTCCCCCGAAGTGCGCCATTGCCGCACATTCAGCGCCAGCCCGCCTTCGAACACGATAAAGGCAACCGCCAGCGAAATCAGGGGATGAAAATAGCTGCCGATCGTCGCGGATGGGTGCAGCAGGCCCAAGCCCGGGCCATAAACCAGCCCCAGCGCGAACAGCAGGACGATGGCGGGCAGCCTGAACCGCCACGCGACCCATTGCGCCGCAATGCCGCCCCCCAGAATGCACAGAAGCCCGATCGCCAGATTATGCTGCATGTATGTTTCCCGTATCGTTATGTCCTGTCGGGAACCCCGATGGCGCGGCCCGGAAAAAGAACAGGGCTACGCCGCATCGACCAGTATGGGGCCGACACCCGTCGCATGGGGTCGATATTCGTACATCAGGAGTAAAAAAATCCTGTCAGGCGACGCGTTCCATCACGGCGGTAAAAAAGCCATCCGTCCCGTTTCGCAGGGGGGAAAGACTCATTTGCCCCCCCACCAGCAGGCCCGCTGGCATGATCCCTTCGCCCTGTGGGGGCGTCACCAGCCGAAAGGCGGGGTTACGTTGCACAAAGGCCGCGATCTGGTCATGGTTTTCTTCGTTCAGGATGGAGCACGTGGCATAGACCAGCCGCCCGCCCGGGCGCAGCAATGCCGCCGCACGATCCAGAATGTCTGACTGCTTTTCCATCAGTTCGAGCAGATCACTCTCCCGCAGGCGCAGGCGTGCATCTGGATTCCGCCGCCATGTGCCCGTCCCGGTGCAGGGTGCATCCACCAGCACGCGGTCAAAACTGCCCGCACGCCTGCGTGCCCATTTGTCACCCGTTGCCAGAAGATGGCGTTCGGCATTGTGCACGCCGGCACGGCGCAGGCGCCGCACCGCCCCGTCCAATCGCGGTTCGGACACGTCACAGGCGACAATGTGGCCACGATTATTCATCGTCATGGCCATCGCCAGCGTCTTGCCCGCCGCCCCGGCACAGTAATCCAGAACCCGCATGCCCGGCCCTGCCCCCACGGCGGCGGCGACAAGCTGGCTGCCTTCGTCCTGGATTTCAATCAGCCCGGCACGGAACGCTGCGGTGGAGGTCACAGGCTGCCGCCCCGCGACACGCAGCCCCCATGGCGAAAGCGTGGTGTCCTGCGTCGTGATCCCCTCCTGCGCCAAGGCCATGCGCGCAGCTTCCCGCGTGGTCTTGAGCAGGTTGGCACGCAGGTCCAACGTGGCTTCGCCCATCATCGCCTGAAGTTCCGCATCGGCCTGCGCGCCAAAGGTGGCCTCCACCCGGGGCAGCAGCCAGTCAGGCACCTCCAGCGTGACCGCCCGTGGCATTTCGGGATGGTCCATCGACTTGCCCCGCAGGAAAGCACACAGGGCACGTTCTTGCGGATCAAGGCGGGACGGCGCGTAACATTCCCCGCTGAACAGTTCCTCCGGTGTCATCCGGTCCTGACGCGCCAGAACCTCCAGCGCCAGTACAAGGGTGCGCGGCGTGACCGGGGCGTCGGCCCGTTCAATCCACCAGCACAGGCGACGCCAATGGCGCAGGGTATCCCAGACCCGGGCGGAAATGGCCCGGCGGTCCCCCCCGCCGATATACCGGCGTTCGCGGAAAAAAGAATTGGCAACCGCGTCGGCCGGCCGGAACGGCGTGGCCTCCATCGCGGATATAAGGTCGATGGCGGCCGACAGCCGTGCACTGGGGGTCATGGACGTGTAATCGCTTTTGTAATGATGCCGTCAATCCTGCCGGTAATTCGGCGCTTCGCGCGTGATGGACACGTCATGAACGTGACTTTCACGCAGGCCCGCGCCGGTGATGCGGCGGAACCGCGCGCGCTGCTGCAGGTCGGTGACGGTGGCTGAACCGGTATAGCCCATACCCGCGCGCAGGCCGCCCACCAGCTGGTGGATGACAGCCCCCATCGCCCCCTTATAGGCGACGCGGCCTTCGATCCCTTCGGGCACCATCTTGTGGGTGTCCTTGATTTCCTGCTGGAAATAACGGTCGGCCGACCCACGCGCCATCGCGCCCAGGCTGCCCATCCCGCGATAGGATTTGTACGTGCGCCCCTGATACAGGAACACTTCGCCGGGGGCTTCTTCGGTTCCGGCCAGCAGGGACCCGATCATGACGACATCCGCGCCCGCGCCGATGGCCTTCACGATATCGCCAGAGGTACGGATGCCACCATCCGCAATGGCGGGGATATCGAGTTCATGACAGGCGGCCGATGTTTCCATGACGGCGGAAAACTGCGGCACGCCCACGCCCGCCACGATACGCGTGGTGCAGATCGACCCCGGCCCGATGCCGATCTTTACACAGTCGGCACCCGACTTGATCAATGCGCGCGCCGCTTCCGGCGTTGCGACGTTACCTGCGATAATCTGGATGTCTTCGCGGATGGCCTTGATCTTCTCAATGGAGGTCAGGACGCCACGTGAATGGCCATGGGCGGTATCAACCACGATGACGTCCACCCCGGCGTCAATCAGTTCGCGCGCACGCGTCAGGCCGTCCTCGCCCACGCCGGTCGCCGCGGCACACAAAAGGCGGCCGAGCTCGTCCTTGTTGGCGTTGGGGTGCATCACCGCCTTGTCCATGTCCTTGACGGTAATCAGGCCGACGCAGCGATCCTCGTCATCAATGACCAGCAGCTTTTCAATCCGGTGACGGTGCAGCAACTGGCGTGCCTGCTCCCGCGCGACATCCTGACGCACGGTCACCAGGTTTTCACGGGTCATCAGTTCATAAACGCGCTGTCCCGGATCGGTGGCGAAACGCACATCACGATTGGTCAGTATTCCCACAAGGCGCGTGGTGTCGCGTTCCACAACCGGCAGGCCGCTGATGCCATGGCGCGACATGATGGCGTTCACCTCCGCCAGTGTCTGGTCGGGGAAAACCGTGACGGGGTTGACGACCATGCCGGATTCAAAGCGCTTGACGCGACGGACCTGCTCGGCCTGCTGTTCGATCGTCAGGTTTTTGTGAATGACACCCAGGCCACCGTTCTGTGCCATGGCGATGGCCATGTTATCTTCCGTCACGGTATCCATGGCGGAAGAGACCAGCGGGATATTCAGCTCGATCCGGCGCGTCAGGCGCGTTCTGGTCGAAGTTTCCGAAGGCAGGACGTTGGATTCATCGGGCACCACCAGCACGTCGTCAAACGCCAGGGCCTCGCGGATACGATCCTCGATACGGGGAATGGAAACCGGTTTCGTCGTGGAAGACATGCTGCAGGAACCTCAATCAGACAGTGGAGGGTCCCCAGTGCCGCGGGTACCCGACCGTTGGCGCACCCTCATAAGCCGTGAATCGGGGCCTTGCAAGCGTTGTGCGCATCCTTTGGCCCGGATTCGGCATGGAAAATAAAATGTCAGGGGGTCATCCGCGCCGCACGCCCCCACGCCCTGTCGCCTCATAGGTCGCCAGAACCGTGCCATCATCCGCATCGCGTTCAAGCAACTGAACACCATACCCCCACAGGTCCGCCATGTACTGCAATGTCCTGCGCGCGTCATCGGCATGGAACTGGTGCCCCCGCGTCGTGCGGTGTTCCAGTGTCAGCATACGGTCGGTATGCATGTTGGCGCCGGTGATCTCGATTTCCGCATTCATGTTGGCGGGATCGTGGTTCTGCGCCACCGTGCGCCGGATATCGCGATATCCGGCGTCATCATGGATCGCATCCACCAACAGGTATGGCGCTGCGGTATCGTCATGGATGCGGAACATGCGGAACCTGCGCATCACAGCAGGGGACAGATATTGCAGGATGAAGCTTTCGTCGCGAAATTCGGCCCATGCATGTTTCAGGGTTTCGATGGGCCGGTCATTGCCCGCGATTTCAGGGAACCATGCACGGTCCTCTGCCGTGGGCGACGTGCAGATACGTGCAATGTCACCCATCATCGCAAAGCCCAGCGCATAGGGATTGAACGACGGCCCCCCGCCCGCGTCAAAATCGGGTTGCGTGATGACATTGCTGGTGGAATGGATCGCCTCCAGATACGACGCGTCGTCGATACGCCCGTTTTCATGCAGGCGACGCATGATGTAATCATGAACCCATGTCGCACATCCTTCGTTCATCATCTTGAGCTGTGGCTGGGGATAAAAATACTGTGCGATCATGCGCACGATGCGGATGACCTCGCGCTCCCACGGGGCAAGCAGCGGCGCATGTTTTTCAAGAAAGTAGAGCAGGTTTTCTTCCGGCAGGCCAAGGCGCCGGCGCATCGGGTCGTTCGATGTGGTGTCGGGCTGCTGCTCTTCATCGACGGGCACGGTGCGCCACAGGTCGTTAAAGGTCGCCTCCTCATGCAGGCGTCGTGCCTGTGCGCGCTGCTGTTCCGCACGCAGGTCAAGGCGTCTTGAGCCCGAATGGCGATGCACCCCCTGCCCCTGCAACGCATGGGCGGCGTCAAGGATACGTTCCACCGCCGCGATGCCGTGACGTTCCTCGCACTGGTGGATATAGCCACGCGCGAATTCCAGGTAATCGAGGATTTCCGACGCGTTGGTCCATTCACGGAACAGGCGGTTGTTATGAAAGAAATGATTGTGGCCGAACGCGGCATGCGCGATCACCAGCGTCTGCATCGTGGCGGAATTTTCCTCCATCAAATAGCTGATGCACGGGTCGGAATTGATGACGACCTCATACGCCAGCCCCATCATGCCCCGGCGATAGGCATTTTCATGGGCAATGAAACGTTTGCCCAGCGACCAGTGCCGATAGCCAAGCGGCATGCCATGGGCGGTATAGACATCCAGCATCTGTTCAGACGTGATGATTTCCAGCCGGTTGGGATAGGTCGTCAGGCCAAGTTCACGTTCCGCGATGTCCGCCACGGCATCATAGCAGTCGCGCAATATCTCGAAATTCCAGTCGTTGCCCTGATAGAGCAGGCCGGAGCATGTGCCTGTGACAGGGGATGCGGGGCGAAGGTCCATCATGCGTTTTCCCTTTCAGGCTGCTGCGAGAAGAGGTCACGAAAGACAGGGAAGATATCCTTGCGTTCGGTGACACGCCGGACGGCAAGGTGGGGAACATGCATGGAAATATCGTGATAGGCACGCCACAGGTCGGTCTGTCCCCGGATCACCGCGCCAGAGGCCGAAACCTCGATATAGGCGAAATACTGCACGTTCGGCAGGATATCCCCGGTCAATATGCCGCAGGCACGGGCCATGTCCGAAGGCAGGTTGTCACCGTCGGATACCTGCGCCGCATAGATGTTCCAGCTCTGGACCGGATAGCGCTTCTTTTGGATATCAGCCATCAGTTCAAGCGCTGAGGACACCAGCGTGCCCCCTGTGCTGGGGTCGTGGAAGAACGTATTTTCATCCACCTCTTCCGCCCGTTCGGCATGGCGCACGAACACGATATCCAGCGTGCGGTAACGCCGTTCAAGGAATACGTGCAGCAATGCGAAAAACTGCTTGGCCAGATCCTTCATCCGTTCGGTCATGGAGCCGGAAACATCCATCAGGCAGAACATGACCGCCCGTGTCACGGGCTGTGGCACCACGGCGTGGCGGCGGTAACGCAGGTCAACGGGGTCCACCCACGCAATGCGTGCAAGCCGACGCTGCATTGTTGTGCGCTGTTCACGCAACTGATGCAGTTCATCAAGGTCGTGCGCACTTAACGGGTGTTGCGCCTCCAGCGCCTCGATGCGCTGTTCCACCTGCACCATTTCATCGGGGCGCGGGCGACGCAGGCCGATACGCCGGGCAATGGACCGGCGCATCGTGCGCGACAGGTCCAGTTGAGATGGGGCCCCCTCGTTACTCAGCCCCGCGCGCATGGGGGCCGTCGTCTCGGTCGTGGACAGTTCACGCTTGACCAGGTCAGGCAGTTCAAGATCGTCCAGGAACAGATCGAGGAATTCCTCCCGGCTCAGGACAAAGCGGAAGCTGTCTTCCCCTTCCCCCGCGTCCGACGGGTTTCCCTCCCCCGTGCCGCCACCGCCCTGACCACCGGCAGGAGGACGTTGCAGTTTGTCGCCACGGCAGAACTCCTTGTTCCCCGTCAGGATGAAGTGACGGCTGCCCCCGCTGAAAACCCGGTGGAACGAGGGTTCATGCAGCGCATCCGCCGGTACGGTGACGCTTCTGTCATGTCCGGTCTCCTGTATGCTGCCGTGCGCTATGGCCTCGCGCACGGATTTCTGGACGGCGTCGCGGGCGCGTTCGATCACGCGACGCCGGTTCTCGATATTTTTCCCATGGGGATTGGAACGTCTGTCAATGATGTCCACTGCGCTTTACCACCATGTTCCATGTGTCAGGCCGACTGCTTGACCCGCATGTACCATTCAACCAACCGACGGACCTGGCGTTCCGTGTATCCCCGCGCAATCATGCGCCCCACGAATTCATCGTGCTTGTGCCCGGTCTCACGGTCCTTTTTTGAACCGAAGCTGATGACCGGCAACAGGTCCTCCACCTGGCTGAACATCCGTTTTTCAATGACGTCGCGAATTTTCTCGTACGATGTCCATGACGGGTTGCGTCCAGCATTGTTCGCGCGCGCGCGCAGGGCGAACTTGACGACCTCGTTACGGAAATCCTTGGGGTTGGCGATGCCCGCGGGCTTTTCCGTCTTCGTCAGTTCGGAATTAAGCAGGTCGCGGTTCAGCATCTGCCCCGTATCGGGGTCCTTGAAGTCCTGATCCTCGATCCAGGCATCGGCATGTTCAAGATACCGGTCAAACAGGTTCTGGCCATAATCGTTATAGCTTTCCAGATAGGCTTTCTGGATCTCGTGCCCCAGATATTCGGCATAACGCCCGGCAAGGTCGGATTTGAGGGTGGCAAGATATTGCGCCTCCACCTCCGCGGGGAACTGTTCGCGCCGGATGGCATGTTCAAGCACATACATCAGATGCACCGGGTCGGCGGCGATTTCCGTCGGGTCATGGTTGAACGTGGCCGACAGCACCTTGTAGGCAAAGCGGGTGGAAATGCCGTTCATCCCCTCGTTCACGCCTGCCGCGTCGCGATATTCCTGCATCGTGCGGGCCTTGGGGTCGGTCTCCCTGATGTTTTCCCCGTCATAGACCCGCATCTTTGCGAACTGGGTGGAATTCGGATGGGGTTTCAGGCGCGACAGCACGGCAAACCGCGCCAGCATCTCCAGCGTATTGGGCGCGCACGGGGCCTGTGACAGGCTGGATGTGTCGATCAGCTTGTCATAGATCTGCGCTTCCTCGCTGACGCGCAGGCAGTACGGCACCTTGATGACGCAGACGCGGTCAAGGAACGCCTCGTTGGAGCGGTTGTTGCGGAAAGCCTGCCATTCGGCCTCGTTCGAATGGGCAAGAATGACACCGGTAAAGGGGATGGCCCCGATATTTTCCGTGCCGACATAATTCCCCTCCTGCGTGGCCGTCAGCAGCGGATGAAGCATCTTGATGGGGGCCTTGAACATCTCCACGAATTCAAGGATGCCCTGGTTGGCACGGTTCAGCCCGCCGGAGAAGCTGTAGGCGTCGGGATCGTTCTGGCTATAGTTCTCCAGTTGCCGGATATCGACCTTTCCCACCAGGGCGGAGACGTCCTGATTATTGTCATCCCCCGGTTCGGTCTTGGCGATCGCGATCTGGCGCAGGCGGGAGGGATGAAGTTTCACCACGCTGAAACGCGACAGGTCGCCGTCGAATTCCTCCAGCCGCTTGATGGCCCACGGGCTTGCAATACCCGTCAGCAGGCGTCGCGGGATGCCGTACTGCGCCTCCAGCAACGGTCCCATACGTTCGGGATCAAACAGGCCAAGCGGGCTTTCGAAAACCGGGCTGATGTGACGCCCGGCCTTAAGCGCATAGATCGGCTCTTTCTCCATCAACGCCTTGAGGCGTTCGCCCAGCGATGACTTGCCGCCCCCCACCGGCCCGAGAAGGTAGAGGATCTGCTTGCGTTCCTCCAACCCCTGCGCCGCATGCCGGAAAAAGCCGACGATCTGTTCGATCGTCTCTTCCATCCCGTAAAAATCGGAAAATGCGGGATAGGTCCGCACCGTGCGGTTCATGAAGATGCGCGACAGGCGCGGGTCGCGGGACGTGTCGGTCGTCTCCGCCTCTCCGATCGCGCGGAGCATGCGTTCCGCCGCAGTGGCGTAACAGGAAGGATCGACCTTGCAATGTTCGAGATAGTCGGACAGCCCCATTTCGACTTCGCGGCGTTCGTCGCGCATTGCCGTCGCAAGGGAGAAGACATTGAACTCATTTGCCATCAGCAGATTTCTCCGAAATCAGCAGGGTTCGGGGTGAACCGTAGGATGAGTATGCGTCGTATCTTTTGCCTGGGCCCCCTTCATGCAGGGGGCAGAGTTTCAGCAACCTGTCGTTCTGGTCTGGCGATGATGGACACGACCGCTCGCCTGCATGGGCGTGGTATCGTGAGGCCGGGCATTATTGCCCTGATATAACCTAGTGATTTTGTCACCCCGTAAAGAACGGGTCCCGATTTGCAGGATCGGCCCGTCTGTTTACGCTATCGCCGGGGATGTGCCGGATTCAACCTAAATCTTCACAATGAACCATCGGTAGGGTCTGCGTCATGTAGCCGCCAGGCCCGTCAGGTCAGGTCCGCAGGGTCAACCCGTCATAGGCGGCCTCGACCCCGGCCGGAAGATGCCGCTGCATCCAGGCCCAGTCCATGTCCGGCCCCATATGGGTCAGGACGGTGCGACGCGGGCGGATACGTTCACGCCATTCGAATACGCGTTCCAGCCAACCGTGGGAGACATGGGTCGTACGCTGGAAACATCCGACCACCCACGTATCAACACCATGGAGGATATCAAGCGCGGTATCGTCAAGTTCCGCCACGTCCGTACAATAGGCCATTGGCCCCACACGCAGGCCAAGCGTCAGGGTATGGCCATGCACCTGCCTGAAAACATGCACATTCATGCCTGCGATCATGGCTTCGCCCCCGGCTTCGATCACATGGGGCGTCAGGACCGGGCGATAGAAGGAAGGGGGCGCCCAGGGGCGAAAGACATAATCGAAGCGCGTGACCAGTTCGTCGATGACATCGCGCGTGCCATAGGCGGGAATCGGACGACCGATGATGCGGTTGATTGCACGCAGTTCATCCAGCCCGGCGATATGGTCCGCATGGGCATGGGTATACAGCACCGCGTCGACACGTGTAATCCGCTGCGCCAGCAATTGTGCCCGCAGGTCCGGCCCCGTATCGACCAGCAGCGCATTGCCCGTATCATCACGCAGCAGCACCGATGAACGCAGACGTGCATTGCGCGGTTCGCACGGATCACACAGGCCCCAGTCCCCTGCCCCGTCCACCCCGCCGACCATTGGCACCCCGGCGGAGCCACCACACCCCAGAATGGTCATTTCCATCGCTTCAGGCCGCCTTGGTAAACAGACGGTGGAAGTTGGCGGTGGTCAACGCGGCGAACGCGTCATCCTCCATCCCGCGCAACCGTGCAACCACCTGCGCGGTATGGGGGACATAGCCTGGTTCGTTGCGCTTGCCGCGCTTTGGCACCGGGGCAAGGAACGGCGCATCCGTCTCCACCAGCAGGCGTTCGGCGGGAATTTCCGCGGCAACCGCGCGCACGGCCTCCGCCCGGCCAAAGGTCGCAATGCCAGAAAAACTGATATACCCGCCAAGTTCAACCGCCGTGCGCGCCAGTTCCGGGCCGGAGGAAAAGCAGTGTACCAGAAAGGGAAACACCCCGTTTTCCACGGTCTCGTCGCGCAGAATGGACATCATGTCCGCATCCGCATCACGGGTGTGGATCACCAGTGGCAGGCCCGTCTGTCGTGCCGCATCGATATGGGCGCGAAAACTCTCTTGCTGAAGGGGACGGATTTCAGGCTTGCCATGGAAATAATCCAGACCGCTTTCACCAATCCCGATGACACAGTTGTCGTGCGTCTGGGCAATGATGTCATGCGCTGTCGGCACCGGGGTTTCATCGACATGGTCGGGATGCGTGCCCACCGTACACCAGACGCGCACGCGATCGGAATCAAAACCGGCAAGCCGCTTCTGCTCCGCCGCGCGCGACAGGCGCGTGCCGATGGTGACAAGCCCGCTAACCCCCGCCGCGCATGCGCGCGACAGCAGGTCAGGCAATTCTTCGTCCGAAAAATGGTCAAGATGACAATGGGAATCCGTCAATCCACCCCGCGCCATCACTGGGATTCCGCCTCGACAAAGCGTGGGAATATGCCCTTGGGCGCGGGAAGCGGACGACCTGCGGGTAACGGCGTCCCAAGGGCCGCGAAATCGCGTTCCGTCGCTTCCACACCCAGTTGTGTCAGCATCGTATCCATGCTGCCGGGCATATAAGGCTGCAAGACCGTGGCGATGGTACGCAAGACATCGGCGAGTACGCGCAGGACATCGGCCATGCGTTGCGGATCGGTCTTCTTCAGCGCCCACGGAGCCTGATGGTCTATATAGGCGTTGCTGGCGCGGATTACCTTCCACACCTCCTCCAGCGCATCGGTCAGCGCCTGACGGTCGATCTGCCCATGCATGAGATCAGGCAGCAGGCTGGCCTGCGCCAGCAGCGCCGTATCCTCCGCCGTGGGCGTTGCGCGTTCGGGCAGCAGGCCGGCACAATTGCGCGCGATCTGCGACAGGGTGCGTTGCGCAAGGTTGCCAAGGTCATTGGCCAGTTCGACATTCATGCGCGTGATGATGGCCTTGCGATTGATATCGCTGTCGCCGCCAAAGGGCATTTCACGCATCAGGAAGAAGCGCACCGGATCAAGGCCGAATTCCGCCACCAGGTCGCGCGGGTCAAGGACATTGCCCAGCGACTTGCTCATCTTCTGTCCCGCGATGGTCCACCATCCGTGGGAAAACACACGCTCCGGCAGCGGCAACCCTGCCCCCATCAGCAGTGCAGGCCAGTAAATGGCATGGAAACGCAGGATGTCCTTGCCCACCAGATGCAGGTTCGCGGGCCAGAAATCCCAACGTGGCGCGCCTTCGTCAGGATAGCCCACGGCCGACAGGTAATTGGCCAGCGCATCGACCCAGACATACATCACATGTTTCGGATCGCCCGGAACGGGAATGCCCCAGTTGAAGCTTGTGCGGCTGATGGACAGGTCACGCAGCCCCCCCCGGACGAAGCTGCGCACCTCGTTACGGCGTCCCGCAGGTTCCACGAATCCGGGGTGGGTTTCGTAAAGTTCCAGCAGCCTGTCCTGGAACTTGGACAGGCGGAAGAAATAGGAAGGCTCCTTCACCCATTCCACCGGTGCGCCGGTCGGGGCCGTGAGGGTGCCATCCGCCGCGGTGACAAGTTCCTCTTCCTGATAGAAACATTCATCGCGCAGCGCGTACCAGCCTTCGTACGCCCCGAGATAGATATGGCCGTTCTCCTCCAGCTTCTTCCACAACGCGGCGGCCCCTTCGGCGTGGCGGGGTTGCGTCGTGCGGATGAAATCATCGTAGGAGATGGCCATCTTGTCATACATATCGCGGAAATCCGCGGCGACACGGTTGGCCAGTTCGATCGGGGTCACGCCGGCTGTCTGTGCCGCCTGCTCCACCTTCTGCCCATGTTCGTCGGTGCCCGTCAGGAAAAAGACGTCAAAGCCCGCCAGCCGCTTGAACCGCGCGATCACGTCCGCCGCGACGGAGGTATAGGCGTGTCCGATATGGGGCGCCCCATTCACATAATAGATCGGTGTCGTGACGTAATAGCGCCGTGTCATATTGCATTCACCCGCGCAAGCGCCGTCAGGAGCGCCTGCTGCTTATCCAGATTGAAATTTTCAGTCTCCGCACGTAGCCGGACCAGATCCTGCCACGCATCGGCCATGCGTTCGGGCCGCATGTCGCGTGACTGCCCCTGGCCTTGTGGCGCACGGAGGAGTTCGCGTGTCCTTACCGATATGGCATCGCATAACAGATCGAAAAAGACTGAAAAGCCATTTTCCGATTCCGTGATGCTACTGGCGATGCGATAGGCATCCGTCCCGCCATCCTGTCCATCCATCACCTGCGCCACCAGCGTGGACAGCTTTATCCCGTCCCTGTGCAGCAGGGAAATCGCCCGTCCCGCCGATCCATGGGACAGGGGGATGATATTTTCGATATCCGCGCGGTATGCATCATCAACCACATCTGTCAGCACGGCATGTAAATCATGTGCTGACAGCGGGCCGAGGTCCAGCGTGCGGCAACGGCTGCGGATGGTTGGCAACAGGCGACCGGGCGCCGCGCAGGTCAGGATCAGGATCGCACCTGCGGGGGGCTCCTCCAGAATCTTGAGGATGGCGTTGGAGGCGGTGCGGTTCATGTATTCGGCGCCATCGACGATCACCACCCGCCACCCGCCCTCGGCCGCGGTGCGACGCAGGAAGGCCCCGATCGGGCGCACGTCATCGCCCACGATTTCACGGCGGGGACGACGGGTTTTGTCATCCACCCCCCGTGCGATCACCAGCAGGTCGGCATGCGTCCCGGCGGTGATGCGCCGGCCGACCGGGCTGTCGTGGTCATGTGCCTTCAACAGGGCGCGGGCCATCATGAAGGCCATTGTCGCCTTGCCGATCCCGTCCACCCCCGTCAGCAGCCACGCATGATGCAGGCGGCCCGCACGCATCACGGATGCGAACTGCTGCCACGCGGCGTCATGCCCATGCAGACGGGTGCGTTCGCGCGGGGCTGTCATCGGGCTGTCATCCCTGTCCCCACGACATCGGCAGACGCGTCGCGACATGCCGCGCGACGGCCTGGGCCACGATATCAGGCGGCTGGGCCGCGTCCAGCGTGATGCACCGGCCCGGTTCCTGCCGGGCGATGGCGGCAAACCCTTCGGCCACACGGGCATGGAAGGCCTCCGCCGCGGTTTCATACCGGTCGGGGCGATTGCCGCGTGTGCGCAGGCGTTCACGCGCCATGGCACGCGGAACATCGAGGATGAAGGTCATGTCGGGCCGGGCGCCAGTCTGCTGGCGCAGGGATGCGATCAGGTCGAGGATTGCAGGATCACCCATCCCCCTGCCATATCCCTGATAGGCGGCGGTGGAATCGGTGAAACGATCGGAAATAACGACCTTTCCCGCCTCCAGCGCCGGGCGGATCAGGCGATCGACATGGTCATAGCGCGCGCCAAAATGCATCAGTGTTTCAGCGCGCAGCGACAGGTCATGTTCGCCGAACAACAGGAAGTCGCGCACGGCCTCCGCCCCGGGCGTCCCGCCCGGTTCACGGGTGCGGACAATCCTGTCGGGTGGCATGATCGTGGCAAGATGTTCTTGCAGCAGGCGAACCTGCGTCGATTTCCCGGCCCCTTCCCCCCCTTCGAACGTAATGAACAGTCCCGTCATTGCCCCTGTCATCACCCCTGCCATCGCCTCAGTGACGTCCCAGTTTCTGCCCCAGCACGGCAGAAGCCCGGCCAAACAGGCCAAGCCGCCCGACATCGTTCCCGGCCACCAGCGGCACCATGATGTCGGCCAGGCCGGTATTGGAAATCACAAGCTGTCCCAGCACCTGCCCCGCCTTGATCGGTGCGGGCACGGGGCTTTTGTAATCCAGTGCGATGCGCGCGCGGTTCTGCCAGCCGTGGGGCAGCGTCAGCAGGACATCGCGCGTGGCGACAAGCGGCACGGTCGCCGCCTTACCAAGCCAGACGGGCGCGCTGTCGATGACCGCCCCATTATGTACCAGCGTCGCATTTTCGAAATTGACAAACCCCCATTCGAGCAGCCTCTCCCCCTCGAACGCGCGGGCATTGCTTGATGGCAGGCCGTTGATGGCCATGACGATCCGGTTTCCATTACGTTCGGAACTGGCGCACAGGCCAAAGCCGCCCGCGTCGGTATGCCCGGTCTTCAGGCCGTCGGCGATCCCCTTGACCACCAGCGCATTGCGGTTTTCCTGCGAAATCCTGTTGTATCGGAACCCCTTTTCCGCAAAGAAATGGTAATATTCGGGAAAATCGTGGATCAGGTGCATCGCGATGGTCGTGACGTCGCGCGCGGACATGTAATGCCCGTCCGCGGGCCAACCGGTCGCATTCATGAAATGCGTGTTGGTCATGCCAAGCTGTACCGCCTGTGCATTCATCAGGGACACGAACTGGTCCTCGGACCCCGCGACACCTTCGGCAAGGACGATACAGGCGTCATTACCCGACTGGATCACCATGCCCTGAATCAGATCAGACACCGCAACCGCGCCCTGCAGGGGGACGAACATCTTCGACCCCTGCATGCGCCATGCCTTTTCACTGACGGTCAGGGTCTGATCAAGCTTCAGCCGTCCCGCGCGCAGCATCCCGAAGACGACATAAGCCGTCATCATCTTGGTCAGCGAGGATGGTGGCATGCGTTCGTCCGCCGCCTTTTCCAGCAGCACGGCACCGGTGGTATAGTCGATGATGCACGCCCAGCGCGCGGGGGTATCGACCGGCCCGATCAGGCTGTTGGCAGGGGAATAGGACCCGGCAGGCGCCTCGCCCCCCCCGGCGGCGGGGGCTGCCGGGCCAGGTGCGGGATGATGTCTGCGTGCGGCAAACGCCCGCCCCGCAGGCAACAGGGCCAACCCGCTTACCGCGCCAGACATGACTGCGCCCGAAAGGACCGCGCGCCGTGTGGGATACCGGCCCGGCATGGCGGCGGGAAGCTTGGCTGTGCGAAGCTGTGCGTGTCCTGATGTCATGTAATCTCGTTACCCAGAAGCCCAACGGCCAGTGCATAGAAATCCGACGGATTATAACGACGGATTGCGTTAAAATTACGATAGACCATGAAGGATTCGCCCCCCACCCCATCGGGGCGCAGGATCGCGCCGCGCATGTCCGCGCGGGGGAATGCGCTGCCGTCGATCTGCCGCACCCCGGCATCCATCCATTCCTGCAAGGTTCTGGTATGCGTCCGTCCAAGCGCAGCCTGCGCCAGGGTATCGGGCACCGTGACCTGCTGTCCCCACGGTTCGTCGCCGATCCAGCCGGAATGCGACAGATAACTGGCGATGGAGCCGAATACGTCGGCCGTGGAATGCCAGATGTCACGCCGCCCGTCGCCATCCATATCCACGGCATAGCGCAGATAGGCGCTGGGCATGAATTGCGGCTGTCCCATCGCGCCGGCATAACTGCCGATCATCTGTTCGGGGGCGATATCCCCCATCCCCAGGATATGCAGCGCCTTCATGAGTTCATCGTGGAAGAATTTGGCCCGACGTCCGTCATAGGCCAGCGTACACAACGCATCGATGACGCCAAATGTGCCCATGCGCGTGCCATAGGCGGATTCCAGCCCCCATATCCCCGCAATCGCCCCCGGCGCGACATTATAACGCGTCAGCGCCTGATCAAGCAGCGCGCGCTGCACCGCTACGGCCGTGCGGCCATCGGCGATCTTGCGGGGGGTAATGACGCGCTGTCGGTACTGCGCCCATGTCAGGTGGAATTCCGGCTGCGTGCGATCCAGCCGAAGCACCTGCGCATTGGGCGTGGACAGGTCCAGCGCCCTGTTGGCAATCCCGGTATCGAGCCCCTGTCGAATCGCGTCATCGCGCACACCCGCGACGAACGTGGCGTAATCCTGCGCATGCCCATAGGCCCGCCCCGCGCGCAGGGCGGGGGCGATCACCCCGGTGGACAGGGCAACGGCGGACAGCAGGAATGTGCGGCGTACAAGCATTGTGATGCTCTGCCACGGAGGCGGGGTGGTTTCAATCCTTCAGGCCCCATTCCGGGCGGTTTGTGTCGCATGCCGTGACTGGTGGACACAATCAGGTAACAACTTCGGGTTTGTCCGTATCGCGGAAGCATGCAACAAGGTCGCCATAACACGGTTATGCGCGGGCCGGATTGCGACGACCTGTGTCGGACACGGGGCGCGCAGGGGCGGCGCCAGCGCCTTAGTGCGCTATCATTCGCGGCCTTCCGACATGTCGCGTCACGCCGTCCCGTGGCGTTGGGCCTGCATCGGTCATGAGTTGAAAGAGGCTTGTCAGTTATTGGTCACGTTCCCCTCCCCATTGCCGCCATGTGTGCGTTAGCTGGCCGTAGATGTCTTTATCCCTGACTTCATTCCTTGCCACGGCGGGGGCCTCCCCCCTGCTGCAGGGGCTGGCCATTATCGTCGGCACGTTCATCCTGGAGGATGCGGCAACGATCGTGACCGCCATGCAGGTGCAGACGGGGCATGTGGACCTGCCGGTCGCGCTGGTGGCGCTGTATATCGGCATCGTGGTGGGGGATATCGGGTTGTACGGGCTTGGCTATCTTGCCGCGTGCTGGCCCCCTGCGCGCCGGTGGGTCACATTGCCGAACGTGGAACATGAAGGCCACTGGTTCGACCGTAACGTCTTTCGTATCGTCTTCATCAGCCGGTTCATTCCCGGCGCACGCCTGCCATTATATACCGCCTGTGGTTTTTTCCGCGCGCGGCTGGGCCTGTTCTGTGTCGCGGCCGTGCTGGCAACCCTGATCTGGACAACGCTGCTGTTCGCCGTGTCCCTGCGTGTCGGACAATTCCTGATTTCCCACCTGGGGACATGGAAATGGCTGGGACTGGCGGGCTTTATCGTAACCATCTTCCTCATCAGCCGTACCATTGCCCGATTGCAAGGCCAATCCCGATGACCGACATGTCCACCATCTCCACGCCCGCCTCCTCCCCCGCGAAGGCCCCGTCCCCCCTGTCCATGTTCGAATTCTGGCCGGGATGGATCTTCTATACCCCGGTGGTGATGTACTGGATCATGATGGGCCTGCGTTATGGCGACCTCAGCCTGCCGACAGCCGCCAACCCACGTATCGAGACAGGCGGCCTGTGCGGGGAAAGCAAGAGTTCGATCCTCAACATGGCGGGCGAGACCGCGCGCCGCTGGATTGCGCCCTATACGCTGGTGGAAACGGGACACAACGACACCGCCCGCGCCATACAGGCCATGGACCATGCCGGACTTGGCTTTCCGGTGGTGCTGAAGCCCGACATCGGGTGCAACGGCACGGGGGTCAAGCTGGTGGCCGATGCCGGGGCGCTGGCGCAGGCACTGGCAACATTCCCGCGCCATGTCTCGCTGATGCTACAGCGCCTGATCCCCTATTCACACGAAGTCGGGATTTTCTATATCCGCCATCCCGACGAAGCGCACGGGCGCATCACCTCCATGACCTACAAGGAGGTTCCGCTTCTGGTTGGGGATGGTCGCTCCACGGTGGAAGAACTGCTGCATGCGGACCCGCGCACGCGGCTGGTGCCCCAGATCTATATCCCGCGTCTGCGCGGCCGCCTGGCCGACGTTCCAGCCAAGGGCGAGGCACTGCCCCTCGTCTTTACGGGCAACCATTGCAAGGGTGCGATTTTCCACGACTGCACGGCCGATGTGACGCCTGAGCTTGAGGCACGGATCGACGCCATCATGCACGATATCCCCGATTTCCATTTCGGGCGTATCGACGTAAAGGCAGACTCCGCCGCCGCCCTGTTACGGGGTGAGAAATTCGAGATCATCGAAATCAATGGGGTCGGGTCCGAAGCCACCCATATCTGGGATTCGCGCACAACCCTGCGTGATGCCTATGCCGCGCAGTTCATGCATTACCGCGAAACATTCCGTATCGGGGCGAAGAAACGCAAGGCGGGCTGGAAACCCAGTGGCGCGATGACAATGCTGCGCTGCTGGCTGCGACAGCGCAGGCTGCTGGCGTCCTATCCCATGAATGACTGATGCCCGGTGGCCATGCGGAGTGGCCATGCGGATCGTTCAGGAAGGGTCTGTAGGCAGGCCACCATTGCCAAAGATGTAATTGCTGACCTGCTGTTCCAGACTGACCGGTTCATGGGTGTCGGTTATGGGCGCATCGGGGGAAAGCGTGGCCTTACTGTCGCCCGCCCGCACCATCAGCGCCATATCGGCCGTCAGCGACGGGCTGCCGATGGACAGGCTTGTATCGGCGGGCAGATTGACGGCACGATCCACCGTAAAGCCCACATTCGCCATATAGGTCGTGGGGTCAAGGACGATGGAAGTGACCCGCCCGACCGAAACCCCGCCCAGTTCCACATCGGCACCGACCTTCAGCCCGTTGGCGGAAATAAACCGCGCCGTCAGGGGACGACCGCCACGGTCCGGCCCCATCTGGGACGCACGGGCATAGGCACAGAACCCCGCCGCCACCAGCAATACCAGACCACTGGAGATGATCGCGCCGCTTCTTTCCCTTGCCATGACGATCCTTTGCCCATTTATGTATCGCAGCAATGGCATCGACCATCGCATCCAGACGTTGCATATAGACTAATTCGCCACGGATATCCCGACAATGACACTCCTGCAGGCAATCATCATTGCAATTATCCAGGGGGCAACCGAACTGTTCCCTGTCAGCAGCCTTGGGCACGCGGCCATCGTGCCCGCACTCCTGCACTGGTCGGTGGACCTGCATGGGGACACGTTCCTGCCTTTTCTGGTCATGCTGCATCTGGGGACCGCCACTGCCCTGCTGCTGTTTTTCTGGGGGGACTGGCGCGCCCTGCTGTCTGGCGCATCGGGACGCGATGGCGTGCAGCGACAGATCGAGAGCGTACGCATCTTCATCCTGCTTGGCGTTGCGACGGTTCCGGCGGTGATCGTGGGGGGCCTGTTCGAACACATGATCCGTCACCTGTTTGGCACTGCGCGCTATGCGGCGATTTTCCTGACGCTCAATGGTGCGATGCTTTTGCTGACGGAACGGATCAAGGGCCGGGGCACGCAAAATGTCCTGAGCCGGCCCATCGCCTCTCTGGGCATGGTGGAAGCCGTCATCATCGGCCTGTGCCAGTGCCTTGCATTTTTCCCCGGGATTTCGCGTTCCGGGGCCTGCATCGTGGGGGGGCTTGTCTGTCGGCTGTCGCATGAAAATGCGGCGCGTTTTTCATTCCTGATGGCACAGCCCGTCATCCTGATGGCCACCGTCAAGGAAGCGTTCGAGATGCGGCATATCACACTTGCCCCCGGGCAGTTGCAGACGGCCGGGATCGCGGCGGTGGTGGCGGCGGTGGTGGCGCTGTTCAGCACCGTCATCCTGATGCGGTATTTCCACGATCATGAAAAATGGGCGCTGCAGCCTTTTGGATATTACTGCATTGCCATGGGGGTATTCGCCTTCATCTATCTGGGCTGACGGCGATTGGTGGCGATGCAGGCACAGGACGCCAACCCGGCCATTCATGCCGTATCGCGCATGCAAACCCAATGGTGGCGGGAGCGTTTTTTGCGCAAGCAGCACCATATCCGCCACACCGCATGCGACCTGGTCTGGTTTGGCGATTCCATTACCCATAACTGGGAACGCCACGGACCACCGGCATGGCAGGACTTTGCCCCGGTGTGGCGGGCCTATTATGGGGATCGCCGTGCGATCAACCTTGGCTTCCGGGGGGATGATACGCGCAACCTCCTGTGGCGTCTCATGCATGGGGAACTGGATTTCCATAACACCCCGCGCGTTTTCATCGTGATGATCGGGGTCAATAACCTCGGGCATCTCGGCCAATACGCGGGACAGGCCGCAGGAGGCATCCGCCGCATTGTGGAACGCATACACCATGCATTCCCCGACAGCTCCCTCATCCTCCCTGGTGTTCTGCCCTCCCTGCGATCAGCATGGGTGACATCGCAGACAACGCGCCTGAACCATATGTTGCGCACCTATGCCGCACCGCGGGGGCGATGGCTGCATTACATCGACCTTGCCCCCTGCCTTCAGACCGGCGGCAAGGTTGACGCCAGCCTGTTCATGGACCCGCTTCTATCGCCGCCGGGCCTGCCGTTGCATCCGTGCGCCATGGCGCAGGCGCGCATCGCACGACATCTGGAACCACTCATATGCAGGCTGCTAGGTGACTATCCGCATCATCTCCTGCCGCCTCGCGCTGCCTATTGCGGCGTTCCCTGACCCTGCCCCCTTGTTCCGTTGGGCGGTGGCCCTGCCTTGCGCGGCCCTGAATACGCCCCAGGAGGCGGCCGGTCGATCGGCGGGGAGAGCATCATGGGATCGTACATCGCACTGCGTCCCGAAACCGCGGCAACATGGGACAGGCGTTCACGTGGCAGGGCCTCGGGGCATTCATCGCGCAGGAAGGCAATGATCTGTTCGCGTATTTCACAGCGCAGGTCCCAGCTTTGCATCGCAGAACGGGCACTGGCGATTACGCGGATGGTCATGACCTGCGCGCTGCAATCCGCGACCTGTACATCGAATACCTTGCCATCCCACAGGGGGGCTGCATGCACGATTTCGCGCAGACGTTCGCGAATACGGTCCATCGGGGCGTGAAAATCCACATACAGGAACACCACCCCGATCAGGGCTGCCGAATTATGGGTCCAGTTCTGGAACGTATTTTCAAGAAAATATGAAATCGGCACGATATGCCGCCGCCAATCCCATACCCGCAGAACAACATATGTGGAGGTTATTTCCTCCACCCAGGCCCAGTCACCATTAATGATGATCAGGTCCTCCATACGGATGGGCTGTGTCATCGCGATCTGCATGCCCGCGAACAGATTGGTCAGCAACGGGCGCGCGGCCAACCCCACCACGAGTGAGGCCGCACCCGCCGATGCAAACAGGCTCAGCCCATACTGGCGCACCGGTTCGAACGTCATGAGCGAGGCCCCGACCGTCAGCAACCCGATCAGCAGGTCCGCCGTCCGGCGCAGCATGCGCACCTGTGTCATATGCGTGCGCAGCAGGATATCGTCCTTGTCGTTCTTGTCACTGATCCGCGCAAGATAGGCTTCCGACAGGATACGGGTGGCGACAACTGCCGCATATCCCAGCATCAGCACAAACAGTACCAACAATGTATGCGTCGTGGCCTGGATCATTTCATATGGCAGGCCGGACGCCGGCAGCGCCGTTCCGACAAACAGCACGACCAGCATGATGCGCACCGGGCGCTGCATGGCCATGGTGAAGGTACGCACAAACGCGCCGCGCTTCTGTCCCGGGATACGAAGGATAAGCTTTGTGAAGAAACGGCTGAAAAGTTCTGCCATCAGTCCGGCAGCGCAGAGCATGAGAATGGAGGAAACAGGCCCAGGCAACCACCCGAAAAGATTTTTAAGGTCAGTAAGAACGGTAATGAATTCGTTTTTCACGAATGAATCTCAGCTTTTCTCTTATATAGTCTGGGGTATGGTACGCATATTGCGCACGTGGCGACAACGCGACCTTGCGGCCTGAATTCTTTTTATAAGGGAATCATGGCGATAACGGGTTGACTTCTCCCTTGGGCGGGGATATTTCGCACTCATCCTAACGCGATGGCGGCGTAGCTCAGCGGTAGAGCAGGGGAATCATAATCCCTTGGTCGGCGGTTCAAATCCGTCCGCCGCTACCATCCGCGTTAGGATTGATTTCCCTAGAAAAATTGCAATTATTCATCGCTCTCAACAGCCTGTTTGTTGTGTGGGTTTGGCACATTGCTAATCCCCGGTTTAGCACTCCTCTGCTCTAAACGATAGCGGGCCACTTTTGTTGCAGCGCTCTGTGCCCTGCGTTTCTGGCTCGCCTCACGCACATAATGTCCGACCATCGCCGTGCTGGTGTGCCCGGTGATCGACATGATTTCGCGCTCGGAGCATCCAGCCTCGGCCAGCCATTTGGCGGCCGTCGTTCGCAGTCCGTGCGTGACCACACCCTGCAGTCCGGCCGCACGGATCTGTTTCCCCATCTCGTGCTGGAAATGGTTCACTTTCCACGGCCTGCCATCCGTCCTGGTCAAAATCGTCTCAGCTCCGTGCCTGGGCATGGAGTCCAGCAGATGCCGTGCCCGGTCGTGGAGAGGGATCCAGACTCGCGCACGCGTTTTGAGCTGGACCACGTAGATCCCTGCTCCATCGTAATCAGCCCATTTCATCGTAACCAGGTCCTGCCCGCGCTGGCCCGTAGTGAGGGCGAGAATGACTGCGGCGCGGATGCGCGTTCCAAAACTGAAAACGGACGGTGGATATCGGGCCTGGTCAGAGACGCCGCTCCAACTCGTCTTTGATACGCCAGCGGCCTTCATGGGTGGCGACCATGGAAGGGGGCGTATATTTCAGAAATCCCGACCACTCCCGACCGTACAGATCGTGCCACAGACTTAACCAGCGTTCCCAACAGGGGTCATATCGATAGATACGATCCACATCACAATCGTCGATCCAGGTGCGGTAGATGTCACTTTCGGAAATCTTGACGACAAACCTGCGTGGATCTGTCGCCGTCAGGTCATCACAAAAATCGTCCTGTGTGCCGGCAGCAACCGCCCGTCGATAGTCCTGGCAGGTATGGCGATAGCCGTTGCGCAGTTTCGTGCGGATGGTCTCGTACCGTTTACGGCCGTCTTTTTCGACCAGGACGTTGCGCAATCTCTCGGTACCGTTCAACTCCTCAATGACGGGTGCATTCGCCCAGGTGATGATGTCCTGCAACGTGCGCACCTCGTCATAGGCTCGGGCTTTTCCTGATTTTTCCATCAGGTATTCGAACTCAGCATCGACGGCCCATGTGACGGCCCCCGCGAACGTCGCGCACGCAGGAAAGCAGGTCAGGATGATATCGTCGAAATCACCACACAGGATCAGTTTCCCCCGTATCCACGTCAGGTTGAACCAGTAGGCTGATCCACCGCTCGGTTTCCGGAAATGGAAGGTACGGGTTTCGGCCTCCACCATCTGGTGATTGGTGATTTCAGGTGGTGTCGTAAGGCGCGTCATGGCAGGCACCCCACGAACAGCAGTACCAACCCGCCCCAGATCAGGGAGAACAGCAGGGCGTAGGCCGCAACCTCCTCAGCCGTTGGCAGGCGGTCACGCAGCCGTTCGACCTGCCGGTCTGAAAGCGGGGTCATGGCGTGCCCCCCTGCGTCTGGGAGGTGGGTGTGGCGGATTCCGGTTCTTCCAATGCGTGGAGAACCCATTCGGGGATCTGCGGGTTGTCTACCGGGTATCTGGCTGTGGCGATAACGATCAGCAGATCGTCCCGCCCTTGCGGGATATAGGTGATCTGCTCTGCCGTTGTGCGGATATCCCACACCAGTTTTTCATGCTCGGGATCAGCGGCGACCATGGCTGCCGCCACAACGGACTGGGTGACACCGGTAACGGCGCAGGGCTGTAATGGCGGCTCCGCTGCGCTGAACTGCCCCCTAAAAACGCTCCAGTCAAACGGAGCCTCTCTGCGATCACCGCCACGCCAGCTATCGGTTTCCAGAAGTGCTGTATACAGCGCGCCGCCGTTATCCGCTCCCACTGGTCGTCACGTAAGCCATAGCGCCGCATCTATTGTTCTCCCCCAAATCCGAAAAAAACAGTCATGACAGAGCAACAGAAAGTACACCCCTCAGCTCAGAGCCTGTTTGAAAAGTCAGGCTCGATAATATCATGAAATCATAAAAGTTTTTGGTGAAGCTTTTTCCAAAAAGCTTCAGAAGACGCCGCCTTTCTGAAAAAAGGCAGCACCCAAAAACTTTTCTTATTTTTTATCAATGAGTTGTTTTCAAACAAGCTTTCAGGGCTTAACTGACGACACGCCGTAAGGCCCTGAACACCACCGCCACGACCGCCGGTGATCGAAAAATACGGCCCAGAGGCATGCCCCCTCCCCGTCTGCCGCAATCCATAAAGCAGACAGGCAGTTATGGGAGAAAACGAAAGGTCCGGGCTTTTGGTGGGTAAGTGCAATAGCTGACGTAGTGACAACTCGATTTTTCTTGCCGCTCCCAAATAAGTCCTGCTACGTATTACAAAACGTAATACGGAGATGTGGCCATGGAAACGGTCGTCGTGCGCAAACAGGGCAATTCTGTCGGCGTTACTCTTCCGGCGGAAACACGTATCCGCCTTGGTCTGGAAGTCGGACAGGAACTTACGCTGGTCGAAATGGTCGACGGAATCAAGCTGGTGAAGCGCAATCTCAAGCTTGAACGCCAGATGCAGATGGCGCGCGAGACGCTGCGTGAGCAGGCTGACGTTCTTCAGGAACTGGCCAAGCGCTGATGCCGGATCTGCCTGAGTTTCTGGAACCTGACGTGGTGCTGTTCATGCACGATCAGGCCCTGAAGGAATATGGCGGGACCCATGGCCTCAGAAACGAGGATATGCTGCACAATACGTTAGCCCGCGCCGAAAACTGCTGGCACTCTACTGAATTACCGGCACTGGACGCCGCTCCCCTGGCTGCGGCCTATGCTTATGGCATTGCGCTTAATCATTGCTTCAATGACGCCAACAAGCGAACAGCCTGGAACTGTTGCATCCTTTTCCTTCGGTTGAATGGAACCCGTGTGCAGGTCAGCGCCCCGGATGCCGTCGAGGCGATGGTGGCTCTTGCATCTGGCGCAATGGCGGAAGATGCGTTTGCGGCGTGGCTTCGGCAACATTTTCAAAATCAGTAATTCATATATTTTCGACATCGGACCAGATTTTCTCATGAGCACGACACCCAATACTGCCTCCCTATCTTCCATGATCTGGCAGGTCGCCGATCTCCTGCGTGGCGATTTCAAGCCAGCCGAATACGGCCGGGTTATCCTGCCCTTTACCGTTCTGCGCCGCCTCGATGCCGTGCTGGCCCCGACCCGTGACAAAGTGCTGAAGGAAAAGGAGAAGTGGGAGCGCAAAGGGATCGACCCAATGCCTTTCATGGAGAAAGCCGCTGGTTTGCGGTTCGTAAACACGTCTGACTTCACGCTGAAAGGCGTGCTGGATGATCCGGATAACCTGGCCGAGAACCTGTCCGCCTATATCAACGCCTTCTCCCCCGCCGCCCGTGACATCTTCGACCATTTCCGCTTCACCGAACAGACAGACCGGCTGGCCAAAGCCAATCTCCTCTATCTGGTGCTTGAAAAATTCATCAGCTTCGACCTCAGCGATAAGGCCGTTGATAACCACCAGATGGGGCAGGTGTTCGAAGAACTGATCCGCAAGTTCTCGGAAGCCTCCAACGAGACCGCTGGTGAGCATTTCACCCCGCGCGAAGTCATCAAACTAATGGTGAACCTGATCTTTGCTGAGGATGACAGCCTGCTGACCCCCGGGAATGCTGCGGTCCGCACCATCTATGACCCCACCGCGGGCACCGGCGGCATGCTTTCTGTCGCGGAAGAGTTCCTGCTCGACCACAATCCGGATGCCCGCCTGACCATGTTCGGGCAGGAGCTGAACCCGGAATCTTATGCCATCTGCAAGGCTGACATGCTGATCCGTAATCAGGATGTCAGCAATATCCGCCTTGGCAACACGCTCTCCGATGATGAACTGGCGGACCATAAATTCGATTACATGCTTTCCAATCCGCCTTTTGGCGTGGAATGGAAGAAGGTCGAAAAAGCCGTCCGGGCCGAGCACGAAAAGCAGGGTTATGACGGACGCTTCGGCCCTGGCCTGCCGCGTATCTCCGACGGTTCCATGCTGTTCCTGCTGCATCTTGTTCACAAGATGCGTCTTACCAAAGATGGGGGCGCACGTTTCGGGATTGTCCTGAACGGCTCCCCCCTGTTCACGGGGGCTGCGGGGTCTGGCGAGTCCGAAATCCGGCGCTTTGTGCTGGAAGAAGATCTGGTCGAAGCCATCATCGCATTGCCGACCGATATGTTCTTCAACACCGGCATCGCCACCTATGTCTGGGTGCTGACCAACCGGAAGCCGCAAAACCGCAAGGGCAAGGTGCAACTGATCGACGCCTCCTCCTTCTGGCGGAAAATGCGAAAAAGCCTCGGCTCCAAACGCAAGGAAATGGGGGAGGACGACATCACCCTCGTCACCCGCCTGTTCCGGGATGCGCAGGAAGCGCAACTTGCCACCATCACCGCCACAGACGGCACGCAGACACGTGCAGTCGTGATGCGGGGCGAAGCGCCACCGGAAGCGCCAGAAGGCGGCAAGGTCCGGCTCGCGCCGCTCAGCCGCATCTTCAATAACGAGGATTTCGGTTATCAGACCATCACCGTGGAGCGTCCGCAACGCGACGGGGACGGCAAGATCGTCCTCGGCCAGCGCGGCAAGGCGAAGGGCAAGCCCATGCCCGATAGCAGCCTGCGCGATACGGAAAACGTGCCGCTGAACGAGGATATTCACGCTTATTTCAAACGCGAAGTCCTGCCCCATGCCCCGGATGCGTGGATTGATGAGGACAAGACAAAGATCGGCTACGAAATTCCGTTCAACCGGTATTTTTATGTGTTCGAGCCACCGCGCCCGCTTGCGGAGATTGATGCGGATCTGAAAGAGGTGACTACGAAAATCATGGCAATGCTTGGGGAGCTTTCGGCATGAGCTTTCCAAAGTATCCGGCTTATAAGGACAGTGGGGTTGAGTGGATCGGGGATATTCCGGTTGGGTGGATAATATCTCCTCTTCGTTACTTGGCTCAATGTCTCGATGGGAAGCGCATTCCTCTTAATAAAGAGGAGAGGAGCTGTAAAAAAGGAAACATTCCTTATTGGGGTGCCAACTGCATTGTTGATTTTGTTGACGAATTCTTATTTAACCAAGAATTAATTTTAATTGGAGAGGATGGCGCTCCTTTTTTTGACAAGACAAAGGAAGTATCTTTTTATATAAATGGGCCTATATGGCCTAATAATCATGTGCATGTATTGAAGGTATTTGAAAATTTTTCTCCAAAATTTCTAGTGAATGCTCTTAATTTCGTTGAATATTCTTCATATATTGAGGGCTCAACCCGAGATAAACTTACACAAAACAACATGAATAGAATTGTTTTGCCAATTCCACCACTCCCCGAACAGCAGGCAATAGCCAGCTTTCTGGACCGCGAGTGTGGGAAGATTGATGCCCTGATTGCCGAACAGGAGCGGCTGATTGCCCTCCTTGCGGAAAAGCGGCAGGGCGTCATCTCCCACGCCGTCACAAAAGGCCTGAACCCCAACGTCCCCATGAAGGACTCAGGCATCCCTTGGATCGGGATGGTGCCGGAAGGGTGGGATTATTCTCGCCTTCGTTTCGTAGCTCAGTTTAATCCCTCAAAAACAGAAATTTCCTATCTTCCATTAAACGAAGAAATTTCTTTTCTTCCCATGGAAGCTATCGGAGATGATGGAACGATCAACCTCGAACAAAAACGAAAAATTTCTGATGTCCAGAATGGCTACACATATTTCAGAGATATGGACATTGTTTTTGCAAAGATAACGCCATGCTTTGAAAATGGGAAAGGTGCTGTGGTTAAAGGATTGCTTCGAGGCGTTGGCTTTGGAACAACCGAGCTTATCGTTGCCAGATCTGTACCATCGCGCGTTATTCCCGAATATCTTTTCCTCTTTTTTCAGTCAGATATTTTTAGAAAACCTGCTGAGGCATCTATGTATGGAGCCGGTGGCCAAAAACGTGTTTCAGAACGGTTCGTTCGGGATTTCTCAATTTCTCTCCCGCCACTTCCCGAACAGCAGGCAATCGCCAGTTTTCTGGACCTCGAGTGCAGGAAGATTGATACTTTGATTGCTGAACAGAAAGCGATGCTTGCTCTTTGTAAAGAACGCCGCGCCGCCCTCATCTCCGCCGCTGTCACCGGCAAGATCGACGTTCGCGCCCAGAGCAAGGCGCGTGCAGCGTGATCGACACCAAGGGCCGCTCTCTGGAGCTTTTCTATATCGACGGTCATCCGGACGGGATGATTACTGCCGAACTCTTCAACTGGACGGGGCATGTGTTCGTCACGCCGCGCACGCGCCTGACCGAGGCGCTGCGACGGGAGGAAGCCGGTTACGCGGGCGTGTACCTGCTGCTGGGGGATAAGGATGGGCAGGATTTCGCCTATATCGGCGAGGCCGAGGACCTCAGCACGCGACTGAAGCAGCATGCGGCGGCGAGTGACAAGGACTGGTGGGAAACCGCCGTTCTGATCTCCGCCAGTGCAAATCGGCTCAACAAGGCGCATGTAAAATATCTCGAAGCGCGGCTGATCGCCATGGCGCGGGAGATCGGGCATACGCCGCTGCATAACGGCAACGCGCCCTCCCTGCCGGGACTGACGGAGGCGGATATTGCCAAGATGGAGGCGTTTCTTGGCAGCCTGATGGTGGTGCTGCCGGCCATCCGGGTGGACATGTTCATTCAACGCAGCCGTCCGGCGGGATCATCGCGCCCCGTTCCGGCGTTTGAGGCGGCGGAAGCGGACACGGATCATGCGATAACGCAGACCGCTCGTTTTGTTCTGAACAAACCCCGCATTGATCTGACGGCGAAAGCGGTTTTTCAGGACGGCGAATTTATTGTCGAGGCCGGGTCGCAGGCACGGGGTGAGTGGCAAAGGCAGGACAGTGTGCAGGCTGGTTCCTACAGACCGTTGCACGATGAACTGGTGCGGTCGGGTATTCTGCAAATGGCGGGAACACATCGGGTGTTTACCAAAGATTATGCGTTCAGAAGCCCAAGCGCGGCCGCCGCAGTTGTTTTCGGCCATTCCGTGAGTGGTCCTGCCGCATGGAAGCTGGAAAGCAACCCGGAGGTTTCGTTCCGGGACTGGCAGGCCCGTCAGCTTGATGCAGTAACAGAAAAAGACGCTAGCACATGACAGACCTCCACAAAGAGCACCATCTGGAAACCGAAATCTGCGATGACCTCGCGCGCTCCGGCTGGCTTTATGATGAGGTTTCGGCGGCCCGATATGACGTGGGACTGGCGCTGTTCCCCGAAGACCTGCTGGCGTGGGTGCGCGAATGCGAGCCCGAGGCGTGGGAGACGCTGGAAAAAACGCATGGTGGCGCGGCGGGTGCTGTGTTGTGCCAGCGGGTGCGGGATGCGCTGAACATACGGGGCACGCTGGTTGTGCTGCGGGACGGGCTGGACATTATCGGCCTGACGAAGACGCTGAAAATCTGTCAGTTCCGTCCGGCCCTGACAATGAATCCGCATCTGCGTCATCGCTATGACGCCAATCGCCTGCGCGTGGTGCGGCAGGTGCGCTATTCGGCCAGCAACGGCAATGAACTGGATCTGGTGCTGTTTCTGAACGGCATTCCGGTGGCCACGGCGGAGCTGAAATCGAACTACACACAGTCGGTGCAGGACGCGGTGGAACAGTATTGCACCGACCGCCTGCCGAAACCGCCCGGCAAGCCTGCGGAGCCGCTGCTTTCAGTCCCTGGTGGTGCGGTCGTGCATTTTGCTGTCAGCAACAGTGATGTGAGGATGTGCACCCATCTGGATGGCGTGCACAGCCGCTTTCTGCCGTTCAATCAGGGGAATCATGGTGGGGCGGGCAATCCCGATACCACGGCATATCTGTGGCGCGAGGTCTGGCAGCCGGACTCATGGCTGGATATTCTGGGCCGCTACGTCATTGCGGTGAAGAAAAAGGGGAAGATCTCGGGCTGGATCTTTCCGCGCTATCACCAGCTTGCCGCCACACGACTGTTGGTCTCCACTATTCTGGAGGAAGGGCCGGGACAGCGTTACCTGATCCAGCATTCCGCAGGATCGGGCAAAACGAACTCCATCGCGTGGACGGCGCATTTCCTGTCCGACCTGCATGACGTTCATAATCACAAGCTGTTTGATACGGTCATCGTGGTGTCGGACCGCACTGTTCTGGACCGGCAGCTTTCGGAAACCATTGAAAGCTTTGAGCGCACGCGTGGCGTGGTGGCGTCAATCTCCGGCAACGGCGGCAGCAAGAGCCAGGAACTTGCGGCGGCCCTGCATACCGGCAAGAAAATCATCATCTGCACGATCCAGACCTTTCCGTTCGCTCTGAAGGAAATCCGTCAGCTTGCGGCGACCGAGGGCAAACATTTCGCCGTAATTGCTGATGAGGCTCACTCCTCGCAGACCGGGACATCAGCCAGCAAACTCAAGGCAGCTCTTTCAGCCGGTGAACTGGCGGAGCTTGCAGACGGTGGGGAGATCAGCACGGAAGACGTGATGACATCGGAAATGTCGCAAAGGACTGCGGCAGACGCAGGCATTTCCTTCATTGCTTTCACGGCCACGCCAAAGGCCAAAACGCTGGAACTGTTTGGGCGTGTGCCGCATCCGGATCAGCCCAAGGGCGAGCACAACAAGCCTGGGGCGTTCCATGTCTATTCCATGCGGCAGGCTATCGAGGAAGGCTTCATCCTTGATGTGTTGCAGAATTATGTGTCCTGGAAACAGGCGTTTCGCCTGAGCCAGAACGGGCAGATTCTGGATGACACGGAAGTCGAGGCTTCGGAAGCGAAGAAAGCGCTGATGAAGTGGGTGCGCCTGCATCCCACCAACATCTCCGCGCGTGTACAGATCGTGGTGGAGCATTTCCGACAGAATGTGCAGCCTCTTCTTGGTGGCAAGGCGCGCGCCATGGTCGTGACGGCCAGCCGCAAGGAGGCCGTGCGCTGGAAACTGGCTATGGATCGCTATGTTAAGGAAAAGCATTATCCATTCGGGCTTCTCGCAGCATTCTCGGGCGAAGTGGAGGATCTGGAAAGTGGTCCGGAGCCCTTTACGGAAAGCAATATCAACCCGGCCCTCAAAGGGCGCGACCTGAGGGAAGTCTTTGCCGAAGATCCATGGCGGATTCTGATCGTGGCGAACAAGTTCCAAACGGGTTTCGATCAGCCATTGCTGTGCGGCATGTATGTGGATCGTAAGCTTGGCGGGATTCAGGCCGTTCAGACGCTTTCGCGCTTGAACCGCTGCTATCCGGGCAAGGACATGACCTTTGTGGTCGACTTCGAAAATGATCCCGAAGACATCCTCAAGGCGTTCCAGCAATATTACACAAAGGCCGAGCTGACGGACCTGAGTGACCCGAACTGCGTGGTGAACCTGCGTCACAAGCTGGATGATGCCGGGTTGTATGATCAACCTGAAGTGGACCGGGTGGCTCATATCCTTATCAATCCGAAAGCGTCACAGCAGCAGCTTGATGCGGCGATTGTGCCGGTCAGTTCCCGTGTGCTGGACCGGTATCGTGATGCCCGGAAAATTGTTCAGGCCGAACCGGAAGGCGTACAGGAGCGGAAGGAGGCAAAGGAACGCATTGACGGATTGGTTCAGTTCCGAAGCGATCTGGCATCTTACGTGCGGATGTATGAGTTTTTCAGCCAGATGCTGAACTATGGCAATCCGGATTATGAAAAGCTGTACCTGTTCGCAAAAATGCTCTGGCCTTTGCTGAAGTTCGACCGTGAGCGAGAGACCATTGACACGACGACCCTGCGTCTGACGCATCACCGGATGAAGGATCTGGGCAGGCAGAAGCTTGGGCTGAAGAACGAAGCCGGTGACGGGCTGGAGCCCATAAAAGAAGCCGGTTCGGGACAACCGCAGGATAAGGTGAAGGTTCAGCTCTCCCACGTTATTGAGGCAATCAATGACCTGTTCGAAGGTGATCTGACGGATGGTGACAAGGTGGCGTTTGTCACCGGGCTGGAAACCAAGCTGGCGGAATCAGAAAAATTGCGGGAACAGGCAAAGGCCAACACCAAGGACCAGTTCGCCAACTCACCAGATCTTCACGAAGAAGGACTGAATGCGACCATCGAACTGATGGAAGCACATGAAAAGATGGGCAAACAGATGCTGAACGATAGTGCGCTGTTGCGTGCCGTTATTGCCGCCATCGTGAAACAGGGCGGGTTATGGGAAGCGATGCAGAAATAAAGCGTGTTACCCCATTCAGGTAAGGCACGACACGCACAGGCCAACGCGGCAAGAGACCCAGAGTGATCGTTAAGGGACTGTTTGAAAAGTCAGGCTCGATAACATCCTGAAATCATAAAAGTTTTTGGTGAAGCTTTTTTCAAAAAGCTTCAGAAGACGCCGCCTTTTTGAAAAAAGGCGGCACCCAAAAACTTTTCTTGTTTTTTACTCTCTAACTGAACAGAGACCTGTCGCCGCCCCACAAAACTCTTATACCTGTTTGTGCATGGTTTTGGGGAGTTGGGCTGTTACATTCTGTTTCATAAGGAATTTGGAGATCTGTATTCCCCATGAAACCGTTTCGTCTTGCCCTTGCCGCGACCATCCTGCTGGCAGGCGTCTCCACATCCGCTTTCGCAAATCGTGCGGAGCGGCTTATGAAAATGTCCGAGGCGGAAATTCAGGAAAAGACAATGGTCGTGAACCAGCCGTGGGATCCGGCCATCATGATCGGACAGAACCGATTGCCGCCAAAGGGATCGGTGGATGAGGCGCGGGCATGGCTGGATGCCGCCATCCTGACGAAGCCCAGTCCCCTCGGAAAGTCTGGCGACGCGCTGTTTTACGTGGGGGCCGGAGCATGGGGCAAGAAAGCGTATACCGGCAGTGAATTCCGGGATTATGCCCACATGAAATATATGGACAGTCCCGGCCCTGCGTTCATCAACGTCAACCAGACGAACAAGAATGGCGAGTGCTCGGAAACAATCATGCCACATGGCGGGATTGTCGACGGGTTCCTGCCCCGCGAGACGATCGAGATGGATTGCGCGCATAGCGTCGAACTGCTGTCACCCATCCTGCGTAGCACGGTTGAATATATCGCCAGCCTGGACCATCCGTGGGAATTTCAGTTCGTCGCGACGGATGGAACCGCCTTCACGGATATCATAACCCCGAATGAGGCCAAGGCGTTGCTGGATAGGGTTGATGAAGAAAAGACCAAAATGGCCAAGTAATTCATATCCGCGTTTCCCGATATTCGACCGGGAAACGCGGACGATCATAAAGTCGACCGCCTCAATGCCATGCGGGAAAAGGCTGGTGATGAATTCTTTTATATTCGCTTGCGAAATATTGGAAGGCTTGGCTAAAGCCGGTTAAGTCTACCGTACTCGTACCTGAATCGCTCGTGGCACTGAAGGTTTCAGCACTCATCAGTGCTTGAAGTGCTGGCGTCCAGATGGACAAACGACCATCATCTATGAACCATGCTCCTGGTGGGTTTGTAACCCAGCCGTTTATGTGATGATAGGAGCCAAAATCGAACGTAACGTTTTTATTTATATCTTTGTTATGGGGATCATAATAATTTAAAGTTGGAACCCTTGGCTTTTCTGGACTTCCGTGGTAAATCATAGTTGATATTACAATATTTGGCTCCGTGTCACTCTCTCCGCAAAAGACCATAACTTCATCAAATGTATGTGGAGAAGGACCGACCATGCAGTTTCCAAATTCTCTCGGCATTACATCTGGGTCAGCATAGGCGTCCGGAACAAGAACTGTCCCGGATAGAATGCATGTCCCAAGGAAAGAAGCAGCCAGCAGACCAAAATATCGTTTAATTCGAATCATGGGACAAATAATCCAAGTGTTACTTTATGGTGATATAATCTAGCAGTTTATAATGCAGACTGCCTGTACGGCATTGCATGCCTGCCATCACGTCACCGGTCTATGCCCCGTCTGCCTGCTTACTTCTGACAATCGACAATTACATATCTTGAAATTATCTATTCCGGAATTTCTTGAAATACTCGCTTTTATATAAAACCTGACAAGAACAGGATGACCATTCAGGATGGGCCAGTTCGGTTTGCTATTGCCATCGCATGCGATGCAAGAAAGCGAAACCGGGCCTGCTCCTCCGGGTAGGCAGGAATTCCCTGCAAGGCATGAGACATCTTTCGATGGTTCCTGAATCTACCGCGCCGCTCCCACGGGCGGTCGGGATGCTGCTGGTTCCAGATATTCATCGCCAGCAGTTCAAGTTCGGGATTGGGCACTCCCAGATCAGACTTCGTCATCATATCCACCTCCCTATGCATATGCGGTGTTGGGGCGTTGGAACATTCACGAGGTATCTGCGATATTGCATTGCTGCACACCCCCAACGCATCATAGGCATCAAAGTTCGGTTCCCATGTCCTGATCACCGACACGGCAGGACGGAAAGAGCGCAAACCAGCACGGTCAGGGTGGGCCAGATTGTCAGCCATATTGACTGCATACACAGAGACGGCAAAATCAGTACGAATGTCATCAGCCGCCATCACGTGCCACCCTTTTTGATGAGATGGGGCAAAGGAGCCCTCTGCCATGTCCTCTTTCTCTTTGTACAAGACGTTTCTGGCGATAACTGCATGCGCCATGCTGGTGACATGGCAGGCAGCCACCCTGCCCCCGGCGGCGGCGCAGGACGCGACGCACCATGGCCCCACCCCCGAACAGAAGGCCGAGCTGGAGCGCGCGGTTCACGCCGCGGTGCAGCACGATATGCAGGCCGTCGCACAATATCCCCTGCCAAAAGATTTCTTCGCACGCATGCTGCCCCTCATGCAGCAGATCGAGCAGGCGCACCTGTCCCCACCCAAGGCAACCCCGAACACGACCCTTGCGATGTCCATCCGGCGGACCGAGGCAATGCAGCCATTGCAACCCCTGCTTCAACGCAGTGGCATGACCGCACGTGATTTCGTCATGGGAATTACCTGTTTCGGCATGACGGAGGCGCTTCTCCAGAAACATGGGCAGGCACACGGAAACCTGCCCGCCCTGAACCCGGCGAATATCAGCCTGATCAAGGAGCATGATGGACAGGCGCAGGAACTGATACAGATCATGAGTGCCGAAGATGAGGAAGAAGAGGGCCTCCTCTAGATCCGGCGGATGGGCAGGTATGGCCCCTGCCCTATTCATAGGCTTCAGACCTGATCGCTGGCCTGTATTTCGGGAAGTAGTCGCGTTGCGGATGGCGGGTGTGCATATTTTCCGCGCACGCGCAGATAGATTTCCCTCAACCGGTCCTTCACATATCTGCTTCTGATGCAGGTCGCTGGCGGAAGGTAGGAGAGGCAGAATTCCATAATGCCCATGTTCTTGAGGAAACAGGACTGACGACGCACCCATGGCCAGATCCCGGGGGCGATGACAGACGCAAGCATCCGGGGGGGAACCTTGATGGCGACATCGGGACCAAGCAACAGGCGTCGCATGAAAACAAAGTACGTATCATTGCTTGCCCCCCTCTCCTCCCATGGTTTGGACGTCAATGCCGCATGAAGGATAAGCGGGGCCTGCCCCTGAAAACGGCAGTCAAGGGTATGGCGATCGCGCGTTTCAAGGAAACGGAAATCCCAGCGATAAACCTGCTTTTCAACAGGGGCAAGTGAGATGGCGTCCACCTCATACTCGCTCATCAAGATCGCATTAAGGGCATCCTGATCAGACTGGGCGGTGGGCGAATCCCATTCGCTTCCTTCCTGATAGGTCGGATGGGAATGAATTGCCTCGCATGCCCGCCACCAGCGTTCCAGCAGGTTGGGCCAGACATCCGTTGAAAAGGCGACGAAACCGGAACAGATATATGTCTGGCGGCGTGGTGGATGCTGCAACGCAAAGATATCCTGCCACTGTGCATACCACCGGTCGTCAATTGGGTTGGCAAAGGCGCAGATCCCTCCCCTACGGGCCTGCGCGATAAGCGGGTTGAGGGAACCGGTGACAATCATGTCGGAATCTATGATCACGGCAATGCCGGATGCATTGGCAATATGCGCGAAAGCCTTGTACTGCCCGGGGTTCTTGATTTTTCCCGGGTCCAGGGGAAAGAGTTCCACCTGCCTGCAAGTCCTGAGCACATCCCGCTGTGCAGGGGTCAGGCCACAATCCCCCACCCGGATGGGCTGCGTATGACCCGCAAGGATCAGGGAATTTATCAGGGCAACAAGGCCTGGAAAATAAGGCGCATTGCTGATGGTATAAAAGCAGAAATCATTGTCCGTAGCCATGTCCGTTCTCTTTTTTATATATTTCAAGCAGAAACGGCAGAATGAGTATTTACGTGTCCTGAGCCTATAGCTTTGGAAGTGGTATATGCGGGGAAAACAGGCATCCCAATACGATCCCGGACAGGAAAAGAATGACCATCAATGTGGTCAACATGGCATGTTTGCGTTCCTGTGGTGTCGCAAACGGGGGCTTGAGGCTTTTGTCTGCCAAAGGAGGCGGTTCGCCACTTTTCTTTGAATTATTAACCATCTGGCACACCTTTTATTAAAGATTGCGCCCGTAAACGTTGCCTACATCCCTTTGGTTTCCATATTTTCAAGAATATAATTTAGACTATGGAATTTTAATTTATAAATAAAACTGATTATTATTTTCAAACAAGGACGCCCGCCCCTTGCCGTCGCATATTATTGCACCTGCCCCACGACCGTCAGAGGCAGGATCAGGCCGTGTTGATGAATATGCCCAGCGCATAAACTGACCACCATGGACAGGACAGGCAAAAGCCATACATGCCAGATCCTGCCCCCCCCCCAAGGCCCCCCGCATTGCGCTTTCGGGTGTTTTGGCCCTGATTATCGGTACGCACTCTGGTTATTTTGCGAAGAGGCGGCTATGCCTCCTGTATCGTTCCTCGCTTTATTTTCGTATGGGCTCGTCAATGAAAAACCGGTTACGAATCACCCTCTCCACACCTTATCGCAAATGGGCGGCGGCGGTCGGGATCATGGTGGCTCTTGCTGGCTGTTCATCGCACAAACCCTTTAACCGGGGGCCTTACCTGGCATATGGGCTGGGGCCGAATGCAGCCTTTGTCCCGGTGGAGCCGTATAAAGCGGCGGAAAATATCCGCCGTGCGCTGGCGTGCAATAATCTCCGCACGAAACCGTTCATGTGGCATGACCTGCAAGAAGACCGGTTTTTGATTTCCAACGCCGTTTTGCCGGGAACGACCAAAAGCTATGAGATCATAGCGGCATGGTCATTCACCGGCACATTGTTACAGGTCCGATCATCAGAGGCGGTGCCGCAGGTCGTCACCACCATCAGTAATTATGCGAAACAGGGGGCCGACTGCCCCGCCGCGGCCATCAACAAGAGCAGCAATTGATCCGCAACCGGTCGTAGCGCAAGGAATAATGGGGCATGCAGCAGGCTGTGCCCCATCGACGCATCGCTGGTTATTTCAGGTCTGCTTACTTCAGGCGGAAGGCCCACGTGCGGGATAAGCTGCATGCTGGATACAGGTTGCCGCCATCAGGTGCCCATTGGTAAATGGCTGCACGCACGGTTCATCCGCAGGACAGGTGCCCAACGTGTCGCACTGCCCATCCTCGGCGGCGGCCTTCTGCACCATGCCCAGCAATGCCGCCTGCTGCATGGGGGTCAGCATTTCCACCGCTGCGGCAAGGGCGTGTTCAAGGCCCGAAATATGGGCCTCATACACCAGGATCTGTCTGGCAGACATGGGAGCGGTTTTTCTTTCTGTCATGATATTTATTGCCCCTGAGATATGAACCTTTAGCCAATGGTCCATAATTTCCGTTACCCACCGTAACTGTAATCAGCACATCCCGCTTTGACATCAGGCAAAGTTCTTGCGCGTGAGTGTTTATTGGGTGGCATTTAATACAGTATCTTTTATATATCAAAAAAAACGTTAATACAGGTTAACATACAGTGTTCCTTATGGGGAGCACATTAATGTCATTCTGTCGGGCAATATTTATTTCATGACAGGCGTGGGGGTATTTACGCTGACGCAGGTTCAGTAATCACCACGCAATCGGCTTGATGCGACTTTCTGGGCATGGCCTTTCATCTCTTGGGCGATGCCACTCCGGGCGATTTTCCGGCTACCGGTAACGTAGCCAATTTCCTGCTTGAGCTGACCGGCAAGGATATTTGCCGTGCTAAAAATAATATTCTTCAAATTCGTCATATAGTTATCCTTATCCGGGCATGACAATATGTCTGACCGCCTGCGGATGCAGGCGCAGGTGGCACAGAAACATAACGCATATCAGGCATGCAAGTAATAAATGATGCCGCCCGCAAGGACGAAATAATCGAAACTTATTCCCCGATATTACGTAATTTTTTTCCAGATAAAAGGTTGGCTTCAATGGTTTCCAATGGAACATCCTTGGTTTCGGGCACGAATGTCAGCGTAAACACAATGAATATAACATTCATCAGGGCAAACCCGGCGAATGTCTGACCAAAACCGATGATGGACACAATGCTCAGGAAAGTATTGCTGACAATCCAATCCGCCCACCAGTTAGCCAGCGTGGAGCAGCCCACGCCAAAGTCCCTGCCCTCCAGCGGCTGGATTTCGGAACACAGGGTCCAGACCAATGGCCCTGCCCCCAGACCGAACCCGCCGACAAAGCTCAATAACGCCCCCAGAAGGCATAATGTCGCAATACCGCCCGACAGATGAAGGCCAGTAATGCCCGCAGCAACAGCCAGAGCACAGGCCATAATCGCAGCACTGGTGCAGAGCAGGGACCGCCTGCCCCATCTGTTGACCATGAAAATTGCAGCAATACCCACAATGGTATTGATGACACCGATCAGGACCGTGGCCCATGCCGCGCCTGATGTGCCGAAATGTGCATTTTGCAGGATTTTCGGGGTATAATACATGACGACATTGATCCCCGTAAGCTGCTGCATGACCTGAAGGCAGATGCCCAGCATGACAGAGCGCCGGAAACCCGGTTGCTGACGTAACAGCTTCAGCCCGCTTATACGGCCCTTTGCAGCTTCATTCTTGATGCAGGTGAACTCCTCATCCGCCTCCGTCGGGGTATCACGCAGGGCGCGCAGCACTGTCCGTGCTTTTGCATCCTCCCCACGTGCAATCAGCCATGACGGACTGGCGGGCAGGAAGAAACAGCCGGCAAACAGCAACGCTGTCGGCAACATGGGCATACTGACCATCCAGCGCCAGTGCCCCCCGGATGACAGCAGCCCGCCCAGGAGATATCCTGCAAGGATACCGGCGGATTGCAGCATGGAAAACGTCGAAACCATGCTGCCACGCTGGTGGCCCGACATGGTTTCGGAAATATAAAGCGGGGCCGTAAAGGTACACACGCCAATGGCGATACCGATCAGCAGGCGTCCCACCAGGATTTGCGCAATTCCCATGGCATTGGCACACAGGCCCGCACCAAGGAACATCAGCACCATGGCGGCGGTCAACACCAGCCTGCGGCCAAAACGGGCGGAAAACGTTCCCGCCCCCAGCGACCCCACCGATGCCCCCAGCATAAGGACCGACACGATCCATTCCTGATCACGTGTGGAGGCATGGAAGTCCGTGCCGATAAATCCCAATGCCTCAGCGATCAGGCCGGTATCGAGTCCGACAAGAAGCCCGGCACAGGCCGTGATAAGGCCTGCACGGAAAGCTTTCTGTCCGGGACGGGAAGAAGGTGCTGGTATTACAACAGTGGGGCTCACGTTCTGTTTTCCTCCCGGCCGGGATGGTTTTTACATCTGTGTTGACGTCATAATGACCGATACGGCATCCATCCATGATGCAACACCAGAACATGTGTTTTTCGGTTCGAATTTTATGCTGCCACATAACGCCAGCGCATGGTCCATGGCAGGCATGGACCCACACAGGAAGGGTTTCATGACAAATACGGGAATCATGCGCTTCATGGCCGGGAACAGGACAAGAGTCTATGCCCTCGGTGCGGTCTTTATATTTGTCTTGTGGGCCAATGTTGTAACCCCGCTATGGGCCGATGATTATTGCAGAACCATTCCATTTGACCTGAAAAATACATTCCATATCGTTTATGGGAATTATTTTTATTGGACAGGCAGGTATTTTACGACACTGATAACCTTCCTCGTTCTGGAACTTCACGCCTATGGGTCCATTTTCATTTTTGATATTCTGAATACCGTAATTTTCTGCCTGCTTGTCCATAATGTCTGCATGATATGCAGAAATGTATCAATATCGGACCAGAATACATCAAATGGATTTTGGGACATCATATTTGTATTTCTAGCTGTCTGGTGGATACCACGCGATATTTCTGAAGTTGCCCTGTGGAAAACTGGGGCGATTGGCTATCTGTGGCCTATGACGGGGGAATTATGGATTTTACGGCAGGTCCTTGCACGACGCTTGCCTTTTGGCGTTCTGTCCTGCGGTTTTGCCTTTTTCATCGCGACATTTCTTGAACCCCTCTCCCTTATGATAAGCATGGTGCTGATCGGCTCTGCAATCAGCAGTTATCGTCATAAGGATCCTGTCGCCCTACCCTTTATTGGTGCGCATGTGCTTGGCACCCTTTTTCTATGGCTTGCCCCAGGCAATTATGTCCGGGCACGCACGATGGAACATGATACGCTTCTGACCCGTCTGGATGGCGTATTTGGAAATCTTGGCAGCCTGTTTGACCTGTACTGGCTTCCATTTGTCATTATCCTGCTCATCTGCCACGTGTCCGTGACAGCCGATATGACACAACGACATCGCATGTGGAAAAATATTGCGATATTTACGGCATGTGCCGTCACCTACATGATGATCCTGCTGCTGTTCCCGCGTTCATCCCTTGCCGCGCGGGTATCTTTTCCTGCCAGCATCTATCTGGTGTGTGTATTGGGAATATTGTTTATCAACCGCGCCAATCATCCCGCCCTGCGCAACCGGATGGTGGGGATCGGAATTTCCGGCCTTGTCATCTGGCATATATGTATTTGTGTGCCGGATCTTTTGAGACTTGCCCATATCAGTGCCATATGGAACCAGCAGGCGCGTATCGCAGGGGCCGGGTTTGAAGATGTCACCCTTCCCCGCGTCACCATGGGGCCACATCATAAAATCCTTTATGTACACAAGGATATTCTGTTCGTAGGGATTTCCCCGGACCCGCACAACATGATGAATGTCTGCTTCGCACGTGCTCTTGGCATCAAAAGCGTCCATTCACAGGGGGAATGAATGCTGATGGTCCACCAATTCCGAGAGATTGTTTTAAAATTCAGGCCCTGTAGCCACATGGACTTATAAAAGTTTTTGGGTGCCACCTTTTGATCGAAAAAGGCGGCGTCTTCTGAAGCTTTTTAGAAAAAGCTTCACCAAAAACCTTTATGATTTGACGATGTTATTGAGCCTGACTTTTCAAACAGCCGTCAAACAACATCGTAATTTAAGGCTCAGGGACTTTTATTATTATCAATCGATAAACTGCTTTTACAGCGCATCCCAGAAAAATAACGGTTCCTGAGTGTTACCATTCCCAAAAACGATAACATCCCTTCAAAGTTTAAAAAAAACTTCCATACCGTCAGCAAATCCTGAACCTGCTTTTTAAAACATCTTGTAATTACCTGAAAAGATCATGTTATTTGATGTTTTCAAAGCAGGCCATGCACCATACAGGTCACTTCGTCGGGGCGTAAGGATTCTGGGAACCGCGCAGCAGCAGGCGAATGGGCGTGCCCGGCAGGTCAAATGCCTCACGCAGGCCATTGACCAGATAACGCTGATAATCCTCGGGCATCTGTTCGGTCCGGGTGCCGAACAGGATGAATGTCGGCGGCCGGGACTTTGCCTGCGTGATATAGCGCAGCTTCAGCCGCCGCCCCTGTACCAGCGGCGGCGGATGGCGCGATACCATCATTTCGAACCAGCGGTTCAGTTCACCCGTTGGCACGCGCCGGTTCCATACCTCATACGCACGCCGCACCGTCGGCAGCAGCTTGTTGACCCCTGCCCCGGTCAGGGCGGAAAATGCAACGACCGGAATGCCCCGCATCTGGCTGAGGGACATTTCAATGCGATCACGGATCGCCTGTCGGGTGACGTTGCGATCCTCTACCGCGTCCCATTTATTCAACGCAAGGACACAGCATCGTCCCTCACGCTCGATCAGGCGGGCAATCTGAAGGTCCTGTTCATGGACGCCCAATGTCGCATCCAGCGCAAGGATGACAACTTCAGCCATCTTCAGCGCCTCGATGGAGGCGGAGACGGACATTTTTTCCAGCGTCTCGTCAATACGCGCCTTACGCCGCAGCCCAGCGGTATCGACAAGCTGTATCGGCCCTTCGTCGTCATGCAGCATGACAGATACCGAATCCCGCGTCAGCCCCGGTTCCGGCCCGGTAATCATCCGCTCTTCACCCAGCAGGCGGTTAAGCAGCGTGGACTTGCCCGCATTCGGGCGCCCCACGATGGCAAGGCGCAACGGCCCGGGCGGCCGGACATCCCCGTCTTCATCTTCGCTTTCCACACGCCGGGGCGCACGGCGGGGGTGTAAGGGGCCGGCAGGAATGCGATCGGCAATCTCCCCCATCAGATCTGCCAGACCCTCGCCATGTTCCGCCGAAATGCCAAGCGGCGCACCAAGCCCGAGCGAGAACGCCTCCATCGCGGCGGCGGCACCCTGACGCCCCTCCGCCTTGTTCGCAAGGACAAGGACCGGACGCCCCTGCCGACGCAACCATGCGGCGAAATGTTCATCCGCAGGCGTAATGCCCGCACGCGCATCCACACAGAACAGCACCAGATCGGCCATCGCCACGGCGGATTCGGATGAAGCGCGCATACGACCGAACAGCGTATCGGGGGCGGCTTCCTCCAACCCTGCCGTATCAATCAGGCGGATACGCCTGCCACGCACGGTGGTTTCGCTTTCCTTACGGTCGCGCGTGACACCCGGCGTATCGGCAACCAGCGCCTGCCGACGACCAACCAGACGGTTGAATATTGTAGATTTGCCGACATTGGGGCGACCGGCGATAACCACGACGGGCAGGTCGTGCCCCGGATCAGGGGGGAATGAAGAGGTCACGACAGGAACTTTCTCAACTATAGGCCATCAGGCCGCCGCTGTTGTTAAGCAGGAGCATAAGCCCGTCAACAACAATCGGTGTCACGGTAACAATATCGGGCAGGGTATGCAGCGAGAGGATATGCCCCATCGCCGGATCAATGATGACAACACCATTCTGCGGCAGGCTGGAGATACATACCAGCTTCCCCCCCGCCAGGATCGGGCCGGTCCACACGACGCCCCCCTTCTGCTTGATGCTGTTTTCGTACTGGCGCAACTGCGTGATCCAGCGCACATGCCCCGATTCCCGGTCAAGGCAGGCCAACTCCTCCTCCATGGACAGCAGGAATATCCAGTCACCGATGACGACGGGCGTATTCTGTCCCGAAATCGAACGTTCCCACAACCGCCGCCCCGAACGCATGTCGATCGCGACCAGCACTGAACCGGTACTGATGGCATAGGCGGTGCCATCGCTGATGACCGGCATGCCATGCACGCATGAAAAATCAATCAGCGCGCCCTGTCCGTTCGAACTGCCCAGGGTATCGGCCCACACGACCTCACCACCTTCGGCACGCAACGCGACAAGATCACCAGACCCGAACCCGGCCAGCACGACCCCATCCATGACGGCGGGCGCAGGCTGTCCCGCGATGATGGTATCGGCGGCGGTCGCAACATATGTCCACAGGATATCACCGTTGGAGGCGTTCACCGCAAACAGCTTCTCGTCAATCGTGCCAAAGAACAGGCATCCATTGGCAAAGGTCGGCGCGGAACGTCCCGGCGTGCCAAGCTGCAGGCGCCATTTCAGCTTGCCCGTATGCGCATCCACCGCCAGCGCCTGCCCGATACCATCAACGATATACAGGGTATCGCCCTCAATGGTCAGGCCGCCACCGATATTGTTCGACAGCATTTTCTTCGGCTTGGGGTTATATTCCCACACCTTGTGCATGCCAGGCCATGTATAGGCGCGGATGACGCCCTGCGCATCCGCCACATACAGCCGCCCGTTCTGCACCACGGGCGGCGACTGGATCATGCCGCGCCCCGACTTGCCCAATGCGACATAGGACAGGAATTCCGGTTCTGAATTCCCCGCACCGATCCGATGGCTCCACTGGTGCTGCATGTTGCCCGCCCAGGCGACATTTATACCACCATGCCCCGGTGTCAGGCCCGGTTGCGGCCACGCATTGACCGCAGTGGCGGCAGGCACCGTCACCGTGGCCGTCTCATCCGCATCGACCGTCAGGCCCGCGCCGGTATTGAGCACATCGGTCCGCCGACCGATCAGAAGCGGCTTTTTCTTCGGCGTCCCGCCATTACATTCCGCAAGCAATGGCAGCATGGCGGCCCCGATCAGGGCGCGGCGGCGGGTCAGGGTCTTTTTCATTGCGTTCATGCCTGTCGGGTGGGTGGGCTGTACCATGGCGGGGGGCACCTTATCCGCCGGCATGGCCGGTCCCCAGCGTCTGCAGCAGTCCGTCGGCACGTGTGCGCACCCCGTCGGACACGTTCATATCCATGCTCAGCCGTTCCAGACGGCGGCGGGCCTCGTCATCATGGCCCTGCCGCAGGTCCAGCAGCGCCTCGCACTCCAGCGCGAGGCCACGCCAAGGCTGCTGCGCACCATCAAGCAGCGCCAGGCGCGAACGCAGCATCGCAGGGTCCGCCGTATCAATCTGGTGCTGCACCCACAAAAGACCGGCAAGCGAACTGATGGTCGGATCGGCCCCCTGGTCCGCGTTCACCTGCGCCCACAACGTAAGCGCCCGGGCGGTGTCCCCACTATTGACCAGCAGGGCTGCGCGCTCCATCCGTGACAGTGCCCGCAGGGGCGGACGCGCCGTCTTTTCAAGCGTCGCAAGCTGTTCAAGCGCGGTTTTCTGCTGCGCATTCAGCGGCGCCGGCTGCCCATCGGGGCTGTGCGCTGTCGTGGCGTTCTTGAGCGCCGCGAAATAGGCATCGGCACTTGCCTGATCCGCCTGATGCACCCGCCATGCATTATACTGCCATGCGCCGCCACCGATGCAGATGGCCACGACGATGACGCCCGCCAGCATCATGTAACGCCGCGCCAATGCGCGCAGCCGCTCGGCGCGCATTTCTTCATCGACTTCCCTGAAGATGTCGTCAGCCACGTTTAACCCGCTCTCCGCTTGCTGCCATGCACGATGCACGGCACCCGTCCCGCCGGGACGATACCTGTCATGAAGCGCAGACCATACCTGTCATGCGCGGGGACGGCAAACCCGCATATACCCGACATGCAACGCCATGAACCACCCCGATCGCGCCCACGCACGCATTCCGTGTGCCGCTGGCTGCCACATGCCCGCACAAAGGTCGCGCGCGCCTGCGCCTGTGGCAGTGCCTATCTGGTGGCGAGGCGGTCGTGCCCTTTCTTCATTTCCGCTGACAGGCGCGCGAACTGCTCGGAAACCTGCTTCTGGACCAGGACTGCGGAATCGTGGACGCGACGCATGCGCGCGCTGGCATCCGCGCTGATGGCGGCCTGTTCCCTGCCCGATGCCCCGGCCACACACGTGGCATAGGCACGCGCCGCCTTTTCATAGGCGTTGACACGATCAACGCTGGCGTTGAAACGCGCCACGTCGCCTGAATCGACCTTTGGCGCGACAGGGGCCGCCCCACAGGTCCGGGGCGTCCATCCCCCCGCAGGCTGCGCCCATGCCGCCGCAAGGGGCAACAGGCATCCCAATGCAGCGATCCCACACAGGGTCACGATACCGCCGCGCATGTCCTTCATGATCGTTCTCAGGCCTTAAGGAAATTAATGATTGCAGGGATGTAAAGGCACGTCATGGCAAGAACGGGGCAGACACTTCCCCCGTTCCCCCCATCCGCCCGGCGCGCCTTTAGCCTGCTTTTGATACTCCCGCCAGTAGCCTCAGCGCCGCATCCACAACACTGGATACACCAAGGTCGCGCATGTCCGCCCGCCCTGCGGGACCGGGGGCGACCACATGGGCCACACTGCGCCCGCACGGGGCGTATTCATCCACGCGGCTTGGCCCGAACAGGCCCAATGTCGGAATGCCCGCCGCAGCGGATAGGTGCATAAGGCCCGAATCGTTTCCCACGAACAGCATGCATCGTTGCAACACCGCCGCCACCTGCGAAATGCTCAGCCCCCCACCGGTATCGCGCGCGTCACCCAGGGCGGAAATGACACCATGCGCCATCTGGCGTTCCGTATCCCCGGGGCCATACAGGATGACGGGTCGCGCCGGGCCATGACGGGCGACGAAATCATGCCAGAACGCGACGAATCGCGCGGCGGGCCAGACCTTGCCGGCCCAGTTCGCCGTGGGGGCAAGGGCCACCCATGGCCCCTGCCCGTCCGGCAGCAGCGCCTGCGCTGCGTCACGTTCGGCCGCACTGGTCCATACCACCGGCATGGGCGGCGGTGACAGGCGCAGCACCTGGGCAATGTGGCCGACACGCGGCCCCGGCCGCCGGCCGCCGCGCATGCCCCGCCGGATGGAAACCCGCAACAGGTACGGGATGACCGATCCGCGCAGGTCCACACACATATCCCACCGCGTTCCCACGCACTGCCGCCACAGATCCACCCAATGCATGTCATAGGGGCGTTTGGCCATGATGATGGTGCGGTCACGACGCGGCATATGCGCGAACAGGCCCGCCGCGACAGGGCCGCAGACAATGGTGAACCGTGCCTGCGGATACCGCCGGAGCAGGTGATCCAAAAGCCCGGTCGAAATCACGGCATCACCCAGCCGGGTGGAGGTAATGAACAGGATGCGCATGCATGCGTGCATATTCATCTTCGAGCGCGATGCCAAATCTCCGTTATCCCCTTGCCTGACACCACATGTATCCCCACAGTACGCACCATGGTTAAGTTTGCGTATCTGCCGGACCGTGCGGTGCTGGCTGTCTCTGGCAAGGACCGGGTTTCGTTCCTGCAGGGACTTGTCTCCAATGACATGACGACCGTCACACCAGACCGGGCCGCATGGACTGCCTTCCTTTCGGCACAGGGGAAATGGCTGGCGGATTTTTTCGTCTTTGCCGACCCGCATGGCGAACGCCTGCTGCTGGATTGCGATGCGACGCAGGCAGCGACACTGCGGACGCGTCTGTCACGCTATCGGTTACGCACCGATGTGGACATCAGTGAAACCGGCTACGCCGTTCATGCGCAATGGGATGGGACCGCCCCCGCCGATGAACGTTTCCCCGGCAGCGCGGACCCACGCCTGCCCGGTATCGGCTGGCGCATGCTGCTTGGTCATGTCGCACCGGACGTCACGGCGGATGCGCTGGATTATGACCGTCACCGCCTTTCCCTTGGCCTGCCTGATGGCGTGCGCGACTGTGAATCCGGCAAAACGCTTCTGCTCGAAGCCAATTTCGATCAGCTCAACGGCATTTCCTGGACCAAGGGATGCTATATGGGGCAGGAACTGACCGCGCGCACGCGCTATCGCGGTCTGGTACGACGCCACCTCCTGCCGGTGGAGGGCGCGCATGATCTGCCGGAACCTGCGACCCCCATCATGCATGACGGGCACGAAGTTGGTGAAATCCGCTCGTCCCGCGATCAGGCCGGCATGGCGATGATCCGCAGTTCCCACATCCATACACCGGGCCTGACGGCGGCGGGCCATCCCGTAAGCATCCGTGTGCCACACTGGTTCCGGTTGCCGCAAAAAGGGGGCGAAGGGTAGACAGGCCCCCATGTTGCAGGCATGTGCTTGGTAAGTGCCCTCTTTCCCGGATTGACTGATCCCATGGCCTATATTCCCCCCGACACCGCCACACGCACCCGCATGATCGAACAGGTCCGCTTCAACGATGCAGGACTGATCACCGCCGTGGCGCAACAGCATGATACGGGGGAGGTGCTGATGCTGGCATGGATGAACGCCGACGCCCTTGAGGAGACGCTGCGCACTGGCCGCGTATGCTATTTTTCCCGCAGCCGTGGGACATTGTGGCGAAAGGGGGAAACATCGGGACAGGTGCAGACCCTGATGGATGCACGGCTCGACTGCGACCGTGACGCGGTCCTTGTGCTGGTGGATCAGAAGGGCGTGGCGTGCCATACGGGACGTCGTAGCTGTTTTTTCAACGCCATGCGCCCACAGGGTCTGGTGGAGATTTCACAGCCCCTGATCGGGGCGGATGAGCTGTATAAACACAAACACGACTGACCTGATACATCCGTCCAATCACCGCGTGGGGGTTCCCCACATCCCCATATTACTGCTGGAAAGAGATCATATGCCCGCCGACCTTCCCCCGGAACAGGATCCCCGCGCCAAGCTGATCTGGATCATCCTGACGATCTGCCTGACTGTCGCGCTTGGTGGGTATATGGTCATCTCGCAGATGCGGGCGCTTGTGAATGCACAAGTCGAACTGCCCCCGCAGCCCGATGACAGCGACAGGACAACGCAGCCTGCCGTACCGGTCCCGCCAGAAAACAGCCCCCAACCATCCAAGACCCCAAATAACGCGCAATAAGGGACTGTCTGAAAAGTCAGTCCCAATAAAATACTGAAATTATAAAGGTTTTTGGTGAAGCTTTTTCTGAAAAGCTTCAGAAGACGCCGCCTTTTTCGATCAAAAGGCGGCACCCAAAAACTTTATCTTGTTTTTTATCAATGAGTTGTTTTCAAATAATTTCTAATGGGCTGTCTTTTTAACAGTCCATTACGAAGAAATGGCAAAGGCTTCCGGGACTCCCTTCTTTCAAAAAGGAACGCCTTTCAAATATTCCGTGACAAAATCCTTGCCCAACACTTTTATTCGTCCAGTAGATTTCAGGGGATTCCTGGGGCTGCCTTTTCCGACCGCCTCCAACCAGAGTGATATGGAACGGCCCTGTCGTGCGGGGGCGCGGATCCTTTGCATGCCTGATTCTACTTATGTCCCGGCGGGTGAGCATCCAGCAGGGCAAGGATTTCCCCTGCGGCGGCAGCGGTCGGATCGCCCTGCGGCCCGTGTAACGCTGCAACCACCTTCCTGAACCCGGCCTTTTGCATGCGCGCACTGTGCCCATCCGTCAGCAGGCGCATGATGGTATCAGCCAGCAGATCCGCCCGACAACGTTCCTGCAACAGTTCGGGCACCAGTCGATGCCCCGCCAGCAGATTGACCATCGCCACATAAGGCACCCGGATCAGGCGGCGTGCAATGGCGGCGGTTACGGGATTGACGCGGTATGTCACCGCCATGGGCACCCCTGCCAATGCAAGTTCAAGCGTCGATGTCCCTGATTTGGTCAATGCCGCACCGGCCGCGGCAAAGGCATCATGCTTGTCCTGCAGGTCCGTCACGATAATGGGACGCACCGGCCAGTCCGCCACACCTTTGCGGATGGTATCGGCAATGACAGGGGCCACCGGCACAACCGGCACAATCCCGCGACAGCGCGACTGCAACAGGTGCAGCACCTTGCCAAATACCGGCAACAGGCGCGGGGCCTCCGAACGGCGGCTGCCGGGCATCAGAACCAGCACCGGCGCGTCCGCCGCAATCCCGTGACGCGCACGAAAGGCGGCACCATCCCCCTGATCCGCCCCGGATTGCACCACCGGATGCCCGACGAACCGTCCCTCCACCCCATGACGGGCGAAAAAAGCGGGCTCGAACGGCAAAAGACACAGCATGCGTTCCCACAGGCCAGGGAATTCGCGTACACGATGCTCCCGCCATGCCCAGACCTGCGGTGCGACATAATGCACCCGGGGCACGGATAACGCAGCAACCCGCCGCAACAGGCGCAGCGTGAAACCGGGACTGTCGATGGTGATAATCAGGTCAGGGCGGATCGCATGGATATGCGCCACCGCCTGATCCAGCCGCCGTGACAGAAAACGCAGGCGCGGCAAAACCTCCACCAGTCCCATGACCGCAAGGTCACGCATGGGGAACTCACTACGCAGGCCCGCTTCCTCCATCCTTGCGCCACCGACCCCGACAAATCGCAGGCCCGGATCACATCGCGTCAGTTCACCCATCAGGCGCGCGCCCAGAACGTCCCCACTTGCCTCCCCCGCCAGTATCCAGATCGTCCGCCCTGTCGCGGGCATGGTGGAGGGAAGCGGTGAGGTCATCAGTGCCAGAGTCCCCGACGATGGTTGCAACATGGTGTCATATCCGCGCCTGTCATGACCGTCCGTGGAAGGTTCGCCCTTAATCCTAGAGCATTTCCACCGAAAACCGGCTCGCTGAAGATGCTCCAGTTTATTGTTTTTACGAACATCTTCACCTGTTTGAATGCACGCATTCATACAGGATCTGCTCCAGCAGAGCTGTTTAAAAAGCCGGGATCAATAACATACTGAAATTATAAAGGTTTTTGATGAAGCTTTTCCCAGAAAGCTTCAGAAGACGCCGCCTTTTTTCGATCAAAAGGCAGCACCCAGAAACTTTTCTTGTTTTTTATCAATGAGTTGTTTTCAAACACGCTCTTACTGCTTCAGGAAGCTTTCTATCCCGACCTTTACCTCCGGCGGCAGGGGCACGTATTGCAGTTTACGCGCCGTCTCGTCCCCCCGGTCGAATGCCCAGGCAAAGAAGTCCCGCACCGCGCGCCCCTGCGCGGGATCGGTGGGATCAGTGGGGATCAGGACATAGGTCGCAGCCATGATCGGCCATGCCCCTGCCCCCGCCGCATCAAGGACATCGACACGCCGTGTGGCGTCATCCGCCCATTTCGCGGAACGGGCGGCAGCCTCGAAACTTGCATGGTCGGCCACCACATCCTCCCCATGGCGGTTACGCATCTGCGCCATGACCATGTGGTTGCCCGCGGCATAGGCATATTCAAGATAGCCGATACTGCCCTGTGTATTGCGCACTGCGGCGGCAATCCCGTCATTGCCGCGCGCGCCCTCCCCAACCGGCCATTGGATGGAGGTGCCTGCCCCTTCCTGCGCCTGCCATTGGGGCCATGACTGCGAAAGATAGGTCGTGAACACAAAGGTCGTGCCAGACCCGTCTGCCCGCCGCACCGGCGCCACAGGGATATCGGGCAGGGCAAGGCCCGGATTGACGGCGGCGATACGCGCATCATTCCACGACGTGATTTCCCCGTCATAAACCTGCGCCAGCAATGCACCCGTCAGGTGCAACTGGTTATCCCCCACACCGGGCAGGTTGATGACAGGGACAATCGCCCCCATGACGGTAGGAAACTGCGCAAGGCGCGCATCGTGCAGCGCGGTGGCGGACATCGGTGCATCCGACGCCCCGAAATCAACCGTACGGGCACGGGCCTGATTCTGTCCCGCCCCGGAGCCGATCGTCTGGTAATTCAGGGTGATGCCCACATCCTTCGCCGCATCCTCGCCCCACGCGCCATAAATGGGCGCGCCAAAACTGGACCCCGCCCCCGTAATCGCCGTGGCGTCAGCGGTGCCGGCATATCCCGCCACCAGGACAACAAGCCCCGTCCCGATCCATCCCCCTATGGCGCGCAATGACCTCTCCCCCTTGATCAACATGCGAATGCCGGATGCATGGGCGCGACAGGACCACAGGCCCGTCGCGCCATCAGGCATTCAGCCACGCAGTTCGGCATTGCAGGTTTTCTGCGCGGCGGCAATCACGCGTGCGCACACCGCCTCGATATCCGCATCAGTCAGGTTGCGGTCGATGGGCTGGATCGTGATCTCCACCCCCATGGACTTGTACCCGGCCGGGATCTTGTCACCTTCGTACACATCGAACAGGCTGACGGCGGAAATAAGGTTGCGTTCCGCCCCCCTGACAGCGCGCAGCAGTTTTTCCGCAGGGACATCGCCCGCCACGATAAAGGCGAAATCACGATGCAGCGGCTGGAACGGCGACAGGTTGGGCGGTGCGCGGCGGCGGCGCTTGGGTTCGGGCACATCCTCAATGAACGTCTCGAACCCCACCACCGGCAGGTCGATCCCGCGTTCAGACAGCAGCGCGGGATGCAATTGCCCGAAATACCCCAGCACCAGCTTCGGCCCCTGACGCACCGTGCCGGAACGGCCCGGATGATAATGCGCCGGCGCGTCGGGGGTAATGCTCAGCCCCTCCATCGCAGCCCCCGCGATGCGCAGGACCTCAAGGATATCCGCCTTGGCCGCCCACAGGTCCACGGGCGTTGCCGCATGACCGGGGATGCGCGCCGAATGGCCACTGCGAATGCCCGCCACGACCTGACGCTGTCCTGCCTCGGCAAAGCCAGCCCCGATTTCAAACAGGCCAAGGTCGGGATATCCACGTGCTGCATTATGCTGCACCGCGTTCAGCAGGTTGACCAGAGGCGTCGGACGCATCTGATCCAGATCGGCGGCAATGGGGTTGAGCAGATGCAGGCTTTCGGGTGTTTCGCCAAACGCTGCCGCCTGAGCATGCGCGACAAAGGAAAAACCGACCGTCTCCAGCAGGCCACGCGCGGCCAGGTGCCGCCGCGCCGAGGCCACGCGCACCTGCGCCGCCGTCAGGGCGGGCACCGGTACGGCGGATACAGGCGGCAGGGAGACCGCCGGGACCGCATCCATGCCCTGCAACCGCAGGACTTCCTCAATCAAATCCACTTCTGAATCGACCGCCATCGCGCCCTGCGCCGCGCGGGCAGCCTGTTCAGGTGGCAGGTCCCGCCCCTGGTCCAGCACCATCGGCGTTGCGATGTCATTGCGCCATGACGGCACGCTGACGACCACATGTTGCGCATCGCGCTCGCGAACCTCAAAGCCCAGCCCCTCCAGCGAGGCCACCGCCTGGTCCGGCGCAACCGTCAGTCCGCCAAGCGTCGCGATACGGGCAAAGCGCAGGTGCGCGTCGCGCTGCCATGCGGGCGGCGCACCGGCTGAGACGACCTCGCTGGCCTCCCCCCCGCACAGATCAAGGATCATGCGTGTCGCCGCCTCCAGCGCGGCGGGGGGCAGGGCCTGGTCCACACCACGTTCAAAGCGCTGACGCGCATCGGAATGCAGGTTATGCCGCCTGCCGCTCAGGGCGATATGCACGGGATCAAACAGCGCGCATTCAACAAAGACGTCGGTCGTCGCCGCGTCCACGCCCGTTGCTTCCCCCCCCATGATGCCAGCCAGCGACTGCACGCCGTTGGCGTCGGCAATCACGCAGTCCTCCACCGTCATCACATGTTCCGCACCGTCAAGGGTACGCAGTGTTTCGCCCTCTCCACGACACAGGGTCAGCACCTTGCCCCCCACCTTTGCCACATCAAAGACATGCAGCGGACGGCCAAGATCGAACGCGAAATAGTTGGTGATGTCCACCAGCGCGGAAATCGGGCGCAGCCCCACGGATTCCAGCCGCCGCTGCAACCATTCGGGGCTTGGCCCATTGCGCACGCCACGGATCGTACGGCCCAGAACCCACGGGCAGGCCTGCGTAAATGTATTGGCCCATGACAGCGGGGACGCGAACGTCCCTTCCACCGTTTCGGCAAGCCAGGGCCTGAGCGTGCCCATCCCCGCCGCGGCAAGGTCGCGCGCAATGCCACGGATGGCCAGTGCGTCGCCCCGGTTCGGCGTGATGGCGATTTCGATGACCGGATCATCCATATCCGCAAACAGGGCATAGGACTGCCCCACCACCGTATCATCGGGCAGTTCGGCAATGCCGTCGGTTTCCTGCCCCAGCCCCAGTTCACGCAGCGAACACAGCATCCCGCCGCTGGCCTCGCCCCGGATCTTGCCGGCCTTGATGGTAATGTCGCTGCCTGGAATCCATGTGCCCGGCGGGGCAAAGATGACCGACAGGCCCGTGCGTGCGTTGGGCGCGCCACAGACGACCTGCACGCGCGCAAACCCCTCGCCCGCGTCCACCTGGCATACCCGCAGGCGATCGGCATTGGGGTGCTGTTCCGCGCTGAGGATACGCGCCGTGCGGAATGGGGCGAGGACCGCGCCACGATCCTCGATCCCCTCGACCTCCAGCCCGATGGTATTCAGCCGTGCGCAGATGTCCTCGACGCTTGCCGTCGTGTCCAGATGTTCACGCAACCATGACAGTGAAAACTTCATTGATCACAGACCTTCATGCAGCAGGGCGGGTGACAGGGGGCTGGTCCCGTAATGACGCAGCCAGCGTACGTCACTGTCGTAAAAGGAACGCAGGTCGGGAATGCCATGGCGCAGCATGGTCAGACGTTCGATCCCCATGCCAAAGGCAAATCCCTGCCATTCACGCGGGTCGAGGCCACAATTCGCCAGCACGCGCGGATGCACCATGCCCGACCCCAGCACCTCCAGCCAGTCATCGCCACCACCGATCTGTCCCGTCTTGCGCGACCAGCCGATATCAACCTCCATCGACGGTTCGGTGAAGGGGAAATAAGAGGCACGGAACCGCACCGGCAGGTCAGGCTGCGCAAAGAAGGCGCGCAGGAAATCCGACAGGCAGCCCTTGAGATGACCCAGCGTGATGTCGCGGTCGATCACCAGTCCCTCGCACTGATGAAACATCGGTGAATGGGTCGCGTCATGATCGGCGCGATAGGTGCGCCCCGGCGCGATGATGCGAATGGGCGGTTCATGCGCCAGCATGGTGCGGATCTGCACGCCCGATGTCTGGGTGCGCAACACACGCTCCGCCGTTTCCGTCCCCTCCCGCGGGAGGTAGAACGTGTCCTGATCCGTGCGCGCGGGATGGTGCGATGGGGTATTGAGGGCGGCGAAATTATGCCAGTCGGTCTCGATATCCGGGCCTTCGGCAACCTTGAATCCCATCGCCCCGAAAATCGCGGTCATTTCCTCGATCGTGCGGCTGATCGGGTGCAGCGTGCCTTCGGCCTGCACAGCGGCAGGCAGGGTGACATCGACCCGTTCGGCAGCCAGACGGGCATTGAGGGCCTCGGCCTCCAGTGCTTCGCCACGGGCCGCGATCTCACGCGAGAGTTCGTCGCGCAGGCGGTTCAGCGCGCTGCCACGCAGCTTGCGCTCCTCCGGCGACATCCGGCCCAGTTCCTTCAGCAGGCCGGTCAGGCGTCCTGACTTGCCCATTGTCGCGACGCGCACCTCGTCCCATGCCCGCAGGTCAGGTGCCGCGGCCAGCGCCGCAAGGGTGTCTTGCTTCAGGGTTTCGAGATCGTCACTCATGCTACCTCGCACAGGCTCACCGGACAGGCAGGCCGAGGCGCATTCGACAGATGGCGGCCATGCCGGGTATCGGATTAGGTATCGGATTACGTGGGGTGGGACCATCGCCGCGCCGCTGTCGCGCATCAGGACACACCGGGGTACTCAAAACAAAACGGGCCGCCCGGCAGGACGACCCGTTTCGCGGACCTGTCACCACATTATGGGGTGGACAACAGGTTCAGGCCAGAGCGGCCTGCGCCTTCTTGACGATTTCGGCAAAGGTCGCGGCATCGTCGAACGCAATGGCGGCCAGCACCTTGCGATCAATTTCGATCCCTGCCTTGTCCAGACCGTTGATGAAACGGCTATAGGTCAGGCCATGTTCACGCACGGCGGCATTGATGCGCTGAATCCACAGGGCGCGGAATTCACGCTTCTTGTTGCGACGGTCGCGATAGGCATAGCGAAGGGCCTTTTCAAGCCGTTCGAGCGCAATGCGATAATTGGTGGAAGACCGGCCCCGGTACCCCTTGGAGAGTTCCAGAACCTTCTTGTGACGGGCGTGTGAGGTAACGCCCCGCTTGACGCGTGCCATGTATCAGATGCTCCTTATGCCAGCCCGTAGGGCGCCCACTGCTTCACAGTGCGGCCATCCATTTCCGTCAGGGTCTGCGAACCGCGGTTGGTACGCTTCATCTTCTGCGAACGGTTGATAAGGCCGTGACGCTTGTTGCCGGGGCCAGCCAGCACCTTGCCGGTCGCGGTGATCTTGAACCGCTTTTTGACCGACGACTTGGTCTTCATCTTGGGCATTTTCATCTCCATCGGTTTTTCGCATCCCATGGCCCACCGGACCGGTCGGAACGCGAACGTGACATTGCGGCCGGGCATGCCCTTGATCAGGCCCGGACGCGCGAACATCGCTGCCTATAAACAACGCCGCGACACCAATCAAGCCCTGATCGCCCCTGATCGCCTCTGATCACCATGGCGCGTTGTCTCCCCCCGGACGGCAGCCTATAACGCAACGGCAACATGGGGACCGGTCCCCAGACGGGAGAGAACGATCATGACAGCACAACGCGTGGCGATAGTGACCGGCGGCAGCCGTGGAATTGGGGCCAGCATTGCCGAAGCCCTGGCGAAGGACGGGTTCGACATTGCAATTTCCTATGCCCGCAATGCAACGGCGGCGGATGCGACTGTGGCGCGCATCACGGCACTTGGCCGCACGGCACGGGCCTATCGCGCGGGTGAGGGCACGGACGCGGCACGGGAACTGATCGAACAGGTTGTGCAGGATTTCGGGCGGCTGGACACGCTGGTGTGCAATGCCGGCATCTATCCCTATGCCAAGGTGCAGGAAATGACGGTGGCGCAGGTGGATGCGACGCTGGACCTGAACGTACGCGCCGTCATGCTGGAGACGATGGCCGCCGTGAAGCATATGAAGCGTGGCGGGCGCATCATCCTGATCGGTTCCACCTTTGGCGAACGCGCGCCCTTCCCCGGCATCTCGCTCTACAGCGCGACGAAGGCCGCGCTGGGTGGTTTCGTGCGTGGCGCGGCGCGTGACCTGGGGCCGGAAGGCATTACCATCAACGTGATCCAGCCCGGTCCGATTGATACGGACATGAACCCTGCCGATGGCGCGGGTGCGGACATGCTGCGCGGTTTCCTGTGCGTGCCGGAATATGGCAAACCGGCTGACATCGCCTCCATGGCGTCCTTCCTGGCCCGCCCCGAAAGCGACAACATCACCGGCGCGGCCCTGACCGTGGATGGGGGGCTGGCTGCCTGACGCCGCGTTTGCGCAGGGAAACAGGCTGTTTCCCTGCGGCACCCTTTGCGGAGCCTGCCCGACTGTCGCTCCGGCTTCCTGCACCCGCCTTGATTTTTTGAATCAAGACTGCATGCAAAAGCTTTTTTGCGAAAATGATACCACAACCACATCCCGCTTCCGGCTTTGCCGGGACTTCGGCCTGCACTTTACGCATGCGCCTTAACGGATGTGGCCCGGATGCTGCGCAATACTTCGTAATATACACATCCATCGTCCCCTCATGCCCCAAATCCCGCCAAAGCGGATCACCCTGCCCTTTTCCTGCCGGAAACTGGCGGCAGGTACATCACTTTCGCGGGTTGTCACATTTTCCATTTCTGATTAGGCGTCGTGAATACTTTGCCGTGGAAAATGGTCATGACCATACTCAATACTACATCCCTGCCCCATCTGCCGCCGGAAATCATGGTTCCGTCCTATGACCGCGGCAAGGTCACGCCGGGCATTGCCCATCTGAGTGTCGGTAATTTCCACCGCGCGCACGAAGCGGTCTACCTTGAACGCATTCTGGCGCGCCCGGGGCAGTCGGACTGGGGCATCGTGGGGATCGGCCTGATGGACAGCCCCGGCGAGGCGGACAAGGCCGATGCCATGAAGGCGCAGGACTGCCTGTATTCCCTGACGGAATGCGCGCCCGACGCACCCGATACCGTGCGGGTCATCGGCTCCATCATCGAATATGTCCACGCCCCGGCCGATCGTGCGGCAGCCATCGAACGCCTGGCTGACCCCGCGATACGCATCGTCAGCATGACAATTACCGAAGGCGGCTATTACGTCGATGAAAACGGGCATTTTCCGCTCGACCTGCCTGTCATTGCCGAAGACCTGAAGCGCGATGTGCCCCATACCGCCTTTGGCGTCCTGACCGAGGCGCTGCGCCTGCGCCGTGACCGCGGGATTGGCCCATTCACCGTCCTGTCTTGCGACAACCTGCCACAAAATGGCCACGTGGCGCGCAACGCCACCCTGACATGGGCCAGGGCACGCGATGCGGCGCTGGCGGAATGGATGGCAGACAACGTCACCTTCCCCTGCACGATGGTGGATCGCATCACCCCGGCGGTGCGCCCCGATGACGTGCGCCGCCTTGATGCCGCCAGTGGCCTTGATGACCGCATCCCCGTCTTTTGCGAGGATTTCATACAATGGGTGATCGAGGACAAATTCTGTGCAGGCCGGCCGGAATTCGATGCCGTGGGCGTGCAGTTCACGGACAATGTCCATCCGTATGAGGAAGTAAAGCTGCGGATGCTCAATGCCTCGCACTCGCTGCTGGGACTGTCGGGCGTGCTGTCGGGATACCGCATTGTCAGCGACATCATGGCTGACATGAACGAAGTCTCCCTGGTGGAGCGTTACCTCGGCCTTGACGCAGAACCGCTGCTGACGGCACCGCCGGGCATGGAACTGCATGAATATGGCGCACTGCTGCTGCGGCGTTTCCGCAATCATGCCATCAGCGACCAACTGCTGCGCATCGCATCGGACAGCACGTCAAAGCTACAGATGTTCATCCGTGAAACGGCGATGGGCCTGCTGGCGACGCACCGCACCCCGATCCGCGTGGCCTTCGTGATCTCGTGCTATCTGGAATATCTGCGCGGCCATGATGACAATGGCGCGACCTATCCGATCATGGAACCACATCTCAGCGCGCCGGACCGTGCCCTTGCCACTGGCGCGGACCTTGATGCGGCCCTGAACATGTCGGTGTTCGCGGGCTGGGGACTGACGGAGTCACCGGATTTCGTCACATGCTATCGCACGGTCCGGCAGGCCATCCGTGCGCACGGCACGCGCAGGACACTGGCGGAGGTCGTTCTTACGGCGCAATAACCCTTCTTTTTCCACGATATACGACCCGTCCTGTGCGCCCTCCGCCATGCCTGCATCGCGGAGGGCTTTGACACGTCATCGTTAGAAATAACTTCTTGACCTGCGCCTGATTTATAAGCTGTCTCCTGAACTAAGGCCCGCGCCCGCCGTTTTTCGCTCTGCTTCAGGAAGATCATGAATACTCCCCCCACCCGTCCTGGTCCCCTCCTCCTCCTCGCCATTGCCCTATGTGCGATATCCGGCCTTTACCTGCTGGGTGGTGGCATATGGCTGGCCGTTCTGGGGGGATCTATTTATTATGTCCTTGCCGGGGTGGCATTGCTGGGCACGGCATGGCTGCTGTTCATGCGGGCACAGGCCGCGCTGGGCCTGTATGCCCTCCTGCTTGCGGGTACGATGATATGGGCCGTGCGGGAAGCAGGTTTCGATTTCTGGGCGCTGGCCCCGCGCGGTGACATTCTGGTGCCGATTGGCATCCTGCTGCTTCTGCCGGGGGTGACGCGGCATCTCAGGGCACCAGCCGGGGCGCCACGCCTTGTGCTTGGGGCGGTGATTGCCGCGGCGGTCGCGGTTGTCGGCATTGCCCTGACGCAGGACCCGCAGGACATCGCCGGCAGCCTGCCGGCCGTGGCGCAGAATGCCCCGACGCCCGGCGATGCCGGCCAGATGCCCGACGAAGACTGGCAGGCTTATGGCCGCACGGAGTTCGGGGACCGTTTTTCTCCCCTCAAGCAGATCACGCCTGCGAATGTCGGCAAGCTGAAAGTCGCGTGGACATTCCGTACGGGTGACATGCGTGGTCCGGGCGATCCGGGGGAGACGACGGACGAAGTCACGCCGATCAAGATCCGCGATACGATTTACCTGTGTTCACCGCACCAGATCCTGTTCGCGCTGGATGCCGCCACAGGCAAGCAGCGGTGGAAGTTCGATCCGCAGATCGTCCATAACCCAACGTTCCAGCACCTGACCTGCCGTGGCGTTTCCTATCACGAAGCCCCGGCGGATGCGGCGCCTGCCGAATGTGCGCAGCGCATCTTCCTGCCAACGAATGATGGCCGCCTGTTCGCCCTTGATGCGCATAGCGGGGCGCGTTGTCACGGGTTCGGCACGGATGGGGAAATCGACCTGAAGGACGGCATGACGGTCAAGACGGCGGGTTTTTACGAACCTACCTCCCCCCCGGTTGTGACGGACAACATGGTCATCGTATCGGGTGCGGTGACGGACAATTATTCCACGCATGAACCCTCTGGCGTCACGCGCGGCTTTGACGTCAATACGGGTGAACTGAAATGGGCGTTCGACCCCGGCAACCCTGACCCCAACGAAATGCCGTCCGAACACCACCATTTCGTGCCCAATTCACCGAATTCATGGATCACGTCGTCCTATGACGCGCATCTGGACCTGATCTATATCCCCATGGGTGTCCAGACCCCCGATATCTGGGGTGGAAACCGCAATGCGGATTCCGAACGCTATGCCAGCTCGATCGTCGCGCTGAACGCATCGACGGGAAAACTGGTATGGAGTTACCAGACCGTCCATCATGACCTGTGGGACATGGACATCCCGGCACAGCCCAGCCTGGTGGATATCCGCATGCCCGACGGGCAGGTTGTCCCGACCCTGTATGCCCCGGCGAAAACCGGCAATATCTTTGTGCTGGACCGCCGTGACGGCAAACTGGTGGTTCCCGCCCCCGAACGCGCCGTCCCGCAGGGCGCGGCGCCAGGGGATCACCTGTCGGCCACGCAGCCTTTCTCCCAACTGACATTCCGGCCGAAAAAGAACCTGACGGATGCGGACATGTGGGGCGGCACGATGTTCGACCAACTGATCTGCCGCGTCATGTTCCACCAGCTCCGCTATGATGGGCCGTTCACGCCGCCTTCGCTGCAGGGAACACTGGTCTTCCCCGGCAACCTCGGGATGTTTGAATGGGGCGGACTGGCGGTCGATCCGGTCCGGCAGATCGCGATCGCCAATCCTATCGCCATCCCGTTCGTGTCCACCCTGATCCCGCGCGGCCCCAACAACCCCGCAACCCCTGACAAATCCCAGCCATCCGGCAGCGAAAGCGGCGTGCAGCCACAGTTCGGCGCACCTTATGGCGTCGACCTGCATGCGTTCCTGTCACCGCTGGGCCTGCCGTGCAAACAGCCCGCATGGGGATATATGTCCGGCATCGACCTGCGTACGAACAAGATCGTGTGGAAGCATCGCAACGGCACGATCCGTGACAGCGCACCACTGCCGATCCCCTTCAGGATGGGCGTGCCCAGCCTCGGCGGCCCGTTGACCACCGCAGGGGGGGTCGCATTCCTGACCTCCACGCTCGATTACTATATCCGGGCATATGACGTCACGACCGGACAGCAGTTGTGGCAGGACCGCCTGCCCGCGGGTGGGCAGTCCACGCCGATGACCTATGCCGTCAATGGACGCCAGTTCATCGTGACGGCCGATGGGGGCCACGGCTCCTTCGGGACCAAGATGGGCGATTACGTGGTCGCCTACAGCCTGCCTGAATAACGGCGGCACATACGCAACCGGGACGACGCGGCATGTCGTCCCGGCTTGACCCGGCGGTGACTGTCTGTATATACTCGGATATAGACATGGTTCACCGGGGAAACAACGTTCCCCGCCACCCTGCCCCATCTGCCATCAGGCCCCTGTAAACGCCACTTATTCAGGCTTTTACAGATGATCTTTCGTGGGGTATAAAGATCCAAATAAGTCTTATAAGTGTTTTCACCTTACGTTAGGTGGAAGCCCTTGATTAGGAAACATCAAGACTGACTGTCCGCCGCGAGGAAGGAGCGCCCCTGCGCGTCCTGTTGCTCCGGTGCCGGAAAGCAGCATGCACATGCATGTTGATTTCTTTGTTTCTGAAGACGTAGCGCCGAAACTCGGGGCGGATGATACGGGGTGATAAAATGACTTTCACAACCGCGAGAACATCGTGATTAAACGCATTGCAGCAGCGATTGTGGGAATCGGTGTCGCCGGTGGCGTCGGATTCCTTGCGTACGCGTGGTATCCGGAGATTGCTCCGGTTGCGCCGCCGTCTCCCTCCTCCTTCAGCAAGGCACAGATCGAACATGGTCGTGTGCTGGCCGCCGGTGGTTACTGTGCGGAGTGTCATACCCGCACCGACGGCAAGCGCGGTATCGAACTGGCGGGCGATTACAAGATGGACACGCCCTTTGGCGCCATCTTTTCCTCCAACATCACGCCCGACCCGGAAACCGGCATCGGTCACTGGTCGCAGGCCGCGTTCAAGCGTGCGATGCGCAAGGGCATTTCACGTGACGGGACACAGCTTTTCCCGGCGTTCCCGTTCGATCATTTCACGCATATGACGGATCAGGACATTGATGACGTCTATGCGTTCCTCATGACGCGCGAACCGGTCCATTCGGTCAAGCGCGACAACACGGTGGCCTTCCCCTTCAATATCCGCCTGGAACAGGCTGGATGGAAGCTCCTGTTCCTGCATGAAGGGCCGCTGAAGAATAACGATGCCAAGGATGCGCAGTGGAATCGTGGCGCCTATCTTGCCGAAGGGCTGAGCCACTGCTCTGCGTGCCATACACCGCGCAATGCGATGGGCGCGGAAAAGAGCAGTGCCCCCTATGACGGCGCGCCGGTGGATAACTGGATTGCCCCGCCGCTCAACGAACATAACCCCACCCCTGTCGTGTGGACCGAGGACGAGTTCTTCAAGTATCTGCGTTACGGTTCCGCCCCGCTGCATGGCAGTGCGGCTGGCCCGATGTCGCCTGTCGTCCATGGTGGCCTGAGCGAGATGCCGGAATCCGACGTCCACGCCATCGCGCACTATCTTGCGGATATCGACAAGGCCGCCACCCGCGTCAACGAAGACCCCAAGGCCATTGCCTGGGCCATGAAGGCGTCCATGCGTGACCTCGTCGGCCCGCAGACAGACCCCAACGCACGCCTGTATGCCGGGGCCTGCGCCGCGTGTCATGCCAACGCCGGCCCGCAGCCGGTTGACGGACGCCCCGACCTGGCGCTGAACAATGCGCTGTGGCTGGATGAACCGACCAACCTGTATCAGGTGATCCTGCACGGAATTGGAACGCAGGAAGGCATCTCCACCGTGTCGATGCCCAGCTTCTACCATTCCTTCTCCGACGCGGACCTCGCACGTCTGGCCGCCTACCTGCGCGCCACGCGGACGACCCTGAAACCCTGGACCGACCTTGAGAAGAAAGCCGCAGACGTCCGCAAGACGCTGGCTGCCTCTCCTGTCGCCTCTTCTCATTGAGATGAAAGACGGAGCTAGAACATGACGACCTTTCACCTCAATGGACGCGAAGTCACCGTTGACGTCCCCGAAGATACCCCGCTTCTGTGGGTTATCCGTGACGAAGTTGGCCTGACCGGGACAAAGTTCGGCTGTGGCATCGGCATGTGCGGCGCATGTACCGTGCATATCGGCGGTCGCGCCACCCGGTCGTGCATCACCCCCATCAGCGCCGCCGAAGGCGCTGACATCACCACGATCGAAGGGCTTGACCCCGAGGGCAAGCATCCCGTGCAGGAAGCATGGCGTGAACTGCAGGTGCCGCAGTGCGGGTACTGCCAGTCGGGACAGATCATGCAGGCCGTCAGCCTGCTCAAGGATTATCCCTCCCCCACGGATGAGGAAATCGACGCGGTCATGGCCGGAAGCCTGTGCCGTTGCATGACCTACATTCGCATACGCGACGCCATCAAGAAGGCCGCGGCAGCCGCACGCGGAGATTCGTCAAATGGGTAGACTGAACCGTTTTCTTACTGGAAAAGGCTCCGGCTCAGGACAGGGACTGTCCCGGCGCGGCTTCCTTGTCACCTCGCTTGGCGCGGGCGTCATGTTTGGATTTGCCCGGCAGGCATCGGCCAACCAGGTTTTCCCGCTTGATAAATCCGGTCCCGGCGATGGTGCGTTCGAACCCACCATCTGGTGTGCGATCGCACCGGATGGGGAGATCACGGTCAATATCATCCGTGCGGAAATGGGCCAGCATATCGGCTCCGCCCTTGCCCGCATCATCGCGGACGAGATGGAGGCCGACTGGGACAAGGTACGGATCAATTATGTCGATACCGACCCCAAATGGGGCCTGATGGTCACAGGTGGCAGTTGGTCCGTCTGGATGACGTGGGATATTTTCCGTCAGGCAGGCGCGGCAACGCGAACGGCCCTGGTGGAGGAAGCCGCGCGCCTGCTGGGCACGACGCCCGACAAGTGCAGCGTCAGCAAAAGCATCGTGTCCGCCGCCAATGGCAAACAGATCAGCTTTGGCGACATTGTCACGCAGGGTCATCCCAGCCACTCCTTCACGCCCGAGGAAATGGCCAAGCTGCCCCTGAAACCTGCGAGCGAGCGTCGCCTGATCGGCAATTCGGAACTCAAGAAGGCACTCGACATTCCTGCCAAGACCACGGGCGAGGCCATTTATGGCATCGACGCCAAGGTCGAGGGCATGGTCTATGCCCGCCCGAAGATGCCGCCGACGCGCTATGGCTCCAAGGCGCGTTCCGTTGATGACAGCGAGGCTCGCAAGGTCAAGGGCTATATCCGTTACCTGAAGATCGACGACCCGTCGGGCGTGGTGCAGGGGTGGATCGTGGTGCTTGCCAGCAGCTACAGCGCCGCCATCCGTGCGACCGACGCGCTGAAGGTGGACTGGATCCCGGGGGAGACCGCCCATGTCAACGAACGCGACATCCAGGATCGTGGCCGTGAACTGATCAACCACAAGGAAGGTGGTGTTTACGTCTTCAATGACGATGGCGTGGATCAGGCGTTCAGTTCGGCCCATACGGTCATGGACAAGGAATATACCTGCGCATCCGTCCTGCATTACCAGCTGGAGCCGATGAACGCCCTCGCCTTTGTCAAGGACGGCGTTTACGAGATCCATGCAGGCAACCAGTGGCAGTCATTGATCCTGCCGACACTGGCAAAGGCGCTGGAAGTCCCGGAAAGCAAGATCGTGCTGCGCAGCTACCTGCTGGGTGGCGGGTTCGGGCGTCGCCTGAACGGGGATTACATGATCCCGGCCGCCCTCGCTTCCAAGGCACTTGGCGGCAAACCGGTCAAGCTGATCCTGACACGTTCGGACGACATGGTGTTCGACTCCTTCCGCTCACCATCCGTGCAGCGGGTCCGCATGGCGTTCGATGCCTCCAACAAGATCACTGCCATGGATTATCAGGCGGCGGCCGGCTGGCCCACCGGGGTCATGGCGGAAGCTTTCATGGCCAAGGGCGTACATGACGCCCCATATGACCAGTTTGCCATTGCTGGTGCCGATCACTGGTACGAAGTGGGGGCATTTCGCGTGCGGGCGTTACGCAACGACCTGGCGGAAAAAACCTTCCGTCCCGGCTGGCTGCGCTCGGTCAGTCCCGGCTGGACCAGTTGGGGGGTGGAATGCTTCCTGGACGAAGTCGCCCATGCGCAGAAAAAGGACCCCGTGCAGTTCCGTCTGGATATGCTGACGGCCACCGGACGCAACAAGGGCGAAGCCCCCGATGCCGTTGGCGGGGCGTTGCGACAGGCTGCGGTTCTGCGCCGCCTGGCGGAAAAGGTGGGCTGGGGCCAGCAGACGCTGCCCAAGGACACCGCGCTGGGTATCTGCACGACCGCAGGACAGGAACGCGGCATGCCGACATGGATCGCCTGCTGTGCGCAGGTACATGTTGACCGCTCCACCGGTGTTGTCCGCTGTGAAAAGCTGACGATCGTGGTGGATGCCGGTACGGTGGTCGATCCCGACGGCGCACGTGCCCAGACCGAGGGTGCGGCCCTGTGGGGCCTGAGCATGGTACTGTTCGAGAACACGGAAATCGTGAACGGACAGCCGGTGGACCGGAACCTGAACACCTATACCCCCCTGCGTATGGCCGATACGCCGGAGATGGATATCGAGTTCCTGCCCAGCACCGAAAAGCCGATGGGCCTTGGTGAACCCGGAACCACGGTTGTCGGCCCGGCCATTGGCAATGCGATCTTCAACGCCGTCGGTGTCCGGCTGCGCCATATGCCGGTGCGCCCGGCGGATGTCCTGCGTGGGCTTCAGGGAAGCTGAGCCTGCCCCGGACAGGGCATGAAAAAGGGGGCTGGCGCATGATGTGCCAGCCCCCTTTTCTTTTGCCGTTTGGAAACGACGTCTTTGCCTAACGTCCGGGATGTTGCCTGATCTCAAAAACTGTTTGAAACATTGGTCCGGGAAGCAGCTTGAAATCATAAGGAAGTTTTTGGATGCTGCCTTTTTTCAGAAAGGCAGCATCTTCGGAAGCCCTTTTGAAAAAGCTTCATCAAAAACCTTTATAATTTCAGGATGCTATTGAACCTGACTTTTTCAAACAGCCCCTGATAAATTTTCAAAGCTTTCCCCAAAGCTTTGAAAGACATCGCATGTTCAAAAAAAACAAGGCGACGACTGAAAACTTTTCCCATTCTTTTTCAATGGGTGCTTTCAATCCGCACCGAGGAAAAAGGCAACGTCTTTCGCAACTATTCCCCTGACGGAAGTCCTACCAGAAACGCACCGTCAGCCAACAGGCGGCGCGTCACATCCGCACGGCCTGTCGGCCAAGCGCCGGGTCATCCGTAAAGAACCCGTCCAGCCCAAGATCAAGATAGCGCCGGATTTCCGCGATGGCCCCGTCGGGATTGCGGGCATTATCCCCCATCGCATTACGCAGTTGCAGCGGCAGGAAACAGTTTTCGGGCCGGAAGGTATACGAATGCACCAGCAACCCGGCCCTGTGCGCATCCTCGATCAAGGATGACGGCGCAAGCCATGCCCCGGAGGCATCGCGCGGAATGATGTCTACATTCGACGGACCAATCACATCCGCATACTGCCGCACGTTACGCAGGCCCTCTGGCGTCATCAGGTCGCCAAATGTCGTGCCCTGCCCAGCCGCCGCAAGGTCCGGCACCCGTTGCGTGCGCTCCCCCATCAGGAACATCAGACGTGCCTGCGGGTTGATCGCCTTTACCTTGCCAGACAATGTCTTGAGATTCGTGGTCTCAAACGACTGAACCTCCAACGGGCAATAACGCGTATATTCATGTGCCCCGATCACCTGCAGGAACGTTTCTTCCGGTGTATGCCCCAATTTGTGGAAATAGGTGGAGTTCTTGATCTCCGGGATCAGGCCGATCACACGTCCACGTGCGGCAGCCTCTGCCGCGACGAAATCAATGACTTCCTCGAACGTGGGGATATCGAAATGTCCATCATAACGCGTGTTATGGGCACGCACCATCGGCAGACGTTCCCGCGCGCGCAGGGTTTTAAGCTCCTTCAGCGTGAAATCCGTCGTGAACCATCCGGTTTCCGACACGCCATCAATCACGACCGTCCGCTTGCGCGATGCGAATTCAGGATGGCTTGCGACATCCGACGTTCCCGCGATATTGCTTTCATGTCGCGCCACCAGCACACCATCGCTGGTGGGGACAAGGTCGGGTTCGATATAATCAGCGCCATCCGCAATGGCTCTGGCATAGGATGCCAGCGTATGTTCCGGCCGTAATGCGGATGCCCCACGATGCGCCATGACCAGGGGCACCGGTGCCAGTGATGGCGCGGCACGTCCCGGCCGCACCGGCAACATTATCGCGCCCCCCACCAGAACGATTGCCTGCCTGCGTGTCAGCATGGCCTTATCCATGAATTTTTCCAGTCTGATTGTCTTGGCGCCATGACCCGGTTGGGGCTGTCGGAAAAGATGATCCATGGGGCAACTGGGAAACATAAAAGCTTTCCGGGCGTCGACTTTTCAAAAAAGCCCATGTTTTTCAAATATTTTCAAAAAAAAACATGTACCGACACTTTTATTTCCCAGTCATGGAGAGATTCCCATGGGGGCATTCGCCCCCTGCCCCATCACGGATCAGAGCGGAGAATGGGCCGCAGCATCATGCTCGATCGTACAAGCCTGCGGATTGGGCTTGGGGGCTTCGTGACGCAGGCCCTCCAGCTCGGTCCGTGCGGCATCCAGATCCGCCCGGAAGGCAGGGTTGCCGTGCATGGCGGCAATATCGCCTGCCCCGGTCATATATCCCTCCAGCACGTCACTGGCCCAATGCACGCCACAGACGATACGGCTTTCACCGAATACGCGCCCACGTTGCAGGATTTCGGTCGAACGGTCCGGCAGAAGTTCCGCCAGCACCAGCGCCGTACTCCAGCCCAGAAGGGTGTGCCCGGAAGGATAAGCCCCCGATGTCGCCAGGTGGGACCGATCGTCCTCTGTGCAGATCGACTGCGTATTGCCCACGAAAGGACGTGCGCGATGCCATGATGCCTTGGCGTTGCGCATATCGGGAATTTCGCTGACATCCATCCGATGGATCAGCGCGGCAAGGCGCGGTGCCTTGCTGGCGTCGATCGTAAAGCCTGCCGCACAGGAAAAGCTGCGCAGCAGCGCCTCGATACGCAGGTCCGCATCGGATGTCGCCAGTGCCCAGCGCGCGCCGCCCTTCAGCCCACGCGTGGATTCAAAGGCATGGTCATCCGCGGCCTGACGCGCCGAGCCAGCCTGCGGCGGCGGGGGAAGGTACTGTGTGGCATCAGGCTGCGTCGCAGGTGTTAGATACCCTGCCTCCGGCGCGTGTGCTGACGGTGCCGTACGGGCCACGCAATTTCCTGAAACCATGAACAGTGACGAACACAGGACTGACAATAGATAATGTTTCCGCATGACATCCCACAATAATAAAACACAATAACGCGCCAGATACGGCCCCCGCCGCCGGGTCACCGGTATGTTTCCGACGGTGACATGTCCGTCACCTTTTTCAATACAAATCTGGAACGACCATATCATCGGGCACGGGCTGGCGGATATAATCCGGGCCGAAGACACGTTCAGGCAGCGTGACTTCGGGCTTTTCCACGTCCTGATAGGGAACCTGCGACAGCAGGTGACTGATGCAGTTCAGGCGCGCTTTTTTCTTGTTATCAGCCGGGACGATCCACCATGGCGCATCCGCGATGTTTGAACGTTCCAGCATGATTTCCTTGGCCAGCGTATAAGCTTCCCACCGCCTGCGGCTTTCAAGGTCCATGGGGCTTAGCTTCCACTGCTTCAGCGGATCTTCCATCCGGGCACGGAAACGCAGTTCCTGTTCGTCATCGGAAATCGAAAACCAGTATTTGACGATCTGTATTCCACTGCGCACCAGCATCCGCTCGAACTCCGGCACCGAACGGAAGAATTCCTCATATTCCGCATCCGTGCAGAAATTCATCACCCGTTCAACACCTGCGCGGTTGTACCAGCTTCGGTCAAACAGCACGATTTCACCTGCGGCAGGCAGGTGGCTGACATATCGTTGGAAATACCATTGCGTGCGTTCACGGTCATTGGGCGCAGGCAGGGCGGCGACACGGCAGATGCGCGGATTCAGGCGTTGGGTAATGCGTTTGATCACGCCCCCCTTTCCCGCCGCATCGCGTCCTTCGCAGATCACGACCAGCCGATGCCCGGTCTCCTTGACCCAGTCCTGCAATTTCACCAGTTCGCCCTGCAGGCGCAGCAGTTCACGGAAATAGACCTGACGAAAATCCAGCGGGTCACAATTCTTTCCCGACCCCAGACGTGCGTCATCAAGCTCAAGCTCGATCTCTTCATCAAGGTCGTCAAGGATCTCCTCGCGCAGGCGGATCTTGTCACGCGATTCGCGATCGCAACTATGCTTCATGAGGAAACTGGCCATCCTGTCAAATGGGGTCGTGGTGATCGATACCACGCATTAGCCGTCAGAATTCGTCGTGGATATAGGCATCCTCGTCATCAATCGGCGCAAGCGCGTCATGCGGGGCATCATGCAGGGCCCTGTCCCTGTTGCCCGCGCTTTCATGCCGACGGTCCTTCCACACCAGAACCAGCGCGGGACGCCATTCCTCGATGATGTCCTGCTTCTTTTCGCGCGACGTGTCCTGCATGACCCACTCTTTGTCAGACCAATGGATCAGCGGACCATAGTCCTGATTTTCCTTATGGAATATGAACGTTTCTTGAAATGTCATTTTGGTCTCAAAACATAAATATCGCCATGTGCGGGAAACTTCACCTCCCCCGCACGGTTGCAATGGGGTTCGCCTACACACCGCCATCAGCCCGATCGCTGTGGGGGCGGAGCCTGCACTTTCGTGTTGCAATTGCGATGCGTTTGCAATATGGATAATGAACTCACGGCGTATCAGACAGTTCCCCAACCGTCGATTTCCCAGCCCTAACGCCGTGAAAACTCTGCGGCATCGTCCACCTTCCTTGGGGCGATGCCGCACCTTTTTTTCAGTGCAGGGACAAAGCCACCATGCCCGACACCACAGGATGCACACCCGACTGGCACCTGGAGCACTCACGCCCCGCCCTGTTCCTTGACTATTTCAATCCGCGCACATTCTTTTCCTCCCAGGTCAACAGGCTGGCCACGCGGTTCCGCGATATTCAGGCCTTGTGTGACGAAGGTGAAAATCCGCCGGACCTGACGCGGCTTCGCAATGAACTTGCCTTTCACCTCATCAAGATGTCCCGCTGGTGGGGTTTTGATTTTTGTCCACGTGGCGTCACGAATGTGCGTAATCCGCTTTTCATGACCTATGTAAAGACACATATCGAAAATTCGATCGAGGACGAAAGCCTGTTCGACCTTCTGACGGTGCAACGTCATATGCATGCGGGCGATGCGGGCCATATCCTTGTTCTGGGACATGAAGGCGGTGCCGACCCGACACTGAGTGTACTATTCGGTATAGACGGGCAACGCGGATTCCGCTTTGCCATTGGGTCGACCGGCCTTGCCCCCCTGTGGAATGGGCAGACTTATCCCGATTTCGCCAGCGCCTGGCTGGCGGCACGCGCCGTGCATGCACTGATTGCAGACAGCCACGCCAACGTGCAGGAATATGAAATCGCGCATCAGGAACATATCTGGGCGCGTGCATGGCACAGGCGGCATTTTCACCGTCACATCACCCGTCCCGCCATGGACATGTATGTTCAGGCCAAGGAACAGCTTGGTGCCTGCCAATCGGAATTCGGCAGGCAGGAATTTGAAACGATCGTAAACAAGGCCGCGTTCCACATCACCTGGAGCGCATTTCACCGGAACATGACAATCGCGGACATGATCGCGGAAAGCAACATGGGCGAAACAGAACTGCGTCAGGCCAACATCATCAAACGACGTGCCCGGACCTATATCACCACATGTGTCGATCCGATCCAGCGCCCGGAAATGGATATCCTGCTCGATCGTGTCATTTCATACCTGCCGCGGCGATGCGCCTGACAGGCACCACCGCGACAGCACACGGGTACTACCACCCGCCGCCCCAACCACCCCAGCCCCATCCCCCATAAGGATAGGCATAATAACCGGGATAGCCGTAACCATATCCGGGATACCCATAATAGGGATACGGACCACCCCAACCATAGCCATATCCCCCGCGATCCCAGCCACCGCCACGATCCCAGCCGCCACGGTCGCCACCCCAGCCGCCATCTGGGCCGCCTGGACCTCCACCACGGGGGCCTCCTCCGCCCCAGCCGCCGCCCGGTCCACCACGACCGCCGCCACCGGGTCCTCCCCCCCCATGACCGCCACCGGGTCCACCACCGCCACCCGGGCCGCCACCATGCTGCGCATGCGCCTCTGTCAGGGTCAGGACCGGCGCCACAGCCAGCGACATGGCCATCAGCGCCACCGTCCAGTATTTTGTCTGCTTCACCTTATTTCTCCTCCACCGGCGGCCCATGCCATGCGCTGCCACGATGTTCGCGCATGATCCGGGGGCTTCACAAGACATAGTGCTGCATGGGACCTACGTGAATGATGAGGAGCATATTCTAACATTTCGTGACATTTGCCGCCTTCCCCCACGGAAACACCCATGGGACTGCGCAATCATGGCACCCGCTTTGCCCGGCCCCGAGATCTGGGGCGGATACTGCGGTGAAGCAAAAAACAAGCCTCAGAGGTCAGAAGGCAAGACATCATTCCGGCCCTGACGGCCAGGCCCCACCGCCCTGAAACCGCCCCGAACCCGAGGGGCTTTCCTTCCTCATGCATATCCCCATCATGAACCAAACGGTACAATACATTCCGCCAGTTATGGACCAGAAGCCGACGACGGCAATGCCTGACCCGCTGGGGATACGTTAGCCGCCATCGCAACATTTACTGTACCATACGGCATAGCGCGCAACAGGAGGATATCCGCGGTGGATATGTCCGCAATTTCGGCTGCCGCCTTAAACAGTCAGCACTTATTCAAAATATCTTTTTTTACCAGAGACAATGCGAAGACGAATGTATCATATCTCACTTTGTTCTTTTTACATTCCTCCTCACAATCTGGAAATACTATGCTAATTCTATCTATTCCATCGTCCACAGACAAAAGACATATATATACTCCGTCAATATATATCTCACAAACCAGCTTGTGAAATTCAGAATCACTAAATATTTTTGTTTCTATTATTGACCCATGAAAATTAAAATTCATGGTTATAGAAATCCTCTAAATATACCATCAGCATCGAAGCGTGCTCCTTGAGCCGTCACATTTTTTCCCTCCAGATCTGTTCCCGTTATTCATTACATCTTCGATTCATTTTCGAAACAATAAAAACCATTCACGCATTCCCTGTTCCCACCAGAGGCTACGTCCTTCGAAGGCTTCATGAAAAATCATTCATGAAAAACCTTTATAATACCGGCATGTTCCTGACACTGCCCTTTCAACTAACCAGCCCCCATCACCGTCAGATGGGACATACTCCACTGGCACATTGCAGATGCGCCCAGTCAACAACTTCCTTTACATCATCATCATGTATCGCAGCGGCAATTGCCGCGAACTTCCCGGCGGAGATTTCCTCCTCCGGCAGGTATTCATAACCAAGAGCGGAATCCGGACGGCTGGGTAATATGGCACAGCAGCGGACATGCGGTTGGTGGGTCGCGACCAATGCACGGAATTCCGCCAGATCATACCGGTTGGTATATACCTTAAGCGTATAAGACACCTGATTGCCCTGTTCCGCCCCGATCCAGTATTTTTCCAGCAGTTCCAACCAGCGATACTGTGCCTCTGGCGTGGCTTCCGGCGCCGTGACAATCCGTTCCCCCATGCCCAGGCGCTGAATCAGCGGCACGGTGGGAAAGCCCACGATGCTCATGCCCGGAAAACTGCGCAATGAACGCACCGGATATCCCCGTTTTTCATACGCCGGAAGCAGCGGGTCGGCCCCCTCCTCCCACGTGCCATCTTCGCGCTGCACGCCCTTGAACTGCACCCAGCGCAGGTACTGCCGCCGTGCCGGCAGGTGTGCCCCTTCCGTCAGGCCAAACAGTTTGGACGTCGTGCCGGCGGGCTTGATGGTTGTCACCGTAACCGGACGCACAGTTCCGGTTTCGCGGGCATAGAGATTGGCTTCTTCCTTGGCTATGATTGAAAGTTCCTGCACTGCGCACCAGAACGGGGCGGCGCGCTCCTCGTCCAGCAGGTCGTTAAAATCCAGACCGAAGCGCACCCACGCCCATTCGTGCAGGCCGGTTGGCCCGATCCCGATACGGTTGGTCCGTCGCACTTCCTCCCCATACAGGGCGTCCATGCGATTGGCACGCAGCAGGAACCTTACACCCAACCTGACGGAATCACGCACACGCGCATCCCACACCTGCGTAACCGCATGCGGCATGCGCCCGGGCGTCACGTCCCCCGGTGGTATCGGACAGGCCAGCAACGGTGCAAAATCACCGATCACGCAATACCCACCCGTTACATGCAGCGTAATTTCGCCACACGGGTTGGTCGTCACCGGGAAATGCGCATGTGCCGCACGCCCGGCAATATCCGCCAGAAGGGCGGCCGCCTCTGTCGCCTGATACCGTCCCGAACGGAAATCCCGCCCGTCCGCATGTATTTTCTTCTGCCGGGCACTCCCGGTCCGGTTGTCCTCCAGCCGGTCGCCATTGATGAAACCAGGCTCCCCATTGATCCATGCGCATCGCGTGGCCTCGGCAAAGACCCTGCGGGCATGCCCGGCCAATGAACCGGTCATGGCCGGGTCGTTCACAAAACCCCAGAATTCGCGGTCCACCATTACGGAATGGTTGGCCGTCCACAGGCCGCCTTCTTCCTTGGCACGGATAAAGCGCAGCACATCGGCATCGCGCCAGGACTTGGTGGCCATACGTGCGGCACGGCGGGCGCCACCGACCTGCACCTCCACCGACAGGTAATGATCCACCCGCAACGCCTGTTCCCACAGGGGCATAGCCTTGTCCCGCCCCGCCTCGATCACGTGACGGCGAATGTTCAGCAACCCACGCAAAAGGGAAATCGGGCCAGATGCAGGGCGCCCCTGCATGCCCGCAATCGGGCTGCCGGCGCACCGGATGGCACTGAGGTCCAGGACAAGCCGATGGTCATGCTGTCCCCTGAATGCCATGGCCTCGATCTTCTCGATCGCCTTGCCCCAGCCTTCGCGACTATCCTCGATGACATGGACACTTATCGCGGCACTGTTTCGCATCTGTGGCGCAGGCACTTCGGGCAGGATGGACGAGGCGCGGAACGCACGGACCTGTGCCTCCATCCCTGCGTCAAAGGTTTCCAGCGTTGTCCCCCATGGCACGACCTGCATATCCAACCCGAACCGCAACAACCCGGCACGATCACGGGGATAATCCGGATGCGTCGGCGCAAGGACGAACGACAGGTCAGGCGCCCGCGTCCAGTCCACCACACAGAGTTCATCATCATAGGCCCGCCCCACGCCGGAGCCATTGAGTAACAAGTAGAATTTGGCGAAGGAACAGATGGCAGTGGCGCAATTGGTGAACATTTCCATGTTCCGGCCCGGTTGCGTGGCATCACCATGTTGCAGATGCCGACCGGATGTCAGTAATGCACCGGTGGCGATGGCGTTACGCAACTGCGCACGTTCCCGCGCGTCCACGCCGGGCAGTAACGCCGTATTGCCCCGCGCCACACGCGCGGCCACATGGCCGAAATCCTCGTGATCGGTGGGGCGGAACACGGTCCGCCGCCCCACAGCCGCCCCCATCCCACGATCCAGCGAACGGGCAGGCAGCGGGGATAGGCCGAATGCCCCTTCGAAGGGATCACGTATCTGCGCACGCGCGCCGCCAAACAGCGAAAAACCTCCGTCCATGCACTGGCTCCCTCGTGCAGGCGAACGAGGACCATGCGAGGACACCGGTTCGCGCATTTAGTGGAAAGAAGGTAATCATGACACCAGATATGGTGTCATGCACGGAGAAATTTTATCCAGAGCGTGTGAATACCCCCACGAAGGGCAGGACTTTCGCCGCGCGACTCATGAAACAGTTTTTTTGTAACATCCGATGATCGCAGAGTCGGAAAACATCAGCCTCCTGCCATGCTGCGCAAACACAGGCGATGGCACAGGGCATGCGGGGAACACCGCGAGGTCGGGTTGGGGGATCTCGTGTTCGACGGTTCATCCCCGCGTATGCGGGGAACACGTGGGATGTGGACGTATCGCGCGGTGCGCAACCGGTTCATCCCCGCGTATGCGGGGAACACGAATTTCTTATTGCTATAATTCCGACCACCACAGGTTCATCCCCGCGCGTGCGGGGAACACTCTTCCTGGAACCCATTGATTTTAAATATTTATTTTATTGTCAAAATTCCACCGTGTGAAACACCCTAAATTATTAGCTTTTTTTCTTCCTCTGCGAAAGCTACAAGGCCGCGGTTCAAACGGTCATATTCTGAGAAAACAAGCGGTCATTGATGATGCTGCCTCAAAGCCATTGAATGATAGTCTGCACACTCCATAAAAACATGCCGAGCCAAGCGCGCCCCAACAACAAAATCCGATCTATAAATATTAAAAGTGAAATCATGCATATTAATACAATATAAATATAGTAATTATTTTAATAAAATTAATAAATTTCATAACAAACAATAAAATATCATTTATTTCACCATGTTATATATTGAAATTATTTATATTTTATTTGATTGGGAGAAGTGAACAGAACAGACGCTTTTGTGGACGAGACATGTGCGATCTGGAAACCTCTGATTGGGAGAGTTCGCCCAAGGGGCAAAACGCAACCCTATGATCTGCAGCATACGATAGCAGCGATTTTCTGGCACCATGAGCATGGCGCGAAATGGCGGAGCATCACCGCTGAACTGGGTCCGGGGTGGCGGGTGGCCCAGCTTTTCATCCGCTGGGCGAAACTCGGCGTATGGGAACGCCTGCTCGAACGGGTTAAGGAACAACACGGAGCGGTGCTCGGAATGACTTTTCTGGGTGGCTCGAACATCGGGGCTCACCACCAAGCGGCGGAAGCCCAAAAAAGGGGCCTCTTTCGAAGAGCGAGACCATTATGAAGCAATGGGCCGTTCCGGCGATGGCTATGGCACAAAAGCCTGCGTGATCGCGGACGGGCATGGAAAAGGCTTGGTTTTGCGTTGCCCCGGGACAGGCTCATGAACTGCCTCTGGCACCAGCCATGCTCGACAGCGTTCCCGCTATTCCCCTGTGGACGTCGCGAACAAGAACTACGCGTCGAACGTCTTTCGTGAACGGATATGGGACATGGGAGCCCAGCCGGCCATTCCCGCGAAACGACACGATGGGCCGGTCGCCTGCCCCACATAAAAAACTTAAGGCCGCATACTTAGTAAGTATGCGGCCTTAAACACAAAAATAAAAACAGATTTATAATATAAATAATTTATTCAATGGAAATAATTTCCCCTCATTCCCACTCGATCGTGCCGGGCGGCTTGGAGGTGATGTCGTATGTCACCCGGTTGATGCCACGGATTTCGTTGACGATGCGACCTGCAACACGATTGAGGAAGCCCATGTCGAACGGGTAAACATCGGCCGTCATGCCATCCGTGCTGGTGACGGCGCGCAGCGCGCAGGCGTAATCATATGTGCGTCCATCGCCCATGACGCCCACCGTCCGCACCGGCAGCAGCACGGCAAAGGCCTGCCAGATGGCATCATACAGCCCTGCCGCACGGATTTCCTCCAAGAAGACCGTATCGACACGGCGCAGCAGCGCGAGCTTTTCGCGCGTGATCGCACCGGGGATACGGATCGCCAGTCCCGGTCCGGGAAACGGGTGACGTCCGACGATCGCCTCGGGGATGTCAAGTTCCCGGCCAAGGGCACGGACCTCGTCCTTGAACAGTTCACGAAGCGGTTCAACCAGCTTCATCTTCATCCGTTCGGGCAGGCCACCCACATTATGATGCGACTTGATAGTGACGGACGGGCCGCCGGTAAAGCTGACGCTTTCAATCACGTCGGGATACAACGTGCCCTGCGCCAGGAACTCCGCCCCACCAAGCTTGGCGGCTTCTTCCTCGAACACCTCGATGAACAGGCGGCCGATGGTCTTGCGCTTGATTTCAGGATCACTCACCCCTTCCAGCGCAGAAAGGAACAGGTCCGAGGCATCGCGATGGATCAGGTGGATGTTGAAGCGATCACGGAATGTCTTGATGACTTCATCCGCCTCCCCCGCGCGCAGGATGCCCGGATCGACGAAGATGCATGTCAGCTGCTCCCCGATGGCCTGATGGATCAGCACTGCCGCGACCGAGGAATCCACACCACCGGACAGGCCGCAGATCACCCGCCCCTTGCCCACCTGTTCGCGGATACGCGCGATTTCCATGTCGCGGAACCCGGCCATGGTCCATGTGCCGCGACATCCCGCGACATCATGGGTGAAATTACGCAGCAACGCCGCACCATGCGGTGTATGGACCACCTCTGGATGGAACTGCACACCATACAGGCGCCGCCCCTCGTCCGCGATGATGGCATAGGGCGCGCCCTCGCTGATGGCGACGGCCTGAAAACCGGGCGGAAGCTTTGTGACACGGTCGCCATGGCTCATCCACACCTGTTCACGGCTGCCGCGTGCCCATGTGCCACGGAACAGGGCGCAGTCCTTGACGATCTCGATATGGGCGCGACCAAATTCGCGATGTTCGTGATGTTCGACCGCACCGCCAAGCTGCAGGCACATGGCCTGCTGACCGTAACAGATCCCCAGCACGGGAACATTCAGGGCAAAGACGACATCCGGGATCCGGGGGGCACCTTCGTCAAGCGTGCTTGCCGGGCTGCCTGACAGGATGATCCCACGGGGGGCAAAGGCGCGTATCTTCGCCTCGTCACTGGAAAAGGGCCAGATTTCGCAGTACACACCGCTTTCACGGACACGGCGCGCAATCAGCTGGGTCACCTGGCTGCCGAAATCAAGGATCAGGATCCGGTCTTCGTGCAGGGTCTCTTCCAGGGCCTCGCCTGCGCTGTCGATCTGGGATGCTTTCACACTCTCGCTCATTCTCACTCTTTCGGTCGCGGCATGACGCATGCAACGGGCACGGCCCCTGCCGGGCCTGATGTTGCAGATGTCGGATATGCGTTGCCACACGACGTAGCACAACATCATTGTGCATGTCGGCTGAATATATGGCGTGACGATTATATTGACCTGACTTCACACCTTGATTTTTTTTCGTACGGAATCACATGGCTACACCATGAAAACGTTGCATGCCGGTTTGTTTGTCCTGATGGCGGCCACGGGCGCCATGATATTTTCTCCTGCATCGGCCCATCCGGCGGATGCGGAACATGACCCGATCGGACTATGGACGGGCACACTCGTCACCGATCAGGGCACGTGCGAGGAAACACGCGCGCCCTCCACCTTTCAGGTGGATCAGACGCGCACGACCTTCACTCCCGCCGATGGGTCGATTACCCTGCATGGCAGGCCTGAACCCCTTCATCAGCATTATCACCTGCAGGAAGTCATCTCCCCCCCCGGTAGCAAGCCATTCCCGATGGTGTTCGAGGCCCATCCGCAGGGCAATACGATTGTCGGCACTTACGGCACGCCGCGCTGCCGGGCACATATCGTGCTGACCCGCCCCTGACGGGGGGCAGCAGGCACCATCACGCAATAGGCATCACCCATACCCCACCCGCGCATGGCCTTTTGCCCCTGCCGGGCGCTATAATGCATGCATGTCTGGGATTTCGACAATTTCCGGCGCGGTCCTTGCGGTCGTGACACGTGGTGACCGCCTGCTGCTGGTGCAGCGCCGCAATCCCCCGGACCGGGGTTTGTGGGGGTTTCCCGGCGGACGCATCCATGCCGGGGAAAGCTTCATGGATGCCGCCGAACGCGAATTGCGCGAGGAAACCGGCGTCGTGACGCGGGCGGAAGGACCACTGACGGCATTTGACCTGATCGAACGCGATGCGACGGGCGCCTTGCGCTTCCACTACCTGATCGTGGCGGTAAAATGCACGGATCCCGGCACGCATACCCTCAAGGCAGGGGATGATGCCTGCGATGCAGGCTGGTTCGACATATCACATGTGCGTGACAATCCCCAACTCATGAGCAACGGCCTGCTGGAACTTGGGCAACTCGCGCTGTCACCACGCGGGGTCATCCCATGGCCCCATACGACACAGCACCGTGGATATCGTCAGGTTCCAGCGACGACCGAGGGTACAGACACATGACACAGCACACCCGCCGCGTCCTTGTCGTTGAAGATGAGGAAATGATCGCAAACCTGCTTCTGACTGTCATAGAGGCATCAGGCCCACAGGTGTCCTCCTGCGCCAGCGTGGCCAGTGCGATGGACACGCTGGCACAGGGCACGTTCGACGCCGCTCTGGTGGACCTGACATTGCCGGATGGTACGCCCGATGGGGTTATTGCGGCCCTGCGGGCGAAAAACGTGCCCGTTATCGTCATCAGCGGTGATCCGGACCGCCTTGGCCGCCATCCCGACCTGCCGGGGCTGAGCAAGCCGTTCCGCATGAAAACACTTATGGCGCAGCTTGAAGCATGTCTTGCGGAAGGGATGCCTGCGGCCCCGTCATAGGCGCGCGCGACAGGATGGCGATACCCGGTGGCTGATCGGGCGGTACAGGATCGGCCATGCGCACGCGATACAGATCCAACGTTTCCGCATCTCGGATGCGCCCATGGCGACGCAGGCTGCCCACGGCCTCGACCGTTGCGAAATAGCGCCGGTCAAAAACACGGCGGGGATTGCATAGCATAAGCCCCTGCCCGCGCAGTTCGTGCGGCAGGTTGAACAGCGCCCATCGCGGCTCCATCCCCGCAACCGTGCGATGCGGCAGATACAGCGCCAGTTCGGACGCGGTCCCATAATCGCAGGCCGTCACAAAGTCCCCCGGCATGGCACGGCCATCCACCTCCGCCGCCAACGCGGGCCATCCCCCCACCTGCCGCAGCATGACGTCCGTATGCGCGGACAGGGGCAATGGTTCAAACGCCGCCTGGACAAAAACCAGGGCACACAGAACACCGCCCAGTGCCACGGCGGGCTTCCACCCGGCCCATGTCACCTGCGCCGCGGCAACCGCCAGCAACGGATACACGATCACAGGCCAGTTCGCCTGCACCCGGTCGCCCAGCGCATGCATGGCAAACACGACCATGGGAACCAGCATCATCCACAGCAGCACGCCCTGCGCGGGTACGCGCCGCGCGTTGCGCACCACCAGCATCATCCCCACGATGAACATGACAAAGATGCCCGGTGTCGCCAGCCCGACCTGCCCCCCCACCAGTTCCCCCAGGAAGCCGAGCGCCCGCCCCGCGTGCCAGTCCCCCACGCGCCCCCCCTGCCGCAGCAGGCTGGCCCAATGGTGGGTGGCGTTCCACCAGATAACGGGGGAAACAGCGGCCAGAGCCACAATTCCACCCAGCCATGGCGCGGGACGGCGCAGCCACGCGCGCCCTGCGCCATGCAGCAGCAACCATGCAACGATCCCCGCCCCCGGCAACACGGCCGTATATTTGCTGTCGAACGCCAGCCCCAGCGCCGCGCCACATACCAGCCACCAGCGCGCATGGCCCGTCGCCATCAACCGTCCGACCGCCCACAACATGACTGTAATGAAAAACAGCAACGGGGTATCAGGCGTCATGACCACGGCATTGACCCCCATCGCCAACGTCGCCTGCAACAGGGCAACACCACGGATCACGCCACCATCATCGCCCCTAGCTGACGGTTCGGGGAATGGCGCATGGAAATCGCGGATTGCCTGCGCCAGAAAGGGAATCGCAAACATGGACGCCATCGTCCCGATCCAGCGGATCCCCGCCCCACCATCACCAAACAGGGCACAGCCCGCGCGTATCCACAGGGCAACCATGGGTGGATGATCCAGATATCCCGCCGCCGGGGCATGCGCCCATACCCAGTAATAGGCCTCATCCGGGGAAACGGGCAGGTACCAGCCAAGGACAAGGCGCAGGCAGAGCGTCCCCGCCAGAAGCCCGTACCACATCCGCAGCGACATCACCGGATTTTCCATATAAGGGTGGAAGACACGGCATAATTCCAGACTGCGGCGATGGCGGCCCCCGCCATGCTTGCGCTGCCCCAATGGCGTGGCCCGCTGCTGAGGAGCATCTGCGCCACGCCGACATTCGCCACCGCCCCGACTGAACAGATCAGCACGAACAGGCACAGCCCAGCCACCAGCGCCATCCCATGCAGACGACAGTCCCGATAGGTCAGCCGGTTGTTCAGCCCGAAATTGACGATCATGGAAACATAGGTCCCGACCACCTGCCCCACCGGAAATGTCACCCCACACTGCAACAGAACCGACAGCACCCCAAGGTTCACACCGATACCCAGCAAACCGACAAGGCAGAAGCTGATGAACCGGACCGGAAGATACCCCCGGCACAGCCGGTCCAGCATCATGGCCGCGAACTGCAGCAGGACAACAGAATCCAGCTTGCTTTCGCCCGCCGCGCGACTGCGGAAGACAAACGGGATTTCCGCCACCCGCAGGTCCATGGGGGCCGACATGATGATATCGAGCAGGATCTTGAACCCCGTGCCGGACAGGTGTGGCGCGGTCGCGATGAACACGCTGCGGCGGATCGCGAAAAAACCGCTCATCGGATCGCGGACATCGACGGGCATGAGACGTCGTGCCACCCGGATTCCGACATCCGACAGCATCTGCCGCCAGCGGTTGGCAAGGCCACCGGCATCCCCCCCTGCGACATGACGGCTGCCGATGGCGATATCGTTCCCACCCGATGCAATCGCATCAAGCAGTTGGCCAAGGCAGCGTTCATCATGCTGCATGTCGCCATCCATAACCGCGACAATCATGGCAGAGGATGACAGCACCCCCTCGATCACGGCAGAGGACAGGCCACGCCGCCCCAGCCGCGATATCCCGCGCACACGCGCGTCGTGCGCGGCAAGGGCACGCACGACATCCATCGTCCCGTCAGGGGAGCTGTCATCAACAAAAATGACCTCCCATGACCGTCCCGCCAGCGCATCGGCCAGCGCATCGACCATGGGACGCACATTGTCGCGTTCATTGTAACAGGGCACCACGATACTGACCTGCGGCGGCGGGCAGGGTTCCCGCCCCGGCAGGCCATGATCGTCAGCCATCAACACCAATGCCGCGTCCTTCCGGCAAAACATGGCGCATACATGCCCGCGCCCAAATGTATCAGACCGGAACGCCCGGCCGTTCAAGGCTGCTGCGGATGGTCTGCAGCGTCTGGACCCGGACCACATGGGCGGCTTCGGTCAGGCGACGCGTCAGCATGTTTTCATGCGTCGCATCACGGGCAACCAGACGGACGAGGAAGTCCCCACCACCACGGATCATGTGGCATTCGCGCACCTCGGGCCATGCCGAAATCTCGGCCTCGAACGCGGACAGGACCGCCTCCTTCTGACTGTCGAGGCCGATCAGGGCGAACAGCGTGATCGACCAGCCAAGGCTCGCCGCGTCGGTCTGCGCGTGATAGCCAAGGATGACCTTCTCTTCCTCCAGACGCCTGACGCGGCGCAGGCATGGCGGGGCGGAAATACCCACCCGGCGTGCCAGTTCCACATTCGTCATGCGTCCATCGGCCTGAAGTTCGGCAACAATCCGCCGGTCAATCGCGTCGAGTTCCGTCATCCGTTCAGCCATGTCCGTTTCAATCTCAATCCCCCGGGATCGTTATCCTGTCCCGATATGCGGTAATGATGCCTCTCCTAGCCTAACCCTTGCCTTCACGCCAGTGGACGATCATACCATTCCCACCATCAATCATTTCTCCACCGTTCACCACTAAGCAAACCGGTTCTGATCCCATGCCCAACACATACACTACCGACCTGCTTGTCATCGGCGCAGGCCCCGCCGGATATACGGCCGCCATCTATGCCGCGCGCGCCAGCCTCTCCCCCATCCTTGTCGCGGGACTACAGCCGGGGGGGCAACTGATGATCACCACGGATGTCGAGAATTATCCCGGCTTCGCCAAGGGCGTGCAGGGCCCCGAACTGATGATGCAGATGGCGGCACAGGCCGAACATGTCGGCACGAAACTGGTGGATGACATCATCGTCTCATGCAGTCTGACACGCGACCCGCAGACGGGAATGTTCCGGGCAGTGGGGGATTCGGGCGATACCTACCTCGCACGCAGCGTCGTCATCGCCACCGGCGCACAGGCGCGCTGGCTGGGCATTCCCGGTGAAAAGGAATATCAGGGCGGCGGTGTCTCGGCCTGCGCCACGTGCGACGGCTTCTTTTATCGCGGCAGGCGGGTGGTCGTCATTGGCGGCGGCAATACAGCAGTGGAAGAGGCGCTGTACCTGACCCATCATGCCACCCATGTGACGCTGATCCACCGTCGCGACACATTGCGCGCGGAAAAAATCCTGCAGGACCGCCTGTTTGCCAACCCACGGATTTCGGTCATGTGGAACACTGCGGTTGACCGCATTATCGGGTCCGGCACCCCGCCCGTCGTCACCAGCATCGACGTTCACGATACCGTGACGAATGCACCCGCCACGGTGGAAACAGATGGCGTGTTCGTCGCCATCGGCCACAGCCCGAACACCGAACTATTCCATGGGCAGGTCGAAATCGATGCCGATGGCTATATCACGACCACGCCGGGCAGCACCCGCACATCGGTCGCAGGCGTGTTCGCCGCAGGCGATGTACAGGACAAGGTCTTCCGCCAGGCCATCACCGCGGCAGGTACCGGATGCATGGCGGCACTGGAAGCTGAACGCTTTTTGGCAGAAAATCCGTCATAAACTCGCCATAGTTCTTGACCTGCTCTGGTATTTCCTTCACCACAGCCAGAACGTCATAACAAATGGCAACTTTGAATTAGGAACGGAGTCAACGCGTGGACTGGGATAAACTCCGGATATTTCATGCAGTAGCCGAGGCTGGGTCCTTCACCCATGCCGGCGACGTGCTTAACCTGAGCCAGTCTGCGGTGTCCCGACAGATCTCCGCTCTGGAAGAGGCGCTGCAGGTTCCCCTCTTCCATCGACATGCACGTGGCCTGATCCTGACCGAACAGGGCGAAACCCTGAACCAGACGGTGCGTGAAGTCTTTTCCAAGCTGGCGATGACGCAGTCCCTGCTGACCGAAAGCAAGGAGAAAGCGGCCGGGCGCCTGCGGGTCACGACCACGACGGGCTTTGGCACATGCTGGCTGACGCCACGCCTGCATCGCTTTATGGACACAAACCCCGACATCTCCATCACCCTGATCCTTGAGGATAACGACCTCGATCTGGGCATGCGTGAGGCAGATGTTGCGGTGCGCATGCACCCGCCACGCCAGCCCGACCTGATCCAGCGCCATCTGGCGGATTTCCCGCTGCCGATCTATGCCGCGCAATCGTACCTGAATGAACACGGGACCCCCACCACGCTTGAGGAGCTGAATGCCCATAAGCTGGTGCTGTTCGGGGGGTATCACCCACCGGTGCCGCACATCAACTGGCTGGCGGAAACCGGGGTGCCATCCGATGAACGCCGTCAGGCCAGGCTGGAGGTCAACAGCCTTGCCGCCATGGCGGGCGCCATCGCGGCAGGCATCGGGATCGGGTCGATCCCGCTTTATGCGGCAAACCAGTATCCCAATCTTGTCAAGATCCTGCCCGAGGTGCCGCTGCCGACGGTGGATGCCTACTTTGTCTATCCAGAGGAACTGCGCACATCGAAGCGTGTGGCCGTGTTCCGCGACTTCCTGCTTGCGGAAATCAACGCCCGCCACTGACCACGGGCAAAAACGACCCAGCATGAAAAAAGGCCCTGCTTTCCAGCAGGGCCTTTTCATTATGCAGCGCCATGGGCACATGGCATCAACGACATGCCGCCACCCGTCAGCTTTCCGCGCCATCCTGATGGTTGACCCGTTCACGCAGTTCCTTGCCCGCCTTGAAAAACGGAACGACTTTTTCTTCCACGGCGACAATTTCACCCGTGCGCGGGTTGCGGCCCGTGCGCGAGTCCCGCTTTTTTACCGTAAATGCGCCAAAACCACGCAATTCAACCCGATCCCCCCGGGCCAGCGCCGCGCTGATTTCATGAAATATGGTTTGTACAATCTGCTCTATATCACGAGCGGGAAGATGTGGATTGGCTGCGGCAAGTTCGGCAATCAACTCCGATTTGGTCATCCTGCTTCCCTCTATATATTTTATGTAAATTAAGGTTTCCAGATCGCAACGGCCCCGTCAAGATCACCACCGGGCCGAAACAGGCCATCCAGACGATCCGATTCCGCAACAATCCCCATGACACTTCCCAACAGATGCCGCATCCAGTCAAGATGAAATGACGGGCGCGGTTTCATATCTTCAACATCAACAGTTTCAGACAGATGCAGGGTCCGGATCAACCATTCCTTTGCCTCCTCCTCACCCCCGATCTGATCCACCAGACCAAGCGAAAGGGCCTGCGACCCCGTATAAGGGCGCCCATCCGCCAGTTCGAGCACCTTTTCGCGTGGAAGGTGGCGTCCCTGCGCCACCATGGTGACAAACATGTCATAAAGATCGGCGATCACACCCTGCAACATTTCCCGCCCCTGTGGCGACAGGGGCTGCACGGCGGAGGGCTGCCCCTTCATCGGGCCGGAGACAAGCTGGTCAACCCGCACCCCGACCTTGTCCAGCAAGCCAGAGACATCCGGGGCCTGCATGATGACCCCGATAGACCCGGTAAGGGTGGAATGATGGGCAAACAGACGCTGTGCGGGGACGGCAATCATATAGCCAGCCGATGCGGCAAGACTGCCCATCGATACGGCCACAGGCTTCTGCCGCGCGAATTCCGCAATCGCGTCATGTAATGTTTCACCCCCGGTAACGGCACCGCCGGGGGTATTGATATCCAGCAACATCCCCTTCACGGCGGGATTGCTGCGTGCCCTGCGGATCAGGGCAAGCGTATCGGTGGTATCCGAACCGACCACCCCATCAATACGCAGCCGCACGAGATGGTCACGTCCATCACCGCGCGCGCCCCATATGCCCCGCCCGGATATCGCCAGAAGGCCACAGGCAAACATGGCGACCGCAACGACACGCCACAATATCAGCCGCCGCCGCAGGGACAGACGTTCCAGTGCCAGATCTGCGTCAAATGCCATGCGACCCGCGCAACTTCATGACTGCATCAATAAAAACCGGAACAGGTCCCGGCCATGGCATCCCACGGCCGGGCATCATACCCCATTCAGGACGCCTTGCGCCCACGACGCGGCTTGGCCGGGGTTTCGGCGCTGGCCTCGCTCGGGGCTGCGGTGATCTTGCGCCCCAGACCGATTTCACGCGCCAGGGTCGAACGACGCTCGGCATAGTTGGGGGCGACCATTGGATAATCGCTCGGCAGGCCCCAGCGTTCACGGTACTGTTCGGGCGTCATGCCATAGGCGCTCTGCAGATGACGCTTGAGCATCTTGAGCTTTTTGCCATCTTCAAGGCAGACGATGTAATCGGGGAAAACCGAACGCTTGATCGGCACGGCAGGCTGAAGCTTCTCCGGCTCGACCTGCGGCTGATCCAGAGAGGTCAGGGCCTGGTAAACCTGCTTGATGAGATCAGGAACAGTATCCGCCCCAACGGCATTATTGGAAACATGAGCCGACACGATCTGCGTGGTCAGTTCAAGAAAAGAGAAATCCTGTTCAGCATCCGACATAATTCTGTTCCATTTCTTCAATCATGATGGATGCCGTCTTTAAAACATCCATCATCTGCATCCTGAATACGCACTACCCAATAAAACGCGCAAATACAATATGCATCTTATGTGGCTTCGGATTAAAATACGGAAATAACCTTTAATAAACATCCCCTCCCCATCACGAAACCATCACGACAGAGCGGCTCTGGATCATGGTTTTCATGATATCCGCCACGTTTCCGGCGAAATCATCGCATATGAAATCATAAAACATATTTTCAGATTGAAACTTGATGTAACATTGTCCGGGTCTGAAAATAATGATTATTCAGACCCGGCCGCCGGCGAATGGCAATCCTGCATAACGCGCGGTCATGGCGCAGGATGAACAGGAACAGCGATACTATTCCCCGCACGCAACGCGCGCAAAACGTGCGGCGGATACCTGCGAAGAACGTGAAGCAACCGGATTCACGGCCCCTGCCCCGCATTCCTGCATACCGGGGACCGCGTCACAAATATTAATATCGGGGTCCATTATTGAAAACATCAGGCGAATACGCGTTGCTTCTTCGTCCGTAATGATCCGGTAAATGACCTGTCGCGCTTCCTTGCGGGTCACGACTATTTCCGCACGCCGCAATTCGGCGAGCTGCTGGCTCAGGGTCGGTTGGCCTATACTGGTGGCACTTTCGATCTGGCCGACACTTTTTTCCCCTTCCAGCAGGGTCGCAAGCACAAGCAGCCGCTGTGGCTGGGCAAAAAGGCGCAGACGATGGGCCAGAAGTTCAGCAGCCTCCCGCGTGCGGGGGAGCCTGTCTACTATCGCATTCATGATCAGTTACCGTAACATTGCCGAATATGGCAGCCGAGGAAGAAAAAAAGAAACCATGCCCTAATGCCGCGACGTCCATATGCAACCCCATCGACATTGTATGTTCACAGGCCTCATTACCCATATGTCGATTACACCCCAAGAGTTTACATAAAATACGGATTATTTTACATACATGAATATATTAACTGTATAACAATTTGCCTTCCCTCCGGGGATGGGCGCATACCCGGACAACCGCGTCACGCGCGCACCGAATGCAGGATTCATACGATGCAACTCTATTCCCTCAGCCCAGATTTCACCGCCGCATCCCAGATCACGCCCGATGACCTGCCGCAAATTGTCCAACAGGGATTCCGCAGCATCATCTGCATGCGCCCCGATGCGGAAGAATATGGACAGCCGACAGCAGAAAGCCTGAAGGACGCGGCACTGGCCGCCGGCCTGCAATTCGCGTTCCTGCCGGTCGTGCCGGGACATATCACCGAACATGAAATCACGCAGATGCGCGCGGCGCTGAAGGACATGAACGGCCCGATTCTGGGTTACTGCCGTTCGGGCAACCGTGTGGGACAACTCTGGACCCTTGCCCGGCAGCCCTGATTTCACCACTGCCGTCCCTGCTTCAAGCCTTATAGATTACTGCCTACGGAGTGCCCCATGCCCACGGTTGTCCTGGCCCACAGTCTGGATTTCGTGACATGGCGCAACGCCACGCGCACACTGGCCCTGCACGGTATTCCCGCCACGGATATCATCTGGCGCATCCGCGATCCCGCGGATGCGGCCATGCAGACCGGCATTACCGCCCCCCTTCACGCCGACACATCGCCACGCTCCACCTTTGGCGTTCCCCGGGCCATGATGCGCCTGGTGCAGGACATATTGCAGGCCGAAACGCCGGATCGCTTTGACCTTGCCTATCGCCTCGTCCTGCGGCTGGCCACTGGCGAAGACCCTGCCCGCAGACCTGCCGATGACGCCGAAATCCTGCGCGCCCGGCACATCGCACAGGACGTGCGGCGCGAAACACTGGCCTTTCGCACCCATGTCGCGACATCCCACGACCCCACGCAGGCCATCATATGGGACGCCGCCGACAGCCTTGTCGCATACTGCAACGCACGCTTTGTCACGCTGCAACGTTCATTCCATCCATGGCACGTTCAGATGGGGGAACGCGTGATGCGGTGGGACGGCACCACCCTGCATCCCGGCACGCCCCTTGAAGGCGCGGATCCCGCCTCCTTCCCCTCACCCGCCCTCCCTCTGGCGGAGGGGATGGACATCGAACGCATCACAGCCCTGCCCGCCGTGGCAGAGGCCGCGCGATCCTGCCTGACCTGCGCCATGGCGCACCATGCGACCCAGACCGTCTTTGGCGAAGGGACCACCACCGCGTCACTGATGTTCGTCGGGGAACAGCCCGGCGATCAGGAAGATCTGGCGGGCCGTCCCTTTGTCGGCCCGGCGGGGCAACTGTTCGACCGCGCCCTGCATGAGGTCGGCATCGCACGCGATGATGTTTATGTGACCAATACGGTCAAGCATTTCAAATTCTTCAACCGCAATGGCCGACGCATCCACCAAAAAGCAGGCATGGAGGAAATCCGTGCCTGCGCCCCATGGCTGCATGCGGAACGCCGCATGGTGCGCCCACGCCTGCTGGTCATGCTCGGCGCGACTGCGGCCAGCGCAATCCTGCAACGCTCTGTCGTTATAGGACATGAAAGATCCCGCCCGATCACACTTGATGACGGGACATGCGGACTGGTGACGGTGCATCCCTCTTTCCTGCTGCGCCAACCCACAGAGGAAGCGCGATCGCGCGAATATCTGCGCTTTATCGAGGATCTGCGCCTTGCGGGGAGCCTGATAACATCATGATCCGCATCCCATCCATTCACGGATGGAACAAATGCAGCGATCATTCCCTTTCCATGACAGGTGCTGCGTCCCTGCCACGAGGAAAGCCAATGACTGATATGCGCTCCCGACACCGTTACCTGCCGCATTCTTGGTTTATCAAGGGACCGCCCCCAGTACCGCCGGAAGCCGCATATTGTGCCTGCTGAACTGAAGATCGTCCCCTCTTTCGTCGCGCGTGTCTTCCGTGGACGAGATTTCTCGATTCTCTCTCCCCCCGGCTATAACCGCATGAGTCGCCTCAAGTGGCTCTACGCCCCCACGCCAGAGGCCATAGCCTTTGCGCTACGTACGACGTTCGCCGCCCTTATGGCGCTGACCATCGCGATGTGGATGGAACTCGACAGTCCGCCCTGGGCGGCCATGACGGTGTGGATCGTGGCGCAGGGGTCGCGCGGGGAAAGCCTGTCAAAGGCGCGATGGCGTCTGGTGGGCACGGCACTGGGCGCGATCAGCGCGGTGGTGATCGTCTGTTCCTTTCCCCAATCGCCCTGGCTGTTCTTCCCGGCATTGAGTATCTGGATCGGCATCTGCTGCGGTTGTGCGACGCTGGTGCGCAACTTCCGCTCCTATGCACTGGTGCTTGCGGGCTATACCTGCGCGATCATCGCCCTTGCCGCCAGTCAGGACCCGGACAACATCTTCATGATCACCATGTCGCGCACGACCTATATCGTGCTCGGCATCTCGTGCGAAACGCTGGTGGCGGTCCTGTTCGCGCACAATCTTGCCACCGCCGCGAAAAAGAACATGCGGCAGAAGATCCAGACCGCGCTCAGCACCTCTACAGAGGCGGTGGCCAACCTGCTTGCCGGCGACGAGCAGGCCTTCATCCGGTCACGTGCGCTGTTCGGCACCATCTTGTCGATCAATGACCAGATCGAATTCAGTGAAGTCGAGATGGGCCCCCACGGGCATGAAGGCGATCACGCGCGCGCGGCACTTGCGGCCGTGTCCGTCCTGCTGTCACGCGGGCTGGGCATGATGGCGCGCATCAAGGCGCTGGGCACGGTCAACCCGGTCTTTACCGAAACCAGCCTGCTGACGCGCACCTTCCTGCTGGGCCTTCCGGGGCGGCTGGAATCGGACACACAGATACAGCAGGTCATGACGGACCTGCAGGACCTGCGCAGCGTATGCCGCCAGCGCATCATCGACGCCCTGACCGAAGAACTCGCCGCGGCGGCACCGCACGATACCGACACGATCGAACGACTGCTCAACTGCCGCATCCTGCATAACGCGCTGGACGAACTTCTGGGCGAGCTGGAGCAGGCCATTACGGAGTTTGACGCCAGCCAGCACGAAATCCGCGGCGATCATTTCCATTTCCGCCTGCAAGCACACCGCGATTTCAAGGAAGCCCTGTATAACGGCATCCGCGCGGCAGTGGCGATCGGCGCATCGGCACTGATCTGGGAGATCACAGCCTGGTCGAACGGGATTGGTTTCATCACCATGGTGGCGGTGACGTGCGGCCTGTTCGCCACACGCGAAAACCCGGTCCTGGGCACCCTGAACTTCCTGCGCGGCGCGTGCTGGGCGGTGTTCGTGTCGGCCTTTCTCGTGCTGCTGTTCATCCCGCGCCCGGCAGAATTCGAAATGCTGGCCGCCGTCCTTGCGCTGCCGATGATTGCCGGTGGCCTTGCGGCACGCAACCCGGCAACGGCGGGGGCTGCGGCGTCCTACTCCCTGTTCCTGCCCAACCTTGTCAATCCCGGCAACCAAAGCCGCCTGAATGAAATTGCATATTTCAACGCCTCCTTTGCCCTGTTGTGCAGCATCGGCTTCGCCGTACTGATTTTCCGCGCCGTCCTGCCTTTCAACAGTGACGAAGAACGCTGGCGCATGCGCAACCGCACCCTGCATGACCTGCGCCACCTGGCATCGGCCAACCCGCTGCCGCAGCCAAGGGCCTGGATCGGGCGCAATACCGACCGTTTCTCCCGCCTGATCCGCCATGCGGGGCCGACCCCTTCCCCCACGATCGAGGCCTATTTGCAGGGCACGCTGTCGGCGATGACAATCGGGCTGAACATCATCCGCCTGCGTGTCGTGCTGGAACGCAGCCAGTTGCCGGAATCGGCCAACCGCGCCATCACCCTGTTCCTGCATCGCATGGCGCAGTTCAGTGGCCGCTATGGCCGTACGGCCCGCGTGGCCCGTGGCGCGACGCGGGTGCTGCGTATCCTCGAAGGGAAGGAAACCAACATTACCTCCCGCGTGGAAATGACACGCGCCATTGCCTATCTGCTGGTCATTTCCTATGAACTGGATGCAAATGCAGCGTTCCTTGACGCCTCGCAGCCCTATCGTTCCAGCGAAATGATCGGCTAGCAGCAGGATGCCCGCACCACCCACGCCCGATATCCTTGCCCTGCGGGGGCGGGTCGTCACTTTTCGCGACAACCCGTTCACCACCGACCCGGTTGCTGCCCTCCATCATGAGGAAGACGGGCTGATCATCATCCGCGACGGGCGGATAGCGCAAATGGGCACATATGCCGATACCCTGCGCCACCTGCCCGCCGACACGCAGGTTACACATTACCCAGACTGCGTGATTTCAGCCGGTTTCGTGGACACCCACGTCCATTACCCACAACTGCCCATGATCGCCGCATATGGCGAACAGTTGCTGGAATGGCTCGAACGCTACACCTTCCCCACCGAAAGCCGCTTTCGCGATCCGGCTTATGCGCGTGATATCGCACGCAGGTTCCTTGCCGGACTTCTGCGATGCGGCACGACCACGGCGGCGGTTTTCTGCACCGTCCATCCCCAATCGGTTGAGGCGTTCTTCAGCGAATCAGAACGCCTCAATACACTGATGATCGCGGGCAAGGTGCTGATGGACCGCAATGCCCCACCAGACCTGCGCGATACGGCACAACGCGGGTATGACGAATCCCTTGCACTGATGACGCGCTGGCACGGGCGCGGGCGGCAGATGTACGCCGTCACCCCGCGCTTTGCCCCCACCAGCAGCGAGGAACAGCTTAAACTGGCGGGCGCACTTCTGGCCCGTGACCAGACCGTCTTCATGCAGACCCACCTTGCGGAAAACCTGGACGAGGTCGCATGGGTACGCAGCCTGTTCCCCGCACGCCGGTCCTATCTGGATGTTTACGCGCATGCAGGGTTGGTGCGGCCACGCGCCATCATGGGCCATGCCATCCATGTTGATGAACCCGACCTCATGACCTGCCATGACAGTGGATGCGCACTGGCCCACTGCCCGACCTCCAACCTGTTCCTTGGCAGTGGCAGCTTCCGCCTGTTCGATGCGCTGGACCCACGACGCCCCGTCCGTGTGGGGCTGGGCACCGATATCGGCGCGGGCACCAGCCTGTCGCAACTGCAGAGCCTGAACGAAGCCTATAAGGTCGCGCAGGGAACAGGCCGTCGCCTCCACCCCGCGCAGGCCTTCTGGCTGGCGACGGCAGGCGGTGCGCGGGCGCTGCACCTCGACCACAGGATCGGGACGATTGCACCGGGGATGGAGGCGGATTTGTGCATCCTCGACCCGGAGGCAACACCATTGCAGGCCCTGCGGGCACAATCGTGCGATTCGATCAGCGACCTGCTGTTTTCCCTGATGATGCTGGGGGATGACCGCAGCATCCGCGCCACCTATGTCGCAGGACGCAGGGTGCATGAACGCGCATGATGCCCCAGACATCCGACAGGCGGCAGCTCCTCATGCGGTGATGGTCCAGCCGCAAGATCGTCCGTATGCGCGACCCCGACGGGCCAACCGCCCCTGTTTGGGGTCGATACCTGCCTCACGAAGATCGTGACTGCCGGAAACTGCTGATTTTTTTGTGGGTTCTGCTGTTGCGCCTGCCTGGTCAGGTTTATGACGGCATGGCGTGACACTGGCGGAGAGGGTGGGATTCGAACCCACGGTACGCTTGCACGCACAACGGTTTTCGAGACCGCCCCGTTCGACCGCTCCGGCACCTCTCCAAATGTCAGCGGCGTTGGTGCGGGCTTATACGGTGCGCCCGCAACGCGCGCAAGGGGGCAGGTGGATGTTTTTTACCTTCCCCGCCCTGCCCCCATACCGGCCCCCATACATGATGCACGACATGGCAGGAATCATGCCCTGAATCATGCCATGCCGTGGGATTAGCGATTGACGCGCCCGACATTGCCCGATAGAAGCCAGCCCTCAATCCCTGCGCAGACAGGGGGTGCCGCGCGTGGTTTCGCGGCCAATGTCAAAAAGCGACCGGGTCCTGCCGCCTGTACCATCATCCCAGATGGCGCCGCGCTGACCCAGAGATCGGAAAGATAGAGAATTATGTTTGCAGTTATCCGCACCGGCGGAAAGCAGTACCGCGTTTCCAAGGACACCGTCCTGAAGATCGAGAAGCTGGAAGCCGAAGCCGGCGCCACCATCACGTTCGATCAGGTTCTGGCCGTTGGTGGCGAAGGCGCCGCGACGATCGGCAGCCCCACCGTTGCTGGCGCGACCGTCACCGCGACCGTGATCGCGCAGGACCGCCTTGCGAAGGTGATCATCTTCAAGAAGCGCCGCCGGCAGAACAGCCGCCGCAAGAACGGCCACCGTCAGCCCGTGACCGTGGTGCGTATCGCCGCAATCAACGCTGCCTGATCCCCGCTCCCACGGGCAATGAGACTGCCCATGGGACCAGGTCGAGATCAGTCAACAAGTTTCAGGAGTTCAGGCAATGGCACAAAAAAAGGCAGGCGGTTCCTCCCGCAACGGACGCGATAGCGCCGGTCGCCGCCTCGGCGTCAAGAAGTTCGGTGGCGAAAGCGTCATCGCAGGCAACATCATCGTCCGTCAGCGCGGCACGAAGATGAAGCCGGGTCAGAATGTCGGCCTTGGCCGCGACCATACGATCTTCTCGCTCGTCGATGGGCATGTGAAGTTCGAACGCCGCGCCGAAGGCCGCGTGCATGTTTCGGTCGAAGCCCTGCCCGCAGCAGCGGAATAAAAAACGCTCCCACCCGGGAGACAGTTTTCGACCAGAAGGGGACGGTCACGTGGGGCCGTCCCCTTTTTCGTATCGATACCACGGCGTGTTTCTGATATCAGACACGTCCATGGGGCTGCCACCGGCCCAGATCGGACCCGTGAGCGATGAAGTTTCTTGACCAGGCCAAAATTTTCGTAAAATCCGGTGATGGCGGTGATGGCGTCATCGCGTTCCGGCGCGAAAAATATATCGAATTCGGCGGCCCCGATGGCGGCAATGGCGGACGGGGCGGCGATATCATTTTCGTGGCCGTAGCCAACCTGAACACCCTGATTGATTTCCGCTATACGCAGCATTTCCGCGCGCGTAAGGGCGGTAATGGCGCAGGGTCGGACCGCACGGGGGCCGCGGCCCCCGCCGTGGTCATACAGGTGCCGGTGGGCACGCAGATTTTCGATGATGACCGCGAAACGCTGCTTGGCGATCTTGATGAGGCAGGCAAGCGCCTGCTGCTGTGTCGCGGTGGCGATGGTGGCCGGGGCAATGCGCATTACAAGACCAGCACCAACCGCGCCCCACGTCGGGCCGATCCGGGCTGGCCGGGGGAGGAACGCTGGGTCTGGCTGCGGCTGAAGCTGATTGCCGATGCCGGCCTGGTTGGCCTGCCCAACGCGGGCAAATCGACCTTCCTGTCGGTTGTATCGGCCGCACGGCCCAAGATCGCCGATTATCCCTTCACCACCCTGCATCCGCAATTGGGCGTCGTACGCCTGTCGGTGACGGAAGAATTTGTCATCGCCGACATTCCTGGCCTGATCGAGGGCGCGCACGAAGGTACGGGGCTGGGTGACCGCTTCCTTGGCCATGTCGAACGCTGTGCCGTGCTTGTACACCTGATCGACGGCACACAGGAAGATGTGGTTGCCGCATGGCGGACCATTCGCCACGAACTGCATGAATATGGTGGCGGCCTGGCGGAAAAGCCGGAAATCATCGTCCTGAACAAGATCGACGCAATGCTGGACGAAGACATTGCCGAACGCTGCGCCCTGCTGGAACAGGCCAGCGGCGCACCGGTGATGACCATGTCAGGCGTATCGCGGCAGGGCGTGGACAAGGTGCTGCGCCTTGTGCAGGATCAGATCACCCGCATCCGCGCGGATGAATCCGACACCCCCGCCTGAACGCGTGGATAGAGACAGCCGTGACAGTCCCCCTTCCCTTACCCAGCCTGCAGAACGGACAGCGTATCGTCGTCAAGATCGGCAGTGCCCTGGTTGTTGATGCCGAAACCGCCTCCCCCCGGCAGGAATGGCTGGAAAGTGTCGCGGCCGATATCGCCGCCCTGCACACACGCGGCGCGCAGGTCATTGTCGTCTCCTCCGGTGCGATCGCCCTTGCCCGTCACCAGCTTGGCCTGACGCGCCGGGTGCTGCGACTGGATGAAAAACAGGCCGCTGCGTCCGTGGGGCAGATCCGCCTGGCGCAGGCATGGACCAACGCCCTGTCGCGACATGGCCTGAATGCAGCGCAACTGCTGCTGACGCCCGATGATACGGAACATCGCCGTCGCTATCTCAATGCACGTGCGTCGCTCAATACACTGCTGACGCTGGGCTGTGTGCCGATCATCAATGAAAACGATGCCATTGCGACGACCGAAATCCGTTTTGGCGACAATGACCGTCTGGCCGCGCGTGTGGCGGAAATGACCACGTCGGACCAGCTTGTGCTGCTGTCGGACATTGACGGTCTGTATACCGCCGACCCGCGCACAGCCCCCGGGGCGCGGCACCTTCCGGTGGTCGAAAGCCTGACGGAAGAGATCGAATCCATGGGGGGGGCCCCTCCGCCCGGCTATTCCTCTGGCGGGATGCGCACAAAGCTGATGGCCGCACGGATCGCAACCCAGGCAGGATGCGCCATGGTCATCGCACAGGGCAAGCCGCTGCATCCGCTGCGCGCACTGTGGAATGGTGGGCGCTGCACATGGTTCCTGCCCTCGCCCGATGCACGATCTGCGCGCAAGAAATGGATTGGCGGCAGCCTGACACCCGCAGGGCACCTTGTCATCGACGATGGGGCGGTCCGCGCATTGCAGAGCGGTTCCTCCCTGCTGCCTGCGGGGGTGCAGGCGATTGCGGGCGAATTCGATCGCGGCGACCTTGTCAGCGTAATGGACAGGCATGGACATTGCATCGCCCATGGCCTGTCCTCCTATGGCGCGGCGGATGCCGTGCGCATCGTGGGCCGTCAATCGGACGAGATCGAAAATATCCTTGGCTGGCACGGTGGCGATGAAATCATCCATCGCGACGACCTGGTACTGAATGACCGGTCCTGTGCGCAGGCTTCCTGAACCCTTTGGGATGCAACGAAAGCCAACCAAGGGGCCTCGCTGCACAAGCAGGACAAACACCCCACTGAAATAATGAAGCCTGTCGAAAACAAGTTGTAGAGAGTGCTTGAAAACAAGAAAAGTTTTTAGGTGCCACCTTTTTTCAAAAAGGCGGCGTCTTCTGAAGCTTTTTACAAAAAGCTTCACCAAAAACCTTTATAATTTCAGATCTTCTTGAGCCTGACTTTTCAAACAATCTTCGTATAGACGTTTTTGGCAACGGCCGTCCCATCCCCGAAAACCCTTTCCCCCATCTAAGGGGGATATGACCAAAGCTTCTTTCCCGGATATTTCCGGGACGCCGCAGGGATAATCATGGTCGTGGGGGCCAGCGCAATGTCGGTTCCGAACGCTGCCGCCGTTCCGCCCAGCGCGCCATGCGGGGAAGCCCCGTTTCCACCTTCCGCGCCATGGCGGCACGCGCCCCCCCATCCTGCCCGGTCGCGCCCACCGCAGGCGGAACCCGGGCACGCAATGGCATGCGCGGGGCATCCGGCACCACCGGGGATGATGACGGCGGCTGCGTGCCCTGCTCCTGCTGCGCACTCTCCTGCCATGGGGGGGGCGTGGAACGGGGGGCATGTTCACGTGGCCGGGGCGGACCCGGCGGCATATCGGATCGTATGCGGTCATCATCACCATCGGCCACATGGACCGTTGCCACCGGTGGCGCATCAGCCGCTGGCGGCGATGCGCGACGTTCATAGGCAGGAATATCGCACTGCGGATCTTCGGGGTCCAGCATGCGGGCCGGACGGGCGTGGGCGGCCTGTGCGGCCCCAGTCCGGTCCGGGTCTTCGTGATCCTGATTACGCCCCTGCACGTAATCCCGTGCGCGATCCTGTGTGCGCAGGACTTCGGACAAGGGCTCGCCCGATGCGCCCTCCGCTTCTTCACGGATGGCGGCGGAATTGCTGGACATTGCCATGACGCGCAATTCGGCCTGCAGATCATCAATCTGCACCGCCAGGGCATCCAGCCGCCCCTTCACCCCGATCACCGCAAAGGGAACCAGCATCCACAACACGGCAAATACCAGCCCCACGATCAGGACCAGCGCCTGCGCCCATTGCGGCAGCCATTCGGGCCAAGGTAGCGTCATGGGTGTCTCCTGACCTTCTGCATGACAGGAAACATACCCTTAACCCCGGCGGGGAACCATATGCCCATCATCCCGACGGAACATTACATGCCCAGCGCGCGACGATAGATGTCCAGCAGGGTTTCCTGTTCCTCCACCTCGGCGGGTTCCTGCTTGCGCAGGCGGATGATCTGGCGGATCACCTTGGTGTCAAAGCCTGCGGACTTCGCCTCGGTATAGATGTCCTTGATATCCCCGGCCAGCGCCTTGCGCTCTTCTTCAAGGCGCTCCACACGTTCGATGATACTGCGCAACCGGTCGGCGGCGATGCCCCCAACGGCCGCGCTGCTGTCGTCAGTTTCGAAATTATCGGCACTCATGTCCGCTGCCTCCGGATATAGTGATGGGGCCGTCATACACCCCGCCATGCCTCCCACAAGCAGGCGGCACGCATAACGTATTTGAACGGCGGGCTTATCGCGATGATGAACGCGGGTCAATGCCAGCTTGACATGCTCCAAAAGGCAGCCCTAATCGGTCCCTGAGCGTTGGTACCGGCGCATCCGCGTTCCCGATATGCCATGCATGGCGGAAATACGGGGCTGGAAACAGAACATCAGGCAGGAGGCCGATTTTCATGGCACATCTTCCCCCCGTCGATACGTTCGACTACATCGTCTTCGGTGGAACGGGCGACCTGACCATGCGCAAGCTGCTACCTGCGCTGTATTACCGCTTTCGCGACGGGCAGGTCCCGGCGGATGCGCGTATCATCGCGACCGCACGCTCCCCCCTCTCGCGGGGGGAATATCAGGACCGTGCGCGACAGGCACTGCAGGAGCACATCCCCCCCGCCTCGCTGGAGGCGGACACGGTCACGCGCTTTATCGAACTGGTCCATTATGTCAGCCTGAACGGTGCCGAGGCACAGAGCAACTGGGCCGACCTGCGCGGCCTGCTTGATCAGGAACCCGAAACCCGCATCCGGGTCTATTACCTTGCGACATCACCCGCACTGTATGGCCAGATCTGCGAGAACCTGAGCAAGCAGAACCTGATCACGGAGCAGTCGCGCGTTGTCCTTGAAAAGCCGATCGGCACGGACCTGCAGAGCGCGAACGCCATCAATGACAGCGTCGGGCGGCATTTCCCCGAAAACCACATTTTCCGCATCGACCATTACCTGGGCAAGGAAACGGTCCAGAACCTGATCGCGCTGCGTTTCGCCAATCCGGTGTTCGAACGCCTGTGGACCAGCGACGCGATTGATTATGTGCAGATCACGGCCGCGGAAACCGTGGGGGTGGAGGGGCGCGGCGCATATTATGACCGGTCCGGCTGCCTGCGTGACATGATCCAGAACCACCTGCTGCAGGTGCTGTGTCTGGTCGCGATGGACCCGCCGGTATCGCTGGATGCGGACAGCGTGCGCAATGAAAAGCTCAAGGTGCTGCACGCACTCAAGCCGATCCGGCCGTCCGATGTCGCGATCTATACCTCCCGCGGGCAGTATATGCGCGGACATGTCAACGGGCAGACGGTTGGCAGCTATCTGGAGGACCTTGGCGAAGGCGTTACGAGCGAGACGGAAACCTTTGTCGCGCTGAAGGCCGAAATCCTGTCATGGCGATGGGGCAATGTGCCGTTCTACCTCCGGTCGGGCAAGCGCATGGCAGAGAAATGCAGCGAGATCGTGATCCAGTTCAAGTCCGCGCCGTGGACCATCTTTGCCAACCGTCCCGCCGCGAACCGCCTGGTTATCCGCATCCAGCCCGACGAGGGCGTCATGCTGTCGGTTTCCACCAAGGACCCCACCCCGACCGACAGCCTGTCCCTGCGTGAGGCGGACATCAACATCGAGTTTGAAAAGGCGTTCAATATCCGTTATCCCGATTCCTATGAACGGCTGCTGCTTGATGTCGTGCGCGGCGATCCGATCCTGTTCATCCGGCGTGATGAGGTGGAGGCCGCATGGAAATGGATCGACCCCATCCTGCAGGGATGGAGCAAGAACGAAGCCCCGCTTGAACCCTATCCCGCCGGGACATGGGGGCCTGAGGGCGCGCGCAACCTGCTGGCGCAGTCGGGACACCTGTGGCACGAGGACATGAAATAACGCATGGCCGTTTCCCCCCGCCTTTCCGGCCGCAAGCGCGCGCCCATGACCATCCGCCAGCGGATCGTCCGGCGCGTGCTGATGGTGATCCCCATGGCGCTGCTGGCCTTTATCGTCATGCGCATGGGGTGGATGGACCAGGCCGCCGACCGGCTGACCTTTTCAAAGGTCAGCTGGTTCGACAACACCGCACTTGTGGAACATTTCCGCACGATCGTGACGCATAACGGCATGACGCACGACCGCAAGGACTGCCTGCTGTTCGTCCTCAACGGCAACGACCCGCCCGATGCCACCAACCTTGACGTCATGGAACGCCATTCCGGTTCCTGTCCGGGCGACCACAATACCCTGCCGCGCCTGTTCACACTGCGTGTGGACCGCCTGTCACAAAGCGTGCAGACCGACTGGCAGACCCCCGGCGTGTTCCACGCCATGCCCCAGTAAACAGCGATGGCACGCCGCAAGGCCTGCATAAAGCCCGCGCGGCGGCTTTTCCAGAAACGTTCAAAAACGCCGCCTTTGTAAAGCGGCGCCCCCGGATGACTGAGGGTTCCGTTGCATCTGGATGTATGGTTCAGGTGCGGGCGAATGCTTCACGCAAGTGTCGCGCGCCATAGCGGATCGCGGATTTCCCGCCGGGCAGGAATGAGTAGAAATTAAGAAAACCGTGGACCGTCCCCGGCCATGTCCGGGTGATGGCCCGCGACCCCGCCGTGCGCATCGCAGCGGCATATCCCGTTCCCTCATCATGCAGGGGATCGCACTGCGCAAGGGCGATGACCGCGGGCGGCAGGTTGGCAAGCGAAGACGCAAAGACCGGCGCCAGGCGCGGATCGCGAAGATCCTGCGGGTCGCGGATATATTCCTGCGCATACCATTCCATCACACGGGTGCTGAGCACATAGCCATTTGCATAGACTTCACGCGAGGGAACCGGGCGCTCTCCATAAAGTGAGGGGTAATACAGTAATTGCAGGGCAAGCGGCGGATGCCCCCACCCACGGCTCATCTGGCTGAGGACCGCAGCAAGCGTACCGCCCGCGCTGTCCCCCGCCACCGCGACCTTCCCACCCCACCGCCATGCCTCTGCCACCAGCCATTGCAGCGCAGCCCAGCAGTCATCCACGGCGGCAGGAAACCTGTTTTCCGGCGCAAGGCGGTAGTCAAAGGACAGGACAGCCGCCCCTGACTGCCGCGCAAGGCGACAGCAGATCCCATCGTGGGAGTTCAGGCCACAATGGACATATCCCCCCCCATGCATGAACAGTACGACGCCGCGCACCTTGCCATAAGGAACATAAAGCCGCGCCGGCCGCAGTTCAGTCGCACCGGGGACGCGCATGTCGATGACACGCCGGACCTGCAGGCGCGACAGACGTTGCGGGAAACAGGGATGGTCAAAGCGTCGGCGAATATCCTCCAGCGAATGGGGGACATGATTGTGACGGGCCGCACTCGCCTTCGCCCCCATCAGGAACAGGCGGGTCAAAAGCCCCGGAAGCCGCTCGCGCGGAAGGGACGCGGACGCCGCGACATCAGAAACAGACAACAGCACGCCTTTCGTAATCGGTCATGAGTTTTCGCGTCCCAAGGCTTTAGCCCTTGACGCGGGACGCATGCACCGCCAGTTTCCGCATGCCAGACGGTCGGACGACCGCTGTCGGCGCGCCCGTGCGCAATGATGGAGGAAAGTCCGGGCTCCACGGAAGAACGGTGCCGGCTAACGGCCGGCGGGGGCGACCCCAGGGACAGTGCCACAGAAAACAGACCGCCCCCACGGCTGATGGACCGGTTTTACGATCGGGCCGGATGTTGGGGGTAAGGGTGAAACGGTGCGGCAAGAGCGCACCGCGCGCATGGTAACATGGGCGGCAGGGCAAACCCCACCGGGAGCAAGACCGAATAGGAACGGCAGGCGGGCGGATTCCGGTCCGCGCCGTCAGGGGCCTTTCCGCCCCGTCGTTCGGGTTGGTCGCGTGAGGCGTGCCGCAAGGCGCGTCCCAGAGGAATGGTCGTCCCATCCCTTCGGGGATGGACAGAACCCGGCTTACAGACCGTCTGGCATCTTTATCCCCCCACATGGGCCTGCATGGCACGAACCCAGAGGCGGGATTAAGTATTCATTAAAAAGAACAAAACATAAACATCTGTCGGCTGGTGGCATTTATGCCCCCGGTCTGCCGGATATATTCCTCTTTACCTGTCATTACACCCCTTACGGCTGAACAATAGCAGTCTGCCGCCATTTTTTGCATATCTTTAATTGACCGCCCATGAAATCCCATGATATCCCACATAGACCCAGTGAAGTTGAGTGAAGGAAGCACCTTTCACCCGCGCCGGGCACGGTCTCGGACCTTCTGTAATTCATGCCGGGGAGGGCATCGCGCAGCGTGAGTGTATTCCTTGGCACGCATCAGAACCGGCTGGATGCCAAGGGGCGGGTCTCCATCCCGTCGGCTTTCCGCGCGACGCTGCGCACCCTTTCACGGGCGGGCGAACCGCTGGTCATCATGCGCCCGTCCCATCTGCATCCCTGCCTCGAAGCATGGCCAAGCGCCTCATTCTCCGCACTTGCGCGCCCGCTGGACGAAGTGGACATCTTTTCCGAGGACCATGACGACCTTGCCACCGCGCTCTATGCCGATGCCTATCCCATCGACGCGGACAAGGAAGGACGCATCCTGCTGCCTGAAACACTGCGTGCGCACGCCAACCTGACCGAACAGGTCACGTTCATGGGGCTGGGACGCATCTTTCAGGTATGGGACCCCGACGCCGCGGCGCAGCGCCGGGACGAGGCGCGCACACGGGCGCGGGCACTGACATCGGGCAGGAAAACGGCCGCCTCCCCACCGGAAGGATCGGCATGACCACGACGCCCCCCACCCCACCCCGCATTGATGGCGGCCACATACCGGTCATGCTGGCAGAGGTGCTCTGTGACCTCGCACCGCGCGATGGCGCGACCTACCTCGACGGGACGTTTGGCGGCGGCGGATATGCGCGCGCCATCCTGTCGGCGGCGGAATGCACGCTGTGGGCCATCGACCGCGATCCCGCCGCCATCGCACGTGGCGCGGCGCTGGCGACGTCCTTCCCCGACGGGCAGGAACAGTCGCGCCTGCGCCTGATCAAGGGCGGGTTCGGGGACATGGCCTCCCTCCTTGCCGCGCGTGGGGTGGATGCACTTGATGGCGTGGTGCTTGACCTTGGGGTCTCCTCCTATCAGATCGACCAGCCCGAGCGCGGATTCTCCTTTCGCATGGACGGGCCGCTGGACATGCGCATGGGGGACGAGGGCACGACCGCCGCCGATGTCGTCAACCGCTATCAGGAAAGCGAACTGGCCGACATCATCTATACCTATGGCGAGGAACGGATGTCGCGCCGGGTGGCGCGCGCCATTGTCGCGGCAAGGGCGGAAAACCCGATCACCACCACGGCGGCGCTGGCGGACATCGTGCGTTCGGTCGTGCGGGCGGACCGTTCGGGCATCGACCCCGCGACGCGCACGTTCCAGGGCCTGCGCATTTATGTGAATGACGAACTGGGGCAGATCGAACGCGGGCTGGAACAGGCGCTTGGCCTGCTGGCGCCGGGCGGGCGGCTGGTGGTCGTGTCCTTTCATTCGCTGGAGGACCGGTTGGTAAAGCTTGCGATGAACCGCGCATCAGGCCGCATGCCCGGCCCTTCACGCCACGACCCGGGCGCCGCCATGCAGAGTACGCAACGCCCCGCCTTCCGCCTTGTCCGTAACAAGGCCATCCGCCCGTCGGATACGGAATGCCGCCATAACCCGCGCGCACGCAGCGCGCGGCTGCGCACGGTCGAACGCGTCATGACATTCCCGGACACGGATTCCGCCACATACATGGGACAGCAGCAATGATCCGCATCATCACGCTTTTATGCGCCCTCATGACGGCGGGGTCCGGGCTGTTCCTGTATACCAAGAAACAGCAGACTTCCGCGCTGGACCAGAAGATCGCACAGATCGTGATGCAGACCGAACGCACGCGTGACCAGACGGCCATGCTGCGCGCGGAATGGACGATGCTGAACCAGCCCGACCGGCTGCATGTCCTGGCCGAACGTTATGACCCGACGCTGCGCCCTGTGGCGCCAACGCAATTCGTACAGATGGCCGCCCTGGGTTCACATCTGCCCACGCCGGGAGCCACGCCCATTGCACCGGCCAACCCGCGTGCGAATATGGGTATCTCCCTTGCTGCGGACCACATGACCGTCACCACGCCCGACCCCGTGCCGCATCCGCATGCCGCGCCCATGGTGATGGCGCAGGCCAGTACCCCGCGACCGCCCGTGATGTCGCCATCCCCCACGCCGGTGACACGCCATGCGCAACCCGCCCGTGTGGAGGCCGCCCGTGTGGAGGCCACCGCCCTGCATGCCGACCGACCGGAACATGACGTGCCAAAGCCCGCGCCACGTCCGGTTGAACGTCCCGCCACCGTCATGGCGGAGAATGAGGCCCCGGCCCACCTGCCCGCACGCGTGACCCACACGGCGGCCCCCACCCATGACGTCGTACTGGCCAGCACCCATGTCGCGCCCTATCGTTACCATCCCGCGCATGAAGTGTCGGATGCGGCATGGCATCCGGCAGACACACTTTCCTCCGTCCGTGGCGGGGGTGGCAGTTCGCTGGCCAATTCCCGTACGTCCGCCCTTCCCCCGCCCGTACCCGTCAGCAACTGACGACGGTCGCTTCCGCTGCCGGATACCGTCGGTGACATGAACGATACGCCCCGCCCGCCCAGCCAGGATACACATACGGACAGTTCCCGCCCCACAGGCGGGACTTTGCGCATGAACATGGCACGCTACAAAACGGACACCCGCCTGCTGGTCGTGGCGGGGGTTTTCTGCGTGCTGTTCGGCGCGGTGGGCGTGAAGCTGAGTATTGCGACGATCATCATGCCGCTTGCCCCACAGCAGCACCAGATCGCGCCACAGGTTCCGCCCATCCCCAAAAGCGACCCGAAGGGCATGGTGGCCAACGACATCGTCCTGCCGCAGGTGCATCGGGCCTCCATCGTGGATCGCAACGGCCAGGCGCTGGCGATTTCCCTGCCGGTGGCACAGGTTTATGCCAACCCGCAGGAAATGATCGACCCGCAGGACGCCACGCGCAAGCTCAAGCAGGTACTTCCCCATATTGACGCGGCGGAAACCCTGCGCCGCCTGTCATCGGCACGGCAGTTTGTTTATCTGGCGCGTGACATTTCGCCGGCAGAGGAACTGGCGATCAACAATCTGGGCATTCCCGGAATCTATTTCGAACCGGGTGAACGCCGTCGCTATCCCATGGGGCGCGTCGCAGCGCAGATCATGGGCGGGGTGGACATCGACGACCATGGCGTCGCCGGGGTGGAACGGTTCTTTGACAAGCGCCTCGACAGTAACCGCGCGCCGCTCACGCTCTCGCTCGACGTCCGGGTGCAGAATGTGGTCCATGATGAACTGCAATCGGCCATGGATACATTCCAGGCGATCGGCGCATGCGCCATCGTGATGGATGTACGCAATGGGGAGATCATCGCCATGGTCAGCCTGCCTGACTATGACGCCAATGATTTCGGCCATGCCCCCGCCGACGCCCGCTTCAACCGCGCGGTGACGGGCATGTATGAACCCGGCTCCACCTTCAAGCTGCAGACGACGGCCATGGCGCTGCAGGATGGGGTCGCGCACATATGGGACCGTTTTTCCAGCGTGCCGATCAAGGTCGGGCGCTTCACCATTTCCGACATGAAAAACGACCATTTCGACCCGTGGCTTTCCCTGCCAGAGGTCATGGCCCATTCCTCCAACCCTGCGGCGGCGCATATCGCGCTTGATGCGGGGGCGGCGCGCCAGCAGGACTGGCTGCGCAACATGGGCTTTTTCGCGCGCGTTCCCATCGAACTGCCCGAGGCCGGGCACCCCATTATCCCTTCCACGCGCAACTGGGGTGTTTCCACTGTCATGACCGTCGCCTTCGGACATGGCGTGGCAGAACCTCCCCTGGCCATCGTGCGCGGCACGGCGGCGACGGCCAATGGTGGCTTCCTGCTCAAACCCACGCTGCTGCTGCATGACCAGGACAGGACGCCGGGCGGCACCCCCGTGCCCGATACGGACATGGCGGCACAGACCCCGGATGCACAACGCCTGATCTCGGCGGAAAATTCATCCATCCTGCGCAAGATCCTGCGCCTTGACGTGACCAAGGGCACGGGCGACCGGGCGGAATCCGCAGGCTATTACGTGGGGGGCAAGACGGGTACAGCCGAAAAGATCGGCGCGCATGGCGGCTATCTCAAGCATGTCAATGTTTCGGCCTTTACCGGCATATTCCCGATGAATGCACCGCGTTATGCGGTCTATGTCATGCTCGACAGTCCCAAACCGACGGCACAGACACATGGATGGACCACGGCGGGATGGAACGCCGCGCCGACGGCATCGCACATCATCACCCGCATCGCACCGATGATGGGCCTGTTCCCCGACACCGCGCATCAGGAGGCGATCGAGAATTCCCTGTTCATCCCGATGCGCCCGCCCGTCCCGCATGGATATCGCGCGCTGGGTCCGGGGAATGATCCTGGCACCATGCACCTGCATGAAAGCGAGGGTGGTCGCCATGGCAGCCATCATGGGACAGGGGAAATGACGTCCGAAGCGGGGCATTTGGCGCGCATGCATGCCGCACGGGACGAACGCGAAGGGGCCATGCCGTTAAAGAAGCGGCAGGAACGGGGATAGACATGAAACTGACGACAGCACTGCACCGCGCGGGCCTTCCGACGAATGGCTGCGGCCATGACCCGGAAGTCAGCGGGATCACGGCCGACAGCCGGCAGGTGCGCCCGCGCATGATCTTCGCCGCCATCGCGGGCAACCGCGCCGATGGTCGCGCCTTTATTACGCAGGCGCTGCAACAGGGTGCGTGCGCCATCATTTCGACACCGGATGCCTGCGCTGCGGTGCGGCAGGCGGGACATGACATTGCATGCATCGCAACCGACGACCCGCGCCATGCCCTGTCGGTGATGGCGGCAGCGCTGATGCCCGCGATGCCCGGCCATGTCGTCGCCGTGACCGGCACGAATGGCAAGACGAGTACGGTCGAATTCGTGCGCCAGATCTGGCAGCATCAGGGACATGCCGCCGCGAGCATCGGCACGCTTGGCATCATCTCCCCCACCGTGCCCGCGCTGTCGGGACCATCGCTGACGACACCCGATGGCGTGACGATGGCGCTGACGCTTGGCACCCTGCATGAACATGGGGTGGATGACATCGCCATTGAGGCCTCCTCCCATGGCCTTGCGCAGCGCCGCCTTGACGGGGTGCCGCTTGCCGCTGCCGGGTTCAGCAACCTGACGCGCGATCACCTTGATTACCATGGTGACATGGACAGCTATCGCGCGGCAAAGCTGCGCCTGTTCGATACGCTGCTGCCGCCGGGTGGCCTGGCGGTGGCCAACGCGGACATGGAGGGCGCAACGCTGGAGGCACTGCGCGCCATTGCCGTGAAACGGGGGCTGGACCTGCGGCTGGTGGGGGAAGGCGGGGATGCGATCCGCCTGCTGCGCGTGACCCCGCGCCCGGATGGGCAGGTGCTGGATGTGGAATGCAATGGCACGCGGCATGAGGTCGCCACACGGCTGCCCGGACGTTACCAGGTGGATAACATGCTTCTGGCCGCCGGGCTTGCGGCGACCAGCAGGGATATGATGTCCGCGGCCATCAACTGCCTTCCCGCCCTTGTCGGCGTGCGCGGGCGGATGGAACATGCCGTGACCCTACCCAACGGGGCGGCGGTTTATGTTGATTACGCCCATACGCCCGACGCGCTGGAACGGCTGTTGCTGTCCTTGCGGCCACATGCGTCGGGGCGGCTGGTGGCGGTATTTGGCGCAGGTGGCGACCGTGACCGGGGTAAACGGCCATTGATGGGCGCGGTTGCGGGGCGCCTGGCCGATATGGCCATCGTCACCGATGACAACCCCCGTACGGAGGATGCAGCAGCCATCCGGCGCGAGGTCATGACGGGCGCGCCGGACGCAAGCGATATCGGCGGGCGCAGGCAGGCGATTGCCGAGGGGCTGTCGCGGCTCAAGCCCGGGGACGTGATGGTCGTCGCGGGCAAGGGCCATGAACAGGGGCAGACGGTCGGCACGACGGTCCTGCCCTTTGACGATGTTTCCGTCATCCGCGAACTGGCGAACGCCCCATGACCGCCCCCATCCTGTGGACCGGCACCGAACTCCTCACGGCGACGGGCGGGCATTTCCGCGCGTCCCCCCACCCCGGCGCGGCATCGTGCGAGGGTCTGCGCGCAACCGGTGTTTCCATCGACACGCGGACACTGGCGGCAGGTGACATCTTCGTCGCACTGGTGGGGGAAAACTCCGACGGGCATGCGCACATCGCCCGTGCACTGGATGCCGGTGCGGCCGTTGTGATCGCCCATCGCGATCCCGGCGTGGAGGACGCGCGCATCTTGCTGGTGGATGACACACTGGCCGCGCTCAACGCCATGGCGGCATTTGCGCGCACGCGGTTCGCGGGCCGGATGATCGCCGTGACCGGCAGCGTGGGCAAGACCACCACCAAGGACATGCTGCGCCATGCGCTGGGCGCGTGCGGGCCGACCCATTGGGCGGTTGCGTCTTACAACAATCACTGGGGTGTGCCGCTCACACTGGCGCGCCTGCCTGCGTCGGCCATGTTCTGCGTGTGTGAAGTGGGCATGAACAACCCCGGCGAAATCGCCCCTCTGGCACAGATGGTGCGGCCTGATGTCGCGGTCATCACGACCATCACCGGGGCGCATCTTGGACATATGGGCAGTCTGGAGGCCATCGCGCGTGAAAAGTCGGACCTGATCGCGGCCCTGCCGCAGGACGGGGTGGCGATCGTGCCCGATGACGTGACGGGCATGGCCATCTTCGCCACACAGGCCCGTAACCATGGCGCGCGCCTGTGGACGGCGGGCACGCACCCCGGCAGCACGGCGCGGATGGAAGATTTCCAGCGCCGCCCCGATGGTGGTGCGTTCCGTGCCCTGATCGACGGATGGTCGGGCACGGTCGACCTGCATGCACCGGGCCGCCATATGGCGGGCAATGCGCTGGTTGCGCTGACGGCGGCATACGCGGTGGGGGCGGACATGGCATGCGCGGTGCGGGGCCTTGCGGATTTCCGCCCCGGGGCCGGACGCGGGGCGATCACCCCCATACTGCACGGGCAGGCAAGCCTGCTTGATGAAAGCTACAACGCGTCGGTCGCCTCGATCCGCGCGACGCTTGATGTCCTGGGGCAGGTCCCGGCACGGCGGCGTATCGCCGTACTTGGCGACATGCTCGAACTGGGCGCGTTTGCGCGTGACCAGCATGAATCCCTTCTTCCAGATGTCCGCGAACATGCGGACCTTGTTTTTTGTTGCGGCCCGAACATGAAATATCTCTTTGATCTCCTGCCCCCCTCCCGACGTGGTGCATGGGCACCCGATGCCGCGACCCTTGCCCCACAGGTGCGCGCGGCGATGCGCGCGGGTGACGCCATCCTTGTCAAAGGCAGCCTCGGGCTGAAGATGCGCCAGGTGGTCGATGCCCTGAACACCCTTGGCACGCATGATGACGCGCGGGGGCGCGCCTGATGCTTTATGACCTGTTCCAACGCCACGCGGCGGGCCATGTCTCGGTCCTTAACCTGTTCCACTACATCACCTTCCGCGCCGGGGCCGCATGCCTGACGGCGCTGGTGCTCAGCCTCATGCTGGGGAACCCGCTGATTGCGCGCCTGCGCCGCATCCAGCGCGGCGGACAGCCCATCCGCACACTGGGGCCGGAACGCCATCTGGTGGAAAAGGCCGGGACCCCCACCATGGGGGGTGTCCTGATCCTTGTCTCCCTGCTGGGATCGACGCTGTTGTGGGCGGACCTGACGAACGGGTTCGTCTGGGCGGTCATGACCATCACCCTTGCGTTCGGCGCGGTCGGCTTTGCCGATGATTACCTCAAGCTGTCGCGGCGCAACACCGACGGCGTGTCGATGCGCATGCGCCTGGGCTGTGAATTCGCGGTCTCCCTGATTGGCGGGATCTGGATCGAGGGGCTGATGCCACCGGACCTTGCGAACCACCTTGCCTTCCCCTTCGTCAAAGACCTGCTGCTGCCGCTGGGCTATGCCTTTCCGGTGTTCGCGATGATTACGATCACGGGCTTTGGCAATGCGGTCAATTTCACCGACGGGCTGGACGGACTGGCGATCGTGCCCGTAACCATCGCGGCACTGGTCTTCGCGCTGATTTCCTATCTGGTGGGCAATCATATCTTTGCCGATTACCTGCAACTCCATGCCGTGCCGGGCACCGGGGAACTGGGGATCTTCTGCTCCGCGCTGGTGGGGGCGGGGCTGGGATTCCTGTGGTTCAACGCGCCACCTGCCGCAGTGTTCATGGGGGATACCGGATCACTCGCCCTTGGCGGGGCGTTGGGGGCCGTCGCGGTTGCGGTCAAGCATGAACTGGTGCTGTGCATCGTCGGTGGGCTGTTCGTGATCGAGACGTTTTCGGTCATCATCCAGGTCTTCTGGTACAAGCGTACCGGGCGCCGGGTTTTCCTGATGGCGCCCCTGCATCATCACTTTGAGAAAAAGGGATGGCCTGAATCCAAAATCGTCATACGCTTCTGGATCGTTTCCATTGTGCTGGGACTGTGTGGCCTTGCCACACTGAAACTGAGATGAACACATTTCCCACCGACCTGTTCACCGGACAACACATCGCCGTGCTGGGCCTTGGCCGCAACGGCATGGCCGCTGCCCGTGCGCTGGGCGCGATGGGGGCACGGGTGCAGGCGTGGGACGATACGTTGTCGGGACATGCCCCCCCTGACGCCCCTGCGGGTGTCAGCTTTGCCCCGCTGGTGGACATGGCGGGGTTCGATGCGCTGGTGATGTCACCCGGCATCCCGCACATCCTGCCGGCCCCCCATCCGGTGGCGGCGATGGCGCGCGCGGCGGGGGTGCCGATCGTGTCGGATGCGGAATTCCTGTTCCGCGCCGTCCGCCGTGCGGGATCGCATGCACGGTTCGTGGGGGTGACCGGCACCAATGGCAAATCCACGACCACCGTTCTGCTGGCCCATCTGCTGGATCATGCCGGCATTCCCGCCATTGCCGGTGGCAATCTTGGCCCTGCGGCCCTGTCACTGCCCTTATTGCCCGATAATGGTGTCTATGTTCTTGAAATGTCATCGTACATGCTCGAACGCCTCGACAGGATGCATTTCGATGCGGCCTGCCTGCTGAACCTGACACCCGACCATCTGGACCGGCATGGGGACATGGCGGGCTATAGCCGTGCAAAGCTGCATATCTTCGACCGTCAGGGCACGGGCGATCTTGCCGTACTGGGCGATACGTTGCCGGATTGCGCCAGGCTGACGGCGGATCTGCGGGCACGCGGCATCGACGTGATGGTGGCTGGCGGGGGGGCCGATGCGCCGGACATGTCGGTTCACGACGGGCTGCTGCGTGACCGTACGGGCGTGATTGCCGACCTTGCGCACGCCCCTTCCCTGCCCGGCGCGCATAATGCGGAAAATGCCGCCACCGCGACGGCCATTGCGCTGTGGCTGGGCTGTCCCCGCACCATCATCGGGGCCGCCATGGCATCGTTCGACGGGCTTGCCCACCGGCAGAAAACCATCGGCACAATTGACGGCATCCGTTTCATTGATGACAGCAAGGCCACAAACGCGGATGCCGCCGCACGCGCGATGTCGTGTCATGAGCGCATGATCTGGATCGCGGGCGGAATTGCCAAGGCAGGCGGGATCGCAGATCTTGTCCCCCTGTTCGATCGTGTGGCGCATGCGTTCCTGATCGGGCGCGATGCCCCCGAACTGGCGCACACACTGCGCGAACAGGGGGTCGCCCATACCATTGTCGGCACGCTGGACCATGCGGTGCCCGCCGCCCTGTCGGCCGCGCGCACGCTTCATACCCCTGTGGTGCTGCTCTCGCCTGCATGTGCGAGCTTTGACCAGTTCACAGGGTTCGAGGCACGCGGCCAGCACTTTGCCGGGCTTGTCAGCGCACTGGCGGCGGATGCGCACGCCCCGCGACGGGATGGGGCATAATGGCGGCCCTGTCACGTATCAACACATCGCCCATGGCGCGGTGGTGGCGCAATGTGGACCGCGTCACCCTGATCTGCGTGGGTATCCTGATCGGGTTCGGCTATATCCTGATGCTGGCGGCAAGCCCGGCCGTGGCGGTGCGTATCGGCGCATCACGCGACATGTTCATCTTCAAACAGGTGTGCTTCCTGCTGCTTGCCGCGGCCATCGTGATCGGCACGTCGCTGCTGTCGATACGCACGATAAAGGTGGTGGGTGCCGTGGGATTCGTGCTGGGCATCATGGCCACCGCGCTGACACTGGTACATGGGATCGAGATCAAGGGCGCACGGCGCTGGATCGCATTGCCGATGATGTCGGTACAGCCGTCCGAGTTCCTAAAGCCCTTCTTTGCCGTGGTGACGGCGTGGCTGCTGACGGAACGGCAGAAACGTAAATTCTTTCCCGGCATGCTGATTGCGCTCGGCCTGTTCGGGATTGTGCTGCTGCTGCTGAAGTCACAGCCCGACATCGGGATGCTCAGCGTCATTACGACCGTCTTCATCACGCAGCTTTTCGTCGATGGGCTCAGCCTGTTCCTCGTGGCGGGTGGCGTGGGATGCATGATCGCGGCCTTTATCGGCGCCTATGCCGTTTTCCCCCATGTCCGTTCCCGCGTGGAGCGCTTCCTCCACCCCGAGGTGGGCGACCATTACCAGATCGACACCGCCCTGCGCGCCTTTGGCAATGGCGGGCTGCTGGGCCGTGGTCCGGGCGAAGGGCGCGTAAAGGACCTGTTGCCTGATGCACATGCCGACTTTGTCTTCGCCGTCGCGGGGGAGGAATTCGGCATGATCGTATGCATGTTCATCATCGGGGTCTTTGCCGTGATCGTCATTCGCGCGCTGCTCAAGCTCCTGCGTGAAAACGATCCTTTCATCGTCATCGCCACGACCGGGCTGGTGACGGGCTTCGGGTTGCAGGCATTCGTGAACATGGGATCGACGCTGCACCTGATCCCGACCAAGGGCATGACGCTGCCCTTCATTTCATATGGCGGTTCGTCCGCCATGTCCGTTGCCCTGACGATCGGCATGGTCCTTGCGCTGACACGCACGCGCGTCAACACCAACGACAGCCAGTTCGGGCCATCCACGCCCGCGTTCCTGAACCGGAGAGCCCGCCCATGACCCGCCCGCGCCCCATCATCATCGCAGCCGGCGGCACGGGGGGGCATTTCTTCCCGGCGGAGGCATTGGCAAGTGAACTGGTCCGGCGCGGGCACGAGGTCGGCCTGATGACCGACCGCCGCGCGGGCATCCGTGAAAAGGGGATTTTCGCCGGCCGGCAGCAGTTCGTCCTGCCCGGCGCGGGAATTGCCGGACGTGGCGCGGTACGCGCCGCGCGCGCAGCCCTGGCGCTGGCGCACGGGACATGGCGCGCGCGCGCGATCCTGCGCGGATTGCAACCTGCGGCAGTCGTGGGATTCGGGGGGTATCCTTCCGTCCCGCCCCTTCTGGGTGCGCACCTGATGGGCAGGGACCGGCCGCTGATATTCCTTCATGAAGGAAACGCGGTCATGGGCCGGGCGAATGCGTTCCTGTCACGCTGGGCACGGGCGATCGCAACCTCCTTCCCCACCGTGGCTGGCCTGCCCCCGGGCGTTCCCGTCACCGAAACGGGCATGCCGGTACGCCCCGATATCGCAACGGTGCATGACGTGCCGTATCACCCCTCAAGCGGCGTGATACGGCTGCTGGTCTGGGGCGGATCACTTGGCGCGCGCATCTTCAGCGATATCGTCCCCGCGGCCCTTGCGACGCTGCCCCCGCCGCTGCGTGCGCGCATCGAGGTCACACAACAGGTCCGCACCGAGGATATGGAGCGTGTGCGCGCGGCCTATGGCGCCTGTGCCATCCCGGCATCCGTCGCGCCGTTCCTTGACAACGTGCCCGACCTGCTGCGTGACGCGCATCTGGTGATCGGACGCGCGGGCGGATCATCGGTGGCAGAGGTAACGGTCGCGGGACGCCCTGCGATTCTCGTGCCGCTGCCCATCGCCGCCAGTGACGAACAGAGCGCGAATGCCCGCGCGCTGGTCGCCGCGGGCGCGGCATGGATGATCCCGCAGGCCGAACTTACCCCCGACAGGCTGGCGGCGATGCTGGTGGAACTGCTGGGTGATCGCGATGCGCTGGCGCGTGCCGCCACGGCCGCGCGCGCGATTGGACGCCCCGACGCCGCCGCACGTTTGGCGGACATGATAGAAGGATGCTTGCATCCCATGGCCAGTGCCGCCTAATCCGGCAGAGCGAAGACGGAGACTGATACATAATGAGAGCCCTGCCCCTTTCCATTGGCACCATCCACTTTGTCGGCATAGGCGGCATCGGCATGTCCGGCATTGCCGAGGTGCTGCATATGCTGGGTTACGCGGTACAGGGGTCCGACATCGCCGAAAGCGCCAATGTCGCACGCCTGCGCGCGTCGGGCATCCCGGTCACGATCGGCCATGACGCCGCCAACCTTGGCGCGGCGCAGGTGGTCGTGACCTCCACCGCCGTGCAACGCGACAACCCCGAAGTACTGGCCGCGCGCGCGCGCCTGATCCCGGTTGTGCGCCGTGCGGAAATGCTGGCCGAACTGATGCGCCTGCGCTGGTCCGTCGCGGTTGGCGGCACACATGGCAAGACCACGACCACCAGCCTTGTCGCCGCCGTGCTGGAGGCTGCGAAGCTGGACCCCACCGTCATCAATGGCGGCATTATCGAGGCCTATGGCACCAATACCCGCATGGGGTCGGGCGACTGGATGGTGGTGGAAGCAGACGAAAGCGACGGCTCCTTCCTGCGCCTGCCCTCCGTCATCACTGTGGTGACGAACATGGACCCCGAACATCTGGACCATTGGGGCACGGAAGAGGCGATGCAGGCGGCATATGACCAGTTCGTCTCCAACATCCCGTTCTATGGCTTTGCCGTTCTGTGCATCGACCATCCCGCCGTGCAGCAGATGATCCCGCGCCTGTCGGACCACCGGATCGTCACCTACGGCTTTTCCCCGCAGGCCGACATCCGCGCGGAAAAGGTCATTACCGACAAGCTTGGCGCCACGTTCGAGGTGGTCGTCACCAGCCGCAACCGCAACCGTTCACGCCGCGCGGGGCCGTTCCGCCTGCCGATGCTGGGCCATCACAATGTCCAAAACGCGCTGGCGGCCATCGCGGTGGGCGTGGAAATGGAAATTGACGATGCGACAATCCGTTCTGCCTTTGCCGCGTTCAAGGGGGTAAAGCGCCGGTTCACCCGCACGGGGGAAACGGGCGGCATCACCGTGATCGATGATTACGGCCACCACCCCGTGGAGATCGCCGCCGTCCTGAAGGCGGCGCGCCAGGCGGGGGCGAACAATGTCATCGCGGTGATGCAGCCGCACCGGTATTCGCGACTGCAGAGCCTGTTTAACGAATTCTGCACATGCATGAACGATGCTGGCACCGTCATCATCGCCGACGTATATGCCGCAGGCGAACAGCCGATAGAAGGAATGGACCGCGATGCCCTGGTCGAGGGCCTGCGTGAACGCGGGCACCGTTCCGTCGTGCCCCTGCCCGGGCCGGAACATCTTGCTGAAATGATCAATGCGATCGCCCGCCCCGGTGATTTCGTGGTCTGCCTTGGCGCGGGGTCGATCACCCACTGGGCGCAGGCCCTGCCGGGGCAGCTTGCCGAACTGCAATCCGCCCCGTCCGCCCCGGCGGCGCACAAGGGGGAAGATGCGGCGTAATGACACAGGCTGCAACTGGCGCATCTGCCGCCCCCACCCCCGTACAATGGCGCGAGGACCTGATCCGTGCGCTGGTGGATTTCCGCGGGCGCCTTACGCCTGATGCCCCTCTGGGGCCACGGACATGGTTCCGCGTGGGCGGGGCGGCGGAACTGCTGGTGCAGCCGGCCGATGCACGCGACCTCGCCCTTGCGCTGCGCCATATCCCGCTGGAGGTGCCGGTACGCGTGCTTGGCGCCTGTTCGAACACCATCATCCGCGATGGCGGCATTGATGGCGTGGTCATCCGCCTGGGTCGTGGCTTTGCCGACATCGCGCATGACGGCAACGGGCTGATCGCAGGGGCCGCATGCCTGGACATGACGGTGGCGGAACATGCCGCAACCTGCGGCCTTGCGGGGATGGAATTCCTTGCGGGCATCCCCGGCGCGCTGGGCGGGGCGGTGTCCATGAACGCGGGGGCCTATGGCTCGGACATTTCCAACATCCTTGACTGGGTGGAAATCATCACCCGCGATGGCGAGGCCCTGCGCCTGCCGGGCGGGGCGCTGAAGTTCAGCTACCGCCATGCCCTTGTGCCACAGGGGGCCGTGGTGGTGCGCACGCGCCTGTGCGGGCAACCGTCGAACGGCACGGCCATCCGCGAACGCATCGCACAGATCCGCGCCGCGCGCGAAGCGGCACAGCCCGTGCGTGCGCGTACCGGGGGGTCAACATTTCGCAATCCCGCGCCGGACATATCGGACCGCAAGGCATGGGAACTGATCGATGCGGCAGGCTGCCGGGGGCTGACGCTCGGCGGGGCGCAGGTCAGCGAGAAACACTGCAACTTCCTGCTCAATACCGGCGCTGCCACCGCCGCGGAGCTGGAGGAACTGGGCGAGAGGGTGCGCGCGCGCGTGCGCGAACATACCGGCGTGACCCTTGAATGGGAAATCCGACGGATCGGGCGGCCCGCCGCACATCCCCCCGAACAGCCCCCGGACAAGGAGACGCCGGGCAAGGAGACGACAGCATGACACGACAGAATATCTCCGTCCTGATGGGGGGCATGTCGGCGGAACGCGAGGTCAGCCTGAAATCCGGTGCAGGTGTGACGGACGCGCTGCGCTCACTTGGCTATCCGGTGCGGCAGGTCATCGCGGGTGAGGATTTGGGCGCGCTTGTCTCCGACCTTACAACGCACCGCCCCGATGTCGTGTTCAATGCATTGCATGGCAGGTTTGGGGAGGACGGGTCCATACAGGGCGTGCTGGACTGGATGGGCATTGCCTATACCCATTCCGGGGTCCGTACCTCTGCCGTTGCGATGGACAAGGCGGCGGCACGTGCCGTGTTCACGGCGGCGGGCCTGCCGGTGGCGCGCGGGATGGTCGTTGCCATGTCGGAACTGGAGGCTGCGGACCCCCTGCCCGTGCCATATGTCATAAAGCCGCTGAACGAAGGGTCATCCGTCGGGGTGCATATCATCCGCGCGGGTGCGAACACCCGCGCCAGCATCGCCCGGTCATGGCGGTTTGGAACTTCCGCACTGGTTGAGGAGTTCATACCGGGACGCGAACTGACAGTAGGTGTGATGGGCGACCGGGCGCTGACCGTAACCGACATCACGCCACGCGATGACGGCGGGAACGGCTTTTATGATTATGACGCCAAGTACCAGCAGGGCGGGTCATCGCATGTACTGCCCGCGCGCATCCATCCCGATGCGTTCGAACACGCCCGCGCGCTCGCGCTTGCGGCGCATCGGGCGCTGGGATGCCGGGGGGCGTCACGCACCGATTTCCGTTATGACGATACCCGCGATCCCGACGGGGCCGGACGCCTGGTCATACTGGAGACCAATACACAGCCCGGCATGACCGAAACCTCGCTTCTGCCGGAACAGGCGGCGGCGTGTGGCGTGGCCTATCCGCAGCTATGCCAGTGGCTGGTGGAACAGGCGACCTGTCGTACATGAAGCGGGCGGCCGACAACCTGAATGACCGCCCATCGCGGCTGTCCATCTTCGTACGTCGGCAGAAGCGGCTGATCCGTCCTGCGCTGCTTACCCTCGTGCTGTGCGCCGTGGGGGCGGGATGTGTCGCATTCGCCCATCGCCTGGGGTCGGATGAACGTTTTGCCCCCTTGCGCGCACGCATTGTCAACATGCTGCCGCTGCGTATCACGAACATCACGGTCACGGGCAACGAACTGACGGGGGATGACGCCCTTCAGGATGCGCTTGGCGTGCGCAGGGGGGACTTCATCCTCGGCTTCTCGCTCAATGCCGCGCGGCAACGGATCGACGCCCTGCCGTTCGTGGACCATTCCGTGATCGAACGCCACCTGCCCGATACGATCATCATCCACCTGATCGAACGCCGCCCCTTTGCGGTATGGCAGAACCACGGGCATTTCATGCTGATCGACCGCGAAGGCAATCAGGTGCGCGATCAGGGCATGACCGGCAAGGATGCACAGGCGTTCATGCAGCTTCCGCTGGTGGTCGGGCCGGACGCCAACATTGCCGCAGCCGCGCTGATGGATGAACTCTCCGCGCAACCGGAAGTACGTGCCCATGTCGCGGCGGCCGTACGCGTGGGGCAACGACGGTGGAACCTAACACTGCGCGACGGCACGGTCGTACTCCTGCCCGAAGGGGAAGAAGTCCCCGCGCTCAGGCGGCTGGCGCAGATGCAGCAGGACATGCGCATTCTCGAACGTCCCGTCCTCTCCATCGACATGCGCCTGCCCGACCGCCTGATCATCCGCGAGCCCCCGCACCCCGCAGGCAATGACAATACGCCCCCCGGCACGGCAGCCCCCAGCGGGTTGCCCGCCCCAGACATGCCATGGACCCGCCCGGACATGGCCAATGTGCGGAGACGTGCATGAGTAACCTGATCATCCGCCCCGATCCCCCCACCGCCCCACAGCGTACGCCCGCCGTACCCGCTGTGCCAGCCCTGCGGCAGGCTGCCCCGGTTCCCGCCCTGCCGAACACGGCACGGCGCGACCGGCGCGCGGTGACGAACATCATCCCGATGGCGGAGGACCGCCCCCAGCGCAAGCTGCGTTCCGGCCTGTTCAGCGTGCTGGACATCGGTTCGACCAAGATCGTGTGCCTGATCGGCAAGGGGGAGCCGGACGGATCGCTGCGGGTGCTTGGCCATGGGTGGCGCCGCTCGCACGGCGTGCGCTGTGGCGGGATTGTCGACCTCAAGGAAGCAGAAGCCGCGATACGTGCCGCCGTGGGACAGGCCGAAGACATGGCGACCCTGCGCAAGGACGAGATTTTCATCAACCTGTCATGCGGCCATCCCGAAAGCCGCCACCTCAACATCCGCTGGCCCATCGGCGGGCGCGAGATCGGGGACGCGGACATGCGCCGGATCACGACCGAAGGACGCATGCGCGCCCTGACGGAAGGACGTTCGGCCATCCATACGCTGCCGCTGGATTACGCCGTGGACGAAACGCAGGGCGTGCCTGACCCGCGCGGCCACCTGTGCGATCACCTCTCCGCGCGCATGCATGTGATCGACGCCAACACCACGGCGCTGCGTAATGTGGAGGCAGTGCTGTCGCGTGTGGACCTGACGATCGCGGGCATGGTCTCTGCCCCGCTGGCATCCGGTCTTGCCGTCCTGAATGAGGAGGAGCGCGACCTTGGCGTCACGGTGGTGGATATGGGCGGGGGCACCACCTCCATCGCCGTATTCAGCGAAGGCAGGCTGATCCATACCGCCAGCATCCCCATCGGCGGTCAGCACATCACGCGTGACATTGCCCATGGCCTGTCCACCTCCATCGACAATGCGGAACGGCTTAAGACCATGCACGGGTCAGCCGAAATCTCCTCCGGCGATGATCAGGAAATGGTGCTGGTGCAGCTTATTGGCGACAACGACCATCATTATGTCAGAATTCCCCGCTCTAGGATCGTCTCCATCATTCATCCGCGCGTGGAGGAAACACTGGAAATGGTCAATGACCGCCTGGAAATGGCCGGGCTGGGGCCTGCCGCCGACGGGCGTGTCGTCCTGACGGGTGGCGGTTCCCTGCTGGAGGGAATCGGCCCGATGGCGGCGCGTGTCCTTAACCGGCGCGTCCGACTTGGTCATCCACGCCATATCCATGGCCTGCCGGAAAACCCGGCGACATGGCCGATGTTTGCGACGTCCGCCGGTCTGCTTGCATGGGCGGCAGGTGCGGGCGACGCGCTGAACGATACGGGAATCAGCGATGTACGCCCGACCGGCCTGTTCCGACGTTTCGTCGATTTCATCCGCGACAGGGTATGATATTAACGATAAAGTCTTTATTTAATACCCGATAAGCAAGCGCACAATGCGCGCCCCCATCCACCCATCCCTCGCCTTCGGGAGCCGACCATGACCCTGAATCTGACCATCCCGCAGCAGAACCATTCGGATTTCACCCCACGCATAACGGTGTTCGGGGTTGGCGGCGGTGGCACCAATGCCGTTGACAACATGATCAACATGCAGTTGCAGGGCGTGGAATTCGTGGTGGCCAACACCGATGCGCAGCAATTGTCCCACAGCAAGGCCGATCGTCGCATCCAGCTTGGCCCTCATCTGACGCAGGGGCTTGGCGCGGGGGCAAAACCCGAAATCGGGCGGGCCGCAGCCGAAGAAGCATGCGACGAACTGTCGCGCCACCTGGATGGCGCGCACATGATCTTCATCACCGCCGGGATGGGGGGGGGCACGGGCACGGGGGCGGCGCCGGTCATCGCCCGCATGGCGCGCGAACGCGGCATCCTGACGGTGGGCGTCGTGACCAAGCCCTTCACCTTCGAAGGTGGCCGCCGTGCCAAGTCGGCGGATGCGGGGATTGCCGAACTCCAGCAGTTTGTCGATACGCTCATCGTCATTCCCAACCAGAACCTTTTCCGGCTGGCCAATGAACGCACCAGTTGGCAGGACGCGTTCAAGATGGCCGACAACGTCCTGTATATGGGCGTACGTGGCGTGACCGACCTGATGATGGCGCCGGGGCTGGTCAACCTCGACTTTGCCGACATCCGCACGGTCATGGCGGAAATGGGCAAGGCCATGATGGGCACGGGCGAGGCGGAGGGTGAAAATCGCGCCATCGCCGCCGCCGAAGGGGCGATTTCCAACCCGCTGCTCGAAGACACGTCGATGGGTGGCGCGCAGGGCCTGCTGATCAACATCACGGGGGGCGAGGACCTGACCCTGTTCGAGGTGGATCAGGCCGCCAACCGCATCCGCGAGGAAGTGGCGGACGACGCCAACATCATCTTCGGTTCCGCGATCGACCCGAACCTGAATGGCCGCATCCGCGTATCCGTGGTAGCGACAGGCATCGAAAGCGCGACGGACCACGCCAAGGCCGCCGCCGCGGCACCGCCGCCACCCGCGGCAACCCCTGTGGCAGAAAGCGCGCAGCAGCAGCCCCCCGCCCCGGCACAGGCGACGGCACAGGCGGCACCGCCCGCCACGCCCCCCATGGGACAGCAGCCCCCCGCCGCCCCGCCGATGGGGGCGGCAGCACCGCAACATCTGTCCGCCGGGGCCACACCGCTGCGTCAGCCCAACATGCCCCCTTCGGCCCCGTCCCCGCATACGGTGCCACAACAGGTGGCACAGGCGCAGCGCGGGTCGCCGCGTTCATCGCTGTTTTCCGATGGGGCCAAGGCCACCGTCACCGAACCGCCGCAGCCGCAGCGCAACCTGTTCGGCATCGTTACCGGCGCGCTGCGCCGCCGTTCGGCCACCCCGCAGCAGCCGGAACCGCAGGCCGCCCCCCCGGCCCAGACGGAGCGGACCGAACCGTCCCTGCCGCAGGGGCAGTCACGCCCCCCCCAGGGCAGCGCACCACAGGGCAGCGCCCCCCCACAGGGCAACGGCGGCACGCCTGATGACAATGGCCTCGACATTCCCGCATTCCTGCGTCGCGGATAATCGAAAAAAACACCAGCCGGGCATGGCGTTGCAGAATGTAACACCATGCCCGGCCATGTTTTTTCACGTGTCTGGACATGGTAACGCTTGGCAATAATCATTGACTGGTGAAACCGGACACGTCGGGCCTACTATTCCCTCACCTGCTCCGTAGCCAACATATTCACCTGTATCGAGGGATGCGCACAATGGATGGCATGTCGATAGGTCCGCGTGAACTTAGCGATTCGTGCGTTACCGAAACGGTCATGCCCCGGCCCGACGCGCCTGATGCCATGTGGCAGCACACGTTGCGCCGCCCCATCAGCAGCATCGGCACGGGCCTGCATACCGGGCGGCGCATTGCGCTGTCTCTGGTCCCCGCCCCCGTCGATACGGGCATCATTTTCCGTCGCACCGACCTTGATGGCCGCATCATCCCTGCCGTTTACGACCATGTGGTCGATACGCGGCTCAGTACGGTTATTGGTGATGCGGCGCCGTCTTCGCCCCTGCGGGTGGCGACCATCGAACACCTGATGTCCGCCCTGTGCGGATGCGGGATCGACAATGCGTATATCGACCTCGATGGACCAGAAGTGCCGGTCTTTGATGGTTCGGCATCCGAATTCATGTTCCTTCTGGACTGCGCCGGGCGTGAACGCCAGGCCGCCGCCCGCCCCACGCTGGAGATCCTGCGCACCGTGCGGGTGGAGGACGGGGACGCGTTCGCCGAACTGTCCCCCCCCACGACCGATGGCCTGACCATCAGCATGTCGATCGAATTTGCGGCACCGGCCATCGGGCGGCAGATATTTTCCGCACGGGTCTGTGCCTCTTCGTTCCGGCGTGACCTTGAAAACTGCCGCACATTTACCCTGCGTCACGAAATTGATGCGTTGCATGCGGCGGGGCTTGCACGGGGGGGATCACTGGAAAACGCAATCGTTGTCGATGGCGACCGCATCCTCAATCCCACCGGGTTGCGCAGGCCGGACGAATTCGTGCGCCACAAAGTGGTTGATGTGATTGGCGATCTTTACCTGTCCGGCGCGATGATCCACGGCGATTTTCATGGGCATAAATCAGGGCACACCCTGAACAACCGCCTGTTGCGGGCATTGATGGCCGATACGACCGCATGGCGCCTGCATGGCGCCCCCCTGCACAAGGGGCAGATCGGTCGCGTCGCCGCATGAAGCACATGAAAACGATACGATGCTCTTCACCACGCTTGCGCACATGATATAAAGCACGCGCAACTGGAAGAGCCGGCATGTCACCACGCAGAACTCGACACTCCCTCCTTCTCCGCCGACTTGGTGGCATCGCGCCGCGCCTGCTGGGCCTGCCCGCGCTGGCTTTCCTTGCGGCGTGTAACGGCAACAGCGCGATCATGGAGCATGCGCCCCGCGTAGGATCGGCAGAAACCCTGTATAATCATGGTGTTGATGCCCTGCGCACCAACCGCTATGTCCTTGCGACCATCCAGTTCGACGTGCTGCAACGTAACTATCCCTACTCCCAATACACTGCCAATGCACAGTTGATGGAGGGGTATTCCGACTATCTGCAGAGCAAGTATCCCGAGGCGGTGCAGCAGCTCGACCGATTCCTTGAACTGCATCCCACCAGTTCTGATGCCGCCTATGCCTTCTATCTGCGTGCGCTGTGCTATTATGAACAGGTCGCCGACGTACAGCGTGACCAGCAGGGCACCATCGAATCGATGGATGCGCTCGAAGAGGTCATCACACGCTTTCCGCAGACACCTTATGCCCGCGATGCACAGTTGAAGATCGATCTGTGCCGCGACCATCTTGCGGGCAAGGAAATGCTGGTCGGGCGTTTCTATCAGGAACAGCGCAATTACCAGGCGGCGGTCAACCGCTACCAGCGTGTGGTGCAGGATTTCCAGACGACCAACCATGTGCCAGAAGCACTTGAACGCCTTGTGGAGGTGTATCTCGACCTCGGGCTGCTGGAACAGGCGCGCAAGACGGGGGCGGTGCTGGCCTATAACTACCCCGACAGCAAATGGTATCACGACGCCTATGACCATCTGCGTGACCATCACCTCATCAAGGGCGTCCCCCCCCGCGCCAGCAAGCAGGGACGCAACGCATTTTCGCGGGCATGGCATTCGATCTTCTAGGGCATATCCTGTTTGAATGCGTGCATTCAAACAGGCGAAGATGCTCGTAAAAACCATAAACCGGAGCATTTTCACCGAACCGGTTTTCGGTGGAAATGCTCTAGGTCGCGCCCATTGTGCCTGACCTGATGATCGGATCATCCGCATGCTGACACATCTCTCGATTCGCGATGTCGTCCTGATCGAGAAGCTCGACCTGTCCTTTATCGCCGGGCTGACGGTGCTGACGGGGGAAACGGGGGCCGGGAAATCCATCCTGCTCGACAGTCTCGGCCTCGCGCTTGGCGAACGTGCCAGCGCGTCGCTGGTGCGCGCGGGCACGGAACAGGCCAGTGTCAGCGCCAGCTTTGAAATCGCAACCGACCATCCGGTGCATGCGCTGCTCGCGGAACAGGGCATCGCCATAGAGGAACCCGCAGAGCCGATCCTGCTGCGCCGCATCGTGACGGTGGACGGACGGTCGCGTGCCTATATCAATGACCAGCCGGTCGGCGTGACGCTGCTGCGCCGTGCGGCTTCGCTTCTGGTGGAAATCCAGGGACAGCATGAACAGATGGGGCTTGCGGATCAGGGCACCCATCTTGACCTGCTTGACGCCTTTGGCGTGCCCGGCGCCTTGCGCACGAACACCGCACGCGCCTATCGCGCCTGGATCGAGGCGACGGCGGCACTTGCCGCCGCGCGTGCGGAAATGGAAAGTGCGGCGCGGGAGGAAGACTGGCTGCGTCAGGCCGCCGATGACCTGTCCACCCTTGCCCCGATGGAGGATGAGGAGACACACCTTGCGGGCATGCGCCAGTCATTGCAGCAGGGAGAGCGCCGGGCCGAAGCGATTGCCGCCGCCCTGAGTGATCTGTCCCCGCGCGAACGCCGCGGTGTCAGCCCCGCATCTGCCCTGCGCAACGCCAGCCGTGCGCTGCAACGCCTGCTGCCCACACCGACCGACCTCAATCCCGGCGCGATCGGGGCGGAAGAGCAGGCCGCGGCACAGGAGGCGCTCAATGCGCTCGAACGCGCGGAAGAAGCGCTTGCCGAAGCAGAAAGCCTGCTTTCACGCCTTGCCTCCGACGCGCAGGCTGATCCGCGCCTGCTGGAACAGACCGAGGAACGGTTATTTGCCCTGCGTGCCGAAGCGCGCAAGCACGGGGTTTCGGTGCCGGAGCTGCCCGGGCTGCTTGCCGCGTTCAACGAACGGCTTGGCGCACTGGATTCAGGCAATGCCCGCATCGAGGTGCTGGAGGCCGCGATGGCGGAAACCCGTGCGAAGTTCGAGGACACGGCGCAGAAACTGACGGCCGCGCGCGAAAAGGCCGCACGCCGTCTGGAAACGGCCGTGATGGCGGAACTGCGCCCGCTGCGTCTGGAACGCGCGCGTTTCATTGTCGAACTCCTGCCCCTCCCGCCCGAGGCATGGAACCTGCGCGGCAAGGAGCAGGCATCCTTTCTGATCGCCGCCAACCCCGGCCAGCCCCCTGGACCATTGGCCAAGGTGGCGTCGGGCGGTGAACTGTCACGCTTGATGCTGGCGCTCAAGGTCGTACTGGCGGGACGTTCGGCAATTCCCACGCTGGTGTTTGATGAGGTTGATTCAGGCGTGGGCGGGGCCACGGCATCGGCCATCGGGGAACGGCTGTATATGGTCGGGCGCGATGTGCAGGTGCTGGTTGTCACCCACAGCCCGCAGGTCGCGGCACGGGGGGATGCGCACCTGCGCATCAGCAAGAAGGTGGTGCGCGACCGGACCGAAACCCATGCAGCCCCCCTCGACAATACGGCACGGCTGGAGGAAATCGCCCGCATGCTCTCTGGTGACACGATCACACCCGCCGCGCGCGCCGCTGCCGACAGCCTTCTGAAAGGGGAATGACATGACGGAATCCGCCAAGGACCTGGCGCGGTCCTGTCAGGACATCCTTGCCCGCGCGGCGGGGCCGGACATGTCGGCATCGCAGGCGGCGAGCGAACTTGCGCTGCTGGCGGATGTGATCGCGCGACTGGATCGCGCCTATCATCAGGATGACGCACCGGTCGTGACCGATGCGGTGTATGATGCGTTGCGTCGGCGCAATAGCGAACTGGAACAGGCCCATCCGCACGAACGCCGTGACGACAGCCCCGACACCCGCGTGGGCGCGGCACCTTCTGGCGCATTTCGCCGCCATCGACACCTGACGCCGATGCTGTCGCTGGACAATGTGTTCAGCCGGGAGGAATTCGAGGGCTTCATCAGCCGCGCCGCGCGCTTCCTCGGGCTTGACGATGCGCAGGCCACACAGCTCGACTTCGTGGCCGAACCCAAGATCGACGGGCTGTCGATCAGCCTGACCTATGAAAATGGGCATTTCGTGCGCGGCACCACCCGTGGTGACGGGACCGAGGGGGAAGACGTTACCGCCAATCTGCGCACGCTGCGCAACCTGCCGCAGCAGTTGCACGGCCCCGCCCCCGACCTGATTGAAATCCGGGGGGAAGTGTTCCTGGCCAAATCCGACTTTCTGACGCTTAACGCGGCACAGGTTGCGGCGGGACAGAAACCCTTTGCCAACCCACGCAATGCCGCGGCCGGGTCGCTGCGCCAGCTTGACGCCGAAATCACGCGCCAGCGTCCCCTGTCGCTGTTTGCCTATGCCGTGGGATATTGCAGTGCCCCGGTGGCCGACACCCATGACCTGTATCTGCGACAGCTTGGGGAATGGGGATTCGCGGTCAGCCCGCTGTGTACGCGGGTCGCGAATGAGGCGGAGGCCGAAGCGTTCATGGAACGGATTGCACGCGAACGCTCCGCCCTTGATTACGACATTGACGGTGTGGTGTACAAGATCAACGAACGCGCGCTTCAGGAACGCCTTGGCTTTGCCGGGCGGGCGCCGCGCTGGGCCGTGGCGTGGAAGTTTGCCGCTGAACAGGCCATTACACGCCTGACGAAGATCGATATCCAGGTGGGTCGTACCGGGGCACTGACGCCTGTTGCCATTCTGGAACCGGTGAACGTGGGCGGCGTGATTGTCACCCGCGCCAGCCTGCATAACGAAGATGAAATCGCCCGCAAGGATGTGCAGGAAGGCGACCTTGTGCGCATACAGCGCGCAGGCGACGTCATTCCGCAGGTTCTCGACGTCGTGCTGCCACGTGACCATTCCCCCCACCCGTTTGTCTTCCCCCATGTCTGCCCCGTCTGTCATGCCCATGCCGAACGCCCCGAAGGCGAGGTTGTATGGCGGTGCTCCGGCGGATTGACGTGCCCGGCGCAACTGGTGGAGCGGCTGATCCATTTCGTGTCGCGCGATGCCTTCGATATCGAAGGGCTGGGTGATCGTACGATTGCCGAATTCCACGCCGACGGGCTTCTGGGCACACCGGCCGACATCTTTCACCTGCCCACGCATGAAGAAGCCATTGCGGTGCGTCCCGGATGGGGCACGCTGTCGGCGCGTAACCTGATGAATGCGATCGCGGCGCGGCGGACGATTTCACTGTCACGCTTTATCTACGCCCTGGGCATCCGTCGCATCGGCATCAACACGGCGCGACTTCTGGCGCGCCATTACGGGTCGTATGACAACTGGCACCAGCAGATGTTGCGCGCGACGACCGTGGGATCGGACGAACGGCTCGAACTGGGCAGCATCACCGGAATCGGCACTGCCATTGCCGACGAACTGGTGGCATTTTTCATCGAGGCACATAACCGCCAGACGCTTGAGGATCTGACACATGTGCTGGAGGCCATCACGGACGAGGAAATGCTTGCGGCGGGGGAACTGTCGGGCAAGGTCATCGTCTTTACCGGCACGCTGACGACCATGAGCAGACCCGAAGCCCGCGCCATTGCCGAACGTATGGGCGCGCGCGTCTCTGACAGTGTATCGCGCAAGACGGACATCGTCGTACTGGGCGAAAAGGCAGGGTCAAAGGCACGCAAGGCGGCGGAACTGAACCTGCATACCGTGGACGAGGCCGGGTGGCGCAGCCTTGCCGGGCTGCCACAGGTCTCATGAATATCCTGTGAATATCCTGCGATCATGACCCCCCTCCCTGCCATCGACGGTCGCGACGCCCTGCTGATTGTCGATGTGCAGAATGATTTCCTGCCCGGCGGCACCCTGGCTGTGGCACAGGGCGGGCGGATCATCCCGATCATCAACCGCCTGCAGGACCTGCCATTTGGTCGGATCGTGGCGACCCAGGACTGGCATCCACGCGGTCATGTCTCCTTCACGGCGGACAATCCCCCCGCCCCCGACCGGTGGCCCGAACACTGCGTCGCCGCAACATGGGGGGCTTCCTTTCCCGATACGCTGGCGCAGGCACATATCGGACTGGTGCTGCGCAAGGGCATGCAGCGCGACATCGACAGCTATTCCGCGTTCCGCGACAACGAAGGCGGGCATGAAAGCGGACTTGCGCCCTGGCTTGCGGCCTGTGGCATCCGGCGTGTTTTTGTCTGTGGCATCGCGCTGGAATACTGCGTGCGGGCCAGCGCCCTGGACGCAGTGACGGACGGGTTCGACACTTTTGTACTCGACGATGCGTGCGCCGCGATCAATGATGACAGGCGTGATGTCCATCGTGCCCTGCGTGACGGGGGGATCGGCATCATCATCACGCGCGATCTGCTGGAGGGCAACGAAACTTCATAACTCAAAGACGACACGACGCCCACGCCAGAGGGAGGCATGGGCATCATGACCGGGGGAATACACAAAGATGGATGTTACAGGACCGCGGGGGCGGTTACTGGCTTCACGACGCGCCATGCTCGGCCTTGCGGGGATGGCGGCGGGATCGACCCTGCTGCCCTTGCGCGCGGGACGGGCGGACACGGGGCGGGTGCCACGCCCGTCAATCGCACCAGCGGACGCACTGATTGCCTTTGGCCATACCGGCCCGATCACCGATGGGGGATGGAGCATGGTGCATAACCGTGGCGTGCAGGCCGTGCGGCAGGCATTCCCGGGAATCCGCACCGTTTATGTCGAAAGCGTCCCTTATTCCGCCGATGCGACGCGCATCTTTCGCCAGTTCGTGGCGGAAGGGGCGAACATGGTGTTCGCAACATCGGAATATGGTGATTTCATCAAGGACGTATCCGAGCGCGCACCTGACGTCGCCTTCATGGAATGCGATGGCAATTCCCTGACATCCAACCTTGGCTGGTATTATGTCAGCCATTGGTACGCCAGCTATATCATCGGGATTGCCGCCGGCCTGCTGTCGAAAACCGGCAGGATCGGATTCCTGGGCGCGTTTCCCATCCCCTCGGTCTATGCCAGCGCGAATGCGACGCTGCTGGGCGCGCAATCGGTCAACCCGGCCATCACGTTGCAGGGCATCACCATCAATGCATGGTTCGACCCACAGGCCGCGACACAGGCGGCCACCGCACTGGTGGATAATGGGTGCGATTTCCTGTGCGGGATCATGGACGAACCGGCCTATCTGCGTGTCGCGGTGGCACGCGGTGTCAGGGCGGCGATGTGGAATACGGGGATGCTGCAATACGGACCGGACGCCTATGTCAGTTCGGTGGTGCTGGATTTCAACCAGTTCTATGTCGCGCAGGTGCGCGCCCTGCTGGAGGGGAGATGGCACCCTTCCGCCGCGTTCCTCACACTGGGCCATGGGGTGGATCGCGACAGGTGGGGCCCCACGGTGCCAGAGGCGGTCGCGCGACAGGCCGATGACATGCGCACACGCATGCTGGCGGGATATAACCCGTTTCGTGGCCCGATCCATGACAATCACGGGCGGCTGCGTGTGCCGGCGGGCGTGACACTGGATGATGAGCAGATCTATCACTGTGACTGGGCCGTGGCGGGGGTGTCGGGCCTTGGTTGACGTTTCCACGCGCCCGCCCCTTGCGCCGGGCACACCGCCGATCCTGCAACTGCGTGGCATCGGGAAGTTCTTTCCCGGCGTCATCGCCAACAGGGATGTGGATCTGGCGGTCTGGCCGGGGGAAATCCATGCCCTGCTGGGTGAAAATGGCGCGGGCAAATCAACCCTGATGAATGTCGTGACCGGCATTTACCAGCCAGAGGAAGGCGACATCCTGCTTGATGGCTACGGGCAGGTATTCAATTCCCCCCAGGAGGCGATCCGTGCGGGAATTGGCATGGTCCACCAGCATTTCAAGCTGGTACAGGCCTTCACCGTGGCGGAGAATATCCACCTTGGCTGGGACGAAGCGCCGCGCCTTGTCTCCGCCCGCGCGATGGAGGAACGCACGCGCGCCATCGCCGAACAGTTCGGGTTTCCCGTACGCCCCGATGCGCGCGTCAGCGACCTGTCCGCCGGGGAACAGCAGCGCGTGGAAATCCTGCGCGTACTGTCGCGCCGGGCGCGCCTGCTGATCATGGACGAACCGACCGCCGTGCTGGGGCCGGAGGAAACGCGCGAACTGTTCCGTGCGTTGCGTGCCTTTCGCGCGCAGGGGAACGCCGTCATCATCATCAGCCATAAGCTGGATGAAGTGATGGAAATTTCCGACCGCGTCACCATCCTGCGTGGCGGGCGCAGAATTGGCACGTTCGATACTGCCGCCTGCACCCCCGCCATGCTGGCGACCACCATGGTCGGGCGTGACATCATACGTCAGAACATGCGCACACGCCCCCCGGGCGCCCGGCCGGTCAGCGCCAGTCCCATCATGGGCCTGCGCAATGTCACGATACGCGATGCACGCGGTGTCGAAAGCCTGCGTGACGTGTCGCTGGACCTGCATGGGGGTGAAATCCTGGGTATCGCCGGGGTTGCAGGCAATGGGCAGCGCGAGTTGGCCGGGGTGCTGACGGGACTTCTGAAACCCGCCGTGGGACATGTCCTGCTGGATGGGACGGAGATGGAGCGCATCGACCCGGCCATCTTTGCCCATGCAGGGGTGGGCCATATTCCCGAAGACCGGTTGCGCAGCGCGCTGGCCCCTTCCCTGTCAATCACGGACAACATGGCGCTGCGCGAATATGCGACACCCCCGGTCGGGCGGCGCGGGCTGTATGACAGTACGGCCGCCGCCATGCTGGCGCGTGGGATTGCACAGGTCGCGCATGTCACCATCCCGGACTTTGCCATGCCGGTGCGCAACCTGTCGGGCGGTAACCAGCAACGCCTGGTCGCACGACGCGAAATCCGCATCGCCCATCGGGTGCTTGTCGCGGCCTATCCCGCGCGCGGGCTGGATATCGGCGCAATCGCCACCATGCTGTCCTACCTGACGGAACTGCGCGATCAGGGCGTGGGCGTGGTCTTCATTTCCGAAGACCTGGAAGACCTCCTCAACGTCTCGGACCGGATCGGGGTGATGTTCCATGGGCGCATGATGGCAGTGCTCGATGCCGCAGAAGCGGACATGGCGACGATCGGCCTGCTGATGGGGGGACGCGACCCGTCCAGCCTGCCAATGGGGAGGGACGGATCATGACCGCGCAGAACCGTTTCCAGCGCCTGCCCGTTGTCCCCGCCATGCGCCTGATGCTGTGGCGTGTGGGGGCGATCGTGTGCGCCCTGCTGATGACGGCGGGGATCCTTGCCCTGTCGGGATACAGTCCTGTCGATCTGGCGTTGCTGGTGATGCGTTCCACCATCGGTTCGCGCTTCGGGATGGAGGATCTGGCCCTGTTCATGTCACCGCTGCTGCTGACGGGGGCGGCGGTGACGGTATGCAGCCGTATCGGCCTGTGGAATATCGGCGCGGAGGGACAGTTCTATGCCGGGGCCATCGGCGCGGCGGCGGTTGGCCTGTTCATCCCGGCCCCAGCCATTGTGGTCCTGCCGCTGATGGCGATTGCCGGGATCGTGGCGGGGATGGGATGGATCGCAGTGCCAACCCTTGCGCGTGCCTATGCCGGGGTGAACGAGATCATCACCACGCTTTTGCTGAATTTCGTCGCGTCCCTGCTGACCTATTACCTGACGACCGGACCATGGCGTGACCGGGTGACGGGCGCGCAGGTCTCAAGCGCGCGCCTGCCGGTTTCCATCCCCGATATCTGGGGCGTGGTGCATTGGGGGTTCCCGCTCGGGCTGGGGATCGTGGCAATACTGGCATGGATCATGGCGCACACGCGCTGGGGATATGAAATCCGCATCGGCGGCGCAAACCCCGATGCCGCGCGTTATGCCGGGATCGCGGTGCGCGCACGCATCATCGCGGTCATGCTGCTGTCAGGCGGCCTTGCCGGATTGGCTGGCATGTTCGAACTTGCCGGGACGGTTCACCGGCTCCAGGGGGGGATGGCCAACAATTTCGGCTATCTGGGGATCGTGGTCGCCGTGCTGGCGCGCGGGTCGTGCCTGAATGTCATTCCTGCCGCCCTGCTGATGGCGTTCATCCTGGATGCCGGGATCGTGCTGCAGACGCAGCAGCTTACGGCATCGGTGGTGCTGGCGATCACGGGACTGATGCTGTTCATGATCGCGCTGGCGGACGAACTGGCCCATTACCGGCCCGTCGCCAGCCTTGCAAAGGAGACCGGGCCATGATCGCATTGCTGGGTGGTATGCTGGCGACGGCAGTACTGGCGGGGGGTGTCCTGACACTGGCCGCGTTGGGCGAGGTCATGGCCGAACGCGTGGGTGTCACCAATCTCGGGGTTGAAGGGCTGATGGCTCTGGGCGCGGTTGTTGCGATCATGGCGGTCGGCAGTACGCACAATCCGTGGGCCGGGCTGCTGGCGGCGGGACTGACCGGGGCGGTTGGCGGCATGGTGTTTGCGTTTGGCGCGGTCATCATGCGGGCGAACCAGGTGCTGTGCGGGCTGGCGGTCACGTTCATGGGACAGGGCCTGTCCACCGCGCTGGGACATGATTACGCGGGCCAGCCATCGGCCACTATGTTCGGCCATGTGGCCATACCCGTGCTGTCGAACATCCCGGTCATCGGGCCGGCATTGTTCGGGCAGAACATCTTGGTCATCCCGATTTATGTCATGCTGCCACTGCTGGTGCATTTCGTGATGTTCCGCACACGCCATGGCCTGAACATGCGTGCCGTGGGGGAAAATCCCGCCGCGGCGGATGCAGCGGGCATCCCGGTGATGGCCATGCGCTTTGGCTATGTCACGCTGGGCGGGGCGATGGCGGGAATGGCGGGTGGGTATCTGACGTTGACCTATGTTACGGTATGGTCCGAAGGCATGGTCGCGGGGCGCGGCTGGATCGCGCTGGCGCTGGTGATCTTTGCCGGGTATCGCCCCGTCATGGTGGCATGCGCCGCGTTGCTGTTCGGGTTGATTACCGCGCTGGCCTTTGTGGGGCAGGCACGTAACTGGCCCATAGACCCGGCATTCCTGAACATGCTGCCCTATCTTGGGACGGTGGCGTTCATCATCGTGCCGGTCGTGGTCTGGCACCGCATGCGCCGCATCATGGCAGCCCCCGCCGCACTGGCGCAGCCTTATTACCGCGACGTGCGATAAGGGGGCGACCCGAAATCATCCGGCCCTGGCAAAGGTTTTTTAATCTGGTGATGGCGCGCGCCCTGCACGCCCATCATGGCGGCCCGTTATGATGCAGCAGGTCCATCGAAATGGCCCGCGCATACGCCGCCGAGCCCAGCGTATCGGGAAACCGGCCAAGCAGCTTCATTTCGTCAATATATTGCGCAAGCTGTACACGTAGTTCAGCCCCCGTGGGGCAGATCCCCAGCACTTCATGACGCATCATCGCCATGATCCCTGCCTGCGCCATGCCATCAATGCGCCCATCAAGCAGGCCGGCCGTTTCAGGGATATGGGTTTTCAGCCATCGCGCAGCATCCTGCAATGCGACCACAAGGGCCGCCGCCGCGGCGGGTGAGTGTTCCAGCATCGCGTGTCCCACCCCCAGCGCAAGATTCGTGCGTTGCGCATAAAGCCCGTTCACACTGTTGACGAGTTCCCCCAGCCCAAGCGACGGATCATTAAGCAGACGCCATGCCAGCGGATCATGTACCGCCACGGCATCGACATCCCCGCCACGGATCGCCCCGTCCATGTCCTGCGGTGAGACGACACGCCATATCGGCCCGGTGTCGGGGTTCATCCCCTTGCGCCGCAGCACGACGGAAAAGAACAGCCGGTCCGCCATATCTGGATTGGTAATGGCGATACGCCGACCGACCATATCCTCCACCCGCGTCAATTTCAGGCGACGGCGCACCAGCAGACGGAACGTCCCGGCCTGCAACCCCATGACCAGCCGTGCCTGCACCTCCCCCTCATGCAGTTTGTCCAGCCACGACAGCACAGGGGCCACCGCCACACTGCTGCGCCCGGCCTGCAGGTCCCCAATCGCATCACGGCCCGTGACGCCCCCCTCCGTCAGACGCACATCCAGAAGATAACGTTCAAAAAATCCCTGCCGCTGCGCCACATTGAACAGGATGGAAATCGGCGCGGATGGCCAGGACAGGTCGATCTGGTGTGCCTGCCCATCAAGGACATCGCCCACATGCAGCCGCCCGGCGCGCCGACGCTGGGCGCGCCATTCCCACAGCCCCACCCCGGCAAGGACGCTCGCCCCGCCAAGCCCGGCCATGACCCTGCGACGCGGTATCACCGCCATGACTGCATTGGCACACCCATGTGACCCGCCATGTGATCCGCTCCTTTCCCATGATTTAACGCCATATCTACAGGATGTTATGGCACAGCCCGCCGATTTTGGGCATATGGCAAAAAAAGTGGAAAAAGGGGGTTTACGACCCCCAGCCACTGTGGCTATAAGCTGCTCACGCTGTTCCCGAATAGCTCAGTTGGTAGAGCAAGCGACTGTTAATCGCTGGGTCGTAGGTTCGAGTCCTACTTCGGGAGCCACGTTTCCTTATAATTCAGAAATATTGCCGCCATTCCATAAATATGGAATGCCTGTGAGCGCATGCCCCTGCTGAATGAGCGTCCAGCTTTGACGCACATCATTCATCCGCGCGCCTCCCCTCCCCCCTCTCTATTTCCGATCCCTGCTGTTGGGGTATGCAACCTCGTCCTGCATGCGGCGTTTGCCCAGAATACGATGCATGCCACCAACAGCCGTTACCACTCCGATATTCGGCCCCGATACCACATATGGCACCGGTCACGGCATCGCCGCCGCCAGTGCTGCGCCGGATGCGGATGGGATGCATTTCCGGTATGGAAAATGGTCAGGAATATGTTCCTACAATAAATAGTTTCCATGCTTCCGACACGTTTGACATATTAACGCCATATTCATAATCGACCTTACGTCTTGAAATAACAAGGCTTCGTCCTTCATGGGCAAGATCGAAAAAACGCCTATGTGATCATGCACTAATCGAACCTGACCAGAACGGCTCGCCTTTATGTTTCCTAAACCGGCACGTAATCCCCGGTGACATGCGCCCGATGTCTGACAAGGGTGCGGCCACGGGGCAAGGGAATAACTGAAATGTCCGCGACAGGTCCGCATCGGCTGCGAAAATCACAGCAGGTTTCCACCAATGTAGGGGTCGTGATCGTCGATGATGACAATGCGATCGTTGTCTTCAACGATATGGCCGAACATATGTCCGGGCATGCACGCGATGATGTCATGGGCCGCCACAGCAGCACCGTCCTGCCCATGGAAATCCAGACACCCCTTTCACAGTCGGGCGAAAAAGCAACCCAGCCCTTGCGCGGCGGCCTCCATACCCTGAGCATTACACGGCGCGACGGCACATGTTTCAATGCGGAGCTGGAAGTTTCATCACTTCAGATGCAAGGACGCCGCCTGCATGTCATTACGCTGCGTGATGTCTCCCCGGCGGAGGGGCATGTGCTGGGGGACGGGATCTGCGCGACCATCGTTCATGAAACCGATCGCGGCATCCTCGTTTTGGATGGGCAGAGCCGGATCATGCATGCCAACCCTGCCTTTGGCATCTTGTGCGGATATTCCGAAGATGAAGTCGCGGGAAACGATTTTTCCATTCTGTTTTCCGGTCATGGCCGTGACATCCGCACCCTGCAGCAATTCCGTCAACAGGTGGGCGAAGGCAACAGCTTTGAAATAGATATTCAGGCGCGCCGCCGCGATGGCACCAACATCTGGCTGCGCGCCGCCGCGACCCCTGTGCATGACGACCATGGTGCGCTGGAACAGACCATAATCATCCTCAGTGACGTCAGTCGCGACCGCGACCTGCGCTATCTGCAGCAGGACGTGGTGGAAGCCCTGGCGAGTGGGCTGTCACTGCGTGAAGTCATGGATTTCATATGCCGCCGCATTGAACGCATCGTCCCCGATGTGCAGGCGCTGGTGATGATGACCGAGGATGGCCAGGTCATGCACCCTATCGGCCGCGCCTCCCTGCCCAAGGCGGTGGTGGCGCAATATGACGGCGCGCGGATCGGCCCCGCCGCCGGGTCGTGCGGCACGGCAATCCACCGGCATGAGGAGGTGATCGTGCCGGATATCGCCACATCCCCCCTGTGGGCGGGGCTGGCGGATGTGCCACTTGACCATGGGCTGCGCGCCTGCTGGGCGCGGCCCATCATCCTGCGCGACGGACAGGTGGCCGGTGCGTTCACGCTTTTCTCCCCCACACCAGGCCATCCCAGCACCTGGTGCCGTCGCGTTGTCGGGGCATGTGTGCATCTGTGCATGCTGGCGATCGTGCAGGAACATGCCCGACAGTCCATAGACCGGCTGGCGCATTATGATGGCCTGACGGGGCTGCCGAACCGTGCATGGCTGCGGCATTACTGCACACAGGCGCGGCAGCATTCCCTTGCACGGGTCATTATGGTCCTTAACCTGGACCGTTTCCAGAAAATCAACGAAGCAATGGGCCATGCGGCGGGCGACACATTGTTGATGGAGGTGGCGCGCCGCCTGCGCCATGCCCTGCTGCCTGATGACATCCTGACGCGCACCGATGGCGACGAATTCGTCATTGTCACGGAAACCGCCCCACAACAGGCCGCCGTACAGGCGGAACGGCTGCTGCGGATACTTGATGCCCCCCTTATGATCGAGCAGGTCGAGCTTCGTCCCAGCGCCAGTATCGGCATCAGCATCAGCGATGGCACCGACCCATCGGACGAGATGAAGACGGTGATGAAGCACGCCTATTCCGCCCTGTCACAGGCCAAGGAAGCAGGGCGCAACTGCTATCGTTTCTTCAGCCCCGAAATGAATCGCGCGGCGGAGGACCGCATCACCCTTGCCGCGGCACTGCGTCGTGCCATCAGGGAAGACCGCTTGAGCCTTGTCTATCAGCCACAGGTCATGACCGGCAGCAGACACCTGCATGGGGTGGAGGCGCTGGCGCGCTGGATCGACCCGGAACTTGGCTTCATCTCTCCCGGGCGCTTCATCCCGCTGGCGGAGGAAACGGGACAGATCGAGATCCTGGGCGAATGGTCATTGCGTACGGCATGTCGGCAGATGACATCGTGGATGATGCACGGCATCGACATCCCCATCGTATCCGTCAACCTGTCGGCCATCCATTTCCGCGACCGCAACCTGCCTGATACCATCGCGCGCATCATGCATGAAACCGGGATGCCACCGGAACGGCTGACGATAGAGTTGACCGAAAGCACCATGATCGACAATTTCGAACAGACGGTCGAAATCGTCACCGCCATCCGCGAACTGGGCTGTGGTGTATCGATGGATGATTTCGGCACCGGTTTTTCCAGCCTGTCGAACCTTGCCAGCCTGCCCGTCAGCGAAGTCAAGATTGACCAGAGCTTCATGAAAGGGTTCGAAGAACCCGCGGGCAAGGTCTATTCAGTGGTGCGCGCCATCGTGCGCATCGGGCAAAGCCTGGGCATGACCGTGGTGGCGGAAGGTGTCGAAACGCAGGCCCAATACCAGCTCCTCCGGGCGATGCAGTGCGATGTCATACAGGGCTATCTCTTTTCGCGCCCGCTCTCCCCCACTGACCTTGCACAATGGTGCATCACCGCCACCCCACGGAACGCGCAGGCGGTGACATGCATGAACGTCCCCCCCGCCCCACGACAGGCCAAGGCCGCACAGGCATGAAGCAGCATAAGGTCATGCTGGGCGAACGCGTTCTGTATCAGGCGGCCCAGCTTTCACATGCCCAACGCTTTGCCGCCGCGCGCCGGGCCGAAGGACTGGATTGCCACGTCGTGCCCGATACCACGACACGCACAAAGCGCGTACGGATCAACGCGCTGACGGGAAAGCCATATTCCGGCCGGATGCCTGAAGGATAATTTCCTTACAAAAAAGAATAAGACAGAACTGAATATCGAATATAACCCGACCAACCCGGTACGCGTTGTGTCACCAACCCACGCTGGAGCCGCAAGCCCTCAGCCATGGCTGGAACGACAATAGAGCGCAACCATGTCAGACGCGTCCTGCGAACACCCCGTCTTTCACATCCTGGAAACCGGCATCCCACAATGGGTGCATGTCAGCCTGTCCCGCCAATATGCGCATATCCTTGACGAACCGGTGCCGGCGGAACTGCTGGCCCTGCTTATGCCCGAAGGACAGTTGGCAACAGATGCGCCCACCCTCGCCGACACATCCCCCCATGAAATGGCTGCCAGCATCCATGCCTGCGCGGTGGCATGAAGCATCACCGGCCACCCCATGGACGGCTGAACCAAACCTGTTGATAAAATAATAAAAATTTTAGGCCCCCTCCGCCCCAAAATAACGGCGGGCAATGTGGGTTTAAAGAAACCTCCGGAAACTTGCTGGTTTTACAACATGTTTCGCAGGCAACCCGTACAGGCAGCCTCCAGGTTCGCCATCATCCAGACGACACCATAATCACGCCCCGGCAGGCGACCTTCCATATGACGCGCACCTTCTATCGCCATTGTACGGCAGACCGTGTAAAACCACGTCATCACCCAGATGGAAGATCCATATGCCGACTGTTCGCTGGAATATTGCTGTTTCACCAGATGTGGATCCATCCATCCGCAGACATCACACCATTAGCCACAAAAGTCGTAATACCCCCAGCCTGCATCTGAAAGACTGGACCCTTGCGCAATGACCGACATCTGCAAGGTTCTGATGATCTTTCCCCTTTTCAATGCAGGATCATTCTGGAATTACAAGGAAGCCTGTGATCTGACCGGTGCGCGTTATCCGGCCGCGCCGCTTGGCCTGATTACGGTTGCGGCCCTGCTGCCCAAAGAATGGGATGTCAGGCTGGTCAATCGCAATACCGAAGACCTGAGCGATGAGGACTTCCGCTGGGCCGACATGGTGATGACCGGCGGGATGCTGCCACAGCGTAATGACACGCAGCATATCATCGACCTCTGCCGCGCCAGCAACAAGCCGGTGGTCGTTGGCGGGCCCGATGTCACATCCAGTCCCGCCCTGTATGGCAATGCGAATTTCCAGGTCCTGGGCGAGGCCGAGGAAATCATGGGCGATTTCATCGCGGCATGGCGCCGCGGCGCGCGGGAGGGCACTTTTCAGGCCCCCATGGGCAAGACCGACGTCACTAAAAGCCCGCTTCCCCGCTTTGACCTGCTGAAACTGGACCAGTATCTTCATGTCGGGGTCCAGTTTTCACGCGGGTGCCCGTTCAGTTGCGAATTCTGCGATATCATCGAACTGTATGGCCGCGTGCCGCGCACCAAGACGAATGCGCAGGTCATGGCCGAACTCGATGCGCTGTATAACCTTGGCTATCGCGGCCATGTGGATTTTGTCGATGACAACCTGATCGGCAACAAAAAGGCGCTCAAGAAGTTCCTGCCGGACCTGAAACGCTGGCAGGCCGAAAGGAAATTCCCGTTCGAGTTCTCGACCGAAGCCTCCATCAACCTTGCCGATGACCCAGACCTTCTGCATAGCCTGTCGGATACGAATTTCTTTGCGATCTTCGTCGGGATCGAAAGCCCGGATACCGATACGCTTGTCATGACGCAGAAAAAGCAGAATACAAGGCGCAGCCTGCAACAGAGCATCGAGACAATCCACAGGGCCGGTATTTTCGTAAATGCGGGGTTCATCGTCGGCTTTGACAGCGAAAAGAGCAGCGTCGCCGCCGGCATGATCGCATGTATCGAGGATACGGCAATCCCGGTCTGCATGGTCGGGCTGCTTTATGCCCTGCCCACGACGCAACTGACACGCCGCCTGCTGGCCGAAGGACGCCTTTTCCCCGCCGATGACCAGACGCAGTCGGGGGACCAGTGTACGGCGGGCCTGAATTTCGAAACGAAACGGCCACGTCGGGATGTGCTCAATGATTACCGGACGGTGCTTAAGGCGATCTATGACCCGGTGGCCTATTTCGGCCGGGTGCGCCGCCTGGGCCGGATGCTGAAGCGGGAGCGCGCGCACCGGATGATCAAGGGCGACCTGCGCAGTTTCGCCCGCCTGATACTGCGCATACACCGCGCAGGACCCGGCACGGCCGGACAGTTCTGGCGCATGCTGATCGACTGTGCCCTGCATAATCCCAAGGCCGTGCCCTATGTTATCATGACAAGCGCCCTCTATCTCCATCTCGGTCCGTTCTCACGGCAGGTCATCGCAGAAATCGATCGTGAAATCGCAAATGTCGATCAGGGGCGATGGCACGCCCCCGTGCCGCAGAAATCACCGGCCCCCATGCCCGTATCCGTACCAGCCTGAACCCGCGGGAATCACAAAGGCGGCCTGCCAAGGCGGGGCCGTCAACCTGCTGAAGCCATAAAGGTCTTTGTGAAGGTTGCACCGCATGTCGATCGGGCCGTCATGCAGTGCTGCATGGCGGGAGAGTGACAAACATGGCCGATACACTGCGGCCCAACATCGCAGGAACCAGAATGGTGGACCTCACTTTCAGGCAGGTTGATGTCTTTGCCGCCGAACCCTTCAGGGGAAATCCCCTCGCCGTGATTGCCGGAGCGGATGGGCTGTCTGATGAACAGATGGCGCAGATCGCAAACTGGACCAATCTTAGTGAGACGACCTTCCTCCTTGATCCGGTACACCCGGATGCCGATTATCGTGTGCGTATCTTCACCCCGCACGCCGAACTTCCCTTTGCTGGACATCCGACACTTGGCACCGCGCATGTCTGGCGTTCTTTGGGCGGCGTTTCAAAAACCGGCCTGATCGTACAGGAATGCGGTGCGGGCCTTGTCCCGGTAAGACTGCACGAAGACCGTCTGGCCTTTGCCGCCCCGCCGCGGCGCCGTGCCGGCCCCGCCGATCATGCAGACCTGATGCCTGCACTCCTTGCCCTGCGCCTTGCCCCTGCGGATATTCTGGATGCCCAATGGGGGGATAATGGCCCGGGATGGCTGGTGCTGCGATTGCGCAGTTGCGCCGATGTGCTGGCCCTTCGACCGGATTGGCAGGCACTGAAGGGACAGATGATCGGGGTGGTTGGGGCATGTGACACAACGGACGATGCCGAGTTCGAAGTCCGTGCCTTTGCCGGGATCGGACAGGGGTGGGAAGACCCCGTTACGGGAAGCCTGAATGCCGCGATCGCCCAATGGCTGATCGAAAGCGGAACCGCACCCCCACAATATGTCACCCGTCAGGGCACCGCCCTGGGCCGGGCGGGCCGCGTCTTTGTGCATGAGGTTGATGGGACGATCTGGATCGGGGGAAATGTCGTCACCCGCATTGCGGGCACTATTGCCATATGAATATTGTTTGTGGCCGGAAATCCCACGATCATATGGGACCAACTCATTGATAATAAAATAAAAAATCCACAGGCGATGTCTTTCGCATCTTTGGGGAGAATCCCCAACACTCGCTTCATAATGGATCATGCTGCAAAGGGACTACGTTCAGCCCATGCACCCGCATGATCGGGGAATTTCACGGCCAGAACATTGAAAAATGGCACGCCCTGTTGGACATAATTGCCGCCACTCATCCGAGGAAAGCCATGACCGACCTGTTCTCCACCTTCGATCTTGCCGGCACGACGCTGGCCAACCGCATCGTGATGGCGCCTATGACCCGCTCCCGCGCGCCCAATGACATCGCAACCGACACGATCGCTCTCTACTATGCACAGCGCGCAACGGCAGGGCTGATCGTCAGCGAAGGCACACCAATCTCGCGCGAGGGGCAGGGCTATCTGTTTAATCCGGGAATCTTCACGCCAGAACAGATAGCCGGATGGCGACTGACCACCCAGTCCGTCCATTCGTTAGGTGGCCGGATATTCGCGCAGCTCTGGCATGTTGGCCGCGTCTCCCATCCGTCAATCCAGACCGATGGCGCGACACCCGTCAGCGCGAGTTCGTTAATCGCGAAGGGCGCGACGGCGTTCGGCTATGACGAGGATGGCAAGCCAGGCTTCGTGGCACCCCCGGCGCCCCGTCAGCTCGCTACCGGAGAAGTATCGCGTATCGTCGGGGATTTCGCCACCGCTGCCGCCAATGCGATCGACGCGGGCTTTGATGGTGTCGAGATCCATGGCGCCAACGGCTACCTGCTTGAGCAATTCCTCAACCCAACCGTCAATGATCGAACCGATCGCTATTCTGCCGACACGCTGGAAAATCGGCTGCGCTTCGTTCTCGAAGTGGTTGATGCCGTAATCGCGCGCATCGGCGCCCAGCGTACGGGAATTCGTCTGTCCCCTTTCGGCAAGCTGTTTGACATGGCACATTACGATGCAATCGAGGAAACCTATGCTGCACTGATGGCGGCTTTAGGTCGGCGTCGGATCGCTTACGTTCACATCATGGACCAGACCGGCTTTTTCTATGACGAGGGATCGACGGTCCCGGTATCGGATCGAATCCACGCCCTGATGCGTCAAGCCCGCCCGCATTTGTCGACGACGGCACTGATCCTGGCCGGGGGCATGACGCGGGAACGTGCCGAAACCCTGATCGCGGATGGCACTATCGACCTGGCGGCCTTCGGGCAGCCTTTTATTTCGAACCCGGATCTGGTGGCACGACTGCAGAATGGTTGGCCACTGGCGACACCCGATCGTGCAACGTACTATGGCGGCGATACGAAGGGGTTTGTCGATTATCCTGCTTTCGAAGACCAATGAGACAAAGAATGATCGGGTTAATCCCCGATCATTCCTTTACAGACCCAATCTCAAGAGCAATCGCAGCGCTTCACGTATCTGGAGCTCTCCCTCGACCTCTGCGATGAGTTCCGTGACCAGGGGCTGATCGACAGGATGCTCGCGGCACTGGTGGCGATTGAACAGCAGGGCGTCGATGAGGAGGAGGTCCGGGAGATCTGCTCGCTACTCGAGAGGTCCGCGATGACGCTTCTGCCGACCGAGGTCGAGACCCGCGTCCGGTCCGTCGCCACGGAGGCTGCCGCCACTATGCTCGAGAAGAAGGCGATGTGTTTGCCGCTCGAGGACATCGAGAGCATGGACGAGGCGCTGTTCACGCACGGCAACGATCAAGAGCGGGCCGCCATCGCCGTCCAATCCGCCATGTGGACCTTCACACGCAGCGTGGATAGCGACCTTGAGGCGATCACAACCCTCGATGACCTCGACGAGTTCGAGAGGAGTGTGCTCGCACTGATGGAGAGGCGCGGGTTCCCGGCCGACACGGTAAAGCGCGACATCCGATGGCGGCGGGAGGCTGCACCGATCGGGCCGGACGGCGATGCGATGCCCGCCGCCATGTCGTCGGACGACGGTTGCTGCGGGGCGACGCGATCTGTGAAAAGCGAGACCATGACCGCAGATTTCAGGGGGTTGTCGAGGGCCAGATCGCTGGACACGACAGGCCAGTCGCCGCGCGCCGCGCGGACGTTCCATGTGATGGCGATGTCCATTGTTTTTCCTTGGGAGTGGGATGCGTTGACTCGCGACGGGGCCGCCCGGCGTGCTATCGTGTATTCGGAAGGGGATCGACGCAGGCCCCATCATGCTCGATATGCGAGAGGCACCAGGGCGGGTAATGGGAAGGGCATCGTGAATGCCGACAGTTCTTCGTATCGGTGGATACCGGTTCTTTTTCTACAGCATGGAGGGAAACGAACCGCCCCATATCCATGTTGAATCGGGAGAGAATGTTGCAAAATACTGGCTGGAACCTGTTGCCCTGGCGATGAATGACGGGTTCAGGTCGCATGAACTGACCAAGCTACGGATGCTGGTTATTGAACATAGAGATGCGTTCAGGGAGGCATGGAATGCCCATTTTGGCAGCTAGGTTTGATCCGACCGCCACCGATGTGCGGATGGATGGCAGTATTCTTCATGTCGTCATGGCGGATGGGCGTGAACTGTCCGTTCCGCTGGAATGGTTCCCGCGCCTGCGCGATGCATCGCCGGAACAGCGCGCGCACTGGCGCTTTATCGGACGCGGCAAAGGCATCCATTGGCCCGACGTGGACGAGGATATTTCCATCGCCAGCCTGCTGCGCCTGTCCTGACCCTTAGACAGGTGGTCCGGTGTCCGCGCCATCATTGCCATTCGAATGGGCGTGGTCGGTCAATTTCACGCCCTGCGCCACGACCTCATTGCCGGTGATGGTGCCGCTGACCGTCAGGTCACCCGTGGCTGCGGTTTTTCCGTTGGCAGGCACGATTGCAATCGACCCGTCCGCCTTCAGCCAGATCCGGCTGCCGGTGGACGGGTGAAACAGGCAGACGTCGCCCGGTTGCAGGTCCTTCGGCCTGCCGCGCTGGTCCCCCGTGGCAATGACGACGCCGCGCGTGCGGTCGCCGCCCATGAATGCGACGACCAGGTCAGATCCGGGAACCGGGCGGCTGGCCAGCCCGTATTCCTGCATGACCGGCACGTCCGAACGCAGTTCCTGACCTGACAGAACCACCTGCACGGTGGGGGTGGCGGGCGTTTCGTTCGTGTCCGCCGTCTGTCGCCCGATCCCGAATACCATCATCACGCGGCGCGCCGTGCGCATCAGGGGGACGGTCATTGGGCGGTTCCGTCCAGCGGCGGCAGGTCCTCGGTCTGAATGGAATGGTCCACGTCGGCCTGCGCACTATTCAGCGCCTGGATGAACCTGTCCGCCAGCACCGGATTGAGCAGCGGTTCTGGCGAGAATGCCGAGGGTGGCATAAGGACGACATCGGCATGGGTGCCGTCCTCGACCGTCTGGCGCAGGGTCAATTCCCCAATCAGCATATCTGGCCCGATGCCATTGCGCCCCGTAACAGGAACGCGCGTGTTGGGAAGCCAGAGCTGTCCAGATGCATCACGCCAACTGTCGGCCGTCAGCGTGATGGGATAGGCACGCCCATACCGGCGGTTGACCTCCCACTGCGCACGCTGCTGACAGACTTTATTGTTCTCGTCCCCATTTTCGACCGGAATGAACATGGTGCGCCTGCGTGGCACGCCGGGGTCTGTGGCCTCGATGCCCACGGTCAGGGCGGACATCTGGCTTTCCAGCGCATTCACGTTCGGGTCGGTGAACAGGGAGACGGTATTCTGGTTTATGGCGATGACACTGGAATACCGGCCGCCAAGGCTGCGTACGATTTGGGCGCGTTCGATGTTCCGTCCCACGGTAAACCCGCTGGCGGCGCGGCGCGTGCCCACACCGGACATGCAGATATTGCCGTCAGGCTGGTCATAGAACAGAACACCGGCCAGCCGACACAGGCGTTCGATCACCTCGTACGCGGTTTCCGTCATGATGATGGAAAACGCGAGGATATCGGTATTGCCTGCGTCATTGACGGAAATCACGTCAATGTTAACGCGGCGGGCCACAGCCCGGGCGATCGCCAGCACGTTGGTACTGTTCATCTGGAACGTCGTGAACTCCGCAGCACATTCCACCAGATCGACACTTTTCGAGGCGATCTGCACCTCGATCAGGTGATCTTCCGGCCCAAGGTCCTCGATAACCGTGATGACATAGCCGGTGAACACCAGATCGGACCCGATATAGACCTGACAGGTGTCGCCGGGATTTATTGTATCGGCCCCGGCAGCGGATGCGCGGGCGGCGGTCATGCCGAGCGCCGCCGTCCAGGGCATGATTTCGACCCCCAGCCGCAGCACGGCGGACGTCCAGTTCGTGATCTGGCGCGATGTGCCGCCACCGGTCACGATGATCGAGACCTGGTCGGACGGCGCGTTATCCCAGCCGAGGAAATCGGATATTGCGCTCAGCGTACCATTCATGACGAAAGGGCCTCGAAACTGGTGGGCATGAATGCCGGGTGGATGGGGTTGGCGCGGCGGATCAGGTCGGGCGCGCGCGCGCCATTGGCATAAAGCTGCTGTGCCAGCACCAGCGCAGGCAGCGGGGCGTTGCGGGTAACCGTAATCACATCCGGCAGGCGCGCCCCCCGGTTGGCCAGGTCCTGCAACACCTGTGCGCGCAGCGACCGCAGCGCCTGGAACGTGGCGTCGCTGCCCGCGTCGGCCGCCGCCGTGGCCGCGTCATCAAGAAGCGTGCCGATGCGCAGCCGCATCACCTGCGCATCGTTGGCGGATGAGGGTTGCCAGTCCGCACAGGCATTGGCGAGCGACAGCAGGGCGGCCTGCCGGCACAGCGTTGCAGTCGCGGCCTGTGCCGTTGCGATTGCCCCGCCGATCGGGGCGTCGGATACCACCACCGATGCGCCATATGCGGCCAGCGGGGCCAGGACCGCGATCTGCCCCGCCGGATCCGCCACCGACATCCGTCGCCGTCACCTTGCCCAGCACTGCACCCCGGATCAGGGTCTGGCTGGCGCCGATCGTAATCGGCTGGGTGACGATTTTGAGATTACCGGCGACAAGCTGGTCGGGGACGAATGTCACCGAGTGCATGTCATTCAGCACCGCAATGTGATCACGGCCGCCAAAGCAGCCGGAGTGCAGACTATTTTCTATACCAGCGTGCTGCATGCGGATACGTCGGTTCTGTCATTGGCTGACGAGCATCGTATGACCGAAGCTGATCTGAGAGCGTCCGGCCTGTCTTTCTCAATCCTCCGCAATGGCTGGTATACAGAAAACTATACGGGCTCAGTCAAAGCGGCGCTGCAGGGCGGCGCTTTCATCGGGAGTGCCGGGAGTGGCCGCATTTCGTCTGCATCTCGGGCTGATTATGCTGAAGCGCTTGCTGTCGTCGCAACTGGCACGGAGCATATCGGGAAAACCTATGAGCTTGCAGGTGACAACGCCTGGACGCTTTCCGATCTGGCGGTAGAAATCTCGCGGCAAACAGGAAAGGACATTCCCTATCGCAATCTCTCTGAGGCTGATTACGCCAGAGCACTTGTCGGGGCTGGTCTTCCTGATGGAATAGCACACGCCATTGCGGGTTGGGACATCGCCGCGTCACAGGGCGCCCTGTTTGATGACGGGCGCCAGCTTTCCGCTCTGATTGGACGGCCCACGACACCACTTGTGCAAAGTGTTACGGTAGCACTCCAGTAATTTTCCGCAGGATGTAAAATACCAGGCTGACAGCGTTCAGGAATTTTTGACCGACAACGGTCTGTTTCCTCCTGACCGCCTGGCTGTTTCGTGAGAATGGAGCAGACAGGCGGCAGTCGCCTCATTCCAGCCATTCGGACGGCCATATATATCCCTTCACGGGCAGCCTCATCCTCTCTGGAAACTAAAGATATTAAGTATAAATGGACTATTTTTTGGATAAATTTGTAGACTGCGATCAGCAAAGGTTGCCTGATCGCATATAACCTCGAGATTACATCCCATTCACAGAGAATATCTCATTAATGAAATTAATGAGATATTCCCTTCGTTTTTCGGGAGGTAAGAAATAGTCGCAAACTCTGTCTTCTTCATCTGTATCGCCGTCGGCATCAACCGTCCTCAATACCCACTCATACCAAGTTAATGAAGCGCCTTCAGGTCGCAGAATAATACATGATGAACCATGAGAATTACTCAATGGAGGTTTCAACCAATAAGTTGCGATGCGTTTTTCAGAGTCGACATGTGGGTGACTTAATTCAAGAATGCTATTTTTAGAATTTTCTATACGAAGAACTACGTCGGAAATTTCCGGAAAGTCATGAACATGTAATCCGTTTTTTCGTGATACGAATTTAATCCATCCCACCAAAGATTCGGTATATTTAGGAATTACCACAGTCAAAAAATCATCATTTCCAACACTGTTATTGGGTATTTCCCATCCGCTTGGGCGGGGCTTATCAACGAGAACTCGTTTGAGTTCATTTAACCATTGCGTAACCGCATCAGGTAAATCCTGCTCTCCATTTGCCCATCGACGGACAGTTGTCGGATGAGTGTTTAAAATCTCTGCCAGACCACGCTGTGACCAATGAAGAGCCGTGAGCGCTTCAGCAAATTCCTGTTTTGTCATCATCAAAAGTTACTCCTCTCGATTGCCTGAGCTTCCTTGCTCTCGACGTGCGCATTTTGAGCACAAAAATGATTAGCTGTCCAGCAATAAATCGTCCAGAAATTTTGTCCAATATTTCGTTGATGCATTGGACGTTCGCTGTTGAAGCAGACATTCTGTTTACCCCCCCCCGATCATGACCCTTCAAACATATCAACCGGGCGTAACGGCAGCATTTGCGCGAGATATTGCGAAAGCTGCGGTTCAAGCCCATCGGAGGAAAAAATCCCGGCGATGTAACCGTCTGGACGCACGAGCACCCACTGACCAGGGTCGATCCCGTATGCCTCGGCAATATGGCCATTATCGTCGACGAGTTCCTGCCCCGCGCCGACGGTGACGATACGGATCCCCGCGATGCCCGACGGGCGGTCACGTGGCTGATAGCCGAGCAAGGTCCAGTAAGGCCCTTTAAAAACCGTGAACAGCCGTGTCCGCTGCCCACCCTGTCCGCGACAGGGTGCATCGGGTGCGCGGTCGCCCGCCTGCACTTTGCCGCCCACCGAACCGGGTACGTTCAACGATGAACCGCGATAGCCGAGGTCGAGTTGCCGCGCCTCTGGGACGTAAACCAAGACTGCATCACCGAACACGACCGGCGGCACGCCCTTGTGCAAGCACACCTTCACGCGGCGGACCCGGCGGTCAAGCGGCGTGTCGCCGCTGCGCTGCGCCACATCCTCGAAGCCTTTATGCGCGTGGCCTACCCGGCCACATTTCAACCAGGCATGCTGCTCGGGCCGTTCCTTGGCATTTGCCAGCAGCGCGCCGGGCAGCAGAACCAAATATTGAGCCAGCCCGATATCGACGAACTGCGCGCGCTGCTCGCCTACGCGAACCGCTTCCACCACGACACCAATGCTGCCTATGAAACGGAAGCCATCAACGACCAAGAGCTGACACATTTCAGCAAACGTGTGCTCGCCTTCGCGCGACGCAGCTAATCCGTCGTTATCCGATAGCGCCTTGCCTCCCCGACCAGTTCAACCGCGATACTGCGCCCGCTGAATCGAGGGGTTGAGAGGGCAGCGTGGACTGTATTGGGCTTCAGCCCGTCACTTCCCCGAGTTCCCGGATGGTGGCCCCACTGTCGCGCGCGGCACGCCATCAGCCGCCTTCGATCTGGTGCGGCTTCCCGCTGAAGATGATGAGGTTATCCGGCTCTGACGCAAACCAGGCATAGCTGCCCCAGGCAAGGCCGCTGACTGTCTTGCGGAAAGTAAGCGAGGCGCGATCAAGATAGGCCGTCACGAAGGCGACGTGCTGCGGTGCGAATCTGGCACCTTCGGCAATCTGCAGGAGCGCAGTTTTTCGGGCATCGTTGACGGGGCCGTCCGTGTGCACGACCTCGACGAAGATCAGCAGCGGGTGCTGCGGGCCGAGATCGACCAGCACGATGTCAGGAAGGCTCTTGTCGGCCGGGATCGTCAGGCCGATCGCCTTGGCCAGTTCATCATCCCGCGCCACGACCTTGTTGCCGCTTTCGCTCAAGGTAATGACACCGGGCTTTGTCAGGAATTTCGGCGCGAAGACCTCTATGACCGCCTTTGAAATGTCGGCGCTCGGCCCGGCCCCCATGCGCCGTGTCTCGCCGTTGGGGAACGTCACCAGCTCGTAGGCACCGCCGCCGGCGGCGCCTTTGCGCACGATCGCGATGCGCGCGAGCGCGCCAGCATTAAGGTGCTTTTCCCGCCAGGCTGCCGCCTTCGCGATGAACGTGGCCTCATTGAGATCGGGCGCCAGCAGCGCCGTGAAATCACCCTGCAGGGCATAACGTCCCGCCGGTGACGTGGTGGCCAGGCCGGGGCGCTCGATGACGGCGCCGTTCTGGATCAGAGCATAGCGGATCGTGTCGTCGCGGATGGATTCCCGCGTGTTCACGGCATACCAACGGCCCGGCACATCGGCCTTGCTTGGCTTGATCGAGGCTTTCGCCCAGGCATCGCGCGCGTCGTCACCCGCCTGTGTGGCCTGCTCGTCCGTCATGCGTGTGACCTGATCGGGCCTGATCCACCGCTCTGCGCCTTCGACCGCACCGGCATAGAGCATCACGAAGATGGTCTTGGCGGCGATTTCCCAGACCGAACGCTCGCGGTTCGCGGAGCCCTCCGGGAATATCTCGGGAAGGCGGGCGTGAATGTCGTTCCAGGACAGCAGAGCAGGCAATGTCATGCTTTGAGGCCATAGAGGCCGCATAGGACCTTTTCGATCGCCGCGCGTGTCGCGCCCTTCGCGACCAGACGCTCGATCGGCGCTATGGCAGAGAAGGGCGGCAGCGGGATGGATTCCAGCTCGAACGCGGAAACGGCGACGCTTCCGCTGATGCAGCGGAATATCTGGTCGACCACATCGCTATTTAACACGGCCGCGACCGCTGCGGGTGTCACTTTCGGCTTACCGATTGCGCGTACCATGTTCAGGTGGTTTTCGATGACAACTCCGTCGTGCGCGTCGATGAACGACTGCGGCAGCTCGGCCGCGATCAGGCGTCGCAGTTGCTCCTTGGCCGTCGTGCGTTGCACGAGCACGCAGGATTGATCGACGACCAGCCAGCCATCCCCAGCTTCTGTCTTGAAGTAAGGCGCATGGTTCTTCTTCTCGGCGCGAAAAATGAAACGGCCGTCTGCTGTCACTGCTTCCGCCCAGATAAGCGGATGCCGGCCGCGCGCCGCGCGGCCACGCATTTGCGGCTTGAACCTGTTCCAGACGAGCGGGCCGGTTGACACGCCATAGCCCCAATCAGAAAGGCGTGCGGCCATGCCTTCTGCTGCCTTGATCAATCCCACATGGGCGGGTTCGCGCGGCGCAAGCCAAGGCGCACCGGCATCGTCAGGCAGACTGACCTTGCCGTTTTTGGTCAGGCGCGCTTCGCGCTCGTTATCAACGTTGAGGTAATGGACTTGGAAACGCTGACGTTCCCCACCCTTGCGGTAGAGCGCGAGCAAAGTTTCCTGCAGCACATCCTCGAAAACGCCGCGCCGGGCATGCACGAAGTCGATTGCGACCGGCGGCGCTTCTGCCGCGAGAAGCTGGCGCAAGGCGGTGTAATACTGCCCACCCAGCACGCTCGTTGGGGTGAGGTAGGCGATCATACCTTCTGGCCGCGCCCACCTCAGGGCGATGTCGGTGAAGACGCCGTAGAGGTTGGCATGGCCGTAAAGGCCACGCGCATAACGGCTGCGTTGCGCAGCGGTTAGCGTTACTCGGCCATAAGGCGGGTTGCCGACCACGAGATCGAACTGCGCCGTTGGCGTTTCCTCAAGCGTGTCGCAGACTTTCACGAACACGGGCACCTTGCGGCCGCTCGCCGCACTCAAGTCGGACAGCAGGACTTCCAGGGCGGCCTGCGATAGCCCCGCCGCATGAGGATCAAGCTCGAAGCCCGAGAGGCGGGTGCCTAGCTGGGCGAGGATGAAAGCCGGTTCGCTGCCGTCAAGCGCATGGCGCATGCGCGTGGCCGCTTCAAGCAGGAAGGCGCCGCCACCACTCGCCGGATCGAGCACGCGCGCGCTCGACCAGTCCAAGCCGCCCTCGCCGGCGAGATCGAGTAGCCGATGCGTCAAAGCCGGCGGCGTATAAAAGGCGCCGAGGGCGCTGCGCTCCTTACCAGGGAGCAGCGCCGTGTAGAGGCTCGTCAGGAAATGACAGCCTTCCAGCAGGGGAAGCGCTGTCGCTTCCTGTCCAATCGACTGCGCCAGTTGGCGTGCGGTGGCATCTAGCCTTCCCCGCACAGCGACAAACGGGCCGCTCAGGGCGAAGCCAGGCACAACGTCGGCAGCGAAGGCCTCCATGGCCGCGCGCGCAAACAACGCTGCCTGGCTGGTACGGCGCGTTTCCGTGATCGTCTCCGACCAAGCACGCGCCATGATGCGGGCGCGCGAAAGCTCGATGCGCTTTGTGTCAAACGTCACTGCCATCTCAATTGGAGCGACCTTTTTCACTTTGACTGACGATTTCAAGATCACGAATTCCTTACCTTGTTCGCAGACGCCGATTTCGGCGCAAACCGAACAACCTTGATGTCAGCTGCCCGTTTTCGCACCTGTGCAATGTCGAAGCTATTTTGCATTTGCATGAGTGTTTCTAAAGACAAGCCAAAAGCTTTCTCGATGCGCAAAGCCATATCGGGAGAGAGATGTGCTCGACCATTTAGCAGTGCCGACAACGCTGGACGCATAACCCCAAGCGCCTGTGCGGCGTCAGTCACAGAAAGCCCATGATTTTCTATGATTTTGCTTTTAACAAACCAGCCAGGATGAATGGGATCTTTCAAGCGAACTGCATCTCTCATTTGCTCGCCTCCTGCGCACGGCTATCTTTAAACCGTACACTGTAAAGAGTCACTTTACAAGATCCTTTGTTCTCTTAATGTTCGCACCAAGAGCGGGAGAGACGGTTGGCTAACGTAGGACGGAAAGTTGCGGTTTCTCAAAGTAATCATGACTCTTTCGCGACAGAGTCCAGTTCTAAACTGAGTTCAAAATCCACAAACAGTCGCTTTCGTCAATAATAGACGTCCGAGTGGACACAAAGGAGCGTCGTGATCTGGTCGGATAATAGTCATGAACATGAACGCACCGAATGGCTGCTTCCGGTTACCGCTTGCCGATAACCGACCTACCGCTCCCCCCCCTAAGCTGCCTGCCTGTTCAATGATAAAAGAGCAGACAGGCGGCAGTCGCCTTCATGTCGGACATAAATATAAGATAGAGCGCTTCCCCAAAAGAGACTTTAGTTATCTTACAATAAATCTATTTCAGGTTGATATTCTGTGATCCAAAAGAAATTTTTATCTTGTCATAAACTTCTGGATTGTTGTAATTTTTATTTTTTACAGGAAAGCATTGATAAGAAATGAATATAAACTATGTTCATAGTGAATATATCGCAGAAACGTTGAAACGTTTAATGCAGGAATACAAGAAATTCTACTGGTCTGTAGCGTGGGGATCCGATAATCCGGTTTCAGAATATCTAATTCAGTATAGAGAAAAAATATCTTGCCTAGTTATCGGTACTCATTTTTATCAAACATCGCCAGAATTTCTTAAAAAATTTGTAGGGTTGAAATCAGTTCGGGTCATAGCTCCTGACGGAGCTACATTTCATCCCAAAATTTATCTATTTGAATCTGGAAATAGATCTTCTATACTTATAGGTAGCGCAAATTTTACCAATTCTGCAATGAGTGGAAACGTAGAAGCGTGTTGTTTAATTGAAGGTACATCTGACGAAAAAATTTTTGAAAATGTACGTAAGTTTATATCTTCTGAGTGTTGGGAGCAGGCTTCTGTCATAGACGCTGATTTTCTACGATCTTATCGTATTCAGCACGCTGCGACTAAAGTGGCACGAACATCACTGGAAAATTTCACTCGTTTGAGGCGGCCTAAAACCCCGTCTGGTGGCATAGACCCTATAGAGATGAGTTGGGATGAATTTATCAAAAAAGTTCGCAGCGAAGATCATTTAAAAGAACGTCTTAAAGTGCTTAGAAGAGCACGGTTTTTACTCAATAAAGTAAGCTCATTTTCAGATCTTGGCGTGGAAGATCGCAAAGCTATAGCAGGAACTCTTGGAGAGAAAGAGCGTCAATTGACCGGGCTGGATTGGGGGTTGTTTGGTAGTATGTTCGGCTTTGGTATTCTAAGAAAAAAAATCAATGAAAACTCTAAGCAGATTAGTGATGCCATAAATTGTATTCCTCCAACAGGAATAATTACACAAGATAACTACAATGAGTTTGTTTTACATTATTGCAATGCGTTCAAAGATGAAGTTCGTGTAGGCGGCATTGCCTCCGCAAGCCGTTTACTGGCTATGAAAAGGCCGGATTGCTTCGTATGTATTGACAAGCACAATAAGGCTGGGCTTAGTGCCCATCTTGGGTTGTCGGCTTCCGCAATAAATATAGACAACTACTGGAAAGAACTAATTGAGCCAATATGTTCTAGTCTCTGGTGGAATTCTGCTCGTCCTAGTGGAATTAATGGTCAAATATGGGATGGTAGATCTGCTCTTCTGGATGCTATTTTCTACGATCCATCTTGAAAACGACTGATTCTGACCCAGAAGCCGACATTCCGCTCCCCCCCCCATAACTGCCAGTCTGCTTTATGGATTGCGGCAGACAGGCAGCAGCATTGAGTGTGGCGCTGCTATTTCTCGCACAGCCACAGCGGATCAGTGATCCGGGCTTCCCAGCGCCATGCGCACCGCCAGTGCGCGCCTTTGCTGACGCCACAGGAACAGCCCCACCCCGGCACCTGCCGAGATGAGGCCGCCGGTGAACCCGACCAGCAGGCCCGCGACAAACAGGCTCACGATGCCTGAATCGCGGCGTTGTCGGCCTTGCACCTGGTGTAGATCGCCTCGATCTCCGCCAGGGTGGGGCCGGTGGTGCTTTTGGTGGTTTCCACCGCTTCCTTGATGGTGGCCCATGCCTCGGGGCCGTATTTTTCAATCAGGGCCAGCACTGCGCTGGCCGCGCTGGCGATCGCGCCGATTTCCGTGACGTCCATGATGTGTCAGTTCCCCGCTGTGGTGGTGTTGGTGGTGGCTGTGGTGGCGATGCCGGCGCAGGCCGGGGGCTGCTGCCCGGCCTTGACGCCGGTCCAGCAGGTTTCGAATGATGCAAAATCCGCCTCCAGCGCGGAAACGGCGGGGGCGGTGATCGAACTTCCCCCCGCGATCGAGGTTTCAAGGGACGCGATCTCGTCAAACACGCCCTGGCTTGCGGATTTCACCAGCGTCTTTTCGGCGGCCGTCAACGTGACGCCCGGCAGCTTGCCCGCCATCACGTCAGGCATGGGGCGGCAATGACGTGATAGGCGCTGTCGATGTCATAGACCGACTGCCGCAGCTTGCCCTGCGGGCTGCTGGCGCAGGCGGCAAGCCCCGCAAGGGCGGCCAGGGCAGCATATCGGGCACGGGGTTTACATGTGGTCATGGGCTGGTTTTCCAGTCTGGAAACGCAAATAGCCCACCCATCCATACAGGCCGCAGGAAACGGCCATTTCTGCATGGAAACGGGTGGGCTATTTTTCAGGTGTCAGGATAGAGGCAGTCCGGCGGCCGGTTTACAGATCGCCCGGATCAGGTTGACAGATCAGCGTGCGGGCTGGCCCGGTACGATCGGATGCGGGATCGCGACCGTGGCGGGCGCAACCGTGGCGGCCGTTGTGGCGGGCTTTGCTTCGATTGCGGTTTTCAGGTCCGTGATGCCGGTCAGGATCCTGGTCAGGGCCGCATCGATGCCGGACAGGTCCAGATTCGGCGCCGCCTTTTCGACAACAACCGGGATCAGCGTCTGCAGCAGGTTGCCCGCCAGGGCGATATCGGCCTGCGTGGCGGTCGTGTCGCGTTGGCCCAGGGCGGTTTCGATCAGGCGTTCAAGGGCGGGAATGGTGGTGGTGGTGTCGTCAGCCATGTCTGGCGTCTCCATATGAAAAAACCGCCTCTCGGGCGGTTGGGGATGGGTGATTGATCCGGAACCGGTCAGTCAGCCGGGCGGGGATGCCCGCGCCGGGGGCTTGCCCGGACGGGTCGAGCCCGGCGGCACGTCGAGCAGCTGCTCGACCGTCTGGCGCGGCACCGTCGTCGGGACCATCGCGGCCTTTTTCCCCGGCTGGTAGGCGGGCAGATTCCATCCGCGCGCCTGGGCGATGGCGGTCACGACTGTCCAGACCACGACCCAGCGGGATGCGGGATCCGGCGGGCGCCAGAACCGTGCGATCAGGGCGCAGGTGGAGATCAGGAAGGACACGATCACGGCGACATCCCCGGCATATTGCGTCGGGAGCATCGACAGGACATCTTGCAGAAATGTGGGTGGATCCATGGTCACGCCTCGATCGCGCGCTGGAACAGGGCGATATGCGGCCCATCCGCCGCCCCCGCGCCCAGCGCCGTGTTGTAGTTGGATTTCCAGTACCGGCACTGCGCCGCCGCATCATCGGCCGCAGGCAGCGGACCCGGCGCGCGGTAATATTTCAGCCGCGCCATGGCGCAGGCATAGGGCAGGTTGCCCGGAAGCTGGGACACCCGCGCGGGCCATTGGGAGGCAAGGTCCAGCACCGCCCCGCGCAGGGAGGCCATGCGCGCATCCGACAGGAACGTGGCCCAGATATCGTCATGGGTGAAGGGTTCCATCTGCCACAGGCCACGCGCGGGGCCGGTGCCCCCTGATACGACCTGCGCCACATAGGTCAGGCCGCTTTCCACCAGCGCCGTCCCGGTCAGCAGGCTGACCGCCGCATCCCCGCCCAGCCCGATATGCGCCAGGGCGGGGGCGACGATTTCATGCCGGAACTGCGCGATACACAGGCCGGTCATTGGGGGGACCCGATGACATGGGGACGATGCAGGAACGGGACATTGGCGAAGAAATAGTCATCCCATGTCTGGCTCGACAGCAGGGTGCCCCCGACCATGGCCAGCAGCGTGAAGATGATGCCAAGGACGGCGGATCGCTTTTTCCAGCGGCTTTCGGCAATCCGCGCCTTCGTCAGCGCGTCCTGGTCCAGCCGGTTCCGCTCTTTCTGCGCGCCGGTATGTTCGGCAAGCTGACGGGTCAGGCCCTGCATGTCGCGTGACTGCCGATCCAGTGCGGACGATGTCGCGGCGTACTGGGCCTGCATTTCGGCCCGGATGGCCCCGACCTCCCGACGGGTGTCGTCAATCTTTCCGTCAGCACTGTTGCGCCAGCGTTCGAGGAAGCCAATACGTTCCCCATGGTCATCGAGGATGTCTTGCACATCCGGATCTTCGGTCATCTTTGTTCCAGGCAATAAAAAACCGCCCCAAGGGACGGTGATGGCAGGTGCGTATGGCAGGCGCATATGACAGGGCATGATCCATGCAGTGCGCCGTCAGGTCGTGGTGGATGTCGCCGCAGTCGTGGTTGCCGCCGTGGTCGTGGTGGCTGTCGTGGGCGTTGTCGTCGTGGGCGTGACCGTGGCTGCTGTCGTTGTTGCTGTCGTGGCGGCTGCGGGCGCGCCATAGGTGCTGCCGATCGGGTATTTGCGATCGGGGTCAGCAATGAGGGTGGTCCCTGCTGGGGGCGTCCATGCGGAGGCACCGTCCCATTCGACGTTATCGACCACGTATCCGGCCGGATGCGCGCTGGTCGCGGCCGTCAGGTAAACGGCATAGGTCTGCACTGTTGTGGTTGTCATGAATGTTCCCCATCACGGCCATGAAATGCGCCGGTGCTGTTGAGTTTGATTTTGCAGGCGATCCCCGATCCACGGCCCCCATCGCCGCCGCCAATCCTGTGCATCCGCACATCACCCGGCTGCATTATGTGAATCGCGTGCGGTGGAATGGCCGACGCCCCGCCCCACGCCCCCGCCGGGACAGGTCCGTGCCCTGACATGCCGTTACGGCAGCCATTTGTAATAAAACTGGCCTGACGCACCGTTACCGCCCGCATACGAATTCCCGGTAAAGCCAGAGTCATACGCACCCCCGCCACCTGCACCGGGGGCCGCACCGGACACACCGCCCAGATCCCCCGACCGTGCGCCGCCCACGCCCCCCGGCCCGACACCCCCGGACCCGGAGAGTTGCAGCGCCCCCGATTGCCCGTCCAGTCCGCAGTTCCCGCAATCATTGCGAAACGTCCCGGACACGTCCGACGACCCGGCAGTTGCGCCACGCCATGATGCCGCTGTCAGGACGGCAGGCCGAACGCCTGCGCGACCGCCTGCCAACGGCCGAGGAGGTTGCGGCCTACGCCCTGCTGTTTTCGGTGATCTGGGGTGTGTTGGTGCTGTTATTCGTCGGGTGCCTGCCATGACGCGCCTTACGACACCGCCTGAAATCACCAATCACCAGATGGTGGAGGCCGAAACCCGTACCTTCCATTTCCGGAAACCGAGCGGTGGATCAGCCTACTGGTTCAACCTGACGTGGATACGGGGGAAACTGATCCTGTGTGGTGATTTCGACGATATCATCCTGACCTGCTTTCCTGCGTGCGCGACGTTCGCGGGGGCCGTCACATGGGCCGTCGATGCTGAGTTCGAATACCTGATGGAAAAATCAGGAAAAGCCCGAGCCTATGACGAGGTGCGCACGTTGCAGGACATCATCACCTGGGCGAATGCACCCGTCATTGAGGAGTTGAACGGTACCGAGAGATTGCGCAACGTCCTGGTCGAAAAAGACGGCCGTAAACGGTACGAGACCATCCGCACGAAACTGCGCAACGGCTATCGCCATACCTGCCAGGACTATCGACGGGCGGTTGCTGCCGGCACACAGGACGATTTTTGTGATGACCTGACGGCGACAGATCCACGCAGGTTTGTCGTCAAGATTTCCGAAAGTGACATCTACCGCACCTGGATCGACGATTGTGATGTGGATCGTATCTATCGATATGACCCCTGTTGGGAACGCTGGTTAAGTCTGTGGCACGATCTGTACGGTCGGGAGTGGTCGGGATTTCTGAAATATACGCCCCCTTCCATGGTCGCCACCCATGAAGGCCGCTGGCGTATCAAAGACGAGTTGGAGCGGCGTCTCGCTGATCCAGCCACTGCCAATCTGAGATGCCTGCACGAACTCAGTGTGGAGGAAACCTACGACTGGACCTATTCGCAGCGCCGACAGATCGGGGCCATCCAGTTCGCCTGCCGACAGATCATTGCGGCGGGATTGGTCGATGCCGGTTCCGGTGTTGCACTGGATCCTGTCACGCGTGGAGCGGGAGATTATCCGGGCAAGAGGCGCACGATGACAGAACAACACCGTATTGCGCAGGGCTTGTTTCAGGACCTGCAGTTCGGTCGTGAGATCTACGACGTCGAGATCCTTGGCGCGGGCCAGCAGGATCTGCAACAGCGACAGAATCTGGTTGGCCTTGCGCGGGGTGCCCAGCATGCGCTTCTTGATCGCCATGATTTCCTGTCGGGTAATCGCCCTGGCCGCGATGTCGCCCCAATCATCGCGCATGCGGTCGAGATACCCGCGATACAGTCGCCGGGTGCTGGCGCGCAGGCGGCTCTGCGCTTCTTCGTCGGCCAGGTAATCCACGATCAGGGCGCTAATGGATCCGGGCACAATGCCCGCCTCGGTCAATGGGTCCTGAAAGTTCAGGCGCTCAAGGGCCGCCTCACGCGTATGACCAAGGAATTTCTTGGTCGCACGATCATAGAAATATTCAATTACCGAACCGTCGTGGCGTTTCTTGCGCACGATGTTCAGTCCGGTTCTGCGGAAGCGTGGCATTCATTCTCTCCACTAGAGATGGCGTCGTGACCAGGCGTTCCGCAGGAACGGGGGCGCCGGTTGCAGCCGGTGCCCCCACCCCGATCCCGGAAGCGCGGTCGGCATATAGGTCGAGCAGCATGCGGTCCCACGTTAACCGTCCTCCTCGACCACCGCGGGGCCGGGCAGGGGGCCACCACCCCTGTTTCACCTCGTCATCAAAGGTCGAGGCACTTACCCCAAGGTAGAACGCCGCCAGTTTTTTGGTCAGGTAGCGCGGCCAGAATGGAAGTCGGTCAGGCATCATCATGGGGGGGCGTCCATGCCATCGATCCACGCGCCAGCCCGACCCTGCGCCCGTCGCGCATCACGGTGCTGCCCCTGAACGCGATCCGGCATGGACTGCCGTCCTCTTTGACAAGCCCGATGAACTGACCATTTCCGGTGCCGTGGATCAGGGCATTGTCAGCGAAAATGTCGCAGAACGTTTTGGCCGATTGCGCATCCCCAGCCGTGTACAGATCTGGAGCTATGAAATGGAGGACGCGTTTGTAGAGCGCGCCCGGCCGACACTCCAGTTGGCTTACATGCTGCTGCTCTATACCGTTCAGCGACCGAGCGACGTGCTGTCCATGGATGCGTCGCTGATTTCGGAACGCAATGGGCGCCTGTTCATTGCCCTGCGTCAGTCCAAGACGGGCACGCTGCTGGATGTTCCCATCCATGAAAGGCTGGCGAGTCGCATTCGTGAACGGATGCGACAGATCGAGCAGGAAACGGCAGGCAGGACCGGCAGGAGGGTCGCCCGGACAGGCAGCCCTGCCCCCCGACTGCTGGTGCCAAGCCCGACGGGCCGGCCCTGGGCCCGACGCAATTTCAGCCGTGCGTGGGACCAGGTCGTGCGACAGATGGCGTTCAGCACGGCAAAGCAGTTGTTCAAAGAGGGCCTGACGAAGGACGAAGTCCGCGCCCACCTTCAGGAAAATCATCGCCAGCGCCGTGACCTGCGCCGCACCGGGATCGTGCGCCTGGCCGAGGCCGGGGCCACGACACCCCAGATCGCCTCCATCAGCGGTCACGGCATCGACTACTGCCAGAGAATCATCGACACGTACCTGCCCCGCCGCACCGAGGTCGCGATCGCTGGCATGCAACTGTGGGAGCGGCACCAGGACCGCAAGATCAGCAAGGTCGTCTCGATTGCAGCAACACGCGGACGTCTGGGATGACCCATGATGCATGTGCAAACCATCTGCAAACCACATGCCAATCGTGCAAACTTTTTTTGAAGGCTAAGTCATTGAAAAATGGCGCGCCCTGTTGGATTCGAACCAACGACCCACAGCTTAGAAGGCTGTTGCTCTATCCAACTGAGCTAAGGGCGCGGAGCACCCCCCTTGTGCCAGATGGAAGCTAGTGCGTCCAGTTCTGGATACGGTCGGAACGGAAATTATCGGCATAAGCCTTGGGCCTGCGCACACGTGGAACAGGCAGTTCCAGATCATAGCCAATATTATTGTGCCGGGCATAGGCGACGGCAGCATCCTGTGTTGGGAACTGCAGGCGCAGTTGCGATAATGTATCGCGGCTGCCGGTCCATCCCATCAGGGCATCAACATGCCGGGGCTGCGTCTGACCATATTCCAGCACCCATGTATGGGTATTGGCCTGACCCGACTGTGTGGCTGTCTTTGCTTCCTGGTAAATCCGGGCACGCATTAAAACGATCTCCCATTATGGTGGTCGGGGCGCCCGGACTCGAACCGGGGGCCTCGTGTACCCAAAACACGCGCGCTACCAGGCTGCGCCACGCCCCGTCACCATGTGGGGGAAACTATGTGTCATTGGCCGCGCTGGCAAGCACCTTATTGAAAAAAGTATCGCTTTGCCCCCTTTGATGACAACCCGCACGGCCATGAAAACACGGTGGGACGACAACGCATTCCCGTGAACGCCACGTATAACGCCACATATTATGCCATGCCACCGCGCCAGATTGGGTCAGGATCTGGGGGTATCATCCCTGCGTGCCAGGGGCGGGATAAACAGCGGCGCGGTATCCCACGGGAACAGCACCCATGTTTCCTGCGGCACCTCCACCACAAACAGGTCCGTCAGGGACCGGCCGGCAGGTTTCGCATACAGGCATGCGAACAGCGCCTTGGGCAGCAGCCCGCGCACGACCTGCGCCGTAACGCCAGAATCCACCAGATCGTCGATAATCAGGAAACCTTCCCCGTCGCCTGCGGCCTCCGGCTGCTTGATGACGGTCGCGCTGCCCTGCTGTTCCTCGTCATAGGTGACGACGGACACCGTCTCGATCAGGCGGCAATCCAGTTCCCGCGCAATGATCGCAGCCGGGATCAGGCCACCGCGCGTAATCGCCACGATCCCCCGGAATGGGCCGCGCGGCATAAGCTCCGCCGCCAACTGGCGGGCGTCGCGATGAAGCTGGTCCCACGTAACAGTTGCATAACTGGTTGCCATCAGAACAGTTTTCCTCCGTCGGGGACGCGACTGTCCGGACGGATCAATACCGCCTCCCCTTTCTGGTCACGCATGCTCAGGGTCAGGACCTCGCTCCGGAACGGGCCGATCTGGCGTGGCGGCACATTGACAATCGCACAGACCTGCCGCCCCGCCAGCCGTGATGGCGTATAGCGGTGATTGACCCGCACGGCCGACGTGCGTGCGCCAATATGCGGCCCGAAATCGATTCGCAGCCGATAGGTGTCACGATACGTATCGGGAAGCGGGCTTGCCTCCAGTATCGTGCCGACCCGGATATCAAGGTGCCCGTCCATCCCGGCACCGGCGGAAACATCCGGTGCGGACATGTCCGGTACGGGGGGCTGCGCAAGGTCTGTCATGGGAATGTTTCTGCCTGTGTTCGCGTCATCTTGTAAACCTGCGATCATTCCTTTTCGATAGGGAATTCGTGTCGAATTCACCCCTCTGGCTGCTATAGCGTAGGGCATCATGACGCGATCGAAGAATTTTCCCGCCCCACCGGGAAACATCCCCCCGCCGGCCCACGCCACCGACACCGCCGATGCGCGCCCCGACGCGCACAACATTGCAGGGGATTGCGCCGGTGGCGCCCCCACCCCGCCACCAGGCCGGCTGGTGCATCATCCCGGCCTTCTGGCGTTCCTGATGGCGCGGACGTCATCTTCCTTTTCATCATGCGTGCAGGCGGTGGCAGTGGGCTGGCAGATCTATGCCCTGACCCACAGCGCGCGCGCCCTTGCGATGGTAGGACTGGCGCAGTTCCTGCCCATGATCTGCCTGACCATGGTGGCGGGACATGCGGCCGACCATATGAACCGCCGCCGCATCGCCATGACATGCCAGGCGGTCGAGGCCACCTCCGCACTGGTGATGGCCATCGCCGCATTCGGGGGGTGGACGACACCGGGCATGATCTACGCCATGGTCATGGTCTTCGGCGCGGCGCGGGCATTTGAAATGCCATGCCAGCAGACCTTCCTTCCCTCCATCGTACCGCCGCACATGTTTCCACGCGCCGCCGCGGTCTCATCCTCCCTGTTCCAAGCGGCGGCGGTGACGGGGCCTTCGGTGGGGGGGGTGCTTTACGGTGCGGGGGCGGGCGTGTGCTATATGGTCTGTGCGCTTGGCTTTGGCATGGCCATGCTGGGCACGTTCCTCCTTCCCCTGCGCAACATGGCACGGGCACGCCAGCCGCTGTCGGTTTCCATGTTCATGGAGGTCTGGCATTTCATGCGTGAACGCCCCGACATGCTGGGGGCGATTTCACTGGACCTGTTCGCCGTGCTCCTCGGTGGGGCGACGGCCATGCTGCCTGTCTATGCCAGCGACATCCTGCATGCAGGCCCCACCGGGCTGGGCCTGCTGCGGGCGGCGCCGGCCATGGGGGCTGTCGCGTGTGCCCTGTTCTTTGTGTGGAAACCACTCAACAAACATGCGGGCGCCTTCATGTTCGCCGCCGTCGCGACATTTGGCGTGGCAACCATCGTCTTCGCCTTTTCCACCTCCATGCCGCTGTCGATCTTTGCGCTGGCGGTCCTTGGGGCGGCCGATGTCATCAGCGTGGTCGTACGTGGGGCGCTGGTACAGCTACGCACGCCCGATTCCATGCGTGGGCGCGTCTCCGCCGTCAACATGCTGTTTATCGGGTCCTCCAACCAACTGGGGGAATTCGAAAGCGGGATGCTGGCATCACTTGTCGGCCCGGTGGAGGCCGTGGCGCTGGGCGGGGCGGGCACCATCGTGGTCACGTTGCTGTGGATGCGGATGTTTCCCGGCCTGCGCCGCCTCGACCGGCTGGATGATATCCATGCGGACTGATCCGCAACAAAATTACACGCTCCACGAGTATGTTTTTTATTGCATATCAGGAATGCGTTATGCTCATCTTGTGATGGACGCCCATCAAAGTGCGGCCACCATCAAGGAGAAGGTGACATGTATCAGTTCACGGACATGCTCTTTGCAAAAACGAATATTCTGATGGGGCAGCTTAAACACGAAATTGGACGTGCTGCCGGCAGCAGAAACCTTCAGGCGCGGGGCATCGCGCAGAAACGTCGCGGCCGTCGCCATACCGAACGGGTGGACCGTATCCACCAGGCCATCCTTGAACAGGGCGGGGCCTATGACCTGGGACGGGACCGCCGCGCCCACCTGATCCGCTTTCAGTAACGCCACGTTCGGCATTTCCCCCTTACAATGGCCCCGGCACTGCGCATGCAGGTCGGGGCTTTTCCATGGAAAGGCCACGCAGTCGGCAATCTCCTAGATCTACAGAATATTTCTGCATTTTCCAAAAATACCTTAATCCTCATCAGCGCATGTTCGGACAGTGTGCATGATGCGCATCAATCCGGGTAAAAAACACACTGCCCCTTGATACCCGCAGGCGCACCTGCCGATGGAAGGCGGAAAAGGACATGCCCTCCCGCGATACGCGTCTCCACCCCAATCCGCCTGATCCCACATGCCCTACAGGCACAGAAGTGACCTATGACCGATCTCTGTGCATGAACCATCAGGTTTCACGATGATGCACAGAGCGGTCGTGGAATGGCACGAGCCATAGCCCCTGCCTTCATTCCATATGCCATCCCATTCCCATACCGGCGATGGAAACGGGCATAAGCCATGGCAGAAACACCAGATATACAGATGGAATTTTCATCTTCCCCTCCCCGGTCGGAGCGTTCAGGCAGTATCAGATGCGCGCAGTTGCCGCTTTTTACGATCGCGCGCGCACAGGGGCACGATCACCTTCAGGATTTCCATCGCGGCGGGAGAAGACAAACCAGTCTCCTCCGAAAATTTCCTGATTTCCTCAGGGGAAAACAGGGCATGGATCATGCTTTCGGTCGTAGGTGCAGGATTGTCGCGCTCCTGCCACTGTGACACGGCATCGAACACATCGGGGGTGCGGGAACGCGTCTCCAGCCGTGTGGGCTGGTCCTTGCGCGTGATCGGCCCCAGCATTTCATTGAGCACGGTAATCAGGCCCGACTGATCGCCCGTCGCACCGGTCAGGAAATCACCCGCACGGGTAAAGAAATTGGATTCGGTCATTGAGTGTCTCCCCTTTCTGGGAATTACATCGGATGACCTGTGATGAACGTCGCCTCATATGAAGGAGTTTCGCACGGACCGGGACGGGGCTGTTCACACTCTCGCGCGATACGCGCGTGGACTGGAACCTGTCATGCGCACACCCGACAAACCCTGTCGAAGATCTGACACGACCGGTTCAGGCAAGGAAACGTGAAAGATTTGAAAGAAAAGGTTTAAAAAGACGTTGCCTTTAACTCTCCACAAATCTTTAGAGACTGTTTGAACCCAAATCATTGATAAAAAATAAGCAAAGCTTTTGGGCGCCGCCTTTTTTCAAAAAGGCGGCGTCTTCTGAAGCTTTTTAGAAAAAGCTTCACCAAAAATCTTTATAATTACAGTATGTTATCAAGCCTGACTTTTCAAACAGTCTCTTATGATTTCAGCGCATTACTGGTCCAATTCTTGAAACAGTCTCTAAAACTGTTCAACGCGGCCCACACCTTCAATCGACTTGATCATCTGCGCGATACGTGGCGTCACGCGGTAACGTTCGCCTAACGTTACCTCCACATCCCTCGTTTCCGCCACCGAAGGCAGCAGGATAATACGCCCGCGCCCCCCACTATGTCCCTGCAAAATATCACGGATGGGCACAATGGCATCCGCACGGTCGAACCATATCCGCAATTCAGCCGCAGCATCTGCCGCTGCCTGTTCAAGTTCCATCACATCGGACGCGGTAATGCGCAATGCCTCCCCATCCAGTCGCAGTTCCGCCGTTACAACAACTGCATTCCCCGCGCTCAGGATCTCGCGCGAGCGGGACAGGACTTCGGAAAAGAATGTGACCTCGCACCCGCCACTGGCATCCGAAAGGCGGACCCACGCCATCTTGTTACCGGTCCGTGTTGGCCGTTCCTTGCGATCGACCACACATCCCGCGATTTTCACACGCGTAATGCCTGCGGCCGCCGCAGTCTCCAACCCGGTGGATTTCACAACGCCCAGACGCCGCATCAACGGACCATAGGAATCCAGGGGATGGGCCGTCAGGTGAAAGCCGATGGCGTCGGCCTCCATGTTCAGGCGGTCGAATTCAGGCCAGTCCGGGACCGAAGGCAGGCGCAATGTTTCTTGCGCGGTGGCTTCCCCCCCGCCACCAAATAGGCCGATCTGGCCACTTGCGGCCTCCTGCGCGTGGGACTGCGCACGGCGCAACACCGTTTCGGCTGCGGCACAGGCCTGCGCACGATTGGGCAGGATGGTGTCGAACGCCCCCGCACGTGCCAGGTTTTCCAACTGCATCTTGTTCACATTCCGCGGGTCGATGCGCGCGGCGATATCCGTCATATCGGCGAATGGGCGTTCGCCACGCACGGCGACAAGTGCCTGCATCGCACTCAGCCCCACCTTCTTGACCGCCGCCAGAGCGTAACGGATGCCATATTCCCCATCCGGCAGTTTTTCCACCGTGAAATCCGCATCCGACGCATTGATGTCTGGCGGCAGGACCTTGATGCCCAGACGCTCGGCCTCCTGCCGCAGGGCCGCAAGCTTTTCGGTTTTTTCCCGCGCCAGAGACATGCATGCCGCCAGAAAGGCCACCGGATGATTGGCCTTCATCCATGCCGTCTGGTACGACACCAGCGCATAGGCCGCGGCATGGGATTTGTTAAAGCCATAGTCGGCAAATTTGGCCATCAGGTCGAAAACCTCGACCGCCTTGTCATGCTCGATACCGCGCTTGGTCGCCCCTTCGGTAAAGATCACGCGTTGCTGGTCCATCTCCGCACGGATCTTCTTGCCCATCGCACGGCGCAGCAGATCCGCACCGCCAAGGCTGTAGCCGGCCATCTTCTGCGCAATCTGCATCACCTGTTCCTGATAGACCATGATGCCATAGGTCTCGGACAGGATATCGCGGATTTCCTCGTGCGGGGGCTCCCATGCCTCCCCATGCTTGCGCCTGCAATAATCGGGGATGTTGGCCATCGGACCCGGTCGGTACAACGCCACCGCCGCGATCAGATCCTCCAGCCGGGTCGGGCGCATCTGCTTGAGCACGTCGCGCATGCCCGCCCCTTCGAACTGGAACACCCCGCCGGTATCACCGCGCGCCAGCATGTCATAGGTCAGCGCATCATCCAGCGGCAATGCGGCAAGGTCCACTGTCACGCCCAGCCGCTCAAGGAACTGCGCCGCGCGTTGCAGGATCGTCAGGGTTGTCAGGCCAAGGAAGTCGAACTTGACCAGTCCCGCCTGCTCCACGAACTTCATGTTGTACTGCGTGACCAGCATGTCGCTTTTTGGATCGCGATACAGCGGCACAAGCTCCACAAGCTCACGATCCCCGATCACGACACCGGCTGCGTGCGTACTGGCATGCCGGAACAGCCCCTCCAGTTGAAGGGCGATTTCCATCAGGCGGCGCAATGTCTCGTCATTGTCGCGCATTTCCTGAAGGCGCGGCTCCCCGTCGATTGCCTGTTTCAGGGTAACAGGCTTGGCCGGGTTATTGGGGATCAGTTCGGCAACCTTGTTGACCATGCCGAACGACAGGCCAAGCACCCGCCCCACGTCGCGCACTGCGGCGCGGGCCTGCAACTTTCCAAACGTAATGATCTGCGCCACACGGTCGGGGCCATATTCCTGCCGGACATAACGGATGACCTCGTCACGTCGGTCCTGACAAAAATCAATATCAAAGTCAGGCATCGACACGCGTTCGGGATTAAGGAACCGTTCAAACAGCAGGTTGAACGGAATCGGGTCGATATCCGTAATCGTCAGCGCCCATGCCGCAAGCGATCCCGCACCCGACCCACGTCCCGGCCCGACCGGAATGTCATGCGCCTTCGCCCACTGGATGAAGTCCGCAACGATCATGAAATAGCCCGGAAATCCCATACGGGCGATAATATCCAGCTCGAAAGCCAACCGCTCCTCATAGGTCTGGCGTGTCTGTTCATCAATATCCATGCGCGCAAGGCGACGTTCCAGGCCGTCGCGCGCCATGCTGCGCAAGGTTTCATCCTCCGTCGCACCGGGCGCCACCTTGGGGCAGACCGGCAGCAACGGTTTGCGCGTCTCCACCTTGATCGCGCACAGGCGCGCAATTTCCAGCGTGTTGTCGCAGGCCTCTGGCAGGTCCGCGAACAGTTCACGCATCATGTGCGGCGGCTTGAACCAGTGTTCGGGCGTTACACGCCAGCGATCCTGTTCAGCCATCGTACGCCCCTGCGCAATGCACAGCAGGGCATCATGCGCCTCGTACATATCCGGTCGGGGAAAGAAACATTCGTTCGTCGCCACCAGCGGAATACCCGCACGATCCGCCAGCGCGATCATCCCCGGTTCCACCGCACGTTCGACCGACAGGCCATGACGATGCAGTTCCACCGCCATATACCGCCCGAATGCCGCATGCAGTCGTGCCAGCAGCCGCGCGGCATCCGCCTCCAACCCTTCGGCCAGCATGCGAAACAGCGGCCCGCGCGTGCCGCCCGTCATCAGGAACAGCCCGTCCGCACGATCGCATAGTATGTCGAGCGGTACCGTCGGTTCATCCGTTTCATGCTGCAAAAACCCGGCCGAGGACAGGTATTGCAGGTTCATCAGGCCGGTTTCATTCCGCGCCAGCAGGACCATCGGTTCGGCGGGGCTGCCGGGTTTGTCACACCGCGCGGGCAGTGCGATCTGGCAGCCAATGATGGGCTGTATCCCCTTTTTGGAACAATATTGCGAAAATTCCAGCGCACCGAACATGTTGCCCGTATCGGTAATTGCAACACCGGGCATGCGCATTTCATGCGCAAGGCTGATGATTTCAGGAACGCGGATCGCCCCCTGACTCAACGAATAGGCGGAATGGACACGCAGGTGGATGAAATTGGCATGGGACATGCCCGCATTCTATCGCAGCGTGCAAGGGTGCGGCAACGCCCCATGCGCCGGTTATGCGGTGGTGGGCGTGACCTCCACCAACTGCCCATCCCGCAATGTCACGATACGATCCATGCGCACCGCAAGGTCCATGTTATGTGTGGCGATCAGGGCCGCGACCCCATGATCGCGCACCATCGCAATCAGCGCGTCGAACACCGTGTCGGATGTCTGCACATCCAGGTTGCCTGTCGGTTCATCCGCCAGCAGGATGCGCGGACGGTTCGCCAACGCACGCGCAATGGCCACGCGCTGTTTCTCCCCCCCCGACAGCTTGCCCGGCAGGTGATCCAGCCGGTGCGACAGCCCGAACGCACCCAGCAGTTCGTCGGCCCGTTCACGCGCATGGCGGCGCGACACACCTGCGATCATCTGCGGCAGGATAACGTTTTCCCGCGCGGTGAATTCCGCCAGCAGATGATGGAACTGATAGACGAAGCCAATGCGATCACGCCGGATTTCCGTACGCTGCATGTCATTGAGCCGCCCGGCATCAACACCGTCGATCACCACGCGCCCCGCATCGGGATATTCCAACAGCCCGGCCAGGTGCAGCAACGTGGACTTACCCGTGCCCGACGGCGCGACAAGGGCCACGATCTCGCCCGGATGCAGCACCAGATCCGCGCCATCAAGGACGCACAAGGTTTCCTCCCCACTGCGATAGGAGCGGCTGACCCGCTCAAGCCTCAGCGGCAGGGGGGACGTCGGTTCATTCATGGCGCAGGGCCTCCACCGGGTCGGTCCGCGCCGCCCGCCATGATGGATACAGCGTCGCCAGCAGCGACAGCACAAGCGCCATGGCAATCACCTCGAACACCTGCGCCCACACCAGCTTTGCCGGCAGGTGTTCGAGGTAGTACACCTCTGGATTGAACAGGTCGGTGCCGGTGATCTTCTGCAATCCCTGACGGATATGTTCAATGTTAAGGCAGAACACGATTCCCAGCCCTGTCCCCACAAAGGTACCCGTCACGCCCACCGACGCCCCGCACATCAGAAAGATGCGCATGATCGCCCCCCGTGTCGCCCCAAGCGTGCGCAGCACGGCGATATCAGCCGTCTTGTCCTTGACCATCATGATAAGCGACGAAATCACGTTAAACGCCGCGACAAGGATGATAAGCGTCAGGATCAGGAACATGACGTTCTGTTCCACCTGCACCGCACCGAAAAAGGCGTTGTTGCTTTGTGTCCAGTCCATGACGCGCACCTGCGTGCCACCAAGCGCCTGTTCAATATTCGCGCGGATGGGACCGACATTTTCCGCATCATGGGTCATGACCTGGATCTGCGTCACCTGCCGCGGCATCTGGAAATAGACCTGCGCCGCGTGCAGGGGCAGGAAAACATAGCTGGCATTGTAATCATTCACGCCCGCATCGAAAATCGCAATCACGCGATAGGCCCGGACACGTGGCATCGTACCAAAGGCCGTCGCCGCCCCATTGGGTGACACCAGCGTCAGGCGCGCGCCCACACTCAGGCCCGCGCGCTCCGCCAGGGTCGTGCCGACGACGATGGTATCGTCCGACCCGAATTCATCCAGGGACCCGGCCACCAGCGACCCGCTGATTTCCTTCAGCCCCTGCAAATCAGCCTGCGTCATCCCGCGCACAAGGCCACCGGCGTTATAGCCCCCGGAATTAAGCAGCACCTGCGCCTCGATCAGGGGATTTGCGCTTTCGACCCCCGGCACCTTGCGTATCCGCCCCGCCAGCGCGTCATAGTCGGAAATCGTACGCGAAATGCCATAGACGCTAAGATCCCCGTTCAGCCCCAGTATCCGCCCCAGCAGGTCGGCCTTGAACCCGTTCATGACCGACATGACGATAATCAGCGTCGCGACACCAAGCGCGATCCCCACAAGGGAAAAAATCGCAATGACCGACACGAACCGCTCCCCCCGCCGGGCATGCAGGTAACACCCGGCGACGGCACGTTCAAAGGGACCGAACATGCGGATCAGGTGCCCACGCCAATGCGGGCCAGCACCGCGTCAACCGGCAGTTCGCTGCGCTCGCCACTCGCGCGGTTCTTCAACTCCACCACCCCGGCCTTCGCCCCGCGCGGCCCGACGATGACCTGCCACGGATGGCCCATCAGGTCGGCATCCGCGAACTTCACGCCCGCGCGCTCTGGACGGTCATCATACAGCAGCCGGTCAGGGGCTGCGGCATAAAGCCGTTCGCAGATTTCGTCACACTGCGCATCGCCGTTCTTGAGGTTGATGATGACAGCACCGAAAGGAGCAACAGTTTCAGGCCAGATGATGCCCTGTTCATCATGGCTGGCCTCGATGATCGCGGCGACAAGGCGCGAAACGCCGATGCCGTATGACCCCATTTCGGGGAACAGCGGTGCGCCATCGGGACCACTGACGGAAATATCCATCGATTCCGTATATTTGCGGCCAAAGTGGAAGATATGCCCCACCTCGATCCCGCGCCCTTCGCGGCGACGCTCGACAGGGACTTTGGCCCATTGCGCCTCGTCATGCTTCTCGTCCGTCGCGGCATAGAACGATGTCATGCGCGCAAAGAACTTCGCCAGCGAGGCACGATCGGCGATATCCACCTCTTCGGAAAGCCAGTCCTGTTCCTCAAACGCGCCATCGAAGAACACGCCGCTTTCGCCCGTGGGGGCAAGGACAAGGAATTCGTGGCTGAGTTCACCGCCGATCGGCCCGGTATCGGCCACCATGGGGATCGCCTTTACACCCAGGCGCTGGAACGTGCGCAGATAGGCCAGCATCATGCGACGGTAGGAATCCACAGCCGCATCATAATCCGCATCAAAGCTGTAGGCGTCCTTCATATAGAACTCACGCCCGCGCATCACACCGAAACGGGGACGCACCTCATCACGGAACTTCCACTGCACGTGATACAATACCTGCGGAAGTTCGCGATAAGACTTGACCACCTGCCCGAACAGGTCCGTCACCATTTCCTCGTTCGTGGGTCCATACAGCAGGTCACGTTCATGGCGGTCACGGATACGCAGCATTTCCGGCCCATAGGCGTCATAACGCCCCGAACGCTTCCATAATTCGGAAGACTGCAACGTGGGCATCAGCATTTCCTGTGCCCCGATGGCGTCCTGCTCTGCACGCACGATGTTGGCGATGTTGCGCAGGACCTTCAGGCCCGCTGGCAGCCACGCATAAATCCCGGCGGAAGTCTGGCGGATCAGGCCAGCCCGCAGCATCAGGCGGTGCGAGGTGATCTGCGCCTCTGCGGGATTTTCCTTGAGTGTGGGCAGAAAACTGCGTGACAGACGCATGTGCGTATCAACCTTATATTCAGAACCGATCCAGATGGCGCGAACCGTAACCCAATAATATGAAGCGTGGAATGGGGCATATGCACGACATGTGGCGGCGGGTTGCATCACCACACCCAAGCGTGATCGAAAACGCCCCTCCGCGCCGTTCAACATCCGCGTGAGGCAGGTGACACGCCACGTGGGCCATGTCTAGATTGTCGCCACGATCCGAGTGTCGAAAACGCCGCCGGGTTTAGGGAAAAAACGTCCTATAAAAAAGAAATGGCAGGAGACGGTGCGCTGTCCCCTGCCATTTCAAATTCACCACCCCGCCGATTACGTGACAGGATGCGACACCATCAGACCCGCAGCAGATGCACGTCCACCAGCGGACGCTTCTGCAGCTTCCGCCCCAGCGCACGGCGCAGGGCCGTCTTGGCCGCATCACGGAACGTCACGTCATTTTCACGCAGTTCGTCGGGAATTTCATCCAGCGCGTTGCCAAACTCTTCCGTCACGCGCGCGGTCTCGGGGTCTTCGGCATCCAGCAGACCCGGCGCACTGACCTTCGGGTCCCCGATCAGGTAGCCTTCCTCATCCACCGCAAAACTACCCAGCACGACACCGTTGAACAGCATGCGCCGACGCGCGGACAGCACGCCGCCATTCATCTGCAACAGGCGACCGCCATCAAGGACAAGCCGCCCGGTCGGCGCGGTATCGACAACATCGAAGGACGCATCCTTCATATTGAGGATATCGCCATCCTCCAGCAGGATCGGCGTGATGTCGAGTTCCTGCGCAATCGCGGCATTGGCCGTCAGGTGACGCCATTCGCCATGCACGGGGACAAGGTATTTCGGCTTCACCATTGCATACAGACGGCGCACGTCGCCCCCCGTCGCATGGCCCGATACATGCACCAGATGGTCACGATCGGTAATCACGTTGACCCCGCGCCGCGTCAGGTTGTCCTGCACCTGAATGACCGCCTGCTCGTTCCCCGGGATCATGCGGCTGCTGTAGATGACGTTATCCCCCTCGCCCAGCGAAATGTTGGGATGCGTATCCACCGCGATGCGCGACAGGGCAGAACGTGGCTCGCCCTGGCTGCCGGTCACGATCAGCAGGATCTGATCGTCAGGAACGGAATTGGCTTCCTGCTCCGACAGGAACGGCGCGACGTCGGAAAGATAGCCACACTCACGCGCCGCGACCTCCAGATTACGCAGCGACCGGCCCACGACGGCCACGACACGGTTGGCGGCCTTCGCGGCCTTTGCAATCGTCTCCACGCGCGCGACATTACTGGCGAAACACGTCACCGCGACCCGTCCCTCCAGCGTCGCGATCAGCTTCGTCATTTCCTGGCGGACATCCGCTTCGGATGCCGACGGGCCTTCGGTGCGGACATTGGTGCTGTCGCACACCATCGCCAACACACCTTCACGGCCCAGCGCCTCGAACGCGGCAATATCGGTCGGCGGTCCCACCAGCGGGTTCGGATCGAACTTCCAGTCACCGGTATGGACCACGATCCCCTGCGGCGTGCGCAGGACAAGGGCCTGTGCCTCGGGCACGGAATGGGTCACGGGAATGAAGCTGAGGTCGAACTCGCCCACGCGGAACGCGCCACCGGTCGGGATCGTATGGATCGGCACCTGCTGGAGCAACTGTGCCTCCCCCAGCTTGCGCCGCAGGACAGCGGCGGCAAACGGCGTGGCATAAACCGGGCAGCCAAGTTGCGGCCACAGATGGGCCACCGCGCCGAGATGATCCTCATGCGCATGGGTGATGACCAGCCCGACAAGATCCTTGCGCCGTTCGGAGATGAAAACCGGATCAGGCAGAAGGATTTCAGCTTCGGGCGTATCGTTGCCGCTGAAGCCGATGCCGCAATCAACCGCCAGCCAGCTTTCGCCCTGGCGGTAAAGATTGAGATTCATCCCGATTTCGCCTGTTCCCCCCAGGGGGAGAAATTCCAGTTCAGTCATGTCATTCATATGATACCCTTCTGTTCACTGTTCATATTTCCGTTTTCAGACAGGCAGGGGCGCACCCCCCACCAGAATTCCGTTCCAATGTGCCCCGCCCCGGGGCAAAACCCTTACCCGACGCCACCGCGCGTCACGGTCAATCCCCCCCTGCGAAGCCACACCCACATCCCCATGACGACCACCTGTGGTGGTGCGTCGGCGGGAGCGGGGGCTCAAACGCAGGTCGTATGACCCTCTATACCCATCAATATGGGTATAAGGGATTAACATGTAATCCCCCATGCTCAAACGCATTATGAATTCCGGCCGTTCCATCGCATACGATCCACGACCACATGCCATGCCACATGCGCTGTCACGCGCGACCGAGCAGGACCTCGCCCGTGGATATGTGCCGGAGGCCGTCTGGCGTGCGCAAGAGCAGCAGCCCGTCACCGCCAATGCCTGCGAACGTTCCGCAGATCGTCCCCGTGGCGGACACAACGCGCACCGGTGTGCCGACCGGGTGGGCACGGTGCAGCCATGCCGTACGGATGGCCCCGAACCCGTCGGTCGCATATCGTGCCATCCAGACGTCAAGCATCGTCAGCACGGCGGACGCCACCTGTCCCACATCGGGTACGGGGCCGGCCTGCGCCATGCAGGCAAGTTCGCGTCCCTCGATCACCGGGGCGGCACACAGGTTGGCCCCCATGCCCAGCGACAGCCACCGCCCGTCCCCCTCATCCCCGGCTTCGATCAGGATGCCCGCCATCTTGCACCCGTCAAGCAGCAGGTCATTGGGCCATTTCAGGCCAAGCACATGTCCCGGCCCCACCCATGGGGCCAGGGCATCGTAAAAAGCCAGCCCGGCAATGAATGGCCACAGCCCGACCGGCGCTGTATCCCGGTCCGGGCGCAGCAGGACCGACATCGACAGGTTGCCGCCCGGATCGACCCATCCGCGCCCACGGCTGCCCCGCCCCTGTGTCTGTTTCAGCGCAAGGATGGCCAGCCCCCCGGCTGCCCCTTCCCGCGCGCGTTGCAGGCACAGGTCGGATGTAGAGCCCAGTTCCCCATGAATTTCAAGATGCCACGGACCCGCATGGATCCGTGGCACCTCCACGATCGTAACATCCGTGATGGGACGCATTACCTCAGCAATGCCTGCGCCGCAGCCTGCGCCGCAGTCGAAACCGGCCCCAGAACCACGATGAACAGACACGTCACAAGCCCCATGCCCACGGAAATGAACGACAGGGAAACGGGCGGACGATCAAAGGCTTCCTCCGCCGTATCAAAGAACATCACCTTGACAATCCGGACATAGTAATAGGCACCGATGATGCTGCTGATGACGCCAATCGCCGCCAGCGCATACAGATGCGCGTTGATGGCCGCATAGAAAACCATCAATTTGCCAAAAAATCCAGCCAGCGGCGGCGCACCGGCCATGCTGAACATAAAAATGGCCATCGCCGCGGCCATCCCCGGCGCGGTTTTGCCCAGTCCGGCCAGGTCGGAAATGCGCGTCACGGCAAAGCCCTTGCGCCGCATCGCGACAATACCCGCAAATGCGCCGACATTCATGAACAGGTATGTGACAAGATAGACTAGGGTTCCACGCGTTCCCTCTGGCGTCGCGGCGGCCATGCCCATCATGGCATATCCCATATGCCCGATGGAGGAATACGCCATCAACCGCTTGATATCCGTCTGCGCAATCGCGGCGATGGAACCGAACAGCATGGATGCAACCGACACCAGTTCAATCAGCAGCCGCCACTGTTCCGTCATATGCCCAAACGGCCCGATCATCACCCGCAGCAGCACGGCAAAGGCCGCGATCTTGGGCGCACCGGCCATGTATGCCGTTACAGAGGACGGCGACCCCTGATACACGTCAGGCGTCCACATGTGGAATGGCACCGCCGACAGCTTGAACGACAATCCGACCAGCATGAAGACGATCCCGATCATCAATCCCGTCGGCAGCGCCGCAGTCCCCGCAACCGCCGTCTGCAAGCCGCCATATTCCAGCGTGCCGGCAAAGCCATATATCAGCGATATACCATACAGCAGCAATCCCGAAGCCAGGGAACCAAGGACAAAATATTTCAGGCCCGCTTCCGCCGCGCGCACCTGGTCACGCGCAAAGGCGCACAGGATATAGATGGCAAGTGACGACAGTTCCAGCCCGACAAACAATGTCATCAGGTTGCCTGACGACGCCATCATCATCGTACCCAGCGTGGAAAACAGGATCAGGACAGGGAATTCAAACTTCGCGACCTCCATTTCCCGTGCATAGCCCACGGTCATCATCGTCGCGAGGAACGCACCACACAGCGACAGGACCTTCATGAAGCGTGCGAAGTCGTCATTTACGAAAATATGGTTGTACCCGACACCGTCAGGCGTGAAGAGCACAAGCAGCCCGGTTATGAAAAATGCCGCCATCACCAGCATGGCACACGGGAAAAACGGATTTTCCCCTTTTTGCACCACGCCAAACACCAAGATGGCGAGGCCTGATATCGCCAGCACGATTTCAGGCAGAGCAAGTGTCCAGTTCATAGGTTCACCCTCGTCATCATGGCTTCAGTTTGTCAGCAGCATGGTGGACAGCAGCACCACCAGGCCGATCAGCATCGTAAAGGCATAGACCGCGATCGAACCGGTCTGGATCTTCACCGCCTGCCCCGCCGACGCCACGGTCATGCGGGCCAGCCCTTCGGGAATGCCCTCGACCATGCCTTCATCCACATCCTTCCACAACACGCGTGCCAGCGCCTTGTACGGACGGATGAAAATCAGGTCATACGCTTCGTCAAAATACCATTTATTGAGCAGGAACAGGTAAAGCGGACGCAGCGCACGCGCCAACGCCCCAGGGATTTCCGGGCGCAGCATGTAACAGACATAGGCAACAAGGATGCCCCCCACGGCGGCGATACTGGGCACGAGGGAGATGAACGCCGGCGCATGTTCCATCATTTCGATGATGTCGTTACCCGGCGCGTTCGCAATCGCCCCGTTCCAGAACGCCACCTGTCCCTTGCCAATATAAAGCGGCGCCAGCAGGATGCCGCCAAGGACCGCACCAAAGCCCAGCAAGATGACCGGACCGGTCATGGAAATCGGGCTTTCGTGCGCGCCTTCATGCAGGTGCGTGTCACGCGGCTTGCCATGGAACACCAGGAAGATCAGGCGCCAGCTATATAATGCCGTCAGGAATGCGGTGATGCAGCCCATGACCCAGCCATAGGTCCCCATCGTCGCAGGTGACATCCAGGCCGCATCAAGGATCGCATCCTTCGACCAGTATCCGGCAAAGGGGAAAATCCCCGCCAGCGCAAGGCTGCCAAGCCACATGCACACATAGGTCACCGGGATCTTGCGCCACAGCCCCCCCATACGGAACATGTTCTGTTCGTCATGGACGGCATGGATCACGCAGCCCGCGCCAAGGAACAGCAGCGCCTTGAAAAACGCATGCGTCGTCAGATGGAACATCGCCGCCTGATAGGCACCAACACCAATCGCGACGAACATGTAACCAAGCTGCGAACAGGTGGAATAGGCGATCGTGCGCTTGATGTCGGGCTGCACCAGCCCCACGGTCGCGGCAAAGAAACAGGTCGTCGCGCCAATCAGGATGATGAAATCACGCGTCAACGGCGCGAATTCCACCACCGGCGACATCCGCGCCATCAGGAACACACCCGCCGTCACCATCGTCGCCGCATGGATCAGGGCAGATACGGGGGTCGGCCCCTCCATCGCATCCGGCAGCCACGTATGCAGGAACAACTGCGCCGACTTGCCCATCGCGCCGATGAACAGCAGCATGCAGATCACCTCGATGGCGCGATGGGCGCCAAACAGGTGATACACATCGTTGATGTGCGTGGGCACCATCGCAAAGATGTCGTCATACGTCACCGTGCCGAATTCAACATACAGCAGCGCAATACCAACCAGGAAGAACAGGTCCGCCACACGGTTGACGACAAAGGCCTTGATCGCCGCCGCGGCAGCGGACGGGCGCGTGTACCAGTACCCGATCAGCAGGTAACTGGCGAGGCCGACGCCTTCCCACCCGAAGAACAACTGGATGAGGTCATTGGACGTAACCAGCATCAGCATCGCAAACGTAAACAGCGACAGGTAGGAGAAGAAGCGGAAGCGCGGCATGGTTTCATGCGCCATGTACCCCGTGCTGTAGATATGCACGAGCGTGGAAACCACGCACACCATGGCGACGATGGACACCGACAGCGCATCCATGCGCAATCCCCATGAAACATGGAAATTACCCGCCAGGATCCAGTCCGACACGGGGACAAGGGCAGTCACCATACCGCCCTGCCCCTCGATCAGCAGCGCACCGATGGCAGCAAGGCTTGCGATAAGCATCAGGATGATCGTCAGCGCCTGTGACAGGGCGTCACCGATGATACGCCCCCCCATCCCGGCGGTCAGGAACCCGACCAGCGGCGCGAAGACCGCGATTTCAAAAAGGCAGGATGCCGTTTGCATGATCCGATCACCCTTTCATCATCGTAATGCGATCGACCTCGATCGAGCCGCGATTACGGAAATAGACAGTGACGATGGCAAGGCCGATCGCAGATTCCGCAGCCGCGATGGTCAGCACGAACAGCGTGAACACCTGGCCCGACAGATCACCAAGCGTTGCGGAAAACGCCACGAAATTGATATTGGCCGACAGCAGGATCAGTTCGATCGACATCAGGATGATGATGACGTTCTTGCGGTTCAGGAAAATACCAAACACGCCAAGCACCAGCAGGATCGCGCTGATGACAAGGTAGGGCGTGACGCCAATGGTGGCGATTGCACTATTCATTGTCCCGACTTTCTTTTTTCGTGACATCCTTGACCACGACAAGGGCGGTGCCTTCCTCAAGCGCCTGCTCCTCCTCGCGATAGGCCTGCGTGCCATAGGTTCCCGGCACGGCAGCGACGTCATAGGACCTGCGCGGGCGCAGGAAACCGCCCAGCGCATTCACACTGCGGCCAAGCGGCAGCGAAAGCATTTCCATGGACTCCGCGGGGTCGCGTTCATGCTGGCGTTCGATGTCCTGACGCCGCCCGGTGGGCCGGTCACGCAGGGTCAGCACGATCGCCCCGATCATCGCCACAAGCAGCACGAGCGCACAGGCCTGGAACAGGAAGATATAGTGCGTATAAAGCACATCCCCGATCGCCGCCGTATTCGACCGCGTGGGCGTGGACGGAACCAGATGCGCGACATCACCGATATTGGATGCAACACGCCAGTGCATGAACGCCAGCACCAGTTCCCCCAGCAGGACCGCGCCGATGGCCGCGCCAAAGGGGGCGTAACGTTGCAGCCCCTCGCGCGCCTGTGCGATGCGGATGTCAAGCATCATCACAACGAACAGGAACAGCACGGCAACCGCACCGACATAGACGATGACCAAAATCATCGCCAGGAATTCGGCCCCCGCAATAAGGAACAGTCCCGCCGCGTTGAAAAACGCCAGTATCAGGAACAGGACCGAATGCACGGGATTACGGGCGCTGACCACCATCGAGGCAGAAAGAACCAGGACCGCCGCAAATATGTAAAAGACGATTTGGGTCATCATGGGTGACCTTCCTGCCGCATGGATATTTCCTCCTGCTGTCCGCATGTCCCCCGGCCATCACGCGAATGGATGCGGGACATGCGATCCGCCACGTCAACGGTACGGCGCATCCAGCTCCAGCCGGCGCGCAAGAACGCTTTCCCAGCGATCGCCATTGGCGAGCAGCTTGTCCTTGTTATACATCAGTTCTTCGCGCGTCTCTGTCGCGAATTCGTAGTTGGGGCCTTCAACAATCGCATCCACGGGGCATGCCTCCTCGCACAGCCCGCAATAGATGCACTTCGTCATGTCGATATCGTACCGGGTGGTACGACGTGACCCGTCATCACGCGGTTCGGCCTCGATCGTGATGGCCTCCGCCGGGCAGGTCGCCTCGCACAGCTTGCACGCAATGCAGCGCTCCTCCCCATTGGGATAGCGACGCAGCGCATGTTCGCCACGAAACCGCGGTGACAGCGGCCCCTTTTCATAGGGATAGTTGAGCGTCACCTTGGGCTTGAAAAACGCCTTGAGCGTGACACTCATGCCCGAAACCAGTTCGGTCAACAGGAACGACCGGGCGGTACGGCTCAGATATCCCATCAGCTTGCTCCTCCGGGCAGCAGGCCCGTCACCATCAGAAAACCGGCCGTAAGCACCATCCATGCCAGCGAGAACGGCAAGAACACCTTCCACCCCAGCCGCATCAACTGGTCATAGCGATAGCGCGGGAACGTCGCGCGCACCCATATGAAGACAAACAGGCAGAACAGGATCTTGGCGATCAGCCACAGCGGCCCCGGCACCCATGTCAGCGGCGCGATCGCAAGCGGCGGCAGCCAGCCACCAAGGAACAGGATGCTGATCATGCCCGACATCAGGAACATGTTGGCATATTCACCAAGAAAGAAGAGACCGAACGCCAGTGCCGAATATTCGACGAAGAACCCGGCCACCAATTCGCTTTCCCCTTCGGGAAGGTCGAACGGCGCACGGTTTGTTTCCGCCAGTGCAGAGATGAAAAAGACGATGAACATCGGGAACATCGGCAGGCAGAACCAGACATGACGTTGCGCCAGCACAATGTCATTAAGGTTCAGGCTGCCAACCGCCAGCAGGACGGACACGATGACAAGGCCGATCGACACCTCGTACGACACCATCTGTGCCGCCGAACGCAGGCCACCAAGGAACGCGTATTTGGAATTGGATGCCCACCCTGCAATCAGGATGCCATAAACCCCAAGCGAGGAAATCGCGAGCAGGTAAAGCACGCCAACATTGATGTCCGCGACCGCAAGGCCATTACCGGTCGGAATGACAGCCCATGCCACCATCGCAAGGGAGAAGGTCAGGAATGGCGCGAACAGGAACAGCATCCGGTTCGCACCGGCCGGAATGACCGTTTCCTTCGTCAGCATCTTGATGGCGTCGGCAAAGGCCTGCAACACGCCGAACGGGCCATTGACATTCGGCCCCTTGCGCAACTGCATCGCGGCCATGACCTTGCGTTCCGCAAGGGTCAGGTACGCCACCCCAAGCAGGAGCGGCACCAGCACGGCAAGCGTTTCAAGGACAACCAGCAGGACCTGCCCCACAAGCGTATGCAAAAAGAAATGCGTCACCTCACCTTACTCCGCTGCCTGGGCCGGGGGATGGACATAGGTCCGCGAACAGGTCTCCATCGTCGGGCTGGCGCGACAGATGGGACTGGTCTGGTAATAATCGGCGATGACCGGGACAAAGGGTGTGCCCGCGATGGCCACCTTGCCGCCATCGGGACTGATACCCTGTGGTGGTGCGAAACGGGGGTTCCCCTGTCGCGCGAACACAGGGTTGACCTGCGCCAGACGCGCACGCAGTTCCTCCAGCGTGTCATAAGGGAGGGTATGGCCCACCACTTCGGAAAATGCCCGTAATATACGCCAGTCTTCACGCGCGTCACCCGGCGGCATGACCGAACGGAACGCCTGCTGCACGCGGCCTTCGGTATTAACATAAGTGCCCGGCTTTTCAGCGTAAAGCGCGCCGGGCAGGATCACATCCGCACGTGCGGCGCCCGCATCGCCATGATGCCCCTGGTAAATGACGAATGTATCATTGCCGATGCGATCGACAGGGAATTCATCCGCCCCCAGAAGCCACAGGATTTCAACCCCGTCACCAAGCATGCCCGCAACATCGCGCCCGCCCTTGCCCGGGACAAATCCCATATCCAGCCCTGCGACACGGCTGGCGGCGGTATGGAGCACGTTGAAACCATGCCATTGCGCATCAAGGGCGCCGACCTGGCCCGCGATATCCCATGCGGCCTTGAGGATCGCGCGCGCATCGGGACGTGTCAGGGCGCCATGTCCGACGATGATCATCGGCTTTGCAGCTTTTTTCAGCACATCGAGGAACGGGGAACGTCCTGCCGCCAGATCCGCCAGGGCATCCGGCCCATCGCCCAGCACGTCCACCGCATAGGTCGGATCCGCCTGTGGCGCACCGATCATCGCGATCGGGAACCCGCCACGCCCGGCGGCGACGAAACGCTTGCGGATGCGGGCGTTCAGCACCGGCGCATCCTGACGCGGGATCGCACCAACGATCAGCAGGGCATCAGCCTCTTCTATCCCGGCAATGCCCGTATTGAAGGTATAGAAATCACGCTGTGACAGGTCATAATCCGCCCCGTCCTGCCGACAGTCGATATTCGCCGCCCCCAGCGCACCCATCAGGTCCTTCAGCGCCAGCATGCTTTCGGCATCGCACAGGTCCCCCGCGATCGCGCCGATCCGATCCCCTGCGACGCCCTTCAGCCGCTTTGCAAGGGCCACGAACACATCCTGCCACGATGCGGGCTGCAATTTGCCATGCACGCGCACCCATGGCCGGTCGAGGCGACGATGGCGGAAACCGTCCACCACGAAACGCCCCTTATCCGCCAGCCATTCTTCATTCACTTCGTCATTGGTACGCGGCACGATCCGTAGAACGCTTGCGCCACGGGCCTGCATCACGATGTTGGTGCCCACCGCGTCGCACACATCAATGGAATCCGTGCGCTTGAGTTCCCATGGGCGCGCGGTAAAGGCATAGGGCTTGGACGTCAGCGCCCCCACCGGGCAGATATCGATCAGGTTGCCCGACAGTTCGGACGTCAGCGCCTTTTCGACATAGTTGGTGACTTCCATGCTCTCGCCGCGCGAAACGGCGCCAAGTTCGGGCACCCCCGCGATCTCGGTCGCAAAACGGATGCAGCGCGTGCACTGGATGCAGCGCGTCATCACAGTCTTGACCAGGGGGCCAAGATACTTGTCCGTCACCGCACGCTTGTTTTCAGCATAGCGCGACTGGTCCGCGCCATAGCCGAAAGCCTGATCCTGCAGATCGCATTCGCCACCCTGGTCACAGATCGGGCAGTCCAGCGGATGGTTGATAAGCAGGAATTCCATGACCGCGCGCCGTGCCTTGCGCACGACCTCGGTATCGGTCAGGATCTGCATCCCTTCGCCCACCGGGAAACCGCACGATGCAACGGGCTTGGGCGCGCGCACCACCTGCACCAGGCACATGCGGCAGTTCCCCGCCACCGACAGACGTTCATGAAAGCAGAAACGCGGGATTTCCTTGCCTGCCGCCTCGCATGCCTGCAACGCACTGGACCCTGCGGGCACTTCGACGGGAATGCCGTCAACGGTTACTTTTACCATGTCCCTTACTCCGCCGCTGTCGGCAGGTCAGCGGGAACCTGCACCAGACGCCCGCCGCCATGCGCGGCCTTATAGGCATGGATGCGTTCCTCCATCACCGGGCGGAACCGCCGGATCAATCCCTGGATCGGCCACGCCGCCGCATCGCCCAGTGCGCAGATCGTATGGCCTTCGACCTGACGCGTTACCTGTTCCAGCATGTCGATCTCCTCGATCTCCGCACGGCCTTCGACCATGCGTTGCATGACACGCATCATCCACCCCGTCCCCTCGCGGCAGGGTGTGCACTGGCCGCAGCTTTCATGCTTGAAGAACTGTGAAAAACGCGCGATGGCGCGGATGATGTCGGTGGATTTGTCCATGACGATCATGCACGCGGTACCCAGCCCGGAACCTTCGGCACGCAGGCTGTCGTAATCCATCAGGACCGTGTCGCACACTTCACGCGGCAGCATCGGCACCGAACAGCCGCCGGGAATGACCGCAAGCAGGTTGTCCCATCCCCCACGTACACCGCCGCCATGTTTTTCGATAATATCCCTGAGCGGCACGCCCAGTTCTTCTTCGAACACGCAGGGTGTATTTACATGGCCCGAAATGGCCATCAGCTTCGTGCCTGCGTTGTTGGGACGGCCCAGCCCGGAAAACCATGCGGCCCCACGACGCAGGATGGTGGAGGTAACGGCGATGCTTTCCACATTATTGACCGTGGTGGGACACCCATACAGGCCCATCGCCGCGGGGAATGGCGGCTTCATCCGTGGCTGGCCCTTCTTGCCCTCAAGGCTTTCAAGAAGCGCCGTCTCTTCGCCGCAGATATAAGCACCCGCACCGCGATGGATGTAGAAATCGAAGTCCCACCCCGATCCAGCCGCATTTGGACCGATCAGTCCAGCTTCGTACGCTTCCTCAATGGCGTGCTGCAGGTGCTGCGCCTCATTGAAGAATTCGCCACGGATATAGATATAGGATTTGTGCGCCCCCATCGCGAACGACGCAATCAGCGCACTTTCGATCAGCTTGTGCGGGTCATGGCGCAGGATCTCGCGATCCTTGCAGGTGCCGGGTTCGGATTCGTCGCCATTGATCACCAGATAATGCGGGCGGCCATCCGATGTCTTTGGCATGAACGACCATTTGACACCGGTTGGAAACCCCGCCCCCCCGCGGCCACGCAGTCCTGATGCCTTCATTTCCGCAATGATGGCATCACGCCCGCGCGCCAGGATGGCGGCTGTGTCGTTCCAGTCACCGCGCTGTCGCGCGCCCGCCAGACGCCAGTCGTTCTGACCGTACAGATTGGTAAAAATCCGGTCCTTGTCCTCAAGCATGTCCCGTCTTTCCTACCCGTTATCCTGCGTGCCGGTGCCCTGCCCCGCAGCACTATCCAGCAGCGTCTTGCGCCCCCCCACGGGGGCAGAATCCATGCGATCGATGGTCGGGCCTGCTTTTGGCCGTTCGCCACGGCGCAGGGCGGCGATCAGTTCGGTCGTGCGCGGGCCGTCCATATCCTCGTAATAATCATCATCAACCTGAAGGATCGGGGCGTTCGCGCAGGCGCCAAGGCATTCCACCTCGGTCATCGTGAACATCCCGTCCGCGCTGGTCCCGCCAAACGCGTCGATACCGGTCGCAGCCTTACACGCCGCCGTCACATCATCCGATCCACGCAGCCAGCATGACGTCGTGGTGCAGACCTGCAGGTGGTATTTCCCGATCGGCTTCGTATTGAACATCAGGTAAAAGGTCGCGACCTCATAAACCCGGATCGGCGCCATCTCCAGCCGATGGGCCACCGCGTCCATCGCGACACGGGGCACCCATGCACTGCCGGTCAGGCGTCCCATCTGCTTCTGCACCACATAAAGCAGCGGTATGACGCCGCTCGCCTTGCGTTCAGGGGGATATTTGGCAAGTATCTGCGCGATCTGCCGTTCACTTTCCGCATCGAAAGCGAATGCGGCAGGCTCCGCGTCATGGGGGATGTTGGACTGCGCGGACATGTCGTTCACCTGTCTATTTCACCAAACACCAGATCCAGCGAACCGATGATCGCAACCGCGTCCGCCAGCATGTGCCGCCGCGCCATCACGTCCATGGCTTGCAGGTGGGCGAACCCGGTGGGGCGAATCTTGCACCGATAGGGACGGTTGCTGCCATCAGCGACCAGATAGACGCCGAATTCGCCCTTGGGGCTTTCGACGGCGGTATAGGTCGCGCCCGGCGGCACATGGTATCCTTCGGTAAACAGCTTGAAATGATGGATCAGGGCTTCCATCGAGCGTTTCATCTCCCGCCGTGGCGGGGGGGCGATCTTGCGGTCCTGGACCTTGATGGGACCGGGCTTCATCTGGGCAAGGCACTGCGCAACGATCTTCACGCTTTCACGCATTTCCGCAACGCGCACCAGATACCGGTCATAGCAGTCGCCCTGACGCGCCACCGGCACGTTGAACTCGACCTTGTCGTAATTGTCATACGGCTGTGAACGGCGCAGGTCCCAGGGCACGCCCGATGCGCGCAGGCATGGTCCGCTGAAGCCCCAGGCCAATGCCTGCTCGCTGGTGAAAACGCCAATGCCGACCGTGCGCTGTTTCCAGATACGATTGTTTGTCAGCAGGGATTCAAGGTCGTCGATCCAGCGCGGGAATTCCGTCGTCCACTGCGCAATGCGTTCCTCCAGCCCGGCAGGCAGGTCGCGCGCGACGCCGCCGGGACGGAAATAATTGGCATGAAAGCGTGCGCCCGATGCCGCCTCGTAAAACTCCAGCAGCTTTTCACGCTCTTCATACCCCCACAGGGCCGGGGTCAGCGCGCCGCAATCCAGACCGAAGGAGGTCAGGTTAAGGATATGGTTCAAGATGCGCGTGATTTCCGCGAACATGACACGAATCCATTTCGCGCGGTCCGGGATTTCAAGGTTCAGCAGCTTTTCCGTCGCCAGCGCGAACGCCTGCTCCTCACACATGGGGGAGACGTAATCAAGCCGGTCGAAATATGGCAGCGCCTTGGGATAGGTCTTGTATTCAATCAGCTTTTCCGTGCCACGGTGCAAAAGCCCGACATGCGGGATGGCGCGGGTCACGACCTCGCCCTCCATCTCCAGGATCAGGCGCAACACACCATGGGCAGACGGATGCTGGGGACCAAAATTCAGCGCATGCGAGTCGATTTCGACAACATGCCTGCGGGCATCGCCGTCACTTCCTTCCGGCAGCAGCGCTTCGGGAACATTCGGGTCCAGGGTCACATCACTCATCGTTCGGTTTCCCTTATTCCTGGCGCTTGATGTTCTGGCGGAACGCATGCGCCTTCTCGTCACCGGGCAGGGTCAGGATGCCTTCCCACGGCGATTCAAAGTCGAAATTGCGGAAGTCCTGCTTCAACTGCACAGGCTCATAGACCACCTGCCGACGTTCCTCGTCATAACGGGTCTCGACATAACCGGTCAGCGGGAAGTCCTTGCGCAGCGGATATCCCTCGAACCCGTAATCGGTCAGGATACGGCGCAGATCGGGCTGATCGGCAAACAGGACGCCGAACAGGTCATAACATTCGCGCTCCCACCAGGTGGCCGACGGCCACAACCGGTGGACGGAGGCGACGGGCTGGGTTTCATCCGTGGTGACGATAACGCGGATACGGTGGTTATGGGTGACGGACAGCAGGTTATAGACGACGTCGAAACGCTCCGCCCGATCAGGATAATCCACCCCACACAGATCCATCATCTGCTCGCACGCATAACGTGGATCATCACGCAGCATGGTCATGATCGCCAGCAGGTAGGGGCGCGTCGTGCGCACCACAAGTTCCCCGCCCTCGATCCCGGCGGAAATGATGCCTGGCACCGACGTGCCAAGCGCGAACGCCACGGACCCAAGCGACGCCTGCGCCTGCGTCTGGAGCGCAGGCAGGGTGTTTGAGGACTCAGCCACGGAGAATCGTCCCTGTCCTGCGGATTTTCTTCTGAAGCTGGAGGATGCCGTAAATCAGCGCCTCCGCCGTGGGGGGACAGCCGGGGACATAGACATCCACCGGGACGATCCGGTCACAGCCACGCACCACGGAATAGGAATAATGGTAATATCCCCCCCCGTTCGCACATGACCCCATGGAAATGACCCAGCGTGGCTCTGCCATCTGGTCGTACACACGACGCAGGGCGGGGGCCATCTTGTTCGTCAATGTGCCCGCGACGATCATCACGTCCGACTGCCGCGGCGACCCGCGCGGAATGATACCCATGCGATCCAGATCATAACGCGGCATGTAGGCGTGGATCATTTCCACCGCGCAGCAGGCCAGACCAAAGGACATCGGCCACAGGCTACCGGTGCGCCCCCAGTTCACGATCTTGTCCAGATTGGCGACGACAAAACCCTTTTCCGTGATTTCGCCCGTAACACCACGGATAACGGCGTCCTGTTCCGGGCCGGGGGGCAGCATGTCGCGATTCCACGCGATACTGTCCGATGGGCGCCCCTGCCCTGATGAATTGCTGCTCATGCTTCCTGTCTCCTTCCCTGCTGCCTCAATCCCACTCCAGCGCGCCCTTGCACCATTCGTAGATGAAGCCGACCGTGAGGACCGCGAGGAAGCCCATCATCGACAGGAACCCGAACCATCCGATGCGCGACAGGCTGACCGCCCAGGGGAACAGGAAGGCCACCTCAAGGTCGAAAATAATGAACAGGATCGCCACAAGATAAAAACGCACGTCAAACCGCCGCCGCGTGTCATCGAACGGTTCGAAACCGCATTCATATGCGGATGTCTTTTCCGAATACGGCTTCTGCCAGCCGAAAAGCAGTGAACTTCCCAGCATGGCGGCCGCGATTACAACCGCGATTGCACCGAATATCAGTACAGGGAAATAATCCGCGATGACGGAATGCATGGCCCAGGTCCCCAAACCTTGTTGATTGAACCATCCGTGTCTTGAGCGACTTCTGTATGGCTGGGGCAAAGTTAGCCACAAACCCCCATGCCCGAACAGACGGTTAGCCCGCATTAAGGCAGGAACATTACCGTGATGTTAGGGAATACCGCAGAAATACAGTCATTGTGCCCGCATTACTTATCGGGAACTTTTTGTTGTCTTCATATTTCTGTGTTCTGGAAGGTTCGATGCCCCCCAGGCAGCATATGGCCGCATACAATCCCACACGCCACAATATCGGGGCATGACAGACAGTGCAGGATTTTCATGTGGGGAAATGGCGCGAGTGACGGGGCTCGAACCCGCGACCTCCGGCGTGACAGGCCGGCGCTCTAACCAACTGAGCTACACCCGCGTAGGTGTGTGGGGATCTCTACCGATCCATCCCGGTGGCGTCAACAGGGTATGACACCTGAAACGTCCTGATCGCGATAATATCGTCATCTTATGACGATCACCGGATCAGTATCATCATGCAGCATGCTGCATGGTGGGCGATGACGGGATCGAACCGCCGACCCTCTCGGTGTAAACGAGACGCTCTACCGCTGAGCTAATCGCCCTTGTGATGCATCAGAAACAGAGGGGCCGGTAATCCACATCGTGGACCAGCACCCCTCAACCTGAGGCAAGCTGCTTATTTGCTTACAGCTTCTTTCAGGTTCTTGCCAGGCTTGAATCGCACGGAAGTCGAAGCCGGAATGTCGATCTCTTCACCCGTGCGCGGGTTGCGGCCCTTGGCGGCCTTGCGGGTTGCGGTCACAAACGTACCGAAACCGACCAGACGTACTTCCTGTCCGTTGGACAGGGCCTTTTCGATCGCGCCGAACACAGCATCGACCACTTCGCCCGCCTTCGCCTTTGCCAGGTCGGCGTTCTCGGCAACAGCAGCAACGAGTTCCTGCTTGTTAAGTGGCTTCTCCATTTTACGCCTTTCTATGTAACTGACTGCGACCGCTTCATCACGTATGTTTTGGCGTCGCATTTTCTGCCTGCACTATGCCGCTGTTTTCTCTCACGTCAACCGACCGAAGGCAGGGAATGACCCACAAAATCGGTCATTCCCCCCTGTCATGACAATTTTGCTACGCTTGACAGGTGCCCCAATCAGTGCGGGAGCGACGCCAGCGCCGGTTCGGCGGCCGGATTGGTGGCCACGCCCTCAGGCGGTTCCACCCATTCGATTGGATCGGGTGCATGGACCAGCGCCTTGGAAATGACCTCGTCCACGTGGGCGACGGGAATCACCTTCAGGTCGTCGATCACCGTCTTGGGGATATCCACCAGATCCTTTTCATTATCCTTGGGGATAAAGACCGTGCGTATTCCCGCGCGATGCGCCGCCAGCAGCTTCTCCTTCAGCCCACCGATGGCCAGCACACGCCCACGCAACGTGATTTCCCCGGTCATGCCGACATCACGACGCACGGGAATACCGGTCATCACGCTGACGATCGACGTGGCCATGGCGATGCCTGCCGACGGGCCATCCTTGGGCGTCGCGCCTTCGGGCACATGCACATGCAGGTCACGCTTTTCAAACAATGTCGGCTTGATGCCGAACGACACGGCCCGGCTGCGGACATAGGACAGGGCCGCCGCCACGCTTTCCTTCATCACGTCGCCAAGCTTGCCCGTCAGCTTGATGTTGCCCTTGCCCGGCACCATCACGCTCTCGATCGTCAGGATCTCGCCCCCCACTTCGGTCCAGGCAAGGCCGGTGACGACCCCGACCATATCCTCGGTTTCAGTTTCGCCATGGCGGAAACGCTTTACGCCTGCATATTTTTCGAGGTTGTCCTTCGTGATCGCAACCGACTTGGCCTTGCCCGTCACGATTTCCGTCACGGCCTTGCGCGCAAGGGTGGCGATCTCACGCTCAAGGTTACGCACCCCGGCCTCACGCGTATAGCTGCGGACCAGTTCAAGCAGGGCGTCGTCACTGACGGACCATTCGCCGGGTTTGAGGTTGTTGGCCTCCGCCTGCTTGGACAGCAGGTGGCGCTTCGCAATCTCGACCTTCTCATCCTCGGTGTAACCTGACAGGCGGATGATCTCCATGCGGTCAAGCAGCGGCTGCGGCATGTTCAGGCTGTTGGCCGTGGTGATGAACATCACATCCGACAGGTCGTAATCCACCTCCAGATAGTGATCGCCAAAGGTTGCGTTCTGCTCCGGGTCCAGCACCTCAAGCAGAGCCGAGGACGGATCGCCACGCCAGTCGGCACCGAGCTTGTCTATCTCATCAAGCAGGAAGAGCGGATTCGACGTCTTCGCCTTTTTCATGCCCTGAATGATCTTGCCGGGCATGGAACCGATATAGGTCCGCCGATGACCGCGAATCTCCGCCTCGTCACGCATTCCACCCAGCGACATGCGCACATACTGCCGTCCCGTCGCCTTTGCGATCGAACGTGCAAGCGACGTCTTGCCCACGCCCGGCGGCCCGACAAGGCACAGGATCGGTCCCTTGAGCTTCTGCGCACGACTCTGCACCGCCAGATATTCAAGGATGCGTTCCTTGACCTTCTCCAGCCCATAATGGTCGGTATCAAGGATCTTTTCCGCTTCGGGCAGGTCGTGGCGCACCTTGGAACGCTTTTTCCACGGAATGCCCAGCAGCCAGTCGAGGTAGTTGCGCACCACCGTCGATTCGGCTGACATCGGGCTCATGGTCCGCAGCTTCTTCAGCTCCGCCACCGCCTTGTCGCGGGCTTCCTTGCTCAGCTTGGTCTTGGCGATCTTTTCCTCAAGCTCGGCGGTCTCGTCCTTACCGTCCTCACCTTCGCCAAGTTCCTTCTGGATCGCCTTGAGCTGCTCATTCAGATAGTATTCGCGCTGCGTTTTTTCCATCTGCCGCTTGACGCGGTTGCGGATGCGCTTTTCCACCTGCAGGACACCGATTTCGGCCTCCATGTGGGCGAAAACCCGTTCCAGACGTGCATTGACATCCTGGATTTCAAGGATTTCCTGTTTTTCGGAAATCTTGAGGTTCAGGTGGCTTGCGATCGTATCCGCCAGCTTCGACAGGTTGTCGATCTGATTGAGGGAGACGAGAACCTCCGGCGCGATCTTCTTGTTCAGTTTGATATACTGCTCAAACTGGGAAATGATCGTGCGGCCCAGAGCCTCGGCTTCCTTGCCGTCGGTTTCCTCTTCCGACACTTCCTCGATCTCGGCCTCGAAATGGCCGTCGATCTCATGCAGGGTGGAAATGCGCGCACGACGCCCGCCTTCAACCAGCACCTTGACCGTCCCGTCTGGCAGCTTCAGCAACTGCAGGATCGTGGAAACCGTGCCATAACGGTAGATATCATCGACAGACGGATCATCCTGCGACGCATTCTTCTGCGCCACCAGCAGGATCTGCTTGTCGTTCTTCGTGACGGCTTCCAACGCACGGACGGATTTTTCCCGCCCCACGAACAGCGGCACGATCATGTGGGGAAACACCACGATATCACGCAGCGGCAGGACGGCCATCGTGTCCTTTTCGCGCGGGGCAATGTCGTCGCCTTCGTGCGACGACACCGATACCGGCACATTCTTTTCCGTATTTTCGGGGGTGCCGGGCACCTGGTCCAGTCTTTCGGATTCAGACATGTAACTTGACCTCCTGATGGACGATCCCGGGTCCACACCCGACACGCGGCCTGCGAACCCGTAACACCACACATGCGGTGACCTGATGAGTCATGTTGTCACTTGCCTTCACTGGCACAAGTGAGAGAATCGCAAATGACATGCATCATCAAAAACGAAAAACCTTTGCCAAAAGCAAATCCGGCGCGACTCAGGCGGACTGCTCTTCTGGCTGGGCCTTGCCATAGACATAGACCGGCGGGGCCTTGTTTTCCGCCGCGTCCTTGTTGACCACGATTTCCTCTACATTCTTCAGGCCGGGAAGGTCGAACATCGTCGTCAGCAGAATGCTTTCCAGAATGGCGCGCAGGCCACGCGCACCGGTGCGCCGCGCAATCGCGCGCTGGGCGATCGTACTCAACGCCTCATCGGAGAAGGTAAGCTTCACATCTTCCATCTGGAACAGGCGCGCATACTGCTTGACCAACGCATTCTTGGGCTTGGTCAGGATCTCGATCAACGCGGCTTCATCAAGGTCTTCAAGCGTGGCGAGAACCGGCAGACGACCGATGAATTCAGGGATCAGGCCGAACTTCAACAGGTCCTCGGGCTCGATATCGCGCAGGATCGCGCCCGTGCGGCGGTCATCGGGGGATTGCACATCCGCGCCGAACCCGATTCCCGATCCCTTGCCCCGGGCGCTGATGATCTTGTCGAGGCCTGCGAACGCACCACCACAGATAAACAGCATGTTGGTGGTGTCCACCTGCAGGAATTCCTGCTGTGGATGCTTGCGCCCGCCCTGCGGCGGGACAGAGGCCACCGTCCCTTCCATGATCTTGAGCAATGCCTGCTGCACGCCTTCCCCACTGACGTCGCGGGTGATCGAGGGATTGTCGGACTTGCGCGAAATCTTGTCGATCTCGTCGATATAGACGATGCCGCGCTGCGCCTTCTCCACATTATAATCTGCGGCCTGCAGCAGCTTGAGGATGATATTCTCCACGTCCTCACCCACATAACCCGCTTCGGTCAGGGTCGTGGCGTCGGCCATGGTGAATGGAACATCAAGGATTCGCGCCAGCGTCTGCGCCAGCAGCGTCTTACCCGATCCTGTCGGACCGATCAGCATGATGTTCGACTTTGCGATCTCGACGTCGTTGTTCTTCTGGCTGTGGGCCAGACGCTTGTAATGGTTATGGACCGCAACCGACAGCACCTTCTTGGCGTGCATCTGTCCGATGACATAGTCATCAAGGATATTGCAGATCTCACGCGGGGTCGGCACGCCATCACGCGATTTCACAAGGTGCGTCTTATGCTCCTCGCGGATGATATCCATGCACAGTTCGACGCATTCATCGCAAATGAACACGGTTGGACCGGCGATGAGCTTCCGGACCTCGTGCTGGGACTTGCCACAGAACGAGCAATAAAGGGTGTTTTTGGAATCGCCGGATTTGTTGTTCATAACCGCTCCTATTCCCCCGCAAGGAGGAACCTGTCCATTCCCGACGACCGGAACCTTTCACCTGTCCCGGTGCGCCGCAGCTTATCCAGTCGCCAAGGGATTGAAGATGCACCGCGCGGCATCCCCTTCCCCCAATAACACGCCAGCCGTATCACGCGACGGTGGCTTTCGTCGTGCCTGCAGGGACATGGGAACGCACACGCGACATCGCGCATCGCAGTCCCGTGTCGCCCGCATGCATATCAGTCGGCGGCCTTTTCGGTTGCATGGTTGCGTACGACTTCATCAACGATGCCAAACGCACATGCCTCTTCCGCCGACATGTAGCTGTCACGTTCGAGCTTGCGCTCGATTTCCTCAAGCGTGCGACCGGTGTGGGTTTCATAGATCTCGTTCAGGCGCTTGCGGATGGTCAGGATTTCCGTTGCCTGAATTTCGATGTCACTGGCCTGCCCCTGCGCCCCGCCGGAGGGCTGATGCACCATCACGCGGGAATTGGGCAGCGCGAAACGGCGCCCCTTCTCCCCGCCAGCCAGCAGCAGCGACCCCATCGACGCCGCCTGGCCAATGCACACCGTGCTGACGGGGCTGCGGATATACTGCATGGTGTCGTAAATCGCGAGACCAGCCGACACCACCCCACCGGGGCTGTTGATATAGAACGAGATTTCCTTGGTCGGGTTCACGCTTTCCAGATACAGGAGCTGCGCGGACACGACGGCGGAAACCTGATCGTATACAGGCCCGGTCAGAAAGATGATGCGCTCTTGCAGCAGGCGGGAATAGATATCGAATGCCCGCTCCCCGCGAGAGGTCTGCTCGACCACCATCGGCACAAGAGCATTATTGAAGATCTCTACGGGATTGCGATCCCTCATAGCCATATTCCCGATCCTGAAAAGCAAAAGCCCGACCTGCCCTGATTTTCCGACGTGCATGGGCGCGCCATCAAAACGGAGCAGCCGGACCTTTCCCGGTTACTTATGACAAAATAGAGACAAACACGCCAGATACCACCCCATTGCCGTCATTTTAGACAATATGATGCGAACATGACCTGCTGGCCCCGTCACGAAGGTCGTTGGACACGTAAAAACCACAACCGATCTTTACGCGTCCAGCCGACGTCCGCAAGGCCTGAACCGCAGCCTCAGATGACCGCAGCCTCAGACACTGGCTTCCGGCATCTCGGCCAGTTCCTCGGGCGTCACTTCCTTGTCTTCGACCTTTGCCAGCTCGACGATGTAGTCGATGACCTTGTTTTCAAAGATCGGGCCGCGCAGGCTGTCGGCGGCCTGCGGGTTCTTGCCAAAGAACTCGAACACGGCCTGTTCCTGGCCGGGATAGCGCATGGCTTCGGCACGGATCGCCTGCACCATCTCGTCCTGCGTGACGGAGATGTTGTTGACGCGTCCGATTTCCGCCAGCAGCAGGCCAAGCTTCACACGGCGTTCGGCAATCTTGCGATAGTCGGTGCGCAGCGTGTCTTCGTCCTTGTCCTTATCCTCGTCATCCAGACGACCAGCCTTGCGGTCTTCCTCGATACGGTTCCAGATCTGCGTGAATTCGGCGTCAACCATGCCCGGAGGCGCGTCAAACGCCGTCTTTTCCGCCAACTGGTCCAGCAGGTCGCGCTTCAGGCGCAGGCGCGAAAGCTGCTCGTATTCCTGCTCCACCTGCTTGGTGATCAGTTCACGAACCTGCTCCAGCCCTTCAAAACCAAGCTTCTTGGCCAGTTCGTCATCAATCGGCGCATCGACCGGACGCTTCAGCTCCTTCGCCTTGATGTCAAAGGTGGCTTCCTTGCCTGCAAGGTTCTCGGCCTGATAATCGGCCGGGAACGTGACATGGATCACCTTTTCGTCACCAGCCTTCATGCCTTCAAGCTGCTCGGCAAAGCCGGGGATGAAGCCCGCGCCACCGATCTCGACATTCACGTCGTCGGCGGAACCGCCATCGAACGCGACGCCGTCGATCTTGCCGACGAAATCAACCATCAGGACATCGCCGTTTGCGGCGGGACGGTCCTCGGTGATCGTCTCAAACTCACGCTGGCGACCGGCGATTTCCTTCAGCGCCTTGTCAACCGTTTCCGCGTTCACCGCGGACTTCAGCCGTGTCAGCGACAGTGCCGAAAGGTCGGGCACCGGGATTTCGGGCAGGATCTCGAACGCAAGCGTGTATTCAAGGTCGGCCTTGCTGTCGTGTTCCCCGCCGGAGACGAGGTCAACCTTCGGCTGCATCGCCGGGCGCAGGCCGCGTTCATCCAGAAGCGTGCGCGTCGCGTCACCGATGACCTGATCCAGGATTTCCCCCTGGACCTCGGCCCCGAAACGCTGCTTGACGATGCTCAGCGGCACCTTGCCGGGACGGAACCCGGGCAGCTTCATGGACTGTCCAATTTCTTTCAGGCGCGCCGTGCGCTTGCTTTCAATTTCCTGCGCCGGAACCGTGACGGTAAAACCGCGCTTCAGGCCATCGGAAAGCGTTTCAGTAACCTGCATCTGCCAGGCCATCCTCTCGGTCAGAACGTATCAAAGAACGCAAGAGGCCGGTTGGGCCACCACGTCTGCTCGCATAACGCGAATTGCCGGGGTTTTATGGTACGGGCGAAGGGACTTGAACCCCCACGACTTGCGTCACCAGAACCTAAATCTGGCGTGTCTACCAATTCCACCACGCCCGCACATTGCCCAAGCTACAAGCGCGCGGCTTTAGCGCAGAGTAGCCATCGGGGCAAGATGCGAACCAGAATAACACACTCTCAGCCGTGCTTTTTTTGCCCTTCCGCCTCGGCCTTTGCGCGCGCCTCACCCAGATGCAGGTCGAACTGCTCCGCAATGGGCCATGGCCCCGCGCGCATCGCGGCCTCTCCATGCAGCCACACGGCCGCGCATGCCCCCTCCCACGCGGGCATGCCCGCAGCCAGCATGGCGGCGATGATCCCGCTCAGCGTATCGCCTGACCCCGCAGTACCCAGCACGGGCGTCGCATGATCGTTGATCGCAACCCGCCCATCCGGGGCGGCGATGATCGTATCCGGCCCCTTCATCACCACCACGGCATCAATCAGGACCGCCGCCGCGCGCGCCGCACCCAGGCGATCATCACCGGGATGGCCGAACACACGCGCGAACTCCCCTGCGTGGGGGGTGACGACGGCCGCCCCACGCAAAAGGCCGGGCCGCCCCGCCGCCATGGAAAATGCCCCAGCATCCGCCACAACCTGCCGCCCGGCCTCCACCAGCACGGGAAAGACGCTGCCCACCTCCTCCACCGTCAGGCCGGGGCCACAGACCCATACCCTGCGCCGGGCGTCGGCCAGAAGGTCGGTCAACGGTGCGGCATCCACAATCAGGCCCGCCGGGACCTGCATGCGGTACAGGTCGGCAGCACCCCCCACCGCCAGCCGCACCAGCCCGGCGCCGCTGCCCCGCGCGCCCGCCGCCGAAAGCCGCGCCGCACCGGGCATCTGCGCGCCACCACATATACTGACGACACCACGGCTGTATTTATAACTCTCCACCCCGCAATGCGGCACCTGCCACAGGCCCGGCGCATTGCGCCATGTCCGCACGCCCACCTGCCCCACGGCATTTTCGGGAATGCCGATATCCGCCACTTCGCACCGTCCGCACAACTCCCGCCCCGGCAGCAGGAGATGCCCCGGCCTGGGCCTGCAAAACGTGACCGTCAGTTCCGCGGCCGGGGCATAACCGCGCACCGCCCCGGTCGCCCCGTCCACACCCGTGGGCATGTCGATGGCGATGAGCCGCCGCGCCGCACGCAGCACATCGGCGACCTCTCCTTCCACCGCGCGTGACAGGCCCGCGCCGAATACCGCATCGATCACAAGGTCGAACCGCCCCACCTGCGCGACATCGAACGGCACCATGGGCCCCGACCACAGCGCGGCGGCGGCCGCCGCGTCGCCACCCGGCCGCGGCGGCGCAAGGGCCGCGACACTGACGGGCCATCCGGCCTGCGCCAGACGGCGCGCGGCGACATAGCCATCCCCCCCATTGTTCCCCGGACCACACAGCACAAGCACGCGGCACGGCCGCACATGACGACGCACCGCACGTTCCACCGCGCGCCCCGCATGTTCCATCAACGTGCGAATCGGCACCACCCGCGCGGCAAGGGCATCCACACGCCCCATCTGCGCCGGATCGGGAAGAAGCAGTCTGTATGCGGCGTCATTCATGATCGGTCCCCCTGCGTGCATGGCCTGCCTGCGGGCCGGGATATCCGGGCATGGAGGCAGATGGGGCAAAATATGCCCGACGGCATGCAATATCTTGCATTATGGACGCAAAATCGGGAAACAACCGTCCATGCTTTCCCGATGGGCGCCATGCCGGATACGCATTCGCCCGTCCCATCGTTTTCCAAACCGGAGGCGTCATGTCCCACTCCATTCTCTGGAGCCTTGTGCTCGCCGTTCACCTTCTTGGCATGGCCGCATGGGTGGGCGGCATGATCTATGCCGTGTTCGTACTCCGACCGAGTCTCGGCCTGCTTGACGCCATCCCCCGCGTGTCCGTCCATCTGCAGACACTCAACCGCTTCTTCCGCATCGTATGGCATGTCATGCCGATGGTGCTGGTGACGGGGTGGCTGATGATCCTGCACGAAGGCGGATTCGCAGCAATCGCGTGGCAGATCAACCTGATGCAGTTGCTGGGCCTGATGATGGCCCTGATTTTCGCACGGATCTATTTCGGCCCGTACCAGAAGGCCCGCCGCGCCATGCGCCCGCAACCGGCGATGTTCGATTCGATCCGCTCACAGATCCTCATCAATATCGGCCTTGGGGTGCTGACGATCATTACGGCATCCCTTGCCCACCCGTTCTGAGGCACCTTGCCACAGCAGCGGGCATGCCCAGCAGAGGTAAATGCCCAAATAACTGATGCACATGCGCACAGGCATCCTTGATTTTCATACGGGATGCAGATAGGCAGGGGACGTGTGGAATGTAGGGATTCGCCCTTGGTCCACAGGCCCCTGCGTTGCTGCAGGCGATCAGGCGCGCTAACCTGATAGGCGGTATGGTAGCAATCCGGACGGGACCTCACCACTGACACGTTCGAGAGAATTTTGAGCGCCAAGAAGAACACGACATCCGCTCCGGCCGGTTCCGCCAAGGTGGGCCGGCGCGTTGCCGCGACCGCAGGCGACATAATGCCGATATCCGACATTGAAATCGTTACCCCTCCGGAAACGGAAGACGCGCCACAGCCGCTGTTTTCCGAACTGGGTCTGTCCGCGCCGATCCAGCAGGCGATCGATGAGATGGGCTATCGCCATCCCACCCCCATTCAGGCGCAGGCGATTCCCTATATCCTGATGGGGCGCGATGTTCTGGGCGTGGCGCAGACGGGCACGGGCAAGACCGCGTCCTTCACGCTGCCCATGCTGGAAATCCTGTCCGGCTCACGTGCCCGGGCCCGCATGCCGCGCTCCCTCATTCTGGAGCCCACGCGCGAACTGGCGCTTCAGGTGGCGGAAAACTTCGTCAATTATGGCAAGCACCTCAAGCTGACACATGCGCTGCTGATTGGTGGCGAAAGCATGGCGGAGCAGAAAGAGGCCCTCAATCGCGGCGTTGACGTCCTGATTGCGACTCCGGGGCGGCTGATTGACCTGTTCGAACGCGGTGGCCTGTTGCTGACGCAGACGAAGCTGCTGGTTATTGACGAGGCAGACCGCATGCTCGACATGGGGTTCATCCCCGATATCGAGAAGATCGTCAGCATGCTGTCGCCGATACGCCAGACGCTTTTCTTCTCTGCCACGATGGCACCGGAAATCCGTCGCCTGGCGGACATGTTCCTGCACAACCCCAAAGAAATCACCGTCAGCCGCCCCTCTTCGGTCGCGTCCACCATCGAGACGGGACTGGTGATCGTGGAAGAAGATGACAAGCGTCGTGCCCTGCGCAAGCTGCTGCGCGAGAGCGACATGCAAAACGCGATCATCTTTTGCAATCGCAAGCGCGACGTGGACGTCTTGTGCAAATCCCTGCTCAAGCATGGGTTTTCGGCCGGGGCACTGCATGGCGACCTGCCACAGTCGCTACGCTTTTCCACGCTGGAGGCGTTCAAGTCTGGCGAACTCAAGATCCTCGTCTGCTCTGACATCGCCGCGCGCGGGATTGATATCGGCGGGCTGTCGCATGTCTTCAATTTCGACCTGCCGTTCCATGCGGAGGATTATGTCCACCGCATCGGTCGCACGGGCCGCGCAGGCCGCACCGGCCATGCCTACAGCCTTGCGACCCCTTATGAGCAGCCGTTAGCCGAAGCGATCGAAAAACTGACCGGTAAGCCAATCGTCCGGCTGGAGGTCAAGGGAATCGACCAGACCGAATGGTCTGATGAACCACGCCCGCGTGGCCGCAAACGTGGTGGCAAGCCTGCTGAAGTGCGTACAACACCACAGGCGCCCGCGCCCACTGGCAAGACCTCTGCGCCATCGCGCAAGCCAGCAGTCGAATCGCGCAATGCCGTTGCCCCCACGGCTGTATCCGCCACCACGGCGCCACCAGCGCGTCCGGCATCCCCGCCGCGCCACGCGGCAACGGCCCATGCCCGCGAAGAACATGGCAACGAGCGGCCCCAGGCCGGGTTTGGCGGTGATATCCCCGCCTTCATGCTGCTGCCGCGTCGCACGGTGCCTGTCATCCCCACGCCCGAGGATGAAATCCGGCCGGACTGACCCGAAAGACTTTGCCCGTGTCTGAAATCATGCAGGTTCATATCGATGCCCTTGGCACGGAAGGGCATGGTCTTGCACGCCTGCCTGATGGTGCTGCCCTGTTCGTCGCGGGCACACTCCCCGGCGAGGACGTTACCGTTCTTCCGACAGGGGACGGCAGGGCACGGTTGGAAAAAATCCTCCATCCCTCCGCCGACCGGGTTGATCCGCCCTGCGACCTGTTCGGACGATGTGGCGGATGCTCCGTGCAGTATATGTCCCTGCCCCTGTCATTGCGGTGGAAGACGGACACCGTCCTGCGTGCCCTGCATGGCGCAGGCTATACCGACCCGATTCCCGTGACTTCATGGCAGGGGGCGCCACTGACACGCCGTCGGGTGGATCTTGCCTTTGCCCGCACGGAACAGGGCATGGTCATCGGGCTGCATCGCAAACGTGGCGAGGTCGTGGACATGACCCAATGCCACGTGCTGGAACCCGCGCTGTTCGCGCTGCTTCCCCTCCTGCGGCCAATGCTGCATTCGCTGCCTGCCATCCGGCGTGGCGGGGACCTGCAGATCAATATGCTCGACAGTGGACCGGACCTGCTGCTGGCCACGGATGGCCCGCTTGGCCCTGATGACCGCCGTATCCTGGCGCAGTTTGCAGCCAGCCAGCGTATTCCACGGATTTCGTGGCGTCCCCAGGGCAGTCACGACATCCCGGAAACCGCAGCACAGACGGGTGGGGTATGGCATGAATTTTCCGGTGTGCGCACGGCACCGCCGCCGGGTGCTTTCCTTCAGCCCAGTCGGGCGGGTGAGGACACAATCCGGCGCGCCATTCTCGAGGCCCTGCCGACCAAGCGGCTCAAGGGAGATATTATCGAACTTTATGCCGGATGCGGCACGCTGTCCTTCGCCCTTGCCGAACGGGGACGGGTCATGGCCCATGAAGGGGACGCAGCCGCCTTTGCCTGCCTGAAACAGGCATGTGGCGGCACACGTGTGCAACCATTCCATCGCGACCTCAACCGGCAGCCGGTCATGGGTGCTGTCCTGGCAAAGGCTGGGGCGGTCGTGCTGGACCCCCCTCATGCCGGCGCGGGCGCGCAGCTTCATCAGATTACCGATGGCAAGCCACTGAATGTCATTTATGTCAGTTGCAACCCCACCGCCCTGCGCCGCGATGCAACAGCATTGCGACAGGCCGGATACCGGCTGGACCGTCTGACGGTAATCGACCAGTTCCTGTGGTCCACCGAGGTCGAGAGCGTATGCCTGTTCACCCGACCAGCCCCACCACGACGCCGCTGAAACAGCGCGGACCCAACAATGCCGCGCTTACAAAGTGCTGGCCCTGAATCTTCTGACAGGCCACCGATGGCTGAAGCTTTTTCTTCTTTCATCGGCGGGTCATTTCCAAACAGCCCCCAGAAGACTGTTTGAAAAGTGAGTCTCAATAACATCCTGAAATTATAAAGGTTTTTTGGTGAGGCTTTTTCTGAAAAGCTTCAGAAGACGCCGCCTTTTCGAAAAAAGGCGGCACCCAAAAACTTTTCTTTTTTATCAAAGAGTTGTTTTCAAACAATCTCTAGACGTGGAAGCTTTCACCACAACCGCAACGCCCTTTTTCATTGGGGTTGGAAAATGTGAAGCCCGCTTCAAGCTGCTTGACCTCGTAATCCATCACCGACCCGATCAGGAACAACGTTGCCTTGCGATCCACCAGCAGGGTGACACCATGATCGCGGACCACTTCATCCCCTGGTCCTGCCTCATTGACGAATGACATGTCATAGGCATGACCGGAGCAGCCTTTAGTCGAAATGCCGATCCGCAGCAATTGCCCGGCATGGGCATTGGCGTAAAGGGAAACAAGGCGTTTTGCCGCGCGATCCGTCAGCGTCATCAAGGGCGGCAGCTCACGGCGTGCAGCCGTCGTGGGGGCCGTTGTGGCAGGGGCGGGATCGGTATGGGTTGTCATGGCTGTATTCCCGTGGATCAGAACATGTTCAGGGTCAGGCGGGCATCCTCGCTCATACGCGACATGTCCCATGGCGGCTCCCACACGATTTCGACCGTGGCGGTGCTGACCTCGTCAATCTTTTCGACCGCTTCCTTGACCTGCGCAGGAAGCTCCTGCGCACTTGGACAATTGGGGGCCGTCAGGGTCATTTCAATCTTGACGGTACCATCATCATGCAGGTCGATGGCGTAAATCAGCCCCAGTTCATAGATATTGACCGGGATTTCCGGGTCAAAGACAGTTGCGATCGCCTCGATCACCGCATCTTCCGACGCCATGCCATCGGTCGTGCGCGCCACAGGCTGCGCGCCATCAGGGGTCCAGACAGACATGACCTCCCCTTCCCCTGCCGGGGCATGGTCTTCCGTCAGCGAGAAAGCCGCAGGGTCCTGCGTTTTTTCCCGTTCGGGGACGGATCGCGTATCGTCGGATTTCACTTCCATGACGCTTTACCTGTCTTTCAAATCATTCAGCATGGCGGTCAGTGCGGTCCATGGCAGGGTCGCGCAACGGATGCGCGAACGGTACTGGTGCAGGGGGGCGAATACCGCCAGATCCCCTGCCGCCTCGACCGGGTGCCCGGTTTTCAACATTGCCTCGAACACCGCGCCCAATTCCGCCACCCACGCGGGATCATGGCCGGTCACATGTTCGGCCATCAGGTCTGCTGATGCCGCACAGATGGCGCAACCACGGGTTTCATGACGCACGGCGGCAATCCGCCCCCCTGGTGTCATGCTCGCCGTCAGACGCACCCGATCACCACATAATGGATTCGTACCTTCGCCACGCATCTGCGCATCCTCGACTTCCCCCCCGAACATGGGGGTGCGGGCACGCTCGACAACCAGACGACGATAAAGATCCTCCTGCGTCATCACGCCCCCCTGCTCATCGCACCCTTACACAAAGAACTTGCGAATTTGTTCAAGGGTGCGCGCAAGGAAGTCGATTTCCTCCCGCGTGGTATAGATCCCGAAACTTGCACGCGCCGTAGCACTCAGCCCCATGCGGCGCATCAGCGGTTCGGCGCAGTGATGACCAGCACGCACGGCAATGCCATTGCGATCCAGCAGCGTCGCGATGTCATGGGGGTGGACATCATCCATCGTAAAGGAAATGACCCCCCCCCGGTCCCGGGCCGTACCGACGAAGTTCAGTCCTGTCACCACGCCCAACCGTTCCAGTGCGTGATCCGTCAGCGCGGCTTCATGCGCGCCAATGGCATCAAACCCGATGGCATCAATATAGGACAGCGCCGCACCCAGGCCGATGACCTCGACAATCGCGGGGGTTCCGGCTTCGAACTTGTGCGGGACAGGTGCCCATGTCGATTTTTCGAACGTGACGGAAGAAATCATGTCCCCGCCCCCCATAAAGGGCGGCATCGCCTCCAGCAGTTCGCGCCGCGCCCACAGGAAACCAACCCCGGTCGGTCCGTACAGCTTGTGTCCCGTCACGACATAGAAATCAGCATCAAGCGCCTGCACATCAACGCGGCGATGCACCGCAAGCTGGCTGCCGTCAAACAGCACACGCGCACCGGCTGCATGCGCCATGTCCGCTATGGCGCGGGCATCGGTAATGGTACCCAGCACATTGGACATATGGGTGACAGCCACCAGCGCCACTTTGCCATCGGCAAGTGTGCGTGACAGGGACGCCATATCCAGTTCGCCACGATCGGTCACGGCAGCGACACGCAGTTCGATGCCGGCACGGTCACGCAACATCTGCCACGGCACCAGATTGGCGTGATGCTCCATTTCGGAAATCACGACCGCCTGCCCTGGTTTGAGCAGCGAACCATAGGAATGCGCGACGAGGTTGATGGCCTCCGTGCTGTTACGGGTGAACACGATTTCCTCGCGCCCGGCGGCATTGATAAAGGCCGCGACCTGGTCGCGCACGGCCTCATATGCCTCGGTCGTACGCTCGCTCATCCAGTACAGCCCGCGATGGATGTTCGCATACTGCATGCGCATCGTGTCAGCCATCGCATCGATGACCTGACGTGGTTTCTGCGCCGATGCCGCACTGTCGAGGAAGACGAGCGGCTTTCCATGCACCTGCTGCGACAGGATCGGGAAATCGGCCCGCAGGTGACGCAGGGCATCCGCCCGGTCCACCGTCTTTGACAGGGTCTTGTCCATCACGCGTTCCTCTGGTTCCACCACGCCTCGACCGCCAGGTCGAGGCTGTCCCGCAGGCGCGTATCCTCCAGCAGGTGCACCACGTCATGCAAAAAGGCACGGATCAGCATCGAACGCGCATCCGACAGCGTAATGCCACGGCTGCGCAGGTAGAAAAGCTGTTCCGGGTCAATCGCGCCCACGGTCGCACCGTGGCTGCACTTGACGTCATCGGCGTAGATTTCAAGTTCGGGCTTGGCGTCGATTTCCGCCGTATCCGACAGCAACAGCGCCTGGTTCATCTGGTAGCCATCGGTCTTCTGGGCGATGCGCTCCACATGAATCTTGCCCTGAAACACGCCGCGCGCATGACCGGCCAGCACGTTCTTGACCGTCTGGCGCGAAACACAGTTGGGGGCCGCATGGGTAATGATGCTGCTCAGGTCGCCATGCTGCTTCGCATCAAGCAGTTGCGCACCATTGACATGCACACAGGCCCGTTCGCCAAGCAGGGCGGCATGCACTTCATGCCGGCTGAGCAATGCGCCAAGGGTCAGGTTGAAACTGTCATACAGCCCGTCTGACGCCACCTGCGCATGGGTCACGGCGATCTGCGATGCCTGCTGCCCCTCGGCCTGCAGGCGGGCATGCGTCAGACGCGCGCCCTCAGTCACCCGGACCTCGAATACAGGATTATGCAGGTAGTTCCCGACGCCAACCGTGGCCTCCAGCACCGCAAGGCGTGCACCGGCGCCAAGGTCGATGCGATGGCGCGGATGGAACGAGATCGGGGCGTCACCTGCCACCGCGATGCTGACCAGCAGCAGCGCCCCCGCGTCCACGCCTGCATCCACCCGCACGACCGCGCCGTCATCCGCCATGACGGTATTCAGCGCGGTGCCCACGTCGCCGCAGGGATCGATCCAGTCGGCAAAAACCGGGTCAGCCGCGAACGCCGTGACATGTACGCCCTGCGGCAGTCGCGACAGCGATGCATCGAAACGTCCGTTGACAAGGACGATGCGCGATGTCCCCGCGCCAAGCCCGGACACGGTTTCCACCGTCGCCAGCAGGCGCGCGACCTCCGCCGCATCAACCTGCGCGGGGGGCGTGGCATAGGGCACATCCGCGAAATGACGCAGGGAAGTGTATTTCCATGCCTCCACGCCTGCACGCGGCAGGCCCGCCTGCGTCAGGAAGGCCGCCGCCGCACGGCGTTCCGGCCCATCCCCTTTTCCCCGGCCGAGGAAGGCGCCAGCACTGATCCCGACCGGTGCGATGGCGTTCACGCCGCCTCCGCCAGGAACTTGGCGTAACCCTGGGCCTCCAGTTCGCGGGCCAGTTCGGGACCACCGCTGTGGATGATGCGCCCCTTGGCCATGACATGGATGCGATCCGGGACGATATAGTCAAGCAGGCGTTGGTGATGGGTGATGACCAGCGCCGAAAAATCGGGGGAACGCAGCGAATTCACGCCCTCGGCCACAATGCGCAGGGCGTCAATGTCCAGCCCGCTGTCGGTTTCGTCAAGGATGGCGAAGGACGGCTGGAGCATACGCATCTGAAGCACTTCGTTGCGCTTCTTTTCCCCACCGGAAAACCCGACATTGACGTTACGCTTGAGCATGTCGTCGGACATCGACAGGTGCTTTGTCTCCTTGCGCACGGCCTTGAGGAAACCGACCGCGTCCAGTTCCTCCTGCCCGCGGGCACGGCGCACGGCATTGACGGCGGTGCGCAGGAAATTGGCGTTGTTCACACCGGGCAGTTCCACCGGAGCCTGAAACGCGAGGAACAGCCCAAGGGCCGCGCGTTCCTCTGGCTCCAGCGCCAGCAGGTCCTGTCCCTTGAACGATGCGCTTCCGCCCGTGACCTCGTAATCCTCACGTCCGGCAAGGACATAGGACAGCGTGGACTTGCCCGACCCGTTCGGCCCCATGATGGCATGGACTTCGCCCGCGGGGATTTCCAGATCGACACCGCGCAGGATTTCCTTGGGCGTCCCGGCATCCGAAATACGGGCACACAGGCCGTCGATCCTTACAAATTCGTTACTCACGTCTCTATAATCCCTGTTCAACCGACGCTGCCTTCAAGGCTGATCTGCAGAAGCTTTTGTGCTTCCACGGCGAATTCCATCGGCAGTTCCTTAAGCACATCCTTGCAGAACCCGTTGACGATCAGGCCAACGGCGTCCTCTTCCGACAGGCCGCGCTGGCGGCAGTAGAACAGCTGGTCGTCGGAAATCTTGGATGTGGTTGCTTCATGTTCGATGCTGGCGGACATGTTGCGATTTTCGATATAGGGCACCGTATGCGCCCCGCAGCGATCCCCGATCAGCAGGCTGTCACATTGCGTGAAATTGCGCCCGCCCGATGCCTTGGGCATCATGCGCACCAGCCCGCGATAGGTACTGTCGGACTGTCCCGCACTGATGGTCTTGGCGATGATGGTCGAACGCGTATTGCGCCCGATATGGATCATCTTCGTGCCGGTATCGGCCTGCTGGTGGTTATTGGTCACCGCCACGGAATAGAACTCCCCCACCGATCCTTCGCCCTGGAGGATACATGACGGATATTTCCATGTGATGGCGGAACCGGTTTCCACCTGCGTCCACGAAATCTTGGACCGTGCGCCACGGCACGCGCCGCGCTTGGTCACGAAGTTGTAGATGCCGCCACGCCCGTTTTCATCCCCCGGATACCAGTTCTGGACCGTGGAATACTTGATCGACGCATCTTCCATCGCCACCAGTTCGACCACGGCGGCATGAAGCTGGTTTTCATCACGCATCGGCGCGGTGCAGCCCTCAAGGTAGGAAACGGACGCCCCGTCCTCCACCACGATCAGGGTGCGTTCGAACTGCCCGGTATTGCGGGCATTGATGCGGAAATAGGTCGAAAGCTCCATCGGGCAGCGCACGCCCTTTGGTACGAACACGAACGACCCGTCGGTAAAGACGGCGGCATTCAGCGCGGCATAGAAATTGTCCGTCACCGGCACGACACTGCCAAGGTATTTGCGCACCAGGTCGGGATGTTCCTGCACGGCCTCTGAAATGGGGCAGAAGATCACGCCCGCTTCGGACAGGGTCTTGCGAAAGGTGGTCGCGACCGACACGCTGTCGAATACGGCATCCACCGCGATGGGGGGGCGCGCCTCCTCCCCTTCGGGCACTTCCACGCCGGCAAGCAGCGCCTGCTCATGCAGAGGAATACCCAGCTTTTCATAGGTGCGCAGCAGTTCGGGATCGACTTCGTCCAGGGATTTCGGACCCGGCTTCTTCTTCGGCGCGGCGTAATAATGCACGTCCTGATAATCAATGGGCGGGTGACTGACCTTCGCCCATGTCGGCTCAGACATCTGCAGCCAGGCATGATAGGCCTTCAGCCGCCAGTCCAGCATCCATTCCGGCTCGTTCTTGCGGGTGGAGATCAGGCGGATGATGTCTTCATTCAGGCCCTTTGGCGCGATATCCATCTCGATATCGGTCTCGAACCCCCATTTATAGGTGTTCTGGCCCAGTGTCTCGACTGTCTTGCGGGTCTCGGCAACTGCTGGCATGTGTCTTCACTCCTCCTGTCAGGCCGTGGCCAGGGGGCCGAGGGCCGCGGACGGGGCATCGGGGGCCCGCCGGGATGTCACTGTATGGTTCTGCATGTCGGACAATGAAATGGACGACAGCGCATCAAGGATCGCACCGTTGACCGCATCCCACTGCCCCACCAGCCCGCATTTCGACCGTGCGTCGCATTCCCCCCCATCCACGCAGGTCGTCAGCGAGATCGGCCCGTCGATCGCCTGTATCACGGCCGCAACCGAAATCTGCGCCAGCGGACGCGCAAGGCGATACCCGCCGCGCGCCCCGCGCTGTGAAATGACGATCCCCTGCGCGGCCAGCACCTTGAGCACCTTGGCGATGGTCGGTTCCGGGATGCCGGTGGAACGCGACAGCACGGGATGAGGTCGTGACTTCCTCTTTCTGTCCAAGACGGACCAGGGCCACGACGGCATAATCGGTCAGTTTTGAAAGTTTCAGCATCCTGCTCTCCCGTACCTGTCACGTCCGACGTTAAATGGACCAGACTGGTACTGATTTACTCAGTTCCAGATGGGACACCTGCCGCGGTTCGTCAAGTTCATTTGCACCATCATGATACTTTCCTAGCCGATACCGGTGCCGAATATAAGCTGTAGTAACACCGACAGGCCGCATCCGGCCAGAAACCCGACCAGCGTCCCGTTGAAGCGTACATACTGCAGATCGCGCCCGACCCGCAGTTCGAGCCGGTCGCTCAAGGCGTTCGCGTCCCACCCCGCAACGACCGAAGCAATAAAACGTGACATGCTGTCGCGCAGGAACGGCAGGCTGCTGTTGACCATGCGCTGCGCCGCATTGTTCACGCGCTGGCGCATCTGTGCATCATGGTACATCTGCTCTGACAAACGCTGCAACGCGTCACGCACGATGGATGCGGTCCATCCCTCCTCCCCCCGGGCGATGTCGGTTTCGATCACCTGCCGCAGACGGTGCCAGATATCCCCACTCCATCCCCGGATGCTGTCATGCGACAGGACGCCCATGATCGTGCCCGTCAGGTCACGGCGGCGTTCGGGGTCCTGTTCGATCCGGTCGATCTCTGAGCGGACCCATGCGGTAAATCCTTCGCGCAGTTCAGAGTTCTGCGGGTCAACCCGGTCCAGCTCCTCGCTTGCCGCGGTCAGGACCTTGGTGGCGATGGAACCACCAATGGCCCAGCCAAGGATGCGCCCGCCCTGTTCGCGCACGCGCTCCTCGATCATCTTGCGCAGGGAGGGTTCCTTGGACTTCAACCCGTCCTTGAGCCGCATGAGCAGGAAGGACAGCACCTCCTGATGGCGGTCCCCATCAACCAGCGCACGCATGCTGCGGATCATGATGGGGGCGATTTCCTCCCCACCCAGCAGGCTGGGCACCAGACGGGAGATCGCATTGCTGGCCCGCCCGTCCTCCAGCCGGTCCAACATGTGCGGCACCGCGCCGATAACCGCGCGGTTCACGGTGGAAATGGTCTCCGGGTCCTTCAGGACGTCGCCAATGACGCTGGGCAGGTCGATGCGCTGCATCGCCACCGCCACATCCTTTTCGGTAAAGACGTTGGTGGAAACGAACCGCCCGAGCGCCTGGGCCAGGCGTTCCTGCTGCGCGGGCAGGATGGCAGTATGGGGAATGGGCAGCCCCATGGGGCGGCGGAACAGGGCCGTGACCGCAAACCAGTCCGCAAGCCCGCCGACCACCCCGGCCTTTGCCCCAGAACGCAGGACGTCGAGCCATGCATGGTCAGCCATCACCCCCGATGCCGGCAGGGCATAGCCCGCGACCGTCAGGCCCGCCATCCCGACGAGCAGCCCGGTTGCCGACCATTTGTAACGTTGTAGGACGCGCCAGGCATCCCTGTCGGCTTGTGGAATGTCGTTCATGAACCTTTTGATACCATTGTGTGTCCCCAGACCCAAGATGTCGTGGTGGGGAACCTCCAAATACACGTGAACACAACCTTGTGGCGATTGCGAAGCGACCGCGAACATGGGACGTTGGTACATCATGCAATTTTCAAGACAGGATCTTCTGATGTCCCAGGCCTCTGCCCCTCATGCAACAGACATGCTGCAGCAGCAGGCCCGCGAACTTGTGGCGATCCCTGCCCTTTCCGACAACCCGGTCATGACGCTGGCACGCAGCATCGGACAGCAGATCGACCGGGGCAGCCTGTCGACCGACGCGCTGGAGGCCTGGGTCCGCCGCCTGCGCGACGCCGCGTTCGCCCGCCGCGCCTGCCATATCGCCGCGTATGTCGGGGGGGTGGATGATGCCGTCATCGACCAGCGCATGCGTGACGTGGCGCGCCGCATCATGCAGCCCGACCCAAATGACAGCCCGGTGCCCATCGCCCGGTTCCGCGCCGCGACCGAACGCAGCCGCTTTGCCGCCGTATTCACCGCGCATCCCACGTTTGCGCTGGCCACCCCCGTCTATGACTGCCTTGCCGACATGGCGACGCAAAACCCGCAGCAGCCCCCGACCGATGTCCCGGCATTCATAACGCATCGCCGCGCCGCGCCGCCGACGCTGGATGAGGAATTCACGCTGGCGACGCAGGCGATCCTGCGCGGGCGCAATGCACTCGATCGCCTGACGCGGGTTCTCCTGACCGAGGCACGGGCACACTGGCCGCAACTTTGGGCCACGCTGGCGCCGCGTCCCATTATCATGACAAGCTGGGTCGGATACGACACGGACGGACGCACCGATATCGGGTGGTGGGACACGCTGCGGCTGCGGCTGCGCATGAAGCACATGCAGTTAACCCGCCTGAATGCACAGATTGGCCCCGTCGCCTCCGTCCCCAATGACCTGCACGAACGCGTCAATCGCGCCATACAGGCGGTGGAGGCACAGATCGCCGCATGCCCCGGCAGTGCCGACCCGCAGGCGGTGGCCGATTTTGCCGCGGTCCTGATCGGCCGCCGCGAAGAGGCCATGACCAGCAGCAACGACCTCGCCCCCACTTTTGCCGAAGCCATTGATGCCGCGACGCCGGACGACAAGATGACGCTGGCGGTCGCACGCGCGGGTTTCATGGCCCATGGCCTGTCGGCGGCGCATACGCATGTACGCCTCAATTCCACGCAATTACACAATGTCGCCCGCCAGCGCCTGGGCATTACCGACAATCCCGATATCCATGCCCAGCGTCGCGCCCTGATCGCACGCATTGACGAGGCGCTGGATACGACGCAGCCAATCGACATTGATTTCGGCTCCCTGCTGGTGGAACAGTCAACGGCGGGGCGGCTGATGATGACGGTGCGCCAGATCCTGCACCATATCGACCGCACCACGCCCATCCGTTTCCTGATCGCGGAAACGGAAACCGGCTATACGCTGCTGACGGCACTGTGGCTTGCGCGCCTGCTGGGCGTGGAAGACATGATCGAAATCTCCCCCCTGTTTGAAACGCAGGACGCGCTGGAACAGGGGGAACACCTGATCGAAGAAGCGCTGCATTCACCGCACTGGCGTGCCTACCTGCATCGTACGCGCAAGCTGAGCCTGCAATTCGGTTTTTCGGATTCGGGACGTTATGTGGGACAGCTTGCCGCGACCTACCTGATCGAACGGCTGCGGCTGAAGGTCTGCGACCTTCTGCGGCAATGGGACCTCGCCTTTGTGGAAGTCATCCTGTTCGACACCCATGGGGAAAGCATCGGCCGCGGGGCACATCCCTACAGCCTTACCGAACGTTTCGACTATCTCTCCCCCCCGCATGCGCGCATGCGTTTCCTGCAGGCAGGCATTCGCCTGCGCGAGGAAACGGCCTTTCAGGGAGGGGATGGCTACCTCCTGTTCGGGACGCAGCCACTTGCGGATGCAACCGTCAGCGTGATCGCGGAACACGCCTTTGCCACGACCTCCATCGACGAAGACCCGGTTTACGACGAACCCGATTTCTCTGCCGACTTCTTTTCCGCCATCGCGCGCGGCATGACAGGACTGGTGGAGGATCCAGGCTATGCCGCGCTGCTGGGTGCGTTCGGGCCGTCTCTGATCGACAAGACGGGTTCACGCCCCTCCGCCCGGCAGAGCGATACGGCCGCCATCACCACGCGCATCCGCCATCCCAGCCAGTTGCGCGCCATCCCCAACAACGCCATCCTCCAGCAGCTTGGCTGGTGCGCCAATACGTTGCAGGGGCTGGGCACGGCGGCCGCGCGTCATCCCGATACGTTCGAGCGTTACCTGAACGACAGCCCGCGTTTTCGCCGTGCGCTGGATTTCGCCGCCCATGGCCTGGCCCATTCCAGCGACGGCGTCCTGCGTGGTGTGATCCGGCTGCTGGACCCGGACATGTGGTTGCAACGCGCAACGGCGCATCACGACCCGAAACGGCAGGATGCGTGCCTGACGCTGATGCACGGGCTGGAACGGCTGGATTTCTGGGCCTGTACGCAATCCATGTTCCGCCGCCTGCAATCGGACCATCTGGCGTTACGCAACGCATGGCCCAGCGCACCACGGATGGAGGCGGATGAAATGCTGCTGCATGCCATCCGCATCGCCATCATTGAACAGATATGGATGCTGTCCACCCGGATCCCGTATTTTGCGCCGCGCAATGCGTTCACCCGCGACGTGCTGACGGCGAAGGTCCTGTGCCTCGAAATCCCCGATGTGCTGAAGGAGCTGGAGCATATCTTCCCCTATCACGCGGACCGCAGCTTCGACCTGGATTTCCATGAACCGCACGGACCCCGCGATGAAGGGACGTATATGCGCGAATACACGGAAATTTTCGAACCGATGCAACGGCTGTTCACACTGGTGCGCGAAATCAGCACCGGCGTGATGCACCATGTCGGGGCCTTTGGCTGAATCATGTCGCGATATGACTGGCGCGTGGTGGAAGCACCGCCGCCCTATGGCGTGGCGATCGCGGCGACACCCGCGATCCGCCGCGTGGTGGCCAACAATCCCGGTCCCATGACCGGAAACGGGACCAACACATGGATTGTCGATCATGCGGGGGGATGCGCCGTCATTGACCCCGGAGTTGCGGATGAAGGACATCTCGACGCGGTGGTGCATGCGCTCAACGGTCGGGCGTTGACGCATATCCTTCTGACGCATACGCACCACGACCACCTTGACGGGGCTGCACCGCTGTCACATCGCACCGGCGCCCCCATCCATGCCTGGCACCGCAGCGCAGAACCAACATTCACACCCGATATAGGGCTGCATGATCTGGACATGGTCGCGGGGTTGCGGGTCCTGCACACCCCCGGCCATGCGACGGATCACATCTGCCTGGAAACCGCCGATGGCATCATCCTGACGGGCGACCATGTGATGGGATGGTCAACAACGCTGATCCCCCCTGCCCCGCATGGATCGGTGCAAATGTTCCTCGACAGTATGGAACGCCTGCTGCGACGTCGGCCACGCCTACTGCTTTCGGCACATGGGCCGGTAATTGAACAGCCGGAATCCTGCATGCGCGGGCTGCTTGGACACCGCCTGTCGCGGCATGAAAGCATCGCGGCACTGTTGCTGGCACAGCCACGCACGACAGACCAGATCGTCGATGCCGCCTATCATCACCTGCGCCCCGGCCTGCGGCGGGCGGCATTACTCAACCTGCGCGCACATCTGGAAAAGCTGCGCGACGATGGCCGCGCCATACAGGTGGGTGATAGCTGGGCGCTGTCCTGACGCCTTGCCTCATCATCGCATGACGATGGGCCACCCTGATCCTTTGCAAAGGCCAGCCGAAAACATGGCCCAGACCACATAAGAGACGGTTTGAACGGGCCGGACCTGTAATCTCCTGCCCGTCGGCCCGACAATGTCGGCAGCCACAAGGGCAGCGCGGCCCGCAAGGCCATCCGTCACCTCTGCCTGTCCATCAGGGGGCGCTGCCCCAACCCGACGGGCAACAAAAGGCGTCACCTTTAAAAAACCAAAGCCTTACCCCAGATATTTTATCTTTGTTTATCAGTGCATTATTTGAAAAAACTTCAAAAGCCCAGAAATGGCGTCACCCTTCGGGTTCCAAAACCCCGAACCTTTTGACAAATGACAGGCAATACCTGTTCCACGCTTTGAAACGGACTGCCACCTGCATCTTCCCTGCCAAAAAGAAAAAGGCCAGCCCCCAAAGGAGGCTGGCCCGTTCCTGTCTGTCCTGTCGCCCGTGGATCAGGCGGACTTGGACATGATTTCCTCTGCCACGTTGCGCGGCACCGGGTCATAGTGATGGAACTGCATCGTGAAGGATGCACGACCCTTGGTCATCGAACGCAGGTGAGAGATGTAGCCGAACATTTCCTTCAAGGGCACCAGCGCGCGCACCATGACGGTCGAGCCCGAGCTTTCCTGATTCTGGATCATGCCACGACGACGGTTCAGATCCCCAACCACGTCACCGACATGATCGTTCGGGGTGGTGATTTCCACGTCCATGATCGGCTCAAGGATGACCGGACCGGCCTTCTTCATGCCTTCACGGAAGCAGGCCTTTGCCGCGATTTCAAACGCCAGCGCGGACGAGTCAACGTCATGGTACTTCCCGTCCAGCAGCGTGAACTTGAAGTCCACCGTCGGGAAGCCAGCCAGCACGCCCGTGCTGGCCTGCATGGTGATGCCCTTTTCGACCGCCGGGATGTATTCACGCGGCACGGAACCACCGACAACCTTGTTTTCGAACGAAATACCTTCGTTACGCTCAACCGGTGCGAACTCGATCTTCACTTCCGCGAACTGGCCCGAACCACCCGACTGTTTCTTGTGGGTATAGGTTTCGGTATGCGCCTGCGAAATCGTTTCACGATACGCAACCTGCGGCGCGCCGATGTTCGCATCCACGCCATATTCACGACGCAGACGGTCGATGATGATGTCGAGATGCAGTTCACCCATGCCCGACAGAATCGTCTGGCCGGTTTCCTGATCGGTCTTCAGGCGCAGGGAGGGATCTTCACCGGACAGCTTCTGCAGCGCCAGCGTCATCTTTTCCACCGCGTCCTTCGTCTTCGGCTCGACAGAGATGTCGATGACGGGAACCGGGAAGGTCATGCGCTCCAGGATCACCGGGTCAGCAGCATCGGCAAGGGTATCACCCGTCTGGGTGTCCTTCAGGCCGACGAACGCCGCGATGTCACCGGCATGCACTTCCTTGAGTTCCTCACGCTTGTCAGCGTGCATCTGGAAGATACGGCCGATACGTTCCTTATGGCCCTTCGTGGTGTTCAGCACGGTGTCACCAGTGCGCAGCACGCCACGATAGACACGCACGAATGTCAGCGTGCCGTACTTGTCGTTGATGATCTTGAACGCCAGGCCCGCGAACTTCCCGTCGGGATCGACCGGGATGATCGGCAGCTTGTTTTCGTCAACTTCCTCGTCCTCGGGCGGGGCGATGCGGATACCCGCCACATCATCAGGCGCGGGCAGGAAGTCGATAACTGCGTCAAGCAGCGGCTGGACGCCCTTGTTCTTGAACGCCGTGCCGCACAGGACCGGGCGGAATTCACCCGAAATGGTGCCCTTCTTGATGCAGCGCTTCAGCGTCGCGACATCAACGTCACCCTTGTCGAAATATTCTTCCATCGCGGCGTCATCGACGGCCAGCGCGGTGTCGAGCAGGTTCTGACGGGCTTCCTTCGCCTTTTCCAGCAGGTCGGCGGGGATTTCCTCGTCATGGAATTTCGCGCCGAGTTCGCCGCCTTCCCAGACGATGGCCTTCATCTCGATCAGGTCAACGACACCAATGAAATTCTCTTCCACGCCGATCGGCAGCTGAAGCGGAATCGCGACGATGTCCAGCTTTTCCTTCAGCGTGTCGAACGCGCGATAGAAATCGGCGCCGGTGCGGTCAAGCTTGTTGATGAAGATGATGCGCGGAACGTTATAGCGGTCGGCCAGACGCCAGTTGGTTTCCGACTGCGGCTGCACGCCGGCGACGCCCTCGATGATGAACACCGCGCCATCGAGCACACGCAGCGAACGGTTGACTTCGATGTTGAAGTCAATGTGGCCCGGGGTGTCGATGATGTTGATGCGATGGCCTTCCCACTCGCACGTCACGGCAGCGGACGTGATGGTAATGCCGCGCTCACGCTCCTGCGCCATGTAATCGGTGGTGGTGTTGCCCTCATGGACTTCACCGATCTTGTGCGACACACCGGTGTAATACAGGATGCGCTCGGTCGTCGTGGTCTTACCGGCATCGATGTGCGCGGTAATACCGATATTGCGAATCAGGGACAGATCAGACTTGTCGGACACGGGAGAACCTCCACAAGACAACGTGGGCGCGAACGGACGGGATTCCCTTCGCGCCTGCCGGGACCGTGAGCTGCTCCCGCCCCAAAACCGCGATGGCTGGACGATGCAGACCGGCACGACGGAATAACGGGCCTGACATCGGCCAGGCCTTTACGCCACGCCCCACCCCACGCCATTCAGGGCGCGGGATGCGGGGCATGCCGCCTTCAGGCCGCGGCGGCGGCCTTGCGGACCTGCACGCGCAGGATACGACGCTTTACGGTCATCGCCTCTGGCGTCAGCTTCCGGTTGGGCGTGGACAGCAGGAATGCGTCCAGACCGCCATTATGCTCGACCGTGCGGATCCCGTTGGTGCTCAGGCGCAGACGCACCGGCGCTCCCAAGATGTCGGACAGGAGCGATGTTTCCTGCAGGTTCGGGAGGAAACGGCGGCGGGACTTGTTATTGGCGTGGCTGACGTTGTTTCCGGTCAGCACGCCTTTGCCCGTGATCTGGCAACGGCGAGACATAAGTATCATCCTCGGATAAGACTGGGGCCGAGGCACTAATGCCCGGCTTAAGGATCGTCTAGATTAGGCGCGGCTTATCGCCAAACCACCGCAATCCGTCAAGACGGATATGCCATGATTCGGCGTTTTTTGTCTGAAAACAGGGTTTTTTACCCCTGCGCCACCCTGATTCGCTGGGTCGGTGGCGCCAGAAACCATGTGTCAGTTCTTGCCCACGCGGTCATGTTCGGGGTGCAGTTCACCTGCCTGGACGCTGTGCAGCGCGTTTTCAAGCATCGCCTGCATGGCGTCCTTGCCCATGGTGCGTGACAGCAGCCCCAGCGCACCGCCCAGCAATGCCGACGAAACGGCGAGCGGCGGCAGGTTCTCGCCCAGCATGTATTCGATCGCCTTGTCCACAACGGCGCCGCAATGGCTCAGTTCTGCGGGAATGCCGCCATCCTGCCCGGCGCCTGCGGCACCTGCGTCATGGGGCGTGTTCTTTGTATCCGTCATTTCAGGAAAACTCCCTTCCGGCTGTCAGTTCGTGTCCTTCATATGGACCCTGCCCACGCCGCTGACCAGAGGGTGGCCCCATGCGCCCGCCGGCGGGCACGGAGGCATGACCCGCCCCATAATGGACAGGCCCGCCCATGGCATCAGTCCTGCACCATATGCGCCTTTGCGTTTTCTTCGGCCTGTGCGGCCCACATCCCGGCATACAGCCCCCCACGCGCAAGCAGGGCGCGATGATCGCCCCGTTCGCGGATTTCCCCTTTGTCCATCACGAGGATTTCATCCGCGTCGATCACGGTCGACAGCCTGTGGGCGATGATGATGGTGGTCCGGTGCGCCGCAACCGTGCGCAGGGCGGACTGGATTTCATGTTCCGTACGCGTGTCCAGCGCGCTTGTCGCCTCGTCCAGCAGCAGGATACGCGGGTTCTTCAGGATGGTGCGCGCGATTGCCACCCTCTGCTTCTCCCCGCCCGACAGCTTCAGCCCGCGTTCGCCCACCCGCGTGGCATAGCCATCAGGCAGCGAGGCGATGAAGTCATGGATCCGCGCAAGCCGTGCCGCCTCCTCGATCTGTGCCTGCGTCGCGCCAAGGCAGCCATAGGCGATGTTATAGCCGATGGTGTCGTTAAACAGGATCGTGTCCTGTGGCACGACCCCGATGGCGGCACGCAGGGCGGATTGCGAATAATCGCGGATATCGTGGCCATCCACCTCGATCGTGCCGGCATCCACATCATAAAAGCGGAACAGCAGGCGGCTGATGGTGGACTTTCCCGCCCCTGTCGGCCCGACAATGGCGACACGGCTGCCTGCGCGAACGTGGAAACTGATGTCATGCAGGATTTCACGCCCGGCGCGATAGCCAAAGCGTACATGGCGGAAACGGACATCCGCCGCCGGGGCCTCGTCCAGTCGCGCGGGCAGCAGGCGTGCGCCGGGACGATCCACCACATCGGAGCGTTCATCAAGCAGCGCGAACATATGTTCAAGATCCACCAGAGAGTTGCGCAGGGAGGAATAGACACTGCCCAGGAAGTTCAGCGGCAGGTAAAGCTGCATCAGGTAGGTATTGACCAGCACGAAATGCCCGACACTCAGCCGTCCCGCCTCCACATCGCGCGCGGCCATCAGCATGACCGCGATCAGGGCCACGGCGATGATTGCCGCCTGCCCGAAATTCAGCCCGTTGAGGGAAAGCTGCGTGCGGATCGCCGCCTTTTCATAACGGATCTGCGCATCCTCGTAACGCGTGCGTTCATGTGCCTCATTGCCGAAATACTTGACCGTCTCGTAATTAAGCAGGCTGTCGAGCGCCTTCCAGCTTGCCTCGCTATTGATTTCGTTCATGCGGCGGCGCAGCCCGATCCGCCATGATGTAAAGGACACCGTAAAGCCCACATACGCCATGACCGCCACCAGCATGACCACTGCATAACGCCAGTCAAACAGTCGCCAGATGACGACAATGACCATCAATGCCTCGATCAGGGTGGGCACCACGTTGAACACGCCCACCCGCAACAGCGTCTCGATCGCCTCCGTCCCGCGTGCGATGGCGCGGGTGACGCTGCCGGACTGCCGGTTGAGATGAAAGCGCAGCGAAAGCTGATGCATATGTTCGAAACTGCGCACCGCGGCGACACGGCTGATACGAAAGCGCAGGGGCGCGAACAGCGCGTCACGCAGTTCCCCCAACCCCGCCGCCAGCATACGCAGCCCCCCATAGGCCACGATCAGCAGCAATGGCAGCATCCCCGCCGAAGGCCCCGGATGCAGCGCATCGATCACCCGGCTGTAGAGATAGGGCACACAGATCGTCGCGACCTTCGCCATCACCAGCAGCACGCACACCCCCACCACCCGCAGGCGCACGCCCGGTTCACCGGGGGGCCACAGATAGGGCAGCAGGGCATGCAGGGTCTTGAGCGCAGAGGTTTCGGTATCGGACGCACGATGGTCCGTGGCACGGGAAGCAGTCATACCTTCGGATGTGACATGCCCTGACTGATTTGCAAGCCATATTCGACACCACCGCGACCAGGGCACGGTCGGGACGGCTAACGCTCGGGACGGGCGCAGGGGTAAGGGATTGTCACTCCCTGGGCCAGCCGTTATGGCAACGGGGCCCCAATATGAAATGATGGTTCCATGTCCACCGACCTGAATCCCTTTTTCCGCCACATTGCCGCGTGCAATACCGCAACCCTGCCGGGGCGGCGCCTTGCCTTCCACCTGGGCACGGCGGCTGCTGGATGGGTCGCGCCAGAACTGCTGCCTGTGCTGGTGGATCATGGCATGACGCATGCCGATGGGATCGTGACCCTGCCTGATCCCGCACGCCTGGAACATATTGCCCAGGACATGGCCCGACAGGGGATCTACCGCTCCCACCATGAACTGTTCGATGTCCGCACCGACATGGACCTGCCGCCCGTCGCGCGGATCGACCGTGGCGCGCTGCCTCTGTTCGGGCTGATGGCGCAGGGCGTACATCTCAACGGTCTGGTACGGCGCGCGCAGGGGCTGCACCTGTGGATCGCGCGCCGCTCGATGACAAAGCGGCTCGACCCGGGCAAGCTGGACCATCTTGTCGCAGGCGGCATCCCCGCGGGGCATACGCCTGCCGGGGCGCTGGTAAAGGAAGCGGCGGAGGAAGCCAGCCTGCCTGCCGACCTGCTGGCGCATGCAACACCGACAGTAAATATACGCTATGCCCTTGACCGGCCAGAAGGGCTGCGTCGCGATATCCTGCATTGTTTCGAACTGCTTCTGCCAGAGACGTTCATTCCCCGCCCCGCCGATGGGGAGGTGGAGGAATTCACCCTGATCCCGCTTTCGGAGGCATTCCGCCTGGTGCGTGACACCGATGCCTTCAAGTTCAACGTCAACCTTGTCCTGATCGACCTGTTCCTGCGCACCGGCCTGATCGACGCCACCTCTGCCGGGGGGCAGCGCCTGCGCGCGGGGCTTGATGGCTGGCGGTTCTTTGCGCCACCTGCGCCGCCACCGCACACCTGACGGGGCCTCCCTGCCCCGCCTTGCACGTCATTGCCATGACTGCCGCGCCATGAAGGCCGCCATGATCGTTGCCATAATCGTTGCCACGATCATTTCCGCCATTCGTTATTGCCATTTCACGCGGGACATGCCGCCATGGCGGGCAACCCGCCACCGAATATTACAGGACCGATGCCCATGACCACGCCCCCCGTCGCGCGCAAGATCCCCCACCGCATGGAACAGCTCGGCCGCGTGCGGGTGGATGAATATGCATGGATGAAGGACGATAACTGGCAGGAGGTGCTGCGCGATCCCTCCCTCCTGCGCGAGGATATCGCAACGCATCTGCGGGCGGAAAATGCCTACACCGCTGACATCCTGTCCGGCACGCAGGACCTGCAGGCCACCCTGGTCGCGGAAATGAAGGGCCGGATGCAGGAGGTCGAGTCCTATCCCCCACAGCCACATGGGCCATGGTCCTATGGCGTCCGTTACGACAGGGGCGCGCAATACCCCGTCTACACCCGCCATCGCACCGACGCACCGCAGCATGAACAGGTGCTGCTGGACATGAATGCATGTGCCGCCACGCACGACTATTTCGCCGTCGCCACCGCCATCCACAGCCCTGACCACCGGCTGTTCGCATATGCCGAGGATACGCAGGGGTCCGAAATCTATCGCGTGCGCATCAAGGACATCGCCAGTGGGCAGATGCTTGGCGCCCCCATCGATAATTGCAGCGGTGCATTCACATTCTCCCCCGATGCGCGCCACCTGTTCTGGATCTGGCGCGATGACCATGGGCGCCCGGCACGCGTCTATCGCCGGGCGGTCGGGTCCGATACCGACACCCTTGTTTATGAAGAACAGGATGCGGGATTTTTTGTCGGGGTGGAGGCCACGCGATCAGGGCAATGGATCATCATCACGGCGGGGAACCATGATACGTCCGAAACATGGCTGATCCCGGCGGCAACACCCGATGCGGCCCCCACCTGCGTGGAACCACGCCGTACGGGCGTGATGTACGGGCTGCATCACTGGGGCACGGATTTCGTCGTGCTGACCAATGCGGATGGGGCGGTGGATTTCACGCTGATGCTTGCCCCGCAGGATGCACCGGCGCGGGCCAACTGGCGCGCGCTGGTAGCGCATGAACCCGGCCATTACATCACCGAATGCATGACCTTTGCCAACTGGCTGGTCTGGCGCGAACGCCACGACGCCAACTGCCGCATCGTCATGCAGACCCGCACCGGGGACCGCCACGCGCTTGAACCGCGTGAGGCAGCCTATGACCTTTCCCTGTGCGGGGGGTATGAATATGACACGGTGGCGCTGCGCTACATCTATCAGTCACCCACGACGCCACGGCAATGGTTTACCTATGACATGGCGCAACGCACACACACCCTGATCAAGCAGCAGGATGTCCCTTCCGGCCATGACCCTGCCGATTATCGTTGCTGGCGGCTGATGGTGCGCGCGCCCGATGGGCAGGACGTGCCCATTACCGTGCTGGGCCGCCATGACGCACCCTGCGATGGCTCCGCACCGCTGCTGCTCTATGGATATGGGTCTTACGGCCACGCGATCGAACCCGACTTTTCCACCCGTGTGCTCAGTCTGGTGGATCGGGGGTGGTTTTACGCCATCGCCCATGTGCGTGGCGGTTCGGAAAAAGGATGGAACTGGTTCCTTGGTGGACGCGGCGCCAACAAACCAAACAGCTTCACCGACTTCATCGCCTGCGCCGAACATCTGGTGGCACGCGGCTTTGGGACGGCGGGCCGCATCGTCGCTGACGGGCGTTCCGCGGGGGGGATGGTCATGGGCGCGATTGCGAACATGCGCCCCGACCTGTTCGCGGGGATCGTCGCGGTCGTACCGTTCGTCGATGAACTCAACACCATGTCGGATGCGTCCCTGCCGCTGACACCGCCGGAATGGCCCGAATGGGGCAATCCGCTGGAGGATGCGGCGGCGTACGACCTGATTGAAAGCTATGCCGCCTATGAGCAGGTGCGGCCACGCGCCTATCCCGCCATTCTGGCGATGGGGGGACTGACGGACCCGCGCGTGACATATTGGGAGCCTGCAAAATGGGTGGCGCGCCTGCGTGAAAATACGCTGTCATCGCGCCCGGTCATGTTACGCACCAATATGGAGGCGGGACATCGGGGTGCGACAGGTCGTTTCGATTCCCTGCGCGATGCGGCCCTGATACATGCCTTTGCCATCTGGGCCATCGAAACCGCCTGAGCCCGTTCCATTGCATCGCCGCCCGGTTCCATCCGGGCGTGCCCCATCACAAGGATAACCATGCCGGACCACAAGAACGCTGGCGCCGAGTCCCATGTCCCGGAACCCGGTTTTGAGGGAAACGGACAATCGTTGCGGGCCTTTCGCTCCTTTCGGGAGACACAGCGCGCGCAACGGGTCGCGCGCGGCCTGCTGGCGCTGTTTTTCGTCGTCATGGCGTTGTACACGGTCCGTGGTTTCCTGCCGTCCCTGATCTGGGGCGGCATCTTTGCCATTGCGTCATGGCCGCTCTATGTCCGGGCGCGCACACGCTGGCATGCCGCGACACACCAACTGCTGCTACCTGCGGCCTTTACCCTGGGCATCGCCCTTATTTTCCTTGTGCCTGTTACCCTGTTCGGGCTGGAGGCCGCGCGCGACGCCGAAGGCGTGCTGCACCTGCTGAACAACGCGCGCCAGTCCGGCATGCCGGTGCCACAATGGATTGACCATCTGCCCATCGGTGCGCAGGGATTGCGGGCATGGTGGGAAAGTCACCTGCAGGACCCTGATGATTTCTCCGCCCTGCTGGGATCATTGCGCATCGGGCAGAGCGTCAAGATGACGCAGCAGGTCGGCACCCAGCTTGCGCATCGGGGCATCCTGTTCATCTTTTCCATCCTGACGCTGTTTTTCCTGCTGAAGGACGGGGACGCCGTGATCCGCCAGTGCCTGGTGGTTTCACGCCGCGCCTTTGGCAAGCGGGGGGAGCGGATCGCATTGCAGATCATCGCCTCCATCCACGGGACCGTGGCCGGGCTTGTGCTGGTGGGTATGGGCGAAGGCGTGGTGATGGGCCTCGCCTATCTGATCGCCGGGGCGCCCCATGCGTTCCTGTTCGGGGTCGTAACGGCGGTGGCGGCCATGATCCCATTCTGCGCCATGATCGCGATCGGCATCGTCTCCACCCTGTTACTGATCAAAGGCAGCGCGGTGATCGCGATTGTCATCATGCTGGTCGGGCTGGCGGTCATCTTCCTGGCCGACCATCTTGTCCGCCCGGCCCTGATTGGGGGATCGACGCAACTGCCGTTCCTGTGGGTGCTGACGGGCATTCTGGGTGGGGCGGAAAGCTGGAACCTGCTGGGCCTGTTCGTGGGACCAGCCATCATGGCGGTACTGCACATGTTGTGGCGCAACTGGACACGGGTACGCGACTGATCGCGGACATATGCACATTGACGTGCCCCAGATCAGGGCACGGAACAGTCCATGTTTTAAGGATTTTTATCGCAGACAGGGATATCGGGCAGGCGGGATTCGAACCCACGACCCCCAGTCCCCCAGACTGATGCGCTACCAGGCTGCGCTACTGCCCGCCTGTCTGCGATGACGCATCGTGTAGCAGGCCCGCCGGGTGCCCGCAAGCCATCTTCTTCATTCAATTACAAAAATAAGACCATAAAAACATAAAGGGGCAGGACCATCACGGTTCCTGCCCCTTTCACACCCCTTCCCCCAGCCTTGAAAAACAGGCGCAGGTCATATCCGGGTTCGATAAGAGAGTGTTTGAAAACAAGTCATTGATAAAAAACAGGAAAAGTTTTTGGGTGCCGCCTTTTTGAAAAAAGGCGGCGTCTTTCGAAGCTTTTTGGAAAAAGCTTCACCAAAAACCTTTATCATTTCAGTATGTTATCGTGCCTGACTTTTCAAACAGTCTCTAAGATCTTCTGGCGGGATGCATGATCTTCAGACCGGCACCATCTCCCGCAGGGCCTCAAGCTCGACCAGAACGCCACGCAGATGCTCACGCAGCACCCCGTTTTCCGAGCGCAGGCGCTCAAGCTCCAACATCACAAGCTGCTCCAGCGGCGGCTCTTCCTCCTGCGCCTCCTCAACCGGGGCCTGCCCGACAGGGGCATCCCCCACCGCGCGATCAGCCTCACTCCCGATCGGGGGCAAAGCATCTTCGGATTCTCCCACCGCCGCTTCGACGACCGGTGCCACCGGAGCCTTCATCAGGGGGGGCGGTGTCTCGCCCTGCACGGGTGGGCTCCCAACCGATGTGGTAGGCTCCACCACGGGCGTATGGTCAGGCGGCACCGTTACTGCCTCTATAGCAGGCGCTGTCTCGACATCCCCGGGGACAGAGGCTGCGACGGAGGTCGGCACAGGTGCGATCGACGCATCGTTTTCCGCCACTGGTGCCGTTTCAGGGGGCGGTGCGGCGCAGGCGACCGGGGCCTGTGCCTCCGCCGGGGCTGCCTGCACCTGCTCGTGGACGATAACGGCCTCGACCTCTTCCACCTGCACATCCGTGATTTCGACCGCAGTGGATGTCACGACATTGTCAGAGGCAGCACGGGGCGCATCAGCGGGGGCCATCACCGCATCGGCGCGGTCCTGCGCTCCCTCACCCCCGGCAAGGATTCGCTGCACCTCCCCAAGCGAAAGGTGGCGGACATACAGCATATCGGAAATGCGGCGCAGCAGGTCCACATCGTCCGCGCGATAAAGACGCCGCCCGCTCTGCCCCCGGATGGGCTGCAATTGCGGGAAGCGGTTTTCCCATGTCCTCAGGACATGCTGCGCGATTCCAAGCTGCCGTGCGACTTCGTAAATCGGCAGGGCGTCCTGCGTGGATGCCTGTGTGGCCGTGGCGGCGTTTACGACGCCGTGCGCGGGGTCATGGACATTCATTCGTCGTCCTCTGCATTCATATGTCCGGTATCACCGTTCACATGCGCCCGCAAAAGCTGGCTGGGCCGGAAGACCAGGACGGAACGCGGCAGAATCGGAACCTCAACCCCCGTTTTGGGATTACGTCCCGTCCGTCGCCCCTTCTTGCGGACGGAAAACGTACCGAATCCGCTGATCTTTACGGTGTCCCCCGCCTCGAGTGCATGGGCCACTTTTTCCAGGACGTGTTCAAGGATGTCGGCGGACTCATGACGTGAAAGTCCAACCTGACTATAGATTTGTTCTGCCAGAGTGGCGCGGGTCACTGTGCTCATGCAGCAACGTTATGCATGCCATCCGCCAGCGTCAATTCAATGTGTTGACATGTGTGTTTTTTTCTTGCGTCCGCATGCCAGCGGACACAGGCGCGGCAGTCAGATCCGCGCCAGGGCAGAGCCCCATGTCAGGCCACCGCCCAGTGCCTCCATCAGCACCAGATCCCCGCTGCGAATCCGTCCGTCACGTACGGCTTCGTTCAATGCCAGCGGGATCGAGGCGGCAGAGGTATTGGCATGACGGTCCACCGTAATCACCACCCGTTCGGGCGGCAGTTGCAACTTGCGCGCAACGCCATCAATGATCCGCAGGTTCGCCTGATGCGGGACCAGCCATGCAACGTCTTCGTATTTCAGGCCGTTGGCGGCCAGCACCTCATCCACCGACGATGACAGCTTGGCCACCGCATGGCGGAAGACATCGCGCCCCTGCATCTTCAGGTGCGCGCTTTTTTCGGACTGCCCGATTGCGCCATCCACATATAACAGGTCGCCATAGCGGCCGTCGGAATGCATGTGCGTGGATACGATTCCCTGCGTCCCGCCTTCCTCTGTCGCCTGCAGGAAGACCGCACCCGCGCCATCCCCAAACAGAACAAAGGTAGAGCGGTCATCAGGATCAAGAATTCGTGAATAGACCTCGCTGCCGATCACCAGGGCGGACCGGGCCTGCCCGCTGCGAATCAGGGCGTCGGCAGTGGACAGGGCAAAGATGAATCCCGAGCACGCAGCCGCGATGTCAAAGCCAAAGCCCCCGGTGATGCCAAGTTCGGCCTGCACCCGCACCGCGGTTGAGGGAAAGGCCTGATCCGGCGTGCTGGTGGCGACGATGATGGCGTCCACATCATCCGCGCTGGCATTGGCATATTCAAGCGCCTGCCTGCCTGCATGGGCCGCCATGCTGACGGCGGTATCCTCCGGCCCGGCGCGGTGACGCTGCGCGATGCCGGTGCGGGCGCGTATCCACTCGTCCGAAGTTTCCAGCCGACTGGCCAGTTCATCGTTGGTCACGATTCTGTCCGGCAGGTAGCCGCCAAAACCCTTCAGCAGCGAGCGTCTCGCCTTCATGCGTGTCTGTCCAAACCTGTTGGGAGCAGGGTCATGCACGCAGCCCGACAGGTGCGCGTACCCCCTTGCCCACGGCAGCGACTCAGGAAGCCGAAACTACCTGTGTCGGCTCCTTTTCGTTACTGAACCTGCTGGCCGTCAGGCTTCCCATGCGGGAAAGCTGGTCACGGATACCGGCATTGAAATCGTGCGTGACCATGTCGATCGCCACATCCACGGCCGAGGCAAACCCCTCGGCGTCAGTGCCGCCATGCGATTTTACCACCACACCGTTAAGCCCGACGAACACCGCGCCATTATACCGGCGCGGGTCGAGCCATTCCTTCATCCGCTCCAGCCCCGGGCGCACCAGCAGATAGCCGATCTTGCCCAGCAGGCCGGAACTGAAGACCTGTCGCAACAGGGTAAAGGCCATCTTCAGCGCGCCCTCGCCGGTCTTGAGCGCAACATTGCCGGTAAAGCCGTCCGTCACCACCACATCGGTCGTGCCAGCGGTAATGTCGTGTCCTTCGACAAAACCATGAAACTGCCGCGCAAGCGGGCTGCCACGCAGAACTTCGGCAGCCTGGCGCAGGCGCTCGTCCCCCTTAAGCTCCTCCGACCCGACATTCAGCAGTCCGATCGTCGGCGCGGGCAGGCCCAGCACCGCCTTGGCAAAGGCTTCGCCCATCACGGCAAATTCGACAAGGTTCCGCCAGTCACACGCAACATTTGCGCCAAGGTCAAGCATGACCACATCGCCCTTTGTCGTCGGGCTGATCGCCGCCATCGCGGGACGCGAAATGCCGGGCAGGGTCTTGATCACGATCTTGGCCAGCGCCAGCATTGCGCCGCTGTTGCCGGCGGAGACCACGCCCATTGCCTCGCCATTGGCGACGGCGTCCATCGATAGGCGCAGCGAGGAATCGCGCACCCGCAATGCGGCGGTTGGTTTCATTTCCATGGATATGGCGGAACCGGCAGGGCGGATCGTGCAAATCGCCGCGGCGCGGGGATGCTGCGCCAAAAGGGCGCGCAACCTGTTTTCGTCACCAATCAGAAGGATTTTGGCGGATGGATGCCGGTCAGCGGCAATCGCCAGTCCGGCCACCACGACTTCCGGGCCACCATCCCCACCCATTCCATCAATGGCCAGAGTATAGGACTGTGTCGCGGAAAAAGAGGAACCTGTCTCGGTCATGCTCGTCTTGTGCCGGGTGAAGGTAAAACGCGCAAGTGCCGAATGGGAACACCCCCTTCATGCAGCATTTCCCTGCGCGATCCGGACGGGCGGGATGCCGATATGTGGCTGTCCCGCGCCATGTCAATGGCGCTTCCCGTCCCGGCAGGTAACCGCGTCGAAACGTATATCAGGCGCGGACGGCGGTCTTCAGCGCCTTGCCGGCGGATGCGACTTCGCGGCCGTCATAGTGCCCGCAGTGGCTGCAGACATGGTGCGGGCGCTTCAGTTCGCCGCAGTTGGAGCATTCCGCATGTGCCTGCACGGGCAGCGCAGCATGGCTGCGACGCATGCCACGACGGGACGGCGAGGTTTTTCTCTTAGGTACAGCCATGGGCCTGGGCCCCTCCGATCTGGGATCACAACCCGGTAAAGCCAGCGAGGCGTCACCCGGTCAGTTATCAACAATTGAGGGGGGCGCTCTAGCAGACGATCCGACATTCCGCAAGAGACGATCTTGCGATCCGCCTGGCGTCCCTGCCCCCCGATACGCGGTTTTACGCCTCAGTTATGCTTTTTCTTCAGCTCGGCAAGGGCTGCGAAAGGCTGCCGCCGGGGTTCCTCCGCGTCTTCCGCCGCCTCGTCTTCCTCTATATCGAGCAGGTCAGCCGGTATGGTGCTGCCGGGCTTGTGCGGATACGGGTCAAGGCCAAGGGACAGCTCCTCCGCCGCGAGTTCGCCAAGGTCGATGGCCTCGCGCTCATAGGGCACCTCGTCGATGCTGAAGGGATCGACCTCGTCATCCTCGCGAAAGCGTTCGGCAGGAATGCACCGCACGGTGAAGGATTCGGCGATGGCATCGTCAAAGGGTTCAAGGCTGACGACACATTCCTGCGTGACGTGCGCCGTCAGCCACCCTTCGGCCATCACCTCCCCCTGCGGGCCGGGCACAAGGCGATAGCGGCAGGCAAGGTCGCGGATCGCGGGGATTCCGAAACGCCGCGCAAGGGCCTTGCATTCCTCTGGCGTGGCCTCGATGGAGGTTTCCATCCCCTTGGACGCAATACGTCCCACCATGACGCGACGGGAAAATTCTGGGTCCATAGCTCGTATCTTCTCCTGCAATTCCGGCCTGCCGCCGCCGGGGCGGATGTGCCGGTCCAACGGGCATGCCGCGCGCCCCTTACCCGGATTGCCCGGATGGGGCCTGGCGGAGGGGATGTGTTTTTCCGCCTTGCATCCGATCTGCGATTGACTTCATTTGACCAATAAGGCACCCGGAAGGTCGGACTGTCTATCTGCAGCATCTTACCAGGACGCTTTATCCGATCATGAGGCCAGAGCAGCACATCTTTTCCCGCCCCCGTTCCTTACGCCTGTTTTCATGCGCTGTCATCGGGGTTGGCCTGTCGCTGTCGGGATGCGTCGCGTTCAAGCCCAGCGTGATCCAGCGCGGCTCCCTGGTACAGGCAGATGACTATAATCAGCTCAAGACCGGCAAAAGTTCACGTTCCGATGTCATGGACCTCCTTGGCTCCCCCACCAGCCGCGCGACATTCGATGACAATACGTGGATCTATATTTCGATGCGCCAGACGCTTGCGCCGATCAGCTTCCCCCACATCGACAAGCAGCAGGTCGTAGTCCTGACGTTTGACGAAGGTGGCATCCTTCGCAACCTGCGGACCCTGCACAAGGACGATGCGCGATATGTCAGCATGGCGATGGGCAAGACCCCGACGCCGGGCACCAAGATCAACATCATGCAGCAGATCCTTGGCAATGTGGGCCGTTATAACCCCATGAGCCAGATGACCAGCACCTATGGCGGCAGTACTGGCCCGATGAACAGCATGAACGGTGGTCCGGGCCATGGTGGGCAGGGGAACACGCTTCCCTGAGCCTGACGGGCCTTTTGCCATGGCCCCACATGGCATGATGGTCGGGGACAATTTCCTGATGACATGTCATCAGGCCGCATCACCTTGGCAATCGCTGGCTTTTGCCTGTCTGGCATGAGGGGACTGCCCTTGCCATCACACCGCCTGCACCACGGCAAGGGCAAGCGAGGCAACACCCACCAATAAAATCCCTGTCTGTGGCATGTTTCAAAAAGGCCGCAGCAGCCTTCATGATTCCAGAATATTACCGTTCCCGCCCTTGAAGAACTTTCCATAAGAGACTGTTTGAAACGTCAGGCGTGATAACATCCTGAAATTATAAAGGTTTTTGGTGAAGCTTTTTCCAAAAAGCTTCGAAAGACGCCGCCTTTTTGAAAAAAGGCAGCACCCAAAAACTTTTCCTGTTGTTTATCAATGAGTTGATTTCAAACACTCTCCAAGAGATCATCTGGAACACGCGCCCCTTGGCCCCGATCAGTCCGGGATGATGATCCGGACACGCAGGCCACCGGACGGGCTGCTTTCAAGGCGGATTTCCCCCCCATGGGCGTGGATGATATCGCGCGCGATGGCAAGGCCAAGCCCTGTTCCCCCGTCACGCCCGCTTTCAAAGGGGCGAAACACGCTCTCACGCCGGGATTCGTCAATCCCACATCCGTCATCATCAACATAAATGACGGTGGCGTTACGCTTCTTGCGCGCACTGAGCCAGATGCGATTGGCGTGGCGGCGTGCATTTTCGACGATGTTCGACAACACACGCCGGAATGCCGCCAGCCGCACCACGATACCCAACGGGCGCGCAACATGGACACTGATATCGCCCGCCCCGGCACGACGGGCCGCCACCGCAACCTCGGTCAGCAGTTCCCCCACATCGACCATTGACGGAACCTCCGCCCCCTCGCCCCGGGCGAAGGAGAGATATCCCTCGATCATATGTTCCATCTCCCCGATATCGGCCACCATGTCCTCGATATCGGGTTGCAGGTCTTCAGCCCGGACCTGCCCCTGTCGCGGCATCATCGCCAATGTCAGGCGCAGGCGTGTCAGCGGCGTGCGCAGGTCATGCGATACCCCCGCCAGAACGGATGTCCTTTGCTCAACAAAACGGAAGATGCGGTCACGCATGCGGTTGAAGGCCACCGCCGCCTTGCGGATTTCCTGCGCGCCTTCGGGGTGGATCGGGTCGATGTCACGCCCGAGGCCAAACAGTTCCGCCGCCCGCGCCAGACGCCGTATGGCACGCACCTGATTGCGCATGAAGAACGCCGCGATACAGAACAGCACAAGCGCGCTGCCCGTTGCCCAGGCGACAAACAGCCACACCGGTGCGACATCCAATCGCTTGCGCGGGGTATCGACGCGCAGGACGCCATCGGGCATCTGGATGAAGACCGATACGATACGGCGATCACTTTTCCAATCCACGAAGGCAGGCCGCCCGAGCGCGACGCGCAGGTCACGCACAAGGTCATCATCCACCGGGCCCAGCACATGGTTTGATCCCACGCGCTGCAGGCTGTCCCCTTCGCGCCAGCTCATATGAAGCTGCGCGCGTTCATGCACATCCCGCAGGATCCAGGCGCGGTCCGATGGCGCGGGATAGCGTTCCATGACGTCGATGGTCATGGCGATGTTGTTCACCACACCAGCCGATAGCCGCCGCGAAACGATCTTGAGGTAATTGCCATAAAATAGTTCGAGCGAGATCCCCTGCGTCACCAGCAGGGGAATGAACCCGATCAGCAACATCCGCCCCAACAGCGAACGCGGCAGCACACGCCGGACAAGCCTGTCCAGATGTCGCGCGCCCATGGACGGGCCATTGACCGATGACAGGGGATCAGGCGGCGGCGTCATGGATCATCCCACGATCCGTTGGCGGCACGGCATAAAAAAAGCCGACCCCATGCGGAAGCCGGCTTTTCCCACGGGCGATGCCCGGTATCTGAAGACCAGATCAGAACCCTTCGCGTTCCAGACGCTTGCGCTCCATCTTGCGCGCACGGCGCACGGCTTCAGCAGCTTCACGCGCCTTGCGTTCAGACGGCTTTTCATAGTGCCGACGCAGCTTCATTTCCCGGAAGATGCCTTCGCGCTGCATCTTCTTCTTGAGGGCCTTGAGAGCCTGATCGACGTTATTATCACGAACGAGAACCTGCACTGGGTCGTCAACTCCTGCTTTAAGCCGTCACTTGCGCCGGCGGCGATGGGTATCTGTAATGGGGGATGACCGCCCGAGGTCATTCCCTGCGTGCGATTCCCAAACGGGCCGCACCTATATCACAGCCCGATCCGGCAACACAAATCTTTCCGCTGCTTTTACACTGTGCCGGGGCAGGTTATTTCACGACCGTCCCATGCACGCAACGCAGATGACGCGCTTTCATGCCAGATACACATGACCGGATACAAACGGCCGGATGAGAAATGGCCAGATGCGAAAGGACTCAAACCTTCCATGACCCTGCTCAAGATCGCCCGGATGGGGCATCCCGTGCTGCTGCGTCGTGCGGACGCGGTCACGGACCCCACCGGCCCCGACATTGCACGCCTGGTGGCGGACATGATCGAAACGATGGAAGACGCAGGTGGCGTGGGCCTTGCCGCGCCACAGGTACACCGTTCATGCAGGGTGTTCGTCTATCGCGTGCCTGACACCCGCAGCAGCGGCGCACCCGATGACCAGCCCTGCGGCCCACAGGTCCTGATCAACCCCCATCTTACACCGATCGGGAAAGAAACGGTCCTGCGGCTGGAGGGATGCCTGTCGATTCCGGGCCTGCGCGGATGGGTTCCCCGCCACACCCGCGTCGCCTATCACGGATACGATGCACAGGGGCGGCAGGTGAAAGGCACGGCATCGGGATTTCTGGCGAATGTGATGCAACATGAATATGATCACCTGAACGGCATATTATATCCGATGCGGATGAACGATCTGGCGAAGATGGGGTTTGACACTGAAATGGCACGTTACGGAGAAGAACAGGCATGATCGGGTCCTTCCTCACGGCATCGGCCGCATCATGCCTACTGCCCCCTGCCCTCGATCACTCCCCCGCGCGTGACGCCGCCCTGCGCCGGATGATGCAGGGCGCGGGACAACGCGAATGGTCCATGGCCACAGTACGGCAGGTCGCGGGCGACGATGCCGACCTGCTGTTCCCCGGCGGGATCGCCGAGGTGGCTGAAGCCTATTTCGACCTGGCCGACCGTGACATGCAGGCCGCCGCCCACGGTTTCCATTCCCGCAAGCTCAGCCGCAGGGTGCGTGCCGCCATCATGTTTCGCCTGCACGATGCCAGTGGATATCGCCCTGCCGTGCGCCACGCCCTGTCGGTGCTGATGGTGCCGGGGCACGCACGCCTGCTTGCACGCAGCCTGGCGCGTAGCGTCAACGCCATCTGGGCCGCCGCAGGGGACGATTCGCAGGGCGTGACCTACCTGACCAAGCGCGCATCGCTGACGGGAATCTATGTCTCAACGCTGCTGTTCTGGCTGGCGCGGGGCGGCAACATGGCGACGGTGGAGGAATTCCTGGACCGTCGCCTGGCCGATATCGCGCGGATCACACGGCTGAAGAACCGCCTGATGGGACGTCCATTCTGATCCCCCCATTGGCCCGCAGCACCTGCCCTTGACAGAACGTCGCCCCCCCTTGCCTCCGGCCCGGCCGATACGCCCGCGCGCAGGCGTGGAACTCCTGTTCCTGCGCGACGAGGACATGCGCCAGGCACAGATGCTGATGACACAGGCCTGTCGCGGGTTCGCAGGGCTGCTTGATCCCCTGCTGGAGGAGATGCAGATCGGACATGCGCACCAGCGAATCCTGCAATTCGTGAAAAACGAACCGGATATTTCCGTCGGCGCCCTGCTGGACATTCTGTCGATTACCAAGCAAAGCATGGCGCGTGCCCTCAACGACCTTGTGCGTCGCGGGCTGCTTCACCAACGCGCCAGCACCCGTGACCGGCGCATGCGCCTGCTGCGCCTGACCGACGCAGGATATGAAATGGAACGCCGTTTGTTCGAACGGCAGCGTGATGTCCTGTTGCGGGTATATCGCGACGCGGGTGGTCCGGCGGTCGAAGGATTCCGCAAGGTCATGCGCGGCCTGATTGAGGAATCACAGAATATGGCGCGCCATCGCGATGACAAAGCACCCGCTCAGACACAACGGAGCCGTGAATGAACAGGTCCCCCCGCCCTGCATCCCCCACCGCACAGACACGCGAACCGGCTGGTATGGACGCCCATATCGTCGTGGTCGATGACGACCCGCGCCTGCGCCGCCTGCTGCAACGTTACCTTACCGAACAGGGGTTCCGCGTCAGTGCCGCGGCCTCCGCGCATGAAGCACGACAGGTCCTTGGCTTCATGCAGCCTGACGCCCTTGTGCTCGACATCACAATGCCGGGTGAAAACGGGCTGGAACTGACACGCGAACTGCGTAACGAAGGGCTGGATTTTCCCATCCTGCTGCTGACCGCACGCGGGGAGCCGGAAGACCGTATCATCGGGCTGGAGGCCGGGGCCGATGATTATCTTGGCAAGCCTTTTGAACCACGTGAACTGCTGTTACGGCTCAAGGCGCACCTGCGTCGCTTTGCCCCGCCGCCACCCACCAATAACCTGCGCATCGTGCGGCTTGGTGAACTGGAGTTCGATCCCGCCCGCAGCCTGCTGAGCGGACAGGACGGAATCGTCCACCTGACGGGCGGCGAATCCGCACTGCTTGCGGTGCTGGCGCGCCATCCCAACGAAGTCCTCTCGCGCCATGAAATCGCACAAACGCTGGAAATGGATGAAATCGGCGAACGTGCCGTTGACGTGCAGGTCACGCGCCTGCGCCGCCGGATCGAACCCGACCCAAGGGAGCCGCGCTTCCTCCAGACCGTACGTGGCAAGGGATATGTGCTCAAGCCCGGCCTGTAAGGTGCGGAGGCATGGCCTGTGCCTACCCACACGCCCGGTTGAAAAGATAGGTGCCGGCACCTGACTGGAATGACAAAATCTCTTTGCGAGACTTTGTTCATAAAGCCTTGAAACGCATTCTCCTTTTTAGAGGCTGCGTAACATAGTCAGGCTCAATAACATTCTGAAATAACAAAGGTTTTTGGTGAAGCTTTTTCTAAAAAGCTTCAGAAGAGGCCGCCTTTTTGAAAAAAGGCGGCACCAAAAAACTCTTCTTATTTTTTATCAATGATTTGTTTTCAAACAATCTCTTTAAAAATCATCATCAGAAACTTCTTGATTATTACCCGGGTTTTTCCAGATCGGAAAAACTCAGTCCCCTCCCACAATTCCCAACAATTTATGGATCAGGTCCAGATTTGCAGGGAGCAATGTCCCTTGCCCGTTTCAGGCAGCCCCCGGAAGCCATGATGCCAACGCAGCATCTTTTCCCCACGAAACATAAAAGCCGCACCTGCCCAGCAGGTACGGCTTTCAATGCTGCCTCATTGAGTGTGACAGATACGGCTTCAGCCCTGCTGGAGCTTGTCGAGTTCGCGGACCACGGCCTCGCCCATGACCTCGGTGCCAACAACGGCCATGCCGGGGCTCATGATATCAGGCGTACGCAGGCCACTGGCCAGCACATTGGCCACCGCCGTCTCGATCATCTCTGCATCTTCCAGCATGTTGAACGAATAACGCAGCAACATCGCAAACGACAGGATCTGCGCCAGCGGATTGGCCTGACCCTTGCCCGCAATGTCGGGCGCGCTGCCATGGATCGGCTCATACAGGGCAGGACGCCTGCCATCGGCATCCACCGCACCCAGCGTGGCCGAAGGCAGCATGCCCAGACTGCCGGTCAGCATGGAGGCAAGGTCGGACAGAAGGTCGCCAAACAGGTTGCCCGTCACGATCACATCGAACTGCCGCGGATTGCGCACAAGCTGCATTGCACAGTTATCAGCCAGCATATGCGTCAATTGCACATCCGCGTATTCCCGCGCATGCAGGTCCGTCACGACCTCTTTCCACAACAGGCCGCTTTCCATCACGTTGCATTTTTCAACCGAACAGACACGGTTGTCCCGCTTGCGCGCAAGGTCGAAGGCCACACGGGCGACACGTTCGATTTCCGACGTGCTATAGACCTCGGTATTGATGCCACGCCGTGACCCGTCGGGCAGGGTCTCGATCCCGCGCGGAGTACCGAAATAGATGCCCCCCACCGTTTCGCGCACAATCATGATGTCCAGCCCACGTACCACCTCGGGCTTGAGCGTGCTGGCATCAGCCAGCGCGTCGAACACCTTGGCCGGACGCAGGTTGGCAAACAGCCCAAGTTCCTGACGCAGTTTCAGGATTGCGATTTCAGGACGGAGGTCAAACCCGGCGGAAGCCCATTTCGGGTCCCCAACCGAACCGAACAGGACGGCATCGGCGGCGCGGGCCTCGTCAATCACTTCCTGACGGATCGGCACGCCATGAACCGCCAGCGATGCACCACCGACCAGATCCTCGGTAATATCGAAATTGATCCCGCGCACGCGGCTCATCCACGCCATGATGCGCGCGACTTCGCGCATGATTTCCGGGCCTATGCCATCGCCAGGGAGGATCAGAAGTTTCTTGGTTTCGGACATGACAGCTCCCTGCTGAAAAAGCGACCGGTGATGGTCAGTCAATGGTAATGGAGGGCATCCACGGCGCATCGTGCCTGCGCCGGGCCTCGAACGTTTCGATCGCGGACTCGTGCTGCAGGGTCTGGCCAATATCATCAAGCCCCTCCAGCAGCAGATGCTTGCGCAGGGGATCAACCTCGAACGGGATTTCGCGCCCATCGGGACGGACCACCACCTGACGGGGCAGGTCGATGGTGATGCGCGAATTCTCGCCCATACGTGCATCGGCCATCAATTCGTCGCACACTTCGCGCGGGAGCGTGATGGGCAGGATGCCGTTCTTGAAACAGTTATTGAAAAAAATATCCGCAAACGATGGCGCGATGACACAGCGGATTCCAAAATCCAGCAAAGCCCACGGTGCATGTTCACGCGATGAACCACATCCCAGATTATCGTGGGTAATCAGGATCTGCGATTTGCGATAGGGCGTCTGGTTCAGGACGAAATCGGGATTTTCCGAACCATCCGCGTTATAGCGCATGCTGTCGAACGCATGCACCCCAAGGCCCGAACGCTTGGTTGTCTTGAGGAACCGCGCCGGGATGATCTTGTCCGTATCAATGTTTTCCTGCGGCATCGGGGCGGCAATGGCCGTCAGGACCGTGAACTTATCCATTGTCAGATCAACTCCCGCACATCGGTCAGGTACCCTGTCACGGCGGCGGCGGCGGCCATGGCAGGCGACAGCAGGTGGGTGCGCCCACCCGGTCCCTGACGTCCTTCAAAATTACGGTTGGAAGTAGAGGCACAGCGCTGCCCCGGCGTCAGCTTGTCCGGGTTCATGCCCAGGCACATCGAACACCCGGCCTCGCGCCATTCAAACCCGGCGTCGAGGAAGATCCGGTCCAGCCCTTCTTCCTCCGCCTGCGCCTTGACGATGCCCGACCCCGGCACGATCATCGCCCGCACGCCCTGTGCCACGTGACGTCCCGAAACAATGGAGGCCGCGGCGCGCAGGTCCTCGATCCGGCTGTTGGTGCATGACCCGATAAACACGACATCGACCGGTGTGCCCGCGATCTTCTGCCCGGCCTGCAGGCCCATATATTCCAACATACGCTGCATCTGCGCGCGTCGTGATGCATCGGCTTCGGTGGCAGGGTCGGGTACGGTGCCGGTAATGGGGATGACGGTTTCAGGGCTGGTGCCCCATGTCAGCACCGGGGAGATTTCCTCCGCACGGAGTTCGACAACCTTGTCATAATGCGCACCTTCGTCCGAGGCGAGCGTCTTCCAGTAGGCGACAGCCTGCGTGAATGCCTCGCCCTGCGGTGCGAAGGGACGGCCGCGCACATACTCGAACGTGACCTCGTCCGGAGCAACCAGACCGGCGCGCGCGCCCGCCTCGATCGACATGTTGCAGATCGTCATGCGCCCCGCCATGTCCAGCGCGCGGATGGCCGACCCCGTAAATTCGATGATGTAGCCCGTCCCGCCAGCCGTGCCGAGCTTACCGATGATCGCCAGCATGATGTCCTTGGCGCTGACACCGGGGCCGACCTGTCCCTCTACCGCGACTTTCATGTTTTTCGCGGGTTTCTGCAACAGCGTCTGCGTCGCCATCACATGCTCGACCTCGGACGTGCCGATCCCGAATGCCAGCGCGCCAAGCGCACCGTGCGTGGAGGTATGGCTGTCACCGCACACAATGGTCATGCCCGGCAGGGAAATCCCCTGTTCCGGCCCGACGACATGTACGATGCCCTGGCGTTCCGACAGCAGCGGGAAATACGGCACGCCGAATTCCGCCACATTACGCTCCAGCGTTTCGATCTGGTTGCGGCTTTCGGGTTCCTCGATCGGCTGGGTGCGATCCGATGTGGGAACATTATGATCGACAACCGCGATCATTGCCTCCGGATGGCGCAGACGCCGCCCCGTCATGCGCAGGCCTTCGAACGCCTGCGGGCTTGTCACCTCATGGATAAGGTGACGGTCGATATAAAGAATGGCCGTACCATCCGGGAGACGTTCCACGACATGACTGTCCCAGATCTTGTCGAACAGCGTACGTGCAGCCATCAGTTCATACCCCCAGCATACGGCAATACCGGATCGATCTTTCGCGGCCTTTGTCGTGACGGCAGGGGCGCGTGATCCCGGTCGGCAATCAGAAGAAAATACCGCCGCCCCCATCGCACCATCCCTGTGGAATGGCGGCGCGGGCGACGGCGGTCACAGGCTCAGTTCGCCTTGGCTTCCGTGGCGGCAGGCGCTTCGGCCTTGGCCGCGGACGCCGTATCGCGGGGACGCTCGGCAATGCGGGCGGACTTGCCACGACGGCCACGCAGGTAATACAGCTTCGCACGGCGGACAACACCGCGACGCACCACCGTGATTTCGGCAATGGTGGGCGAATACAGCGGGAACACACGCTCCACGCCTTCACCATTGGAAATCTTGCGCACGGTGAAGTTGCTGTTCAGGCCCTTGTTCGAACGGGCGATCACCACCCCTTCATAAGCCTGGACGCGCTTGCGCGTGCCTTCGACCACATGCACGCCAACGCGCACCGTATCGCCCGGCGCGAAATCAGGCACGGCGCGGGTCGCGGTCAGGCGGGCAATTTCTTCCGCCTCATATTTCTGGATGATGTTCATGATCGGGTCCTCAGTTGATTGGTTTATGTTCAGTTCAGCCGATCCGCATCGGCATGCAGGCCAGCGGATCGGGACGTTTCTTCACCAGCACGCGCCACATGGGCGGCCCACAGGTCGGGTCGCCTCTGTCGCGTTGCCATCTCGGCCATGTCGCGGCGCCACCGGGCAATGGCGCCATGATGACCGGACAGCAGGACATCGGGCACGTCACGTCCCTCCCACTGCGCCGGCTTGGTATAAAGCGGGTATTCAAGCAGGCCGTCGGCGAAGCTCTCCTCCGTGGCGCTTGTGTCCGACCCCATGACGCCCGGCAGCAGCCGCACGCAGGCATCGAGCAGCACCAGTGCCGCGACTTCGCCCCCCGACAGGATATAATCACCGATGGAGACCTGTTCGATGTCGCGCGCCTCCAGCACGCGTTCGTCCACGCCTTCATACCGGCCACACAGCACGACAACCCCCGGCCCCGCCGCATAACGCCGGACATCCGCCTGCGTCAGCGTACGCCCGCGTGGCGTGGGATAGATGACCGGACGCCCGGCTGCCTCCACCTCGCCCAGCGCGGCGGATACGACATCGGGTCGCATAACCATTCCCGCCCCGCCACCAAACGGCGTGTCGTCAATGGTGCGATGACGGCCAAGCCCATGGGCACGCAGGTCCTGCGCCTCCATTGACCATATCCCGTCACGCAGCGCCCGCCCCGCAAGGGAGCATCCCAGCGAACCGGGAAACATCTCGGGGAACAGGGTCAGCGCGGTGGCCTGCCACGTCGTCATGCCACGGGTTCCGCCGCGCCATCACCGGGGAAGAACTCCGCCGGGACCTCGACCTCATCAGGCAGGACAACCTCGATCCGGCGTGCGCCCATGTCCACCACCGGCACACAGGCCCGCGTGAACGGCAGCAGGATCGTGCCACCCTGTCCTGTGATCTCCAGGCTGACGCCCGCGCCATAGTCATGGACCAGCCGGACATGGCCAAGTTCATGCAATGGCGTGCCTGCCTGTTCAATCACCTGCATCCCCACGAGGTCGGCGACATAAAATTCGTCCTCCTCTGGTTCCGGCAGGTCGACACGCCCGACATAGAGCTTGCGATTGACCAGTTTCTGCGCGTCCTCGCGGCTGGAAAGTGCCTGCCCCGCGTCATTGCGCAGTTCGGCAATCCCCTGCCCACGCCATGACAGATGCCAGGCATTCCCGTGTTCATCACGAAGCGCCCCATAACGGGCAAGGTCTTCGGGCACGGCGGCATAGCTGTGCACGCGCACAAGCCCACGCACACCATGCGGCCGCCCCACCACGCCCATCAGGATACGATCGCGATCCATCACCTGCCTTCTATCGTGCCCGCCCGTCTACCGTCGTGCCTCAGGCCGCCGCGGTTGCGGCAGCAGCAGCGGCGGCACGTTCCTGCGCACGCTTCTTCGGCGCGGACTGCTTCGGCTGCTCATTCCAGGTCGGCTTCGGCGCCAGGCCGGCATTACCCAGGAAGCGGGCCACGCGATCGGTCGGCAGTGCGCCGTTGGACAACCAGTGCGTGATGCGCTCGTTCACCAGACGCACGCGGTCGGCATGGTCGGACGGCAGCATCGGGTTGTAGGAACCGACCTTCTCGATGAAACGGCCATCGCGGGGCGAACGGCTGTCGGCAACCACGATGTGATAATAGGGACGCTTCTTCGCACCAGCGCGTGCAAGGCGGATCTTGAGGCTCATTCAGACTTCTCCACAAAACAACTTGTAAAACACATCAAAGGGAAACATGACGCGGCGTCAGCCGAATGGCGGACGGCCACCCCCGCCGGGGGGACGTCCCCCGCCGGGCATCAGCGCGGAAAGGCCCTGACGCATCAGTCCCTTCACTCCCAACTTGTTCAACCGCTTCATCATCGAGGACATGGTGTCGTACTGCTTGAGCAGCCGGTTCACCTCCTGCACGGTTGTTCCCGACCCGGCGGCGATGCGCTTCTTGCGCGACGCCTTGATGATGGCGGGCGTCTTTCGCTCCGCCTTGGTCATGGATGAAATGATGGCCTGATGGCGGCCAAGGACAGAGGTGTCGATGTCCTTGTCGCCCATGGCCTCCTTCAGCTTACCCATGCCCGGCAGCATGTTCAGGATGCCCGAGATGGACCCCATCTTGTTGATCTGCCGGATCTGGGCCGCGTAATCGTCAAGGTCGAATTTGCCCTGCAGCATCTTGGCTGCAATCTTCTCGCTCTCCTCATGGTCGAGCGTGTCGGCGGCTTTTTCGACCAGTCCCGCGATATCGCCAAGGCCAAGGATACGGCCCGCGACACGTTCGGGATGGAACTCCTCCAGCGCGTCAAGCTTCTCGCCCGAACCGGTCAGCTTGATCGGCGCCCCGGTGATCGCACGCATCGACAGCGCGGCGCCACCACGGGCATCGCCGTCCATGCGGGTCATGACCACACCGGTAACACCCACGGCCTCGTTAAACGCCTTGGCGGTGTTGACGGCGTCCTGCCCGGTCATCGCATCGACAACCAGCAGCGTTTCAGCGGGCTGGGTCTCGGCACGGATGGCCCGCACCTCATCCATCAGCGCTTCGTCAATCGACAGGCGGCCGGCGGTATCAAGGATGACGATGTCATAACCTTCGCGACGCCCGACTTCCATCGCACGACGCGCGATCTCGACCGGGGACTGTCCCGCGATGATCGGCAGCGAGGCAACACCCGCGCGCTCGGCCAGCTGCTGCAACTGCAACTGCGCGGCCGGGCGCTGCGTATCAAGGCTGGCGAGCAGCACCTTGCGGCGTTCGCGCGTAGCAAGCCGCAGCGCGATCTTGCCCGACGTCGTCGTCTTGCCCGACCCCTGAAGCCCGACCATCAGGATGGGCACAGGCGCTGCGGCATTCAGGTTCAGGGGAACCGCACCCGCCCCGCCAAGCGCATCAATCAGCGCGTCATTGACGACCTTGGCAACGGCCTGACCGGGGGAAATGCTGTCGAGCACCTCGTGCCCCACGGCACGTTCGCGCACCTTGTTGACGAAATCCTTGACAACCGGCAGCGCGACGTCGGCATCGAGCATCGCCAGACGCACCTCGCGCATGGCTTCGGTGACGTCGGCCTCCGACAGGGTCCCGCGCTTGGCGAGGCCATCGAACACACCGGAGAGCTTGCCTGACAGCGTCTCGAACAAAGGTTTTTCCCCAAAAGAATACGCGCCACTGCGCGAACCTTCGCGAAGTGACGTGCCTGATGTTGCGACAGGTGTATCTTTCCCACGCGTCCCGTGTCAAGGGCTACCTGACCCGGGACGCCGGGCCGTGCGCATCACCCCCTTATGGGGCGAAGGCACCGGCCCTGCGGGACAGGATCAGTGTGCGTCGGGCGCGGGAGGCGCGGGGGGCGCCATAAGGGCGCGCAACTGGGCATGCAGGCTGTCGGCCTTGTCCTGTGTCGCCTTGATCTGCGCCAACTGATCGGCGGTCAGGACATCATGGATGCGGATGGCGGTCTGCACGCGCGCGGCTTCATGTGCCTGATGGATGCTGGCGATCTGCTGCTGCAGCGATGCGATCTGCGCCTCATCAACCTTGCCGGGGGTCGCCAGCAGGTCCTGGATCTGGTGATGCAGGCCGGATTCCTTGTCCATGTCAGCATGGAAATCGGGATGATCGGCCTTCAGGATGGCGTCGATCTTCTTGCGCTGCGCCTTCGACAGGTTGACCTGCGCAAGGAAGGGCATGCCACCGGGCGCACCATGGCAGGACGGCGGCGGCGGCGGAGGGGCCGCGACGGCTGCTTCGGCGCTGATACCCGCAAATCCACCCACAAGCGTCGCCGCCAGAATCATCTTCTTAAACATGGTGTCTTTCCAATCTGTAATAACACACACTCCCTACCCTGCACCGACTCCCGGCACACGACAAGGGTCATCCCGACAGGGTAAGCCATCACATGGGCGGTGAAGCCCATGTTCTTGATACAAAATGTAAGGAAGCAACGCCAGAATGCAACGTAACCACAGGAACATCACACAAATCAGGGCATCGTGATTTCACATAAGCCCCCCCCTGCCATCCACCCTTGGATTCAAAGGGAACCGCACCGTTGCAGGGCAATGGGACCATCAATAACAGGCTGCCTGAAAAGTCAGGATCAATAACATACTGAAATTATAAAGGTTTTTTGGTGAAGCTTTTTCCAAAAAGCTTCAGAAACCGCCGCCTTTTTGGGGAAAAAGGCAGCACCCAAAAACTTTTCTTATTTTTTATCAATGAGTTATCTTCAAACACTCCCTAAGATTTCACCCTTATCAATCCATCACCCGAAACGACCGGTAATGTAATCTTGCGTACGGCGCTGCCGCGGGGCGGTGAACATGCGGTCCGCCGTTTCGACCTCCACCACTTCCCCCATGTAAAAGAACGCCACCTGATCGGCGCAACGCGCGGCCTGTTGCAGGTTATGCGTAACGATGGCGATGGTGAAATCCGCCTTCAGTTCATCAAGCAGTTCCTCGATCCGCGCGGTGGACACGGGGTCAAGCGCGCTGGTCGGTTCGTCAAGCAGCACAACTTCGGGCCGGGTGGCGATGGTGCGCGCAATGCACAGGCGCTGCTGCTGTCCGCCTGACAGGGCGGAAGCCGAGGCCCCAAGCCGGTCTTTGACCTCCGGCCACAAGGCGACGCGACGCAGCACGTCCTCGACACGGATATCCATATCCGCACGCGACAGACGTTCGTGCAGCCTCACACCAAAGGCGATGTTGTCATAGATCGACATTGGAAACGGCGTCGGCCTTTGGAACACCATGCCCACACGCGCACGAAGGACATTAAGGTCCACGCCCGCGCCAAGGATGTTGCAGCCATCAAATATGACCTCCCCCGTCGCGCGCTGTCCCGGATAAAGGTCATACATGCGGTTGAGCACCCGCAGCAGCGTGGATTTACCACACCCCGACGGCCCGATCATGCCGGTGACCTGGCGGTCCGGGAACTCGATCGAGATGTTTTTCAGCGCATGGTGCGCACCATAATAGAAATCGAGGTTGCGGACCGAAATGGCGGCCCCCGTCCCATCCGGCACCTGCCGTGTTTCTTCCACGTTCATTTCCTGTTACGCCCCAACCCAACCCTGACGGCGATATTTATCATCAGTATCCCTGCCGTAATCAGCATGGCGCCCGTCCATGCCATTTGCGTCCAGTCGGGATAGGCGGAACCCGCATATTGGTAAATGGCGATCGGCAGGCTGGCCATCGGCGCATCGGGCCGCACGGACCAGTTCATGTTGCCCAGCGACGTGAACAGCAGCGGCGCAGTTTCGCCCGACACCCGCGCCAGCGCCAGCAGGATGCCAGTCGCGACCCCGTCCCGTGCGGCACGCAGGCAGATGAACAGCACAACCCGCCAGCGCGGCGCCCCCAGCGCAAACGCTGCCTCACGCATGGCAACGGGCACAAGGCGCAACATATCCTCCGTCGTGCGCACCACCACCGGCACCACCAGCATCGCCAGCGCCAGTGCCCCGGCAATACCGGAAAAATGCCCCGATGGCACCACGACGATCATATAGATGAACAGCCCGACAAGGATGGACGGCGCCGACAGCAACAGGTCGGATACAAACCGCACCGCCCCCAACAACCGCCCGTCCGTCGCCGCGAATTCCGCAAGGTATATCCCCGCCAGCAGTCCGGCGGGAGCACCGATCAGCACAGCAAGCCCCGTCTGCATCAGGCTGCCGACGATGGCGTTGGCCAGGCCGCCACCATGCCCGGGCGCAAGCGTGATATGGGTGAAGGTCCGCCACGAAATACCCGCCAGCCCGTTGCGCAGCAGCACGAACAGGATGGATGTCAGCATCAGCAGGACCAGCGCCGTGGCGATATGGCAAAACCCCGTCGCCACACGATCGGCAAGGCGCCTGCGTGCATCGAACGCGCCATCACGCCGCCAGCCCGCCCCGGCGCACCCCACCCCGGCACAGGGCGCATCAGCAGTGCCGGATGCGCGCGCGTCCCCGGCAAGCGGCGCATCAAGGCGCGGGGATGTTTCGCGAATATCCATCACTTGCCCGTCCGCGCCGAACGCAGCAGCCAGCGCGAACATATCAGCGTCGCGAATGAAATCACCATAAGCAGGAACCCCGCCGCCATCAGGGATGAGAATTTCAGGCTTCCCATCGCACTTTCAGGAAATTCCAACGCAATCAGGGACGCAATCGTGTTCCCCGGCGAAAACAGGGACCAGCCGATATGATTTGCATTGCCAATGACAAAAGTGATGGCCATCGTCTCGCCCAGCGCGCGCCCAAGCCCCAGCATGATCCCGCCAACCACCGCCGTGCGCGACCATGGCAGGACGATGCGGCGCATCACCTCCCACCGCGTCATGCCCAGCCCATAGGCGCTCTCCTTCAGCACGGCAGGCATGGAGGTGAAGACATCGCGCATTACCGCCGAAATGAATGGCGTGATCATGACCGCCAGGATGATCCCCCCCGTCAGGAAGCCCGTGCCGTACGGCGCCCCCCGGAACAGCACGCCAATTCCGGGCAGACGGCCAAGCGAATGGGCGGCCGCAGGCTCCACATACCGCGCCATCAGCGGCACGATGACCGAAAAGCCCCACATCCCGAAGATGATCGACGGCACGGCGGCAAGAAGCTGGATGGCGGTGCCGATAACATTCGCCAGTCGCGCCGACGCGATTTCCGTCAGCCAGAAGGCAATCCCGAACGCCAGCGGCACGGCGATCACGATGGAGATAAGCGCCGTGACAAGGGTGCCGAACACCGGGGCCGCCGCGCCGAAATGCTGCGTTACCGGGTTCCATGCCGGATCAAGGATGAACCCCGGCCCAAAGGTGACAAAGGCCCCGCGCGCGCCCCATGCCATGACCGCAATCATCCCGCCCAGCCCCAGCAGGATCAGCAGGGCGCTGCAACGGACGATACCGGCAAAAAGTGCATCCCCCCGTGCGCGCGTGCCCCCCGTCAGGGAAGCAGAGGATGTTATAGACCGATCCATACAGAAGACCCCCGCCGCATCCGGCGCTTCGTCATGCCCATGTGTCACCTGTGTCACCCCCGGCAGGCCTGACGCCCGTCAGGTGCGATCCCTGCCCGGACCATTACTGGACCGGCCCTCCTTCCTGCAACCGTCATGGGCCATGCAGCGCGGCTTTTTACATCAGGGCGGCGCATTCCTGCCGGCCCACGCCGTCTCACGCCACGCCTGCGGCATGCAGCAGCAGGTCACGGGCCACGTCCCGGCAGGCATCGACACTGACACGATCCAGGACAAATGCATTGGGGGCGATATTATTTTGACCGCTGCCGATCGGAACCAGCGTCCCGCGCGTCAGTTCCCCCCGGCATTCAACACCCAGCCGCGCCATATGACCGCCAAATAACCGGGGACACAGCAGCGACACCACAGCCACCGCCGACGCCATTGGCACAGCCTGCGCACCCGCACCGCGCAACAGGTCATGGACCATGCCACCGGCACAGCCACGCCCGGCAAGGGCGGCCACCTGCTCCATCCATATCCTGTCTGCCGTCACCCGCGCGACGCAATCACGCAGCAGCACTGTCACAGGCACACCGGATGCAAGGACGATGGCTGCGGCCTCCGGGTCGGCATGGATATTGGTATCCACGCCGAAGCCACCGACGCCAGGGCCATCCCCCCCGCCCGCATCGGCAAGGATCACGACCCCATGCAGATGCAAGGCAAGGCGCGGTTCCTGCATCAACGCCAGCGCAAGATTGGTCAGCGCACCGGCGCAACAGACGCTGACACTGCCGGCGGGACGGGCCATGGCATGACGGATCATCGCCACGGCAGGCAGCTCCGCCTCCCCCAGATCAACTCCAGCCGCATCCCCGGTTGCATCGCCGTTCCCGTTCCGCGGGCGTGCCCACGCATTGCCCACCGCGAACACCGGCAGGCCACTGCCGCCATGAACGGGGATGTCCTGACGCCCCGCCTTTTGCAACACCCTGCGCGCAAGCTCCGCCGCACGGCGCGCCTGCAGCGCCCCGTGTCCCCCCGTTGTCACCAGCACGGGGTCGAGCATGTCAGGAACCTGAAGCGCCATTACGAGCGCAGCCATATCCTGTGGTGCGCCAGTCAGGTCCAGGAGGAGAGGACGGGTCATGTCACGGCTTCCGTCTTGTTCACAAACAGTATCGGGGGTGTGGTGGCCTCTTGTGCGGCATCCGTCAACATCTGCCATGCATGCGCCCCGCTCTTCATACATCATCACCGCACACAGGCTGTTTCAAAACCCCACCCGTGCCACGTCGCATAAATCATAAAGAAGCTTTTGATGAAGATTTCCCCAAAAAAGCTTCCATGACCGCCATCACCAAAAAAGGCAGCCCTACCCTGTAATCATCAAGGTGGATGGGAATATTTTCACATCCACCTTCACTCCCGGCCACATTCAAAAGACAGCACCGTTCAGGAAAAGTTACGGTCCGAACACTTTGATGACTGTTTTATCAACCGCCATTCCCAAAACGATTTCATGGCCCCTCATGCCGCACCGGCAGCCAGTACAATGCCCGCCGCAACATGAGGTCCATCCCCCACCATAACAGGACCGTCATCGCCGACAGCACCAGCAGGGCCGCGAACATCAAGTCCGTCTCGAACCTTGTATTGGCCGTCTGCATCAGGAACCCCAACCCCGAAGACGCCCCCACCCATTCCCCCACAACGGCGCCAATCGGCGCGATGGCGGTGGCAACCCGCATCCCCGATGCCAGTGCCGGAAGGGCGGCGGGCAGGCGCACATACAGCAGCACCCGCCATCGCGACGCCCCCATGGTGCGCGCAAGGTCGATCCAGTCCGCCGGGGTCTGGCGCAACCCGTCGGCAAAGGAAGATGTCACGGGAAAAAAGATGACCAGCACCGCCATCACGATTTTCGATGCCATCCCAAAGCCGAACCACAATACCAGCAACGGCGCGAGGGCAAAAACCGGCACAGCCTGACTGAGCAGCACCAGCGGCATGGTCCACCGCCGTACCGAAGGCGACAGCGCCATCAGCAGCGCCAGCGCTCCCCCACCACAGACACCCAGCACCAGCCCGCACAATGTTTCGACCAGCGTGATCAGTGCGGAGTCGCCCAGAAGGGCGCGCTGTCGCCACATGGCCCGCGCCACCGCATCTGGCGCAGGCAACAGGTAGGGCGGCACATGACCCCAGCGCGCAATCCCCCACCAGACACATACCAACCCGAACAGCGTCACCAGCGGGCGCAGGAGTCGCGCGGCCATTGTCATGACGCCAGCATCCGCCGCCACAGATCTGCCTGCGCCGACAGCAGCACAGGATCATCCACGGCGCGCGGGATATCCATCCCCCCCGACAGGGGAAGGGACAGCGGCGAAAGCCGGACAGGCGCGCCCCCCATCATGAACAATGCCTGCGCCATGCGACAGGCCTCCAGCGGGTCATGTGTAATCAGGATGGTCGTACATCCCGACAGCATCCGCGCCGCAAGTTCGTGCATCCGCAGGCGTGTAAGGCTGTCCAGCGCGGAAAATGGCTCGTCCATCAGGACAACCGGCCTGTTTTCATACAATACCCGCGCAAGCGCCACGCGCTGCCGCATGCCCCCGGACAATGCTGACGGCAGGGCGGTGCGTGACGCCGACAGCCCCACCTGATCCAGCAGGTCATGCGCACGGGCGCGGTCCGGCGGCTCGCCACGCAGGCGGCTGCCCAGCATGACATTGTCATCGACACGCGCCCATGGCAGCAACATGTCATTCTGCCCCATCCAGCCCACCCGACCGGACAGCGGCAGGCCATCCCCGGCAGAGATGCCCCCGGTGTCGGGCACGATCAGCCCCGCCACCAGCCGCAGCAGCGTCGTCTTGCCAATTCCGCTGCCACCAAGCAGGACCGTCAGGCGTGCGGCGGGAAACGTGCCATCCAGATTATCGAAAATACATTGCCCATCCATCGACAGGCCCAATCCCCGCACCATGACCGCAGGGGCATGGCCGACCACGGACGCCATCACTTGCGCCGGGATGGATAGGCGATCCCCAGCGCGTCGCGCGCCTGCGTAGCAAGGACATCGACGCGTTCGTTATTTTCATCGCCCGCATGGCCACGCACCCATTGCCATGTGATGTCATGGCGCGGCGCAAGGTCAAGCAGGCGTTGCCATAGATCCATGTTCGCCACCGGGTCGCCGGACGCATTGCGCCACTTGCGCCGCACCCATCCGGTGGACCAGCGCGTCATGCCATTGCACACATACTGGCTGTCGCTGTGCAGGATGACCTTGCACGGACGCTTCAGGCTGGCGAGGGCCTCCGCCACGGCGGTCAGTTCCATGCGGTTATTGGTCGTCTCCGCCTCGCCACCCGTAATTTCACGCTCCTGCCCGCGAAACTGCAACAGCGCGGCCCATCCCCCCGGCCCCGGATTGGGCTTGCATCCCCCATCGGTCCAGATCAGCACCACATCATCGTCGCGCGTATCCCCGCCGGGCGTCACCCTGTCCATCACAACCATTCCAGCGGGGCGGCACAGGTGCGGAAGAAACGCAGCCGCCCAAGGTAATCGAGGGGGTTTTTCGGCGTGACCAGCGCATCAGGCGGCGTGTTGAGCCAGTCATACAGACGCGTCAGCAGGAACCGCACGGCAGCCCCCGTGGCCAGTACCGGCAATGCGGCACGTTCCGCGGCATCCAGCGGACGCACGCTTTCATACCCACGCACCATCGCCCGCGCCCGGTCAGGGCGGAACGTGACGGTTTCGTCAAAGCACCACGCATTCAGCGAAATGGCGAGGTCATAGGCAAACCAGTCGGTGCAGGCGAAATAGAAATCAATCAGGCCCGACAGATGCCCGTCTATGAAAAACACGTTATCGGGAAACAGGTCGCCATGGATCTGCCCGCGCGGCAGGACCGGGCGCGCGCCCTGCCCCGGCCATGACGGCCCGACGAACGCCAAGGCATCATCAATTTCCGCGATCAGGCCAGACTGCACCTGATCGCCCGTCGCACGGCATGAGTCCAGCAGCGATGACCATGCGGCCGGCCCCATGCTGTTGCGTCGCTGCGCGGTGTATCCTTCCCCATCGCGATGCAGGCGCGCCATCGCCGCCCCCACAGCCTCGCAATGGGGGACCTCAATCCGGCGCGGCCATGCGCCCTGCAAGAAGGTGGTAATGGCGGCCGGGCGCCCCGCAAGCGCCCCCAGCGTGACGCCCGCGCGATCAGCCACCGGACGCGGGCACGACAGCCCGCGCTGCGCCAGGTACTGCATCAGCCCCAGGAACCACGGCAGTTCATCAGGATTTACCCGCCGTTCATACAGCGTCAGGATAAAATCCGCGCGCGTGGTACGCAGCAGGAAATTGCTGTTCTCCACACCTTCGGCAATGCCATGGCACGAGACCGGCTCGCCAATGTCGTAGCCCCCGACGAACTTAGCAAGTTCATCGGGGGGGACGTCCGTATAGACCGCCATCGTCGGTTACAAAAAAATCAGCCGAGCGGCGCGGGCAGGCGGAAGGTCACGTTCTCTTCCTTGACGGTGCGTTCCTCGATCTCCAGCGTGAAACGCTTGGCAAGGGCGGCGACCATTTCCTGCACCAGCGATTCCGGCGCGGACGCGCCCGCCGTAATCCCCAGCGTCTTCACCCCGTCCAGCGCCGACCAGTCCAGCGCGTTCAGGCGCGGCACCAGCAGGGCGCGCGGCGCGCCACTGCGTTCAGCCACTTCGCGCAATCTCTGGGAGTTGGAGGAATTGGGCGAGCCGATCACGATCACAAGGTCACAGCCCGGGGCGATCGCCTTGACCGCTTCCTGCCGGTTGGTGGTGGCATAGCAGATATCCTCGCGCTTCGGCCCTTCGATCAGGGGGAAACGGTCACGCAGGATATCGACAATTTCCGCGGTATCATCAACCGACAGCGTCGTCTGCGTGATGAAGGCAAGGCGCGCGGGATCGGCCGGCTGGACCGTGCGCGCTTCCTCCGCATCATTGATCAGCGTGACCGCGCCGGGGGGAAGCTGGCCCATCGTGCCAACGACCTCTGGATGGCCGGCATGGCCGATCATCAGGATGTGGCGGCTTTCGGGACCACCATCGGCGAAATGACGTTCCGCCTCGCGATGCACCTTGGACACGAGGGGGCAGGTCGCATCCAGATACAGCAGGTTGCGGCGCATGGCCTCCGCCGGGACGGTCTTGGGCACGCCATGGGCGGAAAAGACCACGTGACCGTCGGAGGGAACCTCGTCCAGTTCCTCCACGAAAATTGCGCCCTGCGCCTCAAGCGCTTCCACAACGGTGCGGTTATGGACGATTTCGTGCCGCACATAGACGGGCGCGCCATAACGGCGGATCGCTTCCTCCACCACGCGGATCGCGCGATCGACCCCGGCGCAGAAACCGCGCGGCCCGGCAAGCAGGACCTTGAGCAGGCGTGGCGACACGTCAACGGGGGCGTGGGCATCGGGAGTGTGAATCATCTGGTCGGGCATGGTGTTCCCCAAACATCCGGCGGGCGGTATAGGATACGGGCCGCGATCTGTTACAGTTCCGGTCCCGCATCGCGATGCAATGACCCGGCCCTACGCAAACCGTGGCGATGGCGCAAGCCATTTCCCGTTCATTCTAGCCTATTCTCATATATATGTCCTCCCCACCGTGACGGGACATTTACATGTCCGCGTTACGATGCCCGATTGCATGCCAGGCGTTTGAACCGCCATTATCAGCCCGCCACCCGTAGAGCCCATGTCGAGCACGAAAGCCCGGAACCCCCGCATGATTTCTCATTTTCCCACCCGCGCGTCCCTGTCGTCCCGCGCCGCGACCTTTGCGCGCGTGCTGAGCCTGCTGGCGTTGCCGCTGCTGGCGGCGGGATGCCAGAATGAATCGGATTCGATTTCCTTTGCCCCGGCATGCCCGGTGGTGGAAATCCCCGGCGAGGCCGCCGATTATTACCAGTATACCGGCAGCGAACATGACCTGTCGCACCTTGTGGTCCGCGCCGCCCTGCGTGAGGTCGTCGGTTCGTGCGAGGACGGGGCCCACCGCACCGTCGTCACCAACATGCAGATCGGGCTGCATGTCGTACGTGGCCCGGCATCCAAGGTCAATTTCGTCAATATCCCGTATTTCGTCGCCGTCGTGTACAATGGCGAAATCAAGAGCAAGAAGCAGTTCATCGCGCATATTGAATTCGACAATGGCGACCTGCAAAAGGCCACCAGCACACGTAATATCCCCATCACCCTGCCAATTTCACGACGCATCCATTCCGAACAGTACCATATCGAAATCGGATTCCAGCTCACCCAGGCGCAGCTTGATTTCAACCGTGCCCATCTGGTGATGCCTTCGTTCCACAAGCTCTGATCCTACCGCCCTGCCCGGCGCATCCGGCACGCCGGGCGGGGCTTTCCCCCCATGCCCCTGTCTGCATGGGCATGGGAGGGCGCGCATGCAGGGCCGCCCCTTTCCTTTTTTCCCCATCCGCGCGATGGAACGTCACCCCCTTTCACAGCAACAGGCCAGCGATCCATATGAAATCGACGCGCATGTCCCAGGAACTGTCGTTACGCGGCATTGTACTTGGGGCACTCATCACCCTCGTCTTTACCGCGTCGAACGTCTATCTGGGGCTGAAGGTGGGACTGACGGTCGCATCCTCCATCCCTGCCGCCGTCATTTCCATGGCTGTCCTGCGGGCGCTTGGCGGGTCCAGCGTCCTTGAAAACAACATCGTGCAGACGCAGGCCTCCGCCGCGGGGGCGCTGTCATGTGTTTTCGCCGCGCTGCCCTCGCTGATCATGATCGGCTACTGGCAGCATTTTCCCTTCCTTGAAACCACGCTCATCTCTGCTGCGGGCGGCATGACGGGGGTGCTGTTCACCATCCCGCTGCGGCGCGCCATGGTCAATGAAAGCGCCCTGCCCTATCCCGAAGGGGTCGCAGCGGCGGAAATCCTCAAGGCCGGGGAAAAGGACACCAGCCCGGCCGCCCTGCGGGCGTTGACGGGTGGCGGCATGATCGCGGCGATCATCACCTTTGCGTCCACCGGGTTGCGACTGCTGGCGGAAGACGCCTCCGTCACGCTGACATGGGGCAACGCGGTCTTTCGCGGGTCATGCGGGTTTTCCCTTGCGATGCTGGGCGCGGGCTATCTTGTGGGGATCGGGGGCGGGCTTGCCATGCTGCTGGGCGCGGTGCTGGCGTGGGGGGTGTTCGTCCCGTTCCTGACGGCGCATGAAGCCAATCCCGATCATCTGACCCCCACCGCCCACGCCACCATCGTGTGGATGCATGACGTGCGCTTCATCGGGGCGGGCATGATTGCCGTGGCGGCCATCTGGACGCTGGGCTGTATGATGGGACCGATCATCCGTGGCCTGAGCGCCAGCCTGCGTGCCACCTCCATTGGCGGCGCACAGACCGATAATGACGCGGACCTGCCGCTGCGTCAGGTCGGGTTGCTGTCCGCGGGTATCGGCATGGTGCTGCTGGTCATGTTCATCGCCTTCCTTGCCCCCTTTGGCGGGGTGAATGCGGGCACTGTCGGGCTGGCGCTGGTGGGGATGCTGTGCTGCATGCTGATCGGCTTCCTTGTCGCGGCGACGTGCGGATACATGGCCGGGATCGTGGGGTCGTCATCGTCCCCCATTTCGGGCATCTGCATCGTGGCGGTCATCCTGCTTGCCTCCCTGTTCGTGGGAATGCGCGCGGTCGGGCTGTTTCCTGCATCGGTGGGCGACCATGGCGGCATTGCCTTTTGCCTGTACATCCTGTCCGCGCTGACCGCATCGGCGGCGATCTCCAACGATAACCTTCAGGACCTCAAGACCGGGCAACTGGTGGGGGCGACACCGTGGCGCCAGCAGGTTGCACTGCTGATCGGGTGCGTGACCGGCGCGCTGGTGATCCCGCCCGTGCTGAACATCCTTTACCAGACCTATGGCTTTGTCGGGTATCTGCCCCATCCGGGCATGGACCCGACGCACGCGCTGGCGGCGCCACAGCCCGCGCTGATGATGATGATCGCATCGGGCATCTTCCTGCACCAGCTTGACTGGAACATGCTGGCCATTGGCGGGGCGCTGGCGGTCGTGGTGATTGTCACCGACCTTGTGCTGCGCCGCCATGGCCGCACACTGCCGCCGCTGGCGGTGGGAATCGGCATTTACCTGCCTGCCGCGGTCACGGTCACACTGGCGATTGGCGCACTCGTCAGTTGGGTCTGCGCGCGGCGGGGGGCCAATGCACATTCCTCACAGATCGGCACCATGCTGGCATCGGGGCTGATCGTGGGGGAAAGCCTGATGGGGGTTACGCTGTCGGCGGTGGCAGGGTTCGCCGGACGGGACAGCGCGCTGTCGATCATGCCCGCAGGTATCCCAGCCGTCGTGCCGGACATCGCCGGGGCCATGGTTTTCGCCGCAATGTGCGTATGGTTCGCACGCTATGTCCTGCGCGCGCGATAGGGCGGAGGACAGGAGACGATCATAAGGTGATCGCAAAGCGAATCGCCTGCCGTGGCCTATCTCCCCAGACTATGGGCATGGGTCAGGATATGCATCTGCCGCACGCCACACATCGGGCGATAGACCTCGCCCGTCTATGATGGCAGCATCGGGGCATGGCATTACGATTCAGCGAACTTGACTTCCCACGCCCGAGCAAGGAACGACTTTCCCTGCGCTTCGGGCAGGTTTCCACCCTGCTGGACCAGGGCCGGCGCACGGAGGCGCTGGGTCTGTTCGATACGATCCGGCGGGATTACGAAAGCTGGTCGGCAATGACCGACCTGCGGTTTTCACAGGATACGACCTCGGCCACCAACAAGGCGGAACGTGATTACGCGGATTCGCTGACGCCCTATGTCACCGCGTTCGAGGTCGCGATCAAGCGGCGGCTGCTTGATGACCCGGACCAGCAGGCGGTGCATGCGACGCTGACGCCGCATACGCTGGAACTCTGGCGCACGGACATCACCACCTTCGATTCGCGAATCGCCGACGCGCTGGAGGAGGAAGCCCGGCTGAGCGGTGAATACACCGCGCTGATCGCCTCTGCCCGCCTGTCGATCGACGGACGCCAGGTCAACCTGTCCGGCCTTGCCCCCTATGCCGAAAGCACCGAACGTAACGTGCGCGAACAGGCAGAGCGTGTGCGCTGGGCATTCTTTGCGGACAATGCGCAACAGTTCGACACGCTGTTCGACCGGCTGGTGCATGTGCGCGCCGATATGGCCAGCGCACTGGGGTATGACGCCTATACCTCCCTGGCCTATCGCCGGATGCGACGTGTGGATTATGGCCCCCACGAAGTCGCGCGCTTTCGCGAGGATGTGCGCACCCATGTCGTGCCGCTGGTGCAGCGTATCCTCGAACGCCGTCGCACGACGATGGGATGGGACTGCGTATATTCGTGGGATGAACCGCTGATCGACCCGCATGGCAACCCGCGCCCCATCGGCGGCCACGACAGGCTGGTGGCACAGGCGCAGGTGATGTTCGACCGCATGGGTGGCGACCTTGGCGAATTCTATCGCCAGATGCGCGAAGGCGGGTTCCTTGACCTGCGCAACCGCGATGGCAAGGCCGGGGGCGGGTTCTGCACGTCCTTTCCCACGGTGGGGATGCCGTTCATTTTTGCCAATTTCAACGGCACGCAGCACGATATCAACGTCTTCACCCATGAAATGGGCCATGCCTACCAGAACTGGAAAAGTCGCGGCCTGCCTGCGGTGGACCTGTTATGGCCGACGATGGATGCGGCGGAAATCAATTCCATGGCGCTGGAATTCCTGACCTGGCCGCATATGGACCTGATGGTCGCCCCCGGCGAGGCCGAACGTTTCCGGCAGATGCACCTGATCGGGTCGCTGTCGTTCCTGCCCTATGGCGTATGCGTGGATCATTTCCAGCACGAAATCTATGCCCGGCCGGATATGTCCCCGGCCGAACGCCACGAGCTGTGGCGTGACATGGAACGCCGATACCTGCCATGGCGGGATTATGGCGGGATCGCCCACCCATCCGCCGGGGGACGGTGGCAGGCACAGGGGCATATCTACCGCTCGCCCTTCTATTACATTGATTATGCACTTGCGCTGTGCTGCGCATTGCAGTTCTGGCAACGCAGCCGTACGGATTACAAGGGCGCCCTGCATGAGTATGTCGCGCTGTGCGAACGTGGGGGATCGCGGCCCTTTACCGGGCTGGTGCTCGATGCGGGGCTGACCTCCCCGTTTCAGTCCGGTGCGCTGGCAGATACCGTGCGTGAGGCTGCGCATTACCTTGGCATAACGCCGCCGGAACCATCAGAAACTGTTTGAAAACAAATCATTGATAAAAAACAGGAAAAGTTTTTGGGTGCCGCCTTTCGATCGAAAAAGGCGGCGTCTTCTGAAGCTTTTTGGAAAAAGCTTCACCAAAAACCTTTATAATTTCAGTGTGTTATCAAGACAGACTTTTCAAACAGTCTCTTAAAAAATCTTGCGAAGACAGGGTATCGCCTGAAATTTTCCCATTCCTTGTCAATGGAATGCTTTCAATCAGGCGTTAGCGACAGGCACAGGTCGGGGGGGGCTGTTTCCCAAGGGATTTATAAGGTTGCTGCCTTTGCAAGAAAAGCAGCCCCTTCCCCCACCAATGTCGTCATGTCCCCTCACGGGGGATCGGGAACCGTGCGCCCGCTGACTTGCGCCCGCTGACTGTCAGGTGCGTGCATCCCACTGTGCCAGCAGGTCGATCACCGCCTGTGACGACATCGCGCGCGCATTGCCCAGAGCCGTCAGGCCATCGGCATTAAGCACCTTGCCCTGCGCCGTCACAACCAGCACGGTCGGCACCGCCGAAATCTTCAGCCCGTGCTGCTCAAGGAATTCGAGGTTGGTATTCATACGTTCAACATTGATCATCACCACCACGAAATGGCGTGCGATCCATGGGGACACGGCCGGGTCATCCATCAACCCCGCCAGAATGCGGCAGTCAGGGCACCAATTTCCCCCGAAATCCAGCAATACCTTGCGCCCGGTGGCCCGCGCGGTGTCAAATGCGGTGGCGATCCGTTCGCGCGTCCCCTCCGTCGGGCCATAAGGCTGTGCCGGAACGGTTGGGGTCAGGTTGCCTATCTGTGGCGGTGCCTCAACCGTGGCGGCCTGTGCCCCACCGGCAATCGCGCCAACGCACGCACCCGCCACCAGCCCTGCGCGCCACAGGCGCGACATATGTCCAAAACGTTCATTCATCCTGTTGTTTTCCTCTCCCGCCATCTTCCCCCGACACGAACCGACCGCGACCCGCCCGCTCCCAGAGGAAAGGTAGCCTATCCATATGAAGAATACTGATGCAACCACCGGTGTCTCCCTCATCCGCACATTGGCGAAAACCGGCAGTGTCCTGATCGTCACAATGCTGCTGATGGGCAGCCTGCGCTACAGCGCGATGGTCGCAGGGCTGGTGGATCGTATCGCGGGGTCCGACATGTGGCTTGCGGTCTATCGCCTGACGGGGGCCGCGGATGAAACCGACCGCGAACGCACCATCATCATGGGCGTCGCACTTGTGTGCTGCCTCCTTGCCATCGGGATCGTGCAGTTGGGGGAATACGGCATCGAACGCCTGCGCAGGCGGCGGGCGGGACGGCCCTGACCCCATTGCACGCCATCAGGCGACGTACGGCGCGCCCGTACGCATCCAGAAGAACGTCAGTTCATGCTTGTTATGCCACAGGTGGCGCACCACCCCGCCGGGCAGCGCGGCGAACTGCTCTGCCGTGTCATGGTCGGTCTCCCCCTGGAACTTGATGGTCAGGACCATGCGCGCCACACGCCCGCTGTCGATCCAGCGCCGCGCCAGCGCCAGCAGGCGCGTGGGATAGGCGATGATGTCCGACAGCAGCCAGTCCACATGCGGCATCGATGCCGGGTCGAGGCCAAAGGCACTTTCACGCCGGGTCGTAACACCAGGCAGGGCCGCAACGCGCGGGTCAAGGTCGGCACGGTCGATGGCGATCACATCAGCCCCACACCGGGCCGCCACCCATGTCCATCCCCCCGGCGACGCCCCAAGGTCGAGGCAGGTTTCCCCCGCCCGAGGCCATTGCCCAAGCCGTGTGAATGCCTCCCACAGCTTGAGATACGCGCGCGAAGGCGGGCCTTGCCGATCCTCCACGAACTGCACCTCCCCATTGATGAAGGGCGATGTCTTGGTGGGGGACAGCAGCATCCTGTCCGCCGACAGCAGCGTCCATGCCCCCAGATGCCCCTGCGGCGGGAGGGAGGGAAACACCAGCGGTCGCGCAGCCAAAGGGGGCAGGTTCTGTGCAATCAGCGCAGAGCGGCGATGCAGGTCCGGCGCATATCCGGCCCAGTTGCGCTGTATCGCACGCAGGTCGCGCGCCGCAGCCTTGATGGAGGAGATATCGCGCGACTGCGGCGCGGTCCATACCTCCAGCGCCCATGCGCTGCGCATGGGTGGCTGTATCGTCAGGGCAAGGCGCCCATGCCAGCGGACTTCCACACCCTGCCGCGCAAGTTCATGTTCCAGCGCCACCTCGAACCCCGGCGCGGCGAGGTAGGCGGCACCGACATCCATGCCTGTCAGGTCAGGGGAGCCTGTCAGACGGGGGGACGACGTTTCGCCATGCGCCATGTCCGCGTGTCCAGATGTCATGAACGGATAACCCCCACCGCCAGCAGCAACCATGACAGCATCAGGATACTGCCCCCCGTTGGCGCCACCGCCCCAAGATGAATACCCGTAAAGGCCGTGAAATAGACCGCGCCACAAAAGATGCACATCCCCAGCGCCATTGCACACCCCGCAAGCGAGACAAGCCGCTGACACCCCGCCTGCATCATCAGGATGCCGATACCCAGCAGCCCCAGCGCGTGCCACATCTGCATCTGTATGGCCTGCCGGGCCATGTCCCGCCCCCCCTGCGCAAAGAATTGGTCGGGCAGGTGCGCGACGAACGCACCAGCGATCACGCCCAACAGCGCGGCAAGCGCGGCCAGGGACAGTAAAAAGCGAATAACAGTCGGCATCGGGCCATCCATGACAGGGAATACGGGCATGACGGGCCAAAAAGCCCGTATATTATCCCCCGAGCATGTAGCCTATAAACGCCCCATGGCCCATACAGGTCATGACGCCGTGTTCCATGCCCGACACGCATGGGCGCATGCATCATGCACGGGAACCGGCAAAGGTTTTTCAAATATAACTCATTGATAAAAAATAATAATGATTGCCTGAGGCCAGCTTTTTCCACCCCTCAGGCATGGCAGGGGGACTTTTTAACGCCAACCGGCCGGAAACGTCCCCAGGCTTACACCGCAGCTTACGCCGCGTTTCACAGCCACGGTTTTCACGCCCCCCTTAAAAAGCAGATAAAACCCTGTAATGCGGGTTTGTCGGCAGGGGCAAAACTGCTAGACTTTTTCATACGTTCAGCGGGTCGTTCGCATATTTCTTGTTAGGAAAATGATACATGAAAAAATACGCTGCCTGGTTCCTCTGCGCTTCGGTCGCGGCGCTGCCCGTTTCTTCGTTTGCGCGTGCCCCAAAGGCTGTGACACCGCCGGCACCGCCGCCCTTTACCGATTCAGACACGACCTTTGCCGAAAACGCCACAGAGGTGAATACGTTTGAAATCGAGATTTCGCAGTTGGCCACGGCGCAGGCCAAGCGCCAGAAGGTGAAGGACCTGGCCGCCGACCTGGTCAAGCAGCATACCGACAACCAGAACAAGCTTTCCGCACTGGCGCTTCAGCACGGGCTTGAACTGAACAAGGACATGAGCACCGACGAACAGCAGATCATCGACCGCCTGAAGACCGAAAAGGGTCATCGCTTCGACCGTGACTACCTCGACATTCAGGCGCAGGCCCACAGCGACGCGCTGGCGATGTTCCAGAACGAAGCTGAGTCCGCAAGCGACCCGGACCTGAAGTCCTATGCTTCCGCCACGGCGGACGCGACACAGGCGCACCTGAACGACGCGCTGAAGCTGGGCGCGAAGAAGCCGACCGCCACGCACTGATTCAGTGTCTGGTGTCCCTGCCCCTGACATGCGGGGGCAGGGCGCGTTTGCATTCTGACTGCGCAACCACTGGCAAGGAATAGGCGCGCCAGTGCAGCGCATGATAAGAGACTGTTTGAAAAATCAGGCTCAATAATATCCTGAAATTATAAAGGTTTTTGGTGAAGCTTTTTCCAAAAAGCTTCAGAAGACGCCGCCTTTTTCGATCGAAAGGCGGCACCCAAAACTTTTCTTATTTTTTATCAATGATTTATTTTCAAACACTCTCTAAAAGTTTCAGGCAACGCGGGGTCGTGCAGAGCGTGACCTTTTGCGGATATAAGCTACCACTTTAAAATTTTTATTATTTTCCATCCGCAGGTTACTTTCAATCGGCCCATTCGGCCCACGCATCACTTCACGCCAAGAGAGAATTCATGGTCATTCGGATCGACCGGGTCGTAACCCGCGGTGGCGACAAGGGACAGACATCGCTGGGCAACGGCGCGCGTGTTGAAAAGGACGACCTGCGTATTGAGGCTCTTGGCACGCTGGATGAAGCCAACGCCGTCATCGGCGTGCTGCGTTCGACCTGCCCGCCCCAGACGCACGACGCGGCATTCCTGCGCCGTATCCAGTCATTGCTGTTTGATATTGGTGGCATCGTCTGCCAACCGGACAAGGGAATAGATGCCTTTCCCGCCGGAGAGGCTGCAATGACGATGATCGAAGCCGAAATCGAACGCCTGCGCGCGCAACAGCCCGCCCTGAAGAGCTTTGTCCTGCCGGGCGGGACACAGGCGGCGGCGCAGGCCCACCTGGCGCGCACGGTCATCCGCCGCGCGGAACGCCGGATGATCAGCCTGCATCGCATGACCCCCCTTGCCCCGGGGATTCCCGCCTGCCTGAACCGGCTTTCGGATTATTTCTTTGTGCTTGGGCGGCATCTCAACGCCGATGGGCGCGATGACATCGCATGGATGCCCGGCAGCTTTTCGGCCTGATCAGGTCAGGTTGCGCTTGCTTTCCACCATGCCGTTGCCATGACCCACCGGTTTCCCAAGCGCACGCAATGCCGCGCATGCGGCCTCCAGCATGTCTTCGCACGTGGCGGCGGCATCAAGTTCCAGCACGACCTCATCATCAAGCGGTTCCTCAAGGGTCGCGAACTGACTGTCGAGCATGCTTGCCGGCATGAAATGACCGGTGCGTTCACGCAGGCGCGTCCCCACGCCATCACGGCTGCCCTTGAGATAGACAAAGCATACCTGCGCATGGCGTCCTGAAATGGTCGTGCGGTAATCGCGCTTCAGGGACGAACAGGTCACGACCCCCATCTGGCGCGCGTCAACCCATTGCGCGACCTGCTGTCCGATCTGTTCCAGCCAGGGTTGCCGGTCGGTATCCGTCAGGGGCGTGCCCGACGCCATCTTGGTAATATTGGCCTCGGGGTGCAGGTCATCCCCTTCCACAAGGGGGCAGTCCATACGTTCGGACAGCATCCGCGCAAAGGTGGACTTTCCACACCCTGACACCCCCATGACCACCAGCACATATGGTGCCCCCGCCTGTTTCAGGACGGACGACGGACGTGCCAGCGCCTTTTCCGTAAGGGACATGTTTTCCGACATCACTTTACCCATTCACTTCGCGGGCCAGCCGCCGGCCCCAACCAGGCCCTGCATGGGCATGCCCCACACGCGTGTCACATCAACCTGCAAACCGCAGGCACGAATGCGATGCTATCGCCTCATGACAGCATGGTTCAATAGAACATGAACAAAAAAGCCGCATTGCAAGAGTGTGTGATACACATATGACGTAATCATATCGAAACATATATTTCTATACTCATCCCCATATGGGAAGAGCATAATGACAGTCCTGAATATTGTTCAAATCGCCGCTGGGCGATCTTCCACCATAAAACAGCACCCACAGTGCATGCAAAACATGAAGACGTCGCAATATCGGGATGGATGCTTGCATTCCCTCCAGAATAAAGGCTACATAGTCACGAAGTCATTTTCAGGTGCGACATCTTGGAATATCCCCATTAGGAATAATTTCCTATTCTGGTGGCTGATATCCATCCTCCAGATCCTCGGCTTTGTATCTATCAAAGAGTCTTACCGTGTCATCATATAATGAATTCCTGTCCTTCCCCGGTGAAGAAGAACAGGACGCCTCCCCCCACCGCGACGAAGTCAATGAAATGGCCCTGCGTCAGGCGCTTGAACGCCTTGGCAAGGGACAGGACAGGGACAAACCTTCTTCCCAGTCACCTGCCCCCCGGCGCGCGCCCCAGCCCAAACGCCAGCAGCAGCGCCTGCCCGAAACCGGGGCGCGACGCCGCAAGTTCGTACAGGATGGCGACGTCCGGGTCGAACACCAGAATATTTCAACACGCCCGACGTCAACACGCACACTTCACATACAGTCCGACAGTAACGGTGAAGTAGAGCAGTTGCGCAACAAGCTTCAGATAGAGCAGAAGTTGCGTGAAACCGCCGAACGCCAGCGCCATGAGGCACAGGGAAACCTGCGTGGTCTGGAAACCCGTATCGGGCATGCGGAAATCATGCTTGGCGAAGCCAAGAACACGATCGCGCAGAAGAATGAGGAAATCCTCGGCCTCAAGACCGAGCTTTATGCCGCACAGGCGCAGATTGACCGGTTGAAGGAAGAAAACGCGGCAATACGCAAGGCCAGGATTACGGCACAGCCACGCCGTGCGACCGTTGCGGTTGAAAACGTCGCAACGGAAGAGGACGAAGACGAACCCGTGAAGTGGTGGATCCGCAAGAAATAAACCCATCATGACCCGGAACGCTCATGGGCGGGGGCGTTCATGACCCGGATCATCGCCGGGTCATCACCGGGTTATTCATGGCGCAGGACATTCATGATTCAGGGCGTCATTTCGCCGGCCCCGCAACCGGCCCCCACGATGGGGCCATATCCATGCGGCATGCCTGCGACGCGATATCCGGCACGGAAAGGCACGGCGGATGCATGATCATCCGATAACACCGGGACAACAGCGGCGCATCGGCCTGCTGATCGTGGCGTTAAGCACCAGTTCGTCTGTCGCCATCCTTCTGCTGATCCCGCTTGTCAGTGGGTTTGTCGGCCTGCTGCGCGATGTGCTGAGCGTCCTGATCCTGCCATTTTCCCTTATGTTCGGCATGAGCGGCACCTCGGTAGATCAATCCTCTGCCCTGAGCCAGATCATCGACAGCATGGGCCATGGCGCCGGACAACACCCATGGCGCACCGCGATTGGCGCGATAACCGGGGTCGGTGGGGCTTTTGCCTTTGTCATGGCGGAACGTGTTGGCGGGCGGCTTGCCTATATAACGGCCATGATCGCAACTGCGGTGGCCATGGGGCTGTGCGGCCTGCCGGGGGCAGCATTCCTCCTGCCGACCCTGCTGACAGAAGGAATTTTCGTGCTGTCCCCCCCTGCCACCGATGGACGGGCCTCGGGTTAAGGACAGTTCATACCCTGAATGTCATGTCCTGCATGCAGGACATGACAGTTTCCGGGCGTCACCTGTTCCGTCAACAAGGCGACGCCTTTGCGCAGATTTTGCAAAAAACCGATCAGGGGCTGTTATGGTTTCGAAACATCCCCCGGGTTCTTATCCTGCGATATCACCCTTGCAGGCCCGCCACGAACGTTGCGATACGACCACAGGCATCCACCAGAATTTCATCGGACGTGGCATAGGACAGGCGCAGGTACGGCCCCTTGCCAAATGCGCTGCCGTGAACAACGGCTACATGCTGTTCCTCCAGCAAGGCTATGGCGAAATCCTCGTCCGTTCCGATATAACGGCCACCTGCACTGGTGCGGCCAATGCACGCGGCAATCCCCGGATAGACATAAAACGCGCCAAGCGGCATCGCGCAGGTCAGTTCCGGGATCTGGCGCAGCGCATCCACCACCATGCGACGACGGCGGTCATATGTCTGGCGCATCGTTTCCACCACACCCGACGGCCCGTCGAGTGCCGCGACCGACGCGGCCTGACTGATGGAGCAGATGCCCGATGTCGAACTGCTCTGGATACCGCTCATCGCGCGGATCAACGGGGCGGGACCACCCACATATCCCACGCGCCAACCGGTCATGGCATAGGCTTTTGATACGCCATTAAGCGTCAGGACACGTCCTTTCAGGTCCGGCGCCACCTGCGCAATCGAAACATGGGCATGCCCGTCATAGACAAGATGTTCATAAATCTCGTCCGACAGGACATGCACGCGCGGGTAACGGCGCAGGACTTCGGCAACCGCCTCCAGGTCCGCGCACGTGGTGGTCGCACCTGTGGGATTGTTGGGGAAATTCAGGACCAGCCATTTGGTCCGTGGGGTAATCGCCGCCTCCAGCGTCGCCGCATCCAGACGGAAACCATTTTCCTCTGGACAGTCCACAAAGACCGGCACCCCGCCAAACAGGCTGATCATCAGCGGATAGCTGACCCAGTACGGACGCGGGACGATCACCTCGTCCCCCGGATTGATTGTGGCCATGAAGGCGTTGAAAATGACCTGCTTGCCCCCGTTGGAAACCATGACCTCCGACGGTTCATAGGTCAGGCCGTTTTCCCGCGCGAACTTGCGGATGATCGCAGCCTTCAGCGCGGGCGTTCCCTCCACGGGGGGGTATTTCGTCTGCCCGTCGAGGGCCGCGCGATGGGCGGCCTCGATCACACCTGCGGGCGTGGGAAAGTCGGGCTCCCCAAGGGCGAGGGAGAGTACCTCCTCCCCCCGGGCCTTCAACGCGCGCGCGCGCTGCGCCATCGCGATGGTCGCCGGGGTTTCCAGACGATCCATGCACCCGGCCAGAAATCCGTCGGTGGCGGTTGCAGTACTGCTTGTCATGACGTTTTCCGATCCCGTCTCAGCGCAGGCCACCGCAGAAGCGCTGTATGCGCGTACATGCTTCTGTCAGGCTCTGGGTGTCGGTGGCATAGGAAATGCGGAAATGCCCCGCGAACATGAACGCACTACCATGGACGGCGGCGACCCCTTCTTCATCAAGCAGGGCGGTCACGAAATCCTTGTCGCTGTCGATCCGCGCGCCGCCTGCACTGGTCCTGCCAAGGCAGCCACGCAGCGACGGGAAGACATAGAATGCCCCTTCCGGCGTTGCGCATTGCAGGCCGGATGCCTGGTTAAGCATGCTGACCACAAGGTCGCGCCGCTTCTGATAGGTGGCAACCATTTCCGCGATGAATCCCTGCGGGCCACTGACGGCCTCCAGCGCCGCCGCCTGACTGATGGAGGACGGGCCAGAGGTGGACTGCCCCTGCAGCTTGTTCATCGCGCGGATCAGTTCGACCGGCGCGCCAGCAAAACCGATCCGCCAGCCGGTCATGGCATAGGCTTTTGACACACCATTCATGGTGACGGTGCGCGCCCGCAGGCGGGGTTCGACCTGCACGATGGTGGCCGGTGTGAACCCGTCATACACCAGCTTGTCATAAATATCGTCGGTCAGGATCCAGATATCGGGATGGCGCAACAGCACATCACACAGCCCGCGCAGTTCCTGTGCGTCATAGGCAGCGCCCGTCGGGTTGTTCGGTGAATTGAGCAGCAGCCATTTCGTGCGTGGCGTAATCGCGGCCTCCAGGTCGGCAGGACGCAGCTTGAACCCATGTTCGGCCATGCATGGCACGACCACCGGCGTCCCTTCGGCAAGGGCCACGATATCGGGATACGAAACCCAGCACGGGGCGGGTATGATGGCCTCATCCCCCGGATTGATGGTGGCCACCATCGCGTTATAGATGACCTGCTTGCCCCCGTTGGAGACGATGATTTCATCGGACGTGTAATCCAGCCCCGAATCAAGGCAGAACCGTTCGGCAACAGCCCTGCGCAATGCAGGGGTTCCGGCAACGTCGGTATATTTTGTCTGCCCATCGTCGATGGCGCGGATGGCTGCCTGCTTGATATTGGCGGGCGTGTCGAAATCGGGCTCGCCCGCCGAAAGGCTGATGATATCCTTGCCCGCGGCTTTCAGTTCACGTGCCTTGGTGGAAATGGCGATCGTCTGGCTGGGGCTGATCCTGTCAAGACGCGCGGCGATAAGATCCATGAGACCGAGATCCATTATGACATGAAGTTACCGTTCCTTGCTGGAACGTCGGTTGCAAACCCTAGTGCGAAGCCGCCATCGTGAAAACAGCACAAATGCACCACGCCCATGTTTCGCGCCCCTTGCCCGCATAAAGGCGGCATCCGTTCAGCCCATGACAGGACCGTGATAGCCCGCGGCGGCCAGCACGGCACGCGCACTCATCCCTGCGGCACGCATCGCGGCGATGGTCATGGCCCGGTCACGCTTGGCCAGCCTGCGTCCCGTTTCATCACACAACAGCGCATGATGGGCATATTCAGGTTCCGCCCAGCCCATCAGATGTTGCAGCAGGCGATGCAACGATGTGGCCGGGCGCAGGTCCTCCCCACGCGTCACCAGCGTAATGCCCTGCAACGCGTCGTCATGCGTCACACACAGGTGATAGGACGCCATCACGTCCTTGCGCGCCAGAACCACGTCACCGAACAGTTCAGGATGACAGCGCTGCCGCCCCTGCCCGCGTTCATGCCATGTCAGATCGGATGCACCGGGCACCGACAGCGCACGCCCCATGTCCAGGCGCATTGCATGTGGCGCCCCCGCCGCCAGCAACGCCGCCCGCCGCGCCGCTGACAGATGGCGGCAGGTTCCGGGATATACCACGCTGCCATCGGGCGCATGATGCGGGGCATGCGCGGAGGCGGCGATTTCATCGGCAATATCGCGCCGGGTGCAAAAACATGGATAAACCAGCCCCCGCGCGCCAAGACCAGCCAGCGCCGCCGCATAATCCGCAAGGTGACGCGACTGCCATCGCACCGGTTCGGACCAGTCCAGCCCAAGCCAGCGCAGGTCGTGCATCAGGTCGTGGGCGAACACATCACGGCAGCGGCCGGGATCTATATCCTCGATCCGCAGCATGAAACGGCCACCCGACTCGCTTGCCGACTGCCATCCCGACAGGGCGGATGCGACATGCCCCAGATGCAGCCCCCCGGTGGGGCTGGGGGCGAAACGGGTTATGTCAGGCATTTTCCACACGATAACAGTCAAGTAGCATCGACATTTTCCATATAACCCGCAGATACCGGAACAGGGTTCGCGAATATTCGCACGCACCCTCCCTTGCCACATGGAAAGAGGTCTGCAATAGATTCAGGGCAGTTACTTCATGACGGCGCACATGATCGGCGTTCGGTTCAAAGTAAAGGACGCCTGAAGACTTGTGTGGCGGCATCACATCAAGGATGCGCCCGTGCTTTCTGACAGTCAACATTTCCCGGCCCTCGTCCTGAATGCCGATTTCCGGCCCCTGTCCTACTTCCCGCTTTCCCTATGGTCATGGCAGGACGCGATCAAGGCGGTATGGCTCGACCGTGTTTCCGTCCTGAGCGAATATGACGAAGTCGTACATTCCCCATCACAGGAAGTCCGCCTGCCCAGCGTCATCGCGCTGAAGGATTATATCCAGACCGCCCGACGCCCGGCGTTTACACGGTTCAATGTATTCCTGCGCGACAATTTTTCATGCCAGTACTGTGACACGCGCCTGCCGACACACGAACTGACGTTCGATCATGTCATCCCCCGTTCAAAGGGGGGACGCACCACATGGGAAAACGTCGTAACCGCATGCAGCCCGTGCAACCTGCTGAAGGGATCATACATGCCGCATGAACTGCGGATGTATCCCTCCCGCACGCCACAGCAGCCCAGTAGCTGGCTGCTTCAGGATAACGGACGCTCCTTCCCGCCCAATTACCTGCACGAAAGCTGGCGGGACTATCTTTACTGGGACAGCGAACTGGAAAACTGACGCAGCCCGCCCGCAGAACCCATTCCCGTTGCGGCGTGGGTCAGCGGGTATAGCTGTATCCATATTCGTCCGCCTGTTTTTGCAGGTCAGGGGCGTTATGCAGGTTCAGCGGGATGGGCTGCGGGTTTTTCGAACCGATCGCAAAATTATGATCGGTCATGCGCTGGCATGTATTGGCGGCAAGGGGGAAGCTCAGATGCATCTGCGTCCCCAGTTCCTTACGCAGGCAGCGGACGTCACTTTCATACGGCATACGCCCGATTTCGGCGGAACATCCACCCAGCGCCATCGCACCGCCGCATGCCAGCAGCATCAATGGACCCGTCACTTTTCGCAGTGTCTTGCGCTTCATCTCGCCCCCGGAGGTTAACGCCAGAGTGTGACATGAAAGTGCTTGTGGCGATAGGCCCGCGCAGGCACGCCCCCAGCCCAGCCCTTCGTTTTTCGCATAGGTTCACGTCCCGCCCGCCCGACCGCCATTCCAGGGCCCGGACGACTGCCGGTATATCTTCAGTGCATAGGTGATATAACTGCGAATTGGGTGACATTATGGTCTTATATTGTCACCCTTCGTATCTTATCCGGTTTTTTTATAACTGGATGCGATTTATAAAAACGTCAAATACCACCGTGGGAAGTCTGTAAATTTCCCTCTGGATTGCGTATGTGGACGTCCGCACCAGCCCTGCCCCCACCCATGCCCGAGGTGAAATAATGAGATTACTGGCCGTTCATCCAAGTTCGCTGATGTACACAAAGGTATTTTTGCGACTGGAACCTCTGGGCCTGGAACTTGTCGCGGGTGCCGCGCGTGATAAGGGGCATGATGTCGATATCATCGACCTGCAGGTGGAAAATCACAACGATTACTGGGAACGTATCGAGAAATTCCGCCCGCATGCGATCTGTTTTTCGGGCAATTACCTTGCGAATGTTCCCGAAATCATCGATTTGTGCAAGGAAACGCGTAAACGCCTGCCCAATGTTTTCCTGTTCATAGGCGGCCATTCGATTTCCTTCATCGCACGCGATGTGCTTGCGCTTTCCGACGGGGCGATCAACTGCGTCCTGAAGGGCGAAGGCGACGCCACAGTGGGCCTCCTGCTCGAAGCCTGGGAAAAGGGCGAAGACCTGCTTGGCGTTCCGGGCGTCGTGACGATGGAGGGCGACGGCCCGCCCCCCATCTTTGTCGAAAACCTTGATGGTGTGCGCCCCGCACGTGACCTGCTGCGCCACCGCCGCAAGTATTTCATCGGGACGCTTGACCCTGCCGCCTCCATCGAATTCGCACGGGGTTGCCCGTGGGATTGTACGTTCTGCAGCGCATGGACATTCTATGGCCGCTCCTACCGCACCGCCAGTGCGGAAGTGATCGGGCAGGAACTTCAGGAGATCAAGGAGCCCGGCATCTTCATCGTTGATGACGTGGCCTTTGTGCATGCCGAACATGGCATGGCGATCGCAGCCGAAGTCCGCCGCCGGGGCATCAAGAAGGAATACTACCTTGAAACGCGCGCCGATGTGCTGTTGCGGAACAAGGAAGTTTTCCGCGAATGGAAGGATATCGGCCTCAGCTATATCTTCATCGGCCTTGAAGCCGTTGATGCCGAGGGGCTGAAGCGTTTCCGCAAGCGTGTGTCGATGGACCGCAATTTCGAAGCGCTGGATTACGCCCGCTCGCTCGACCTGATCGTCGCCATCAACCTGATTGCCGACCCGTCATGGGACCGGGAACGTTTCGAGGTCATCCGCCAGTGGTGCCTGGAAATCCCCGACATCGTCAACCTGTCGGTCACGACCCCCTATCCCGGCACCGAGATCTGGGAAAGCGAATCGCGCAAGCTGACGACACGCGACTATCGCCTGTTCGATATCCAGCACGCGGTCATGCCGACCACCCTGCCCCTGCGCGAGTTTTATGAGGAACTGGTGAAGACGCAACAGGTGCTGAACAACAAGCATCTGGGCTGGGCCGCGATCAAGGACACGCTGGGCATTGCGCTGCGCCTTGCCCTGCGTGGGCAGACCAACTTCCTGACCATGATCTGGAAGTTCAACTCGGTCTTCAACCCGTCCCTTCAGATGGCGGACCATGCGCGCAAGCCGGTTTATGAAATGCCGGTCAAGCCCGAGGGGACCAACCAGAAGATCGACCGCAAGACGCTGTATGTACACGGCCCCGCCGGGCGCAAATCGCGCAAGATCGATGATGATACCGAAAAGTTCGTCGATGAAACCCGCATGAGCACGGTGGACTGACGCATATTCGTGTGCCCTTGCCCTGCGACATGATCCGGGTTGTGACGCGGGGACTGGTCATGAACGCGGGCGACCTAACACGGGCTACCTAACATTGGCGTCCACCTAACACTGGCGCGGGCGGGGTTGCATTGGGCCCCGCCCGCCCTAACATCAGGGTCACGCGCCAATCGACAGCCAGTTTCCATCAGGCGTGACAGTTCAGGAATGAAGTCATGGCCACGGCAACGCAGACGGCTGTTACCTTCCCCATAACAGGCATGAGCTGCGCCGCCTGCGCCAGCCGGATCGAAAAAGTCATCCGGCGCGTACCCGGCACAACGCCAAGCGTGAATTTCGCAACCGCGCAGGCCACGGTCGGCCTTGCACAGCCCCCCACCACAGCCGCCCTTGCCCCCGTGTTCGAGGCCGTGCGCAAGGCGGGATTTGAAATCCCCACCCAGGCCCTGTCGCTTCAACTGACGGGGATGAGCTGCGCGGCATGCGCCAGCCGGATTGAAAAACTGCTCAACCGCCTGCCCGGCGTCAGCGCACATGTCAATTTCGCCACGGAACAGGCGGATATCACCTATGTTCCCGGCCTTGCGGACCTGCCTGCCATAATCGCGCAGGTGCGCAAGGGCGGGTTCGACGCCGCACCGGTGCAGGCGCCAACGGCCATATCCGATAACGATACCGCCGCACGCGAACACGCCCATGCCACGGCCCTGCGGTCGCAATGGGCGATGTTTGCGCTGTCGGCCATACTGAGCCTGCCGCTGCTGCTGGGGATGGTGGACATGGTCTCCGGGCGGATGGATTTCATGCTGCCCCTGTGGCTGCAATGCCTGCTGGCGACCATGGTGCAGTTCGGGTGTGGCTGGCCGTTCTATCAGAAGGCATGGAAGGCCGTCCGGGGGGGCGGGGCAAACATGGATGTGCTGGTCGTGCTGGGCACCACGGTTGCGTGGCTGTCGAGTACGGTCATCTGGCTGTTCTCCCTTTCCGGGCATGTCTATTTTGAATCGGGCGCGGTGGTCATCACGCTCGTGCTGCTTGGCCGCCTGCTGGAGGCACGGGCGCGGGACCAGACGCGCGCGGGCATCGCCGGCCTGCTGCGCCTGCAACCCAAGGTCGCGCATGTCGAACGCGACGGGCAGGTCAGCGACATATCCGTCGCCGCCCTGCGCGTTGGCGATATCGTTGTCGTGCGCCCGGGCGAGAACATTCCCGTCGATGGGATCGTCATTGCCGGACAATCCGACGTGGACCAGTCGGCCATGACGGGCGAAAGCGTGCCTGTGGCGCGCACGGTCAATGACCATGTAATTGGCGCCACCCTCAACCAGAACGGCGTACTGCGCGTGCGTACCGAACATGTGGGGGCCGACAGCACACTGTCGCAGATCGTGCGCATGGTCCAGCGCGCGCAGGCGTCCCACGATCCGGTTCAGCAGCTTGTGGACCGGATCTCCGCCATTTTCGTGCCCGGCGTGCTGGGCATCGCGTTGCTGACATTCATCGTGGGATGGATGGTTCATGGGCATGCGGCGACAGCATTGACGGGAACGATTGCCGTACTGGTGGTGGCGTGCCCATGCTCGCTCGGGCTTGCGGTGCCGACGGCCATCATGGTCGCCACCGGTCGTGGCGCGCGCGCGGGGCTGCTGTTTCGTGACGCCGACACGCTGGAACATGCCCATACGATCGACCTTCTGGTGTTGGACAAGACCGGAACCCTGACGAAGGGACAGCCGGAAGTGCGCGAAGTCTCGCCATTGCCGGGGCATGACGCGCGACGTCTGCTGGCCATGGCGTGCGCGCTGGAACAGGACTCGGAACATCCCCTTGCCCGCGCCATCGTCGCCCATAGCCGCCAGCAAGGTATTGCCCCCATTGCGATCCATGATGTCACCGCCCTGCCCGGTCGCGGGATAGAGGGACGGACGGCACAGGGCGAACGGCTGCGCCTCGGCGCGCCACATTTCGTGGGGACAGGCACCGATACGGACATGCCAGACACCGTCACGCGCCTGGAACAGCAGGGACACACGGTCATTGGCGTGGCGGATTCGGGGGGAATCGTGGGCTATATCGCACTGAGCGACAGCCTCCGCACCGAAGCCCCGGCCTGTATCGAGGCCCTGCGCCGCGACGGGATCGCCACCCTGATGCTGACGGGCGATAACCAGCAGGCAGCCGCCGCAATCGCCCGGACACTGGGCATGGACCGCTTCATCGCGGGCGTACTGCCACAGGACAAGGCGGCAGAGATTGAAAAACTGCGTGGGCAGGGCCATGTGGTGGGTATGGTGGGCGACGGGATCAACGACGCACCAGCACTGGCCATGGCCGATATCGGTTTCGCCATGGGCCACGGATCGGACATCGCGGTGCAATCCGCGGGTGTGATCCTGATGCGTGACAATCTTGGCGGGATACTTGACGCGATTTCCCTGTCACGCGCCACATTGCGCAAGGTGCGGCAAAACCTGTTCTTTGCCTTCATCTATAATATAATAGGCATCCCGCTGGCGGCCATGGGCATGCTGGACCCCGCCATCGCCGGGGCCGCCATGGCCATGAGTTCCGTATCGGTCGTCACCAGTTCGCTGTTGCTGAACCGATGGCGCGCCACGACATTGCCCACGACGACGTAAGGAAAGAGTTCCAGATGGAAAAATTCACCCTCAAGATATCAGACATGACCTGTGACGGCTGCGCGGCCAAGGTGCGCCGCTCCCTCGAACAGGTCGAAGGTGTCCGTGACGTGGAAGTCTCCCTTGAAAAGGGCGAAGCCTATGTGCTGTGTGACGATACGTTCGTCAATCCCGACACGCTTGCCAATGCAGTGGACGCGGCGGGCTTTGACGTCGTGCAGGAATACTAAGGACACGCATTGCGTGCCTGTGACGGGGTAATGACCGCATTGCCCCGCCCCCCCCAAACGGGGTGTGGACGTAAGCGACGTTCAGGCCACGTCCTGCGTGGCCGCGGCCTTGCGGATGGCGCGGGCCATCGCCTCCACCCCGTTACCACGGTTGGTGGACAAAGCCTGCACCAGACCGAGTTCACGCAGGAACCCCGGATCGGTCTGCAGGATTTCGGCCCTGCTGCGCCCGGAATAAACCCGTAACAGCAACGCCACCAGCCCCGACACGATGGCGGCGTCCGATGCCCCGGCCAGGAACAGGGCATCGCCCATGTCCTTCGCCTCCAGCCAGACCTGGCTCTGGCATCCGGGAACGCGGTGCGCGTCATTTGCCCATTCCTTGGGAAAGGGCGGCAGCTTGCGGCCAAGTTCTATGATGTACTGGTACCGATCCATCCAGTCATCGAACAGCGCCAGTTCATCGGCAATCGCCGCAATCGCATCTGCCGCCGTATCGTCTTCGGGCTTTACGAATGGATCCGTCATATTCTTCCTCTTGCTCGCCACAGGCATGCCTGCAAATCATAAAGAAGTTTTTGGTGAAGCTTTTTCCAACAGGCTTCAGGGAAAACGCCGCCCTTTCTTCGAAAAAGGCGGCGTCCAAAAACATTCTGCCAGTCTCGTGGGGATTTACAGGATAAAGCGGCTCAGGTCGCCCTTGCGCGCCAGCGGGGCCACCTTTTCCTGGACATCGGCGGCAGTAATTTCCACGCTCTGTCCCGCCCGGTCGGTGGCGGTGAAGGAGACTTCTTCCAGCAACCGCTCGATCACGGTCGCAAGCCTGCGCGCACCGATATTTTCCACCCGTTCGTTGATATCTGCCGCCAGTTCAGCCAGCGCATCCACCGCATCGTCGGTAAAGCGCAACGTCACCTTTTCCGTGCCCAGCAGCGCGATATACTGCGTCAGCAGCGAATGTTCGGGTTCCGTCAGGATACGGCGCAGGTCCTGACGCGTCAGCGAGGACAGCTCCACACGGATCGGCAGGCGCCCCTGCAATTCGGGCAGCAGGTCCGAAGGCTTGGCGATATGGAACGCGCCCGATGCAATGAACAGGATATGGTCCGTGCGCACGGGGCCATATTTGGTCGAAACCGTCGTCCCCTCGATCAGGGGCAGCAGATCACGCTGCACCCCTTCACGCGAGACATCGCCGCCACGCGCGCCGCCTTCGGCCCCACGGGCGCAAACCTTGTCGATTTCATCAAGGAAGACGATACCGTGATCCTGCGCATGGGCCACGGCCTCACGCGTCAGGGTTTCGGTATCGAGCATCTTGTCCGCTTCCTCACGCGTCAGGGCGGCGCGGGCCTCTGCCACCGTCATGCGACGGCGCTGGGGCACGCGGTTCATGAAACCCTTCATCATGTCGGAGAAGTTGATGACCGTACCCGGCGTCATGTTCGGCATGTCCGCCTGTCCCGACGGGGATGGTCCCTCCGTCACGGAAATCTCGACTTCCTTGGTTTCCAGATCACCATTGCGCAGCATGCGGCGGAATTTATTGCGGGTATCCGCCGACGCGCCTTCGCCCACCAGCGCATCAAGCAGACTGTTTTCCGCCGCCATTTCTGCCTTGGCCTGCACGTCGCGACGCCGCAGGTCACGCAGCATGTTGATCGAGACCTCCACAAGGTCGCGCACAATACTTTCCACGTCCCGCCCGACATAACCGACTTCGGTGAACTTCGTGGCTTCGACCTTCAGGAACGGCGCCTGCGCCAGACGTGCGAGGCGACGCGCGATCTCGGTCTTGCCACACCCGGTCGGGCCGATCATCAGGATATTCTTGGGCACGACCTCATCACGCAGGCCCTCGGGCAATTGCGCGCGGCGCCAGCGATTGCGCAGCGCAATGGCCACCGCACGCTTGGCGTCGGTCTGGCCAATGATGAAACGGTCGAGTTCCGAGACGATTTCCCGCGGGGAATGGTTGGGGATTTCCATCATGCCTGTCCCTTGTCCACATCACCGCCCAGCGTTTCAACCGTGACGGAATAATTCGTATAGACGCAGATATCACCCGCGATCTTCATGGACCGTTCCGCGATTTCACGCGCGCCCAACCCGTCGATACCCAGCAGCGCACGCGCCGCCGACAGGGCGTAATTCCCGCCGGACCCGATGGCGATGATGCCATCTTCAGGTTCCAGCACATCGCCATTACCGGTCAGGGTATAGGAATGATCCGCATCGGCGACGGCCATCATCGCCTCCAGCCGCCGCAGGTAACGGTCGGTGCGCCAGTCCTTCGCCAGTTCGACGCAGGCGCGTTCAAGCTGGTTGGGATACCTCTCCAACTTGGCTTCAAGCCGTTCGAGCAGGGTAAAGGCATCGGCGGTTGCCCCGGCAAAGCCGGCAAGGATGCTGCCCGATGGGCCGATGCGGCGTACCTTGCGCGCATTGCCCTTTATGACGGTCGCACCCAGCGTCACCTGGCCATCGCCAGCCATCGCCACCTGGTTATCACGCCGCACGCACAGGATGGTTGTGCCGTGCCAGCCAATCGGATCGTGGGGATTTACATGATGATCTTGCATATCATGAAGAAATAGGAGATTTGCCCCGCAGCACAAGGGGGATGGACGTCATCCATGCCCTGCCTGCGCACCGGCATCCCCCCTGCCACGCATGATTCGCCCGATCTGTTCCGCCAGTCCCGCGCGGGTAAAGGGCTTGTGCATGACATTCCCCCCCTTTGGCAGGGTGCCAAGATTGGCATACCCCGTCAGATACAGCACCTTCAGCCCCGGCTGGATCGCCTGCAGGCGGTGTGCCGTTTCCTGCCCCCCCATTTCGGGCATCATCACATCCATGATTACAAGGTCCAGCGGGCCCAATCCCGCCTCCAGGGCGGCGACGGCTGCCTTCCCCCCGGCATAATCATGGACCTCGTGCCCACGGGCGCGCAGGAACCCGGCCGTGACCGCGCGCACACCGGGTTCATCATCCACCACCATGATACGCAGCGGTCGGTCGGGCATGATGGAAGATACGGCCTCGTCCACCTTCCCCTCGCGCACGGTTCCATCCTGCACCGGCAGGCACAGGTCCACGCGCGTTCCCACACCGGGGGTACTGTGGACCTGGACCTCGCCCCCCACATGGCGGACAAAGCCATAGATCATGGACAGGCCAAGCCCCGTGCCACGCCCCACATCCTTGGTGGTAAAGAACGGTTCGAACACGCGCGCCAACGTTTCTTCCGACATGCCCATGCCCTGGTCCTGCACCGACACCATGACATAACTGCCGGGCACGAGGTTCGTGCCCGCCACGACCTCACGCACACGCTTGAGCGCGGTGGAAACACGGATCACACCCCCATCGGGCATGGCGTCCACCGCGTTGATGCACAGGTTGAGCACCGCAAGTTCAAGCTGCCCCGCATCGGTGCATACGGGCGGCAGGCCCCCATCGGATGCGGCGGTATCGACGATGATGGAACACGGCATCGGCAGGGCCTTGTCCTGCCGCGACACCACCGTCTGCGCCAGCAGATCCTTCATGCCATGCAGCAGGGCGTTCACGTCGATCGGCTCCAGGCTGAGATCGCGTGGGCGGCTGAAATTCAGCAGCCTGCGCGTCAGCGACGCCCCGCGCCGCGCCGCCGCCGTGGCATTGTCAAGCAGGCGCAGCACCGCGCCCTCCTCAGGGGGCAGCATTTCATGGGCCAGTTCCAGTGATCCCAGCACCGCCGTCAAAAGATTGTTGAAATCATGCGCGATCCCGCCGGCCATGGTGCCAAGGGCCTGCATCTTCTCCGCCTGGCGCAGGCGACCTTCCATTTCCTGCTGCCGGGTGATGTCGCGGTTGATGACCACGGAATAGACATCGGGGCTTTCCCCGTCATTTAGGACGACACGCGTGAACTCGCGCCAGCGACCATGGGTGCGCCCCACCTGCGGCGGAAGTTCGATCGCGGCCTCGTCGCGGCCTTCGTCGCGCATCCGCTCTTCCGCCGCGCGCAGGGCGGGCAGCAGCACGGGATCGCACAGATCCTCTTCACGCTGACCAAGGCAGGTGGCGATGTCACGGTCATAGAAATCGGCCGCCTGATGATTGATGCGCACGAAGCGTCCTTCGGCATCCTTAAAGCCAAGGCCCGCACGCATATTATTAAGCAACCCGTGCAGCAGTTGCCGTTCGGTGCGCAGTTCGCGTTCCAGCCGGTGGTAATCCGCAGCCTGCACGATCATCGCCCGCAGGGCGTCAGGGTCCCATGGCTTGTGCGAATAAAAGGAAATCCGCCCCTGGTTCAACGCCGCAGCCACCGCGCCAATATCGGCATATCCCGTCAGCAGGATCGCCTGCGCGTCGCAGATTTCGCGCGCGCGCGCCAACATGACATCGCCGCCCATCTCTGGCATGCGCTGGTCCGACACGATCACATCGACATCATTGCGCCGCGCCAGTATCTCCAGCGCCTCCACAGGGGAGGTGGTGGCGACGACGCTAAAGGAATCTTCGAGCAGGTCCGTCAGGGCGACAAGGATTTCGGGTTCGTCATCCACCACCACGATGACGGGACGCGGGGCCTGTTCTGTCATATCGTCGTCTTTCCCATCATGCCTTGCCTGCCTGCCCATCGGTCCTGTCTTCTGCCTCCTGCGCGCGCCATGGCACCGAAATGGTGAACTGCGCGCCGCCCTGTTCGCGGTTTGTGACCATCAGCGTCCCCTGATGGGCCTGCACCACGCCATAGGCGATCGCAAGCCCCAGCCCCGTTCCCGCCCCGACCGGCTTGGTCGTGAAGAAGGGTTCGAAAATACGTTCCTGCACATCCGGCGCGATACCCGGGCCGGTGTCCGAAATCGTAAAGACGTAAGCAGGGGTTCCGCCCTCCCCCTCGCGGCGCAGTTCGGTGCGGATGTCGATCCGGCCCTGCGCAGGCATGTCGGACAAGGGATTATCACGTTCCGCCGCCTCCAGAATTGCATCGGCGGCATTGCTGATAATATTCATGATGACCTGATTGAGCAGCGCGGCCTGGCAGTACAGTCGCTCCGGCGCGGTATAGTCGCGATGTACGGCAATGCCATTGCCCAGTTTCTGCGTCAGGAGCGCCAACACCGTCTCCAGCGCCTCCGGCACGTCGATGACCTGGAACAGCCCTTCGTCCAGTCGCGAGAATTTGCGCAGGTTCAGCACCAGATTCTGGATACGGCGCAACCCAAGGTTCATTGACGCCACGCGATCACGGCATTTGCGCAAGATCGCCCCCCGCGCCCCGTGGCCTGTATCCGTCGAGCTCTCCTCCATATCCATAACGCGGTCCAGCCCGCGTGCGACGGTATCCTTATGCGCCAGGATGAAGGCCAGCGGGTTGTTGATTTCATGCGCGATGCCCGCAACCAGTTCACCCAGCGACGCCATCTTGGCGGTCTGCACCAGCTTGCCCTGCGTCTCGATCAGCTTGCGGTTGGCATCGGCAAGTTCACGGTTCGCCTGTTCCAGCGCCTCTGCCAGTGATGCCTTTGACGCAATCGCCGCGGCTTCGGCACGCGCGCTCTTTACCGCGATCTCACGGTTCTGGCGCTCCACCTCGATACGGCGGACGTCATCCTGCAGCAGCTTGCGCCGCACCAGCACCCGGATACGCAGCGCCAGTACCGAAGGGGCGACATCATCGGGCACAAGGTCGTCCACACCCGTTTCGAACACGCGGGCCGAAAATTCCCGCTGGTCCGGGCTGGGCGGACTGATGGCAAGGATACGCAACGGCACACCGCCCCGCATCAGCACCTCCTGACGCAGTTCGTCGAGCCTGCGGCAAAAGACCACGCCATCCATCCCGCCCACCGTCAGGTCCACCACCACGCAATCCGGCGCGCATTCGGGGTCCAGCAGCATCTGACGGTCGAAATGCGCGGGATCACCACAGATGGTCACGATATGCCCGTCACGCTGCAACAGGTCGATCAGTGCCCCGACCCGGCCCCCATCGGTGGTTGCATCATGGCGTGGCGTAACCACCAGAATGCGCGCGCGGCGAAAGACGCGCCCAGGACGGGCGCGCACATTACCCGCATATTCACGCAGCAGCGCGCGGATGCGAAAAACAATCAGTGCGGAGTCGGAGGATTTGGGCACATAGGCGTCCGCCCCGCTCTCCAGCCCTTCGCGCTCCAACCCCGGCTCGATCCCTTCGGTCAGGATCAGGACCGGGATGGTGCGTGTCACCGCGTTCATGCGCAACTGCCGCGCAAGCTGCCCGCCATTCATGCCCGGCAGGTGATAATCCGCGATCACAAGGTCGGGGATATGGCTGTCGAGGGTATCGAGCGCGGCCTCCCCGCTTGCAACACGTTCCACGCTGAACCCATGCCCCTGGAGCATATGGCGGATGCGCAGGGCCTGCGTGTCCGAATCCTCCACCAACAAGACGGTGGCGGGGCGTTCATCATCGGGCTGTACTGTCATGATCGGGTCATGTTCCGTGGTCTGTATCATCCGGGGGGCTGGCGTGCGGGGGATGCCACGCCCCCGGCGGGATCGGCGCTGTCGGCCATGATCCGTTCGATATGTGGCGCAATGTCAGGCAGCGGCAGGCTGATGCAGGTCGCACCACCGCGTTCCGCCGCACCCGGCATGCCATGGATGACAGCGGTACTGCGATCCTCTGTGATGGTATAGCCACCCGCGCGCCGCATATCGCCAAGGCCCCGCGCCCCGTCTTCGCCCATGCCGGTCATCAGCACCCCCACGCCCCCCCGTCCGAAGGCCCGTGCGACAGAGGAAAACAGCACCGACGCCGATGGCCGCTGCCCCTGCTGTGGCGAGGTATCGAGCACGACCGCCTCCCCCCGCGCCCCGATGGCAAGGTGCCGGTCGCCCGGCGCGATATAGACATGCCCCCGGCGCAGCGTCTCCCCATGGCGCGCCAGTGCGACGGGCATGGGAACCTGCTGGTCCAGCCAATGGGCAAATCCCTCCATGAACGGGCCGCCCATATGCTGCACCCCCACAACGGGCACGGGGAAATCGACCGGCAGCGCCCCCAATACCTGTGCAAAGGCACGTGGTCCCCCCGTGGACGCGGCAAGCGCAAGGATACGCGGCGGCACCGTCCATGATGGTACCGCCGCCACCGGCGCGGGGTGCGGTGCCTGCGCCGTCAGCAGGCGCCTGCGGATCACGGGCACCTGGCTCATGATATAAAGCTGTGTCGTAATCGCACCGACGGCGGCGCGTCCGGCATCCGATGTCAGGCCGCGCGGCTTTTCGATCACCGCCAGCGCCCCCGAACGCAGCGCATTCATCGACACCTGCGCATCCAGCGCGTCGCTGACGATGACGATGGGCGTGGGGCATTGCGCCATGATGCGGCGCGTCGCCTCCAGCCCGTCCATGCCGGGCAGGCACACATCCATGGAAATCACGTCCGGGCGCAGATGCGGGACAAGGCGGATCGCCTCTTCCGCACTTTCGACCGCATCCATCAGGCGCAGGCGCGCGTCGGCACGGATGCTGTGTGACAGAAGGTGGCGCAGGACGGCCGAATCCTCCACCACAAGGACCGAGCGCGTCGGCATGGCGGGCGCGTGGCTCACAACAGTCCCCGTATCGTCTCAAGCAGTTCGCCCTGATCGAATTTCTGCTTGGTGATATAGGCACGTGCGCCGCCTTCCAGACCGCGGCGTATCTCCTCGTCATTATCGCGTGATGTCATCAGCACGACCGGGATGGTGGCAAGGCGCGGATCGGCATGGATGGCCGCCAGCAGGGCGAAACCGTCCATGCGGGGCATTTCCACGTCGGTCACGACCACATCGACCCGACGCGACGACTGCAACAGCAGCATCAACGCCTCCTCCCCATCCACCGCCAGCATCACGTCAAAACCATGGGCCTGCAGGATCGTCTTCTGCAAGGTCCGTGTGGTGATGGAATCATCAACCACCATGACCAGCGGCGCGCGCCGGGCCTCTGGCGTGGCCTGTGGCGGCGGGGCAGGCGCCACAGGCATCCCCCGCCCGCCGCGCGCGCGCCAGCGTTCGAACAGGCGGTCGGGGCTGATGACGAAAACGGGCCGGTCCTCACGCGGCCAGGCGATGCCGGGAACCAGTTCGCTGTCCAGCCCAACGGCGGACGCATCGGAAATCAGCAGCGTCCGCACCTCCACCATCCGTTCGACGGCAAAACCGCACGATACGCCATCGACCTCCATCACCGCGACCGTGACGGCACCACTGCGCACCGGCAGGTAGCCGGTGCCCGCATCATCGCCCACAAACGCCGACAACGGCACGATGGGCACCAGCGCCTCATCATCCGGCGGCGCGCCATCGCCACCGGGGGGGACGCCCGTCATGCCAGAACGTGGCAGGACCGCGAACGGACAGCCATCGACCATGCGGATATCATCGCGCATCACCCGCAGAAGGTGGCGGATGACACGCCCCGGCAGGCCGATCATCTGTTCCCCATTTTCCACCAGCAAAACGGTGCGCTGGCGTTGCGACACAGGCACCGTCAGGGTCACGACCGTGCCGCTTGGCTGTGCCTGTTCCATCGCCACGGTGCCGTGCAATGCACGCGCGGCCTCTGCCACGATCGACAGGCCGACCCCACGCCCGGCCAGGTGATCGACATGCGCACGGGTGGAAAATCCGGGTTCGAACACCCGCGCCAGCAACTGCCGCGCGTCCAGCGGCGCATCGACATGGATCATGCCCTGACGCACCGCGCGCGCGGCAATCGCCTTCAGGTCGGGGCCACACCCGTCGTCACTGACCCTGACCTGAAGGCGCACCCCCGTCAGCGTCACCGTCAGCGTGATGGTCTGCTGTTCCGGCTTGCCAGCCTTCAGCCGCTGCGCGCGGCTTTCATGCCCATGGACGATCGCGTTGCGCAGCAGATGCAACACCGGATCGCGCAGGGCCTGCATCACGCGGCGTTCGGCCTGTACTTCCATCCCGCGCAGGCGTACCTCCACCTGTGCCTGCGGGCCGCCATGTTCACGCGCGATACGCCGGGCCATCGCGGCAAGCGACCCGAACACCGTCCCGGCAGGCACAAGGCTGATGGCATGCACATCCTCGCCCAGACGCAGCAGGGCGCGATCCGCCTGCCCGGTCATCAGTTCATGTTCCCGCCCGATGGCCATCAGCCGTCGCGTCATGCGCGAAAACAGCGCAACAGGATCGGCATGGACCCGTTGCGGCGCATGCGCCAGCGCACGCATGTCACGCAGCAGGTCGCTGAAACGTTCCCATAACCGGTCGTGGCGTTCGGCCACCCCCATCAGGTCATGCACCGCCCCCGACAGCGCATCAAGGCGGGAGACCGGAACCTGCACATAGGCATCGCCCCCCCCCTCGCCCGGTGGCGGCGCGCCGGTTGCGGCGGGGCCTTCCCCGTCCGCCATGCCGTATGGGTCGGGCGTGGGCGGCTGCGACGGCGGGGGCGTTTCCATGATGCCGTCGATATCATCCAGCGCGCGCGCGATGGCCGCGATATCCGCATCATCAAGCGTCCCGCCACGTTCCATCAACATCGACAGGCGGTTTTCCACCGCGTGGGCCACATCTTCCACCGCCGGGATTTCAACCGCGCGCGCCGCCCCCTTCAGCGAATGCATGCGGCGAAATATCTCCGCCAGCGCAGGGGCGGTGTTGCACCCTGTATTCAGCAGGTCGCGGATGACACGCAGGTGGTCGCGATATTCCGCGTCAAAAACCGCCAGCAGTTCCTGCCTGAGATCGACCACAACCGGCGTCAGGTCCGATAGCGGGCGGAAATCGCCAGCAACTGCTTCGACAGCTTGCCAAGATTACTTGCCGATGCCTCAAGGTTGCGCGTGCCGCCCGATGTCTGCTGGCTGGCCTGGCGGATGCTCTGCAACGCGGTCATGACCTGTTCGATGCCAAGCTGCTGCTGGTTGGTGGAGGCGACGATCTGCTGGAACGCATGGACACCTTCCTCGATCCCGCCAGTCATGCGTTCGATCGTCTTATAAGCGATGTCGGTGCGTTCACGCCCGGCGGAAACACGCTTGACCGCCTCTTCCGTCAACATCACCGAGGTGTTGATGCCGCGCTGGATGTCACCAAGGATGGAACGTACATTCTGCGTCGCATCGCGCGACTGATCGGCAAGGATCTTCATCTCTGCCGCGACCACGGCGAAGGAACGCCCGTGTTCACCCGCCGCCGCCGCCTCGATCGCGGCATTGAGCGCAAGCAGGTGGGAGCGTTCGGACAGGTCGTTGACCGTGGTGATGATCTCGCTGATCGCTTCGGTCCGTTCGGACAGTGCGACGATGTTCGACGCCACGGCCTCGGCCCCGTCATGGGTGCGCGCCATCGCGCGGGCCGTCTCCTCCACGGCCTCAAGCCCGCTGGCGGAACTGTGGACGATCACCTCGGCGGAGGAGATCACCTCACGCGCGCGCTTGCTGATCTGTGCGCCGGAATGGGTGATCTGGTCCACCGTGGCCGCCGTTTCCTGGATGGCGGCGAACTGTTCCTCCACACTTGCGGCCTGCTGCTGGGTGGAGGCGCGGATATCCGCCACGGCCACGTCCAGATCACGCGTGACCTCCCCGCTCTGGCGTGCGATTTCACGCAGCCCGTCGATCATGCGGTTCAGCCCGGCGGCAAGGCGCGCCACCTCGTCACGATTTTCGCCCATGTCGCCCACCTTCGCACGGGTGGCAAGGTCGCCCTGCCCCACGCGTTCCATCACATGCATGATGGAGGCCAGCGGTTCCATGATCGAGCGCCGTGTCCAGAACGTCACGATCAGGGCCACGATGACCGCAACCCCCAACCCGATGGCCAGCGAACGGCGGCTGTAATCATATGACGCGCCCCCCTGCGTTTCCGCAACGCGCACCCCACGGTCCAGCAGCGAGGCCGCCTGACTGACAAGCTGGTCGATCTCTTTCTCCCGGCTTTCGATCCGGCCGACCTGTTCGCGCACCATCTGCTGGTCGCCCGCACGCATTGCATGGAACAGCGCGCCGACCGCGCGTTCGTCCACCAGCACCTGCTGCGCGATTTCACGCAACTGCCCCGATACGGTGGCGAACATGTCGCGCTGGTCTGTGGACTGGGCCAGGCGCTGCGCCTCGTCCGCGCCGGCGGTGACGCTGCTGAGCAGTTCGTCCGCCTGATGGGCGCGTTCATCCCAGTCGGAAATGGCGTCATCCAGCGCGCCGGGCGCATTTTCGTAATCATGCGCGTAATAATGCGCGACAATCGCAAGCCGTCGCGCGGCAAGGTCGGTTTCATCCACGCGGATCAACGTCAACTGCCGATAGACCGTAAGGTCACGTGTAACGATGATGGTCATTTCATCGCGGACGTCACGGATCTGTCCCAGCGCATAGACGCCAAGCGAGACCATCAGCAGGACGCCGACCATGAAGCCGAACAACAGACGGTTTGCAATCGTCACGACAGGCTACACTCCGGAATAGCGGACGGAAAAAAGACGGACCGGGTCCAGCACCACGACATGCCGCCCGCCAGGCAGCACGGCGGTGGGAAAGCCAGATGGCAGGACGGATGGTGCGGTGGCGGGAATATCCATAACGCCTCTGGCATTCCCCGCAAGCAGCGCGATGCGCGCAAGCGGCACAGAGGACACCGAACGCAGCAGGATCATGACCCCCGGGTCAGGCTGCGCCCCCTCCTCAAGCAGCATGGCAAGGTCAAAGACGGTATAGAGATCGCCCTGATAGCCATAGACGCCGCGCACACTGGCGGGACAATCGGCGCGGCGGGGCATGTCGCTCCATGTCGGGTCGGTCACACGCAGCACGGCGTCGAGGTCGATGCAGCATTCGCGCCCCCCCACATCCAGCACCAGCATGCGCCGCCCCGGCGAGGGCTGCGCGGCGGCGCCATCGCGCCGCGCGGCAAGCAGGGCGGCGCGTTCGGCAAGGATACGCCGTGCGAAACGCTCCTGCCCCGGCCCGGCCTGTACGCCATCCGGTGGGGGGACGGCGCCGTCATGCGCATGGTCCGACATCACGCCAGCCCCGATGCGATGTCAGGCAATGCGGCCAGCAGCCCCGCATCGTGGTTTTCCTTGTCCTGCAATATCCGCAGCAGCCCCCCCGCCGTCAGGCCCCCGCCCCCTTCGAGGACATGCGTCGCCGACAGGCACAGCGCCAGTTCGCGGGCCTGCGCACGCAGGCGGCGGGCCTCCTGCGCGGCACCTGTCCCCTCCAGCAGGTGAGCGAGATAGCATCGCGCCATCACATGGCCCCGGCGCAGGTAGATCACGCGGCGGAATCCCTCCACCGCGCCCTCATGCTCGCCCAGCGTCAGCAACAGGACGCCCAGCATGAAATAGACCCCCACCGCCATGGGCGCGCGGCGCAGGTACTCACGGCACATCCCCACCGCACGACGCGGCGCCCCGCCGTCGGCAAGCTGGCGTATCGTGCGCAGGATGCCTGCATCCCGACTGCCCGCGTCCCTGTCCTGTAATGCCCTGTCTGGTAATTCCCTGCCTTGTAATTCCCTGTCTTGTAATTCCCTGTCTGGCGTTTTCCTGTCTGGCGCTTTGCTGCCTTCCACCTCCCTGTCGGCTTCACCCGCCGGATCATTACGGGCCGGGCAGGATGACATGGGGGTGGGAAATGAAGGTGCAGGACGCGATGGGCGCACGGGACGACAGGGCACGGGCGATGACAGCGGCGCGAACCCTGCAAGGCCTGCAACACCCGTGAGGGCCGCCATGGGACGCTGTTGCGCGGGGGCACCCGCCGGCATGTCCGCCGCCGCCCGCGCACGAAAGGCCATTGTGCCCGGCAGGCGCACAGGCTGCATGAAGCTTTCGAAATGTTCCATCGGTTCGGAATGCCCGACCAGCATCCACCCCCCCGCCGTCATGCGCTGCGCCATTTCACGCACCAGCCGCGCGACCTGCACAGGATCGAAATAGATCAGCACATTGCGGCACAGCACAAGGTCGAACGGCCCGGCCGGCCCGCGTCCGTGCGGCAGGTCCATGATATTGGCGTGGCGGAAACGCACCATCTGCCGGTAGCAGTCTTTCAGCCGCCATGTCCGTCCCTCCACCACCGGGACGAACCATTCCGCGCGCTGGCGCGGTGTCAGGTCACGCAGCGCCCACCAGCCGAATTCCGCCTGCCGTGCCTGCTCCAGCGCGCGGGTGCTGATATCGGTGCCCAGGATTTCGATGGTCCACCCGTCCTCCCCCCGGCGATCGAGCAACTGTTGCAGCACGATCGCAAGCGAATAGGGTTCCGCCCCGTTGGAGCACCCGACACTCCAGATCCGCAACACGCGCACACCCCGCAGCCGCGCCAGCAGTTCAGGCAGGATCGTGGCCTCCAGCGCGCGGAACTGCTCGGCATAGCGGAAGAAGAAGGTCTCCCCGATGGTGACGGCGGATTCCAGTTCGCGCCATTCGGCAGCGCCCAGCGCCTCGTCATCAAGATGTTCGAGGTAATCGAGATATCCCCGGCATCCCAGGGCCGACATGCGCGCGGCGACGATCTTTTCCAGCAACGCCGGCTTGTCGGTATAATAATGCAGGCCGGTTCGCGCGGTAATCACGGAAATGACCCGTCGCAACCCGGCGCTGACCTCAGACATCGCGCGCCCCATTCGCAGTCCATAACGCTGCGCGCTGTTCCTCGCGCGCCATCAGCTGCGCCAGCCTGAGACGTTCGCCCTGCCGCAGCACGCCATCCATCTCCATCACGAAAGCGGGTGGTTCGCCTCCGCGATCAATCTCGCCGACAATACAGCCTCCCGCCATGCGATCAATACCGGCCGGGCGGATCGCATCGGCGCGCACCTCCATGACATCCATCACCCGGTCCACCAGCAACGCCACCCATCGCCCCCCCACATCCCTGCACAGCAGCAACGGGCGATACAGCAGGTCCGCGGCATGCAGCACCGCAGGCGGGCGCACCCCCATCAGCACCGCAAGGTCGATGACCGGCACGCGCGCATTCCCCAGCCAGAACCATCCCGGCAGGTGCGGCAGGTCAAGCGCAAACGCAGACAATGCCGGGGCGGGAATACATTCATGCACATCCCCCACCGGCAGGGCATGCGCCTGCGCGCCGATGCAAAAGACAACCATCGCGCGCATCCCCGCCCCCTGCACGGGGACATCGTGGCCTGATCGCAGGCCGTATCCCATATCCCGGTTTCGTGGCACGTTGCTATCCGTTTCCATGCGTCGCGTTGTATGTGTACAAGGCAGAAGTTTGCATTTAACACAAGCCGTCGCTACCTCGGGCAGGAATGCGTTCCCGACAGGCCGGGCGGCGCATCGCACCTGCATGCCGGAGATATCTGATAATGGACACCCCCTTTTCCAATACCGCCCCCACCACCGGACGTCCTGCATGGGTGAACATCGTCCGCGTCGCGGTGTGGTCCGTGTGCTATTTCGCATTTTATTTCGTGCAACAGGTTGCCGAACTGGTGGCGCCGCTGCTTCTGATCGTGGGCATCGGATGGAGCGCGCTGCCGCACCTGATGGGGATCGTCAGTTCCTCATCCGAAGCTGGCGACCCGCAGGCCCATGATGTGATCGTGCGTGTCTCCCACGCCATTCCCGACCATCTGAACCTCGGCAGTCACCTGCTGACGCCGTCCTCGCTCATCTTTGACGGGCTGGCGCTGATGGCGGCGGCGGCCCTGTGCGCGACACTGTCGGCCGTTTCGGCGCGCAGCATGTAAACAGGCGCCCCATGTTCCGGTTGCAAGACGTCAGCTACCTCTATCCCTCGGCACAGAAGGGGGCTGCACTGAATCATGTCAGCGTGGCCGTATCACAGGGGGAATTCCGCTGGCTGCTCGGGCCATCGGGCGCGGGCAAGTCGAGCCTGCTGCGCCTCCTTGCGCTGGATGCGCGTGCGTCATCAGGAATGGTGGAGGTGCTGGGCGTGCCGGTGATGCAGGCGCGACGGGGCGTGATCGCCCGCCTGCGCCAGCGCATCGGTGTGGTCTATCAGGATTTCCGGCTGCTGGATGACCTGTCGGTGTTCGATAACGTGGCGTTGCCACTGCGCCTGCAGCTCCGCCCTGAAAGCGAGATCCGCCATGAGGTCAACGCCATCATGAAATGGGTCGGGCTGGGGTCGCGCATCGACGCCCTGCCGCCACAGCTTTCGGGGGGGGAACAGCAGCGCGTGGCCATTGCGCGCGCCGTCATCCACCGCCCTGCCCTGCTGCTGGCGGACGAACCGACAAATGCACTTGATGACCGGCAGGCCACGCGCCTGATGACCATGTTCCACCGTCTTGCGGAACTGGGCACCACGATTGTCGTGGCGACGCATAACGATGCGCTGGTACGCAAATATCCCGCCCATGCGATCGAACTGATGCAGGGCTACCTCGTGCAGGAGGGCTGAACGCATGGCCCTGTGGCCCGGCACGCGCCGCCACGATGGCCTTGCCCTGCGGCAGGCCATCCCCGACCGGCTGCTGCCCTTCCTTGTCGGGGCGATGGCGTTCCTTGCCGCACTTGCGCTTGCCGGGGGGATCGGGGCGCATGCGCTGTCGGTGCGCTGGACCCATGGGGCGGGCGCGGTCGTGACCGTGCAGGTGCCACAGCCCGATGACCCGGCCCTCCCTGCACCGGGCATGGGCATGAATAGCGCAGGCATGAACGGCGCGGCCATGGCGGCGGGGACGACACGGATACAGGCCGCGATGGCCACCCTGTCGGCCGGGGCCGATGCGCAGGCGGTCCATCGCCTGACGGATGGCGAACTGCGCAACCTGCTTGCCCCATGGATCGAACAGGGCAGCGACCTTATCCTGCCCATGCCCGCCGTGATCGAGGTGCATGCCCGCGACACACGCCACCTGCCCGATACTGTAATGCAGGCATTGCAGGCGCGCGTCCCGGGCATCGTGGTCGAACATGACAGCATATGGAGCGACCGCCTCGCCGCGCTGGCCGACAGCCTGCAGACCTGCGCACTGCTGGCGATCTTCATCGTCATCGCCGTGTCGGCCATCGTCATCATGGCCGCGACGCGCGCGGGCCTCCAGGCGCGCAGACGGGCCATCGACCTGATCCATTCCCTTGGCGCGACAGACGGCTATATCGCTGCACGTTTTGCGTGGCGGGTGGGTGCGCTGGCGCTGGTGGGCGGGACATGCGGCAGTATCCTGGCCATGCCGGTGCTGGTCGTGCTGTGCCTTCTGGCCGCGCCGTTCAATGGCGCGGACATGCCCGACATGCAGTCGGTGTTCACACCCGCCGCATGGAATGCCGCATCCGCGACACAGGTACTGGGCGTGCTGCCGCCCTCGCTTCTTGCGATGCTGGGGGCGCTGCCGGTGGGGGCCGCCGTCCTGGGGTGGGTCACGACGCAGATGACGGTGCGGGCATGGCTGCGGCGCCTGCCATGAAACCGGAACCGCACGCGCGACGCCGCCATGCCGTTTCGCTGGCGCTGGGGGTCGTGTGTGTCCTGATCATGTCGTGGGCGGCGGGACTGGCATGGTTTGTACGCGATGCCCGCCGTCCGCCCCGCATGCCCCCACCCTGCGACGGCGCGGTTGCCCTGACGGGGGGACAGGGACGGATCGAGGCATCATTGCAACTGATGGCGCAACACCGTGCGCGCCAGCTTCTCATCTCCGGCGTGGACCCGCACGCCACGCTGGGGGATTTCCTGACACGCGCGCCACGGGTCCTGCCGCTGGAGGTCTGGTTGCGGACCACGCTGGGGCGACAGGCGACCTCCACGCTGGGCAATGCGGATGAAACGGCGCAGTGGGTGCGCGCGCAGGACATCCATTCCCTGATTGTGGTGACGGCGGGATATCACATCCGTCGCGCCATGATGGAAATTGCCCGCGCGGCGCCGGGTGTCACGCTTTATCCCTTCGCGGTGCAGCCCCCCGCACTGCTGCACCCACGGCGCCTTGCGACATGGCGGCTGCTGGTGGTGGAATATGATAAATGGCTGCTTGCCTGTATTGATACCGCGCGCTGGACCCGCCCGGTGCATGGCCTGATCCATCATGACGACATCCGGCCCGCCACATCCCATGCCGTGCCGCCGTGATGACCCGGCAGGCCGGGCACCGGACGGGGCTGTCTTGTTTCTTGTCTTGGGGGGGATTTTCTGGTGTTACAGGGCGGCGCGGTCACCGTGCCGCGCCTTTGTCGCAGGATGTGATGGGGTATCCTGGACAGGCCTGCCAATGAAACACCCCATGTTTTCAGGTTCTGGGTTTTCAGGTTCTGGACCACCAAATGCTTGCCCGTTCAAAGCGTCTTGAAAAATCTTTATCAAAGATCCTGTCCGAATCCAGGCCGCCTTTTTCAAACTGCCCCTTTTCAAACTGCCCCAAGGGATTCCGCCTGACATGACGTTCGTGCGCGCCTGCATCTTCAATGTCTATTTCTTTGTGCTGACGCTTGTCATGGGGATCGTGGCATTGCCCATCCGCATATTCGTCCCGTCATGCGCGCTGTCCTATGCCCAGGCATGGACGCGGCTGACGGTCAAAGGACTGCAACGGATCTGCGGCATCCGCATCGTGGTCAGCGGGCGTGAACATCTGCCCGATGGTCCGTGCCTGCTGGCGTGCCAGCACCAATCCGCCCTTGATACGCTGGTATGGATGAACCTGGTGGAACGCCCTGCCTATGTCATGAAAAGCGAACTGACGCGCATCCCGCTGGTTGGGCCGATGTTGCTGCTGACGGGGATGATCCCGGTGGAACGCGCGGGCGGGGCCAAGGCATTGCGTGCGCTGCTGGCGGCGACGGACAAGGCGCGCGACGACCATCGCCAGATCATCATCTTTCCCGAAGGCACACGCATGCCGCCAGGCAGGATCGGGAAACTGCATCCCGGCATCGCGGCCATGGCCGCGCATTCGGGCCTTGCGGTTATTCCGGTTGCGACGGATTCCGGCCTGCGTTGGGGACGCAACGCCTTCATCAAACGTTCGGGCACCATCCACATCGTGCTGGGCCCGCCCCTGGCCTGCACCACGAAACGCGCGCAGATCCTGCCGGCCATCGTCACTGCGTGGGAAACCCTGTCACGCGACAACGGCCTGCCGTTATTGACGCCGCCACCTGTGGATAATTCTGTTGAAAACAGCGTAGCAACGTCCCCGAAGCCGTAGAAAACCGACAATGGTTTCGTCCCCATGGCCCATGCCCATACCACCGCATGCGGCCGGGACGCAGGGTCCATGCACCGAAGCCAAAGACGCAGAATGCTGTTTTTCAAACGGATTTTTGGGATATATCCGCTGTAATACGCCTGTCATATATGCCCGTCCACCAGCATGGCGGCAGATGCCCCCTGTAATGGCGGTCATGTGGATAAACGCGCTTTTCCCGTCTGGATGCCAGATTGCGGACGGAATATGATCCCACGCACGCCAACGCGATCAGGCCCGGATCATTTCCGGGCCACGGCATACGCGGCCGCCTGCCTACCTGTTGGAAATCGTGCCGCCATCACGCACGAACTGGGTCTTGCCTACATCTGAGAAGGCTGCTCCCGACATGATGACATGCGACCCCGTATCCTGTGCGCAAATGGCCGCAGCCTTGTGAAAGCCTGAAATGGTGCAGCCCCTGACGCTGGCCTGCCCCCGTTCCTTCACCCATATGGCATGGCTCAACCCGTCACGCAGGCGGCAGGCCTCCAGCGTCACCTGCGCGCCGGTTGCCGTGGTTATTTGGGGCCAACCTTCTGCACTGCCGATCAGTTCACATTTCGTCAATGCGACCATGGCCTTGGTCTCTCCATAAATCTGCTGCTTACCATCGCGCAGGATCGTGCCCGACAGGATCACTTTCGATCCGTCATCATGTGCGTGAATGGCCGTAGCCTCGTGAAAGCCGGAAATGGTGCAGCCCGTAATACTGGCCTGTCCCTGTTCCTTCACCCATACGGCATTGCTCAACCCATCACGCAGGTGGCAGGCCTCCAGCGTTACCTGCGCGCCGGTTGTCATGGTCACCTGGGGGTATTTCTCCGCACTGCCGATCAGTTCACATTTCGCCAACGCAACCATGGCCTTGTCCTGTCCATATACTGGGCGCAGGCCCTCGCGGAGGGTCGTACCCGACAGGATCGCTTTCGATCCGTCATCCTGTACGCTAATGGCCGCAGCCTTGTGAAAGCCTGAAATGGTGCAGCCCGTGATGCTGGCCTGTCCCTGTTCCTTCACCCATATGGCATGGCTCAACCCATCACGCAGGTGGCATGCCTCCAGCGTCACCTGTGCGCCGGTTGCCATGGTTATTTGGGGCCAACCTTCTGCACTGCCGATCAGTTCACATTTCGTCAATGCGACCATGGCCCGGGTCTGTCCAAAAATCTGCTGCTTACCCTCGTGCAGGATCGTGCCCGACAGGTCCACTTTCGATCCGTCATCCTGTGCACGAATGGCCGCAGCCTTGTGAAAGCCTGAAATGGTGCAGCCCGTGATGCTGGCCTGTCCCTGTTCCTTCACCCACACGGCATGGCTCAACCCATCACGCAGGTGGCATGCCTCCAGCGTCACCTGCGCACCGGTTTTTATGACCACCTGGGGCCAAATCTCCGCACTACCGATCAGTTCACACTGTTCCATGCCAACATATGCAGAGCTGCTGGCCACCAACGGCTGCATGCAGGCGTCAAGGACACAGCGTTCCAGCGACAGGCGGCTGTGCTCCCCACTGACCTGCAGGGCTGTTTTTACACGAACATTCTCAAACCTGCTGTCCCTGACCTCCACCAGCCCCGAACACAGGACAATGGCAGCATTTTCCCCACCGCGAAAATGGCAGTTCAGGATTTTAACCGTCCCCCCCTGTGAAATATCCATGCGCGGCAGCAGATCTTCATCAAGGGCGGGGCTGAAGGTAATCCCCTCGAACGTGACATTCCCACCCAGGCACAGGCTGCCTTCGAACGTCACGGTCCCGGGATGTTCGGCCCGCACGCTGACACTTTCGCCGTCCAGCACGACATTGCCAATTTCGTAAAAACCGGGGGGCAGGACAATTCCCCCTGATGACGGCTGAATACCACGCGTGGCGAGGAAATCTTCGAGTGAGGTCATTTCGGGGTTCGTCATGGAGTGTCCGGTCATCCGCCGCGTAAGGTAACATATCTGCGTTCATCGCCTGATGAACGGCGTATCATAATGGTCATTGCCTGATGGTCATCGCCCGAAATGCGCGTGGCCAGAAATGCGCATGGCCAGCATATCGGTACATCACGCTCGGCAGGGTGGCCGCCCCTTTTGCCCGGCACATGTGATCCGGCACAAAACGGCGCGACCGGCCTTACGATGCGCCGTCGCCCGGCTGCGATGCCGCCGCACCTGTCGCACCGGGCGCACCTGCACGCAGGTGCTGCACTTCCTCGCGCAGTTCCATGACCTCACGCACAAGGCTTTCGACCGACGGGCCGCTGCCGGCCCCGCGCTCCACCGCGTAAAGCGAGGTGAACATCGACATCACCTGTCCGATGATCTGTGCATTTTCCGCACCCAGCGCACTCAGTTCCGGGGATGTGTGGGCCTGACGGGCGATGAATTCGTCCATCATGCGCTCCAGATACTCTGACACCTCGTCCTGGCGGCTGTCGCCATACCAGCGGATCAACTGCCGCAGGAACGGAATCGGCAGCATGGCGCGGCCCTTGGTTTCCTCTTCCAATATGACCTGCGCCAGCACGCCGCGGGTAATGTCATCGCCCGTCCTTGCATCAAGCACGACAAAGGGACGGTCGTCCTTGACCATGGCGGCAAGGCTGTCGAGCGTGATGTAGGTTGAACGCTCGGTATCGTACAATCGCCGGTTTGCATACTTCTTGATGACAACTGGAACATGCGGTGACGACAATAGACTGTGCTCCTTCTTTGCGGAACCGGTGGCTTGACGCCCTGTTTCATTGGGTATGGCGCGCCTGACGGGCACTGCCACGGTGCCTAGGACACGCTACGCCGCATGCATTCGACATGCGCCAGACGGTCATACCATTCCGCCAGGGCACGATACTGCCCTGTCCACCCAAGTTCGGCAAATCGTGCATCGAGGAATCCCAGCGCGCATCCCACCGACAGCGCACCGGCATCGGGCGGGCCGCCTGCACCAAGGGTCGAGTCGCCCGCCATGCGTTCGAGTGTGGCCAGCCCATGTTCCACCGCCGCCATCTGCCGCGCCGCAAGCCCGGCATCCGGGGCGAGGCCTGCCGTCACAAGCCCGCGATACAGGATCGCGGCATCCGCGATGCCATCGCCAAGCGCCTGCGTGCGCAAAACGATGCATCGCGCCATGCCCGATGCGGGCACCAGCATGTCGGACCCTGCCACCATGCCAAGATATTCCACGATGACCCTGCTGTCGTACATGACCGTCGCATCATCCCCCACCAGCGTCGGGATCTTGCACAATGGATTGGCATCAAGCACCACGGCAGGCGATGCCGAGATGTTGACGTTGATGATCTCCACCCGGTTTTCCAGTCCCAGCGCATAAATCGCGGCGCGGACCTTGCGGGCATAGGGGCTGAGGACGGAACTGTACAGCTTCACCGGAAAACATCCTTTTCCTGACGCAGTGTCGCAAGCGCCCGCGCGTCGCACGCGCGCAGGAAGGGGTTAGTGCGCCTTTCCTCGCCCAATGTCACCGGCAATGTGGGCATGTCGCGCGCGCGCAACGCCTGCACCGCATGCATCCGTTCAGCCACCGCCACGTTGGCGGGATCGACATGCATGGCGAACCGCGCGTTCGACAGGGTATATTCATGGCCACAGCATATCAGCGTGTCATCCGGCAGCGCCGCGATCCGGCGCAGGCTGTGGAACATCTCGTCCGCCGTTCCCTCGAACAGGCGCCCACATCCCATGCTGAACAATGTATCGCCACAGAACAGCGCGGGCGTCGCGGGAAAGAAATAGCTGACATGCCCACGCGTATGCCCCGGCGTGTCAATCACGACCGCATCCGCCACCCCCAACGCCACGTTATCGCCGTCCTTCACCGCGATATCGAGCGGCGGCAGGCGGTGCGCATCCGCCGCGGCACCGATCACCAGCGCCCCGTACCGCGCACGCAGCACATCGGCGGCGGCGATATGGTCGGCATGGTGATGGGTCAGGAAAATACGGTCCAGCCGCCCGCCATATGTGGCAATCGCCGCGATGATGGGGGCTTCTTCCGCCGGATCGACAATGCCACATGCCCCCGTCACCGGGTCGCGCAGGAACCAGGCATAATTATCCTCCAGTATCGGGATGGGTTTTATGAAAAGCGCCATCTGTCTCTTTTCCCTTATGTGCCCTTGTAGCGGTTGTGCGGTTGTGCGGTTGTGCGGTTGCACCGTCATGTCGGAACCTGCCCGCGCCCCATGCGCCACAGACATGCCCCGAGCCTTTGCCCCCCACGCCTTCGCCCACATGGGCGGGCGGTTTGTGCTAACGATGGACAATGCAAGAAAACACGCGCATCGCAAGCCAGTTCTATGCCAGCCCCCGTGGAAGGCTGGCCGCCACCCACCTGCGGCGGCACCTGTCGTCATTCTGGCCCGCTACGCCAGAGGGACGGATGGGCGGACAGGTGCGAGGACAGATGGTGCAAGGACAGATACTGGGGGTCGGTTATGCCGCGCCCTATCTGTCGCTGTGGGATAATGACACGACCACATGCGTCTCCGCACGACTTGATACCTTGGTCACACGTCCCGCCCCGGCGGAAGGGGCGACAGGTCGTGAATGTGTGGTGGCGGAGGAACGCTTTCCCTTCTGCGAACTGTTTTTCGACCGTGTCGTCATGATCCACGCGCTGGAGGTCACGGATGCGCGCAACACATTGCTGCGGCAGGTGTGGAAGGTGATGAAGGATGACGCACGCCTGCTGCTGGTTGTGCCCAACCGGTCGGGCATGTGGGCGCATGCCGATACATCACCCTTTGGCCAGGGAACGCCGTTTTCATACCGGCAGGTCACACGTGCCCTCGCCACCGCATGCCTGCGGGTGGAACGGCATGAAAACGCCCTGTATTTCCCGCCCGTCGGCCCGACAGGCGGACGGCGATGGTCGGGCATGCTGGAACGGGCGGGCACGCGGCTCCTGCCCTATCTGGGCGGGGTATGCGTGATCGAGGCGGTCAAGGATGCCTATGCCCCGGTGGGCAATGCCACAGCCCCCGCCCGCGTGCCGACGCTGCGCCTGCGCCGTGCCGATGCCTTCAGCCGCAGCGCGACCGGGATTGGAACGGGGATTGGGACGGGGACGGGCGAAAATGCGCCACGCCATGGCGGTGGTCGCGCAATGCGCTCTTGACCTTGGTTTGCGAAATCTTCATGAAGCTTGTCCCATGTCGCTGATCCAATCCCTGAAGCTCGTCATGTCGCGCCCCCACCCGGCGGCCCGTCCCTTTCTGCTGGCCTCTGGCGCGGGCGCGCTGCTGGGTCGCGCCCTGCCATTCCGGGCCACGAAACTGGCGGGCACGGCGTGCGGCCTGTTCTTTGGCTTCTGCCTGTATTTTTTCCGTGACCCCAAACGCGTGGTCCCGGCGGATACGCATGCCGTCGTCGCCCCGGCCGACGGTCACGTCGTTTCGGTGGAAAAGGTCGCCCCTCCCCCCGAACTCGACATGGGCACGATGCCGGTGTGGCGGATCGCAACGTTCCTTTCGGTGCTTGACGTGCATGTCAACCGCATGCCCGCCGCCGGCACCGTCACACGCGTGGCCTATCACGCGGGACAGTTCCTGAACGCCAGCCTGGACAAGGCGTCGGAGCTGAACGAACGCAATGCCTTACGCCTGACCCTGCCCGATGGCCGTAACATGGCCGTGGTGCAGATCGCGGGCCTGATCGCACGACGTATCCTGTGCGATGCCGAAGAGGGGATGAAATACGAAAAGGGCGAACGTTTCGGCCTGATCCGCTTTGGCTCGCGCACCGACCTGTACCTTCCCGAAGGCGTGGAACCGCTGGTGGAGGTCGGGCAGACCATGACCGGTGGCGAAACGGTCATGGCGCGGCTGTAACCCGCAATGACCGATGCTTCCCCGGCTACAGCGCCCAAGCGACACAGGCGCCTGATCCGGCGCAGGCGACCGCGGGTGCGTGGGCCGTCCTTCAACCGCATGGTGCCCAACATCATGACGATGCTGGGCCTGTGCGCGGGCCTGACGGGCATGCGCATGGGGCTGGAGGGACGTTTCGGCGAGGCCGCGACCGCATTGCTGATTGCCGCGTGCATCGACGGGCTTGACGGGCGCATCGCGCGCCTGCTGCGCGGGACCAGCCGGTTTGGCGCGGAATTCGACAGCCTGTCGGATTTCCTGTGCTTTGGCGTGGCTCCTTCCTTTGTCCTTTACCTGTGGGCGCTGAAGGAAGGTGGCCGGTTTGGCTATGTCCCGTGCATCATGTTCACGGTGTGCATGGCACTGCGCCTGGCCCGGTTCAACGCCAGCCTTGATGATGTGGAACAACCCAAATACGCCAGCAACTTCTTCACCGGCGTACCGGCCCCTGCGGGCGCGGGACTTGCGATGTTTCCGTTATTCCTTGGGCTGGAGGCGCACAAGCTGGGTTGGGACTCCCTGTATGAGATCGCACGCGACCCGCTGATGCCCGCCCTTACGCTGAGTGGTACGGCCTTCCTGCTGGTCTCCACGCTGCCGGTCTGGTCCTTCAAGAATTTCAAGGTTCCCGCCCCTTTTGTCCTGCCGGTCATGCTGGGGATCGGGGGGTATGCGGCCGTATTCGTGGCCGACCCATGGGGCGCACTGGCGGGTGCGGGCATTATCTACCTGCTTCTGCTGCCACTCAGCCGCCGTAGCTTCCACCACCTAAAAAAAGAGGCGGAAGCCCTGCAGCAGGAAGAAGATCCCGCCGACCTTCCGACGGCCTGACGCGCCATGTCACACTCCCGCCATGGGTAATGCCTGTGGGCCGTGGGCGTTTCGCTGATGCCGCCCGCACTGGCACATGGCAACGGTCCTGGCGATCTTCGGCAACCATGCTTTCGAAACAACCCATTGATAAAAAACAAGAAAAGTTTTTGGTTACCGCCTTTTGATCGAAAAAGGCGGTGTCTTCTGAAGCTTTTTAGAAAAAGCTTCACCAAAAACCTTTATAATTTCAGGATGTTATTGAGCCTGACTTTTTAAACAGTCTCATAGTAAAAAAGCCTTTAATCCTGAACATCCCCGGACGGTTGCGCCAACCCGGCCTCGCGCACCCAACGGACAATTGCGGACTGGATCATGTCGGGTGATGGCGGGCATCCGGGCAATGACAGGTCCAGATGCACGCGTCCACGCAAGCCACCCAGCACCGCGTAATTTTCCCCGAACATTCCCCCATCAATGGCGCAATCGCCAATCGCCATCAGGGCACGCGGCCCCGGCATCGCCTGCCATGCCTGTTCCAGCACTGGCACCATCGCCCGCGTCACCGGCCCCGCGACCAGCAGGATATCCGCATGGCGCGGGGAGCGCACGAAACATATCCCCTTACACCCTGCGTCATCCGCCGGAACGTCAAGGGCCGCAAGTTCCATGGCACATCCGGCACATCCCCCTGTCTCCAGAAAAAAGACCGAGACCATGCCCACAGCCGTGGCAGGTGTACGTGCCATTCCATCCCTCTCCATCGCTGACCTGCCTGCCGGAAAGACAGGTTGAGTAAAACCATTCGATCTATAGGGGGACGCTTTTTTCGGGAATACTCCGCAATTCATCCCTCGGTTTTGGAACAGATGGTGGCTGAACGCTTTTGTTATTTATAAACATACTGCGTGCGACATATCCCATGTTACAGATCAGCACCGGCCGGTGACAGGCCAAAGGAACGCATAATGACGGGCATGTCCGTCTCATGGGCATCACGCATCGCAATTTCCGATGCCAGCATATGGGCGGGCGTGGACTCACATATCCCAATCGCCGCCACATGGCCGTCCTGCATCCTGACCCAATAACGGATTGCCCCGCGCGGCCCTTCGGAATACCCCACCCCTTCTCCATCACCGACAAAAGCGCGCGCGCCATGCCCCGCCGCAGGCTGCGCACCGGACAGGACGGCACCAAGTTCGCCAAGGATACGCACGCACCCGCCCACCACACCAAGGCGGACACGCATGCGCGCATCCACATCCCCCGACAGTTCCACGCCCGCAGGCAGCCAGCCATCGTGATATCCGGGGGTAAGCGCACGCAGGTCGCCTTCCCGCCCGGAGGCACGGGCAATCACGCCCGTCACACCCAGTTCCCGCGCCATATCCGGGGGCAGAACGCCCAACCCGCGCACCAGCCCCCCCAACCCGCGCGGATGGCGATATAAGGCCTCCAGCCGCGCATGCCTCACACGCACCCAGTCGCACAGTTCCCCCACCCCTGCGGCAAAGGCCGTGACGGACACTCCTTCCCCCCCGAATGCCACGACATCCATCAGCACCCGTCGCCCGAACGCCGCGCCACACAGCGCCATGACATGTTCGCGGGCCTGCGCACATTCCCGCGCCAGCCGTGTATCCCCTGCTGCCTGCGCCACACCACCGATATCGAACAGCACCGTCGCCACGCGTTCCAGTTCACACAACATCGCGCGCCCGGCGGCAACGTGGCAGCCGACCTCCTGTCGCATGGCATGTTCCATGGCACGCGCCAACGCGGCCTGATGGGCGACCGCAGCCGCACCATCAATCCGCGCGGCCAGCCGCAGCGCCCGCGCCGGGTCGCCCCCCTGCATGCGCGCCACAACACCCCGGTGGGCATATCCCATCCACCACTGCGCATCGACAACACGCGCGCCGGGAAGCGCAAGCCGCAGATAGGCCGGTGCATGAAAACCCCCATCCGCAGGCCCATATTCACAGATCGTGCCCCCCGCCCGCATGACCTCGGCAACCTCGCGGAACTCGGCCACGGCACTGCCCTGTATCGATACACCGCGTCCGGACAGGGGCCATGTCACACCCCATGCCCCATGGTCCAGCCATGGTCGCAGGTCATGCGCATCCAGCGCCTCCACCCCCCACAGATCGTGGATCATGCGTTCATACACACTCGCCACCGGGCAGGCACATGACAGGCCCCAGTAACGCTGCATCCCCACCGGGGTTGAAAAAACACGCACTTCCCCACGTTGCGGGGCCAGCATGGCAAAGGCCGCATGCCCGTCACACCACATGCCCACAAACGGCGACGGGTCCATCACAAGGCAGGCCAGAAGATCACGCCATGCATCTTCTGGCAGGGACAACCGCCATGGGGCCCCCTCCGTAATGAAGCCCCCTTCGTCCTCCCACCGCGCCAACAGCACCGACAGCGCGTCCCTGGCCGCCGCATGCGCCATCATCACAGCCCCACAGGATACAGCACGACCACCAGTCCCCCCACCAGCAACGCCAGCAGGGCAAGCGCGCTGGCATTACGTGCAAGAACGCCCGTCATCGTATCCGGCACCTGTTGTTGCTGTCGCGCGCCCGTCACATCCCCCCGTTCCGCCTGGCATCCCACCAGCAACAGCCACAAGGCGGGCAACAGCGCCACCATCGCCCATATCGAAACATGCGCAACCGCCATCACCGTCATCATCATGGCCACGAACGGCAAGGTGGGGGGCAGGCCGCGACGGACATACCCCAACACGGCAGGCCATGGCGCGCCCCACGACCGCAGGGGCGCGCACAGGCACACGGCCATCATCGCAAGGAGGGTCGCCATCGTGCCCACCGGCCCACCGGCCCCCACGCCCATGACCGCCAGCCCGATCCAACCCGCCATCATATGCCCCCATTGCCGACGGCCCCCGTGCATCGGCATGCGCGCGGACAGGTCATCGACCGGCATGCGCGCCTGCCATATCCATCCCCGATCGTGCCATACCATCAGCGCGGCGAACCAGACCATCACCCCGCCCATACCAATCATCATCGCACGCAGCGTCACCGCCGCTTGTTGCGCATCAAGTGATACGACCGGCCCCGACAACAGGTACAGCACCGGGACCACCGGCATGATGCACAATCCCCCGTCCCGCCCGACCGGCAACGACATCCCGATCAGCCCGCACGCCCCCAGCAACCCCGCGGCCAGCAGCACCATCCCCAACCCGTCAAGCGGCCCGTTACCCAGCGGAGACAGTACCAGCGCCCCGGCCTGCGCCACAATCACGCCCGCTGCCCCCGCGTGGAAAAAACGCCATCCCTCACGCGCCTGCCCATGGCGCAGGACCACGGGCACGACACGCATCAGCAACGTCAACGCCAGCAACGCGATCGTGACATCCACATCATCCGCCGCAATCGCCGCCATGGCATTGCCTGACACACACTGCGCCATGATCGCATCAATACGGCCGTCACGCCCCCATGCCGCCATCCTCCCCATATGCACCATGGTGACAAGACACAGCAGGACCGGCGGGCACAACAGCAGCGCGTCGTGTACGGACAGCGCGCACGCCCACCACCACATGAGTGCGCAGGCCAGCCCCACGACCGACAGCACCGCCGCGCGCGTACGTTCCCCCCCACGCGACGGCACCACAAGCGCCAGCGCCGACAGGTAGGGCCAGCACACGGCCATACACATCCATGGCGAAAGCCCGCCCATCACCAGTCGCCATCCCCGGTGGCGGGATCACGCGGCATGGTCCTGCGGATCATGAACACCATGGTGGCCTGCATGATGCATCCCACAATCACCGGCAGCATGCGCCCCGCAATACCCGACAGCAGCAGCCATCCCTCCAGCGCGCAGGCCAGCGCCGCGCACTGGCGCGCGCGATCACGCTCCACCGCCGCGGCAAGCAACCCGCACAAAATGGCCGACAGCCCCGCCACGACCTCCAGGCGTCCCTCTACATCCAGTGCATCAGGGGGCACCGCGATGGACAGCAGCGTCACCATCAGCAGCCCCCCCCCAAGACGCAGCACAAGGGCATGGCCACGCCGCACCGGATGGACGCGCGCGCGCAGGTTCCATGCAACAAGGCCACCCAGCACCACCGCACCAGCCGCCGCGGGCAGGCAGGTCTGCACCGCCCCCCCTTCCCACGCGACCATCAGCAGGCACGACGCCGCCAGCCCCCCCTGCCAGACCAGCATCACCCCGCCCGCATCGGGACCGAACAGCGAAACAAACACCACCATTCCCAGGAGTACTACCAGCATCACCCGAATTCCCGACCGGCAAACAGCAGCACGATGGCCAGGCATCCGCACAACAGCGCCAGCCCCGCCCGCAGGCGCGCCACCTGTCCCGATGCCATGACAAAGGTACGCAGGCATGCAACCACGCCACACAGGCCCAGCGTGCGTACGCCCCACAATGCAATAGCGGCCATCATCCCCACGAACAGGCGCGGACTGCCCGTCGTATCGGGAATGACGATGGCATCGGGCCATAACAGGTCCCCACCCAGCGTGATCCATGCCAGCGTCACCAGATCACGTGCAAACAGCATGACGGCACGATCCGGCCCCGCAAGGTTGTCCATCATCACGTTGAAAGCCCGCCCACCACCTGCCGCGACCCGGTCCACGCCCACAAGGATGAACGCCCCCCCCGCCAGCGCCAGCGGCCCGCGTATGCCCGCACTGTCCTGTGTCATGCGCATGAACCGCACAAGCCCGGCGATGGTCGTACCCGGCGTCGCCATCCACGGCACCGCCACCGCCATCACCAGCGCGGGCACAAGAAGCATCATCCCGACCAGCAGCATCGCCGCCATCCGTCCCTCCCGCCCCTGACCGGAGGCGAGGCCAACGACATGCAACAGGGCCGTCGCCGCGAACAAAAGCCCGGACACCATCAGCAGGTCCGACCCGTCCTCCCCCATCATGCCCAGCGAAAAGGACGGCACCAGCAGTACCGCCGCCAGCACCATTGATAACGCCACCCATGGCGCAAGCGCCGTAACCCCAGCACCCGACGCCGCGCGCATGCCAGAACGCCCCCAGATCCGCGCAATCATGCGCCATCGCAACAGTGGCGCGACCGGCCCGCCACCACCAGCCAGCCCCTGTCGGCACCATGCGATGACACGCGCGCAGACCGGCGCCATCACCATCATCAGCACTAGATGCATCCCCGACAGCAAAAGCCCCTGCATCCCGGCAGCAAGCGCCCCCATCACCCACCGTCCCCCATGACCAGCCCCCTCATGACAGCCAGCACAGGAGTATCATGGCAATCGCGACCCCGACCGGCAGCGCCAGCGACACAAGTCGGTCCGGTGCGTTGGGAACACGCCGCAATGGCAGCACAAGATACCGCCCACAGGCACGCCACGCCCGCAATGCACGCCGCAGCCATATGGCCGCGCCATCGGGCCATCCCGCCATGTCCTGCAACAGGCGCACGAACACCCCTGCCCCCACCTGCGTCAATGGATCGCCAAAGGGCATCCATGGCGGGACAGGCGGCGCCCCCTGTTCCCATGTCGCCACCTGCCGCGTGGCCGACACACCACGCATCCGCCACACAATGCCAACCATCCCCCCCACGACCAGCAACAGCACAAGGCCATGGACCGGAACCAGTACCGACACGCCATCGGGCGATGGCACGGCAAACAACGCAGCAGCATCCATGCCCACCAGCCCGTTCGCCTGCCGCGCCACCTGCGCCATGCCTGCATGCGCCACGACAAGCCACGCCCCCGGCAGCACCGAGACCACGCAGGCCATCACCACCCCCACCACACATCGCCCAAGGATCGGCCATGCAGGATCACACGCCCCGGCACCGCGGGGCGTACGCGGCCGCCCACACAACGCAACCCCCACCAGCCGTACCAGCGCAAGCAGCCGCACCCCCCATGCCACCCCCATGACGATCATGACGCAGGCGATGGGGATTTCATGCGCAAGGCTGCCCCCGTGCGGCAACCCACCGAACAGCCGCAGCAACATCCATGCAATCGAAAACCCGATCAGCGGCGGCAGCCCCCCCACCGCCAGCAACCCGACCGACAGCAGAACCGACAGGCGGGGCATCAGCGTCGCCAGCCCCCCCAGATGCATCAGCACGAGCCACCCGGCCTCCGCCTCCATCGCATCGACAAGACGCAACAGCGCGACCCACACAATACAGCCCGCCGCCATCAGCAGCATCAGGCACGCCACCACGCCGCCAAGCATGTCCGGCAGATCATTGGCCCGCGCGACCAGCCCCAGCCCCGTGACCATGACCGGCAGCGCCGCCGTGCCCCCGAACAGGCCAGACAACACACGGCGCATATCGCGCGCCACCAGCGCACGCAGCGACGCCGCAAGGAACAGTCCCGCCGCAAGCGCCAGCAACGCATATCCCCAGCGTTCAGACAGGACAGGAATATCGGGATAGCAGGCCAGCAGACGCAGCCACAGGTGACACCCCACGACAAAGCCCGCGACATCGGCCATGCGCAACGCGGACAGGTGCCGACGCCCGCCACCGGGCCGCCATGACAGGTGCAGCAGGGGCCATGTCGCCATCAGCACCGCAACCGGCAGCACAAGCCCGCGCGACAATCCCGCCTGCCCTGCCGTTGCAAATGCGACCGGATCAATGACAGGGGGGATGGCAGGAGCGATGCCGCCACCGGTGGACAGCAGCATCGACAGCAACGCCATACCCAGTACACCGCCTGTTCCCCGCCCATGCCGCGCGGCCCCGTCGCGCAATGCGACAATGACGCATGCCCCGGCCATTGCCGACACGACCGGGCCGCCCGCCACGGCAAATGCGGCGGCACTACATGCCAACGCCCCCGCCAGCCCTGAATACAGGCCCACAAGCGCCACCAGCAACAATGCCGAAAGCGCCAGCGGATCGGGATGGAACAGCATAATCAGACGCGATGCACCGCCCCCCGCCGCGATACGCGCCAGCGGTTCGGGCAGCAGGGGCAGCAGGGCCACCAGCGTCGCCACCATCACGATGCCCCACCCCGCACGCAACACCGGCACGCAGGCAGGACGCGTCATGGCCCATGCCCGCGATACCAGCCCGCAGGCAAGCATGATGCCAAGAACGACAAGGAGGATGAGAGTGATAATCCGGCCTGCTCCTGCCCGGCATGGTCATTATGGCGTCCCCACCACGACGGGCATGGTCGCGCGGTCAGATCATGGCAAGGGATTCCTTGCGACGCGGCGGCGGGATTGCACCATCAATCTCCGCCAGATCGGCTTTCGTCAACTCCAGTTCGGCCGCCGCCATGTTTTCACGCTGATGGACGGGCGACCCCGCCTTTGGAATCGCCAGCACGCCGGGCTGGCGCAGCACCCATGCAAGTGCGACCTGCGCAGGCGTCGCCGGGCCAAGCGAGGTTTCATGCCGTGCCGCCACCCGACGCAATACCGCCGCATCCAGCAGTTCGCCGCCCTGTCCCAGCGGGGAATAGGCCATCGTCACAATCCCCGCCGCCCGGTCATCGCCCAGCAGGTCATATTCCACCCCACGGTAATCAAGGCTGTAGAGCACCTGATTGGCGCAGCACGGGTCAGGCGTGTGGATGCGGGCAAGTTCACGCATGTCATCGACATCGAAATTGGACACGCCCCATGCCCGGATCATCCCAGCACGCTTCAGATCCTCAAACCCCGCCACCGTTTCCTCCAGCGGGATCGACCCCCGCCAGTGCAGGAGGTAGAGGTCCAGATGATCCGTGCCCAGCAGCTTCAGCGAGGCCGCACACGCCTTGCGCACCCCCGCGCGTGAAGCGTTGGAGGGAAGGACCTTGTCAACAAGGTATACATCATCGCGCCGCCCGGCGATCGCCGCACCCACAAGGCGTTCGGACCGGCCGGAACCATACATCTCCGCCGTGTCAACAACCCGCAGGCCACCATCAAGCCCCATGCGGATACTGCGTATTTCCGCATCGCGACGCGCGTTGTCATCCCCAAGGTTCCATGTCCCCATACCCAGCGCGGGGACAGTCATGCCATTGGGGAATGTAACGTTCTTCATGCTGCGCGGCCTTTCATTCATTGCCCGTGATATGCCCTGTGCCGCCTGCGGGCCATGACCGTCATGGCCCCGCGGGGGGAACCATCCCGACCCGACACCGGTTTACCGACGCGTCCATCCCTTTGCCTGCTGTTGCCAGTATGTCAGGGTATGCCCTGCCTCCCGGCAGGCTTTCCACCGCTGCCGCGCCGCCGCAACGGCATTTTCATCATGGCCGTCGAACAGGTCGAACACCCGTTCAAAAAGACCCGGCTGCGTGCAGGACACACCATCAATCAGGAATGCGAAGGTCGCGCCATTGGGCACGTCCTCCCCCGCCGTCAGCCAGATTGGCTGCCAGCTTTCATGTCCCAGCGCACGGGTGCCATGCGGCAGCCATAACGGGTCGGTGGCACGCCACAGGGCGTCATCAAGCCATTTGACCCGCGCATCATCGCCACAACGCACGACCGCGCGGCGACCGGCATCCAGCGTCCGCCCGAGCAGGGCAGGCAGCGCCTGCTCCAGCGTGGAACGCGTCAGGTGATAAAAACCGACCTCCGCCATGAAGTTCCTTCCGCAATCCTGCCCATAACGGGTAGCAGCCATGCCCCAAGGGCTGTCTGCTACCATGCCGGTGATACGCGCGGGACGTCGCCCTGTTCAAGCCGGGGCAACATTTCGTCCCGGGATGTCCAGGCTTTGCAAACTTTCGGGGCCTTGCGGGCTTTGTGAAACACGCCCCCGCAGGCGGCCCCCTGTTACGTCGGTACGCATCGAGGGGGAGGAGCGATCCCTCCCCCCATCATTTTTAAACACAGACGATTGATAAAAATCACAAATTTGGTGACGCTGCCTTATCCTTCAAGACGTGGCAAAGGCAACGCCACCCGAAGACTGTTCAACACCCTTCATTAAAAATTTTATGATCCCAGCATGTTACCGGTCCCGTCTGTGCAAACAGCCATTCAGCCTTCGTAATGTTCGCGCACAAGCGCATCAAGCAGCCGTACGCCAAAGCCCGTCGCCCCCTTGGGCACGCAGGCCGATGCCTTGTTTGCGAACGCGGTGCCCGCGATGTCCAGATGTGCCCACGGCACCTTGTTGACGAAACATTCAAGGAATTTCGCCGCCGTGATCGACCCTCCGGCGCGACCGCCGATGTTCTTGAGATCCGCGATGTCCGAACGTAGCAGTTCAAGATAGGACGCGCACATCGGCATGCGCCACAGCCTGTCGCCCACGCCTTCGCCGGTCGTGGCCAACTGCTGCGCCAGCGCATCGTCGTTGGAGAACAGGCCCGCGCGTTCGGTACCAAGGCTGACGACGATCGCCCCCGTCAGGGTGGCAAGATCAACCATGAAGCGCGGCTTGAAACGGTCCTGCGCATACCACAGCACATCGGCCAGTACCAGACGGCCTTCGGCATCGGTATTGAGTACCTCGATCGTCTGGCCCGACGCGGTGCGCACCACGTCGCCCGGCCGCTGCGCATCGCCCGACAGCATGTTTTCCACCAGCCCCACGACACCCACGGCATTGACGCGCGCCTTGCGCCCGGCCAGTGCCGCAATCGTGCCAACCACGGCGGCAGCCCCACCCATGTCGGTCTTCATTTCCTCCATGCCGGCGGCGGGCTTGATGGAAATCCCACCCGAATCGAAGGTAACGCCCTTGCCGATGAACGCCACCGGGGCCTCGTCTTCCGTCCCGCCATTCCAGCGCATGATGACGGTGCGTGGCGGCACGGAACTGCCCTGCCCGACGCCAAGCAGCGCGCCAAAGCCCAGTGCGTGCATGGCCTCGCGGTCAAGCACCTCGACCTCCACCCCAAGGTCACGCAGCTTCGTGATACGGGCCTCGAACGTGTCGGGACGCAGCATGTTCGCCGGTTCATTGACCAGATCACGACACAGCAGCACGCCACGTGCAACCGCCGACAGCCCCACCCATGCCGCCGTGGCGCCAGGGGCGTCGATGCTGAGGAACTCCAGCCCCTCCAGCTTCCACGCCTCGCCCTCGCGCCAGATGGTGCGATAGGAATCAAAGCGGTAGGCCCCAAGCACAGCCCCAAGCGCGACATGCGCGGCAAGGTCGCCCGGCAGGGTGTCAAGCACGACCGCGGCACGCGCCGTCACCTTGCCCAGCGCGGAGACGACGCTTCCGCCCGCCTGTTCCGCCACGCGCGCGTCAATTCCCTCACGCGGGCCAAGGCCGACAAGCACAACACGTTCCAGCCCCGCACCAGGGGCAAGGACGACGCACGACGCCTTGGCCGCAAAGGAAAAATCCGCAGCTCTGGCCGCGCGCGACAGCGCACCGCCCGTGGCCGCATCCACCTGTGTATACAGCGCGGAAGGCGCACCGTCCGAAGGCGCCAGAATCGCCAGCACGCCCTCGTGCGGGAGGCGGGAATCAGAAAAACCGGTATCGAGCATGAAGCAGTCGCTCCGCTTGAGAAAACAAGGAAACGCGTGACATGAAATCACGCGCGGGGTGCGCGCAGGCCCCTGATACGTCGGGAAAAGCACCACCCCCGCGTCACCATGGCGCGCATGGCGGACATGCCCCGCCGGGGCGGGTGATTACATATCGCATCGCATAAACGCATGACGGCGCGGCATGAGTAAGCTAATGCCATCAGCATGAACATACCATCCTTGCACGCCCCCGGCGACCAGGCCCTGCTCGATCTTGCGGTCCGCCTTGCGACGGAGGCGGCAGCCCTTATCCGTGATATCCGCGCACGCGGGTTTGTGACGCACACCAAGACCGATGACTCCCCCGTGACCGAGGCCGACCACGCGGCGGAGGCGCATATCCTCGCGGGATTGCGCGCCGCCGCCCCATCCATCCCCATCATTGCCGAGGAAGAGGCCGCGGCGGGGATCAAGGTGGAAACCGACCGGACCTACTGGCTTGTGGACCCGCTGGATGGGACACGGGAATTCGCGGCAGGGCGGGAGGATTTTACCGTCAATATCGGGCTGGTGCGCGATCACCGGGCGGTGCTGGGTGCTGTGGCACTGCCGGCATATCATCAGGTCTATGCCGGGCGGGTCGGCCATGGCGCATGGCGACGCGATGCAAACGGGCAGCATGCGATCCATACCCGCACACCGCCTGCGGCGGGGCTCGACGTCCTTGCCTCGCGTCATTACGCCGATGATCCGCGCCTGAAGGCATTGCTGGCGCAACAGCCGGTGGCCAGCATCCGCAACATCGGATCGGCGGCAAAGTTCATCCGCGTGGCCGAAGGGATTGCCGACCTTTATCCCCGCCTCGGCCCGACGATGGAATGGGATACCGCCGCCCCGCAGGCCGTGCTGGAGGCCGCAGGCGGCAGCATCACGGAATTCGACGGCACGCCGCTTGCCTATGGCAAGGCACGGTGGCGCAACCCGCCCTTCATCTGTCGCGGCGCGCAATGACACAGCGGCTGGTGGCGGACAGGGCGGGCATTACACGCGCGGCAGACATCCTGCGCACGGGCGGGCTGGTCGCGTTCGGGACGGAAACGGTCTATGGCCTTGGGGCCGACGCCACCAATGCGGAGGCGGTTGCGCGTATCTTTGCCGCCAAGGAACGCCCAACGTTCAATCCGCTCATCAGTCATTTCCCCGATGCCGCGGCTGCCTTTGTCCATGCCATGGCCGACGGGCGGGCGCACCGGCTTGCGCACCGCTTCTGGCCGGGGCCGCTGACGATGGTGCTGCCCCGCGCGGCCGGGTGCGCCATCAGCGACCTTGCCGGGGCGGGCCTGCCCTCTGTCGCGGTCAGGGTGCCCGACAGCGATACGGCGCGCGCGCTGCTTGCGGCGGCGGGGGTGCCGGTCGCGGCCCCGTCGGCCAACCCGTCAGGCGGCGTCAGCCCGTCGCGCGCGGAACATGTCCTTGACGGGCTGGAGGGGAAGATCGACGCCATACTCGATTCCGGGCCATGTGCCGTGGGGGTCGAAAGCACGATCGTGGACCTGACGGGCGCGCATCCGGTCCTGCTGCGTCCTGGCGGCATCACGATCGAGGCCCTGCGTGAGGTGTGTCCCGACATCACCACACCCCATGACACCAGCGATGCCCGCCCTGTCGCGCCGGGGCGGCTGTCGTCACATTACGCCCCCACACTGCCGGTCCGCCTTGATGCACAGACCGTCGCCCCGGACGAAGCCCTGCTGGCGTTTGGCGCGGAATTACCCGGCAGTCCGCTGACATGGAACCTGAGTCAGGGCGAAAAGCTGGAGGAAGCGGCAGCCCGCCTCTTCGCCGGGCTGCGGTTTCTTGATATGGAAGGACGCAGGCGCGGGTTGCGCGCAATCGCGGTCCAGCCTGTGCCAACGCATGGCCTTGGCGCCGCCATTGGCGACCGCCTGTCCCGTGCCGCCTGCCCACGCCCACGATAACCCGTTGTTGTTCCGCATGACCCGACCCTGGCGACACCTGACATGAGCGATAGCCTAGACCCCAAGGAACTGAAGATCCTGTCGGATATTCTGGCACTGGTGCTGGAGGACAATCCGGGCCAGTCCGAAAACGCGCTGGCGGCCATACGTACACGGGCGCGCAAGAACCAGATGACCGGCGGTGCGCTGAAGAACCTGTTTGCGGCCATCGCCCCCAACCCTCCCCCCCGCCCGGCGGCCAAGCCACGCGCCGCGCGCAGCGGTCGGACAAGTGCCGCGGCGGCGCGCGAAATCCAGGATTCACACGCCCGTATTTCCGAAATGGCCGACAGCATCCGCACGCTGGACGACGAACTGCGCAACGCACGCAAGCTGAACGAGAAATTGCGCAGCGAACTGCTCCTGACGCAGCAGGCCCGCGCGGAAACACAGACCACGCTGGCACAGATACAGGCCCGCCTTGCCACGACGAACACACGCGCCACGCCGCGACGCACCACCCTGATGCTGGCGCTGACGATCGGGACACTGGCGGGGATCGCGATGACGGAACTGTTCCACGCACTTGACAGTTCCCCCGCGCAGGCCAGCGCCCCTTACATCGCCGCGCCCTATACCACCCCATCGCGGCACGGGGGCGCCCCCCACCCCACCGCACAGCCATTGAGCCAACAGCACCAGCTTTCAGGAGGCCTGCCATCATGACCGCCGTATCCCCCACCCCCACGGACCCCGCGCGACTGCTGGAAGAGCTTGGCCGGATTCTGGGGCCGACGGGGGTGCTGACGGCGGCACGCGACATGGACCCGTTCTGCACCGACTGGCGCAACCTGTATCATGGTCGCGCCTGCGCGGTGCTGCGCCCGGCGGATACGCATGAACTGTCTGCGGTGGTGCGCCTGTGTGCAGCGCACGGCGTGCCGATGGTGCCACAGGGCGGCAATACCAGCATGGTCGGTGGCGCGACCCCCGATGACAGCGGGCGTGAAATCGTCATCTGCATGTCGCGCATGAACCGCATCCGTGGCATCGACCCCCATGAAATGACCATGGAGGTCGAGGCGGGCGTCCCCCTGAAGGCCGCGCAGGACGCCGCGCGGGAGGCGGGGATGATGCTGCCGCTGTCGATCTCGTCCGAAGGATCGGCGCAGATGGGCGGCATCCTTGCGACGAATGCAGGCGGCAACAATACCGTGCGTTATGGCAATGCGCGCGAACTGCTGCTGGGGCTGGAGGCGGTCCTGCCCGATGGGGAGGTGTTCCACGGCCTGCGCCGCCTGCGCAAGGATAATACGGGATACGCCCTGCGACAGCTTTTCGTCGGCTCCGAAGGGACGCTCGGCTTCATCACACGCGCGATCATCCAGCTCCAGCCCGCGCCAAAGGAGGTGGAAGTCGCCCTGTGCGCAGTAGAGGACGCACAGGGTGCGCTTGCGCTGTTCAGTGCGTTCCGCGCGCTCGACCCCGCGCTGATCCAGGCGTTCGAATATATGTCGGGCACGGGCATGGCGCTGGTGAACGAACTGATCGCGGGCGCCAGCCTGCCGTTGGAACAGCCCGCGCCGGCCTATGTCCTTGTCGAACTTGCCACCCCGCGTCCCGGCACGGACCTGCGTGCGTTCATGGAAGGTGTGCTGGCGGATGCGATGGAAAAGGGCATCGTGACCGACGCCGTCATGGCCGAGAGCGAGACACAGCGCGCCAACCTGTGGAAACTGCGCGAAGAACATGCCGAGGCGCAGAAACGCGCAGGCGCCAGCGTCAAGAACGACGTGTCCGTGCCCGTGGCGCGCGTGCCCGAACTGATCGCGCGCGCGACACAGGCGTGCATGGACCTGATCCCTGGTATCCGTCCTGCCCCGTTCGGCCATCTGGGCGATGGCAACATCCATTTCAACGTGGTGCAGCCCGTGGACATGCCCGCCGATGCCTTTCTGGCGCGCAGCCATGACATCATGGACGCAGTGGCCGACATCGTGCGCGACCTTGACGGGTCGTTTTCCGCCGAACATGGCGTGGGACAGCTCAAGCCCTATATGATGGCGGAATGGCGTGGTGGCGCGGAACTGGCGACCATGCGCCGCATCAAGGAGGCGCTGGACCCGCACGGCCTGATGAATCCCGGCAAAATCTTCCCCCCCGCCGCACCGCGATGACCCCGCGCGATGCCCGATGGATACAGACTGTTTCAGGACCGGGCGGTAACATATCTTTTTATGCAACGCGATGAGGGTTAGACAGGAGCATGCCTGTCGCCCGCCCCGTCCCCCGATGCTTCTCCACGCGCCTGTCGATTCTGGACCGCTATGTCCTGCGGCAACTGCTGCTGGCGCTTGTCGCGACGACCGGGGCGCTTGCCCTGCTCATCTGGTTGACGCAGTCGTTGCATTTTGTGTCGCTGGTGGTCGGGCGGGGGCTGTCGCTGCGGGTGTTCGTGCAGTTGACAAGCCTGCTGATCCCGTCTTTCGTCGCGGTCATCCTGCCGATCACGACCTTTGTGGTGGTGCAGTTCATCTATCAACGGCTGGGATCGGACCGGGAACTGACGGTGATGCAGGCGGCGGGGCTGTCACCGTTCATGATGGCGCGCCCGGCGCTGTTATGCGCGCTGGTGTCCGTGCTGGCCTGTTATGCGCTCAATCTGTGGGTGGTGCCGACGGCGTACCATGGCTTTCGCCAGTATGAATACCAGATCCGCAACAAGATGGCGGCCTTCCTGATACAGGATGGGGTGTTCACGCAGGTTTCGGATAATATGACCGTCTATATCCGCGCACGCGATCCCAGCGGGATGCTGCATGGCATCATGGTGGAAGATGACCGCCAGCCCGATGCCCAGGCCACCATCCTGGCGGAGGAAGGCAGCTTCGTCATCACCAATGACCAGCCCCGCGTCGTCCTGTTCAATGGCTCGCGCCAGGAAATCGACCGCAAGACGGGGCGACTGAACATGCTGAGTTTCGAGCGTAACACCATCGACCTGTCGGCACCACACGGCACCCAGACCCGGCAGCCCGATGCAAACGAACTGCCGATCACGGCATTGCTGCATCCCAACCTGCGGCAGTTTTCGCCGCGTGATGAAAAAAAGATGATCATCGAGGCATGGCGCCGCCTGACCTCGCCATTATGTGCATTCTCCTTTGCCATGATTGGCCTGCTCAGCGCGCTGGGCGGCGGGTTTTCGCGCCATGGCAATATCGTGCGCCCCGTGGCCGCAACCCTTGCGGTAGTGGCGGTGCAGGCGCTGACGCTGCTGGTGCAGAACCTCGCCAGCCGTAACCTGGCGCTTATGCCATTGATGTGGGTATCCGCCGTCCTGCCGGGGATGGTGTGCATGGCCATGCTGTTCTGGCCTGAATTCCGCATCCGCCGCGCCGATACAGGGACGATCCCGCCGCGATGACCTTCGCCCTGACCCTTTCGCTGTATATCGCGCGCCAGTTCACCTATGCCGTGCTGGCGGTAATCGCGTTCCTGACGGGACTGATTACGCTGTTCGATTTCATCGACCTTCTGCGCCGCGTCTCCAGCAGGCCCAACGTGCCCGCCTCCCTTGTCAGCGAGATCGCGGTCCTGCACATCCCCTTCGCCATGCTGGAAATCCTGCCCTTTGGCGTGTTGCTGGGCGGGATCATCTGTTTCTGGCGGCTGGCGCGGTCATCCGAACTGGTGGTGGCGCGCGCGGCGGGCATTTCCGCGTGGCAGTTCCTTGCCGGCCCGGTCGGCTGCGCGCTGCTGATCGGGGCGCTGTCCACCACGGTCATCAGCCCCCTGTCTTCCGCCATGTACCGCCGCGCGGAAATACTGGACCAGCAGTACCTGCGTGAAAGCACGGTCAAGACCATCAACATGAGCGGGGGCGCCCTGTGGATGCGCCAGTCCGACAGTGGGCTGGTGGATCATGGTGTCGCCATCATCCATGCCCGCCGCGTCAGGCTGCGGGATAATGTGATGCGCATTTCCGGCATCAGCATCTTCCGCCTTGACGGACAGGACCACATGCTGGCGCGGATCGAGGCGGGACATGGCTATCTCGGTAACGGCCGCTGGGTGCTCGAAGGTGCGCGGCTGCTGCATCCTGATGAAAACCCGGTGGACATGGGACATATGACCCTGCGCGCGGACCTGACGCTTGCGGGGGTGCAGGACAGCCTGGCGTCGCCAAATACGTTGTCGGTCTGGGCGCTGCCGGGATTCATCAAGCTGCTTAACCGTTCGGGCTTTTCCTCCATCCGCCATCGCCTGCGTTTCCAGAGCCTGCTGACGCTGCCGGTACTGTGCGGGACAATGGCGCTGGTGGCGGCAGGATTTTCCATGCGTCCGGCCCGGCGTGGCGGCGTGGTGCGCATGATCAGCCTGGGCGTGGGGGCGGGTTTCGCGCTGTTTGCCATTTCCAAGATCGCCGCACAGTTCGGGGAATCCGGTGCCCTGCCCCCGGTGCTTGCGGCGTGGGCCCCCACCGGGGCCGGGCTTTGTCTTGCAGTTTCTCTGCTTCTTCATCTAGAGGACGGTTAATGGTCCGTCCTGCCCCTCCCCCGCGCCACCGCGATACCGCGCGCATGCGCCCTGCCACGCCACGACGGCCATCGCGCATGTCGTTGCTTTCGGCAACGATATTGGGGGGCATGGTCCTGGGGGGCATGCTGCTCGGCGGGATCGGGCCGGCATGTGCGGACAGTGCGCCGGACACGACGCCCGATGCGTCGCGCGCCGTGCAGACCACGGTGTCCAAGGGGGCCGCATCCATGCGGGGGCGGCATGTCCATTCACAGGCGGCGGCATCACAGCCTGACGCGGCGAACCCCGCCCCCGCAAAGCCACACGGCGCCGCATCGTCAAGCACCGTCTCCACCGGCGACCCCGTGACATTCCAGGCCGACCATGTTGCCTATGACAGCAAGAACGGCCTCGCGATCTGGAGCGGAAACGTCCAGATCTGGCAGAATGACCAGGTCATGCGCGCGGACAAGGTGGTGTACGACCGCAATACCGGCGTGGCCTCCGCCTCGGGCAATGTCGCCCTTGTCGAACCAGACGGCACGGTGATGTTCACCAGCTATGCCGAGCTGAGCAACGGCATGCGCGACGGCATCATGAGCAAGATGTACGCGCAGATGGACGACAACGCCCGCATGGCGGCGAATGGCGTGCGCCGCACGGGGGGCAAGGTCAATGACCTGACACGCGTTGTCTATACCGCGTGCGAGATCTGCGACCGCCACCCCGAACGCGCGCCCTTCTGGCAGATCCGCGCCTATGACGCATCGCACGACCTGCAGCACAAGCGCATCGAATTCCGCGACGCCTTCGTCGATTTCTTTGGCGTGCCGATCTTCTACCTGCCTGCCTTTTCCATGACCGACCCGTCCGTGCGACGCCAGAGCGGCTTCCTCACCCCGGGTTTCACGCCGCATAACCGTTATCTTGGCACGTATGTGACCATCCCGTATTACTGGGTGATTGACGGGCAATCCGACCTCGTGGCCGAAGGGCTGTTCTCCACCCGGACGGGACCGCAGCTCAGCGCGCAATATCGCCACCGATTCAATTTCGGCAGCATGAACCTGCGTGCGGGCATCGCATACGATACCCATCATGACATCAATTATATCAATACTTTCGGCAATGAGGTTGACAGTAAAGACAACCACGGCGTCCAGGGGTATTTCTTTGGCTCCGGCCGGTTCTCCCTCAACAAGACATGGCGCCTTGGCGCGCATATCAATGTCGCAAGCTCCGCCAACTACATGCGTGACTACCGCGTGTCGGGATACGGGCAGGACACGCTGAATTCGAACATCTATCTCGAAGGGTTCGGCACGGGGTCATATTCACGCATCGACGCGCAGGCCTATCAGGGCCTGAATCAGGGCATCATCCACAACCATGACCTGCCATGGGTGCTGCCGCGCTATACCTACAGCTATTTCGGGCAGCCCGATGCGCTTGGCGGGCGGTTCAGCCTCGATACGACCGATTTCTATGTCTATCGTGAAAACGGGACATCGGACCAGCGCGGGCAGCTTACGCTGAACTGGGACAGGCCGTTCCGCAATTCACTGGGGCAGATATGGGACCTGACACTGCATGTCGAATCGGCCATCCACCGCGCGACACAGCTTAACGAGCAGCCAAATTACGCCAAGACCACCCGCAGCCAGGTCGCAGGCCAGGTCCTGCCCACCGTGGCGCTGAAACTCAACTGGCCCTTCCTGCGCAGCTTCAACCGTGGCCGCGGGTCGCAGATCCTTGAACCGATTGCGCAGATCATTGCCGCCCCCAACACGGGCAACAGTTCCTCGCGCTTCATCCCCAACGAAGACAGCCTGTCCTATGAATTCACCGACCAGACACTGTTTGCGCTGAACCGTTATGCCGGGACGGACCGGCTGGATGGCGGGCTGCGCGCCAATGTCGGGCTGCATTCGAACTGGACATGGGATGGCCACCAGGTTGACGTGCTGGTGGGTGAAAGCTTCCAGGAGCATGTCGAACATGACCGCATCCCCTATTCCGGGTTGAGCCATCACCTGTCCGATGTGGTGATGGGCGCACGCGTCGTCCCCAACCACTTCTTTGACTTTGATGGGAAAATGCGCCTTGACCCCTATGCCGGCCGGGTCGATTTCGCCGATGCGCTGGGAAGTGCGGGGTTCAAGTATTTCCGCGTTAATGGCGGCTATATCTATGAACCGGTGACGCCTTATTATTATTACGCAAATAATCCCTATACCTCGACGCCGCCGTCGATCTACTATAAGCCGATAAGCGAGCTGACATTCGGTGCTTCGACAACGTGGGACAACTGGCACCTTGCGGGGTATATCCGCCGCAGCCTGGCACGCCAGCAGAGCGTGTCCGTCGGTGGCGATGCGGGATACCAGAATGACTGTTTCGGCATTGATGTGATGTACCTCAAGCAATACACCACAATTGGTGGTCAGCAGAGCAATTCGACCGTAATGTTCTCCCTGACGTTCAAGACCATCGGTTCGTTTGGCATGAATGGCTGATGATGCGTGAAAGATTGATCTGAATGCGTTGGTTTTCCGCCACCCCCGGCAGTGCTCCTTCCCGTCGTCCGGCCCGGCAGGCACGCAGGCTTGCACGCCTTGCCGGTGCGGGCCTGATGTCGGCGGCGATGGCCGTCACCGCCAGCGACCACGCCCATGCGGCCCGCCACAAGGCCACGGCCGAGGCGGCGGATACCGGACCACAGACCGAGGATTCGATCGTTGCCATCGTCAACGGTTCGGTCCTGACGAAACGCGACGTGGATACACGCGGGCGGCTGTTCGCGCTGTCATCGGGACTTGATGTCAGCAAGGACGTCATGGTCCGCCTGCGCCCGCAGATCGTGCGTCAGCTGATTGACGAACGCCTGCGCATGGAGGCGATGCTGGAACGACACATCAACGTGCCCGTGGCCCAGATTGCCGCCGCCATTTCCGGGATCGAGCAGCGTAACGGCATGCCCGAAAACTCCCTGCGCAACCGCCTTGCACAGGACAGCATTTCGCTGACGACCCTGATAGACCAGATCCGCGTGCAGGTGGGATGGTCGCAGGTACTGCGCATGGAAACGGGATCACGCGGGCGCATCACCGCGACCGAAATCCAGCAGCGCACCGACGCGCTGAAGCGCGAGGACGGCAAGCCGCAATACATGATCAGCGAGATCTTCGTCCCGGTCGAAGACCCCCATCATCCCGAAACCGAACTGAAATTCACCGAAACCATCATTCAGGAACTGCGTGAGGGCGCGCCGTTCCCGATCGTGGCCGCCCAGTTTTCACAAAGCCAGAGCGCCCTTGAAGGTGGCCTTCTGGGCTGGACGCAAGAAGACAGCCTTGACCCAGAAGTGGTGGAAGTCGCGCGCAAGATGCCCGATGGCGCGATTTCCAACCCCATCCGCGTCGCCGGTGGATACGTGATCGCGACCGTCAACAACCGCCGTACGGTCGGTCATGAAATGGCGACCATCCTGAACATCCACCAGGCGTTCCTGCCTTTCGACCAGCCACTTAATCCGCAGGACCCGAGCGACCAGCAGAAGCAGACCCTGCAGCAGGCCAGTGACCTTGCCGGGAAGGTCAAATCCTGTGACGAGATGGAAACCCTTAACAAGAAATTCGGTGAAAAACACCCGACCGACCCCGGTGAACTGCGTGTGGATCGCCTGAACCCGCAGATGCGCGAAGTGCTGGAGCATCTGCAACCCGGACAGGCAAGCCATCCGCTGGTGTCGATGGACGGGATCGCGCTGATCATGGTCTGCAAGCGTGAGGAGCGTAACGTCGCCCTGCAGACACCAAGCGAGATTGCCGACCAGTTGCTCAATGAACGTGTGGAACAGACCTCCCGGCAGCTTGACCGTGACCTGCATCGTCGCGCGGTCATCGACATGCGGTCCAAATCCTGATCGCCGTCGCAATGCCATCTTCCGTTTCCGGCCTGTCCACCCCGCATGAAAGCCTGCGCGACGTCATCGCACGCCACGGTCTGGATGCACGCAAGTCGTTGGGGCAGCACTTCCTGCTGGACCCCGGCATTACCGCACGCATCGCCAGCATGGCAGGCAGGCTGGATGATGTGAACGTGGTGGAGGTCGGGCCGGGTCCCGGCGGCCTGACGCGCGCGCTGCTTGATACACCCGCCACGAGTGTGAGCGTGGTCGAGGTCGATGCCCGCGCCATCGTCATCATGAACGAACTGGCTGCATCACATCCGGGTCGCCTGCATGTGGTGGAAGACGACGCCATGCGCCGCGACCTTGCCACCCTGTGCCCTGCCCCCCGCCAGATCGTGGCCAACCTGCCCTATAACGTTGGCACACCGCTGCTGGTTGGCTGGCTGCGGCAGGCGACGGAATGGGCACGCCTGACGCTGATGTTCCAGCTTGAGGTGGCAGAGCGTATCTGTGCCCCCCCGGATTCCGATCATTACGGGCGACTGGCGGTGCTGTCACAATGGGTTGCACGGTGTGGCATTGTCATGACCATTCCGCCAGGGGCATTTTCCCCACCGCCCAAGGTGCAGTCCGCCGTGGTGAACCTGATCCCGCATACCAAACAGCCCGCGCCCGCGCTGTTCCGCGCCATGGAACAGGTCACGGCCGCAGCCTTTGGGCAACGGCGCAAGATGCTGCGTGGCGCGCTGCGGGGTATCGGGGGGGAAGCCTTGCTGGAGGCTGCGGGCATTGCAGGCAACCGGCGTGCGGAAACGCTGGACATTGCCGACTTCGACCGGCTGGCCCATGCCCATCTGGAGCGCCTGTCCCCGGCCTCCTGACAGATCGCCGGTAAGAAATGAAATTTTGAGGCGCCCTCTTTTCAGAGACTGTTTGAAAACAGGCCGTTGATGCAAAATAAGAAAAGTTTTTGGGTGCTGCCTTTTTTCAAAAAGGCAGCGTCTTTCGAAGCTTTTTGGAAAAAGCTTCACCAAAAACCTTTATGATTTCAGTATGTTATCGAGGCTGACTTTTCAAAGATTTAAACACATCCTCACCAAAAAAATTGAATGATGGACGCTTCCGGAAAAAGCCCGACACCATGATTCCCAAAGGGTAATGCATGCCCTTTGGCATCCTTGGGCGGCAGGCCAAGACCCCTGAGAAGTCCCAGAAAAGACAGAAGGCCCGGTGGGACATTCCCACCGGGCCTTCATGCCTCTGAACATCCGGTCCATCACAAGGATGGACCGGCCTGCGCGCCAGATCAGGCGGCGGGATGTTCTTCCGTCGCGGCTGCAACGGCTTCTTCGGGGGCGGTTTCGGCTTCGACCGCTTCCTCGACAAAGCCGGAGGCATCATCATCGCGTTCGGCGCCGATGTCCTCACCACGTGCCTGACGTTCGGCTTCTTCTTCCGAACGGGCAACGTTCACGCTGACCTGCATCGACACTTCGGGATGCAGGGCGACGCGGACTTCATACACACCAAGCTGCTTGATCGGCTCCGGCAGGATAACCTGCGAGCGCGAAATCGTCAGGCCAGCCTTCGTCGTCGCTTCGGCAATGTCACGGGTGGTGACGGAGCCATACAGGCTTCCGCTGTCGCCTGCCTGACGGATCAGGATGACGGACAGGCCGTGCATACGCTCGGACAGGCGCTCGGCCTCCTCACGACGCTTGAGGTTCTGCGCCTCAAGCTGCACGCGCTCACGCTCGAAACGCTCGCGGTTATGTGCGTTGGCGCGGATCGCCTTGCCCTGCGGCAGGAGGAAGTTACGGGCATAACCCGGCTTCACCGTGACGATCTCGCCCATCTGGCCCAGCTTTTCGACGCGCTGGAGCAGGATGAGTTCTACTGCGGACATGGTTCTGCCTCCCTCAGCTTACGATATAGGGCAGCAGGGCCAGGAAACGGGCGCGCTTGATGGCCTGGGCCAGTTCGCGCTGCTTCTTGGCGGACACTGCCGTGATGCGGCTGGGGACGATCTTGCCACGCTCGGACAGGAAGCGGCTCAGCAGGCGCACGTCCTTGTAATCGATCTGCGGCGCGTTGGGGCCGGAGAACGGGCAGGACTTGCGACGACGGTAAAACGGACGACGCGCACCCACGGCCACGCGACGGGCGGCGGGATTGATCTCGGTTGTATCGGACATCAGCTCTTACTCCGCTTCGCTGCTGGCGGGGACGCCGGCATTGTTGCGCTGCTGTTCTTCACGCTCGTTGCGTGCGCGGAACTCTTCGCGATCGTCATAGCTGCGGCGGGGGGCACCGTTACCACCGCGACCGCTTTCGAAACGACCGGCAGGCTTCGGACCACGGAACCCGCGCTCACGCTCGTCACCCTTACGCGACAGGATCACGGACGGGGCCTCGTCGATTTCGTCGACACGCAGCATCAGCACGCGCAGGACGTCTTCGTTCAGGCTGAGCTGACGCTCGATTTCCTTGATGGCGGCAGGCGTCGCATCGAGGCCGAGGAGCATGTAGTGCCCCTTGCGGTTCTTCTTGATGCGGTATGCCAGGGTACGCAGACCCCAGTATTCACGCTTCTTGATCGAACCGGATTCAGCTTCCAGCACGGTTGCGATACCATCGGCGATGGTTTCGACCTGCTGCTGCGACACGTCATTACGTGCAATCAGCACGGTTTCATACAATGGCATGGGAACTCCCTTCGGATCTGTTCAACCCCTTTCGCAACGGACACGGTCCGTCACGCCATCATGCTGACGCATGACGCGGGTATAGCCGGGGACGATGCCACGCACCCGGCAGGGAAGGTGCGCCTTGAAGCACGATCATCACCCACAGACAAGGAAAAAAGCGCGGTTCCCCCAATATTCCCGCAACGACACCGCAAATGCCGCGCGTGCGTATGCACTACTTTGAAACAGTTTTTGAGAATTCTTCGCCTCTGCAGGTTCGTGTTTTCAACTATCCATGCAGAATACCCCGCCATGATGCCCCGCGCATCCTTCGTGCAGCCCACCACCCCAAAAGGAAGTCATCTTGCGAATACTGCATTGCATAATGACCCATGAATTCTCTGGCACCGAACGTTACGTGACCGAACTGGCGGCGATGCAGGCCCGTCATCACGATGTCTGCATACATGTCGCCCGCCGGACCGACGATCCCCTGACCGGCAGCGACATCGCCCCCCATATCGCAGCCCCGGTGCGCATGATCCGCGCGGGATATGGCGGGTATTGTGTCTCCTACCTCAAGACGCTGGGCAGTTTTCGGCCCGATGTCGTGCATACCCACCTTGGCAAGAGTACCTTCCGCCTTGGGCTGCTGCCGCGCCCACGCCGTGTCCCCCTTGTCGCCACCCTGCACAGCCGCTTTCGCAAACGCGCCTATAACCGCTGTGACGCGCTGATCTGCATCGCACGATGGCAGGAAGCCGAAATCCCACCCAGTTTCCGCGGCGCGCGGACCGTCATCGGCAACTGGACACATACACGCCCCCGCCCGACCCCGGCGGAGCGCCAGCGCATGCGCGCGCAATTTGGCATAGGGGACTCAACGTTCCTGATCGGCGCGGGCGGCAGGATGATCCCGAAGAAGGGGTTTGACATCCTGCTTCGCGCGTTTCAGCAGGCGGCACTGCCCGATGCGCGCCTGATCCTGTTTGGCGACGGGCCAGAGCGCGCACGGCTGGAGGCCATGGGGGGCGGGCATGTCATCTTCCCCGGCTTCCGCACCGATTTCCCGTCCGACCTTTACATGCTCGACGGTTTCGTCATGCCCTCCCTGCACGAAGCTTTCGGGCTTGCCCTGCTGGAGGCGATGTCGGCAGACCTGCCTGTCATCGCAACCGCGGCAGGCGGGGTGCTGGATATCCTTGACCCCTCCTCCCCATCACTTGTCCCACCCGGCGATGTCGCCGCCATGACGCAGGCCCTGCGCCATATGCATACACAGCAGGGGCCAGGACACTGGGACATGCAACGTTTCAACCCAGAACATCAGGCACAGCTGATCGAGGCGTTTTATAACCGCCTCCGGGCCGGAGCCTATGCCTGAGGCCGGGCATGATCCCCTACTGGCAAAAGGTCAGGTTGCGGCCGGGACCACCGGTTCGATCTCGGTAAAGCTGGGGGTGCCCCACGGAAACGTTTCCCGATCATAGCGATAGCCGCTCAGGCTGGCGGCGAAGTCGAGGGGCAGCCAGTACATGTAATGGGCCGTCACCCCATCGTGGTCAGCCTTCTGCTGTGCGGAAAACGCCGCCTTGCGCAAGGCGGTGAATTCAGGAGGCACGATACCGGCCACCTGAAGGTCAAGCGTGTCGCCCGCCTCCCCATCATGGAGGATGGACCATTTCAGTTCGCCCTGCTCGTAACATTCCACGCGACTGACATGCTCGCCTTCGTGGACGTCGCATGCGATCAGCATCCCATGAAGCGACAGGGCCTGACGCATGACGGCAGGCGGATTGCCAAGATTGTTGTAGCGGCAGACGATCCATTGGTCCGGCAGTTGCGCCATCGTAAAGTCAAATTGTCCGTGGGCATCCACATTGCCTGTATCACGCATACCAAGCGCCGACAGCAGACCTGCCTTGTCAACATCGCAAAACGAATAATAGGAAAAATTATATTCCACCCGACCATATCCCCTTTTCTTCAGGCGATATTGGTCGTGCAGCATGTCATAACAACAGCCATGCGAAAATAATTTTCCAATTACATTAACTATGATGATTTTTGGAAAGCAAGCTGTTGATAAACAAGAGCCAAAGCCTGATTACATCACCTTTCGGGCAATCGGCGGGGCGGCATTCCCTGATGTCCTTGCAGGCCGGGCTTTATCAACAGCCTGTATGATGCCACCTGGTTATCTGGCGCATCTGATCCAGCCCCCCTGCTGTTCATCCCATCCCCGCAGGGGCTGTCCTGCGGGGCGAAGACGATCTATGTCCGCAGGCTTACGGGCACAGACAGGCCGGCATGATCGGGAATGTCCCAGACTTCGCGCAAAACCCTTACGACACGGAATCCCGCCCGGATATAATTGGGAAGCGCCCGGGGATGGTCGGCGGAACAGGTATTGACCCGCAATGCGGCGGGACGTTGTCCCCATGCCGTGCGGATGGCCGCATGCAGGAAGGACAGCCCAACCCCACGTCCGATCCATTGGGGCAGAAGCCCGAAATAGGCCAGATTGATATCAGGGCATTGCCGTCCGTCCAGTTCGAAGAACCCGGCAACCTCCCCATGCTCACGCAGGATATAGACACCCACCGCCGGGTCATCCAGTACCCGCGCCAACTGGGTATCCGCCATCACACGCCGCAACCACCAGCAGTAATCCTGCCCGATGCGGTTATACAGATCGCGGTACAGCGATACGGCGGGATGAACCTCCCGCCGTATCTCATAACCATCAGGCAATGCAGGCACGGGACCGGGGGGCTGACGATCCATACACAGGAACGTCACATCCACCGCCACCCGCATCATCGCATCCCCCACGTCGCGTTCTGTGATGCGATCAGTTATCGTCAAGGAAAGAGCGAAGCTTGCGGCTGCGGCTGGGGTGCTTGAGCTTGCGCAGGGCCTTGGCCTCGATCTGGCGGATACGTTCGCGGGTCACATTGAACTGCTGGCCCACCTCCTCCAGCGTATGGTCGGTGTTCATGCCGATGCCAAAACGCATGCGCAGGACACGTTCCTCTCGTGGGGTCAGGGAGGACAGCACCCGTGTCGTCGCTTCACGCAGGTTCGTCTGGATCGCCGCATCCAGCGGGATGACCGCCGTCTTATCCTCGATGAAGTCACCAAGGTGGCTGTCTTCCTCGTCCCCGATGGGGGTTTCAAGGGAGATGGGCTCCTTGGCGATCTTGAGCACCTTGCGCACTTTTTCAAGCGGCATGCCCAGCTTTTCCGCCAGCTCTTCCGGTGCAGGCTCGCGCCCGATTTCATGCAGCATCTGGCGTGATGTACGCACCAGCTTGTTGATCGTCTCGATCATATGGACCGGAATACGGATCGTGCGCGCCTGATCGGCAATGGAACGCGTGATCGCCTGACGAATCCACCAGGTCGCATAGGTGGAGAACTTGTAGCCACGGCGATATTCGAATTTATCCACCGCCTTCATCAGGCCGATATTACCTTCCTGAATCAGGTCAAGGAACTGCAACCCGCGATTGGTGTATTTCTTGGCAATCGAAATCACCAGGCGCAGGTTCGCCTCGATCATTTCCTTCTTGGCCCGCGCGGAATCACGCTCGCCCCGCGACACGGTGGCATAGACGCGTCGGAATTCCCCGACAGGCAACCCCGTCTCCTGCGTCAGTTCCGCCACCTGCCCACGCAGGCGGATGACCGTTTCCATATGCTTGGCGACAAAGTTCTTCCACGCCTTGCCCGGCAGGGCCGAGACGACATCCACCCAGCCCGGGTCAAGTTCGCGCCCGCGATATTTCAGCAAGAAATCCTCGCGCGAGACCTTGGTGCTTTCGGCAAGACGCAACATCCGCCCTTCCAGCCCGTTAAGGCGCTGGAAGATGGCTTTCAGATGCTCCACCAGCACCTCGATGCGGGTGTTATGCAGATGGACCTGCTGCACCTTGCCCACCAGTTCGCAGCGCAACTGCTCATACGCGGCCTCCGCCTCGGCAGAGATTTCACCGCCGGATGTCAGCTTTTCAAGGCGCGTGGCCTGAAGTTCGTGCAGGCGGGCATACAGGGCCTCCACCTCCTCGAACTGTTCCAGGATCTCGGGCTTGAGCTTCTCTTCCAGCGCGGAAAGCGACAGGCCTGCCCCCTCGCCTTCGCCCTCGCCTTCCTCGGACTCCTCGTTATCGGTCGCGGAGTCGAAGCTGTCCTCGGACGCGGGCTCCTCGCCTTCTTCCGTTTCCTCGCCGGGACCGGCATTGCCGGACTGCATCGCCTCAAGGTCAACGATGTCACGCAGCAGCATTTCCCCGGCCTTGAGCCGTTCATGCCACGAGATGATGGCGCGGAACGTCAGCGGGCTTTCGCACAGGCCGCCAATCATTTCATCGCGCCCGGCCTCGATCCGCTTGGCGATCGCGATCTCCCCCTCGCGGGAGAGGAGTTCGACCGACCCCATTTCGCGCAGGTACATGCGCACCGGGTCATCGGTCCGGCCAAGGTTTTCGCTATCGACGTTGCCTGCGGCCGGTTCCTCGCTATCGCCCTCGGCAGGCTCCTCGCTCTTGGCTTCGGGCTCGGCCGCGGCGTCATCGGACTCGCTGTCGTTGTCTTCATTTTCGACAACCTGCATGCCCATCTCCGACAGGGCCGCCATGACGTCCTCGATCTGTTCGGACGACATCTGGTCCTGCGGCAGGACGGCATTCAGTTCGTCAAAGGTGATATAGCCCCGTTCCTTGCCACGCGCGATCAGCCTTTTGACGGCTCCGGACTGCGTATCCAGCAAGGTGGTGTCGTTGTCCTGATCACCCGAAGCTGCATCCGTTCCCGCGGCTGTCTTTGTCGCCATGCCCGATCAATCCCTACCCAGCAAATCTGTGGCCCGCCCGACCCGGGCGGAAACATCAAGGCTCCCCACATCGGGGGAACAGTGTCGCGTCCGCTGTTCCCGTTACACCGCGCATACGGCGAAAACAGGAATACGGCCATTATATCGCATACAGTTCTTTCGACAGGTGCAGGTGGTCGATTCACCCCCCGAAGTCAAGGGGCACGCCCTGATTTCCGCAAAAACACCGTCTCTTCATTGCGTATCGGGAATATCCCCGCCCCGCCGCAGCGACTCCAGCGTCAGCAGCCGGACACGCAGGCTTTCCCACTGTCGTTCATCAATCGGGCCCGTACTCATCCGCTCGGTATCAAGGCGGATATCGGCGGCGAAACGCTCCACATTCAAAAGCGCGTAAAAATGCCACCACTCCTGCCGTATATCCATCACCATCAGATCATCGCGTTCCTGCGCCGACAGTGGCAGGGGGTGCGACGACAGCACGCGTTCGCGCATGTCCGACAGGTTCGCCTCCCCTATGCGCGCACCCAACGCCTCCAGCAGCGCGGACGCATCGGCATTGCCATCCCCATCCGCCAGCATGTCGAGCATAACGGCCCGTAACGCCGACAGTTCAGGTGGCATGTCCAGGCGACAATATGCGTCCTGCACCTCCTCCAGCACCTCGGGATGACGCAGCAGAATGGCGGTCAGGATACGCATGCGCTCCATCGCCACCGATTGCGCATCAAGGTCCGGCGCCACCGGCAACACCCCCGCCAGCGATCGCGCCGCAGGCGCCGCGCCCTGCCCGCGCCCGCCACGGCCCGACATGGCGGGACGACGGCGGAAGGTGGCGAAAAAACGGTCCAGCAGGGTGGAACGGTATTCCGACGCCAGGGACTTGTCCGGGATCAGGCCCGCGGCCTCCACCAGACGCTGGCGCAGGGCCGCGCGCTGCTCCGGGCCGGGATCGCGCGTGCCCTCGCTCAGCAATCCGAACAGGACTTCGCTCAGCGGTCGCGCGCCCTCCACCAGCGCGGCCATCGCCGCCGTGCCGCGCTGACGCAACAGGCTGTCGGGGTCTTCCCCCTCCGGCAGGGTGCAAAAGCGCAGGGTCCGTTCGACATTGAGCAGTGGCAGCGCCGTTTCCGCCGCCTTCACCGCTGCGCGCTGCCCTGCGGCATCGCCATCGAAACACAGCACCGGCGCGGACGACACCTGCCACAGCGCCTCCATCTGCTCCGGCGTCAGCGCCGTGCCCAGGGGGGCAACAGCACCGGTAAAGCCCGCCTGGTGCAGGGCGATGACATCCATATACCCCTCCACCACCAGCAGTTCGGGGGCCGGGGCCGCATGCCCCCCGCCACGGGGCGCCCGCACCGCGGCACGGGCGCGGTCAAGGCCGAACAGGACGCGACGCTTGGAAAAAATCGCGGTTTCCGGGCCATTGAGGTATTTGGGCTGCCCATCGCCAAGGATACGCCCGCCAAAGGATACCAGCCGCCCGCGCCGGTCATGGATGGGAAACGTCACGCGGTTGAAGAACAGCTCGCCTTTCGGCTGCCCATGTTCATCCACGCGCATCAGGCCTGCCTGCGCCAGCAGGGGCGCCGTGATGTCCTGCGCCGCAAGCTCCGCCACCAGCCCCCCGCGCCCGTCACCGGACCAGCCCAGGCCAAACGCCGCAATCGTCTCGTCCGTCAGGCCACGACCACGCAGATAGGCCAGCCCCTCGCGTCCCTCGTTCCGGTGCAGGCGCAACCGCCAGGCCTGCTGCACCGCCTCCAGCACGTCACCCAGCGTGCGCGCCTCGCGCTGGGCCTCGCGCTGGGTGCGATCCATGCGCGGCATCTCCAGCCCGGCCGCGGTGGCAAGTTCCTCCACCGCCTCAGGGAAGGAACGGCCCTCGCTTTGCATGACAAAGGAGATCACATCGCCATGCACCCCACAGCCGAAGCAGTGGAAATGATCGTCATAGACATAGAATGATGGCGTCTTTTCCCCGTGGAAGGGGCAGCATGCCTTCCAGTTCCGGCCCGAACGCACGAGCTTCGTGCGCCGCCCGATCACCGATGTGATCGGGGTGCGCGCACGCAGTTCATCAAGGAACGCGGGGTCGAACGCCATGGATGGCTATGCCTTCAGCGTGCGGACAGCACAGACTTGACCACCGAACTTGCGATCGCGGCATCAAGCGCACTGCCGAACTGCGTCTTCAGCGCCGCCATGACACGGCCCATATCCTTCATGGAGGTCGCATCCGTGCGTTCGATCGCCTCACGCGCGGCCGCCTCGATCGTCGCTTCGTCAAGGTCGGCGGGCAGATAGGTACGGATCAGCGCGATTTCCGCCTCTTCCTTTTCCGCAAGCTCGGGGCGACCGCCCTGCAGGTACATCGCCACGGATTCCGTGCGTGACTTGACCATGCCCCGCAATGCGCCGATCACGGCATCATCGCTTACCTGGTCTTCGCCTTTCGCACGCCCTGCGATATCGAGGTCTTTCAGCTTTGCCGTAATCATGCGGATCGTGCCGACACGTTCGCTCTGCCCTGCCTTCATGGCGGTCTTGAGGTCTTCGGTGAAACGTGCGCGCAAGGACATTGTTCAAACTCCTGTTGATGATGGGGGACACGGGAACAGCCGCCCCTTGCGGGAATGTTTTTCCCACTCCCTTCAGAACGAAATGGGGCGGAATTTTCTTCCCATCCCCTTCGTCCGCTGATAGGGAATAGACCCGGAAGGGACAATCATCCAGATGCCGATGCCAATAGAAGATATCATAAAACGCCTTGGTGGCCCCGAACAGGCTGCGCGCCTGACGGGCGTCAGCACCGAGGCCGTGCGCAAATGGCGACAGGCCCGCGCCATCCCGCCAAAGCACTGGACCGTTGTGCTGCGTGAAACCGGGCTGTCCCTGTCCGACCTGCAACCCGCCACAGAATCCGACAGACCGGAGCCCCCCATGACCGCGCCCTCCCCGACCATCCCGGCCGAGCGCCCCCCCGCCGCGACCGCCGCCCTGATCCTGGCCGATGGCACCGTCCTGTGGGGACGCGGCTTTGGCGCGCATGGCGAAGCCGCGTCCGCAATCGGGGAAATCTGCTTCTCCACCGGCATGACGGGCTATCAGGAAACCCTGACGGACCCGTCCTTTGCGGGGCAGGTCATCACCTTCACCTTCCCCCATATCGGCAATGTCGGCACCACGCCCGAAGATGACGAGGCCGCGCGCATCGCCGCGCGCGCCCTGGTGGTCAAGGAAGACCTGACCGCGCCTGCGAACTGGCGTTCGGCGGAATCGCTTGATGCCTGGCTGAAGGCACGCGCCATCCCGGGCATCTGCGGCATCGACACCCGCGCGATCACACGCCGCATCCGTGATGGCGGCCCGCAAACGGCCATCGTCGCCTATCCCGCCGACGGCAACATCGACATTGCCGCCCTGCAGGCCCAGGCCCGCGCATGGCCGGGGCTGGAGGGCATGGACCTGGCCCGCGAAGTCACCTGCACGCAGGCCTATGCCTGGGACGAAGGTGTATGGCAGTGGCCGCACGGCACCACGCCCCTGCCCGCAAAGCGCCGCCGCGTCGTCGCCGTCGATTACGGGGCAAAGCGCAACATCCTGCGCTGCCTGACCTCTGCCGGGTGCGAGGTCATCGTCGTGCCCGCCACCGCCACGGCCGAAGATATCCTGTCGCACGACCCGGCGGGGGTGTTCCTGTCCAATGGCCCGGGCGACCCGGCGGCCACCGCGTCCTATGCCGTCCCGGCAATCCGCGGCGTGCTTGACGCGGGCAAGCCGGTGTTCGGCATCTGCCTTGGTCATCAGCTGCTTGCCCTGACGCTGGGGGCAAAGACCTATAAGCTGGAGCGTGGGCATCGCGGCGCAAACCAGCCCGTCAAGGACCTCGCGACGGGCAAGGTGGAAATCACCAGCCAGAACCACGGTTTCGCGGTCGATGACAAATCCCTGCCCGGGGGCGTGCGCGCAACGCATATCAGCCTGTTCGATGGATCGAACGAAGGTATCGCCTCCGACCGCCATCCCGCGTTTTCGGTGCAGTACCATCCCGAATCCAGCCCTGGCCCATCGGACAGCCGTTACCTGTTCGACCGTTTCGTCGCCCTGATCGACTCCCTTTCCCACACCGCCTGAAAGCCGTATCGACATGCCCAAACGGACAGATATCAGCTCCATCCTGATTATCGGCGCAGGCCCGATCGTGATCGGCCAGGCGTGCGAATTCGACTATTCCGGCGCGCAGGCCTGCAAGGCGCTGAAGGAAGAGGGTTATCGCGTCATCCTCGTCAATTCCAACCCGGCGACGATCATGACCGACCCGGGCCTTGCGGATGCGACCTATATCGAACCGATCACCCCGGAATTCGTCGAACGCATCATCGCGCGTGAAAAGCCCGACGCCATATTGCCGACCATGGGCGGGCAGACCGCGCTGAACACTGCCATGGCGCTCGACAAGTCAGGCTTCCTCAAGACGCATAATGTCGAGCTGATCGGCGCGAATGCCGAGGTGATCGACCGTGCCGAGGACCGGCAGAAATTCCGCGAGGCCATGGACGCCATCGGCATCGAAAGCCCACGCAGCGTCATCGCCCATACCCTGGCCGAAGCGCGTGAAGCCCTGAAGCAGGTGGGCCTGCCGTCGGTCATCCGCCCGTCCTTTACCATGGGCGGTTCGGGCGGGGGCATCGCCTATAACCGCGAGGAATTCGACCGCATCGTTACCTCCGGCCTTGATGCGTCCCCCACGACCGAGGTGCTGATCGAGGAATCCGTCCTCGGCTGGAAAGAATACGAGATGGAGGTCGTGCGCGACACGGCCGACAACTGCATCATCATCTGCTCCATCGAAAATATCGACCCGATGGGCGTGCATACGGGCGATTCCATCACCGTGGCCCCGGCGCTGACGCTGACGGACAAGGAATATCAGCGCATGCGCGACGCTTCGCTGGCGTGCCTGCGCAAGATCGGGGTGGAAACCGGCGGGTCGAACGTGCAGTTCGGCATCAATCCCGCCGATGGCCGCATGGTCGTGATCGAAATGAACCCCCGCGTCTCGCGCTCTTCCGCGCTGGCGTCCAAGGCAACGGGCTTCCCCATCGCCAAGATCGCGGCGAAGCTTGCGGTGGGCTATACGCTCGACGAACTTGCCAACGATATCACCGGCGGCAGCACCCCGGCCTCGTTCGAGCCGACGATTGATTACGTCGTCGTCAAGATCCCCCGTTTCACGTTCGAAAAATTCCCCGGCACCCCGGCCCTGCTGTCCACAAGCATGAAGTCCGTGGGCGAGGCGATGGCCATTGGCCGCTCCTTCCCCGAAGCGATGCAAAAGGGCCTGCGTTCGATGGAAATCGGGCTTGCCGGCCTCGACCCCGTGGACGCGCCGGGCGATGGCGGGCCGGACGCTTTCCGCGCCGCCCTGTCGCAGCCGCGCCCCGAACGCATCCTGATGGCGGCGCAGGCCCTGCGCGCGGGCCTGAGTGTCGAAGACATCCACGATGCCTGCAAGTTCGAACCATGGTTCCTGCGTGAACTGCAAAAAATCATCGCAGCCGAACATGCCGTCGTGCGTGACGGCCTGCCGCGTGACGCGGACCGGATGCGTGCGCTTAAAAGCCTTGGTTTCTCTGACGTGCAGCTCGGTCGGCTGTCGGGCACGTCAGCGGCAGAAATCCTCGAACTGCGCACGCGCCTGGGCGTAAATCCGGTTTACAAGCGGATCGACACCTGCGCGGGCGAGTTCGCGTCCCCCACGCCGTATATGTATTCCACATACGAAGGGGGCTTTGGCACGCCTGAATGCGAAAGCGACCCGACCGACCGCCGCAAGATCGTCATCCTTGGCGGTGGCCCCAACCGCATCGGACAGGGGATCGAATTCGATTATTGCTGTGTGCATGCGGCCTATGCCCTGCGCGAAGCAGGGTTCGAGACCATCATGGTCAACTGTAACCCCGAAACCGTATCCACCGATTACGACACGTCCGACCGGCTGTATTTCGAACCCCTGACGGCCGAGGACGTGATTGCCCTGATCCGTCGCGAACAGGAAAATGGCACGGTCCTGGGCTGCATCGTGCAATATGGTGGCCAGACGCCGCTGAAGCTGTCGCATGCGCTGGAGATGGCGGGCATCGCGCTGCTTGGCACGCCTGCTGATGCGATCGACAGGGCGGAGGACCGCGAACGTTTCCAGGCGATGCTGCACAAGGTTGGCCTGCGCCAGCCCGAAAACGGCATAGCGCGCTCCCCGACCGAGGCCGAGGACGTGGCTGACCGGATCGGGTACCCCGTCGTGGTACGCCCCTCCTACGTGCTTGGCGGACGGGCGATGGAAATCGTGCATGACCGCGCCAGCCTGCAACGCTACATGCGCGTCGCCCTCCAGCTTGCGGGGCATGACGTGGCGTCCGGGCCGGTCCTGATCGACCGTTACCTCAATGACGCGATCGAGGCCGATGTGGACTGCATCGCCGATGGCACCGATGTCTATGTCGCCGGTGTGATGGAACATATCGAGGAAGCAGGCATCCATTCGGGTGACAGTGCGTGTTCGCTGCCGCCCTATACCCTGTCGCCCGCCATCGTCACCGAACTGAAGGCACAGACGGAGGCCATGGCACGCGAACTGGGCATTGTCGGGCTGATGAACGTGCAGTACGCGATCAAGGGCCACGACATCTTCGTGCTGGAGGTCAATCCCCGCGCGTCGCGCACCGTGCCATTCGTCGCCAAGGCCACGGGCGTGCCCGTCGCCAAGATCGGCGCGCGCGTCATGGCGGGTGCCCGCCTGTCGGAATTCCGCCTTGATGACCAGGCGGTGGCCCCGCATGTCGCGGTGAAGGAAGCGGTGTTCCCGTTCAACCGTTTCCCTGATGTCGATACGATCCTCGGGCCGGAAATGCGCTCCACCGGGGAGGTCATGGGCCTTGATGCCTCCTTCGAGCGTGCGTTCGCCAAGTCGCAGCTTGCCGCCGGTGTGCGCCTGCCCCTGTCGGGGGAAGTGTTCGTGTCGGTGCGCGACAGTGACAAGGCCGCCGTCAAATCGCTGGGCCGTCGCCTGGCGGATATGGGGTTCAATGTGGTCGCGACACGCGGCACCGCCCAATGCCTGCGCGAAGCCGGGGTGGAGGTGCGCGTGATCAACAAGGTGCTGGAGGGACGTCCCAACTGCGTCGATGCGATCCGTTCGGGCGAAATCCAGATGGTCATCAACACCGCACAGGGCGCGCAGGCGGTGGCCGACAGCTTTGACATCCGCCGTTCCGCCCTGACGCATGGCATCCCGCATTACACCACCATCGCGGGCGCACGGGCCGCAACCTATGCGATTGCCGCGATGCGTGATGGAGTTCTTGAAGTCGCGCCACTTCAATCCTATTTTAAAGGATCGTACTGAACGCCATGCATGCCCCTGCCATCCCGTCGGCCCACGGCCGTGCGGGTGGCGGGGGTCGTTTCATGCGGGCGTCCGCCATGACCACACCATCCGTCAGCCTCTAACGCTGACATTCACCCCCGGGGATACACCTTGCAGAAATTTCCGATGACAGGCCCAGGCCTGCAACGGCTCGAAGATGAACTTCGCAAGCTCAAGAGTGAAGAACGCCCGGCCATCATACGGGCCATCGCCGAGGCACGCAGCCACGGCGACCTGTCGGAAAATGCCGAATACCACGCGGCACGCGAACGCCAGTCCTTTACCGAAGGCCGTATCCTCGAACTTGAGGAAATCGTCTCCTCGGCAGAGGTGATCGACCCGGCATCCCTGTCCGGCGACCAGGTGAAATTCGGCGCGCGCGTTCACCTTGTGGACGAGGAAACCGACAAGGAAGCGACGTACCAGATCGTTGGCGTGTATGAAGCCGACATCAAGCAGGGGCTGCTTTCGGTTTCCTCACCGCTGGCCAAGTCACTGATCGGCAAGAGCGTGGGCGACACCGTGTCCGTTCCCGCCCCCGGCGGCGACCGCACTTATGAAATACTGGCCGTCACGTACGGCTGAGGCGAAAAACGTGATCACATTCGACGATATCCGCGCCGCCGCACGGCGGATCGAGGGACGCGTCCTGCGCACCCCGACCCTTCCGTCGCAGGCGCTTTCGCGGGCGACGGGCGCGGAGATCGTGCTCAAACTCGACAACCTGCAGGCCGTGGGCTCCTTCAAGGAACGCGGCGCGGCCAACAAGCTCGCACTCCTTGACGAGAGCGAGCGCAGGCGTGGCGTGATCACGGTATCCGCCGGAAACCATGCACAGGGCGTGGCGCGACACGCATCCCTGCTGGGGATCGACGCGGTGATCGTCATGCCGCGCTTCACCCCGGTGGCCAAGGTCACACGCACCGCCGCGTGGGGGGCGCGTGTCGTCCTGCATGGCGACAATTTCGCCGAAGCAACAGCACACGCCAATGAACTGTGCGAACGTGAAGGCCGGGTGTTCGTCCATCCCTATGACGACCCGGAGGTCATGGCCGGACAGGGCACCTTTGCGCTGGAACTTCTTGAAGATGCCGGCGAACTTGAAAGCTTCGTGTGCCCTATCGGCGGTGGCGGGCTGCTGTCGGGCTGTGCGGTCACGGCATGCGCACTGCGTCCGGGCATGGACATCATCGGCGTGCAGGTGGAAAATTATTCCTCGCTCTCCGGCTTTCCCGGCGATGAGGTGCTTCCCCCCGGTGGCCCGACCATTGCCGAGGGGATAGCGGTGCTCAAGGTCGGGCGGCAACCGCTGGAGGTGTTGCGCGAACACGTTTCCACCGTGTTGACGGTCCGGGAAAGCGCAATTGAAACCGCGATCACCCTGATGGCCGAAGGCGCCAAGCAGGTGAGCGAGGGCGCGGGCGCCACCGCGCTGGCCGCCGTGCTGACCTATCCCGAACTGTTCCGGGGCAAGCGGGTCGCGCTGCCGATCACGGGTGGCAATATCGACAGCCGCATCCTTGCCAACACATTGCTGCGCTCTCTCCTGCGCGATGGGCGGCTTTTGTGCCTGAAAATGGAGATTCCCGACCGTCCGGGCGTGCTGGCCGATATTTCGCGCAGGATTGGTGATGCGGGCGGCAACATCATCGAGGTCTCGCACCAGCGCCTGTTCACGACGCCAAGCGTGCAGGCGGCCGAACTGGAGGTCATGATCGAGGCCCGCGACCCCGAACATTCCCGCGCTCTGGAAGCCGAATTATCAAAAACCTATATCGTGCGTCGCGCCTGAACGATTGCGAACAGACCAAGGTTTTTTTGAATGCCGCCCCGCCACCTTGGCAAGGGCGGCATTTTTTTTGAAACAGCAGGCCCAGCCCCCCATACGAGGTTGTTTAAAAAGTCAGGATCAATGACATCCTGAAATTATAAAGGTTTTTTGTGAGTTTTTTCGTAAAAGCTTCAGAAGACGCCGCCTTTTTGAAAAAAGGCGGCACCCAAAAACTTTTCTTTTTTAGCAATGCGTTGTTTTCAAACAATCTCTCAGGCCAATAAAAATGTCGGTGCAGCTTTGAGACTATTTGAAAAGGTAAGTCCTATAAAATATCGAAACCATAAAAGTTTTTGGTGAAGCTTTTTTCCAAAAAGCTTCGAAAGACATTGCCTTTTTCGATTGAAAGGCAACACCAGAAATCTTTTTCTATTATTTATCAACGGGGTCTTTCAAACGGTTTGCAGAGACTTTTTGACAGCCGCCCAATGCGCCAGCCCCCTCCTGTCATGTCGGGACAGGTTATGTTGGAACAGGGGCCGGGCATCGTTTCTTATTTCGTACCGAACAGGCGATCCCCTGCATCCCCCAGGCCCGGCCGGATATAGCCATGATCGTCAAGTTCGCGGTCGATTGCGCATGTGACGATCCGCACATCGGGATGTGCCGCGCGCAGGCAGGCGATACCCTGTGGTGCGGCAAGCAGGCAGACAAACACGATCGTATCCGCCCCCGCCTGTTTCAGGCGCGCAATGGCGGCGGCGGCACTATGGCCCGTCGCCAGCATCGGGTCGACCACGATGCAGACACGCCGCCCGATATCATCAGGCAGCTTGAGGTAATATTCCACCGGCTCCAGCGTATCGGGATCGCGGAACAGGCCGATATGACCGATACGCGCCGATGGCACGAGGTCGAGCATCCCATCCAGTATCCCGTTCCCCGCCCGCAGGATGGAGACAAGACAGAGTTTCTTGCCCGCAAGGCGGGGTGCCTGCATGCGCTCCAGCGGGGTTTCGATTTCCACGTCCTCCAGCGGCAGGTCGCGCATCGCCTCATACCCCAGCAGGACGCTGAGTTCGCGCGCCAGGGTGCGGAACTCCCCCGTAGAAGTCCGTACGTCACGCATCAGCGTCAGCTTGTGCTGCGCCAGCGGGTGCGTGACGATTACGATTCCGGGATCATGTGCGAAATCCGTCATGCCCCCACCCCACCATCACGCGCAACGAATTGCAGTACGATGCCGTTCATGCAGTAACGCAGCCCGGTGGGCGGCGGCCCGTCGGGAAAGACATGGCCCAGATGGCCATTGCACCGCGCGCAATGAACCTCTGTCCGGGTCATGCCATGGCTGGTGTCGGTGGTCGTTGCAACCGCGCCGGGCAATGACTGCATAAAGGAGGGCCAGCCGCTGCCGCTGTCATACTTGGCCGTTGAGGAAAAAAGCGGCGCACCACATCCCGCACAGCGATATTCACCGGGACGTTTTTCATCGTTCAGCGGGCTGGAACCCGGCCGTTCGGTCCCGTGTTCACGCAGGACATGCACCTGTTCCGGGGTCAGGCCACCACAGCCTCCCGGGCTGCGCTGTGTCTGGTCCATCGTCATTTTCCTTTCATAATGCCATCGGCAGGCATTCCGCACGGAAGTCATTTAGGGCATTATGGGCGACAAAATAAGGGAGAGGAACAACCCATGCCCACCCATGCACCCACCCACAGCCCCCGCCGTCCCGTCATGCTGGCGATCCTCGACGGTTTCGGCTGGCGCGATGATACGGCAGACAACGCCGTCGCCGCAGCCGACACCCCGACCTTCGACCGGCTGTGGGGCCACGATCCGCACGCGTTCCTGCGCACATGTGGGGAGGATGTCGGCCTGCCGGAAGGACAGATGGGCAATTCTGAGGTCGGGCACCTCAATATCGGTGCGGGCCGCGTCGTTATGCAGGAACTGCCACGCATCAGCGCCGCCCTGCGCGATGGCAGCGCGGCACAGGCACCGGTCATGCGCGATTTCCTTTCCGCGCTGAAGAAAAGCGGTGGCACCTGCCACCTGATGGGCCTGGTGTCCAACGGGGGAGTGCATTCGCATCAGGATCACGCCATCGCACTGGCGAAGATCATCTGTGCGGAAGGGATTCCCGTCGCACTGCATATCTTCAGCGACGGGCGCGACACCGCCCCGCATTCGGGCCGCGATTATGTGGCGTACCTGTTGCGCAACCTGCCGCCCCTTGCGCATGTCGCCAGCATTTCGGGCCGATATTACGCCATGGACCGTGACCGGCGGTGGGACCGCGTGCAAAAGGTCTATGACGTCATCACCGCAGCCCACGGACCGCACGCCGCCAGCGCCGATGCGGTGTTGGAAGCGTCCTATGCCAAAGGTACCACGGACGAGTTCATCGAGCCCACCGTCATTGGCGATTATCAGGGCATGAAGGATGGCGACGGGATCGTATCATTCAACTTCCGCGCCGATCGCATCCGTCAGTTGCTCGACGCGCTGCTTGAACAGGGGTTTGAGGGGTTCCACCGCAAACGCGTCATCCACTTCGCCGCCGTCCTTGGCATGACGCATTATTCCGACCGGCTGGCGCAGCTGATTTCCATCCTGTTCCCCCCCCAGGAACTGCGCGACCTGCTGGGCGATGTGGTGTCGGCCGCAGGGCGCAGGCAGCTTCGCATGGCAGAGACGGAAAAATATCCCCACGTCACCTATTTCCTCAATGGCGGGCGCGAGGCGGAACTGCCTGGCGAAGACCGGATCATGGTTCCCTCCCCCAAGGTCGCGACCTATGACCTGCAACCCGAAATGTCGGCCCCCGAACTGACACAACGCGCGGTGGAGGCGATCGACAGCGGCGAATACGACCTGATCGTCCTGAATTTCGCCAATCCCGACATGGTGGGCCATACCGGTGTGCTGGCTGCCGCCATCAAGGCGGTGGAGGCCGTGGACACCGGCCTTGGCCGCATCGTAGCGGCCATCGACCGCGCGGGTGGTGCGCTGCTGGTCACGGCGGACCACGGTAACGCCGAAACCATGTTCGACCCGGAAACACAGGGGCCACACACGGCCCATACCCTCAACGTCGTACCGGTGGTGCTGCATGGGGTGGCGGGCGCGCATGTGCATGACGGTCGGCTGGCGGACCTTGCGCCCACGCTGCTTGAACTGATGGGCCTGACGCAGCCGGCGGCGATGACGGGACGATCCCTGATGGATGGGCCCACGCCATCCTGACGGGTCCGCTTTACGCCATCACGCTACGTCGCGGCGCCTGCATGGGGGTCATGTGGCTTGCCATCGCGCAGGCCACCATGCCTGCCTCCATCGCGGCCCCGTTGGCATCCCATACGCCCCATACGCCATCCCGGTCCCATGCGGGCGCCAGTGCGGCACCCCAGGGGCATGAGACCCAGACCATCCGTCGCCAGATCGAGAATGCCCGCGCGGAACGCGCGGCGCTGCTGGCACGTGAAAAACAGCAGGGCGCGGAAATGCAGGCCCGCGTGAAGGCCCAGCACGACGCCGAGGCACAGGCCCAGCGTGACGCCGCGCGTGCCACCGAACTGTCTGCCGCCACCGTGGACGCCACGGCGCGCCTGCAACGTACGGAGCAGGATACGGCCGACCTCGACAGCAGGATCGCCGCCCTGCACACCGAACAGGACACCCTGCGCCACGCCCTGGCGCAGGAGGTCGCGGCAATGACGCCCCTGCTGCCGGTGGTCGAACGCCTTTCCCTCTATCCCGCCGACACGCTGCTGGCGGTGCCGCTGCCTGCTGATCGCGCGGTGACGGGGCTGCTGGTCATGCGTGGGTTGATGACACGCATTGCCCAGCAGGCACAACAGATCCATGACCGTCGCACCCGCCTGACGCAGCTTGATACCGAACTGGCGCAGCAGAAGGGGCGCATGGCGCAGTTGCTGGCACAGCAAGAAAGCCAGCGCGACAGTGTCAACCGCTCCGCCCATGCGGCATTGGAGGCGCAAAAGCAGTCCAATGCCGCCGTACGCAGCGCAACCCAGCAGGTAGAGGATGCCGCCCGCCGGGCATCGAGCGTACAGGACGCCATCAGCCGCATCGAAGAGGTGGAACGCACGGCGCAGGCCAACCTTGAACGTGCGGCACAAGAAGCCGAGCGCGCCCACCGCACGCAGGAAGCCGAGGCCACACGCGCCCGTGCCCGCGCGCTTGCCGCCGGTCCCGGCCCGGGCGTCAACACGACACGTCCCGGGGGCGCGGGGGCGCCCGTGCCCGGCAACATCGTCACAGGCTGGGGCCAATCCACCGAAAGTGGCCCGGCCAGCGGCGTGACCTATGCCCCGCCATCGCGTGCGACGGTGCGCGCACCATGCAGCGGGCGAGTCGATTTCGCAGGCCCCTTCCGCTCCTACGGACAGATGATGATCCTCAACTGCGGACAGCATTACCGCTTTGTCCTTGCCGGAATCGGGGACATGGCCGTCGCCCCCGGCCAACAGATCGTCAAGGGCGCACCGGTGGGACAGATGCCCGCATGGTCGGGCACGCAGGCGCGCCCCACCCTGTTTGTACAGTTGCGGCGCGGTGGCAGCACCGTTAACCCCGCGCCCTATCTGTAGAATTGGTTTACACGGTTTCCGTGTGCGCCAAGTTCGGTATAAGATGTGCGACCGACGACGGACGATGATCGCCCCCCCCCTGTATGGGGCAGATCACCATATGCAGGCCAGAAGCCGATGCGCGGATGGCCATTCAGGAGACGACGACGCATGAAGTTCCGTAATGGCCTGCTGCTTGGTTGCGCCTTTCTTGCTGGCATCGCGGCAGGTCCACAGATCGCCTTTCATTCGGGCGGGCGGTGGCTTGACCTGACATCCATCGCCCATGCGGACAGCCCGTCACCCAAGGATAATTCCCCGCACGAAATCGAACAGCTTATGTTCCTGTTCGGCTATGTGCTGGAAAAGGTGAAGGCAAACTACGTCGAACCCGTCTCCACGCGCGACCTGATCACCAATGCGCTCAATGGCATGCTCAGCGGGCTGGACCCGCACAGTTCCTACATGACGGAAAAACAGTTTTCCGACCTGCAGGTCCAGACAAAGGGCACGTTCGGTGGCCTCGGGCTGGAGGTGCAGGGCGAAGACGGGCATGTGCGCGTCGTCTCCCCCGTGGACAACACGCCCGCGGCCCGGGCAGGTATCCGGCCGGGTGACTTCATCGTCGCCATCGACGGCAAGAACATCGACGGGCAGCCGCTCGATCAGGTCGTCACCCGCATGCGTGGCAAACCCGATACGCGCATTACCCTGACGCTGATCCGTGAAAAGACGCCCAAACCGATCATCGTGACCCTGACGCGCGCGATCATACCGCTGCAGGTCATCAAGTCGGCGCTGTATGAATCCACCGGCTATATCCGCATTGCCCAGTTCAATGAGGAAACGCAGCGCGGATTGGTGGATGCCTACAAAAAGCTGCAGGCCCAGACACATGGCAAGCTTAATGGCCTGATCATCGACCTGCGTTCCGACCCTGGCGGGCTGCTGACGCAGGCCATCGACGTTGGCGGCGATTTCATCAAGAATGGCGAAATCGTCTCCACCCGTGCGCGCCACCCACAGGACAGCCAGCGCTGGGATGCCCATAACGTGGACATCACCAACGGACTGCCGATCGTGGTTCTGATCAATGGTGGCTCTGCTTCCGCCAGTGAAATCGTCGCCGGAGCGCTGCAGGACCATCACCGCGCCGTGCTGGTGGGGGAAAAGACGTTCGGCAAGGGATCCGTGCAAACCATCCTGCCGATCCCCGGTGAAGGGGCGATCCGCCTGACCACCGCGCGCTATTACACGCCGTCCGGCCGCTCCATCCAGGGGTTGGGCATCATGCCCGATATCGTGGTCAAGGAAAGCCGCGACGATGACAGCTACAGCATCCGCGAGGCGGACCTGGCGCATATCATCAAGAACAGCGGTGGCAACACGGCGCAGGCCCCGACCCGCACCGACCTGCCCGCCATCGCAAAGACCCTGCCGCATGAACCACCCGCCGGGTGGCCCGATTACGATCCGACCAAGCCGACGACCGACTTTCAGTTGCAAGAGGGCCTGAAGGTCGTCCATGCGATGGCTGGCCTGCCGGTTACACCCGATACCACCAAGGCCAATGCGGCAGCACCCACCACGGTCAACACCCCGACGACACAGGCCAAACCCGGCGCCAAGGCGGCACCTGCGGAACAGCAGGCACCGGTCACGCCTACGGCCCCCGCCACGGCCCCAACCACGCCAGCAGCACCGGCAACGCCCTCCGCCCCTGTTGCACCGGCCACGCCGCCTGCCACACCTTCCGTGCCCGCACATCCATGAGCATCAATAAATCCGACCTACCCTATCGTCCCAATGTGGGGGCCATGCTGTTCAACGCACGGGGCGAAGTGCTGATGGCGCGTCGCACCGACATGCCCGGCGCAGGTGGTCCCGTTACAGAGGGTGTATGGCAATGTCCGCAGGGGGGCATTGATGACGGTGAAACCCCACGACAGGCGGTGATGCGCGAATTGATGGAAGAAATTGGTACCGATCACGCCACCATCATTGGCGAATATCCGCAGTGGATCAGCTATGACCTGCCCGATCACCTGATTGGCAAGGCACTTGGCGGTCGATTCCGGGGACAGACACAGAAATGGTTTGCCCTGCGCTTTGCAGGACACGATGGCGATATACGCCTCGACACGCATCTGCCGGCCGAATTCGACATGTGGCAATGGGTGCCTGCTTGCGACATGTCACGGCTTAATGTCGGTTTCAAACGGTCGGTCTATGATCAGGTCATGCAGGAATTCAGCCGTTTCGCCAAACCGGCCGGGGCATAGGTCCTGTGGAACAGACCTGCGGGAAAACCATATAAGCTTTCAGGCAGTTTTTTAAAAACTGCCTGTCTTTGGCGCTGTTTTTGCAAAAATCCCTTAAAGATTTTTTGAAAACAACGCATTGATAAAAAATAAGGAAAGTTTTTGGGCGCCGCCTTTTTTCAAAAAGGCGGCGTCTTCTGAAGCTTTTTAGAAAAAGCTTCACCAAAAACCTTTATAATTTCAGGATGTTATAAAGCCTGACTTTTCAAACACCCCTTACAACTGGCGAAGTGCGGGCATGACCTGAGTGCGCAGCAGCGGGGCCAACAGTGGCCCGGCCTTGGGATCATGAAGGTCAATCCAGCGAATTTCCGCAATTTCCGCCTGCGCCTGTGGAATGCCTGACAGGTCCGCCAGCCAGATATCGGCATGCACCGTCCGCCCGACCTCATGCGCGGCAGGGGCCGTATACCGCCCCAATGGCCGCGCACCACCCGGGTGCAGGGCACAACCCAGTTCCTCCATCACTTCACGTTGCAAGGCGGCAAGACCTTCTTCCCCGGGTTCGGGCTTTCCCCCCGGCAGCATGAACAGTCCCGTCCCCACCTTACGCACGCATAACAGGGCGCCATCACGGACGATCGCGGCACAGGCAACGCGGATGTCCCCATCCGCCGCCATTACTTGTCCCCTCCCTTGAGCGGCGACATCAGGAAGCAGAACGGCACCACCAGAAGCGATCCGATCCCAAGGATCATGAACACCTCGTTATAGGCAAGGATCGCGATCTGTTTGGAAAACTGCTGGTACAGCTTTCCCATGGCCACGGAATTGACGACAGGTTCGGCAAAGCCCCGCGCCACCGCCGCGATACGCGCCTGTGACAGATATTCGTTAAAGGGCTGATGGAACGGCGTCATCCAGTGGACCATATTGCTCTGATGTGCCTGACGCAGTTCCGTCACCATCGCTGTCGCCCCGGAGATACTGAGCGATCCCAGCACATTGCGCGCCATGCTGAACAACGCGGAACCATCGGCATTAAGTTCACGCGGCAAGGTGGCATAGGTGATGGTCGAAATCGGCACGAACAGGAAAGCCATGGTGGCCGTCTGGCTCATACGGAACAAGACGAGATGGCGGAAATCCAGTGCCGGGACCAGCCGCGCCGACCACAACATCGACATGCCCATCAGGAAAAAGCCAAAGGCGATGATGTAACGCAGTTGCACCTTTTTCATCGCCATGCCGACAAGCGGGATCAGGATGATGACGGCCACACCGCCGGGCGACAGGATCAGGCCCGACAGGGTCGCGGTATAGCCCATGACCTGCTGCGCAAACTGCGGCACGATGATGGCAGAGGAATAGAGCAACGCCCCCACCGCCCCCATCAGCGCAGTGCCGACCGCGAAATTCCTGTCCTTGAACACCCTTAAATCCACGGCCGGTTTCTTGGTATGCAACAGCCAGGCAATGGCCCCGCCGATACCCAGCACCGCCAGGATCGCCATGATGACAATGATGCGCGACCCGAACCAGTCTTCGTCCTCGCCACGATCGACCGCGACCTCCAGACAGCCGAACCCGATGGTGATCAGGCCGATCCCGATGAAATCCAGCGGGGCCGGCTGCTTGCGCGCCCATGGCGGGTCCTCGATCATAAACGACACCGCAACCGTCGCCAGTGCGCCGACGGGCACATTGATGAAGAACACCCACCGCCACGAATAATTGTCGGTAATCCACCCCCCGAGCGACGGTCCGATGACGGGGGCCACCACGGTTGCAATCGCCGTCAGGCCAAAGGCCGCAGCGCGTTTTGCCGGGGGAAAGGTATCAAGGATGATCGATTGCTGGTTCGGTTGCAGGCCGCCCCCGAAAAACCCCTGCAACAGGCGGAAGAAGATCAGTTCAGGCAGGCTGGTCGAAATTCCGCACAGGAACGAAGAGATCGAGAACATCGAAATACATATCAGGAAGTATTTCTTTCGCCCGAACAGCTTCCCCAGCCAGCCGGAAATGGTCAGCACGATGCCGTTGGCGACAAGGTAGGATGTCAGCGTCCATGTCGCATCATCATAGGTGGACGACAGGTTCCCCGCGATGTGCGGCAGGGAGACGTTGACGATGGTGGTGTCAAGGATCTCCATGAACGCGGCAACCGTGACCACCACGGCAATCAGCCACGGATTATGCTTCGGCTTCCACGCCTGTTCGGCGTGGCCATCGGTGGGGGCTGCCGCCGCACTCATCGCGTGAAGACCGTGGGTTCGACCGACAGGCCAAGCGACAGCGGCAGGTCAGGACGCAGCCCTTCGTCGATCAGGATCTTGACGGGGACGCGCTGGACGATCTTGACGTAATTGCCCGTAGCGTTTTCTGGCGGGAAGGCGCTGAAGGTCGCACCGGTACCCAGCTGCAACGAATCAACATGCCCCTTCAGCTTCAGGAACGGATAGGCGTCAACCGCGATATCCACCTTCTGCCCCGGACGCATGTTCGCAAGCTGCGTTTCCTTGTAATTGGCGACGATCCACACCTCGGGCTCCACGATGGAAAAGAGCGTCTGCCCCACCTGTGCAAGGGTGCCGCGCTCGATATTACGCTGCGAGATCCAGCCATCATGCGGTGCGCGGATCACGGTCCATTCAAGGTTCAGCTCCGCCTGCCGCAGCCGGGCTTCCGCCTCATGCTCCTGCGCCTGCGCCTGGGAAACCTTGCTCTGCGTGCTGGAAATATTGGGCTCCACCGGCAGGGCCTGCTGCAATTCGCCCTGCGCCTGCAACACGCGGGCCTTTGCCTCGTCCAATGCCGCGGTGGCGTAATCTATGTCCTGCTGCGACGTGGCGGCACGGGCAACGGAATGCTGCCGCCTGAAATCGGTCTGCGCGCGGAATTCCTGCGCCTGTGCGCCCTGCAACGCGCCTTGTGCCGCCAGCAGGTGGCCGGGGAAGTTCTTCTGCGCAACGGCAAGCATCAGTTCGGAACTTGCAACCTGTGCGCGGGCTATTTCCAGGTTGGCCGCGGCCTGGTCGCGTTCGGCGCGCCAGTCACGGTCATCAAGCCTCGCAAGGACCTGCCCTTCATGGACGAACTGGTTGTCATTGACCAGCAGCTCGGTCACGTAACCACGCACATGCGGTGCGATCGTGACCGCACGGCCAGAGGTAAACGCGTCATCGGTCTCCACCTCGCCCCGATGCAGGAACCAGTACACCGCCGCAGCAAGGACCAGCGCGACGAGTACCGCGATCAAGATGATCTTGCGGGACGATTTTTCCGTGGGCTTGTGGTCGCTTGCCTGTGCTTTGTCTGGCGTCTGGGCTTCATCACCGGCCATGTGGTTCCCTCATTTCGTGCGATTCGTATCTTCCGGCTTCGCGCAGCGCGACCGTATTGACCGAACGGGTCGGTCAATGCATGGCACGAACGCGAAGCGACTTCAACCATCGTGCATGGCTTATTCGCCCCTAATGCACCAGCAGGCGCACTACAGGCCAAAAGCCTGTGTTCGGACCATACGGGCATAGACGCCGTCATGGCGCATCAGGTCATCGTGGGTGCCACGTTCGACGGCCCGCCCTTCGGCCATCACGACCACCAGATCTGCGGAACGAATGGTGGACAGGCGATGGGCGACGATGATGGTCGTCCGCCCGTGACGCAGATGCGCCAGCGCCTGCTGCACGGTGGCCTCGCTTTCGCTGTCAAGCGCGCTTGTCGCCTCGTCCAGCAGCAGGATGCGCGGATTGCGCAGCAGCGCACGCGCCAGGGCGACACGTTGACGCTGCCCCCCCGACAACCTCTGCCCCCCCGGCCCGACGATGGTGTCATACCCATCGGGCAACGCCATGATGAACGCGTCCGCCGCCGCCGCACGGGCTGCCGCACGCATCTGCGTTTCATCGGCATGGCGGTTGCCCATGCGGATATTGTCCCCCACCGACATGTCGAACAGCAGCGAATCCTGACTGACATAGGCAATGGCATCGCGCAGGTCCGACAGGATCAGGTGGCGCAGATCCTCCCCATCCAGCACGATCCCGCCGCCGGACACGTCATGCAGGCGCGGCACCAGCGACAGGGCCGTGGACTTCCCCGCCCCCGACGCCCCCACCAGTGCAACGGTCGTACCGGGGCGGGCAACGAAATCCAGCCCCGCCAGCCCCATCCGCCCGTCGGGATAGACGAAGGACACATCATTGAAACGCAGATCCCCACGCCCGGCGGGCAGGGGCCGCGCGTCGGCAGACTGACACACTGCGGCGGGTTCATCAATGACCTCAAAAACACGCTGTAACCCGCCCATGCCTTCCTGCAGCGCGACATTGAGCGTGCCAAGCGCGCGCAGCGGCCGCGCCGCAAGCAGCAGCGCTGCGACAAAACCGGAAAAATCCCCCAGCGTCGCGCCACCCTGCGTCGCGCGCCACCCGGCAAAGCCAAGCACCGCCGCCACCGCGATCCCGCCCAGCACCTCCAGCATCGGGTCCACGCGCGCACGCCCCCGCGCAATGCGCAGCAGGCCGGCATGCAGCATGTCGAGGACATGGTTCGCGCGCGTCTGCTCCACCGCCTCCAGCCCATAGACGCGGATGGTACGGGCCTGCGCAAAGCTTTCGGTCAGCAACGCGGCAGTACTGCCTGTCTGTTCATGCACCCCCCCCGATTCCCGGCGCAGGCGCTTACCCAGCCTACGCACGGGCATTGCGGCGATGGGATACAGCACGGCGGCGATCAGGCTGAGTTCCCAATCCATGTAGAACATCGACACGATCAGGCCGACGACCGTCACGCCATCGCCAAGCGCGTTGGTCGCACGGATCATCGCCTCGCGGATGGAAACGGCATCGGTGGTGAACCGCGCGGCCAGCCGGGCCGGGGCCTCCGCCTCGATGCGGGAGATGTCGGCATTCACCAGATGGGCGAACATCCGCCCCTGCAGACCCCGGATGACCGACAGGACCAGCCCCTGCACCGCAACACTCTGCCCATATTGGGAAATGGCCTTGGCCGTGGTGATCAGGACCACCAGAATCGGAACCTGATACAGGATGCGCCTGTCCTGCGTTGCGAACATGTCCAGCGCACGCTGGATCACCAGCGGATACAGTGCGCTGAAGACCGCCATCAGGGCCGTCAGCACCACCACCCCCGCGATGCGCAGGCGATAATGGCTCAGCTCCTCGCGCCACAACCGACGGGCAAGCCCGTCGGCTGACGCCGGGGCATGGGGATCTGGCGGCATTCTTTTTCCGGCGGCATCGGGCCGCGTCGATCGAACAACGTTCATACGGCCCTATAAACTCCTGCATGCCTTTAATGCAAAACCGGTTCGTGTTTTTTTCATCGCCCCAGAAAAACGGCACCCAAAAACGGGACGGAAAACCGGCACGGAAAAACCGGGACACCACGAAATCCGGTGTGGCGTGCCCCTCAGGCCCCCAGCACATGTCGCAGGTGCGCAAGGCAGGCGACGCGATCCGCCACGCATCCCCCCGACAGCCACCAGTCCCGCACCTGTGCCAATATCGCCCCTACACGGGGGCCGGGCGGGCATCCGGCCGCCACCACGTCGCGTCCCGCCAGCGTAAAGACCGGGCGTGGGCATCGGGTTATGATGGCACGCAGGTCGTCCCACCCGACATCGGGGCGCCCCAGCACCTCCCCCTGCCGCAGCCATGTGCGCGCGATTAGGATATCGGCCGGGTCCGCCACCAGCATGCGCGCGATCTCCGCTCCTGTCATGCCCGGATGAAGGCCATCGCCCCCACCATGCAGTGCCCCATCATGCACCGCCCGCACGAAACGTTCATCCGCGCGCGACAGCCGCAGCCGTTGCGCCACCGCCTGCATGTCCCCCACAAACAGTGCCGCGCACCGCAGCAGCGCATCTGCCGGCCCATCGCAGGCCAGCAGCCGCCCAAGGCGTGAAAGGTCGTAGCCTTCGGGCAGGATACGGGCCAGCACGCCGCCATGCTCCATCAATGCCAGTGTGGCCGCAACCCGTGGTCCGGTCAGGATACGGCGCAGTTCGGACCATATCCGTTCAACCGACAGGCGTTCGACCATGGGGGCCAACGCGGTTGCCGCCGCCATGGCATCCGCATCGGGCGCGTCGCCACCATAACGGGCATTGAACCGGAAAAAACGCAGGATACGCAACGCATCCTCCGTAATACGGGCGTGCGCGTCCCCCACGAAACGCACACGTCCCGCCGCAAGGTCCGCCCGCCCGCCAAACGGATCATGCACCACGCCCGCACGGTCGCAGGACATCGCGTTGATGGTGAAATCACGCCGGGCCGCGTCCTCGCGCCAATCATCGGTCCATGCAACCTGCGCGTGGCGGCCATCGGTCTGTTCATCACGGCGCAGGGTCGTAATTTCGTAAGGGCGCCCCTCCAGCACCGCCGTCACCGTCCCATGCGCCAGTCCCGTCGGCACAACCCGGATGCCCGCAGCGCCCAGCCGCGCCATGACGTCCTGCGGGGGAAACGCCGTGGCCATGTCCATGTCCGACACCGCACGTCCACACAACAGGTCCCGCACCGCACCGCCCACCAGCCGTGCATCAGGCACGATGTCCCATATCCGCGCCAGTGTCGCGACAGTCTCCGGCCGCGCGCGGTACAGCCGCGCCAGCGGGTCAGAGGCAAGCTGAACATGGGCAAGCTGAACGGGGGCAGGCTGAGCATAAGCAGGCTGACCGGGGGCGGACTGACGCGGCGTAGGCTGGGTGGGGGCAACTGGCGGCAGGGCATCGTTCATCGCCCGTCCCCTGTGCAATAAATCCCCCCACGCACCCCGAAGCATCGGCACATCAGACGAGGCGTGGCGTCATTGCGCACAGCCATCCCCGTCATCATCGTCGCCCATATCCCCCTCCCTGCAACAGGGCAGGCGGCCAAGGGGGAAGAAAACCCCGCCGCTCCAGACCCCAAGGCAGGGGGCGCCGTGGCAATGCCCCGGCACCGCAAGGGCCGCAAGTTCGTAATAGACAGCCCGCGATACCCGTGCCTCGATCGGCAGGGGACCATCGCCCGGCCGCACCTGCACATACGGCACCGCCCCGGCCCCGTCCTCGTCACAGGGACGGTCCCAGTCGACACGAATCGGATGGTCCGGCCCGGCACAGACCACCTGATCCACATTGGTGCGAAAGGACAGGACCTGATTACGGCCACAGCCGCACCATTCAAGGCTGACGGCGACAAAGGGCGCGTCCTCCACCTCTATCGTGCCGGATTCCACCGGGGTCTGCAGCCGGAACGCCCCGGTCAGGTCACGCCGCAATGTGGAGGCGAACAGGCAGACCATCGGCTTGCGCGTAATGGGCGAGCCACGATACAGCCACGTCCCGTCCCGGCGGATCAGGAAAGGCAGCGCCCCGCATGACGGACCGCCCGGCCCCATGGATGCCCCCGTGGATGCCCCCGTGGCCGCGCGCGCCCCTTGCGAAGGCATGCCCGGACCGGCATCGTGCCCCTGTCGCCCGGCAACGGAACCTGCCGCAGCGGGGCGGCCAGCAGCGGGGCGCATGCCACCGAATGTGACTCTCGTCTCGAAATCGTCCGTCAAGTGCGTTAACCCGAACATTATGAAACCTTGCTCCACCTGATATAGGGAGCAACCCCGGCTTGATGAAACCCCCGGACGTGTCAGACTGAAGGAATGATGACCTCCGATGCCTTTTCCCCCTCCCGCGCGGAGCCTGCGAACATGACGATATCCTCCCCCCCCGATGCCATACAGGCCGCGGCGATGGCCGATGCCACTGCCGCACGGCTGCGCGCCGCCCGTGCGGAGGTGGGCAAGGTCATACTGGGACAGAATCGCGTGATCGACCTTGCGCTGACATCCCTCCTCGCGGGGGGGCATGCGCTGCTGGTGGGTGCGCCGGGGCTGGGCAAGACGTTGCTGGTCACGACCATCGGGCGGGTAATGGGCCTTGATGCACGCAGGGTGCAGTTCACGCCCGACCTGATGCCGTCTGACATCCTCGGCAGTGAAATCCTTGACGAGGACGCACAGGGGCGGCGCAGCTTCCGCTTTGTCGCCGGACCGGTTTTCTGCCAGTTGCTGATGGCCGACGAAATCAACCGCGCAAGCCCGCGTACACAGTCCGCCCTGCTGCAGGCGATGCAGGAACACCATGTCGCGATCGCAGGCACCGACCATGCCCTGCCGCGCCCGTTCCACGTGCTGGCGACGCAGAACCCGATCGAACAGGAAGGCACCTACCCCCTGCCCGAGGCGCAGCTTGACCGCTTCATGATGCAGATCCTGCTTGATTTCCCGGACCTTGAGGCCGAGCGCGCCATGCTGCTGGCCACCACCGGCACCACGCAGGCCACGGCGGAACCTGTCATGAGCGCGCATGACGTCATCGCGGCGCAGCAGGTCGTACGCGCCCTGCCCACGGGGGAAAAGGTGGTGGACGCCATCGTCCGCCTGGTGCGCGAGGCCCGCCCGGAAACCACCAGCACCCCCGCGATCCGCGATGCCGTGGCCTGGGGGCCCGGCCCGCGTGCGGCACAGGCGCTGATGCTGGCGACGCGGGCACGCGCGCTGCTTGACGGGCGGCTATCGCCCACGCTGGATGACGTCGCAGCACTGGCCCACCCCGTGCTGGCGCACCGCATGGCCCTGACCTTTACCGCACGGGCCGAAAACCAGAAACTGGAGCAGTTGATCGACGGACTGCTTGGGCATCTGGGCTGATATGGGTCGTGGCTGATCATATGCCCGCGCCCGCTTTCCTCAGACGCTTCTTTCCACGCGCCAGAAGGGGCAATACCCCAGGTCATGGCGTGGGGGATACCGTGGGGAAAAGCGCCACCGTCGGGACCACCACGTCCGCTGTCCTGCCCTCTGGTATCCTGCCCTCTGGCCTCCCCATGGCCACGCAGGACGGACCCGCCCTGGCACGTGCGCTGGCCGCACGGATGCCTGCCCTGATCATGACGGCACGCCGGATCGCACAGGCGGTACAGCAGGGCGGGCATGCCCGACGCCGGGCCGGATCGGGAGAAAATTTCTGGCAATACCGCCCGGCACAACCCGGGGAGGCCGCATCGCGCATCGACTGGCGACAGTCCGCGCGCGGCGAACGTCCCTTTGTGCGCGAAAACGAGGCACAGACAGCCCAGACTATTTTCATCTGGTGCGATAACAGTTCCTCCATGAACTGGCACTCCTCCGACACCCTGCCGAGCAAGGCGGAAAGCGCCCTTGTGCTGGCGCTGGCGCTGGCGGCGATCCTGCTGCGGCAGGGGGAACGCGTGCGCCTGCTGGGCGCGGATGGCGCGACGGTCACGGCCATATCGGGTAATGGCGGGCTGGAACGCATGGCGATAGTGCTGATTGATGCGATGCGCCGCCCTTCCTCGCCCGCAACCCTGCCACAGGCCGGACATCTTGCGCGCAATGGGCGACTTGTACTGCTGGGGGACGGGTTATACGATCCGGCCGCATTTTCGGGCCTGTTGCGCGCGGCGCTGGCGCGACAGGTGCGTACCAGCCTGATCGAGGTTATCGACCCGGCAGAACGCGACATGCCCTATTCCGGGCGCACGCGGTTCATGGGGCTGGAGGATGAAGCCCCCCTGACCCTGTCTGCCGGGACGGACCTGCGCACCGCCTATCGTGCGGCATTCACGCAGCATCAACAGCAGCTTTCGGACCTGTGCCGCGCCGGCGGGAACGCGATGATCACCCAGACCACCGACCAGCCCCCCGAACGTGCCCTGCTGGCGCTGCATGCGCAACTTGCCGCGGCCCACCATACAGGCGGGGGGATACGCGCATGATCCTGGCCGCACCATGGGTCTTGTGGGCGTTCGTACTGCTGCCGGTGGTCTGGCTGCTGTTGCGTGCGCTGCCGCCGCGTCCGCGCGAACAGTCCTTTCCCCCCATCGCCCTTCTGCGCGGGCTGGACGCGCGCAATGATGACGTGGCACGCGCGCCGCTGTGGCTGCTGATCCTGCGTTGCATGGCGGTGGTCCTTGTCATCACGGCCTGCGCACAGCCTTTCATCACGCGTGACCGCGCAGGCATCAGCATGTCTGCGGACACGCTGCTGGTGATCGACAATGGATGGGCCGCCGCCCCCGGCTGGACACAGCGCCTTCGCGCGGTGGACAGCATCCTTGAACGACTGGCGCGCAATGGGCATTCCGTGCGCCTGCTGCTGACGGCGCCACCCACGGGAAATGAGGTCATGCGGGTTGGCGATGCGCAGGACCCTGCGATCATGCGCACGATACTCGCCCCTTCGGAACCGCAGCCATGGGGGGTGGACCGCCGGGCCGCCACCGGGGCGGTGCGGGCGCTGCTGCAACATGGCTGGCACGGGCCGGTGCTTTATCTGGCGGACGGAATGGCGACGGGCGATGACGCGGCGTTCGCCACGGCGCTGCGCGATGTCGGTCCGGTGCATGACCTGCGCCTGCCCGATGCGGATATCGTCACCCTTGCCCCCGGCCATAATGGTGCCGAGGCGCTGGACCTGCGGCTGCGCACGGTACCGCGTCCCGTCCTGCGCCAGGTCAGCGTGCGGGCGCAGACCATCGACAACAGCACGCTACAGGTCCTGCATGTTACGATGCCCCCTGATGCACATCAGGCCGATGTGCGGCTGACGCTGCCGGTGGAACTGCGCAACCAACTGGACCATGTGGAGGTCGATGCCATCAATGGCCCCGCCAGCGTACGACTGCTGGATGAAAATGACCGCAGGCGCCCGGTGGGCCTGATTTCGGGCAACGCGTCGGATACCCCCCTGATGGGCAGCCTGTTCTATCTGCGCCGGGCGCTGGCGCCGGGGGCGGAACTGCGCGAAGGGACACTTGACACATTGCTGTCGCGTCCCCTGTCCATCCTGATCGCCCCGGACGGCACGCTGGGCAGTCCCGATGCACGCCACAAGGTCGAGGAATGGGTCCGCAGGGGCGGCACACTGATCCGCTTTTCCGGCCCGCTGCTTGTACAGGCCGCGGGTGGCACGGGCATTGCCCCCCCCGTCCCTGCCGACGGACCGCGTACCGATCCCCCCCCGGCCGAGACCACTTCGCGCGATATACACGGGGCCAATACCTCTGTGGCGGATACCCTGCTGCCGGTGCCGCTGATGGATGGGGAACGCGTGCTGGGTGGTGCGATGTCGTGGAGCAAGCCTGAACATCTTGCCGCTTTCGATGCGCGCTCGCCCTTCCATGACCTGCCGGTGCCTGCCGATGTCACGGTGTCCAAACAGGTGCTGGCACGGCCCTCGACCGACCTGGACACCCATACATGGGCCCGGCTGGTGGACGGGACGCCGCTGGTGACGCATGCGGCACTGGGGGCGGGACAGGTTGTGCTGTTTCATGTCACCAGCACGGCGGACTGGTCCAACCTGCCGCTGTCCGGCCTGTTCGTCGGCATGCTGCAACGGCTTGGCGAACGGGCGGTCGGCATTGAAACCCCGGCGGACCAGAGCCTGCTGTCACCTTACATGACGCTTGATGGCGCGGGGGTGGAAGGTCCGCCCCCCGCAGGCGCGCAGGCCGTACGTGCCGATGCGTTCGGACATATCGCGGTATCCGCGGCGCATCCGCCGGGCCTGTACGGCCCACGCGCGTCGCGCCGGGCGCTGAATATCGGCGATGATGCGGGGGAAATGCTGCCGCAACAGCCGGTTGGTACGGTCATGGACCTGCGCGGGCAAACCCCCGACCTCGCACTGGGACCGATCCTGGCGGTATTGGCGCTGGGGCTGGTTCTGGTGGACGGGATCGCCGCGATCCTGATGCGTTCGGGCATGATCCGCGCGGGCGGGGGGTGCACGAACGGACGGCGGGCGGGACTTGTCAGCGCCGTCATCCTTGCGGCACTGGCATCGGCGCCCTCCGCGCCCGCATGGGCCGAAACACGCGACGTGCCGGGGGCGGCACTGGAAACGCGTCTGGGCTATATCATCACGAACCATGCAGATATCGACGACGTCTCGCGCGAGGGGCTGCAGGGCCTGTCGGATTACGTGAATGCCCGCACCTCCGCCGTGCTGGGCCATCCCGATGCGCTGGTGCCCGAACGCGATGACCTGTCTTATTATCCCATGATCTACTGGCCGGTAACAGCGGACGCCACCGCCACACCCGCGCGCACGGCGGCGCTGAACGCCTATATGCGCCATGGCGGTATTCTGATGATCGACACGCAGGGGCAGGACCCCGCCACGGCCCAGGCGGGAAATGACGACAGCTTTACCGGTTCCGCCCCCGGAACCGCGGCCGCATTGCGACGCATGACGGCGGGTCTGGACATCCCGCCCCTGACGAAGCTGGATGACCACCACGTCCTGACGCATACGTTCTACCTGCTGCATGACTTTCCCGGCCGTTATGACGGGATGCCCGTATGGGTTGCGCAGGAAGGCGACAGCACCAATGATGGCGTCAGCCCCGTCATCATCGGCAGCAATGACTGGGCGCATGCATGGGCGGTGGATGACAGTGGCGGCACGCCCTATGCCACCATCCCCGACGGCCCCGAACAGAGGACGCTGGCCTATCGCTTTGGCGTCAATGCCGTGCTGTATGCCCTGACGGGGAATTACAAGGCAGATCAGGTCCATGTCCCGGCCCTGTTGAAGCGCCTGGGGGAATGATGCCGTCACTTGACCGCCTGCATCACATGATCGGCTTTCAGCCGCTGGTACCACCATGGCTGCTCTGGGTGCTGGGCGGCGCGCTTCTTGCGATGGGTGCATGGGGGATCGCACGCCGCGCACGGGGCACAACGTGGCGGGTGCTGGCGGGTGCGGGGCTTGTGCTATGGCTGTCGGGGCCACAGCGGTTACGCGAAAGCTGGCATCCCCTGCCGCAGACGGCGCTGGTGGTGGTGGACCAGTCGGCGTCCATGTCCATCCGCGACCGCGCGGTCATGGCCCATCGCGCCGCCGAACGCGTGCAGGAGGAAATCGGCCATATCGACGGGTTGCAGACCCGCACCATTACCGTGCGCGATGCCCATCATGACGGCACGCGCCTGTTTTCCGCCCTGACACAGGCGGCATCGGACATCCCGCCCTCACGCCTGGCCGGTGCGGTCATGATTACCGACGGGCAGGTTCACGACATCCCGGCCCAGTTACCCGAAGTCCTGACACCACCGGATGCGCAGGGCCATCGCCTGACCCTGCCGTTGCATGTGCTGCTGACGGGACAGGGCGAGGAAACGGATCGCCGCCTGCGCATCCTGCAGGCGCCGCCTTATGGCATCGTGGGGCAGGACGTGACGATCCGTGTGGAAGTGGACGACCTTGGCCGTCCCGACGCCCGGAACGCCACGACGGAACTGACGATGACCCAGGGCGGCGCACAGCCCAGCAGCCGGATCGTACGGATCGGACAGCCACAGGACATCACCCTGCCTGTTACCCATCCTGGCCCGATGCTGGTGGGACTGTCGGTACCGGAACTGCCCGGTGAGGCATCGGACATCAACAACCGCGATATCGTGCGTATCAACGGCGTGCGCGACCGGCTGCGTGTATTGCTGGTTTCGGGCACACCGAACCAGGGCGAACGTGTATGGCGGCGGCTGCTGAAGGCCGATCCGTCGGTCGATCTGGTCCATTTCACCATCCTGCGCCCACCCGACAAGGATGACGGCACGCCGCTATCGGATCTTGCGCTGATTGCATTTCCCGTCAACGAACTGTTCCAGCAGAAGATCGGGCAGTTCGACCTTATCATCCTCGACGGGTTTGAAAATCACGGCATCCTGCCCCAGGCCTATCTGCGCAACATCGCCAACCATGTGCGCGAGGGCGGCGGCCTGCTGCTGATTGGCGGGCCGGAGTTCATCGGTCCGGGGTCGTTGCAGGACACGCCCCTGTCGGAAATCCTGCCTGCCCATATCACGCCCGACGGGGTGAGGAACGAGAAGTTCCGCCCCATGCTGACCGAAGCGGGGCAGCGTCATCCCGTGACGGCGCGGCTGCCCGGTGCCCCGGCATCAGCCGGCGGGCCGGGCTGGGGACCATGGTATCGCAGCCTGGCATCCGATTCCGTCAATGGGGAAGTGCTGATGACCGGCCCGCATGAGCAGCCTCTTCTGGTGCTGGACCATGCGGACAAGGGACGTGTGGCCTTCCTGATGTCGGATCAGGCATGGCTGTGGTCGCATGGAGAGGGCGGCGGCGGTCCACAGTCCGAACTGCTGCGGCGGATTTCACACTGGCTGATGAAAGAGCCGGAGTTGGAGGAAAACCAGCTTGAGGCTGAAATCACGGGCGGGCAGCTCAACATCACCCGTCGTTCTCTCCTGCCTGCGCCACCCGCGATGGTGCGCGTGACCCATCCCGACGGCACGATGCAGCAGGTCCCCCTGACCGCGACAGGGGACAAGGGCGTCACCACGGCGCACCTTCCCGCCCGCGAAAACGGGATCTGGAGCGTACGTGACAGCGATGGGCATGAGGCATTCGCGGCCCCCCGCGCCGAAGATCCGCAGGAATTCGCGGACCTGCGCGCCACCGCAACGCGCCTGCAGCCGCTTGTCGCGATGACGGGCGGCGGCATGCACTGGCTGGGGAAACGGGCGGAGAGCGCATCACTGCCCGCGATCGGAATGGTCAATGGCGCGGCGCATTCGACGGCTGAGCGTTTCGACTTTCCCGACCGCCATGCCCATATCGTGACCGGACAGCAGGCACATGCGTTGCTGCCGCCATGGGCGGTGCTGCTGTTCGTGCTGTCGATGCTGATGCTCGGCTGGTGGCGCGAAGGGCGCGCACGGGCATGAGACTAAAGTTTGCGTTACCCTGCCACCGTGCGATATTGCTGCGCTACGGGGTAATGCACACCTGCATCGCGTACGGCGCGCGGCGTTTATTCATGGGACACGACATGCTTTCCAGACCAGGCATCGGGCTTCTTGCGGCGTTTTTCCTGTCGGCCGTTCCTTTCGCCACCGTGCCGCTGCACATGGCCCATGCGCAGGATGCCGATGATGCGGAAGCCGAGGCCGACGCCGCCGACGCCGCCAAGAAGGCGGAGGCCCGACGCGCCGCCAAGGCCGCCGCCCCCCCGGCCGCCCTGCCTGGTGCGGAGTCGAACGAAGAAGTGCGCGGCCATGCCAGCAATGACATGAACCCGACCGATGCCCTGTTCGACGCCATTAACCGTGGCAGCCTTGGCGCAGCGAAAGAAGCACTGAACCGTGGGGCGGACATGACCGCGCATAACGTGCTGGGCCAGAGCCCGCTGGACATGGCCATCGACCTGAACCGCAACGACATTACATTCCTGCTGCTGTCGATGCGCACCTTCTCCGATTCCGACCCACATTTCGCATCCGGTTCGACCCAGGGTCCGGACATGGATGAAGCCGCGGATACGGTCCGCACGCCACCGCTGGCCGGGCGGGCCAGGCATGTTGACTCACGCTATGACGTAACCGGTGGCCATGCGAAACCGGCGGCGGGCTTCCTCGGGTTTGGCGGTAGCTGACGCACACCACGCGGCTGGCACCCCAGGCCCTTTCTCACCCCCCGGCAGAAGCCGTTTCGGGATGCTGCGCCAGGATGCGCGCCTCCGCCATGCGGATTTCGTCCACGATCTGTGTCACCGTGCGCGTGCATCGCTGCCCCACACGCGTCAGGAGGATGAATTCCACATTCATCGGTTTGGATGAAAAACGCTGGCTGCTGACGCGGTAACGCTTGTATCCGCGTGTAAAGACCGATACCTGCCCCAGCGCCCGGTTCGCCGCGACCATATCAGGCAGGTCAATCATCCCGTCAGTGCTATAACTTGTGGCGATCCAGCGCACGGGCAACGTCTCCAGCAGGCGGGCATAGGCCTGCGTGGCGCGATCGCGGTAATTATAGGCGCTGCGCCGTACGGTGCGCCAGTCAGTGCGGATCGCAGCCTTGTCACGTCCGCTGATCTTGGGTGAAAGGGCAGGCTGGTCCCACAGCACGATGCTGTTGAGGACATGGTAATTCGCGCCATAGGGGTGCTGGTTATAAGGCGGGTCGATATAGGCAATGGCCGGACCGCGAAGATAGGGGCGCAGGTTGCGCGCAACGTCCTGCGCATCGGCGCGCAGCACAACATTGTCTCGCCCATTATCAAGGAACGTCGCAGGGCGCAGGCACAGGTCGGCGGCGATACGGTACAGCGCGGTGCCCGTCCGTCCACCCCACCCATTGTGAAACCCCTTGAACAGGCCACTGGTATTGCTGTTGTAACATGCACTGAACAGCAAGGGCGCCAGAAGGCACGCGCGCTGCACCGGCGACAGCAGGCCCTCGGTCTCCCACGTTGCCACCTGTTCACGGATGGCGTCGATCCGCCGCCCGTTCTTGCGCATATAGAACATGCGGTCACGCGCCACATCATAGGCGTCGTCATCGTCAGGACAGAGGTGACGCGTCACCCATCCATCCACCGGCGGTAACGCATTGAGGCGCGCCATGACCTCCTCATACCCCACACCATTGAAAAACAATGGTGCGCGCTGCGCCAGAAGGTAACAGTTGCCAAGAACCTCGCCATAAGGTTCCCAGTCATTGGCAATCACGCGAAAGCCCATCTGCTTGGCCAGCCGCCCGACAACCCCTGTTCCGGCGAAGAGGTCTACGAAATCTGTGGCATGGGGGGGCTCCCCGGTTGCCGCGATCGCCCTGGCGATCAGGTCGAGCAGCTTTCGCTTGCTACCGATATAGGGAATGAGCTGGCTGAACAGGAAATCGTCGGTACTGTTCGCGGAATGCGCTGTGCGGTTCCATTCCATCGCCTGCCGCCCGCCCGGACGATTACGCCCGGGCCTGCTCCGCCCCCTGTTCCGCGCGCAGTTCATTGCGCAGGATATCCAGCGGCTGCAACACCCCTGCACGTTCGAAATGCCAGAAGGTCCAGCCGTTGCATGATGGCGCGTTCGTCAGGGTTGCCCCCAGCTTGTGAATGGACCCGCGATGACCTCCGCTGATCAGGGTGCCATCGGGGGCCACCGTGGCGGATACGCGCTTCTGCCGGTCCATCAGGACCGTGCCCGGCGGCAATATCGCGCGTTCAACCAATGTACCGAACGGAATGCGTGGGCATTCACGCCGTGCGGGCGTGGTCAGCACACTGTCGAGTGGTACGGGCTTTTCACGCCGGGCACGGCCAATCGCCGCCTCGGCATAATCGGGGTGGCGTTCGATACCGATAAAGCGGCGCCGCAGCCTGCGCGCCATCGCGGGCGTGGTGCCAGTGCCGGTAAAGGGGTCAAGCACCACGTCATCAACATTGGTGGACGCAATCAGCACACGATGCAGCAGGCTTTCGGGCTTTTGCGTCGGATGCAGTTTCAGCCCATGTTCATTGCGCAGCCGCTCCCCCCCCGTGCAGAGCGGAAGGTACCAGTCCGAGCGCATCTGCACATCGTCATTAAGCGCCTTCATCGCCTGGTAATTGAAGCGATAGCGACTGTCGGGACCACGTGCCGCCCAGATCAGGGTTTCATGCGCATTGGTAAAGCGCCGCCCCCGGAAATTGGGCATCGGGTTGGATTTGCGCCAGATCACATCATTAAGGATCCAGAACCCCAGATCCTGCAGGATTGCGCCGATGCGAAAGATGTTGTGATAGGACCCGATCACCCAGATCGTCCCGTCCTTGCGCAGGACGCGCCGCGCCTCGCTCAGCCAGGCGCGGGTGAAGCGGTCATAGGCCTGCAGGTCCGCAAATTTGTCCCAGTCATCATCGACGCCATCGACGATGCTGTCGTCAGGGCGACGCAGCTCCCCGCGTAATTGCAGGTTATAGGGGGGATCGGCAAAGACACAGTCGATCGACCCGGCAGGCAGGGTCTGCATCATTTCCACGCAGTCGCCGCGCAGGATCTGGTCCAGCGGCAGTTCCATCATGACTGCACCGCTCATGAGTTTGTCAGCATGATGGCTGCTCCGCATTCTTGGGGGTAAGTGGGGCCGGGGGGCAAGCCACGGATTGAGATTGGGATCGGCTTCTGGGCGGGGGTGCCGACATACCGGCCAGCGCGCGCACCGTGCCGAACGCGGCACGATGATGTGGCGTAACCCCCACGGCGCACAGCGCCGCGCGATGGGCCGCGGTGCCATAACCGGCATTACGTTCCCAGCCATAGCCGGGCCAGCGTACCGACAGGCGTTCCATCAGGCGGTCACGGATGACCTTCGCCACGATGGAGGCCGCCGCGATCGACAGGCTTTTTGAATCCCCGCCCACCACGCATTGCGTGGCGCAGCCGAAATCCGGCGTGGCATTGCCATCAACCAGCACAAGGTCAGGACGTTGGGGCAGGCGCGCGACCGCGCGCTGCATCGCGATATGGGCGGCACGCAGGATATTGTGGCGTTCGATTTCCGTGACGGAGGCCGCAGCCACGCCAATCAGGACAGAAGGCAGCGCCCGAAGCTCGGCAAAGGCACGCAGACGCGCGGCGGGCCGAAGTTTCTTGGAGTCGTCAAGGCGGGAAGCCAGGTCGTCGGGCACGCCGTGCGTGAACATGACGGCGGCGGCCACGACAGGGCCCGCAAGCGGGCCGCGACCGACCTCGTCCACGCCCGCGACCCTGCCGCCATGTGCCTTCTCGCGTGTGTAATCTGGCATCCACCCCTTCCCGACTCGCTGCGAACCGTGCTGCCACAGCCCGATTCGCATGCGAATTCCGTTCTGAAAGGATGAAAACCATTTTTAAGTACTGTTGCGCAAGATGCTCTGGAATCAACGAGTCCCTTAAAATGAAAAAAAAGCGACTCGACAGCTTCCCTCAGCTTTTGCGGCGGGGGACAAACAGCAGCGCAAGCAGCGTCCCGATGGCTGCGGCGATACCCAGCGACGTCAGCGGGCGTTCGCGCACGAACGTCACGGCTTTTTCAAGCTTCCCCTCGGTTTCTTCATACAGCTCGGCGAATTCCTGCCGCGCCATGCCGGACAGTTGATCGACCTTGCCTTCCGCCTGCAGGCCCGCATCCCCCGTCAGGCCCCCCACGGCGTCCTTGACGCGGCCGATGCCCTGTTCCACCAGGCCTTCTGCCTTGTTTTCAAGTGCTTCACTCTTGTTATCGGCCATCTTCAATGCTCCTGCATCCTTAGTGGTGTGTTTCCAAGATTCAACGCATCGCCCGAAAGCACGTTCCCTTGGGCTGTTGCCTATCTTGCACCATAATGCGTTCAATGCCGACCGCCATGCCGACGACCCAGCCCCCACCTTCCTATGCGATCCCGCCATCGCGGCGGCGTATCGTCGCGATGATCGTCGCCAGCACATTGTTCATGGAACAGATGGATGGCACGGTCCTGACGACCGCGCTGCCGACCATGGCGCGCACCTTTGGCGTCGATGTGGCACAGACCGCCGTCGCCCTGACGTCCTACATGCTCAGCCTTGCGATCTTCATTCCCGCCTCCGGCCCGGTCGCGGACCGTTTCGGCGGCCGGCGCGTCCTGCAATCGGCGATTGTCGTCTTCATGGCGGGCTCCCTCCTGTGCAGCATGGCGCCGGGGCTGTGGTCGCTTGCCGCCGCACGCATGCTGCAGGGCATGGGCGGGGCGATGATGGTGCCGGTGGGACGGCTGGTCATCTTGCAGAATGTTCCGAAATCCGCGCTGATCGGGGCAATGTTCTGGATGATGCTGCCCGCGACGCTTGGGCCGATGATCGGGCCTGTGGTCGGTGGCGTGCTGACGACCTACCTGTCATGGCGCTGGATCTTCTATATCAACATTCCCGTCGGGCTGGCGGCCATCGTACTGACACACATCTTCATCCCGCAGATCCGCGCACCTGAAATCATCCCCTTCGACATGCGCGGCATCATGCTGTCGGGTGTCGGGCTGGCTGCGCTGATGCTTGGGGTGGAACTGTCAAGCCATGGGCAGGTCTCCCTGCCCGGGATGGCTGGCCTGTGCGTGGTCGGAATCGCGGGGCTTGTGGCCTATGCCCGCCATGCGCGCCATGTGGCGCATCCCGTGCTGGACCTGTCACTATGGCGGGTTACGACATTTCGCGTGTCGATCTGCGCGGGGATGTTCACCCGCCTTGCGACCGGGGCGATCGGCTTCCTGCTCCCCTCCTTCCTTCAGCTCGAATTCGGCCTCAGCGCGGCGCGCAGCGGTATGCTCACCTTTGTCGCTCCTGTTGGCGCGCTGCTTGTGCGGGTGCTGGCGGTGCGGGTGTATCGCCGGTGGGGGTTTCGCAACATTCTGGCGTTCAATGCCTGGGTCCTGCCCGCCACGTGCTGCTTCCTTGCCATGGTCGGCGCGCAATGGCCATTATGGATACTTGTGGTGACGATGCTGCTGCTGGGCATGTCGCAGGCGTTGCAGTTCACGGGATACAACACCATCGCCTATGCCGACATGCCCACCGAACGCATGAGCGCGGCGACAAGCTTTTATTCCACGGCCCAGCAGATGAGCCTGTCGCTGGGGATATGTGTCTCGGCAGGTGTGCTGTCACTCAGCCGCATGGCATTTTCCCCTGCCTGGGCGGCCGACGCCACCGCTGCGACCTTCAGCGCGGCATTCATGACGATGGGGGTCCTTGCGGCGCCGGCGTCGCTGCTGCTGGCGCGCCTGTCGCCGCGCGCCGGGGCGGAAATCAGCGGACATACACACGAAATGGGGCAACCTGCCCCCAAAGTATAACAAAAATTAAATCGACACTGAAACATTCGCCTTTATAACGAAAAGACCCTTAATCGAGACGTTACATTCCAATACTTTATGCCCCTGTCATTTCAAAGTTACCTTCTTCAAGCCCGTGCCGGTGGGCTGGCAAGCCACCAGCCACCTGATCAACGTGACGCAACCTGCGGTGGAAAACTGACCTGAACATGGATACCCCGAACCAGTCCCCGTCATCCCCGTCCCCCACGAACCGCAGGCCCACTCCCCCGCCCCGGCGCAGGCGTCTGCTTGTATGGGGCGGTATCGGGGTGCTTGGCGTCATGCTCGGGGTTGCGTTCCTGCGCCCCCATGGCGGCAGCGGGAAAAAGCATAACGCGAACAACGCCCCACAACCCGTGGCCGTCGCAACCGTACATGCGGGCGACATGCCCTTCGTGCTGACGGAACTCGGGACGGTCGTGCCCATCACCAACGTGACGGTGCAGTCGCGCATCGACGGCTACCTGATGAAAGTCCTGTTTACCGAGGGGCAACATGTGCACAAGGGCGACCTGCTCGCGCTGATCGACACGCGCCCTTATGACGTGCTTTTGGCCCAATATGAGGGGCAGCTCGCACAGGATGAGGCGCTGTTGCAGAAGGCGCGGGTGGACAATGCACGTTACCAGACCCTGATCCGGCAAAACAGCGTGGCCGCCATGACGGCAAAGGACCAGCAGTTCCTGGTCGAACAGTACGAAGGCACGGTCAAATCCGACCAGGCGCAGGTGGATAACGAAAAGCTCCAGATCGCATACTGCCACATCATCGCGCCGGTGGATGGCAGGGTGGGTATCCGTCAGGTCGATGCGGGCAACTATATCACGGCGGGCCAGACAAACGGCCTGGTCATCCTGACGCAGATGCAGCCGATTTCCGTTATCTTTACCCTGCCTGAAAACGATATCGGCCCGGTGGCCCAGCGCCTGCATGAAGGCACGGCGCTGGCGGTGGAGGCATGGGACAGCAGCAACCAGCACAAGATCGCCGACGGGCAGGTCAGTGTGCTTGACAGCCAGATCGACACCTCGACCGGGACGGTGCGCATGCGCGCCATCTTCCCCAACAACGAAGAAACGCTGTTCCCCAACCAGTTCGTCAATGCGCACCTGATGGTCATGACGGAACATGGCGTACTGCTGGTGCCGACCAATGCATTGCAGACCGGCCCCAACGGGCAGTTCGTGTATGTCGTGAAAGAAGACCACACCGTCGATGTCCGCGATGTAAAGACCGGCCATGCCAATGACAGCATGACGGTCGTGACGTCCGGCCTGAAGGATGGCGAAACCGTCGTGACTGATGGCGTCGATCACCTGCGCAGCGGCATAAAGGTCAGCATTCCGGCCGAAACCCCCGCCACCGCCGCCACGCCCGCGTCAAAACAGGGATGATCCTGCCCGCGCCCATGGCCCGAACCGCCATGTCCCCGCCGCCCATCGCCCCGCCCCTGACGGAGACGCCCGCGTGAATCCCTCCCGCCTGTTTATCCAGCGCCCGGTCGCGACCACGCTGCTCATGCTCGCCATCATGCTGGCGGGCATGCTGGGCTATCACTTCCTGCCTGTCTCTGCCCTGCCAGAGGTCGAATATCCGACCATCACGGTACAGACCTTCTATCCGGGGGCGAGCCCCGATGTGATGGCCACATCGGTTACAGCGCCGCTGGAGACACAGTTCGGGGAAATGTCGGGACTGGACCAGATGACATCGCAGTCATCCGGGGGGGCCTCGGTCATCACGCTGCGCTTTGGCCTGACGATGACGATGGACATCGCGGAACAGGAGGTTCAGGCGTCGATCAACCAGGCCAATTCCCTGCTGCCGACCGACCTGCCCGCGCCCCCCGTCTATGCCAAGGTCAATCCCGCAGATACCCCCGTCCTGACGCTGGGCATCACGTCAAAGACGATGCCCCTGACGGAAGTGGAGGATTATATCGACACCCGTCTGGCGCAGAAGATCAGTCAGATTTCGGGGGTCGGGCTTGTCACCCTGTCGGGTGGCAACCGCAAGGCGATCCGTGTGCGGGTCAATATCCCGAAACTGACGTCGTTCGGCATTGACCTCGATACACTGCGCACGACGATCGGCAATGTGAACGTCAATTCCCCCACCGGCACATTCGATGGGCCGCAGCGCGCGACAACCCTGCGCATCGACGGGCAGATCGCGGGCGTGGATGAACTGCTTAACCAGGTCATCGCCTATCAGAACAGCGGGCCGGTGCGCATCCGTGATGTCGCAAGCGTGGTGATCGGGCCGGAGAACACGGAACTTGCGGCATGGGCGAACAAGACACCCGCCCTTGTTCTCAATGTGCAGCGCCAGCCTGGCGCGAACGTCATCTCCGTTGTGGATAACATCAAATACGCCCTGCCCCACCTGCAGCAATCCCTGCCGCCGGGCATCACCATCACGCCGCTGACGGACCGTACCACGACGATCCGCGCCTCGGTGGAGGATGTGGAGTTCGAACTCGGGCTTGCGCTGTTCCTTGTGGTGGGGGTGATCTTCATCTTCCTGCGCAACGTGCCCGCGACCATCATTCCCAGCCTGTCTGTACCGCTGTCACTGGTGGGAACGCTGGCGGCGATGTACCTGCTGGGCTTTTCGCTCGACAACCTCTCGCTGATGGCGCTGACGATCGCGACCGGCTTTGTCGTGGATGACGCCATCGTCATGATCGAAAACATCGCCCGCTACATCGAAATGGGCGATGACCGTATGACCGCCGCGCTGAAGGGCGCGGGGGAAATCGGTTTTACCATCATCTCGCTGACCGTGTCGCTGATTGCGGTGCTGATCCCGCTGCTGTTCATGGGCGACGTGGTGGGACGCCTGTTCCACGAATTTGCGGTCACGCTGGCAGTCACCATCATCCTGTCGGCCGTGGTGTCACTGACGCTTGTGCCGATGATGTGCGCGCGCCTGCTGTCGGAAAAGCAGGAAAACCGCAAGGAAGCCGCATGGGCGATGCATGTGGAACGCGCGATGGTCGCCACCATCGCCGCCTATGGCCGTGCCCTTGACGTCGTGCTGCGCCATCAGCGGCTGATGCTTGGGGTTTTTGTCGTGACGCTCGGCCTGACCGGGGTACTTGCGGTCGTCATCCCCAAGGGCTTCTTCCCCACGCAGGATACCGGCGTCATCCAGGGCATTTCCGTGATGGCGCAATCCACATCGTTCAACGCGATGAAGCAGCACCAGCAGGAACTGGCCGCGCGTATCCTGAGCGATCCCGACGTGACCAGCCTGTCGTCGTTCGTGGGCGTGGACGGGCAGAATGTGACCCTGAACCAGGGGCGTTTCCTGATCAACCTGCGCCCGCAGGACAAACGCAGCGACAACGCCAGCACCATCGCCAGCCGGATCCAGCGTGAAACCGCGGACATCGCGGGCGCCAGCCTGTATCTGCAACCTGTGCAGGACCTGTCGCTTGATACGTCCGTGGCGGCGACGCAGTACCAGTTCCTGCTGGAAAATCCCGATTACAACCAGTTTACAAGCTGGGTGCCGAAATTCCTCGATCGCCTGCGCAAGGAACCCGCCCTGTCGGATGTGACATCCGACCTGCAGGCGGCGGGGCTGGTTGCGCATGTCACGCTGGACCGTACCACGGGCGCACGATATTCCATCACGCCGCAGACGATCGACAATGTGCTGTATGACTCATTCGGTCAGCGCCAGATTTCCACCATCTTCACGCAGTCGAACCAGTATCGCGTGATTCTGGAGGCCGATCCCCGGTTCCAGACCAGCCTGACATCGCTGGATCAGATGTATCTGCCGGGCATCAGCGGCAATTCGGGCGAAAGCACGTCCGGGCCGACGCGTTCGCCCACATCGGGCCTGGTACCGCTGGCGTCCGTCACCTCCGTTACGCAGGATACGGCTCCGCTGCTGATCACGCATGTGGGGCAGTTCCCGGCAACCACGATCTCCTTCAATGTCACGCCGGGCTATTCCCTGGGCAGCGCCACGAACGCGATCGAAAAGGCGGAGCATGACATCCACCTGCCCTCCACCTTCCAGACATCGTTCCAGGGCACGGCGGCGGCATTCCGCAACTCCCTGTCGAACGAGGCATGGCTGGTACTGGCCGCACTGGCGGCGGTCTATATCGTGCTGGGCATCCTGTATGAAAGCTTCATCCACCCGATCACCATCCTGTCCACCCTGCCCTCGGCCGGGATCGGTGCGCTGCTGGCGCTACTGGTCACGGGATCGGGCCTGGACATCATGGGGATCATCGGGCTGGTGCTGCTGATCGGCATCGTCAAGAAAAACGCGATCATGATGATCGATTTCGCGCTGGAGGCCGAACGGATCGAGGGGATGTCCCCCCTGCATTCGATCCGCCATGCGGCGCTGCTGCGTTTCCGCCCCATCCTGATGACGACGCTGGCGGCGATGCTGGGTGCAATCCCGATGGTGATCGGCACCGGCACCGGGTCCGAACTGCGTCGCCCGCTGGGTATCGCGATTGTCGGCGGCCTGCTGGTCAGCCAGTTGCTGACGCTGTTTACCACGCCGGTCATCTACCTGTTCATGGACCGCATCAGCCTGCGCCTGCGCAGGCGTTTCTCCATGGATGAAGACACGGCGCCACGCACCACCGACCCGACGCAGGCGCCCTCGTGAATCCGATTGCCCTGTTCGTCAGGCGGCCGGTCGCCACGACCCTGCTGACGGTTGCCCTGCTGATTGGCGGGGTCATCGGGTATATGACATTGCCGGTGGCCGACCTGCCGAACGTGGATTTCCCTGTCATCCAGGTACAGGCGCGCCAGCCAGGCGGCACGCCGGAGGAAATTGCAAGTTCGGTCGCAGCCCCGCTGGAGCGTCACCTCGGGCAGATCGCGGACCTGACGGAGATGACCTCGCAATCCTCCGCCAATCAGGCACGCATCACGTTGCAGTTCGCGTTATCGCGCGACATCAACGGCGCGGCCCGCGACGTCGAAGCCGCGTTACAGGCGGCGCATGCTGACCTGCCGACCTCGCTGCGGCAGAATCCCAGCTATTTCAAGGCCAACCCCAACGGCGCACCGATCATGATCCTTGCGCTGACATCGAACACACGCACGGCGCCACAGCTTTACGACCTTGCCTCCAACGTCCTGCAACAGCACCTGTCGCAGATCAGCGGCGTGGGAGAGGTCGAGGTCGGCGGAAGTTCGCTGCCTGCGGTGCGGGTGGAGATGAATCCGCTTGCGTTATACAAATTCGGCATCGGGTTCGAGGACGTGCGTGCGGCGCTGGCATCGGCCAATGCGCACACGCCCAAGGGGTTCATCGACCATGGCAATTACCGCTATACCCTTTCAACCAACGATCAGGTGCATAATGCGCAGGCCTATCGCGACCTGATCGTCGCCTATCACGACAGCCGCCCCGTGCGCCTGGCGGATGTGGCCTATGTCGTGGATGGGGTGGAGGACGTGCGCAACGCGGGGTACGTCAACCGGCAACATGCGGTACTGGCGATCATCTATGCGCAGGCCGGGGCGAACATCATCCGCACCAACGACCAGATCCGCGCGGAAATCCCCGCCCTGCGCACGGCCCTGCCTGCCGATGTCGGTCTGGCGAACCTGATGGACCGTTCGACCACCATCCGCGCGGCGCTGGAGGATACGCAGTTCACGCTGGTTCTGTCTGTCGTGCTGGTGGTGCTGGTGGTGCTGGTCTTCCTGCGGTCGTGGCGCATCACCATCGTCCCCGCGATTGTCGTGCCCACCTCCATCATCGCAACGTTCGCGGCGATGAAATTCCTTGGCTACTCGCTCGACAATCTCTCGCTCATGGCGCTGACGGTCTCCACAGGGTTTGTGGTGGATGACGCGATCGTGGTGGTGGAAAACATCAGTCGCCATCTGGAGGCTGGAATGGGCCGGATGCAGGCCACCCTGCTGGGCGCGCGCGAGGTCGCATTCACGGTCATATCGATCACGGTATCACTGATCGCCGTGTTCCTGCCGATCCTGCTGCTGGATGGGGTGGCGGGGCGCCTGTTCCATGAATTTGCGATGACCATGTCGGTGACGATCGTGATTTCCATGATCCTGTCCCTGACACTGACCCCCATGATCACGGCGCGCGTGCTGTCGCGGGAGGGGGAAAAGCCCCCTACAACCGGCATTCTGGGCCGCATATCGAACCTGCTGGAACGTGGTCTGGTCGGGTTGCAGCAATTTTATGCCCGTACGCTTGATATTGCGCTGGCCCATCGGCGGCTGACGGTCATGTCGCTGCCGCTGACGATCATGCTGATGGCGGCCTTGTTCATGAAAATGCCCAAGGGCCTGTTCCCCGATTCCGATACAGGGATGCTGATGGGACGCCTGATGGGGGATCAGTCGATTTCGTTCCAGGCGATGCAGGGCAAGATCGATACGGTACAACAGGCGATCATGGCCGATCGCGACGTCTCCCGCGTTATGGGGTTCATGGGGGGGCGTGGTTCATCCAACCAGGCCAACCTGTTCGTGATGCTCAAGGACAAGTCCGAACGCAACGATCCGCCGGCGACGACCATCGCGCGCATCAACCATCGCCTGCGCAACATGGTGGGGGCACGTTTCTATGCCACCGCACCGGGCACCCTGCGTATCGGGGGACGCCAGAGCAACGCGGCCTACCAATATTCGCTTCAGTCGGATTCATCAGCCGACCTGTATGAATGGACGCCCCGGCTGGTCACGGCGCTGCAACGCCATCACGAACTGATGGACATCTCCTCCGATGTGCAGCAGGGCGGCGACGCGCTGGAGGTTTCGATTGACCGTGACACCTCCAGCCGCGTCAACATCACGCCGCAGTTGATCTCCAACACGCTGTATGACGCCTATGGCCAGCGTGCGGCCTCGGTCATCTATAACCCGCTCAACCAATATCGCGTCGTGATGGAGGTCCAGCCACGCTTTTGGCAGGACCCCACGACGCTCAAGCAGGTATGGGTCAGCGTCGCGGGCGGCAGTGCCGGTGGTGGGACCGTATCGAACACCATCCGTGTCAGCAGCAGTACCAGCACGACCCAATCCACACTGAGTTCACAGTCCTTTCGCAACCAGATCGCCAACAGGCTGGCGGGGGGCAGCAGCACGTCATCGGGTTCCGCGGTGTCCACGAATTCGGAAACGATGGTGCCCCTGACATTGGTTTCGACGCCAAAGCCGGTGCTGACCGCGCTGAGTGTCAATCATCAGGGGCAGTCGGTCGCGACCACCGTTTCGTTCAACCTCACCAACGGCACATCGCTCAGCCAGGCGGTGCAGATCATGCAGGAGGAAATGGTCCGCCTGCACATGCCCGCCAATATCCAGGGCAGCTTTGCCGGGAATGCGGCGCAGTTCCAGAAATCGGTCAATAATGAACCGCTGCTGATTCTTGCGGCGCTGGCGGCCGTCTATATGACGCTGGGCATCCTGTATGAAAGCTATGTCCATCCCTTTACCATCCTGTCCACCCTGCCATCAGCGGGCGTGGGCGCGCTGCTGGCGTTGCAGATGTTCGGGGAAGAGTTTTCGCTGATTGCGATGATCGGGGTGATCCTGCTGATCGGAATCGTCAAGAAAAACGCCATCATGCTGGTGGATTTCGCCATCACGGCAGAGCGCGAAGACGCAATGTCACCCCATGATGCGATCCGTACAGCCTGCCTGATGCGCTTTCGCCCCATCATGATGACCACGTTCGCCGCCGCCCTTGGCGCGCTGCCGCTGATCTTTGGCCATGGATACGGGTCCGAACTGCGTCGGCCACTGGGCATTGCCATCGTGGGCGGCCTGCTCGTCAGTCAGGCCCTGACGCTCTACACCACGCCAGTTGTCTATCTTTACCTTGACCGCCTTGGCGCATCATGCCGGGACCGTTATCGTCGTCTGACTTCCGGCATTTCCACATCGCGGCCCAACCTTTCCAAACAGGATTCCTGACCCGGATGACACACTCCAGGCCATCCCCCCTTACCTGCCCGCCGTCCCGCACGCCGCTTCCCCGCAACCGGGCGCGGGCGCGACGCGCACTCTGGCGGCTCCTGCCGCTGGCATTGCCTGCGGCCCTGCTGGGCGGATGCATGGTCGGACCGAACTATCACCGTCCCTCCGCCATCGTGTCCGCACGATTCAAGGAACTGCAACCCGCGCCCGGATGGGAACGCGCAGCCCCGCAGATGGCCAGCCTGCCCAAGCATGACTGGTGGACGATCTATAACGACCCGATCCTGAACGGGCTGGAATCACAGGTGGCTGTCTCCAACCAGAACGTCAAGGAATACGAGGCGAACTACCGCAGCGCACGCGCCATGATCGACAGCGTGCGCGCGCAGCTTTTCCCCACCATCAGCGGCAGCCTTGGCTTTAACCGTAACGCGCACGGGGCGGGATCACTGTCGTCATCGGGAAGTTCGCTGTATGGCAAGAGCCAGTACAACACCTATGACATCGGCCCCTCCGCCAGTTGGGATCTGGATGTGTGGGGCAAGATCCGTCGCCAGATCCAGCAGCAGGTTACGACAGCACAGGCCAGCGCCGCGGACCTTGCCAATGCCACCCTGTCCTATCAGGCACAGTTGGCGACGGCGTATTTCAACCTGCGTTATCAGGATTCCCTGCACGACCTGCTCGAACGCTATGTCCGTTTCAATGAACAGGCGTTGCAGATCACGCAGAACCAATATGACGCGGGTACTGCTGATCCGACCGCCGTGCTTCAGGCGCGCACCACACTGGAACAGAACCGTGCCGCACTGGTGCAGACAGGCGTGGCCCGCGCACAGTACGAACATGCGATCGCCGTCCTGATTGGCAAGCCACCTGCCGACCTGACCATCGCGGCGGGTGAACTGACCCGCACCATCCCGCCCATTCCGGTTACGGTTCCCGCCGACCTGCTGCAACGCCGTCCCGACATTGCGTCAGCCGAACGCGCGATGGAGGAATATAATGCCCAGATCGGTGTGGACATCGCCGCCTTCTTCCCCGACATCACCATCACCGCCAGTTTTGAGCAGAGTGGCGGCGACCCTGTCACATCATTGATGAGTGCGGCCAATCGCATCTGGTCACTGGGGGCTGCGGCAACGGAAACCCTGTTTTCCGGTGGGTCGCGCACTGCCGCCGTGCATGAAGCGAATGCACAATATGACGCGGCTGTCGCCACCTATCGCCAGACAGTGCTGACGGCGCTGCAATCGACAGAAGACAGCCTGTCAAACCTGCGTATTCTGGCGCAGCAGCAGGAACAGCAGCAAAAGGCGCTGGAATTCGCCAATCGTTCGGTGGAAGTGGCCCTGAACCAGTACAAGGCCGGGACCGAGATCTATACAACCGTCATCACCAACGAGACCTCGGCGCTAAGCGATGCGGAAAACGTGCTGTCCATCCAGCAACAGCGCGTGGTGGACAGCGTGAACCTTGTCGAGGCACTGGGCGGTGGATGGGATGTGTCACGCCTGCCGACGAAGGCGTCCTTGCAGAAGGATAACCCGTTCCTGCCGTCCTTTATCCAAAAGGACAAGAACCAGTAAAAAAGGCCCCCGGCTCAGGCCGGGGACCCTCTGGAACGCGCAGCCCGGCAACAAGAGCCGGAAAACTGCCGGACATCGCCCTTGAAACAGGGGAGATGCCTTTTACTTTTACGACGGTTGGGTCATCCCCTGCCTCTGGCAGGACGCTGACCGCACTGATGTCCAGGCCACGACATGAAGACCGTCAAAAACTTTTATTATTTACAACATGCATCTAGTTGAACATCGCGCGTGCCAGCAGGACACACAGCACCACCACGATGACAAAGCCCAGGACCGCGATGAAGAGCAGGACTTTGGCCATCCCTGCCGAAACGGCGGAAATACCGCTAAACCCGAACACCCCGGCAACCAGCGAGACGACAAGAAAAAACAACGCCAGTTTCAGCATGATATAAAACCCTGTTTCCCCATACGATTACTGAAACGCGGCAGCATGATCCAGAGTTGCCCCGAACATCATGTATGCCGCATGTCGCAATTAACGCCGACGCCACATCAATGTTGCGACAAACGCCACGAATGAGGCCCCAAGCAGCGCGAACAGCGGACGATCCGCCGTCAGGTCACGCACGGTGTCGCATACACCGCCCAGCCCCCCTGCGCCGCCAACACGCGGGGCGCCAGACGACCATCCATTGGCATCATCCTGCAACCGGCCAACGCCTTCTTCCAGTTGCGCTTCGAATTCATTCATTCCAATTACTCCCTTGCCGGTCATCCGTGGGGCCTGATGCATCATGCGATACCCTGCCCCATGGCCGGGTCATATATCCCCATCATGTCGGGGACATCGCGCCCTGTCCATCATGATGGCGGAATTCAGATTTCGGAAGCCTGCCAATATGCCGGCCGTTCCCCGGGATCAGGTTCCCCGGCGATCAGGGCCTTTAGCCGTTCGACAAGCGCCTGAAGCGCGGGAGAAGAACGGTCACGAGGGCGCGGCCCCACCATGAAATCCCCCCGGACAGAAGCCGGGTGCCCCGACAGGACAATAATCCGGTCGGCAAGGATCAGGGCTTCGTCAATGTCATGTGTGACAAACAGGACCGTCTTGTGCGTCTGTGCCCAAATCCGAAGCAATTCATCCTGAAGGCCACTGCGCGTAATGGCATCCAGCGCACCAAAGGGTTCATCCATCAGCAACAGGTCAGGTTCCACCGTCAGAGCGCGGGCGACACCGACGCGCTGACGCTGTCCACCGGATAACTGTCGTGGCCAGCGATCCGCCCTGTCCGCCAGCCCTACCAGCTCCAGCGACGCCAGCGCACGCGCGTGGCGATCCGCCCGCGACAGGCCGATCCCCTCCAGCCCCAGTTCGACATTCTGTCGCACGGTGCGCCATGGCATCAGTTTGGCATCCTGAAACACCAGTGCGGTCGATCGTCCCAGTGGGGATTCCGGGGCTGTCAGGGTGACTGTTCCCTCACTTGGTGGGGTCAGGCCCATGATGACACGCAACAGGGTGGATTTCCCCACGCCTGATGGCCCCAGCAGGGCCACGAACTGCCCCTTGTCAATGTCAAGGTCAACACCACGCAGAACGAAGCTCCTGCCCCTGTCATGGGACAGGCCGATATCGGACAGGCGGACCATCGTGTTATCAGTCGAACTGTCACTGCGGGTCCCGGTTTCGGGCATCGCCATGTCCATCTTCTATCCCTGCCAGCCCAGAAGCCGCCTGCGCACCACCATGAACAGCATGTCCGTCAACGCGTACAACAACGCCATCGTCAGCATATAGACGACGACCAGATCCGTCGCCAGCAGGCTTGATGCCTGCATCATGCGCGCACCGATACCCGGCACGCCAAACAGTTCCGCCGCCACAACCGACATCCATGCCTGCCCCAGCCCCGTACGCAACCCGGCAAGCAGACCCGGCGCGGATGCAGGCAGCACAACCTTCATCAAACGTCCTGCGAACCCGCCATGACCAAAGGCGGCCGCCACTTCATACAGGTCAGGGTCGATCGACTGTACCGCGCCATAGGCGGCATAGAAATTGATCCAGAAAACCGAAATCGCAATGACAAACGTAGCACCGGCGGTATTCAACCCGAACCACAGGATCGCAAACGGCACCCAGGCCAAGCCCGGTATCGGGCGCAGGACACGCACCACCCCCGCCAGCAATGCATCAAGCGCCCCGACCGCACCGCACAGCAGGCCCACCAGCGCCCCCAGCACCGTCCCGATCACAAGGCCAAGAAGATAATGCGTCAGGCTGTCGCGGATGGCCGTCTGCCATGCCCCATTTCGCACTTCATCCAGCCATGCTGGCCCTAGTGAGGATGGGGCGGGTAACAGTCCGGCGGGCACCCAGCCCAACCGGACCACTGCCTCCCATACACCAAACAGCAGTCCCAGCCCCACAGCCCCCAGGCCGAGGCGGATCAGTGATTTCCGGTCAGGCTTCATTTCCCCAAACGCCGGTAGCTTTCCAGATCAAACAGGTCCGCCACGGGCTGCGCCGTATGCAGAAGGCCATTCTGGACCTCAAAATCCTGCAATTTGGAGACAGAGTCGACAATGATGGAGGGATCGGACACGTAATGCGATGCCGACGCCCTCAGGGATTCCTGAACGATTGCCTGTGGAAGCATCCCACCGGCCAGGGCGCTCCTGACATAGGGAACGGCCTCGTCTGGCGAATGTGACAGCAGGTCGGTCGCCCGCACGAATGCCGCAAGGAACTTATCCTTCCATTCCGCGCGATCGGGTGCATCCTCGTTCAGGATCGCAAGCACCGATCCCGGCTGGCCCGGCATCATGTCGTGCCCGGTGGCAAGGATACGGGCCTGTGGCAGGCGATGGCGCACAAGTGTCAGTGTCGGCTCCCGCAGAACGGCCGCATCCACGGCACCGGCAAGGAACGCCTGCTGTTCTGCATCAAGATCCACCCCCACGATTTCCGCCACCTGCGCAGGGTCAAGATCGTTGCGGGCCTTCAGCCAGTAACGCAGCATGGAATCCGGGACGGAGCCAAGAGGCTGCGCCCCGATCTTGGCCTTGCGACCATTGGTCCGGGCGAAATCGTCAAACCGCTGCTTTAACGCAGCCCCTTCCATTGGTTGGGACGCCGTTTCGGGCAGGCCCTGCGCCAGCGGACCGTTTGCCATGACTTCAAGTTCTTCGATCGCGGCGCTGGCGACCACCTTTACGTTCACACCATGCGCCCGCGCCTGCAACAAGGGCAGCACCCCGGCCACATAGGCATCAATCTTGCCCGCAGCAAGCGCCTGAATCGCCTGGGGGCCTGACTGGAAACGGATCAACTGCATGTCGATACCCGCATCCTTCAGCCAATGCCTGCCATCCATGACAAACAGCGGCGCAGAGCCCAGAACGGGAATATAGCCGACACGCACCGTCGGGGCAGCATATGCCTGCGTGCACAAGGCCATGACCGCAGCAAAAACATACGTTCCAAAACGTGAAAACATAGACCGTGCCATCGCGCGCATTCCCGAAAAATTACCGGAACTTAATCGTTATTAATTCGTACCACCATTCATTAGACGATGCGAATCAGGAAATAAACCTGAGACAACGCATAATATGGGACATATCCAGGCATGGCATAAAAAAAGCCCGGCCGAAGCCGGGCTTTTTCAGGAGATCCCGTGGCGATCAGGCCGCCAGGTCTTCCTTACCTTCGGTCGAAGGACGCGGACCGCTATCCTTGCCCTTGGCCGTCACGTCGCGATCAACCAGTTCGATCACAGCCATGTCGGCCGCATCGCCATGGCGCATACCAGCGCGCAGGACGCGGGTATAACCACCAGAGCGGGCCTTGTAACGTTCAGCCACGGCCGAGAACAGTTTCGTCACGATCACATCGTCACGAAGCTGCGCAAAGGCCTGCCGACGGGCATGCAGGTTGCCCCGCTTGCCAAGGGTGATCAGCTTTTCGACGACCGGACGCAGTTCCTTTGCCTTGGGCAAGGTGGTCGTGATCTGTTCGTGCTTGATCAGGGCGACGGCCATGTTCCGAAACATGGCCTGTCGATGGGACGAGGTAACGCCGAGCTTCCGGCCAGCAACACCGTGACGCATGATGTAGTCTTCCTGTCTTTCCGGTTCAGAGGATCAGAACGGCTCGTCGAGCCTCTTGGCCAGATCTTCAATGTTCTCCGGCGGCCATGCCGGAACGTTCATACCCAGCGAAAGCCCCATGGCGGTCAGGACTTCCTTGATTTCGTTCAGAGACTTCCGCCCGAAATTCGGGGTACGGAGCATTTCCTGCTCTGTCTTCTGAACCAGATCGCCAATATAGACGATGTTGTCGTTCTTGAGGCAGTTCGCGCTGCGAACCGACAGTTCAAGCTCGTCAACCTTGCGCAGAAGGTTGCGATTGAACGGCAGGTCGTCCTGCGGTTCCTCGGTGCGGACCGCACGGGGTTCATCAAAGTTGATGAACAACTGCAACTGGTCCTGAAGGATACGTGCGGCCAGAGCCACCGAATCCTCGGGCGTCACCGCACCGTTGGTTTCCACCGTCAGCAGCAGGCGGTCATAATCCGTCACCTGTCCCACGCGGGTCTGCTCGACCTTGTAGGAAACGCGACGCACCGGGGAGTAGATCGCATCAATGGGGATAAGGCCGATCGGTGCGTCCTCGGGCCGGTTGGCCGCAGCAGGAACATATCCCTTGCCCATGTTGACGGTGAACTCCATCCCGAACTTCACGCCTTCATCAAGCGTGCAGATCACGAGATCAGGGTTCATCACCTCAATATCATGGCCGGTCTGGATCTGGCCTGCACGCACCTCACCCGGACCGGTGGCGGTCAGGACCATGCGCTTGGGGCCTTCGCCATGCATCCGCAGGGCAAGCTGCTTGATGTTCAGGACGATGTCGGTGACATCCTCACGCACACCCGCAACAGAAGAGAACTCGTGCAGAACGCCGTCAATCTGGATCGCCGTAACCGCGGCCCCCTGCAGGGAGGACAGCAGAACGCGACGGATCGCATTGCCGAGCGTCATGCCAAAACCACGTTCCAGCGGTTCCGCAACGACAGTCGCCGTGCGCGACGGTTCTGCCCCCGGTTCAACTTCCAGTTTTTCCGGCTTGATCAGGGATTGCCAGTTTTTCTGGAGGACCAAGGTAATGGCCTTTCAAGACTGATCTGCCGTCACAAAGACAACAGATGGCACCCACACCGGGTGCCTGATGACAATCAGATCCTCCCGCCCCGTCAGGTGACGGAACAGGAAGAAGCGAATTCGATTTCCCGGATCAGACGCGGCGACGCTTACGCGGACGGCATCCGTTATGGGGAACCGGCGTCATGTCACGGATGGCCGTGATGGAGAAGCCAACCGCCTGAAGGGCGCGCAGCGCGCTTTCACGCCCCGAACCAGGACCGGACACTTCGATCTCAAGCGTCTCCATCCCATGCTCACGTGCCTTGCGGCCCGCATCCTCGGCAGCAACCTGGGCGGCATAAGGTGTCGATTTACGCGACCCCTTGAACCCCTGCGCACCAGCGGACGACCATGCAATCGCATTGCCCTGCGCATCGGAGATGGTGATCATCGTATTATTGAAGGTGGACAGCACATGTGCCACCCCGGAAATGATATTCTTCCGCTCTTTCTTACGAATACGCGGTGCCGCAGCTTTCGCCATAATCTTCTAGATCCTGTCAGTTCATTGGGCCTGGCCACAACGCCCCGTGCGGGGCTGTTATGTCCAGGCATATCAAGGCGCCCGTTTTAGCGGGCTGCCTTCTTCTTGCCTGCGATCGCAACCGCCTTACCCTTGCGGGTACGGGCGTTGGTATGTGTCCGCTGGCCATGAACCGGCAGGCCCCGACGATGACGCAGGCCGCGATAGCAGCCAAGGTCCATCAGGCGCTTGATGTTCATCGCGACTTCACGGCGAAGATCACCTTCCACGCGATAGTCGTTGTCGATCAGTTCACGGATCTTGACGATCTCGTCATCGGACAGTTCGTTCACGCGGCGTTCGCCGGGGATCGAAAGCTTGTCACAGATCGTCTGGGCCTTCGTCGCCCCGATACCATAGATATAACGCAGGGCAATCGTTACCCGCTTGTTCGTTGGGATGTTCACGCCGGCAATACGCGCCACGCCACTTACTCCTCGTCCGCCCGTCCGCGACGGGCACTCACATTTCGGCAGGGCTGCTTCACGCCATCGGGTTACAACCCGGAGCGCCGTGAACATACCGGATAAAAACCGGCCAACCCCATCATCAATTCCAGTTGGTCATACCAGTGCTGCGTGGCCGATCAACGACTCACGCGGCACTCATACCTTGAGGGCGCGGAATATACCCGCCAGCCCATCCAAGTCAATTATTCTGCATCACTTTTTCGTGATACCATCGACAGCAGCAAAGACCTGCTTCGTCACATCGTCGATATCCGCCATGCCATCAATGCGGCACAGACGTCCATGCCCCTCATAATATGGCAGGATTGGCGCTGTCTGCTCACGGTATGCCTTCAGGCGTGCCGCCACGGTTTCCCTGCGATCATCCTCACGGCGCACAAAATCGTGCCCACCACAGACATCACATGTTCCTTCGACCCTGGGCCGCTTGTACAGGTCATTATACCCCTCACCACATTTGGCGCAGGTAAAACGTCCAGCAATCCGATCAGCCAACGCATCCTCATCCACATCCAGCAGAAGAACAAGGTCGATATGGCGACCCGTCTTCTTCAACATGGAATCGAGTGCTTCGGCCTGGGCACGCGTCCGGGGGAATCCATCAAGGATAAACCCACGGGCGCAGTCCGGACGGTCGATACGCGCCTCAATCAGGGCGATGATCAGGTCATCGGGCACCAACTGCCCCGATGCCATGACGCTCTTCACCTTCTTGCCCAGCGGGCTGTCCGCCGCGACTTCCGCGCGCAGCATATCGCCCGTGGAAATCTGCGCGATCCCGTAATGGGCCTCCAGCAGTTTCGACTGGGTCCCTTTTCCGGCCCCCGGCGGCCCAAGAAAAATTATATTCACCGGAATTTACCCTTCCTGCCACGCGCCTTGCGCATAAGCCCTTGATACTGATGCGCAACGAGATGGGACTGGATCTGCGTAACCGTATCGATTGTCACCGTCACAATGATAATCAGGCTGGTCCCTCCGAAATAGAACGGCACATTATAATGGCTGATCAGGATTTGCGGCAGCAGACAGACCGCCACCAGATACATCGCACCGATTGTCGTAATGCGCGTCAATATCCGGTCAAAGAAGACTGCTGTATTCGCCCCTGGACGGATACCCGGGACAAAGCCCCCCTGCTTGCGCAGATTTTCCGCCGTTTCCTGCGGATTGAACGTTACAGCCGCATAAAAATAGGAAAAGAACACGATCATGGCAGCATAGAACAGCATATAAAGCGGCTGTCCCTGCCCCAATGACTGCCCCAGGAACGACAGCCACCCCGGAAGGGCGCTATTGTTCATAAAGCCCGCGATCGTCACGGGAATAAGCAGGACGGACGAGGCGAAGATCGGCGGAATCGAGCCCGCAGTATTGACCTTCAGCGGCATATGCGTGGAGTCGCCACCAAACATCCGCTGTCCAACCTGACGTTTGGGATACTGGATCACCACACGCCGCTGCGCCAGTTCCATGAATACGATGAAGGCAATCGTAATCGCCGCAAGAGCGAGGAATACCAGCACGAAGAATGGTGAAAGCGCCCCGGTATAGCCAAGCTGGAACAGGCTTGCCAACGCATTGGGCAGGTTCGCCACAATACCGGCGAAGATAATCAGGGAAATCCCGTTCCCTACGCCGCGCGACGTAATCTGCTCGCCCAACCACATCAGGAACATCGTGCCGCCCACCAGCGTCAGCACACACGAAACAATAAAGAACATGCCCGGGGAAATGACCGCCGATCCGGCTTCTGTGTGCATATTCTCCAGCCCGATGGCAATCCCATAGGCCTGGAACAACGCAATCGCGACCGTCAGATAGCGCGTATATTCGTTCAGCTTGCGACGCCCACCTTCACCCTCTTTCTTGAGGGCCTCCAGCGACGGGATTGCTGCCGACATCAACTGCACAATGATGGATGCACTGATGTAGGGCATGATATTCAATGCGAACACGGTCATACGCCCAAGCGCACCACCCGTGAACATGTCGAACATGCCCAGAATACCACCCTGATGCCGGGCCAGCAGTTGCCCCATAACCGTCGCATCGACGCCAGGAACTGGAATATAGGTGCCAATCCGATAAACGATCAGCGCGCCCAGAGTAAACCAGATGCGCTTTTTCAATTCCGTTGCATTGGCAAACGAATTGAAATTCAGATTGGCAGCCAGCTGTTCGGCCGCGGAGGCCATGCGCCCATCCTTTCACAAGAACAGCGTCACCACATTAAAGCGGGACGCTGTCATGATAAAAACCTGTTAAAAATAATAAAGCGATGCGCCTGCAGAGTGCAAGACGCATCGCTTTCATTATTCTGGTATGGGGGAGATGGAACAGTCCCCCATCCAGTCATTTCGCAGGAGCAGCAACCGCCTTGGCGGCCTTTTCCTTAACCTGCACCTTGCCACCGGCCTTTTCGACCGTAGCAATGGCACTGGCCGATGCGCCGGAAACTTCGATGGTCACACCATGACGAAGCTCGCCATTGCCCAGAAGACGGACACCAGCCACATTCGTTGCCTTGACCAGTCCAGCCTTGCGCAGGGCTTCTTCGGTGACAGGGGCCTTGGCATCAATCTTGCCAGCCTCAATCGCCTTGTCCAGCACATCGAGATTCAGGATCGCAAATTCCTTGCGGAAGATGTTCTTGAATCCACGCTTGGGCAGACGGCGATACAGCGGAAGCTGTCCACCTTCAAAACCATTGAGCGACACGCCGGAACGCGCCTTCTGGCCCTTGACGCCCTTACCCGATGTCTTGCCCTTGCCAGAGCCGATACCGCGCCCCAGACGCTTCTTCTGGTAGCGGGCACCTTCGTTATCGCGCAGTTCGTTGAGATTCATCTCAATTCTCCACCTTCACAAGGTGGGCGACCTTGTTCACCATTCCGCGCACCGAAGGAGTATCCTCCAGTTCGCGGGTACGGCCGATCTTGTTAAGCCCCAGACCGATCAGCGTAGCCTGCTGACCCGGCTTGCGCCCGTTGCCAGACTGGATCTGGGTGATCTTGATGGTTCCCTTTGCCTCAGACATCTGCACCAGCCTCCGCTGACGCAGTCACCTCACGGCGACCAAGGATATCGGAAACCTTCTTGCCACGGCGGTTTGCCACCGAACGCGGGCTTGCGCAGCGTTCCAGGGCGGCAAAAGTCGCCTTGACCATGTTGTGCGGGTTCCGGGTGCCCAGTGACTTCGCCACGACATCATTGATGCCCAGGCTTTCGAACACTGCGCGCATCGGGCCACCAGCGATAATGCCCGTGCCGGCATCAGCCGAACGCAGCACCACCTTACCGGCACCGAAATGACCCGCCACATCATGATGGAGGGTACGACCTTCCTTCATGGGGACGCGGATCATCGCGCGCTTGGCGCGATCTGTCGCCTTGCGGATTGCCTCGGGAACCTCACGGGCCTTACCCGCGCCGAACCCTACGCGCCCCTTCTGGTCACCAACGACAACCAGTGCGGCAAAAGCGAAGCGACGACCACCCTTGACGACCTTTGCCACACGATTGATCGTGACCAGCTTGTCAACGAGATCATCGCCTTCGCGATCACGATCGCGGCCGCCCCGGCCGCCTTCTCTCGGTTCACGTGCCATTGTGCGTGCCCCTTTCGTCAGAACGAGAGACCGCCCTCACGGGCAGCCTCCGCCAGGGCCTTGATGCGCCCATGATACAGATACGAGCCGCGATCGAACACGACCTTCGACACACCCGCCGCAACCGCACGTTCGGCAAGCAGCTTGCCAACGGCACCAGCCGCGGCAATGTCTGCGCCATTTTTGTGGGCGCTGCGCAGATCCTTCTCGATGGAAGAAGCTGCCGCAAGCGTGCGACCGGCGACATCGTCGATCACCTGCGCGTAAATATTCTTACCCGACCGGAACACCGAAAGGCGCGGCCGTCCGCCACTCTTGCGGCGAAGCTGGAAGCGAAGACGCTGACGGCGCCGCTCCCGCAGATCCTGCTGCGCGCTCATTATTTCTTCTTACCTTCCTTGCGACGGATGGTCTCCGTTTCATAACGGACACCTTTGCCCTTATAGGGCTCGGGCTTGCGGAAGCTGCGGATATCAAGCGCAACCTGGCCAACACGCTGCTTGTCGATCCCTTCGACAGTAACAGCGGTCGGACGCGGGGTCGTGATCTTGATGCCAGCGGGGATTTCATACACGATATCGTGCGAATATCCGAGATTCATGACAAGATTCTTGCCCTGAACCGCCGCACGATAACCCGTGCCGCTGATCTCCAGCGTCTTGGAGAATCCTTCGGACACTCCCTTGACCATGGTCGCGATCAGCGAACGTGTCGTGCCCCACATCATGCGGGCCTGCGCCTGCGTTCCGACGGGCTTGACCGAAACCTTGCCATCCGCAATTTCAGCTTCGATGTGGTGCGACAGAGGCAGCTTCAGCTCACCGAGCTTGCCTTTTGCCGTCAGCACACCATCAGCGATGGAAACCTGAACTCCCGACGTAATCTCGACGGGATATTTGCCAACTCTCGACATTCATCCCTCCTTTAGAATACGCGGCAGAGAACTTCGCCGCCAACATTGGCAGCGCGCGCTTCCCCATCCGACAGGACACCACGCGGGGTTGACAGGATCGACACACCCAGCCCGGCATACACCCGCGGCAGCTCCTTGATCTTGGAATACACACGGCGACCCGGCTTGGAGACGCGGTGGATTTCCTTGATCACGGGTTCGCCATCAAGATACTTCAACTCGATACGCAGCTGAGCCACACCCTTGCGCAGTTCTTCCTTGGAAAAACCACGGATATAACCCTCACGGCGCAGTGCCTCGAGTACATTTGCACGCAGCTTTGACGCAGGTGCGACGCATGCCGCGTGACGCGCACGCTGGGCATTGCGGATCCGGGTGAGCAGATCACCCAAAGGATCAGAAAGTGACATCGTTCCCTGCCCTTACCAGCTCGATTTGACCATACCCGGGATCTGGCCATTGGAGGCCAGGTCGCGCAGGGCGATACGGCAGAGTTCGAACTTTCTGTAATTGGCGCGGGAACGCCCAGTCAACTTGCACCGCAGACGAACGCGCACGCGCGATCCGTTTCGCGGAAGTTCAGCAAGCTTCAGCGACGCATCAAAACGATCCTCAACCGGCAGAGAGCGGTCCATGATGATGTTTTTCAATGCTGTCCGCTTTGCCTTGTCCCGTGCTGCCATGCGCTCGCGCTTGACATTCCGGTTTACGGCGGAAATCTTGGCCATGCCTTGTTTTATCCTCCGGAACCTGTCGGGCCATTCCCAACGGTTTTCCAAACTACGTGTGTCTTAGGTCTTCCGGGCTTCCAGTGAAAGCCCCTCTCGCAACTTTTATGCTGCGAAGGGCAGATCGAACGCCTTCAGAAGAGCCTTGGCTTCAGCATCGGTCTTCGCGCTTGTCACGAAGATGATGTCCATGCCGCGAATATCGTCGACCTTGTCGTACTCGATTTCCGGAAAGACGATCTGTTCCTTCAGGCCCATGGCAAAGTTGCCATGTCCGTCAAAACCCTTGTTTGCCGGCAGGCCGCGGAAATCGCGGACACGCGGCAGGGCAATCGTCACCAGACGGTCAAGGAATTCATACATCTGCGCACGGCGCAGTGTAACCTTGCATCCAATCGGCAGACCTTCACGGATTTTGAAGCCCGCGATCGCCTTTTTCGCAACCGTCTTGACTGGCTTCTGACCCGCGATAAGGGTCATTTCCTGAAACGCGGCATCCAGTTTCTTCTGGTCGCCCGCGGCTTCACCGACACCCATATTGAGAACGATCTTCTCAAGGGCCGGAACCTGCATCACGTTCTTGTAACCGAACTCCTCGCGCAGTTTCGCGCGCAGTTCGTCATTGTAACGCTGCTGCAGGCGCGGCACCGAGCGGGTTACGTTAGCTTCTGACATACCCGCCTCCTCAGCCTTCGATGACTTCGCCGGTCGCCTTGGCGACACGAACCTTGCGACCGTTTTCCAGAACGCGATAACCGACACGCGTCGGATCACCGCTCTTGGGATCGATCAGCTTCAGGTTGGACAGGTGAACCGGCATCTCCTTCTCGATGATGCCTCCCTGCTCACCCATGCGGCTGGGGCGTGTATGACGCTTCGCAATCGCGACGCCGCGCACGATGGCCTTTTCGGCCGTCGGCAGCACGGTCACGACTTCACCGCGCGTGCCGCGCGACGAACCGGTGATGACCAGGACCTGATCGCCCTTCTTGATACGTGCGGCCATTACAGCACCTCCGGCGCCAGCGAAATGATCTTCATGAACTTGCGCGCACGCAGCTCACGCACGACCGGGCCAAAGATACGGGTTCCGATCGGTTCCTGCTGCTTGTTGATCAGCACGGCGGCATTGCGGTCAAAGCGGATGGCGCTGCCATCAGGACGACGCACGGGATAGGACGTACGGACGATCACCGCCTGGTGCACATCACCCTTTTTGACCTTGCCGCGGGGAATCGCTTCCTTGACGGACACGACAATCACGTCGCCGACCGAGGCGGACTTCCGCTTGGAACCGCCCAGCACCTTGATGCACTGCACCTGACGCGCGCCGGAATTGTCGGCGACGTCAAGGTTGGTCTCGGGATGGATCATGCTCTATGCCCTTCTTTACGCCTGTGCGCCAGACTGGGCCTCGGTCGCCGGGGCCGCCACCAAGGGGGCACCATTGCGAACCACGACGGTCCAGGTCTTGCGCCGGGAAATGGGGCGGCATTCTTCAATGCGCACCGTATCCCCGATCTTGCATTCATTCAGCTGATCATGCGCCGCGTACTTCTTCGAACGGCGAATGAACTTCTTGTACAGCGGATGGATGATGCGACGATCGACAAGAACGGTAACCGTCTTGTCCATCTTGTCGCTGGTCACCCGTCCGGTCAGGACGCGCCTTGGCATCGCCCGTCTCCCTTCAGGACTTGACTGCCGGCGTAGTACCGGCAGCGATCTTCTTCAACGCCTCAGACGCAATCGTCTTGACGCGGGCAATCTCGCGACGCACCGCACGCATACGCGACTGCCCTTCGGTCTGGCCGGTTGCATGCTGGAACCGAAGATTGAACTGCTCGCGCTTCAGATCAATGAGAAGCGTATCCAGTTCTTCAACAGTCTTGGCACGCAGATCGGCCGGCTTGCTTGCCTTTGCCATCTCACGCGTCTCCAATACGGGTCACAAACTTCGTCTTGATCGGCAGCTTTGCCGCACCCAGAGCCAGCGCTTCACGCGCGACTTCGGGCGACACGCCTTCGATCTCGAACAGGATACGACCCGGCTTCACTCGGGCCACCCAGTATTCAGGCGACCCCTTGCCGGAGCCCATACGCACTTCTGCGGGCTTTGTCGAGACCGGAAGGTCAGGAAAAATCCGAATCCACACGCGACCCGCACGTTTCATCGCACGGGTAATGGCCCGACGGGCCGCTTCGATCTGACGGGCGGTAATCCGTTCCGGCTGCAGCGCCTTGAGGCCAAAGGCCCCAAAGTTCAGGGTCGTCCCGCCTTTCGCCAGTCCATGGATGCGGCCCTTGTGGGCCTTGCGGAACTTTGTCCGCTTGGGAGAAAGCATTGTTTCAAATCCTCAGCGCCGCCTGGCGCACTCTGGTCCCTATTCCCCGCAGATCAGCGCTGCGGGGCCTGCTCGGCGGCGCGACGATCCTGCGCCAACGGATCATGGGCAAGAATCTCGCCCTTGAAGATCCACACCTTCACACCACAGGTGCCATAGGTCGTCTTTGCCGTCGCCACACCATAATCGATATCGGCGCGCAGCGTATGCAGCGGCACGCGTCCTTCGCGGTACCATTCGACACGCGCGATTTCGGCGCCACCCAGACGACCGGAACAGTTGATCCGGATGCCCTGTGCGCCAAGACGCATGGCGGACTGCACGGCGCGCTTCATGGCGCGACGGAAGGCAACACGACGTTCGAGCTGCTGTGCGATGTTATCAGCCACCAGCGTCGCATCGATTTCCGGCTTGCGGATCTCGACAATGTTCAGCGCAACATCGGTCTTCGCCATACGGGTCAGATCCTTGCGCAGCACGTCGATATCCTGCCCCTTCTTGCCGATGACGACACCCGGACGCGCGGCATAGATCGTCACGCGCGGCTTCTTGGCCGGACGTTCGATCACGACACGCGACACGCCAGCGCCAGACAGCTTGCGACGCAGGTAGGAACGCAGCTTCAGGTCATCATGCAGCAGACGGGCATAATCGGCATCCGCATACCAGCGGCTGTCCCAGGTGCGATTGATGCCGAGCCGCAGCCCGATCGGATTGACTTTATGTCCCATGGATCAGGCCGCCTTCTTTCCGGTTGCCGCTTCTGCCTCGGGCTGACGCTCTGCCACGATGATCGTCAGATGGCTGAAAAACTTTTCGATGCGGGCCGAACGGCCACGGCCACGGGCGTGGAAACGGCGCATGACGATCGACTTGCCAACTTCCGCGCGCGCCACGACCAACTGGTCAACATCCAACTGGTGGTTGTTCTCGGCGTTCGCGATGGCGCTTTCCAGCGTCTTCTTCACCTGCTGTGCAATGCGACGCTTGGAGAATGTCAGCGTCGCAACAGCCTGTGCGGCAGGCTTGTTGCGGATCAGACCCGCAACAAGGTTCAGTTTACGCGGGCTGATGCGGATGTTCCGCGTAGTGGCCTGCGCTTCGGTTTCCGCGAGCGTGCGCGGATGCTTAGGCTTGCTCATGATCAGCCCCGCTTCGCTTTCTTGTCCGAGGAATGACCCGTAAAGGTGCGGGTCGGCGAAAATTCACCGAACTTATGCCCGACCATGTTCTCGGTCACCTGCACGGGCAGGAACTTGTGCCCGTTATAGACGCCAAACGTCAGTCCCACGAACTGCGGCAGGATGGTTGAGCGACGCGACCAGATCTTGATCACTTCGTTACGGCCCGACGCGCGCGACGCATCGGCTTTATTCAGTAGATACCCGTCCACGAACGGGCCCTTCCAGACGGAACGTGCCATCTTGTATGCCCCTTACTTGCCGGTCTTCCGGCGACGGATAATCAGACTGTCCGTACGCTTGTTGACCCTGGTCTTGTAACCCTTTGTCGGCTTGCCCCATGGCGTAACCGGATGACGACCGCCCGAAGTCCGGCCTTCACCACCACCATGCGGATGGTCGACCGGGTTCATGACAACGCCACGGTTATGCGGACGACGGCCGAGCCAGCGGGCGCGACCTGCCTTACCCATATGCTGGTTCATGTTGTCCGGGTTGGACACCGCACCGATCGTCGCCATGCACTCGGCACGCACGACACGCAGTTCACCAGACTGCAGCTTGATCTGGGCATAGCCCATATCCTTGCCGACCAACTGTGCATAGGTGCCAGCCGAACGGGCGATCTTCCCACCAGCACCGGCCTTGAGCTCGATGTTGTGGATGATCGTGCCCACCGGCACCGCCGACAACGGCATCGCGTTGCCAGGCTTGATGTCCGCACGCAGGCCGGAAACCACCTGATCACCCGCCTGCAGACGCTGCGGCGCAATGATATAGGCGAGTTCACCGTCAGCATACTTCACCAGTGCGATGAAAGCCGTGCGGTTGGGATCATATTCCAGACGCTCCACCGTGCCGACAACGTCGAACTTGCGACGCTTGAAATCGACATAGCGATAGGACTGCTTATGACCACCACCGATGAAACGCGAGGTGGTGCGGCCGTGGTTATTACGACCGCCGCTCTTGTTCTTGCCCTCGGTCAGCCCTTTGACGGGCTTGCCCTTCCACAGCTCCTTGCGGTCGATCAGGACCGTTCCGCGCAGGCTGGGGGTAACCGGGTTAAAGTGCTTCAATGCCATTTCTTGTCACCCCGCGTCAGGACAGCTTGGCGGTCAGGTCAATGGACTGACCATCTGCAAGCTGCACAAACGCCTTCTTCACATCAGACCGCTGGCCGGGACGTCCCTTGAAGCGCTTCGCCTTGCCCTTCTGGATCAGGGTGTTCACACCCAGAACCTTGACGCCAAACAGTGTTTCCACCGCGACCTTGATCTCGAACTTCGACGCACCGGAAGCGACCTTGAAACCAACCTGGTTCTTTTCAGACAGGGCGGTCGCTTTTTCCGTGATCAGCGGCGCGCGAATGATGTCATACATCGCCTCACGCGACATACGTTCCGCCTTTTTGCGGAGAGCGAGGATGTTGGTCATGCCAGACGCTCCTTCAGACCCTCAAGCCCGGCGCGCGTAATCGCCAGCACTTCGTGATTGAGGATGTCATAGACATTCGCACCGATGGTCGGAAGGATATCGATCTTCGGCAGGTTGCGTGCCGCCCGACCGAAGTTTTCCTCAACCGCGGCATCCACGATCAGCGCGGACTTCCAGCCAAGCACCTTCAGCTTCTTCGCCAGTTCGGAAGACTTGCCCGATGCCGTGGCGGCGTCGAGCACCACCAGCTTGCCTTCGGCGGCCTTCTGCGACAGCGCTGAAATCAGGCCCAGGCGACGCACCTTCTTGGGCAGGTCATAGCCATGGTCGCGCACGACCGGCCCATGAACCACGCCACCAGTACGGTACTGCGGTGAACGCAGCGACCCCTGACGGGCGCTACCCGTACCCTTCTGCCGATAGGGCTTCTTGGTCGTGCCGGAGACTTCCCCCATGCCCTTGACCTTATGCGTGCCCGCACGGCGCTTCGCCAACTGCCAGTGAACGACGCGGGCCATGATGTCGGCACGCGGCTCAACCTTGAAAATCTCGTCGGGAAGCGTTGCCGTACCGGCGCTTCCGTTCTCGAGGGTTTTGATCTCGTAATCCATTGCCCTCTATCCTCAGCCCGCTACCTGGGCCAGGGCGGCCGGATACGGCACCTCGGCATGACGGGGCTTCTTGATCGCATCACGAACCAGAATCAGCTCATTCTTGCCGCCCGGGACGGAGCCGCAGATCATCAGCAGATTCTTCTCGGCATCGACGGCGGCCACTTCCAGATTCAGGGTGGTGACGCGTTCCGAACCGAGATGTCCGGCCATTTTCTTGTTCTTGAAGACCTTGCCCGGATCCTGACGATTACCCGTCGATCCGTGCGAACGGTGACTGATCGAGACACCATGCGAGGCTTCGAGACCGGCAAAGTTCCAGCGCTTCATAGCGCCGGCAAACCCTTTACCCTTGCTGGTGCCGGTCACATCCACTTTCTGCCCAACGACGAAGTGAGCGGCAGAGAGCGTGGCGCCAACTTCCAGAACGGCATCATCTGCCACCCGGAATTCCACCAGCTTCTTCTTCGGCTCCACCTTCGCCTTGGCGAAATGGCCACGGCACGGCTTCGTTACATTCTTGACCTTGGCCTTGCCCGAACCAAGCTGGACGGCTGAATAGCCATCACGCTCCTGGGTGCGGACATCAACCACCTGCAGGTCATCAACCTGCAGGACAGTCACCGGCACATGTGTGCCGTCTTCCTTGAACAGCCGGGTCATTCCCAGCTTTTTTGCGATCAATCCGGTGCGCATCGTCTGGACCTTAGAGTTTAATCTCGACATCCACGCCAGCGGCGAGGTCGAGTTTCATGAGTGCGTCCACGGTCTGCGGGGTCGGCTCGACAATGTCGAGCAGCCGGCGATGGGTCCGAATTTCGAACTGCTCGCGGCTTTTCTTATCCACATGGGGAGAACGGTTGACAGTGAACCGTTCGATATGCGTCGGCAGCGGGATAGGACCCCGAACCCGCGCACCCGTACGCTTCGCCGTATTGACGATCTCTTTTGTGCTGTTATCGAGCACCCGATGATCGTACGCCTTCAGGCGAATGCGGATGTTCTGGTTGTCCATCTTTCTGTTTCAGTCCAACTTTAACTGGTTCGGGGGAACCCGATCCGCCAATGATATCCCCGGCCAGATCACTCTGACCGGGGGCATCATCACTTCAGTTACTTACAATCACGCAGTGATCGAAGCGACCACGCCTGCACCGACCGTACGGCCACCTTCGCGAATAGCGAAGCGCAGGCCTTCATCCATGGCGATCGGGGCGATCAGTTCAACATCCATGGCGACGTTATCACCAGGCATGACCATTTCCGTGCCTTCCGGCAGGTGAACAACGCCAGTGACGTCGGTCGTGCGGAAATAGAACTGCGGACGATAGTTGGTGAAGAACGGCGTGTGACGGCCACCCTCTTCCTTCGTCAGGATGTAGGCTTCAGCCTTGAACTTCGTGTGCGGGGTAATGGAACCTGGCTTTGCCAGGACCTGACCACGCTCCACGTCTTCACGCTTCGTGCCACGCAGCAGCGCACCGATGTTGTCACCAGCTTCACCGCGATCAAGCAGCTTGCGGAACATTTCGACGCCCGTCACCGTGGTCTTCTGCGTCGGACGCAGACCAACGATTTCGATTTCGTCGCCCACGTTCACGGCGCCACGTTCGACACGGCCCGTCACCACGGTGCCACGACCGGAGATCGAGAACACGTCTTCGATCGGCATCAGGAACGGACGGTCAATCGGACGCTCCGGCTGCGGGATATATTCGTCAACAGCGTTCATCAGGTCGAGAACACGGTTTTCGCCAACTTCCGGATCGCCATCTTCCAGCGTCACCAGGGCCGAACCCTTGACGATGGGGATATCGTCGCCGGGGAACTGATAAGCGGACAGAAGTTCGCGAACTTCCATTTCCACCAGTTCCAGCAGTTCCGGGTCATCAACCTGGTCGACCTTGTTCAGGAAGACAACCAAGGCCGGAACGCCAACCTGGCGGGCCAGCAGGATGTGTTCACGCGTCTGGGGCATCGGGCCGTCAGCGGCCGACACAACCAGGATCGCGCCGTCCATCTGCGCCGCACCCGTGATCATGTTCTTCACATAGTCAGCGTGACCGGGGCAGTCGACATGGGCGTAATGACGCTTTGCCGTTTCATACTCAACGTGAGCGGTGGAGATCGTGATACCACGGGCGCGCTCTTCCGGCGCCGCGTCGATCATGTCGTACGCCTTGAACTCCGCACCGCCGCTCTTGGCGAGCGTCTTGGTGATAGCAGCGGTCAGCGAGGTCTTGCCGTGATCGACGTGACCGATCGTGCCGATGTTGCAGTGCGGCTTATTCCGCTCAAATTTAGCCTTTGCCATCGTTTTCTCCGTTACTTCGGCCTCATGCCGAAAGTCGGGTTAGAAAGTTCCGTGTCGGAAGCCGAGCCGGTGAATATACCGACCTGACGCCCTTTACCAGCGGTAATGACTGAACGCCTTGTTGGCTTCTGCCATGCGATGCGTATCTTCGCGCTTCTTGACGGCGGCACCACGGTTGTTGACCGCATCCAGAAGCTCGTTCGACAGGCGTTCCTGCATCGTGTTTTCGCCCCGCTTGCGCGACGCGTCGATCAGCCAGCGGATTGCAAGCGCCTGACGACGCTCGGCCCGGACTTCGACCGGAACCTGGTAGGTTGCACCACCAACGCGGCGCGAACGCACCTCGACGGCAGGCTTCACGTTATCCAGCGCACCGTGGAACAGCACAACCGGATCAGCAGCAGCCCCACCGCGACGACGCAGCACCTCAAGGGCGCCATAGACGATCCCTTCGGCGGTGGACTTCTTGCCGTCGTACATCAGGGCGTTCATGAAACGCGTGATGACGACATCACCAAATTTCGGATCGGGAAGAATCTCGCGCTTAACAGCGCGATGACGGCGACTCATGCCTGATATTCCTTTTACTTAGGACGCTTCGCGCCATAGAGCGAGCGACGCTGACGACGCTTGGCGATACCCTGGGTATCCAGAACGCCGCGCAGAATGTGATATCGCACGCCAGGAAGATCCTTGACGCGACCGCCGCGGATCAGGACGACACTATGTTCCTGAAGGTTGTGGCCTTCACCCGGAATATAGCTCACAACCTCATAACCGTTCGTCAGGCGCACCTTCGCAACCTTACGCAGAGCCGAGTTCGGCTTCTTCGGTGTGGTTGTGTAAACACGAGTACAAACGCCACGCTTCTGCGGACATCCCTGCAGGGCAGGTACCTTGTTGCGTTTGGCTGCGGGCTCGCGGCCTTTCGCGATCAACTGGTTGATGGTCGGCATACGCCTTTCCCGATCCTTACAAATTTCGGCCGGCCAACCCCAAAGTCTGGTTGCCGACTGTCGTTCACAACAAAACCCCAACGAATGAAGATCATTCGGTCGGGCATCATATATGCATCCGGCCTTGGCCGCCCGATTCCCGGGTGGCGGCACCGCATGCGAGCATGCTGCATTCGACGGCCAACGACGTCATTCAGACAGGGCTAGCCGAGGGCGCGGAACCTACGAAGAGAATGGCTTGAAGTCAAGCCTTTGCTCAGGATTCGGCCATGCATGCAGCATGGCCATTCCGCATGGGGTATGAAAACACCCCATTACAATATGAAACGGGATGATTCGGCGTTCCATGCACCGAGTCCCGAATCGGAATCCGCCAGATTGCAGACCCCGATGCAGCATTAGACCGGCGGGTGGGGCGCCACATGGCCCCCACCCGCACAGCCGGTATTATTCGGCGGCCTTTGTTGAGGCAACCGCAGGCTTCGCCTGAGCAAGGCGCTGACGGTCCTGGCCGGCAGCCACTGCACGCAGCTTGTTCATCACGCTGCCTGTGCCCGCCGGGATCAGGCGCCCGACGATCACGTTTTCCTTCAGGCCGTTCAACGTATCCTTCTTGCCCGCCGTAGCGGCTTCGGTAAGGACGCGCGTTGTTTCCTGGAAGGATGCAGCAGAAATGAACGACTGCGTCTGCAGGGAGGCCTTGGTGATGCCCTGAAGCACGGGCATGGCCACGGCAGGACGTTCGCCGATGTTCAGGCGCTTGGTATTCTCCGTCTCGTACTCGATCCGGTCCACCGTCTCGCCAATCAGGTAGGTCGTATCACCCGGCTCAAGGATCTCGACCTTCTGCAGCATCTGGCGGACGATCACCTCGATGTGCTTGTCGTTGATCTTCACGCCCTGCAGACGATAGACGTCCTGAATCTCGTTCACGAGGTAGTCGGACAGCGCCTCGACCCCCAGAACCTTCAGGATGTCATGCGGCACGCGCGGACCATCGACCAGCGGATCGCCAACCTGAACGAAATCGCCTTCCTGAACCGAGACATGCTTGCCCTTGGGGATCAGGTAATCGGTTTCCTCGCCCGTTTCGTCGTTCTTGACGATGACACGGCGCTTCGACTTGTAATCCTTGCCGAATTCGACGCGACCTTCGGTTTCGGAAATGATGGCATGGTCCTTGGGACGCCGCGCCTCGAACAATTCGGCGACACGCGGCAGACCACCGGTAATGTCACGTGTCTTCGAACCTTCGCGCGGGATGCGCGCCAGCACGTCGCCCGCGTTGACATGTGCGCCATTTTCCACCGACAGCAGCGAGTCAGGTGACAGGAAGTAACGCGCATCGTTGCCATTCGCCAGCTTGACCACGTCGCCCTTGGCATCCTTGAGCTGCAGACGCGGCCGAAGATCGACCCCCTTGGACGCCTGCTTGTAGTCAACGACAACCTTCGACGTCAGGCCGGTGACCTCATCCATACGCTCGACAAGCGTGATGGAATCGATCAGGTCGAGATATTCGACCGTGCCTGCCTGCTCCGTAATGATCGGCAGGGTATACGGATCCCACTCGGCCAGTTTCTGGCCACGCGTGACCTCGACCCCATCTTCGATCAGCAGACGCGCGCCATAAGGTACGCGATAGCGCGCACGCTCCGTCCCCTTGTCATCCGTCAGCAGGATTTCGCAGTTACGCGACATGACGATGGTCACGTTCTGGCTGTTCTGCACCACGTTGCGGTTGCGGATCGTCGCCTTGCCATCGCGTGACGCCTCGACCATCGACTGTTCCGCGCCACGCTGCGCCGCGCCACCGATATGGAAGGTGCGCATCGTCAACTGCGTGCCGGGTTCACCAATGGACTGCGCTGCGATGACGCCCACGGCCTCACCGATATTTACCGGCGTGCCTCGGGCCAAGTCACGACCATAGCAGTGGCCGCACACGCCCACGCGGCTGTCACATGTCAGAACCGAACGGATCAGGATGCTTTCCACCCCGGCCTTCTCGATCTGTTCTGCCTGCGCTTCCTCAATCAGGGTATTGCGCTTGAACAGCAGCTCACCCGATGCGGGATCAAGCACATCGGCCGCAAGCGTACGACCCAGCATACGCTCGGACAGAGATGCGACAACCTCGCCGCCATCCATCACCGCACGCACCGTCAGGCCGCGTTCCGTGCCACAATCATCTTCGACGATGATGCAATCCTGCGCCACATCGACAAGGCGTCGTGTCAGATAGCCGGAGTTCGCGGTCTTCAGCGCCGTATCAGCCAAGCCCTTACGTGCGCCATGGCTGGAGGTGAAGTAATCGAGAACCGACAGACCTTCCTTGAAGTTGGCGATGATCGGCTGTTCGATGATCTCGCCCGACGGCTTGGCCATCAGGCCACGCATGCCGGCAAGCTGCTTCATCTGTGCTGGCGACCCACGGGCACCAGAATGGCTCATCATCCATACCGAATTGGTGGGCTTGCCGATTTCCTGCTTGGAAATCTCCTTCATCATCGCGGCCTGCACTTCGTCCGTGCAACGCGACCATGCGTCAACCACCTTGTTATAGCGTTCGCCCGCCGTAATCAGGCCGTCCTGATACTGCTGTTCGAATTCCTTGACCTCATTCGCGGTATGTTCGACGAGCTCCTTCTTCTCCTTCGGCACGATCATATCGTCCTTGCCAAAGGAAATGCCGGCTTTCGCCGCATGCTTGAAGCCAAGGCCCATCAGGCGGTCACAGAAAATGACGCACTCTTTCTGCCCGCAATGGCGATACACCGCGTCGATGACGTCGGACACCGTCTTCTTGGTCAACTGCTTGTTGATCAGCGAGAACGGCAGCGCCGCACTGCGCGGCAGGATCTGCGCGACCAGCATGCGGCCAGGCGTTGTGACGACGGTTTCACGCGTGACGGTACCATCCGCGTCGACATTCTCGATCCGGGCGCGGATCTTGTCATGCAGCTTCACCGCACCGGTGGTCAGGGCATATTCGACCTCTCCCACACTGGAGAAAGAAGAAGCACCGTTCACCGTCACCCTGCCCTGCGCATCATATTCGTTGCGATCAGGGGTAGCGCGGAATTCCGGCGTCTCAAGGCTCAGATAATACAGGCCAAGGACAATATCCTGCGACGGCACGATAATCGGCTTGCCATTCGCGGGGCTGAGGATGTTGTTGGTGGACATCATCAGCACACGCGCCTCAAGCTGTGCCTCAAGGCTCAGCGGGACATGCACGGCCATCTGATCGCCGTCAAAGTCGGCGTTGAACGCGGTGCAGACCAGCGGATGCAACTGGATCGCCTTGCCTTCGATCAACACCGGCTCGAACGCCTGGATACCCAGACGATGCAGCGTTGGCGCACGGTTGAGCATGACCGGATGTTCGCGGATCACCTCTTCAAGGATATCCCAGACTTCGGGACGTTCCTTCTCCACCATCCGCTTGGCGGCCTTGATGGTGGTGGCGTGACCATACTTCTCCAGCTTGGAGTAGATGAACGGCTTGAACAGCTCCAGCGCCATCTTTTTGGGCAGACCACACTGGTGCAGTTTCAGTTCCGGGCCAACCACGATGACCGAACGGCCGGAATAATCAACGCGCTTGCCCAGCAGGTTCTGGCGGAAACGCCCCTGCTTGCCCTTCAGCATGTCCGAAAGCGATTTCAGCGGACGCTTGTTCGCCCCTGTGATGGCGCGGCCGCGACGGCCGTTATCGAACAGGGCGTCAACCGATTCCTGCAGCATGCGCTTTTCGTTGCGCACGATGATGTCAGGCGCACGCAGTTCGATCAGCCGCTTCAGGCGATTGTTGCGGTTGATGACACGGCGATACAGGTCATTCAGGTCGGATGTCGCGAAACGACCACCATCCAGCGGCACCAGCGGGCGCAATTCCGGCGGAATGACCGGGATCAGCTCCATGATCATCCATTCGGGGCGCGATTCACTTTCGGAAAACGCCTCGATCAGCTTCAACCGCTTGACCAGCTTCTTGCGCTTCGCCTCGGACGTGGTGTCCTTCAGCTCCTGGCGCAGCTCAACCTTCTCCTGGTCGCAGTCGATGCGCTCAAGGATCTTCTTGATCGCTTCGGCCCCGATCCCGACCTCAATCCCTTCGTCGCCATGTTCGTCCATGACGTCGAGATACTGGTCTTCGGTCAGCAGGCTGTACTGCTTGAGCGGCGAGGTGCCGGGTTCAAGGACCACATAGCTTTCGAAATACAGGATCTTTTCCAGATCCTTCAGCGTCATATCGACCATCAGGCCGATCCGGCTGGGCAGCGATTTCAGGAACCAGATATGCGCGACCGGGCTGGCAAGCTCGATATGGCCCATACGTTCGCGACGGACCTTGGCCAGCGTGACCTCGACACCGCATTTTTCGCAGATGATCCCACGGAATTTCATCCGCTTGTATTTGCCGCACAGACATTCGTAATCCTTGATAGGACCGAAAATCCGCGCACAGAACAGACCATCGCGCTCCGGCTTGAAGGTGCGATAATTGATGGTCTCGGGCTTCTTGATCTCGCCATAGGACCATGACCGGATCTGCTCGGCCGAGGCGAGCTGGATCTTGATCTGGTCGAAGGTCATCGCCTGGCCCGTCTGGCCAAGGATCTTCATGAGTTCATTCATGCGCCGCAAACCCCCTGAGGGAAAAGAACGAGGGCAGACCGACTATCTGCCCCCATCCCTGAAAATAAAACGTATGGACGGGTCGTTACCTTGTTCATGGAACGATCAGCTACCGCTCTGTTCCAGATCCACGTTCAGGCCCAGCGACTTCAGTTCCTTGATCAGGACGTTGAAGCTTTCGGGGATGCCGGCCTCGAAATCATCCTGCTCGCGCACGATGGCTTCATAGACCTTGGTGCGGCCCGACACGTCATCGGACTTCACCGTCAGCATTTCCTGCAGCGTGTAGGCCGCCCCATAGGCTTCGAGCGCCCAGACTTCCATTTCACCGAAACGCTGTCCACCGAACTGCGCCTTACCACCCAGCGGCTGCTGTGTGACCAGCGAATACGGACCGATCGAACGGGCATGGATCTTGTCGTCCACAAGATGATGCAGCTTCAGCATATAGATGTAGCCGACCGTGGTCTTGCGCTCAAACGGCTCACCCGTGCGACCGTCGATCAACTGCGACTGCCCCGACTTGTCGAGCCCGGCCTTCTCCAGCATCGCTTCGATGTCCGGGATCGACGCACCATCGAACACCGGCGTCGCAATGGGCACGCCCTTGCGCAGGTTATTCGACAGTTCAAGCAACTGGGCATCCGTCATATCGGCGATATTGGCTGCGAAAGCATCCTCGCCATAGACGGAACGCAGTTCGTCAAGCAGTTCCTGCCGCTTCTCACCCGTCTTGTGATAGGTATCGACAAGCTGCCCGATCCCGCGACCGATATTGGCGCAGGCCCAGCCAAGGTGGGTTTCAAGGATCTGCCCCACATTCATGCGCGACGGCACGCCAAGCGGGTTGAGCAGCAGGTCCACGGGGGTGCCGTCCTCAAGGAACGGCATGTCCTCCACCGGTACGACGCGGGAGACAACACCCTTGTTGCCATGGCGACCGGCCATCTTGTCACCCGGTTGCAGCTTGCGCTTCACCGCGACGAACACCTTGACCATCTTCATCACGCCCGGCGGCAGTTCGTCGCCACGCTGCAGCTTTTCGACCTTGTTGTCGAAACGTGCCTGAATGCGCGACACCGCCGTATCGAACTCACGACGCAGGACTTCCAGTTCGGCCATCACCGCATCGGACGTCACGGTGACATTGCGCCACGCACCACGCGGATGCTCCGACAGGACCTCGTCCGTGATCGGCGTGCCAGAACGGATACCCTTGAAGCCCGCCCCTGCCGTCTGCCCGATCAGATGTTCACGCAGACGGTTGTAGAAGGAACGCTCCTGAATGGCGCGCTCGTCATCGCGGTCCTTCGCCAGACGCTCGATCTCCGCGCGTTCGATCGCCATCGCGCGCTCATCCTTGTCCACGCCACGGCGGGAGAAGACACGCACATCAACAATCGTGCCACTGGTGCCCGGCGGCAGCTTCAGCGAGGTATCGCGGACGTCGGATGCCTTTTCACCAAAGATGGCGCGCAGCAGCTTTTCTTCCGGCGTCATCGGGCTTTCGCCCTTTGGCGTGACCTTACCAATCAGGATATCGCCCGGATTCACCTCTGCGCCGACATAGACGATGCCGGCTTCGTCAAGGTTACGCAGCGCTTCTTCGCCAACATTGGGGATGTCGCGGGTGATTTCCTCCTGGCCCAGCTTCGTATCACGGGCCATGACCTCGAATTCCTCGATATGGATCGAGGTAAAGACGTCATCACGCGCGATGCGTTCGGAAATCAGGATCGAATCTTCGAAGTTGTAGCCGTTCCACGGCATGAACGCGACCAGCACGTTCCGCCCCAGCGCCAGTTCACCAAGTTCGGTGGAAGGACCATCAGCGATGATCTCGCCCGCCGAAACCTGATCCCCCACGCGGACCAGCGGACGCTGGTTGATGCAGGTGGACTGGTTCGAACGCATATATTTGCGCAGGCGATAGATATCGACACCCTGCGTCGCACCCGCATCGTCGGTTGCACGCACCACGATACGCGCACCGTCGATCTGGTCCACGATGCCACGACGCCGGGCAACAATGGTCGCACCCGAATCATGGGCGACGGCCGCTTCCATCCCGGTGCCAACCAGCGGCGCGTCGGAACGCACCAGCGGCACCGCCTGGCGCTGCATGTTCGATCCCATCAGCGCGCGGTTTGCGTCATCGTTTTCAAGGAACGGGATCAGGGCCGCGGCAACCGACACAAGCTGCTTGGGCGACACGTCACAGGCCGTCACCTCATCGGGCAGGACCTGACGGAAATCACCGCCACGACGCACTGACACCAGCTCGTCCGTCAGCTTCCCGTGGGCATCCTGCTCTGCGTCCGCCTGCGCGACGATGAGCTTGTCTTCCTCCATCGCGGACAGGTATTTCCAGCCGCTCTGCAGGACACCGCCCTCGACCATGCGGTACGGGGTTTCGATGAATCCGTACTTGTTGACCTTGGCATAGGTCGCAAGGGAGTTGATCAGACCAATGTTCGGGCCTTCCGGCGTTTCGATCGGGCAGATGCGGCCATAATGTGTCGGGTGGACGTCACGAACCTCAAAGCCCGCGCGCTCACGCGTCAGACCACCCGGACCAAGCGCCGAAAGGCGACGCTTGTGCGTAACTTCCGACAGGGGGTTGGTCTGGTCCATGAACTGGCTGAGCTGCGAGGAGCCAAAGAATTCGCGCACGGCGGCGGCGGCAGGCTTCGCATTGATCAGGTCATGCGGCATGACCGTGTCGATATCGACGGACCCCATGCGTTCGCGAATCGCACGCTCCATACGCAGCAGGCCGACACGATACTGGTTTTCCATCAGTTCGCCGACCGAACGGACACGACGGTTGCCAAGATTGTCGATATCGTCGATCGCACCGCGACCGTCCTTCAGCTCGCACATGATCTTGACCGTGCGCAGGATGTCTTCCTTACGCAGGACACGCACGGTGTCAGGCACGTCAACCCCCAGGCGCATGTTCATCTTCACGCGGCCAACGGCGGACAGGTCATAGCGGTCAGGGTCGAAGAACAGGCCGGAGAACATGGCTTCCGCCGTTTCCGGCGTCGGCGGTTCGCCAGGACGCATGACACGATAGATATCGGTCAGCGCATCGTCACGCGATGTGTTCTTGTCAATCGCAAGCGTATTGCGGATCCACGGACCATTGGTCGCATCGATCGCAAGCGTCACCAGCTTGGTGACACCATCGGCCTCCAGCGCCTCAAGGCGGGTTTCGGTCAGTTCATCACCAGCTTCGGCAAAGATCTCGCCCGTGTCGGGGTTGACCATGTCGAACGCGATGAAACGCCCGATCAGCCCTGCGGGACCGACCAGCACGTCCTTTGTGGTTTCCGCGATCTTGCGGACCATACGCGCCGTCAGCTTGGTGTCCACCTGGGCAACGATCTCACCCGTATCGGCATCCACCAGCGGTTCCAGCAGCTTCTGGCCACGGAACGCATCGGGGTCAAAACGGCGGGCCCATCCCTTTCCGCTCTTGATGAACTCGACCTGGCCATAGAAATAGCCAAGGATTTCATCGGGGCTCATGCCCTGGATTTCCATGGAATCGACGTCGCCGCCCTCGGCCGCCTTCGCTTCGCGCGCGGCTCGCGATTCCTCGCCCTCCAGCGCGTACAGAAGCGTCGTGACCGGCAGCTTGCGCTTGCGGTCGATGCGGACGTAGATCAGGTCCTTACTGTCGAATTCGAAATCCAGCCACGACCCACGATACGGAATGACGCGTGCGGCGAACAGGAACTTGCCCGATGAATGGGTCTTGCCCTTGTCGTGGTCGAAAAACACGCCGGGGCTGCGATGCATCTGGCTGACGATGACGCGCTCGGTCCCGTTGATGATGAACGTGCCGTTGTCGGTCATGAGCGGCATGTCGCCCATATAGACCGGCTGTTCCTTGATATCGCGGATCGAACGCGATCCCGTATCCTCATCCACGTCCCACACGATCAGGCGCAGGATCACCTTCAGCGGCGCGGCAAAGGTCAGCCCGCGCTGGATGCATTCCTCAACATCGTATTTCGGCTCTTCGAGTTCATAGCTGACGAATTCGAGTCGCCCACGTCCGGCAAAATCATTGATCGGAAAGACGGAACGGAACACTTCCTGCAAACCGGTCGGCGTCCGGCTGTCGGGTGACACGTTCATCTGCAGGAATGCCTCGTAACTGGCACGCTGCACGTCGATCAGATTGGGCATCGGAGCGATTTCGGGTATACGCCCGAAGCTCTTGCGGATGCGTTTGCGTCCCGTGAACGATTTCGTAATCGCGTTCATCGCCTATCCAGCCCCCATCCACACAGACCTGCTCCCCGTCCTCCATCATGGCCTTGCGGCTCGGGACAAAGACAGATCCAGAAATTCTTTCAGGTTGCCCATCCTCATGGACCAACCCCGGACCCGTCCCTTCACATGACTTGAGGACGGCCCCTTCTACCGCCAAAGGCACCCGAGACCTTGACGGTCAGGGTGCCTGTAACGCCCAAGGGGGCGGAGGTCTGACGACCTCCACCCTCACCTGAATATCATCTCAACATCCACAACAGGGAATGCTGACAGGATACATCTTATTTGATTTCGACAGAAGCGCCGTTATCTTCAAGGGTCTTCTTGATCTTCTCGGCTTCATCCTTGCTGACGCCTTCCTTGACGGTCTTGGGCGCGCCCTCGACCAGGTCCTTGGCTTCCTTCAGGCCCAGGCCCGTGATGCCACGGATTTCCTTGATGACGTTGATCTTCTTGTCGCCAGCCTTCGCCAGCACCACGTCGAATTCGGTCTTTTCCTCAGCAGCAGCGGCCGGAGCAGCAGCAGCGGCAGCAACAGCAACCGGAGCAGCAGCGGAAACGCCCCACTTCTCTTCGAGCAGCTTCGACAGCTCAGCAGCTTCGAGAACCGTAAGAGCGGACAGTTCGTCAACAAGTTTGTTCAGATCGGCCATGATTCAGTCTTCCTAATTTATACACTGGTTGGCGTGGCACAATCCCGAAATTTCGGAAAAGTACCATTTTGTTGATATCCCGGCTTACCGGGACAGGGGTGGCTAGGCTGCCTCGCCCGTCTTGGCATAGGCACCAAAAACCCGTGCAAGCTGTCCGCCCGGCGCCTGCAGCACGCCCGCGATGCGCGTTGCCGGCGTGGAGATAAGCCCCACCAGCTGCGCCCGGAGCACGTCCAGGGAGGGCAGTTCCGCCAGCGCCTTGACACCCTCGACACTCAGTGTCTGGGAGCCAAGCGATCCGCCGAGCAGAACAAGCTTGTCATTGGTTTTGGCGAACTCGACCAGCACCTTTGCAACTGCAACAGGTTCATCCGCCCACGAAATCGCGGTCGGCCCCTTCAGCAGCGGCGCGATGCCTTCGAACTGGGTCCCTGCCAGGGCGAGATTGGCCAGCCGGTTCTTCGCGACCTTGTAAGTCGCTCCGGCCGCGCGCACACGCCGCCGAAGTTCCGTCACATCAGCCACCGTCAGCCCGTCATTACGGGTGACAACGACCATGGACGTCTCGGCGAACACGGCCGCGAGGGAGGCAACAAACTCCCGCTTCTCCGTACGGTCCAAATCCCGTCTCCATCGTCATCCACCAGAAAACCTGGTGGATTGGGTTTACCCTTGGGGCCTGCCCAACATGGGCCTGCCCCGGTTCGCCTGTCCTTTGTAAACGGAACAACCAGTGTCAGGTGACATGCACCTGCGGCCCGGCAATCCCCGTCTTCCGGCTGCAACCCCACAGGGGTAATCAAGGCACAAGGCCACATCCGGTCATGGACAGGTTCGGAAAACGGCCCGCAGGACGGGCCATTCCCTTTTATCCCACCCCATCAGGGGCGGGACAATCCTTCATCAGGATGCGGCGAGCGTCGCCACATCGAGATGCACACCCGGTCCCATCGTGGACGACAGGGACACCTTCTTGATGTAGGTGCCCTTCGCGCCCGTGGGACGGGCCTTCTGCACCGCATCGACGAATGCGCGGATGTTTTCAGCAAGCTTGGCTTCGTCGAACGAGGCCTTGCCGATACCGGCATGCACGATACCGGCCTTTTCCGCACGGTATTCGACCTGACCGGACTTCGCCGCGGTAACGGCGCCCTTCACATCCATCGTGACCGTGCCCAGCTTCGGGTTGGGCATCAGGCCACGCGGGCCAAGGATCTTGCCCAGACGGCCGACCAGCGCCATCATGTCCGGCGTCGCGATGCAGCGGTCGAACTCGATCTCGCCAGCCTGCACCTTGGCGGCCAGGTCTTCGGCACCGACAACATCGGCCCCGGCGGCAGTCGCTTCCTCGGCCTTCGGGCCACGGGCGAACACGCCAACGCGCAGGGTCTTGCCCGTACCATTCGGCAGGGACAGCAGGCCACGGACCATCTGGTCGGCATGACGCGGGTCAATGCCCAGGTTCATGGAGATTTCGACCGTCTCGTCAAACTTCGCCTTCGCACCCTGCTTCACCAGGGAGATGGCTTCGTCCAGGCCATAGGCCTTGGTCGCATCAACATTGGCGCGCGCGGCGGCCAGACGCTTGTTCTTTGCCATGGACTTTAGCCCTCCACCACGTCGAGGCCGATGGAGCGCGCTGAACCGGTCAGCATGCGCACGGCGCCGTCGATGTCATTGGCGTTCATGTCTTTCATCTTCACCTCGGCGATCTCGCGCAGCTGCGCAATCGTCACCTTGCCAACCGTCGCGGACTTGCCAACGGTGGAACTTCCCTTGTTGACCTTGGCGGCCTTCATCAGGAAATAGGTGTTCGGCGGGGTCTTCGTGATGAAGCTGAAGGTGCGGTCAGCATAGGCGGTGATGACCACGGGAATGGGCATCCCCGGTTCCATACCCTGCGTCTTCGCGTTGAACTCCTTGCAGAACTGCATGATGTTCAGGCCGCGCTGACCAAGGGCCGGACCAACCGGCGGGGAGGGATTCGCCTTGCCGGCGGGGATCTGCAGCTTGATGTAGCCAACGATTTTTTTGGCCATATCCGGGGCTCCTGACTGTTTCACCCGGACCGCGGTTCTGGCGGTCACCCCTGCCATGATGTGACAAGGGCAATGGACCTCCCGCGTTCCGATAAGAGGCGGGCACCTACCGCTGATTCGGGGGTGCTGTCAACCCCTGCGCGGGCAGGGCAGGCATTTCGAGGTCCTTCGACTCCGCGCCATTATCGACATTTACGCCACCTGCGGCCTTGGGAATCCGCAGGTGGGAATATTGCAGCGGGCCAAACGGACGGATCTGCCGGTGGTTCGGCAACTGGCTGCTGTCCCATCCCCCGCCAAGCGCGCGGATCAGTTCGACCTGCGCCTGCATGTAGCGGGTCTCCACCTGCACCTGGGCGATGCGTGCAGTCAGCGCCGCCACCTGTGCCACCACCACGTCAAGGTAGTTGGTCAGGCCGCCGGTATAAAGCTGCATCGTCATGTTCTGTGTGCGCAGCGACGCCTTGACGGCCTCGCCTTCCTGCCCCGCCTCGACATCAAGGTCATGGGTCAGGCTCAACCCGTCCTCCACATCCTTGAACGCGGCAAGCACCGTGGCGCGATACCGGTCTTCCGCCTGACGGTATTGCGACCAGCTACGTTGCAGTTCGGCGCGCCGCATCCCCCCCTGGAACAGGGGCAGCACAGCCTGCGCGGCATAATTGTACATGCCGTTCGCGACCTTATCGAGGGTAAAGCCATTATCCATGAACCCCGCCATCGCGCTGAAGGTTACATGTGGATAAAATGCCGCGCGCGACACGCCAATCGCCCGGTTTGCCTGCGCCATGTTGCGTTCGGCACTGGCGACATCGGGACGGCGTTCCAGCAGGGTGGAAGGCAGCCCCACCGCGATCTTCACCTTCGGGAAGCGGATTTCGGTAATCGGCGTGATATGAAAGGCGGATGGCGAGGTGTTCACCAGCACCGCAATCGCATGTTCCATCACCGCGCGGCGGGCCTGCAGGTCGGTGTCGGACGCCTGCGTGGCCGAAAGCTGTGTCTGCGCGCGCGATACGTCAATACCTGCCGCGATCGCCCCGGCCTGACGCATCTGGGTGATCTGCACCGCCGTCTGGTAATATCTGATCGAGTCCTGATACACCGCATGCTGCGCGTCCATGCCACGCAACTGCATATAATCATTAGCCAGTTCGGACTGGATACTCAGCCGCGCCACGGCGAAATCGGCGGCGGCGGCCTGTGCCTGCTGCTGGCGCATACGTTTGCGGTTGCGGATTTCAGACCAGAAATCAGGCTCCCACCGGACGCTGGCCCCCCACTGCTGCGATGACATATAGGTGGGGCCCTGGGCACCCGCCCCACGCCATAGCCGGTGCTGCGACGACTGGTTATTGGATGCCCCTGCATTGCCACCGATCTGCGGATACAGCGCCGACGCCGCCTCCGCCGACAGGTCGCGTGCCTGCGTAAAGGTTTCAGCCGCGGCCTGCAGATCAGGGTTCAGGCGGCCCGCCCTCTCCTCCAGCTTGTTGAGGAGCGGGTCGTTAAAGACCACCCACCAGTCGCCACGCGGCGCACCATCGGCGGGGGCACCATAATGCATGATGCCCTCCCCCTGCCAGTTATCGGGATAGAGGTAGTGCGCGTGCCTGTATTTCGGCGCAAGGTCCACACACCCGCCAAGGCCCGCAGCCATCATCGCGCATCCGGCAAGGCAGGCCGCGCGCATCGACTGGCGGCGTGCCCGCCCCCACATGAGGCCGCCCCTCATCGGCGCGCCCCGGCGTCCGTCGCCCCCTGATCCGCGGGCATGGCCCGGACATCGTCGTCCTTCGTGCTTTCACGCGCCGGGGTCTTCGCCATCGCGGACGCACCGACATCGTTATATCCGGGGGTGGAGCCGACAAGATACACTTCCTGTCCCTCCAGCAGGCCGGAAGACGGGTTGTTGACCACACGGTCATGCAGCCCCACGCCCGCGAGTATCTGCACCTTGGTGCCAAGGTTCGTACCCACGGTGACATTACGCAGCCTGATGCGGTTATGGTCATCGACCACCGCCACCTGCATGCCCTGCGCACGGAACAGCAGCGCACCTTCGGGCAGGATCAGGATATCAGGGTCCCCCGGCGCGGTGAAATGCACGGTGGCATAGGAATCGGGCCACAGTTCACGTTTGTCATTATCAACCACCAGTTCGGTCGTCACCGTGCGGGTGGAGGCATTGAACGCCTTGGCCGTGGCAAGGAACTTCGCCTTGAAGACCCGTCCCGGATATTGCGGCACGGTGATGTCGCCCGTCAGCTTGGGCCCGATGATGTCGGCATAATCCTGTGGCACGGACACAAAGATACGCATGCGATGCACGTCCGCCACACTGAACAGCTCACTTGCCGTCCCGTGGGAGGAGACATCCCCACCGCCCGCATTCACATAATCACCCACGTCAGCCAGACGTGATGTCACCACACCATCAAACGGGGCGACGATCTGCTTGAACCCGATCAGCGCGGCATAACGCGACACCTCATGTCGGGCGGCCTCGACCTCGGCGGCCTGCGCCTCGGCATTGGCGGCCTGCACATCGACCTCCTGCTGAGAGACAGCCTGCGTGCCCTGCAACGCCTTCCAGCGTTTCGCCGTGATCTGCGCCAGCTTGTAACGGGCCATTGCAACGTCGAAATTGGCCTTGGACGCGGCATACTGCGCATCAAGGCCCGGCGTGTCGATCGTGGCCAGGATTTCGCCTGCCTTCACATTCGCACCGATATCCTTGTACCACATCTGCACATAGCCCGAGACCTGCGCATAGATCGGGGCCTGGTACCATGCGGAGATATTGCCCGGCAGGTCCAGCGTGCGTGTCTTTGGCCCGTGTTCCGGCTCGATCACCTGCACGCGCGGGATGGCGGCATCGGCTGTCTGGCGGCTCAGGCTTTCGACATGCATGCGGCGTTCGACAATCCCGCCGACAACGATGACGGCCACCACGACCACCCCCAGCCAGACCCAGATCCTGCCGCCGCGCCCGCGCTGGCCCTTGATATCATCGGCGCCCGTCATGCGCGTTCTCCCTCGGCAGTCGTGGTCTTGGATTTTCGTGAATGAATAAGCGCGAACACGCATGGCACGAACAGGAGCGTGGCGCACGTGGCCACCATCAGTCCGCCCATCACCGCGCGGCCCAGCGGCGCGTTCTGCGAATTGCTCAGCGACATGGGCAGCATGCCGATAATCATGGCCGATGCGGTCATCAGCACGGGACGGATACGTTCATATCCCGCCTCGATCGCGGCCTTGACCGCATCACCGTGCAGGTCCATCCGCTCACGCGCGAAGGACACCACCAGGATTGAGTTCGCCGTCGCGGTGCCCATGCACATGATCGCCCCCGTCAGCGCCGGCACCGACAGCGCGGTATGCGTCAGGAACAGGCTCCACGCGATACCGGCCAGCGCGCCGGGCAACGCGGTGATGATGATGAAGGGGTCAAGCCACGACTGAAAATTGACGACAATGATCAGGTAGACCAGCAGGATCGACATCGCGAGACCGGAAATGAGCTGCACATACGCGCCGTTCATGGTCGTCGCCTGCCCACGGACATACAGGCTTGACCCATGGGGCAGCGACTTGCGCTCCTCCTCCACCACACGCGTCACCTCGCGTGAGACGGTGCCAAGGTCCAGCCCCTCGTTCGTGGCATAGATGTTGAAGACCGGCATGATGTTGTAATGCGCGACCTCCCCCGGCGTGCCGGTCTGCACGATCTGGCTGAGACCGCCAAGGATCTGCGGCGGCAGGTTCCGCGGGTTACCGTCCCCCCGGTCGATGGGGATCGTCTCCAGGTCGTTCATCGTCTGCAGGAACTGCAACGGTGTCTGGATATCCACCAGATGCGACACCCCGGTCTTGGGGTCCAGCCAATAGGTGGGCGCGACCTGGCCGCTGCCCGACAGCACGGCAAGCGCATTGTTCGCCACGTCCGCTTCCGTCAGGCCGGTCCCCAGCGCATAGGTCCGGCGCGCATTGACGCGCAAGGTGGGGGTATTCATCGGTTCCTGCACCGCAACGTCGGTCACGCCGGTAATCTTGCGCAGGCGCGCTGCAAGGTGCTGCGCGAAATCGAAATTACCATACAGGTTACGGCCCGATACCTGCACGTCGATTGGCGCGGGCAGGCCGAAATTCAGGATCTTGGCCGTCAGGTCGGCAGGCATGAAGGTGATTTCGGTGCCGGGGAATTTCTCCGCCAGTCCCTTGCGCAGGACGGCACGGTATTTCGCAACCGGCGCTTCCTCATCCTTCAGCGTCACCGTCAGGTCGCAGTCCTGCGTGCCGACGGTGGGCGTGGGAATGAAGGCCTGGTTCAGCGGACTGAATGGCAGGCCACAATTATTGACGATGCCCTCGACCTCCCCGGGCAGCAGGCGGTCGATCTCGTCATTCACCAGCATGGAAATCTTGCCTGCCTCGGCGATCTTGGTGCCAAGCGGCGCGCGCATATGGATCGACAGCGCGTTCGAATTGATTTCGGGGAAGAAATCCTGCCCCGCAAAGAACAGCAGCCCGAGCGAACAGAACGCCAGTATCGAAAACAGCGGCACGAAGCGCCTGCGCGTCGCCAGCAGGCGGATCAGGATCTCGCGGTAGCGATTGCGGAAAAGGACGAAATACGCCTCGAACCCGCGCTGGAACCGCGCAAAGATGCTCTGCGACGGGGCCGCCTGCCCCGTCGCCAGCGCATGGTGGGCGGCCACCTGGGCCGCAAGCATGTATTTCGCCATCGTCGGCACCAGCGTGCGCGACAGGATGAACGATGCGATCATGGCAAAGATGATGGCTTCGGCCATCGGCATGAACAGCCACCCCGCCACCCCCGTCAACTGGAACAGCGGCATCCACACGATACAGATACACAAGGTGGAGACGAAGGTGGGGATGACGATCTGGTTCGCCGCGTCGATGATCGCGGTTTCCAGATCCTTGTCCATTTCCAGATGGGCGTCGATATTCTCGATCATGACGGTGGCGTCATCGACAAGGATACCAACCGCCAGCGCAAGCCCGCCAAGCGTCATGACGTTGATCGTCTGCCCCGCCATCCCCAGCCCGATGACCGAACACAGCATCGCCAGCGGGATGGAGGTTGCGATGATGACCGTAGATCGCCATGACCCGAGGAACAGCAGCACGACCAGACTGGTCAGCAGCGCCGCGGTGCCCATTTCCTGCACCACGTCGCGCACAGCCTCCTTCACAAAGGTGGAGGCATCGCCCAGCACGGTGATGTTCACCCCGGCCGGCAGCGTCTTTATGATACCCGGCAGCAGCGCCTTGACCCCGCTGACGACCGCAAGTGTGGAGGCGTCACCACTTTTCATGATGACAATCAGGACCGCCTGGTGCCCCTTGACCAGCACCATATTGGTCTGCGGCGGGCCGCCGGCATGCACCCATGCCACATCACGCAGGTAGACGACGGAATTACCTTCCTGCTTGATCGGCATGTTGTTGAAGGTGTCGATCACCTCTGGCGAGGCATTGGTCTGCACCATGTAATCGAAGGCGCCAATCTGCTGGTCACCGGCAGGCAGCACGATGTTCTGCTTGCCCAGTGCATTGCCGATATCGGTTGCCGACAGGCCATGCGCCAGCAGCTTCGTCTGGTCCAGGTCAACCATGATGTTGCCCGGCTGTCCGCCATAGGGGTTCGGAATGGCGGCGCCCGCGACCGACACCAGCGCGGGGCGGATCAGGTTGGACGACATGTCATAGATCTGCGAGGCGGTCATCGAATCAGACGACACCTGCAACGTCAGCACCGGGACAGAGGACGCGTTATAGGTCAGCACCAGCGGCGGGGTCATGCCCGCGGGCATCTGTTTGATGACCGTCTGTGATACCGATGTGATCTGCGTCTGGGCCACGGCGGTATCCGTGCCGGGCTGGAAGAAGACCTTGACGATGCCACGCCCGTAATAGGACTGGCTTTCGATATGTTCGATATTGTTGACCGTCGCGGTCAGCGCACGTTCATAATAATAGACGACACGTCCTGACATGTCCTCCGGCATCAGGCCGGTATAGGTCCAGCAGATCGCGACGACGGGGATATTGATGCTGGGGAAAACGTCGGTGGGCGTACGCAGCAGGCCACGCACGCCGAAAACAACAATCAGGATGGACAGGACGACGAATGTGTAAGGCCGCTTGAGCGCGGTAACAACGATACCATTCATGCGCGGGTTATTTCCTCCGGCGCTGGAGTGCGGCCATCGGCCGCGTTTTCCGTTGCGGGCAGGGACAGGATGTTCCCATCGCGTGCGCCCGGCAAGGCTTGCTCATGCATCGTCATAATCTCTCCATCCCTCATCTGGTGTTAAAATGAGGAACGCTCCAGACAAATGAAAATTCTGTTTAATGTCCTTCACGCCGCCTCCTCGCCGGGAATGAGCGTGTGCGAAAGGGGGGCGAAACAGATCGTGAAAACCGCACCCGGCAGGGCAGTGTCGCACCGCGCCGCACCAATACGCAGGCTGGCGTTATGAAGTTGCACGATCGCCCATACAAGGCTCAGCCCCAGCCCGCTTCCGGGGACATGCCTGCTTTTGTCGGACCGATAGAAACGCCCCGTCACCGCCCTTCGTTCCTCGGGCGGGATGCCGATTCCCGTATCTTCGACCTGTAACACCACACCCTGCGCGTCCTCGGACGTGCGGATCGTGACATGGCCGCCTTCGGGGGTGAACTTCATGGCGTTATCCACCAGGTTGGCCAGCACCTCGATCAACAGGTCGCGGTCGCCAAACACCTCTCCCACCCGTTGTCCGCGCACATGCGCAAGCGTAATGCCCTTGCTTTCGGCAATCGGTTCATAAAGGTCGATAATGTCATCGGCCAGGCTGTCGAGGTCCACCCTCGCGAACCCCACCCGACGGCGGCCGTTCTCGATCTCACCAATACGCAGCAGCGCGGTAATGACGGCAAAGGACTGGTCAAGGTCGTCAATGGCGCGCGCGATGACATTGCGCAGCGCCTCTGCCGAATGTCCTGCCGCGCGCGCCCGGTCAAGACGCGCGCGCACCCGTGTCAGCGGCGTGCGCAGATCATGGGCGATATCGTTGCCAACGTCACGTATCTCGTCCATCAGGCGTTCAAGGCGATCGAGCATCCTGTTGACGCTTCCCGCAAGGCGCTGGAGGTCGTCACGCTGTCGGCCGGCGGGCAGGCGTTCGTGCAGGTCGCCTTCCATGATGCGGTCGATGGCCTCGTGCATGTCCTTGACGCGGGCAAGCGCACGGTGGCTGAGCACGATGCCGGTCATCAGCGCGAACAGCACCGTGGGCACGATCGACACCAGCAGCGAATGGCGCATCATCAGGCGCAGTTCACTGCGCATATGCCAGCTTCGCCCCAGCACAAGGACACGCCCGCCGCGCACCCCGACCGCAAGCATGCGCAGGACACCCGGGGAATGATCGGTCGGCGTGGCCCTGACGGGGGGCTTGATGTTGATTTCATGGACATGGCCGTCCGCCACCAGCCCGGCGGGCCAGTTATGCAGGTCGCCCACGATATACTGATGGTCCTGACTGAACAGCGTCGTGACATTCATGATGACGCGCAGGTCATCGGTCGCGCGGTCACGGACCTTGCGTTCCAGATCCTCGGCGCTTTCGGTCTGCAGCAGGGCGGCTTCGCGATACAGCAATGTGTCCGAACGCCGCGCCTCGAACACGGTGGCCTGGCTGTAGCCCAGGAAGAACTGGAACGCGGCGGACCCGATCATGGCCGCGACAACCGCCAGTGTCAGGCGGAATGTCGCGGTGCGGAACAGTTCATTTTGAAACACGAAGCATGAACCCGGCACCGCGTATGCTCTGGATCAGCGAGGGCGCACCGGGTTCATCCACCTTGCGCCGCAGCTTGCCGATATGCACGTCAACAAGGTTGGTCTGCGGGATGAAGCGGTAATTCCACACATCCTCCAGCAGCATGTTGCGCGTCAGCACCTGGTCGGGCCTGCGCATCAGGTATTCCAGCAGCCGGAATTCGCGCGGCAGCAGCTCGATCAGTTCCCCATTGCGGGTCACGGTGCGTTCGATCAGGTCCATCGCCAGCGGGCCGGCATGCAACATCGTCTCGCGCGAGTTATTGGGACGGCGCAGCAGCGCCTCCAGCCGCGCGGCCAGTTCCTCCATCGCAAAGGGCTTGGTCAGGTAATCGTCGCCGCCAGCCTTCAGGCCGCTGACACGGTCATCGACCGCCGACAATGCGGAAAGCACCAGCACGGGCGCACGCACCCGGCGTTCGCGCAACGTTTCAATCAGGCTGAGGCCATCCAGTTCGGGCAGCATGCGATCGACGATCATCACGTCGAAATCATGGGCAAGCCCGACCTCCAGCCCCAGGGAGCCGGACACCTCATGACGGACCCGGAAACGGCGACTTTCGAGTTCCTCCACCACTTCCTGCGCAATCTTGACGTCATCTTCAACCAACAGCACGCTTGGCCCGGTGGACGTGGCCGGGGGGGGCATGGTGTCAACGCGATCAGGGGGTGTGGGACCTATCATTGCATCTCCGAATATGCGCGAGGGAGGCGGCGTGCGCCTATTAAAATCCCTTTCACTCGAACGGCGCGGCGACAGGCGGGGTTGCCTCGCACAGGGGATCTTCCGTCATGTCCCCAACGAACGAAGCGGTGTCAAGGTCGCGTAACTGTCGCGTCACGATACCGGTACGGCGCCGCGCCTCGTCGATCGAATTCGTCATGGCGGATGCATTGCGCGCCAGTTTTTCAAGCACGTCATCCATCCGCAGCATTTCCTGCCGCGTGGCCCCCAGCAGGCGGGCGATATCGTCCGTACGCTTTTCCAGCGCCAGCGTGACATAGCCAAGGTGAATCGTACGCAGCATCGCAGGCATCAGGCCCGGCCCCATGATGATGACACGGCTGGTGCGGCCGATTTCGTCAATCAGGCCGGGAATGCGCGCGACCTCCGCATACAGCCCGTCGGTCGGCAGGTAGAGGACGGCGAATTCCACGGTCACGGGGGGCTGGATATATTTGGCCGCGATCTTGCGCGCCTCGATGCGCAACGTCGTCTCCAGCGCGCGGCGGGCCGCGCGTTCGGCGTCGGGATTGACGTCCTCGACCGCCTGCAACAGCCGTTCATACGCCTCGGTCGGGAACTTGGAATCAATCGCCAGCAATGGGGGCACGGATGCCTTGACGGGCATACGCACGGCGAATTCCACCACATCGCGGCTCTTGTCGCTCAGGCGGCAGTTCATTTCGTATGCCCCTTCGGGCAGCACATCATCAAGGATGGCCCGCAACTGTGCCTCCCCCCACCCGCCGCGCGTCTTGACGTTGGAAAACAGCCGCTTGAGATCGCCCACCTGCGCGGTCATGGCCGAGACTTCGCCCATCGCCTTCTGCATGGCGGCAAGCTGTTCCAGTACACGCTGGAACGAAGTCTGCATCTGACGCTCGACCGCTTCGTGCAGGCGCTCATTGACTGCACTGCGGATGGCCTCAAGCTGGCTGGCGCTCTCGGCGGCCATCATGCGCAGGGCCTCGGACTGGCTGAGGCGCATTTCCCCCATCTCGCGGCTGACGATACTGGCGATGCGTCCCAGGCCCTGGGATGTGTCCTGATGGCGCTGCTCGATCCGGCTGGTCAGGACGCGTTCGACCTCTGCAAGGTGCCCGCGCTGGTTCTGCGCATCGGCCATGCGGGCGGTGCCTTCACGCTCCATCATGACATACAGCCGCGCCAGCAGGTCTTCTTCGCCGCGCCCGTCCCCACGCTGGCGCAGCAGCACCAGCAGCAGCAGGCACGCAAGCCCCGCCCCCAGCGCGGATGCCCAGATCGCGATCGTGCTCAGCGTATCGAACAAGGTTGATATCCCCCCAAAGCCATTGATTCCCATTCAAAAGAACAAACCATGTCCACAGCCTGTAATGCAGATATAACAGGCCGACCATACATTTTTGGAATATCTGCCCTTCATGCTATGTCGGCTGTGGCCTTTACCTCCGGGCAGGTCACCAGTTTTTCAATCCCCGATATGCCAGGGGCGCGATAGGCTGCATCCCCTTCCGCGTTTTCCCGGCACATCCGGACCTGATTTCCTGACCAAGGCGCCAACCATGATCGACGTGTCCCCGCCAACCGCGCCAAAGCGGCGTTCCCTGTTTCGGAGCCTGTATTTCCAGGTCATCGTTGCGGTTGTCGCAGGCATTGCGGTCGGCCATTTCTGGCCCCATGCGGGAACCGCGCTGCGTCCGCTGGGCGATGGATTCATCCGGCTGGTCAAGATGATCATCCCGCCGGTCATTTTCCTGACGGTCGTCACCGGTGTCGCGGGCCTGTCGGACCTTGGCAAGGCCGGGCGCCTTGCGGGGAAGGCGATGGTCTATTTCCTGACATTTTCCACCCTTGCACTGGTGGTGGGGATGCTGGTGGCCAATATCGTGCGGCCCGGCGCAGGTGTGCATGCAGACCTGTCGACACTGGATACCCAGTCCGTTGCCGCGTTCGTGGCGCGCGCACAGGCCCATTCCTTCAGCGGGTTCATGCTGAACATCATCCCCGACACCGTACTCAGCGCCTTTGTTTCGGGTGATATCCTGCAAGTGCTGCTGATTGCGATCCTGTTCAGCATCAGCCTGTCGCATATGGGCGCGCGCGGACATGCGGTCCTGTCGCTGTTCAAGCAGTTGACCGAACTTGTCTTTGGGGTCGTACGGCTCGTGATGCTGGCCGCACCGGTCGGGGCGTTCGGGGCGATGGCGTTCACCATCGGGCGTTTTGGCATCGGTTCCGTGCTGGACCTTGCGTTCCTTGTCGCCACTTTCTACGCCACGTCGGCGCTGTTCATCATTGTCGTGCTGGGACTGGTCGCGCGGTATAACGGGTTTCGCATCCTGCCGCTGCTGGCCTACCTGCGCGAAGAGCTGCTGATCGTTCTGGGCACGAGTTCATCGGAATCCGCGCTGCCCACACTGATGACCAAGATGGAGAACGCAGGCTGTGCGCCGTCTGTTGTCGGGCTGGTGGTGCCCATGGGATATTCCTTCAACCTGGATGGCACCAATATCTACATGTCGCTGTCCGCCCTGTTCATTGCACAGGCGACCGGGGTGCATCTGGACCTGGGGCAGCAGGTCTCACTCCTGCTTGTCGCGATGATCAGTTCCAAAGGGGCGGCAGGCGTGACGGGTGCGGGATTCGTCACACTGGCGGCCACACTTGCGGTGGTACCCGATGTCCCCGTCAGCGGCATGGCCCTGATTTTGGGGATCGACCGTTTCATGTCGGAATGCCGGTCGCTGACGAACATCATCGGCAATGCGGTTGCCACCCTTGTACTGGCGCGATGGGAAAATGAACTGGACACAAAACGCCTGCATGCCGCGTTGAGCGGGACCATCCCCGAAGATGAGGCCGATCGCCCGGTCCTGAACGCCGGGCCTTACAACGCCTGACGCAACACAATACTTGACGTAATGCCTTCATCATATTCGCATTATCGCAGAGACCTCCCCCTTCCATCCCAGACGCAGGACCGTTCGGAATTATATGGACATCACCCCCACGCCCCATGTCCCGCTGACCACGCGCCAGCGGATACACAGCATCATCGCCGGATCATCAGGCAACCTGATCGAATATTACGACTGGTACGTTTATGCGGCATTTTCGCTGTATTTCGCCCATGCGTTCTTCCCCCATGGGAACCAGACCGCAGAACTTCTGCGTAGTGCGGCGATCTTTGCCATCGGGTTCCTGATGCGCCCGATCGGGGGATGGATCATGGGGCTGGTGGCCGACCGGAACGGACGTCGCTTTGCGCTCAGCACGTCAGTGCTGGCGATGTGCGTGGGGTCACTGACGATCGCGCTGTGTCCCGGATATGACAGCATCGGCGTCCTGGCGCCGGCCATCCTGCTGCTTGCACGCCTGGTGCAGGGACTCAGCCTTGGTGGGGAATACGGCGCCAGCGCCACATACCTGTCGGAAATCGCCCCCCCGGCGCAACGCGGGTTTTATGCCAGTTTCCAGTACGTCACGCTGGTGGCCGGGCAGTTGCTCGCCCTTGTCGTGCTGCTGGTCTTGCAGTTCGTTGTACTGACACCACAACAGATCGGGGCATGGGGGTGGCGCATCCCGTTCGGCATCGGCGCGCTGCTGGCGCTGTCGGTATTATGGTTCAGGCGCGGCATGGCCGAAAGCGAGCAGTTCAGCAGGGCAACCCGCGACCCGGCGGCAAAAGGCGGCCTGCGCGTGCTGCTGCATCACCCGAGAGAGGTCGTCTCCGTCTGTGGCCTGACGCTTGGCGGGACGGTCGCGTTCTATACCTTCACCATCTATATGCAAAAATACCTCGTCAACACGACCGGCCTGACCAAAGAAGCCTCGACGGTCATCTCCACCACCGCACTTGCCGCATTCGCGCTGGCGCAACCCCTTTTTGGCGCACTGTCGGATCGTGTCGGGCGGCGGCCGATGCTGCTGTCATTCGGGATCATCGGATGCAGCGTCACCGTCCCGTTGATGCACGCACTGGCGCATGCCCATTCCCCCGTGACGGCACTGCTGCTGCTGGTTACGGCGCTGCTGTGCATTTCGGGCTACACATCCATCAACGCGGTGGTCAAGGCAGAACTGTTTCCCGCGCGTATCCGCGCCCTTGGCGTGGCGCTGCCTTATGCGCTGACGGTGTCCATATTTGGCGGAACGGCGGAATATGTGGCCCTGTGGTTCAAACAGGCCGGGCATGAGGACTGGTTTTACTGGTATGTCACGGGCTGCATCGCCTGTTCTTTGCTGACGGTGCTGTTCTTGCTGCCATCGCGGGATGCAATCACCACAGAGGCATAGACCGTTGTAAAACAAACGTTTCCAGACGTTTCCTTCCCATCAACAGGCAACGTCTTTCCAAAGCGTTAGGTGCGGCCGACCCGAAGCATATTTCATGTTCGTAATGTTTTATTGCACACTGTTTTGCTGCGCCCTCTTTACGGGTCGCTGCTCAGATATTGTTTGAAAACAAGCCATTGATACAAAACAAGAAAAATTTTTGGGTGCCGCCTTTTTTCAAAAAGGCGGCGTCTTCTGAAGCTTTTTAGAAAAAGCTTCACCAAAAATCTTTATAATTTCAGTATGTTATCGAGGCTGACTTTTCAAACAGTCTCTCAGACATTGTATCCCATGCCTTTATACAGACCGTTGATGATGGAGACGCCCTTGTGCGCCTCGTCAAGATCTGGGGTTTCATCAGTGCGGTTATACCCATGCCCCATATCCTCCCCCTGCCACTGCACGACGATACCGTCACGCCGCGACACGACATAGACATTGTCATATTCCATGCTGAACAACGCCTCGGGCTGCGGAATCAGCCAGGCGATCTGCCCCCGGATGGGAATGATGCTCTGGTCATTCCACAATGCACGGGCACCATAGCCGGTGCAGTTGATGAAGACAGGTTCCGGCAACGCCGTAAGTTCTGATGGATGATGCAGCGTCATGGTACGGATTTTGCCCCCACGCTCAAAAAACTGGCGCATGAGATAATCGGTATAGGTCGTGACGTTGAAGATCAGGTTCGGCTGCTTGCGCACCTCGTCATAGGGCAGGCGCCCGTCATGGACAGGGATCGTGTTCCCCTGCGGTTCGATATCACGCAAACGGTCGTTCATTTCGGCGAAACCGATGGGATCGGGCGAAACCGGCCGACGTGCGCGCGCCTGCAGGCCATAAAACGTATCCCATTCGACAGGATTTCCCGGCAACCCCTGAAGGTTCTGGTAACAGGAGAAGGAATAACGGGCCATCCTCTCCCACCGTGCTGTAAATTCCGGGGTCAGGTCGCTGGTCTTCGCAATCCGTGACGCGGGCGTCCAGCTTCCGGAAGCCCGGGCGGAACGGACGAAGGGCGGCATTTCGCGCGCATAGATCGTCACCTGCGCGCCCGCCTGCTGCGCAACGATGGCGGTGGTCAGGCCGATCGCACCGCACCCAATCACGCCCACCTTCTGCCCGGATGCCGTCACCGCACGTTCCACCGCAAGCTGCGCCGTTCCCCATGACAGCGACCAGCCACTTCCCCCATGGCCATAATTGTGGACCACGGACTTGCGCCCGACCTGCTCGACCCCAAGGCGTGGCCCGGAGGCGCGGAAGGGACGCAGGCAGACCGTGATACGGTCAATCCGGTCCGTACGCGCCCGGATGACCGGGATATGACGCACATCCGCGTCCAGGTCATACCGGCGGGAGCGGGCACCGGCACATCCCGGCAGGGCGGAAAGCCCCGCCAGCGAAGCGGCGGTCATCAGTGCGTTTCGACGATGAAAAAGACGCGTCATGAAAGGGGACACTTCATTTCAAGTAATGTTAAAGAAAAAAGGACACCGTATTATTGGTTTAATTTCGGCCACCCAACAAGCCCGCAATTTGCAATCCTATTTTCAAGAGGCTGCCTGACAACAGGGTGTTGGGCAAGAGGCCACCCGAAAAGGCAGGATCAATAACATCATGAAATTATAAATGTTTTTGGTTAAGCTTTTTCTAAAAAGCTTCAGAAGACGCCGCCTTTTTGAAAAAAAGCAGCACCCAAAACTTTTCTTTTTTTATCAATGATTTGTTTTTGAACAATTCCCAAGAAATGGAAAAACTTTGGATAGCTGGCGAATTTTTCAAAACATACAATATCTTCAGGCCGCTTCCAGAAAACAGAGCCCGCAAAAAAAACACCGCATGATTACAATAAGTTATACGGACGCATGTTGAAATGAGACCTCCCAAAAAACTGAAAGGCCGTTTGGAATGTCAAAATACTCAACTGCCTGAAATAACAAATTTTTGGCGGTTTTCACCAGATCACATCAAAAGACATCGCCTCTTGTTAAAAATACGGCAACGTTTCAAAACTGTTTCATTCCCTCATCAATGCAAGGCATTCCCCGAACAATCCCTGATAACGACATGAATTTTGGGATACCTTAAAGACTGTTTGAAAAGTCAGGCTCGATAACACCCTGAAATTATAAAGGTTTTTGGTGAAGCTTTTTCTAAAAAGCTTCAGAAGACGCCGCCCTTTTGAAAAAAAGCAGCACCCAAAAACTTTTCTTGTTTTTTTATCAAGTACTTGTTTTCAAACAATCTCTTAATGGATATGGGCCAGGTCGCGCAGGAACCCGGGCAATAGCAGGGCATACGGATTGACATGCACGTTCGGGTTATCGAACGGTCCGTTGATCTGATACGTGGCCGACACCACGCCACCATTCTTTTCCGGGCTGAACAGCCAACCCAGCACGCCCGGCAGGTGTCCGGGGGCCGCATTGACGGCAAAGGCCGGGATGATTGTCCCGTCAAGGTCAAGCGTCGCCGTATCCAGGTTGATACGCCCCGCAACCGTCGCCCCAAGTGACGTATTGCTGACGAGGCCATCGGTAATATTGACCACACCGTCCCGAAACGTCAGGGGCATCTTGACGTGTTCGACCTCGAATTCCGGTGCATGGGGTGCCTTCATCCAGCCATAGATGGAGGCATTGTTGACCATACGCACCACGGTGGGCACCTGCCGCAGGACGAATGGCCCGGTCGTCAGATTACCGGAAAAGGGTGCGCTGGCATCCATGTCATCGAATGTTCCCTCCAGATCGACCTGTCCCCCCTCCATACGATCCCCCAGCTTCATGTCCTTAAGCAACGCGCCAAGGTCCGCGATATGCATCGACAGCACCCGGCTCTTGCCATCGGGCGTCAGCGTGGCGGAGGCAGGCGTCGGCCCGGTCATGGAAAATGACGCGCGCGTCAGCCGCACGCCATCATCCTCCAGATGGCTGCGCACACCCTGTATCGACTGTGTCTTGGTATAAAAGACGGTGCGGGCATCGACATTGATGTTCCAGCTCCGCCCCGGCGCGCTTTTCACCCGTCCACTCGCGGCCTCGGGCATGTGATACCCCTTGGCCGGGGCGGCGGCGGTACCACCATCGGCCGTCGCCCCGGCCTGCCGCTGATAGGTCAGCAACGGCGACAGGTCGAGCACCCGGGCCGCAACCGATACGCCATATGGCTCCTTCTCCCCCGCCGGGATGGTGATAATCGCGTTCCCGTTCGAACGTCCCACGCGGAACCCGTGCAGGATCAGGCGCCTGCCCGTTCCCTCCGCCGTTTCGGCATGCCCATCAATCAGAAGTTCCGGACCCGCCGCGCGTATGTCCTCGATGGAGGACACATGCCCGTGGTCAAGGTTGATGACCACGGACGCATTGGCATCTTCGCCCACACGCTTGCTCCAGATCGGAATGGTAAGCGATGCGTGCTTGAGGTCGAGGTCGATATCCACCTGCGCCCGCCCACCGGGATAACGGTCATAATCCACATCCAGCGCGGCGCTGCCCCCGAAATGCTCGCCCATGTCCAATCCGGCGCGACGCACACCGCCGGGCGTCAGGTATCCCTGCACGCTTGCGCTTTCAACCGCGCGGTCAGACGGCCCGGACCGGAAATCCATCGTATACAGGATGGTGGAGGGTATGCCCGACAGGTTCCCCGTTCCCTTGAGCATCAGCCCGTCGATCGAGGCGTCGATCCCGAAACGCCCGCTGTCGAGGGCACGGCCCATCACCACATTGCCCAGATGCACCTGTGCCAGGTCGGTATGCGTGCGCAGGTCGATCTGCGCCAGCTTGACATGCGCATCAAGGGGCAGCGCGATATGCAGCGAGACATTGGCCTTGCCGGAGGGGGAGGTAAAGCTCATCGGGTGGCGTGACAGCACGTTCAGCCTCGGCTCAGCCAGCAGGGCAAGGATATCACGCGCATTGCCCTGCAAGGTGGTGTTGATGTCCCCCATCTGGATCTTCTTCATCAGGCCGGTAATCAGCATTGATCCCGGCCCGACCTCGATCCGGCCGATACCGGTCGCATTGACGTGACGGTCCGTCCGATCCACGAGCTGATAGGCATGGCCAAAGCTGATCGCGATTTCGTCCGGCCCCTTGAACGTCAGGTGGGCATCCATGTCATGCAGCGGCGGGATCGGACGCAGCCAGTACAGCTCCATCCCCTCTGCACGGATGTCACCCGTCAGCGATGTCAGGTCCAGCCCGTCCCAGCCATCGTGACTGACCAGCCCGACACGCGCCTGCAGTTCGCTGACATGGCCTTTCGTTATGTTCGCCGTCACCCACCGGCGCGCGCCCTTCATCGCGCCAGGCGGCCAGAAATCACCCAGCGTGGCGAAATCAAGGGCCAGCGCCTCCGCCGAGATGCCGATGCCGACATCACGCGGATGCAGCATGGAGGAGGCATGCATGCTCCCCGTGGCTGTCAGCGTCGGGCCGCTGCCGTCATCTTCGGCATGTCCCGGTGCCCGCAGATGTACGACCATCTTCTCCAACGTGGCGCGAAAGGGGCCGTCGAACGGTGCATCGGCCGGGCCGGGGTCAAAGGACGCGACAATATGGGCCTCCCCATCACCAACAAGCACCGTCCCGTTACGCCGCGTCACCACCGTACCATTACCAACCTTCAGATAGGCGCCCAGTGTGCGCGGGGCCATGAACTGCCCCCCTCCCCCGGACGCCAGCAACACCTGCAAGGTCCCGCCCACCGGCAGGTCGAGCGGCGCAACCTCCTTCTGCCCCGGGGCGAAGGCGGACGGACTGACGGGATCAAGCTTCAGCGTCCAGTTGATGCGTCCCGGCGCATCCTGCTGTCCCTCCCCCCGCAGGACAAGGTGCTTGCCATTGCCCTCCAGCATGAAGCTGACCGAACCGCTGGCCCCGACCTGCCCCTGATGGGAAATGACATGCAGGTTGGCGGAGGCATCGCGCGTGCGCCATACGCGCTGCGAAATCTGGTCACTGAATTTTACCTGCGCATCCGACACGATGATCCGCCGCAGCAGCGACAGGTCCACCGAATGTCCGTGGGAATGGGTGCTGTCCTCGGGCGTGCCGGGGCCAAGGTCAAGACCGATATCCCCTTCCGGGTTACGCGCCAGCGCAAGGCGGACACCAGTTACCGACAGTTGTTCCAGCACCACGTCACCATGCACCAGCGCAGGGGTGTCGAGCACGACATGGCCGTGCTCGATGCTGTTGGCCAGCGTGCCATCCGCACTCATGATGGACAGGCCATCGGCCCATACTTCCAGCGGGCTGCGTATTCCCGCATGCAGCGCATTCCATCCAAGGCGCACCTGCCGCACCGTCAGGCGTCCCTGCCGCCGGCTGGCCCCCGGCCCATGCAGGACCGACAGCGGCGTCATCATGCGCACCATCGGCGTCACGTCGATCGGCCCCGTTGACAGCCGCAACGTCAGCGCCAGCAGCAGCACGGCAGGCAGCACGATGCACGCAAGCCCCGTCCAGACCAGCACACGCACCACACGCAACCCGATCAGGCGCAGCCACACATCCCGCGTGGGGGACGGCGGGGGTGGTGGCGGCGGGGTGTCTTGACCATCATGCTTCATGGCGTCCACGCTGCGCCCCGTCGCCATTGCTGCCCAGGTTGTCCCAGATGTCCCACCTTCCCACCAGCCCCGATCTCCATCACGGCTGGCATGCCTGCACCTGGCCTCCGGCCGCCGATGCGCGCGGCGCACATCTGCTGCATGAGGACATGGAACGCACCTTTGCCGAATGCGGGCTGGACATGGCGTGGCTGTCTGCGCCTGCTGTCGCCGCGATGCTTGATGCCATGGGGGGCAACAGCCCCTATCTGTCGGACCTTGCGCGACGCGATACCGAAACCTTCGCCCGGCTTCTGCGCGACGGGCCGGACCGGGTCATGCGCGACATCCTTGCCGACATGCGCGCCGAATCGCCACAGCAGCCCCGTCACGCGATCGCCCATACCCTGCGCACGGCCAAGCGGCATGCCGCCCTTACCATCGCACTGGCGGATATCGGGGGGGCATGGTCGCTGCAACAGGTGACGCACGCGCTGAGCCACCTGGCCGAAACAACCCTGCAGGTCGCGGTCAGACATCTGCTGCGCACGGCCCATGATGCAGGCCATCTGGTTCTGCCTGACCCGGACGACGCTGCACGCGGCAGCGGCTTTGTCGTCCTGGCCATGGGGAAATTGGGCGCGCGGGAACTGAACTACTCCTCCGATATCGACCTGATCGTCCTTTACGACCCGGCCTGCCACCCCGAACACGAGGACCTGCGGCGTATCTTCGTCCGCATGACTAGCGACCTTGTCGGCCTGATGGAAGCACGCGATGCAGATGGGTATGTTTTCCGCACCGACCTGCGCCTGCGCCCAGATCCGTCGGCCACCCCCCTTGCCGTCTCGTTTCCCACGGCCATCACCTATTATGAAAGCATGGGACGGACATGGGAACGCGCCGCCATGATAAAGGCCCGCCCCGTCGCAGGCGACATTGCCGCGGGACAGCGTTTCCTTGCCGCGATCCATCCCTTCGTCTGGCGGCGTCATCTTGATTTCGCGGTGATTGACGACATCCATGACATGAAAGCACGCATCGACAGGCACCGGAATGCCGGGCGTGGCGGGCTGCTCGACATGGCGACGGACACCCCCGCCTGCGCGGACGCGATGCGTGACTGGTTGCTGGGCCATGATGTGAAACTGGGCCAGGGTGGCATCCGCGAAGTGGAGTTCGTGGCACAGGCGCTGCAACTGGTCTGGGGTGGGCGCAGGCCCGACCTGCGCGACCCCACGACGCTGGGTGCGTTGCGGCACCTGACACAGGCGGAACTGATTACGCATGCGCAATACACAATCCTGTCGCGCAACTATCACATGATGCGACAGGTCGAACATCGCCTGCAGATGCGCGCCGACCACCAGACGCACAAACTGCCCGAAACCACCGACAGATTCGCACAGTTCGCCATTTTCATGAATGAGGTGGACGGCCCCGCCCTCGCCCGCGCCATGTTGCCCGTCATGCAGCAGTCGCGCCGCATTTTCGAACACCAGTTCTCCGAACCTGGCCGTCCCGACGACACCATCGCCCCAGAGGACGCACAGGTGGGCGAGCACCTTGAACAGGCCGGCTTTGCACCCGATACGCTCGACGCGGCGCGCGGCATCCTGCAACGGTGGGATACCAACCGCCTGCGCGCCCTGCGTTCGGACCGCGCACGGATGCTGCTCCATCGCCTGTTGCCGGGGATATTGCGTGAAATCGGGGCGCGGCGCGATCCGCTGACGGTGCTGCGCCGCTTTGACACGCTGCTGGAACGGCAATGGGCGGGGGTGCAGTTCCTGTCGCTGCTGGAACGCAATCCCGCGCTGGTGCGCCGGATCATGACCGTACTCGACTGTTCCGCGTTCCTTGCCAACCATCTGGCGCAGGCGCCCTCCGCACTGGACGGATTGCTGGATGCCAGCACGATCGAGGCAGCGGACGACACCGCACGTGCCGCCGTACTGCTGGTACGCCAGCATGTGGCGCAGGCGATGGGACCTGAACGCCTGCTGCCGGTGCTGCGCGGGCTGGTCTGTGGGGAGGAATTCCGCCTGTCCGTCGCGCGCCTGGAACATCGCATGACGGAGGACCGCACCGCGCGTGTGCGCACCGCGATGGCCGATGCGGTCATGCGCGGGCTTTTGCGCACCGTCATGACCGAACACCGCGCACGCCATGGTCACGTGCCCGGCGGGGCGATGGCAGTGGTGGCGATGGGCAAGGCCGGATCGCGCGAGATGATGCCGGGGTCCGACCTTGACCTGATGCTGGTGTTCGATCACCCCGATGATGTGATGGAAAGCGTGGTGCCACGCACGCGCCGTGCAACAGGCGCGCCGGTGGCACGGCCATTGGGGGCGGGTACCTATTACGTGCGGCTGGCGCATGCCTTCATCGCCACGCTGACCGCACCGGGGGCCGAAGGGCCGTTGTATGAGGCCGACATGCGCCTGCGTCCGTCGGGATCGAAGGGACCGGTCGCGGTGTCGCTGTCGTCGTTCCGCCGTTACCATGCGGAATCGGCATGGACGTGGGAACGCATGGCCCTGACACGTGCGCGCATCATCGCGGGTGCGCCCGCGATGGCCGAACGCCTGCGTGCGGCCATCGACACCGCACTTGATGGCACCAGCGGCAATGCACGCGCGCTGCATGCAGATGCGTTGCGCGCGGATGTCTGTTCCATGCGCGCACGCCTGATGCGCGACCTGCCGCCACAGGGACCGTGGGACATAAAACGCCGTGCGGGTGGGTTGATGGAGGTCGAATTCATCGCACAGGGCCTGCAACTCCTTGCCGCTGCCCCCGGCGCGCGTTCCCCATGCACGCGCATGGCATTCACACGGCTGGCGCGCGCGGGGATGCTGTCGGCCGCCGATGCGCGCCTGCTGCGGCGGGCGGACCTGTTCTGGCGTTCGGCGCAAAGCATGCTGCGCATCCTGATGGGTACCGAAATTCCCGATGCGCTGCCCCCCGCGGCCCAGGAAATCATGATGCGCGAACTCGATGCCCGCGACGAACAGGGCATGCTGGCGCGCATGGATGACATGGCGCAACGTGTGCGCGATACGTTCGTCCGCCTGATCGGCCCATTGCCGCCCATCGGAAACATCGACGATGGGACATGAAGGAAACCATTGCGCAACGGCACAAAGCCCCACACAAACACAACAGCATGGCGGGTGTCCCCCTCCCTGCACCCCATGATGACTTTCGAAGGCATTTCATGATGAACGAGACTTCACCCCCCGTCTTTCCCGAACCCGGCGCACCGGTGCCCGATTTCGACATGGCGGCAAGCCATGACCGCCATGTCAGCCTGTCGGCACTGCGGGGCAAGCCGTTCGTCCTGTATTTCTATCCCAAGGCGAATACGTCGGGCTGCACCAAGGAAGCCTGTGGCTTTCAGGAAGCTCTGTCGGACCTGGGCAAGGAAGACGGCATCACCGTCATTGGCGTGTCACGCGATGCCATGCCCGCAATCGAGAAATTCGCGGATGCACAGAACCTGTCCTTCCCCCTGGCCTCCGACGCCACAGGCGCGGTGACGGAGGCCTATGGCGTATGGATCGAAAAATCCATGTATGGCCGGACCTATATGGGGATCGAACGCGCGACCTTCCTGGTCGATGCGCAGGGCCGGCTGGTGCAGGCATGGCGCAAGGTCAAGGTGACGGGCCACGTCGCCGCCGTGATGAAGGCCGTCCACGCCCTGCGCGCTGGAAAGTGAGCGGACACGCACGACCGGCAACCTGATGGGCGGCGACCTGATGGACTGGCACCTGATGGGCTGCCACTGACTGCCCGATACCGCCCCCGCCGCATGCATCAGTAAGGCGGCGGCCCGTAATACCCGCCGCCATAACCACCATACGGACCCGGCGGCGGCGGAGGGGGCGGCCCATAGGCCATCGGTGGGGCGTAATACATCATCGGGCGGGGCGGCGGCGGGGGTGGTGGCGGCGGGCCATAGGCGTTCATGACGGCGCCTTCGACCATTCCACCCACCAGCCCGCCGACAAGTCCCCCCACAAACGCATCACCCGCGCCCCTGTGGGCCTGTGCCATGGATGGGGCGGCAAACAGCATCCCCCCCACCACCGGCACAACCATCATTATCCGCATAAAACCGCGCATGCCCCTGAAACTCCCTTGACCCATGCCGTCGGGGGACGGCCGTGGGAACAGGTAACATCGCGGTCATGGCGATTTGCAGGCACGTCCCGCCCCTTTCGCGCCATAAACCCGCGCGGGCGCGTCTCCCTGCCCCCTCGCGCATGGGGGCATCGGGAAAATATCCGGAAAAAACAGCCGTTATAAACCGCCAGTCCTTATCGGACAGGCAGATTGTCCGGACGGGCCAGAAACCCGCCCTCAGGGGTTGGCGGCCCGGACTTCCTTCAGGCCGGAGGGCACATCGAACGTGGTGGAATCCTGTGGCGCGGTATCTATGGTGGTGGCCTGGACCATCACCTTGCCATCGCGCACGACCTGCAGCATGACACCATCATCGGTATAGCAGATCTCGCTTTGGCGCTGGTCGGTATCACTGGTCTGCCACAGGGTACAGGCATGGCCTGCCACCGTCGCGCTGCCGGTACGCAGCCATGTCCCTTCCGCCCGGCGTGATGGATCGACAGAGGCCGCACCCGGCGCGGGAACAATGGTCCTGATCCGCCGGTCCGGGTCGATCACCGTCAGCGTCTTCGCCCGGTAATCGGTAATCATATAGGTATCGGTATTGCCCGGGTCGATACGTTGCGTCATCCGTGCCTCTGACCAGCGCATGCGCTGTTTAAGCGACATCTGCGATGCATGGGGCGGATAGATCGTATAGGTCACGTCCACATCGTGCTGTGGGGTGACAAAGGGACTTTGCGCCGTGGTATCGGTGGTATCGGCGGCATGCACGCCACCAGCAGGCAGGGTTGCCAGCACACCTGCCACCGCACTGACGAGGCAGGCGCGCATGACGGGTCCGAAACGGCGTGTCGCTGATGTCATGTTCATTTCTTTTCCCCTCCCTTCGGGGTGCCGGGCGGTGGTGGCGGGTCAATGCGACGGTAATTCGCAGGGGGCTGGAACATATCGAGGGCAATCGGCCCGTACACTACATGCACGGCCTCGATCCGTCCCTTCAGCCCATCGCCATCGACCCCGACCTCACGCAGGATCACGCCGTCCTCCGTCACGCAGGCGACGGCGGTACCCTGGTCGGTGCGCACGTCCCATTCGGTGCACGCCACCCCCGCGATACTGGATGTGCCCTTGCGCGAAAATGACATGGACAGGTCCAGCAGGAACGGGTTGCTGATACCATAACGGGCATCCAGCTGACTGTAGATCTTCTGCGTGTTGATGATGATCGTGACCTGGCGGGTCATGCGATTGAGGACCGTCTCCCCCATTCCCTGCGGGCTGTCGATTCGCATCAGGCCACCATTCTGGGCGAACCATGTTCGCACCCGCTTGGGTTCGGGCATGCCATCAGGCTGCACGTCGTAATCGACCTGCACGTCGCGCGTGGGTGTCAGGGGGGGATGTTCGCCCACGGGGGGGATGGTGGCGTCCTGCGGCGGGGCCGTGCCCTGCGCCTGCGCCAGACCACGGCCCATGCCCGATACCAGCAGCGCCGACAGCAGCGCCAGACGCCACGCCACCGCGCGACGTGGGGCGGCAGGCGCTTTATCATGCATAAACACTGCTTCCGTCATGGTTTTCCCCCATCGTGATGTCGCGCTGACCCAACCCCGCAGGACGGGCCGTGTCAACCTCCGGCACGGATTGCATGCATGGCTGCCGCGATTTCGGGACCATGATCGACACCGGGCCATGACGCCTGCATTGCAATGGCATGGCCAAGCTGACGCTTGTAGTGCGCTGCCGGAATCTCCAGCCCGCCAAACGTCGCGAGGTGGGATGTGCCGAACTGCGTATCAAGCAACCCGTATCCCCCCACCCGCAACCGCGCCACAAGATGCACCAGCGCAACCTTGGAGGCATCGCGTTCACGGCTGAACATGCTTTCACCAAAGAACGCGCCCCCGATGGACACGCCATACAGGCCACCGACCATCCGCCCGTCGCGCCATGCCTCCACGCTGTGGGCATATCCCATGTCATGCAGCGCGCAGAACAGGTCGATGATCCGCGTGTTGATCCATGTCTGTTCCCGCCCCGGTGCGGGTTGCGCGCATGCGATGATGGTGGCGCGGAAATCACGGTCCGAGACGACCTCGAACCGGCCGGACATGACCGTACGGTACAGCCTGCGCGGCACGTGAAACGCGTCAAGCGGCAAAACCCCACGCATCGGCGGGTCATACCATTCCAGTTCCGCCGACCCCGCGTCAGGCGCCATGGGGAACAGGCCGATGCAATAGGCACGGATCATCAGATCTGGCGTGATCTCCAGCACTTCCCCTTGACCCGTCATGATCTTCGGATAACCCTCCCGCTTGCACCGTAACCGGACCTCACGTCCCGCGTCATAGGGCCGGAGCCCGCTTGCGGACAAGCCGCCAATCGCCATTCTGTTAACAAGGGAAGACGTTTTACCATGGCCCCTCCTCGTCCCCGCCTGCTCCTTGGCCAGCGCCAGACGCCTGCCGTGATGGCGCGCCTGCAAAAGGATTTCACCCTGTTCGCCATCCCTGAAACGCAGATGACGCCAACAGAGCTTGTCGCGGCGGCACGGGAATTCGCGCCAGAGGCCATCATGGTGTCCTCCCCCCTGCCAATACGCGCGACAGACGTAGCACAGCTTCCGCCATCCGTGCGCGTCATCGCCACCGTCAGCGTGGGGACAGACCATCTCGACATTCCCGCCATCCTCGGACGCGGGATCGCGCTGAGCAATACGCCCGATGTCCTGACAGACTGTAATGCGGACCTTGCACTCATGCTGATCCTTGCCGCGTCGCGGCGGGCTGCGGAATATCGCGACCTGATGAAACAGGGCTGGGGACGTGGGCTGGCGATGGATGAAATGCTGGGTGTTCGCGTGACGGGCAAGACGCTGGGCATCATCGGCATGGGGCGCATCGGGCGTGCGGTGGCGCAGCGCGCACGGGGGTTCGGCATGAAAATCCTGTATTCCAACCGTCGCCGCCTTGGCGCCGAAGACGAACATGGCGCGCAGTATTTCGCAACGCCGGAAGAAATGTTGCCCCATTGCGACATCCTGTCGCTGCATCTGCCGGCATCGGCGGCATCGGACGGCATGATCAACGCGCGGATGCTGGCGCTGTTGCCGCGCGGTGCGATTTTCGTCAATGCCGCACGCGGCGCGCTGGTGGATGAACAGGCATTGATCGCCGCCCTGCGTGATGGACAAATCGCGGCGGCGGGCCTGGATGTGTTCCGTAACGAACCCACCCCGGACCGGCGGCTGCTGGACCTGCCCAATGTCTTCGCGACACCACATGTCGGCAGCGCTACGATGGAAACCCGCACCGACATGGGCATGCTGGCGGTGGATAATATCGAGGCGGCATTGGCCAACCGGCCGCTGCCCACACCTGTTACAGCCTGAAGGACGGACGGATCATGGGTATCGCGGGTGTATTCCTCGCCTTCATGGCGGGAACCTATGTCACCGAAGTCATTTTCCCCCACATGTCGGGTTACTGCCGGACGCTGGAGGGATTTTACCTGGCGTTCGCGATGGTCGCGCTGGTGCTGGGCATCACGCGGCGCGATCGCACCCCAACCGTGCCGGATGCGGCGGGAAAATAATTCTCCCCTCCGGCGGTGACATGACGCACCGCCGGAGGGGGATGGAGATATCAGGCCTGCACGCCTGCCGCCGCCTGGGTTGCGACATGGGTGCGCATGTCCTGCGCGGTGCGCCGCACCTCCGGCCCGAATTCACGCTCCAGCCGACGGATGGTGAAATGGGCCTGCGCCACCGCACGGTAATGCGCAAGGAAGGCGGAATTGAGCGATGCGCCACACAGCGCGCCCGCCACCGGCATCATCTGCACCGCGAGCTTGCGCGACAGGCCAAGGCCGTAATGGGTCGCGACCTCGCTGATCAGCATGACGACCGGACGCCCCCGCAGCATCGCGCGGGCAGAGAAATATCCAAGCTCGCTTTCCTGATCGCGCGCGGCGAATGGAAACGCCCGTAATGCGAACACTTCTAGGCAGGCCGTCCGCGCCTCTGCCGTGGACAGGTCCTCGCCCTGTTCCCGGGCGATTCGCGCGATTTCGCGCATGATGGTCATGGTGGTGAACCCGACATCGGCCACCAGTCCCGGCAGCCCCGTAAAGCCGCCCACCGCGCCCGACACCGCCACCGCGGTGCGGACCGCCGGGTCACGCCATTGCGACAGGGCGCCGGGTTCGGCACGGGCGTCCTCGGTCGGTTTCATGCCAAGGATGGCAGCATCAAACGCACGCGTGATCGCGGATTCCGCCACGGACTGGAGCTTTGCCTGAAAGGCGGGTGCCATGCCAAGGCTGCGCACACCAAGCCGCGCCGCCTGTCCCACCGCGCCGCCCATCAGGTCCGCAAGGCGGACAATCACGCCACGCCCACTCTCCACACGCTCAAGTGCCTGCTGGAGTTCGGTCATCGACGTGCTGTCCAATGCCATCGGCGCCAACTCGCTTCCGGTACCTATACTCATTGCCATGCCCCTTTGCCTGATGGTGCCGTGTGGTCGCGCTGTCCATGCCCTGTCCACCGGCATCCCCGCCGCACATCGCCGTGCTGGGCCGGGACACCGGCGGGCGCATGCACGCTGACCGGTCTGCTGGTTTTGAACATCATACCATGCCTTTGGCAATTCGCCTGCCGCCGGGCGGCCCCGCGTAAAAAGCCGGGCCACCGTGCGACATCAACGCGCAAGGCGGGAAAATCGCCGCCCTGCACGCCGTTGCGCCACCCTTAACTACTCAAGCGGTACCACAATAAGGCCGGGGGAGGGCACACCCGGCCCATCATGCCGCCCATCCCCCCATCCGGCACAGATGGGACCAGTGCGCATCCGACACCGGCACAACAGACAGGCGCGACTGCCGCACCAGCGCAAGGTCGGACAGAACGGGGTCTGCCTTGATCCGTACCAGCGTGACAGGGGTGGGCATCGGTCCCACCGCACGCACATCGACACAGACCCATCCCCCCTGCGGGGCAGTCGGGTCGGGATAGGCCGCGCGCACGATTTCCACCACGCCCACGATTTCCCGCCCGACATTGGAGTGATAGAAAAATGCCAGGTCGCCCACAGCCATCGCCATCAGGTTCTTCTTTGCCTGATGGTTGCGCACCCCCGTCCAGGGTTCGACATTATTGGCAACCTGTTCATCCCATGAGAACGCATCAGGTTCCGATTTCACCAGCCAGTAGGCCATGCCCGTTTCATTCCACCCGCGCGCCATCACGAAAAACTGAACGGAACGGACGGATGACCACGCTCTCGAACAGGTCGGCCTTGGCATACGGGTCGCCCGCGGCAAAGCCTTCGGCGGCGGCACGGTCGGCCACCTCAATCAGCAGAAAACTGCCGCACGGACGGTTATCCGCATCAAGGATCGGCCCCCCCTGCACCAGTCGCTCGCGATAGGTTTCAAGATAGGCCAGATGGCGCGTGCGCGTGGCCTGGCGGGTTTCATGGGAGGCGGGTTTGTCAGTACAAATAATCGCGAACAGCATGTTTTTCTCCTCTTTGCACGGCCCCGCGCCTTGTCTGGACAGGACTGGCCGTGTCTTTTTTGACACGATAGTGTAGAGCAGGAAAACACAAGCACACGCACATGTGCCAAGAGACTGGTTTTTTGCGGATCCCTTCCCCTTATTGACGGGTGCCCCACGGCACGGATGGACTCAGACCTTGAACGCGACGCAGAGCCTTACCGCACGGACAGGCAACCTCTTTCATCGCTATGCCAATCCCGGCCGCTTCCTGCGGCTTGGCGCACGCCTGCAGCCATGGCTGACATGGCCCGCCCTTGTGCTGTCCATTGCCGGACTGGTGTGGGGGCTGTTCCTGTCACCCGCCGACTGGCAACAGGGGGACAGCGTGCGGATCATGTATGTCCATGTGCCCACCGCATGGCTGGCATCGTCCGGTTATATGGGGCTTGCCGTATGCTCGCTGCTCTCCCTCGTGTGGCGCCATCCGCTGGCGGACCTTGCGGCCGTGGAAATCGGGCCGGTGGGTGCGGCCATCACCGCCGTGTGCCTTGCGACCGGGTCCCTGTGGGGCAAGCCGATGTGGGGAACATGGTGGGTATGGGATGCACGGCTGACATCGGTGCTGGTCCTGTTTTTCCTCTATCTTGGCCATATTGCCCTGATTCGCGCGTTTGACGAACCACAACGTGGTTACCGCGCCGCCGCGATCCTGGGGCTGGCGGGGGCGATCGACCTGCCGATCATCAAATTCAGCGTGCAGTGGTGGAACACCCTGCACCAGCCAGACAGCATCACCGTAACCGGCGCCCCCACGATGTCCACCTCCATGCTATGGCCGCTTGCGGTCGTGACGCTGGGCTTTACGCTGGGATTCGGGGCCATCGTGCTGGCGCGCCTGCGGGCCGCCGTCATGGAAAGCCGCATCCGCACCGCCCTGGCCGCGAACCGGGGCCGACAGGACACCTCCACCGGTAACGCCACATGACCCATCTTCCTTATATCATCGCGGCCTATGGCCTGACGCTTGGCGTGGCCATCGTCCTTTCTGTCAACGCCGCACTGCGCCTGCGCCGGGCGCGGGCGCGCCTGGCCACAATCGAACGCCCTGGCCGCGCCGCCCGCACACCGGGACGCCCGGCATGACGCGCAAGACGCGCCGGCTGTGGCTGGTGGTTGCGTGCCTGATCGGACTGGGTTCGGCGGCCGCACTGACGCTGAATGCATTTTCGTCCAACATCGTCTTTTTCATGGCGCCATCGCAGGTGCATATGAAACCACCGCCAAAGGACCGGACCATCCGCCTTGGCGGCATGGTCGTGGCAGGCAGTGTGCGACAGGAAAAGGTGAAGGACACGCCCGTTGCGATCTTTGACGTCACCGACGGGCAGGACGCCGTAAGCGTGCGGTATGAAGGCATCCTGCCCGACCTGTTCCGCGAGGGGCAGTCCGTGGTGGCCGTGGGCACGATCAATCCTGATGGCACGATGCGCGCGACCGAAGTGCTTGCCAAGCATGATGAGACCTACATGCCCAAGGAAGTGGCCGAGGAACTGAAGCGCACCGGCAAATGGGATCCGCGTTACGGCAAGGCCCCCGATGCCGCAAGCTGGAACACCATGACCGCCAAGGACGCGCCCGCGAAGGCGTCCGACCCCACGCAGCACGGAAGCTGATTGCCGCAATGAATCCGGAACTTGGAAATTTTGCCCTGGCGCTGGCCTGCGGGATCGCCGCCGGGCAGGCCATCCTGCCCCTGATCGGCGCGCAACGCCGCGACCCGCGCCTGATGGCGCTTGCCCCCGCGCTGGCGGTGGGACAGATGCTGTGCCTCATCACGTCGTTCGCCTGCCTGATCCATGCGGCGATCACCAATGACTTCTCGGTCCAGAATGTCGCGGCCAACAGCGCGGTGGACAAGCCGCTGCTGTACAAGATCACCGGCGTATGGGGCAATCACGAGGGATCGGTCCTGTTGTGGGCGATGATCCTGTCGATCTGTGGCGGTGCGGTGGCGCTGTTCGGGCGTAACCTGCCCTCCGCCCTGCAGGCGCGCGTGATCGCGGTGCTTGGCGGGGTTGCGGCGGGGTTTGAACTGTTCTGCCTGCTGACCTCCAACCCGTTTGCCCGCGTCTGGCCCGCGCCAATGGATGGGCAGGGCATGAACCCGCTGTTGCAGGATCCCGGCCTCGCGTTCCATCCCCCCATTCTCTATACCGGTTATGTCGGGTTCGCCGTGCCGTTCGCCTTTGCCATCGCCGCCCTTATGGAAGGGCGCGTGGATGCGGCATGGGGGCGCTGGGTACGGCCATGGGCGGTCGCGGCATGGTGCTTCCTGACCTGCGGCATCGCGCTGGGGTCATGGTGGTCCTATTATGTGCTGGGCTGGGGTGGTTACTGGTTCTGGGACCCGGTGGAGAATGCTTCGCTTATCCCATGGCTGACGGGCACCGCGCTGGTGCATTCCGCCATTGTCGTGGAAAAGCGTGAGGGGTTGAAGATCTGGACGGTGCTGCTTGCGATCGGCACGTTCTCCTTCTCGCTGTCGGGCACGTTCCTCGTGCGTTCGGGCATTCTCAATTCCGTGCATGCCTTTGCCAATGATCCGGCGCGCGGCATCTTCATCCTTGGCCTGCTGGCGCTGGTCATCGGGGGGTCACTTCTGCTGTTCGCCATGCGTGCGCCGCAACTGACGACCGGCGGCCTGTTCGCCCCAGTCTCACGCGAGGGGCTGTTGGTTCTCAACAACATCCTGCTGTGTTCGATCTGCGCCGTGGTTCTGACGGGCACGATGTACCCGCCGTTCATGTCGCTCCTGTTCGGCAAGACGATTTCGGTGGGCAAGCCGTTTTTTGACGCGACCACCATCCCGCTTGCCATCCCGTTGATGGCGTTCATGGGCTTTGGCCCGATGATGCCGTGGAAACGCGCGCATATGTGGCCGGTGCTGCGTCGCCTGTGGTGGGCGGCGGCGCTGGCGCTGGTCGCGCTGGTGATCGCGGTGGTGCGCATGCGCGACATCCTGCCGATCCTTGCGACGGCGCTTGCGGTCTGGGTCATCGCCAGCAGCGCCACCGACATTGTCGAGCGCCTGCGCCTGTTCCGCCAGCCCCTGTCCGCCAGCCTGCTGCGCGCGCGCAGCCTGCCGCGCGCGGTGTTTGGCGCGGCGCTGGCGCATGCGGGCGTGGGGGTGACTGTCCTTGGCCTTGCCGGAATGTCACAGGCCAGCCACCGCATTGTCGAAGTGCATATCGGCCAGACCGAGATGCTGGCCGGTGATGCCTGGACCCTGACGGACGTGCGTAATGCCAAGGGGCCGAATTACGACGCCATGATCGCCACGATCGAGGTACGTCACAATGGCCGGCTGGTCACGACGCTGCACCCGGCCAAGCGGACCTTTGCCAGCCAGCACCAGACCACGACCGAGGTTGCGATCCATACCAACCTGATTTCCGATACCTATGGCGTGCTGGGCGACAAGCATGGCACGGATGCGAATCCAACTTATGTCCTGCGCCTGCACCACAACCCGCTGGCGCCGTGGATGTGGCTGGGTGGTCTGGTCATGGCCATTGGCGGCGCGCTGTCGCTGTCGGACCGCCGGATGCGTGTGGGCGCGCCGCGCCGGGCGCATGCGGCCAATATGGTGACACCGGCATGAACGACACCACGCCCCCCCCTTCCCCCACGCGGCGGCGGCTGCTGATGGCGACACCCCTTGTCCTTGCCGGGGCGACCGGGGTTGCCTTCTGGCGGATGCTGTCGGGCATGTCGCATGGGTCATTCGACCCGCATGACATCCATGCCCCTGTCCTGAACAAGCCGGTGCCGGATTTCACCCTGCCGGACCAGCCGCCGTCACAGGGATTTGGCGCCGCCGACCTGCGTGCGCTCAGGACACCGGTGCTGGTCAACTACTTCGCATCATGGTGCATCCCCTGTGTCGCGGAAATGCCGACCCTGAATACGCTGAAGGCGCAGGTGCCGATATGGGGCATCGCGTACAAGGATAAACCCGAACATGCCCTGGGCTTTGTGGAGCGCGCGGGCAATCCTTATGCCCGCATCGCCGCCGATCGCGACGGACTGGCGGCGATCGACTGGGGCGTGTCAGGGGTGCCGGAAACCTTCCTGATCGGGCCGGGGGGGATCATCCGCTGGCACTCCGCCTCCCCCATTACGGAGGAATTGATCCGCACGACCATCCTGCCCCTGGTGGATCGCCTGAAACAATGACAGTCCGTATCCTGCGACGCGCGCTGCTCGCGCTGACCCTGTGCCTTGCACTGCTGCCTCTGGTGGCTGGCGCCGTGGATGACCCGTCCGAAATGCTGCCCGACCCGGCACAGGAACAGCGTGCCGAGGCGATCGGCGCACAGTTGCGCTGCCTTGTCTGTCAAAACGAATCGATCGAGGACAGCAGCGCCGACCTGGCGCGTGACCTGCGTCATGTGGTGCGCGAACACGTGGCCAAGGGCGAAAGCAACAAGCAGGTCATGGACTGGATGGTTGAGCGTTATGGCAATTTCATCCGGCTGCGCCCCCCCTTGACCATCGGCACGCTGCTGTTGTGGCTGATGCCGGTCCTGGCGCTTCTGGTGGGGGTGATGGTGGCATTGCGTGCCTTCCGCCGCCCCAGAACGTCCGCCCCTCCGCCCCTGACCGACGCCGAGCGCGCACGGTTGGATGACCTGACCCGACCGCGCTGAGAAAATCATGATCTGGATTGGTATCTTCCTGCTCTGCGCAATCGCGCTGCTGCCCTGCCTCATTTCCCTGCGCAGGACGACATTGCTGCGTGATGAACGTGAAAGCGCCTTCGCCCTGCATCAGGCACAGATGGTCGAACTTGACCGTGACCTGGCCGAAGGGCTGATTGCACCGACCGAACGTGACAGCGCCCGCCTGGAAATCCAGCGTCGCCTGCTGGGTTCGGACAACATGGCCGTCCCTGCCGCACGAAAAGGATGCTCGACACTGGCGATTGCGGGGGGACTGCTGGCACTGCCTTTGTTGTCGGTGGGGCTTTACCTCACCTGTGGGCATCCCTCCATGCCTGCGATGCCGCTGGCCCCGCGCCTTGCGGCGGCGGAAAAAGCAGATCATCGCAATGACGACCTGATAAACCGCCTGCGCGACAGCCTGCAGCACATACCCGCCGACGACCCGAACCGTTTCCAGGGATATGTCCTGCTGGGACAGGCCGAGGCCGCGCGTGACCATTACGCCGCTGCCGCGCAGGCATGGCGTGAAGCCATCGCCATCAGGTTCGAACCCGAACTGGCCGCCCGCGCGGCAGAGGCACAGACAATGGCGGATGGTGGCCATATCTCTGCCGAGACGGCAGACCTTTACCGTCGCGCGCTGGATGCGGCGCCAGCGGATGCACCATGGCGCATGGCAGTGCAGCAGCGCATCGCCCAATCCGAACACCAGTAACCGGATGGGACCTAGGGCCGATCGACATTCATGCCATCCAGATCATGGCTCCGGCGGGGTGAACAAAGCCAAGGAAATGGATGGTGCGTCGATCATATCGGGCGGCAAAGCGTCTGAAGTGCTGGAGGCGGTTGAAGCAGCCCTCGATACGATTACGCAGCTTGTAAGCTCTGGTATCATGCGGGTGCGATTGCAGGGAATGACAGCTTCTGCGCCCATCTGAGCGACAGGAGCACGTCATGCATTACTGTCATAGGCTTGGTCGGCCATAACGGCCGCCCCTTCCTGACCTGCAGGCAGAGCCTGTGCCTGGGTGACATCGCCAACCTGCCCAGCTGTAACAACGAAGCGCAGCGGGCGGCCCGGCATATCGGTCCGCATGTGGATTTTGGTTGTCAGACCACGTCGGGAACGCCCCAGCGCCTGATCCTTGCCCCCCCTTTTCCGTTCGCAGCCTGCTGATGGGCGCGAACGATGGTTGCATCGAACATCAGATACTGATTGTCCAGATCGGCCGTCAGCGTCTCGAAAATCCTGTCCCACACCCCGGCATGACACCATCGGCTGAAGCGACGATGTACCGTCTTCCAATTGCCATAACGCTCAGGCAGATCCTTCCAATGCGCGCCAGAGCGTAGAATCCAGAGGCAGCCGTTCACGAACAGGCGGCCATCCGCTCCACTGCGGCCTTCATCTCCAGCTTTCCCGGGAAGCAGAGGCGCAATCCGCTGCCATTGCGCTTTATTCAGCTCGTACCGCTTGATTCCCATCCCGTAACTCCGTGTTCTGATACGGCACTCAGTGAAACATCCATGCCACAAAAAGAAAATCCTGAATGTCGATTGGTCCTAAGAGATTGTTTGAAAACAAGTCCTTGATAAAAAACAAGAAAATTTCTGGGTGCTGCCTTTTTTCAAAAAGGTGGCGCCTTCTGAAGCTTTTTAGAAAAAGCTTCACCAAAAACCTTTATAATTTCAGGGTGTTATCGATCCTGAGTTTTCAAACACTCCTCGTTGATAAGAAAAAATTTTCAGATATTGCCTGGCTTTAGAAAAGGCGGCGCCTTTCAAAGCTTTCATTTTTTTATCAATGGGTATTCTGGACAGGGGCCTGGAAATTTTTACCCTTCTGCCCTGCGCCCAATCTTTCCTGCCCCGCGCTTCATGATACCGCGATCACGTCCTTTTGCCCTTGCCGGGTGTGGCGATTGGATCAACACTTTTCCCATGAGCGACAAAAACACCCATCCCGAGCCCCTGACATCCGAAAAGGCGCTGGAGGAGGCGGACAAGGCCCGCCTGAAACAGCCCGCCGAACCTAACGAACGTGGCGGCCCCAAGGGACCGGAACCCACGCGTTACAACGACTGGACCGTCAAGGGACGCTGCATCGATTTCTGATACCTGCGCACCATATGCAGGAAATCAGCTTTCGTTGGGTTGCAGGCCCCGGCCAAATCCCTGCCGCGCCCGCTGGCGCGGCGGTGGCATATGGCACGAAATCAGATAGATCCCGGCCACGAACACGATTTGTGACAGCGAATTGAACCATAACGCCAGTTCATACGCACGCTCAGCCGTGATGGCCTGATAGATCGCGTATATGGCAAAGGGAATCGAAATTGGGCGCATCCCCGCCAGCATCCCACGCAGGGGATTGAGGTATCCGGGCCGGACCATGCCACGCATGCGATGGATGCCGATGTAGAAAATGACCTCGAAACACCAACCAAGCATATTTGTAATAACGTTGTCGAAAGACATGCCCTGCAACATGAGCAGCGCGGAAATCGACACAGCCGACAGCACGATCGAGCCGACCTGAAAGTTCATTCCCAGATCCATCGCGGACAGACGTTCGGGCAATGCATCAGCAAAAGGCTGGAACACCCGATCCAGCAGCCATGCATCCAACTGGTTGACGCGATCACCAAAAGACATTGCAGTTCCCGTAACGGTCCAGATGCCAGCGGCAGGAGGAGGTATCCTGCGGCGATGGCATGTTCATAAATGGCAGTGTCATACCGGATATCTTTATACTGATATTTTTATGCCGGGTGCATCTTGGAGACTGTTTGAAAAGTCAGACTCAATAACATACTGAAATTATAAAGGTTTTTGGTGAAGCTTTTTCTAAAAAGCTTCGAAAGACGCCGCCTTTTTGAAAAAAGGCAGCACCCAGAAACTTTTCTTGTTTTTTATCAATGACTTGTTTCCAAGCAGTCTCTTACCCCTATTATTCTCCATACACAGCCCGCACGACCGCATCAGGATAGGCCCCGGCCATTCCCGCCAGGGCCGTATTGCTCAGCATCACAATGGAAATGCCACGCGCACGGTCCACCGTCCATTGGTGCCCGTAAACCCCGCCCCAGGTAAAGCTGCCTGGCGAAAGCGGCGTACGCGCCATGACAGGATCGGTTACGATCGCCCCGCCAAAGCCAAAACGCCGCCCGCGGTCAAGCGGCCCCATCGGCAGGTTCCCCACGGCATTCGCCCCAAAACGTTGGGCGGATTCGCGCGACAGGATGGGGTCGCCACCACGGCGTACGGCCTCCAGGAACATCATGAATTCTTCCGCCGTTCCCACCATGCCCGCCCCACCCGATGGATAGGATGCGGGGTCGCGGATACGGTCAGGCACGAAATGGATTTCCGACACCCCACCACAAGGTAACAGCCGCGACAGGCGATAATCAGCAGGCATGCGCACCGGCATGGGGCGGGCATCTGCGTAACAGGTCGCCAGCACCAGATCCGGCGGCGCATGAAACCCCGTACGCGTCCATCCGCCCAGCCGGTCACCAATATGACGCCGCACCAGATCCGGCAGGGACGCATTTCCCACCTGTTCCAGCACGCCCCCCATGACATCCAGCCCCAGCGAGTAAGCCCAGCCTTCCCCCGGGGGAAAGACAAGCCGCACCTGCGCCAGGCGTCGCAGGTTTTCATGCAGCGACAGGCCAGGTTCCGCCAACCCGTCGGAAACACCGGCACGGGCATAGGGATTGTCGTCACGCGGAAATTGAAACCCGTAGGACAGACCACTGCTATGGCTGAGGAGCAGGTGCAACGGGATCTCCGTCTCCCCCCCATCCGGCAGGCGCGGGCGGAAGAACGGCAGGTAGCGCGACACCGGCGCCCCAAGGTCCAGCACCCCGCGTTCCGCCAGTGCAAGCGCCAGTGCCGTCACGACCGGCTTGGTCAGCGAGGCCAGCCGGAAACAGGTATCCAGATGCATCGGAATGGCGGATTCGCGATCGCGCATTCCTGCCGCATGACGCAGCACGATGCGACCATCCACCGCGACCACCACGACCGCCCCAACCACACGCCCACTGGCGATCGCATCATCCATGACACGCACCACACGTGCGTGCATGGCATCACTCTGCATCTGTGTCATCACGGCGGCCTTTCGCGTCTTTCGGGCACTTCCCTGACATAGGCCATATTCCCCCTGTCACGCAAAGGGCGGGCATGAACTGGTCCCACCGCACAAAGCGGCGTAACCTGTCGTGCATGAACAAACGCCTGTTTCCCACGTTGTTTACCCTCCTCATGGCGGGCAGCAGCCTCCTGTCCACACCCGGATGGACAGCCCCCCCGGCACGGCAGGCCCCTGCCACGCCCATACAGCCCACGGCCGAAGCCCCGGTACGCACGACGCTGCCCAATGGCATGCGCATCATTATCGTGCCTGATCGCCTGGCCCCGGTCGTCACGACGGAAATGAACTACCTTGTCGGTTCCGCCGCTGCGCCGCGCGGATTTCCCGGCACCGCACACGCGCTGGAACACATGATGTTCCGTGGCAGCAAGGGACTGGACAAGGACCAGCTTGCGGCCATCGGCGCGCGGATGGGGGGCAATTACAACGCCGACACCACCGAAAGCACGACGCAGTTTTTCTATACCGCCCCGGCCGAAGACCTCGACATCGCACTGCGGATCGAGGCACTGCGCATGAACGGCCTGACCCTGTCGGACGCGGACTGGAAACATGAACGTGGCGCCATTGAACAGGAAGTCTCACGCGATCTGTCCAGCCCCGGATATCAGTACCTTTCCCGCCTGCAATCCATCCTGTTCGCGCATACACCCTATGAACATGACGCACTGGGGACACGCCCTTCATTCGATCGTACGGATGCGGCGATGCTACGCCGGTTCTATCGTGACTGGTATGCGCCCAACAACGCCATCCTGATCATTACCGGCAATGTCGATGCGGATCAGGCCCTGGCCCACGCACGCGACATCTTCTCCCCTTTGCCCGCGCGTTCCCTGCCCCCCCGCCCAACGATCGAACCGGGCGCGGTGCAGCCGCAACTGCTGCACTTCCCCACCGATTATCCCATCGGGCTGATCGCGATCGCCAGCCGCATGCCCGGACAGCGCGCCCGCGATTACGCCACGGCACAGATCCTGTCCGACGTGCTGTCCAGCCAACGCGGCGCACTTTATGACCTGGTGCCAGAGGGCAAGGCACTGCTGACCGGGTTCGATTACGCGCCCAAGGCGGATGCCGGAATTGGAATCGCACTGGCGGCCTTCCCTGCGGGGCAGGACCCGTCCACCTTGTTGCAGACACTGCGTGACACGCTGGCCTTGTTACAGGCACATGGCGTTCCGTCCGACCTGGTGGATGCCGCGCGGCGCAAGGAACTGGCACAGCTTGGCTATGCCGCCAACAGCATTTCAGGGCTTGCTGAAAGCTGGTCCGAGGCCGTGGCGGTCATGGGCCTTGATTCCCCCGACGCGTTGGCAAGTGCCTATTCCTCGGTCACACCAGAGGACGTGAACCGTCTGGCCCGGCAGGTACTGGACCCTGCACAGGCCGTGACGGCCATCCTGACACCGCGCAGTTCCGGCCATCCGGTGGCGGGCAAGGGGTTTGGTGGCTCTGAATCCTTTGCTGCCCCGCCTGACCATCCGGTGGTCCTGCCGCAATGGGCACAAAAGGAGCTGATGACGCTGTCGCCCCCCACCCCGATTCCCGCCCCCTTCAGTTATGTGCTGCCCAATGGGCTGCACCTGATCGTGCGACCCGCCCATGTCAGCCATACCGTCAGCCTGTATGGCATGGTGCGCCAGAACTCCGACATGCAGGAACCCGCGGGGCAGGAGGGGATTGCCGATATTACCGATGAACTGTTCCATTACGGCACCACGACCCATGACCGCGTCAGCTTCCAAAAGGCGCTTGACGATATTGCCGCAACCGAAAGTGCCGGGTCGGATTTCAGCCTGAACGTGCTGGCACAGGATTTCGACAAGGGCCTGCGCCTGTTGGCCGACAATGAACTGCATCCTGCCTTCCCCGAAAAATCGTTTGCGGTGGTACGCATGAATACGGCCTCCTCCCTGGCGGGGATGCTGCAATCACCGGATTACCTGCTGGGACGCGCGGTGAAAGCCGCAATTTCCCCCCCGCATGACCCGTCATTGCGCCAGGCGGACCCGGCACGGGTCATGAAGCTGACGCTCAAGGATTGCCGGGCTTTTTATAATGCGGCCTATCGCCCGGACCTGACGACCATCATCATCACCGGCGACATCACCCCGCAAAAAGCGTTGCAGGCGGTGCGCGCGACATTTGGCGCATGGCATGCAACAGGCCCCACCCCCACGGTGGACCTGCCACCACGCCCGGACAGCCATGCCTCCGTCGCCCGCGTGCCGGACGAATCCAGCCTGCAGGACAGCGTGACCCTTGCCGAAAGCCTTGGGCTGACGGCGCGTGATCCAGATCATTTCGCCCTTACATTGGGGAATGAGGCGCTTGGCGATGGTTTCTCCTCGCGGCTCTATCGTGATCTGCGGGTGCGCACGGGATACGTTTATACCGTGCGCAGCCATCTTGCATGGAACCGGCAACGCGCGGCCTATACCATCACTTTCGGTGCAGACCCGTCGAAGGTCGCCCCCGCCCGCGATGCCGCAATCCATGATGTGGCCGACATGCAGGCCCATCCGCTGGGCGAAGATGAGCTGACGATGGCCAAGGCCAGCCTGCTGCATGGCCTGTCGCTGCAACAGGCCAGCCTGGATTCGATTGCCGCAACCTATCTGCACCTCAGCAATCTTGGCCTGCCACTTGATAACGGGAATATGGCTGCCAGCGCTTATTACAACATGACGGCGCAGGATGTGCAGAAGGCCTTTGCCCGCTGGCTGCGGCCCGCCGACATGGCCGAGATCATCAAGGGGCCGTAAGTAACTGATAACGCCAAAAGTTTTTGGGTGCCGCCTTTTTCCAAAAAGGCGGCATCGTTGAAGCTTTTTGAAAAAGCTTCACCAGAAACTTATTTATGATCCAGGTCTGTCGAACGTGACGGACAATAAAAAAGGGCGGTACCAGAAGGTACCGCCCTTTTCGCATTCCCTACCCCGAAGGGCAGGGAACGGACCGATATCAGTTCTCGGCGTTACGACGACGGATCGCAGCACCCAGAATATCGCCCAGCGACGCGCCGCTGTCGGACGAGCCGTATTCATTGATCGCCTGCTTGTCTTCCTCGACCTCACGGCCGCGGATCGTCAGCGCCAGCTTGCGGGCCGCACGATCAACAGACACGATCTTCGCATCGACGCGTTCGCCAACCGCGAAACGCTCCGGACGCTGATCCGCCTTGTCACGGGCCAGCTCGGCGCGACGGATGAAGCCGGTCAGCACGTCGTCAACCTTGACTTCGATGCCGTTGGACTGAACCGCCGTGACGATGCAGGTCACGATCGCGCCCTTCTGCACCTTGCTCAGGGTGTCGGCCGCCGGATCTTCATGCAACTGCTTGATACCAAGCGAGATGCGTTCCTTTTCCACATCCACGTCCAGGACCTTGGCCTTGACGACCTGACCCTTTTCGTAATGCGTCATGGCGACTTCGCCCGTCTCGTCCCAGGACAGGTCGGACATGTGAACCATGCCGTCGATGTCCGCGGACAGGCCGATGAACAGGCCGAATTCCGTGATGTTGCGGATTTCGCCCTCGACCACGGAACCGACCTTGTGCTCCTCGGCGAACTGCTCCCACGGATTGCGCTGGACCTGCTTCAGGCCAAGCGAAATGCGACGCTTCGCGCTGTCCACATCAAGGACCATGACGTCGACTTCCTGCGAAGTGGCGACGATCTTGCCCGGATGGACGTTCTTCTTCGTCCAGGACATTTCGGACACATGCACCAGACCTTCGACGCCCGGCTCAAGCTCAACGAACGCACCGTAATCGGTGATGTTCGTGACGCGACCGGTATAGCGGGCACCCGGCGGATACTTGATCGCCACGTTCTCCCACGGATCGGCCTCAAGCTGCTTCATGCCCAGCGAGATACGCTGCGTGTCGGGGTTGAAGCGGATGACCTGCACGCGGACCGGCTGACCGATCTGCAGGGCCTCGGACGGGTGGTTGATACGCTTCCACGCGATGTCCGTGACATGCAGCAGGCCGTCAACGCCGCCGAGGTCAACGAACGCACCGTAATCGGTGATGTTCTTGACCACACCGTCGAGGATCATGCCTTCCTTCAGGCCCTGGATCAGCTCGCTGCGCTGTTCGGCGCGCGTCTCTTCGAGGACGGCGCGGCGCGACACGACGATGTTGCCACGCGCACGGTCCATCTTCAGGATCTGGAACGGCTGCGGCACACCCATCAGCGGGGTGACGTCACGCACGGGGCGAATGTCCACCTGGCTGCCGGGCAGGAACGCCATCGCACCGCCAAGATCGACCGTAAAGCCACCCTTGACGCGGCCATAGATCGTGCCGTTGACGCGCTGGTTGCTTTCGAACGCCTTTTCAAGGTTCGTCCACGCTTCCTCGCGCCGCGCCTTTTCACGCGACAGCACGATGGAACCGTCACGGTCCTCGTAACGCTCGACAAACAGTTCGATGACATCGCCCGGCTTCACGTCGGGGGTCACGCCCGGCGGGCCGAATTCCTTAAGGGCGACGCGCCCTTCGCTCTTGAGCCCGACATCGACGATCGCGAATTCATCCGTCAGGCGGACGACGCGACCGGTAACGACGGAACCGTCAAATGCGCTGTCGCGGCCCAGGGTCTCTTCGAGAAGGGCTGCGAAGTCCTCGCCACCCGCGTATTCGGCGGTAGGCTGTGTTGTGGCTGAAGCCATGAGTTACTTGTAAATCCCGTATCCGGTCGGCCCCAGCGGGAAGGACCGGAAAATCCTGCGCCCCGCCTCATGATCCTGTATGACCCTGATCGGAACGTCTTGCCCGGCTGCGATCCATGACACGGTCATGGCATGCCTGACGGCCAACACGAAAACACGCCCCACACCGCCACGGATGACGGCACGGCAACATTTCCAAGCACAGACACCCTATGACCCGTCCGTGTCAATAAAAACGTAAGGGGCGCGCAGAAATACCGCCCACAAATGCGTGTCAGCGCGTCATGCGCGCCACGATGCGCAGCGCCTCGGCCAGGACTTCGTCCGCGCTCATGCTGTCGGTTTCGATATGGACCGCGTCAGGGGCCGCACGCAATGGCGCCGCCGCGCGCGAGGAATCGGCCGCGTCACGGTCCTCAAGCTCCCGCGCGACGCGGGCGATCTGTTCCTCCCGATCGGGGGCATTGGGGTCGGTGGCCATCTGTTCCCACCGTCGCCGGGCACGCGCGTCCAGCGATGCGGTCACAAACAGTTTTACCCGCGCATCGGGAAAGATCACGGTTCCGATGTCACGCCCGTCCAGCACCGCGCCATGGCGGGCCGCGAAATCACGCTGTATCCCCACAAGGATGCGCCGCACCGCAGGTTGCGCCGCGACAAGGCTTGCCGCGCGATCCACCGGCGGGACACGCAGGTCGGTACGCGACAGATCCGCCAGCGTGACGCGGCGGGCCTGATCATCGGCAGGGGCGGTGGGGTCAAGTCCGGCATCGAGCATGCGCCGCCCCGTCGCACGGTACAGCAGCCCGGTATCGAGGTATGGCAGGTCGAGCGCGCGCGCCAGCCGCAACGCCAGCGTGCCCTTGCCCGCCGCCGCGGGACCATCAACGGCAATGACCAGCGGCGCGGTCATACCATCATTCCCACGTCATGCCCACGCCCGCCCCGGGGCGACAGGAACGGGGAACAGGACGGCGGACGGCCACAAACAGGGGGCGTCACACCCCGAAGCGGTAACATCTGGGCTGTTTTCATACCCTTCCAATTCCGAATTCCTGCGTCGGGTGTCAATCCGATATTGACACAAAAACGTCCCCTCCCCCATTGCATGGGGCGCATCGTTTGACATACGCCAAACAAACTGGCATGGGGCTGCGCCCTTTTGCCACATCGCGACGGTGGCTTTAATTCCTTTGCACAGAACAGGATCGACAGGTTCAAGATGGCCCAGCCCAACCTCGGCACCAAGCGCGTCTGTGTCTCCTGCAGCGCCCGCTTTTATGACCTGAACAAAAACCCGGCAGTCTGCCCGAAATGCGGCGCGGAACAGCCCGTTGAACTGCCGCGCGTGCGGCGTCCCGTGGAACCGGCCACGCCCGATTCCGCAAAGAAGTCGGCCCCCGATGACCTCGATTCCGATACGGATCTGGACACCGACGCCGATGCCGACGCGGATGACGTGATGGAAGACGAAGTCGGCCTTGACGACGATGACGACGATATCAGCAGCGCCGACATCGACCTGAAGACCGACAAGGAAGACCACGACAACTGATCCCCGCCCTGACGGCGGCGGTGGCGCCACCGGCACGACATGCCGGTGGCCAGCCCCATGGCGGCGATGCGCGCGACATGACGGCCGCGCATCGCCGCGTTTACGGTGCGTGAAGCGGGTTGCGGCGTTCGATTTCGACCCCCACGGCCCGCGCATCGTCAAAGATATCCAATTTTTCCACGCGAATCCGTGCGACGCGAATCCGTGCATCCCGCAACATCCCTGCCGCGATCCGCTCGGCCAGCGTTTCCACAAGCTGTACATGGCCCTGTCGCACAAGATCGTGCACAAGCAGCACCACGTCTTCGTAAGAGACCGTGCGGTGCAGTTCATCCGCCCCCACATCCAGTCCCGGAATATCCGCCACGCCAAAGGCGACATTGACGCAGATACGCTGTGTCACACCCTGCTCATGCGCAAAAACACCGATATTGGCATCAAGCAGCAGGTCACGCACGAAAACACAGCGCAACGGCGGCTGGTCCGGCCATGGCGGAAAAACCGACATATCTGTCAGGCTCCTGTTTCAGGGGGACGCCGTGCGCCCGATGGTGCGGCGGGCGACCACTGAAGATGCTGCCCCCCATCAAGGGCGAGCATCTGCCCCGTGACGGATGGCATACACAGCAAAGAAAGCGCGGCGTGAGCGACTTCATCCACCCCCGCCCCGTATCCCAGCGGCAGGGACGCGCATTGCCGGGCGAACTGTGCGGCACTCTGCCGTGGCGTGGGCAGGACAGGTCCCGGCCCGATGGCGTTGACCCGGATTCCATGCGGCGCCAGCGCCAGCGCCATGCTTTGCGTCAGGGACCATAATGCCGCCTTGGAGACGGTATAGCTGACAAAATGCGGTGTAAGCGACCAGACCCGTTCATCGAGCATGTTCAGCACCATCCCCTGCCGCCCCGCGGGCATCTGCCGCGCAAAAGCCTGCATCAGGACGAAAGGCGCGCGCAGGTTGGGCTCCATGTGGATATCCCATGCTTCGCGCGTTGCGCTATCCCACTCATCCCGTTCAAAGACGCTGGCGTTATTGACCAGAACCCCCAGCGGGCCAAGGGCATCACCGGCCCGTGGCAGCAGCGAACGGACCTCGTCCTCGCACGACAGGTCAGCACGCAGGATGCATCCCCTTCGGCCAAGCGCGATGATATCGGACAGCGTACGCCGCGCCGCGTCCGCGCTGTGGTTATAATGGATGGCCACGTCAAAGCCGTTTCGCGCCAGTTCCAGTGCGATGGCGCGCCCAAGGCGTGCGGCCCCGCCGGTCACCAGCGCGACGCGCGCGATACCGGGCGGAACGGGCCAGCGCATCACGGGTGCGGTCATGCCGGGCGCCGCGCCATCAGGGCGGCGGCAAGCGTGCCGTCATCCAGCACATCAAGCGCACCACCAACAGGCACGCCCTGCCCCACCCGGCTGATGGGAATATTGAAACGCAGCAGGCTGTCATGCAGCCAGTGCATGGTCGTCGCGCCATCGACCGTGGTGCCCAGCGCAAGGATCACCTCGCGCACGCCCCCGGCCTCCAGCCGTGCATAAAGCGGTGCGACATTCAGGTCATCCGGCCCGACACCATCAAGCGCCGACAGGGTTCCCCCCAACACCTGATAGACGCCGCGATGGACACAGGCGCGTTCCAGCGCCCACAGATCGCCCACATTTTCCACCACACAGACCAGCCCATGGTCACGGGCCGGGTCCGCGCAGATCGAACACGGATCACAGGTATCAAGGTTGCCGCATGACGAACAGGTCCGCACCGCACGTGCCGCCTGTTCCATCGCGTGCGCCAGCGGCAGCATGCGGGTCTGTGGCTGGCGCAGCATGGCAAGGGCGGCACGACGGGCCGAACGGGGACCAAAGCCCGGCAATCGTCCCAGCAGGGTAATCAGCCGCTCGATCTCGGCACCGCCCATCATACAGGTTCCCGGTGCGGGATCAGAACGGGAACTTCATGCCACCGGGCAGGTTCAGGCCGCCGGTGACCTTCTTCATCTCCTCGCTCGCCGTAGCGTCGAGCTTCGCACGCGCATCACTGCATGCCGCAAGGATCAGGTCCTGCAGCATGTCCATCTCCTCCGGGTCGGCCAGCTTGGGGTCGATGCGGATCGCCTTCATGTCCCCCTTGCCGTTCAGGGTGATCTGCACCATTCCCGCGCCGGAGCTTCCCTCGATCACCATGGCTTCAAGCTTGGCCTGCATTTCTTCCATACGGGCCTGCATCTGCGTGGCCTGCTTCATCAGGCCGGCAAGGTTCTTCATATTGTGTCTTCTCCTTTGGGCGTCAGTCGTCGGTCGGCAGATCGTCTTCATCCACCAGTTCGGCATCCAGTGGCGCGAATTCCAGATCCGGGGCCAACATGGCTGGGATGATCTCTTCGGGCGGAAGGCCGTAATCGTCAAGCGCGTGGTCCGTCACCTGTCCCAGACGGGCGGATGGAAATGCCGCCATGACCGCTTTTACCAGCGGATGGGATGCGGCATCCGCACGATGGAGCTGAATGATCTCCGCCCCCTGCTCCGCCAGGGTGGCTTCGCCCTCGTCTTCACATGTGCGGATTTTCCATGACGGATCGCCCGTTTCGGCACGCAGCAGGGTTTCCAGCCGTCGCGCAAGCCCGGCCATCGCCGCGGCCTCCACCCGGATACGGATTTCGGGGGCCGCAAACGCCACCAGATGTGTTGAATGGCGCAGATGCCCATGCAGCATCGCATCGCGCCCTGACACAAAGGCCACGACCTCGCGCCATGTACGCAACTGCGGCGCTGCCGGGATGGCTGGCACCGGCGTCGCGGGGGCGGCAGTCATGGGATCGGCGGGATCGGCGGCAACAGCATCAACGCGCACACCGCCATTGGCCACCATGCGCAGGCTCGCACCACCTGTCGGCCCCCCCTGTAGCGGCCCACCTGAGGTTGCGCCCCCTGTGATGCCGCCCGTTACGTCCTGTGCGACAGCAGGCCGTGGGGCAGCCGCCTGCGTGCCACCCGCCGATGGCTGCGGCAAAGACGCGGGGGCCGTAACCTGCGCCGTCGCGCCCCCCGTCCCACCATCAAGCACATGCCGCACCAGATCGCCTGGCGGCGGCAGGTCCGCCACATAACACATGCGGATCAGCACCATTTCGGCCGCCTGCCTGCGATCGGGGGCGTGTTCGACCTCGCCCTGCCCCTTGAGCAGCATCTGCCATGTCCGTCCCAGCACGGGAACGGACACGCGCTCTGCTATGGCAAGGCAGCGTTCGCGCTCCATCTGCGGCATATCGGCACTATCACGCAGGTTCGGCACCGCCTTGAGCCGTGAAACCGAATGGATCAGGTCCAGCACATCGGCCAGCATCACCCCAAGATCCGCCCCACGGGCAAACACCTCGTCCGTGATCGTCAGGGCCTGGTCCGGCCGACCCGCCAGCACGGCGTCAAGCAGGTCAAACACCATACCCCGGTCCGCCTGCCCCAGCATGCCGCTGACCAATGTGGCGTCGATCGGCGCGGCATCGCCCTGCCCCTCACCATCCAGCGTCCCCTGCGCGATGGCCTGATCCAGCAGTGACAGCCCATCGCGCACCGACCCATCCGCCGCACGGGCGATCAACGCCAGCGCATCGGGCGCGAAGGCCACGCCTTCCGCCGCCGCGACCCGCCCGAAATGCGCGGCCAGCATATCCTGTGGCACACGGCGCAGGTCGAATGTCTGACAGCGCGACAGCACCGTCACCGGCACCTTGCGCAATTCAGTGGTGGCAAAGATGAACGTGACCTGGGACGGCGGTTCCTCAAGCGTCTTGAGCAACGCATTGAACGCGTTGCGCGACAGCATGTGGACCTCATCGATGATGAAGACCTTCATTCGACCCTGAATCGGGCGGAAACGTGTGGAGTCGATGATCTCGCGCACATCGTCCACACCTGTGCGCGAAGCGGCGTCCATTTCCATGACGTCGGGATGGCGGTCGGCCAGGATCGCGACACAGTTGGGACACACGCCGCACGGATCGGCGGTCGGGCCGCCCTGCCCGTCCGGGCCGGTGCAGTTCAGGGCGCGCGCGATGATCCGCGCCGTCGTCGTCTTGCCCACCCCCCGCACACCGGTCAGCATGAAGGCATGCGCGACCCGGCCCAGTGCAAAGGCATTGCGCAGGATACGCACCGTGGTGTCCTGCCCGATCAGGTCATCAAATGTGGTGGGACGATATTTACGGGCCAGCACGCGATAGGGTGCGGCCTTCTCCATCAGGGCGGACGGATTCGACACAACGGGGGAAGGCGCGTCGCCAAACAGGCCGGGGCCATCATCCGCAGGCGGGGACGGCAGGGCTTCCTCCCCGGAACGATCCTGATCCGAAGAAGCGTTCATTGATGCATCCGGCCTTGGTGAATGGTGCGCGCTGCATCCTGCGACACAGGACGGCAGGAACATATATTCAGGGGTGGAAGACCGGACACATAACCCGAGTGAAACTCACTGCGGCTGCTTCCTTCCGGATCTGACCGGGTTGGCAAGGCACCCGTCTACGGCCGATCTTCCACGGGCTTCATAACACATACACCCCGGTGCGGCACAAGGGGCTTTGTTCGAAAAAATCCCCCAGATGCCATTCCCCCTGTCATCATCCGTTGCCGTTATTCCCCGACGGCCGCGCTGGTGCTGTGACGACGGTCGGCCCCACCGTAATAACGGTCAGCCCCCGGCGCGCCCAGGCTTGGCCCACCGACAAGTATCCCCTCCGCCACGCCCCAGTGGGGATAGACCTTGAAGCTGTAGCCTTCATGCTGAAGCTTTGCGATGACACCGGGCGTCAGCGCACCAGCTTCCATCTGCACCGGTTCGGGCTGCCATTGTTCATGCAGCCGTGGCAGGTCAACAGCGTGCTGGATGTCCAGCCCGTAATCAATCACACCCAGCACGACCGACAGGACAATGGTGGGAATGCGCGATCCACCGGGGCTGCCGATCACCATCACCGGCTTTCCATCACGCGAAATGACGGTTGGCGTCATGGAAGAAAGCGGCGTCTTGCCCGGCGCGATCTCGTTCGCCTTGCTGCCGATGATCCCGAACATGTTGGGCGAACCCGGACGGGTGGAAAAATCGTCCATCTCGTCATTCATGAACACGCCCGTACGCCCCGCGACCATGCCCGCCCCGAACCATCCATTCAGCGTATAGGTCACTGCAACCGCATTGCCATCACGGTCCATTACGGAATAATGGGTCGTCTCCTGCCCCTCGGTCGCGGCAATGCCAGGCCTTACGCTGGCCGATGGCACCGCACGGGCGTTGGGGATGGCGGCACGGATCTGGCGCGCGTAATTCACATCAAGCAGATGATCGACCGGGTTGGACACGAATGCCGGGTCCCCCAGATCCTGCCGGTCAGCATAGGCATGGCGCATGGCCTCGACCTCACGCTGCACGGCAGGCACGGTATAAAGCCCGAGGCGATGCATGTCATAGCCCGACAGGATGTTCAGCATTTCACACAATGCAACGCCACCGCCGCTGGGCGGGGGGGCGGTGTCGATATGATAGCCACGGTAATCGCACGTCAGTGTCGGCAGGATACGCGGCTTGTATCCTGACAGGTCAGCACGCGTCAGCAATCCGCCGCCGCGACGGCTGGCACGCACGATCTCACGCGCGGTGCGGCCTTCGTAAAACCCATCGGTACCCTTGCGCGAAATCCGTTCAAGAACACGGGCAAGTTCGGGCTGCACCAGGCGATCCCCCACCCGAAGGCCACTGCCGTCACTGTGCAGGAACGACCGCCGCGCCACGGGATCACGGCGGAAATCATCATTGCCATGCGAAATCAGTTCGACATCACCGGGCACAAGGACGAACCCGTCACGCGCCAGCGCGATGGCGGGCGCCATCACCTGCTTGCGCGGCAGGTGGCCCCAGCGCTGCCGCGCAAGTTCCAGCCCGGCGACGGTGCCGGGAATCGCCACGGCCTTCCACCCCTTGGTCGAAAGGCCGGCAATGACGTTGCCGTGCCGGTCCTGGAACATTGTAGCAGTCGCGGCACCGGGCGCATGCTCACGGAAATCAAGGAAAATCGCGGGACCATTCGCCGGGCGAAGGGTCATGAACCCGCCACCACCAAGGTTGCCCGCCGCCGGATAGACAACGGCAAGGGCATACCCCACGGCCACGGCGGCATCGACGGCGTTCCCGCCCTCGTGCAGGATACGCGCGCCAACCTGCGACGCCAGGGTCTGGGCGGAGACGACCATCCCCTCGTGCCCGCCCACGGGCGGAGGCGATGCCACCGGCACGGACGCGCCACCAAATGCAAGCGGGTCATCCTGCACCACGGGGGCGGAAGCGGTGGCGGCACAGGCCACCCCGTCCGACAGCAGCAACATACCCGCAAGCAGCAGGCCACCCGCCCGGCGTGAAGGGGAAAGACGCAGACCTGCGACCATTTTCATATTCCTGACAGACAGTGACATGCCGTGATCCCGCTTAACCGGCAGTCTTGTAAGGCGGCTTGTTCAGACCGGCGGGGGAATAGGTAAAGACCTCGCAACCGTCTTCGGTCACACCCATCATATGTTCGAACTGGGCCGACAGCGAACGGTCGCGCGTCACGGCGGTCCAGCCATCGCCCAGGATCTTTACATCCGGGCGACCGATATTAAGCATCGGCTCAATCGTGAAGAACATGCCAGGGCGCAGGACGACCCCATGCCCCGGACGGCCATAATGCAGCACATTCGGTGCGGCATGGAACGTCCGGCCGATGCCATGGCCACAGAAATCGCGCACCACGGAAAAACGCCGCTCTTCCGCATAGGTCTGGATCACATGACCCACATCCCCAAGCGTAGCCCCCGGACGCACCGCCTTGATGGCCAGCATCAGCGATTCATAGGTGGCATCAATCAGGTTCTGCGCCTTTATCGACGGCGTGCCGACCGTGTACATACGGCTGGTATCGCCAAACCAGCCATCAAGGATGACAGTCACGTCGATATTGAGGATATCGCCGTCCTTCAGCGCCTTGTCACCGGGAATGCCATGGCAGACGACGTGGTTGATGGAAATGCAGCTTGCCTTTTCATACCCGCGATAACCGATCGTGGCGGACACCCCACCCTGCGCGACCATGAAGGCATGGATGCGGTCATCAAGTTCGCCAGTCGTCACCCCCGCCTGCACATACGGCGTAATCATGTCGAGCGTCCGCGCTGCAAGCTGCCCCGCCGCGCGCATGCCAACAAAATCCTCGGGGGAGTGCAGGACGATCGCGCCCTCGTTCATGTCGCCATCCATGCCGATATCCCTTCGTCGCTAATCATCGCGTGATCACACCCGTGCCGCATGGACCATCGGGGCATGATCCCGACGCCATGATATGGTGGGTGCGATGCCATCCCATGAACGGCGACAGGTTCTATACCCCCATCGACGCGCCGTGTCAGCGGCAGAGGACGAGCTAGCTGCGCGTCTTGGCGTGGGCGGTGGCGACATGGTGCGCCTGCCCCATCCCGACAAGATGCACATGCGCACGCGCGGCGGGATGGGCATGCGATGTATGCGAGACCACATGCACGGCGGCAGGATGCGCCCCACGCCGCAGCCGGGCATACGAAAGCGGAATCGACGCATCGGCGACCTGCTCGGGGCCATCGGCGCGATAACGTGAACTGGCCAGCACCACACCACCATGCCCGAACGCCGCACGACGCCGTGCAGCGACCGTGTTGCGGGCCAGGACAAGCGGACGCTGGACGGGGGCGATTCCCTCCGCACGGAAACTGTCGTCGAGCAGGTCCGCCATCACGGCGTTGCGCGTCTCGTTCGACGGGGCCCCCAGAACCACCCCGATCAGGCGCACATTGTCACGTACGGCGGAGGTAACGAGGTTATGCCCGGCAACGGCGGTATATCCGGTCTTGAGACCATCCGCACCCGGATAGGATTTGAGCATTGGATCATGGTTGGGCACATAGCGGCCGCGGAAATAGAATGCAGGAACCGCGAAATAATGATAATATTCGCCGAAATCCAGTGCGATATGGCGCGCAAGCGTCGCAAGGTCGCGCGCGGAGGTCATCTGTTCCTCGTTCGGCAGGCCCGATGCATTGCGGAAGGATGTATCGTTCATCGACAGGCGCGCGGCCTGCTGCGTCATGATCTGCGCGAAGGTGCTTTCGCTTCCGGCGCCAAGGAATTCACCCAATGCACAGGCCGCGTCATTGGCCGATTTCGTCACAAGGGCAAGGATCGCCTCTTCCACCGTAAGATAGCTGCCGGGACGCAGGCCAAGCTTCGACGGTTCCATGGAGGCGGCATGCGCACTGACGGGCACCACCTGGTCGAGCGTGATGCGCCCCGCCCTGAGCGCCTTGAACGTCAGGTAAAGGGTCATCAGCTTCGTCAGGCTGGCGGGAAAGCGGCGCAGGTCGGCATTGGACTGCGACAGGACGGTGCCGGTACGGGCATCCATGACGATGGAGCTGATCTGCCCCACATATTGGGCGCGGGCCTGTCCCGCCCCGCCAAACAGCCCCGCGACCAGTCCACCCGCCACCAGCAGTGAAACCTTCACCCTGGTGCCGCGTGCAGTGAAAAGGCGTGTCATACGGCGGGGAAAAGGGGACATGCGGCGATCATCATCCAGTGCGGAACCGGGCGAGGACATTCCCGGCCTCCATCATATGACAATTAATTCTGTGACCATCCTAGACATCAGAAAGCACGGACGTCCAGAGCGGAATCGCAAAAATGGCCGAAACCCAAGGCAACTTTGTATTGCAGCGCCCCATGACCCGCCCCCTTCGCCACACGAAATCGCGAGGAGACGAAAAAATCATGCCCGATAATGGCACCAGCCCCTTCCAACGGGGAACAGAGTTCCAATATGGTAGGATCATGTCCGTCAGAAGCCTGCATTCCCCTGCTGCCACTATCTTGGTCGCCACTACATTGGCCGCCAAGACCCTGCATGATCGCGGGACATCCCCGCGTGTACGCGCACATGGCGGCAACACCCCGCCGCGCAGGCCGGATGGCACGGGCGAAAATGGGAATGATGACGGGATGGCGGGCGTCGTCATCCGCACCCGGCCACAAACCCGCAAGCCGGCAATGTACAAGGTGCTGATGCTGAACGACGATTACACCCCGATGGAGTTCGTCGTCCACGTCCTGGAACGGTTTTTCCAGAAATCGCGTGAGGAGGCGACCGACATCATGCTGCATGTCCACAAGCGCGGCGTCGGCGTATGCGGTGTCTTTACCTACGAAGTTGCCGAAACAAAGGTCACGCAGGTCATGGACCTTGCACGGCAGAACCAGCACCCCTTGCAATGCACGATCGAAAAGGACTGAGGCCACGATCAGGCATTTTTCCACCTTTGCATTCTTTCATGCGGATTTATGCAAATTTCCTCTGGCATTCCCCCCTCAACGGGTCAAAGATCATGATCGTCCGGTCATGATCCCCGGGGTCGCAATGGCCCCCTTTGGAAAAGGAGCGTCTCGGCATGTTGTCACGTAATCTGGAACAGACGCTTCATCGTGCGCTGACACTCGCCAGCGAACGGCGGCATGAATATGCCACCCTCGAACATCTTCTCCTCTCCCTTATCGATGACCCCGATGCGGTCACGGTCTTTCGCGCCTGCGGGGTGGACCTTGACAAGCTGCGTCACGACCTGACGGAATTCCTCGACAAGGACCTTGCCGGGCTTGCGTCAGACCGCACCGTTGACCCAAAGCCGACGGCGGCGTTCCAGCGCGTGATCCAGCGCGCCGCGATCCATGTGCAGTCCACTGGCCGCGACGAGGTGACGGGCGCGAACGTGCTGGTCGCCCTGTTCGCCGAACGCGAAAGCCATGCCGTCTATTTCCTGCAGTTGCAGGACATGACGCGCCTTGATGCCGTCAACTTCATCTCCCACGGGATTGCCAAGGCCCCGGAACGTTCGACGCGCCGCCCGGTCGCGGGCACGCCGTCCGAAGGGCCCGACCCCGAGCGTGAGGAAACCGGCAAGAGCCGGCAGAAAAACCAGGATGCGCTGTCGACCTATTGCACCAACCTCAATGACAAGGCGAGCGAAGGGAAGATCGACCCGCTGATCGGGCGCGATTCGGAAATCGAACGCACGATCCAGATCCTGTGCCGTCGCACGAAGAACAACCCGCTTTATGTGGGGGATCCGGGCGTGGGCAAGACCGCGATTGCCGAAGGACTGGCCAAGCGCATCGTCGAAGGCGACGTGCCCGAAGTGCTGCTTCACTCCACCATCTATTCTCTGGATATGGGGGCGCTGCTTGCGGGGACACGGTATCGTGGTGATTTCGAGGAACGGCTGAAGGCGGTCGTGACCGAACTCGATAACAATCCGGGCAGCATCCTGTTCATCGACGAAATCCACACCGTAATCGGCGCGGGCGCGACGTCGGGCGGGGCGATGGATGCGTCCAACCTGCTGAAACCCGCACTGGCGGCGGGGACACTGCGCTGCATCGGGTCAACCACGTACAAGGAATACCGCCAGCATTTCGAAAAGGATCGGGCGCTGGTGCGCCGGTTCCAGAAAATCGATGTGGCCGAACCCTCCATCGACGATGCGGTGAAGATCCTGCGTGGCCTGAAGGTCAATTACGAAAAGCACCACAAGGTCCGTTATACCGATGATGCGATCCGTGGCGCGGTCGAACTGGCGGCGAAATACATCCATGACCGCAAGCTGCCGGACAAGGCCATCGACGTCATTGACGAGGTGGGCGCGTCACGCATGCTGGTGCCTGAAAACCGCCGCCGCAAGACTGTCACCCTGAAGGATGTGGAAGACATCGTCGCCAAGATCGCCCGCATCCCGCCCAAGAGCGTGTCGTCGGACGACAAGGAGACGCTGCGCTCGCTCGAACGCGACCTCAAGGGCATGGTCTATGGGCAGGACAAGGCGATTGAGGCCCTGACGGCGGCAATCAAGCTGTCGCGTGCCGGGCTGCGGGATGCGGAAAAGCCGATCGGGAACTATCTGTTCTCCGGCCCGACGGGCGTGGGCAAGACCGAGGTGGCAAAGCAGCTTGCCAGCACGCTGGGGATTGAACTGATCCGCTTTGACATGTCCGAATATATGGAACGTCATTCGATTTCGCGCCTGATTGGCGCACCGCCGGGTTATGTCGGGTTTGATCAGGGCGGGTTGCTGACCGACGCCATCGACCAGCACCCGCATGCGGTCCTGCTGCTTGATGAAATCGAGAAGGCACATCCTGACCTGTATAACGTGCTGTTGCAGGTGATGGATCATGGTCGCCTGACGGATCACAATGGCAAGACGGTTGATTTCCGCAATGTCATGCTGATCATGACGACAAATGCAGGTGCTGCCGACCTGAGCAAGGAATCCATCGGCTTTGCCCGTAACGGGCGGGAGGGGGAGGATGAAGAGGCCATCAAGCGCATCTTCACCCCTGAATTCCGCAACCGTCTCGATGCAATCATTCCCTTTGCGCACCTGCCGCCCGAAGTGGTGGACCGCGTGGTGGAGAAATTCATCTTCCAGCTTGAAGCCCAGTTGGCGGATCGCAATGTGATGATCGAGATTTCGTCGGCGGCGAAGGAATGGCTGGCGGAACGCGGGTATGACCGCCTGTATGGCGCACGTCCGCTGGGACGCGTCATTCAGGAAAACATCAAGAAGCCACTGGCCGAAGAACTGCTGTTCGGCAAGCTGGTCAAGGGTGGCGTTGTCAAGATCTCGCTGAAGGACGGCAAGCTGGACTTCGACTACATCTCCCACGATCCCGCGGCCTCGGCGGCGGAAGGGGATGAAGGCGACAATGAAAAAGAGTCCGAAGCAGCGGACTGAAACACAAGCTGACCTGAAGGTCGGTTGATATGGAACAGGGGTCGGTAACGGCCCCTGTTTTCATATGGGCACCTTAACATCATGCCATCACCAGCAGCCTGGCCCGCCTGAAAAGGCCGTGGACACGCCGCGCACCCAGTCAATAAAATTTCTGCCTGCTCTCCCTTGCTGGAGCAAAGCGGCAACTTTGTTTACCCACGCCGAGGCACACACGCAGGTATCAGCCAGACGCCGGCCATGCCCCATATCGTGGGGCATGATGACCGGTTACGCGTTCCCGCTACAGGAACTGAACCATGCGGGGTCGAGATTTATGCTGGCCAGTGCCTGCCGCCACTTGCCCGCATGATCTGGGCTGAAGACGATCTGCTGCGTTGCCGGGGCACAGACCCATGCGTTGTGGCGCAGGATTTCATCTTCGAGTTGCCCGGCCTTCCAGCTTGCATGCCCCATTGCCAGCAGGGCATGCTGCGGTCCGGCGCCATCGGCAATGACCCGCAATATATCAAGACTGGCGGTCAGGACGGTGCTGTCATTGACGGCCATGCTGCCATTGCCTTCCCAATCGGCGGAATGCAGGACAAAGCCACGTGAACTGTCCACCGGGCCGCCGGCACACAGGCCGATCCGCCGCCGTGGCGGCACCGGCGCCACGCCAAGCTGTTCCAGCACATCATCAAGGACAGGCTGTGCCAGACGGCGGTTGACCACCAGCCCCATCGCCCCGTCTTCGGCCGAATGGGCACACAGGTAAATGACGCTACGCTCAAAGGGCGTATCCATCAGTGCCGGGGTCGCCACCAGCAAATGTCCGGTCAGGTCATGGCCTGCTGTCATGGATATTTTTGGCATGGCCTGAGGATAGAACCACATCCCCCCCCTTTTGCAACCGTTTCATGCAATACCTGTCCACATGGACGGAGCCTGGCACATGCGGGTTGCGAATTTGAATATGTCGCCCAACACCGCCACACTGTCTGGCCAGACATCCTTTACAACCCGATACCCTGCATAAAACGAAAGGATCGCCACATGTCGAAGATCGCCCTTGTCACCGGTGCCACCGCCGGATTTGGAAAGGCCATTGCCGAACGGCTGGTACGCGACGGATATCGCGTGATCGCGACAGGCCGACGACAGGAACGACTTGACGCACTGGCGGGCCAACTGGGCTCGGCGCTGCTTCCTTTCCGCCTCGACATGATGGACAAGGCGGCCATCGCGTCCCTGCCCGATGCACTGCCGGCACAATGGCGTGCGATTGATGTTCTGGTGAATAATGCCGGCCTTGCCCTTGGTATCGCCAAGGCACAGGACAGCGATATCAGTGACTGGGAACGCATGATCGCAACGAATGTCACGGGCATGGCGGAACTGACACGTGTGCTGCTGCCGGGCATGATTGCGCGTGATCGCGGGCATATTGTCGCGTTGGGCAGCACGGCAGGGATCTATCCCTATGTCGGTGGCAACGTCTATGGCGCGACCAAGGCATTCGTGGAACAGTTCATGCGTAACCTGCGCTGCGACCTGCTGGGCAAGAATGTCCGCGTCACCAATATCGCGCCCGGCCTGTGCGGTGGCAGCGAATTCAGCAATGTGCGCCTGCGCGACGATGCAAAGGCGGCAGCCGTGTATGAAGGTACGCATCCCCTGCAACCCGATGACATTGCGGAAACGGTGTCCTGGGTCGTGAACCTGCCCGCCCATGTCAACATCAACCAGATTGAAATGATGCCGACCTGCCAGGCTGCGGGCGGTCTTGCCGTCGTCAAGGGCATGAAGGACTGAGTCATATCCATGCAGGACAAGACCAAAAGCAACACCGCATCCCAATCCGATGCCGCCACCATTGCAAAGCAGGTCGAACTGGCGACACGTTTTCGTATCACTGACGGGACGGATTTCAGGCTGTCCGCCCACCCGACACGTGCGGCGCAGGATTGCGGGCTGGCAAAAAAGGTTGGCAAGCGGCGACTGTATGAACGGATCGGCCACCTGTCGGAACTTCAGGCACGGCTATATGCCAATGGGCAATGGTCGATGCTGATGGTGTTGCAGGCGCTGGATGCGGCGGGCAAGGATGGCGTCATCAAACATGTGATGTCCGGCATCAATCCCGAAGGGGTCAATGTGACCTCCTTCAAGCAACCCGGCCCCGTTGAACTGGCCCATGACTATCTGTGGCGCGAACATCTGGCCCTGCCGCAGGGTGGGCATATCGGCATCTTCAATCGCAGTTATTACGAAGAAGTTCTGGTCACACGGGTGCATCCCGAAATCCTTGAAAACCAGAAAATTCCCCCACAACTGCGCAAATCCCCCACATTGTGGGATGACCGTTACCGCGATATCCGCCATTTCGAGGAATACTTGGCACGACAGGGCACGGTAGTCGTCAAATTCTTCCTGCACCTATCCAAGGATGAACAGCGCAAGCGTTTCCTGTCGCGCATCAACCATCCTGACAAGAACTGGAAATTTTCATCTGCCGATATCCATGAACGTGGATACTGGGATAGCTATCAGGAGGCGTATGAACAGGCGATCCGCAACACGGCAAGCCCACATGCCCCGTGGTTCATCGTCCCGGCGGACCAGAAATGGTTTGCCCGCCTTGTGGTGATCGAGGCGCTGATCGCAGCACTTGAACAACTCGACCTCCAGACACCCAAACTGGACGCCACGGCACGGGCGGAGATGAAAAAGGCACGCCAGCAATTGATGGCGGAAAAGCCATAGGCCCCATCTGCATATAACGCATGCGTGCGCGGGTCATTGACGCGCGCACGCATCATACGCATGGAAGACATGAAGTAACAGAATGAGGACTGTAATGTCGGCACGCCTGACCCTGCTGCGATCCGCCTGCGCGGGCGCCATGTTGATGACCGTCGCACAGGTGATGACCAGTGCGACCGCATGGGCATGGGGAGAGTCCGTTTCCGTTTCCCCCACCTGCGACAACCACAGGTTCCTTGAGGATCAGCGCAAGTTCGAGAACGAGGAACGCCATACCCGCAATGCCGACCTGGCCGAACATGTCTGCGGTCGGGTCATTGCCGTTTCCCGCGCACGCCGGACGCGCAGTGGCTGGCACGGTTATTTCTATGTCGATGTAGGGTCGGGTATTTCCATCCGTATCGTTTCGGATCTTGACCGCATGCAGGCACCACAATGGCCATGGGTGGCCAAGGGTGATGATGTGGATGTTGTCGGGCGCTATTACTTCGACAATATGCGCAGTCAGGGCATCGACTGGACCCACCACGGCACAGGCCGGAACTGGCCCATCGCGGGATATGTAACGGTCAACGGGCACCGGTACGAATAATAGCCACACTGGGAACAGTCACACTGGGGATCTCTTCTCTTTTCAAGTAATCCCCTGAAAAGAGAAGAGATCCATGTTAAAAAAGACTGTCTGAAAAACAGGACAACCCACCATAATCCCAAGAATTTTTATGGTGAAACTTTTCCCAAAAAAGCTTTGAAAACCATTGCATTTCTGAAAAAAGACAACGCTCAGACGCTTTTATCATTGCCGATACAGTGGTTTGTTTTAGAGGCCATCTGAAAAGTCAGGCTCAATAACATCCTGAAATTATAAAGTTTTTTGGTGAAGCTTTTTCCAAAAAGCTTCGAAAGACGCCGCCTTTTTGAAAAAAGGCGGCACCCAAAAACTTTTCTTGTTTTTTATCAATGATTTGTTTTCAAACACTCTTTATACAGCACGGTAAAGCGCCATCACGCGTGTTGCGGGCCTTATCCTCCCTACCACCGGAAGGAAGGCACACATACCGCCGGATCAAGTCCCGCGCCACGCGCCTCTTCAAGCGCAAGGGCGTAATCGGCGTCCTTCCCCTCAGCCCAGCTTCCGCCCAGCATTTCCTGGTGGATACCCCCCAGCACCCAGCACCCGTCCACGCCCGCCCCTTTTGCGCCGCGCATATCGGTGGCGAGGGAATCCCCCACGGCAAGAATGCGCGACAGGGGCAGGTCCATCATCCCTGCCACCAGGTCATAGACCTCAGGGTGGGGCTTGCCGATCCAGCGCACGTCGGCGCCATGGCTTTCCTCATACCTGCTGGCCAGCGCGCCTGCGCATAACAGGCGACGGCTGCCCCGGATAACCTGCTGGTCAGGGTTGGCGCAGATCATCTTCAGCCCATGTTGGGCGCATTGCTCCAACACCGGAAGATAGGGGGTAATATCCTCCTCCCCCCGGTCGGCGTCAGGTCCGGTATTCAGGACGAAATCAGCCTGCGCCGCGTCCTCGACCACCTCAAGGTCAAGTCCGGCGAACAGGTCGATATCCTTTTGCGGCCCAAGATGCAGCATCCGGCGCCCAAGTTGGGCAAACCACGGGTCGGCGCGCGCACGCAGCATCCGGCGGGTGCATTCACCGCTGGTCATCAGCCCTTCATACAGGTCATCGCCAATGCCCATTGTCCGCAGGCCAACCTGCACCGTATCGGCCCGGCGTGGCGCGTTCGACAGCAAGATCACCCGCTTTCCGGCCTGCCGTAACTGCCGCAGGCATTCCGGCGCCCCGGGATATGGGGCCACACCATTATGGATGACCCCCCACAGGTCCACGATATACCCGTCATACTGGCCCGATACCGGGGCGATTCCGCTGGCTTCCTTCACGACAGGGCTGTTCCTTTCGCATCAGACAGCGTCTCGAACCCCTGCAGGCGCAATGCCGTCAGCGTCTCGCGCTTCAGCCGCGACACGATTGCCGGTCCTTCATAGGCATAGGCGGTATAAAGCTGCACAAGGTCGGCCCCCATGCGCACGCGTTCGACGATGTCCGCACCGCTTTCGATACCGCCACACGCCACCAGCGTCAGGCGACGGTTCGCCGCACGCGCCACATGCGCCAGCGTATCGCATGCCAGCGGTGTCAGCGGGCGTCCCGACAGGCCGCCCGTTTCGTTGGCATCGGCGCTGCGCAGGCTGCGTGGGCGCGAAATCGTGGTGTTGGTGACAATCAACCCCTGTGCGCCACCTGCAATCGCGGCCTCCACCACATCGGGGATATCATCACGCGCCATGTCGGGCGACAACTTCACCAGCAACGGCGGGCGTTCGGGGTGGGCGGCGGCAATCGCATCGAGGATGGATTTCAGGCGCGCGGATTCCAGCAGGTCACGCAGGCCCGGCGTATTGGGCGACGACAGGTTGATGACGATGTAATCGACATAATTCTTGATACGCCCCACCAGCAACGGATAATCCCGTTCCGGGTCCGCACCGGTCTTGTTGATACCAAGGTTCGCCCCTACCGGCACCTTTGCCCCCACATGGCGGCCCGATGCGCTGACACGATGCAGGCGCGCCATACGCACGGCAAAGCGGTCAATGCCCTGATTGTTAAACCCCATACGGTTGATGATCGCGCGATCTTCGTTCAGGCGGAACAGCCGTGGGCGCGGGTTGCCTGGCTGCGGGCGGGGCGTGACGGTCCCGGCCTCCACAAAGCCAAAGCCCGAACGTGACAGCGGACGCACCACCAGCGCGTTTTTGTCAAACCCGGCCCCGATGCCGATCGGGTTCGGAAACCGCAGGCCCATAGCGCGAATCGACAGGGCAGGATCGTCCCGGGCCGGGTCCGACACACCACCCAATCCCAGTTGCAGGGCGTTGAGGGCAAGCTGATGGGCGTCCTCGGGATCAAGGCGCCGGATCAGGGGCATCATCATGCGCGACAGAATATTCATGGCCGGGATTTTTGCCGCAATTCGCCCCAAAGGGAAAGGGGCGCGCCTATTTCACATGCAATGCATCCACCGCCGCCGCCGGGTCGGTCGGAAAGCGGATCAGGTAATAGGGGGGCACCCGCAGGTCATGCCCACCGTTAAGCCCGCCAAGCCGGTTCCATTGCCCCAGCGTGCAATAGACATCACCCCCATCAACAAAGATCCCGTCCGGCGACAGCACGCGCGGGTCGCGCACCATGGTATCGAACGACCCGTCAACATTACGCCGGAAAATCGCGTCATGTTCGAAATTGGTGGTATAGATCCGCCCCTGCCCATCGGTGGCAAGCCCGTCGGCCACGCCCTTTTCCCCTTCGTCACGTACGGCCTGTCCCAACTGCGCCTCGGTCACTGAAAAATCCGACAGAAGCGCGGTGGGAATACTATAGAGCCGCCTGCTGGTCAGGGGACAGAAATACAGGGTGCCGCTGTCGGGGGACAATGTAATCCCGTCGGCCCCGCCCCAGACAAAGGATGGCTTCTGCCGGGGGGGATCGAACACCAGGGGACGCCCCTCCACCACGGCCATGAAACCACGTTCCGCCTGCGTGGCGGGATGCTGTGCCAGTACCCTGCGCTGCCGTCCGGTGGCGATGTCGATCACCACCAGCGCAGGTGACATTCCGAACGAGGAATCCGTGACATACACCGTCCCCGCCGCCCCATGCGTCAGGTCCACACGCAGGTCGTTCATATGGCTGTCAGGCAGGACAATGCCGGGACGCAGGACGATATTTGAAAAAACAGCATTGGTGGCAGGATCAATCCCGATGACCTTTGCCGCGCCCGCCGCCAGAGGCAGCCCCGCCAGCTTGCCATCATCAATGCACCATAACCGCCCGCGCGTATCGGTGGTCATGCCATGGACCGACATCAGGCGCTGCGCCACGGGACGGTCGGACGGCCTGCTCCATTGCGCATCGGGATAGGCATGCAGCCCGTCGTCACGCAGTTCCGCAAGTGTCGCGCCCGGATGGTTGATGGCATGGCGGGGAAAGCCGACGAAAATGCGCCGTCCCGGTGTCACCGCAATGCCTGACGGGCCGGGGCCATCAAAACGCGCCACGATTTCAAACGGGCCTGCGGAATTGATGCCATGGTCGCGGTTGATGCCCTGCGTCGCGGGTAATGCCGCATGGGCGCTGCCCCCCGTCCGCGCCAGTGCTGCGACAACCCCCACGGGAACTGCCGCCCCCAGCAATGAACGACGTTTCATGGGTGTTCCTTTCGTGCCGGTTGCCAGAACATGGTTTTGGCTTTCTATGAAAAATCCTGAAAATTCAAAGAATTTTCTGGCTGAATATTCCCCGCAAAGCTTCGCCTGCCTGCCCTCCCCTTTGACCAAGCTCCAGCAGAAACTTTTATGCTTCCAGTTGATGACTGTATTTTATCTTCCCCAAAAATCCCTCAGCGGAGGCACCTGCAACTTTTATAAGGGCCTCAAGAAGCTCTCAAGCAGCTGCCCGCGCGATGCCGACAGAGTGACGGAGCCACACGGCAAGAACAACCGCCCGCCTCCTTCACGATCAGTTCAGGGGCTGATGCGCAGGGGGCGCATCCCCGTCATCGCTGATGGAACGCCGCACTTCCGCAACCTGCGCCGCACTGACCGGGGATGCCTCATTGCCCCATGACTGGCGAATGAAACTGACCACGTCGGCCACAGCACGATCATCCATGCGCGCCGCGAAACCGGGCATGACAAAGGCGGATGGTGCCTGCCGGGTGGCGCGCAGCACACTGCCGGTCAGCACGATGCGGATCAGCGACGTGGCGGAAGCATCCATGACCACCGGATTGCCTGCAAGCGGCGGGAACGTGGTGGGATAACCACGCCCGTCCGTCCGGTGACACGCCGCACAGTTATCGACATACGCACGCGCACCCCGCGCCGACAGGTTCCCATCGTGCAGGCTGTGCCCGGCTGTTGCATCATACCGCCATGCCCGCGCCAGTGGCTGCGCAGGCGACAGCGATTTCAGGTAATGGGCAATCGCGTGCAGGTCGTCCGCCGTCAGGTGCTGCGTGCCGTGGCGGATCGCATCGGTCATCCCGCCAAATGCCGCGGCATGGGTGACACGCCCGGTCTGGAGGAAGGCCACGATATCTTCCTCACTCCATCGGCCAAGGCCTTCACGCGCTTCACCACGCAGGCTGACAGGGTTCCACCCATCGACCGCACTCCCCCCCGACAGATATAGCGGGCCATCCGCCGCCGTCAGGGCCTTTTCCTGCATCGCCACACCACGGGGCGTATGACAGGCCCCGCAATGACCCGGCCCCTCCACCAGATAGGCCCCACGTGCCAGTTGCGGATCGGTGCCCCCTTGCCCCGCCCGCGCGCCCGATGGGGCGAACAGCATCCGCCACCCCACCAGCGGCCAGCGCATTGATAATGGCCAGACGATGTCATTCGCCGCGACCGGCACCGCCACCGGCGCGACACCTTTCATGAAATACACATACAGCGCATGCACATCCGCATCCGTCATATGCGCATAGGATGGATAAGGCATGGCCGGATACAGTGTCGCGCCATCACGACGTACACCCTGTCGCACCGCACGGGCGAATTCCGCCTCGCTATACCCGCCAATCCCTGCCTTTGGATCGGGGGTGATATTGGATGCCCGGATCGTGCCCATCGGCAGGCGGAACACCATCCCCCCGGCAAAGGGACGACCGCCGGGCATAGTATGGCATGCGGAACAGTCCGCCGCGCGCGCCATATATTCGCCCGCCGCGATATCGGCCTGCAGCGTCGCTGCATCCTCCGCGCCCCCCACTGCACCGACCACCGCCCCATTCGCGGCCCCGGCGCCACCCGTGCCCCAGATGACAAGCCCGAACAGCAGGGCCAGGAGATGCCCCCCCTTCATGGCGACACCAACGGGCCGGGATTTTTCAGGTAGGTCGTGCGGATATGATGCGCCGACCAGTAGGCAAGGGCCGCGACCATGCCGGTCGGGTTATATCCCGTCCCCTGCGGAAACGCGTTCGCGCCAATGACAAACACATTGGGCACATCCCATACCTGCAGGTAACGGTTCAGCGCGCTGGTGGTCGGGTCCATCCCCATCACCGCGCCACCGCCAAGGTGGGTGGTCTGATATTTGCGGGTATCGAAGGGCACGCCGAATTCCCGCTTTGTCAACTGCACCTGACGCGCGCCCATTGCACGGGCCACATCGCCGATACGGTCCACCACATACCGGTTCATGCGGATGTCGTTATCTTTCCAATCGAACGTCATGCGCAGCAGCGGCAGGCCATAGGCATCCTTCCATGTCGGGTCGAGGTCAAGGAACACATCGCGATAGGCCATGTTCGCCCCATGCGCATCAATACGCAGGGAATGACGATAGGTATCGACCAGCCCCTTTTTCCACGCACTGCCCCAGCGCGGCGTCCCCGGCGGGCCGCCCGCCTGTGCCGCGGCAATGGCCTTCACCCCCGCCTGATTCACCCAGACCGGCGATCCACCGACAAAGCCCAGCGGCCCATGGTCGAAGTTTTCACTGTTGAAATCATCGAATGCAACGCCACCGCCACCGGTTCCGATGAACTGTTCGGTCTCGATCCCCTTGTCGAGCCAGACCATGCTGGTCGTAACGTTCTGATAGACGAAGTTGCGCCCCACCACCCCTTCATTGGCAACAGGGTCATAGGGCCTGCCGATACCCGACAGCAGCATCAGCCGGACATTATGGAACTGAAACGCACTCAATATCACCAGCTCGGCGGGCTGGGTCCATGTCCGCCCCTGCTGATCGATATAGGTCACGCCCGTGGCGCGGGTTTTCGTGCTGTCCATCTCCACGCGCAGGACATGGGCATGCGTGCGCAGTTCGAACAAAGGATCGCGCCGCAGGACCGGCAGGATATTCACGTTGGGCGATGCCTTGGAATACATGTAACAGGCATAACCACTGCAATATCCACAGAAATTGCACGGCCCCATCTGCGCGCCATAGGGGTTGGTATATTGCGCAGACGCATTGGCCGCAGGCATGGAATAGGGATGGAACCCCGCCTCCGTCGCGGCCTTGCGAAACAGGTGCGCGCTATACACATCCTTGAGCGCGGGCAGAGGGAACGGGCCCGAACGTGATGGGGAAAAGACATTTCCCTTCCCCACAACTTCGCCATTGATCCTGTACGGTTCCCCCGACGTGCCGAACACCTTTTCCGCACGATCGAAAAAAGGTTCCAGATCCTCATAGGTCACGCCATAATCCTGAAGATTCATGCCTTCGGGAATAAAGGATTTTCCATACCGTTCGATCACCTTCGACCGCAGGACCAGGTCATCGGGCGGCATGCGGAAATGGACCCCGGACCAGTGCAGGCCCGCACCGCCCACCCCTTCCCCCGGCAGGAACGCCGCCATGCGCCGGTATGGCAGGGCGCGCTGATGGATATTGTTCCTGATGGTAACGGTGCTTTTCGAAAGGTCCTGAAACAGGCGATAGCGGAAATTTCCTTCCAGCTCGTCGATCGAGCCGGGATAGACCCCATCGACGGCGGTGCTGCGGTCTGGACCACGTTCCAGCATGACCACCTTCTGCCCGGCCTCGGTCATTTCCTTGGCCATGATCGAACCGGCCCACCCTCCGCCAACGATAACGACATCGACGGGCTTGCATCGTGTTGCATCCATGCTTGCCTCCATGTCAGGCGCTCTCCCCGGAAATGGATACCGTGCCAAGCGGATATTTCATCCCGTACTGATCCACCCAGTCCATGAAATCGGCGCGCGCACCCGGAAAGCCGATCATCGTCCATGCCCGCAGCCCGGCATTGCCACCGTGAATGGGATCGGCAAATGCGCCCTCCATCGTATTGGACAGCAACTGTTCAAAAAACTGTGCGGCAGGCAGGTTTCCGAATGTCATCTCTCCCCTTTCCATCATGGCCAGCACCTCGTCCTGGCGCGCGGGCAGAAGGGCGGCGAACGCCGATCCTTCGTGATTGTGGCACCAGGCATTGGCACCCGCGATCCCCACGCGATAGATGTCGCGCGGGGCATAGGGCAACTGGTACCCAAGGTTGGCCGGCCCCTCTGCAAAGGGGGCATGCATGTACCATGACTGTCCCCGGCCATAGGGGGTATCCATCTGCAGGTCGATGAAGCGCGGCACCCCAAGCGTCACGGCATCCGGTCCCAGCGCATCACGCGGGATCAGGCGCGCGCATGCGGCATTGAGGAAACGCCATTCATCAGCATCGAAAAATACCGGGGCATGGGCCACCATGGGTGCGCCCCCATCAGGACGTGCCGCCCCACATGGCGTCGCCACCAGCGCGGTGGCCCCCGCCATGACCTGCATGAACGTGCGACGGGTGGGAACTGCATGCAGCCTGTTCATCGGGATGTCATGTCTCCATCGTTACGGTTGGGACGCCACCAGGCATCGCCTTAGCATGGACAACCGGTATGGACGGACATCCATGCCTGACCTGCCCCATGACCATATTCATGGCCACACCCATGGCAGAAAACCATTGTCATATCCTGAACCATTTATCCCGGAAATGAAACGACCCGCCACAGGGGCGGGTCGCGTCATCAGGCACGCCGTCTTGTGCCCATGCGCAGACCTTGCGCAATGCACACGGAAAACGGCGGATCAGGATGGCGGTAATTACCGCCCCTTGCGCTCCGCAGCCAGCCGTTCAAGGCGCACCTGCTTGCGCAGGGCACGCGCTTCGCGCCATGCGTCCACGGCGGAACGCTTCACCTTCGGCGCACGCTCTGCCGTACGGCCGCGACGTGCGGGCGCTTCGGCGGGTTCGGCTTTGGCGGTTGTTTTTTTCGTTGAAACCTTGGCCGTGCGGGCCTTTGCCGGGGCCTTGGCGGCCTTGCGCGCAGGGGCCGCAGCCTTCGTTTCCTCTGCAACGGCCACCTTTTTGGCGCGGCGTGCCGGACGGCCCGCCTTTGGCGCGGGGGCCGGTTCCTCGATCACAGCGTCCACGACCGCCTTCTTCCGGCGACCCGCACGCTTGGGCGCGGGGGCAGACACGGGTTCCGGCGCGGCAGACTTCGCCTTGCGGGTACGACGGGCCGGGGTGGTCACTTCCACTTCCGCCACCTCGATTTCGGCTTCCACCGGCGTGGGGGCGGTTGCGGCGGCCGCGCGACGTTTACGGACCTTGCTGACCGGTGCGGCAGGTTCCTCAACCGGCGCAGGGGCGGCCGCACGACGGCGGCGCGGCGTCACGGCTGCCGGGGCCTCCGCCACCGGGGCGGGGGTTGCACGCTTGCGGCGGGTGGCGGCCTTCTTTTCCACCGGGGCCTCTGCCACCGGGGCGGCGGCAACGGCCTTGCGACGGCCCCTGCGTGCCGGGGCGGGCACGGTTTCCACCACGTCCTCGATCAATTCGATCTGGACCGGGGCTTCCATCTTTTTCTTTTGCGCAGGACGCTTTTTCGAAACTGACACCTTTTTTCCCACCACTTCAGCTTCCTCGGCGCCCTTGGCGCGAGAGGACGGCGTCGCCGTGCCACGGGATGCGCCGGCACCTGCCGCGCGCCGTCCCTTGCGAACGGTTGCCTTTTTGTTGTCTGCCATACACTCCACCTTTAAGAATATAAATGTATGTATCCCATCATTAACCCGGCGCATGACATCGCAATCGGCATTGCCCGCGCCGTTCCCGACCGGATGACAGATAACGCCCCGACGATGCTATTCATCGCTGGTCATCTGCTATTGGGCTGACATTACAAAACACGCAACTGGGACATTATGGATATACCAGAATGTCCCTTCATTGCGACGCGAAACCTGACGATGTCAAGCGAATGTCGAATAATCTTGCCGTTTTTCTTAATATCAAGCGTAACAATCTGAATCGGAAATGCATGACATGACATCGTCATTCATAAATAATTACGATATTGATTTTAAATATATCTTTATATAATCTTATATTTTCTAATATTACATGGATATATTCATTCCCGTCCGGCATTGCCGCCCCACGCTGGGAACAGACAAGCCATGTGTACAGTGTGGGGTATATTCATTCCCATGCCTTGACCGTCTTCATATGGCACAATATTGCGCGCCCATGAAGATCGCTCTTTTCCTTGCCCGCAACATCTCCACCACCGCCGTCGCGGCCACGTGCGATGTCCTTGCGGGATATCCGCAGCGGCTGGTGCGCCGGATCGGCCATCCCGTCATGTGGATGGGTCGCCTGACGGATATTCTGGACACGCGGATGAACCGCGACACCGATGCGGATCATACAAGATACAGGAACGGTTTTTTGGCAATGTCGGTCATCGCGACCGTCCCGTGCGCGACTGTCGCCCTGGCGCAGGGGGTGATCGCGCGCCGGCTGTCCCCATCGCTGGCGATCGTAACGGGGGGGATCATCGGCAGTTCACTCAGCGCACAGCGCTCGTTATGGGAACATGTCCGTGCGGTCTCCCTTGCCGCACGACAGGGGCTTGCACCAGCACGCATGGCGGTTTCACATATCGTCGGACGTGATCCCGCACAGCTTGACGAGGCGGCGGTCATGCGCGCGGCGGTGGAAACACTGGCCGAAAATTTCTCCGACGGTGTGGTCGCACCCCTGCTGTGGATGTCGCTGGGTGGTCCGGCGGGGGCCGCGTTCTATAAATCGGTCAATACCGCCGACAGCATGATCGGCCACCGCACGCCGCGCCATGACCGTTTCGGCTATGCCGCGGCACGGCTGGATGACCTTGTGAACCTGCCGGCGTCACGGCTGTCGGCGATATGGATCATCCTTGCGGCCGTGACGATGCGCAACATGGATGCGCGTGGGGCGTGGCGCATCCTGCGCCGTGACGCCCGATATCACCGCTCCCCCAATGCCGGATGGCCGGAGGCGGCTATGGCGGGTGCATTGGGCGTCCGCCTGTCGGGGCCGCGTTCCTATAACGGCGTGATCTCGCACGAACCCTGGGTGGGGGACGGACGCGCCGACCTGACGCCGCGTGACCTCGACCGGGCACTGGCCCTTTACCGTCGCGCCTGCCTGGTACAGGGCGGTGTGCTTGTCGCGCTGTCAATCATGCTGCGCCATGGGGCATGGCGGACGCACCGCGTCACACGCACACAGGCCGGGCAAGCGCCAGAAGCGCGGTGATATCGACATGACGTTCCAGATGATCGGCCAGCGCGTCGAGCGCATCTTCCACCGTTTCATCATGGTCGCGTCCCACCGACCCCGCGCCCAGCCGTGCCAGCAGCGCGCGCCGCGCCGCACCATCGGACAGCAGCCCATGCACGTAACTGCCCCACACGCGCCCAGACGGCGCAACCGCGCCATCACCATGGGTCCGCAGGTCGATCAGGGGACGCAGCACATGGTCCGGCCCATCGGTCACGCCCATGTGCATTTCGTATCCACGCACCGCCACCCGTTCAGGCAACAGGGTGCCCGACACATTTTCCAGCCGCTTTTCCCCTGACAGCACCGTTTCCACATCCAGCAGGCCAAGTCCCGCAACGCGACCGGCCGGTCCCTCCACACCATGCGGGTCAGCCACATGACGGCCCAGCATCTGATAGCCGCCACAGATCCCCAGGACATGCCCGCCACGGCGCACATGGGCAAGGATGTCGATATCCCATCCTTCGGCACGCAGGACGGCAAGATCGGATATCGTCGCCTTTGACCCCGGCAGCACCACAAGGTCGCATGGCGGCAGCGGTTGCCCGCGCGCAACCATCGTCAATGCAACATCACGTTCGGCACGCAGCGGGTCGAGGTCATCGAAATTGGCGATCATCGGCAACCATGGCACGGCCACGCGCAAGGCCCCCTGCCCCGTGCGTCCGGCGCGCAGGTCGGCCGCGTCCTCCGCCGGGAGGTCGCGCACACGATCAAGGAACGGCACAAGGCCAAGCGCCGCCCATCCGGTATGTTGCGCGATGGCGGTCATGCCATCGGCGAACAGGGAGGGCACGCCGCGCATCCGGTTGACGATAAAGCCGCGGATGCGCGCCGCATCACGCCGGTCCAGCACGGCCTGCGTGCCGACAAGGCTTGCGATCACGCCACCGCGGTCGATATCGCCGATCATCACGACGTCAATATCCGCCGCCTGTGCAAAGCCCATGTTCGCGATGTCATCATCACGCAGGTTGACCTCCGACGCGGAACCCGCCCCTTCGACCAGCACAAGGTCACATGCCCCGGCCAGACGGCCAAAAGAGTGCATGACTTCGGGCATCAGGCCGCGCTTGAAGGACTGGAAATCGCGTGCATGGACCTGCCCGCGCACCTGCCCGCACACCACAAGCTGCGATCCCGCCATGCCCTGCGGCTTGAGCAGGACAGGGTTCATGTCCACATCAGGCGCCACCCCGCAGGCGCGTGCCTGCAGCGCCTGCGCGCGCCCGATTTCGCCACCACCGGCGGTAACGGCGGCATTGTTGGACATGTTCTGCGGCTTGAACGGCCGGACCTGCAACCCGCGCCGCACGCAGGCCCGCGCAAGGCCCGCGACCAGCACCGATTTCCCGACGCTGGACCCTGTGCCCTGGAACATCAGCGCACGCGCCATCAGAATTCGATCCCGGCCTGCGCCTTCACACCGTCCTTGAAATGATGCTTCACCAACGACATTTCCGTCACGAGATCGGCCGCCGCGATCATGGCCGGGCGTGCATTGCGCCCCGTCACGACGACATGCTGCATCACAGGACGTGCGGCGATGTCGGCAATGACATCTTCGAGCGGCAGATAATCATAACGCAGCGCGATATTGAGTTCATCAAGGATCACAAGCGCCACATCCGTGCGCCGCAACGCCGCGCGCGCCTGTTCCCATGCCCGTTCGCACGCGGCAATGTCACGTGCGCGGTCCTGCGTGTTCCATGTGAACCCCTCGCCCAGCGCATGCCATTCCACAAGGTCGTCGAATTTTTCCAGCGCGATGCGTTCCCCCGTGTTCCACGCCCCCTTGATGAACTGGATCACCACGACACGGCCGCCATGCGCCACCGTGCGCAACGCCATGCCGAACGCCGCCGTGGACTTGCCCTTGCCAGGGCCGGTATGGACCGCCAGCAGTCCCTTCTCCACCGCCTTGGCCGCGACCTCGTTATCCTGCACTTCCTTGCGCTTGCGCATTTTTTCGCGGTGGCGTTCCGCGTCGGGCAAATCGGTCATTTCATCTCCATCGGCAAACCTGCCGCCACAAACACCACGCGCCCGGCCTCCCGCGCAATGGCCTGATGCAACAGACCTGCCTCGTCACGGAAACGACGCGCCAGCGCATTGTCGGGCACGATGCCCAATCCGACTTCGTTCCCCACCAGAACCGTGGGAGCAGCCCTGCGCCGCAGGGCGGAAAGCAGCCCGTCACGCGCCTGCGCGATGTCACAACCATCAAGCAGCAGGTTCGTCAGCCACAATGTCAGACAATCCACCAGCACCGGCCGCACACCCGCCGCATCAAGCACCGGCCCGATGTCATGCGGTTCCTCCACCGTGTCCCATCCCTCTGCCCGGCCCGCACGGTGATGGGCGACACGATCGCGCATTTCCGCGTCATAGACCCGCGATGTCGCGACATAGATCCATGGACGCGGCCAGCGCGTGACGATCCCTTCGGCAAAACTGCTCTTCCCCGAACGCGCACCGCCCAGCACCAGCACGGCGCCTGCCATGCCCGTCATGCCTGCCGTTCCCTCCGAAGCCTGCATTTAACTCCTCCGCCATCTTGCATCGCGCGGCATAAGACCACACAACTGCGCCCATGCCATCCCGTGTATCCCGCACTGCCCCGGCAGTTCCCCTTCCGCGCAGCCTGACGTCCATGGCGCAGTTACGCGCCGCATGCCGCGACATGCCGCCGCCCGATGACAGTATCGACGCCCGCATCGCCGAACGCGACCTGACCCTGACAAAGCCACCAGGCAGCCTGGGCCGGCTGGAACATCTGACGGCATGGCTGGGCCGGTGGCAGGGGCGCGCATGCCCGGCGCTGGATCATGTGCGCATTATCGTCTTTGCGGGAAACCATGGTGTCGTGGCGCAGGGCATCTCCCCCTGGCCCGCCAGCGTCACGGCCCAGATGGTGGCGAATTTCGAATCCGGCGGCGCTGCAATCAACCAGATCGCCCGTGTCGGGCAGGCGGAGCTTCGCGTGGTGCCCCTGATGGAATTGCGCCCCACGGCGGATTTCACACACGCCCCGGCGATGGAGGAGGCCGCATTCCTCGACGCCATCAATGCCGGCATGCACGCCGTGGGGGAAGAGACAGACCTTCTGTGCCTTGGCGAGATGGGAATCGGCAACACCACCGCCGCGTCAGCCATCGCGGCGGCCCTGTTCGGCGGGCATGGGGGGCAGTGGGCCGGGCGCGGCACCGGCCTTGATGCGGCAGGCGTGGCGCACAAGGGCGCCGTAATCGACCGGGCGCTGGCGCGGCATGAAGGCATGCTGGATGATCCGCTTTCGGTGGCGCGGATACTGGGTGGGTATGAACTCGCGGCGATCATGGGGGCGGTCCTTGCCGCGCGGTGGCGGGGAATTCCCGTCGTGCTGGACGGATTTGTCTGCACCGCCGCCGCCGCCCCGCTGGCACGCATGCACCCGCATGGGCTGGACCATGCCGTGCTGTCGCACTGCTCCGCCGAAAACGGTCATGCCGTGCTGGCACGAACGCTCGGGCTGTCGCCGCTGCTCGATTTCGGCCTGCGCCTTGGCGAGGCATCGGGCGCGGCACTGGTGATCCCGTTATTGCGCAGCGCGGTGGCGTGTCATACCGGCATGGCGACATTCGTGCAGGCACAGGTCAGCGGCCGCGCATGACCAACCTGCCGGCATGCCTGCGCGCGGATATCGTCTGCGGGGTGGGCCTGCTGACACGCCTGCCGATGGGATGGCTGGCGCGCGACGGGTTGCCCTATTCCATGACGCGTTGCGTATGGACATGGCCGATCATCGGCGCATTGTGCGGAATGATGGGCGCGGGGGTGGTCGTTGCGCTGTCCCACCTGCGGATTGCGCCATTACCCGCCGCCACGATCGCGGTGGCGGTGCAACTGCTGCTGACGGGCGGGCTGCACGAAGACGGGCTGGCGGACATGGCGGACGGGTTTGGCGGCGGGGCGACACGTGCGCGCAAGCTGGAGATCATGCGCGACAGCCGCATCGGCAGTTACGGGATGATGGCGCTCGCGCTGGCGCTACTGGCACGCGTGGGGGCCATCAGTGCCCTTCCGACCGGGCTGGCGATCATGGTGCTGCCTGTCACCGGGGCACTGGCGCGTGCGGCGATGGCCGGGCTGCTGGTCATGCTGCCCCCCGCACGCAGTGATGGCGTGGCCGCCACGATGGGGCACATCCCCTGGCCCGCGCTGCTGGCATGCGTCCTGCCGCCGGTCATGCTGGCACCGTGGCTTCTGGGTACGTGGGCGGGAACGGTGGCCATCTGTGCAACACTCGCTCTGGGTGGCGGCATGGCGCTGCTTGCACATCGGCAGATCGGCGGCCACACGGGCGATGTGCTGGGGGCGACGGCATGCCTTGGGGAATGCGTGCTGCTGGCGGTCGTGCCTGCCGCCCTTGGCTGCGTGGCCGGTTGAACGCCCCCTGTTGACACGAAATTTCTGGCTGTGCGGGTCCGGATATCCTTCAGCCCACGGCCGGCACCGCCATGCCGCGGGCATCCGCATGGGCGCATTCGCGGAACGTGCGGGCCTGCATGACATGGACAGTGCCCATCGGTGGTGCCTCAGCAAGGAGCGAGGCCACATCCCCCCGCGCCAGTGCGCGCATCAACCGCAACGGCCCCCCATGCGTGACCACCGCGCACGAACGCCCCTGCCGCATGACATCCCCCCAGAACGCACCGATGCGGGCGCGCAACGCACGACCATTCTCCCCCTCGGGAAAGGTATATCCCTCCACATCACGTGCCCATGCCTCAAGGTCGGAGCGGGGCACATCACGCCACAGCATTCCCTCCCACCTGCCAAAATCCAGTTCGTGCAGACGCCCGTCAACATGCATTTCCAACCCTAGCGCGGTCGCGATCCGCTGGGCCACAAGCCGACAGCGCGTGGCGGGAGATGTAAAGATGACTTCGCACCCGATGCCACGCATGACCGCCTTCATGCCGTCGGCCACCTGTTCCCAGCCAGCCTCCAGCATCATGTCGGCGCGTCCGTAACACCGCCCCAACGCATCGCGGACCGCAGGATGCCGCGCGAGCGCCACCAGAAATTGATTATCCATAACGCCCTGTCCCGCCTGCACCCGCCAAAAACCGCCCGCAGGTTCCGACAGGAACACCCCGCGCACCATCCCCATCGGCATGGGGCAGATATCCGGTGAACACATGCCCACCGTGCGAACGGCATGGATCGGGCCGGAACGGCGCATTCCTCGCTTAAATGTTATGCGCGCGACATGGGGTGGCTGGCCTTAAACGGAGCCTGCCTCAACTTTACAGACGTAGATATCTTCTGCATATCTGCATTGTTTTCGCACAAATCTTCAGGAATCATCTATATGCTGGCCACCGTGCCCTGCGGTGGACGGGGCAATACGGAGAAAAACATGCGGATATGGGCCTATGCCTGTCTGCTTCTGTGCCTGCCTGTCCACGCCCAGGCCGGAAGTGCCTATAAGGTGAAGCACCAGACCGTCGCCTGTGGCGACGATGCCGCCCTGAAGGCCCTGAACGACCGGACCAACCCGCGTGCAGCCGATCCCGCATGGCGACATGCCATGATGGCGCAGGGGCAATGCTATACCATTACACCCGACATGCGCTGGGAAAAAATCGCCAACCGCAACGGGCTGCCGCTGCTGCGCCACAATCCGCCGGTGGCGGGCATGCCGCCACTATATTTCATGTCGTCCGACATTGCCGACCTCACCGCCCCAGCCATCACCAGTGGCAGAGCGATTGATGCCCCCGCCACAACACCCTCCCCCACACCGCCCGCAAACGGCACGGACCCGCAGGACGCCAGTACACAGGCCCAGGCACCATCGCCATCCGAACCTGTCATCATCGCCCGCACGGACCCGCCCGCACCCACTGACCTGTTTTCCATCACCGGTGGCTTCCAGAAACTCGGGTCAATGCTTCTCTCCGCTTTGCTTGCCCTTGGGGCGGGCTGGCTGCTGTGGGTTCTTTATCGCGTGATCATGGCATTCATGGGGCGACGTGGCGCCCTGCGGCAGGCCACGACACTGGTGGATCGCAATGCCGGGCTGCTGATCCAACGCCGCCTGCATGCGCACGAAGGCCAGGCGGCCCACGGCCATGCCCCGGCCCAGCAATGGCAGCGCGAGGTCACCCGTTTCTGCCGCACCACTTTGTTGCCCGCCCTTGCCGGGGATGGGCGGGAGCGGTACTGGTGCGACATCGAACGCAAGGTCCACGCGCATATCGATGCCGTATCCACCCGCGCCCGACCACGCCCCGACCTGCGCCTTGTCACGCCCCCGCCCTATCGGGCGGACATGACATGCACGCAGTATGTGGCCTATTGCATGGGGCTGCTTGAAAAAGCAGGCTGGGATACCCGCATGTCAGGCAATGCAGGACAGGCCGCCACGGTCATCGTGGCGACGAAGGACGGACTGTCCATGGTTGTGCAATGCTGGACCGAACGCAGGCCGGTGGAGGAAGAAACCGTGCGCCAGTGCATCGCCGCGCGTTCCGGCCTGTCGGCGCGGATCGCGGTGGTTGTCTCCAGCGCCCCTTATACGCAACAGGCGTTACAGATGGGAAAAAGCAGCCGCGTCTTCGTCCTGCATCACGAAGAGCTGCAGAAATTCGCAAGCCAGGTCGAAGCCCCGCAGGTCGCCTGACCCCACCGCCGCCATCATCGGGGCACATGGCATTGAACTTTCCCGCCCGCCGGGACATAGGGCACACAGGCCCACATATTTCCGGGCCTGCATGCGGGGCACCATGTCCCGATATTTTGTGGAGAGTCGTGCATGAGCAAGCAAATCACTGTCGTCGCCATCGCGGAAGCCAGGCCCGGATGCGAAGCCCAGGTCGAAGCCGCGATCGCCGCCTGCGTGCCGCCATCCCGTGCGGAAGCCAGCAATGGCGGATATGTCCCCCACCGGGATGAGGCCAACCCGTCACGGTTCGTGTTCGTCGAACGCTGGGCCAGCCGCGAGGCCCTGGCGGAGCATGAAAAAACCCCGCATTTCCAGGCCATGGCCAAAAGCTTTGCCCCACTGCTGGCAAAACCGCTTGAAGTCATGATCCTGGACCCGATCGACCAAGAAGCTGTCTGAAAACAAATCATTGATAAAAAATACGAAAAGTTTCTGGGTGCCGCCTTTTTGAAAAAAGGCGGCGTCTTCTGAAGCTTTTGTAATTTCAGTATGTTATTGAGCCTGACTTTTCAAACAGTCTCTTAAAAAAAGGGGCTGTTTGAGACAGCAACCCTGACAATACGTTAAGCGAACGCGACGTCTGGCAAATCCCCAAAAGCAAATGATCGCCGCAAGCCTTTATTGACCGCCCCTGCCACAGGGCCTGTCAGGTCAATTATGGCCCTGCCGGGCGGCCAGCGCGTTGAAACACACGGAAATCCCATGCGCCTGCTCGGGCTGCGCATCCCAGAATGTCGTATCGCTGGCGCGTTTCTGCCCCGTGATCCGCATCGCGCAGTAATCGAACACCGCACGGCTGTCACGCAGCCCCAGACAATGCTGGATGCTGACAAAGCTGACATCATCGCCCTGCGTATGCGATGCACGCGCCGTCACATAGGAACCACAGCGTTTGAGGGCGTCAGACGGTGCCTTGAGAAGCAGGATCTGGCGATAGGCTTCCTCCTCGCGCTGTATGCACACCTGTTCGCCGGAGATACCGGGGGGATGGGTTGCCCTGCAATGGGCCTCCACCTCCCCACGCACATACCCCCCTTCATCCGAGGAGTTGGCCCAGTTGCTGTCCGTTGTCCGGCGATAGGTCAGCACCGCTGCGCGCCGCGCCGGGTCCACCAGCGCGAAATCCAATGCCCGCGACCCACAGAACAACGTCATCTGATAGGTATCGGAACGCGGCTGTTCCTGTGTCGCATGGGCATCCGCACTGCCAAAGACCAGATAGAGAGGATGCAGCGGCGCGGGGCAGAGCGGGCGACCTGAGGGCATGAGGGGATTTTCTTCGTCCAGCACACGATAGACAAGCCCATCTTCCACATTCGTATCGACGGGCTGTACGTCCATCCTGCTGCCGTTGGTGAAATCCAGTGCCGTTTCCGACATCCGCACGTCGCCGGTCATGCGCGTGGTCCGGGCATCGGTCGCACGCAGCACGAAATAATGGGGGGCGCCGGACGCCAGTTCATCGGCGTCAAAACGCTCATCCTCCGCCCGGGCTGCGCACAGCGTCCCGAAAAGGAACAGAAACATAAAAAGCAGTCCGCGCACCACCATCGCACCCCATGATCCACGCCGTCGCGCATGCCACGCCCTGAACCGTCCCCGGCGGGGATGGCGTCGCGCTGGCCCCGTCTCGATACCGTACCCCACCGGGGGGCACAATTTGTTGTCGCGGCCCACGCCGCCCCCGATCGAAAGCTCCCCTTGTCAGACATGAAGATGTCTGACAAGTTCGAGCGCAACCCGGAACAACACGCCAGGACAATGAACGAAGTTTTTCCCGTGTATATCGAGCGCGTTATGCTGCGTGCCATCATGGCGCGCCGCCTTGTGCCCGGTACCTGCCTGAGCGAGGGGCGACTTGCCTTCGCCTTCGGGGCGTCACGCGCGACCGTGCGCGAGGCCCTCGTCAGGCTGGAGGCACGCGGGCTTGTCAACGTGGTGGCAAAGCGCGGATGGTTCATCCCCGAACAGGGATGCGACGAAATCCACGCAACATGTGAGGCACGGCGGATCATTCAGGCGGGTATCCTGCACCTGACGGTTCCCCTGTCGGCACAGGCTGCGGGCTTTGTGCGCCATCACCTGGCGCAGCAGCAGGCCGCGCTGGAGGATGGCGACATCAGCCATGTGTGCTTCATGCTGGCGGATTTCCATGTCTGCCTGACACGCCTGATCTGCAACCCGGCCATGACCGAGACCATGCGTTCGCTGATGGCGCGTTCAAGCCTTGCGCACGGGACGCCCACGATACAGGCGGCCCGCATCGTGTATGCGGCGCATGTCGCGATCGTGGAGGCGATGTGCGCAGGCGATACGACCCGTGCGCGCGACCTCCTGCTGGAACGGATCGCAGCGACCGCACCCCCGCCACCACCGCGCAACAGCCATCATCCCCCGGACCTGAAGGCCGCGCTGGCCCCTGTCCTTTATCGTATCGCAAGGGAAAAAAACCTTTCGTCCCCTGCCCTCACCCCATATCGGCAATCGGAAACAAACGCATGATCCCTCCCGGAACCGCCCCCGAAGACGACGTACATATCCTGCCGGATGGGGATGATGAAGGATATCACAAAGGGCTTGGCAAACGTCAGATCCAGATGATCGCCATTGGTGGGGCGATCGGCACCGGCCTCTTTCTGGGTGCGGGATCACGCCTGCAGATCGCAGGCCCGTCGCTTGCGATCGTCTATCTGGTGTGCGGGTTCTTTTCGTTCCTGATCCTGCGCGCCCTGGGTGAACTGGTGATGTATCGCCCCACTTGCGGCAGCTTCGTCTCCTACACGCGCGAATTTCTGGGCGAGAAGGCCTCCTTCGTCGCAGGATGGCTGTCATTCCTGAACTGGGCCATGACGGGCATTGTCGATATCACCGCCGTTGCACTGTACATGCATTTCTGGGGCACGTTCGAACATGTGCCGCAATGGGTGTTCGCCCTTGGCGCGCTGGGTATCGTCACCAGTATGAACATGATCGGCGTCAAATGGTTCGGGGAAATGGAATTCTGGTTCTCCCTTATCAAGGTGGTGGCGCTGTCGCTGTTCCTGATCGTGGGGGCGGCCGTGCTGGGCCTGCGCATGCCTGTCGGCGGGCATGGGACCGGACTGCACCTAATTTCGGAAAATGGCGGACTGTTTCCCCATGGGCTGATCCCCGCGCTGATCCTGATGCAGGGGGTTGTCTTTGCCTATTCCGGCATTGAACTGATCGGTACTGCCGCAGGCGAATGCGAAGACGTGCGCACCTTCCTGCCCCGCAGCATCAACAGCGTGATCTGGCGGATTGGCCTGTTTTATGTCGGTTCGGTCATCCTGCTGGTCTGCCTGTTGCCATGGACGGCATATCATGCGGGCACCAGCCCGTTCGTCACGTTTTTTCAGGCGCTGGGCATTCCGGGCATTGACACGGTCATGAACATCGTCGTGCTGACCGCCGCCCTGTCGAGCCTGAATTCCGGCCTGTATTCCACCGGCCGTGTGTTGCGCGCCATGTCGCTTGGCGGCACGGCGCCGCGTTTCCTGTCCTATATGAACGGTAATTCCGTACCGGCGGCGGGGATCGGGCTGACGGTTGCAATCTACCTTGTGGGGGTGGTGCTGAATTACGTGGTTCCCAGCCAGGTCTTTGAAATCGTCCTTAACTTCGCCTCGGTCGGCATCATCAGCACCTGGGGCTTCATCCTGCTCAGCCAGATCAGGTTGCGACAGGCCATCAACCGTGGCGAAATCGCGCCCACCGGCTTTCCCATGCCCGGTGCGCCGCTTACCGCGTGGCTTTCTCTTGGCTTTCTGGGCTGTGTGCTGTTCCTGATGCTCTGCGATTATCCTGCGGGCACAAGCACGATCGCGGCCATTCCGGTCATTGGCGTCATCCTCGTGCTGGGCTGGTGCATGCTGCGACGCAAATAAAATCAGCATGCAGGGGCAAATGGCAGCCATACCTTTTTAAACTCTTGTTCCATTGCGTATTTTATCTTTTCCTCCCCGCCATGCCGGGGAGGATCGCGGATATGTGGCACGGGGCAAGACAGATCATGATGCCGTAAAACCGACACAATACCGCAGCCCCCTCATGCCCCCCGGATATGCCCGCCCTGTTTTCCGCACGGGCTCCAATGCCAGCCCGGCGAACCCGAGTCAGCCTATTGCCTGCCCACACGTCCCATGGCGCGAGCCATGGAAAGACACACCACCGAGTTGCCCCAACGCCGCACGCAGGATGCCGCCCCCGCCCGGGTGCCCCCTGTCGGCCTGCGCTGTGCGCGTGCCTTGTGCTCCTGTGCGGTGTGCTGCCGGCATTGCCCCTGCACGCGGCCGGCACGGGCAATGGTTCGGCAGGCGGATCACAGGTGCCCTCCCCTGCCTATGAACAATGGTATACCGGCTCCCTCATCTCCCCCTCCGGCGCATTGACGCAGAAGGGGGTTTTCGCGTGGGAACCCTATTTCTCCTACAGCACACCGACGGGATTCCTCGACAGCGGGGGGCATGGGCAGCCGATCCATGACGGGATGCACGAAATTTCGAATTTCACGCTGTACAAATACGCCATCACCAATGCGATCAGCATCCAGACCACCCCTACCCTCAGTTACGGGTGGCGAAAGCATGGCGACACCACCAGCGGCGCGAAAATAGGGGATGTGCCCGTCGATGTGATGTGGCGCTACCTTGACGCTGATCCACGCCGCCTCATCCCGGCACTCAGCATCTTTGCCGGTGTGGCCTTTCCCACCGGGGATTACCGCAACCTTGGCCGCAGCGAGGATGGCGTGGGCAGTGGGGCCTATACGTTCCGTCTTGCCCTGACGGAACAATCGACTTACGTGCTGCCCGGTCATCATGCCCTGCGGTTGCGGGTATGGGGCACATGGCGCCGCGCGCTGGGTGCCGCACGCATCACCAACACCAGCAGTTACGGCACGACGTCAGGTTTCCGGGGCGCGGCGCATCCCGGCATGTATGGCGAAAGCGGATTTTCACTGGAATATGGCATCAATCAGAAATGGGTCCTTGCAATGGACCTTGCACGGGACTGGGCCGATGGGGCGTATATCCATGGCCGCAATGCACAGGGCCGCCTGATACGCACCACCGGCGACGGGTCAGGGGACTGGATGGTCGCCCCGGCCATTGAATATAACTGGTCACCGCGTTTTGGCATCATCGCCGGTGTGTCCGCGCTGTTCGCCGGGCACAACACGGCACGCGTCCTGTGCCCGCAATTCGCGTTTAACAGTGTCTTCTGAAGGTAGGTCCCGGCAAGAGACCGTTTGAAAAATCAGGGCCAGCGCCCCACTGGGGGCACATATTACAAAACCATGCCTGCGCAATGTCTTTGGGCGCAGCATCACCAGAAACCTTGTTATGGAAAGGCGATGCTGGTCAGGCAGGCTTTCAGAAAACTTTCAATATGCCTGATTGATTTTTGAAAAATCCATTCAATGCCAGAAACTGCGGTTGCCGGATTTTTCTGCTCCGCCGTTGACAAAGCGCTTCATCCACAAGACGGCGTGTAAACATCACGCTGGCAACCAATTTGAATAACATGAGATTTTTTCAAATATTTTTGAAAAATACTCGCCAATGACTTTTATTGTACCGTGGGATGCTGGCTTTTCAAAGCGTCTCCAAGACCACCACGCATTCACACCATCTTTCGCAATCGGGCATTTACCGTTCCCATCAGGGAATATCGAACAGTTCCTGTATACGCACCACCGACAGGTCAAGCGCAAGGCACAATGCCAGCATGATCCGCGCCTGACGCGGGCGCAGGCGCCCTGCCGCCATGATGCCACGCTGGCGCAGGTCATGGCGTGCCAGCGTGGCACCCGACGATCCCTGACTGGACATGACGATGGCGACACCCTGTGCGCACACCGCGTCGATTTGTGCATTTTCCGCAGGCGCGCACATTCCCGGCAGCATGCTGGCCACCACGATCCCCCGTGCGCCTGCGGCATGGAACGCCGCGATTGCCGCCCCATCACCACCGGAATAGCTGTAGCAGATATCCACACGCGGCACGCCATGCCTAAGACGTGCCAGAACATCGCCGTCAATATGCCTGCGCGCAACACTCTGGCGTGCGAAACAGACCACATCCCCCTCAATCACGCCAAGCGGGCCGAAATCAGGGGAACGGAACGTATCCAGGCGATAGGTCGAAGCCTTGGTCACGCTGCTGGCGGCATGGATTTCATTATCCGAAACCACCAGAACCCCCTTGCCCCGTGCCTGCGCACTCGCCGCGACAAGGAGTGCCGCATGCAGGTTCGCCGGCCCATCCGCACTGATGGCGCTGGCGGGACGCTGCGCACCGACCAGCACGACAGGACGTTCCCCATCCAGAACAAGGTCAAGGAAAAACGCAGCCTCCTCCAACGTGGTGGTTCCGTGCGTCACCACCACGCCCGCCATGTCAGGACTGTCACGCAGCAGGTCGCGGATACATTGCGCAAGCACAGCCCATTGCGACATATCCATATGGCTGCTGTCTTTTTGTGAAAACGCGATTTCACGAACACGAAAACGCGCCCGCACCACATCAGGCAGCGCCGACAGCAGGTGGCCGCCCCCAAGGTCATGCCCGATTTCCGCATAATCAACGGTATCGCACGGATTATCCGAATGGCGGGCAATTGTCCCGCCGGTGGAAATGACCGTGACGAAAGGCAGGGAGGCAGCATCAGGCATGGAAAGGAACAATCCGTTATGAACGCAGGATGCTTTACTTACGCGCGGGTACGCGCGCCGACAATGCGTCCCCCCGTCAACGGATGGCCGACCCCTGTTGTTTCAGGCGCAGAGATCGGCAGGCCCAGCAACGAACGCACGGCCAGAAAGCCGAAACATTCCGCCTCCAACGCATCACCGTCCCACCCCAGTCCGGAAACGGGGGCCACGATACCAGGCAGGGTTTCACGCAACCCACGCATAATGACCGGGTTATGCACCCCACCGCCACAGATGTACCACGCACGCGGCGTCTGTGGCAGGGGAACGGAGGCAATACCCGCCACGGTAAAGGCCGCAAGCGTCGCCGCCCCATCCTGCGCCGACAGGTGCGACACCATCGACAATGCGCGGTGAAAGGATTGCCGGTCCAGCGATTTTGGCGCGGGTCGTGAAAAGAACGGGTCAGACAGCAGCGCATGCAGCACATCCGCATCCACCTGCCCCCCACTGGCAAGACGCCCGTCAATATCGCACGGATGGCCGGTATGAAGGCGCGCCCAGTCATCAAGCAAGGCATTGCCCGGCCCCGTATCGCAGGCATGCACGCGCCCATCCGTATCCAGCAGGGTCACATTCGCCACCCCGCCGATATTGACGATGGCCACCGGTCGCTCCTGCCCCAGCAGCAGGGCGGCATGGTAAAAGGGGGCCAGTGGCGCACCTTCCCCACCATGCGCGACATCCGCACTGCGAAAGTCATGGACAACCGGAATGCCGGTTTCCCGATACAGCAGGTCTGCATCCCCCACCTGCCATGTCCGGTGCGCCAGCGGTTGATGCAGCAGGGTCTGCCCATGAAACCCGATGACATCGACATGCGGGTTTCCAGCTTTGTCCCGCAGGGCCTGCACGGCTTCGGCATGGCGCAGGGTCAGGGCATGTTCCACCTCGCGCACTTCGGGCGCATCCGCCGACAGGTTCGGCGCACGGTCCAGCAGATCGCGCATCCGCTCCCGCAGGGCCGGGGCATAAGGCAGCGAAAGCGACGGCCCACGGGCACCGACCCTGTGTCCGTCCGTCTCGATCAGGGCCGCGTCAACCCCGTCAAGGGATGTGCCACTCATCAACCCAATCGCATGCAACATGCCCATCAATCCTTTTTCCCATCATAGTGCGGACATGCCATGTCACGCGCAATCATGGCCCATGCCTATACAGCAAGGTGGTTATATATTCGAAATGACACCCAAGGGGCCATCACCTTCGTATCGGCGACACTATATGACAGGAGAACGGACGGAGCAGGATTCATGAAAGGTCTTTATGATGACAATATGATAGCAAAAACACCCTGCCCGGTCCCCCGTTACTGATATGGCCCGGGTTCCGGGGTCCAGCCCGTCAGGAGATGCCGCCCGATTTCCGCATTTTTCCAGTCCACCGGGTCATGCAGCGATAATGTACGCGCATCGCGCCAGTACCGGTCGAACCCATGCAGGGCATCAGTCCCCCGTGCGCCAGTCGCGGCAAGGATGTCCGATGTCGCGCGTAACGCCGCACGTGTCGCAACGGAACGCGCGGCACTGACCGGCATGGCAAGCGCCGCACGCGACAGGCCACCACGTTCATAAAGGTCCAGCAGCTCTCCACATTGTCGCACGGCGCAGTACGCCACCGACAGGTCCGCCCCCATTTCGCCCACCATGCGCTGCACATATGGATCATCCGTCGCATGTTCGACCTGCGCCGCGCCCCACGGGCGGCTGTGATGCGCGACAAAGGCGCATCCGGCCCGCAGCGCACCGATGCCGATCCCGACCAGGATCGCGCTGAACCCCGCCTGATGGCGCAGGGATGTATGGACCGGCAGCACGCTTTGTGGTGCAAGGGCATTGGACGCCGCGCTGACCCGGACATCATCGAGGATGACGGTGCCTGAATCCGTCGCACGCTGTCCCATCCGGTCCCAGTCGCGCAGGATACGCAGGCCCGGCGCCGAACGCGGCACAAGATCAAAACGCAGGCCCGCGCGTGGATCGCCCTGATGTTGCGCCGCCTGTGGATCGAACGAACTGATGGCGATCAGGTCCGCGCCAGCCGCGCCGGTGGCATAGATCTTGCGCCCACGCAAAACCCATTGCCCGTCGGATTGCCCAATCGCCAGTGTTTGCAGGAAACTGTCGGCCGTGCGCCCATTTTCGGCAACAGCCATGCCAATGATCGCGTGTTCCGACATGATATGTTGGGCAAGGTGATGACAGAATGCCGGCGTGGCATAGGAAAATATCTCCCGCACCAGGTCGTCATGCACCTTGTATATCTGCGCCACGGCGGGGTCGGCCGCCGCGATCCTGACCATTACCTCCAACGAGAGGGCCTGTGTCGCGCCCATCCCGCCATAGGCACGCGGAACCGGCAACATCAGCAGCCCCGCCTGTTTCAGCAACGAAACCGCATGCACCGGATAGCGCCCGTTGCGGTCATGGTCCGCCGCATGCGGTGCAATATCGGCATCCAATATCCCCTGCACCCGCAACAGCAATGCTGCATCCGCGCGTGAAAGGGCATAGGGAGGGAAAAGGTCGCCCAGCAGGGGTGGCAACATCACCCCGTCAGGAAAAAAAGAGGTCATGTCCAAAGGTTACAGGCTATGGTCATGACCGTTCAATAGCGTAACCTAGCCACCAGCCTTGCGCCGGGTTGCCGCGCGCTCATCACTGAGCGAAAGCATCCACATCGTAAATCCCCCCATCGCCAGCGCACACCCGACCCAGCCAACCGATCCCCACCCCCAGCCTGCGGCAATCGCAAGACCGCCAAGCCAGGGACCAATGGCGTTTGCAAGGTTGAAGGCACTCTGGTTCATGGCGGCGGCAAGGGCCTGCGCATTCACCGCGACACCAAGCAGCCGCGACTGGATCACGGTACCCAGCCCCCCGCCACAGCCGATCATGAACACGATGGGCATCATGCCCCACACACTGTGAATTGATCCGGGAAACCCCGCCAGGGCCGCCGCATTCACCAGCAGGGTTCCACCGATGGTCGGCATCATCTTGCGATCAGCCGCCCATGCGCATGCCATCGTCCCCACCGTCATCCCCACGCCAAAGACCGCCAGCATGACCGGGACCATGAACGGCTGTGCATGCGTGACCTCCTGCAAGATGGAGGCAAGATAGGTATAGACGCAGAAAATGCCGCCAAACCCGATGACACCAATCCCCAATGTCAGCCAGACCTGGCGGCTGCGCATGGCACGCAGTTCCGTCAGGGCATTGGCCTCGGGGCGCGCCGGGTCGGCCGGAACAAACAGGATGACCAGCAGCATGGTGGAAAATGCCAGCGCCGCAATCAGGACAAAGGCCCAGCGCCACCCCAGCAGCAGACCCAGCCCATTCGCCAACGGCACCCCCGCAATCGTCGCAATCGTCAGGCCCAGCACCACGCGGGCCACCGCCTGCGTCCGCTGACGTTCAGGGACAAGGGAGGCGGCGACAATACCCGCCGTGCCGAAATAGGCCCCGTGCGGCAGGCCACTGATGAAACGAAACAGCAGCAGCCATGAAAATGACGGCGCGACAGCCGTCAATGCGCTGCCCAGCACATAAAGCGCGGTCATGCCAATCAGCATCAGCTTGCGGCTGGCCTTTGCCCCAAGCAGGGCAATCAGCGGCGCACCGACACACACACCCACCGCATAGGCAATGATCGCATGCCCCGCCTGCGGCACGGTGACATGCATGTCACGCGAAATCATCGGCACGAGGCTCATCGCCGCGAATTCGGCGGTGCCAATGGCAAATCCCCCCATCGCCAGGATGAAGAATATCCATGTGGGATGTATGGACGCACGCCCGGCCTCGGACGTCCCCACAGCCTGGACGGTCGGTTTTTCGGTCATGTATCTGCTCTGTATGGAAATAAAATAAGTAATGAACCGGCTTTGCGGTTGTCTTTCGCACCGCCGATACACCCACGTCCCCGACCGAAGCAAGCCCCATCCGGCTTCATGGGAAATATTCATCACCCCCCACGAAAAAGATGCAGCCCACCGACATGCCCACAGCACAAGACGGGCCTGATGGCATGTTTCTGTCATATCATAATTTTATTTGTTTCGATAATATCTTACCTTGCCGTACAACAGGACTGACACAAGACTGTCTGACATAGGGTCGTCAGGAAGATTTCATGGCATCATCCATACACATTCCCACTGCCCGGCATGCTACGATAGGCGCAGGCCCCACCCTGACCTGAAGCAAGCAACCGCGGTACAGCCGTGACAGCAAGAAAGGCACGCCATGGCGTTCAATCACCATGACAGCATGGGCACACCGCCCTCCCCTACCGGGGAAAGTGGAAATGCCATGGTCAACATTATCTATATTTTATATCTGATCGGATTTTTCATTCCCGGCACCAGCGCGCTGGGAATCATACTGGCCTATATCAACAAGAACAGTTCCGTACAGCCCTATACTTCGCACTTCCAGTTCCAGATCACCCTGTTCCTTAAGGGGCTGCTCTATGCAGTTGCCGGGCTGATCCTTTATCTGTCGAGCATGGTGGCCGCCGCTGTAACAGGCGGGATCGGGCTGATATTGGTGATTTTTCCGGCCATGCTGCTGCTATGGTGGGCGGTATGGACGATATATTGCATCATACGCGGCATGCAGGCGATCAACCGCAACCAACCCATAAGCTGAATAACCAGCCCCAAAAACGTCAGGACCTCACACGGCCTCTGGCTGGAAAACCTGTTTCCCAAAAGCCTGACTGATGATCTTAAGGCAACAGGGCCTTCTTGGCGCAGCTTTCTTGAGCAAGCCTCAAGTAAAGATTTTAAAAAAGAGGGTGCCCAGACTCTTATTATCTGGCTTGGCGGGGTCTATCCTCGCCCGACATCAGGCAGGCAGTCGTGCGGACGGTTCAGATGACCTGTCACACGCCGCAGCCATTTTCATGATATCGCCATAACCATCATACCCGGCGAATACTGGCATCTTTACATGCCAGATTGCCGGAGAGCGATCGTCTTCCATCCGGCCGATTACAGACCTTCAGGCATCTCCAGATCGCGACCTACAGGGATGGAGATCATGCCTGCCGAACACTGCGTGCAGCAAAAGGCAACATCTCCCGAACCGCCGCAGGGGTGCCCGCATCAATGATGTCAGGGCAGGGTCAAGGAAAGGGCAGAAACCCCCGCCTTATGCAACGCGATCGGAAACCAGGGTCGCGATCATCAGCGCAGCAATCATGGGCAGGAAAGAAACCATCGTCAGCGACGACATGGCATGAACGGAATTGGCAAGCAGGATGCTCAGGTTCTGGATCAGCATTTTTTTGTCCTTCATTTTCTCGGTTGCGAGTGACGCGGTAAAAACACGAAATACCGACGCGCCGCAACGGGAAATAATGGGGAACTATTTTCATGACATTTTCATAAGGAATCCGTCATTATTATTTGACCACAAAACAAACATGCGACTGAATCCGCCACCAGAAGACGAAAATACCATTTGAATATTTATGTCGAAAATAAAGGCAATATGCATTCCGCAACCCATCGCGGCATATTGCGGCGCACAAAAAACAAGCGATTTGCCTATTTTTAAAGCAGGATGTTCACGTTTTCGTGATAATTTTGGGAATGTAGAAGATGCATATTTTTGCGTCATACGCAGACTGCGATGCAAAAATATGCAGGCAAACCAGATTGCCGCCCTTTTCAATAGGATAGCGACATCGGCAGGAAGCGCAATGCAAAATTGCCTCCTGCCGTTGCAGAACGGGACAAAAATCAGCCGCCGTCAAACGCACCATAGTCATAGTGACGCACCGCGCCACCAAAGTTGGAAATCCCGACCGGACCATCCATGGGACCGAATCCAAGCTCGATAAAGACCAGGCGTTGTGGATCCTGCGCCTGTTTCAACGCATCCTCCAGTTCCGGCATACTGTTAACCCGCAGGCATAGCGCCGCATCCTGTTGCGCCATCACCCCCGGCAGGCCCGCATAGTCCCAGTTGGCGATATCATTATACGCCGCCGTTTCCCCCAAAATCATGCGCTCGATTGTATAGCCACGGTTATTAAGCAGAAAAATCACCGGCTTGTGCCCTGCACGCAGGACACTGGACAATTCCTGTGCCGTCATCTGGAACGAACCGTCACCGATGAACAGCAGGTGCCGCCGGTCAGGGCTGGCGTTCAGCGACCCCAGCAAGGCCGGCAGCGTATAGCCGATTGCAGCCCAGACAGGTTGGGAGATGAAATGGCATTCCGCCGGCAGGCGCATATGGGTCAATGCAACCAGCGACGTGCCATTATCCGCCAGCACGACATCTCCCTGCCGCAGGAATGCCTGTATCCGTGCCCAGAACGCGGGTTGCCCCCATGAGGTAACCTCCTGTCCAACCGGGAGCGGCACCGGAACCGGGACCTGCCCCGACGCTGCGTCTGCCACGGATGATGGATGCACATCGCGACGGTCCTTTATCGTCGCGATTATGGCATCGAGCAGATCAGCGACAACCACCCCAAGGAACGTATCCATGCCACAACGCGTGTCAAAGGCCTGGATATTGATAAAGGCGTCAGGATCAAACGCATATGAGAAGTAGCCCGACGTCGCATCCACAAAACGCACGCCAAGCCCGATGATACAGTCCGCAGTCCGTACACGTTCGTATAATTCCGGGGCCGAAGCCTTACCCCCGTAAATACCCAGATAATTCGGGCTTGTTTCACATAACGCCCCCTTACCTGTGGCAAGCGTGGCAAATGGAATGTCCAGCAACCGGGACAATTCGCCCACCCGTTCGCGCAGGTCAAAGCGCCGCACCAGTGCATCCAGAAAAAAGACCGGCTGTGTGGCCTTTGCCAGCCGCTCCATGATGTTCGCAACGGCAGCCTGCAACTGTATCGGATCACTGCCACAAGGCGCGGGAACATCCTGTTCGACCGGAACCTGAACCGAGACACAGCAAGTATCTGAAGGCAGTTGCAGATAAACCGGCCGCTTTTCCCGCCATGCGGCCCCCAGCACGCGGTCAATCTCCCCCGCGGCATCCTGCGGCAGCAAGCGCGCCTGCGCTACGGTGAACTGGGCATAGCAGGCCATGACATTTTCATAATTTCCGTCAGCCAGCGTATGATGCAAAAGTGCCCGCTGCGTGATGGCATGCTGCGGTGGCACGCCAGAAATCATGATGACCGCCACCCCTTCGGCATAGGACCCGGCAACGGCGGACAGGGCGCTGAGATCGCCCACACCATAAGTGGTCAAAACCGCGGAAATACCTGACAGGCGCGCATCACCATCTGCCGCATAGGCCGCATTGAGTTCGTTACAGTTCCCGATAAAGGCAATGCCCTCGGTCCGTTCAATCAGTTCGAGGAATTCAAGGTTATAATCCCCCGGCACCCCATAGATCCGCCGAACCCCCAGTTTCATAAGGCGTTCAAGCAGATAGGTTCCCACCGATTTACGCGTCGTCATTTTCATGCCTTGTCCAGATGATTCAAGATGTGATGTATCGAGAGCATCACCTTCGACGGAACGGCGCAACCTTTTTGCCTACATAAAAAAATAATATGTGCGGGTTATTTATTTAATAATTTAAATAAACATTCTTCAAAGAAAATATTTGAAAATAACAGAAGGTTTCAGAGGCCATCTTTTTTCGAAAACTCGATTTCCTTCCAAGTTTTTAAAACAATCTTCAACAAACATTTTTTGAAAATTATTCCGAACCTGTTGGAGATTATCGTGAATTGATGAAAGTGGCCGCGAGATGGATCATGACACAAAAAGATCTGTCAGCCTGCTCGCTCCGCATGGCGATGCGCTTGAACTCCTTGAGCGTGTAAAAGGAGTTCTCATGAGATGGCCTGCTTTGAACAGGACCTGAACGAACTGGTGCTTATCGGGGCGTTTTTTGCGCTAGGGGATAACCACACGGGCGGCATGCTTACATATGGTATCCACGCGCCCGTGGACGTCGAACGCCTGGCCGGCGAGATGCCTTTGAAATCCGTTCGTTCAAGAAGGGGGGCTATCAGGTACAACGACCCCATTTTCGTTCATTTGGCATCCGTCAGTATGAAGACGAGTCATATGAATACTGAAATATATTCAAACATCATAAAAAATAACAATTACCAATAGGAGCAAAAATACTTCTTTATGATTTATCTGCATAATAATTAATAGTTAAAAACCAAAAATATTTATTATATTCCCAATTATTAACAGTCTGACTGAAATCTGCGTTCACAGTCCGGCATTGTTCCCGATCATTAATGAGTGCCATCACAGGTGCGTGGTATCGTTTGCCGACCTTATTGAAATACCATAAAACATCCTATGAATTTATTCAGCTTTCTTTCCTCACTCGTAGGATCACAGGCATCCCATGGATACTTCCACCACTGATGATAATGCCCCCCGCCTGCTGATGCGGCTGACAGTCGCGCTGTTCCTTGGATATATGGCCGTGGCGTTATCGCTGCCGGTCATCGCGGTCTATGTCACGCAATGGCCCGGATATGGCAATATGCTTGCAGGGCTTGCGGTTGGGATTGCCTTTGCCTCCACCATCATAAGCCGTAACCATGCAGGACAACTGGCGGATGGACGCGGGGGGCGCGCCTGCATGCGGCTGGGCCTGGCAGGGTATATCCTTGGTGGCGTGATCTGCGCGGGTGCTGGCCTGCCGATACTGCCGTACCTGACCCGCTACCTTATACTGATGGTGGGACGACTGGTTCTTGGCGTGGGGGAAAGCCTGACAGTCGTGGGCATGCTGGGGTGGGGCATCGGCCTGATGGGGCATGCACGCGCCGGAAAAGTCATGGCCTGGACCGGTATGGCCATGTATGGCGCATTTGCCGTGGGAGCTCCATTAGGGCTTGCACTCTTTCATATGGTGGGATTTGGCGGCGTTATGATGGGGTGCGCCATTTTACCGGCCATCGGGTTGATAATATCCAAAGGAATCACGGCGCCTCCCGTACATGCAGGACGGCGCGAACCGTTCTGGCGCATACTGGGCCGGATCTGGCAGCCGGGATGTGCATTGGGGTTACAGGGGGTTGGCTTTGCCGCGCTGGGAACATTCATTTCGGTGTATTTCATACATCGACACTGGCCGTATGCAGGGCTGGGCCTAAGCTGTTTTGGTTTGGCATTTGTTGCCATGCGCCTGTTATGCGGGCACCTGCCGGACCGGATTGGTGGCGTACGGGTCGCTCTTGTATCACTGGGGGTAGAAGCCGTCGGGCAATATCTCCTGTGGTGTGCCCCCTCTCCTGTCATGGCACTGACCGGAGCGGTTTTGACAGGGGCAGGCTGCTCCATGGTTTATCCCGCACTGGGGGTGGAAGTGGTGCGTATCATGCCGCCACATCTACGAGGAACCGCGCTTGGAGGATTTGCCGCATTTCAGGATCTGGCCTATGGCGCGACAGGACCGCTGACTGGCCTGCTGGCGGATCGCACCGGATATGCCTCAGTCTTTCTTGTAGGGGGGCTCTGTGCCACGATGGCGTTCATTATGACCCTGCATATGGCGGCACGACGCCAGCAAGAGACTATTTTGGAATGACATATTCCCGACAGGCCCTGAAATATTCGGCACATTTATGAAAAAAACATGGGTATGATTTTGATTATGTTCTGATTTACTCCGAAACCGTACCCACTATGCAGCCTGAGCAATATCTTCTGGTGTTTTTCTGTAATGCCCATGACGCGTATTTTACGCGGTTTGCTTAGAGAGTGTTTGAAAGCAAATCGTTCTTTTTTCAAAGAGGTGTCGTCTTCTGAAGCTTTTTAGAAAAAGCTTCACCAAAAACCTTTATGATTTTGGTTTGTTATTGGGGCTGAGTTCTCAAACAGGTTTTTAATATTCCCCATCACAACAAAAAAACCCTTTCCATAAAATATGGAAAGGGTTTTTTCATTCAGGGCTGACTGGAAGATCTGGCGGCGACCGACTTTCCCGTGCCTTAAGGCACAGTATCATAGGCGCTGGGTTTTTTCACGTCCGAGTTCGGGATGGGATCGGGTGGAGCACGTCCCGCCATGGCCACCAGATCATCCAGTCAGTCCTGAGGGACTGTGTGGGAGGTTGGTGCTGAGAGGATAGAGTGGGTGGATGACTGCTGTGCATGTATGTTTTCCACGTTGAGTGGCTGTGTGAATGAGCCTATTGGGCGATTAGGACCAGTCAGCTGCACGCATTACTGCGCTTCCACACCTGGCCTATTGACGTGATGGTCTATCACGGCCCTTGGGGAGACCTTGTTTTGAGGTGGGTTTCCCGCTTAGATGCTTTCAGCGGTTATCCCTTCCATACTTAGCTACCCGGCTGTGCCGCTGGCGCGACAACCGGTGCACCAGAGGTATGTTCATCCCGGTCCTCTCGTACTAGGGACAAATCCTCTCAAGTCTCCAACACCCACGGCAGATAGGGACCGAACTGTCTCACGACGTTCTAAACCCAGCTCACGTACCACTTTAATCGGCGAACAGCCGAACCCTTGGGACCTGCTCCAGCCCCAGGATGTGATGAGCCGACATCGAGGTGCCAAACCTCCCCGTCGATGTGGACTCTTGGGGGAGATCAGCCTGTTATCCCTAGAGTACCTTTTATCCGTTGAGCGATGGCCCTTCCACGCGGGACCACCGGATCACTATGGCCGACTTTCGTCTCTGATCGAGCTGTCACTCTCACAGTCAGGCGGGCTTATGCCATTGCACTCAACAGTCGATGTCCGACCGACCTGAGCCCACCATCGCGCGCCTCCGTTACACTTTGGGAGGCGACCGCCCCAGTCAAACTGCCCACCATGCAGGGTCCCGGACCAGGCTTACTGGTCTCGGTTAGACATCAGAAACAGTCAGGGTGGTATTTCAAGGATGGCTCCACCGGAACTGGCGCCCCGGTTTCAAAGCCTCCCACCTATCCTACACAGAATGTCTCTGATGCCACTGCAAAGCTGCAGTAAAGGTTCATAGGGTCTTTCCGTCTGACCGCGGGTACCCCGCATCTTCACGGGGAATTCAATTTCGCTGAGCCGATGCTGGAGACAGCGGGGAAGTCGTTACGCCATTCGTGCAGGTCGGAACTTACCCGACAAGGAATTTCGCTACCTTAGGACCGTTATAGTTACGGCCGCCGTTTACCGGGGCTTCAATTCGGTGCTTGCACACCTCCTCTTAACCTTCCGGCACCGGGCAGGCGTCAGGCCGTATACGTCGTCTCTCGACTTCGCACAGCCCTGTGTTTTTACTAAACAGTCGCTACCCCCTGGTTTGTGCCACCCGCCTGTGGTTGCCCACGGACGGGTCTTGCTTATCCCGAAGTTACGCAAGTAATTTGCCTAGTTCCTTCAGCATCGTTCTCTCAAGCGCCTTGGTATTCTCTACCAGTCCACCTGTGTCGGTTTCGGGTACGGTCTATATGCCAGAGCTATTTCCTGGAATGCTCCAAAAGCCGGGTCAATCCGATAAGACCCGACAACATATTGCATTCGTCACTTCTGGCAGGCCCGGGAATATTCACCCGGTTTCCATCGACTACGGCTTTCGCCCTCGCCTTAGGGGCCGGCTCACCCTGCGCGGATTAACCTTGCGCAGGAACCCTTGGACTTTCGGCGACAGTGTTTCTCGCACTGTTTATCGCTACTCATGTCAGCATTCGCACTTCCGATATCTCCAGGGAGGGTCACCCCGTCCCCTTCACAGACTTACGGAACGCTCCGCTACCGCGCATACAAAGTATGCACCCACAGCTTCGGCACGTGGCTTGAGCCCCGTTACATTTTCGGCGCAGGGTTTCTATTAGACCAGTGAGCTATTACGCTTTCTTTAAAGGATGGCTGCTTCTAAGCCAACCTCCTGGTTGTTTTGGAATCCCCACATCCTTTCCCACTTAGCCACGATTTAGGGGCCTTAGCTGGTGGTCTGGGCTGTTTCCCTCTCGACAATGGACCTTAGCACCCACTGTCTGTCTGCCTGGCTCATACTTCCGGGT
>NZ_CP062147.1:377500-1077500 GCF_014843995.1 Novacetimonas hansenii | reverse complement strand
GGACCGGGCGTGCCGACAAACAGGAAGCCCGCCAGCCTGTGCGGGGCCTCAAACCCCAGTTCCGCCGCCAGTTGCGGGTCATAGGTCACATCGCCACTGACCCAGACCGCGCCGAACCCGGTCAAATGCAGGGCGTTAAGCACATTCATCGCCGCTGCGGCCACGGCCATTTCCTGTTCAATCAGGGGGATCTTGTGATCGGGACGCAGATGCATGCCCAACGCGATGACCAATGGCATGGTCGAAAACCGTCCGCGCCGCTTTTCGATCTTGGCCTCTGCCACATCCGGGTCAAGGCGCTTCATGCTTGCCACCACCAGTTCGGCGACACGGGCACGGGCGTCGTCGCGGATCACGACATAACGCCACGGACGCAGCCGCCCATGATCGGGTGCGCACATCGCCGCCGAAAGTATCCGTTCAAGCTGCGCCGCATCAGGCGCAGGCTGCACCAGCGCATCGGTGGAAAAGCGTGACAGCAAAAGATCAAGCGATGTCATTACATACGTTCCTTCGATAACGGGTCGGGTGGAACAGCACATGTGCATATCAACGTGCATCGCCCACCGGGCCATGGGGCGGTGTTGCGACATGCAGATGCCGCCGTGACCCTGCGCACCCCGCCCATCCGCAATACGCGTCGCACCATGCCGCAGATACCGTGCAAAGCCAAGGGAACCGCACCAGCATGCCGCCGCGCCCACCCCCATGCCACCGGTGGGTGGCAGGATCGGTATGGATTCCACCGCCCCCCTTGCTGTAGAAGGGACAACCATGACCGAACCCCGCTCCGCCACGATTCACCGCGCCACCAGCGAAACCGACATCACCGTGTCCATCAACCTTGATGGCACCGGGCAGACCCGCATCGCCACGGGTATCGGATTTTTCGATCACATGCTGACGGCCCTGGGCCGGCACAGCATGTGCGACCTGACGGTGGAGGCGAAGGGCGACCTGCATATCGACTATCACCACACGGTGGAGGACACGGGCATCGCGCTTGGCAAGGCATTTGCGCGCGCGATCGGCGACAAGCGTGGAATCCGCCGGTATGGCAGCGCGCTCGTCCCGCTTGATGAAGCGCTGAGTGAAGCGGTGATAGATATTTCGGGTCGTCCCTACCTTGCATGGTCGGTGGAGTTCACCCGGGACAAGATCGGGGAGATGGACACCGAACTGTTCGAGGAATTCTTTCGCGCCTTCGCCATGAGTGCGCTGGTGACATTGCATATCACGCAGCGTTCGGGCCGCAACTGCCACCATATCGCCGAAGCCTCGTTCAAGGCGCTGGCCCGCGCATTGCGCATGGCCGCCGAACATGACCCCAGGGCACAGGGCATCGTCCCGTCCACCAAGGGCGTATTGTGACCTTCTACGCCACATGGGCGCCACCGGAACAACCCGACGCGATGGCTGCGACCCTTGTGCCACAACGCATGTCGTGGCTGGTGCTGGTGTTGGGGTGGCCGGGACTTCTGGCGCGCGGCGCCTTCGTCTCCGGGCTGATGGCCGGGGGCCTGACGCTGATGGCATGGGCCATCGTGCCCCATGGTGTTCCCCTATTCGTGCTGCTTGCGGCAATGCATGTGCTGGCCGGGATATGCGCCGCGGACATCCTTGCATGGGAACTCCGCCTGCGCGGCCTGATGCCCGGCCCCGTCATCATGGCCACCAATGCCGGTGATGCCCGCCTGCGCCTGGTACAGGCCACCGTACAGGCCACCGCCCCCTTCACCACCCCGAGTGCATGAGAACGCCGATGTCCTCCCCCCAGCGCCAGTCCATCGTCGTCATCGACTATAACGGTGGCAACCTTGCCTCCGCCGCGCGGGCTCTGACACGGGCGGCGCAGGATTGCGGCATCGCGGCGGATGTCACCATCACCGCCGACCCACACGCCGTACTGGCGGCCGACCGGATCGTCCTGCCCGGACAGGGTGCGTTCGCGGACTGCGCGGCGGGACTTGCCGCACAGCCGGGCCTGCAGGATGCGATCATCGCCGCGACAGACGGGGGCACGCCGTTCCTTGGTATCTGCGTGGGCATGCAACTGATGGCGACACGCGGGCGCGAACATGGGGTGACGCCGGGTTTCGGATGGATCAGGGGCGATATCACCCTGATGTCCGCCCCCGGCCTGCGCCTGCCGCAGATGGGGTGGAACCAGTTGGACTTCACCCCCGGTGCCCACCCCCTGACAGAGGGGCTGGCACCCGATGCCCACGGCTATTTCGTGCATTCCTTCGCACTGAGCGGCCATGACCCGGCAACCCTTGTGGCCACGACCGATTACGGCGGCGCGGTACCGGCCATTGTCGCGCACGCAAACCGCGCAGGCACGCAGTTCCATGTGGAAAAAAGCCAGAAGGTGGGGCTGCGTATCCTCGCCAACTTCCTGCGCTGGGCCCCGGCACCCGCCACCGGCGGCGCATTGGGGCCGTCATGACGTCCTCCCCCGCCCCGCGCCTGAGCACGGAACGGCTGCAATCGCTGTCGGAAGACGACCTGCACTCCCTGTGCGAGGCGACGCACGCCGCCATCCTTGATGGCGGGGGATTCGGGTGGCTTTCCCCCCCGCCCCATGATGTGCTGGAACGTTATTTCCGTGGCCTGCTGCTGGTGCCGGAACGCCAGTTGTTCGTCGCGCGCCATGACGGGATGATCGTGGGTGCCGCACAGCTTGTGCGCCCGCCGCGCAATAACGAAGCGCAGGCGATGAGCGCCACCATGATGCATTTCTATATCGCCCCCTATGCCCGTGGGCTGGGACTGGGGCAGATGCTCCTGACCGAGGTGGAGCAGTGCGCCCGCGCGATGGGGTACCAGATCCTCAACCTTGATGTCCGCGCGACGCAGGAAGGGGCCGTCGCCCTGTTCCGTGCGCACGGATTCTATCACTGGGGCACGCACCCCAGCTATGCCCGTGCGAACGGACAGACCGTCAGCGGACTTTTCTTTACCAAGCGCCTGCAGGATGACGAGCGGATCGTGCCCGCCCACCCGCAGGATACCTCCACCCCCATCCCTGCCGCAGGACATGCCGCCGTGACCGGACACAGCCTGACACTCTATCCCGCAATCGACCTCAAGGATGGTGCCTGCGTGCGCCTGCGCCGTGGGGAAATGGACCATGCCACAGTCTATTCCGACGATCCCGGCGCACAGGCGCGTGCCTGGGTCCATGCAGGATACAGATGGCTGCATGTCGTTGACCTTAACGGTGCGTTTGCCGGGCGTTCGGCCAATACCGAGGCGATCGAGGCGATCATCGCCAACGCCACCGTCCCGGTACAGCTTGGCGGTGGGCTGCGTGACCTCGACAGCATCGGCCACTGGCTTTCGGTGGGGATCACGCGCGTCATCCTTGGCAGTGTCGCGGTCAAGAACCCCGACCTTGTGCGCGAGGCATGCCGCCTGTTCCCCGGTCGCATCGTCGCGGGCATCGACGCCCGCAGCGGGCAGGTCGCAACCGAAGGCTGGGCCGAAACGTCGGAGATGAAGGCCGTGGAACTTGGCCTGCGGATGCAGGATGCCGGTGTCGCCAGCGTGATCTTTACCGAAATCAGCCGTGACGGCATGCTGACGGGCATCGATATCGCGCAGACGGCGGAACTGGCGAATACGCTGGATATTCCCGTCATCGCCAGCGGCGGCGTCGGCAGCCTCGAACATCTCGAAGCCCTGCGCGCCGCAACTGCGCAGGCACCGGGGATCGAGGGGGTGATCGTCGGGCGCGCGCTGTATGATGGGCGGGTCAATCCCGCCGACGCGCTGCGGGTGCTCGCCTGATGCTGAAGCTTCGCGTCATTCCCTGCCTTGATGTCAAGAACGGGCGCGTGGTCAAGGGCGTCAACTTCGTCTCCCTGCGCGATGCGGGCGACCCGGTGGAACAGGCGGCGGTGTATGACGCGGCGGGGGCGGATGAACTCACGTTCCTTGACATCACCGCCAGCAGTGAAAACCGTGATACCATCCTTGATGTCGTCAACCGCACGGCCGAACGCATCTTCCTGCCGCTGACGGTGGGTGGTGGCGTGCGCACGACTGACGACATGCGCCGCCTGCTGCTGGCGGGGGCGGACAAGTGCGCCATGAACTCGGCCGCGGTATCACGCCCCGAACTCATCAGCGAGGCGGCACGGAAATTCGGCAGCCAGTGTGTGGTCGTCGCGATCGACGCCCGTTCGGACGGGCATGGATCGTGGGAGGTCTATACCCATGGCGGGCGCACCCCCACCGGGCGCAACGTCATTGACTGGTGCCGCGAGGTCGCCGAACGTGGCGCGGGGGAGATCCTGATGACAAGCATGGACCGCGACGGAACGGGCAAGGGGTTTGACCTTGATCTGCTGCGTGCTGCGTGCGGCGCGGTGCGTGTCCCCATTGTCGCGTCGGGCGGGGTGGGCGATCTGCATCATTTCATCGAAGGGGCAAAGGCAGGCGCGACAGGGCTTCTGGCGGCCAGTGTCTTTCACTTCGGGCAGTTCACCATACCGCAGGTCAAGCAGGCGCTGGCCGGGGCTGGCCTGCCCGTGCGCCAGACCTGCTGATCCCCCCTTCCCCCCGAACGCAGCCCACGCACGAAAGAGACACGATGCCAAAGCCCCCCAAATCCAAACCCGACGCGCCAAAGGCCCCCAAGGCCAAGAAGGCCGCGACCACCAAAACCCCGGCCAAAGCGCCTGCCAAGACCCCGGCCAAGGCGGCGTCAAAGGCTGCGGGCAAGGCCCAGGCCCCCACCATCGCCACAGACATGCCGCAGGCGACGCCGGACGTGCTTGATCGCCTGTTCGAGGTGGTGAGTTCACGGCGCGGCACGGACACATCCATCAGCCATTCCGCCCGCCTGCTGGCACGCGGACGTCGCAAGATCGCACAGAAATTCGGCGAGGAAGCCGTCGAATGCCTGATTGAGGCCGTATCGGGCAATCGTGACGAACTGATCAGCGAAAGCGCGGACGTGCTGTACCACCTGATTGTCATGTGGGTGGATGCAGGCGTTGAACCGCAGGAAGTCTGGTCCGAACTCCTGCGTCGCGAGGGCACAAGCGGCATCGCGGAAAAGGCTGCCCGCCCGCGCGACCCGCTGGCATGACCACACGCCGGACCATCGGCCCCATCGGACACGTGGCGCCATCCGCCACGCCACACACCGCATCACCGCATATTATCTGACAAAGGACAGGGCAGAGATCATGGCCGTCAAGGAAAGCCTACCATACGATCCGCAGAACGTCTTCGCGCGTATCCTGCGCGGCGAACTGCCGTGCAACAAGGTCTATGAAAACGACTACGTCCTTGCGTTTCATGACATCGCGCCCAAGGCACCGATCCATGTGCTGGTCATCCCCAAGGCCCCGTATGTGTCCTTTGCCGATTTCAGCCAAAATGCGTCAGAGGCGGAAATTACCGGGTTCACCCGCGCGGTGGGCCAGGTCGCACGCATCTTGCAGGTTGACGGGCCGGGGTACCGCCTGTTGTCGAATATAGGGGAGGAAGGCGGACAGGAAGTACCGCATTTCCATGTCCATATCTTCGCCGGGCGTGCGCTTGGCCCGATGCTGCCGGAATAATCACCCGGTGGCATAGAACCCGGCAAAACATAGCCGGGTGACACATAAAAGTTTTTGGGTGCCGCCTTTCGATCGAAAAAGGCGGCGTCTTCTGAAGCTTTTTGGAAAAAGCTTCACCAAAAACTTTTATGATTTCAGTATGTTATTGAGCCTGACTTTTCAAACAGTCTCTAACAGGCTGTCGGATTGGGGTGTTTCCCTAATCTGACGCACGGCGCTCGATACCGCATGGAGGGTATTTCAGGCTGTGAGCCGCGCCACTCTGCGGCAGTTGTAGGCGAGTGCTGCGAGGGTCCACTCGGTTTTGACGCGGGCGAGGCCCCGGAGATGGAAGCGGGTGAAGCCCATGGCGGCCTTGATGATGCCGAACACGGGCTCGACGGTCTGTTTGCGCAGGGCGTAGCGGCGTTTTGTGGCGGGATTTTCGAGGCGTTCCTTCATGGCCAGCCGCCATGGCTCGGTGATTTGACGCGGCTTCTTGTCCGGTCTTTCAGGGCGGAAATCGTAAGACCTGCGCGCAACGGGCCGGCCGATCGCGACCAGCGGTTCAACACCGCGCGCCTCAAGCCGTGCGACCGCCGGGCCGGAGGCATAGCCGGTATCGGCCAGCACACAGCCCGGCAAGCCGATACCGTGTTCCATGGCCAGGACGATCTCGGCAAAGCCCGGCGCGTCGGCGGTGGTCGCCACGACATCGGTGGTCAGGATCAACTGGCTGCCTTCGGCACAAACGACAGCCTGGGCGTTATAGGCTTGGCGGAATTCATGCGCGTCCGAGCGCCGCATCAAACGGCTGTCCGGGTCCGTCAGATTGGTCTGTCGATCGGGCGGCGGCGTGTCGGCGGGCGGCTTCGGTGCCCGGCCCCGACGGCCCTTTTTCGCGTCATAAGCCGCCTTCTTGCGATCGTATTCCTCGCGCGCGGCTTCGGTTTCCGCGCGGGATTGCGCCTCCAGCCGGGCGCAGGCTTCATCCAGCTTCGCTTTCAGCGCCTCGCGTCGCGCCAGTTCCGCGGGCAGCGCCTGCGGATCGATCTCGGTGGCATCCGCCGTCTCGGCACACTCCATCAGGTCTGCGATATCGCCGGCCAGCTTCGCGCGCAGTTCCTGCATTCGGTCATACCGGATCGAGCGGAATTTCGAGGCGTCGGCGTCGATCTTCGTGCCGTCGATCGACACCGTGCCCAGCCGCATGAGCCCAGTCTCGCGCGCCAGCAGCAGGACCTGGAGGAACGCAGCCTCGATGGCTGCGCGATTGGTCCGACGGAACGTCGCGATGGTGTCGTGATCAGGATGCAGATTGGCCGCCACGAAGCGCATGCCGATATCGCGATACGTCGCCCGCTCGATCCGGCGTGACGAAAACACGCCGTTGGCGTAGCCATGAATCAGCACCGCCAGCATGAGGCGGGGATGGTATTGCGCCTTGCCCCCCGTCCGGTTCGGGATCGAGAATGCCGAAAGCGGCACCCGATCTACCGCCGCAACAATGAAATGCGCAACGTCGTCGGACGGTAGCCACGCGCGCAGATCAGGCGGCAAGAGATACGGCTGCGATCGGTCAAACGGGATGAATGAGCTCATCACCAAAAACTACCGCTTTCCGGCAATGGCGGGTACCCCAACCCGACAGTCTGCTAAAACGCCTTGAATGCCCCTTAGCAGCGACTTGTATTTTCCATTCCCCCTTCCTTGACCTTTTGGGGGCTCTCAGGCGGATGGCACCGCCGGGTCGGCCGCCTGCAAGGCGAACAGGCGGTGATACACCCCATCGGGATGCGCCATCAGTTCCGCATGTGTCCCATCCTCGCACACCGTGCCATGGCGGAAGACGATGATGCGGTCCAACCCCACCACCGTGGACAGGCGATGGGCGATCACCAGCACGGTCCGCCCTGCCATCAGCCGCTCCATCGCCTGCTGGACCAGTTGCTCCGATTCTGAATCGAGGCTGGATGTCGCCTCATCCATGATCAGGATGCGCGCATTGCTCAGGAACGCACGGGCGATGGCAATCCTCTGGCGCTCGCCCCCCGACAGCTTGACCCCGCGTTCGCCCACCATCGTGGCATACCCCAGCGGCAGGCGTTCGATAAAGTCCGCCGCATTGGCCAGTTGCGCTGCCCGCACGATTTCAGCAGGGGTGGCGTCAGGCCGGCCATAGGCGATATTGTCACGCAGGGAACGGTGGAACAGCAACGGTTCCTGTGGGACAATCGCGATGGAGGACCGTAAGGAAGATTGCGCCACGGTGGCGATATCGGTGCCGTCGATGGTGATCCGTCCCGCCCGTACGTCATACAGCCGTTGCAGCAGTTTCGTCAGCGTCGTCTTGCCCGATCCCGACGGCCCCACCAGCCCGACACGGCTGCCTGCCGGGATATCAAGGCAAAGGTCTGAAAACAGCGGCGCACGCCCCTGCCCACCATAACCAAACCCGACATGTTCAAAACGGATATGCCCCTGCGTCACATGCAATGCAGGCGCGCCGGGCGGGTCCACGATCCCGGGAGGGCGGGCGAACAGGTTGACGAGTTCGTCCATCTCGTTCACCGCGCGTTGCACGATGGAGATCTGCTGTCCGATATCGCGCAGATATCCCTGCACCACGAACATCATCGTCAGCACATAGGCCACATCCCCCGCATTGGCCTGCCCCCGCGCCCACAACACCACCACGGCTGCAATCATGCCGATGCGCATGACCAGGGCCGCCAGTGCCTGCAGGTTGGCGCTGTTGGTGCCACGCAGCCACGAACGCACGGTGCGGTGCCGCCAGCGCCCGACAATCCATGCCAGGTGCGCGTCCTCGCGCTGTTCCGCGCCGCTGGCCTTCACCACGGCGTTGCAGGTCACCGCATCCGCCAATGCCGCCCCCATCCGTGTATCCCACGTGTTGGCAAGGCGTGAGGCCGGCGCGACGTACTGCAATGTCAGCACGACCGACAGCACCACCAGCGCCACCGACCCCACTGCCAGCAACAGCCCCATCACCATCCAGTGCAGGCCAAGCACCAGCGTGGTTGCCACCAGCACCAGCGCCTCGGGCACCAGCAGGAGCATGATGGTATCACCCAGCGTATCCATCGCCCATGTCCCGCGCGTGATCTGGCGCACGGTCGAACCGGCGAAATTATTGGCGTGCCATTCGCTGGAAAAACGCTGCACCCGCGCAAAGGCCCCGGTCATGATATTTTCCATGACACGGGAATTCAGGTGCGTGATCCCACGATAGGAGGCCCGCCGTCCCATTACCCCAGCAAGGCCCAGTGCAGCCAGCCCCGCGACCATGACCATGGCGTCATGCCTGCTGCCCGGATGGGCATGCGCGACATCATCCACCAGCCATCCCGCCAGCAGCGGCGTCAGAACATCGGTCAGGGTCGCGACCATCACCCCGCCCAGCGTCCATCCAAGCAGGCCCGGATGCATCCGCCAGCGCGCAATGGCGAAACCAAGGACAGCAACAAAAGTGCGCCGTGCCCGCGCAGGATCGCGCGATGTGGGAAGGGTCGTGGTGGGGTTGGTCATGTCTATTCCGATACCCGCGCGGAACCGGCATGTCGCGCACGGGGGCTGTGGTGAAAGGCGATGAGGCTGTGTTTGAAATACACTGGTAACGGGGAACGATAAAATTTCCGGTGATGTCCTTCGTTTCACTACGGATAACGCCTTGAGCAAGGCTTTCCGGGACGGCCACACCAGAAACTTTTACTTTCCCCAGATGCCCTCACGATCATCTTTTCAGACACCCTCAACAAAGAGGATACGGACGACTATCCGACCCTGGGGGCACGGAACAAGCGTCAAAGTGGTGCGGCGCATGGATTTACAGAACATTGCAAAGGGTGGAAGAAAGACAGCATCGCCATTATCGTGATCCAGGACCGAGCATGACCACCCCCGCCCGACCCGGCCCCCGCCCTGCCCGCCGCGCCATGACACGCGCCGAAGTCCGCACCTTCATCGAACAGCTTGCCGCCGCCAATCCAGAGGCACGCAGCGAGCTTAACTTCGTCGATGATTTCACGCTGCTGGTCTCCGTCGTGCTGTCAGCACAGGCAACCGATGCATCGGTCAACCGCGCCACGGCAGGACTGTTTACCGACGCGCCCGACCCGGCGGCGATGGTTGCACTGGGCGAGGAAAAGGTTGGCGCGCATATCCGCTCCATCGGGCTGTGGCGGACCAAGGCACGCAATGTCGTCGCCCTGTCGCAACAGTTGCTCGACCGCTTTGGCGGGATGGTGCCACATGATCGCACGGCGTTGGAATCCCTGCCCGGTGTGGGACGCAAGACCGCGAATGTGGTGATGAACATCGCCTTTGGCGACAGCACGATGGCGGTGGACACGCATATCTTCCGCCTTGGCAACCGCACCGGCCTTGCCCCTGGCACAACGCCACGCGCGGTAGAGGAGCAGTTGGTCAAACGCATCCCTGCCGACATGCTGCGCCCCGCCCATCACTGGTTGATCCTGCAGGGACGTTATGTGTGCAAGGCCCGCAAACCCGAATGCTGGCGCTGTCCCGCCTTTGCACCGTGCCAGTATCGCCTGAAGGATGATATCCGGCACGACGCCCCCACATCACAGGCATGATTTGAAAATATCATGACGTGAGATAAAGTTTTCTGGCGCAACTTTTGTCGAAAGGCGTCCCCTCCGCCTGAAAGATAAGTGTTACGCCTCCGAGGCTTTCATACCCATCCCAAAGACAGGTATTAAAAAAGCAATCGCCGACAACACACTGAAATTATAAAATTTTTGGAAAATTTCCAAAATATCACGATCAGGCAAGAGATTTTACCATCCCTTAGAATCTATTTGAAAAAAACAGGCTGAATAACATCCTGAAATTATAAAGGTTTTTTGTGAAGCTTTTTCCAAAAAGCTTCAGAAGACGCCGCCTTTTTGAAAAAAGACGGCACCCAAAAACTTTTCCTGTTCCTTATCAATGATTTGTTTTCAAACAGTCTCCCAAGCAATCATGCCGGAAGACCTTCACGCAGCGCTATTCCGCCTGCGCCATCGGCAGGTTGGGCGTCCCATGCTGCCCCGGTCCCATCACCCATGGCCGTGCGCCACGCACCTGCCGGTCGGAACGTACCACCACCCCGTGATGGGACGTAAGATACAACGCCTGCGCACCGGATCTCCATAATGTCAGATAATCGACAGGCGTCACGTCAGTACACGCCCCCTGCCCCACGGCGCGCAATGCACCGGACAGTATCACAACGCCATCCATCCCGGCGCAGGATGCCGCCGCCGTGCCATCGCGCAAACGCATCATGATACGATGCCCCCCACGCGCCAGCACGCACATGCCCGCCTGACAGGTCAGACGCCCATCCGGCGTGGTCATGTCATCGTCCACGATGACGACGCGACGGTCCAGCACACGCACCCAGTCGCGCAAAACGAAGCTGTCCACATGCCCCTTTGGCCCGACCAGCAGCCGGGGGCCATCCACCACCGCCAGCATCCGTCCCTGTGCCGGGATGATGACATCGGGCGCGCGCACCATCCATGGCGTCATCATGGCGATGGCGATCGGCATGACGCCGCATATCCGCCAGGTCGGACGCGTCCACAGACATAACCAGCACAGACCCGCGAAATATAGTCCCAGTCCCCACATGGGCATCTGTGGCACACCCACATGCGCGCCCGGCCATGCCGCAACGTGATGCGCCAGCCAGATGACCACCGCATTGCCCCATCCCATCGGCACCAGCGCCAGCGCATCAAGGCCCACAGGCATCAGCACCAGCGCCCCCATCGCACACGGCATGATCCACAGCGCCGCCAGCGGGACCGCAATCAGGTTGGCCAGCACGAACCATGCGCCGACATCCGCAAAATGTGCCATGCCAACCGGCAGGCAGGCCAATCCGGCAAGGAGACTGGCCAAAGACAGATGCCCCACCCGCCCGATCATGCGCTGCCATGCATATTCCCCGTCGCGCAGCAGGCGCAGCGGCACCGCGCAGACCTCGAACCCCGCCACCAGCGCCATGACAGCCGCCGCCGACATCTGCATCGGCAGTTCAAGCATCTCCCCCGGTTCCAGCAGCAGCATGCCCCCCATCGCCAGCGCAAGGGAACGCAGGGAAAGCACACGCCGTCCCGTCAGGATCGCCAGCGTCGCCACGGCCGCCATCACAAGGCCGCGCTGCGCCGGCAGGTGCGCACCCGTCAGCAGCACATAACCACATCCCAGCACCAGCCCCGCCACCGCCGCGACCTGCCTGCACGGCCACCAAAGTGATGCGCGTTCCGAAAGCGCCAGAACGAAGCGCACGACCGCAATGCCCAGCCCCATGACGATCCCGATATGCAGTCCCGCCACAGCCAGCAGGTGCGCCAGCCCCGAATCCGCGAAATCAGCACGCGTCCGTGCCGAAAGCCCGCCCGATCCCCCCGTCAGCAGCGTCACGGCCATCGCGCCACGCTGATCCGGCAGGACATCCATGACCCGTTGCGCAATACGCGCCCGTACCCGCCCCAGCCAGACGGACCACGTCCCCGCCGTACCGGCGGTCATCACGGCAACATCCAGCGCACGGGCCGATCCGCCGATCCCCGCGAACCAGGCCCGTCGCTGCGCATCATACCCACCGGGCAGGTCCGGCGGCATTGGCGGGCGTAACAGTGCCCGCACCGTGATCCACATCCCTGGCGACAGCGTCTGCATGTCCCCATCACGCAGGCGCAGGCGGATCATGCGGCGCATCGGCGGCATGCCGATATCAATGCCATCAAGCAGGCGCACATGCGCAAGGTCCACACGACGGCGCGTCCCGCCATCCGGTGCGGCCACGTCCTCCACCGCGATGATCTGCCCCCGCATATGGGTGGCGCGATGCGGCAGGTCGGGAAATGGTGCCGCATGGTGCGCGGCCACCCATGCGGCAAGGAACCCGCATACGGCGGCACATGACAGGCCCGCGCCAAGACGCACACGCAGCAGATCGCCACGCCAGCGCACAAGCCCCGCCCCGAGCAGCGCGACCATGGCAAGGAACATGACCCACCCCATGCCGGGTTCGCACGACAAGGTGAAATAGGCCGCATTCCCCCCAGCCATCGCCACCGGCAGCCACAGCGCCAGCCGCCCGCGCTGCATCCACAGCCGCGCCGCCAGATCCGTTGCAAACCGCGCATACAGGCGTCGCACACGCGACCACAGACGCGGCCACCGGGGATGAAGCCAGAAGGCAGGCCACAAGGCAGACCACCGGGCAAACCACCGGGCAAGCGACAGGGAAAGCCGTGGGGAAAGCCACCGGCAAGGCCATCGGGACGACCATCGTGCATGCCATCGGGCGTGAGGAATGGGGGGCTCCGTCAGGTTAGGGCAGATCCTGTTTGAATGCGTGCCTTCAAACAGGTGAAGATGCTCGTAAAAACAATAAACCGAAGCATTTTCACCGAACCGGTTTTCGGTGGAAATGCTCTGGCGCAATGAAGGATGATGATTCGGGTATATACCATGACCACCACAGGAAGCATCGGCACCCCCTGACGGCGATATTGGCATGCACCGACACACCTGCCCCCTGTTGGCAGGGGCCAACACATGCTAAGGAGCCGTTTCATGACTGTCCGTACACGCTTCGCCCCCAGCCCCACCGGCCTGCTGCATATCGGCAATGCCCGTGCCGCCCTGTTCAACTTCCTCTATGCCCGCCACCATGGCGGGAAATTCCTCCTTCGCGTGGAGGATACGGACCGCGAACGCTCCACCCAGAAGGCGGTGGATGTGCTGTTCGACGGTCTGGCATGGATGGGAATCCAGTCGGACGAGGAACCGGTGTTCCAGTCCACGCGCCAGGAACGCCACGCGCAGGTCGCGCATGAACTGCTGGAACGCGGGTTGGCCTATCGCTGTTACTGCACGGCCGAAGAACTCAAGGAAATGCGTGAAACCGCGATGGCGGAGGGACGCCCCCCCCGCTATAACGGCATGTGGCGCGACCGTGACCCCGCCGACGCGCCGAAAGACACCCCCCATACCGTGCGCATCAAGGCCCCGCGTGAGGGGGAGACGGTCCTGCACGACCTTGTGCAGGGCGAAGTGCGCGTCGCCAACGCCGAAATGGATGACATGATCATCCTGCGCGCCGACGGCACCCCCGTCTATCAGCTTGCGGTGGTGGTCGATGACCATGACATGGACATCACACATGTCATCCGTGGCGATGACCACCTGACCAATACCTTCCGCCAGGCAATGATCTATCGCGCGATGGGCTGGGACCTGCCGAAGTTCGCGCACCTGCCGCTTATCCACGGCCCCGACGGCGCCAAGCTGTCGAAACGCCATGGCGCGCAGTCGGTGGTGGAGTTCCGGGAGATGGGATATCTGCCCGAAGCCCTGAACAACTACCTCCTGCGCCTTGGCTGGGGGCATGGCGATGCGGAAATCCTGTCGCGGGAGGAACAGATCAGGCTGTTCGACCTCGACGGGGTGGGACGTTCCCCCTCGCGCATGGATTACGCCAAGCTGCTGCATATCAACGGCGTGTGGATGCGCCAGGCGGATGATGCACGCCTGACCGATGACGTGATGGACCGCCTGTCGCAGATGGACGGCGTGTCCACGGACGAGGCGATGCGCGCGCGCGTGCTGCGCCTGATGCCCGGCCTGAAGGAACGGGCCAAGACGCTGGTTGAACTCGCGGACAGTGCGGCGTTCCTTGGCCGCTCCATCCCGCTGTCGTTCGATGCCAAGGCGCAGAAGCTGCTGACCCCCGAAAACCGCGCGATGCTTGCACGGCTTGGCGCGGCCCTTGGCGCACTTGCACCGTTCGACGGGCCGGGGATCGACGCAACCCTGCGGCAGTTCGCCGAGGAAAACGAACTCAAGCTCGGCAAGGTGGCGCAACCGCTGCGCGCGGCGGTCACGGGGTCGAGCATGTCGCCCGGCATTGACGACACGCTGCTCGCACTGGGCCGTGACGAAGTCCTTGCCCGTATCAAGGCTGTTGCCGATGAATGAACGCGCGCCCCATCCCCCTGCCCCACCGCGCGCGACGGGGGGGCAGTTCTTTCGCACCTCCCCCCGCCACCTGTTGGGGGTACAGGGCATGCACCCGACACGCATCACCCCGATCCTCGACCTTGCAGACAGCTATACGCTGCTGAACCGTTCGCGAAAGACGCCGCGCGACCTGCTGCGTGGCCGCACGGTCATCAACCTGTTTTTCGAGGACAGCACCCGCACCCGCACGTCCTTTGAACTGGCGGGCAAGCGGCTGGGCGCGGATGTGGTGAACATGTCGGTGGCTAATTCGTCGGTGAACAAGGGCGAAACGCTGCTGGACACGGCCGCGACGCTGAATGCGATGCATACCGACCTGCTGGTGGTGCGCCATTCGCAATCCGGCGCCCCCGCCCTGCTGGCGCAGAAGGTGGAGGCCAGTGTCGTCAACGCGGGCGATGGCACGCATGAACATCCCACGCAGGCCCTTCTCGACGCGCTGACGATCCGTCGCCATTTTGGCGGCCTGCATGGCCTGACGGTCGCGATCTGCGGCGATATCAGCCACAGCCGCGTGGCACGGTCGAACATTCACCTGCTGACGGCCATGGGCTGCACGGTGCGCGTGGTCGGGCCGCCAACACTGGTGCCCGGCGCGATCGCCGCACTGGGCGTCAGTATCCATTACACGATGGAAGAGGGCCTGCGCGACGCGGATGTGGTCATGATGCTGCGGGTGCAGCGCGAACGCATGAAGGGTGGCCAGGTGCCCAGCCCGCGTGAATATTTCCGGTATTTCGGGCTTGATAACAAACGTCTGGCCCTGGCACGGCCCGGCGCGCTGGTGATGCATCCCGGCCCGATGAACCGGGGCGTGGAAATCGACAGCCGCGTCGCCGATTCCGAACAGAGCGTGATTCGCGAACAGGTGGAAATGGGGGTGGCGGTGCGCATGGCCGTGCTCGACCTCCTCTCCCGCGGGGAGGACACGCGATGAGCGCGACCGTCTTTGAAAATGTGCGCCTGATTGACCCGGCGAGCGGTCTGGACCGCCCGGGACGCCTGCTGGTGCGTGATGGTATGATCGCGGGCGTGGACCTGCCACAGGCCGAGGGCACGCCAGAGGGCGCGGCCATCGTACGTGGCGACGGACGCATGGTACTGTGCCCCGGGCTGGTGGACATGCGTGTCACCATCGGGGAACCGGGATTCGAATATCGCGAAACCGTGGCCTCGGCGGCACGCGCGGCGGTCGCGGGCGGGATCACGACCATCGCGGTGCTGCCCAACTGCCTCCCCACCATCGACGACCCGGCGCTGGTGCGTCTGTTGCGCACGCGTGGCGAGGAAACCGGCATGATCGGTATCCTGCCCTATGGTGCGCTGACACGCGGGTGCGCTGGCAGCGAAATGGCGGAAATCGGCCTGCTGAACGAAGCCGGTGCGGTGGCCTTTACCGATGGTATCCGCGCGATTGGCGATACGCGCCTGATGCGGCAGTTGCTGACCTATTCCCGCGCATTCGGCGCGATGGTCGTGCAACACCCGGAGGACCCGTCGCTGGCGCGGGGCGGGTGCGCCACCGATGGCGAACTTGCCACGCGCCTTGGCCTGCCGGGCATCCCCCCCGCGGCAGAGGCAATCCTGATCGCACGTGACCTGCGCCTTGCACGCATGACGGGTGGCCGACTGCATTTCGGCCATGTCTCCACCGCGGAAGGGCTGGACCTGATCCGGCAGGCAAAGGCGGACGGGCTGCGTGTTACCTGTGACACAGCGCCCCCTTATTTCGACCTGAACGAAACGGTGATCGGTGATTTCCGCACCTATGCCAAGCTTTCGCCCCCCCTGCGGGCGGAGGCCGACCGACGCGCGGTCTGCGCGGCCCTGACGGATGGCACGATTGACGCCATCGCATCGGACCACGCGCCATGCGATGCGGACGACAAGCGCCAGCCCTTTGCCGTTGCCGCGGCAGGGGGAACCGGCCTTGCCACATTGCTGTCGGTAACGCTGGCGCAGGTGCATGCGGGCAACCTGACGCTGTCTGATGCGCTGGGGCTGCTGACGCATCGCCCTGCCGCCCTGCTGCGCAGCAAGGCGGGGACGCTGGCGACGGGCGCACCTGCCGACCTGTGCCTGTTCGATGCCGAACGCGCATGGAAGGTGGAGGCCGGGGAACTGCCCGGCAAGGCACAGAACACCCCCTTTGACGGTCGCGCGCTGGAGGGACGGGTACTGGCGACATGGAAGGCCGGGCGACAGGTCTTTGGCCTGGATGCGTCATGATCTACGGCATTCCATCCTATGACCTCCCGCTCATGGCGGCGGTGGGGTTCCTGTCCTACCTGATCGGCAGCATTCCCTTCGGGCTGGTGCTGACGGCGCTGTCGGGCGGGGGCGACATCCGCAAGATCGGGTCGGGCAATATCGGCGCAACCAATGTCCTGCGCACCGGGAACAAGAAACTGGCGGCGGGGACACTTGCCCTTGACGGGACCAAGGGGGCATTCGCGGTCTTTTGCGCATTCGTGCTGTGCCCGTTCCATACCGAAGCGGCCGAAGCGCTGGCGGCGGCATGCGCCGTGGCGGGCCACTGCTTCCCCGTGTGGCTGAAATTCCGTGGCGGCAAGGGGGTTGCGACGGGCCTGGGCGCGATGATCGCCCTGTCACCTGCCATCGGTCTGTGCTGCTGCGCCATGTGGCTGATCTTCGCACGGGCGACGCGCATCTCCTCCGCCGGGGCGCTGGTGGCATTCGCGACCCTGCCGCTTGTCATGATCTGGCCAGGGCACGTGCCTTTCTCTTCCCCGCTCTATCTGGCGGGCGTGCTGATCGCTGCACTGATCATTGCACGGCACCATACCAACATCACCCGCATCTTTCGCGGGACCGAACCCCGGATCGGGCAGGCCCGCACGACAGGCCGGGACGGCACATGACCACGCCGGACCATGCCCGCGTGGCCGCCTGCCTGCGGCTTGCACGGACACGGGGCATCGGTCCGGTTTCCTACCATCGCCTGATCCGCAAATATGGCGATGCGGGCGCAGCACTCGACATGCTGCTTCGCGGGCCGGAGGCGGGGCACGTACCGCCCTTGGGCGAGATCGCGCGCGAAATGGACCGCACGGCGGCCATTGGCGGACATATCCTCATTCATGGTGACGCGGACTATCCCCCCGCCCTTGCGATGGTGGCCGACGCACCGCCCGTCCTGTCGGTCATGGGGGATGTGACGCTGCTGCGGGGGCGTATCGTCGGCGTGGTGGGCGCACGCAATGCCTCCGCCGGGGGGATGCGCATCGCACAGAGCCTTGCGACCATGCTGGCGGGGGCGGGTGTGACCGTCATGTCGGGCCTGGCACGCGGGATCGACGCCGCCGCGCATCGCGGCGCGTTGCCCGCACGGCGCACGGTGGCGGCCATCGCAGGTGGCCTCGACTGCCCCTATCCCCCGGAACATGGCCGCCTGCACGATGAAATCGCCCAACAGGGCGCACTGATTACCGAGGCCCCGCCCGGCACCATGCCCCAGGCGCGGCATTTCCCGCGTCGCAACCGCCTGATCGCGGGAATCAGCCTTGGCTGCGTGGTGATCGAGGCGGCCATGCGTTCAGGCAGCCTCATCACCGCGCGCATGGCGCTCGACTATGACAGGATCGTGTTCGCGGTGCCCGGCTCGCCGCTCGACCCGCGTTGCAACGGCAGCAATGACCTGTTGCGCCAGGGCGCCATATTGACGGAGAATGAACGCGACATCCTGCGTGAACTGCCATCGGGGCCTGTGCCGCCGCCTCTTTTCACACCTGCGCCGGACCCGGTTCCAAGGGGGGTGGAAATGGCGGAAAACATGCCTTCTTCCCCCCGTATGGATGGGCATGGAGCCCATGCGGCGGTGCTGGAGCTACTGTCTTTTGCACCATCGAGTGTTGACGATCTTGTACGGCGCTGCCAGTTCTCGACGGCAACCGTCCTTACGGTACTGTCGGAAATGGAGATGTCGGGCCTGATCGACATCCTTGCGGGGGATATGGTCGTCCTGTCTTCCGCCCCCCCGGCATGACCACGGACAACCGATGGATTGAAACGCGTGATCCGGAGACACAATGACTGACGTCGTGGTGGTCGAATCGCCAGCCAAGGCGAAAACGATCAATAAGTATCTGGGTGACAACTATACCGTTCTCGCCTCCTTCGGGCATGTACGCGACCTTCCCCCAAAGGATGGCAGCGTACGTCCCGACGAAGGTTTCGCCATGATCTGGGAAGCCGATGAACGCGGCGCCAAGCAGATGGCGGCGATCGCACGCGCGCTGCGCGGGGCGCGGCACCTGTATCTGGCGACTGACCCGGATCGTGAGGGGGAAGCCATCTCGTGGCATGTCCGCTCCATGCTGGAGGAGAAGAACCTCCTCAAGGGCGTGGACGTGCAGCGCGTGACCTTTAACGAAATCACGAAAAGCGCCATCCAGACCGCCATGGCGCATCCGCGCGACCTCGATTTTCCGCTGATCGAGGCCTATCTGGCGCGCCGTGCGCTCGACTACCTCGTCGGTTTCACACTGTCGCCGGTGTTGTGGCGCAAACTGCCGGGTTCACGCAGCGCGGGGCGCGTGCAATCCGTCGCCCTGCGCCTGATCTGTGAGCGCGAGGCCGAGATCGAGGTCTTCCGCCCGCGTGAATACTGGTCCATTGCCGCCCTTTTCTCCACGCCGAAAGGGGCGGCCTTCACCGCGCGGCTGACGCATCTTGATGGCGCGAAGCTTGACCAGTTCGACCTGAATGACGAAGCCTCCGCCATGGCCGCCAAGGCCAGGGTCGAGGCTGGAAGCTTCAGCGTCGGTGCGGTGGAACGGCGCAAGGTCAAACGCAACCCGCCCCCGCCCTTCACCACGTCAACCATGCAGCAGGAAGCATCGCGCAAGCTGGGCATGGGCGCGCAGGTCGCGATGCGCACGGCGCAGCAGCTTTACGAAGGCATAGATATCGGCGGCGAGACGGTCGGTCTTATCACCTATATGCGAACCGATGGCGTGCAGATGGCGGGAGAGGCCATCGGCGCGATCCGTTCTCATATCGGCACGACGTTCGGTGCCGAATACGTGCCCGAAAAAGCCCGCGTTTATGCCACCAAGGCCAAGAACGCACAGGAAGCGCATGAAGCCATCCGCCCCACGGACGTGCGCCGCAGCCCCGCGGACATGGCGCGTTACCTGAATGCAGACCAGAAGCGGCTGTATGACCTGATCTGGAAACGCTCCGTCGCCAGCCAGATGCAGTCGGCGGAACTCGACCAGGTGGCGGTTGACCTGCACGATGCGCACGCACGCTGCACCCTGCGCGCCACGGGGTCGATGATCGCATTCGACGGGTTCCTGCGCCTCTATAGCGAAGGGCGCGACGACAGCGCGACCAAGTCCGAGGACGATTCGGACCAGGACCGCATGCTCCCGGCCATGAGCGAGGGCGACGCCCTCAGGCGTGGGGAGGTCACGGCGGACCAGCACTTCACCCAGCCGCCGCCGCGCTATTCCGAGGCCTCGCTGGTGAAGAAGATGGAGGAAATCGGCATTGGCCGTCCCTCCACCTATGCCTCCATCCTGACGGTGCTGCGCGACCGCAACTATGTCCGTCTGGAAAGCCGCCGCTTCATCCCCGAGGATCGCGGGCGGCTGGTGACGGCATTCCTGACCTCGTTTTTCGAACGTTATGTCGATACGCAGTTCACGGCCGGGCTGGAGGAACAGCTTGACGACATTTCCGGCGGGCGGGCGAACTGGCGCGATGTGATGTCGGCATTCTGGACCGACTTCTCCCACGCCGTGGACCAGACCAAGGACCTCAAGATCTCCGACGTCATCAGCGCGCTGGATGCGGATCTTGCGCCCTATTTCTTTCCCCCGCGTGACGATGGGGGCGACCCGCGCGTCTGCACCGCATGCGGCACCGGGCGGCTGGGGCTGAAACTGGGACGGTATGGCGCGTTCATCGGCTGTTCCAATTACCCCACATGCCAGTACACCCGCCGCCTTGTGGTGGACCCCAAGGAGGCGGAAGACGCGGATTCGCTGAAGGAAGGGATGCGCGTTCTGGGCAATGCGCCGGACGGTGGCCCCGAAGTTACCGTGCGGCGCGGGCCGTGGGGTCTTTATGTGCAGCTTGGCGAACCTGATCCCGAGGACAAGAAGGCCAAGCCCAAGCGCGCGACCATCCCGCGTGGGATCGAGGGGGACAAGATCACGCTGGAACAGGCGGTTGGTCTTCTGTCGCTGCCGCGCATCGTGGGCATGCACCCCGAAACAGGCGAACCGATCGAGGCAGGATTGGGCCGGTTTGGCCCGTATGTGAAGATGGGCGCCGTGTACGGTTCGCTTGACAAGGATGACGACGTCCTGACGGTGGGGCTGAACCGCGCGGTCGATGCGTTGGCGAAAAAGCTGGCCTCCATCCGCACCATTGGTCCGCACCCCAAGGACGGGGAACCGGTCATGGTGCGCAAGGGCCGCTTTGGCCCCTATGCCCAGCACGGGCAGATCGTCGCCACCCTGCCGCGCGGGCAGGACATGAATGACGTCACCATGGACGAGGCGCTGGCCCTGCTGGCGGAAAAGGGCAAGCCCCTGAAGCCCAAGGGCAAGGCCACAAAGGCGAAGGCCGCCCCGCGCAAGGCCCGGACGACCAAGGCGAAGGCGGCGGATGCGGATGCCGACGCCCCCGCCGATGGGGACGCCCCGGCGAAACCCGCCCGCAAGACCACCGCGAAAAAGGCCACAACCACGAAGAAGGCAGCCCCGAAGAAAGCGGCGACCCCGCGTACCCGCAAGGCCACGACCACCAAGGCCACATCGGACAAGGCCGACTGACGATGCGTCAGCCGCGCCCGTCCGACACGGCGCCGGACGGGCCAGCCGCCCCCATGACCGACCAGCCGGTGCCTGGCAGCCAGGGACGGAATAGTCAGGGACGGATGCCCGACCGCGAGAGCATGAGGCAGTTCATCGCCGGTGCGACCGGTCGCGTGGGCAAGCGTGAAATCGCACGCGCCTTTGGCCTCGGGCCAGAGCATAAGGCCGCGATCCGCGACATGCTGCGTGATCTGGCACTTGAGGGAACGGTCGTGCCAGCCGGGGCAAAACGCTTCCGTGTGTCCGACCGCCTGCCGGAATCGGCGGTGGTGCAGGTCACGGGCACCGACCCCGATGGCGATCCCATCGCCCGTCCCGTGGCATGGGCACATGAAGGGGCCGCGCCCGTCATTTTCATGCATGCCGAACTTCGTGGCCGTCCCGCGCTGGCGCCGGGACAACGCGTGGTCGCACGGCTGAAGAAGATCGGGCCGGGAAAGTATGAGGGGCGGACACTGCGCCGTCTGGATGATGCGCCGGCACAGGTTGTGGGGCTGTATCGGGCAACGCCGCCCGATGATCCCGACACCGCACGCACGCCCCTGCGGTACCGCGAGGCCGGGCGCCTGATCCCCGCCGACCGCCGCGCCCGCGCGCAATGGAGCATCCCGGCCGGCGAGGCCATGGACACCCCCGATAACGAGATCGTCGTGGCGACCCCCCTGCCACAATCCGGCCCCGGCCTGCATCCGGCCCGCATCATCGAACGGATCGGCCCAGCCGACAGCGCACGCACCATCAGCCTGATGTGTGCCTGCGCCCACGACATCCCCCACATCTTCCCCGCCACATGCACGCACGAAGCCGACGCCGCGCGCGCCGTGCCGGTCACGGGGCGTACCGACCTGCGCGATGTGCCGCTTGTCACCATCGACGGGGCGGATGCACGCGATTTTGATGATGCGATCTATGCCGAGCCTGAGGGTACGGGATTCCGCCTGATCGTCGCGATTGCCGATGTGGCATGGTATGTCCGGCCCGGCAGCGCGCTGGATCAGGAGGCCCGGCGGCGCGGCAATTCCGTCTATTTCCCCGACCGCGTCATTCCCATGTTGCCAGAAGCCCTGTCGAATGGCTGGTGCTCCCTGCGACCGGGGGAGGACCGGGGCTGCCTGTTCGTGGAGCTTCATGTCGATGCCGGGGGCACAACCACGGCGCAGCGCTTTGGCCGGGGCCTGATGCGCAGTGCCGCGCGCCTGACCTATGAACAGGCCCAGGCCGAATCCGAAGGCCATGGCGACAGCATGACAGCAGCCCTGCCCGAAGGGATGGTCGGTTGCCTGTTCGCGGCATGGCGGGTTCTGGCCGCCGCCCGCGCACGACGCGGCACGCTTGACCTCGACCTTGCCGAACGCAGGGTCGTGCTGGATTCCCTGGGCCAGGTGGAGACGATTGGCCCGCGCCTACGCCTCGACAGTCATCGCGTGGTGGAAGAATTCATGATTGCGGCCAATGTCGCCGCCGCGCGGGAACTGGAAAACCGTCATTATCCATGCCTTTATCGCATTCATGCCCCTCCCACGCCCGAAAAGCTCGAATCCCTGCGCGCGGCTCTCGCCACGCTCGACATACGTCTGCCTGCGGCTGGCATGATCGGGGCATCCGACCTTGAGGGCGTGTTGCGTGCCGCGCAGGAACAGCCTTATGCGCCACTGGTCAATGAACTGATCCTGCGCGCGCAGAACCAGGCGGAATACAGTCCCGACCCGGTCGGGCATTTCGGCCTGACGCTGACGTCGTATGCCCATTTCACCAGCCCGATCCGCCGCTATGCCGACCTGGTCACGCATCGTGCGCTGATTGATGCAACCGGGCTGGAACGTGGCGGCCCCGACCATGGGCGCACGGCGCTGGGCCAACTGGAGGAAATCGGGAGGGCGGTCACATCCACCGAACGCCGCGCCGCCGCCGCCGAACGCGACGCCATCGAACGCTATGCCGCGTCATGGCTGTCGGGACGGGTGGGCACGGTCATGGCGGGACGGGTCACCGGGCTGTCGCGCTTTGGCGTGTTCGTGACGCTGGATTCCACCGGCACGACGGGCCTGCTGCCGCATGGGGCGCTGCCGGTTGACCAGTGGCACCATGATGAGATCACGCAGACACTTTCAGGACGCCATGGCGGGATCACCTTCCGGCTGGGACAGGAAATCGCGCTGCGTCTGGATGAGGCGTCGCCCCTGACCGGGGCGCTGGTGTTCGCGATGCCTGATACGGTCGCGGGACAGGACATGGCGTCGCCACGCACACGCAGGCGACGCGGATGAAACGCCGTTCGCTGTTGCCCCCCCTCCTGCCGCCCCTATGCGCGATGGTGTCCGTCACGATCCTGCGCACGCCGCCATCATCACCGTCATCGCCCACGCGGGAGGGGATGCCACGTGGGCTGCGCATGATCCTGCAGGTGCCGCGCGATACGTTCCTGATGATCCTTGTCGTTGCCCGCCTGACGGGTGCGGCCTATGCCGATGACGCCCTGGTTTCCCCCGCGCCTGATCCCCCACCCCACCCCACACCGGTGCAGGCCAGTGACGCCAGCCCGACGCAGGACCATTTCGACCCGACTCTGACCTCTTCCGTGCTGCGCGCCAGCCTGTCCTTCCTGCTGCCCCGCACGCTCGACATCCATACCGTGCGTGATTTTGGCCTGTGGGGCCTGAATGGGCTGAGCGCGATCGACCCGTCGCTGACGGTGGAGGAACAGCATGACATGCTGCACCTGTCGGTGGCGCAGCATACGGTCCTTGCGCTGGCGACTCCCGCTGCGGACGACCTTGCGGGCTGGACCGACGCGATCACCCGGATGATGGAAACCGCGTGGGAACGTTCCGCCGACATGCGCGCCACCGGGCAGGATGGCATGTTGCAGGGGTTCTTTGACGAACTGTTCAACCATCTTGACCCCTATTCACGCTATGTCGCGCCGGACGCGGCGGTTTCGGACCGTGGCATCCGCACCGGCGGCACCGCCAGTGCGGGCCTGACGCTGGGTCTGGACCATCACGCCATCATCATCACGGCGGTCAATGCGAACGGCCCGTCATGGCCGACCGCGCTTTCGGCGGGGCAGGTCATCTATGCCGTCAATGGCCGTTCAACACAGGATCGCACGGTGGAGGCGGTTTCAACATGGCTGCAGGGACCACCGGGCAGCCTTGTGCGCCTGCTGGTGGGGGCGCCGGGACGACGCCGCACCACGGTTTCGGTGCGGCGGGAATCCGTCCCCCCGGAAACCGTCTTCGCCTATACCAGCGGTCATCACGTTGTCCTGCACATCACAGCATTTTCCGCCAATACCGCCGAGGAGATGAGCCAGTACCTCGACGAGGCGATGAATATCGCGCATCTGAGTGGCCTTATCCTCGACCTGCGCGGCAATCGCGGCGGCGTGCTGCAACAGGCGGTGACGACATCCGCGCTGATGCTCGATCACGGGGTCGCGGCGATCACGCAGGGGCGCGACCCACAGGCAAACCATGTCTGGGCGGTGCAGGGCGGCGACATGACCAATGGCCTGCCGATCGTCATCCTGGTTGATGGCCGTACCGCCAGTGCGGCCGAAATCCTTGCCGCCGCGCTGGCGGACCAGAAACGCGCGGTGGTCGTTGGCAGTGCGACACTGGGCAAGGGGCTGGTACAGACGATCGGGCAGATGCCCAATGGCGCGGAACTGTTCGTGACGTGGAGTCGCGTCCTCGCCCCGCTGGGCTGGCCGCTACAGGGGCTTGGCGTCATGCCGCAGATCTGCTCCAGCCTGGGTGAAGCCAACCTTGAACGCCAGCTTCAGGACCTTGCCGCAGGCAATGCCGAAAGTGCCACATGGGTGCGTGCCTCGCGCCTTGCGCGTTATCCGCTGGAAGTGTCACGCACGCTTGCGATCCGCAAATCCTGCCCGGCTGCGATCGGGACGGATAATGATCTTGATGCCGCGCATTCACTTCTGGATAACCCGGAGGAATATCGCGCGGCGCTGGCGACCATTCCCGATGATCCTGCCGCGCCGCCTGCCCACGCGGAGTAGGGGCCACAATATATTGTGTTATTCCTGCATGCCTCCCTTTGTATTTATGCAAAACTGGAACAGTCATGATGGATGAGGAACCCCGGCTGAAGACCTCGATATGGGTCAGCGCGGTCCTGCGGCAGGCCAATCTGGCGGGGAATCCCGCCGTTGTGCTTCATCGTGGCGATGCGGATGCCGGTGGCGTGATGGTGGTGTTGCGCGACCGTCACGACGCGATGTCGGTACTGGCCCAGACACGTGCCCCCGATGGACGGCGGGCATGGTTCCGGGCTACAGGAAAGGCGGCCGTGGATCAGGCCGCCGTGGATACGTATGTTGAACGGCAGATGAAACGCGATCCCGATCTGTGGGTTGTGGAATTCGAGACGCCTGATCTGGCGCCACCATTTGAAGCAAGGCTGATATGAAGCGCGTGATCTTGCAAAGGTAAAAAGCGTTATTTGACACGCTGTCATGTGTGACATCTCGCACACAGTTGAAAATGACAGTGGGTCATGCCGCCGAAAGCGGCAGTATGGTCACCGCTTATGGATTGTCAGGGTGCGCATCTTTCCGCAAAAGAATGCACAGACTGACCGCCCAGAGGAACATGGCACGTTCACCCGACCGGGCAACATGTTGGAAATGGCCCGTCGAAGGGAGAAGAAGAGTATGAATCTGCGGTACGGACTGCTTGCAGGGTCTTTATTGGCTGGCTCGGTTACCCTGGGCTCCGTGCTTGTATCGGTTCCGGCATTCGCCCAGCCCGTTCAGGGCCTGTATATGGCGGGTGAAGGCGGTGCCAGCCTGCCGCAGGGACAGGTCGTGCGTCATTCAGACGCACGTGACAAGTACAGCCCAGGCGCGGTCGGAATTGGCAGTATCGGCTATGGTCTGGGCAATGGCTTTCGTGTCGAGCTTGAGGGCCATTTCCGCCATAACAACCTTGAATCCCTCGGCTCGACGGGTGGGAAATACAATGCCCACACAAATGGCCGCCAGGAAGAATCCGGCCTGATGGCCAATGCGCTGTTCGACCTCGACATCGGCAAGAGCTGGCTGTTCCCCTATTTTGGCGCGGGCATCGGCTATGGCTGGCAGAACATGAACGCGCTCATTACCGGCAATTACCAGGGACAGGCCTATAGCCAGCATGTCGGCGGCACCTATGGCAACTTTGCCTATCAGGGGATATTCGGCCTTGCCTTCCCGATTCCATGGGCGGTTGGGCTGTCGGCGACGGCGGAATACCGGTTCTGGACCATGCTGGGGCCGCAGTCGCACCATTCCGTCATTTCCGGCCCTGCCACGGCGGCGCTGAATTCCGATTACGGGTTCCGCAACGGCAACCGCGATACGCGCACGGACTTCAACCACTCCCTGATGCTGGGGCTGCGTTACGAGTTCAATCCCGCCCCGCCGCCGCCACCGCCCGTCAGCGCACCCGCCGCGCCCGCACCGGTGGAAAACCGCACCTATCTGATTTTCTTCGACTGGGATAAAAGCACGTTGACCGAGCGTGCGCGCGCCATTGTCGCCGTTGCGGCGCAGGCATCCACCAGCACCCAGACCACCCGGATCGAGGTCAACGGCTATACCGATACCTCCGCCAGCCATCCGGGTCCGCAGGGCGAACATTACAACCAGGAACTTTCCCTGCGGCGCGCCCAGACCATCAAGGCGGAACTGGTACGTGACGGCGTACCCGGCCCGTCCATCGACATCCATGGCTTTGGGGAGGCCAATCCCCTTGTCCCCACCGGCCCGAACACGCGCGAGGCGCAGAACCGCCGCGTGGAAATCATCCTGCATTGAGGCCTGCCCGGTTACGGCCCGATTTCCGCCGACAGGACAACCGGACATGAAAAAAGGCGGCCCCATTACGGGAGCCGCCTTTTTTCATGTCCGTATCTGAAATCATGAAGATTTTTTCAGGAGCGCCCCCCTGAAAAAACCTTCACAGGAAAATTCATGATCCCGGCATGTTATGTTTTTTCAAAGCCCCCTTCAGACCAGGCCATTGAACAGCGAGGTCGAAAGGTAACGCTCTGCAAAAGATGGGGCGATGGTGACGATTGTCTTGCCTTCGTTTTCTGGCAACCGCGCAAGCTGCATGGCCGCATGCAGCGCCGCCCCGGAAGAAATCCCCACCGGGACACCATCAAGGCGCGCACAACGCCGGGCAGCGGCGATCGATTCCCGTTCTGATACCGTCAGGATACCATCAAGGCTGTGAAGATCGAGCGTATGGGGACAAAAGCCAGGCCCAATTCCCTGAATGCCATGCGGGCCGGGTTCATCACCATTCAGGACGGCGCTTTCGACCGGTTCGACGCCAAAGACCTGCAATCCCTTCTTGCGGGATTTCAGCCCATGGGCAATGCCGCTTGCGGTGCCGCCCGTGCCGACGCCGGCTACGACGATATCCACCTCACCGCGCGTATCAACCCAGATTTCCTCTGCCGTGGTGGCCGCGTGGATGGCGGGATTGGCCGGATTGTCGAACTGACGCGGCATCCATGCGCCCGGCGTGTTCTTCAAGATCGCCTCAGCCCGGGCAATCGCACCCGCCATGCCAAGGCGCGCAGGGGTCAGTTCCAGTTGCGCATCCAAAAGACGCAGCATCTTGCGCCGTTCGACCGAGGCCCCTTCGGGCATGGTGACAATCAGGCGATATCCCCGCGCCGCCGCGACAAACGCCAACGAAATGCCGGTATTGCCCGATGTCGGTTCCACCAGGATGGTCTTGCCCGGTGTGATTTCACCACGCCGTTCGGCGTCCATCACCATCGCCGCGCCAATCCTGTCCTTGACCGAACCAAGGGGATTGAAAAACTCCAGCTTCATCAGAAGGCGGCTTTTCAATTCGTCCTCCCGCATCAGATGGGGCAGTTCCACCAGCGGCGTCCCGCCGACCGTCTCGGTAATCGACCCGTAAACCCTGCCACGCGGCTGGGCAAAGCCGAATGTCATATCCTGCTCGGTCGAATCATTCATATGTCGGGACTCCTGTTGGTCGGATCATCATACAGATCGTGTTCCCTGACATAATCCACTGTCACGATGAACAGAAGCGTGGATCATCCGGGCAATTGCTGATAAATTCACGACAGGCAACTTTGTTTCACAAACAGGACCGTACGATATGCTTCTTCGGTGTGACAGGACCATGATCGCGATACTGATCATGCTTGACGTGGCATTTCATGCGGGGCGCAATGGAACCGTCAGTGCGGCGGACATTGCCGATCGCGCGAATCTGGCGCGCCGTGGGATCGAACCCCTGCTGCAGACGCTGTCACGCTCCGGACTGTTGGAAAGCATCCGTGGCCCGCGTGGGGGCTATCGCCTTGGCCGTCCGCGCCGCGACATCCTGCTGTCCGATATTCTGGAGGTTGTGACGGCGGACGAATCCACCGATGGCGGCCCGACAGGCCAGCTTTTTGAAAAAGTGATCGAACCGTGCTGGAAAGAGCTGGACGACACGGTCGAAAAACGATGTCGCAAGCTGACGCTCGATGACCTTGTGAAACGGGCTGAACATAGCGGCATGCGCCGCCCCCTGCCCGAACCCATTACATTTTCCATCTGAGGGGCCACCTTACAGGCAGGCCCGACGCGATCGCGCCATTACGATGGCACATGTCCCGTCGCCTTTGTAAATATGGACGACATCAGCGGCTTCTGACGGGTTTCGGACGCGTATCCGAATAATTTTCCCCACGACAGGGGCACGCATCCGCAGCAGGCCGCCACGGATGCATGGGATCATGCAGGGACCATGACCCCGGTTATTTTGCCGCGGTGCCGACGCCCGGCGCTTCGACATGGGCCGTGATGTTCAGCGTATCGCGCGGTTCCTTTTCCCCACGGATCAGTTGCACACGGAACGTGTCATTGCCGGCATAGGCAGTGTTCGCCGTATATGTCACATAAGTGTGATCGTTATAGTTGTAGATGAAGGCCTTGCCATGTTCCGGCGCGGGCGACACCCCAAAGGATGCATAGGCATGGCCGTCAGGCTTGCGCACCTCAACCGCGCAATATCCGTCGTCGCTGCGCACCTGCATCGTGGTGGCCTGCGTATCCTTGCCGGTCGATGCCAGCGGGTCCGTATGGCACAGGCCCGACACCTTCATGTAATTGTAGGGGTTGGGGGGGCCGCCGAGATTCACAGCCGGTTTGTTCATACATCCGGCGAGCAGAACGCCCGTCGTCATCATCATTGCAGACAGTCGCAGTCGCACTCGATCAGCTCCGCTCTCTAGTAATCGCATCCATCCGGCATGCCCGTCCGGCCCGAACGCACCCGGCGCGGGACACATGGAGGACAGACTGCCACCGCCCCGCTCTAGAGCAACATGGCCGCAGGTGAAAGACCTATCCTTGATCCACACGAGTCGGTGACTATGACGGCAGGGTATGCACTTTTTTTGTCCGGGGGCATCTCCCCTCCCTTTTGGCCGATATCCGATTAGGGTATAGAGCCTGTCAGCATTTCATTTTTGCCGGTTCATGTGGGGGTCCACGGATCCGGCGACACTCACGCCGCAAGATCTGGAGAACCGTCCTGATGTCTTTGTCCTTTTGGCGCGCCGCGGCCGCTGGCCTCGCTCTTGCCGGCCTTGTCAACTCTGGCCATGCGCTGGCCGCCGGTCCGTGCTCCCCTTCCCCCGCGCACGAGGCATTCGATGTGCAGGGGCTCAAGAGTGAACTGATGGTCACTGCCCTGTCATGTGGCGCACAGGACAAGTACAACAGCTTCGTCACCAAATTCCGCCCCAAGCTGGCGGGCGAGGAAAAGGTCCTGACGGCCTATTTCCGCACCACCTATGGCCGCAGCGCACAGCGCCAGCATGACGATTACATCACGCAGCTTGCAAACGTGCAGTCCGAGCGCGGTCTGAAATCCGGCACCGCCTTCTGCCAGCAGCGCATGTCGATGTTTGACGAGGTGCAGGTCCTCGAAAGTGCTGCCGACCTGTCGAACTATGCACAGGCCAAGGACATCTTGCAGCCCGCGTCCTACCTGACCTGCACGGCGCCCAACCATCCCGCGCCCGCAGCCACGCGCTCCAGCACACGTTCCACACGCCGCACGGTCCGAAGCTGATACGGGCACGCCCGGCAGCCATGGTGTAAACAAGGAAAAAGGCCGGTCCATGTGTCCGGCCTTTTTTGCGTGCATCCCCCCACGCATCGGGCATTATGGCCGCGTGCAGGTGTCTATGTCTTGACATCACACGGTCTGAAAGCACAAAGAACAGTTCATGAACGACGATCTTTTCTCCAAGCCCGCCGCCCAACGCCGGACACAGGCACGCAAATCCCGCGCCCCTGCTGACGCCCCACGGGCCGGGAGCGAAGATTACGACGCCAGTGCGATCGAGGTGCTGGAGGGGCTTGAACCCGTGCGTCGGCGCCCTGGCATGTATATCGGCGGCACGGATGAAACCGCCTATCATCACCTGGCGTCCGAAATCCTTGATAACGCGATGGACGAAGCCGTGGCGGGCCATGCCTCCGTCATCGACGTATCGCTGGAGGCAGGGAACTGGCTGACGATCCGTGATAACGGGCGTGGCATCCCGGTTGACCCGCACCCCAAGTTCCCGCAGCGTTCAGCGCTGGAGGTCATCCTGACGACGCTGCATGCGGGGGGCAAGTTCTCGGGCAAGGCCTATGCCACATCCGGTGGCCTGCATGGCGTAGGATCGTCGGTGGTCAACGCCCTGTCCGCCCGGATGGAGGTGGAGATCGCGCGCGACCGGACAGTGTGGCAGCAGGTTTATGAACGCGGCATCCCTCTTGCCCCGATCGAAGAGGTCGGCCCGACGCAGAACAGGCGCGGCACGCAGATCCGCTTTGTCCCCGACCCGCAGATTTTCGGAAAGCTCCATTTCTCGCCCCTGCGCCTGTACCGCCTGTGCCGGTCCAAGGCATTCCTGTTCCGGGGCGTCACCATCCGCTGGTCATGCGATCCGGCCCTGATAAAGGGCACGGACGTCCCGGCGGAATCCGTCCTGCATTTTCCCGGGGGCCTGGCCGACAGCCTGCGTGACGAACTGGGCAATACCGCACTGCTGACCGACATCTGGGCCGGGGATGCGGACCTGCCGACGGCCGTGGATGGCGAAAGCACCGGACGCATGGAATGGGCCATCGCGTTTGTCGAACGCGGGACGACAGGGCTTTCGTCATACTGCAACACCATCCCGACCCCCAATGGCGGCACACATGAAACCGGCTTTCGCACCGCATTGACCAAGGGGCTGCGCAACTGGGGCGAACAGCGATCCAACAAGCGCGCGGCCACGATCAATGCCGATGACATCATGGGCCTTATCTCTGCCAAGCTGTCGGTCTTTATCCGCGACCCGCAATTCCAGGGCCAGACCAAGGAAAAGCTGACCAGCGGGGAGGCAAGCCGCCTGGTGGAAACGGCGCTGCGCGACCGGTTCGACCACTGGCTGGCGGGCAACCCGCCACAGGCGGATAACCTGCTTGCGGTCGTGATCGAACGCGCCGAAGAACGCCTGCGCCGCAAGGAAATGAAGGACACCCCGCGCAAAAGTGCGACACGCCGCCTGCGCCTGCCGGGGAAGCTTACGGACTGCACCCGTGAAAATGCCGCCGAGACGGAAATCTTCCTTGTGGAGGGGGACTCGGCCGGTGGGTCGGCCAAACAGGCCCGTAATCGCGAGACACAGGCCGTCCTGCCCCTGCGTGGCAAGATCCTGAACGTCGCCAGCGCCTCGGCAGAGAAACTGCGCGCGAACCAGGAACTGCGCGACCTTGTGGAGGCACTTGGCTGTGGCATTGGCGAACATTTCGACGCCAGCCGCCTGCGCTATGGCCGTATCATCATCATGACCGACGCCGACGTGGATGGCGCGCATATCGCGTCACTGCTGATGACGTTCTTCTATCGTGAACTGCCGGCGCTGATCCGTGGTGGGCATCTCTACCTTGCACAACCGCCGCTCTATCGCCTGACGCAGGGGGGCAAGACCGTCTATGCTATGAACGATGGTGATCGTGAACGCAGGCTGAAGCGCGAGTTCAAGCCCAATGCAAAGGTCGAGGTCTCACGCTTCAAGGGGCTTGGCGAAATGCCACCATCGGACCTGAAGCAGACAACCATGGACCCGAAGCACAGGACGCTGCTGAAGGTCGTCACCCCGATCGAAGACAGCAACCTGACACGCGAACGGGTCGAACACCTGATGGGACGCAAGCCTGAGCTGCGTTTCCAGTTCATTCAGGAACATGCCCGGCAGGTGGAAAACCTCGATATCTGAGGGAACAGCCCACCTTCTATTCCCATGCCAAATGGAAGGTAGTCTGGGGAAACTGTTTGCACGAAAACTGAAAAGGACGCCCCACCGATACTATGGTGGTGGCGTCCTTTTTCTTTCTGGACTGTTTGAAAACGCCCCATTGGGAGGACAGGGCGAAAGTCCTTACGCGCGGCTATCCCCCCAAAAAAGCAACGCCTCTGGACACTTTCCAGGACCAGATTTTCCAAAAACGTTCTTTGTTTTCATTGCGTTAATGGCATCACTTTTCTGGGCCGCTCCCACCTGTGCTCAGGGAAAGGCGGGGCAATCCCGCCCAGCCCTAGCCGGCCGCAGTCTGCGCCACGGGGGCCATACTGTCGGATGCAACGACCGGGGCGGGTTGCACAAGGCTGCTGACCGTGGGGTTAAACACCCGCAGGAAAGTACCCGGATGGATACCCATCCATAACGTCACCACCGCCAGGGGCACCAGCACCGCAAGTTCGGGGCCGGTCAGGTCCCGCAGGAGGGCGACCATACCCCCTGCCCCCTGCCCGAACATCACGCGGCGATACAGAACCAGCATATAAACCGCCCCGAGGATCATGCTCGACCCGCCAAGGAACGCCAGCCAGAAGGACACATGGATCGCACCGACCATCACCAGCAGTTCGCCCACGAACGCCCCTGTACCCGGCAGGCCGATATTGGCCATCACGAACAACATCGTCAGCGTCGCCAGCACAGGCATTTTGTGCGCGACCCCGGCAAAGGCCGAAATCTCACATGTTTCCGCACGCCATGACACGGCAGAGACACAAAAGAACAGTGCCGCGATCACGATACCATGGGACAGCATCTGGAAGATCGCGCCGTCGATTCCCTCTGGCGTCAGGGTGAACAGCCCGATCGCGATCACCCCCATATGGGAAAAGGAGGAATAGGCGATCACCCGTTTCATGTCCGTCTGCGCCAGCGCGATGATCGCGGCATAAATAACGGCCACAACGCCCAGCGTCAGGATATAGGGCGCAAACACCCGCGCCGCATCCGGGAACATCAGCACGCCAAAGCGCAGCAGGCCATAGGCCCCGGCCTTTGACAGTACGCCCGACAACATGACCGAGGCAGGGGTCGGGGCCTCGGTATAGGCATCGGGCAGCCATGCATGCAGCGGAAACAGCGGCAGCTTCACCCCAAATGCCAGGATGAACCCCGCCAGCAACCAGCCCTGCATCGCGTGGGAGAAGGAGGCATGCTGCAAGGCCGGGATATCGGTGGTGCCCGCCACGTTCCACATCACCAGCAGCGCGATCAGCATGAACAGCGACCCACCAAACGTGAACAGGAAGAACTGCAACGAAGCCCAGACACGTTTCGGCCCACCCCAGATCCCGATCATCAGGCTGCCGGGCAGGAGCGTCGCTTCATAGAAAACATAGAACAGCACGAGGTCCTGCGCGGAAAACAGGCCAATCAGCGTGGTTTCCAGCAGCAGCATCGCCACCATGTAATCACGCACCCGCGTATTCACCAATTTCCATCCGCCAATAATCGCAAGCGGAGTCAGGAAGGTAGAAAGCAGCACGAACATCAGGCTGATGCCGTCCACACCAGCATGGTACGACACGCCAAAGGCGGACGCCCATGTCGCACGCTGCTCGAACTGCAACCCGATATGGGTGGGATCGAACTGCACCCACATGACCACGGACAGGACGAACACGATCGCACTGGTCCACAACGCCACCCACCGCGCAGAGGTCTCGACCGCTTCGGTCGTACCTCGCGTCAGCATGATGGCCAGAACGCCCCCTAGGGGCAGATATGTGACGAGGGAAAGCAGGATCGGGTGCACGTCAGTCTCATCGCCATGGAAAGATGGACCGAACTTAGGGACATTACGGAAATGAAATCCAGCCGCCTGCCGCTCACGTTCTGCCGAGCAGGAGGCCCCAGACCCCCTGCACCCCCTTCTTACGCATCATGATGACAGCATGCGCCGCAACCTCAGCGACGGCCGAACATCCGCTCCAGATCGCCTTTTTCCAGCTTCAGCCACGTGGGCCGACCATGTGAACAGGTCCCGGCGCGCGGGGTTCGTTCCATGTCACGCAGCAGGGCGTTCATTTCCTCGTGTGTAAGGCGTCGGCCCGCCCGCACACTGCCATGACAGGCCATGCGTGCGATGATCGCATCCAGCCGCCCATCGACCGCCTGGGCCTGCGCCGGGGCCAGAAGTTCATCCTCCGCCAGTTCTTCTGCCAGGTCACGCAGCATCGCGGCCGCATCCCCCCCACCCAGCAGGGCTGGCACGGTGCGCACCATGACCGCATCGCCACCAAAGGCATCAATTTCGAGTCCCAGGGCTGACAGCGTATCGGCAAAGGACATCAGCAGGTCGGCCTGCCCCCTGGGCATGTTCACCACCTCGGGCAGTAGCAGGCGCTGCGCACGGATCTCACCGCCCAGATACTGCGCACGCAAGCGTTCGTGCGTCAGGCGTTCATGGGCCGCATGCTGATCCACCAGAACAAGTTCCCCCCGCGCGGTTTCCGCAAGGATATAGGTGCCCAGAACCTGCGCCACGGCAGCGCCAAGGGGGAAATCAGCCGCGGGTTCGGGATTAGGCGCAGGGGAGGACACAGCCCCTTGCACCGCGGGGATATCCGCCTCTGACCATCTGACCACCTGGCGCGCGCCCGGTGCGATATCCATCAGCGGCAGGCGGCGTTCGGCGACGCCTTCGGCCATCGGCGGTCCATCATCCCCATCCGGCGGAAATGGCGACATCAGCCCCGGCGATACCGGCGGGGCTGATGCTGGTTCAGGTGGATACCAGATGCGCGCCCCACCTGCGGGCCGCGACTGTAACAGGCCGGGCCGCACGCCTGCGACGCCCGCACCGATTCCCAATGCCCGGCCCAGCGCACCAATCACCAGCGCACGCACGGCCGCCGCATCGGCGTAACGCAGTTCGGTCTTGGCGGGATGGACATTGACGTCCACCTGCTCTGGCGGGATCTGCAATGACAGGGCCACGACCGCGTGGCGGCCATGTTCCATGACGTTGCGATACGCCACACGCACCGCCGTACGCAGCACCGGGTCCACCACCGGACGCCCGTTCACCAGCAGCAGTTGCCCATTGGCCGTCGCACGATGCACCGAAGGCGCGCAGATATAGCCCGACAGGCGCAGGTCCCCGCGCTCCGCCTCCACCGGGATCAGGCCATCGGCCTGCCCGGCATCCAGGATGGCCGCAGCCCGCGCCGCCATGTCCTGCGCCGGAAGGTCAAGGACGACACGTTGATCGAACTGCAGGCGGAAGGCCACATGCGGGGCCGACAGGGCAAGGCGGCGGACGGTGTTTTCCGCATGGCCCGACTCCACCCGCGCACTCTTGAGGAACTTGCGTCGCGCGGGGGTTGCAAAAAACAGGTCTTCCACCACGACACAGGTGCCCACCACCCCGGCACAGGGACGCGGTTCGTCCACCCGGCCCCCTTCGACGCGGATGGACCATGCGGTGGGCGCCCCTTGCGTGCGTGAGGTCACGTTAAGACGTGCCGCAGCCCCGATCGACGGCAGCGCCTCCCCACGGAAACCAAGGGTCGCGATCCGCACCAGCGTCTCGTCCGACAGCTTTGACGTGCAATGACGCTCCACCGCAAGGCGCAGGTCATCGGGCGTCATGCCGCAGCCATCGTCGATCACCTCGATACGTTCAATGCCACCATGCAGCAATGCGACCGAAATCCGCTGCGCCCCGGAATCGAGCGCATTTTCCACCAGTTCCTTGAGTGCCGCCGCCGGTCGTTCAATGACCTCGCCCGCCGCAATGCGGTTGACGACCTGTTCGGACAGGCGACGGATCACGGGACGGTCCGCGATGGGGGGATGTTCTGTCATAGGTGGCATCATGGACACCCCACCCCCACACCGCCAGCATGCGCAGCAAGGGTGCAGGGGCGCGGACGCACCTTCGTATCAGGGAAAATCAGGACCTGCCATCATGACGGCAGGTTACTTCTTGGGCGCGGCGGATACCGTCGGGGTCGCACCCTGCGTCAGGTTGCGGCCCAGAGCCGAATCCTCGCGCAGGCGGGCATTTTCGGCCTTGGCGTTGACAACGTTCCCTGCGCCACCCCCATGCCAGAACATCAGGTGATCGACAAAGCTCGTGCCCGCCTTGCCCAGTTCCCCCTTGTCCGGGGCGTTGGAGGCCTCGTTCGCCTCCCCCACCAGCGCGGTCTGTCCGGGGCTGTTATCACCATACGTGCCCTGCAGGGCGACGTTGGGCGACAGGGTTTCCAGCGCCTGCATGCGCGGGTTGGATTCCTGCGCGCGCTGGACCGCGGCACTGCTTGGCGCGCCAAGCTCGTCCGAGGGCGGCATCGACAGCGGCGTGCGCGTGGTTACGGTATATTCGTCGGGCATGCTGCGTTCGAGGCCAAACGCGCGTGAGACGTCCCCACCCGAACAGCCGGTCAGGGAAAGACCACCTGTCGTGACCAGCGCAAGAGTGAGGGTTCGAAAAGCCGTGGATGCCATGATTCGCCTATTACCGCCCATGCAACAGTTAGACAAGCACCGCTTTGACATTCTGTCCTATCCCCTGTCGCGATCGAGAAGATTATCAATAATCAGGATGGCCACGCCACAATCTATCGCCGCATCGGCAAGGTTGAACACCGGCCATGACCACCCGTACGCATGCAGGTGTACAAAATCCACCACGGCCCCGAACTGCAGCCGGTCTATGACATTGCCCACGGCCCCGCCCATGATCGCACCCAGCGCGCCCGCGACCCACGGGCGCGGCGTGCGCGACGCCCACAGCCCCAGGAGCACGACAATAAACAGCGCCACGACCGAAAAGATGACCCGACCGGCACTGCCTGCACCGCCCAACATCCCGAAGGTGATGGCATGGTTCCAGACCATGGTGAAATTCAGCCCCGGCAACAGGGCGACACTCTGCCGTCCCGGCAGATCATAACCGTGCAGCATCCAGTGCTTCGTGGCCTGGTCCAGGGCAAGGACCAGACAGAAGAACAGGACCGTCCAGCCCATTTTGCTGGCCCTGCGCCGACGTCGCGGCGTGGGTTCCAACATGCCAGATCCTGACATGACGGACGAACTCACGCCCGGCCCTGCACCACATCGGCACATCGCAGGCACAGTTGCGGATGGGCGGGCACGGTGCCCACCTCCTCCAGCACCTTCCAGCAGCGCGCGCATTTATGCCCTGTCGCCGCGCGGATGACCGGGCCGCCATGCGGCGCGCCCTGCGCATCGCCGGATGTGTCGAGATAGATCGACGCGCTGCCCGCCTCGATACTTATGTCAACCTGCGACACGATCGCGAGTTCGCACCAGTCCACATCGCCAAAGGCCGTGGCCTCATCCTCTGACAGGGGCAGCGTCACTGCGGCCTGCAGGGAAGATCCGACAACCCCGTCACGACGCGCGGCCTCGATCTCGGTCGTGATGATGCGCCGCACCCCGCGCAGCGTGGCCCAGCGATCCTCCAGCGCGGGCTGGTGCCATTGCGCCGGAATATCGGGAAAGGGCTGGAGATGGATGCTCTGCGTCGTGCCCGGCCGCGCCAGCCATGCTTCCTCTGCCGTAAAGACCAGCACCGGGGCCAGCCACGCGCACAGGCAGCGATGCAGGTGATCCAGAACCGTGCGCGCGGCGCGGCGCTTCAGGCTGCTGGCCGCATCGCAATAGATCGTATCCTTGCGCACGTCGAAATAGAACGCCGAAAGGTCGGCGGCGCAGAAACCATGCAGCGCGGGATAGACCCCCACCCATTCATGCGTCTCCACCGCGCGCGCCACCAGCCCGCCCAGTTCGCCCAGACGGTGCAGCACCCAGCGTTCGAGTTCGGGCAGGTCGTCATAAGCGACGCGCTCGTCCTCGGCAAAGCCATCCAGCGCACCCAGCAGCCAGCGCAGCGTATTGCGCAGGCGGCGATAAAGCTCGCCCTGCTGTTTGAGGATATCCTTGCCGATGCGCAGGTCTTCGTTGGTGTCGGAGTTCATGACCCACAGGCGCAGAATATCCGCGCCAAGCGAATCATTGACGTCCTGCGGCGCAATGACATTGCCCAGCGACTTGGACATCTTGCGGCCCTGCTCATCAAGGACAAAGCCATTCGTCACCAGCGTGCGGAAGGGCGCGATGCCCTTCGTCCCCACGCTTTCGAGCAGAGAGGACTGGAACCAGCCACGATGCTGGTCCGACCCTTCGAGGTAGACATCCGCAGGAAACGGCATGTCGCCATGGCCCAGCACAAAGGCATGGGTCGATCCGCTTTCGAACCACACATCGACGATATCGAACACCTGTTCGTAATCATCGGGGTTGCGCCCTTCGCCAAGGAAGCGCGACGCGGGCGAGGCATACCACGCGTCCGCGCCCTCGGCCGCGAATGCATCGACCACGCGCTTCATCACGGCGGCATCACGCAGGACCTCGCCCGTGCGCTTCTCCACAAACACGGCGATCGGCACACCCCAGGCGCGCTGGCGGCTGATGCACCAGTCGGGACGCCCTTCCACCATGGAGGTCAGGCGATTACGCGACTGCGCCGGGACGAACGTCACGTCATCAAGCGCCGCGAGCGCACGCTTGCGCAGCGCCCCTTCGCCATCCATGCGGATGAACCATTGCGGTGTCGCGCGATAGATGATCGGCGCGCGCGAACGCCATGAATGCGGATAGGAATGAACCAGCGTCGCACGCGCCACCAGCCCGGCCGGGGCCTGTCCCTCCTGCGCGGCATGACGCATGACGTCCTCCAGCGCGGTGCAGACCGGCTCCGCCGCCTTAAAGACGTGCTGCCCCGCGAACAGGGGCACCCAGTCGGCATAACGACCGTCATCCATCACCAGTTCGGTGATCTCCAGCCCGTGCTGGCGGCCAAGGTTGAAATCGTCCTCGCCATGCGCGGGGGCGGTATGGACCAGGCCCGTGCCCGCCTCGGTCGTGACATGGTCGCCCGGCAGGACCGGCACGTCGAAATCATACCCCTGACCACGCAGGGGATGGGCGCATACCGCCCCCTTCAGCGCATGACCGGGCAGGGTATAGAGCACATGATGCGCATTGACGCCTGCCGCCTTGCAGAACGGCTCGATCAGGTCTTCCGCCACCAGAACCTTCGATTCCGGTTCCAGCAGGGCGCCATCGGCCACGTCATCCACCCGCACCACGGCATAGGTGATGTCCGGGCCATAGGCGATGGCGCGATTGGCGGGAATGGTCCACGGCGTCGTGGTCCAGATGACCGCCGACACATCTTCAAGCGCATGGGCCGGGGTGGGATCATGGATAACGGGAAAGGCGACATGGATCGCGGTGGATTCATGGTCGCGATATTCGATCTCCGCCTCGGCCAGGGCGGTTTTCTCCACCGGGCTCCACATCACCGGACGCAGGCCGCGATACAGCAGGCCATTGAGCAGGAACCTGCCGATCTCCCCCGCGATTGCCGCCTCGGACGAGAAATCCATCGTGGCGTAACGGCGCGCCCATTCCGCCTGCACGCCAAGGCGGCGGAACTCGGCCGCCTGGATATCCAGCCATTTCTGGGCATAGGCACGGCATTCGGCACGGAACTGCAGGACGGGCACGCTGTCCTTGTCCTGTCCGCGCTTGCGGTATTCTTCCTCGATCTTCCATTCGATCGGCAGGCCGTGACAGTCCCAGCCCGGCACGTAATGGATGCCATAGCCCGACATGCGGTGTGCGCGGTTGATGACGTCCTTGAGGATCTTGTTCAGGGCATGGCCGATATGGAGATGGCCATTGGCATAGGGCGGCCCGTCATGCAGCATGAAGACCTGACGCCCCTGCGCCTGTTCAAGCAGGCTGTCGTCAAGCTTTTGTTCGGCCCAGCGCGCCAGCATCTCGGGCTCCCGCTTCGGCAGGCTGCCGCGCATGGGAAAGGAGGTGGTGGGCAGGAACACCGTCTCCCGATAGAGATCCTGTGGTTTTGACTCGGTCATGACCCTGTTTTCTGACTGCTTGATCCAAAGAAACATGGAGGGACGGGACACGCCCCGTACAACCGCAACGCAACCTTATGGGGAGGGTGCGGGCCTGCGGTCAAGCTTTCGCGACACCGACACGCCCCACCCGTCATGCCCCGCCTGTCGCCAGCAGGTAATCACGCGCGGCCTGCGTATCGCGCGCGATCTGCGCACGCAGGGCGTCAAGCCCGTCGAAACGACGCTCCTCCCGCAGCAGAGTATGCAGCGCAACCGACAGGGTCTGCCCGTACAGGTCCCCGTCGAAATCCAGCAGGTGGACCTCCAGTCGGCTGACCTGCCCGTCATTGATGGTGGGACGTCGGCCGATATTGGCGACACCGGGACAGACGCGCCCGTCGCCCATGCGCACACTGACGGCATAAACCCCGCGCGCCGGTTCCAGATGACGGCCCAGTGCGATATTCGCAGTGGGGAAACCCAGCAGGCGCCCGCGCTTGTCCCCATGTTCGACCTGCCCGCGGATCGACCATGCACGGCCGAGTTCGTCCGCCGCGCGTTCGGGATACCCTTCTTGCAGCAGGCGGCGGATACGGGTGGAGGAATATGGCCCCGCCGCATCGCACAATGCAGGCACGACCGTCAGCCCGATGCCAAGGTCATGCGCCTCCTGCGCAAGGAAGGCGACATCACCGCGCCTGCGATGGCCGAACGCGAAATCCGCGCCACAGGCGACATGCCGCACCCCAAGGCCCGCATGCAGGACACCGGTTACGAATTCCTCGGCACTCATGGCACTGAATTCAGGGGTGAAGGGAATCTGGAACACGTGCCGCACACCCAGCGCGACAAGCGCTGAGAACCGTTCATCAGGCAGGGTCAGGCGAAAGGGCGGATCCTGCGGGCGGAACAGTTCGCGCGGATGTGGCTCGAACGTCACGACCGCCAGTTCCCCTTCGGGCCGCGCGGCCCGCAACGTGCGCAGCAGGTGGGCATGGCCCAGATGCACCCCGTCGAAATTACCCAGCGCGGCGACCGTACCGCGCGCGGCGGCGGGAATGTCCCGCCAGTCGGTGTGAAGGTGCGCCTTCATGCCGGCACCGGCAATCCGAACATCCGCCCTGCCGCGATCAGGGTTGCGGCCACCGGGTGCGTGGTGCCCGCACATGTCGCATCCTCGGGCCGCACGATCTGGCAGGTGCGCAGCCCCGCCTGCGCCGCCGCATCCAGTTCGGCCACCACATCGGACAGGAACAGCACGTCGCCCGCCGCCCATCCGGCCCGTGCCACGATGTTGGCATAGCTCGACGCCACGCGTTTCCCCCCCATGGCAAGATCGTAGAAGCCGGAAAACAGGTCGGTGACGTCGCCGTCATCCGTATGACCATAAATCAGTTCCTGCGCCGCAACCGAACCGGACGAATAGACCGCAAGCACAACCCCGGCCGCCGCCCACAGACGCAGCACGGGCAGCACATCGGGATAAAGACGCGCACTGAGGTGCCCCGTGCGATAGCCCTGCGCCCATGCCATTCCCTGCAACGCCTTGAGCGGGGCGACCTTCTCGTCACGATCCATCCAGGCCTCAAGCTGCGCCAGCGGCGGCACACCGGGGGCAAGGCGGGCAATCTCCGCCACCTGCGCGCGGACCTGCGGGTCGTCCGCGTGATCGCGCAGCAATCCCGGCAACGCCTGCCGGGCATAGGGGAACAGCACGTCATGAACGAAGGAGACAGGAATGGTCGTCCCCTCGATATCCAGCAGGGCGACACGCGGTGGCATGAGGGGCGGGATATTGGGCGATACGGGATCAGACGGCAATTTCACACCCTTTATCATCATCGGCGGCGGCAAAACGGGTGGCGATATCATCGCCGGTATACCGTGCGATCCAGCCATCGGGGTTGGTAAAGACCCGCAACGCCACAAAATCGGGAACAGCCCCGCCATCGAACCAGTGGGGGATGCCCGCAGGCACCGAAATCAGGTCCCCCGCCGTGCAGCGCACATTGAACACCCGCCCGTCGGTATGCAGGACGAAATCACCCTGTCCATGCACGAAAAACCGGATCTCGTCCTCGTCATGGATATGTTCGCACAGGAATTTGCGCCGGGTGGCGTCCCACCCCTCGCCCGCGCCATGCATGCTGATGACATCGGCGGACCCCGCGCCCGTTTCCCCCATCAACTGATCGAGATAGGGGCGATATGCCGCCAGCACGTCCGCCGCCGGGGCGGTGCGTGCGGGGGTGACGGGGCTGTCCCATCGTTCGAAACGCACACCGATCGCACGCAGCACCTGCGCGATGCGCGCGGGATCTGTCGTGCGTTCGACCGGGGCGCCGGGCGCATCGTCACGATAAAGCGCAAGGCTGCTCATGGACGGATCTTTCGTTTCTCCAGCTCGCACGCCAGAAGGAATTCGAGCCCCTCCAGCCGGGCAAGGGCCATATCCATGTCATCCCCCCAGACATAGACACCATGCCCACGGATCACATAGCCAAGCGGCATGTCGGGCATGTACGGCGCAATGACACGGGCAAGGCGTGCGATATCCTGATCATTGTCGAACACCGGCAGGCGCAGGCTGGCCTCATGGGTCTTCTGCCCCTCGAACACCTTGAGCACTTCGTAACCCGCAAGGGTGATCGAATCCCCCGCCAGCATCGACAACACGGTGGAGGCCACGGAATGCCCGTGCAGAACAGCCCCGGTACGGGGCGAGGCTGCATAGACCTGACAATGCAGCAGGGTTTCGGCGCTGGGCCGGTCACCTGCATGCACGGGGGCGCCATCGGCCGTGACCTCGATCACACCATGGGGGGTCAACATGCCCTTGTGCCCGCCCGAACGCGTGATCGCGATCAGCCCGTCAGGCAGGCGGCGGCTGATGTTCCCCGCCGTTGCCGGCACCCAGCCAAAGCGGTCCATGCGACGGCCGGCTGCGATGATCTCACTGACAGCGACCGCGCGCGGGTCGGAAGAAATAACCTTATCCATCGAACCTTCACGCAATTTCGCGACTCACCACGTCACGCGATGCCCCCGCCCTGCGGGATGGCGTCGCGCGTTTTCATTTCACGTTCTGGCCCGACGGCTGCCCGCTTTCGCTGAAGCTTGCGTCGCGCTGTGGCGTGGCCGGACCTGAAATATGGCCGCCCGCGCCCTGCTGCGGCGGGGTGACGGGTTCATCGTCAGCCATGTTCTTCTTGAACGACTTGATACCGCGCGCCATGTCGCCCATCAGCGAGCTGATTTTGCCCCCGCCCCCGAACAGCACGAGCACGACCGCAAGAACGATCAGCCAATGTCCCCAGCTCAAGCTACCCATAACATCCTCGATTCCCGCGTCACCGACGCAAAAGCTGTTTTTCCCGTGACCCATGCCGCCATGGCATGCGCCAGGCACGTCCCCCCATCACATGAGGGCACGAACCCGTCCATGCAAGCATTGCCTCGCCGCTTTTGCGCCGCGCGATACCATATCGGCCCCGCCCCCGCGCATTACCTGAGCGGCAGAATGAAACCATATGCAGGATAGACACTTTTCCCCATGCCGTGAATGGGGCTCCACCAGACCTGCACCCGCGACCAGTCGTTGCGAGTCGAAACATCAATGACCGGGTCCGCCCGCCCGATGCGGCCGGGCACCCAGTTCGCCTGCTCCACAACGACCTCCCGCGGGCCACGGACGGACCGCACGACCGCGACATGCCCGTCAGGCAGCCGCCCCGTCGCGCGCAGCACCAGCACCGCGCCCGCGCGTGGGGCATGGGTGCGTGGATACTGCCCCGACGCCTGCGCCCACCAGCTTGCGGCCGCGCCACGCAGGTTCACGCCCGTCACCTGCCGGGCATAGGGCGCGCACTGCAACGCGCCATGCCAGCTTCCGCTGCCACTGCCGCCGCCTGCGCATCCGCCAACCACCGGCAGCACAGCCACCGCAAGGACACGCCCCAAACGCAGCAACATTCGCGTCCCACGCCCGCCATCACACGTCATGCGGATTTCATGCGCCATATGCGTTCCTCCGCCTCCTGCGCGTCCATGCCCAGCGCGCGACAGGCAATATCGCGCGAAAATCCCGATCGCGCCATCGCCTCCATCGCGCGGCGGTCACGCATGGTGGCTTCGTCATCGGTGCAGTCGGGGCTGATGAAGGGACCGGCCCGGCGCTTGCGCACGAATACCAGCGCCGCGGCCAGTTCGGTTTCATGCGCGCCCTCACCACGGGTGCCCAGCGTCTCTTCCATCGCCTGCGCCACCACCGATGCCGCCACGCCACGCGCCTGCAGGTGCGCGCCCACCGCGCGACGCGACCGCCCCGCCCGCGTCAGGGAACGGGCGCGCGATTCGCTGAAGCGCGCATCATCGACCGCCCCAAGCGCCTGCATATCCGCAATGACGGCGGCAATGTCGGGTGCGACGGCGGCGATGTGCTGCGTCACCAGCGACGGTTCCATGCCTTCCGCCTCCGCACGGCGGCCCCAGCGTTGCAGCACACGGCCCAGCATACGTTCCATGCCCGCAATGGTGGTGGCAAAGCGCGCGACATGGGCCAGCGCCGCCGCACGCAACGCCGCACGGTCGGGCGCGGGACCTGCCGGGGTGGGACGACGCGGCTCGCGCGCCACGCGCCGGGCGTGACGTGGGGACTTGCGCCGGGGGGGCGTGTCGGGGTCTGTCATGGCCTGCACTGTGCCATACCTTCCCCGCCCAAGGCGATATGCCACGGCAATCCGCCGTCCCGCGGCGCGATACACATCCTGACATACAAGCGTTGGGGCAATCCGTCACCCACACGCGATACGCAGCCGTGGACCATAACCACACGGCAGACCACCTGCCCCCACTCCCGCACCATAAACACGTGCCCGATAACACGTGCCCGTGAGTCATTGGCCTGTGGACATGACTTGAGGCCCCAGGGATATGGCAGGCCATGCAGGACTCCGTGGTTGCATTCATGTCATTTGGGCAATATTCTTTCCTATTCCGCGCGGCGTGGCGCGACCTGCATCCGGCAGGCCCCATGCCCACGGAAAGCATGAACGCGGCAAAGGCCCACCCCTGGCGGCGTGGGCTTTTCACGTTTTTCGCAAATGATTTTTCAATCCAAGCAACAGAAAACCACAAGGCAATTCCATGATTCCCGCCCTGATGCCGACATACAATCGCGCCGACCTCGCTTTCGAGCGGGGCGAAGGCGCCTGGCTGTACGCGGCGGACGGACGACGATTCTTGGATTTCGGGGCGGGGATCGCAACCTCCTCGCTGGGGCATAACAACCCCCACCTTGTCGCCGCCATCGCACAGCAGGCGGCACGGGTGATGCACGTCTCCAACCTGTACCGCATCCCGCAGGCCGAAAGGCTGGCCGAGCGACTCGTCGCGGCCAGCTTTGCCGACAGCGCCTTCTTCTGCAATTCCGGCGCCGAAGCAAACGAAGGCATGATCAAGATGATCCGCCGCGCACAGGCCAAGAGCGGCCATCCCGAGCGCGTGCGCATCATCTGTTTTAACGGCGCGTTCCACGGCCGCACGCTTGCGACGCTGGCGGCGACGGGCAATGCGAAATACCTCGACGGGTTCGGGCCAGTGGTGGACGGTTTCGACCATGTGCCGATGAACAACATGAACGCCGTACGCGCCGCCATCACGGCCGAAACGGCAGGCATCATGATCGAACCCATACAGGGCGAAAGCGGCGTCAACCCCGCCGATCCACGCTTTTTGCGGGAACTGCGCACCGCATGTGACGAATACGGCCTGTTCCTTGGCATGGATGAGGTGCAGTGCGGCATGGGCCGGACGGGCAAGCTGTTCGCGCATGAATGGTCGGGCATCACGCCAGACGTCATGTCCACGGCCAAGGGGATTGCCGGCGGCTTCCCCATGGGGGCGATCCTGGCGGTGGAAGACGTCGCCCGCCACCTGACAGCCGGCAGCCATGGCACGACATTCGGCGGCAATCCGTTGGCATGTGCCGCGGCGAACGCGGTCCTTGATGTCATCCTCGCCCCTGGTTTCCTTGATCAGGTGAATGCGCGTGGGAAAATGCTGTCGAAGGAATTCGACACCCTTGTCGCGCAATATCCCGACATTTTCGCCAGCCATCGCGGCCTTGGCCTGATGATCGGCCTGCACTGCGTGGCCCCGGTGGGCGTGGTACAGGACGCGGCGATGCATGAAGGTCTGCTCAGCGTCACGGCGGGGGGCAATGTCCTGCGCCTTGTTCCGCCCCTTACGATTACCGGGGAGGAATGCCGCATGGCAGGCGACATGCTGGCCCGCGCGGCGGTGCGCGCACGCGCCCACATGGCCGCCCAGACGGAGGACGTGGCATGAACGCGCTGTCCACCAACGCACCGAACCGGGCACAGCCGCGCCATTTCCTTGACCTGCGTGACCTCGATGCGGCCACCCTTCGCGCGATCCTTGACGTGGCGGCGGGTATCAAGCGCATGCAGCATGGGCGGGCGCGCCCGCTGCACCCACGCCTGCCGCTGCATGGGCGGATGCTGGGGCTTATGCTGTCCAAGCCCTCCACCCGCACGCGTGTCTCGTTCGAAGTCGGGATGCGCCAGCTTGGCGGTGATGTGATCCTGCTGTCGCCCGGTGACATGCAACTTGGCCGCGGGGAAAGCATCGCCGACACGGCGCGCGTGCTGTCACGTTTTGTCGATGCGCTGGTCCTGCGTACGGGTCGGACGCAAAACCTGCGTGAACTTGCGAAATGGAGCAGCGTGCCCGTCATCAACGGCCTGACACCGGATTCCCATCCGGTGCAGATCCTGGCCGACATCATGACGTTCGAGGAACATCGCGGTCCGATCACGGGACGGACGCTGGCATGGGTGGGGGATGGCAACAATGTCGCCACTTCCTTCATCGAGGCCGCAGCCCTGTTCGGCTTTCGCCTGCGCCTTGCCACGCCGCCGACGCACCTGCCCTGCACACGCGCGGTGGAATGGGCACGTGCGCAGGGTGCGGACATCACGGTGGGCACGGATGCCATGACGGCGGTGGCCGGGGCGGATGCGGTCATTACCGATACATGGGTCAGCATGTCCGACAATGCATCGGAACAGCGGGCGCATGCGTTCGAACCCTATCGCGTGGATGCCGCACTGATGGCACGCGCGGCCCCCGATGCCCTTTTCCTGCACTGCCTGCCTGCCCATATAGGCGAGGAAGTTACCGCTGACGTCTTCGACGGCCCCAATTCCGTGGTCTTCGACGAAGCGGAAAACCGCCTGCACGCACAAAAAGGCCTGCTGGTCTGGGCCCTGTGTGGCGATGACTGGCAGAGCTTTGGAAAGGAAACGCCCTGACATGACCGGCCCCGCGCAACAGCCCACCCTGCCCAGCACGACCGAAGATACCGCCAGCGTTCCCGGCTGGGTGGAAAAAAGTGTCAATGACATTTTCGCGGCCCTGCCGGGCGCGGGGCCGCAACTTGACGCCCTGCGCGATTCCTACCTCGACTGCCTTGCCGGGGCGGGACGCGGGCAGGATATCGATGCGGAACATGACACCTGCCGTCTGGCACTGCTCGATCAGGTGACGCAGGGCAAGCTGCTTGATACCGCGACAACGCAGGTCCTGACCCAGCGCCTTGAGGCGCTGGAGGCGGACATTACCGCCAACCTGTGATGCGCGGCGCGCACAAGGATGTATGCAGGGTGGTATATGCAGGGATAAGGGGCACCATCCCGTGCCCCCATCAGCACCCGGCACCCCTGACGCCATGCCTGCCGGGGCTGTGTGCATGACGGTCACATTGCGTCGTGATCGCCATGCCTCTGGTCATATGCCTCGGGTCATATGTTCCTGCCTTCATGCTTTCCGATCGTGCGCTTTCCCGCCATACGCCCTTCCTGTCATGCCTGCCGAGATCTGACGTCATATGATTGATACACCTGCCTTCCTTGACACCAACCGTCCCGACACCCCCAACCTAGTGGTGGAACAGGGGGTTGTGCCCTTCTACCTTGCCAGCCGTCCGGTACGTGGCCGCCTTGTGCGGCCGGGCGTGCTGACGGACACGCTTCTGACGCGCCATGACAACCCCGACGTGGTTCTGCGTCTGGCGGGCGAGGCACTGGCCCTGGTGGCGGGTCTGGCCTCAGCACTGAAATTCAGGGGATCGTTTTCACTTCAGGCGAAAGGTGACGGACCGATCTCGCTGCTGGTGGCGGACTGCACCGATGCGGGTGCATTGCGTTTCCATGTCCGGTCCGATGATGAAAAAGTCGCGGCCCTGCTGCGCGATCATCCCCATCCCACGGCGGCGCAACTGCTGGGGGGCGGCTATCTTGCCTTCAGCGTGGATCAGGGGCCGGATACCGACATCCATCAGGGCATCGTGGAAATCAGGGGAGAGAGCCTGTCGGACATGGCAGCGCACTACTTCACCACCAGCGAACAGCATGCCTGCTGGGTGCGCCTTTACTGTCACAAGGGGGATGCGGGATGGCGTGCGGGCGCACTGATCCTTGAACGCATCGCGACGGAAGGGGGGCATACCTCCGACGATGCCCCCGAAGATGGCGACGATGCGTGGGAGACAGCGACGACGCTGGCCTCCACCCTGACGGAGGCGGAAATCCTGAACGACAGCCTGTCGTCGGAGACGCTGCTTTATCGCCTGTTCCACAGCGAAGACCCGTGCATCGGCCACCCCCGCGCCCTGGCGTTCGGTTGCCGGTGCAGCCGCGCACGGCTCGCGGGTATCCTCGAAACCTTCCCGACCGACGACCTTGATCACATGGCCGAAGACGGGACGATCACCATGAACTGCTCCTTTTGCAACCATGCCTTCCACTTCCAGCGCGAAGAAGTCGGGCGCGACGCCGCATAGGCACGGGTCGCGCCGCACTTCGCTGTCGCGCGGATGGCGGAATGTGGCATGGTAGATGACGTTTCAACATGACCAGTCGCGCATCCGGACATGGACCGGGGCGCCAGAGCTTTTCCGGGAAATCCGTTCATGCATCCGCACTGCCTGTCCCTCCCCCGCATGTCCCGCATCACCCGGCCCGCGCGCATGCTGCGCCTGATGGCGCTGGGCCTGCCGCTTGTCATGCTTGGCGCATGCCATAGCGACCAGCAGCAGCCCACCATGACCTTCACGCCACTCAGCTACAGCAGCCTTGCGCCGCTGCCGCTGAATGTCGCCAGCATTTCCGTGGTGGACCGGGGACAGCCCGGAATGGTGCCCGGCGACCTGTCGGGTCGCGCGCCCACCCCGCCGGATCAGGCGCTCAAGCAGATGGCGCATGACCGCCTGATCGCATCGGGCACCGGCGGACATGGCGTGTTCACCATCGACCGTGCCTCCATCCTGCATGAACCGGGTGGCATCCTTGACGGACAGATGAACGTCCACCTTGACGTCGTATCCGCCGATGGTCAGCGCAGGGGATATGCCGTGGCGCAGGTCACACGTTCCTTTGACCCGGGAACGCGCAAGGACGGCAATACCGATACGGCGTCGAACCTGTATGATCTGGTCAACCAGATGATGCAGGACATGAACCGGGAACTGGAAACGCAGATCCGCAATAACCTTGGCAACTGGCTGACAACTGCCCCGGTCACGGGCGCGGTGTCGGAACAGTCGCTGGATGGTGCATCCGCCCCCCTCGCAACACAGACCGTCACCATGCCGATGCCCAACACGACATCGAACACATCCGTCCCAACCGTGACCACGACACCCGCCGCCACGACACCGGCGGCCACCACATCCGCCCCCCCGGCCGCCGCAAGCGAAGGGCCGGATGCGATCTTCCCCGACGGATATTCATCCGACACAGCCACCACCACGAAACCTGCGCGCCAGCTTTCCCCGAAACCCGGGTACCTGACCCTGCCCGCGGGCAGCAGCGGTAATTGAGCCGTAATCACGGCTCCGGGCTGACCTAACGGCCCCAGCAATGTTTCAAAGGGCGTCACCAACATGAAAAAGGCGACGCCCCAATTCCTGTGCATTGCGCAGATGGCCCGAAAGCAGACATTGATAAGAAAAGCATTGATAGACCCGGCTCAACGGGCGATCGAAACCATGAAATATTTGCAAAAACACCGTATATTCAAACAATAATACAACGGACGGAAAGTTTTTATTTCTTTAAAACGGGTTATTTTTTGAAAAAATAAATTATAATATGGATTTAAATAAATTTATTTAATATAACTTATTAAAATATACTTCTATTTTAAGTAAGGGGCGGATATATTGTTTTGATTTCTCAATCACAATTTATGGTCATGAGGTTGGGGATATTTGCCTCCAGCCTCATGAGATTTGATCCCAACGAATCTTTATTTTCTGCCAAAAACTACTCAAACCGCTTTTTGCGTCAGACTTGATAACATCCTGAAATCATAAAGGTTTTTGGTGAAGCTTTTTCCAAAAAGCTTCAGAAGACGCCGCCTTTTTGAAAAAAGGCGGCACCCAAAAACTTTTCTTGTTTTCTATCAATGATTTGCTTCCCAACAATCTCTTAAGAATAGATGCGGGTTTTTCCCAATACGCATGATGTTTTGCAAAACATGCCTCGCCACGACTTCCTGATGACTGCGCGATATTGCCCGCGATGTCTTCAGGCACCGGCGTCTCGACGATGGGCGGGAAGGTCTTCTTCCCGCCCGTTTTTTATTGCGCGCCGATCGTATGCAGCACCAATCCCGGCGTCAGGACCTGCGGCAGGACGACACCATCCCCATGCGCGGGATAATAGACATATAGCGGCACGCCATCGCGCCCATGATCGTGCAGGAACGCACTGATTGCCGCATCACGCCCGGTCCAGTCGCCCTTCATGTACACCACCCCCTGCCGGGCAAAGGCATCGCGCACCCGCTGCGGTGACAGGGCAACACGTTCATTCACCAGACACGAAATGCACCATGCCGCCGTCATGTCGATAAAGACGGGACGTCCCTGCGCACGCAACGCATCCAGCCGCGCCTGTGAAAAGGCTTCGACCCCATCGGCAGGATGTGCGGCGCCGCTCCCGCCGCCCTGCGGCGCAAGCGCGGGGGGCACCATCGTGACGCCCCCGACCGCAAGCGCCACGGCAAGCAGCGCCCCCCCCCGGCAGAACAGGACCATACCATCACGCCCCCCCCGACCGGCCATCACCATGTCCTGTGCCTGCCGCACAAGCCAGGCCGCGAATGCGACAAGTACCATTCCCCCCGCCAGCAGAGGCACCGCAACCTGCCCGCCCTGCAACGTTGCGACCCATGCCAGCCAGACGCATGTCGCCAGCATGGGAAAGGCCAGCGCCTGACGCACGATTTCCATCCATGCCCCCGGTCGCGGCAGCCGCCGCACCAACCCCGGCACCGCCGCAAGCAGCAGGTACGGCGCGGCAAGGCCCAGCCCCATGGCGACAAAGATCGCAATCCCCGCTACCGGCGACGCCGACAGCGCACCCGCGATGGCCGCCCCCATGAACGGGGCCGTGCATGGCGTCGCCACCACAACCGCCAATACCCCGGTCAGGACATCGCCCATATGTCCCGACAGCCGTCCCGCGCCACCAAGGGCCGCAATCCCGGTGCCAAAGGAAAAGACCCCCAACAGGTTGAGCGAAATGGCGAACAGCAGCCAGCACATCAGCATGACGAACGTGACTGACTGAAACTGGAAACCCCATCCCACCGAATCCCCGGCCATGCGCAGCCCCACGATCAGCGCACCGAGCACGACAAAGGCCACGACAATCCCCGCCGCATACAGCGCCGCCCCGACCAGCGCCGCGCGCCGTTCCCCCTGCGCCATGCGTTCAAGCGACAGGATCTTCATCGCCAGCACCGGAAAGACACAGGGCATCAGATTCAGGATCATGCCCCCCGCAAACGCCAGCGCCAGCAGGCGCGCCAGCCAGACAACACGTCCCCCATGCGCCGTCCCCACCATCAGGGGCGGGCCGCCCGGGTGCGCCGTAACCGCCAATGCCTGTTCCCGTCCCGATACGTCGCGGATCACCACGATGCCCGGCAATGCCGCATCACGATGGAACCCGTCCGTCACCTTCAGCCCCAGTTGCAGCAGGCCATCACGCACATGCAGTACCTGCGGTGCGTCATGGTCGATCTGCCCCGGCTGTTCGGGCATAAACCACGCATCACGCACCATCGCAGGCGACAGCCCCTCCCCCGACAGCGAAAGCGTGCCATCGGGTGCGATCGCCGCGGCAAAGGGCGACGCCACGGGACGCTGCGCCGCGGCACGCGCAAATAGCGGCGCCTGGGGCGAGGGATAAAGCGGCGCACGTGGCAGGGTCATTGTAAACTGCGCATGTTCGGGCACGCACACCGTGGCGCAGACCAGCCAGTCGGCCGTGGCCTCCACCACCATGTCCGTGCCCTCTTTCGCCTCCTGCGGTTGCAGGCGCACCGGCAGCACGACATCACCGGTATAGGCATAGGACATCAGCGGCCCGTCACGCAGCCGTTGCGGAACGGGCCATTCAATCGGCCCCCCCTCTCCCACCGCACCGCCCGAGGCATGCACCGCCAGCGTCACCGCCTCCCCCGCGTCACCGGGATTGAGCCAGTAGGTGTGCCATCCGGGGGCGAGTTGCAGGCGCAGGCCGAAATGCATGTCCTGTCCCGGCATGAAGCTGTCGCTGTCGCTCAACAGCGTCGCCGTGCCATGCGGGCCAGATACCGATGTGCTTTGCGCCGCATGCGCGGGACACGACAGGGCGGGAAGCAGGACAGGAACAAGACCTGTCATGACGCACAGGGCGGACAGGAACAAGACGAACGGTAAGCGCAGGATTGCCAAGCAGGGATACTCCGTCAGCATAAATCGGGGGCGCGCCACGTGGGGACCACGGGACAGGCGCGATCATCATAGACCGTGCGAATTATAATGAGGATGATAATCCTGTCTCCATCCACCTGCCCGAAAACCCCGTCATCCCGACACCGGGTCATCATAACGCCTGCCATAACGCCTGGTCATTGCCGCACAGGGCGCACGCGCGCCATAAAGCATGCCATGACGTCCGATCCCTCCCCCCAGCACCCGCTTTTCCCTGCCGACCTGTTCGCGTCCGGCCCTTCTGTCGTGGAGGGCCTGCCCGTGGCGGAGGCGCTGCCCCGCCTGCGTGCCGCGTTGCATGACGGGACGAACGCGGTGCTGGTGGCCCCGCCCGGCGCGGGCAAGACGACGCTGGTGCCGCTGGCTCTGCTTGCGGCCCCATGGCGCGGGGATGGGCGTATCGTGATGCTTGAACCCCGCCGCCTGGCCGCGCGCGCCGCCGCACGGCGGATGGCCACCCTGGTGGGGGAGGAACCCGGCGGTCTGGTCGGATATCGCACGCGGCTGGATGGCGCCGCCTCCGCCGCCACACGAATCGAGGTCGTGACAGAAGGATTGCTGGTGCGCCGCCTGCTGTCGGACCCGACGCTCGATGGGGTGGCGTGCGTTATCTTTGATGAAATCCATGAACGCTCCGTCGATGCGGATGCGGCCCTTGCCTTCTGCCTTGACCTGCAACGTGAACTGCGGCCTGACCTGCGGCTGGTGGCGATGTCGGCCACGACCGATGCCGCAACCCTGTCACAACGGATGGACGCACCTGTCATCGACAGCGCGGGGCGGATGTTTCCCGTCGATATCCGCCACGCCCGCCACGACATTCCCCACCAACGCGACCTGCCCGATGCCATGGCGCGCGCCATCCGCGCCGCACTGGCGGAGGAAGAAGGCAATATCCTCGCCTTCCTGCCCGGCGTGGGCGAGATCCGTCGCACACAGGCCGCCCTGAGCGCGTCCGGTGCGCAGGCGGGGGTAGAAATCCTGCCGTTATATGGCGAACTGCCGCCTGCGGAGCAGGATTACGTCCTGTCCGCCGAAGGCGGGCGGGCGCGCCGGGTCATCCTGTCCACCTCCATCGCGGAAACATCGCTGACGGTGCCGGGGGTGCGCATCGTCATTGATGGTGGATTCCGCCGCACGCCACGCCTTGATGTCGGCACGGGCCTGACGAAGCTGGAGACGGCGCGCATCTCCCGCGCGGCTGCGACACAGCGCGCCGGTCGCGCGGGACGCGAAGCCCCCGGAATCGCGATCCGCCTGTGGAGCGAGACGACCACCCGCGCCATGCCCCCCCATGACCGGCCCGAGATCATGGAGGCCGAACTGACGGGCCTGCGGCTGGATACGGCGGCATGGCAGGCGGCGATGGGCACCATGCCCGCTGCGCTGCCCTTTGCCGATACGCCCCCCAACGGCGCGTTCGAGGCCGCGCGCGGCCTGCTTGAAGCGCTCGGCGCGCTGTCGGCGGATGGGCAGATTACGCAGGCGGGTGTGCAGATGGCGCAACTGGGCGCGCATCCGCGCCTTGCTGCGATGATGCTGGCCGCGCGGACACCGGATGAAGCCGCACTGGCTGCTGACCTTGCGGCCCTGCTGGAGGAACGCGACCCGCTGCGCCCACGCCCGTCGGGCCGGGGGCCGGGCGGTACCACCATCCCGCCCGCCGATATCCGCCTGCGCCTTGACCTGATTGCCGGGGGCGAACATCCCGCCGCCGACCGTGGCGCCCTGTCACGCATCCGCCAGGCCGCGCGACAATATCGCCGCCGCATGGGAATCGGACGCGACGTGGAAGCACGGGGAGACTGCGCGGCGCTGCTTGCGGCGGCCTTTCCCGACCGTATCGCCCAACGACGCGGGGATATCGGCTCCTTCCGCCTGTCGGGCGGGGGCAGCGCGCGTATGGGCAAGACAGACACCCTCGCCACCCTGCCCCTGCTGGCGGTGGCGGGACTGCATGTGCGCACCGCATGCGAAATCCGCCTTGCGGCGCCACTCGACCCCGATAACCTGCCCGACAGCGTCCTTGCACGTGCGCATGAACAGGTGGAAACCACCATTGACCCGACCACCGGCGGTGTCATGGCACGACGCAGGCTGCGGCTAGGGGCATTGGTGTTACGCGACCGCACGGTCACGGCAGACGCGGCGGAGGTGGCAGACCTGCTGCTGCGTCAGGTTGGACAGAACCTGGCCGCCGCGTTTGAATGGACCGACGCATGCCGGCAGTTACAGGCGCGTGTCGCCCTGGCGCGCGGGGAACTGGGACGCAGCGACCTGCCCGACATTTCCGACCCTGCCCTTGCGGCGGACGTAGGCGCGTGGCTTGGCGCATGGGTGGGCGGCATGTCACGGATGAGCGAAATCCGCGCCCTTGACCTGATGGCGGTGCTGCGCGCGATGATTGCGCACGACGCCCTGCGCTGGCTGGACCGGACGCTGCCACCTGCGCTTGACCTGCCGGGGGGACGGGTGGGGATTGACTACCTCCAGCCCGTACCACTCGCTTCCGCGCGGGCACAGACCTTCTATGGCCTGTGCGAGACGCCGAAGCTGGCGGATGGTCGTATCGGGCTGCGGATCGCGCTGCTGTCCCCTGCCGGGCGGCCACAGGCGATCACCGCCGACCTTGCCGGGTTCTGGGCCGGATCATGGGCGGACATGCGCCGTGACATGCGCGGGCGCTATCCCCGCCATGACTGGCCTGAGGACCCGGCACACGCACAGCCATCGCAACGCCCGGCGCGACGCGGCGCATGAGGCGGGCGTGTGTCAGGAACATGCAGCAGAAACATGCGCGACAAATACGTACGAAGGGCGCGTAAGCAGGAAACGCACCATCAGGACAAAGGGACAGGGCGATACGGGAAGCCCGGACATGGGGAGCCTGACACTGGGAACGTAATACTGGGAACGTGACAGGGGGAACGTGACAGGGGGAGCACCACAGGGGGAGGGAACGTGACATGAACGCCTCAGTGGACAATGATTTGTCACCGCGTCGCCACACATCATGGCATTGCCTTTTTTTTCGCCTATCATCACAGCGACATGAGCAATTGTGCTCTTTTCGACCCCTTACGGATGCACATGGCCCGCCGTCTTTCCCGCCTGTATGCCATCATGCCGCTGACGCTGGCCTATGCCCTGCCGCCCTGCCCTGGTGGCGCGTGGGCACAGGCAGGCGTGGCCACGCCGCCTGCTGCCACATCGCCTGGCACCATATCGTCTGGCACCACATCGCCTGGCGCATCACCCACCGCATCGCCATTCGCCCCGGCCATGCCCCCGGTGGTCTCGTCCGGTCCCCTGACGTTCGCGCCACTGGTGCGGCTGGTGGGCCCGGCGGTCGTCAATATCGCCGTGACGCAGGACGTGCATGGCCAGCGCAACGGGCAACGCGTACTGCCAAGTGTGCGCGGCACCCCGTTCGAGCATAAATTCCGCGAACGCATGCGCTCCCACGGGGAGGAGATGCTGGGCGCGGGATCGGGATTCGTGATCGACCCGGACGGGGTCATTGTCACCAACACGCATGTCGTGGGCGATGCCGACCATATTACCGTCTCACTCGCCAACGGGACCGAACTGCCCGCCCACCTGATCGGCAGTGACGACCTGACGGACATCGCCGTCATCAAGGTCCAGCCACCACATCCCCTGCCCTTCGTCCGGTGGGGCGATAGCAGGCTGGTCAATATCGGTGACTGGATCATGGCGGCGGGCAACCCGTTCGGGCTGGGCTCGTCGGTGACGGCGGGCATCGTTTCCGCCCGGGGACGCGATATCGGCACCAGTCCGTTCGATGATTTCCTTCAGCTTGACGCCCCGATCAATCCCGGCAATTCCGGCGGCCCGTCCTTTAACCTGAGCGGACAGGTGGTCGCGCTGAATACGGCCATCGTCTCCCCCACGGGCGGGTCGGTGGGGATTGGTTTTGGCATCCCGTCGGAAATCGTCGCCCCGATTGTCGAAGAACTGCGTCGCAACGGGCATATTGATCGCGGCTGGCTTGGCGTGACACTGACCGATGGGGGCGACACCCATGTGACGGGGGTGGAAATCGTGGGCATCGACCATGGTGGCCCGGCGATGAAGGCGGGGCTTCATATCGGCGATTACATCACCGCCGTAAATGATGAACCCATCGACAGTTCACGCATGCTGATCCGTTCCGTCGCGGCAAAGCGCCCGGCCTCTACCGTCATGCTGCATATCCGCCGCCGCCATGAAACATTGAGCATCCCGGCCAATGTCGGTTTCCGCCCCGACGACACGGATGACTGATGCGCGGGACGGTTCGGGCTATCCCCGCCTATCCCACCGAGGGAATGAGGGCGGGAGGGGTTTCAAGCATCTGCTTGAGCTGCACCAGCGGATCGGATGCCGGCCTGCCGCCGTCATGAATGCTGACCCTGACATCTGGCGCGCGCGGCACGCCGGGGGGATCATCCATGACCGATATGCCCGGCGGCAATTCCCCCACCATGCGAAAGCTTACCCCCAGCCCGGCCCGCACGGCCGCCCATAGGGCCGCGACACTGCGCCCGGTAAAGACGATCCGCCAGGGAATGCCGGCCGCCTCCAGCCGATCAATCGCCCCCTGCCGGAAACGGCATGGGGCCGGCAGGACCACCAGGTCAACCATCTCCATCCTTTTGAAACACAGGCCGTCCCCCCCGATCCAACGCTGTGGCAACGTGCGCCAGGGTAGGGCATCCGCACGGCCATCCCCCCCAAAGGTCAGCACAAGATCCAGCACGCCACGATCCAGCGCATCGAGCAGGGCACCGGCCCGATCGACGCTTGCCTCAAGCAGAACCTGCGGATATGCGCGCCGGAACAGCGCCAGGGTTTCGGGAAGCCATGTCTCGGCAAAATCCCCAACCACGCCCAGCCGCGCCTGCCCCGCCAGCGCGTGCCCACGCAATGCGGCCATGGCCTCGTCATTCAACGCCAGCAGGCGACGGGCATAGGCAAGCAATGTCTCCCCCGCCGGTGTCAGCACAAGCCGACGCCCATGACGCCGCACCAGTGGCTGCCCGACCTGGCATTCAAGCTTACGCAGTTGCTGGCTGACGGCGGATTGCGAGCGGTTCAGGAGTTCGGCTGCACGGTTGAAACCGCCATATTCCTGCGCCGCGACAAAGCTGCGCAGGCAGTCGAGGTCAAAATGCGTGGGCATGGACACTTTCGTTTTCCTGAACTGAAACTTCAGAACAAGTCGTTATTCAAAACCATCGCTAGGCCCTAGGGATCATTACGGTCAAGGCGCGAACAACCGGGACCATCATGCGACATCATTTATGAAGGCATTCCAGACCATGATAAAATCCGTATTCCTACCGGCGGTACTGGTCATGTTCTCCGGCAGCGCGGCTCTGGCCGCCTCGCCCCTTATGGGCACATGGACCCTGACCAAAGCGGATACGCTTTACCCGGATGGGCATCGTGTCCACGGTTTTGGCGATCCCCCGCAGGGGCGGATGATGGTGGACGCCAGCGGACATTACATGATCGAGATTTATCATCCGGCAGCAACACCGTTTGCATCTGGCACCAAGGCAACCGGTACACCGGCCGAATTCCGCGATGCCATGCTGCGCAACAGCGTGCATTACGGCACCGTCACGCTTGATCCCGCGTCCCATCACATCGTGTTTGATGTCGAACGCTCGGTCTTCCCGAACTGGGAGGGACAGCGGCAGTTACGCGATTACACCCTGAACGGCACCCTGCTGAGCTATCAGGTGCCTGCATCGGCCACAGGGGACAGGACCATTGCGATTTCGGAATGGAAACGCCTGCCGGAGTGAGCCGAGGGGAAAATGCGGGCCTGCGCCGTGGCATCTGGGGCAGACACCTCATGCAGGCCCGCATCGAAGTGGCACGACCGGATGACGAATCGCAGGACATCGCGCTGTGGCGATCGTGCAATCTCGTGACGCAGCCCAATGATCCAGGGATGGATTTCCGGTTCGCACTGCCAGTGCGCCATGTCTTGCGTTCTGGTTTCAGGGGATGCCACAGGACAGGTCTTCGGAAGCGTCAGGGTCGGCCATGGCGGCAACCGGGACTGGCGCTCCTCCGTGGCCGCAACAGCGGAAGGGGGCGAAGGCATCGGGCACGCGGTGGGTGAGGCCGGCGCACACTGGCTGCGCGCACCATGTGCCCGGGGGGCAGATCATGCTTCGCCCTCCCAACCATGCCCATTGCCCCCTTTTATGCACATATCGGCCATGAAGGCATGTCACGTGTCCCCATGGGCAAATGGCGCCTGCCGCCGCGCTGATCTGGCAACGGCGTCAGCAACACGCGTGCTGGTCCCCCTGTCCACGGTCCATGGTCCATGCACCAACGTCCCGAACGAACAGAAACAGGACAGGACAGGACAGGACAGCAACAGATAAAGGGCGGGCGCGCCCCTTAACGCCATGGCCACCACTGCACATGTAACATCGGTAATGTCCGCACGTCGCATCGGCTCTGGCCTTGTCGCGCGACGGGCGTAGAATGACATTCGAACTGCCGATCAGTGAGGTAATGTGCATATTCTTGTGGTGGAAGACGATCCGACGGTTCGCAATTTCGTGGCCAAGGGCCTGCGCGAGGCAGGACACCTGACCGAACTGACCGATAACGGCAAGGACGGCCTGTTCCTTGCGGTGAGCGAGAAATTCGACCTTATCATCCTTGACCGTATGCTGCCGGGCGGGATTGACGGCCTGCGCCTGCTGGAGACGATCCGCGCGCAGAACAACGCGACCCCCGTGCTGCTGCTGTCCGCGCTGGCGGATGTGGATGACCGCGTGCAGGGGCTGAAGGCAGGGGGCGACGATTACGTGACCAAGCCCTTTGCCTTCAGCGAACTCCTGGCGCGGGTAGAGGCGCTGGGACGGCGCGGACGCACCGAACAGGCGCCACAGACCAAGCTGGTGGTGGCGGATCTGGAAATCGACCTGCTGTCACGCACCGTTCGCCGTGCGGGGCAGAAGATCGACCTGCAACCACGTGAATTCCGGCTGCTGGAATACCTGACCCGCCATGCGGGACAGGTGGTGACGCGCACCATGCTGCTCGAAGGGGTGTGGGATTACCATTTCGACCCGCAGACCAACGTGATCGACGTCCATGTCTCGCGCCTGCGACAGAAGGTGGACAAGCCATTTGGCATGCCGCTGATCCATACCATCCGCAATGCGGGATACATGCTGCGTGCGGAATGACGTCCCCACCGGCAGAGGACGGCACCATACACGGCAGCACAACGCGCAATGGCCCAACGCGTGAAGGACCTGCCCCTGCATGAAGGCGCGCCGCGCAGGCCACGGCTGCGTGCGCTGCGTTCCGCCAGCCTGCGCTTTTCACTGGCGTACGGGGTGCTGTTTGCGTTGTCGTCCATCCTGTTCATGCTGTTCATCTGGTGGGGGACGATCGGCTTCCTTGAACGTCAGGTCGAAACGGCAATCAATGCCGATGCCCGCGCCCTTGTCGATCGCTGGGTTCTGGGCGGGGTACCAACCCTTGCCCTGACGATCGAGGACCGGCTGGAACAGAACCTCGACGATGACGCGGTGTATATGGTGATCGACCCGGAGGGGAATTACCTTGCGGGCAACGTCTCCACCTGGCCGGCAAAGGTGCAGTACACCGATCGGTGGTATTCCCTGCCCGATACGCGCGCGGGCCTGCGGGGATTGGCCGAAATCCATGCCTATCGCCTGCCGGGCACGGAACTCACCCATACGGCGGGCCAACTGGACAGCGGCTATCGCCTGCTGGTGGGGCGCGACATGCGCGCACGCTCCATCCTGCGGCGGTTGCTGACCGATTCCCTGCTGTGGGCGTGGATCATGGTCACGCTGCTTGCCGTCAGCGGCGCGATGCTGGTGCATCGCATCTTCCGCCGCATGGTCAAGACCGTGGCACGCACGACATCGGCCATCGCCCATGGCGACCTGAACCGCCGCATGCCGCTGGTGGGCAATGGGGACGAGATGGACCAGGTGGCCGAGGCCATCAATGAGATGCTTGACCGGATCGTACGCCTGATGGATGGCGTGCGCGAAGTCTCCAACTCCATCGCCCATGACCTGCGCACCCCCATCACCCGCGCCCGCACACAGTTGGAGGACGCAGCCCTGCATGCGCAGGATGCCGACGAACTGCGGGCTGCGATCGAACGCGCGGTCGGCAACCTCGACAACATCACCGCCGTGTTCGAAGCCCTGTTGCGGATCGCACAGATTGAAACCGGCGCGCGTCGCTCCGCCTTTGCCACGTTCGACCTGCGCCCCGTCCTGTTCGATGTCGCAGAGCTGTACGAAGCGGTGGCGGAGGATCATGGAATCCGCCTCGCACTCGACATGGATGACGTGCTGCCCTTTTATGGCGACCGTTCCCTGATCCAGCAGGCTGTGGCGAACCTGTTGGACAACGCCATCAAGTTTTCGCCCGAACATTCGACCGTACACCTTGCCGCACGGCTTTCCCCCCTTGTCGCACGACGCACCGTCACCCCCGCCGGGGGGGCGATGCTGACGGTGGAAATACGTGACGAAGGCATCGGCATGACAGACGAAGACATGGCGCGCGCAACCGAACGTTTCTTTCGCGCGGAAAAGGCACGCAACACGCCGGGGTCGGGCCTCGGGCTCGCCATGGTACGTGCCATCGTGCAGTTGCATGGCGGGGATATCCACCTTGCGACACATAATCCCGGCCTGTCGGTACGTCTGCACCTGCCGGTGGCGTCCTCCGCCCTGGCGGAATATGGATATGATCCGTTCGATGAGGACATGCCAGACATGACGCGAACTTCACAATTCTCCCATCAGCACGACACCAACAGTAGCGTATTATAGCATCATGAACATGCAACCGGTCACGGTCCCTGCCTTCCTTGTGATGAGCCTGTGCCTGTGTGGCCATTCGTGGCCCGTCGCGGCAGCGGATACCGTCACCGAGGCCACCGCCCCCCATGGCAACGTGGACCGGCCGGTTATCATCACCAGCGACACCCCTGCATTCTGCAACCGTCTGATCGGCATCATCGACGCCTATGGCCCCGGCCTGCCACATGACATCGACGACCTGCGCACGCAGGGTGCGGACCTGTGCCGGGAGGGCCGGGTACGTTCCGGCATCATCCGGCTGCGTCGCGCGCTGGTGGAACTGAAGGAGACCACGCATTCATGATCCCCGCCCCGATGCGCACACGCGCCCGTCCGGCCCGCCATATGCTGCGCGGCGCGCCGATTCTTCTCTCCCTCCTTGTCGGGACTGCCACAATGGCCGGTATCACATACGCCCATGCCGCCGATGGGGACGCCACGGCGGCTGACACCACCATGACCAAGCTGATGCTGTCGGCCACAGGCACCGTCCATGCGCCGCCCGATGAACTGACCGCCGTCTTTTTCGCCGAAGCCTCCGCCCCCACAGCCGCCGCGGCACAGGGACAGGTCAACACGCAGGTGGAAAAGGCAATGGCCAGCGCGCATGGCGTGACGGGCCTGACGGTCAGTGCGGAATCCTATACCGTGCGCCATCAGGAGGCCGATACCCGTAACAACCACCCGGCATTGTGGATTGCCCGGCAGAGCATCCGCATCACCGCAGCCGATGGCAAGATCCTGCTGCCGCTGCTGGGACGTATCCAGTCGGATAATCTGGCCCTGTCACGGCTGGACTGGTCCCTGTCCCGTCCGCATCGCACTGCCCTGCTGCAACAGGCGGAAGGGCTTGCGCTGCATGAACTGCAACAACGTGCGCAGGCGGCTGCGACGGCGCTGGGCCTGAAGGTCACACGTATCGAGTCGGTCAACCTGAATGACCAGGAAATGCCCCACCCGATGCCCATGATGGTAATGGCCGCACGCGCGGCCAGTGCCGACATGTCCGCCCCACAGGCCCCCGTCGCAGATCAGGATGTCACCGCACAGGCGGATGCGACCTTTATCCTGCATCCATGATGCGGTTATCCGCCAAGCGGCCCTGCCAATAGAAATAATTATCCCGGAGATGTCACCTATGGGGGATGTCACCTATGTTCAAGAAGGTGACATCCCCCGCAAGCCCTTTGAACCAAAGCCCTGATCAGGAAACATGCACGATTTCAGTGCATTATGTTTCCCAACCCGTCGGGGCGGCACACATATCAAAAAGCCCGGGCCACATCATGTGACCCGGGCTTTCGGATATATGGTCAGGCGGTTGCCACTGCGTATCAACGCGGGGCAAGCACCATGATCATCTGGCGATTTTCGAGCTTGGGCATATGCTCGACCTTCGCGATTTCATCCATTTCGCTGCGCACGCGCTCCAGCACCTTGATGCCCAGATCCTGATGCGCCATTTCGCGGCCACGAAAACGCAACGTGACCTTGACCTTGTCGCCTTCGCCGATAAAGGATTTCATCGCCCGCATCTTCACCTGGTAGTCATTTTCGTCGATATTCGGACGAACCTTGACTTCCTTGATTTCGATGACTTTCTGCTTCTTGCGGGCTTCGTTGCGCTTCTTCTGCTGCTCGTACTTGAACTTCCCGTAATCGAGAATTTTCGCGACGGGCGGCTCGGCGTTCGGGCTGATTTCCAGCAGGTCGAGACCAGACGCATAGGCGCGCGCAAGGGCATCACGCATCGGCATGATTCCCAGCATTTCGCCATCAGCATCGATCAGGCGGACCTGCGGAACGCGTATCTCCTCATTGACACGGGGCCCCTCTCGGTTCGGCGGAGTGGGCATCGGGGGTCTGGCTATGGTCATCTCCTGTGACTGTGCATTCAGATATCGTCGCGGCGGCCACCGGCCCCACGCCGAAACGCGCCCGACCCCGGACGACATGACGGCGCGAAATCACGCGGACGCTGCTGATGTGGCAATATGTGGCGCAAACACAAGGGCCAGATCAAGTCCCGTGTGCAATAACCCTGACGGGGCCAGCCATGCATGCACCGCAAGCAGACCCCAGCCAGACGCAACCGATGGGCAATTTCAGGTCATCGCCGCATGAAACAGAATGAAAAATTTCGGATGAAGCCCTGTCCAGAAAGCTTCAAATACTGCTGCCTTTTTTAAAAAAAGGCAGCAGCCGGAAATTTTTATCTGTTTTTTATCAGCACCTTGTTCAATCAGGACCGCCGCAGGTCCGGCGGGGTTGCTTCATGCGCAAGAGCCGTGACCGCCTCGTCCAACGACACGATTTCCTGCACCTTGCCCCCCAGGCGACGCAGGGCGACAGTCCGTTCCTCCGCCTCCTTGCGTCCCACCACAAGGATGACGGGCACACGCGCAAGACTATGTTCACGAATCTTGGCGTTGATCTTTTCATTACGCACGTCGGCTTCCACCACGACCCCCGCCGCCTGCAGCTTCTCCACCACTTCGCGGGCATAGGGTTCGGCATCCGTCACGATGGATGCAACGACGACCTGCACCGGTGCCAGCCACATCGGAAAACGCCCCGCATGCTGCTCGATCAGGATGCCAAGGAAACGTTCGAACGACCCAAGGATCGCACGATGCAACATGACGGGACGATGGCGGGCGCTGTCCTCCCCGACATAGGTGGCATCAAGGCGTTCGGGCATCACGTAATCAACCTGCAACGTGCCGCATTGCCAGTCGCGGCCGATGGCGTCACGCAGCACGAATTCCAGCTTCGGGCCATAAAATGCCCCCTCGCCGGGATTATGCTCGTATTCGACACCCGCCATGTGACACGCCTCTTTCAGCGCGTTTTCTGAACGGTCCCATGTATCGTCGCTGCCTGCGCGCTGCTCCGGGCGGTCAGCGAATTTCACGCGGAAATGCTCGAACCCAAGGTCCTGGTACACGGCCGAGAGCATACGCACGAAACGCGCCGTCTCATCCGCGATCTGTTCTTCGGTGCAGAAGATATGCGCATCATCCTGCGTGAAGCCACGCACGCGCATGATACCGTGCAGCGCGCCGGAGGGCTCATACCGATGGCAGGCGCCGAATTCCGCCATACGCAGCGGCAGTTCGCGATAGGAACGCAGCCCGTGGCGAAAGATCTGCACATGACATGGGCAGTTCATCGGCTTGAGCGCGAGGGTCTTGTCCTCGTCCTCCACCGTGGCGATGAACATGTGCTGGCGGTATTTGTCCCAGTGACCCGATGCTTCCCACAGGCCACGATCGACCAGTTGCGGGGTGCGCACCTCCTGATACCCGTTCCGGGTCTGCGCGCGGCGCATGTAATCCTGCAGGACAGAATACAGGCGCCACCCCTTGGGATGCCAGAAGATCTGGCCCACGGCTTCTTCCTGGATATGGAACAGGCCCATTTCACGCCCGATACGGCGGTGGTCACGCCGTTCCGCTTCCTCAAGCTGGTGGATATGTGCGTCAAGTTCCTTCTGGTCGCGCCACGCGGTCCCGTAAATGCGCGTCAGCATGGGATTGCGATGATCGCCCCGCCAGTATGCCCCGGCCACCTTCATCAGGCGGAACGCCTTGCCGATGTCGCCCGTGCCGCGCAGATGCGGACCACGGCACAGATCCAGCCATTCCCCCTGCCGGTAGATGGAGATTTCCTCATCCTCGGGCAGATCACGGATCAGTTCGGCCTTGAACCGCTCGCCCCGCTCCTCAAAGAAACGGATCGCCTCTTCACGCGGCCAGGTTTCACGTGTGAAGGGGGCATTGGCGTCTACGATCTCGCGCATGCGGGCTTCGATGCGGGGGAAGTCCTCGGGCGTGAAGGGCTCGTTACGATAAAAATCGTAATAGAAGCCATTTTCGATCGACGGGCCGATCGTCACCTGCGTTCCCGGCCACAGCGACTGCACCGCCTCGGCCAGCACATGGGCGGCATCATGGCGGATCATCTCCAGCGACTCGGCGTCCTTGCGGGTGACGAAACGCACATGGGCGTCGTGGTCGATTTCGCGGCCGATATCCATCAGGTGGCCGTCCACCTCCATGGCAAGCGCCGCACGGGCAAGGCCCGCGCCAATGGACTGCGCCACCGTAGTGCCCGTCACCGCCCCGTCAAAGCGGCGTACGGATCCGTCAGGCAGGGTGATGGCAGGCATGTTCTGGTGCTCCGATAAAAATGTGTCACGCTGTAATGGCGTCAGCGGAGCGCGGCTGCAACCCTGTCAATGTGTAATGTGGCCAGATCCTGCGCCCACAGTGCCCGTACCTGCCCCGGCGTACGCCCCAATGGCGCGCTGAGTGCCGGATCACCCGCGCGCGAAAACAGCACGACACTTGGTGTTCCCATCACCGCGGCAAGGTGCATCGGCCCGGTATCGTTCCCCACCGCGGCCACGGCGCGCGCCGCCACCCCGCCAAGGTCCAGCAGCGACGTCCGCCCCGTCACGTCCACTGTCGCATCGCACGCGGCGACAATGGTGGCGGCAAGCGGCGCATCGGCGCGCGAACCGATGACAACCGGGCGCAGCCCCCCCGCCCACAGCCGTGTGGCAAGCCCTGCGAACCGTTCCACGGGCCAGCGTTTGACCGGATGCGCCGCCGACGTACCCGGCACCAGCAGCACATATGGCCCCGGCAGGCGCGGCCCGTATCCCGACAACCACGAAATATCGGCGTCTGGCACCTCCGCAATGCCCGCGCGACGCAGCTGGTCGCGCTGGCGGGCGCGGTTGTGCATGGCCTTGCGCTGCGGGTTGTCATGGGGTGCCTGTGCCCCGGGCGCGATGCCCGACCATGCGCGATGTCCCGACAGGTGGAAATAACGCGTGGTACGACCCGACGTCTGCAGGTCATAAATGAAATCATATTGCCGCAGCAGCGCACGCATCGCCATGACCGCCCGCAGGTTGCGCCACGGCGCGCGGGCATCGACGCGGACATCGTCGAACCATGGCGACGCCCGCGCCAGTTCAACAAAGGGCGCGGTCGTCAGCAATGTCACGCTGTCATGGCGATGATGGTCGCGAATGGCGGCGAAAGGAGCAAAGGACTGGGCAAAATCACCCAGCGCACCCAGCCGGATGACAAGGATGCGCCGCATGTGACCTCCAGGGGCTGTGTCAAACATGATCTTGATAACATAGTGAAAAATGGCAGGCGGTCAGGGTGCGGCACCTTTCAGACAGATCAGGGGAGAGATTTTAAATACCCACTGATCAACATAAGAATTCACACCAATACCAAATTGGATACTCCCAGATTATCAGGCCAGCACCTTTCGCAAAGCGTCCTTTTGCCTTCCTGCGCCGTTACCGCCCCCTCAGGGAGCAGCGGGATCGGCCTCCAGCAACGAAAGGTCCTGCCGCGCAAGGTCCGCTTCATGCGAATCGGGGGCAAGCGCGATCACCTGTTGCCAGTCGGCGCGGGCGTCCTCCATCCGGCCCTGACGTTCGTGCAGGATGCCGCATTCCAGTTCGGCGGCCACATTATGCGGCGACAGTTGAAGGGCGGCGGCAATATCTGTGACGGCAAGGTCGATATGACCCAGCGCACGATTGGCGGCGGCCCGCGTCACCAGCGCATCCACCCGCAAGGCCGTGTCCCCCGGCAGAGGCGTCAGGTCGGCAACCGCCTGCTGCGCCATGCCCATATCCACGCAAAGACGGGCATGGATCACCCGCAGCGTCATGTCATGCGGGTCCAGCCACAGCCCGTATGTCGCACTGTCAAGCGCCTGGCGTGGGCTGTCATTGGCCTGCCATGCCCGCGCGGCCTCTTCCGCCACATGGGCGCGATGGCGCAGGGATTCGGGCGTATCGTGCGGCCCGGCCTGTGTTCCATCCTGTATCCCGGCCTGTGTCCCGGCCTGTTGCCCCCCGCCCACCACTCCGGCGGGCTGTGGCGTGGTGTCGCCCGGCGATGCGGTAACGGCGCGCGACGGGACGGATGGGGACGGAACGGGGGGTGACGGCGGGTGCCGGGATGGGGCCACCCATCCCTGTGGCCAATGGGCGACACGCGACAGCCGATCCAGGGTGGCCGCAGCATCCCCCACATCACCAAGCGCCATGTCTGCCAAGGCCCCGCAATATTCAGCCTCCGCCCCGCCCCCATGGTCCTGCCAGTCGTCGGCATAATCGCGGGTGCCATCAGGGTCATCGGCCAATTGCGCCTGGCAGGCGGCAAAGGAAAAATTCCGCGCCGCCCCGTTCCCCATCCCGGCAGTCGTACGGGCAGTCGTACGGACAGGCGTGCCGGGGGCAACCGTATGAAGGGAAACCTGACCCGGACGCGGGGCATTGGGGGCAGAGGCTTCGGCCGCATCGGCCCCCACGACGGTCGCGCGCGCGCTTCCCCCCGCCGACTCCAGCGCCACAGCAACCATGCCCACCTGCATGGCACGCATGCACAACACCATCCACCGCCCCGTAACGGCACCGCACGGCGCCCGATGCAATGCGGAACTCCGGGGGCCGGCGTGCGGAAACATGCATGCAAAAGCTATCATAATGGTTCCTTCGTCGCCCCCTGCCCCGCCAAGGTCAAGTACCCTGACGCCATGATAGCCCCCCCACGTTGCAACAGACGGTGCAGAACTGTCACTTACGTGATACACATTCCGAAATGGAATTCGTGACCACCCGCCCAGTCATTCTCCAGGTCCTGCCCGCGCTTGAATCAGGCGGCATAGAGCAGGGCACCATCGAAATGGCCGAGGCCATCACACAGGCGGGCGGCACCGCACTGGTGGCAAGCGCGGGCGGGCGCCTGATCCCCCGCCTGCGCTATGTCGGGGCAACCCCGGTCCATCTGGACCTGAGGCCGAAAAACCCGCTTTCCATCCTGCGCAACTCCCTGCGCCTTGCGCAGATCATACGCGAATATTCCGTCAACCTCGTGCATGCGCGTTCACGCGCGCCCGCCTGGGCCGCCGCCTCCGCATGCCGTCGCACCGGTGTGCCGCTGGTGACGACGTGGCATGGCGTCTATGGCAACACCATCCCCGGCAAACGCCGCTATAACGCGGTCATGGCGTCGGGACGGCGGGTCATCGCCGTCAGCGACTACATCGCGCAGCGCCTGCGCACGGAATACCGGGTGGGTGACGACCGGCTGCGCCTGATCCCGCGCGGGGCGGATGTTGCGCGATTCGACCCGCATGGCGTGCGTGGCAACCGGGTGCAGAACCTGCTGGATCAGTGGGACCTGCCTGAACATGCCGCCATCATCGTATTGCCGGGCCGGATTACGGCGTGGAAGGGGCAGATGCTGCTGCTGGACGCGCTGGCGCGGATGGAACGCACGGGCGGATGCGGACGGGAATGGATCTGTGTCTTTGTCGGTGATGCAAAGGAACGCGACAAACATACGCAGGCCCTGGTGGAAAAAACGCGCGAGGCCGGGTTGCGCGAACGGGTGCGCTTTACCGGGCACTGCGCGGACATGCCGGCGGTCATGATGCTGGCGGACCTTGTGGTCGTGCCGTCGCTGCGGCCCGAACCCTTCGGCCGTGTGGTGGTGGAGGCGCAGGCCATGGGCCGCCCGGTTGTTGTGGCCGCCCATGGCGCCGCGCTGGAAACGGTGGAAGACGGGGTTACGGGCTTCACCTTCCCCCCCGGCGACGCCGCCGCCCTGGCGGAGGCGGTGCGCGCCGCATTGTGCATGACGCCGGAACAGCACGCCATGATGGCGACACAGGCACGCGCGAATGTCATGGCGCATTACACCAGCCAGGGCATGCAGTACGCGACCCTCGGGGTCTATGATGAACTGCTGAATACCCATCTGGCCGAGACATTCCTTTACAATACCGGGCACATGGCGCCCGATCATGAACTGGAACAGCAGGCGTCCTGACCTTCCCCGCGCCACGGGCATGACAGGATGCCGCGACAGCCTGACACGCCAGCCCCCCCTGCGGCATTGATCTGTCGCATCGTCGTTGGTGAAGATGACGCAGCCTCCCCCACACGACATATGGCGTATGCGCTGGGGGGATTTCCAATGCGCAAGGCAATTGAAATTCTTGTGCAAGGACTTCATGGATACACCATGCAAGCGGATCGGATAAAATCCGCACATCATGACAAACAGGAATTTCGGGGCCTCAAAATGAGCGATACACTTTCTGTCCAGACGGAGGCCCCGACACGGGACCAGGCCACAACCGCACCGGTCCCCCCCGCCACCCCACAGCCAGACCTGCGCACCGTCGATGCGGACCCCGATTTCTGGTACCCCGTCGCATGGTCATCACAGGTGCGCCGGGGCAAGACGTTCGGCGTGCGTTACGCGGGCGTGCCCATCGTGCTGGTCCGTCCCGAGGAAGGCAGCGTCTTTGCCCTGTATGACCGCTGCCCCCACCGGCAGGTGCCCCTGAGCAAGGGCACCGTCAACGGACAGACCGTGCGCTGCTGCTATCACGGATGGGCGTTCGGGCGCTCTGGCCGGTGCATCGACGTGCCTTATCTTGGCAAGGGCAAGCTGCCGAACGGGGTGCGCACCTATCCCTGCCGGGAGGCGGGTGGCCTTGTATTCATCTTCCCCGGCGACCCGGCCAAGGCAGACACCGTCCCCTTTCCCAAGCTGGGCAGCGTGGACGATCCGGCCTTCAAGACCAAGCGGTTCAGCCCGCGCGTGAACTGCCATTACACGTTCATGCATGAAAACCTGATGGACATGAACCACCAGTTCCTGCACCGCCGCCAGATGGGCCAGATCAAGGCGCGTTTCCTGGGGCAGGACAAAGGCGAAAACTTTATCGAGGCACGCTACAGCTTCATGCGCAGCGCGGGTCAGCAGCCACTGGCCGAACGGCTGATCTTTGGCAAGCACAAGGACCTCAAGGGCGCGGAACAGCCGGTTGAGGAGGTCGTGACCATCCGCACGACATATCCGTACCAGACATTGCAGATCCACGATAAGGACGGCGACCTGATCATGGATCTGTGGACGGCCTATGTCCCGGTGGACAAGGACCAGCGCGTTACACAGAGTTTCGGGCTGCTGGCGGTGCTGCGCCCCCAGACGCCGCTGCTCATCGACCTGATCTGGCCCGCGCTGGGCTGGTTCACCAACCGCATCTTCCTTGAGGACAAGGACATCGTGGAGATGGAGCAGCAGGCATGGAACGAACAGGGCGGCGACCGTAACGTGGAAATCTTCCCCGTGGTCAAGGCACTGCGTGAACTGCTGGCACGCAGCGGCGTTCCCGCGGGCAAGGGAATGCCCGACACCACGAATCCTGCCCCCACCAGCGCGGCCTGATCCCGGCGACGCCGCACGTTCCCACCCCACCGCGCACCAGCCCGGCGCACGGTGGGGCCTGACATGAGTGATGCCAGCATGACCGACGCGCCCCCCCCGCCCGAAAGGGCCAGAGCCGAAAGCGCACGCGCCGAGGCCGCACGCCGCGCCCGCCAGCAGCGCGAGGCCCAGGCCCTGCGCGACAACCTGCGCCGTCGCAAGCAGCAGACCCGTGCGCGCACCACGCCCATCGCCGCATCCGCTGTCCTGCCGGACGGCGGCGCCGCACAGGACAGCGCACACACCCCGCACGACGATACGCCGTCCACATAAAGCAGCTGCATCGACGCATAACACGATTGCACGACTCGACTGCCTTCGGTAGTGGTCGCTGCTCGCCTGCGGCGGGACACCCCGCCATGACGCACGAAGAAAGGGACCCCATGCCAATAATGCCTGATTCATGGATTCGCCGCATGGCCGTCGAATCCGGCATGATCGAACCTTTCGTCGAAAAACAGAACCGCGAGGGCGTGATTTCCTACGGTCTGTCCTCCTATGGCTATGACGCGCGGGTGGCCTCGGAATTCAAGATTTTCACCGACGTGGACAACGCGGTGGTCGATCCCAAGAATTTCGCGGAAAACAGCTTCGTCACCCGTCATGGCGAGTCGTGCACCATTCCGCCACACAGCTTCGTCCTGGCGCATACGGTGGAATATTTCCGCATACCGCGCGACACCCTTGTCGTGTGCCTTGGCAAATCCACCTATGCCCGGTGCGGCATCATCGTAAACGTGACCCCGCTGGAACCGGAATGGGAAGGGCAGGTCACGATCGAGATCAGCAACACGACCCCCCTGCCCGCGCGCATCTATGCCAATGAAGGCATCTGCCAGTTCCTGTTTTTTCAGGGCGCTTCGCCGTGCGAGGTCAGCTATGCCGACCGGGCGGGAAAATATATGGGACAGCGCGGCGTCGCCCCGCCACGGATGTAGGAGAGCAGGGCCATGGACCGTTTCATCATTCGCGGCGGGCATCGCCTGCATGGCGATATCGTCATCGGGGGCGCCAAGAATTCGGCGCTCAAGCTTCTGGTCGCGGGGCTTCTTACGTCCGAAACACTGGTGCTTTCGAACGTCCCGCGCATCGCGGACATCCGCACCATGCGCACGCTGCTGCTCCAGCACGGGGTAAAGGTGGAAGACGTGGACGGCACGGGGGCTGTCCTGTCGATCGGCGGGCAGATCACCAACACCGAAGCCCCCTATAACATTGTTTCCAAGATGCGGGCCTCGATCCTCGTGCTCGGGCCACTGCTGGCGCGCTGCGGGGAGGCGCGGGTCTCCCTGCCGGGCGGTTGTGCGATCGGGACCCGGCCGGTGGACATGCACCTCAAGGGGCTTGAAGCACTTGGCGCGCGCATCACGCTTGAAAATGGCTATATCAACGCCCACGCCCCCGAAGGGCTGACCGGCGCGCGCATCATCCTGCCGTTCGCATCGGTGGGGGCGACGGAAAACCTGCTGATGGCGTCGTGCCTGGCAAAGGGGCGCACCGAAATCGTCAATGCCGCGCGCGAACCCGAAATCGGGGACCTTGCCGCCTGCCTCAACGCCATGGGCGCGCGCATTACCGGCGCGGGCAGCGGGACGCTGGTGATCGACGGTGTGGACGCCCTGCACGGGGCGGAATACCGCGTGATGCCTGATCGTATCGAATGCGGCACCTATGCCTGCGCCGCCGCGATCACGGGCGGGGACCTGCGCCTGATCGACGGGCGGGCCGAACATCTGGGCGCGGTCGTACGCGCGCTGGAGGAAGCTGGCGCAGAAGTGTTTCAAGAAGACGGCGCCCTGCGGGTGCGGCGCACTGGCGCGCTGCGTGGGGTGGACATCATGACCGAACCCTATCCCGGTTTCCCCACTGATATGCAGGCACAGTTCATGGCGCTGCTGTCGGTGGCAGAAGGCGCGTCGATGGTGACGGAAACGATCTTTGAAAACCGTTTCATGCATGTCCCCGAACTCAACCGCATGGGTGCGCGCATCAACGTACACGGGTCATCCGCCATCATCCGTGGCGTGCATTCCCTGTCGGGCGCGCCGGTCATGGCGACTGACCTGCGGGCGTCGTTCTCGCTCATCCTCGCGGGGCTTGCCGCGCATGGGGAGACGATCCTGAGCCGTGTCTACCACCTTGACCGTGGTTACGAAGCGGTGGAACGCAAGCTTGCGCAGTGCGGGGCACAGATCGAACGTGTCGCGGGCTGAAAACAGGTGCGAAACCGCCCGGACGGGCCGTGCAAAAGGGCTGCCGTGTGAAAAGCGCCCTTTCTGCGGGGCGGCACAATGTGGTATGCGCGCAGGCGACATGTTGCGCCTGTCACGCCTGTTGTGATTGCGGTCCGGGCGCGTTTCCTCTTGTTCGGAGAATTCAGTGACCGTCCTGACACCGGCCTCCAGCCTTGTCCCGGAAACGGACAGCCCGATGATCATCGCCCTGCCCAAGGGCCGCATCCTGAAGGCCGCGACGCCGCTGCTGAAGGCGGCGGGCATTGTGCCCGGCCCCGATTTCACCGATGACCGCAGCCGCCTGCTGCGCTTTCCCACCAATGACCCGCACCTTGACGTGGTGCGCGTGCGCTCGTTCGACGTGGCGACGTTCGTGGCCTTTGGCGGCGCACAGGTGGGGCTGTGCGGGGCCGACGTGCTGATGGAATTTGATTATCCCGAAATTTATGCGCCGCTTGACCTTGGCATCGGGGGATGCCGCATCTCCATCGCACAGCCGCGTGGCTGTGACCTGTCGGACGATCCCGCACGCTGGTCGCAGGTGCGGGTCGCAACCAAATACCCCTCCATCACGCGGCGGCATTTCGCGGCGCAGGGGATCAACGCGGATATCGTACACCTGCATGGGGCAATGGAACTTGCCCCTGTGCTGGGTCTGTCGCACCTGATCGTGGATCTGGTGGATACCGGCTCCACCCTGAAGGCCAACGGGCTGGAGGAGGTACGCACCATCGCCAACATCACCAGCCGCCTGATCGTCAACCGCACGGCGTTCAAGACACAGCCCGAACGTATCGGGGGCATCATCAACCGTTTCCGCCAGGCCCTTGCGTCCGGCACGACACAGACCGAGGGATGATTTCGGCCATGAACCGCCTTGATACCAGCAGCCCTGATTTCGATGCTGCCTTTGCCCGGCTGCTGGCGGATCGGGACAGCGACACGGCGCGTGTCGATGCCCCCGTGACGGAAATTCTGGCCGCCATACGCCGGGATGGGGATGCGGCGCTGTGTGAATTCACCCGGCGGTTCGACCGGATGGCGATAACACCCGATCGCCTGCGGATCACGGATGCGGAAATCGACGCCGCCTGCGCCGAGGTCTCGCTGTCTTTACACGCGGCACTCGACGTCGCGGCGACACGCATCGAATCCTTCCATCGTGCGCAGCTCCCCGATGACCTGCGCTATGTCGATGCGCAGGGTGTGACGCTTGGCATGCGCTGGACGCCGCTGGACGCTGTGGGGCTGTATGTACCGGGCGGAACGGCGGCCTATCCCTCCTCCGTCCTGATGAATGCCGTGCCCGCGCGTGTCGCGGGGGTGCGCAGGCTGGCGATGTGCGTGCCGACGCCCGATGGCGTGCTCAATCCGCTGGTGCTGGCCGCCGCGCGCCGTGCCGGCGTGAGCGAGATCTATCGCGTTGGTGGCGCGCAGGCGGTCGGGGCCATGGCCTATGGCACCAAGACCATCGCGCCGGTCGACCGCGTGGTCGGGCCGGGCAATGCCTATGTTGCCGAAGCCAAGCGTCAGGTGTTCGGCCGCGTGGGAATCGACAGCATCGCGGGGCCGTCCGAAATCGTGATCGTCGCGGCCGATGCCAATGACCCGCGCGCCCTCGCGCTGGACCTGCTGGCGCAGGCGGAACATGACCCCATGGCGCAGGCCGTCTTGATCACGCCCGACGCTGCACTGGCGCAGGCGGTGCAGGACGCGGTGGAGGCGGAGTTGAAGACCCTGCCCCGCGCGCAGATCGCCCGCGCAAGCTGGGACGCGCATGGCGCCATCATCACGGTACGGACCCTTGATGAGGCAGTGGAACTCGTCAACCGCATCGCGCCCGAACATCTTGAACTGGTGATGGACAACCCACAGCCGGTGTTTGACAAGGTGCGGCACGCGGGCGCGATCTTCCTTGGCCGTTACTGCCCCGAGGCGATCGGTGATTATGTCGGTGGCCCGAACCATGTCCTGCCGACAAGTTCCACCGCACGTTTTGCATCGGGACTGTCGGTATTCGACTTCCTCAAACGCACGACGTTCATTGACGCAAATGCGGACTCCCTGCGCACGATCGGCCCGGCCGCCGTGGCGCTGGCGCGGGCCGAAGGGCTGGATGCGCATGCCATGAGCGTGTCCATCCGGCTGGAGGATCTGACGCGCGGGTCGGGTAAAGCTTGACCATGGGGGAACAATCCCCACATATCCACCCTTGTATTCCTGTCAGCACGATGCGGAAATAATTTCCGCGTCGTGTCTGGCCTTTTTTCACCCCACCAAACCAATACGATTGAAGGATACGATGTCCAAGGAAGACATGATCGAATTCAGCGGCACGGTCACCGAGCTGCTTCCCAATGCGATGTTCCGCGTCAAGCTGGATAACGAACACATGATTCTGGCGCACACCAGCGGCAAGATGCGCAAAAATCGCATCCGCGTGCTGGCCGGTGACCGGGTGAATGTGGAAATGACCCCCTATGACCTGAGCAAGGGTCGCATCACGTTCCGCTTTAAATAAGACGGATCGCCCGATCATGACCCGGACACCCGGTTCCTCCGTCACGGGAACGGGCACGCAGCTTGTTCTTGCCTCTGCCTCCCCCCGGCGTCTTGATCTTCTGCGACAGGTCGGCGTACAGCCTGATCAGGTCATTGCCGCCGATATTGATGAACGTCCTGCGCCGGGGGAACTTCCCCGTGCCTATGCGCTGCGCATGGCCGACACAAAGGCCCGCGCCGTCGCAGCCACCCTTGATTTCCCCGCCCTGGTGATCGGGGCCGATACGGTGGTCGCCGTCGGTCGGCGCATCATGCCAAAGGCAGAGGATGAGCAGACAGCACGCGCCTGCCTGTCCCTCCTGTCGGGCCGGCGGCATACGGTGCTGACTGCCGTGACACTGTGCCCAAGCGCCACATGGGCGAAAGGCCGCACCAGCACCCGTATTGTCAGCAGCACGGTTGCGTTTTCCCGCCTGATCCCTGCGCAGGTCGATGCCCTGATCGCGGCGGGCGACTGGCGCGACAAGGCCGGGGGTTATGCCCTGCAGGGGCATGCGGCGGCATTCGTGCGCTTTCTGTCCGGCAGTTATTCAGGGGTGGTTGGCCTGCCCCTGTTCGAGGTCGCGCAAATGCTGCGTGGGCAGGATGGGAACTGGATTGCGTGAACATGCTGATTCGCGTGGCAAGCGGCCCGGGGGAATTGCGGGTTGCGCTGACGGATGGCGACCGGCTGCTGGATTATGCATTATGGCGTCCTGACCTGCCTGACGGGGTGGGCGATCTGTATCGCGGTCGTGTCAGCGCCCATGTCCCGGCACTTGGTGGCACCTTCGTTGACCTGACAGATGGCCAAGCCGGTTTCCTGCCTGATTCCGAAGGCAGCGGCCCCATGACGCAGGGCACCGCCATACTGGTGCGCGTCAGCCGCAGCGCACAGGGGGGCAAGGGCGTGCGCCTGAGCCTGCGTGGCATTCCCGACACCCGTGCCGAAGGACCACCTGCCCTGCTATCACGCGGGGCCGGGCCGGTGGAACGCATGGCCGCATGCTGGCCCGACGCGATCGTCGTGATTGACGATCCCGCCGTGGGCGCGCGCCTGCCCCAGGCTCTGCATGCCCGGATTGAACGCCAGCCGATGGCGTTCGACGCAGAGACGGAAATGATGGCCGAATCCCTGTCTGATCCGTTCGTCGCGTTGCCAGGCGGCATGTCTGCCACCATCACGCCCACGCCCGCGCTGGTTGCCATCGACATGGATGGCGGACATACCAGCATGGATCGCAGGCCAAAGCAGACCGCGCAGTTTGCCGCGAATCGTGCGGCCTTGCCCGAACTGTTGCACCAGTTACGGCTGCGCAACCTGTCGGGGGCCATCGTCGTGGATGCGGCCGGCCTTGCGGTACGCAAACGCCGCGCGCTGGCCGAACCGATTGAACAGGCGCTGGCGGCGGACCCACTGCGTCCGCGCTTTTTGGGGATCAGTGCATTGGGGCTGGCGGAAATCGTGCGTCCGCGCATCCATCCCCCCCTGCATGAACTGCTGGACAGTGTAACGGGACGGCTGTTGCGTTCGCTGCGGCAGAAGGTCCGGGATTACAGGGGAATGCAGGTGCCCCGGCCGGTCACATTACAGGCCGGATGTGATATCGTGCGCATGATGCGGACCTATCCGGCATGGGTGGAGGATTTCACACGCCTGACGGGATGTCCCCTGCGCGTTACCATCGCGCCCGACCTGCCGCCATCAGGATGGAGGTACGATAATGACTGATCCCGCCACGCCACCGCCCTGCCCCGTTTGTGGCAAGCCGATGGTTCAGGCCTATCGCCCGTTCTGTTCGCGTCGTTGCGCGGATATCGACCTTGGGCGCTGGTTCACAGGGCAATATCGCGTGCCCGCCGACAATGATTTCAACGATATGGACGAAAATCACACAAGACGGGTTGATCCCGATGAAGAGGTAGGGTAAAGCCTGCACATCGTCAGGGCGGTTCACCCCGCCCCGGCCTGCCGGACAACGGCTCCGGTGCCCAAGTAGCTCAGTTGGTAGAGCATGCGACTGAAAATCGCAGTGTCGGTGGTTCGATCCCGCCCTTGGGCACCATTTCATTTCCCAAAATATGAAACCTTCATTCCCTCGCCAAAAGCAGGGGGAGTTCACATCTCTCGCCATGACTGGCAGGGTATTGAGGATTTTTGTGAAGCTTTTCACACCCCATTCACAAGGCATCGTCTGGATGGGGCATCGCCGGGATGGAAAAAAACGATTCCTCCGACTTTCATCTTCGGATCTGGCACAGACAAAGACCGCACTTAATTTTGCCAATGGGGACTGTTCGAGAAGTTAGAGCCAGCACCCCACGTGAATCGTCGCAAACAATACGTACCTATGCCAGCCACCCAATTTTTTTGGTGAGGCCTGTTCCAGAAAATGTTGGAAAACATCGTATTTTCACGATGACGAAAGTCATGCGTTAAGAATTTTCCCATTCTGTATCAACGGGTTATTTTAAAATAGTCTCTAACAGACTGTCGGATTGGGATTTTTACGCAACAACATTGCTGAAATCCTGACAATTAAAGAATTTTCGACACATAAACAGAAATATCGTTTCATAAGTTATGAATAACGTCCACTTTAGCTCCCAATCCGACAGGCTGCTAAACTGAGGACTGATAGCCATATCCCGTCCCTTACGGCCCGACAGGGCCGGGGCAATATCATTGATACAGACCGCCGCCATATTTCGCCCCGCCACATTGGCAATGACGTGCGTTCATAGGACATATCATGTCTTTATTGGCTGAATGGTTGCCTCAAGAGGCAGGAGGAACAACCTCCTGCAATTCCCAAAGCATCTGGTAAAGCTATGAACGATATTCCCTGCCTGAAAACGACAGAATCTCATGTAATGATTTTATAAATACCTGAATAATACCTTATAATTTCAACATGTAATTGGTTTCACCTGTCCAGACAGTCTCCCTTGTCATTTTCATCCTAACGGAAATCGGCTCTATATTTCTGCACTGCCGCCTGAGCGCAGGCTTCGTCCTTTTCCCCACCGGGCGCACCAGATACCCCGATCCCGCCCAGAACGGTATTGTCCGACACCCGGCGCAGCGTTACCCCCCCCGGCACGAACAGCACTTCGGGAATGGTATTAAGCGCCCCGTTCGCCGGTCCCGTCACCTTTGCCGCGATCAGTTCGCTGGTGGTGTTCATATTGAACGCCAGCCCATAGGAATAGGCGGTATAAGCCTTGCGATAAGACACCGACAGGGATTGCAGCGGCACGCTGTCGCCCTTGATAACGGCCTGCTGATGGCCGGTCGTATCGACGACGGTGGCCGTCACGGAATATCCCTGCATCGCACATGACCGTACAGCTTCGAGCGCAAGTTGCGCCGCCAGAAACCAGTCGAGCTTCTGCATGGTGACGATATGTTCCCCCACATGGCCATTGGGGACATGCATATCAGGGGATTGCGCGGCAGCGGCCTGCGCCACCGCGCACATCATGGTGCCGCCCAGCGCCATTCCCCTTACGACCCGCGTGCATGACTGCATCATTCGGCCATCCATCCCTTGCTGAATATGGGGAACCATCATTGCGGGGCATCCCTACATCCCACAACAACAAAGGCCACGGCGCACATAATAGTGTGTGCGCCACGCGCCCTTACACAAATTTCGAGATCATGAAAACTTCTGACGAAGCGTTTCCAAGCCACATCGCCAAGGCATTGCCTCTTTGAGACTATTTAAAATAGTCAGGCGCGATAACATACTGAAATAATAAAGGTTTTTGGTGAAGCTTTTTCCAAAAGGCTTCGATAGACGCCGCCTTTTTGAAAAAAGGCGGCACCCAAAAACTTTTCTTGTTTTTTTATCAATGATTTGTTTTCAAACAGTCTCTTAATTCACAAGGCAACACCCCGCCCCTTGTGAAGGAACAATCAGAGACTGCGTGAAAACAACCCATTAATAAGAAATGGGAAATTTTCAGACGTTATCTTATTCCCTGAACAGGCGATGTCTTTCAAACATTTTCTGAAAGACGCCTTGCCAAGAACTTGTCTCACACCAGCAGGTTACTGGCCGTCACTTTTTAAGCAGCCTCGCATCCGGGAGTATATTCCCCCCGACGCGCAAGGGCTGCTGCACAATCAGCTCGCGCGGGCGCGCACCCATTCCTCCACCCCCTCGGGGGGCATGGGACGGGCAAACAGATAACCCTGCATCACGTCGCAATTCAGGTTCTTGAGCATGGTGCATTGCTGCGTGGTTTCCACCCCCTCGGTAACGACCGTCATGCCCAGGCGTGAACCGATGCCGATCACCGCTGTCGTCACCGCCTGTGCATTCGCATCATGATCAAGATTCATGATGAAACTACGGTCGATCTTGATCTCGCTCAACGGCAGGCGCGTCAGGCGTGACAGCGATGAATAGCCCGTGCCGAAATCATCCATCGACAAGCCGATGCCAAGGTTGCGGATCGCCGCAAGCACACTCATCGTTTCTTCATTTTCTTCCATCATGACGCTTTCGGTGATCTCCACCGTCAGGCGCTCCGCCGGGAGGCCATGGTCGCGCAGAAGGTTGGCAAGGTATTCCGGCAACAGGCGATCACGGAAATGCCCGGCAGACAGGTTAACCGCCATGGTGGGCACATGGATGCCCGCGCGATCCCACGTCGTCATCTGACGCACGGCCTTTTCCAGCGACCACTTGCCGATCGCCTCGATCTGTCCCGTTTCCTCCGCCACCGCGATGAAGCGGGAGGGATAGATGTTGCCCAGCGTGGGATGGTTCCAGCGCGACAGGGCCTCGACCCCGTAAATCATGCCCGTGCTGGATTCCACCTGCGGCTGGTAATGCAGCGTCAGCAGGCCGTCAGCAATAGATTCACGCAATGCCAGCCCCAGCACAAGGCGATCCTGCGCAGCCTTGTTATCCTCGCTGGAGGCGACACGGAACGTACCCGGCCCCTGCTTTTTCGCATTACGCATCGCCTGTTCGGCATAACTCAGCAGGGATTCGCCATCCGGCCCATGCTGCGGATACTGGCTGATGCCGATGCCCACGGTGCCAACGATCTGGTTGCCTGCGATTTCGATGGGTTCACGCAGGCAATCCATGATCTTGCGCGCAAAGTCCGAAACCGTGCTTTCCGTGACGTTAGGCACGATGATGATGAATTCGTTCGCCCCGGAACGGCTGAGGATATAATTGCTGCGTGACAGGCGTTTGAGACGCTCCGCCACGGCCTTGAGGAACCCATCGCCATGGACATGGCCCAACGCGTCATTGATGTCGCGGAAACGGTCGATGTCGATCATGTAAACCGCAAAGCGCGACTCATTGGGCAGGGTAATCATCGTCTTGAGCATCCGGTGGACGACCGAACGGTTCAGGAAACCGGTCACCGGATCATAATTCGACAGTTGGGAGATATGCTGCCGGGCCTCATGCTGTTCAATCACCAGCCCGCAGAAGGGCACGCACCCTTCCACGATTTTCTGCGGCCAGTTGCTCAGCTTGTGCTGGTTGCGCGAATACAGCGCAAAGATACCAAGCGTACGCCCCTTGCGGTTCTTGATCGCCAGCGCCCAGCAGGAATGCAGCCCCAGCGACGCCCCCAGTGCAAGATAGCTGTCCCATACGATGGTCGTGGCCTCCGCCGGGTCGGAATCCAGCGCATGCAGGTCGGCCTGCGTCAGGGTCAGCCGCTCCAGCGCCAGCGCGAAACGGCGCGGCAGGCCCGGACCCGAAAGGATCTGGAGATGGTTATCCTCGTCCAGAAGCATAAGGACCGCGACGGTATTGGGGACGAAACCTTCGACCTCCTGACAGATCATGTCCGCCACGTCCTGGATCATGGTGTCACCAGACAGGGCGTGAAAAACGCTGTTTTGCAGGTCAAGCAGCCGCTTGCGGTGCCCCTCCTCCGTCACGCCCTTCATGAAGGCCATATAATAGCGCTTCTTTTCCGGGCCGATCAGCGCGGTCGAAATCGACATTTCGCCAGAGATGTAATCCCCGGCCTTGCTTTCGAACGTGACCTCACGCGATGTGCCAACGATCTTGTTGATGCCGGTCCGGCGGTTGGCGTCAATATAGCTGTCATGCTGCTGGCGATAGATACTGGGGACAAGGCAACTTACGTTCTTGCCCAGGATCTCTTCCTTGGAATACCCCCACAGATGCTCGGCCGCTGTATTGAAAAAGACAACCATGTTCCTGTCGTCGATGATAACGACACCATCCGATGCCTGCTCCAGCAGGTCGAGGCCAATATGGGAATCCATCGGCAGCAGGGAAGACACGGTCTTTGTATTGATCTCATTCATGGGGTCATGGGTCCACAGTCATCAACAGATCAGGAAATAACGGCATGACGGACAACGAAGCCTGACATGACGCCACCACACCCGCTCGGGGTGGCCCATGCAATGGGAACAGGTTCGCTTGATACCGAAACGTTATTTCAGGGCAATCCGGCAAATACCGCCCCCTCCGCGTCGGGATGACGATATCCAATAAGTTAGCTTAATTTATTCTGTATACTGCTCTCATATATTTATGTACATGAAATACACACGTAAATACAAGGGCATAGGATACCTGTTTCGTGTTTCACGTTTTATTAATGAAACCGCCTGAGTGTTGCAAGGGTAAAGATACATATCCAATGCAATTAAATTGTCACCATTGATACACAAATCAAGGGCGCCATATTCCAGATTTTAAAATTTTCCCTTATATATCAATAAGATAAAAATATATCAGATAACCAGTACCACTGACTGGTTCTTGTGTTCACTTTCTAAAAAGATAATTTTAGTTTTTGTTTAAATTACGACTTCCATGCCGCGTTTTGCACATATTTTGCACAACATGGGATTTCCTGCTTTGCGTCCTGTAATCACCATGAAAAATATAAGAATAATATCCTATACATGACTCAATATTTCCACTTTACTTGAAGGCGATATAGGAATAAAATCCTATGCATAGCAGGGATGCAAAACTACCCAGAACAGGATGCCCTATCGTAATCGGGCAAGTTATTACAAATCCGTAACCTAACCGGCCACTTAGCCCCGCGCGGGCAGCATGCGCTGCAATACCCCGTCGCGGCAGATGATGGCATGATACAGGGCGGCCATCGCATGGCATGCCGCAACCATAATAAGGCCCCAGGCCAGCCAGTAATGGCATTGCCCGAAAATGCGCTGCACCCCCACGCCCATATCGGCAAAGGGGGAATTGATCGGCACGCCAAACGCCATGACGGGCCGCCCACGCGACCATCGCAGCATGTAGCCCACTGCGATTTCCGCCCCCAGCATGACATACAGCAACCAGTGCACCAGACGCGCAACCTGATCGGATAAATTCCGGACGGGAAAGCGTATGGCCCGCCCCCCCGTCACGGCCCAGACGATACGGGTCAGGAATGTGGCGGCCAGAAGTACCCCGACCGAAGTATGCGTCATGATCATGCCCACCCGCACCACGGTGCCACGTGGCAGGAAGCCCCACGTCTCCCCCAATGCGAACTGCACCAGCACCATCAACGCCGTCAGCCAGTGGAGCCAGCGTGTCTCCACACTATAACGGGTGGGCAACCGCCCTTCGGGCAATGGCACATGGGATACGGGCATGCGGACCTCAGTTCATGCCGGGCGTGGCGGAGCTGTCGACGCCACCGACATTCATGTTGCTGAAGGTTCCGCCATCGGGCGATCCCATTCCAGGCACACCTTCGCTCGATCCACCGGGGATGGTGCTCTGCGACTGGATGCCGCCGCCATCACCGGACCGGTCCGCCGGGGAAATGCCATCCCCCATGCCCATACCTGCCTCGGGCGCGTTATATTGTGACGTCGTATCACCGGGACCATAATTATCCAGGCGGCTGTCGCCATTATATCCGCCCCCATACTGATTGCCGCCATAGGTCGTGGCGCCGCCCCCGCTGGCCGGACGCGCCTGCGCCATATCTGCGGCACCTGTCATAGCCACCGCCACAAGCAGCCCCGTCGCCAGCAATCGCCAGTGTGGGGTCTTTCCATATCGGGCCATCTTCTTCATCCTCGCTCGTCGCTCCATCCCTGTCATCATGCCCATGCGTCCCATGATACGCATATGTGCCTGACCACGCGCCACACCTAACAGGACCAATCCGTCTGGTGCGAAGGATAGCGCCGTCAGGGGGTAATATCCAACAGTCCCCCCATGCTGGAATGGCACATACGCGCGTCCTGTCGCCGCCAGGCGGGGCGAAAGGAGCGCCCGCCCGATGCCCCATGTCCCCTGCGGTAAGGACAGCATCCCTTGTAATCCCACGATTTGCATGATCCCACCGGCACGCAACGCCACCCCATATGCCCATGCATATCTGCCTGCGCCCCGCATCAGACGCGACCGAGCCATACCGTGGCCGGACGGCTGCCGCCGGGACCGGTTGCGTCACGGGGGCAGGAAGCGCACAGTCGCGCCGCCGTCTTCATGGCAGGATATCGCACGCAAGCGGAGACAACCAATGACCACCCTGTCCACCCTTCCCCTGACACAGATGAAGGTCATATCCGACCTGCTCGCCGCGCCGGTGGGAACGGTCCTCCTCACCTCTGAAATATCCCGTGACGAGCCCAAGATCGTCATCCGCAGCCGCCTTGTCTCCGCCGAGGGGACAAAGCCGGGGCTGATCCTGATGACACCCGAAATGAAGGGATATTTCGCACCGGACGAATTCTGCACCGAATTCGTGCGCAGCGCGCTTGACGTAACCGAGGTGATGCCTGCCATCCTGACAAAGATACTGCCCGGTTTCCGCTATAAGCTGGATGCGGTGGTGCGCGGTGACGTATGGCACCTGCGTGATGAAAAAGGGCAGGATTTCGCGGGCCTCGCCATCGGGTCGGACGAGGAAGAAAGCAAGGTGTTCGGTTATGCCCGGATTACCGATGGCCGCATCGGCGACATCGTACCCGCCACACGCCTTGCCTATCTTGGGCAGCTTGATTTCGCCGCGGCCCCTGCCAAGGTCACTGTGTAAGGGGCGGTCACACCATAAAATCCCGGACGCCATGTCCGCAATGACCGTTTGAACACCCCCCTTACTTCTCCCGACTGATGCGCCTATGAAAACGGCCCTGTTCCCAACCCATTCGGGGGCGGAAACAGGGCCGTATCAGCCATATTCAATGAAAAAGATCAGGCAATGGCCTGCTTCCCCTCCAGCTTGCGCGATTCCGGGGTGCGCGGCAGGAAGAAACGCAGGAAGCGTGCAAGGTTCGGTGCCAGTTTCGGCCGCAGCAGGCGCGGGTCATAACCTGAAAAGCGGCGTTCATTTTCATTAAGGCACAGGTCGACAAAATCACGCAGCGGCATGTCGATGCTTGCCACATCCTTGGTGCCGTTTACGGTGAAGTTGTTGTCCTGTTCATGGACATTCCCCTCGGCATCCATCGTCTTGGCCATGCCGAGACGTTCGTAAACCAGAAACACCCATACCGCGAGGACGCGGGCTTCGAACCACGGGCGCTTCCACATCGGCATCGTCGCGCGGTGCCATGCCAGCCAGTTGGCAAACAGCAGGATATGGCGACATTCCTCCTGCATCACCGGTTCGAACGTATCAATCAGTTCCAGCGGGAAGAAGCCGGAGCGCTTTGCCACCTCGAACAGGCCAAAGGCAAAGAAACTGTCCACACATTCGGAAAAGCCGGTGACAAGGTAGGCCCATTCCACATCACGCGGTTCGTGATAGGTCGGCTCCGACGCCAGGGGGATGCCATAGGCTTCCACCATCTTGGAGAGGACCTCCTTGTGGCGGTTTTCCTCCCACGCATTGCGCGACAGGGCATCCTTCATGTCTGGATCATCAATCAGGCGCGCATAGGCGGCCATGCGCAGCCTGGCCTTGCCCTCGGTCTGGACCGCGATGTCCCAGATCGGCAGCGACGTCACGCGACGCAACGTTTCCGCATCCAGCTTGGGCCATTCGATGACAGAGGGTTTGTAGGGATTGAAGGTCTCGCGGAACATCTCCGCCACGGCACGCTTATGTTCCGCCGAACCGGGTTTCAGCGGTCCGGCAACCGGGCTGGACCAGTGACGGGCGGTGTAATCCGCCTTCGCCACGGCATCAGGGGTGGCCGTGCCGGGGTCCTGCGCCTCTGGCAGGTTGGTATAGATATCTGAAAGTGCGTTCATGTGTCGGCTCGCTGCTCGAAACGGTATCGCGGGAATTCACCGATCGGCTGGCATCAGAAACAACAGCCCGCCGCCATCACGGCATATGGCGCACGGCCATGCGACTGGGCAAGGACCTGTCTTTCGTTGCGCAAGGACGCTGAATTCCGGGCGGACCCTGTTATGCGCCCCACAGGCGGGGGCGGCGGCAGTATGGGGGCTGCCACCACCGCCGCCCTTGTCATGGATCAATGAATGTCGGAGATCTTCTCGATCACGCGCGTCACGAGGCCATATTCAATCGCCTCTGGCGCGGACATCCAGTAATTACGGTCGGTGTCCTTGCAGACCTTCTCGTACGACTGCCCGGTTTCGCGTGCGAACAGGCGGTTAAGGCGTTCGCGCATCTTGATGATCTCGCGCGCTTCGATGTCGATGTCCGTGGCGGGGCCACGCACGCCGCCCATCGGCTGGTGCAGCAGGAAACGCGTGTTGGGCAGGCAGTAACGCCGTTCCCTGTTGCCCGCCGCGTAAATCAGCGCACCGGCCGATGCTACCCATCCGGTGCCGATCATGTTGATCGGGGCCACCGAATCGACAAAGCGGATCATGTCATGGATGGTATCGCCACTTTCGACATGGCCACCGGGCGAATTGACATACACGTCGATCGGCTTGTCCGACGCCCCCGCCAGCGCCAGAAGGCGACCGGTGACATCGCGTGCGATCTTGTCATTGATCGGCCCGAACACCAGCACCTTGCGCTGGTCGAACAGGCGGCTTTCAAGTTCGCTGATGGGCGAGGAGAGCGTGCGGTTACGATCGGGTTCCTCGGTCTCCGGGCCTTGGGGTTCGGGGATATCGGGATCGCGCGGATCCTCGTCATCCATGCGGACGCGATCTTTCGGCTGCATGCCGTTCATTGGGCTCTCCCTCTTTTCCGGGGCTGGCATAGTCATCCCCCTATCCTGCGCTGCCTTGGCCGTGGTGCCAAGCCCTGTCCTGCGATCTGGCCCCGCGATCAGGCGAAGCGCCCCTCGCTATGACGGGCGGGACAGGGTAGTAGGAAACACGTGTGACATCTGTTTGACGGAGTGGATATGGGCAATCCTGCGCCCGCGCCAAGTTCCGATGCGGTCTTTTTCGTGCGTCGTGGCATCCGGCGCGGTGAACCCGGCACGGGTGCGCGTCTGGCATGCGCCATCGCGACACTGGCCCTGCTTGGTGGATGCGCGACGGGCCATCGCGATACGGTCGATACGCTGACGGACTGGTACCACAGCCACCAGGGCGGCGTCATCGGACAGCAGCGCCCGCCCCCGCCCGGCGCGCATGATCCCTATCCGCATGTCGGCCTCGGCCCGCGTGAAGCCCCGGTCCTGCCATCACAGGACCTGCGTGACGACATCACCACGAACCTGAGCGAACAGCGCGCCCTGATCCACCGCGAGGATGCGACGATGGGACCGATTCCCTCTGTCGCGGATGTGCCGCCGCCACCCACCACCACTGCGGCGGGAACGCAGTCGGCCTCCTTTGCCGCGGCGTCTTCCGCCCCGTCCCCCACTGCGGCGCGCCCGGCGCATCAGGCCGGGGGCGACGACACGATTGCAATGCCCGAGGTCAGCACCGCCCTGCCGGGGGAGGCGCAGATCCTGCCCACCACCCTGCCCGCCCTGGCGAAGGCCCCACCCGAACCCGTGACCATTGCCGGAATGGGGACAATCGGCACGAACGAGGGCGTCAGCCGCCGCCTGCCCGATTATCAGCTTGATGACGATCTGGGACGCCCCGTGCGTTTTGACCCGGGGTCAGACCAGATGCAGCATGGGCAGGATCGCACGCTGTCGGACCTTGCCAAGGCGCGCGGTGACGGGACCATCGTCATCAATGGCTATGGCGACGCCACCACCGCCAGCGCGCAGGGACAGGCGCAGGCCATGTCGCTTGCGATCCTGCGCAGCCGCACATTGGCGCGGGCGCTGGCGGCGCATGGCGTGCCGGAATCGGCCATCCGCCTGCATGCCAGTGCCTTCGGGACTGGTGCAAGAGTTGGCATCGTGCGCTAATGTATTGGTTGGTCCGCCATCCTGGCGGCCATGGCTTCAGATTCCCAACCCGGCGCGATCCCTGATCCCGCCTGCGTGCAGAGCAGTCCCATGACCGAAGAATTCCATCGCATCCGCCGCCTGCCTCCCTATGTTTTCGCCGAAGTGAACAAGGCCAAGGCCAGCGCGCGAGCCCGCGGGGAAGACATTATCGATCTGGGGATGGGCAATCCCGATACCCCCACACCGTCGCATATCGTTCAAAAACTGGTGGAAACCGTGGCGGACCCGCGTGCGCACCGCTATTCCGTCAGCCGTGGCATCCCCGGCCTGCGCCGTGCGCTGGCGGGGTATTATGAACGCCGTTTCAATGTCGGCCTTGACCCCGAAACCGAAGTAATCGCAACACTGGGGTCCAAGGAAGGGCTGGCGAACCTCGCATCCGCCATCACCAGTCCGGGCGATACGATCCTGGTGCCCAACCCGTCCTATCCGATCCACCAGTTCGGATTCATCATCGCGGGTGCCTCCGTCCGGTCCATTCCCGCCACCCCGGACGAAGAGATGCTGCGCGCGCTTGACCGCGCGGTGCATCATTCGGTGCCCAAACCGACCGCGCTGATCGTCAATTTTCCGTCAAATCCCACCGCATATGTCGCAGACCTCGATTTCTATCGTGAACTCGTCGCCTTTGCGCGCAAGCACGAGATCTGGATCATGTCCGACCTTGCATATGCGGAAATCTATTTCGGGGATCGCGTCCCCCCCTCCATCCTGGAGGTACCGGGGGCCAAGGACATCGCGGTGGAGTTCACCTCCCTGTCCAAGACCTATTCCATGGCGGGATGGCGCATGGGTTTTGCGGCGGGCAACCCGCGGCTGATTTCCGCGCTGACACGTATCAAGTCGTACCTCGATTACGGGGCGTTCACCCCGATCCAGGTGGCCGCTGTCGCCGCACTCAGCGGACCGCAGGACTGTGTCGCGGAAATCCGCAACATCTATCGCGAACGCCGCGACGTGCTGATCCGTGGGCTGCATGCGGCGGGATGGGATGTCCCCTCCCCCGAAGGGTCGATGTTCGCATGGGCGCCCATCCCTGAAAAATTCCGCGAACTCGGCAGTGTCGGCTTTTCCAAGCTGCTGCTTGGCGAAGCGGGCGTCGCGGTCGCGCCCGGCCTTGGCTTTGGCGAACATGGGGAGGGCTTTGTGCGCATCGGCCTGGTGGAAAATACCCAGCGCCTGCGGCAGGCGACACGTGCGATCCGCCATTTCATGACAGAACATAACGCCGCCCCCACACCGCAGCGTGACCCCGCGGTCACGGATTCCGTTTCCTGAACGCCCTCACCCCCCTTACGGAAAAAACATGACTGCTGTTTCTTCATCTGTTGAGCCCACTCCCCTGCGCATCGGTATCGCGGGGCTGGGCACGGTTGGCGCCGGTGTCGTCAAGATGCTGCGTGACAATGCCGCGCTGATTACCGCGCGTGCCGGGCACCGCCTGATCGTCACGGCGGTCAGCGCACGTGATCGCACGCGTGATCGCGGCGTGGACCTGTCGGATGTCGCATGGTGCGAAAACGCCGCCGACCTTGCCGCCCATCCCGATGTTGATGTCGTGGTCGAACTTGTCGGTGGCGCGGAGGGTATCGCGCGCAAGATCGTCACGGGCGCGCTGGAAAATGGTCGGCCGGTCGTCACCGCGAACAAGGCGCTGATGGCAATCCATGGTGCCGAACTTGCGACACTGGCGCAAAAGGCGGACGTGCCGCTGATGTTCGAGGCGGCGGTCGCAGGCGGCATCCCCGCCATCAAGACCGTGCGCGAGGCGCTGGCCGGGGATCGCATCCTCAAGGTCGGGGGCATCCTTAACGGCACATGCAACTATATCCTGACCGCCATGCGCGAGACGGGACGCGACTTTGCCGACATCCTCGCCGATGCACAGAAGCTCGGCTATGCCGAGGCAGATCCCTCCACCGATGTCGATGGGGTGGACGCGGCGCACAAGCTTGCGATCCTTGCGGGGCTGTCGTTTGGCCGCCCGGTTGTCTTTGCCTCGGTCTATATCGAGGGTATCCGCCGCATTGGCGCGCTGGACCTGCATTTCGCGCGCGAACTGGGTTATCGCATCAAGCTGCTGGGCATTGCGCGGCAGCATGAAAACGGGATCGAGGCACGGGTCCATCCGTGCCTTGTGCCCAACACGACCCCCATCGCGCAGGTCGATGGCGTGTTCAACGCCGTGGTGGCCGAAGGCGCATTCGTCGGCCGCCTGATGCTGGAGGGACGTGGCGCGGGCGAAGGGCCGACTGCCACCGCCGTCACCGCCGACCTGATCGACATCGCCCGTGGCAACGCCATTCCCGTCTGGGGACGCAGCACCGATGGCCTGACGCAGGCTGTCGCCCTGCCGCGCGCACAGTTTTCGGGCCGGTATTACCTGCGCCTCAATGTTGTGGACCGTCCGGGCGTCCTGGCGGACATCACGGCTGTCCTGCGTGATGATGGCGTGTCGCTGCACACGATGCTGCAACATGCCCATGCGCGTGAAACGTTGCCCGATGACAGCCACAGCGTGCCCCTGGTGCTGATTACCCACCATACCAGCGAGGCCGCGATGCTGCATGCGCTGCGGCACATTGCGCAGCTCAAGTCGGTTCTTGACGAACCGGCCATGATCCGGATCGAGGGGGACTGACCCCTTTTGCACCGCCGCCCGTCCCGCCACCAAGGATTGTTCCATGACCGACGCCCCCGCCCCACGCAGCCCCACCGCAAGAGATAGCGCACCGGGGCGCACCATGACGGGAATGCGGGCATGAACATGGGGGGACTGGCGGACGGGCTGCTGGCGACGGCGGCGGACAGCACGGACGATGCCCTGGTCCTGGGGGTAAGTTCCAGCCTGACGGGACGCCGGTGGCTATGGCGTGATCCCTCGGCCACGCGTGACGCGGGGCGGACGGCGCGCATGGGCATGGCGATCATGCAACAGGCCGGGGTGTCCGAAATCGTCGGGCGCATGCTGGCGATGCGTGGCATCGCGCCTGAGGTGGTACAGGATTTCCTGACCCCTACATTACGTGCGCTGATGCCGGACCCCGCTGGCATGATCGACATGGACAAGGCCGCGCAACGTCTGGCGCAGGCCGTCACGGCATCGGAAACCGTCGGGGTCTTTGGTGATTACGATGTGGACGGCGCCTGTTCGGCGGCACTGCTGACGCATTTCCTGCGCCAGATGGGCTGCCGTGTCATCACGCACGTCCCCGACCGCATGAACGAAGGATACGGCCCCAACACCCCCGCGATCGAAGCGATGATCGACGATGGCGCGGGCGTGATCGTGTGCGTGGACTGCGGCACGGCGGCGTCGGATATCCTGTCCCCCCTGTCGGCACGGGCGGATATCATCGTGCTGGACCACCACAAGGTGCAGGGGGACCTGCCGCGCATCACCGCGACCGTCAACCCGAACCGGCTGGACTGCCCCTCACGCCTGCATGGGGCGTGCGCGGCGGCCGTAGCGTTCATGGCGGTGGTGGCCACTGCTGGCGTGCTGCGGCGGGAGGGCTGGTTTGAAACGCGACCCATGCCACAACTGATGGATTACCTTGATCTGGTGGCATTGGCCAGCGTGTGTGACGTCATGCCGCTGACGGGGTTGAACCGGGCCTTTGTCACGCAGGGCATGAAAATCATGGCACGCCGGCAGCGAACCGGCCTGAACGCGCTGCTTGACGTATCCGGCGTCACGGATGACCGGCTGTCATCCAGCACATGCGGCTTCGCCCTTGGCCCACGCATCAATGCGGGGGGACGGATCGCGGAATCCGGGCTGGGGCTGGAACTGCTGCTGTGCGAGGACGCGCTTGAGGCGCGGCGCCTGGCGGAACGCCTTGATGCCGTCAACCGCCGCCGTCAGACGGTGGAGGGCGATATCCTCGACATCGCCATGGACATGGCCGCCCGCCAGCGCGAGGAAGGACACCCTGTCCTGCTGCTATGCGGTCGGGACTGGCACCCCGGCGTGGTCGGGATCGTGGCGGGGCGGGTCAAGGAAAAGTTCAATCGCCCCGTCCTGGTCGGTGCGATGCTGGAGGATGGGACGGTCAAGGGGTCGGCACGATCCGTGCCGGGGATCGACCTTGGCACAGCCATCATCGCGGCACGGCAGGCAGGACACCTGACATCGGGGGGAGGACATGCGATGGCGGCAGGCTTTGGCCTGAATGCCGGGGACATCCCCGCGCTGCATACGTTCCTTGATGAACGCCTGTCACATGCCGCGGCACTGCCGGATGCGGTGGACCTGTGTATCGAAGGCGTCGTGGGCGTAGCCGCCGCAACGGTTGAGCTTGCAACCGATATCGGGCGGCTGGCCCCATTCGGGGCGGGTAACGACGAACCGCTGCTGGCGCTGCCGCGGGTGCGCATCCTGCGCGCCGACCGCATCGGGCGGGAGGGCAACACGCTGCGACTGCTGATCGAAGGGGAAGGCGGTGGCCCCCGTCTGAAGGCGTTGCTGTTCCGGGCGGGTGACAATCCCATGACGCCCGTGCTGGAGGATCGGAATGCGCCGCCCGTACATCTGGCTGGATGGTTACAGGCCCAGACATGGAACGGCCGTACAACCGCCAGTTTTTTCATCCGCGACGCAGCTTTTGCGAATTAATTTTCATATTCTGATTTCAGGGGGTTGACCGCACCCCCGTGTCAGGATATCTACCCGCTCACGCCTTTAGTCCCGTTCGTCTAGAGGCCTAGGACACCGCCCTTTCACGGCGGCAACACGGGTTCGAATCCCGTACGGGACGCCAATTATTCTAGTGGCTTAGAAGTTTGCTCACGGAATAATTAACTGCTTTTGGCCCTCTATCGGGTCCATCGCAAATAAAGACGATAAGCAGTATATTACCAGTTAGGCCATGACAAAGCTTATGCTGGGCCTAGGCGAAGCTTATCATCAGAGGCCTAGTCATTTTCACCCAAATCGACCTAGTGACAAGCCATCTGCTTCCGGCGGCAGTCAGGTATCGCGGCGAGGGTCAATATCAGGTGCGCAAGCGCATCACCCACAGAGAGAATCCAGCAGACCTTCTCTGCGACCAGCCTCGCCCGATACTGACTGGACACGAGATTTGTCCAACTGAAGCTTGCCCAGTTTCAAGACATCCATCCGCTGAAACGCCAGAGCGTCCATGACGGTGGTCGCATGCTCCGTGCGTGCGGAAATGCAGACGCGGGACAATGATCGCAAAGTTCACATCCCCGCCCTTCTTATGACGGGATCATACGGCATACGCTGGTCGATCTGACCATGACGGTCACCCGGAGGTTTTGGGGACCGGCAGGCCGAGCAATATGGCGGCGCCACTGTGATCAAACCATTCAACCTGCTTGAACAGCCCCGGCTCTACCGGAGAGTAAAACTCCCGGAGAATGAGCCCTATGGTAAACAAGAAGATATCGCCTTAATTTACCAGAGTTCCGTGAACGCGCTGTGCGCCTTCTGAAAGCGCATCAACCGGATTTCCAACATGCATGCCACTTTTGACGACAGGCCTTGCCCCTTCCCTTCCTGCCAAAGCCTTGTGGGGTAAATTGGTGTCCCAGACCCCAAACGATGAACCTGCCAGCGCCGCCCTGCTGGACAATATCCGGGCCAAACTCCCAAGCCCAAAAGAGGGGGCACACATCTCGTTCAAGATTAAGTCCCTTGCCAAGCAACGGAGATCAGAAAAACATGGCTAATGAGCCGTCACTCATGGACGAAAAATGGGTCCGCATCATGGGCGAATACGGTTGTGAAGGCGTTTGGCATCGCGACGGATGCGCGACATGTGCGGACGAACTCCCCATCAGCGAGGGACTGCGCGTGCAGCTTCTCTCTTGGGCGAAGCGCTATGATGACTATGATTTTCCACCTGAAAAAGACAGCCCACCGTTCGACATGGCAGCCTTCGCCCAAGACGGGCTGGAAATTGCCCGCGCGATCAAGGCGGAATTGCCAGACTGGACCGTCATTTATTTTGATGAGTCCAAAGCTGATTATAAAAACCGTCTTCAACCGCGAGAGCAATATGAGTACGAGGTATGATTGAGCATCATGTCCGTTCCTGATTACCTGCCTCTCATGCTCCCCGTCCTGCACCTCGCCACCACAGATATTCGCCGTGTGCCGGAAATCGCCGAAGTAATTGCGCACGAGCTTGCATTATCAGTAAAAGATCAGGCTGCATTGCTTCGCAGTGGCACGCAAAAATTACTGACCGACGGCATTCACCGAACCAGAACATATCTGATGAAGGCGAGTCTGCTCTTTTAGAGCCTGTTTGAAAAGTCAGGATCGATAACACTCTGAAATTATAAAGGTTTTTAGTGAAGCTTTTTCTAAAAAGCTTCAGAAGACGCCGCCTTTTTGAAAAAAGGCAGCACCCAAAAACTTTTCTTGTTTTTATCAGGGCCCGTTGGGAATTATCGTGAATTGATGATAGCGGCTGTGAGATAGATCATGGCAGCAAAGGATTTATCTGTCTTTTCGCTTCGCATTGCGATGCGCTTGAACTCCTTGAGCTTGCAGAAGAAGTTCTCGATGAGATGGCGCGCCTTGAACAGGGCGGCATCGAACGTGCGCCTGTCGAGGCGGTTCTTGCGCTGGGGAATGACTACACAGGCGCCTTGCGCGTGTAGGGCGTCCACGATCCAGTGGACATCAAACGCCCTGTCGGCAAGAAGCGCCTTGAAATCCGCCGGTTCCAGAAGGGGCGCAACCCCGACCGTGTCGTAATGCTGGCCGGGGATCAGCGTAAAGCGGACCAGATTGCCCAGGGCGTCGGTCATGGCGATGATCCTGGTCGACCATCCCGTCACACTGCGTCCTATCGCCTGGCTTCGGGTCCCCCTTTTGCGCCCTGGCCGTGGCGATGAACCCGAACCACCGTGCCGTCAATCATCGCATATTCCATGTCGGCATCGTCAGAGACGGCCTCAAAAATTTTCTGGAAAACTCCGGCTTTCGTCCAGTCGCTGTAGCGCGAGTAAACCGAGTTCCAATGCCCGAAATATGTCGGAAGGTCCCGCCATGGACTGCCCGTCCGCGCAATCCATAAGACCGCCTCGATAAAGAGGCGGTTATCCTTCCCGCTGCGCCCGCGATCCGTCTTCTTGCCAAGGCACAGCGGTTCCATCTTCGCCCATTGGGCATCCGTCAGTATCAAGCGATCCATAGGATCTTTGAAACACATCTGGGTCCTTTAGAAAACTTAATTCCAAACAGGCCCCAATGACTTGTTTTCAAACAATCTCTTACCCCGCGCGTGGGCAATTCAGGCTGTAGCGCAGTATAAACCAACAAAATCCGGCGAAATGAACATATTGGGATTATCCTCCCGATCGAATGCCCGCAGGAGCTCGCCTTACCTCTACAGGCTGCTAAAATTACTTTTCCACCATGTCATCAATATAAAAACCATGGCACCACATCCCATCCATAAGCCTGCAAGCAAAGCACACACAGCGGCACGCCTATCGTGACATATGCAACTGAAAAGTGCTGCAGTGATAAAGCCCAGGCCGAAAAATGCAATCAGGATTTCCCACCAACCTATTATTTTTCTGTGTTTGTAAAAAGCGACCAGAGCAGATATCTGCACCAATAAATAACTTATCATGATGCATATGGCCCCCACAGTGCCAAAAAATGCATAAACATCCATGCCACCAGAAGGGGATTTCATTATGCCTGGCATGACAGCAACAAGGATATATTGTTGAAATAAAATAGAAAAAGTAATGCCAACCGGCGAAAATATATAATACAGAATACCTTTCCCATGCAATATCGACGCATCATTAACATATCCAGTCACGATATGGCGTAAGAGATTACTGCATGCAGTGATGGCGGCAACTGTTCCAGCAAAGGCAGAGCCAAGTGCTGCGAACTCAAATACAACCGTACTCCATCCCCCTATATAATGACGTGCCAAATCAGCAAGCGCATTGGATGACATGGCCAAAGCCGACAGACCACCAAGATGCCTTTCAAAACCATATTGAATAACAGCCATGACACCAACGAACATGATGCCGGATATGATGACACTTGCAGTCAGGGCCTGATGCATCAGACGGGGTGAATGTCCATTTTCTGATGACAGGGTCATACAGGATTCAAATCCCGCCCATGAGAGAAAAGCAATGACGACACCTGAAAGAACTGAAGACATTCTTATGGGTTCATACATTACAACAGCCTGTGGAAGGCCTGTATCAGGCTGCATTAAAACAACCGTACACAGATAGATAATCAGGATGATACCTGCACCTTCAATAGCCAGCAAAACATGCATGATGCTTGCGGTCTGGGCGCAAAGTATTATTGCAATTACAGACAAAACAATTACAAAAAACAGGAAAAAATAAGTATTACGCATATCAGGATACAGTGTATGGACGATATCGGACAGAAAAGTGTCTGTTACATTAGGATTGGCCCATGAAAAACTGATATATGCCCCCAGAAGCGCAAGGGATGCGAACCGCCCTACCCGTTTCCCCAATATCCGCTCGACCGTAACGTCCGCCATCCCGATATGACCGTCCAGTGATGCAAGACGGCCGAAGCTATAGGCGATGGATGAAATGCCGATCCAGCCTACTCCATATATCTTCCATAAAGCGGTATGAGTCAGCCCCACCAGAGCCTGCCCATTGGCACACAGGACCACTGTAGGGCTTATGAAAGCCAGAGAAAGAGCCAGAAGCTCGATCAAACCCAGCTTACGATTTATGTATTCGGGTTCTGATGGAACAGACATTTACGTTTCATCCTGCAAGAAAAAACAAAAACATCGCCATACGGGCATATAACATAAGAAAAATAACCTATTCCGTGCTTTTTAAAATTATCGTTTTTACAACGTAATATTATTGTTGATCTATTTTAAATATGGACCTGTGAAAGGTATTTTCACTTTCATTTTAACATGCATTAATGACATTGTTCACTTTTCACCTACACGTTGTCAAAACGCAACATATATTCCCTGAAATATTCGATATATTTACAATTCATTCATCAGGAAGCTTGAATTTGATATATCTTATATATAAGATTTTTTTGGAAAGAACCGATCAGACACCACGTTCATTCCTCGTGATCTCTCGCGTTTCCTGATCCGGTTCGCGCGCCCAAACGCGCATCTTCCACTCAACTGGAAGAAAGGAATAAAGCCTATGGGTCGTCGGAAAATACCGGAACGGCAGAAGCCGCTTAACCTTGATATGTCACCAGTTGGAATGACGGTGATGACGGCAACACATACGCACGAAGCATGCCATCCCTGTACCCAGGCAACCCTGGCGTTTGGATGTGACTTATTACAGGCATCATCTGCCATCCTGTTCTGGGTCGATTCAGCCCATTTTGTTCAGACAATAGAACTGGCTGGAACCGAAGCTGATCTTCTGCCAGAATATTTCAATAATGGATTTTATACATATGACCCCCTGAATATACGCAAGGTCCTGAATGGATCAAATAATGTGCTTATGCTGGAGCAAGAACGTAATCACAATTCACATGACCATAATCAGATTCACGATACGTTTTTGCAACGCCATGGCATTGTAGACGAAATCAATTTCCTTTTCCGTAATGAGAATGATGCCGTCGCACTATTGAGCGTCATGAAGCGCCAGATTGACTTTACGCCTTTTCCGACTGATTTTCAGTGGGAACCCCTGCGCCGTTATATGGAATTTACCCTTCAGCAGCATCCACAAATGCGTGCGCGTCGGATATGTCGAATCCTGAAAGAAAAATTCCACCTTACGAATAAGGAAGTTGAAGTTGTCTTCCTACTTGAAAAAGGTGCCTCCAACTGGGAAATTTCGGAAATAATGCATATTGGGATCTCGACCGTAAAAACCCATATCGTCAATATATTGAACAAAACTGGCGTGGGCAGCAGGGCAGCAGCCGCAGCTTACATGCGTTCTTTATAAAACTGGATTGGCCAATTAATGAAATACAATACGGGGAAAATAGAACGATACGATAAAATTCGGCATATCCACGATCTCGCTAATACGCAGATCCCCACAAACCGAGCAAAGCATGTAAGCATTGACAGCAGAGATCTGATATAGGCGACAAAGCAGGTCGATCATGTACGACACACTTGCCCGGACAGCCTGCAGTAGGTCAGGGCCGATGCCGGTTGTAACTTCATATCCTGCCCGGTCAAGGTGACATGTAACCGGACCGGGCGTGGTCAGACGGGGGGCAGAAAGGAAAGTGTGCTTGAGTAACTCAACATGTATTTCCACATTCATGGCACTTTCAATCGCTGTGCCACAGACTTCCCCATCACCTTGCGCCGCATGGGTATCGCCAAGGGACAGGAGTGCCCCTTCTACTTCTACCGGCAGATAGAGCACACTCCCCATGGCGACATCACGCAGATCCATATTCCCCCCGACCCGACGTGGCGGCACAACGGAATGAAGGCCCGGTTCCGCCGGGGCCACACCAATCGTGCCTATAAAGGGCTTTAATGGAACACGCGCCCCCTGATGGCCAAAAAGAGCAGGCCCCAAAGTGACGGGATCGTAGCGCCACAGGTAAAGGGAAGGCTCGCGAAACTGGTCCGCCAGCAGACCGAAACCTGGTATGTTCGCAGTCCAGCCCTGTCCCGAGGGATAGAAACGGTTAATGGTTATTTTTAGTGCATCCCCCGGTTCCGCACCCTCCACATAAACTGGTCCGTTAAGGGGATTGATACGTTCAAAATCGAGTGCTGCCAAAGTCTGGGCGGTTGCAGTGGCATCTATCTGCCCGCCAGATGCATCCGCACATTCAAAACACATACTGTCACCAGACCTGACAAAATTTACGGGCATGGTGTCACGGCTCCAGCCAAAGTGCTGTTTATGGCGATGAATGGTGTGCGTACAGGCTTGGCACATCTGACAGGACCTTCTGCAACCTGGGGAGATTAGAGCAGATCCTGTTTGAATGCGTGCCTTCAAACAGGTGAAGATGCTCGTAAAAACAGTAAACCGGAGCATTTTCATCGAACCGGTTTTCGGTAGAAATGTTCTAGAACTGTGCGGAAACAGTGCCGAAATACTGCCGGGGCGCCCCCACAAACAGCGTCGGGTAATCACCTGAGAGCGGATAGCCCTCGATCCCCATGCCACCCACATAGGTCGTATTGAAAAGATTATAGACACCAAAATTGACCTTAAGGTTTTTGGCAAATCCGATATGGCCAAAATTATAGGTCGCGGAAAGATTAGCCAGCCAGTAAGCTGGCACATAAGTATCGTTCACATATGAAAGTGGCCTACGCCCTGTATAGGTTGCGCTGAACGTAGCGCTGGCATTTTTATAAGTATATGTGGCGTTTGTTTTATACATAAACTTCGGATAAGCAACCTGATGCTTACCTTTCAAGCTTACATACTGCCCTTCATATTCAATGCCACCTTCGTACTGTGCATCATTATAGCTAAAGCTGTTAAATATTTCCAACCCCTTGACCGGACGAAATGTCACGGAGACATCAGCCCCATTCATGGTCTCCTTACCTGCATTGGTAAACGTACTATAGGGCTGGAAAATATTGCCAGCTTCCGTGCTGACCAGTCTGTTATAATAATCCACATGATAAAAATCGACTGTTGCAGACAGGTGCTTGGCATTATACCTGTAACCGACAACATAATCCCATGTCCGTTCAGGTCGTAGTGAATTCTTGGTCTCGTTGAAAACCTGCTGGTTGGCATCCGTCCATGCCCCACCATTGGGCATATTCCATGGATAGTACGTATAAGCACGCATGTTTTCTGCTATATCGAAATATAATTCATGGTGCCTGAGAAAGTTATAATTCATTGAAAAATGTGGAAGGAATGCATCTGCCGCAGTCAGGTTCCCACGAGGCAAGGCACTGGCACCAGTATAGGCGGCATTATTATAACTTGCGCCACCATGCGTGGTCTGCAACATGGAACGGAAACCCGCGCTGACTGTCAGGTTATGCAGGATGTGATATGTATCTTGCAAGAAGAACTGAAATGTATTCGTATTATATTCATCGTCAAATTCTGTTGTGTATGGATTGACATATGGTCCCATGGAACTGATTGGCTGCCCCTGCCCTAACAGGGGTTCGCTATACAGACGGGCTGGAAAGCTGTTCCAGTTATTTTCATACCAGAACCCGGCCTGAATATGGTTCGATGCAATATCATATTCAAAGGACTGTATGCCACCGATCCGGCGCATGCCCATATGGCCTACATACTGGCTCATCGGGGAACCATTGGGGGAAGGGATGGCTTCCTCCATTTCATAATTGCCGCTGGAAACATGGGCGTACAGAATTGTTTTTTCCGTCAGACGTGGCGTCAGGTGAAATTCCGCAATAAGGGCAGAAAGGAAATTCCGCTGTTTCTGCCCTGCATCATTATAGGTTGCACTGGATTCATCCTGCACATTCCCCAATTTCTGAATATTGGAAGAATATATCCCCTGTGCTGCGGCATAGGCTTCAGCATAGTTCGGGTACAGGTAATTCAGGTTACCACCCAATGTCTTCAGCATATTCAGGCTTTCTGCCATGTAATTATACTGGTCGAGTTCGGACCAGTCGAAAATGGCAGTGACCTTACCGACATCATGAAATGGCTGAACAAGCTTGAAATTGACCTGCTGGGCAAGCTGATCGCCATAACCTTTCCATAAATTATTGTCCGTTCGGGCATAAGACGCATAAAATCTGGTTCCCGAAGCATTCAGCTTGCCACTATCTACCCTGGCAAACGTGCGGAAGGTGTGATTGCTGCCGAATGTCTGCGATACGCGCCCACCAGCCACCTCGTCTGGATCGCTCGTGCGATAGGTCAGTGCACCACCAAGGTTCGTTGTAGAAGGCGTGCTGAGCGCGCCCCCACCTTGAGACAGTTGCATGCCGGCAATATTGTCCTGAATCTCAGCCTCATTAATATCAAGGCCATTATATTGCTGGAATCCCTGATCCCCCATGGGAATGCCATCAAGCGTGGCACCGATCTGGCTCTGGTTGAAGCCACGGATATAAAGCGTATTTGCGACCGTATCCAGGCCAAACGGGTCATCCGATGCAAAGCTTACGCCCGGGGTTGTGTTGGCCAGTACAGCAAGCGGGCTGGTGCCCGGAACATAAATGTCCATCGTCTTACGAGACACGGCCTGCTGCGAACCCCGCGATACGTTGTGCGCCGTGGAAACCTTAAGCACTTCAGGTTCCGACGATGGTAGGGCGGCGTGACCCGTGGACTGGGTCCTGGATTGGGCCGTGGACTGGGCTGTCCCCGTCCCCGCATGTCCCGAAAGCTTGATATGGCGCGGTCTGGGCGCTGTCGTAGTCTCTGCTGTACTCTGGGCCGCGTGGCTGCTTTCTACTCCCAACCCGATAACAAGGGCGGGAAGAGAAAATGCGCATGATAATGCACAAGTCAGATGATATCTGTATTTAAGTATATACATAAACCTGCCCCCTTTTTCCATGCCATGCACATTCTCGGCTTCAAGATATATTTTTAAAATCCACCCTTGATCCATTTATGGAAGTGGGCATTCGAACACCTCATATAGTGCGCATCAATACAGAAAGGATCATGGAGTCACGTCATTCACAAAGGAAATACCGTCTGAAACGGCCGCGAATACTGTTATTTCCAATTTTTGTTTAGGGAGGAAAAGTGCAGATACTTCGACGATTGTACTGGCAGGACGATACGGCCCCACCCATTCGGACAGCAATGCTGCATGGGCAGAAAATTCAGCAATATCGGTGGTATAGATAGTCCAGCTTAGCAGATGCTCACGCGTCAATCCATCAGCCTTCAGACAGGCATCCAGCGTGGCCAGCACGAATTCAATCTGTCCTGCTGCATCATCTTCCCCGATGACCTCCAGGTTCTTCAAGCCGCCCTTGAGTGGAGCAACACCGGCATAATGAACCATATTACCGAACCTGACCGACTGGGAAAATCCCATCGCGTCAAAGACATCCGCATCAAGATAACCAATATTCGGCGTTGTGCGGGTGATATTGCAGACGCTCATGATTTGCTACTTTTCACAAGATCGGCTGCCTGGGATGACGTCTGGCTTTTCTCCCCTATGGACGAAGTACTGTGGACTTCATGCGGCATGTTATCGCGCACAATCGTCATCGGATCTTCAAAATCACCAACATAACCCAGTGCGAAACAGCCAGTCTGGTAGCCCATCAGTTTCAGCAGGTCATCAGGCAGGGTTTTCGCAATTTCAAGCGGTGTTGTAAGATACTGGTTTTCTTCCTGCCTGACCCATCCGACAGCATAGGTAATGTTAATGGCCTGACGGATTTTGTCCGATATATTGGCACCGGCACCATGCCAGACCTTGCCTGTATAAAAGAGGGCCGAACCACGGCGCATAACCGCAGGAATAGCTTCACTGTCATCATATTTGGTACGATCGTCCAGATGACTGCCCGGCACCACGCGGGTTGCCCCCATTTCTTCTGTATAATCAGTCATGGCCCACAGAATATTACACTGCACATCGTAATCAGCGGGAAAAGGAAAGAAATCCCATACGATCTGATCAAGATGAAGGGCCTGAGCCGGGGAACCCGGAAAGACGCTGATGATCTGCGTCAGATGCAATTGTACAGTTGTCGCCTTGTGCAGAAACTGTTCCGCCACTTTTACAGCAGTAGTATGCATGACAAGTTCACGCGCTGCGGGTGAACGTGCGATCAGGGCGCCCGTGCGTTTTGTAAGTTTACCAATAAAATTATCAGCCCCATACAGGGTATGGTCAATATAAGGCTGCATTTCCGCAGTGACCCTGTCCATCAATTGTGGCGATGCAAGATCATCTACAATCGCGTAGCCATATTTACGCAGCGTTGCGACCACTTCTTCTGGTGTGGCCGTAGGAGGAAGGTGAATGGCTTCCATGATCGTTTCCCATTTGGGTTGTGACTGGAAACCAGCGTGCGTGGGTCAGGGGGAGTTTTCAATCCATCTTTGGATCGATTCCGAAAGGAAATAACAGTGACAGCCCCCCCCGAAATACCATCATTTTGCAAAGCCACAGGCGCATGAAACGCAATTCGCCTCGCATGTCGCAGATGACACGCAGGCCCTGCCCGCAAACAGGATGCCTTCTGTACAAGCAGGGGCATAGCATCACGCTGATCCGTCCTGTTTTACATAATGGCGATCAGGCATACTCTGCCCCTTCGGATGCCGACTGGGCCTGATGGGCGGAGAGGGGCTATGGCACCTATAAAGAAGGCAGATTCGCGACAGCCGTCGGACAAGGTGAAGGCGCAGCTTTCACGTGTGATCGATGCCGACGCCATCAATGGTCTGTTCAGGGGAACCTGATGAACAGGGACAAGGCAACCCCAGGGACCAGTGCGCCAATTCACCCCGTCGTCATGAAGAAGGGGTGAATGCCCCCATCGAATGGATAGATGCTCAACGCCCCACTGCTTCACACGGTCATTGCCGCCAGCGTCAGGCGGGGCGCACTATGGGGAGAAATCCAGAAATATCCTGATGAGATCATGACATCAGAAATACCAGACCCGTCAGGTAGTCCCCCCCGATTCCAGAATTTCAATCGGGGTACGCGTATAGAAAAACGAGGAGACGGCCCCCACAAGTAACAGGCCGCTTGCCACACAAAAGGCGGCATAAAACGTGCCGGTTCTTTCCACAATATAGCCCGTGACAATGGGCGCGACCATCCCAACAGAGTTTGTAAAGGTCAGGGCGAGGCCAAAGGCGGACCCGATATACCGCGACGGGACCAGCAGATCGTTCAGTAACGCCTGGTTCGCCCCGGACCCGGCACGCACAACCCCCAGCGCCAGACCAACCCCAACCACCACGGCCATTGCACTATTGGCCTGCGGTATGATCATCACAAGGAATGCGGAAATCACAAAAAGAACCGAGGTCACGACCCGGTTTGAAGCCGTGGTCGAACCATAACCACGCGACAGATAGGTGATCGCCACGCTCAGGATGACGGAAATTGCCGCGGCGGCAAGGTAGGTTAACGAAGCATCGAAACCGGCAACCGCCATATTCAGCCCGAATTTATGGTTCATATAGATGGGAAGCCAGCTTACCATCAGGAAATTCATGTAATTACCCGAGGCACCAGAAATCACGATCCCTGCGAAAGACCGTTTGCGCAGGATCGCCAGCAATTGCAGGACTGATGGACGCGGCGGCGCGGCTTCATCCGCCGTGCCCACATGCACAGCCACACGATGGTCTCTGTATCGGACCCACCAGACCAATGCCCATACAAAACCCGGCAATGCCAGGATGACCGTCGCCAGCCGCCAACCGTAAACATAGGTCAGCGCACCGGCCACAGCCGTGCCGAGGGCAAGCCCGACCTGCATGCTTGCCATGAAGACAGTAAACAGCACCGGCCGTTCCCCCGATGACGACAGGCGGTTGATAACCGACGCCCCGATGGGAAAGGTCGGGGCCTCCCCCACACCCAGCAGAACCCGCGAAACCAGCAGGTTGCCATAACTGCCGCCCAACGCCCCCGCAACCATCGCCAGTGACCAGAAGGCCACGGAAAGGCTGCCCATGATGCGGTTTCCGTATTTTTCCGCAAGGACGGCGCTGGGAAAATTCAGAAGTATATAGATCCACAAAGAAGCCGACAGAAGCCACCCGACCGAGGATGGGGAAAGATGGAACTCCTGCGAGATCAGCGGCATGCTGGCTGAAAGCGATGAACGATCCGCGTAATTCAGCGCACACATGACCATGATCATGAATAGGAAAAAGTTTCTTTTCTGCTTCATCTACCCGCGTACCCGTCTGGGGGATGCCTGAAAACATTCCCCCGGACAAAAGAAAATGGATATTTCACGATATAAATTTATGAAAAAGACCTTGAATTTAAACATCTTTTCCAAATGCGAATTGACAGGGTCAAACGCTTCGTGATGCTTCACGCCATGACGGATAATGCGCATCGGCATAGGCTTCGGTGATATAGCCATACCGGATATCGCGCCTCACGCATTCGGCAGGGCGTTCGGCAGGGGCACCATACCCGCCCCCTCCGGCCATCTGGATGACAAGGCGATCCCCAGCGGGTACGACCGCACTGCCACGTGGCGGCAGTGACGCGCCAGAGGCCAGCGACACATGCCCCTTTCCCCCCGGCAGGCCACCATCGCGCCCCCGCGCGGGATAGATCGTGCGGTCATAATTGGGGGAAGTGGCAAACGCGACGTTCTCCCTGCTTTCGATTTCCACAACCTGCCCCAGGCCACCGCGAAAACGCCCTGCCCCACCACTGTTCACCGCCAGATCCTTTCGGGTCACGATAATCGGCGCCATGGTCTCCAATATCTCCACCGACACATTCCTGATGCCTGATGGAAACGCCGTGGCCGACATCCCGTCCTGGTGGCCCTGTGCGCCCATTCCACCGGCATTAAGGCTGATGAGATTGAATGTCCTGCCCAATGCATGGGTTTCGCCTGGCACAGCAGGGACAAGGCCCGGCCCACCGGAAAGCACGATGTTCCACAGGCTGGATGAACTTTCCGCGGGAACGGCCATGCCCGCAATCGCGGAAAAGCAGCCCATGACCACATCAGGCAGCAACTGCCCCACGGCCCCCCGGCCCGCAACCGGGGCAGGATGGCGGGCATTGAGAAGGCTGCCATCAGGGGCGGAAACCGTCACGACCGAAAGGCTGCCAGCATTGTTCGGCACATCAGGATTCACAAGCAGCTTCACGCCATAGGCGGTATAGGCCTCGGTATAGCTTAGCGGGACATTGATCCCGATACCCACGCAATCCGGGACATCCACATACGCGACATCAATGCCCTGTTCGCTGATGGTCACTTTCGCGCTGAGTGTAAAAGGTGCGCCAAACCCATCGACGGTCATGGAGTTCAGGAATTCCCCATGTGGCAGGGCCTTTATCAACTCCAGGCTGGCATTGCGTGAGGTCTCGAGAATATAGTGCCCGGCCGCGTGAAACGTCTCGTGCCCGAACGTTTCGATCAATTCAACCAGAAGGCGCGCACCCAGGTCGTTGCTGGATATTTCGGCAAAGATATCGCCCAGGACCTGCCCGGACTCCCTGACGTTCTGGCGGATGATGGCGATCACATCGTCATTGAGGCGCCCGGCGCGACGGATCTTGAGGATGGGCAGGAACAGGCCTTCCTCATATACCTGTGCGGCCCGCCCGAAGACACCGCAGCCCCCGATATCCACGACATGCAGGGTGCAGGCGAAAAACGCGACAAGCTGACTGCCGGCGAAAACCGGCGTCACAAGGACAATGTCATTCAGATGACCCGTTCCCTTCCACGGATCATTAAAGATGAAGGCATCCCCCTCTTCGATCTGTGCGGGGGAAAAGGCGTCCAGGACATGCATAACGCTTTTGGCCATGGAGTTCACATGCCCCGGCGTCCCGGTGACGGCCTGGGACAACATGTTCCCCCGTGCATCATAGATCCCGGCGGATAGATCCCCCGCCTCCCGCGTGGGGGCGCCAAAGGCACACCGGACCAGGGCATGGGCCTGTTGCTCGGCAATGGAAATCAGTCGGTTCCAGATAATCTGGTAACGCACGATATCCTGGCCGCGCCGGGAAGCATCTTGAGACATGCCAGCTACCTTCATCAAATATTTCGAGTAAGAACAATATCGCCAGAGATGTCGCAGATCGCCGAGAAAGAAGACGGCACAACGGTTGTCGTATCCGGGTCGATAATCAGAAGCGGCCCGGGATAGGTCGTCCCCTCCACCATTGCCTGCCGGCCAAGCGCATGCCCGCGCTGCGGCCCATCAACGGTTTCAAGCGTCACCTCGACCGGATGTTGCGGCCCCACGGGAATGTCTTTTGCAAATTCGATCTGGAAATGCCGATCCCTCAGGCCACCATCGCGCTCTTCGACATGGACGCTGAATCCGGTGATCTGGATCGCCAGATGCGCAAAGGCGATATTGTAAATCTGCTGATATTTCCGTGTAAACAGATCAACAAGACACGCATGGAGTTCATCAGTGGGCACATCCTCGGGCAACGCAATGGTAATCTCATGCCCCTGTCCCAGATAACGCAGGTCCACAAAGCGCTGCACACGCATCGCGCCATCGCCCACCGCTTCCTTGATGACAAGGCGTCCCTCTGCCTCAAGACGCGCAAGTATGTCAGCAATTGCGGTGGGATCGGCGGCGTCCAGGTCAATGATCCGGGCATGCGACACCTGATAGGCCGCAGGCATGCGCAGGAAACCAATGCATGAACCGATGCCCGCGCCACGCGGGATGATGACCCGCCCAATCCCCAGCTTGTCCGCCAGAGAAGCCGCATGCAGCGGCGCGCACCCCCCAAAGGCGATCAGGATGCGCTGCGGCAGGAGGCTGCCCTGTTCCTGCGCATGGATACGCGCGGCACTTGCCATATTTTCATTGACGATTTCATCGGCGCCAGAGGCGGCAACCTTTGGCGCAAGCGCCTGCGAGGATGAAAATGCACGTGCAAACGCCTCTCGCGCGGCCTCCACGTCAAGAGACAGCCCGTCATTGCCAAAATAACGTGGGTTCAGACGACCCAGCACCACATTCGCATCCGTAACCGTGGGAAGACGCCCGCCCTTGCCATAACAGGCCGGGCCGGGCGTGGACCCCACGGATTGTGGCCCCACCGTAATCCGGCCGATCCGGTCAGAGGAGACCACCGACCCACCGCCAGCGCCGATTTCGACCATTTCAACCACGGGAATGCGAACTGGAAAGCCACTTCCCTTCATGAAACGATATTGCCGATCCACCTCGAACACGCGCCCATAACTCGGCGCGCCCCCATCAATCAGCGCCAGCTTCGCCGTGGTGCCGCCCATATCGAACGACAGCGCCTCTGCCTCGCCACGCCGTCGCGCGACATGGGCGGCAAGGATCGCCCCACCCACCGGGCCACTTTCGACCAGCCGGATGGGAAAACGCCGCGCCACGTCAACAGAGGTCAGGCCCCCGCCCGAATTGACAAGGAACAGGGGACAGTCAAACCCCCGGCGTGTGATCCCTTCGTAAAGCAATTCCAGATAACGGCTGACGAGCGGTTGGACATAAGCATTCGCACATGTGGTGATGAAGCGGTCATATTCGCGTATTTCGGGGCATACCTCAGAAGAGAGCGAGATATACAGATCCGGCAGGCTGGCATGCAGGATATCGCGGACCTTGCGTTCATGCGTGTCGTTGATGTGACTGTGCATCAGGCAGATTGCGACGCTCTGCGCGCCCATCTCCCGGATCGCCGGGATCAGGCGACGTACATCCTCTTCGGAGACTTCGGACCTGACGCTGCCATCCGCGTGGATGCGTTCACATATCGTAAAACGCGCGGGGCGGGGGATGAGGGGGGCGGCTTTCGCACTGTGGATGTCATACTGGGCATAGCGATGTTCATAGGCAATTTCGATCACGTCACGGAATCCCTGCGTTGTGATCATTGCGGTTTTGGCGCCCTTGCGTTCGATCAGGGCATTCGTCGCCAATGTCGTACCATGCAGGATGGAGCGGACATCCGATGGCACGAGTCCAGCATTGCGAAGGGAGATTTCAATCCCCCGCAACATCCCATTTTCCGGATGTGCAACATCCGTCAGAACTTTCGATGCAAAAACATGATTTCCGTTTTCTATTGCAATATCGGTAAATGTTCCGCCGATATCGACAGAAATTCGTGCCCCGGGCCCCGCCATGATAATGTCCTTTGGAAATAAATGCGTCAGAATGTGTACGAAGCCCGCACGTAATACATCCCACCACTGAACCCGAATGGGGAGTAATAGGAGTATTTCGTAACATAGGACTGCGCCTTGGCGGCCCAGCCGGGAATCCTCGTCGGGTATTTGTTCCCCAGGTTATACGCACCCACCGTCAGCATCAGTTTGGGGATCACACGGTAACTAACCTCCATATTGGTCAGAAAGGCCGGGCGTTGTTCAAACGGCGCGATGCTTACACCTGCGGCGGGACTGCCAAGGAACAGCGTAGAGCCATAACGTTCCTCCTGAAGGAAGACGCGCCATTTCCCATAATTCCAGGTTACATTGACATTTTCACGGTTTCGCGGCGCAGTCCGCAACAGCAGCGCCGTCGAATATCCGTTGACAAAGGACAGGCCATGCGCGGCCGCAGCGGCCGGGGTCTTGTTGATGCTGCGGACCTCGTTATCCGTAAAGTTAAGACCGATGCCAAAGTTGAAATGACCGACATGCCGGGTGAACAGGTCATAACTTGCGGTGAAATCACCGCCCCAGGTATTGGTGTTCAGGGCATTGGTATAAAACTGCAAGCTGTTGGAAGCACTATCGCCAAGCCCGTACATCCCCATCAGTGATGATATATACGACCCCGAAAGGGTCGTCGTATCCATCAGCCGGTTATTGATGGCAATATAGTACAGATTCCCCGAATAATGAAGGTTGGGGATCAGTTCCCCTTCCGCGCCGATCGTAAAGCTTCTTGAGGATTCGCCTTTGAGCCTGCCTGCGCCCAGCGCATTGGCGATCGCATGATTGGCCGGAAGCTGGTCGATCTGATAGGTGGGGAATGGGTCGATAAAGTAATAATGTTCCTGCCCCAGGGTCGGTGGCCGATATCCCGCATTGATGTTGGCACGCAGGGCGATGCGCTTGTTAAAGCCATAGCGGGTCCCGATGGAGCCGGTTTCGACTGTCGCAAGGCTGCTGTAACTGGTGGCGCGACCGCCAAGCGTCCATTCCCATTTGGAGGTTACAAAGAAATCGAGGTTCAGATATCCATCGAACGTATCACGTGAAGTATTGTTCGCCGCAAGTGGCGACGTGCCGGGATGATCGGCAGCCCCCGGCGTCAGCCCGTTTCCACCATTGGCCCATGACTGATACTCCCCCGCTGTCATCTGAAAGGTGTCATGACGATATTCGGCACCGAAATTCACGCGGATATCACGCGGAAGGAACGTTGTCCTGATCGGGCGCGACACCCGAAGACCCGCTGTCAACTGCGAGGAAATATTCGATCCGTCGTCAAAATTCCTCTTTGATGCCAGCCCCAGCGACGGATTGTCCGTATGCTGCATATTATATTGCTGGTAATCGCGCCCGTAATTGACATAGGTGTCCCACGCGAATTTTTTATATGTTCCCTTGATGCCGTTATCGACTTCAAAGTCATATTCATCCATATCGAGATAGGGTTGCATTCCCGTCGGGTAATAGGATGCAATCACATTGGATGTCTGGCTGACGGGTCGATATGCCTCCGCCACATTGACACGCCTATGGGAAAATGTGTCCGTGCTATAGAAATGTATCGCATCGGTCAGCGGAATTTCTATATTTGCGCTAAGGTTTTCCAATGTGCTTTTGGGCAGGCCCAGGCCACGTTGCACATCCTTGTTGAACCCGGCTTCACGCGGGTCCTGCGATCCATCGGCAAGGAGCGGAAATTCATTCCCCTGTAATTTTCCGCTGTTATTGGTTGGCAACTGGTGCTTGACCTGAAAGGCAAGATGCGCAGATCCACCCCGATGGCCGATTTTCCAGCCATAATCCCCATATCCGTCAATGGCCTGCCCATCGCCCTGGTAATAACCACTATTTTCAAAATTGATCGTACCGCCGGACACATCGCTCTTCAGGACGATATTGATCGCGCCCGCAATGGCATCCGCGCCATACAGGGCGGTCGCACCTTCGGTAATGACCTCGATATGATCCACCGCGCCAATCGGGATCAGGGACAGGTCGGCCGGTTCACTTCCGACATTAGGCCCTGGATTGACGTTGAAATTCGCACCGATATGACGCCTGTGACCATTCACAAGAATAAGTGTCTCGTCAGGAGAAAGCCCCCGCAAGGCGATGGTCTGCGTGAAGGCCCCGCCCCCTTCTCCGTTATGGGGGGGCGAGGTGACGGAAGACACCATCTGGGTCAGCGCCTGCGTCAGGTCCGTCTTGCCCGTTTTCATCAGATCATCGGCCTTGATGATAATCACCGGGGTCGTACTGTGGGGATTTGTGCTGGGGGAAAGAACGGAATTCCCCGGGATTCTGCGTGAATTGACACTGATATCCTCGGCTTTCGCCGACACGATGCCTGATGGCGCCTTCCCCTCATGCAGTGCGATCCCGGATGAAGCCGCAGAATGCGCCGCCGAAAGGGGGGCCGGACGGGTGGCCACGCCTGCATTGCCCTGCCGCGCCTGCGCATAGGCGTGCGTGTCTTTGGTTTTTTTCGCCAGTACAGACGACGCAACCACCGTCTGCGCAGATGCGGATATCGGTCCCGAAAGCAGCGTCGCAGCCACCAGAGCGGATGCAAAATGCGATGATCCCCATTGTTTCAGCACCGGATTGCCAATACCCGACGCGTCATGGGCACGATCATGACATGAGCGCGCGATGGTCGCGTGTTGAATGAACGAAGCCAGTTCCATCCGTCCACCCTTTGGGGAAAGGCGGCTGCATTCAGAAGGTCGGCTCATGACGAGAACCCGGGCACAAAATGCATCTCTATATAACTTTCTAAACGAGTGGATTTATGGAAAACACACCTTTAACGAACAAATATCAGGATTCATTTATTTTACAACTATGTTGTATAAAATTATGTATTACTATTATTTATAGTTAAATATAAGCGCACGCGCCCTTCCCAATGATGTCCATAAAATGTCCACCCGGATGAAAACATCGATGTTTTTGAAAACCCCTTACCAGAAAACACGCACGCGGTTTCAGGATGACTGTGCCTGACGCAGGCATTCATGCTGGCTTGTCCGCCTTGATATCTTCTTGATATAATCAGGTGTTTTATTTCCACACCCTGTTCCGGGCGATGGGCGAGAAGACCATTTCACAGGAGAAACCGGATGGCGCACTGGATATTAGGCGACCCCGTAACCAAATTCCGCAATGACATGATACCTGTCGAACGCCGCGCAGCGGTCAATGCGCCTGGTCTTGTTGCCGTGCGGGCGCGGGCGACACAATTGCAACATGAACTCGAAGCCCTGGCGCAGGAGATCGCAGCCTTTCCCACCACACCCCTGATACAGGACGCGGCACAGGAAATCCGTAATGCCGCCTCCACCGTCGAAGAGGCACACCACACCCTGCTGGGCGGGATGAATTACCCATCCGTGAGAGGGGCCGCAGGGTAATACAGAAAATCCGGGCAATGACCCGGCACCATGTTGCAGACAAGGAAGGGTAATGGAAAATATCCTCCCTTCCTGACACCAACAGATTTTTGAAAAAGGTCGCCTTTTCGAAAAAAGGCGACAGCCAAAACTTTTACCGCCTCATCACTTAGATGACTGTTTAAAAAGTCAGGCTTAACAATATCCTGAAATTATAAAGGTTTTTGGTGAAGCTTTTTCCAAAAAGCTTCAGAAGACGCCGCCTTTCAAAAAAAGGCGGCACCCAAAAACTTTTTGCCAACGCGTTGTTTTCAAACACTCTCTTCTTTCAAGCCTCCCTGTCACTCCACCCCTGCGCCATCTGGCTTCACACGATATGGCGCCGCGGCCCTGGGCAATCCGTCCTCGATCGGCAGTGCCGGATTACGCGACCATTCGTTCCATGATCCCATATAAATCCGCAGCCGCGTGAACCCGGCCAAGGCCAGCGCGACATAGGTATTGGCCGCGCGGGCGCCCTTGAAACAGTAGATGATGATGTCATCACCGGGAAACAGGCCCCGCGATGCAGCCAATGCACGGATTTCCTGTGCAGGGCGAAAGGAGGCATGGTTATCGGTGACATGCATGAACTCATACCATTCGATCCATACCGCACCAGGTATCCGCCCTTTGCGTGGCGCGAAATCAATACCATAGGGCGACGAGCTTTCACCCAGCCATTCCACCCGGTCACGATTGTCCAACAGCCTGACCGTCGCCGAGCCCAGGGCGGCGCGCACATCCGCGTATGTGGCCATCAGATCGGCATTGATCGAAAGCGGGAACTGCGTCCGCACAGGGGTCGTAACCTCGGTCGTGAACGCACCGCCTGCCCTGCGCCACGCGCTCAGCCCGCCATCAAGGATGCCGACATGGGGATAACCAAGGTAGCGCAGTATCCAGTATCCCCGGCATGACGCGCCATAACGCGTATGCAGGGCATCTTCGTAAATGATGGCGGTCTTTTTCCCATCCAGGCCATAATCGGCAAACAGGTTGGCAAACGTATCCTGAAGCGTCCTGAGGCCCCCTTCGGTTGTTTCGGCAAGATAGGTAAAGATATCGGCCATGTTGACCGCGCCGGGAATATGCCCGGCCTCGTAATCCTTTGCGTCGCGCACATCAATCAGGATGGCGTCGCCACCGGCCATCAGTTTGCGAACATCATCAGGGGAATAAAGGACAGGTGCCGGCATCATCGCTTTCCGCATGGTTGAATACTGAGACCCAGCACTATCAGCAACCACCACACGGATGGAGGCGGCACGGCACGGTGCCGCCATGATGTGGGCGGGACACTCCATTACCATGCCCCCCTTCCATAATGGGGACAGGCAGTACAGCATTGCGTGAATGGATGCGTTTTGGCGGGCGTCCGCATGACAGCATCTGTATGCGTTGGCCTGCTATTACATTCGACCCTCCCGCCATGAAGGACGTACATGATGCGGACTGCCGGAAAATTCCTCCTCCTCGCCACGGCCCTTACCACCAGCATCGCCATGACCCTTATCCCCGGTCACGGCGCAGCGGCGCGGGCACGTCCCGTCCTGCTGGAACATGCCTGCGTCATTGACGGCAGTGGTGCTGCCGCGCGGCCCGACACCTCCATCCTGATCGAGGATGGGCGCATCATATCCGTCGGCCCACAGATCAATGCGCCGCGTCATGCACGCCGCATCGACATGACGGGACGCACTGTCCTGCCTGCACTGATTTCGGACCACAGCCATGTGGGACAGGTATCGGGCACCACCAACGGCACACAGAATTATACACGTGCCAATATCCTCACGGCCCTGCGGCAATATGCACGTTATGGCGTGCTGACGGTCACGGCGCTGGGGCTGAACCGTTCGCCCCTGTTTGACGAACTGCGCCGTGAACAGCATGCCGGCCGCAATCCGGGGGCGGACCTGTTTGGTGTGGATCAGGGCATTGGCGCACCCGATGGCGTGCCACCACAAAAACGTTTCAACCTGGCCGCTGACGAGGTCTTTCGCCCCACCACCCCTGACGAAGCCCGCGCCGCAGTCAACAAGATGGCCGACGAAGGCACTGACCTGATCAAGCTGTGGGTGGATGATTTCCGCAATGGCGTGCCGGGGGCAAAACCCCTGCCAAAGATGTCGCCCGACATTTATCGCGCAGCCATCGCACAGGCCCACCTGCGCAACAGGCGCGTGGCGGCCCATATCCATGACCTGTCCGATGCACGCGCGCTGGTGGATGCCGGGGTTGACATCCTTGCCCACGGTGTGCGCGACCAGCCGGTGGATACGGGCCTGATCGAAAGCATGGAACAACGCGGCACATGGTATATCGCCACCCTTGACCTTGACGAAGCCAACTATGTCTTTGCCGAACATCGCGAATGGCTGGATGACCCGTTCCTTGCCGCGGGCCTCGACCCTGCCCTGCGCGCGCAGTTCGCAGACCCCAGATGGCGGGCACAGGTGCTTGCCGCCCCCCTGACCGCCGCATCGCACACGGCGCTGGCGATGAACATGCGCAACCTGCTGACCCTGTACCGGGCGGGCATTCATGTTGGTTTCGGCACGGATTCAGGGGCAATGCCCACACGTATCCCCGGATTTGCCGAACATCGTGAACTGTACCTGTCGGTCGCTGCGGGACTGACGCCGTTACAGGCGATCTCGCTTGCGACAGGCAATGCCGCCGCCCTGCTGCACCTGTCTGACCGGGGCCTGATCGCGCCGGGGCTGCGGGCTGATCTGCTGGTGGTGGATGGCCGTCCTGACCACGATATCGGCGATATCAACAAGATCGCACAGGTCTGGCAACGTGGGGTCAGGACCGACGGGCCACTGGTCCATGGCGAATAGGGCACATTTCCCCACATATGAACATCCCGGTGATGTCCGGCGGGCCACAACATCCGCCTGAACGCCAGAGACAGACAAGCAGGTGGACAGGCAGGCAGGCGGACAGGCAACCACATCAGGGCGTACGCATTGGTTGCATGCACTTTTGTCTGAAAGAAAATGGCCAAGGATATGGCAGACGGGACATGAAGAGGAGATATCTGCAATGGAACCATGGCACTCGTTCACCGAATTCGGGAAATCCGGCACGATTTACCAGTTCAAGCGCCCCCCCGAAGACCTGCCTGACCAACCGGCGATCTTTCTGCTGACCACCGTGATGGGATCTGTCGCCAAAGGCGGGTCATGGGAATTCCTCAGCCCCAGGATCGGGCGCGTCCACTCCCTGCGTCATGAATGGGACAGCGTCATCACCCCTGCACGCGCCGTGGCGGAGGAAAGCGACGACGTACTTGTCTGCTTCGTCTCCGACGGTTCGCTTGACGACGCGTTCGACGATCTGTGCACAGGGGGCGCGCAGGCGCTGCCAGCCTGAACTGCATGCGGGCGCCGCCTTGGGAAAGGGCGCCCGTCAAAGCCTGTGCGTATTATTTCATTTTGCTGAACGTACCGTTCTTGAGCGAGACCTCGATTTCCTCCAGCGAGCGTCCACGCGTTTCCGGCACATAACGCAGGACGAACAGGAACGCCGCAAGGTTCAGCACGGCAAACATCCAGAACGTGCCCGCCGCCCCCAACGCCTGCACCAGCGACAGCGTCGTCAGCGATACCACCAGGTCCGCCACCCAGTGCGTCGCGGCCACAAGGCTCATTCCCTTGCTGCGGCATGACAGGGGATAGACCTCCGCCCCCACCAGCCAGACCGCGACCGACAGGCTTCCGACGTTGAAGATGGCATAGGATACGACGGCCGCCGCCGTGATCCATGTATTGATCCCCTGTGTCGCACCGATGGCGAACATCGCCCCCAGCACCAGCAGCGACACCACAGCCCCAGGGATCAGGCGCAACAGCAGCGTACGCCGCCCCCACGCATCGACGGCCCAACTGCCGAATGTGGTGGAGGCCAGCATCGCCACCCCAATGGCGATGGAGGTCAGCAGCGCCGAACTCTTGCCAAATCCTACACCGGCAAAGATCGTCGGCGCATAATACAGCACAGCATTCACACCCGTGATCTGACAGAACAGGGCCACCCCGACCGAGGCCACCAGTGCGGGACGCACCCATGGCTGGAACAGGGCGGACCATGGCGCCTGCTCGTCATGCATCGCGATGATGGAGTCAAGTTCGCTTCGCGCCACCGCCGGGTCATGGCGCAGGCGTTGCAGCACTTCAAACGCGCCTTCAAGGTTGCCTTTCATCGCCAGCCAACGCGGGCTGCGCGGCAGCAGCGACATCCCCACAAACAGGATCACCGCTGGCACGACGCCCAACCCGAACATCAGCCGCCAAGAACGGTCCTGCAACAGATATCCCACGATGAAAGAGGCAAGGATACCCGCGACCACCGCCATCTGGAACAGGACCACCATCTGCCCGCGTTTTTCACGCGGCGCGATTTCGGCGATATAGACCGGCACGATCTGCGAACACATGCCCACCGCCAGCCCCAGGATGAACCGCGCGAACACCAGCAGGGACACACCGGGCGAAAACGACGCCACCAGCGTGCCGAATATGAACACAAGGGCGGCCAGCATGATCATGTAACGCCGCCCCAGCCGGTCCGACAGGGGGGCGGCAACCAGGCAACCACCCAGCGCGCCAGCCACGATGGCCGACGTCACGACCTGCTGTCCCAGCGTATCGAGCGTGAAATCACTGGTAATCTGCAACAGCGCGGCGGAAATGATGCCCGTGTCATAACCGAACAAAAGCCCCCCCGTCGCCGCCACGGCCGCGATCAGGCCAACAATCGGGGGGGTGGAGGCCGCCTTGGTGTCTTGCGCCATTATTCTTGTTTCTTTCAGTGCGTCATGTGCCTGACGGCATAGGGCCGGGACAGGGTGTTGCCCCTGACCCGGCGGTTCATGTGGCCCATGGCCCTCAATGCAGGGAAATCTTGACCAGCAGCCACGGACGCTGCTCCATATCATGCCCGTCGTGGAAAACCGGCAGGCGCACCCACTGCCCCACCGTCAGCCATAACGTATTACCCACCAGCGCCATGCTGTCGGGCGCAATCAGGCGCGGATCATGGGCAACCATCGACAGGTGGCCATCCGGGGCGCGCCGGATGACGGCATGATGTTCGATATCGGTCAGATACAGCGCATTGTCCGGCGCGGTCGCCATGCCATCGACCACGGCGGTCTCGCCCTCGTCACGAATGGCCTGCCCAAGCTGGGCTGGCGTGGTGGCCGGATCTGACACAAGCGCGGTGGGCGCGCTGTACAGGCGGCGGCCTGACAAGGGTTGCCAGTACAGACGCGTGGAATCGGCACTCAGCGTCAGGCCGTCAATCCCGCCCTGCCCCATGACGGGATGGGTCGGGTTGTACTGCAACATCTGTCCGTCAAGTTCCATGGCAAAGCCCGGATCGGCCCGGACGGAGGGCGCATTTTCCAGCACGCGCCGCGCCTTGCCCGTGGCGATATCCACCACGATGATCGCAGGATGGTCCGCGATGGAGGTATCGCTGACATACGCCGTGCCCTTTGCACCATGCGTCATGTCCACACGCACGTCATTGACATGGCTGTCATCACGCGTGGCCCCCGTCCCGGCACCCAGCGCAATGGTGGAAACGACCTGCCCGCTTGCCACATCAATACCCAGCAGCGCGGGCCGGGGCGGGGTCGTGTCGCCTGCGACCGTCCCTTCGTCCACCACCCACAGGCGGCCCGTCGCATCCACCGTCATGCCCAGTGGCGAAATGAAGCGCGCCTGTGTCGCCGCATCGGGAAAGGGCTGTGGCTTGCCATTGCTGAGCACCGCGAGGCGCGGCCCCTTATGGTCGGCGGCACTGCGCGGGAAGCTAAGAATGATGCGCCCATCAGGCAGGGCGGCAATGCCCGATGCCTGCATGTCGGCAAAACGCGCGGCGACGGTGATGTTGCCCGATGGGATCGACCCACGGTCCACACTGTCACCCGCCTGCGCCTGCAACGGAACGCACAGCCCCCCCGCAAGGGCCATGACCTGCAACAGGCGGAAAGGGCGTAAGGGAAACTGCGGAGAGTTCATACCCGGCATTCCATTCTTTCTCTGACTCGGACCAAGCTGCCACCGACATATTGCGACCAGGACAACATACTGAAAATATTAAAAACCCTTGGAGGGGGGGGAGCCGCCCGGACCCTGCCGTTCATGCCCGCGAAATCCGCCAACCGACACAGGGCATGGCGTGATGGCGCGGCTTATGTCGCAGCCCCATAACGCATGGCATCACGCACACCACCATAAAGCGCGCGGTACCGTGCAAGCGACACATCATAGGCCCCCGACAGCGCGGCATCGGGATGCACCGTTTCCACCCGTTGGGGCGCAAGGCAGACATCGCGCACGCTTTCCCCCGTCACCGCCAGGCGCGCAAGGCGTGCCGCGCCGAACGCACCGCCCTGCTCCCCATGCGTCAGGCGATGCAGCGACACGCCAGTGACCGTGGCGATAATCGAAATCCACAGGCGGCTGCGTGACCCGCCGCCAATCACATCGGCCTGCGTCAGGGGGGAGTGCGCATCCGCCAGCACATCGACGACATCGCGAAACGAAAATGCCACCCCTTCAAGCACCGCCTGCGTCATGTCCGCGCGCGTCGTGCCCGACGACAGGCCCGCGAACACCCCCCGGATGGCCCCGTCATTATGCGGCGTGCGCTCGCCCGAAAGATACGGCAAGAAAATCACCGGGGATGGGCGTTCCACCCGTTCAGGAAGTTCAGCAAGCAGGTCGCCTTCAGCAATGCCGGTCGTACGCGACCACCATGCCAGCGATGACGCCGCCGACAATGTCACCCCCATCTGGTGCCACATCCCGGGCACGGCATGGCAGAATGCGTGAATTCCCCCCTGCGGGTGCGGGCGGAAACGCTGCGTCGTCACCCACAACACCCCCGACGTCCCCAGCGACACAAACGCCGAACCTGCGGCCACCGCGCCCAGCCCCACGGCCCCGGCGGCATTGTCACCCGCCCCACCGGCCAGGATGGGGGCATCCTTCATCCCCCATCGCCGCGCAAGGGCGGGATGCATCCGCCCGGCGGGTGCGCTCCCTTCCACCAGCGCAGGCATCGCATGACGCGTCAGGCCCGTCGCGGCCAATGCCGCATCCGACCAGCATCGCTGCCCCACATCCAGCCACAACGTGCCGGACGCATCGGACATATCCTCGATCATCTCCCCGCACAGGCGATAACGCAGCCATGCCTTCGGCAGCAGGACATGACGCGTCGCGGCAAATATCTCGGGTTCATGCCGCGCCACCCATAACAGCTTTGGCGCGGTAAAGCCGGGCATGGCCACATTGCCGCACACCTGTCGGCTCTGGGGGAAACGACGTTCGAATTCATCGCATTCGGCAGTCGCGCGCACGTCATTCCACAAGATGCACGGACGCAACACCTGCCCGCCATCGCCCAACAGGACCGCGCCATGCTGCTGCCCCGACAGGCCGATGCCGCGCACCTGCGCCATTTCATGCGGATGTGCCGCCGCCAGCGCGTCCAGCACCGCAAGCGTCGCATTCCACCAGTCCTCGGGGGCCTGTTCGTTCCATCCGTCATGCGGCGAACTGATGGTCAGGGAACGCGAACACGCACCCACCACACTCTGACTGCCATCAACCAGTACGGCCTTGATGGCCGATGTGCCCAGATCAATTCCGACAAACATTTATTATTATCCCGTACCGTCGGATACGGCGCATGTGGCGCCGTCCCGCACGGCCTGTATTGCTTTGCCGTTCTGCGTTGTCCCAACTGAAAACACACAGGGTCCGGCTTGGCAAGCATCCGGTACACACCTTCGGGTTATCGCACACATAACCGGAAGGGGGCATCAGAGTGGGGATTTTCAGGAAAATGCGATGCCCGAAAGGTTTTATCGCTTTGTCATCAATGGTTTATTTTAAAATATTACACGCACCATATGCCGGGTACGCACAAACGGGGATGGGGTATCCCCCATCCCCGCAACCAGCGACGGATGCACGCACCCGCGCGGGATCAGTGATCGTGCTGTTTAAGGAACGTCTCCACGATGCCATTTACATCGGAGGCGCATTCCAGTTGTGGCATGTGCCCGATCCCGCTGAAGACATGGCGCGTAATGGCTTCTGGCAGGCCGTCGGCCTCCGTAACGGGCAGGATCTCGTCCTCTTCCCCCCACAGAAGGGTTGCCGGCACCTGTCCGCCCGTCAGCACGGGCCGCAGGTCGTCACCCTGCTTCCCGCCGGGGAAACACGCCGCCGCCACCGCCTGCAACGCCGCCTGCGCCCCATCAAGGCGTTTATAGCGCAGGACATCATCAGTCATGCGCCGACCAATCAGCGATTTGTCATGCACGAGGAACTTCAGCACATCTTGCAACGCGCGTGTGCGGTCGGCCTCGATAAAGCCGTTGATGAAGGTCATGTTGACCTGCGCCCCCAGCCCGGCAGGCGCGATCAGGGACAGCGCGGCCACGCGCCCCGGCGCGGTGCGCGCCAGTGTCAGCGCAATCCCGCCACCCAGCGAATGCCCCATCACATGTACCCGCGACAGGTTGAAATGATCCAGCATCTGCGCGGTGACATCGGCAAAGAATTCCAGCGTTCCCGGCCCGACATCCTTGGACGACCCACCATGGCCCGGCAGGTCAAAGGCGATGACCCGCCGCCCGTGCGCCAGCGCCGCATGGTTCAGCATCCAGTTCTTGAGATCCCCGCCGAAACCATGGATCAACACCAGCGGCGTCGCGTCCCCCGTGCCAAGGTCATGCACGCGCAATATATGCGTACCAACCGTTACAAGGGTTGGTTCCACCGCAGCTTCCGCACCTTCGTCCGAGGTGTTGTTCGCAGCGAATTCCGACTGGAAACGGGAAATGAACGCGTCGATTTCCGTATCCGGCACCGATGCGTCCGCCACCACCGCAATCAGCGCGCCGACCGGCAAAGTTTCCCCATTGGGTGCAACCTGCCGGCGCAGGATACCTGATGCAGGGCTTTCGAAGGAATTGGTGATCTTTGAGGTCTCGATATCGACCAGTTCGTCACCCGCCTTCACCGGCTTGCCCGGGGCGATCATCCAGCCCGCGACCTTCCCCTCTGTCATGGCAAGGCCGAATTTGGGCATGGTGATGGGTGTGATCTCACTTGCCATGTCAGGCTTTCTCCGTAACGCGCACGTTCATGACCGATGTGACGGCCGCTTCTATCCGCTCCACACTGGGAAGATAGAGGTTTTCCAGCACCGTCGCGAACGGCACCGGGGTATGGGGCGGCACGACACGGCGGATGGGCGCGCGCAGGGCGTCGAACGCTTCTTCCGCCACCAGGGCCGCGATGTCGGTGGCCATGTTGCATCTTGGGCTTGATTCATCGACGATCACAAGGCGACCGGTATCAGCCACGCATTCCAAGATCGTGTCGCGATCCAGCGGCGATGTCGTGCGCGGATCAATGACCGTACAGCCGATCCCCTTGCGTTCCAGCCGGTCCGCCGCCTGATTGGCAAGGCCCACCATACGGCCGAAAGCCACGATCGTGACATCGCTGCCTTCACGCGTCAGGTTCGCTTCGCCGAACGGAATGGTATAGGCCTCGTCCGGGACGTCTTCTTCTTCGTCATACATCACCTTGTTTTCAAGGAAGATGACAGGATCATCATCGCGGATCGCCTCAATCAGCAGGCCCTTCGCCTCATAGGGGGAAGAAGGGACAACCACCTTCAGGCCGGGGATATGGGTGAACAGGGGATACAGCGCCTGGCTGTGCTGTGCCGCGGCATTGAACCCCGCGCCATACATCGCGCGGATCACCAGCGGCGTGCGCGCCTTGCCACCGAACATGTAACGGAACTTGGCCGCCTGGTTCATGATCTGGTCAAGGCAGCAGCCCACGAAATCCACGAACATCAGTTCCGCGACCGGACGCAGGCCCGTCACCGCCGCCCCTGCCGCCGCGCCAATATAAGAGGCCTCGGTAATCGGGGTGTCGAGGACGCGATCCTCCCCGAATTCCTCCAAAAGGCCCTTGGTCACACCCAGCACGCCGCCCCATGCATCCTTGATCCCGGCAGAGCCACCACGGCCACCGGCCACGTCCTCGCCCATCAGGATGACACGCGGGTCACGGCGCATTTCCAGGCGGATCGCCTCGTTAATGGCCTGTCGAAAGCTTTTCTTGCTCATTCTTCATTCTTTCGGACAATGGTTGCGAATATCGCGGTCACAGGCGGAGCGTTCCCGCCCGCCCGCACCGATGCGCAACCGGTTCAGTACCGCACATACACATCCGCCAGCAGGTCCGGTTCCTGCGGCAGGGGATCGGCCTTGGCCTGCATGACCGCGCTTTCGATCTCGTCCGCGACGGCGGCGTCGATCTCGTCAAGCGCCGTCTCCTCCAGCAGGGCGGCCTGTGTCACGCGTTCACGGAACAGCTTGAGACAGTCATGGTCGCGCCTGGCCTCCGCCACCTCGCCCGCGGCGCGATAGGTCATCGCGTCCCCTTCGAAATGGCCGTACCAGCGTTGCAGGTGGACATGCAGCATCGCAGGCCCATTGCCCGCGCGCGCATGTGCGATCACCTCAGCCGAGGCCTGGTGTACGGCAAAGAAATCAGATCCGTCGCATTCGAAATAGGGCATGCCGAACGCGGCCGCACGCGCCTTTTGCGTGCCGGCACAGGCATAGGACGCGGCCGTGGCCTCGCCATAGCCATTATCCTCCACCACGAAAACGGCAGGCAGGTTCCACACCGATGCGAGATTGAGGCTTTCGAGCGTCGATCCCTCGTTCGAGGCCCCGTCGCCATAGAATGCGACCGCCACAGCGCCATTGCGCAGCGTCTTGTGCGATAATGCCGCGCCACAGATCAGCGGCGGCCCACCACCAACAATGCCATTGGCGCCCAGCATCCCGCAGCCAAGGTCGGCAATATGCATCGACCCGCCCTTGCCCCGGCACACACCGGTGCTGCGGCCATAGATTTCGGCCATCATGCCCGCAACCCCCACGCCCTTGGCGATGCAATGGCCGTGGCCACGATGGGTGCTGGCGATCGTGTCGTTATCCGTCAGGTTGGCGCATACGCCAACGCCCGAGGCCTCTTCCCCGCAATACAGGTGAACAAAACCTGGGATCTCGCCCGTTGCGAACTCGACATGCAGGCGTTCCTCGAACATGCGGATGGTGCGCATCGCACGATAGGAACGCAGCAGCGTTTCACGCGCTATTTGCATGGATATCTTCCCTGTTCCAGCCATGGGTTCGTCTATGGCGTTCATTCTCCACCCGATGCGCGGCAATCTGGCGCGACCGGGCACATCCGCACCTCAGCGCCACCACGCCGCCTGAAACAAGCATGGGCGCATCGCTTTCACGCCCATGTGACGCCCCATGTCCGAAGTGTCGCGAAACGCGACACTTCGCCATGGGTTAAGGCGACATTAACCGCACCAGACACCCACGTACCAACCGTTACACAATACCAACCGTTACACGACAAGGCGACGCATGCCCCCATTTCCCCATCCCGTTCCCAATGAAACGCCCATGCTGCCCACACAGGGCGAGCTGGAGGCCTCATGGCGCCGGTGTGGCCATGACTACGCGCTTGACCCCATCGCACCGTGGATGCCGCAGGTGCTATGCGATGCAGAACTGCGGCAATGCTGCCAGCGGTCAGGGGCGCTGTTGCGGCATGCGGAGGCGGCGATGGCGCAACTGCACACCATGCTGTCACCGCTGGGATATGCGACGCTGCTGGCGGATGCGGATGGGGTTGTGCTGGCGCACCGGGTCGATCCTGCCATCCGGCGGGGGTCGCGGCGATGGTGCCTGTGGCCCGGCGCGGTATGGGATGAAACGCACGGGGGCACAAACGGTGTCGGCACCTGCCTGGCCGAAGGGCGGCCGGTGGCCGTCCATGGCACACAGCACTGGCGCACCACCCTGCGTGGGCTGGCCTGTATCGCGACGCCCATCCACGACGCGCTGGGCCGCGTGGCGGGCGTAATCAATGCCAGTTCGTTCCATCCGGCACAGGATGGCCGTGAAACCGCGCTGATCAGTGCGATCGTGACGCAGGCGGCGCGGCAGGTTGAACACACTGCCTTCATGGACCGATATCACGGCCATGCGATCATGCTGCTGGGCGAAGGGCATGACGGATCGGTGCCCATGATTGCACTGGATTCGGACCGGGTGGTGGTCGGCGCAACCCATGCCGCGCGGGCGCATATGGGAATAGCCCCGGCGCAGGACCTTAATTTCTGCCTTCTTGCCGACACGCAGGACACCATGGCCGAAGGTGGCGAGCTGCGTCATGCACAGAAAATGGCAATCCGCTCCGCCCTGGCAAGTGCGCGTGGCAAAGTGGCGGTGGCGGCGCGGATGCTGGGCATCAGCCGATCCACACTTCACCGCAAGATGCGGATGCTGGCCCCCACGGACACGCAGGCCTGTTAACGGCAATCCGGGGATACCCAACATTTTCAGGGGCTGCCCCTGGTTCGGGCATGAAAGGTCTGTACAAATCTTTTGGAAAAATCAGAATCGAGATTTTGTAAATTGATGATGATTTCAGGATTATTTTTGATGCCCCCTGCAACCGATACGAAAAGCCATCAACGGCAGTTCAAAAAAGGCAGCATCAGCAATCATTTGGGATACTAAAAATTCTGATGGAGATGATTTCTTTAAAAAACACTCCTAAATATTCCCATCATTACTTTATATGATGTTTGAAACGTTCTGCATTCACACCTCACTGAAACAATGAAAGTTTCCGGAAAATTTTCCCAAGAAACCAGTGAAAAGCATCGTATTTCAAGAAGGTTAAAGTAACACCTGAAATATCCAACTCCTTAAAAACCATTTATAAAAAATAAGAAAAGTTTTCAGGGGCCGCTTCCTTTTAAAAATATGACATTCTGTCGAAGAGATTATTTGAGAAGTCAACCCAAATAACATACTGAAATTATAAAGGTTTTTGGTGAAGCTTTTTTCAAAAAGCTTCAGAAGACGCCACCTTTTTGAAAAAAGGCGGCACCCAAAAACTTTTCTTATTTTTATCAATGATCTGTTTTCAAACAATATTTAAGATTTTTGAAAATTCTTACCAAAAACTTCCTGATGATTTCAAGGCGCTTCCCGAAGCGACTGTTCAAACAGTCCCTTTAATCCTTACGACAAAATAACATTCAAAAACTTCAGCGGCTGCTGAGGACTTTTCCTCCGCAAACACGCCCCCACCACCTTACATGCATGCCCCCGGCCACCCGACAGATACGCCACGCGGGTAAGCTCTGTGCGCGCGCCCCTGTCACGAATCACGCCAAACCATTATGACATGATGACGAGGGAGGAATACGAAATGACATTTCCGATCCGGCTGACGGTGCTGCTTGCCGCGACGGGGCTGCTGTCGGCCTGTGGCGGGGGAGCGGGCCCTTATAACATGGGACTTAGCGGGCCTGACGGTCCCCCCATCGCCGACAATGACTGGAACCAGACACAGACGGGCATGGGGGGATATTACGGCCCCTATAATGATGGATTTGCGCCCGAGGGGCTGGATGGTGGGCCACCCAACTACCTTGCCGATGAATATATGCCACTGCCCTAACCGACGGCGGGCAGAATCATTTGCGCGTTTCAGGGGCGGCGCGGGTGTCCATGAACTCCGCAATGCCCGCACGGATTGCACGTTCGAAGGCGGCGAGCGTCTCTTCGCCCACATAATGCTCCATGCCTTCGGCATCAATGCCCGCATTCTTCTCGCTGATGCCCAGCGCGCGCAGGAACGTCTCCACGATATGGTGGCGGGCCTGACTGTCAGCGGCCATCTTCTCCCCCGCCTCCGTCAGGAAAATGCCGCGATAGGGGCGACGCGTGACAAGGCCGTCCGCCTCCAGCCGGCACAGCATCTTGGCCACCGTTGGCTGCGACACACCCAGACGCTGTGCGATGTCTACCTGCCGCGCTTCCTGACCATCATGCAAAAGGTCGGCGATCAGTTCGACATAATCTTCCACCAGCGCGGTCTTGCGGGACTGACGCGCCTGCTCGAACCCGGCGGACTGCGTGCGGGGGTCGGGCATGGGGCCCGGTTTCCTGCGCGTCATGCTGTCTCCTGAAAATCGGGACCGGCGCACGACCGATGGATATGGCCCGATGGCCGTGGCGTATGCAGAAGCATTTCCCCCCTTGGTGTCCCATCCGATGCCATGGCTGCGTTCACGCGCTGAAGACGATCGTCTTGCGCCCATCGGGAATGATACGGCATTCCGTGAAATACCGCACCGCACGCGCCAGGACGCGGCGTTCGATGTCGCGCCCCTTGCGCACAAGGTCGTCAGGGCTGTCGGCATGGGAAATACGTTCCACATCCTGTTCGATGATCGGCCCTTCATCAAGGTCGCCGGTCACGAAATGCGCCGTCGCCCCGATCAGCTTGACCCCACGGGCAAAGGCCTGGTGATAGGGGCGCGCGCCCTTGAAGCCGGGCAGGAAGGAATGGTGGATATTGATGCACCGCCCCGCCAGTCGCGACACCAGCGAATCCGACAGGACCTGCATGTAACGCGCCAGCACCACCAGTTCCGCGCCCGTACCGGACACGATATCCCAAATCCGCGCCTCCTGCACCGGGCGTGTGGCCGCCGTGACGGGAAGGTAGTGAAAGGCGATGTCACCGAAATCAATACCCGCATAGGTTTCGCGCGGGTGGTTGGCAATGATCGCAACCGGGTCGATCGACAGTTCACCGATACGCCAGCGATACAGCAGATCCACCAGACAGTGGTCAAAGCGCGAAACCATCAGCACCGTGCGCGTGGGCTGCGCACGTGCGCGCAGGGTCCAGTGCATCTCGAACTCCCGCGCCATGGTCGCCACGGCATCGCGCAATGTCGTCTCCGCCGCGGCATGCACGGGCATGCGGAATACCACGCGCATGAAGAAGGAACGGCTTTCCCACGCATCGAACTGCTGCGCCTCGGTAATGTCGCATCCCGCGCCAAACAGCGTCGAACTGATGGCCGCGACGATCCCGGGCCGGTTCATGCACCGCAGGGTAAGGATATAGACGGACATATCGGGCATGCGCGCCTCTACTTGCCGGTGGAAAGGTGGTCGGGGGTTGCGGGATAAAACCAGCATCCCGTCGCATCACGCACATCATCCTGCGTCAGGGGCACGGGGGCCAGGACATCATCGCCGGGGCGCCATCCCTCTGGCGTCATGACATCGCCATCGGCCGAACGCTGCAACGCGGCCAGCAGACGCAGCAATTCGTCCACCGAACGCCCCACCGACATCGGATACCATATGATCGCACGCACAATGCCCATGGGGTCGATGAAATAGGTCGCGCGCACTGTCGCACTGTCATGCGCGTCAGCCGCCAGCATGCCATAGGCCTGCCCGACCGCCATCGACGGGTCCTCCACCACGGGGAAGGGAATCTCCACCCCGAAACGGGTACGAATCGCCTCCAGCCATGCAAGGTGGGAATACAGGCTGTCCACCGAAAGGCCGAGCAACGCGCACTCCATCGCCTCGAAGCGGGCATATTCACGCGTCAACGCCAGGAATTCACTGGTGCAGACCGGGGTGAAATCCGCCGGGTGAGAGAAGAAAAGCAGCCATTTCCCGCGGAAATCACTCAGCCGCACCTCTCCTTGGGAGGTACGGGCCTGAAAATCCGGGGCCGGGTCGCCGATACGCAACGGATGCTGTGCCGTGGCGTTGGAAATGGGAGAGGTCTTGCCGTCATTCATTGTCTGACCCTTTTGCACCTGTCGCATCTTGACGCAAGATGCCCGACAACATACATTTATTATGTAATTTATAAACTATTGTGAAGACAACGCCATGTCAGATTTAGCCCTCGCCGCTGCGGACCGTCAGGTCGTTACAGCCCTGAGATCTGATAAGGTACCGTTTATAAAGACTTTTTTTGATAATACGACCTTTACTGCCACACATGTCGTCCATGATCCCGCCACCCGTGAGGCCGCAGTGATCGACAGTGTGATGGAATATGACCCCGCCGCCGGACGCACCGCCCACCACCATGCGCAGGACGTGGTGGATTACATCCGTGCAAACGATCTGGACCTGCAATGGCTGCTGGAAACACATGTCCATGCAGACCACCTGTCGGCCGCGCCATGGATACAAGAACAGCTTGGCGGGCAGCTTGCGATCGGGGCGGATATCATCCGGGTACAGGACATATTCGGCAAACTGTTCAACGCCGGAACACGTTTCGCGCGCGATGGGTCACAGTTCGACCGCCTGTTCCATGATGGGCAGACGTTCATGCTTGGCTCCATCCCCGCCATTGCACTGCATGTGCCGGGCCATACGCCGGCGGACATGGCGTATGTGATCGGGGATGCCGCCTTTATCGGCGATACGCTGTTCATGCCCGATTATGGCACCGCGCGCGCGGATTTCCCCGGCGGGGATGCGCGGATGCTGTATCGTTCCATCCGTCGCCTGCTGCGCCTGCCGGAACGGACGCGGCTGTTCCTGTGCCATGATTACAAGGCACCGGGGCGCGACACGTTCGCATGGGAAACGACGGTGGGGGCGGAACGCGCCCACAATGTCCACGTTCACGAAGGCGTGAGCGAGGAGGCGTTCGTCAGCATGCGCACCGGGCGTGACGCGACGTTGTCGATGCCCAACCTGCTGATGCCCTCGGTCCAGGTGAACATGCGCGGCGGCCACCTGCCGGAGGCAGAGGAAAACGGCACGCGTTATATCAAGATCCCGATTGACCGCGTGTGACCACCCGCCCATTGCTGCGGCATCACAAGACCCACATAACAAGACCACGGCACGATCAAACCTGATTGTTTTCGAGGAGTTAGCCATAATGAACGACACCCCAGCCCCCACGGCCCCCGCCCTGGTCAGCAGCGCGCGCGGGCTGACCTATGACATCGCCATCATCGGCGGCGGGGCCGCGGGTCTTTCCACCGCCGCCAGCATCCTCAAGCGCAAGCCGGGCATCACCGTCGCCATCGTGGAACCGTCGGGTTCGCATTTCTACCAACCGGGCTGGACGCTGGTGGGCGGTGGCGTGTTCAAACAGTCCCAGACACGCCGGTCGGAAAAGAAGCTGATCCCGGCGGGCGCGGACTGGGTCCAGGCCGCAGCCAGCGGTTTCGACCCTGATGGACGTCTCGTCCACCTGTCGAACGGGTCATCGCTGCGCTACAGCATCCTGATCGTCGCCACCGGCATCATGCTGGACTGGGATGCGATCGAGGGCCTGCCCGAAGCACTCGGCCGCAATGGCGTGACCTCCAACTACCGCTATGACCTTGCCCCCTATACGTGGCAGATGGTCCAGACGCTGGGACGTGGCAATGCGGTGTTCACGCAGCCACCAATGCCCATCAAATGCGCGGGCGCCCCGCAAAAGGCGATGTATCTGGCATGCGATGCGTGGCGCAAACGCGGGATTGCGGACAATATCAACGTCTCTTTCCATACCGCGACACCCGGCCTGTTCGGGGTAAAGGATTATGTCCCCGCGCTGATGGAATATATCGAGCGGTATCGCATTGACCTCCAACTGAAATCCAACCTTGTCGCCGTTGATGGGCCACGGCAGGTTGCCACCTTCTCCAACGTCGGCGCGGATGGCGTCACGACAAAGAGCGAAGTCGAATTCGCGATGCTGCACGCTGTCCCGCCGCAGCGCGCACCAGACGTGATCCGCAACAGCCCGCTTGCCGGGGCGGACGGTTTTGTTGCGGTGGACCCCGCCACCCTGCGCCACGTCAAGTATGATGACATATTCGCACTTGGCGATGTGGCCGGGACCTCCAACGCCAAGACGGCCGCCGCCGTGCGCAAGCAGGCCCCCATCGTCGCGGTCAACGCGCTCGCCGCGCTGGAGGGTCGGCCCATGGTCGCGGATTATGACGGCTATGGCGCATGCCCGCTGACGGTGGAGCGCGGGAAGATCGTACTGGCGGAGTTCGCATATGGCGGCAAGCTGGCGCCAAGCCTGCCGAAATGGGTGCTTGATGGCCGTCGGCCGACCCATCTGGCCTGGCTGCTGAAGGAATATGTCATGCCGCTGCTGTACTGGGATGGAATGCTCAAGGGGCGTGAACTGATGGTCGAACCCCGCCCGCTATGTGGCAAGAGCTGAGAGAGACCATTTCAAAACAGCCCATTAATCAGAAAGAATAGAAGTGTCGGGATGTTGCCTTCCTATAAAGAAGCAACACCCGTCACAGCTTTAAAATTTTCATTCCAATGGATTATTTAACCTGTCCATCCGGGCAGGACGCAAAAACCGATGATCCGAATGACAGACGTTTTGCGGAAAAAGCTGTTCCCACGCGGCGCACTGAACACGTCGGATCCGTCACCCCGCCGAAACCACAAAGGTTTTTGCAAAAAATTCCCAAAAAACCTTTGTGAAATCATCGCTTTTTCAGAATGTTGAAGCAACCTCTGAAAGTGCCCATTCCCATATCCATGGGCTGCTTTCAGAGATTGTTTGAAAACAAATCATTGATAAAAAACAGGAAAAGTTTTTGGGTGCCGCCTTTTGATCGAAAAAGGCGGCGTCTTCTGAAGCTTTTTGGAAAAAGCTTCACCAAAAACCTTTATAATTTCAGGATGTTATCGCGTCTGACTTTTCAAACAGCTTCTCAAAAAAAACTGTCCCCGAAAACTCCTGCAAATTCGCACATTTCCTGCACGCTCTGCGTGCTGTCCCCTTGATGTCAGGGAGGCATTATTTCACGAAGGCCTTCAGACCTGCCCGTTAAGGATGCACCACGAACAAAAGCGGCGTATGAAACGGCGGTGATGAAAAAAACGCTCCCCTCCCCCTCCCACCATGTCGGCAGTTCGCGCTCGCTGCGCCTGTCCGATGACGTCATCAGCCATGCCATCTATGGCGGTCCGGGCAAATGCTACCGCTATGCCCTGACGCGCACATGGGCCCCTGCGCTGCCGGCGGTAATGTGGCTGATGATGAATCCCTCCGTCGCAACGGAAGATGGTGACGACCGAACGGTTGCCAAATGCCAGCGTTACGCACGGGCATGGGGATACGGGACGATTTTCGTGGGCAATACCTTTGCCTATCGCTGCACGGACCAGACGCGACTGATGGAGGTGGCGGACCCGGTGGGGCCGGAAAACGATCATTACCTGCATGACATGGCCCACAGGGCGGATCTGGTGGTTGCGGCATATGGATGCCCACGTCATCAGGCGTTGCGCGCACGCGGCACCGATGTGGTGCGCATGTTGCAAAATGCGGGAATCGTGGTGAATGCCCTGCGCCTGAGCAGCCGCGCCCGGCGTCCCGAACACCCGCTTTACCTGCCGGCGGACCTGCGCCCGACACCACTGCCCGCGATTGATACGCTGTCGGGCGACTGAGGCCCCAGCGCAAGGGCAAGCTGTTGCACCTTCACCTGCGCGCGCGGCAGCAGCGTGGACACCACCACACCCAGCAACCGCACGCCACGTTCGGGCGGGAAACACCCGCGCAGCAGCCCCAACGCATGGGCCGACAGTTCCTGTGCCGTTGCCACGGGCTGCATCAGGGTACTGGCACGCACGATCTGGCGGAAATCGTTGTATTTGATCTTGATCGTCACGGTGCGCCCGGTCAGGTCACGCCGTTCGCAGCCATGCCAGACGCGCTGGCACATATCGGTCATCGGCGCGGCCATGTCGGACCATTCGTACAGGTCGTGCTCAAACGTCCGTTCCGTCCCCAGTGACTTGCGCGGACGATCGGATTCGACGGGACGATGGTCCACGCCCCGCGCCACGCCATGGTAAAACGCGGCAACCTTGCCAAAATGTCGCGCCAGATCCTCCAGCGTGCGGGCGCGCAGGTCACGCCCGGTATGGATGCCCAACGCATGCATCCGCGCCGCCGTGGCCGGACCAATGCCATGGAACCGTTCCACCGGCAGATCCGCCACGAACTCCGCCCCATGGCGCGGGGTAATGACATACAGGCCATCGGGCTTGCGATGGTCGGACGCCAGCTTGGCAAGGAATTTGTTGTACGACACCCCGGCAGAGGCACACAGGCCGGTTTCGGCACGGATGGTGGCACGGATTTCACGCGCAATTTCCGTGGCCGACCCACGCGGCAGCAACGGATGCGTCACATCCAGATATGCCTCATCCAGGGAAAGTGGCTGTATCAGGGGGGTATAACGGGCAAAAATCTGATGTATCCGGGCCGAAACCGCCCGATAGACGTCAAAGCGTGGCGGCACGAACACCAGTTCGGGACATTTGCGACGCGCAATGACCGACGGCATGGCCGAACGCACACCAAAACGCCTGGCCTCGTAACTTGCGGCGGCGACGACCCCACGCAGCCTGTCGCCACCAACGGCAACCGGGCGGCCCCGCAGGGCGGGATTGTCGCGCTGCTCCACCGAGGCATAAAATGCATCCATATCCACATGGATGATCCGCCGCACGTCCGGCGCCTGTATTGCCCACGGCGTGGCGCCATCCGTCATGGGCGTCTCCGTCATGGGCATATCCGGGGGACATGCCCGCCGGTGTGGCGCACCGCGGCCCAAAGGGGCCACGGCCGCGCCACATGACTGACAATCAGCCGTTGCACTTCTTTTTCTTGACGAAGAAGAAGACCAGGCCAGCAATGGCCCCAAGCGCCAGAATACCCTTAAGGCAAGGGGACTTGGACGGGCACTTTGTCGTACATTCGGACATGGGTCGATTTCCTTAAGTTCTGTCGTCTTCGTTCCCATACGGAACGAAACACCCCATCCTAGCGCACACCGCACCATAAGACATACCGGATTTGACGATGCAGCCCCCCATTCCCATCCCATGGCGGGATGCCGCGTGCATGACATGCGAGGAAAGAGGAGCCGGGATGCACATGTGCCCCTTATTGTTGCGAAGGTTTGCGGGTAATCATATCAGCCAAATATTTTCAGAGGGTCATGGAAATGAAGAAAATCGGACTTCTGTCTGCCTCGCTGCTGATGCTGGGTGCGGCTACGGGCGTTGCTTCCGCCACGCCGTCGAACACGCGCGCCGTCAATCGCGACTTTACCAAGCTGTCGATCGACGGCAGCCGTGCATTCGACGATATCACGATGGCCCGCACCGCACTGGCCAATGGCGATACCGCAGGCGCGACGAAGCTGCTGACCGATGCCAACAATGCCTTTACCCGCGCCAAGACCGACAACCGCGTCTTCATGAAGGCGGAATCCCAGCTTTCCAAGCCCAAGAAGGTTCCGGCTGGCGCGCCCGTCCCGACCACCGCACCGAACACGCAGCCCGTCGCATGGCTGCCGGTTGATGGCGAATATATCGTGACGGAAGACCTTGAACCGACCTCGGCCAAGGGCACGGCCATCACCGCCGCCAATGCCAGCCTGAACAAGGGCAAGACCGCGCAGGCCAGCCAGAACCTTCAGGTTGCGGCTGTTGACGTGGACTTTGTGCTTGCCATCGCACCGCTGCAGGCCAGCGCCGATGACGTGTACCGCGCCACCAACCTGCTGGCGGGCAAGGACACAAAGGGCGCGGACGCAGCCCTGGCCGATGCCCAGAACTCGATCCGTTTCGTGACCGAGGACATGGTCGAAACACCTGACGCCCCGGCAGGCGGCAAGGCCAAAAAAAGCAAGTAACACCCCATGACAGCCAGCCCGGCGCACCGCAAACATGGTGTCGCCGGGTCAGGCCGTACAGGATGGACCGCAGGATCGACCACACAGGGCGGACACGGGCATAACGCCATTGGTCGGATATGCTGCGGCCCTACCGCGCAGACGATCCGGGCCGCAGCCCTGCGCAGGACAGGCCAATGAGACGATTCGCCCTGATGGCAGGAATGGCTGGAATCATGACCGGCCTGATGCCCCTGCACCCGCATACGGCATGGGGCGGCGAAATCCGCATCTGCTTTGATCGCCGCGTTGCGGAATCGGACCCCGCGCCCAATACCCCACATTTCGATTCGATCACGGTGCCGCCGGGCACTGTCTTCAATTACGCCGGACATGCCTTTGGCCCGGCGGACGACCCGTTGGACCGCGCCCATGCCGCCCCGTTTGGCGATGGATGGCGGGGCCTGCCCCGGGCGGAGGAACAGCGCAGGCGCGCATTGCAGATGGAAGATATTGGCGGCGACAACGGCTATCACCGCCCACAGGCCGCCATCATGATCGACACTGCCGCCACCCTGACACGCGCCCATCCCTGCGCCAGCGTCACGGCACGGGCCGTCCTGTCGGAAGACTGGACATGGACGGCGGATCATATCCCCGCCACCCCCCATGTGTATTATCAGGCCTATGGCGTGGTGCATGGCGACCACTTCGACCCGACATTCGATACCGACCCCGACGCATTCCAATGGGTGGCGGCGCATGGGGGACTGAACGGTATCGTCATTTCCGATATCGAACAGTTCACAACCCTGCATTCGGATGACTAAAGCAGATCCTGTTTGAATGCGTGCCTTCAAACAGGTGAAGATGCTTGTAAAAACAATAAACCGGAGCATTTTCACCGAACCGGTTTTCGGTGGAAATGCCCTAGACGACGGCCTGCAAGACCAGTGCGCCAGTGATACATCGAAATCCTGTGGAGGTGCGCTTCGATACGCATGAAGGCAAGCCCGAAAAAACTGTATAATTACAATTTCGTATCAGGTTTTCCCACTCAAATACCCTGATATGCCCGCCCGTATCGGTGGCCATAGCAGGACCGGTCATAGCGATGGCGACAAACCGTTATTCTTCTGGCACATTTATACCTGTGGCACATTCGGTTTCAATGAACCGCCATGCCCCCGCAGGCAGGGTGCTGCCGTATCCGCCAGGACGTAACGTAGGGAGACCTGAATGGCGCTGTACCAGTCTTCACAATTCCTAACGGTGTGGACCGACGCCGAATTCGACCGATTGCATCATCCGCGTACGCCTGCACCACATTCGGGCATCTATCGGTGTGTGGGATGCGGTTTTGAAATCGCCACACCAGAGGGACAGCTCCTGCCCCCCATCCATGCCCATCCCCACCGGCTGGGCACGCAGGAGGCCTGGCAGATGATCGTCTATGCCGACCATCGCCTGAAATAACCCGCCGGGCGCATGGCGGGGTTGCCCCGGTGCCCCGTGAACCGGGGCGCGCCGGGACCGGGCATCACCACATGCCCATGCCAGGTCCACCCCAGCCACCGCCCCAGCCACCACCGCCCCAGCCCCACATGCCCCAGTTCCAGGAGGCATCTTCATACATATCCGCGGTCATCTGCTGCTGATCCGCCAGATTCTGCGCCTGGACATAGGACTGGTACCGGCCATAGGCAGCCTGGTTGCCAACATACAGGCAGTTGCAGACCTTGGGATCGGAATAGATGTAAAGGACATGGTCCCCGAACGGTTTTTGCAAGAAACGGTTCGGTGGCAGCTTCTGCAGCATTTCCTGACGTTGCGGCGTATTCGCCGGGCGCGCGACAAACCCTGCGGCGGCGAGGCTGTTTTCGCGATCGGCAATCTGGTCACGCACGCTTTCACATCCCGCAAGCGACAGGCACGCCACGGTCATGAATGCCGGGACCGCCAACAGATTCCGATTCGTCCTGATCTTGGTTTTCATCCAGATACCCCTTGTTCCACCCCGTTCATATTCCCGATCCGAAACGCTGGCAAAGCCGAACAGGATGCCATGCAGGACATGACGCATGGTTCATCAGGGGAAAATATCACGTTCCTGCCGCGCGATGACAGATCCCGGCACGTCGATACATTATTTTTCATCGACTTTGATCTATCTCATGTCCGGTCAAAAAAACCCGTGCGATATCTAAGGGGCGATGGGGGCATCGCATATCGAATTATCACTTTTAAACTTTGCGGGGCCAGCATATGGCCCCGCATATTTTTTCCAAAAGCCGACCGGCACATGTCGTATTACGCAGGCATTGTCCAAAGTTCACAACGTTCTGGAAGCGCGTGCACGTGATTTCAGGTGCTTTATCACCGGATCATTCCAGACGTCACCGTCATCATGCCCGCAACAGGCGCGATGGCAACAGGTACGAAAAACCCGCCATGAAGGAATTCATGACGGGTTGTTCAGACATCTGGTCAACAGCATTGGGGGCGATGCTGTTACGTGCGTCGCATGACCATCATCAGGTCAGGATCAGACCACGGAACCGCCTACGCTGTGTGCAGTGGCCTGCGCCGCGACATGGGGCGCGATTTCCCCTTTGCCCGCGCCTGGCATGGGAAGCGTGGTGACAGCATCGTCCTTGAGCATGTAACCCTGCCCCCAGACCGTGGTGATCAGGTTTTCACCGCCCGCCTTTTGCAGCTTCTTGCGCAGCTTGCAGATAAAGACATCGATGATCTTCATCTCCGGCTCATCCATGCCGCCATACAGGTGATTGAGGAACGCATCCTTCGTCAGGACCATGCCCTTGCGCAGCAGCAACAGCTCAAGGATCATGTATTCCTTGCCCGTCAGGTGAACGGACCGCCCGTTGACCGAAACGTCACGACTGTCGAGGGAAAGACGCAGCGCCCCGGCCTGCAATGTCGGCTCGCTATATCCCTTGGACCGGCGGATGACCGCCTGCATGCGCGCCGTCAGTTCCATCGGATCATATGGGCGGGTCACATAATCATCCGCCCCGGTTGAAAACGCCTTCACCTTGGCCTGTGCGCTGTCCTGCGCGGACAGGATCAGGATCGGCGTGGCGATCCGCGCCGCGCGGCAGCGCCGGACGACATCGTGGCCTTCCATGTCCGGCAGGCCGAGTTCAAGGACGGCAATGTCGTAGTCATACAGTTTCAGCATCGCAATCGCATCATGCCCGGAGGTCGCATGATCGACCATGAAGCCAACCGCCTGCAACTGGCTGGCTTCCTTGTCCATCATGGCCTTATCCGGTTCAACGAGTAAAACACGCATATCGACCACCAATATTTTTGTTAATATGTGTTACTACCTATAAGTGTATTTTTTTTATGAAACAATCTCATGGTTGTGAATAAGCCACCACACACTCATTCATCAAGAGAATATGTTCCTATGTGTGGCTGAAATATACTATTTAATGTCGATAATTTGTCATCAAAGCAGGAATTTATTTATTTATCGTGCATCAACCGGACAGATGCCACGCCCCAGAAATGACACGTTTCGCGTGTAATGTTGGTCATGATGGCAGGGAATTATCCATGCCATTGCCACCCCGGACCAGCCGGTTCCTTAGCGCATAAATGTAAAGAAAACGGCATGTAACCGCGGGTTGTAGGCATACACGCGCAGGTTATCGCCCCTGCTTTTTCATGTATTGCAATGGTCATGACGGTGCCGCCGGACAGGGGAATGGTCCCGTCACATCACAGGTCATGACAGGGGGCACATGCCCCCTGTATCACTATGTCGTGATATCGACTGCGTGGTTGACCGGACCTGCCCCATGGCCATAGCCAGGCGCGGCCATGATGGCGCGATAAAGATAGGCGCGCGCACGGGAAATGGCCGCAGGTAACGCCATTCCCTGCCCCAGTCCCGCCGCGATGGCACTGGCAAGCGTGCATCCGGTGCCGTGGGTATGTGCGGTCCGTACGCGTGTGGAGGTAAAACTTTCCACCGTTCCGTCCGAATCCACGAACACATCCACCAGTTCATCCCCCGGCAGATGCCCCCCCTTCAGCAGCACCGCACACGCCCCCATGTCACGCAGGTCCAACGCCGCGCGCCGCATGTCACCATGCGCACGCACCGGTCGGCCCAACAGCACCTCAGCTTCGGGCAGGTTGGGGGTCAACAGGGTCGCAAGCGGAAGCAGGCGGGTCGTCAGCGCGGCCACCGCCGCAGCATGCAGCAGCGAGGCCCCGCCCTTTGCCACCATCACAGGATCCAGCACATAGGGCACATCCGGACGGGTTGCGATCATGTCGGCCACGGCGTTTATGACCCCGTCATGGCCCAGCATCCCGCTCTTGAACGCATCCACACCAATATCATCCATTACGCAGCGCATCTGCGCGGTGACGAAATCCGGCGGGACAGGCAACACACCATGCACGCCGCACGTGTCCTGCGCGGTCAGGGCGGTAATGGCGGTCATCGCGAAACCATCCAGCGCGGTGATCGCCTTGATGTCCGCCTGTATGCCCGCACCGCCGCCGCTGTCGCTGCCTGCGATGGCAAGGATGCGCCCCCGCATGGTCAGGCCATCATCTGAACAGCGGCGATGGCGGCACACATATCGTCCACTACCTGGCGGACCAACGGTTCATCCTGCGCTTCCACCATCACACGGATCAGGGGTTCGGTCCCACTTTCACGCAGCACAAGACGCCCGCGCGCACCCAGCAGCGCCTCTGCCGCGCGGCGGGCTTCGGCAATGGCGGGGTCCTGCAACGGGCTGCGCCCGGCAAAACGCACATTGCGCAGCAATTGCGGATAGGGCGTGAACATCCGGCAGACCTCGCTTGCCGGACGTCCATCCTCCACCAGCACCGCCAGCACCTGCAACGCCGCGACAAGGCCGTCGCCCGTGGTGGCGAAATCCGACAGCAGCATATGCCCCGACTGCTCCCCGCCAAGGTTCGCACCAAGCTCGCGCATCTTCTCCACGACGTAACGATCGCCCACGGCGGTGCGGATCAGTTCCAGCCCCTGTTCGGACAGGAACCGTTCCAGCCCCATATTCGACATCACGGTCGCAACGATCTGCCGCCCCGCAAGCCGCCCCTGCTTCAGCCATGACCGAGCGATCAGGGCAAGGATCTGATCCCCGTCGATCAGGCGTCCCTTCTCATCCGCGATCAGCACCCGGTCCGCATCCCCGTCCAGCGCAATGCCGATATCGGCGCGATGGCGCGTGACCGCAGCGCACAACGCCTCCGGCCGGGTGGAGCCACAGCCCTCGTTGATGTTGATCCCGTCAGGGTCACAACCAATGCGGATGACCTCTGCCCCCAGTTCCCACAACGCCGTGGGCGCAACGCGATAGGCCGCGCCATTGGCGCAATCAATGACGATCCGCAACCCATCAAGCCGCAGGCCACGCGGGAAGGAGGATTTCGCACTTTCGATATACCGCCCAGCAGCGTCATTAAGGCGTGAGGCCCGCCCGATCTGATCGGGGGCGGCCAGACGTCCGCTGAGGTCGGAACGCATGGTTTCCTCGATCTCTGCCTCGACCTCATCAGACAGCTTGAACCCGTCCGGGCCAAACAGCTTGATGCCATTATCGCCATAAGGATTATGCGAGGCGGAAATCATGACCCCAAGGTCGGCGCGCAACGAACGCGTCAGCATGGCAATCGCGGGCGTGGGCATGGGACCGACCAGCGTGACATCCATCCCCGCCGACAAAAAGCCGGAAACCAGTGCGCATTCGATCATATAACCCGACAGCCGCGTATCCTTGCCCAGCAGCACGCTGTGACGATGCGTTCCCTGAATGAAACGCAGGCCGGCGGCCTGACCCAGTTTCTGCGCGATTTCAACCGTCATCGGGTCCTGGTTGGCGGTACCCCGAATCCCATCGGTCCCGAACAGTCTTCTTGTCTTCGTCATGCCTGCGCCATCCCCGGGCTGCTTGAACTGGTGTGCATGGACCTACCTTACCTGCTGCGTGCAATCCAGTCCCTGCCATATCTTCAGGCCCTGCATCATGGTGCCTGTGTCATGAACGCGCAGGATCGTGTTCGCGAATACCAGCCCGGGCAGGCTGGCGGCCATGCTGCCCGGATCGCGCGACGCAGCGTCCGCCACGCCCGTCACCTGCCCCACGAAACGCTTGCGCGACACACCCAGCACCACACGGCACCCCAGATTGGCCAGCAATGGCAGCCGGGCCAGCAGTTCCATGTTCTGCGCCGCGGTCTTGGCAAAGCCGATCCCCGGATCGACCATGATACGCCCACGCGCCACCCCCGCCGCCACGGCATGGTCAATACGTTCACGCAGTTCGCGCACGACATCCACCGCGACATCGGTATAGGTCGCATGATCGTTCATCGTCTCCGGCGTGCCACGCATATGCATCAGCATGACAGGGCAGCCCGCATGCGCCACCACGGCCGCCGCCGCCGGGTCGTGCATCAGGGCGGATACGTCATTGATCGCGTCCACCCCCGCCGCCAGCGCATGACCCATGACCAGTGCATGGCGTGTATCGACCGAAATCACGGCGTTGCATGTCCGCGCGTCATTGCGCAACGCGGTAATGACCGGGGCGATCCGGTCCCATTCCTGCGCCGGGGTAACACGCGCGGCACCGGGGCGTGTGCTTTCCCCCCCGATATCAAGGAATACCGCCCCCTGCGCCAGCATATCCACCGCCGCGGCAACCGCATGATCCACCACCAGATGCCGCCCGCCATCGCTGAAGCTGTCAGGGGTGACATTGACGATCCCCATCACCCGCGCCCCATCTGGCAAGCCCGCCGCCCCCAGGGGGGCACAGACCCGTGCCAGGACATCATCCCATCCCGGCGGGAGTGCATCCACACGCACCAGCCCCATGTCCCGATATCCGCGCCATAACCGCGCAAGCGTAAAGGCCGCCGGCCCGCCACACAGCCATCGCGCCACGCCAAGGCGCACCGCATCAGCCGCCGCCGGCCCCGACAGCAGCCCCAGCGGTTCAAGAAGCCTGTCGTCCGTCATGTCCATTCGTTACCGTCTCGTATGCCGCAATAAGGATGTTTGAAAGTCGGCCTCAATAACACACTGAAATCATAAAGATTTTTGGTGAATCTTTTTCTAAAAAGCTTCAGAAGACGCCGCCTTTTTCGATCGAAAGGCGACACCCAGAAACTTTTCTTTTTTATCAATGATGTGTTTTCCAACAGTCCCCAAGAAAACATGCAGAACCAACCGTTTGATAAAAAAGATGCCTTTCGGCGCCTGTGACAAACAGATTCACCAGAACTTTTGATTACCCCCGGTGCGTCAATAGGAACCCTCTTTTCAAACCGCCCAAAAAAGAATGGCGGAAGAACCCATCCGGTCCTTCCGCCATCCCGATCCATCATGAAACGCCCCCCGGAAACTGCGCCCCGGGGCGTCAGCCCGGCTGGGGCGCGGGACCGACATCCGGCCCGACCGCAGGCCCCGGCAAGGACCCCGTGGGGGCCGAAGGCGGAACCGACGGGCGCCGGTTTTCGGGCATCGGATCATCCACCACAACGCGGGTGATCTTCTCACCGCGCAGGACCTGACGGATTTCCTCGCCCGTCAGGGTTTCATATTCCAACAGCGCCTCACCCAGGCGATGCAACTGATCAATGTGATCCAGCAACAATGTCCGCGCCTTGAGATAGGCCGCATCAATCAGGCTACGGACCTCGTTATCAATCTCACGCGCGGTTTCCTCGGACACGTTCTTGTTCTGGGTCACGCTGTGACCAAGGAAGACCTCCTGTCCGTTGCCACCATAGGCCACCATGCCGAGCTTCTCGCTCATGCCCCATTCAGTGACCATGCGGCGCGCAACATCGGTTGCCATCTTGATGTCGCCCGATGCCCCGGTCGAGACATTGTCGGGGCCAAAGATGATTTCCTCTGCCGCGCGACCACCCATCGCCAGCGTCAGCTTGCCAATGCACCACGAACGGCTTTCGGAATAACGATCCTTTTCCGGCAGGCTCATGACCATGCCCAGCGCACGGCCACGCGGAATGATCGTCGCCTTGTGCACCGGGTCGGACCCCGGCGTCAGGATACCCACCAGCGCATGCCCGCCCTCGTGATAGGCGGTCATCTTCTTCTCGTCATCGGTCATGACCAGCGAACGGCGTTCCGCGCCCATCATGACCTTGTCCTTGGCGTTCTCGAACTCCAGCATCGCGACCGTGCGCTTGCCCATGCGCGCCGCCATCAATGCCGCCTCGTTCACAAGGTTGGCAAGGTCCGCGCCAGAAAAGCCCGGCGTGCCGCGCGCAATCACCTTGGGATCGACATCGGACGCCAGCGGCACCTTGCGCATATGCACGCGCAGGATCTTCTCACGCCCTGCAACATCGGGGTTCGGCACCACGACCTGCCGGTCAAAACGACCCGGACGCAGCAGCGCGGGGTCCAGGACATCGGGCCGGTTGGTCGCGGCAATCAGGATCACGCCCTCATTGCTGTCAAAACCGTCCATCTCCACCAGCATCTGGTTAAGCGTCTGCTCGCGTTCATCATTGCCACCGCCAAGGCCCGCGCCACGATGGCGGCCCACGGCGTCAATTTCGTCGATGAAGATGATGCATGGCGCGGCCTTCTTGCCCTGTTCGAACATGTCGCGCACACGTGAGGCGCCAACACCGACAAACATTTCAACAAAGTCCGAGCCGGAGATGGTGAAGAACGGGACGTTCGCCTCCCCCGCGATGGCGCGGGCAAGCAGCGTCTTACCCGTGCCGGGCGGGCCGACAAGCAGCACGCCCTTGGGGATCTTGCCACCCAGACGTGTGAACTTCTGCGGATCGCGCAGGAAGTCCACGATCTCTTGCAATTCGCCCTTGGCCTCATCAATGCCGGCGACATCGTCAAATGTGACGCGTCCCTGTTTTTCCGTCAGCATCCGCGCCCGCGACTTGCCAAAGCCCATCGCGCGCCCGCTGCCGGACTGCATCTGGCGCATGATGAAGATCCATGCCCCCACCATCAGCAGCAGCGGTGCGTAATTGATCAGATAGCGCAGGAACGGATTGGTGTCGCTGTCGATCGGCTTTGCCACGACTTCGACGCCCTTGTCCGTCAGGCGCGAGATCAATGTCGGGTCCTGCGGCGCATAGGTATCGAACGATGTCCCATCGGTCAGGGTGCCGGTAATCGTGTGATCCTGCACCACGACAGAGCGCACATGCCCGGTGTTTACGTCACCGATGAAATCCGAATACGCCAACTGCTGCGATGCGTGCTGTGCGCTTCCCGGCTGGAAAACGTTGAACAGCAGCAGAAGCAGCACAATGATGATTACCCACAGGGCCAGGTTCCGGCCGAAATTATTCATCTTGCCCACTGTTCCATGTGCTGACGCCCTCGTGGGCCCACCGGGGCAGGCCAACTGACAGACACCAAGTTCCTGTTACGTCTTTCTTACATAGGACGATCAAGGCATATTCACACCCCCCATGACAGACCTTTCTGTCAAACGGGGTGATGAATCTGCCCTGATGGGGTAAATCTGGCAAGCATTGTCGCCGGACAGGGCGGGGCAAAGGCAAAACGCCACCCCTGTTCCATGCCGGGGGCGAATACCCCCATATGCGGCACCGCCACCACCCGTCCGCCCCGATGCAGCGCGGGCAGCGTGCGCAACACGCGCGCAGGAAAGGGGGGCCGCCCCCGTTCGCGCGGCCACCATGTGGCGACCGCCCCGGCCGCACCGACATACAGGTCCGACAGCGCAGGGACCGCCCCATCCGCCACCCCATCCACATGCAAGACGAAACGCCCGTCCCAGCATATGCCCGCACGGGCGCGGACATGCCCCTGCATCGCCGCTTCCTCCCGCGCCAGCAACCATCCCCCACCATGGGCCAGCAGGCACGCCCCGCCCAGGGTCGCAGCACGCGGAACCGCACACAGGGCGGCAACGCCACCGGGCGAAGGGGGATATTCATGGCCGGATACGGTGCGCACCAGCGCGGACAGCACCCGTTCGGGCGGCAACATACGGGGCAGGCCGACCCATCCCCCCGCATCAAAGCGGGCATGAGCCGCCAGCCATTGCGCATCCTGCGCATCACGCGCCATACGCCGCCCCCCCGCCTGCTGGGCCGTTTGCAGGCATACCCGCCGCAACTGCGCATCCGTTGACAGTGCATGTCGCGCCCGGGCGCGTTCGGTGCGCAGATCGGTGTTGGACGGGTCCTCCACCCAGTCGATGCCCGCATGACGCAAGGTGGCGTAAAGATCAGCCTTGCACACACCCAGCAACGGCCGCACAAACCGCACATCAGCCCCCGCGACCGCCTGCGCCATCGCCGCCAGCCCGTCGGGGCCACTGGACGCACGCTGGCGCATCATGACGGTTTCAGCCTGATCATCACCATGATGGCCAAGCAGGAGGTCAAGACAGCCCAGTTCGCGGCAGGCGTGACACAACGCCTGATAACGCAGGCGTCGCGCACGTTCGGCCATGCGTGGACCACGCAGCAACCCCCGCAGACGCAACAACCGTGCAGGAATATCCATCCCTGCAAGGCAACGCACCGTCCGTGCGGCCTCATCCGCCGATTCCGCACGCAACCCGTGATCCACCACCAGCCCGACAACCGCGCGCCGCCACCGCCGCGTCAACAACGCAAGCGCCAGACTGTCCGCCCCCCCGGATACCGCGATTGCAACCGGCACCGCATCAGGCCCATCGGGCAACCATGGTCCCAACGCCTGCATGCATCGCGCGAATCCGGCATCGCCAATCACCCGGCCGCCCTGCGCACGCATCATGCGCGTGGTGTCATCCATCCTGCCCCGCCGCCCCGCAATGCCTGAGAGATTGTCTGAAAATGCAGCCCCACCAACATACCGAAACCAATATAAATTCCCGGACATCGCTGTTTCAGACAGGGCGACAGCTTGTGAAGCATTCCCAAAAAAAGCTTCACAGGAAACGTCGTCGTCCAAGAGACTGTTTGAAAAGTCAGGATCAACAACATCCTGAAATCATAAAGGTTTTTGGTGAAACTTTTTCTAAAAAGCTTCAGAAGACGCCGCCTTTTTCGATCGAAAGGCGGCCCCCAAAAACTTTTCTTATTTCCTATCAATGGTCTGTTTTTAAACAATCTCCAGAAAACTGTTTGGAAACAGGCTTTTGACAATGAAATGAGAAAATCAGGCGTTACTTCAACCGTTTAAAAAAACAATATTTTTCAAAGCTTTGGGAAAAGTGGTCAAAAATTTTATCATTCCAACTGGTTGCCTGATTTCACCTTGCAAACAGTCTGTCACCCTCTACTGACAGGAACCATCAACCGCCGCACTTCGCCTTTTTGCGATAGATGCCTTCCGCACTGCGGATGCGGGGTTCTGGTTCTGGAAATTCACTCGACAACTTGTCCAGTGCCTGACAGGCGGATGCCTTGTCCCCCAACGCCACCAATGTCGCGGCAACCCCCAGCAGCGCACTTGGCGCACGGGCCCCATGGGGGGAACGGTTATAGGTGTCATAATAAGCCAGCGCCGACTGGCGATACTGCTTCTGTCCCGCCAGCGATTGCGCCAGCAGATACTGCGCATCAATCTGACGCACACTTTTGGGACCGGACAGCACCTGCTGCGCATCCGCCTGCGCGGCGGTGTAATCCTGCCGCAGCAAGGCCGCATTCCCGTCCTTCAGGATATCAGCCGCCGTACGTTTCGCTGGTGCTGCGCCATCCGCCGACGCCAGCGGCGCTGCCCCCGCTGCCGCGGTCGAAGCCGCGCTGGCGGCACCACCCGATGCGCCACCGTGCCCGTTCTGCATCGCGAAATTCATATCAGCGATCTGCTTGCTCAGTGTCGCATTCTGCTGCTGCACCTGATTGTTTAACTGATCAATCTGTCCGCGCATGTCGCGGGTCTGCTCCTCCAGCGTATTCACACGCTCCAGCAGTTGCAGCACAAGATTGCCGTTATCATCGGCCCGCGCCGCACCAACATGCAGGACTGCCCCCCCCATCACCATCCCCAAAAGAGCAGTTCGCAGCGACCGCCGCCCCGCGTGAACAAAGCTGGACACAACAGACCGCATGGATGGAATCCTCTTCTTGAGCATTTATATCTTGCCGGTATGTACGGGACCGGATGGAACAGGCATATACCTAAAACAAAACCGGCCGGGTGATAAGCACCCGACCGGCTCCGTTAAAACCTCCATTTCCCATGACGGGAAAGGAAACCTTACTGCACCGCGGAAATCGCGTTGCGGTTCTGCGACCAGGAAGCTTCGTCATCGCCAGGGGCGGTCGGACGGTCCTTGCCGTAGGAGATGGTCGTGATGCGCGAAGCCGCGACACCCTTGGCCACCAGATAGTCATGGGCGGCGTTCGCACGACGCTGACCCAGGGCAAGGTTGTATTCCTCGGTCCCACGATCGTCGCAGTTGCCGGCGATCTGGATGTTGACCTGCGGATACTTTGCAAGCCAGGCAGCCTGACGGTCCAGCGTCGCCTTTGCGTCGGCGGACAGGGAGTTCTGGTTCAGTTCGAAGAACACGCGATCACCCGCGTTCGCCACCAGGTCGGCTTCGCTGCCGGGCACGGGGCCGGTCTGCTGCTGGGTGGCGGCGCCGGTGTTGACGGCCTTGTTCGTGTGATCGGAGCAGGCGGCAAGGAAGAGAGCCATGCCAGCGGCGCCAAGAAGCTTCAGTCTCATTACTTTTGATCCTGGATTGGTTTCTTTTATATTGAAACCACTTGTTAAATTTCCGGGTACAAATTCTGCTGGTCCCGAGTCTCGTTTTGCCCTGCCAACAAACGTAAACAGAGACCCGCGAACGCTGGAGACCTGCGGCATGAATACTTCATCGGCACCATGATCGTCAAGTTGAAGTGGACACATACCGGACCATCACGCGACGAAATGCTGCATGATATTGTACCCATCGACTGTTGTAAAAATGTCTCCTTTTACTGGTTCAGGGGCGACCATGTCGGATCGGACGAACTGCCGACCGGCAGGGGACGCTCGTGGAAGCCGGTGATGTCAATGCTGCTGATGCCGGAGCTGAACCCCGCGCCGCCCGCATGGGCGGCGGTCTGGCGACAGAAAGCAAGAACCCGGCCATTTGGGCAGAAAGTCGGGCTTTCCACTGTAAAGCCCTGCGTCAGGATACGTTCCCCCGTCCCGTCAGGCGCCATGACACCAAGAGAGAAGGAACCGTTGGCGATACGCGAAAATGCGATCAGGTCGCCACGCGGTGACCATACGGGCGACCCGTAATGCCCATGGCCATAGGAAATGCGCTTTGCATCGCCCCCGGTGGCCGGCATTACATAAAGCTGCGGGGAGCCGCCACGATCGGAGTTAAAGACAATCTGTGACCCATCGGGGCTGTAGCACGGGCTGGTGTCAATCGCGCCCGATGCCGTGATCTGATGGCGCGACATGCTCGACAAATCCACCGAATACAGGTCGGACCCGCTGCCGCGCGTCACCGACAGGACCACCGTATCGCCGCGCGGGCTGAAACGCGGCGCGAATGACATGCCCGAAAACTCGCCAAGCATACGCTGCTGCCCCGTATTAAGGTTGAACAGGTAAACGCGCGGACGGTTGTTGATATATGACATGAAGGCGAGTTCGCTATTCGCCGGGTTGAAGCGCGGGGTGATCGTATCCCACTGCCCGCTGGTCAGATACCGGCTGTCGGCGCCGTCCTGGTCCATGATCGCAAGGCGGCGCGTCTGGTGCGAACGCGGCCCCGACATCGCGACATAAGCAATGCGGGAATTGAAATACCCTTTCTCCCCCAGCAGGCGCGTATAGATCACGTCGGAAATCACATGCGCGATCCGCCGCCAATCCTGGCTTGACGCGGTATAGGCTGTCCCCTGGATCTGGCTGCCGGTGGTCACATCCCACAGGCGGAATTCCACCCGGATGGACGACCCGGTATTTTCCGCACGCCCGGACACCATCGCACGCGCACCCATGGTCTTGTACGTCGCGAAATCGGGACGCCCCGTCGGCATGGAGGCCGAAATGGGACGGAACAGGCCGCAATTCCCCAGATCGGCGGAAATGACATCGGTGATCTGCTGTCCGATCCCGTTCCCCAATGACGGGATGACAATGGGAATCGGCGCAGTACGGGCCTGATCCACGGTAATTTCCGCATCCGGGGCCGCCGACTGGGCATGCGCCACGCCCACGGGCGCGAACAGCGGCGTCGCAAGCAGCCCCCCCGCGATCCCCGCCCCCATGACGCCACGGCGACCAAACGCAGCGGCCAGGCGATCGGCATCCGCATCGGGGATAACAGGCTTTACACTTGGACTCATCTCAATCGTCTCCTCGGTCTCGTCCTGCTTTTATGGACGAAATACGAATTTCAACTGTCGGGTCTGGCCCAGCAGGTTCTTGGGAATTGGCAGCTTGGCGCAGGTGGGGCTCAGCACCGCATCACGCGCGCGTTCCGCCAGCGCGCGATAGGACGGGTCGCTATCCATGCGCGCCTGTGTCTGCGGTGCGAATTCCACGATGCGTGCCGTGCCCGTGGCATCCACCGTCACCACAAGATGCGCCACGAACTGCGCATAATTACGCGCGGCCGTATCTTCGGAATAACAGCGTCGCACGGCATTGCCGATGCCCTTCTGGTCGGCCGCACTCATGGACTGGGTAATATCTCCGTCAGGCGCACCGCCACCATCGGGCGCCCCCCCCTGTGCCGGGTTGGCGCGGGCCTTGGGCGGATGGGTCTGCTTCTGGTCCGCACGGAAGGAATCCAGCGTCGCCAACAGCGAATGCGTGTCCGGCACAGCCTTCTTCGTCTCGTTCGGCTGCGTGATGTGGGAGAATTCCTGCACCTTTGGCGGCGCATTATCCTCCGGCTGCGGCGAAGGCGGCACCGGCGCGCTTGCGGGCGCGGGCACCGACTGTGGCTGCGGCGGCAGCTTCAGCGCATCAGGCGACGGTTCCTCCGCCTTGGGGGGCGTGGGGGTATCCGGCGTGGGGGCCGGTGCCTCCTGCGGCGGCGGCATGGGAGGAGGCGGCGGCGGGGGGGGGGCTGCCTCCTCGTTGGGTTCCTTTTCCGGCGGTGTCGGCGCGGGCGGGGCCGGATTGGGCACCGGGGCCGGGGCGGGCGCAGGTTTGGGCGCGGGCTTTTCCCCCTTGTGCGGGGGGGCATCGCCGGAATCGGATGTAAATTCCATCTCCACCGTGGGTGGTGGGGGTGGTTCAGGCGGCGTTGGCACCGGCAGGCGCAATATCACCGCCAGCAGCAACGCCACGTGCAGGCCGCCCGATACAAGGATCGAACGGCGCAGCAGGACACGTTCGGAACGACGCGGAGGCGGCACGATCAGGGGACTCCCGAAATTGTCCAGTATGTTGGCCAAGCCCGTATCAGTGCCCGCCACCGGGCGGCTGCTGTGCCAGCAGGGCGACGTGCGTGAACCCGCCTGCCGTGATCTGCCCCATCACCTGCATGACGCGGCCATAATCAATATGTGAATCCCCGCGCACGAAAATGCGGTGTTCACGGTCATTCTGCGCCGCGGCACGCAACTGATCCACCAGCGCATCCGGCGACACGGCATTATCCCCAAGATAAAGGGAACCATCGGAACGGATGGAAACCGTAATGGGTTTCGTGTCCGTATTGACGGGGGCCGCGTCGGTTTTCGGCAGGTCCACATTGACACCACTTGTCATCATCGGCGCCGTGACCATGAAAATGATCAGCAGCACCAGCATGACGTCCACAAGCGGCGTGACGTTGATATCCGACATGGGGCGCCGGCGACGACGCCGGCGCAGGTCACGCAGGCCACCGGCCATGATCAGCCCCTTTCTTCGGACTGGCGCGACAGGATGGCCGCGAACTCGGTCCCGAACGCATCCAGCCTGTCCTCGAACACACCAAGGCTGTTGCCGATGACGTTATAGGCGATCACGGCAGGGATGGCGGTGACAAGGCCGATGGCCGTGGCAAACAGGGCTTCGGAAATACCCGGCGCCACGACGCTGAGGTTGGTGTTATGCATGGCAGCGATCGACCCGAACGCATGCATGATGCCCCACACCGTGCCGAACAGGCCGATGAACGGCGCCACCGGCCCGATGGTCGCGACAAAGATCAGCCACCGGTTCAGCCGGTCCATTTCGCGCGTGATGGTGATGGACATGGCGCGATTGACGCGATCCTGCACCCCGCCATGCACCAGGTCGATGCCCGTGATACGCGACGACCGACGCCATTCGCCCATTGCCGCGCCAAATACGGCGGCCATCGGGTGAATCGGCTTTGCGCCGTCGGATTCATACAGATCCTCCAGGCTGCCGCCCGCCCAGAACCTCTCCTCGAAATCGGAGGCCTGCCGGTTGACCCGGCGGATGGTCACGATCTTGTCGAAAATGATCGCCCATACGATGACGCTGCTGACAACCAGCCCCATCATCACCAGCTTGACGACAATCGCCGCCTGAAGAAACAGACTCCATAACGACAATCCGCCAGCCGCAGCCGCGCCCAGATTCGCCGCGTTAACCGCTTGGTCCAAAAACGCCTCCTGCACACCTTCAATCGTCCGCTCAAACACGAACATTGCCTGTTTGGCAAGTCAGCGCCAAGCCGCTTTCCGCGCAGCAATGCACTACCTGCAACCCCCGACGCCAAAAGAGCGTCACCGGCATGCGTTCCGACCGGAAAAATATGCGCGGCGAAGCCTGCTCAGGCCAGCAATGTATTCAATAGATCACGCCATCGCGGCGGAAATCGGGCAGGTCGCCCGTCGTCTGCGCGAATGCATGCAAGGCGCACATCCAACGTGGCGCATACCTCCTGCGGCGCGGTATTGTGACCTTCGTCAACGCGTGCGAACGACTGGAACAGACGACAGCTTGCCGGGCCGAGTTCCGTCAGCCGAGTCGTGATGCGCATGATGTCATCCAGACGGAACGGGCGACGGTAATCCAGCGCGGCGTTACGCACGACAAACACCAGCCCGTAATCGGACAGCAGCCCCGACACCGCACAGCCCTGCGCACGGATCGCCTCCGTGCGTGCGCGCTCCGCAAAGGCGAGATAGCGCGCGTGATAGACCACGCCCCCGGCGTCCGTATCCTCGTAATAGATGCGAAAATCGATCTCGTGCTGCGCCATGCCGATTACCTATGCCCCGTCCCCGATCTCCCCCAGCAGGTCGCCCTGCCCCGCCGTGCGCGCGGGGGGCACCAGCCCCAGATGACGCCATCCGCGTTCACCCAGCATGCGGCCACGACTGGTGCGCAGGACCAGCCCCTCCTGGATCAGATAGGGTTCGATCACATCCTCGATCGTGTCGCGCGCCTCTGCAAGGGCGGCGGCCAGGGTTTCCACCCCCACGGGACCACCATGATGGTATTGCGCGATGCGGCGCAGGTAACGGCGGTCCATGCCATCCAGCCCCATCGAATCCACCTCAAGCCGCGCCAGGGCCGCATCGGCCAGCGCCCGGTCCACCGGACCATGGCCCGATCGCGCCACGGCGGCGAAATCACGCACCCGGCGCAACAGCCGCCCCGCGATTCGCGGTGTCCCGCGCGAACGGCGCGCGATCTCTTCCGCCCCGTCATGGGTCAGTTCGAAATTCAGCTTCTGCGCCCCGCGTGAGACGATCTGGCGCAATTCCTCGGGCGTGTAGAACACCAGACGCAGCGGAATGCCAAACCGGTCGCGCAACGGGGTCGCCAGCAGCCCCGCACGCGTCGTTGCCGCAACCAGCGTAAAGGGCGCAAGGTCGATGCGCACCGACCGCGCGGCGGGGCCTTCGCCGATGATCAGGTCAAGCTGAAAATCCTCCATCGCCGGATACAGCACCTCCTCGATGGAGGGCTGGAGGCGGTGGATCTCGTCAATGAACAATACGTCGCGCGGCTGCAAATTGGTCAAAATCGCGGCAAGATCGCCCGCGCGCTGGATGACGGGACCGGACGTCGCACGGAACCCCACCCCGAGTTCACGCGCAACAATCTGCGCCAGTGTCGTCTTGCCCAGCCCCGGCGGACCATGCAGCAGCACATGGTCCATCGCCTCCCCCCGCTGCCGCGCGGCCGCGATGAAGATGGCAAGGTTCTCGCGGCTGGCCTTCTGGCCGGTGAAATCGTCAAGCGTCTGGGGGCGCAGGCTTGCTTCGGCGATGTCATCCTCGCCCCGGGCGGCATCGACCTCGCGTTCGGGATGTCCGCTCATCGGGCCAGTTCCTTCAGGCTTTCGCGGATGATGACGTCAAGGTCCCCCCCACCGTCAAGACGGTCCATGACCCGGGCGACGACCGGCTGGGCCTCTGCCCGCCGGAACCCAAGGCCCGACAGCGCCAGCAGCGCATCAGACATCACGCCGCCATTGCCCGTAACCTTGACCCCCGCCATGACCACGCCGGGCGCGCCGCCACCGGGCATGCCGTCGCATTTGTCACGCAGTTCGGTGACAATCCGCTGCGCAAGCCGCGCGCCAACCCCAGCCGCCCGTGTCAGCCCCGATTTATCACCCGAGGCGATGGCCGCAATCAGTTCGGATGCCGGAAGCGTGGACAGGATCGCCAGCGCCACCTTCGCGCCCACCCCCTGCACCGTGGTCAAAAGACGGAACCATGAACGTTCCGCCGCGTCGATGAAGCCATACAGGAGGATCGCATCTTCGCGCACCACGGTTTCAATCAGCACGCGCGCGACCTCTGGCCCCTGCGGCAGGGCGGACAGGGTGCGGGTCGAGGCCAGGACAAGATAGCCCACCCCACCGACATCAATGACGCAGCGATCCGCCTCCACCTGCCCCACAAGGCCGGTCAGTTGCGCGATCATGCCATCCTCGTGGCGCGTGCGATATGCGCGGCACTGGCACGATGGTGGGCATGGCAGATCGCCACCGCCAGCGCGTCCGCCGCATCAGAACGTTTCGCGATCGCGGTCGGCAGCAGGCGTCGCACCATCATTTCCACCTGTTCCTTGGTCGCCGCCCCGGTGCCAACAACCGAACGCTTGACCGATTTCGCACCATATTCGGACACCGGTATATCCAGAAGCACCGGCACCAGAAGCCCGACACCACGGGCATAGCCCAGCTTCAGCGTGGCGGCCCCGTTACGGTTGACATAGGTTTCCTCGATCGCGGCCTCGTCAGGGGCGAAACCGCGACCAAGTTCCAAAAGCGCGTCATGCAGGTGGCGCAGACGTAACGGGACCGACATCGCGGCGTCGGTTGCGATGACGCCATCCGCCACGTGCGACAGCCGGTTGTCCCGTGCCTCGATCACACCCCAGCCGGTAAAGCGCAGGCCGGGATCAATCCCCAGTATCCGCACCATCGCCGTGCGCGATCAGGCCGACAATGCTTCGGCGACGTCATCAGGCAGGTCGAAATTGGCATAGACCGACTGGACGTCATCATTTTCTTCCAGCACGTCAATCAGCTTGAGCACGCTGCGGGCCTTGTCCTCGTCCAGGGTGACGACCGTTTCGGGACGCCAGTCGAGCTTGGCCGACGCAGGTTCGCCAAATCGGGTTTCCAGCGCATCACGCACCGCGAAAAATGACTCCACGGGGCAGGTCACTTCATGCCCTTCCGCGGTGGTTTCCACGTTATCGGCCCCGGCCTCGATCCCGGCTTCGAGCATCCCGTCCTCGGTCGCGACATCAAGCGGATAGGTCACGACACCAAGGCGCTGGAACATGAAGGAGACGGAGTTCGTCTCGCCAAGCGATCCGCCATGCTTGGAAAATGCCGCGCGTACATCCGACGCCGTGCGGTTACGGTTATCGGTCAGGCCCTCCACAATCACCGCGACACCGGCGGGGCCATACCCCTCGTAACGGACCTCCACATAATCATCGCCACCACCTGCGCCCGACGCTTTCTTGATCGCGCGTTCGACGGTGTCCTTGGGCATGTTCACCTCACGCGCGGCGGACATGGCGGCACGCAGGCGCGGATTCATGGCCGGGTCGGGCATGCCTTCACGCGCGGCGACGGTGATTTCACGGATGACCTTGGCAAACTGCTTCGCCCGCCTGGCATCCTGCGCGCCCTTGCGGTGCATGATGTTCTTGAATTGGGAATGACCCGCCATCGTTCGTCCCTGATCCTGTAAATCTTGTTTATTATCAGTTGGTCACAGCACCCGCACCCTGACCGGCCGCCCCTCAGGCCAGCCGCCCGTGGCAGTGCTTGTATTTCCGGCCCGACCCGCAAGGGCACATTGCGTTACGCGGCACCTCGCCCCAGCTTGACGGATCATCGGGCATGATCGCCGCGGCCCCGATCGGCTCCGCCATCGCAAGGTCGGGGACCTTTCCATTCGCATCCGCCAGCAGGCCCGGCCCCGGCTCATTTTCCAGCCCCGGCACACGCGGGTCGGAATGGACCTCCGCCGCGACACCGGCAAAGGGATTGTCGATCGCCGGGGGCGCGACCTCGACCCGTGCCATGGTCGATGTCACACGCAGGCGCAGATGATCGAGCATCGCATTGAACAGCTCGAACGCCTCATGCTTGAACTCGTTGAGCGGGTCTTTCTGGCCATAGGCACGCAGGCCGATACCCTGGCGCAACTGGTCAAGGGCAAGCAGATGCTCCTTCCACACCGCATCGAACGTGGTCAGCAACACCTGCTTTTCAACATAGCGCATGATGGAAGGGCCGAAATTCGCGGCCTTGGAGGCCTGCGCCTGGCTGGCGGCCTGTTCGATCCGCTCCGCCACGGACGTGGCGTCCATCCCGTCCTCCGCCGCCCATTCGTCGATCGGCAACGTCAGGCACAGTTCCGTCATGATGGCGGCGGACAGGCCGTCCTTGTCCCACTGCTCCGCAAAGGAACGTTCGGGAATATAACGTTCGACCATGTCGTGGATGACGTCGGCGCGCATGTCCGCGATGATGGGGGACACATCCTCCATCGACATATATTCGCGGCGCTGGGCATAGACCTCCTTGCGCTGGTCATTCATGACGTCGTCATATTTAAGCGTATTCTTGCGCATGTCGAAGTTGCGGGCCTCGACCTTTTTCTGCGCACGCTCCAGCGCCTTGTTGATCCATGGATGGACGATGGCCTCGCCCTCCTTCAGGCCCATCTTCTGCAGCATCCCGCCCATACGGTCGGTGCCAAAGATCCGCATCAGGTCATCTTCGAGCGAGATGAAGAAGCGCGAGTTGCCCGGATCACCCTGACGCCCCGCACGTCCACGAAGCTGGTTATCGATGCGGCGGCTTTCATGGCGTTCGGTGCCGATCACATACAGGCCGCCCGCCTTCTGCACGGTGTCATGATAGTCGCTCACCTGCCTGCGCAGTTCGGCTTCCTTGCGGGCGCGTTCCTCCTGGTCCTCGATCCCGCCAAGCTCCTGGGCGATGCGCATCTCCACATTGCCGCCAAGCTTGATGTCCGTGCCACGCCCGGCCATGTTCGTGGCAATGGTGATGGCGCCCGGCGCGCCGGCCTGCGCCACGATCGTCGCCTCCATCTCGTGAAAGCGGGCGTTGAGGACATTGTGCCGGACCCCGCGCTTGTGCAGCAGGGCGGACAGAAGCTCGCTCTTTTCAATAGAGGTGGTGCCGACAAGGACGGGCTGCCCGCTTTTCGACACATCTTCGACCAGGGCACTGACGGCTTCGTATTTCTCACGCGCTGTCAGGTAAACCTCGTCATCGTCATCCTTGCGCGAGACGGGACGGTTGGTCGGGATCTCAATGACCTCGAGCTTGTAAATATCCGCGAATTCATCGGCCTCGGTCATCGCCGTGCCGGTCATGCCCGACAGGCGGGGATAAAGGCGGAAATAGTTCTGGAACGTGATGGAGGCCAGCGTCTGGTTTTCCTGCTGGATCTCCACATGCTCCTTCGCCTCCAGCGCCTGGTGCAGGCCGTCCGAATACCGCCGCCCATCCATCATGCGCCCGGTGAATTCGTCGATGATGATGACCTTGCCACCCCGAACAATATAATCGACATCGCGGGTAAACAGCGTATGCGCGCGCAGCGACTGCTGCACATGGTGGATGACGGCGACGTTCTGGATGTCGTAAAGGCCGCCCTCACGCAGCACCTGCGCGTCACGCAACATCTGCTCGACTTCCTCCGCCCCACGGTCGGTCAGGATGACGGAGCGGTATTTTTCATCTTTTTCAAAGGCTTCCGGGTCTTTCACCAGAACCGCCATCACCTCGTCAACGGAACGGTAGAGGTCGGAGCTGTCATCCGCCGGGCCGGAAATAATGAGCGGGGTGCGCGCCTCGTCAATCAGGATCGAATCGACTTCATCGACGATGGCATGGTGGAAGGGGCGCTGGACCATGTCTTCGGCGCGGTATTTCATGTTGTCGCGCAGGTAGTCGAAGCCGAATTCGTTATTCGTCCCGTACGTGATATCCGCGGCATAGGCGGCGCGGCGTTCATGTTCGGGGATATTGGGCACGACCACGCCCGTCGTAAGCCCGAGGAAAGAGTAAAGCTGGCCCATTTCCTGCGCGTCGCGACTGGCGAGGTAGTCATTGACGGTGACGACATGCACGCCCTTGCCCGACAGCGCGCTGAGATAGACGGCAAGCGTCGCGACCAGGGTCTTGCCCTCGCCGGTGCGCATTTCCGCGATCTTGCCATCCTGCAGCACCATGCCGCCGATCAGCTGCACATCGAAATGGCGCATCCCCAGCACGCGGCGCGATGCCTCGCGGCAGACGGCAAATGCTTCGGGCAGCAGCGCATCAAGGGTTTCGCCCTTTGCGATGCGTTCACGGAACTCAACCGTCTTGGCCGCGAGTGCCTGATCGTCAAGCGCCTGCATCTGGGGTTCAAGCGCATTAATGGCGGGGATGCGCCGCTGATACGCTTTCAACGCCCGGTCATTGGCGGTTCCGAACAGGGCACGGGCAATACTGGCGAACATATGGACCTTCCCGAGATGGCGATTCCTGCGTCCTTGGGGCGATGGACACAGGGGGGCATGCATGCGGATAACATTCTTGCGCGGAACCATCAGATAGGACCCACGTCGCCATGGGTCAACAGATGCCGCCCAACCACATGGCGAAATGATCGTCCCGATGGCCGCCCGGATGCCTGCCATGGCGCCCGCCCTGATCCCTGCCCTGAATCCCTGCCCTTGCAACCGCCACCCTGACCGCTGCCCTGCCCCGCCCTGTGATGGCGATCATGATGGCCCCAGTGAATGGGCCCCATGACGAAACCCCATGACGGACCCAAATGACGGGCCCCAGTGACGGGCCTCAGTGATGCTCCACTTATGACGCCCCAATGACAGCCCCTGTGGTGCGCCCTGTGGCGCACCCTGTGGGGTTCCTGTGGCCGTTCCCTGCGACCGTCCCAATCGCCATCCAGGCATTCCCCTGCCCGCCCCCTTGCGGGACAGGGCGGCCTTCGCCATGATGCCGTCCAACGCGTCCATAATTAGGGTTTTTCGCACATGCGGACTTTCGGTCCGGCAAAGGCCATCGCCACGATGGCCCTGCTTGCCTCCACCATCATCGTCCCTCCAGCCCTGGCCGCAGGCACTGCCCCCGCAGCCAGCAAGCCCGCCGCGGCCACTGCACCGGCCGACACGAACCCGCGCCTGGCGTCGGTCAACGGTCAGGATATCCGCCTTAACGATATCCGCCAGGCCATCGCGACCATGCCCGACCAGCTACGCAAGCTGCCGGAAAATGTCATCATCCCGATTCTGCTGAACCAGCTGGTTGACCAGAAGGCGATCCAGATCGTCGCGGAGAAGAGTGGCCTTGCCAAGCAGCCCGACGTGCAGCACCAGATGGAAGTCGCGGCGCAGAACGCGTTGCAGAACGCCTATCTGTCATCACAGGTCACGCCCGGCCTGACCGATGACGCGGTCAAGGCGTATTACGACAAGAATTACGCCAACAAGCCGGGGGCGGAGGAAATCCACGCCCGCCACATCCTCGTCCCGACCGAGGAGCAGGCCAACGACATCATCAAGCAGCTCAAGGGTGGTGCGAATTTCGCCGACCTGGCGACCAAGCTGTCGAAGGACCCCGGTTCGGCCAAGCAGAACGGTGGCGACCTTGGCTGGTTCAAGAAGGGCGACATGCTGCCGGCATTCTGGGATGCGGCATCAACCCTGCAGCCCAACAGCTTCAGCCAGACCCCGGTGCATACCCAGTATGGCTGGCACGTGATCCAGGTTCTGGGCAAGCGCACGGCCGCGACCCCGACACTGGATTCCATGCGCGACCAGATCCGCCAGAAGCTGATTCAGGAAGGCGTGCAGAAGGCCGTCAGTTCCGCCGTGGGACAGGTCAAGATCGTGCGTTACGGTCCTGATGGCAAGGCGTTGCCCGACAACGCGCCGACCCCGCAGCCCGCCGCCGCGCACTGATCGCGCGACGGTGCGGCATGGCGCAACGGGGCATCCCCACGCGCCATGCCGCGCCAGACCGGCCCGCATGGGCCGCGCAGGCCGGGCCGGGGATGACCCGTGTTGCCCCGGCCGCCCCGGCACGGCGGATGCGTAACACCATGACCTGCCCTGTCGTGGCCTGCCGCGTCATTTCGTGCCGCATCGTGTAACATGTTCCCGTTTCGCGTGGGATCAAACCCACCCCACACCAAGGACCAGATGTGTCATGGCTGACGCTCTTCCCACCTCCCCGCTTGCACGGCCATTCCCCGAACTGAAGCCCATGGCCGGCGTCCGCTTTGGCGCCACGGCGGCGGGCATCCGCTATGCGGGGCGTACGGACCTTGTCATGGCCGAATTCACGCCCGGCACGACGGTCGCGGGTGTCTTTACACGCAGCAAGTGCCCCGGTGCGCCGGTGGACTGGTGCCGCGCCGCACTGGCCGGTGGGGTGGCGCGCGCGCTGGTGGTGAATGCGGGCAACGCGAATGTCTTTACCGGTCGCGCGGGGTACGAGGCGACACAGGCCAACGCCGCCGACGCCGCGCGCCTGACCCAATGCGCGGCAAGTGAGGTCTTCCTTGCCTCCACCGGCGTGATTGGCGAGGTCCTGCCCTATCGCAAGATCAGCGACGCGCTGCCGGGCCTGTATGCGACACTGTCGGATGACGGGTGGGAAGGCGCCGCGCGCGGGATCATGACCACCGATACCTTCCCCAAGGGCGCGGTGCGTGAAACCACGATCGCGGGCACCACCGTGCGCATCCAGGGCATCGCCAAGGGCAGCGGCATGATCGCCCCGGACATGGCGACGATGCTGGCGTTCATCGCGACTGATGCCGCCCTTCCGGCGCCGGTGCTTCAGGCGTTGCTATCGCGCGGGACGGAAAAGAGCTTTAATTGCACCACGGTTGATTCCGATACATCGACCTCGGACATGGTGCTTTTGTTCGCGACGGGCCGGGCGGGCAATCCCGCCATCACGGATGCCCATGACCCCGCCCTTGCGGACTTCATACAGGCACTCGACTCCCTGTTACTGGAACTCGCGCTGCTGGTGGTACGTGATGGCGAAGGCGCGACGAAGATGATGCATATCCGCGTCACCGGCGCGACATCCGACGAATCGGCCAAGCGCGTGGCAATGGCCATCGCCAATTCCCCGCTGGTGAAAACCGCGATCGCGGGGGAGGACGCGAACTGGGGCCGTGTCGTCATGGCTGTGGGCAAAAGTGGGGAACCCGCCAATCGCGACACGCTGTCGGTTGGGATCGGCGGCACATGGATCGCGCGCAACGGCACCGTGGTCGCGGGATATGATGAAACGCCGGTCGTCGCCCACATGAAGGGGCAGGAGATCGAAATCGACGTGGACCTCGGCCTGGCCAACGGCATCGGGCAGGCATGGACATGCGACCTGACGCATGGCTACATCGACATCAACGGCTCCTACCGCAGCTAGAGGCAGATCCTGTTTGAATGCGTGCATTCAAACAGGTCAAGATGCTCGTAAAAACCATAAACCGGAGCATTTTCACCGAACCGGTTTTCGGGGGAAATGCTTCAGCGGCACATTCGCCACGCCCCGGCATCGGGCCGGAACCACGTGCGGACGGGCGACAGGGGGTTCGCGCCCGTATGCCGCCGGACGCTTTTTTCCGTTTCCGTTCCGCCCCATCCGGTGGCATTGCTGTTACATCCCCTTTCGCGGGCACACACCGGTCCAATTCAGCAGGAACGCGCAGCCGATGTCCGATCAGTTTTTTCAGCCCGTCCCCTCACGCCCCTTTCAGGAGGTCTGGACCTATGCCGGGTTCTGGATGCGGGTCGTGGCGCATCTGGTGGATTCGATCCTTGTATGGGTCGGGCTGATGCTGCTGGGCGCCATCATTTCGCCCAGTGTCTCGATCACCATTTTTGACAAGCAGCCAGGCGGCGGTGGCGGCGATTACAGCGTGTCGTACATCCAGCCCGCCGATTACATGATCATGTCGAACACGCCGCACATCCACTGGCATGGCCATGGCGCGCTGGAGATGGCGTGGCTGGTGCTGCCCGCGCTGTATTACATCCTGTTCGAAAGTTCCCGCCTGCAGGCGACGCCGGGCAAGCTACTGTGCCGCATGCGGGTGACGGACCTGCACGGGAACCGGATCGACGCCCTGCGCGCGACCGGGCGGTACCTGGGGAAATACCTGTCGTTCCTGATATTCGGGATTGGCTTCCTGATGGTGGCATGGACCCGGCGCAAACAGGGGCTGCATGATATCCTGGCCGGCACCTTCGTCATCCGCCGCGAGCTGGAGGCCGAGGCCCCGCCCTTTCCGCCAGCGTAACCAGCCCCCCCGCAACAGGACAGGGGATAAGGAAAACCGCCGACCTATTAGAGAGTGTTTGAAAACAACTCATTGATAAAAAAGGAAAAGTTTTGGGGTGCCGCCTTTCGATCGAAACAGGCGGCGTCTTCTGAAGCTTTTTGGAAAAAGCTTCACCAAAAACTTTTATGATTTCAGGATGTTATTGATCCTGACTTTTCAAACAGTCTCTCAAGGCTTCCGGACGGGGGGGCCAGCAGCCCAGCACCGGCATTGCCCTTCCGCCACAAGGCCCGTGGATTTGGGCGCATGACAGTGACAAATCATGAAAACAGCGTCGCGGACGGCAACTGTTCTACCCTGTTTTCGTTATAGTCCTTTATACTTTGAAATCCCGCGATTTTTCGGCCCGACTCCTACGGGCCGTAATCCTTGAGACCGTCCCCGCCCCCCGTGATGCACACGTGGACGGCGCGATACAGGAGGTGACCAGAGGCATGCCCGCCGTTTCCATGACCGTTTCCCGATCCCCGCACCGTTTCAGGGCAGGGGCATGCCTTGCGCTGTTCTTTTCCTTTCTGGCACTGTTTGCATCCCTGCACGGTGCCCGCGCCGATACCGCCCCACAGGGGCAGATGACGTCACAACAGGCGCAGCAGGTGCTGTCGGTCATGAATGACCCGCAAAAGCGCGCCGAATTCACCAAGACGCTGGAAGCGATCTCCAAGGGATTACCCGCCCCGGCAACCCCGGCCAAGGCCACGTCTTCGGACGTGTCGCTTGAACCTGACAGCATCAGCAGCGAATTCCTTGATGAACTGTCGCATGCGCGTGATGTGGCCCTGCGCCAGACACAGAACTTCATGGCATTGTTCAAGGATCTCGCCTTTGTCGGGCACTGGGTGCATTCGACGCTGAGCAATGCGGAATCGCGCCAGATCCTGATTGATTCGACCGGTCGCGCGACGCTGATCGTCCTGTTCGCCATGCTGGCGGAACATGGGTTCTCCCTGTTGCTGCGTAAGCCACTGGCGGCGGTGACGGCGCGCGCCGTGGCGATGGAAACACGCCTGAACCAGCGTGTCCGCGCGGCGGATGAACAGCAGGACGTGCAGGCCACCGCCACCCTGTCTGCCGACGGGACCAAGGAAACCGCGGACGAACGCGCGACTGAACAGGCCCGGCAACAGGATGACAAACAACAGCACGAGACGCTGCGCATCATCGCGCGCATCCCGTTTTCCATCCTGCACCTGCTGATCAAGCTGCTGCCGGTGGCGCTGTTCCTTGGGCTGGCCTATGGCGGGTCGGCGCTGCTGACCTCCACCCACCAGGCGGAGATGGTGACGCTGACGCTGACGAATGCCTATGTCATCGCGCGCGCGCTGTACCTGCTGCTGGAAATGGTGTTCGTGCCACGTTCGCCCACCATCCGCCTGTGTACCGCAAGCGATGGCACCGCGCGCATGGTCACGCGGTGGTGGAACTTCCTTGTCGCCGCGCCATCTCTGGTGATCTGCCTGTCCACGCTGGGCGGGGTGTTCGACATGCCGGCACGCGGGACAGAGGCAATCATCCGCGCCGTCGTCCTGATTGAACATATCCTTGTTGCGGTCTTCATCTGGCGCATCCGCAGACATGTGGCCGAGGCCCTGCAGCCGCCCGCGCGTTTCCAGGACAAACCATTCTGGGTCTTTGTCGGCCGGATGGTCCATTTCTGGTGGATCCTGGCGATGTTCTTTGACTTCGCGCTGTGGCTGGTCTGGGCGACGCAGGTGCGTGGCGGCTATACCTGGATCCTGCGCACGCTGTCGCTGACGATCGTGGTCATCCTGCTTGCGCGCCTGTTCGCGATCCTTGCCTTCGGCCTGCAGAACAAGCTGTTCCAGATCTCGCCCCTGACGGAAGAGCGCTATCCCGGCCTTCAGGCGCGCATGGATTATTACTATCCCTATGCGCGGCGGGCCCTTTTGTTCCTGCTCAGCTTCCTGACCATCATCTGCCTGCTGCAATCGTGGGGGCTGCCGGCCTTCGCCTTCTTCCTGCATGGTACGCTGGGAACGAAGATCATCGGCGCGATCCTGACGGTGATGGTGGCCTATACCGTGGCCATCGTGGTGTGGGAGGCCGCGAACGCGGCGCTGCAGAACCAGATCAACCGCTTTGAAACATCTGAACAGGCCTCACGCGCCAGCCGCCTGCGCACGGTCCTGCCGATCATCCGCACGGTGCTGCTGACATTCATCATCGTCATCGTCACCGTCACCACCCTGTCGCAGATTGGCATCAACGTCGCCCCCCTGCTGACGGGTGCGGGGATCATGGGCGCCGCCGTGGCCTTTGGCGCGCAGAGCCTGGTCAAGGACTTCATCACCGGCTTCTTCATGCTGGTGGAAAATGCGATGCAGGTGGGCGACTGGGTCACGGCGGGGTCTGTGTCGGGCACGGTCGAACATCTGTCGATCCGCACGCTGCGGCTGCGTTCGGTCAATGGCGACCTGCATATCATCCCGTTCTCCTCGGTCACGTCGATCGCGAACACCTCGCGCGATTATAACCTTGTCGTGGTGGACTTCATGCTGGACCTGAGCGAGGACCCCACCCGTGTCGCCGCAATCCTGCATGACGAACTGGCGCTGATGCGCAAGGACCCGAAGTTCGCGCCACTGATCAAGTCCGACTTCTCCTTCCTTGGTGTGGAGCAGGCGGATGGCAACGGGGCGAAATTCCTGGGCTCGGTCCGCACGACGCCGGGATCGAAGTGGAAGGTGTATCGTGAATATTATCGCCGCCTGACCACGCGTATGGTCAAGGAAGCAGTGAAGTTCCCGATCCCCACCAGCGTCAGCATGCTGCGTAACGTGCCGGGGACAGATGGGCTGGACATCAATGGCAGCGGCAGCATGCACATGGTGTTTCCCCCCAATGTCGCGCAGGTGACACCGGCGGCGGATGTGGCGCATGATGCCCCCCCATCCCCCAACGGCGACGCCCCTGCGGCGGGCCAGAGTCCAAAGGCGCACGAATGACCATCCCCCCCGATCCGGACCCGACACTGGCCGCCATGGAGGCCCCCCTGCGCACGCAGGGGTTCGCCTTTGTCGGGGCGGAACGGATGCATGCGGAACTTGTGCAGTATGGCCTGCGGGAATGGGAGGATTTTGCCGCAAGCTGGAACCGGCTGGGGCTGGACCGTTACATGGCCGATGGCGGGCGTTACCGCCGCCGCCGCCATGCCACGTTCGCGGTGGGGGCGGACGGCATACGACGCAAGAAACACCAGCCCCATTACCAGAGCCGCGATTACAACGAACTCAATGGCGGGATCGAACGCTGGTTCCGCGCGGTGGAGCCTGATATCGGCGACCATCCGGCGATGCAGGCGATCCTGCGCCTGATGTACCGCATCATGACCGACCTGACACAGCCCGAACGCAGGCCGGAAGGCTGGCACGCGGAAATCCACCAGTTCCGCATCGAGGCCCTGCCCGAACAACCCGGCCACCCCACGCCCGAGGGCCTGCATCGCGACGGCGTGGACTGGGTGCTGGTGCTGATGGTGCGGCGTGAAAATGTCATGTCGGGGGAAACCACCATCCATGACCTGCAACGCCGCCAGGTCGGCACATTCATGCTGGACCAGCCGCTTGACGCCGCGATTGTCGATGACAACCGTGTCTATCACGGGGTAACGGCGGTCCGCCCGATCGACCCGTCCCGCCCGGCCTATCGCGACGTACTGGTCGTCACCTTCCGCCACCAATGATCTCCCCACCCCGCCGCCCGGACGATGCGGCGACCGGGTTGGCAAGCACAACGGACGCCAGAACGCCGCAAAGGGACGCGACAGCGGCAAGAACCGGCGGGGCGATGAGGGACGGGGCGATGACGGACGGCGCCGCCGGGACATGGCGCCGCTTCGCCCGCTTATTGCTGGTCACGGTGCTGGTGGCGGGTGGGCTGCTTTATGGTTTCATCGTCACGGTGGACCCGTGGGACATGCTGCCGCTGTCACCGCGCCTGCCGCGCATCCCCATCAGCACCAATACCCGCTTCAGCTTGCCCGCATTGGCCCGTGGGACGGGTTTCGATTCCGTCATGCTCGGCACCTCCACCAGCCGCCTGATGCAGCCAGCCGTGCTGGACCATGCGTTGGGTGCGCATTTCCTGCAACTTGGCATGAACAGCGCGAGCGCATGGGAACAGGCGCGGCTGCTGTCATTATTCATGCGCCACCACCCTGCCCCGCGCGTGGTCATGATCGACATCGACGCCGCATGGTGCCGCAACCGGCCAGGCAACCTGACCGGCCCCAACCGCCCATGGCCGGAATGGATGTATGGCGGGTCGCCATGGGCGGGATACCTGCACATGGCCAACCTGTATGCCCTGCAGGAAGCGGCAAACCAGTTCCTGTGGCTGGTGGGGGTCAAGGCGCAGCGTTTTGGCTCTGACGGCTATACCAGCTTCGTCCCGCCCGATGCACGATATGACCGCGCCCGCGTGGATCGTGCATTCGCCGCATGGACACCGCCCGACCCCACGCCCGCACCCGCCGGTGCGGAGCATGTCGCACCCGACAGCCTGCCGCTGTTGCGCACCATGCTGTCGGGCCTGCCGATGGGGACACGCCGGCTTTTGTGGTTTCCCCCTGCCTCCGCCTTCCTGCATGGCCCGCCAGGCAGCCGCAGCAGGATGCGTGCGCTGGCCTGCCGCCGGGCCGTCACCGCCATGGCGGCGGACATGGCCGACACGCTGGTGGTGGATTTCGATATCCCCGGCCCGATCGTCGATGATCGTGACAGTTTCTGGGACCCCCTGCATTACCGGCTGTCGGTGGCGCAGCGGATAATGGGCGACCTTGGGCATATCGCGGGGGGAGGAGATGGGGGAACAGACGCGCATGTCCTTTTGCGCAACGGATGGTCCGTGCTCTGAATACGGGCATTGCCCAATATGCTCCCGCCTGAAATGCACAAGCCATGCGCTGTGCTCACCATTCCGTCGCGGCAGCAGGCCTTGTGCATGGCCGGTCATCTGGTATGGGAAAGGAACGCCCCCGCGAACATGCGCCCGGTGCGCCGTGCCGCCCCCGCCATGGGACGCGGCACCCGGCGCATGACAGCGCCGGTCCGTTGTACGCGCGGCGTTCCCTGCGTGTCCTGCCCATTGCCGTGGCAGGCACGGCCCTGAGGTTGGAGAGGCTGGTGAACACGTCCGTCAATGGTGCGCCGCAATGGCATCTGCAGGCCGAGGCGAACCGGACCCTGATCACATTGTCCGGCGAATGGATCGCGCAGACCGGCACCACACCCGACTTTCCCAATAATGGCCTTGCCCCCGCAACAAAGGGCAAGCCGCTGGAATTTTCCACCGACGGGCTGGGGCGGTGGGACACATCGCTCATCAGCTTCCTGTGGGAACTCAAGCGTGATGCGCGGCAGGCCGATCTGAGCGTCAGTGCCGAGACCCTGCCGGATTCCGCGCGCAAACTGCTCGATCTCCTGCCGGAAATCCCGCCCGACGCGCATGCGCCGCCGCCCCACCATTTCGCGCCCGTCACGGCGGTGGGGCAATTCACGCTCGATACCCTCAATGAAATCGGCTGCGTCAGTGAAATGGGCGTCGCCACGGCGAAAGGTGGGCTTGCCGCGCTGCTGGGCAAGGGCATGATGCGCACGATCGACCTGATGTCGGACGTGCGCGCGGCGGGACCGACGGCGCTGGTGATCGTGGGCGTGGTCAATTTCCTTGTCGGCGCGATCCTTGCCTTTGTCGGCGCGGTGCAGTTGCATAAATTCGCGGCCGACATCTATGTCGCAAGTCTGGTTGGAATCGCGATGGTGCGCGAAATGTCCGCCGTCATGACCGCGATCATCATGGCCGGGCGCACCGGTGGTGCCTATGCCGCGCGGATTTCAACCATGCAGGGGAACGAGGAAATCGACGCCCTGACGGTGTTCGGCATCCCGGTCGCAAGCTACCTTATCCTGCCATCCGTGCTTGCGCTCATACTGACGATGCCTCTGCTTTACCTGTATGGCTGCCTGATTGGCATGTTCGGCGGATTTTTCGTGTCGTACATCATGCTGAACGTCACGCCGTTGGGCTATTTTCACGAGACACTTTATGCCGTCGCCCTGTCGCAGTTCGTGTTCGGCTTTATCAAAAGTATCGTATTCGGCGGGTTCATCGGCCTGACAAGCTGCCGTATCGGCCTGAAGGCCGGACGCAGCGCCGCCGACGTGGGCATCGCCGCGACGCGCGCGGTGGTCGTGGGCATCGTGGGCGTGATCGCCATCGACGCCATATTCGCCGTCATCGCCAACGTGCTGGATATCTGACCCGATGAATGCAGACACATCCCACCCCGATACATCCCACCCCGGTACATCCCACCCTGCCGCAGCCCACGACGCCGACAGCGCGCAGGCGATGATGTCGGTGCGTGGCGTCACGCTGGCGTTCGGGCCAAAGGTGATCCAGCACGACATTTCCTTTGACGTGAAGCGCGGCAGCATTTTCGCCGTCATGGGCGGCTCTGGCTGTGGCAAGAGCACGCTGCTCAAGAGCATGATCGGCCTGCTGCGTCCCACGCAGGGGGAATATCTGGTCGGCACGGACAATTACTGGGCCGGCACGGATGAGGACAGGGTGCGCATCGGCCGCCGCTTTGGCGTCCTGTTCCAAAGCGGCGCGTTGTGGAGTTCGATGACGGTGGGGCAGAATGTGGCGCTGCCGATGCAGATGTTCACCTCGCTCAGACCCCATGTGATCCGACAGCTTGTCGAGCTCAAGCTCGGGCTGGTGGGGATGCTGCATGCCATTGACCAGTTCCCCTCCGAACTCAGTGGCGGGATGAAAAAGCGCGCGGGCCTGGCGCGCGCCATGTCGCTTGATCCTGATATCCTGTTCTTTGATGAACCCTCTGCCGGGCTGGACCCGATCACCTCCGCCCGGCTGGATGAACTGATCCTCAACCTGCGTGACGGGCTGGGGGCCACGATCGTGCTGGTCAGCCATGAACTGTCCAGCCTGTTTGCGATCGCGGATGACGGCATCTTCCTCGACCCCGAATCCAAGACAGCCATCGCCCACGGTTCGCCCACATGGATGCGCGATCATTGCGACAATCCGATGGTCCATGCCTTCATGCACCGTGAACGTACCGATTCCTCCAGCCACGGGGACAAATAGGGGCCATGCCCGCCAGACAGACAGTCATTGGCGCACTGGTGCTTGGCGCGGCCTTTGTCGGGGGGATAAGCCTGCTGGCGCGCGGGGATATCCCGTTTCTTCATCCCATGCGTGAAGCTGTGGTGGTGTTCGAGGATTCGACGGCGGGACTTGATGTCGGCTCCCCGGTCAATTTCCGTGGCATCCCCGTCGGGGCGGTGCAAAATATCGAAATCACCGTCAAACCGCAGATCAAACGCACCTATACCTTCGTAAAGATCGGGTTTTCCCCCCGGCAGGTGCCCGGTGGCGCGGACCTGCCCGACATTCCCACGCTGGTGGCCGATGGCATGCGCGCGGACATGGTGCTGCACAGTTTCGTGACGGGACAGTCGGAAATCGACCTCGACTTCTCCCCCAACACGCCTGCGCGGCTGCATCAGGACATTCCCGCCTCCCTGCCTGAAATCCCGGTGGGCCAGACCACCTTGCAACAGCTCAAGGGGGAGCTGGGCGCGCCGACGATGGAAAAGCTCCAGCATGACATCCGTACGACGGTGGCAAGCATCCGGCAGCTTGCCACCGACCTGCACCGCGACGTGCCGCCAATGATCGACAGCATCCGCCAGACATCGGCACACAGCCATGTCGCGGTGGTCAGCATCCGCACGGCCCTTGCCGATGCTCAGGCGCGCGCGGCCGTCACCCTGACGGACATGGACCGGATGATGGCCACCGGTGGCCGCGAGATGGACGCCCGGCGCGAGGAACTGCGCCAGTTGATCGCACAGGCGCGACTGACGCTGACGCAGGCGCACGAGACCATGGTGGGGGTGCAGCAGTTGACATCGCCCCAATCCCCCGATCAGGTCCATCTTGCCGATATGACACGTGACGTGACCGCCGCCGCCTATGGGTTGCGCGGGTTCGCCAACGAAGTTGAAAGTAACCCGCAACTCCTGCTGATGGGACGCAGCCAATGATCTCGTGCCTGCCTGTTTTCCTTTCCCGCCATATGGCCACATGCCGCGCCATGGGCGGGCTGGTCATTTCGGCCTCGCTGCTTGCGGCGTGCTCCTCCGCCCCGGTGAAGTTCTATACGCTGGGCGCATCCGCCATCGCGACCGGCGCAACCTCGCCAAGCGGCAGCGTCTCTGCCGTGACCGACACCACCCCTGTCATTCAGGTGCAACAGGCACGTATCCCCGACTATCTTGACGGGCAGGACATTCTGGTGCGTGACGGCCATGAAATCGAACGCAGCCCGCTTGGCCGTTGGGCAAGCCGCCTGTCGGTGGGGGTGACGGACCTGGTCACAGCGCGGCTGGCGCAGAAATGGCCCGAACGTTTCGTAACCGACCAGCCACAGCCGACGCCCGCATCATGGCGTCTGGCGATCAATATCAGCCGCCTTGATGTCAGCCGTAACGGGGCCGCCGCGCTGAATGCGGACTGGGCCATCATCCCGCAGGACCTGCACCAGCCCATCACGCGCAACCGCACGCATATCGAGGTCGCAGGCGGCACCACCACCAATAACCACGTGGCCGAAATTACGGAATCGCTGCTGAACCAGCTCAGTGACAGGATCGCGGCAAGCTGGCCGCAGGTCACGACGCCGGTGCCCCATGCGCCCCATACCCATCATTGATGGGGACTGTTTCAAAGGAAAGACCCGGCAACCCATTGGAATAATAATGGTTTTGGGCGAAATTATCCCAGATTAAAGACAACGTCCCGAAACATGTGCCATTTCTTCCCAATGGGTTGCTTTCAAATCGCCTTCTGGAAAAGGTAAAAGTCCCGGGGGATGCTTTTCCCACACAGTACTGCCCGTGTGACGTTTCCAAAAAATCTTTGCCCGGAACACTATAATCCCGTGGGCTGTTAGAGACTGTTTGAAAAGTAAGTCTCAATAACATCCTGAAATCATAAAGGTTTTTGGTGAAGCTTTTTCCAAAAAGCTTCGAAAGACGCCGCTTTTTAAAAAAAAGGCAGCACCCAAAAACTTTTCGTGTTTTTTATCAGTGAGTTGTTTTCAAACGCTCTCTTAACCCTGCGTTGCAAACCGCGCCTGAAGCGGATGCGCCTTCCGCCACCATGGCCTGGCGGCCATCATCGCAGGCGTTTCGAAGCAGCGTCTTTTGACGTTTTGCAGGACAGGATTTCCTGAGAAATATCTATTTCTCAATATTCTGGTGAAGATCACCTTCCCCCAGAGGGGAAAAGCGCGGCGCGCCATCGACCTGTTCCATCCACATATCCAGCGGACGGACCCAGTAATCGCCCCGCGCCTCGCTGCGGTAGGTGACGAGCCATTCTTCCGTCTCGCTGTGGCGACCGACACAGATGACGGTATAAAGCCCGCCCTTGTAATGCCGGTAAGGCCCCGGCCGGGGATGGGAGGGTGCAACCATTTTCATCCTGTCTCCTTCATTGCATCATGAAACGGGCGGTCCATGCCCTTGGCCGGGCTGCCCCTTCATGACCTGAACACGGAGATATCCGCCGCATGTTCCGCCCGTCCAGCCCCTGCCTGCCCCCTTCCGCCCCACGCACCGGCCAGTGGCGTTGCGCATTGCGGGGCCTACGGGCCGTAATGGTGGCGATGGCCGTGTGCCCATGGCCCATCATGGGCGCGCATGCCGGGCCGGATCGCGGGGCGACGGTCATACTGGCACAGCATCCGGGAACGGAACTCGACCGGCAGGCCCATCTGCTGCAGGCACAGGATCTGGGGGATGCACATGCCCGTGGCGAACATCCCGTCGTCCTGACGGCATCGGGCCCCCTGTCGGACCATCCGGGGGACATGGCCCTGTTCGTACAGTTACAATCACCCAGCCTGTGCGGGTCCGCCGGCTGTTCCACGTCCGTTTTCCTGCGCCGGGGCACGCGCTGGACGCAGGTTCTCGATTCGCTCAGCGGTCCGGTAAGGATCATGCCACAGGCACATGGCGGCATGCATGATCTGGTGGTCGATGACGGCGATCGCTGGATCTGGAACGGGACAACCTATGCCGACACGCAGGCGACATCGGCCCCGTCCGCAACGGCGCAATAACGCATAAACAGATTTTATCGGAAGATATCATGGAGCGGGTGAAGGGAATCGAACCCTCGTATGCAGCTTGGGAAGCTGCCGTTCTACCATTGAACTACACCCGCTTGCTGCCCCTCCTATAGCGGAGGGGAAGGCCCAATGCAATCGTTCCCACGGACCTGCGTGCGACAGGGCCGCTGCCCACCCCCGACAGTTGACGAGCGTGGGTACAATCCGCAATAACCATGCCTGTTTCCGCACCCGGCCACGGGGCGGGGCCCTCGTGATTTGATTCGGCCGGCTTGCGGCGAGGTTAAACAGACGCGCTAAAGAGGCCTGATGCCGCCACAAGGCGCTGGTGTCATGGTTTCCACGGTCGGACGATTCATTGCCGAAGGAAGCTCTGTCCCGGATATTCCTGCCCTTTTCTTCCGGTCCGGGCCTTTGCCTTTCGGTGTTTCTGACGATTTTCTGGTTTGGGAATCCTGACGATCATGACTGAGAACTCCACCCCTTCAGAATGGCGCGCAGCCACCCGCCTGCTTCACGCGGGCGAGGAACGCACCCCCTATGGTGAAACGAGCGAGGCGCTGTTCCTGACGTCGGGCTTTGTCTATGACAACGCCGAACAGGCAGAGGCAACCTTTCTTGGGGATGTGGCGCATTACCAGTACAGCCGCATCACCAACCCCACCGTAACCGCGCTGGAACGCCGCCTTGCAGTGCTGGAAGGCGCAGAAGACTGCGTCACCACCTCCACCGGGATGGGGGCGGTCTCCTCCGCGCTGCTGGCACAGGTGCGGGCGGGTGAACGGGTTGTCGCCTCACGCGCGCTGTTTGGGTCATGCCACTGGATCGTTGCCGAACTGCTGCCGCGTTACGGGGTGGAAACGGTATTTGTCGATGGCGCGGACCACGCCGCCTGGGCCGAAGCCCTGTCAAAGCCGACAAGTGCCGTACTGCTCGAAAGCCCGTCGAACCCGATGCTCGACATCGTGGATATCCGCGCCATCTGTAACCTTGCGCACAAGGCCGGGGCGCTGGTGGTGGTCGATAACGTCTTTGCCACCCCGCTCTATCAAAAGCCGCTGGAACTGGGTGCGGATATCGTTGTCTATTCATGCACCAAACATATCGACGGGCAGGGCCGCACCCTGGGTGGCGCGGTGCTGGGGCGCAAGGAATGGCTTGATGACGTGCTGCGCCCGTTCGTGCGCAATACCGGCAATACGCTGTCGCCGTTCAATGCGTGGGTCATGCTCAAGAGCATGGAGACATTGTCGCTGCGCGTTGACGCCATGACGGCAAATGCAGGCAAGGTCGCAGACTTCCTCGCCTCTGCCCCGCAGATCCTGCGGGTGTTCTATCCCGGTCGCACCGATCACCCGCAACACGCACTCGCCATGCAGCAGATGAGCGCGGGTTCCACCCTGGTCGCGTTCGAAGTCGCGGGCGGCAAGGAAGGCGCCTTTGCCTTCATGAACGCGCTGCGCCTGATCAGCATTTCCAACAACCTTGGCGATGCCCGTTCACTGGTGACACATCCCGCCACCACCACGCACATGAAAATCGGGCCAGAGGAACGCGCGCGTCTGGGCATTACCGATGGCGTGATCCGCTTTTCCGTCGGACTGGAAGATGCGGAGGACCTGATTGACGACCTGCGTCGCGGCCTGAGCGCCGTCGCCGCGCGCTGATCCACAGCCCGGAGCACCTTATGGCCAATAAGAACAAGCCGTACCCCCCGCCCCCTGGACATGACCCCGAATCCGCCCTTGCAAGCGCCATCGAGAACACCCCGTGTTACGAGGCACGCACCGGTGACGTGCGGGTGCTGGTGCAGACATTCTGGCTGGATGACCAGTCGGAACCGGAGGAGCGACGGTTTGTCTGGGCCTATCGCATCCGGGTGGAAAACCATGGCGACAGTGCGATCCAGCTTTTGCGGCGCAGCTGGCATATTACCGACGGGCAGGGCCGGGTGGAGCATGTGCAGGGCGACGGGGTCGTGGGGGAACAGCCCGTGATCGACGCGGATGGCTGTTTTGAGTACATGTCCGGCGCCGCGCTGGAAACGCCGACGGGGTTCATGGGGGGAACCTATCACATGGTTCAGCCCGGAACGCGGGAACATTTCGACGTCAGCATTCCTTCCTTCAGCCTCGACAGCCCGCACCACCCCGCCATCTTCCATTAATCCCGCGCCTTCCGTCGCCCGTGCGCGGACGGGCGTGGCCTGCAAAAACAAGACAGAACAGCAATGACCCCCACCGATTCCGCCCCATTGCCCCCCCCCACGCGAGAAGAGGCCGAAGACGCCGTGCGCACGCTCCTGCGCTGGGCGGGTGAAGACCCCCGGCGCGAAGGGCTGCATGACACGCCCTCACGCGTGGTGCGTTCGTATGAGGAATTCTTCTGCGGTTATGCCGAAGACCCGGTCGACCTCCTGACCCGTACTTTTTCCGAGGTCGAGGATTATGACGAGATGGTGTTGCTGCGCGACATCCGGTTCGAAAGCCATTGTGAACACCATATGGTGCCGATTATCGGGGTGGCGCATGTCGCCTACCTGCCACGCAAGCGTGTGGTCGGCATTTCAAAGCTGGCGCGCGTGGTCGATGCCTATGCCAAGCGGTTCCAGATCCAGGAACGCCTGACCGCACAGATCGCCAATACCATCAACGATGTCCTGCAACCCCGCGGCGTGGGCGTGGTGATCGAGGCCTCGCACCAGTGCATGACCACACGTGGTGTGCATCGTCCCGGTGTTTCGATGGTCACCAGCCGGATGCTGGGCACATTCCGCAGCAATTCCGATACACGGCGGGAATTCCTGTCAATCCTGAACCGTCCCGGCGTCACGGGCGGGGTATAACCCGCCCCCGGTCAAGGGGAGGTAAAAGAGATCGTTTGAAAACAACCCATTGATAAAAAACAGGAAAAGTTTTTGGGTGTCGCCTTTTTTCAAAAAGGCGACGTCTTCTGAAGCTTTTTGGAAAAAGCTTCACCAAAAAAACTTTATAATTTCAGGATGTTATTGAGCCTGACTTTTCAAACAGCCTCTAAGACGACACCGCCTTTCGCGGGAAAATGCGGTGTCCATCCTTGTTGATGTTGGCTGTCGACAGGCGACATGGGCACCGCCCGCCTGCCCCTGTGCCGGTGCCGGTGCCGGTGCCGGTTCAGACCTCGACCCGGGCGCCCAGCACGGCGATGAACTGCGCCAGCCATGCCGGATGTGCGGGCCATGCGGGGGCTGTCACCAGCAGTCCATCGGTAATGGCCGCGTCAATCGCAATATCGGCAAATATCGCATCCGCCAGTTCGACATCGGGACGACAGGCGGGATAGGCCGAAACCTTCCGGCCCGAAATGATCCGTGCCGCCGCCAGCAACTGCGCCGCATGGCAGATCGCGGCAATCGGGCGATCCGCGAATGCACGCACCAGGTCAATCACCCGCGCATCCAGACGCAGATATTCCGGCGCACGACCACCGGGAATAATCAACCCGGCATAATCGGCATGCCGCACCTCGCTGAACGTGGCGGTCAGGGCGAAACGATGGCCGGGCTTTTCGCTGTAGGTCTGCGCACCCTCAAAATCATGAATGGCGGTCAGGACATGGTCGCCCTTTTCCTTGTCCGGGCAGACGGCATCGACCTGATAACCAAGCATGCCAAGCGCCTGATAGGGGACCATGACCTCATAGTCCTCTACATAATCACCAGCCAGGAGAAGGAGTTTTTTCGCCATTTCAGAAGCGTCTTTCCTTAAGAAACCGTTTCAAAACAATCTATTGGTGACAAAGAACACAACTGTCCGGGCGCTGATTTTTCCCAAAAGGCGACACATTATGTGCTGCGTTTTGAAAAAAGCGTCACCAAGGACGTTTGCGGGTTCGCAGCCATGCCATGGGCATTATGGGCTTCATGGTCCTGCCTGCGCCCACGCACACCGTCAGCCGTGCGCCGTGCGCCGTGTGCCATCAATCGTGCGCAGGGGGTAGATGTTCACGCAGGCGCGGCATCAGTTCAACAAAATTGCAGGGCACATGGCGACTGTCGAGCTGCCAGACAAGGATATCGTCCCACCCGTCACGCACCGCCCCCGTGGAACCGGGCAGCGCGAACAGGTACGTCCCGCCCGCCACCCCCGCCAGAGCCCGCGACTGGATGGTGGAGGTTCCGATCTTTTGATAGGACAGCATGCGGAACAGTTCGCCAAACCCCTCGATCCGCTTGTCGATGACACGTTCGAACGCCTCTGGCGTTACATCACGGCCCGTGACGCCGGTGCCGCCGGTGGAAATCACGGCATCGACCTGCGGATCGGCAATCCATTGCGACAGGCGCGCCGCGATCGCATCGGCGTCGTCACGTTCGATCGCACGGTCGGCCACGTGATGGCCGGCAGCAGTGATCCGGTCGGCCAGGATCCCGCCGGAACGGTCATCCGCCAGCGTACGGGTGTCAGATACGGTCAGCACCGCGATGCGGACCGGCAGGAAGGGCTTGTTCATATCCAATCGAGACATGACGCGATCTTCGCCCCTGCGCATACCATTCGTCAACGTTGACCTGCCACCCTGACGGGGCGGGCACGAAGGAATGACCACAGGAACGACCTGCAGGGAACGTCTTTCAGGGAACGACCATCAGGGGGCCTGCGTCATAACATCGCGAAAACATGAACGTGAAGGCCACCCTATAGAAAGGGTTAAAGTGGAAGTCTAAAATAACTTTATTCAATATTTGTGCATCGCACAAAAAAATTACCGCCTTTGTAACAGCGCAATATTTTTAAATTTCAGGAGTTGCGGAGAAATATGCGTCATATTATTGCATACTAAATAAATGTTCATAAAATCTATTGTCCAAGGTTCATCTTCAATATGAAATATGCTACGAATGCGCGGATGATCAGGATAATTCCACCCTTTCTTGCCCCTATCGTGCTGTCTTTTCTTGCGCTTATCGCCGTCCGGGACCCGGCCTTTGCACAGGCCATACCCGGTGACGCCATGGGTGGGATTGGCACCCAGCCGATGATGGCCGCCAACGCACGCCGCACGGACTCCGCCTGGGCGCAGGACCCGGGCCAGTTCTTCAGCGCCCCATATGGCGACCAGCACTTCTTCGGAAGCTGGCTGGGCCTGCAGCCATGGCTGGTGCGTCACGGCATCCATATCGCCGCGGACGAGCATGAAGAACTGGCCGGGAACTTTCGCGGGGGGGCAAAGCAGGGCGTGACCGACGCCGGGCAGACGGGCGTGGAAATCGACATCGACTGGAACCGGTTGGCGGGGGTAAAGAATTTCTGGACCCATACCATGATCGTCAACGGCCATGGGCAGAACCTCAGTACACAATATATCCACGATTCCCTTGGTGGCGTGCAGCAGATCTATGGCGCACGTGGTAATGTCGTGGCGCATCTTGTCTATATGTATGCGGAACAGTCATTGTTTCATAACCGCCTCGACATCAGTGCGGGGTGGATTCCGGTCGGCAGCTTCTTTGCTGCGTCACCGCTGTTCTGTAACTTCATGAACGTGTCGATCTGCGGCAATCCCGCGCCGGGCAAGTATGTTCCGGGTGGCCGCGACTGGCCTTCGGGTAACCTTGGCGTGGTGATGCGTGTCATGCCGACGGTCGATACCTATATCATGGCGTCGATGTTCGCCGTCTCGCCACATTCGTTCAATGGCGGTATCTCGGGCTGGGCCTGGGCGCAAAGCGGGCTTGGCCACTTCTCCACCCCGGTGGAAATCGGCTGGCTGCCGGAATTCGGCCGCCATCACCTCGCCGGTCATTACAAGGCGGGATATGGCTATGACAATTCGCAGTATAATGACCTGTTCGAGGACATCGACGGCAATTCGGCGGTCATCACGGGTCGCCCCTTCCGCAAGCAATCAGGGGTAAGCACCGCATGGTTCCAGGCGGACCAGATGTTCGTGCGCAATGGCAAGGGCCCAACGAATGGCCTGATCGGCATGGCGGGGTATATGTATACCTCCGGCAAGGTTTCGGCCATGAAGCAGCATGTGTGGGCGGGCATGATCGAAACCGGCGCGAAATGGGGCCGTCCGCTCGATACCGTGGGCGCGATGTTCCATTATTTCGAAATGAGCCGATCTTCGGTATTGCAGCAGGAAGCCTCCATGCTGACGGGACGGCCGCTGCTGTCGAACCAGTGGGGACAGGCCTGGGGCATCCAGACGCATGAGGATGTGTACGAACTGTTTTACAACATCCATGCGGCGCGCGGCATGAGCTTCCAGCCCGATTTCCAGTATATCAACCGTCCGGGCGGCACCACGACATATCACGATGCCGCCGTGATGGCGTTGCAGTTCAACTGCATCCTGTAAACGTCCCCCATCGCGGTTATGCGCACAAAGCTGTAGGAAAGGCGGCATCATGACCGATGCCGCCTTTCCCATATCCGACGCGGGCGATCCCGACATGCTCGCCCATGCCGCCATGGCCCTGTATCCCCCGACTGAACGCGGGGTGCCACGGCTGTTGTGCCTGTCGGAAAATGCCACCTACCGCATTGACCTGCCGGACGGGGGACGACGTGTCCTGCGTATCCACCGCCCCGGCTACCACGATGCGACAGAAATCCGCAGCGAACTGGCATGGCTCGACAGTCTGCATGCCACCGGGCTGCCGGTGCCGCGTGCCGTGCAGGCGATGGATGGGGAACGGCTGCATCATATGACCCTGCCCGGCATGACGGGACGGCACGTGGTCATGTTCAACTGGATCGACGGTACGGAACCCACGCCAGATATCGCACCCGACAGCTTCGCACGCCTTGGCCGCATGACCGCGCACCTGCACCGCCACAGTCGCGCATGGCAACGACCCGCAGGTTTCCGGCGTAAATCATGGACGCATGCCACCATGGTCGGGCCACAGGCCCCATGGGGACAATGGCAGGCCGCGCACGGGCTGGATGATGCGGCACGCAACATGATTACCCATGCGATGGCGCGGGTTGGTGCTGAACTTGCGGCCTATGGCCATGGTGCGGCACGGTTTGGCCTGATCCATGCGGACCTGCGGCTGGCCAACCTGCTGATCGCGGGGGGGAAGACACACATCATTGATTTCGATGATTGCGGCTTCAGCTGGTTCATGCAGGACCTTGCCGCGGCCCTCAGTTTTTTCGAGGACCATCCCCGCATGCCCCATTGGGTCGCACACTGGTTGCGGGGATATAATACCATCGCCAGCGTGACGCCGGCCGACCTGTCGATCCTGCCCGCATTGATCGCGCAACGCCGGATTCAGCTTCTGGCATGGGGGGCGTCACACGCCCAGACGGCACAGGTGCAAGGCCTTGGCCCGCAATGGAACGCACGGTGCGTCACATTATGCCGCGATTACCTCGACGGGTGCCTTGCACGCCGCATCGGGGTGTAAAAACCGGCAGGGAAACGCCCCCTGCCCCCTATGGGGGAAATGGCGCTATGCCGTATCGGAGAATGGCTGACCCGGTCATATCATGCGGGCATATCACCCGATCGTATCGTCAGGAACGCTTCGCCGGCAGTCATCACGCGCAACCATGATCCATGTCATTCCCCCGTGCCACCATGGATGATATCCACATGCCACAGGATATATGGCGGGGCGGGATCAGGCCTGTTCGGCAACACAATCCAGCGTGCGGGCATAATCAAGCAGCGCGCGGCGGTGGCTGAGGTGGATGGAGCGTACATTCTGCGAACGGGCCGTCGTGTCATCGGACGACAGGACGGGCGCTGCGGAATGGGACGCACCCTTTATAAGCGTATCAGTCACTGAAGGCATCGTTTCGTATTCCGTAAACTGTGCCGAAGCAGGGGCATCGCGACAGTGAGTCGTCGCAATCAATGAATTATTACCTAATCGTCATATATGACCAGATTGAGGCAGCAAGGCCATAGTTTGAATTTATATACAGCTTTCTGATCACTTTTTCGTTTACTCCCTCCCCCACCCTTCCCGCTACCTTGTGACATGACGAAGGTGGGTGATAATCGCGGCCATGCGCTTTGTTCACACATCCGACTGGCAGGTTGGCAAGGTCTTTCGCTTTGCCGATGACGACACGCAATCCGTCCTGCAGGACCAGCGGCTGGAGGTCATCGGCAGGATCGGCCGCCTTGCCCGCGACCAGGGCGCCAGCGCGATTGTCGTGGCAGGCGACATCTACGACCATGAAATCCCGGTGGACCGCACCCTGCGCCAGCCCATCGAACGGATGCGACAGTTCCCAGACCTGTGCTGGCATCTGATCGCGGGCAATCATGACCCCAACGTGCCCGGCGGCATCTGGGACCGGCTGCATGCCATCGGCCTGCCGGACAATGTGCGCGCCCACCTTGACGGCGGGCCCGCCGCCATGGACCCGCACGGCACGGCCTGGGTCATTCCTGGTGGCCTCAAACGCCGCCATGTCGCAACAGACCCGACGGCGGAAATGGATTCGGCCGAAACGCCGCCCGGGGTCATCCGCGTCGGTCTGGCGCATGGATCGGTGCGCGATTTCGGCGGTGACGAGGCACAGAACCGTATCGCCATCGACCGTGCCCGTCGCGCGGGGCTGTCCTACCTCGCCCTTGGGGACTGGCACGGGACGCAATGCATCGACGACCGCACATGGTATAGCGGCACCCCGGAAATCGACGGTTTCGACCGGGGGGGCGATGGCGGTGGGCATGCCCTTGTGGTGGACCTTGCCGGTCCCAACGCCCGGCCGGAGGTTACGTCCCATCGCGTGGGCCGCTTTGTCTGGCATCGCGATACGGCCACCCTGACGGGGGCGCAGGACATCACCGCACTGGAACATCGCCTGCGCAATATCGACCCGCAGGAGGCAGGTCGCGTACTTGTATGGCTGTCAGTGCGCGGTGCGCTCCCGCTGGAGGGGTTGCAGACCTATCAGGATATGCTCGACGCGCTGGGGTCGGCCCTGCGGCTGCTGCGTGTCGATGGGGAACCGACCCTGCTGGCGGATGCGGATGACCTAGACCTGTTCGGCACCGGGGCGGTACGCACTGCCGCCACCATCCTGTCGGAACGCGCGGGCCAGGGCGACCCGGCGCAACGTGACATTGCCACTGCCGCCCTGCGCCGCCTTGCGCTGATGGTGCATGGGCAGAAGGGGAACACGCCATGATCCTGCATGGGATGGAGGTCGCGCACCTGCGCAAATTCGTCACGCCGACGCGCCTGTGCGGTCTGGGGCCGGGGCTGAACGTGCTGGCCGCGCGCAATGAATTCGGCAAATCCACGCTGCTGGCGGCGCTGCGTGCGGCGTTCATGTGGCGTTATAACAGCACGAACAGGCTCATCAAGGAACTGCGCCCCTTGGCCGATCAGGGCGCGGGGCCCAGCGTGCATGTGGATTTCAGTATCAACGACATCCAGTGCCACCTTGAAAAACGCTTCCTGTCGCGCGCAGCCATGAGCCTGCGGGTCGGGGAAGCGACGTTCGCAAATGCGGATGCAGAAGAAAAGCTGCATGAAATCATGGGGCTGGAATCACAGGGGCGGGGCGAGGCCTGCGGCATCTGGAATGCGCTGTGGGTTGCACAGGGCGACAGCCTGAAACAGCCCGAACTGACGGGCCGGGCCGGCACATCCCTGACCGCCTGCCTTGAGGGGGAGCTTGGCAACATCACCGGCGGGGCGGAGGCGACGCGGTTTCTGGCGATGGTGCGTGATGAACGCGCCCTCCTGCTTGATGGGCGCGGCCATCCAAAAGGGCGGTATAAAACCGCCATCACGGAAGAAGAGGCCGCCTGCGCGGAGATCACGCGCCTGCGCGAACGTCGCCGCATGCTCGAAGACGATATAGAAAGTCTGGCGGAACAGCGTCGGCTGCTGCACCATGCCGATGACGCCACCCGGCATGAACAGGAAACCACCGACCTGGCACAGGCCCGGCGCGAACGCGACCGCCTGCACCAGCACGCCGCGCGCCTGAAGGCCGCACAGGCGGAAGTACGGCTTGCGCAGGGGGGCGTGACCCTTGCGCAAGAAAATATCGCCCGCCGCGCGAAGATGGAGGCCGAACGCCAGCATCTGTGCGCGGTCGTGGACGACCTGCGCACGGCGATGGACACCGCGCAGCAACGCCACGAACGCGCCGAACAGGCCACCACGGCACGGCAACACGACCTTGAACACGCCATGGCGGCCCAACGCGCGGCACAGGATATGCACCGCCGTGTCAGCAGGCGTGAACAGGCCAGCATATGGCGACGCGAACATACCGACGCCACCACCCTTGTCACACGACTGGAACATGCGGCGCAGCAGGTGGCGCAGGCCGAACTTCACCTTGCGACCTTGCATGTCGATGACGCCATGATGGACCGCCTGCGCCAGGCGGAGCGGGCAGCCGACCAAGCCTGCGCGCGTTACAGCGAACAGGCGACCCGCATCGAATTCCACCTGCCCCCCGATACCGCACGCCAGATCAGCATCGACGGCGTCGCATTATCGGGCACGCACCTGGAAATCACGTCGGCCACCACCTTACGGATCGCGGGAATTGGCGATATCCGCATCACACCACCGGGCGATGGCGACCATGCACAGGCCCTGCATGCCCGTACACAAACGCGCGAGGCGCTGACCGCCCTGCTGACGCAGGCAGGATGCGTGGACATGGCCGGGGCAATGGACATCCATGCGGCCTGGCGGCAGGCCGGACGTGCTGTCAGCGAAGCCCGCACGATGCAGGCCCACCTGCTGCCAACCGATATGCCGGATCCGGCGGCGGCGCTGGCGGCGGCCAGGGCGCGGGTCATGGAACGCGACCGGCTGCTCGCCAGTATCGCGCAGGATCCCGATGCCGCCACACTCCCCCCCATGGCGGAGGTGCAGGAGGCCGTCAGCGCCGCCGAAACACGGGTGGAACGTGCGCGCGCCGCCCTGCTGGCCCCCGATGGCGAAGCCCGGCAGGCGCGCGACCTGCTGACGCGCCACCGCACGGAACTGGAACAGGCGCACCAGCAGCTTGAACGCCTGACGCTGGAACTGACACGCGACCGCGTGGCACGCCCTGATGCCGCCCTCGCCACCCAGCATCAGCAGGCACAGGCCACCCGTGATACCGCCGAAAGCGCCCTGCGCGCGTGCGAGGCCGATCGCCCCGAAGAGGACGAAGCCATGGTGGATGCCCGCATCAGCCGCCTTGAACGCACGCTGGAGGAGCGGCGCACACGTGTGGGGGAACTGCGCCAGGCGATCGCCGCCCTGTCAAGCCGTATCGAAAGCGCAGAGGGCGACGGGCTGGACGAACGGATCGCGGGACATGAACGCCTGCGCGACGGGCATGCGCGTGAACGCGCCGAATGTGCGCGGCAGGTGGCGATCCTGACCCTGCTGGCCGATACGCTGGCAACGACGGCGCGCACTGCGACGGAACAGTACCTCGCCCCCCTGACGCGCGCGATGGAACCGGCCCTGCGCGGGCTGTTCCCCCGGGCGCAGGTAACATTGGGGGCCGATTTCTCGATCACCGGGATCACGCGTACCACGACAGAGGAATTTGCCGACCTGTCCGATGGCACCCGTGAACAGATCGCGGTGCTGGCGCGTCTGGGCATGGCGGACCTGCTGCATACACGCGGGCAGCAGGCGATGGTGGTCCTGGATGATGCGCTGACATTTTCCGACAGCGGACGCATGGAACAGATGTTCGATATCCTGACCGAAATATCGCGCCGTGTGCAGATCATCATCCTGACATGCCGGTCCGAACAGTTCGCAGGGCTGGGCGCACGACGACTGAGCGTGGAAGCCGTAGAGCAGGCCTTGCCGCTGTAACCATACAGGACCATGCAGGCGTTTTTGAATTGCGAAGGTCCATGACACGCCACCTTAGAGATTGTTTGAAAACAACCCATTGATAAAAAATAAAAGTTTTGGGTGCTGCCTTTTTGCAAAAAGGCAGCGTCTTCTGAAGCTTTTTGGAAAAAGCTTCACCAAAAACTTTTATAATTTCAGGATGTTGTTGATTCTGACTTTTCAAACAGTCCCTTGGAACCTGTTGAAAAACATCCCACAGGTTCTATCGACAGGAAATGGGGAACGCTTTCAGCGTATAAACTTATTTTTGAAATTTTATTTTTGTATAAAGTTTTTTTCAAAATCTTCATCATGCCAGCAGGTTCCTGCCCCTAACTTCTTGATGCAAGTCAGCCTGACAGATCAAACGGGCCTTGTAACCTTGTATATAAATACTTGTAACCTTGTATATAAATAAGAGACTGTTTGAACAGTCAGGATCAATAACATCCTAAATTATAAAGGTTTTTTGGTGAAGATTTTTCCAAAAATCTTCAAAAGACGCCGCCTTTTTGAAAAAAGGCGGCACCCAAAAACTTTTCTCTTTTATCAACGGCTTGTTTTCAAACAGTCTGCTAAAAGAAGAGGGGACACATGGCCCCCTCCCCCGGTTTTTTCAGCCTTGATGAACACTACTGTCCATGGACAGTGACGTTTCCAAAACGACGGCCCCTGTTAAATGGGGTGACACTATTTAGAGGCCGCCTGAACAGTCAGGATCAATAACATCCTGAAATTATAAAGGCTTTTGGGTGAAGATTTTTCCAAAAATCTTCAGAAGACGCCGCCTTTTTGAAAAAAGGCAGCACCCAAAAACTTTTCTTTTTTATCAATGATTTGTTTTCAAACACTCTCTTAACAAAAACTACCCTGAACTACCGATCTTCGGGTGGGCGGGCATTCGCGTTTGCGACGCGGCGTCCCCATGAAATCAGGTCGCTGGTGCAGTCATCACGATCAATGGTGCATTCAATCAGGGTCGGACCTTCACGATTGGCCAGCCCCTTTTCGATCGCCTGCGCAAGTTCGGCGCCTGTCGTCGCCTTCAGGCCAAGGCCCTTGCCGTCCTCGGCGTTAAAGACCTTCATCAGGCCCGCATAATCCCAGTTCTTGACGTTGTTATACGGACCATCATGGATCTGCACCTCGATGGTATAGCCACGATTATTGACCAAGAAAATCAGAACCGGCAGCTTCAGGCGCACCATCTGCGCCACTTCCTGCGCCGTGAGCTGGAACGACCCGTCACCAACCATCAGCACGATGCGGCGTTCGGGCTCCGCCACGGCATAGCCGAACGTGGCGGGCACAGACCAGCCGATATGGCCCCACTGCATCTCCAGTTCCACACGCGCACCATGCGGCAGCTTCATCTGAATGGCGTTGAACCAGGAATCCCCCGTCTCCGCGATCAGGCTGGTTTGCGGTGTCAGGACGCCGCTGATCTGGCGCGCCATTTCCGCGCGCACCAGCGGGGCGGCAGGATCGGCCGCCACAACCGGGGCTGCGGGCCTGTGGATGCGGCGGAATTCCGTGATCGTCGCATCCTTTTTCGGGCGCGTTCCCCACGCTTTCGTCACACCATCCAGCACATCGCGCAGGTGGATGTCGTCATAGGCCACGCCTTCGACACTTACATGCCGCCCATCCGCCACCACGACATTTTCGCCACGCGGCCATGCGGTCCATCCCACGGTAGAATAATCATTAAAGACCGGGGCCAGCGCGATGATACCATCCGACCAGTCAAAGATCTGCCGCACGCCGGGGCTGCTGACATCGCCCCAGAACGTGCCGACATAGCCGGGATGATCTTCGGGGAAGAAGCTCTTGGCCGCAGCCATCGTCGCCACGGCACAGCCCAGCGCATCGGCAAGGCGGATGGCCGCGGCCTCTGCGCCAGCGGCACGCACGCGACTGCCGATCAGCAGCACGGGCTTCTTGCGGCTGTCGATGAAGCGGGTCAGTGCGTCCACCGCCTGCGCCACGCTGGTGGCGTCGGACGGTACCTCGGCCAGTACCGCACTGGCCGGACCGGGCCGGGCGCAGGGCTGGGCGGCGACATTGCATGCGATTTCGATATAGGCGGGCTTCTTCTCCCGCAGGGCCGTGCGGATCGCATGGTCGATCAGGGCCGGCGCCTCCGTCGCGGAGGTGATGGACACCGCAGCACAGGTCAGGCGTTTTGCAATTTCGATCTGATAGGAATAATCCGGCGTGCCGATCGTATGGTGCAGGATATGCCCGCTGCCATGATCGTTCGAATTGGGTGCCCCCGAAATCAGGATGACCGGCAGGTTTTCGGCATATGCCCCGCCAATCGCATTCAGCGCCGACAATGCACCGACGCTGAAGGTCACGACGGCGGCACCCGCGCCATTCGCACGGGCATAGCCTTCGGCGCTGAACCCGCAATTGAGTTCATTGCAGCAATAAACCTGCCGCAGACCGTCAATTTCCAGAAGCTGGTCAAGCAGGACAAGGTTGTAATCCCCCGCGACCGCGAAATGATCCTTCAACCCGATCTGGGCAAGGCGCTCGCCAAGGTAATGTCCGACAGTATAGGCCATGTTCGTATCCCTCCGTATTTTTATTGCGGATGGCCCCATGATAGGTCATGCGGCCATGAGGAAGAATGTTCCAGGACAAACATTTACCAGAAAACCATAGGATTTTCTGGTGAAGGCTTTTTAAAAATCCACAAAGGACATCATTTTTTTAAAAATGCAATGCCCGGAAACACGCCCCCGACATACCGCTGTGAACGAACCTCTGGCCCGGCGGGGCGCTAGGGCGGATCCTGTTTGAATGCGTGCCTTCAAACAGGTGAAAATGCCCGTAAAAACAGTAAACCGGAGCATTTTCACCGAACCGGTTTTCGGGGGAAATGCTCTAGACGCTTTCGGCGACCCAGTTCCTGCGCTTGGTCGCCTGTCCGATGCCGGGGTTGAAACAGTTGCACGGGTCAAGCTGCTGGTAATGGGCGCGCACGTCGTCGGGTGCGGCATACAGATGACCGAAATTATGTTCCGCCGGGTAACGCGCCCCACGACGGTCCAGCAACGGCAGCATGCGGTGTTCAAGGTCCATGCAGTCATTGCCTTTGCGCACCACGTAATCCTGATGCATCACGTGGCACAGGAAATGCCCGTAATACAGCTTTACGATGATTTCGCGGTCGATCTCCTCAGGCAGGACCTCGAACCATTCGCGGTCGTTACGGCGCAATGCGACGTCAAGGGCGACGATATCCTCTGTCGTGCGGGGATGGACCGCACGATACCGCACGGCCGCACCTGCCGCGGCAAAGCGGTGCAGGAACGCCTTTGCCCCTTCATCAGGGGTGCATTCGAAAAATTCGCCCTCATGCTGCGCGAAATGACTGTTCAGGAAGTCACGGGCCTCCTGCGCGCCGGATGCACTGACCTTGAGCATCAGGTGATGGGCAAAGCGGTCGCGGTAGTCACGCATCCGACGGGGCAGATGGTTGGGGAAAAAATGGCTCATGAACTGCATGAACCGGTCGGTAAAGTGCGACGGCATGAACCCCATGCGGTCAAACAGGCGATCGAACCTGGCCTTCATCGCAAACAGTGCGGGCAGCCGCCGCGTGCCCAGCATGCGAATGACAAGGAACGTGTCCTTGCCGTATTTTTCCGCGATGTTGAACGCATCACGATGCAGGTATTCCCCCGCGATCGGCAGTTCGGAAAACGCACCCAGCACATGGCGGCGCACATCCTCAAGCACGTCGGTCTGGTTCGTGCCGATATAGAAGACGACGGGATTCTTTTCCGCCTCGAACGTATCAAGGCGCACGGCGAACAGGCCCAGATGCCCGGCACAGCCCGACCCTTCGTGCAGGCGACGCAGGTCGGCATTATAACGCGCGGGGGTATCGGCATCGATATCGCGCACATGGCGCGCATAATCATCGTCATGCCCACGCCCGGCGTTCCAGTTGATGCTGGCGTCGGGGAATGCGCCCTGTTCGGCGCGGGCCAGTATGTCTTCCGCATCGGTGCCAAGGTCGATGCCAAGATGGTTGACCAGGTGCAGGTCCCCCGCGGCATCGACCTGCGCATACAGCGCCATGTCGGTATAGGCGGGGCCACGGCGCACCAGCGCGCCACCGGAATTGTTGCTGACCCCGCCAAAGACGGAGGCGCCGATGCATGACGAACCGATCACCGAATGCGGCTCCCGCCCCAATGGCTGGAGCATACCTTCGAGTTGATCGAGGGTCGCACCCGGCAGGCAGACGACCTGCTTTCCCCCACCAATCAGGTGGATGGTGCGCATGCGCATGCTGTTGACGATGACGACGTCACGGTCATATTTGTCGCCATCCGGGGTCGATCCCCCCGTCAGGCCGGTATTGGCGGCCTGCATGATGACGATCACGCCCGCCTTTACACAGGCCTGCAGCACGCGCCATTGTTCCACCAGCGTGCCGGGACGCACCACGGCAAGGGCGCGCCCCTGCCCAAAGCGGAACCCCCGGCGAAAGGCCAGCGTGGCGCCGGGATCGGTCAGGACATGCGCGTCGCCCACAATCGTGCGGAACGTGTCGATCAACTGCCCTGTGGGTGCGGATGTATCATGCGCCATTGTCAGCATTCTTCTTGAAATCTCCCATCCTGTACATGCGCCACGCACACGCCCCCCCCGATATCGAAAGGCCGGTGCGCGAACGCAGGCACATCATGCAGTGTGCCACGTCCGGCACATGCGCGGACAGGTATAAAACACCGGTTTTCCATGTCCATGGAAACCGGCATCAGGCGGCGGCCGATGTTTCGCCCAGGCGCGCCAATGGCTGCATCAGCAGGTGGTTGTGCGAATAATCAACCGGAATGGAAATGACGACCGGCCCTTCGGCCTCCATCGCCGTGCGCAGCGCACCTGCGATTTCATCGGCACTGCGGATCGTAATGCCCCGCGCGCCGCATGAACGCGCGAACATCGCGAAATCGACCGGCCCGAAATCCACGCCCGACCCACGGCCATATTTCTTGCGTTCCTGCATTTCGACCATATTGTACTGCTGATCGACCCAGACCAGATGGACAAGGTTGCATTTCAGCCGCACCGCCGTTTCCAGTTCCATGCACGACATCATGAACCCGCCATCACCGGATACGGAAATGACCTTCTGCGCCGGGTTAAGCAGGCTTGCCGCGATCGCCCATGGCAGGCCGACGCCCATCGTCTGCTGCCCATTGCTGATCAGCATCTGACGCGCACGGAACGACAGCAGGTAACGCGCCAGCCAGATGTGGAACGTCCCCATGTCAAGGCACATCGTCACATCCGGCGTCACGACTTTTTCAAGTTCACGCACGATCTGCAACGGATGGACCGCCGTGTTGCTGGTGCTGCGGGCTTCCAGCAGGTCGCCACGACGCTTGGCATGGTAATCGCCCAGGATTTCCTCAAGCGTGGTCGCGCGCGCCAGCCTGCCCACCTTTGCCGTCAGCGCCGCCACACTGGCTGCGACATTACCGATCAGTTCAACAGCAGGCACGTAATGGGTGTCGAGTTCGGCCGCCACCACATCGACATGGACGATACGGCGCGCGTCATCGACATTCCACAACCATGGGTCATATTCGATCGGGTTGTAACCAATGGAGATGACGACATCGGCCTCATGCAGCAACCGATCGCCCGGCTGGTTGCGAAACAGGCCGACGCGACCGCCGAAACGGTCGGCAAGATCGTGCGAGACCGCGCCCGCCGCCTGATAGGTGCCGATGACCGGCACACCCGCCCGTGCGATCAGGCCCCGCACGGCCTGCGCCACATCGGGACGGCTGGCAAGCAGGCCAAGCAGGATGACCGGGCGCTGGGCCTTTTCAATCAGGGCGGCGGCCTCTGTCACGGCATCGTCGGCGGCGGCCCCCGCATCGGGCAGTGGACGCCCCGCCAGCACCGGGCCGGAAGCCGGCATCGACAGGATGTCCATGGGCGTGCTGACGAACGAGGCCCCGGGGCGCCCCTGCTCTGCAAAGCGCAGGGCGTTGGCCACCACTTCGGACACCGCGTTGGGCGATGTGATTTCCGCGCTGTATTTCGTGATCGGCTGGAACAGGGCGACGGTGTCCATGCTCTGGTGCGTCAGCTTCAGCCGATCCGCCAGCTTTACCGCGCCACCGATCGCCAGCACCGGGTCGCCTTCGGAATTGGCGGTGGCAAGGCCGGTCACGAAATTCGACGCCCCCGGCCCCGATGTCGCGATGGCGACACCCGCACGGCCCGTAATGCGCCCGATGCCCCCCGCGATGAAGGCCGCGTTCTGTTCATGGCGGGTTACAACCGTCTCGATCGGGGAATCCACCAGCGCATCAAACAGGCGGTCAACCTTTGCCCCGGGGATGCCGAATACATGGGTCACGCCATGTTCAACCAGGTTGCGCACAATCATGTCGGCCCCACACTGCGTGGTGGCCGATCCTGCCTTGTCTGTCATATGACCGTTATTCCTGTAACGGGTGCGCCCGGCCCAAACATGGTGGGGCGCAATTTACGGGTAATACAGTAAAAGGTGGGGTAAAACCCTGCCTTAACCGCCTTCTGCCACGCGAATGGCCTCATGGATATTTTCAGGCGTCAGGTTCGCCTTTGCGAACTGTTCGGTACGCGGAAGCTGGATTTCAACGTCGGAAATGATCCCGACCTCCAGCCGCCCCTGACGGACACGGTAATCGGTCACATGGCCACCACGCTTTCCGTCCTCGGTCAGGAAATGCAGGTGATAACCCGCGACATTGACCCCCTGCATATAGGGCGGCGTGCGAAAGCCGAGCATCGTGCCGGATGATGCGCCAAGCTGCATCGTGGGCTGGCGGCTGACCACATCCAGCATCGGGGGATAGGGATGGCACTGGCAGAAGACGGTGCGTGTCTCCACCTTTTCAAACAGGCCGGTAAAGCGCACGGCGGCGAACAGGTTGGGATTGTCCACCAGGCGGTTGACGATCTCCTCGAACGCGTCCTTGTCGCACGGCGTGTCGATCACATATTCCTTTTCCGGTTGGAAAAAGGTGACGCAGGCGAACGGTGTCTTGAGCGAACCCGGCACGCGCCCGGCCTGCCCGTCGGCACGGAACTGGTGGACGACGCTGTCATTGACGATCATCTCGCCATCAAGGGCGTTGAAGGTGCCAAGGCCGAAATTGCCATGCACCAGAAGTTCATCAAGCGTGGTTTCACCGTCATAGACCGCATCAAGCAGCGCCGCCATGGTGGACGTCTGGTACAGCCTGTTGCGACGGGGGCCGAGACCGGCGCCACCACCCAGCGCGCCGGACCGGGACTCGATCTCACCGACCGATTGGCATCTGAATTTCAAACCATGTCTCCCGCATCAGATCACGGCGGCCGCCTGCGGGCCGGACACCGGATAATTCCTTATGTGCGCAGATGGTGAGGCAGCCCGACCCAATCGTCCAATATATATTTATGCCATTTTCCATATATGAAACATATGGCACATCGCCCCCTATCTTTGCCGTCCCGGCATCGGGATATGCACGACGCGCAGGCATAACCCATGTAAAAACAAAATATTCGCGATATTTTTCCCATCATGAATGACGGCATGCGAAATATTCACGCCATGGGCCGTGCGGCCATTCCCGCCGGGGCGGACATCCCGCCTTGCCCGATGGCCGCGCGCCCGCCATTGTTGGGGCATAACGTTATTGGAAACTGGATACCTGATGACAAAGCCACTTCGCATTGCCGCCTCCGCCCTCGTGCTTTCGGGCCTGCTGGCGACCGGGACGCAGGCCCTCGCTGCCCCCGCCGCCGCCACTGCCCCCGCGCCGGAGGCCACGCAGGCGGCCCATCCCGTGGCCGACTTTCTTGGGCCATGGTCATCCCTGGGGCTTGCGCCGCTGACGATCACGGCGGGCAAGGCATCCGGGGGCGTCACGCCGCTGGAACTGAAACTGCCCGCGCCGCTGGAGAAACTGACAGGCCTTGTCGGGCGCACATTCATCCTGCGCCAGGTTGATGGCACGACACTGCATTCCGTCAATGACGACCCGGAAGTCAGCTTCACCCTGACCTCCCAGAACAGCGCGCTCCTCAAGATGAAGGGCAAGAAAGCTGGACAGGTCATGAACCTGCCACTCAGCCGCGCGGACTGAACATCGCGGACATTTCCGCAACCGGGCGGGGGGCGCATATGGGAATGCCCCATGCCACACAGCCCGGCCCCACCATGAAAAAACCCCGGCCATGCATCGCACGGCCGGGGTTTTTCATATATCCGCGCGGCAATATATCCACGCGACCGGGCTTTCGCCTTCAGTCCGGCATCTTCAGCCGGACATCCTCAGTCTGGCATCTTCAGTCTGGCATCATGCCCATAAGGCCACGCAACTTGCTGCGCAGTTCATTTTCACGCGGGATGCTCAATGCCTCACGCAGGCGCAGCATCTGGCGGCGCGAAGCATAAAGCTGATCGAGCAGCGACAGCACGATGGGCACCCCTTCCTCGTTCACGCCAAGGTCATGGCGCAGTTCGCGGATCAGGATGGCCCGGGCCTCGTCAATCTCACGGAACAGGTAATGGCCGGGCGCACCTTCGGGACGCAGCCATTCACTGTCGATCCAGTGCTGGATCTCGTCCGCGGGAACGCCACCCACCCTGATGCACAGGGTTTCAAAATTAATCATGACGCACCATCCCCCTTCCTGTCATCCTGCCCCCCTTCGGGGTTCCATGATTTCAAGAAGGTCTCGAACGCCGTATCGACCTTGCCGATCATGACCTGCAATTTGACATACAGGTTTCCCGCTTCCTGCCCGCCATGCGCCTTTACCCCACGCCCACGCAGGCGCAGCACGCTGCCGGTATCGGAATGGGGGGGGACGTTCATCTTGACCGGGCCTGCGGGGGTGGGCACCGTGATGCTGCCGCCAAGGACGGCGGTTTTCACGTCGATCGGCAAGGTGGAACGGACATCGTTGCCATCGCGGGTATATACGGCATCGGGCATCACCGAAATGGTGATCAGCGCATCGCCCGCAGGACCGCCCTGGAACCCTTCGTCGCCCTTGCCACGCAGGCGCAGGACCTGCCCGTCATTGATACCCGGCGGGATCTTTACATCCAGCGTCGCGCCACCGGGCAACGTCACGCGCGATGTGCCGCCATTGACGGAATCAATAAAACTGACGGTCAGGGCATATTGCCGGTCCTCGCCCTTCATCGGACCTTGCGGGCGACGGCGGAAGCCACCGCGCTGACCGAACATGCCGCCGAATATGTCGCCAAGGTCGTCTTCGGAAAACTGCCCGCCGCCATAGAAATGGCCCTGCCCGCCTTCGGCATGGTTGCGGTATCCACCGCCGCCGAAACCGCGTTCCTGTCCTTCCGCGTCGATTTCACCACGGTCAAAGCGCGCACGCTTTTCCTCGTCAGACAGCAGGTCATTGGCCGCCCCGACCGCCTTGAACTGCTCTTCCGCGGCCTTGTCGCCGGGGTTGAGGTCAGGGTGGTGCTTTCTGGCCAGCTTGCGATAGGCCTTGCGGATTTCGTCCTGGCTGGCGGTACGCGCCACGCCAAGTACCTCGTATGGATCTTTACTCACGGTTGGGTGTCATTCCTCCGGGTCGGGCCGAACATGTCCATTGCGGGCCACATGGCAGGCCGACCCGCGCTGCCTGCCTGATGACCGCTTGTATCATGATAATGGGAAGCCCGCGCGCCATGGTCAATGAAGGGCACAGGCAAAAGCGCATGTCGATGGTGCAGAATATTGCGGGCTGCATATCAGGTAGATCAAAATAACACCTCAGGTCGGGTGGAAAATAAATCTTTTGTTGTTTTACTCCACACAGGTATTATTTTATTGTATCAATAAAAATATCAATACAGAAGATATCCCCCCAATATGCATGTTGTCTTCCTCACGCTGGCATTACTGACGGTCAGTGGCATCAGCAGCCTGATTTCACGCATCGGGCGCATTCCTGTCCCGCTTCCACTGATCCAGATCGCGATCGGGGCGGTTGCGGCCCTTGCAGGACTGAAGATCGGGTTCGATCCCGACATGTTCCTGCTGCTGTTCATCCCGCCGCTGCTCTATGCCGATGCCTATCGCATGCCGATGCGTGAATTCGGGGAACTGCGGAATGTCATCATCATGCTTGCACTCGGGCTGGTGGTGTTCACGACGCTGGGATGTGGGTATTTCATCCACTGGATGATCCCCCCCATCGCCCTGCCCGCCGCCTTTGCGCTGGCGGCGGTGATGTCACCCACCGACGCGGTGTCGGTCGGCAGCATGATCGAGGGCGGGCGCGCCCCGGCGCGCGTGGTCCATATCCTGCATGGTGAGGCGCTGCTTAACGATGCCTCGGGACTTGTATGCTTCAAATTCGCGGTGGCGGCGGCGATGACGGGCATCTTCTCGTTCCAGCAGGCACTGGGCAGTTTCATGTTCATGTCGGCGGGGGGCATCATCATGGGGGTGCTGATCGCATGGGCGGCGTGTCGGGCGGAACATGTGCTGCTGGTGCGCGGATATGACGACCCGCCGACGCACATCACGCTTGCGATGATGCTGCCGTTTGCGATCTATCTGATGGCGGACGCGATGGACTGTTCAGGCATCCTCGCCGCCGTGGCGGGGGGCATGACGGTCAAGTTCACCGGCGTGATGAACGAGGCACGGACCGAAACCCGCCTGAAGGCCACGACCGTGTGGGACATGGTCAACTTCACCTTCAACGCGGTGATTTTCCTGCTGCTGGGGCTACAGCTTCCCGACCTTGTGACCGAGGGCGCGCGCATCGCACGCCAGGGCGGGGTGTCGCCATGGTTCCTGATCCTTGCCATCATTGCGATCCAGCTTTCGATGAGCATGATGCGCTTTGTATGGATCTGGGTTTCCATCACCGCGCGCCGCCTGTTCGCGCATGTGCGCCACCGCCAGACGGTCATTCCCTCTGCCCGCACGGTGTTGATCATGACGGTGGCGGGCACGCGCGGGGCGATCACGCTGGCGGCGATCCTGTCGCTGCCGATCGCGACCGCGACGTCCGCGGGCTTTCCGGGGCGCGACCTGCTTGTGACACTGGCGGCGGGGGTCATCATCTGCTCGCTTGTGCTGGCAAGTGTGACGATGCCACCGCTGATGGCGGGAATGCAGACGGACGAGGACGACCCCGCCCTGCGTGAACTGGACGCCATGCGCATCGAACTGGCGCAGACGGCGGTGCAGACGCTGCATGCCGAACAGGCGGCGCTGGCGCATCATGAAATCGACCATGACGCGGACGAGGAAACGGTGGACCTGAAGCAGGAGGCGATTTCACGCCTGCTGCATGAATATCAGGACAGCCTGAAACGGCTGGACAATACCGCCGCCGCGCAAAGCGGCATCCGCGCGACGGCCATCCGTGAAAAGCGCGCAGAACTTGCCCTGCGCTTCCATGTCATCCGTCACATGCGTGAGCGCCTGCACCTGCGTGTGATGCAACGTCGCATCAATGACGAAACGGAGGCGACCATCAACCAGGAACTTGATTTTATCGAACAGGAACTCCAAATCGAGGCACACTCCCTTCCCCGGCAGGCCGCCGGGGATCATGCGGATACCGCCGCGCACTGACGCGCCCCGATACCAAGGAGACCCGTGGATGACGACCGCCCTGTGCCTGCCCTTCCGCCACCGCGCGCGTGCGCTGGCCGCCGCCATGGCGGTGCTGGTGATGTTCCCCCTGCTTGCCGGTGCGGCGGATGCGCGCGACCACAGTTTCCATATCCCCCACCGTTCGCACGCGCCCTCCCCCTATGGCAACGTGACGGGGTATGAACCCGCGCTGGACAAGAAAAGCCCCGAATATATCAAGACCGCGCAGGTGTGCGAAACCACGTCCGCCATGGGGATGTATGCCACCACCACGGCCAAGCAGATGTCCATGAACCGCACCGATCACCGGCGTTTTTATGCACAATGCATGGTATCGCACGGGGCGTGGCATTCACTTGCGCAATCGGCCGGGGGCGACATGGGCGGGGATGACAGCATCCGGTAGGGCCGCGCCCATCAGGTGGGGAACACCCCAAGGACACCCAAAAATCCCCACCCCAGCAATAACAATCCCAGCCGATAACGCATGAAGGTTTTTGGTGAAGCTTTTTCTAAAAAGCTTCAGAAGACGGCGCCTTTTTGAAAAAAGGCGGCACCCGGAAACCCTTCACGACCCTGAAAGGGGGCGCATTCTGGAAACAGGACGCCCCCCGTGACACTTTTACTTTTTATCAGTGGGTTGGGCTCGGCCCTTGCTCCCGGCTCACCGCCCCGGCGGGGCCATGAATTCCGGCCCCACCGGATCGCGCACCGTGCGCACCAGGATCGCGTCGATATCCTTGCGGTCCTGTTCCGACAGGCTCCAGCCCAGCGCATCGCGGACACCTGCGATCTGTTCCGGCTTGCGCGCGCCCCACAGGGCGATGGTCGGTCCCTGGTCCAGCACCCAGCGGATCGCCAGTGCCAGCAGCGATTTGCCATGGCGTTCGCGCGCGAAATCACGCAACGCCGCCACCGCCGCCAGATATTGCGCAAAACGCGGGGGCTGGAATTTGGGATCGCTGCCACGCAGGTCATCACTGCCGAACTTTGTCTCTGGCGTCATGCGCCCCGACAGCAATCCCCGGCACAGCGGGCCATAGGCCAGCACTGCAAGGCGGTTTTCGATGGCATAGGGCAGGATGTCGCGTTCGATTTCACGTTCGAACAGGTTATAGGGCGGCTGAATGGCCGACAGGGGGGCGAATTTGCGGAATTCCTCGATCTGCGGGATGGAGAAATTGCTGACCCCCAACGCCAGCACCTTGCCCTGCGTCACCAGTTTTTCCAGCGCGCGTGCCGTCTCCTCCATCGGTACGGCGGTATCGGGCCAGTGGACCTGATACAGGTCGATATGGTCCGTGCGCAGCCGGCGCAGGGACTCTTCTATTTCCTTGTTGATGCGGGTGGCCGACGTATTGCGGAACGGTTTGTGATCGTCATGCCAGTCAAGGCCAACCTTGGTCGCGATCGCAACCTTGTCACGCCGACCGCCCGACAGGGCCTCGCCCACCACTTCCTCCGAATGACCAAAGCCATAGACGGGGGCGGTGTCGATAAGGTCGATCCCCACGTCGAGTGCTTCGTGGATTGTGGCGATGGCCTGACGGTCATCAGGGCCACCCCACATCCATCCGCCAATCGCCCATGTGCCCAGCGCGATGCGCGCCACGGGCCGTTTCAGGCCGGGAACGATAAGGGTATCCGCCGTTGTCGATGCCCCTGCTGTTGCGCCTGTCATGCGGTTTTCCTTTGCCATGTGAATGGAATGGGCTGAATGTTCCAAAATAACCCATTGATAAAGATAACAATGGACGGATCACACCAACACCCCCTGATACAGGATTGGGCCTTTTGGGCATGATCGCAAGGCAGGGGGAATGCCACCGGCCGGGGCGCTTTCCCCTTTTCGCATCGGGCGCCGCACCGTATGGATGGAATGGGACTGACGACGCCATCGCGCCGTAACCTGATGGAGGAGACCCCCCGCGTGCTGCGCAAGATTGCCTTTCTGCTGCCCCTCGCGACCCTTGGGGCGTGTGCCCACGGCACGCTGCACCATCCCGCGCGCACGCCGGTGGCGCAATATCCGGCCGGGGCGGGACCGCTGGCGGTGGATACGCATGTCCCCGATTTCGCCACACGGAATTTTGAACCCTTCACACGGCAGAACACGATCGCCATTGCCCTGCGCGAATGGCGCATGTTCGGACAGCCCGTCAGCGATGACGACCCGGAACAGCGTCCCGAACCCACCATCGCCGCCGTCAAGCCCGAACGCACCGCCGGGATGTGGCAACGCGTGGGGGAATATTGGTGGATCGGCCAGGACCCGGGGGAGAAGGAAAGCGCATGGACCGGCAAGCATGATGAAAATGGGCGGGTCACGGACTTTGTCCATGACGGGACATATGCGTGGTCGGCGGCGTTCATTTCCTATGTGATGCGGGTTGCGGGGGCGAATGACCGCTTTGCCTATTCCCCCAACCACGCCACCTATATCAATGCCGCCGCCGCACATACGGAAAAAGGCGTACGGGCCCGCAACCCCGACACCTATGCCCCGCGCCTGGGCGACCTGATCTGTGTCGGGCGCGGGGCCAGCCGGGCCGTGCGCTTTGCCAACCTGCCCACGGCCCAGCCCTTTCCCGCGCATTGCGGGCTTGTGGTGGCGATGGACGACAATGCCCCGCCCTTTGGCCATCAGATCAGCATCATCGGCGGCAATGTGGATGACGCGGTCTCCATGACCCATGTGCCAGTGGACCGGCACGGGCGACTGTCCAGCCATCGCGGCGGCAGTGTTGACCCACGTTATCCATGGTGCGTCGTGCTACAGGTCCTTTATGATGCGGACGCAGCCGCACCCGATACGCAGTGACGCACGCCGCCACCCCCGCGCACATGGCGGGGGGCGGCGGTTTCAGGCCGGAAGATACGCAGGGGCGGCGCGGGCAGGACCCAGCACTGGCTCGCGGCGGGATCATATTCAACGCACACCACGATATCGTGCCCGCGCGTATCCCGCCGCTTTTCCCCTGTCGTGGTGGCGGTATCCTGCATGGGGATGTCGCGCCACAGGTCGCATGGCAGGGACAGCACGCCCTTTGTCCATCGCCATGAGACGCCTTCCCCCCCGGCACCTTCGCCATGCACATCAGGCAGGGGCGGGACGTGAAAGCCTGCGGCGATACGCGGGTCCGAAAGGTCCACCGCCGTCATACGCACACCATCGCCAAGCGTGATGCGCTGCACCGCAAGGCCCAGCGCACGCCGGTCATCGCAGGTGGCCCAATCCGCCGGGACAAAAGTGCGCGACACCATGCGCACATGCCGCGCGGTGGGTGCAAAAGTGAAACGCGCCACACCATCCCTGACCGCCACCCTGTGGCGGCGGCCGTCAATCATCGCATGCACGTCCATGCAGGTGGTGACACGCCACCCCATGTCCTGCGCCCGCCCCACCAGCCCCGCGCGCCGCGCCGCGACAAGCGGGCCGCGCGTCGTCAGGACCGGCGGCAGCCCCTCCGTGGGGGCCTGCGTCATGCCCACACCCACCGGTAACCCGTTGGCAAGCACCACGTCAGCATGATCCAGCACGATCCCCCAACATTCCATCACACCACCGGGAACGGTGGCGATGGTCGCACCATTGGTCAGTTCGCACGCGGGGACCAGTACCTCGTCATGCATGCAGTATCCCACTGCCATATCCGGCAGCACGATCAGGTCGCGTGTGGGCCGTCCGCGCGCGCAGGCATGGGCGGCGATATGGACAAGGTACGCCCCCTCCCGCCCGGCAGGGGGACGATGCGCCGCGATCAGGCCAATCCAGCAGATGCGTCGCACCTGCCCTGACGCCGCCAGTACGCAATCCCCCGGACCAAGGCTTTCCACCGGCACATCGCCCGATGGCGTGCGCAGCAGCGTGCCGGGAATGAACCCGCAGGCCCGCGACGCCATGCGCGCCGCGCCACGCGGCCACGTGGCGGGGGATGGGGAGGGTACGTCCATGCCGCCGGGGATGCCACCGGGGATACCTCTGGACACGTCATCAGGCCCACCCTCGGGCCGGTCGCGGTCCCGACATGGCATGCCGCCGGTGGCCATCTGCACGGACTGGCCCATTGCCGGAACGAAAAGCGTCATGAATTCCCCACATGCCTGCATGCCATCACGGTGGCGGAAATGGCGGCAGGCATGGCGCCCCGACCGTAACATGGCCATGACGCCCCGTACCGCAATGTGACACCGCCCGGATCGGCGCGCAGGATGCAGCCCGCCCGCCGCACAGAATAGTCCATGGATGTGGCTGGACATGAAAATCAAAAGCTGTATTACATATACGTTTATCTTTTTCGTATAAGATCACCCTGCGAAGGTTTCGCCAATGCTGTCCGATGCCGTCAACACGGTCATAGGAGACATCTACCGCTGCGCACTGGATGACAGCCTGTGGCAGCCCACCCTGCTTGCCCTGTCACGCGTGACGGGGGGCGTGGGGGCGGCAATCATGCCGCAGGAAATCCAATCCCCCCTGCGGTTCGGTTCCTCGCGCATTCCCGAGGCGGATCACATATATTACAGCCATATGTGGCAGCATGATCCCTATCGCATCCACCTGTCACGACAACCCTCACCACAGGGGGAGCTTTCGGACACGTCCTTCGTCAGTGACGCGGACATGGCCCACAGCCCGTATTATCAGGACTTCCTGAGGAAATTCGACGCCAGCCGGACCAACCGGTTCTATTTCGACACGCCCGGCCTTCCACGGTTCGCCCTGTCGATTCAACGTCCCCTTGGCCATCCGCATGAAACGCCCGACGAACGCAGGCTGCGCCTGATGCTGGGGCAACATGTCTGCCGTGCCCTTGCGATGTCCGTGGCACAGGGCCGCACCCGTGCCTTCGCCCACGGCTTTCGCGAAATCTGTCATCGCATGCCAACGGCCGCCGCCGTACTCGACCATGACGGGCGCGTCCTATTCATGAACGACGCCATGGAACGCGTGCTGGGCGACGGGGTGTCATATATCGACGGGCACATCATCTGTTCGCATCGCGCAAGCCAGCGCCAGCTTGACAGGTTGCTGCATGACACGCTGCATGCCGCCACCGGCCCCGAACATATCGCTGAACACATCACCGGACATACTGCCGGGCATGCATCTGAATATTTCGTGTCCGTACACTGCCCCTCCGGCCGGCCACTCCTTGCACGGGCAATCCCGCTCATGCCGGAAAATACGGGCCAGCCTGCATACCCGATGGCCCTGCTGGCGTTCCACAGGCCGGGCGCTGACATCGCCGACATGACGCAGGCCCTGCGGCTGCTGGGCCTCAACAGCAGCGAGGCACGACTGGTGCAGCAGATGTCCAACGGCCTTTCGATCAAGGAAGCGGCACGCGCACTGGGCATTTCAGACCATTATGCCCGGTCCATGCTGCGCCATGTCTATGAAAAGCTGGAGGTGAACAGTCAGGGCAAGCTCGCGGCTTTTGTGCGCGACCTGCCCACACAGTAATCCCACACAGTAATATCCACGATAAATACCCTGCCCCGGCATGCCGCGCGCGCCTGACGCCCATGGCGGCACACAGCGTCAGGCGGAGGAGGCCGGAAAAAACCGGGCATCTTGGTTTCAGGCGTGCATTGGGGCACATTGGGGCACTGCACGCGCGCCCCATCCCATGACAGATGGAGATGGCGGGGCGCGCACCCTGTCGCACCCAACAGATCCGAAGGTTCAGTCCCGATGGCCGAAAGTCCCGCCCCCATCCACCCCACCACCAGCGCGGGCATGACCGACGCGATCGGTCACACGCCGCTGATCCGCCTGCATCGCGCGTCCGAGGCCACAGGATGCGAAATCTTTGGCAAGGCGGAGTTCATGAATCCCGGCGGATCGGTCAAGGACCGCGCGGCCCTTGCCATCATCAACGACGCGGAACGGCGCGGTGTCCTGAAACCTGGCGGCACGGTGGTCGAAGGCACGGCGGGCAATACCGGCATCGGCCTGACGCTGGTGGCGAATGCGCGCGGCTACCGCTCCATCATCGTCATGCCAGAGACGCAGAGCCAGGAGAAAATCGACTTCCTGCGCATGATCGGCGCGGACCTGCGCCTTGTCCCGGCCAAGCCGTTTCGTGATCCCGGCAACTATGTCCATGTCTCGCGTCGTCTGGCGGAAGAAACGGGTGCGGTCTGGGCCAACCAGTTCGACAACCTTGCCAACCGCGACGGCCACCGCCACACCACCGGCCCCGAAATCTGGGACCAGATGGGCGGGCATATTAACGCCTTCACCTGTTCATGCGGGACGGGCGGCACGCTGGCGGGCGTCACGCTGGGGCTGGAGGACCGGGCCCGTGCGGCGGGTGTCGCGCGCCCGCGCATCGTGCTGGCTGATCCCGAAGGTTCCGGCCTGTATGGGTGGGTCAAATCGGGGGACCTTTCGATCTCCGGCTCGTCCATCACCGAAGGGATCGGGCAGTCACGCGTGACGGGCAATCTGGAGGGGCTGCATTTCGACGACGCCGAACGCATTCCCGATGCCGAAGCCCTGACGCAGATCTATGAACTGCTGATCCATGAGGGGCTGTCGGTTGGCGGGTCCGCGGGCATCAATGTCGCCGCCGCCATCCGCGTCGCGCGCGCCATGGGGCCGGGCCATCGCATCGCCACCATCCTGTGCGATGGGGGCGCGCGATATCAGTCCAAGCTGTTCAACCCGGAATTCCTGCGCACCAAGCAATTGCCGGTGCCGTCATGGCTTGACAAATAAAAGGCAGGACGAAAACAACATACTGATATATAACAATAAAAATACCATCCCGCCGCATTTTCGGGCTTGTCTGCAAAAACATCGGCAGACATTTCCATGGTTTCAGGCAGCCCCCGCCGGGGCTGCCTTTCTTTATTGCAACGGAGTGAAACAGCAGGTGTGAAAAGGGTCGGTTTCGTCTAGGATACGGTCCCATGGACCTATTGCCGCATATCCTGATTGTCGATGATGATCGCGAGATAAGGGAACTGCTCGCCCGTTTCCTCGAACGCAATGAACTGCGTGTCACCACTGCGCGCGACGGGCAGGAAACGCGCCGCAAATGGACCGGCGGGCATTACCAGCTCGTGATCCTTGATCTTATGCTGCCGGGGGAAAGCGGGCTGGACGTCGCACGCTGGCTGCGTACGCAGGCAGATGTGCCGATCATCATGCTGACCGCGATGAGTGATGATACCGACCGGATCATCGGGCTGGAACTGGGCGCGGATGATTACGTGCCCAAACCCTTCAACCCGCGTGAACTGCTGGCGCGCGTCCGCGCGGTGTTGCGCCGGGTGAACGACAACCCAGACCCACGCAGCGTGCCCGCACGCAGGCTCATGCGCTTTGCGGGATGGGAACTCGACACCGTGCGCCGCCGCCTGCTGAACCCGACAGGGACGGAGGTGCCGTTGACGGGCGGGGAATATGACCTGCTGCTGGCCCTGCTTGAACGCGCCAACCGGGTGCTGACGCGCGACATGCTGTTCGACATGTTGCGTGGGCGGCAGGCGGGGCCGTTCGACCGCGCCATCGACGTGGCCATCAGTCGCCTGCGGCGCAAGCTGGAGGATAACGGCCGTAATGCGCAACTGATCAAGACGGTACGGGGCGGCGGCTATGTCCTGGCGGCGGAAATCGAACGGACCTGACCTGTTGCATGGCGCTGCCCCACCGCCCCTGATCCATCCTGATGACATCGTGCCCGTGCCCGAAACACCACCGGGGCGCATGGGGCGTCTGCGCGCGCTGCTGGGCCGGTTGCGCCCTCCCTCCCTCGCCGCACGAACCAGCCTGCTGCTGATCTGCGGGCTGGGCGTGATCCAGGCGGGTGGCCTTGCGATCCATGCGCTGGACCGGCTGGATTTCGACCGCCGCATGCTGGAGGAGCAATACCATACCGAAGTGATCACCCTGTATCGCGGGATTGTGGAAACCGCGATAGACCATCGTGATGCGGAACTGGCGTCGCTGCACATGCCGCCCAGTTTCCATGCCGAACTGACACCGGGGCCGGAACCGGACATGATCGACGGCCTGATGCTGTCACAACATGGCGAACGCCGCATGGCCCGGATGGACAGCCCATGGGGTGGCGGCCCCCCTGAACAGGCCCCCGGCGGCGGTCCGGCACCGCCGCCGGGCGGCGCGATGGAGGAAGGGGACGACCGCCATGGGGGCGCACCCGCATCGCGATGGCGCGGACACGGTGGCGAAGGGGGGGGCGGTGGCCCACAGGCCTTTGGTGGCGGCCGCAGCCCATGGGGTGGACCGCCATGGGGGATGGGGCCGCAATGGGGCGGGGGACCACCGCTGCCACCGAACCTGCGCCCGCAACAGGTCATGGTCTCCCCCTCCAACCGGGAGGGACGGCAACGCGCGATCGCCTTTCTGCTGCCGGATGAACATCGCTGGCTGACGATCCATTACACCCTGCGCCGGCCCAGCATATTCCGCTCCCCCACATTTCCGATCGCCTTCATCCTGATGACGGTGACGGGTGACATCCTGATCCTGTGGGGGGTGCGCCGCCTGATCGCACCGGTCGGCACGCTGGCGGCGGCGGCAGAGGCGCTGGGCCGTGACGTCAATGCCCCCCCCATGGCAGAAGACGGCCCGCAGGAGGTCGCGCGCGCGGCGATGGCGTTCAACACCATGGCCCGGCGCATCCGCCGGTTCCTGTCGGATCGCACGCTGATGCTGACGGCCATCGGCCATGACCTGCGCACCCCGATCACGCGCCTGAAACTGCGCGCGGAGTTCATCGAGGACGAGGACATGCAGCACCGTTTCCTGGCCGACCTTGACGAGCTGGAAGCCATGGTGTCGGCCACCCTGTCCTTTGGCCGTGATGCGGAACAGCGCGAACCGATGCATGCGCTGAACCTGACGATCCTGTTGCAGACCATCCTTGACGAAGCGGCGGAAACCCATCCCGACCTGGCCGACGGGATCGGTTTCAGCGCCGACCCGCCCGACGTGACGATCCATGCCCGCCCCGTTGCGCTGAAACGTGCGCTCAACAACCTTGTGATAAATGCCATCAAATATGGCGGCAACGTGCGCGTGACCCTGTTCCCGCCCGAACCCGGCGACCGCCATGACCCGGACGAAATGGTGACGCGCCTGTGGATCGAAGATGATGGGCCCGGCCTGCCGCCAGAGGATCTTGAGCGCATGTTCGACCCCTTTGTCCGCGCAGAAGACAGCCGTAACCGCGAAACCGGCGGGACCGGACTGGGCCTGTCGATTTCACGCAACATCATCTGGGGGCTGGGCGGTGACATACGCCTTGGCAACTGCATCCCGCATGGATTGCGTGTGACCGTCACACTTGTCTGCTAGGGTGGTCGGCCACGGCGCGCCATCCCCACTCCCGTCCCGGCGGCCATAAGTTGCGGGCACCTGATCCATGCTTGACCGGCTTTACGCACGCACGCTCCACCTGTCCGCCAGCCGGTATGCGCCGCTGTGGCTGGCGCTTATCGCCTTTGCCGAGGCCAGCGTCTTTCCCCTGCCGCCGGACCTGCTGCTGATCCCCATGGTTCTGGCACGACGCGATCAGGCATGGCGGCTGGCGGCGTTGTGTACCGCCGCCAGCATCTGTGGCGCGGTGGCGGGATGGTATATCGGGGCCTTCCTGCTGGATTATATCGCGATGCCGGTCGTGCGCTTCTATCACGCGCAGGCGACACTTGCGGGGTTGCAGGCGCGGTTTCGCGAATGGGGGGTATGGATCATCCTCATCAAGGGCCTGACCCCGATTCCCTTTAAATTCGTGACCATCGCCAGCGGTGCCTCCCACCTGGCACTTGGGCCGTTCCTTGTGGCGTGTGCAATCACGCGCGGGGTGCGGTTTTTCGCGGTTGCCGCCCTGCTGCGGCGGTTCGGCGCACCGGTGCAGGCCTTTATCGAACACCGCCTGCCGCTGGTGGCCGGTGCGTTCGCGGTGCTGGTCGTGGGGGGATTCATTGCGTTGAAATATGTATGATGCCCCCCACCGTCACGATATCGCAGCCGCCATGCCATCCGCCGGATATGCTTTGGGCGCGCACGCATGATACCATGCCCGCAACGGATACCATCAACCGGACCATCCCGCGCCGCCGCCCCGCCTGATACGGGTCCGGCCACCGGGGGCCATCCACCATCATTACCATTACGGAGCCATTTTTCATGCCGCAACAGGTTGCTGTCATTACCGGAGCCGGGGCCGGCATCGGTCGCGCCACCGCACGCACCCTTGCACGCGCCGGATGCGATATCGCCCTGATCGGGCGCAACCGGGACCGGCTGAGTGATGCGGCGGCGGAATTGCAGGCACTGAACGTGCGCACCCACATCGCCTGTGCCGACGTATCGGACGCAGCCGCACTCGACACCGCGGCGGAGGAGATCGAAAATGCCCTTGGCCCCATCACCATATGGGTCAACTGCGCCGGGGCGGGTGTGCGCGGGCAACTTGCCGAGATCACACCCGATGAAATCCGCCGCGCGACCGAGGTGACATATCTTGGCACCGTCAATGGCACACGTTCGGCCCTGCTGCGGATGCGCAGGCGTTCTTATGGCACGATCGTCAACCTTGTGGCGCTGGCGGGCCTGCGGCCGCCGCCGCTGCAATCCATCGAAAATGGCGCACGCGCCGCGATCCGCACATTTTCCGAAAGCCTGCGCCCCGAACTTCTGCATGATGGGGACCGCATCCACATCGCGCTGGTGCATCTGCCGTCGATCAACACGCCGCATTTTTCATGGACGCGCAACCATACCGGCAAACGGCTGAAACCGATGGGCCCGGTATATGAACCCGAAATCGCGGCAGAGGCGATCTGCCGCGCCGCGTTCGGAAAATATCGCGATATCTGGGTTGGCACATCAGGCGTCAAATCGTGGGTGATTTCCACCTTCCTGCCCGGCCTGTCGGACCGGTGGCTGTCCAAGGGCGGATATGCGAAACAGATGGAAAAGGTCGCGGTGGAAGGCAACGAACCCGATGACCTGTTTGGCACCGTCGCCGGGGCCTATGCCGCGCATGGCCGGTTCGACATGATAACGCGCAAGGGCGTGCCGCCACTGCTGACATCACGCCATGCACAGGTGGGCACGGCCATTGCCGCCGCAGGCTTCGCGCTGATGCTGGCGGTGCGCTGCCGTCGCCGGGGATAAACCCGCAACAACGCCATGGGCCCCTGATAACATGGCCCATAAAATGGCCCCCTGATAAACCGGATCTGGGGCAGGGATCCCCCCCAGCCAGATCCGCCCCCCCCCCGAGCGGTACCAAGGGCCACAGCCGCGTGCATGCAGGCACCTACAGGCCCCATCGCGCGTGTCCCCTGTGGTGGGGGCCGTGACCTTCTGTCAGTGCCTGATTACATCCGGCCACGCGCCCTCATGTACTCATCAAATAAGGTCTGGTGAAGCGGTTTTGGGGAACACGGCGATGGCGCAAGGGAGTGTTGGGCAACACTCCCCTTGGTAAACATGACACGATTCCGGGTGCTACCCTTTTTCAAAAAGGCAGCCCTGCCATGAAGATTGTTGAAAAAAGCCTCACCCAAACACGTTTGTTATTTGGGTTGGGCCATTTCCCCCTGTTCTTTTCAGAGCCTGTTTGAAAAGTCAGGATCGATAACATCATGAAATTATAAAGGTTTTTTGGTGAAGCTTTTTCCAAAAAGCTTCACAAGACGCCGCCTTTTTCGATCAAAAGGCGGCATCCAAAAACTTTTATTTTTATCAATGAGTTATTTCCAAATACTCTTTTAGGGACTGCTTGAAAACAAACCGTTGATGAATAATAGAAAAATATTTTCGGTGTTGCCTTTCGATTAAAAAAGGCGACATCTTTCGAAGCTTTTTGGAAAAAAGCTTCACCAAAAACTTTTATTATTTCACGCTTTTATCGGACCTGGCTTTTCAAACAGTCTTTTAAATACTCCTATTGGATCGGCCTGATTTTCAGGCGGCGCGCCCGCCACGATACAGATCCCCCGCCCAGACCCACCATCCCGGGCGTTCCACCACATCGCGCGCATGTTCGGCGGCCTGTGGCGTATCGAACAGGGCAAAGCAGGTGGCGCCAGATCCGCTCATCCGGGCAAAGCGGCAACCGGGGGCGGCGCGCATGGCCGACAGGACCTCGCGAATCGTGGGACAGACCGCACACGCCGCATCCTCCAGATCATTGCTCAGTTCCGACAATGTCCCCACCATCTGCGACAATGTCTCCCACCGTGCGGGCAGGTCCGGGGCGGGACGGAATCCCCCCTGCCGCGCACGGAACACGGCCGGGGTGGAAACGCTCATCCCGCAATTGACCAGCATCATCCCGCATTGCGGCAATGCAGGCGCGGGACGCAGGATTTCACCAATCCCACTCATACGCGTGGGCACCTGGTCAAGGCAGACCGGAACATCCGCGCCCAGGGCGGTTGCGATCCGCACCAGTTCATCGCGCGGCACCGTCATCCCCCATGCCCGCATCACAGTGCGCAGCGCGGCTGCGGCATCAGCCGACCCACCACCGATTCCCGACGCCACCGGCAGATCCTTGTGCAGCACGGCGTCAAGCGATGGCAGGCCATCCGCCGCAGCCCCTGCGCGCGTGCGCAGCGCGTCGGCGGCGCGGATGACAAGGTTGGTGGCGTCATCGCCGCACAATCCCGCACCGAACATCCCGTCGATCCGCAGCCCGAGCGCACCGCCACGTGCCTGCGCGACCTCCACATCCAGCACATCCGCCGCCCCGGCAAAGACCGCCACACTGTCAAGCAGGTGATATCCGTCCGCGCGGCGTCCGGTCACATGCAGGTAGAGGTTGATTTTCGCATGCGCCGATTCGCTCTGGGTTGCCGTCACTTGTGTGCTCCGTCCTTCTTGTCACCTGCTGGCCCGCTGCCATCAGGGGCCGTGGCCTTGGTATCTGGATTTGGTTGGGGATTGGGGGATGCCGCCTCTCCCACCGCCGGAACAGACCGGGAAGCCGGAGGGGACGCAACGCGCGATGTCGTGGCACTGACACCGGCACTGGCGGCGGGCGATGGCGATGGCGTGATACGCAGGTCCGCTGGCGCCACCGCATGGGCAGGCGGGTGCGCCGCCGCCTGTGACGTGGCATAGGCAAGGGCGGCCGCAATCTTGCGCTGGTCTGGCGGGTCAGGATGGAACTGCGCCGCGTCCTGCCACGCATTCACCGCCTCCAGCCTGCGGCCCGACACCCAGTAGGCCACGCCAAGATGGTAATTGATCGCCGGGTCCTGGGGTAACTGCTCCGCCGCGCGCTCCAGCAACACCAGCCCCTCGCCCACATGGCCAAGGCGCAGTTCGACCCAGCCCACGCTGTCGCGGATCTGCCCGTCATCGGGCGACAGGGCAAGCGCGCGGCGCAGGTAATCTTGCGCCGTCGCCGGGTCGTCGCCATGTTCCACCATGGAATAGCCAAGGTCGTTGAGGAGTTCCGCCTCATTCGGGGCCATGCGCAGCGCCTGCATCAGCCCGGCCTTTGCATGTTTCCAGTCCCCAACGCGGTCATAGGCAATCGACTGTCCGAACAGGACACGCCAGTCATCCCCCTCCAGCGTGCCGGACAGCGCCAGCGCACGGGTATAGGCCGACAGGGCCTCGCGCCATTTACCCTGCCCCAGCAGGATATCCCCCATGTCGCACCACAGGGTCCGGTCAGCAGGCGCATCACGCAGCAGGCCGCGAATGATCCGTTCCGCCTCCGCCCGGTGGCCAAGCGCCATGTCGAGTTCGCCTTCCTCCGCACGGATGACAACGGCCATCGGGTCATTGGGCGAAACCTCCGCCAGGACGTCGATCGCCTGCTGGTTCTCGTCCTCCGCATGGAACAGGGCGGACAGGAGTATCCGCGCCTCCGTATTCGCGGGGTCCAGCATCAGCGACAGGCGCAGCATCATCTGCTCCGTACTGCGCAGGGTGGTGATATCATGGTCATGGGCGGGATGGTCCTCGCCCGGTTTGGGCGGCGGGGTCTCCGCATTGTTCTGCTGGTCCATCAGCAACGCGAGGAGGCCATACGCCTGCGCCATCCCCTGCTGCGGGCTGGTAACGACCGGCCGGCCCAGTGCGGCAACCAGCGCGGGCCGCGCGGGTTCCAGCGCCGCCATGGCCGCGATCTTCGCCGCGATCATGTCACGCGCCTGCGCCGCCTTCCCCTGCCGGTAAAGCCAGTGGGTCAGTACCCGCGTGGTGAACAGATCCCCACCCGACATGTCCAGCGCGCGGCGATACAGCGTATCGGCACGCATGACCTGACCGCCCATTTCCGCAATCAGGGCGGCATGCAGCGTGTAATACCCCCCCAGCAGATGATCCGCCTGCGCAGCCGCCAACGCCACAAGCGCATCGTCCGTGCGGCCCATCCCCTGCAACGCCCATGCCCGCAACAGGGGACGGACGATGCGCATGATGGGGTCGTCGGGGGCCTTTTCATAATGCGACAGCGCCCCGGCCCAGTCCGACGCGACCGCCGCCGCGTTGCCCATCACCAGTTCGGGCACCACGCCGGACGGCTGCTGGCGTGCCAGGCGGGCGGCGTCCGGGCTGCCGGCCAGGATGGAATACAGGAACGCACGTTCGACAAAGGGGCGATAAGATGGGGCAAGCTGCGCCGCGCGGGTAAAGGTGCGCGCGGCCTCTGCATTGTCACCCTCGCTGGCCGCGACGGTGGCGACCAGTACGTTTGTCGCAAGGCTCTGCGTCACGGTGGGGGTGCCTGCCGGGCCGTGGGGTATGCTCACGGGGGCGGCGGCACGCGTTTCCCGGTTGGGAATAATGCCAAGCAGCGGTACAACAGCGCCAAGCAGTGCGAGACGCCAGAAACGGGAGGACAGCATGAAACCAGAATCTAGCGTGTGTGCGGCTCGATGCCAAATCCCGCGCGGCCGCACCGTGCCTGTCACCACTCCTGCCGCCACTTCTGCCGCGATGCCCGTTGCCGTGCCTGTCGCCGCGAATGCCCTGCCTGTCCGGGATGTATCCATCCGATGACCGATTCCCTGTCCCTGTTGCAACTCTATGTGGAATGGGGCGCGGACGAAGCGCTGTCCCCTGTTCCCGTGGACCGGCTGGCCCAGCCCCAGGCCAAGCCACCCCCCCCCATACAGCGTGCGCGGGATGAGGAACATCACTTTTCACGCTCCCCCCCCTCCGCCCCCGCTGTCCGGCCATCACGCCCTGCCCCGCCGCCATCGGCGGCGACCACCGCCGAACTGGCCGCAGCCGACGCGCGCGATCGCGCCGCGCGCGCCACCACGGTGGAGGAACTGCACATCGCCATGGCGACGTTCGGGCAATGCGCCCTGCGTGATACCGCGACCCATACCGTCACCCCACAGGGCAGGCCCGGCGCGCATGTCATGGTGGTGGGCGAGGCCCCCGACGCGGACGAGGACCGCGGCGGCATGGCGTTCTGTGGGGAAACAGGAAAGCTGACAGACCGGATGTTCGGCTCCATCGGGTTGTCGCGCGATGACCTGTTCCTGGCCCCGGTCATCGCATGGCGGCCACCGGGGGGGCGTCCCCCCTCGGCCATGGAGCTGAAGTCATGCCTGCCATTCCTGCAACGCCTGATTGTGCTGGCGCGGCCACGCCGTCTGATCCTGATGGGCAATATCCCCGTCGCGCTGCTGACGGGGGAGCGCATAACGGCGGCGCGGGCACGCGGGCGATGGCGCGATATCACCGTGCCTGAAAACCTGTCCGCCACAGGCAACAATTCGGCGGTTCCCCACGTTATCCCCGCGCTTCCGATGCGCCATGCACAGCAGTTGCGCGCCAGTCCGACAGCACGTCGCGACGCATGGAAAGACATGCTGGAGTTACGCAAAACGTTACAGGAGGACGGTTACAATCATGACGCGTAATCATGATATATTAACAGAACGCAATCCATTAACAGCAGGTATATCAACCTGCATTTCATCGCATGTTTTCAAGGATATATTTCGGGTTCCATAACTGTTGTGAAATCTTATTGATAAGCACCCGACGTAATTGGGTTGCTTTCTTGGGCGCAAGGCCCTAAACCCCGCGGGCCATGCGAGGGATAAATCATACCCCCCCCACCGCGGTAACCGCTTTTCTGGCGGGTGCCGCATTCCTGGCAGGAGCAGCCTTCGCGCCGCTTCGTGCCCAATCGGTGGACCCCAGGGCGCTGGATCCGGATGGATCAGCCCATAGCGGCCACAACGAGGAAACAGCGCTTGCGCTCCCACGCTTCCCAACCAGGGGCGGGGGCAGTGTCAGCCTGCCACGCCTGCTTGCGCCTGATGATGCGGCGCGTATCCGCAAGGTTTTCGCCCTGCAGCGCGAAGGCCGCTTCGACGCCGCCATCAGCCAGACCGCCGGTATCCATGACGACCTGCTGCTTGGCGACCTGCTGGCCGCGCGTTATCTGAACCCTGCCTATCACCCCACCACGGGGCAGTTGCGCATGTGGCTGCGGACGTTTTCCTCCCTGTCGGATTCCCCGGCCATCTATGGCCTGCTGGCGGCACAGACGCCGCGCGGGGCAACACTGCCCCCCGCACCGCCCAACATCGCACTGGGCAGCATGCACACACCCGCGCATGTCCACCTGCCAGAGGAGGACGACCCCTCCTTGCGGGTATTCACGCGCAACAGCCTGCTGGACCATACGGTGCGCGAACGTGCGTCACAGGGCGTCAAGGGTGCGCGCAGCGCCCTGCACCTGATCCAGATCACGCCCGGCCTGAACGACCTGTATGCGGCCCATCTGCGGACCGAGGTCGCGATGACCCTGTTCAGCGCGGGTGAAAACCGCCTGGCGCTGAGCATCGCGCGCGAAGCGTTCGAAACCTCTTCGGGGCGGCTCGGGCTGGCCGGATATGTCGCGGGGCTTGCCGCATGGCGGCAGGGACGCCCTGACGAGGCGGAACCCCTGTTCGAGGCGGCGTCACGCGCACCCCTGACACCGGGCAGCATCCGTGCAGGCGCAGCCTTCTGGGCCGCGCGGTCGCACCGGGCAGTGGGTGATGTCGCGGCATATGAACCGTGGCTGCACCGCGCCGCCGCCGCCCCACACACATTCTATGGCCTGCTCGCCAGTCAGGCGCTGGGCCTGCACCATGCCCCCCCCACCCGCCATGGCGGCCCGATCGGCGATGCGGCGTCCATGACACTGGCCGATGACCGGCAGGCCCTGCATGCAGGCACACCGGTTCTGGGTGAAATCGACGTGGAAGCCGTCGCCGCGACCCCCGCAGGACGCAGGGCCTTCGCCCTTGCACAGGTGGGCGAGAACGCACGCGCCGAAGCCACCCTGCGCCGCCTGTGGCCCGATGTACAGAACGACGCCGCCCTGTGCCGCTCGCTCCAGCTTGTGGCGGACGCCATGGGCATGAAGGAACTGGCCTCACAGATGGCGCTGCTGATCCAGTCGCAGGATGGGGACCAGTCGGCCCACCAGACACGCTTTCCCCTGCCGCCGCTGCATCCAGACCACGGGTTCCGCATGGACCCGGCGCTGGTTTATGCGCTGACGCGGCTGGAATCGAATTTTGACGCCAACGCGGTTTCCGGCTCCGGGGCGCACGGGCTGATGCAGGTGATGCCGGTGACGGCGGGCTTTGTCACCCACAGCACGGGCACGGATAACGCCACACGGGCGGCCGGACTACATGATCCGGGGCATAACCTGGAGATCGGGCAGCTTTACGTCCTGTACCTGGCGCAGCTTTCGACCCAGCATCCGGGACCACATGCCCCGCCGGGGGGGGACCTGATCCGCATGCTTGCCAGTTACAATGCAGGACCATCCGCCATCGCCCGCCGCGCCGCCAATGGCACGGACGAAGCCGATGATCCGCTGCTGTATATCGAGCAGCTTCCCAACAACGAAACCCGCGACTATGTGCGTCGCGCCTTTACCTATCTGTGGATCTATGCCGACCGGCTCGGCCTGCCTTCTCCCTCCCTTGAAACGCTGGCCCGCAATGAATGGCCCGCCTTCAGCGCCGAACAGGGCCTTACCGGCCGGGGATCGCATACGATCCACTAACGCTGCCTGGAACACCCCGCGGCTGGGGACTGATAAAAGCTTCTGGATGGCGCCTGCTTTCGGGTCGGCGCCATCTCTTTGCAAAGCCCTTTGAAAAAGCTGCACCAAAAGCTTTTATTATTCCGCGCCATACCAGCCTATCCAGAGTGTCCTGCCCCCGATCAGGGTGGCGGGATACTCTTTGCAGGAGCGTGTTTGAAAACAACCCATTGATAAAAAACACGAAAAGTTTCTGGGGACCGCCTTTCGATCGAAAAAGGCGGCGTCTTCTGAAGCTTTTGGGGAAAAGCTTCACCAAAAACCTTTATGATTTCAGGGTGCTATCGCGCCTGACTTTTCAAACACTCTCTGAACGGGGCCATCGAATAATGGCATTCCCGATGCGTCGCCTTCTTTTCCAAAGGATGGCGCATTGAGTGGATGCGATGCGGGAAAAGCATCACCCGGATTTTGCGTTGCTGTCGCGACGTTGCGGGATTGGGGTGCCGGGCCTGCCTTAATTTTCCGCCAGCACCTGACGGCTGGCGCGGACACGCACCACGCGCCGCCCCTCCATCTCCAGCACCTCGAACAGCCAGCCTGAAAACACGACCTTGTCCCCCCCGGCGGGCACACGCCGCAACAGGGCAAGGATCAGGCCGCCAAGTGTATGGTAGCTGCCCTCTGCCGGAAGGTCGGACAGGTCCAGCCTGTGCTTGACCTCATCGGCGGGCATCGACCCATCAAGCACCAGCACATTGTCATGGGCAATCCGCTGTGGCGGGGTACTGCCGGGTTCGTGCTGCTCCCCCACGATGGCGCCAAACAGGTCAGAGGATGTCACGATCCCCTCGAACGAACCATATTCATCCAGCACCAGCGCAAGCCCAAGCGGCGATGACCGCATCCGGTCCAGCATGTCGAATGCCGACAGCGTATCCGGCACGGAAATGGGACGTCGCAAGCCAGCCTCGACCGACGGGCTTTTACCATCAAGGAAGCGGTCCAGCATGTCCTTGGCAAGGATGACACCCACCGGGTTGTCCACACCACCATCACAGACAACAATGCGCGAATAGGTGGTGGAGCGCAGGATACGCAGCAGCTCTGCACGTGGGACATGCCGTTCGATCCAGCACAGTTCCGTGCGTGGCGTCATGATCGCACGGACCGGCCGGTCCGCCATGCGCAACAGGCGCTCGATCATGTCGCGCTCCTCCTGCTCCAGCACACCGGCCTGCGCACCTTCGGCGATATAGGCGCGCAGTTCCTCTTCCGTCAGGGCCGTGCCGGCGTTCGCACTGACACGCATCAGACGCAGCACCAGTCCCGATGCCCGCCCCAGCAGCCAGACCACCGGCCGCGATATCCATGCCAGCCCTTCCAGCGGCAGCGCAAGGCGGGTGGCGATCTGTTCCGGCTGGCGCAGGGCGATCTGCTTTGGCACCAGTTCCCCGCCCACCAACATGATGGCGGTGATGCTGCTGACGACCACGGTCATTGAAATTTCGCTGGCGAATGGGGCAAGCCGCGGGAAATGCAGCAGCCAGTGCGTCATCCGTGCCTCGATACTGGTGCCGCCGAACGTGCCCTCCAGAATCGAGACAAGGGTCATCCCGACCTGCACCGTCGGCAGGAACCCCTGCGGGTCATTCGCCAGCTTCAGGGCACGGTCGGCCCCCTTGACCCCGGCCTTTGACATGACCGCAAGGCGTGCGCGCCGTGCGGAAATCAGCGCCAGTTCCCCCATCGCAAAGACACCGTTGAGGAGGACAAGGCAGAATATGATAATCAGGGAGACAAGCATGATGCCGCGATCCTAGAGCATATCGCGCGCGACGATGACACCCGAAATTACGCATATGCCCAACCCGGACCGCAACAGTCCCGATTCGCAGGGCATGCCATCAGGGAGTGGATACAGAAATGGCGGGGACATGCCCCGCCATTTCCGGTACCTTATATCCTGTCCATGCCCGCATGGGGCGTGGAATCAGTCTGCGGCGGCGGCCGTTTCCGGCTGCGCGGATACCTTGTTCACGCGCGGCGGGGCGGCAGGCTTCTTACGGGCCGCCAGCTCTTCCATCTTTGCATCGACATGCTGCGTAAAGACGTATTCCGCCGGACGCTGGTTCGCCAGCGAGATTTCCGGCACCATCGGCTTTTCGGTTTCCGGCCCGAACAGCGCGACCTTGGCGATGTGCCACGGACGACGCACCGCATCCATCACCGCCGTCGATTCGTAGCCCGAATGGACCATGCAGTCGGCGCACTTTTCATAGTTGCCGGTGCCGTACGAATCCCAGTTGGTGTCGGCCATCAGCTCTTCAAAGCTCTTGGCGTAACCTTCACCCAGCAGGTAGCACGGGCGCTGCCAGCCAAAGACGTTGCGCAGCGGCTTGCCCCACGGGGTGCAGTGATACTGCTCGTTCCCGGCAAGGAAGTTCAGGAACAGAGGCGACTGCGTAAAGCGCCACTTCTTGCCCTTGCCCAGGCGGAAGATGTCGCGGAAAAGCTGCTTCGTCTTCTGGCGGTTCAGGAAGTGTTCCTGATCCGGCGCACGCTCATACGCATAACCCGGCGCGGTCATGATGCCGTCCACGCCCATCGCCATCACTTCATCAAAGAAGGTGGCGACGCGCTTGGGATCGGCGCCATCGAACAGAGTGCAGTTGATGGACACCCGGAAACCGCGTGCTTTCGCCTTCTTGATCGCCGCGACGGCACGTTCGTACACGCCTTCCTGACAGACGGAGGCATCATGCATCGCCGGGTCGCCATCAAGATGCACGTCCCATGAGAAGAAGGGGCTGGGCTCGTAATCGTCGAGCTTCTTTTCCAGCAGCAGCGCATTGGTGCAGAGATAGACGTATTTCTTGCGCGCGATCAGTTGCCGGATGATTTCCGGCATTTCCTTGTGCAACAGCGGTTCGCCACCGGCGACGGCGATGACGGGGGCGCCCGCCTCCGTATCCGCATCAAGGCATTCCTGCACGGTCATGCGCTGGTTCAGGATCTGCGCGGGGTAGTCAATCTTGCCGCAGCCCGCGCATGCAAGGTTGCACCGGAACAACGGTTCGAGCATCAGCACAAGCGGATAGCGCTGGCGGCGCGTCAGATGCTGTTTGACGACGTAGGCGCCCACCCGGACGGCCTGCATAATAGGAACGGCCATGAAACCTCTGCTCCTGCACCGGCGGCGTAACGCCGGTCTTGATTCCAAATCATGTAGTCCAGACTATGGACACGTCCGATCGCAAGAAAACAACCCCGATAACTGTCAGCCGTGCATCAAGAACATGGCGAGGTTGCGGAGTTGTTACGACACATGAACACTTTGGCGACTGTATAGGACGAAAAACATCCTGTATTCAATTGCAATCATGTACGGTGTGGCGAATTCACCACACATGCCGATTTAGTATTTATCCACTCTTGCCATAACGTGCGCAAGGCGCGAACACCTTGCGGTCGTCATGAATGACCATGACCATGCCGCAAGATACCCGATCGCCACCACCGCCCCCAGATCCCGGCGGCGCATGGTGCCGGGCATAAGGCGGCCGACCAAGAAACCGGTTCAGGGTCTGACCCGTTTCCCCGGACAGACCCCGACAAAACATAAATGGACGCGACCATCATGGACCAGCCGAAGGCAGCCCCCCAGCACGACGCCCCCCCGTCTGCGGTCTCCCCTGCGGCCTCCCCTACGGCGTCCGTGGGTGCCGCACCAACGTCCCCCGACACCGACCCACAGGTTCCCCCCCAATCGGACACCCGGTCGGGCACCCAGGCGGACACCCGGTCTGACGCATGGGGATCGATCCCGACGCTGGGCCGTTTTGCGCAGCTTGACCGTGTGCGTTACCCGCATGACATGCGCAACCTTTCGGTGGAGCAGCTCAGGGCGCTTGCGGACGAACTGCGTGCGGAGACGATCGACACGGTGTCAACCACCAGCGGGCACCTTGGCGCGTCGCTTGGGGTTGTGGAACTGACGGTTGCGCTGCATGCCGTGTTCGACACGCCCGATGACCGCGTGATCTGGGATGTCGGCCACCAGACCTATCCGCACAAGATCCTGACCGGGCGGCGCGACCGCATCCGCACCCTGCGCCAGCCGGGCGGCCTGTCGGGCTTCACCCGCCGCAGCGAAAGCGAATATGACCCGTTCGGCGCGGCGCATTCCTCCACCTCCATTTCCGCCGGGCTGGGCATGGCGGTGGCGCACCACCTGCGCGCCGAACACGACCCGTCCTATCGCGAACGCAACGTCATCGCGGTGATCGGCGATGGCTCCATCTCCGCAGGCATGGCGTATGAGGCGATGAACAACGCCTCGCACTGCGGGCCTGGCGCGGAACGGCTGATCGTCATCCTCAACGACAACGAAATGTCGATCGCCCCCCCCGTCGGCGCGATGTCGAGCTACCTGTCGCGGCTGATGTCCTCGCGCAAGTTCCTCAGCCTGCGTGACCTTGCCGCCAAGATGGCAAGGCGCCTGCCCGACCGGCTGGAGCGCACGGCGAAGAAGGCCGACGAATATGCGCGCGGCATCATCACCGGCGGCACCCTGTTCGAGGAACTCGGCTTCTACTATGTCGGCCCGGTCGATGGGCATGACATGACGCAGCTGGTCCAGATCCTGCGCAACCTGCGCGACGCGGATGACCTGGGTCCCGTGCTGCTGCATGTCATCACCGAAAAGGGCCGCGGCTATACCCCGGCCGAATCGGCGGGTGACAAATACCATGCCGTCGCCAAGTTCAATGTCGTCACGGGCGAGCAGAAGAAAGGCCCCGCCGGGCCGCCGTCCTATACATCCGTCTTCTCACGCGAGCTGCTGCGGGTTGCGGAAGCGGACGACCGGATCGTGGCGATCACGGCGGCGATGCCCTCGGGCACGGGACTGGACAAGTTCGCCAAGGCCTTCCCGGAGCGGTTCTTTGACGTCGGCATCGCCGAACAGCATGCCGTGACCTTTGCCGCCGGCCTTGCGACCGAGGGGATGCGCCCGTTCTGCGCGATCTATTCCACCTTCCTGCAGCGCGCCTATGACCAGGTGATGCATGACGTGGTGCTGCAGAACCTGCCGGTGCGTTTCGCCATCGACCGCGCGGGCCTGGTCGGCGCCGATGGCGCGACGCATGCGGGCGCGTTCGACCTGAACTATCTCGGCTGCCTGCCGGGCATCACCATCATGGCGCCGAGCGACGAGCTCGAACTGCTCAACATGACCACCACATCGGCGGCGTTCGACGAAGGGCCGATCGCGCTCCGCTACCCGCGTGGCGGGGGGCTTGGCCTCGACCTGCCGGCGGTGGGACAGGTGATGGAAATCGGGCGCGGGCGCATCGTGCGCGAGATGACGCGCCAGTCCGGGCCGGAACGTGGCGGGATCGCGATCCTGTCGCTTGGCCCGCGCCTGGCCGAGGCGCTGAAGGCCGCCGACATGCTGGCCGCCCACGGGCTTGCCCCCACGGTGGCCGATGCGCGCTTCGTCAAGCCGCTCGACACCGCCCTGATCGAGCAGCTTGCCCGCAACCATGCCGTGCTGATCACCGTCGAAGAAGGCGCACCAGGGGGCTTTGGAGCCTTCGTCATGATGCACCTCGCCAGAACCGGGCTGCTCGACCGTGTCCGGTTCCGGCCCATGGCCCTGCCTGACCGCTTCATCGACCATAACACCCAGACCGCCCAATATCACGAGGCCGGCCTCGATGCGCAGGCGATCACCAATACCGCGCTGGAAGCGCTGGGTGTCGGAATCAGCATGACCCAGCCCTTGCTAAAGACGGCAATCGGACCGAAATCATGATCATTATGAAACATGTCCTGAAAACAACGTCCCTGGCGCTGTGCGCCGGGCTGGTGGCAGCGTCGGCGCTCCCGGCCCTGCCCTCCTTCATTCCTTCGGCGCATGCGGCCGCGGCCGCATCCGACCCGCAGGCCCCCATCAAGGCGCTTTATGCCGAGCTGACCCGCATCGAGGCCAAGAACAGCGGCACGTTCGACCAGCGTGCGCAGGAACTCGGCCCGGTCATCGACCGCGTCTATGACCTGGAGGCGATCCTGTCTTCCTCCATCGGTCCGCACTACGCCACGCTGTCGCCTGACCAGAAGCAGGTGCTGCTGTCCACGTTCCGCCAGTTCACGATCGCCCGCAACCTTTCCAGCTTCAAGCCCGGCACTGACGCCCGTTTCACCATCAATCCCGCGATACGTGACGCGCCGGTGGGCGGAAACAAGATTGTCGATACCCAGATCGGGTCATCGGACGACCCGTCGGGCACCGCCGTCAATTACGTCATGCACATGAATGGCGCCAAGGGATATCAGGTGGTTGACGTCCTGCTGAATGGCAATATCAGCCAGGTCGGCATGCAGCATTCCGATTTCCGTTCCGCCCTGTCCGGCGGCAATGTGCAAAACCTGATCGATCTGTTACAGAAGAAGATCAAGGTCTTTTCGGAAGGATGATCCGCCCTTCGGGTTACGGACCGGATTACCGATGTTATATCATGCACGCGCGACCCAGCCGGAAAGATGATGTCTGTTCTTAACGCCCTTGTCTCACCATCCGGTCTGGCTGCGGCTGTCGCGGTGGCCGGGTGCGTACAGGCGACGCTAGGCACTTTTCTGGTCTCACGCTTCCGCGTGCAGGAAAAACGCGCCGACCAGGCCGTACCCTTGCCCCCGGTGACGGTGCTCAAGCCCCTGCATGGCGATGAACCCCTGCTTGAAGAAGCGCTGGAAAGCTTCTGCACGCAGGATTATCCCGCAATGCAGATCATCTTTGGCGTTCAGGCCGAAGATGACGCCGCCATTCCCATCGTGCGGCGCCTGTGCGAACGCCATCCCGCGCTGGATATCGAACTGGTCATCGACCCGACCTTTCACGGGATCAACCGCAAGATCGGGAACCTGATCAACATGATGGCGCGCGCGCGTCACGACGTGCTGGTCATTTCCGATTCGGATATCCATGTGGCGCCCGATTACCTGCGCCACGTGGTTGGCGCGCTGGTTCCCGCCAATGTCGGGCTGGTGACAACGCTTTACGCGGGGCTGCCGGCGTCGCCCACGCTGCCACGGTTGCTGGCGGCGGGGCAGATCAACCATAATTTCCTGCCCGGCGTCATGCTGTCTCGCTATCTCGGGCGGCAGGACTGCCTTGGCGCGACGATGGCGCTGCGGCGGTCGATGCTTCAGGCCATCGGCGGGCTGGAAGCGCTGGTTCCGCATGTCGCCGATGATGCGATGCTGGGCCGGTATGTGCGCGAACAGGGCAAGGACATCGCCATTGCCGCGTGCATGACATGGACCACCGTGGGGGAACGTTCCCTGCGCGAAGTACTGGCCCACGAACTTCGCTGGGGTCGGACGGTCAAGACGCTGGAACCGCTGGGTTATGCCGCGTCGGCCATCCAGCTTCCGCTGTTCTGGGCCACGATGGCGGTCGTGCTGGCACCGCATGCGACATGGACATGGATGTTCTTTATGTCCATATGGGGCGTTCGCGCCGTCTGTGCGTTTGTCATGGACCGCGCATTGGCACAACGCAGCCTTGTTCCGCTGTTCCTGCTGCCGCTGCGCGACTGGCTGTCGGCTGGCATCATGGTCGGCAGCGTGACAGGCACGCGCGTGGCATGGCGCGGACAGACTATGCATATTTCGCCACATTCCGCTATGACACCCCGATCACAACCTGCTTCCCCCGGCGACTGACCACGCCGGGGGCCGGACAGGCCGAACCAAACCAGTCAAGGCAACTGCGGTCGCGCGGGGGAGTGAGCCCCTTTCAGACCCGAGGATTCGCGTAACATGATGAAGACCCTGTTTCTCCAGCCGCCTTCCTTCGACGGATTCGATGGCGGGGCCGGCTCCCGTTATCAGGCAAAGCGGGAAATCAAGTCGTTCTGGTATCCGACATGGCTGGCGCAGCCTGCCGCCATGGTCGAAGGCAGCCGCCTGATCGACGCCCCCCCGGCCCGCATGGGCATGGAACCGATCCTTGAGGATGTGCGTAACCGCGACCTTGTCATCATGCACACCTCCACCCCGTCCTTCGCGTCTGACGTGCGGGTGGCGCAGATGCTCAAGGACGCGAATCCGGCGGTCAAGATCGGCATGGTCGGCGCAAAGGTTGCCGTGCAGCCGGAAGAAAGCCTGCTGAACGCGCCGCCGGTCGATTTCGTGGCACGCAACGAATTCGACTACACCATCAAGGAAATCGCCGAAGGCCGCGACTGGAAGGATGTCGATGGCATCACCTGGCGCGACCCGGATGGCAAGATCATCTCCAACCGCGACCGTGCGATGATCGAGGACATGGACAGCCTGCCGTTCGTGACCGAAGTGTACAAGCGCGACCTGAAGATCGAAGATTACTTCATCGGCTATCTGATGCACCCCTACATCTCGATCTATACCGGTCGTGGGTGCAAGTCGCGCTGCACGTTCTGCCTGTGGCCGCAGACGGTTGGCGGCCATCATTACCGCACCCGCAGCCCCGAACATGTGGCCGCTGAAATCCGCCTGGCGAAGCAGTATTTCCCGCAGGTGAAGGAATTCTTCTTCGACGACGACACCTTCACCGACGACCTGCCCCGTGCAGAGGCGATTGCCAAGGAACTTGGCAAGCTGGGTGTGACGTGGTCGTGCAATGCAAAGGCGAACGTCCCGCGCAAGACGCTTGAAGTGCTCAAGGCCAATGGCCTGCGCCTCCTGCTTGTCGGGTATGAGAGCGGCAACCAGCAGATCCTTCACAACATCAAGAAGGGCATGCGGGTCGAAGTCGCGCGTGAGTTCACCAAGAACTGCCACGAACTTGGCATCAAGATCCATGGCACCTTCATCCTCGGCCTGCCGGGCGAAACGAAGGAAACCATCCAGGAAACCATCAAGTTCGCGACCGAGATCAACCCGCACACATTGCAGGTTTCCCTGGCGGCCCCCTATCCCGGCACGTTCCTGCACAAGCAGGCGACCGAGAATGGCTGGCTTGATGCAAGCAACGCGGAACTGATTGATGAAAACGGCGTGCAGATCGCACCGCTGCATTATCCGCACCTGTCGCACACCGAAATCTTCAACAGTGTCGAGGATTTCTACCGGAAGTTCTATTTCCGCGCGCCCAAGATCGCCTCGATCCTGAACGAGATGGTCCGCAGCCCGCAGATGATGAAGCGTCGCCTGCGCGAAGGCGTCGAATTCTTCCAGTTCCTGCGCGAACGTCGCGCGGCCTGATCGCCATCAGGCCATTCCATGCGCCGGAACCCACAGGTTCCGGCGTTTTTTCTGATATCGTTACATCCGGTTCCCTGCTGTCATGAAACGCGTCATCATATCCGCCGATGATTTCGGCCTGTCGGAAGAGGTGAATGAAGCCATCGAGATCGCGCATCGCGATGGCCTGCTATCCACCGCAAGCCTGATGGTCGCCGGTCCCGCGGCAGAAGATGCGATCCGGCGCGCCAGACGCCTGCCGGACCTGCGCGTGGGGTTGCACCTTGTCGCGATCGAGGGACCGGCCACCCTGCCGCCTGCGGATATTCCGCTGCTGGTGCCACAGGATGGTCAGTTCCCGTCCGATCAGTTGAAGCTGGGTGTGGAATATTTTTTCCGTCCCGCCGTGCGCCGCGAACTCGCCGCCGAGATCGAGGCCCAGTTCCGCGCCTTTGCCCTTACGGGGCTGGCGCTGGACCATGCCAACGCGCACAAGCACATGCACCTGCATCCCACGGTCGGGCGTTACCTGATCGAAAGCGGCCTGCGCCATGGCCTGCGGGCGGTGCGCGTGCCGCTGGAGCCGCCACAGCCGCTGTTCGCGGCGGGTACCTATGCCGATACACTTGGCGATGCGGCGTTGCGGCGCTGGACGCGCCTGTTGCGGCATCAGGCCCACAAGGCGGGGCTGGTGACAAATGACTGGTGCTTTGGCCTGGCATGGAGCGGCCACATGACGACCGAACGTGTCTCCGCGCTGGCTGCGCACCTGCCTGACGGGCTGTCGGAAATCTATTTCCATCCCGCCACGGCAAAAAACAGGCTGCTTGAACGCCTGATGCCGACCTATGAACATGTGGCGGAATTCGAAACGCTGTGCAGTCCCGGCCTGCGTGCGGGGCTGCGCCATGCGGGGGCAACCCCGACCACATGGACCGATATCGCACGCGCGCGATAGGGTCTTCAGAGCGGCCCCACCAAAGGGCGCGGCCCTTTGGAAACCATTATTTTAGTAAGAGACTGTTTGAAAAAGTCAGTCTGGATAACATACTGAAATTATAAAGGTTTTTGGTGAAGCTTTTTTCAAAAAGCTTCGAAAGACGCTGCCTTTTTGAAAAAAGGCAGCACCCAAAAACTTTTCTTGTTTTTTATCAACTGCTTGTTTTCAAACACAGATCAAGGGGCAGGGAGCAGGCCCCCTGCCGGGGATAGGTAATCTCCGGGGCCGCGCAGGGATGGCGCCGCCCCATTCCCCATGTCAGGCCGCTGGCCTTCAGGCGAGGCTGGCCTTCACCCATTCCTTAAGCTGCGTCTTGGGGGCCGCACCGACCTTGTCCGCGACGACCTTGCCATCCTTGAAGATCAGCATGGTCGGAATTCCGCGCACGCCATAGGTGTTGGGGGTATCAGGGTTTTCGTCGATATTGACCTTGACCACCTTGAGCTGCCCCTTGAACTCCGCGCCGATTTCCTCCAGCGCCGGTGCGACCATCTTGCACGGTCCGCACCATTCGGCCCAGAAATCAACCAGCACGGGTTCGCTGGATTCCAGCACCTGTTTCTGGAATTCGGCGTCTTTTACGGCGACGGTGTTCTCGCTCATTATCTCACTCCTTTTCGTCGCGGCATGGGCCACGACATGATCGGTATCACCGACATGGCGACCCTTGGGCGCGGGGTCAAGACATCACTGCGCTGCAATCCGTGCTGGCGCATTGGCCGCAACCAGCGCATCGGGCAGGACACTGACACGCACACCCTCGGTCCAGACAAGGATGCATGTCACGCGCCGCCCCGGATACAACATGCATAACAACGCACGGTACGACGCCATCTGCCGCAGATACAGCACCGGCGTATCCTCAACACGGGCGGGGGGCTGGCGGTTGGTCTTGAAATCACACAGCAGCACTTCATCATCGGTCACGGCCATGCGATCGACCTGCCCCACCACCACCGTATCACCCACCACACCGGCCAATGGCTGCTCCGCACGGCTGTTGGATGCGAACAGGGGCACCATCGCGGGGGTTTCCATCACCGCCATCACCTGATCGGCGATCCGTGCGCAATCGGCCGTGGACAGGCCACTGCCCCGGCGTGACAGCCAGCGCCGCGCCACCTGCGCACGTTCGGCAGGCACACAGTCGGGCAGGTACTGCAACAGCGCATGCACCATCTGCCCGCGTCGCAATGCATTCATCCGGCGCGTCCCCGCACTCTGCCCCCCCATACCAGCGCGCGCGATCTCCAACGGGGAACGCACGGCGGGCTGCGGCCCAAGGGCCACGTCATCGGGGCGACTTGGCGCCAGCGGGCGCGCCAGCGGTCCTTCCACCACAGGCGGGACGGGAATCCAGTCGGGGGCAGTCCCCATCCAGTGGGGCGGGGGAGCATCGGGACGCGACACGGGCGGTGACGGCGGTGCGGCGGAACGCGGGGCATATGCCTCCTCGATCACCAGCACATCACCGGGCCAGCCCAGCGCGAACGGCTCCGCCCGGGCGTCCTGGGCCACGAACGCCTGGCGGCACAAATCGTACCAGCTATTTTCGGGCACTCCACGGCGTGGCTCCCACCCGCAGACCACCAGACGCTCGCTCGCCCGGGTCAGGGCGACATACAGCAGGCGGTTATATTCCTCCGCCGCGGCAAGCTTCAGCCGGTCCTGAAGCGCCTGCGTCACACCGGTGCCCAGTTCGCGCCGTGGCACCCACAGCGGCAGGTCAAGGCCGCTTTGAGCGTCATGCACCCATAAAAGACCGCTGTCGAAACGCGGCGTGCCCACCGTGTCGGGCAGGATGACAAGACGCGCCTGCAACCCCTTGGCCCCATGCGCGGTCATGACGCGCACCATGTCGGCGGCGGCATCGGGCTCGTGTTTGACCGTCTCCTCCGACGCGTGAAGCCAGTGCAGGAACCCCTGCAACGAAACGGCATGCGCCTCCTCGAAACGCAGGGCGGCGGAGAGCAGTTCATCCACCGGTTCCACCGCCTCCGGCCCCAGCCGCGCCAGCAGCCGCGCGCGACCACCCAGCGGGCCGAGCGCCTCCGACAGCAGGGCATAGGGGGAGGCATAGTCCACCTTGCCAAACAGGGTATCGAGCATCCGCCACGCCGCCGCCCATTCGGGACGTTCCCCATGCCGCGCGCGCAGCACCGCCCATAACGGCCGCCCCTGCCGCGCGGTGGACAGGTGCATCAGGCTGTCATCATCCAACCCGCCCAACGGCGATGTCAGGACACAGGCCAGCGTCAGGTCATCCTGCGGCAACAGCAGCGCGGCACACAGCGCCATGAGGTCACGCACCGCAAGCTGGTCCGTCAGCACCGTGCGCACCAGCGTCGCCACCGGCACATCCTGTGTCTTCAACGCGCGGATCAACGCGCGGGCAAAGGCCGACCGGCGCGGCACGAGGATCAGTACGTCACCGGGCGCAAGCGGCGCCTGCCCCGGCGCGGGCGCACGACGCAGTTCCCCTGCGATCCAGGCCGCAAGCGTATCGGCAAGCTGCTGCTGCGCCGTGGATTGTCCCGCGTTGCGGGTGGGCGCATCCCACGGGTCGGCCTGCGTCGCGTCATCGCCCCCAGGCGTAATGGGCCACAATTCGACACGCCCCCCGCCACCGGGACGCGCGGTGACATGGGCGGGGATGCCGCTGTCGGGTTCGGCCACGCCACGCGCGGCGGCGGGAATGGAAAACACCCGGTCCACCAGCGCCAGCACCGGCGTAGTGGACCGAAACGACACCGTCAGCGCCGGTTCACGCCAACGCGCCTGTGCATTGCGCGCCTTGCGACGGAAATGTTCGCGCCAGCGGCGAAAGGCCTCCGGGTCCGCGCCCTGAAAGGAATAGATCGACTGTTTGTAATCCCCCACGGCAAAGACCGTGCGCGGCAGGCCATCATGTTCGCGCGTGCCCTCCCCGGCAAAGAACTCCGCCGTCAGGCCACCGGCGATGGCCCACTGTTCGGGGGAGGTGTCCTGCACCTCGTCCAGCAGCAGATGGTCGATCCCGCCATCGAGCTTGTACAGAACCCACGCCGCCCCCGGATCACGCAGCAGTTCGAGCGTACGCTCGATCAGGTCATCATAATCGACCAGGCCCTGCCCCGTCTTGCGCGTGGCATATCCCTCCAGCACCGGAACCGCGACCGACAGCAACGCGCGGCTGAGGTCACGGACCATGATCGCACGCAACTGCGCCTCCACGTCGAGGACGCGCTGCGCCTCCGCCATCAGGGCATCGCCGATTTCGGGATATTTCTTATCCAGCGTCGCGTTGACCCCGCCACGCTTGCGCGGTTCGCCGTCCTGCTTCACCAACGCCTGGCGCCAGTCGTCCCAGCACGCCACGCGCCCGTTCGTATCCTGCCCCAGCCACGCCAGCATGCCCGCCGCTGTCACGCGCACCTTGGGCGACCCATCCTGTGCAACCCTGCGCAGGCCATCACGCAGGGCGTCCTCGGCAGGAATGTCGGTGCAGGCGTCACGCATGATGGCGGCCGCATCATCCCCCTGCACGCCCAGCACCCGGCGCAACGCCGCGTCCACCCCCGCCGGGTCGGTGCGCCAGCGTTGGGCGACGGCGCGGAACGCACGCAACTGTCCCTGCAACCGCGTGACCAGCGTGGTGAAATCACCGATCCCGACCTGCCCCGCCAGGGCGGCGATGGCGGGACCACCGCGTCCGACCACGTCCTCCACCGCGCCACGCAGCGCAAGGCGCGCGTCGGTTTCCTCCACCAGGGTGAAATGCGGGCTGATCGCCGCCTCCACCGGGAAACGCCGCAGCAACGACTGACAGAAGGCGTGGATGGTGCCGATCCGCATGCCGCCGGGCAGGTCCAGCACACGGGCAAACAGTTCGCGCGCCACCTGCCGGGTCCGGGGTTCTGGCGGGACGAACAGGTCACGCAGTTCCGTGTCGAGTGCCGCATCAGGCAGCGTCACCCACCGGCCAAGCCGGTTCTGCAGGCGGATGGCCATTTCCGCTGCGGCCGCCTTGGTAAAGGTCAGGCACAGGATGCGCGACGGGTCAGACCCCGGCACCAGCACGGCCTGTCCGTGCGCGTCATGGGTCGGGCGCGGCAGCATCAGGCGCAGCAGCCGGTCGATCAGCAGCTTTGTCTTGCCACTCCCGGCGGAGGCGGAGACAAAGACCGAAGCCTGCGGGTCGGATGCCTGCGCCTGACTTTCATTCGCCAGCGCGATGGCGTCGGGCATCGTGGCCCCGGGCATCGTGACATCAGGCATTGTGACATCAGGCGTCGGCGTGGCGGATGGGGGTATCGTCATGCCATGTCCTCCTCACGCGCGGCACTCCATTCCGCAACACGCGCAAGATGGGCGTAATCGGCAAAGCGCGGCTCCTCCCCCGGATGGGGATGCGACAGATAGGGCATGTGCGGATTATCGTAATCCGCCACCCGTTTATACAGCCCGGCACGACATTTCGCGATCAGGTCGGACAGTTCCTCCCCCCGTGCGATATCGAGCACCCGCGCCGGCACATGCCCGCCCGTCAGCCGCCAGTACACCAGTTCCGTCACCCGTCCCGCCACCGTGGGGGCAAAGCCGCCCGCCTCGATCATCGCCGCCTCCAGCACAAGCTGCGACTGCCATCCTGCAAGCACACTTGCACGTGTGGGCAGGGTGCCGGTCTTGTAATCAAACAGGCTCAGCCCCCCTTCGCCGTCACGGTCGATCCGGTCGGCACGGCCACGCAGCACGAACGTGCCAAAGGAAAAGCCCGACAGCTCCATCTTCCCCGACAGTTCGGTCATGACCGAACATGACGCACCACCGGCGCGACGGGCTTCCTCCGTCATGGCGCACCAGCGCGCGATACGGCCAAGGCGTGGCGCCCACCATGCCGCCAGCGCCGGGCGCAGGCGCGCATCATGCAACACCTGTTCGAACACCCGCGCCATCTCCTCCTCCCCATCGCGGGGCCAATGGTCGGGATAGCGCGTGAACCACCGGTCCAGCGCCTCATGCACGATTTCCCCGTAATCGGCGGCGTCGGCCATTTCCTCCAGCCCCGCAAGGGGCTTCAGCCCAAGGATGCGCCGTGCATAGATGGCATACGGGTCGCGCATCCATATCTCGATTTCCGTCACGGACAGGCTGCGCGGACGCAGGGCGACAGGCGGGCATGGGCGTGGGGGGGCCACGGGGGCGGGCGCACCGGACGGACGGTCCAGACGTTCCAGCCATGACAGCGCCGGATGTGTCGCAAGTGCCTGCCCCCGCCCCGAAAGATAGGCGTCAAGCCGCACCAGCCACCGTGCGGCGACGGCGGGCGCGCCCTGCCTGCGGCCCGGCACCGACAGCACGACTTCAGGCGCGGCGCAGGCGCAGGCGATGAAATCGTGCGCCGCCTGCCCGATGGCGCATTCGGGCGACGGCAGGCAGATGCGCGTGCGCATAGGGCGGCTCATCCACGGTCCCGGATCGGTCGCGGGGGGCCAGACGGTTTCGACCAACCCGCCCAGGACGATGGTTCCCGCCGTCTGCAGCCGTGCCTCCAGCAGGCCCCAGATAAAGACACGCGGATGCACCGCCGCCTGTTCGCGCCCACGCAACGCACGGTGGCCATGCACCGTCACCCCCGCCAGCGATGACGCCAAAAGCCCGTCCAGCGCGCCAACCCGCTGCGCGGGCAGCACGTCGCACCATGTCAGCAGTTCCGCCAGATGCGCGCCCAGCGCGTTGCCTTCCTCCCCCGACCACAGGCGCGACGCGCCATCACCGCCGCCCTCGGTATCAGCGTGGGCATCGGTCGTGGCCAGTGCCTGCGCCACCTCCACCAGTGCGGATAGCAGGTCCACCACCTCCGCCATGCCGGACGCGCGCGACAGCAGCGGATCAAGCGCGCGTTCCAGCCGGTCGAGGAAGGCGGACAGTTCCTGCGGCGCGTCCGGCGCATCGGCCAGGGCGCCATGTTCGTCCTGCGTCGCGCGCGACAGGGCGGCGCGCAGGCCCGCAATACCCGGTGGCGGGGCAGGGCCGCGCAGGATCGCACGTTCCAGAAGCCGGGCCGACGCGCGGCAGTTCCCCGGCGAAAGCCCGCACGCCGCCAGCGGATGCTTGAGCAGGGACAACAACGCGACCGGCGACAGCCCGCCATCGACGGCCTGCACGATCAGGCGCAGGAACGTGGCCTGCGGCGTGGTTGCCAGCCCCTCGCCCGCGCTGTCATCGGCCACCACGCCCCAGCGCGCCAGTTCGGTTGCAACCCGTCCCGCCAGCGCGCGGTCCGGCGTAACCAGGGCGGCAGGCCGTCCGGGCTGTTCAATCGCCTGGCGCAGGATCAGGGCGATGGCGGCGGCTTCCTCCTGCTGGTCCGCCGTATGCAGCACCGACAGCCCGTCAAGCTGCGGCGCGGGCGCGGGGTCCAGCCATTGCCCCAGCGCCGATGCGGGCAGCAATGCATGCGACAGCAGCGCCGCGCGCCCCGGTGGCGCCCCGACCATGCCCCCGGCCATGCTCCCGGCCATACTCACGGCGGGCAGTTCGTCCCAGACCTCCAGCCCGTCGCGCCCCACCCCAAGGTCGGCCAACATGCGTGCGGTGCCCGCCTGTGGATGACCGGGCGGCAGGTCGGACCATGTGCGGGCGTCCATATCCATGTCCACCGGTGTCAGCACCAGCCGCCCGCCCGGCAGGTCCAGCACCGTGCGCAATACCGCCACGGTGGAGGGCACGGCATCCGAAAACCCTGCCGCCCATAACCGATGCCCGGCGGGCGGCGGACTTTCGCGCCAATGCGCCGCCTGCGCATGCAACAGCGCGACCTGGCGGGCGACGGGGTTCATCACGCCCTGCTCCTCCAGCCATGCGGGCCACACGCCGGTCACGATCGACAGGAATTTCAGCGTCAGGTGCCAGTGCTGCGCAAAATCGCCATCGGCGGCATCCGGCAGGCGTTCGCGCAGGTCGCATTCCGCCCATTCCGCCTCGTCCATCAGATCGGCAAGCGCGCGCGCCAGCGGCCATGCCTGATCGACCGTGCGCACATCGCCAAATGCTTCGCCCGCCTGCAACACCAGCCGCGTCAGCGTCGCAAGGCGGCGCATCGGTTCGACCGCGGGGGGCAGATCCAACGCCGCCTCCCCCGACAGGGCAAGCGCGGCCTCGTCCAGCGCCGCAATGGGCGCGATCCGTGGCAACAGCAGCGCACGGCCATCGGCCCGGCGCAAGAACGCCTCCGTCAGGGCACGCGCGGCGCGGCGGCTGGGCAACAGGATCAGGCCCGCGCCAGTGCGCTGCGGGTCGTCCCCCACCTCCGCCATCCAGCGCGCCGCAAGCTGATCGAGGAAGGGCACATGATGGGCGACCGTGACAATCCGGGCATTGGGCGCGCCGGGCGGGGCACCGTCGGCCGGAAACATGCAGGGCCGGGGCTCACAAGCCGGGACGGACGCCATCAGCCATGCACCCCGCCATCGTCATGATCGGGATCAAGCATGGTGCGCAGCGTCGTTTCCGCCGCGGCGATGTCCTGCGGGCGCGACAGGTGGAACCACAGCGAATCGTGGACGATCATCCCCAACCGCCCGCGCGCCATCGCCCGGTCCCACAGCAGGTTCAGGCTGAACGCCCCCGTCGGCGCCGCGTCAAACAGGGCGGGCGAGACGATCTGCACCCCGGTATAGACATAGGGCGTCACTTCCCCGTCCTTTGGCCTGCGCGGCCTGCCATGGGCATCAACCGCGAAATCGCCACGCCCCACCTCCCCCACCGCACGCGTCATCGCGCCAAGCAGCAGCATCGCATCCATCGTCGCCGGATCGAATGCCGCCGCCAGCCGCCGCAGGGCCGCCTGCGGGCCGTTAAGCCACATCGCATCGCCATTGAGCAGGAAGAACGGACCCGGCCCGACCTGTCCCGCGCGCAGGGCGGCTGCCGCGCTGCCGCCTGTCTCCAGCAATGCGTCCTCGCGCCGCAACACGGTGCGCGGCCCGTCGCCTGCGCCACGCCGGGCCTCCAGCGCAGCGGCCACCATGTCGGCATGCCAGTGGGCATTGACCACCACACGCGCCACCCCGGCACGGTCCAGCCGGTCAAGCGCATGGCACAGGATCGCCTGCCCCCCCACCTTCAGCAGGGGCTTGGGGGTGGTTTCGCTTAACGGGCGCATCCGCCGCCCCATCCCGGCGGCAAAAATCATCGCCGTTTCGGGCATGTCCACACTCATGCGTGCTCTCCTGCCTGTTTCGTGTCATCACCCAGCATGCACGCCACCGCCCGGCCATCCGCACCCCATCCGCGCAGGATGGCGTCGCGCCCGCCATCGGCACGCACCACCAGGTCGATATGCCGTGCGTGCGGCGGTGTCAGTGCGCCCAGACGTTCGGGCCATTCCACCAGCACGATCCCCTCGCACGCATCATCCCAGCCAAGTTCGACCAGCGCGCCGGGACCATCCAGCCGCCACAGGTCAAAATGCGAGACCTCAACCCCCTGGCCGCGTTCCGCCTGCCCGCCTGCCACCTGCCCGCCTTCGCCCGGCACATCCTTGCCCGGCACGTCATAGGTCTGCACAAGGGTATAGGACGGGCTTGGCACCTCCATCGCCGGGTCATCGCACATTGCCCGCAACAGCGCGCGCGCCAGCGTCGTCTTTCCCGCGCCGAGGTCACCGCGCAGCAGCACCGCATCCCCCACCCGCACGACAGGGGCCAGCGCCCGGCCCAACGCCATGGTTGCGGCGTCATCGGGCAGGCATATGCGCACCACGTCCGGCGCGCGCGAAGGGGTCGTGTCCATCTGCGTCATCAGGGTATTGTGCGCCCATGACGCGTGCGCAGACAAGACGGAGCCGCATGCCCGCGCGCTTGTTCCGCACACGTACCATCCACAAGGCTTATCCACGGGGATCTTCCCCAAAGGCCATCCACAGGGATCATTCACAGAGCCCATCCACGGGAACCATCCGCGAATGGTCATACAGGAGGGCCATATACAGGGGCCATCCCCGCGCGACACATCCCCGCGATGGGGTGTTTACGCAGGGTTTGCGCCATATTTTGTGGGTTGCGCTGCTGCGCCATGCAACGCACAACGCAGCACGAGCCCGAACAGACACGGATTGCAGGACATACAGCAATGACCGACACCGCCAGCCTTTCCACCGATGTCGCCATTATCGGCGCGGGGCCTGCCGGCCTGTTCGCCGCGTTCGAATGCGCGATGCTCAAGCTGGGCTGCGTCATGATTGATGCGCTGGATGAAATCGGCGGCCAATGCACGGCGCTGTATCCCGAAAAGCCGATTTATGACATTCCCGCCCATCCGGCCATCGCGGGGGGCGACCTGATTGCCGCACTCGACCGGCAGATCGCGCCGTTCGATGTCCCGCGCCTGCTTGGCCGCCGGGTGGAGGAACTGTCGGGCACGCGCGGGGCGTTCACCCTGCGCACCAGCACGGGTGACACGATTCGCGCCCACGCCGTCATCATCGCCGCCGGCGCCGGGGCGTTCGGCCCCAACCGCCCGCCTCTCGACGGGCTGGAGGGGTTCGAAAAAAGCGGCGCGGTGCGGTATTATGTCCGTCGCCGCGCCGATTTCGCGGGCCAGCATGTCCTGATCGCCGGGGGTGGGGATTCGGCCGTGGACTGGGCGCTGTCGCTGCGTGACGTGGCGGCGCGCGTTTCCATCGTCCATCGCCGCAACCGCTTCCGCGCCGCCCCCGAAAGCCTGCGCCAGCTGGACGAAGCCGTGGAACGCGGCGAGATCGAGAAACTTGTCGGTTATCAGCTTCACGGCCTGCGCGGCGCTGAGGGCGTGCTTGAGGGGGTTGACCTCATCACCCTTGATGGGGAGATGCTGCATGTCCCGTGCCAGACGCTCCTGCCATTCTTTGGCCTGGCGACAGACCTTGGCCCCATCGCACAATGGGGGCTTGATACCATCCGCGGCACCATCCCGGTCACGCCTTCCACCTGCGAAAGCAGCATGCCCGGCATCTTTGCCGTGGGGGATGTCGCATCCTATCCGGGGAAGCTGAAGCTGATCCTGCAGGGATTCAGCGAATGCGCCATGGCCGCGCACGCCATCCATCCCATCGTCCATCCCGACACGGCGCTGCATTTCGAATATTCCACCAGCAAGGGCGTACCCTCTGCCTGAATTCCGCCCGCATCAGGCGATACATATTCCGACACATAATGTTATGACACCATGTGCCGGATCGGGCGCGCCACGCTTGACCCCATCGGGTCGGGCGATAGCATCGCGCCCGGATTCCATGATGTGACACGAAGGGGCAGCGGGTGAAGGTTATTATTCTGGGCGCGGGCGTGGTGGGCGTGACCACGGCATGGTACCTGGCCCGACAGGGGCACGAGGTCGAGGTGATCGACCGCCAGCCCGCCGCCGCGATGGAAACGTCATTCGCCAATGCGGGGCAGGTTTCCCCCGGATATTCCGCACCATGGGCCGGGCCGGGCCTGCCGTTGCAGGTCCTGAAATGGATGTGCAGCAGCGCCAGCCCCATGATCGTCCGCCCACGCATTGATTTCGCAATGTTCGGCTGGATGATGGAGGTCCTGCGCAACTGCAACGCCCATGCCTATGACATCAACAAGTCACGCATGCTGCGTATCGCAACCTACAGCCGCGACTGCCTTGATGCGCTGCGTGCGGAAACCGGCATCACCTATGACGATGCACAGCGCGGGCTGATCCAGTTGTTCCGTACTGACCGCGATGTTGCAAAAGCGCATAAGGACATGCAGGTGCTGCGCCAGCATGGCGTGGAACACGAACTCCTCAACCCGGACCAGATCGCGGCATACGAACCCGGCCTGTCGGGATCGCGCCACCTGCTGCGCGCGGGGCTGCGCCTGCCGGGGGATGAAACCGGCGATGCGCACATGTTCACACAGCGCCTGGCGCAAAAGGCAGCAGAGCTGGGCGTGACGTTCCGATATGAAACAACGGTGCGGGCGCTTGATGCCTCGGCCGACGAAATCCTGGGCGTGCGGACATCTGCCGGGCGCATCACGGGCGATGCCTATGTCATCGCCCTCGGCAGTTATGCGCCGCGCCTTGTCCGCCCACTGGGGCTGCGGCTGCCGATCTATCCGGTTAAGGGATATTCCCTGACGCTGCCGGTAACGGATGAAACCCGCGCGCCGACCTCCACCGTCAATGATGACAGGTACAAGGTTGCCATCACGCGGCTTGGCGATCGCATCCGCATTGGCGGGACGGCGGAACTGACGGGATATAATACACGGTTGAGCCGGGACCGCCGCGCGGGGCTGGAGGAATGTTTTTCCGAACTGTTTGGCGGCGGCGACCTGTCACAGGCGGTGTACTGGACGGGCCTGCGCCCCAATACGCCCGATGGCACGCCCGTCATTGGCGGATCAAAGCGGTTTGGCAACCTGTGGTTCAATACCGGCCACGGAACGTTGGGATGGACGATGGCGTGCGGGTCAGGAAAACTGGTGGCCGACATGATAAGCCACAAGCCAACCGATATTCCCAGCCTTGACCTGTCGCTTGATCGGTACGCACGCTGAAAGGCCGTGTCAAAACACACTTATTGATCGGAAATGATGGACGTTTCCCGGCATTGCCTTGTTTCAAAAAGGCAATGTCTTTCAAGGTTTCCTGACAACAGCTTTGCAAAAACCTGTATCGTCTCAGAGGCTGCTTGAAAAGTCAGGCCCGATAACATCCTGAAATCATAAAAGTTTTTGGTGAAGCTTTTTCCAAAAAGCTTCAGAAGACCCCGCCCTTTTGAAACAAGGCAGCACCCCAAAACTTTTCTTTTTTATCAATGGGTTGTTTTCAAACACTCTCTCAGGCTGTTTGGCGGTTCCGTCTTTCCAAACTGCCCTCATGGCCGCGACCTGTTACGGCCATGAAGGACGCAGGCCACACTATTCACCACTAATTCGCCATTGGCGCGTGCATTGCGTTGCGGGCAATAAAAAACGGGGCCCGGATGACCCGGACCCCGTTTTCGTGCGTCATGCACGCATGGCACGCCGACCGTCAGGCCGACGCACCCGCGACATTACTGCGCAGCGGCAGGAGCTTCGGCCTCGGCGGCCTTCTTCTTGCCGTGATGCTTGCCACCATGGTGATGGCCATGATGCGTGGCCTTCTTTTCGCCAGTGGCGGCTGCGTCACCCGCGGCGTCAGGCGCATGTTCCGGTGCGGAAACGGCCGGGGCGGTGGGTTCGGCGGGCGTGGTCTGCGCCATCAGGGGGGAAGCAACCCCCATCACGGCAACTGCGGACAGGGCGGCCAGGAAACGACGGGTCGAAACGATCATGAACTCTTATCTCCAACACTCGGGATAAAATCCCAATGCCTCCGCCGGACCGGCAACGACACCAGCCCGATTCGACACACTAACGGTGTAACACGCGTCAGCAGTTCAAGTCTCGGATTAAAAAAATTAAATTTTCCGACCAAGCCTCATAACTGCCGCATTCCCACCGCAATCACAACCGTTAAAACATTACGAATGATTGCGGGGGACCTGGTGGACAGGGGTGGTATCAGTCCACCGTGCCTGAACGCTCACGCTTCTTGCGCTCATGCGGGTCGAGGTAACGCTTGCGGATACGCACGGCCGACGGCGTAACCTCCACCAGTTCGTCATCCTCGATATACGCGATGGCCTGTTCCAGGTTCATCTTGCGCGGCGGAATCAGCAGCAGGGCCTCGTCCTTGCCTGCGGCACGGATGTTGGTCAGCTTCTTTTCACGGATCGGGTTCACCTCAAGGTCATTCTCACGCGAATGCTCCCCGATGATCATGCCGACATAGACCTTTTCACCCGCGTCAACGAACAGCGTGCCGCGATCCTGGAGCGAGAACAGCGAATACTGTGTCGTGGCCCCGTCCTCGGACGAGATCAGCGAACCGTTACGCCGCCCCGCAATCGGCCCGACATAGGGCTGATAGCCGGAGAACAGGCGGTTCATGATACCCGAACCACGCGTATCGGTCAGGAACTCACCGTGATAGCCGATCAGCCCGCGTGACGGTATCTGGAACGTCAGGCGCACCTTGCCGCCGCCCGACGGCTGCATGTCCTGCATCAGCCCCTTGCGCAGCGCCATCTTTTCGACCACGACGCCGGAATACGGCTCGTCCACGTCGATCAGGACTTCTTCGAACGGCTCTTCACGCTCGCCGGTTTCCTCGTTCGTGCGGAACAGCACGCGGGGACGGCCGATCGTCAGTTCGAAGCCTTCGCGGCGCATCTGCTCGATCAGGACGCCAAGCTGCAGTTCGCCACGGCCCGCAACCTCGAAAGCCTCGCTCTCGGGGCTTTCGGATACGCGGATGGCGATGTTGCCTTCGGTTTCCTTGAACAGGCGGTCACGGATCTGGCGTGATGTGACCTTCTTGCCTTCGCGACCGCCAAGCGGGCCGTCATTGAGGCGGAAGGTCATCGACAGCGTCGGCGGGTCAACCGGGGTGGAGGCCAGCGGTTCCTTCACCTCAAGGGCTGCGATGGTTTCGGGAATCGTCGCTTCCGACAGGCCGGCCACGGCCACGATGTCACCAGCCTCGACTTCCTCCACCGGCACGCGGTCCAGCCCACGGAACGACAGCAGCTTTGTCAGGCGACCGGTTTCCACGACCGAACCATCGGGGCGCAGGACATGCACCGGCATGTTCATCTTTGCAGAGCCCTGCTCCACCCGGCCTGTCAGCACGCGGCCAAGGAAGTTGTCGTTTTCCAGGATGGTGGCGACCATCGCGAACGGCGCGTCCTTGTTCACCTTCGGCGCCGGGACATGGCGCAGGATCAGGTCGAACAGCGGGGAAAGGTCCTTGCGCGGGCCGTCGATTTCCAGATCGGCCCAGCCCTGACGGCCAGAGGCATAGAGCATCGGGAAATCAAGCTGCTCGTCATTCGCGCCAAGGGCGGCGAACAGGTCGAAAATCTCGTTATGCACTTCGTCGGGACGGGCATCGCCGCGGTCGATCTTGTTGACCACCACGATCGGGCGCAGGCCACGGGCCAGCGCCTTGCCCACGACGAACTTCGTCTGCGGCAGTGCGCCTTCGGCGGAATCGACCAGCACGACCGCGCCGTCCACCATGCTCAGGATGCGTTCCACCTCACCACCGAAATCCGCATGGCCCGGGGTGTCGATGATGTTGATGCGTGTGTCCTTCCACACGACGGACGTGCATTTCGCCAGGATGGTGATGCCGCGCTCACGCTCCAGGTCATTGCTGTCCATCGCGCGTTCGGCGACGTGCTGGTTGTCACGGAACGAGCCGGACTGTTTCAGAAGCTGGTCAACCAGCGTGGTCTTGCCATGATCGACGTGCGCGATGATGGCGATATTACGGATATCCATAACGGTTGTAACCTGACTTTCCTTGCGGGGGCGCCAAAGAGGGCGCGCCGCCCGTGCGGGCAGTTCAGGCCCGAGCGACATGGCGGCATTGTTTGGTGCTGTGGCGTAGATAGAGGGGACTGGCGCGGATTGCACGTGAAACTTCACGTCATCCGCGCATGTCGGTGATGAATTCTGTCCTGCGCGCGATCAGAACCCCATATCCTGGCGCATATTGATCAGCGGACGCGCGCCATAGTGGGAGATCACTTCGGACGCCGCGACACTGCCAAGGCGACCGCATTCGGACAGTTGCCGCCCCGACGTCCATCCCGCCAGAAAGCCCGCGGCATAGGCATCGCCCGCCCCGGTAGTATCCACGACCTGCGTGCGCACGCTGTCGATGGTGATCTGCTGCTTGTCCTGCACGATCACGCTGCCTTTCTCGCTGCGGGTCAGGACGGCGAAATGCGTATCAGCCGCGACATGGCGCAGGGCATCATCGAATTCCGTGACCTGATAAAGCGAGAGGATCTCCACCTCATTGGCGAACAGGATATCGACATGCCCACGCACGAGGTCAAGGAACGCGTCGCGGTGGCGGTCCACACAGAACGCATCCGACAGCGACAGCGCAACCCGGCGGCCCGCCGCGTGGGCGATTTCGGCCGCACGGCGGAATGCGGCCTGTGCCTCCGGCCGATCAAACAGGTAGCCTTCCATATAAGTCACCTTGGAGGAGGCCACCACATCGGGCAGCACGTCGTCGGGGCCGAACGACACGCAGGCGCCAAGATAGGTGTTCATCGTGCGCTGTCCGTCAGGGGTGACAAGGATCAGGCAGCTTGCGGTTGGCTGCTGCTCCGCCTCATGCCCCTTGAGCGGGGAAGACGGGAAATACACGCCCGCCGCCTGCATGTCGGCGGCAAAGGCCCGGCCCGTCGCATCGTCCGCGACCTTGCCCAGATAGGCGACGCGCGCGCCCATGTTCGACGCCACGACGCAGGTATTGGCGGCCGACCCGCCGCCCATTTCCTTTTCACGGCGGATCGCGCGGCCAAGTTCCTGCGCACGCACGGCATCAACCAGCATCATGCCGCCGGGCGTCATGTCATTGGCGGCCAGGAAGGAAGGCTCCACGGGGGCGAGGATATCAACAATCGCATTGCCGATCCCAAGGATGTCAAACCTGCATTCAGAGGCCTGCCCCGAATTTTCCGTGTTCTTTTCCACCTGTCCGTCCCCTCTTTAGCGCATTGCATGGCGTCATCGTGCGCACATCGCCATGAAATGACCAATATTGCGTATGACTAAGTTGCGCATTCGCTATCACCGGGGCAGGAAAACCGCAATGGCGGCATGCTTTTCACCATTGCCGCGCGACGTATGCCCTTGTCGCAGGGACATGCACGCGTATAACCAAAACAAGAGCAGGAACCTGCCCGAGCGAAGAGTGATCCAGACTATTCCCAGCACCGGATACAGCCAGATGAAGCGGGGTAATATTGTTCAGACGTCGTAAGCCAGAAGAGGCCAAGCCGCCCGCGCAGCCTCAGGCAGCCACTCCGCAAGCCGCGCGCCCAGCGCCTTCTTCCACACCAGCCAACAAGGAAAACGCGCCGATGGCCCGTCCGCCCTTCAACCAGACCCCCAATGCCACGCCCGCCAGCGCCACACGTCCGGGCATGCCCGCGACCGGTGCGAAAAAGGACAATGACCGCCGCACGCTGGTCGTTGGCCGTGGCATCAGCGTCCAGGGCACCATCAAGGACGCCGAACGCCTGGTCGTGGAAGGCATGGTCGAGTCTTCCATGATCAACGCCACCGAACTGCAGATCGCGGATGGCGGCGTGTTCAAGGGCGAGGTCGAGGTTGAGGACGCGGAACTTGCAGGGACCATCGACGGTACGCTGACGGTACGTGGCGGGCTGACGATCCGGTCCACCGGACGCCTGCTGGGCACGGCGAAATGCCGCCGCCTGAAGGTCGAAGATGGTGGCCAGGTTTCGGGACAGTTGGAAATGATCACCGCGCCCGCGGCCCCTGCCGCCCCCGCACCGGCCCCCGCCGCCCCGGTGGAAAAGCCGCCGACCCCCTGATCGACAAGACAGGGCAACTCCCCCGACCATGATGCCCGCTGGCCCGTGCGCCGCACATCACGGGTATCACGGCCGGGTGGGGCGATGCCCCATGCAGGGGCATGGTACAGAAATGTCCCATGAAAAAAGCCGCCGGGAACATGATGTTCCGGCGGCTTTTTCATGCCGTGTCCCGCTTCCACAGGATGTGGCCACATGGGAACGGTCTGGAACGACAGACCCGATCCTATCGGGTGGCAGGATTTATGGTGAAGCCCGCGACCAGAATCTTCTTGTGAACAGCATGTCCGGGCAAAGCTTTTGAAAAAAGCCTTCCCAAAAACATGTGTTGCTTCAGGCGGCACGCTTTAATGCGCCAAGAGACTGCTTGAAAAGTCAGGCTTGATAACATCCTGAAATTATAAAGGTTTTTTGGTGAAGCTTTTTCCAAAAGCTTCAGAAGACACCGCCTTTTTCGATCAAAAGGCGGCACCCAAAAACTTTTCCTGTTTTTTATCAATGATGAAAACGCTCGGGCGCTGTCTTTTTTCAAAGACAGCGTTCTTGCACGACGTTTCACCAAAATATTTATAATTGCAGTGGATTACTGCGCCCGCCGTTTCAAACAGTGCCCCACAGGGGCCTGGGTCACATCAGGCCACGTTGTCACGACGATCACGCAGCTTCACATACGCAAGCTGCGCATGTTCGGCGCAATAGGGCTTACCCGGCAGCGGCGGCGCGCCACAGAAATGGAAGCCCGGCGTGCCCGGATCACCCAGCGGCCAGCAGCAGGACTGGCTGCTGCGGCGGCGCGGCGGGGCCACGGCGGCGCGGGCGGCGGCGGCACGTTCGGCACGCGTGGGTGTGGCCTTGCGCGGGGCCTTGGCCGCGGGCGTCACGGGTTCCTCTGCCGCGACAGCCGGGGCTGCGGCAGGGGCAGGGGCAGGCTTGGGGGCCTGTTCGACGGGTTTGGGCGCGGCAACATCAACACTGGCCGCCGGGGGGGGCGACTGCGGCTGGGGGGGGGCGACCGGGGCTGCGGGGATGACGGCACTCGCCACGGCGGGGGCCTCCTCCACCTTCACCGCAGGGGCAGGCGGTGCGACGGGAACTGCCTTTGCCGTGATGGTGGCGGGGTCTGCCGAAGGTACGGCCACAGCAGGGGCTGGGGCCGGGGTTGGGGGCACGGCGGTCGCCACGGCGGCATCAGGCGCCTTATCCGCGGGCTTGTCCGCCTTCGTCCCCCTGCGGATGGGTGACGGGCGCGGCTTGAGGCCCAGCCGATGCGCCTTTCCAACGACCGCGTTCTTGGTCACTGACAACTGGCGGCCAATTTCCGCCGTTGACAATCCCTGCTGCCACAGGTCGCGAAGACGCGCGATCGTCTCCTCGGTCCATTCCATCGCCATCGCTCACACTCCATTACGCGGAATTGGGGGCAAAATAGGCTTATATTGTAGGTGACTCAACCTGCATGCCACAAAATCTTGTGGACAAGGGTGGAGATAACCTGTTCGCAACCATGGTAAAACCTGCGGACTATGCGCCCTGCCCCTTGGCGCGGATCAGTTGGACCGCCCCATCGGCCACCCCAAGCGTCAGTTCACCCGCCTTCAGCGCCATTGCCTGCGCGCCAAAAACCTCCCGCCGCCAGCCTTGCAGGGCCGGGATTTCGGGCGCGTCCTCCAGCGCAAGGCGGTCGATATCCTCTGCCGAGGCCACAAGCTTTGGCGCGACACGATGGCGTTCGCAGCACGCCGCAAGCAATACCTTGAGCATCGCCACAAGGGCGGCCGACGGACGTGCCGCATCCTTGCCACGTCCCTTTGGCGGGCGCGGCAGGCTGGCGTCAGGTTCGTGCCGTGCTTTTGCGATGACCTCCAGCAGGGCCTGCCCGCTGCGCCCCTCGGCAAAGCCGCGTGAAATGCCGCGCACACGCGCCAGCGCATCGACGTCACCGGGGCTGGTGGCGGCGATTTCCATCAGGCTTTCATCCTTCATCAAGCGCTGGCGCGGGACATTGACGCGCTGCGCCTCGTGCTCGCGCCAGGCCGTGATCGCCCGCAGCATACCCAACATGCGGCGATTATTCGTACGCGGGCGCATACGCTCCCACAATGTCTGCGGATCAGGCCGGAAGGTCGCGGGGGAGTTCAGGACATCCATTTCCGCCGTCATCCAGTCCTTGCGCCCTTCCCTGTCCAGTTGTGCCACCAGCCGCTGATAAACTTCGCGCAGGTAGGTGACGTCAGCGGCGGCATACTCAATCTGCGCCGCCGACAAAGGACGCGCGGCCCAGTCGGAAAAACGGTGTGATTTGTCAATCTGCGCCCCCACAACGGACGCAACCAGACTGTCATACCCGACCTGATCGCCATATCCGGCCACCATCGCCGCAACCTGTGTATCAAACAGCGGCTGTGGCAGGCGATCGAACAGATGCAGGAAAATTTCCAGATCCTGACGGGCCGCATGGAACACCTTGATAACCGCTTCATCCGCAAGGAGTTCACCAAGCGGGGCGAGATCCATGCCGGGGGCCAGTGCATCGACCACCACGACCTCGTCCGCGCTGGCAAGCTGCACCAGGCACAATTCCGGCCAATAGGTGCGTTCGCGCACGAATTCCGTGTCGATGGTAATGAAGGGTTCGCGACGCAGCCGCGCGCTGACCGCGCCCAGCTCTGCCGTTGTGGTCACAAGGACCGGATCAGGGAATTCGGTTCGGGATGCAGGTGCCATGACTGCTGTGTTATCATGACGCGCACAGGTTGCAACAGCAGGCAAAATCGCATGGCCATCCATTGACGGTGCCATATCCCGTCCGGCATCACCCGCCCATCAGGCAAACCGTGGAAAGAAAATGCCCATGACCTCCTCCCCCCCTCCCGCCGGCACGCCGGATGATGGCAGCCAGTTACTGACACAGTTGGGCCGCAACACGACCCAGCCCGCCAGCCCCGAAGACGCCATATTGGAACGTGTGCCCGCCCCCGATGCCGACAGGCGCTATGTCGTGCGCTTCACCGCACCGGAATTCACCTCCCTGTGTCCCGTAACAGGACAACCGGATTTCGCACATATCGTCATCGATTATATCCCGCGCGCATGGATCGTGGAGAGCAAGTCGCTCAAGCTGTTCCTGACCAGCTTTCGCAACCATGGCTCTTTCCATGAAAAATGCTCCATGCAGATCGCGACCACGCTGGTGGACCTGCTTGATCCCGTATGGCTGCGGATCGGGGCATACTGGTATCCGCGCGGCGGCATGCCGATTGATGTGTTCTGGCAGACCGGCGCCCCGCCCGAAGGCACGTGGATACCGGCACAGGACGTACCCGGATATCGTGGACGCGGCTGATACCGGTCATCCATGAAAACGCCCGGAAAGCACATATCGACAAAAAGAAACGTCATAAAGGCTGTTTGAAAATATCCCATCAATGCCGGAATGATGAAATGATCCGGGCATTTCCTTTTCCAAAAAGGAAATGCCTTTCAAAGCTTTGGGAGAAAATGTTCACCAGGAACCTGCATTGTTTCAGTCGGTTTCTGATTTTAAATTCCAAACACTCTCCCAGACACCATTTCTTCAAAAGAACGGCGATATTCTTCGAGTTTTTTGTAATTCACCAAGAACTTCAAGGGATATAAGAGATTATTTTGAAAACAAACCATTGATAAAAATAAGAAAAGTTTTTGGGTGCCGCCTTTTGATCGAAAAAGGCGGCGTCTTCTGAAGCTTTTTGGAAAAAGCTTCACCAAAAAACCTTTATGATTTCAGTATGTGATCAAGCCTGACTTTTCAAACAGTCTCTCACACGCCAAAATCCCGATCCGTTACAAATACCCTTGAAACATAAGGATAGTCCTGAATACTCCCCGGGACTTCCTGCCATAAAAAAACGGCACCTCCTGCGGGATGCCGTTTTTCATGATGGGTCGTGCAAAAACCGCGTCGTCAGATGGACATCTCTGGCGTAGCGCTTTTTGCTGCATCGATTTCCGCACGGGCGGACTGCATCTTGTCCATCAGGATATCCAGAGCCGGGACATTCATTTTGTCCGCCTCGTCATAGGATTTTTCCAGTGCGGTCAGGCGGGACTGCGCATCGGTTGCGGAAAGGTCCGCAACCGGCGTCGCATGGTCCGCCAGAATGGTGCAGTGGTCCGGCGTCATGTCGGCAAAACCACCAGACACGAAGAAACGATGGGCAATGGCGTCGCCCTCGTAAATCTCGACAACGCCACCGCGCAGCATCAGCATCAGCGGCGCATGCTCCGGCATCGCGGCGATATCGCCCTCGGAACCGGGCATGACCACCATGTCAGCCGTGTGGGAGAAGAGGGTCTTCTCCGGGCTGACAATCTCGACCTTAATCGGCATGGTCTGTCTTCCTTGCGTCAGGGGCCAGTAATCAGGCCGATTCCTTCATCTTCTCGGCCTTGGCCACCGCTTCCTCGATCGCGCCAACCATATAGAACGCGCTTTCGGGCAGGTGGTCATATTCGCCCGCGACAATCGCCTTGAACGAACGCACCGTATCAGCCAGCGAAACCAGCTTGCCCGGCGCACCGGTAAAGACTTCGGCCACATGGAACGGCTGCGACAGGAAGCGCTGGATACGACGCGCACGCGCCACCACCAGCTTGTCGTCTTCCGACAGTTCATCCATGCCAAGGATGGCAATGATGTCCTGCAGCGACTTGTAGGTCTGCAAGATACGCTGCACGTCGCGCGCCACCTGGTAATGTTCGTCGCCCACGATCTTGGGGTCGAGCGAGCGGGAGGTGGAATCCAGCGGGTCAACAGCAGGATAGATGCCCATTTCCGCGATGGAACGGTTCAGCACCGTCGTCGCATCAAGATGGGCAAAGGTTGCAGCAGGCGCCGGATCGGTCAGGTCATCGGCGGGAACATACACAGCCTGCACCGAGGTGATCGACCCCTTCTTGGTGGAGGTGATGCGTTCCTGCAGGGCGCCCATTTCCGTCGCCAGCGTCGGCTGATAGCCCACGGCGGACGGGATACGGCCCAGAAGCGCGGACACTTCGGCACCGGCCTGCGTGAAGCGGAAGATGTTGTCCACAAAGAACAGCACGTCCTGACCTTCGACATCGCGGAAATATTCCGCAACCGTGACGCCCGACAGGGCAACACGGGCACGCGCGCCCGGCGGCTCGTTCATCTGGCCATAGACCAATGCGACCTTTGACCCTTCGGTGGAGTCGCCATCAAGCTTGATGACGCCCGCGTCCTGCATTTCGTAATACAGGTCGTTACCTTCACGGGTACGTTCACCCACACCCGCGAACACGGACACGCCGCCATGCGCCTTGGCGATGTTGTTGATCAGTTCCTGGATGATAACCGTCTTGCCGACGCCCGCACCACCGAACAGGCCAACCTTGCCCCCCTTCAGATAGGGGCACAGCAGGTCAACGACCTTGATGCCCGTGGGCAGGATTTCGGTCGCGGCCGCCTGTTCGTCGAATGCGGGGGCGGAACGGTGGATCGGCGAACGACCCTTTGCCAGAACCGGGCCACGGTCATCAATCGGTTCACCGATGACGTTGAGGATACGGCCAAGCGTGCCCGGCCCGACCGGCACCGTGATCTGCGACCCGGTGGCGACGACTTCGGTGCCGCGGCTCAGGCCATCGGTCGTGTCCATCGCGATGCAGCGGACTTCGTGTTCGCCGATTTCCTGCGCGACTTCGAGGACCAGCGTCTGGCCGTTGAGAGAGACATGCAGCGCATCGAGGATATGCGGCAGCGTGCCTTCGAACTGGACATCGACGACGGCGCCGCGGATCTGCGTCACACGGCCGACGACGTTGCTTTTCTGCGACTGCCCCTGTGTGGAGACAGGAGCCTCGTGAGTTGTGGTTTCCGACATGGGACAGCTCCTGGAGCGTGGAGACCGATCTTCAGACTGCCTGGGCGCCCGAAATGATCTCGATCAGTTCATTGGTGATATTGGTCTGGCGGGTGCGGTTATAGGTCAGCGTCAGGCGGTCAATGGCCTTGCCCGCGTTACGCGTGGCACTGTCCATCGCCGTCATCCGCGCACCGTTTTCACCCGCGGCGGTTTCAAGCATGGTCGCATAGATCTGGACCTGCAGGTTGCGCGGCAGCAGGCGCGACAGCAGCGCGCCCTCATCCGGCTCGAACTCATAGGCCGCGGTTTCGCCCGCTGCCTCGTTGTCGTTACCCGCAAGCGCCAGCGGAATCAGCTGCATTTCCGTCGGGACCTGCGACATGACATTCTGGAAGCGGTTATAGACCAGCGTGCAGACATCGAATTCGTCGCGGTCCAGCATGCCGGAAATCTTTTCGCCAAGGTCGGCGGCGACCTTGAACGACACGTCCTTGCCCGACGCCATATGGATATGGCCGACGATCAGGTCCGAAAAGTCGCGCGACAGATATTCGAACGTCTTGCGCCCCACCGGCAGCAGACGCACGGTCTTACCTTCCGCCTGAAGCTTCAGGATCATGTCGCGCGTCTTGCGGTTGATGTTGGAGTTGAAGGCCCCCGCGAGACCGCGGTCACTCGACATTGGCACCAGCAGGTGGGTGGCGCTGCCCCCCGTCCCCACTAGCAGCTTGGGCTGTCCGCCCTCACCGCCCATGCTGCGGGCAACCTCGGCGAGCATGCGGCGCATCGCGTCGGCATAGGGGCGCGCCGCCGCTGCGCGGGTTTCCGCCCGACGCAGCTTGGCCGCAGCGACCATTTTCATCGCGCTGGTGATCTTTCGCGTCGATTTGACGCTACCGATCCGTGCGCGCAGTTCCTTCAGGGAAGCCATGGATGCGCGTTCTTCCTCAGTTGACGAACTGACGGCCGAACGTCGTCAGGAAATCGTTCAGTCGGCTTTCGATATCCTTGGTCAGCTGACGCTGGGTACGGATGGATTCAAGGATGTCCTTGCCTGCCGAACGCGTTTCCTCAAGCAGACGCTTTTCATACGTCGTAACCTGGTTCACCGGCACGGCATCGATATAGCCACGGGTGCCTGCATACAGCACGACCACCTGTTCCTCGACCGAGAGCGGGGAGGTTTCGGGCTGCTTGAGCAGTTCGACAAGGCGTGCGCCACGGGCAAGCTGCTTCTGCGTCGCGGGATCAAGATCCGACGCGAACTGCGAGAACGCAGCCATTTCGCGATACTGCGCCAGTTCCAGCTTGATCTTGCCGGCCACCTGCTTCATCGCCTTGATCTGCGCGGCGGACCCGACGCGCGACACGGAACCACCAACATTCACCGCCGGGCGGATGCCGCGATAGAACAGGTCGGTTTCAAGGAACACCTGACCGTCGGTGATGGAAATCACGTTGGTCGGGATATAGGCGGACACGTCACCTGCCTGCGTCTCGATCACCGGCAGGGCCGTCAGCGAACCGGCGCCGAACTTGTCGGACATCTTCGCCGCGCGTTCCAGCAGGCGCGAATGCAGATAGAACACGTCACCCGGATAGGCTTCGCGTCCCGGCGGACGACGCAGCAGCAGCGACATCTGGCGATAGGCGACGGCCTGCTTCGACAGGTCATCATACACGATCAGGGCATGCATGCCGTTATCGCGGAAATATTCCCCCATGGAGCACGCGGCATACGGCGCCAGATACTGCATCGGGGCCGGGTCGGACGCGGTGGCCGCCACGACGATGGAATATTCCATCGCGCCGGTTTCCTCCAGCGTGCGGACCAGCTGCGCCACGGTGGAACGCTTCTGCCCGATGGCGACATAGATGCAATAGAGCGACTTGGACTCGTCACCCAGAGCATTGACGCCCTTCTGGTTGACGATGGTGTCGATCAGGATTGCGGTCTTGCCGGTCTGGCGATCACCGATAATCAGTTCGCGCTGGCCACGCCCGATGGGCACAAGCGCGTCGATCGCCTTGATGCCGGTCTGCATCGGCTCGCTCACGGACTGGCGGGGCATGATGCCCGGGGCCTTGATTTCCGCGCGCTTGCTGATGACATCACCAACCAGCGGCCCCTTGCCGTCGATCGGGTTGCCAAGGCCATCGACCACACGGCCGAGCAGGGCCTTGCCGGTCGGAACCTCGACCACCTTGCCGGTGCGCGCGACGGTGTCGCCTTCACGCATCGCCGTATCATCACCGAAGATGACGACGCCGACATTGTCGTTTTCAAGGTTCAGCGCCATGCCGTGCTGGCCGGTGGCGGGGAAGACCAGCATTTCGCCGGCTTCCACATTCTGCAGCCCGTAAACACGGGCGATGCCGTCACCAACCGACAGGATGGTGCCGGTTTCGGCAACATCGACGGACTGATCGAACGTGGCGATCTGCTGCTTGAGGATATCCGAAATCTCGGAGGGGCGGATTTCCATCACGCGGCTCCCTTCATGGCATGATGCAGGCGGGTAAGGCGGGATCTGAGGCTGGTATCATACAGGCGGGCGCCTACGCGCACGACCAGACCGCCCAGCAGCGCCGCGTCAACACGCTCCTGGATATTGACTTTGGAATAGCCGGCCTCGGCGAGGCGGCCGCGAAGCTGTGCGCGCTGCACATCGTTGAGGGGGTGGGCGGAGACAACGTCCGCCACCACCTCGCCCCGGCGGGCAGCGGCAATTGCCGCCAGGGCGGCAAGAATTTCACGAAGGTGCGGCAGGCGGCGGTTTGTCGCCACCACGCCGACGAAATCACGGATCAGCGGGTCGAACCCTTCCTTGTCCAGCACGGCGAGCAGCGCACGCGTGGCCTGACGGATATCAAGGGTGCGATCGACCAGCACGGAGGACAGGTCCGCGCTCTGCTCCAGCATGGAGGACAGGGCCTTCGCCTGGTCCAGCACAAGGTCGAGCTTCTGCTTGTCGGAGGCAAGGTCATAGAGCGCCGTCGCGTAACGGCCCGCAAGGCCATTGGCAATGGAGGCGATTGGTATTGAGGTCGTTCCAGTCGAATCCACTGTCCGCTTTTCCAATCCAGAATCGTGGGTCACACAAACAAGCTGCAGGCCCCGGAACACGACAGGCCCCAAGCTCTGCTGGCGCGGCTCTAGCACGCTGTACCGACCCACGCAACCGACACGGCCCTGCCCCGCCGCAGATTGTTTCACCGCGTGCCGTGGCATGGTCGTTCCGGCGGATCAGGCCACCGTCCCATAGCGGGGCGTAGCATACATACCTGCCCCCCGTTCGGGAATAGAGTTCATGAACGATTCGTCATGATATGGCCGACAGGGCGCGCGCACTGCGCATGCCCATCATGCGAAAACCGCATCACCAGGCATGTCACGCCTGCCGCCCACCACCGCCCGAAGCGCGCGCGGCCTCCTCCCCGGCCATCAGCGCCGCCACCGCCTGCGTGCTGGCGCGGGCGCGGGCGCTGGTCACGACGATCCCGATGATCGCGATCAGCACCGCCGCCGCAAACATCCCCCACCACATGCGATGCGTCGCCTGTGCGAACAGCGCCCAGTCGATCCTGCCCGCCTGCCCCGCAGCGCCCCCCGTCAGCGTGCCACACAGCGCAATGCCCAGCAGCACCCCGATCTGGCGGCTGGTGGAGGCCAGGGCCGCGGCGACCCCGGCCTGGCTGCGGGGCATGCCTGCAACGGCCGCGTTGGTGATGGGCGCATTGCACAGCCCGAACCCACACCCGCACAGCCCATAGGCCGCAAGCAGCACCCCAAGTGGCGTTGCGGCGGACAATTGCGTCAGCAGCAGCGCACTGACCGCAAATCCCAACGCAGATAGCAGCAGCGGCACCCGCGCGCCAATCCGCCCGACCAGACGCCCCGACAGCGGTGCGCAGATACTGCTGCATACGGCAAAGGGCAGCGTACACAGCCCCGCATGCAGGGCCGACATCGCACGCGCGCCCTGAAGATAGAGCGTATTGAGGAACAGGAACGCACTGAACACCGCAAAGGCAAGGATGGCGGTCACGATCGCCCCCGAAAACGGCAGGGCATGGAAAAAGCGCAGATCCACCAACGGGGCCGTGCTGCGCTGTTCCACGATCACAAAGCCGACCATCGCCAGCACACCCAGCGACAGGAAACCGGAAATAACCGGGTCACCCCAGCCGAAATCGCGCACTTCGATCAGGGCCGCGGTCAGCATCGCCAGCGTCACCATCACCAGCAATTGCCCCGGCGCATCGAACGGGCGGATATGCGGGGCGCGGGATTCGGGAATAAAACGCAGGCTGAGGAAAATCGCCATGGCCCCGATCGGCACGTTCACCCAGAACACGGCCTGCCAGTTGACCCAATGGACCAGCACGCCGCCCACCACAGGCCCCAGCGCCAACGCCACACCCGACGCACCACCCCAGACCCCGATGGCCTGCGCCCGAGCGCGCGGTTCGGTAAAGACATTGGCAATGATCGACAGCGCCACGGGATTGAGCATCGCGCCACCGATTCCCTGCAACATGCGCGCGCCCACCAGCATCGTGATCGATCCCGACAGCGCACAGAGCATCGACCCGAGGCAGAACACCGAAATCCCGGCGACAAAAACCCGCCGCCGCCCCAGCCGGTCCGCAATCGCGCCCATCAGGACCAGCAGGCTGGCGACCATCAGGGTATAGCCGTCCACCACCCATTGCAGGGTGGAAAAACTGCCATGCAGGGCGGTACGGATGGACGGCAGCGCCACATTGACGATGGTAACATCCATCATCACCAGCAGCAGGCTGAGACAGCATGTGACCAGCACGATGGTCGAATGGACCGGGGCGGGCGGACGTGCGGTCGAACGGGCGGGGGCCACGTCGGGGCCGGATGGCCGGATTGGGGCGGTCATGGCGTTCTGGTTCCCGTCAGTCGGAAGCACCCGCAGCCGCGACGCCCTGATGGCCCGCTGGACATGTCCGGCACGAAAACCAGTCCCGTGCGAAGCGGGGCCACAATCATCATGAAATGGGGGGAATGGAGCGGGCGAAGGGAATCGAACCCTCCTCAGAAGCTTGGAAGGCTACTGCATTACCACTATGCTACGCCCGCCCATTTCGGCGCATGTATAATGCGGGGCGGGGCGGCGTTGCAAGCCCCCATGGCCATGCCTTTGCCACTTTACATCCGGCGGGCATGTTTTTTGTGCCCATGTGCATGAAATCGCACACGCCCCCTTGACTTTCACCTCCAGACGTATTCTTTTCCGCCTCACTGTGCCGGGTACGCATGGGCATGCCACAGGATGGGACATATCGTCGCATCCCCGCTGGCAGGTCGATAGCGGCTTTGCAGGGGTGTAGCTCAATTGGCTAGAGCGCCGGTCTCCAAAACCGGAGGTTGCGGGTTCGAGACCCTCCACCCCTGCCATTCTCCGGTCGGGATAATTTCCTCCCTTCCGGCTTGGCATATTTTGGTCAGGGCGACGCCGTGCTGACCGGATTTCAGGCCCCCGCGCCCGCCGGGCATCCCGGTCAGGCGCGTCGGGTGTTGCAGGAAGGATGTTTCGTGTCGGTCAGTCCCGCGAAATTTGTAGAAGAAGTCCGCGCAGAGGCGAAAAAGGTCACATGGCCCACACGCCGCGCGACACTGATGACGACGGGCGCGGTCCTGGCGATGGCCGGGCTGGCATCGGTATTTTTCTTCCTCGTCGACGAGGTGATCGGCCTTGGCGTGCGTAAATTATTTGGACTGGGAGGCTGAGTTCAGCCATGGCCAAGCGGTGGTATGTCATCCACGTCTATTCGGGCTTTGAAAAGAAGATCGCCCAGCACATCACGGAACAGGCCGCCCAGAAGGGACTGGCCGACCATTTCGGGGAAATCCTGGTCCCGTCCGAGGAAGTGACCGAGGTGCGTCGCGGACAGAAGGTCAATTCCGAACGCAAGTTCTTCCCCGGCTATGTGCTGGTCAACATGGAACTGACGGACGAGGCATGGCACCTTGTCAAGGACACCCCCAAAGTGACCGGGTTCCTGGGAAGCAAGACCAAGCCGTCGCCCATTCCCAAGGCCGAGGCCGAGCGGATCATGAAGCAGGCGCAGGAAGGCGTCGAGCGCGTGCGTCCCTCTGTCACGTTCGAAGTGGGGGAACAGATCCGCGTGGCCGATGGTCCGTTCACGTCCTTCAACGGCACGATCGAGGAAGTGGACGAGGAAAAGGGTCGCCTGACCGTCAGCGTCTCCATCTTTGGCCGCTCCACACCGGTCGATCTCGAATACAATCAGGTCGAGAAAGTCTGATATCGCGCATTTCTGGCGGATCACGGCAAAGGCACCCCGACGGGTGCCTTTTTTCGTTGGTGCGCCATGGGCCGTACAGGCCGTCCCGCGCTAGACTTCCCCATATATCTGGACTGCCCCGGACATATGGAAGGACGCGCAATGAACGAGCGATACAGATTCGCGGATTTTGACGAGATCATGAGGCAGTTCCCCGATCAGGCCGATACGCTGATCGTGGATGCCTATCTGAGCGATTCGGTGGAAGCGAGCATGCGGCTGTTCCGCATCTATCACCCCCTGCCCCGCCATTATCATACGCAGTGTGACGAACACCTGCTGCTGTTACGCGGCAAGCTGGAGTTTTTGATCGAGGACGAACCGCCCCGCACGTTACAGGCGGGCCAGATGGTGTCCTTCCTGCGCAATGTCGTACATGGCGTCAGGCCGATCGGCACGGCCCCTGTCATCTTCTTCGCCGCCGATACCCCACGCCGCGCCCCCGATGACGTCCATTTCATAGACCCCGAAGCCGCAAAGGGTCTGAAATTCGTCAGTCATCTGAAGGACTATGCCAACACGATTGGCTGAATTCAGCGGTGTTGCCCCCCATGACCCTTTGGAAATTGTGGCTTCATCAGACAGATCCGGGGGGTAAGGAATGCGCGGCTGCCGGGGGATGGGCTGCGCGCGCATCGCCCATACAGGCTGCCGCAATGTATGCGGGGGCGTTGCCCCCGAACCCCCACCAAAGGGTATTACCCTTTGGAAACCATAACTTCATCAAACAGATCAGGGGGTAAGGAGTGCGCACTGCCGGGGGCGGGCAGCGCGCGGATGGCATGGCATGCCTTCACCTGGCGTGATGCGGTGCTTCTTCGGGGGGCAATGTCTGAAGACGCTGCGCCGCACTGTCGGCCACCTGCCCCAGAAGCTGGCTTAGCCCCGCAACCATGGCCACCGCCCCGCCGCCCGATGGTGTCGTCAGGGTAAAGGCCTGTGCGGTGCCGCCTTGCGCATCGCCGGCACGGTGGACAGACAGGGTGCCTGACAGGCGCACCTGCCCCGACGCATCGCGGGCGAACTGCGTCACGTCAAGTTCGACAAAAGCCTTTGCCGGCATGCTTGTCGCATTATTCTGCGCAAAAATGCTGCTGCCGGGCAGGCGCTGTTGCAGGTCGGCGGTCAGGGTTTCGCCAATCATCTGCGACAGGGGTTCGCTCCACGCCGCACCGGACAGAGTGGTCAGGCTGTAATTCGCCTGCTGGCCCACGATATGATCGCGGTCCAGCGTGGGCGGCACGCCGGGGGTGCGAACCTCGATCACGGCCGGGGCCTGTCCCACGGTGCTGCCCTGCGTGGGGGCAAGGCTGTAGAGCGTCGGGTCCGACGAACCGCAACCCGCCAGCAGCGGGGTCGCAGCCGCCAGCGCCAGTGCCGCGCGGCGCAGTGCAGGCGCAAAGGGCAGGATGCTCAAGGGCTGGGTCATCGCATTATCGTCCAGTAATCAGCGCCGAGGGATGGCGGGTAAGGAAATCGGACAGGAACCGCAGCGAACGCGCCGCTTCGTTAAGCTGTACGACCATCTGTTGCAGGTTGCGGTGGAAATCCGTATCGCCACCATAGCTCGACAGTAGCGAGTTCGCGTTCTTCAGCGTGGTGTCCAGCCCTGCCAGAAGCTGGGGCATCTGTGCGCGTGCATCGTGGGAAATCACCTGCAGGTTTTCCATGGACGCCCGCAACGACGAAAGCCCCTGTCGCATGTCCGCGCTGTTGATGCGCGCATCCGCGTGGGCCAGCAGGTTGTTCAGGTTTTCGCCCACCTGCGTCAACGGCATCGCCGCGACCTTGTCCGTAATGGTGGACACCGAATCCATGATGCCCGCCATGCCGCCCGCCTGCCCCGGCAGGACCAGCGCGTCGCCTTCCTGTGTCATGGTGGCGGCCCGCGCGTTCTTGACAAAGGTCAGCGCGATTTCGGATTCGCCGGTCAGGAAGCTCGCACTCTGTACCGAGGCACGCAGCCCGTTGGCCACCTGCATATGCAGCAGGCTGCGCAGGGCGTCGGCGGGAACCTCCTGATCGTTCAGCACGCGTTCGGGTTGCAGCTCCATCGCCACGCGCACGCGCGCCTGTCCTGTATGGGGGTCAACCAGCAGCTTCACATCGTCGATCATGCCGACCTGAATGCCGAACATGGTCATCCGCCCGCCCTTCGTCAGGCCCGCGACAGGACTGGTAAGATAGGTGACAAGCGGGATGCGTTCGCGATAACCGGCGGCATCGGCCTCTTCCTGACTGTCATACAGGCGAAAGACGCTGTCCGAACTGGCCTGCACCAGATGTTCGTCCCGCGCATCGGGTGGCGCGAACGCGATGCCACCCGACAGCAGCGCCTGAAGCGACTGGAGCTTCACCTTCAGGCCACCAGCGCCCAATCCGACCTGCACGCCCGATACGTTCCAGAAACGCGTATCGGTCCGCAGATACTGGTCATAGGGGGCATGCACGAAAATCTGCACCTTGATCGGCCCGCGCCCGCCCGGCGGCAGGGTATAGCCCAGCACCTCGCCCGCGACGACATCACGAAAGAAAATCGGTGCGCCCTGCCCGATGGAACCAAGGGTGGGCGTCATCAGGGTATAGGTATGGCCCGGCTGGTCCGACCGCACACCGGGCGGGGATTCCAGCCCCTTGAAGAACGTGGTGTGGCGTCCCCCCGGCTCACCGGGGTCCATGGCGATATAGGCCCCGGACATCACGGTTTCCAGGCCGGTGATGCTGGCGCCATTGATGCGGGGACGCACCACCCAGAACCGCGCGTTACTGGTCATCATGCGCGATGCGGCGGATGTCATGCGCACGCCCACCTCCACATGATGCAGGTCATCACTCAACCGGATCGATTCGACCGTGCCGAGAGAGACAGACTTGCTCTTCACCTCCGTCTGGCCGCTGGTCAGGCCATCGGCGGTGTCGAAGGTGATGGTGATCACCGGGCCGCGCGTCGTCAGCCCCCGCCAGCCAAGATAGCCCGCAATCAGCAGGGCGACGAGGGGCACCAGCCATATGACGGAAAACCGGTATGTGCGCGTATCGGACTGCGCGATGGGGGTGGGCGAGCGCCCGTTGCGGGGATCGTTCGGGGTATCGTTCACGCCTGGTTCGGCTCCATGTTGGCAGCGGGGCGGGGGGCCGCCGCGGATGTTTGTGCGGGACGCGACGGCCCCTGCGCGGTGTCGGTGTCTGTGTCGGTGTCATGCATCTTCAGCACGGCACGGGGAAGGCCATCGACCAGCCTGCCGTTCATGCCGGCCGCGTCCCACATGATGCGGGGGTCAAAGCTCCATGCCGCAAACAGCGTCAGCACCACGACGGCGGCGAATGCGACCATTCCGGCATTGGCGGTCACGGTGGCCATCGCGTTGAAACGGACCACCGCCACAAGGATGGAAATCATGAAAACGTCGATCATCGACCACCGCCCCACCATATCAACCACGCGGAACAGGCGCGTACGCTGCGCCAGCCCGCGCCGTGACCCGCGCCATGTCATGATGACCATGGTGGCCAGGCTGGCGATCTTGAGCATCGGGACCGTGATGCTGGCGAAAAAGACCAGCAGCGACAGGGGGATCATTCCATCGCTCCAGAGTTCGAGCGCCCCTTCGATGATGGTATGCCCGCTCCCGCCGCCCATGCGCATGAAGGTCATGACCGGATACAGGTTGGCCGGGATGTAAAAGACGACCGCCGCGATCAGATAGGCCGTCGTGCGCGTCAGCGATTCAGGTGCGCGCCGCCAGACACTGTGGCCACAGCGCGGGCACGCCCCGACACAGCGCAGGTTGCTGACGGGGTGTTCCATCTCCCCCACCAGCCCGCATGACGGGCACGCGACAAGGCGTTCGACAGGTGGCATGCCGACATCATCCACATGGACATGCGCGATTTCCACCACCACCCCGTCATCCATGCGCGTCAGTGAATCCACCGGGCGATGTTTCCAGATCCGTTCGGTATCCAGTGTCGAATCGCTGACCGCCATCGTCAGCATCAGGCCACCGATCAGGTACACCGCCGGGCCGACATCGACATGCGCCATATCCGTCAGCTTGGTATAGGCGACGAAGATGCCAAGGATATAAACCTCCACCATCGACCATGGCCGCAGCTTTTCATACCAGATCAGGATGCCCGGCGCCCAGTTCGGCAGGGTCGGGCGTGTGCCCGCATACAGGATGGCGAACATCAGGCCGATGGCCACGGCGGGCGCCATGATCGTCACCGCCCCCACCAGCAACCCGGCCTCCCCCCACCCTTCGTGCATCAGCTCCATCGGTCCTGTCAGAAGGTCCACCGTGCGTTCGCGCCCATAGACATTGAGTGTCATGAGCGAGGACGCCAGCGCTGCAAGGTAGAACGCGGCCGAGCTGATGCAGAACGCCAGCGGCGCCGCCAGGGGGGCGGTGCGCCTGCGCCGTTGCAGGTGCTGCCCACAGCGCGGGCAGGTTGCAAGCTGCCCCGGCTGTAATTCGGGCACATGCTGGTACAGTCCGCAACCGGGGCATTCCGCCAGGCCGCCAATGACACGCAGGTGCCGCACCACAGGATTATGGGCGGTCCCGGACGAATGACAGCCCAGCCGGGCGGGAAGGGTCTTGATGAATGTTCTCATGCCGGACACAGCATACAACGCGAATTAAATTGAGGAATGGCGCATTTGGCATATTGCATCCGCGTTAAACGTCGGATATCAAGCGCTCAACTTTCGCCGACATAGCTCAGGGGTAGAGCAACTGATTCGTAATCAGTAGGCCCTCGGTTCAATTCCGAGTGTCGGCACCATTTTTCCCATATAATTTCAAGCGGTTAGGGTTTATGCCCTAAATTGCACAATAGCTGTGGCAGCATCGTGGAACTGTTGTTTCCCGGTATCTGTGCCTGTGCCGCAGGCTGTGCGCCACCGGGATTTATCCCGTGGAATCAAGATTATATGCGACATGCCGCCACTGCCCCCGCCCCCCGGCGGGGTACTGGTCACGATGATGCGACATCTTTCGCACCCGCTGGCATGTCGTCCTGTGCTGAAACATTGCAGCCATGACACGGGTGCGGGGGCGGCACCGCCAGAATGGGCCGAGCGCAATCTTATGTCATCAATTTTGAAGACGGGTCCACACCGGGACTCCGCCAATATGGGTGACGCACGCAGCCCCGACGCACGCAGCCCCCATGCCCCGTGGGCCGTCCGGGATGTGCAGGTCAGATGCCCGAATGCCTGCGCAGGAGCGCTATGGCATGCGGCCCGTCCTCAATCGCGGCGCCCAGCAGGTCACGCCCAAGCGCCGTCAGCGTCAGCGGGTGCATCGAATCCAGTGCGGCATGCAGGTCGCGCCGCTTTTCTTCCGACAAAGCGGGATCATTCAGGATGCGTTGCCGCAGGGCCGCAACCATGTCAGGCCCCTTCATCGTAATCTGCACATTTTCCGGTCGGGCCAGAAACTGGCGTCCTGCATCGGTGATGGTGCTTTCGCCCATGATGCGAAATCCCTGTGCCGTTGCGGACACGCCACCAGTACAGAATCCCTGCAATTCAAGGTCGAGCAGGTTGCGCGCGCATTTCTGTTCATCCGCCCCGGGCGGGGTCTGTACCGCAACCGTCCCGCCTGCCGCCTGCATGGACATCAGCATTTCAACCTGCAGATCACGATCAATCACATTCCCGCCCCCCATGCGCACCTGTTTTTTAAATAACTGATTGACAGAAATAACAAGATTTCCTGACGCGGGCATTTTTTACCAACAACGCCCCTGTGACGCCTGCTGAAAAACGTTCCCACACACCTTCTGATGACGTGGCGGATATGGGGTGGGGGGATGCATATTACAATCCGGCCAGCAGGGGCATGACGGTCCTGTCATGCCGGATTTCCGTCCTTTACGCCCAGGCCCAGTGACGGTCCTGTTCGCGCAAAATCACCTCCACACACCGGCGCAACATACGCATGCCGCCGGTAAGAGACTGTTTGAAAACACCTCATTGATAAAAAACAGGAAAAGTTTTTGGGTGCCGCCTTTCGATCGAAAAAGGCGGCGTCTTTCGAAGCTTTCTGGAAAAAGCTTCACCAAAAACCTTTATCATTTCAGTATATTATAACGCCTGACGTTTCAAACGGTCTCTAAGCACCTGCTGCAACTTGCACATTTCATAACCCGACAGGTCGAACCGGCCGGGTTACAGGTTCCGTTCAACCTCGATATCGCGAATGATGGTCCACGACAGGGCAGGCACATGATCGGCCGTTGGCGCGGGCACATGCCGGGATAGCGGGATACCGGGCGGCACTGCGGCGATATTATGTGGTCATGTTGGGAAAGGACGGACAAACCAGTGGCGCACTGGTCACCTGATGGCAAAAGTGACCAGAAGAATCTGTCCGGGGGAATATTCTGTGCGCGCCCCCTGCCCACAATCACAACGGACAGGTCTTTATTTCAAGGCAGATCAGGCCGCCGGAACAGTAAAGACATGCCCGGCACCACAGAAGGCGACACCCCCGAAGGAGTGCCGCCAACCTGAGAACAGTCACAACCGTTTGGGAAAACAGCGGTTACTGTTCGTTATTAATGACACATCTGAATAACCATACAACACGGATGTGGTAACAACGTGATGAAGTCACATCAATGTAATCCGCGCACGTGACACAATGCACGTGACACAATGACGACGGGCATAAGGGTATTTTTTTCAAAACCCCTTTGGATCATCATCCATTTTCTGGAAACAACCCCACGATACATCCGTCGTCTTCCACCACGAAAAAACCGGGAACCGCGCGTCATGCCTGATCTAGCGGATCTTCATCACCGTCATTTTCGCGCACACTCCACCATCCCGCCGACCATTGTGCGAATTCGGGGGTGTCTTCCTTGAACGGATTTTCAATCAACGGCTCCCCCCGCACGGCGGCGGCCTTCCCCTGTGCGGTGGGGTCTTCTGCGGTGGCGGGGGGCGGGATCTGCTGGGTCATTGCCTGCTTCCTTGCAATCTGGTCGGTCCTGCGCGTGATACCGCATGCCCCCGCCAGCGTCAGCCCCATCCATATGCCCGTGCGCCCCGTGTCCCGTGCATGCCACGCCCCTGCACCGATTTTGCACGAAACGCCGCCCTGAAACCCGTCTGTTCCAGAATCCGGCTGGATATTGCACAATTCCGGCCAAGCTTTCCCTCCCCCTTTCTGACACGCCCTGCATGCGCCCGGCGGGGGGAAGTCCGCCTTTATCGGGGATGGCACCCTGTCAACCACGCAAAGACCATCCACCCCGGGCCTGTGGCGCCAGGACGCGTGATCCCCCACCCTGTCACGGCTGCTCTTTTATGCAACTGCTCTTTCATCATGTTTCATTTATTGAAAATACGGAAAACAATTAATTTATAACATATTGTTATATATAGTTTTTTACAGGTCGCATTATGACATTCGGTGTCTTGATCACGAATACGTGATATTTGTCGCGCTTGCGGATCACAATTTATCTATATACGGATGGATATAGACATTCCGCTGTATCCGGCGGTTTTGTTCTTTCCTCGCCGATCCCTGATACCGGCAGACCGGGGTGGAAAATGCGCGAATATTTCATCCCGGTACAGAAGTCCAAGCAACCAATGCCATAACAGAAATAAAACAGGGTTCCGCACATGAATGCCCCCATCGCGTTCCCTTGTCGCGATACGGGTTCGGGATACGGGTATCAGGTGCCCCTGCGCCGGGATCGGCAACGCCGGACGATTGGTTCGCCACGGAACTGTATTTCATACTCCCATGGAATACATGCCGGGCGACAATAAAACCACAAGGGAACATGACAAATGTCTTCCGATTACACGACCGAGAAGCCGCCGTTCAAGGCTCGTTATGAAAACTATATCGGTGGCAAGTGGCTGCCGCCGATCGAAGGCCATTACCTGACGAACACCTCGCCGGTCGATGGTCGCGTGCTTTGCGAAGTTCCCGCCTCCACCGCCGCTGACGTGGAACTCGCCCTTGATGCCGCACACAAGGCAAAGACTGCGTGGGCCCATACCTCCCCCGCCGATCGTGCGCTGATCCTGCTCAAGGCTGCTGATCGCATGGAGCAGAACCTCGACCTGCTCGCCCGGGCCGAGACATGGGACAATGGCAAGCCCATCCGTGAAACGCTGACCGCCGACATCCCGCTGGCGATCGACCATTTCCGTTACTTTGCAGGCTGCATCCGCGCGCAGGAAGGCACCCTGAGCGAGATCACGGAAACGACCATTGCCTACCACTTCCACGAACCGCTGGGCGTTGTTGCGCAGATCATCCCGTGGAACTTCCCGCTGCTGATGGGGTCGTGGAAGCTCGCCCCCGCGCTGGTGGCCGGCAACTGCGTCGTGATGAAGCCCGCCGAAAGCACCCCCGCCAGCATACTCGTGCTGATGGAACTGATCGGGGACCTGTTCCCGCCCGGCACGCTGAACATCGTCAACGGCCTGGGCAAGGACGTGGGCGCCGCCCTGTCCAACAGCGACCGCATCGCCAAGATCGCGTTCACCGGTTCCACCCCCACGGGCAAGATGATCGCCCATGCGGCGGCCGAACACCTGATCCCCGCGACGCTGGAACTGGGTGGCAAGTCACCGAACATCTTCTTTGCCGACGTCATGGATCATGACGATGATTACCTGGACAAGGCGATCGAGGGCTTTACGATGTTCGCCCTGAACCAGGGCCAGATCTGTTCATGCCCCAGCCGTGCGCTGGTCCATGAATCGATCTATGAGAAGTTCATCGAACGCGCCCTGCCGCGCATCAAGGCGATCCGCCAGGGCAACCCGCTTGATCCGAACACCATGATGGGCGCGCAGAATTCGCACGGCCACCAGGAAAAGATCCTGTCCTACATCGACATCGGCAAGGACGAAGGCGCAGAACTGCTGACCGGTGGCGCGCGTCCCGACCTGGGCGGCGACCTGAACAAGGGGTGCTATGTGCAGCCGACCGTGTTCAAGGGCAACAACAAGATGCGCATCTTCCAGGAGGAAATCTTTGGCCCGGTTCTGGCCGTGACGACCTTCAAGACGGAAGAAGAAGCACTGGCCATCGCCAACGACACCCCGTTCGGCCTGGGTTCAGGCGTATGGAGCCGTGACGCCAACACCTGCTATCGCGTGGGTCGTGGGCTGGAGGCCGGTCGCGTGTGGGTCAACTGCTATCACGTCTATCCCGCGCATGCGGCGTTCGGCGGTTACAAGAAGTCCGGCATCGGACGCGAGACCCACAAGATGGTGCTCGAACATTACCAGCAGACCAAGAACCTTCTGGTCAGCTACAGCGAAAAGAAGCTCGGCTTCTTCTGATCGCGGGTCGTGGCGGTGAAGGCCGCCACGGCATGATGCGCAGGCGGTGCGGCCGGGCCGGTTGTTTTTCCGGGTCGGCCGTTGCCGTCTTGTGCCCCCCTGCACCGGCATGGAGGGCGCATGACATGAACAGTTTTGATATATCAGGAATGCGACAGGGTTTTTCCCACGGGGCCGGGACACTGTGCGGCAGGGGTGAAAGAGGCAGAGGATGGCACAAAAGTTTCGGGTGGTGATTGTCGGCGGTGGTATCGCGGGCCTGGCGCTGGCAACGCGTCTGGGCGATTCCATCGGCAGGTCGGGGCGCGCGGAAATCACGCTGGTCGACAAGAGCTTTGCCCATGTGTGGAAGCCGATGCTGCATTGTTTTGCCGCAGGCACGGCCGCCAACGAAAATGACCGCATCAGTTTCCTGTCGCAGGCCAGCCGCCATCATTTCGATTTCTGGCCGGGCGAGATTTCTGACCTGGACCGCACGGCCAAATCCATCACGCTTGCCCCCGTGGTCGAACCCTCGGGCGAGGTCATCCTGGAGGAACGCACGCTCGAATACGACGCGCTGGTGCTGTCGATCGGCAGCCGCGCCAATGATTTCGGCACCCCCGGCGTGGCGCAGCACTGCCTGTTCATCGACAACCTTGTCGAGGCCAACGGCTTTAACGAACGCTTCCGCATGGAACTGCTCAAGGCGTTTGGCAATAACGAGGAACTCGACATCGCCATCGTCGGCGGCGGGGCGACCGGCACGCAGTTGGCGGCCGAACTGCACAAGGCGCTGGACCTCGCCTCGCTCTACAGCTTTGGCAAGAAGCCGCCCACACTGAAGATCACGCTGCTGGAGGCGGGGCCACGCATCCTGCCTGCTTTCCCTGAATCCGTATCCGCCGCCGCGCAAAAGCAGCTTGAGGCGATCGGTGTGACGGTCCAGACCTCTGCCATGGTCAGCGGCGCGGATGAAAAGGGCTTCCTGCTCAAGGACGGCACGCGCATTCCCGCCACCCTGCGTGTATGGGCGGCAGGTGTGAAGGCACCGGACGTGACGCGCAGGTTCGCCGGGCTGAAACTGTCGCGCTCTGGACAGTTGGAGGTGCGGCCCACGTTGCAGCTTCTCGAAGATGACAACATCTTCGCCATGGGCGACTGCGCCTTCATCGCGGAAAAGCCGGTGGCCCCGACCGCACAGGTCGCCCGCCAGCAGGCGCACCACCTTGCGCGCTACATGCCGCGCTGGATCAATGGCGGGCAGTTGCAGCCCTTTGCCTTCAATAACAAGGGCGCGGTCGTCGCCCTGGGCGATTACAATGGCTGGGGCACCTTCCCCGGTGGCAAGGTGTTCGGTGGCGGATGGCTCAAGGGCATCAGCGCACGCATGGTTCACCTGATGCTGTATCGCCAGCACCAGTTCGAACTTTACGGCACATTCCGGGGCCTCGTTTCGTGCCTTGTGGACTGGCTGGATGTATTCGTGCGCCCCTCGATCCGGCTGGATTAAGGGCAGATGCCGCGGCACTCTGCGCCACGCAAGATGCGCAGAGTGCCTGCCCTGCCGTTCAGGAAACATCCTGTGCGGGTTTCTGAAAGACTATTTGAAAAGTCAGTCTTGATAACATCCTGAAATCATAAAAGTTTTTGGTGAAGATTTTTCCAGGGCGTGTTGGGAATTATCGTGAATTGATGATAGCGGCTGTGAGATAGATCATGGCAGCAAAGGATTTATCTGTCTTTTCGCTCCGTATGGCGATGCGCTTGAACTCCTTGAGCTTGCAGAAGAAGTTCTCGATGAGATGGCGCGCCTTGAACAGGACGGCATCGAACGTGCGCCTGTCGAGGCGGTTCTTGCGCTGGGGAATGACTACACAGGCGCCTTGCGCGTGTAGGGCGTCCACGATCCAGTGGGCATCAAACGCCTTGTCGGCAAGAAGCGCCTTGAAATCCGCCGGTTCCAGAAGGGGCGCAACCCCGACCGTGTCGTAATGCTGGCCGGGGATCAGCGTAAAGCGGACCAGATTGCCCAAGGCGTCGGTCATGGCGATGATCTTGGTCGACCATCCCGTCACACTGCGTCCTATCGCCTGGCTTCGGGTCCCCCTTTTGCGCCCTGGCCGTGGCGATGAACCCGAACCACCGTGCCGTCAATCATCGCATATTCCATGTCGGCATCGTCAGAGACGGCCTCAAAAATTTTCTGGAAAACTCCGGCTTTCGTCCAGTCGCTGTAGCGCGAGTAAACCGAGTTCCAATGCCCGAAATATGTCGGAAGGTCCCGCCATGGACTGCCCGTCCGCGCAATCCATAAGACCGCCTCGATAAAGAGGCGGTTATCCTTCCCGCTGCGCCCGCGATCCGTCTTCTTGCCAAGGCACAGCGGTTCCATCTTCGCCCATTGGGCATCCGTCAGTATGAAGCGATCCATAGGATCTTTGAAACACATCTGGATCCTTTAGAAAACTTAATTCCAAACAGGCCCCAAAAAGCTTCAGAAGACGCCGCCTTTTTCGATCAAGAGGCAGCACCCAAAAACTTTCCTTGTTTTTTTATCAACAAGTTATTTTCAAACACTCTCTGAAAAAATCCTTACCCGGCATTTTGCATGTTCCAGAACAGTGCCGGGACAATAAGGGGCGGGCTCCCAGAGGCATAGGAAAGGGTTTTGGTGAATGTGTTTCCCGTAATTTTCTAAATACATCGGATTTTCAAAACACATTAAAAAACCTGAAGATTTTTTTCATTCCCTGCAAATGGGGTGATTCAAGAGGCTGTTTGAACACCCCTCCCCGATAGGGAATGGGAAATATTGATTGATTGTTTTTCCATTTGAAATGCGATGTCTTTCAAAGCTTTTTGAAAAAAGCTTTACCAAAAACTTTTATTATTTCAGTTCGGTGATATTGCGAATTTTTTAAAAAATTACTTTAATTTTTACCATATATTCTAGAACATGGATTTCATCCACGCCAGATCGCCGGGTTCCCATTTCCCATGGGCCCGGCGATTTTTTTTGGGCGCACAGCCCATCGGGAACCCGCCACAGGGGGCTTCGTTGCCACCCTTGTCCCCCCAAGGGAGAACAGACATGTGCCCTGCCCGTGCCCCACACCGCCTGAAACGGCTTGAACAGCCCCCATGCCCCGCGCCGGTGCCACCGATGCCGCCCGGCGTCCCCATGCCCCCGACATCCCCACCGGGACCGGACGAAGACCCGCCGCCAATAGATGACCCGCACCCCACGCCGCTGCCGCTGCAAATCTGTTGAACGATGCCATCTGCCCGGAACTCCGGCGCGGACGCATTGTTGAGGGAGTCCGCATTAGGAAAAGGAAACATCCCCATGCCGGACACGAAATACGATTCCGAAAAACCCGTCCCCAAACCGGACAGCGAAAAAGACCATGACCGGGACGAGGCGCTGGAAGACAGCTTTCCCGCCAGCGACCCACCCTCCAAGGGGGAGACAACCGGACCGGACGAATGAATACGACCGCATGAAGGCAACCACATGAACATATCCCTGCCCCGGCATGACCGCCTGCATGCCGGGGCCTGTGACCTTCAGGCAGGGCGTTCAGGTTGCCCCCTGTTCACCATGCCCCATGGGATGCGGTGGTTCTGCCCGTGGGGGTTTGTACCGAACGGTCAAACCGGCGCATCCTGTTCCCGCCCCGCCATGACACGTGACATCGTGTGGCGCAGACAGACAGGCACGCAACCTTTTTGCACGCGGCCTGTTGGAATTGATACCGATCGGCATTACGCAAAAAAGGAAACATCATGAAAATCCACTTCCGTTCCATCTGCGTGCTGGCCACCCTGGCTGGTGTTCCCGCACTGGCCCTTGCGCAACCCGCCACCCCACCCGCGCCCACGGCGAATTCGGCGGCATCGGAAGTCGGACGGAACCCGCCCTCCGCCACGGACAGCAGTGGCAACCACGTCAATCCATCGGACAAGCTGTGGAATAACCCACGCACCGTGACCGAACAGCCCGGGACACAGCCACCACCCAATTCAGGCAACGCGGAAACAGGGGCCACGCCATCATCGGGCAAGATCCATAACGGTCAGACATGGCATGGCCATACACGCCAGAAATACCATTCCGCGACGCCCGGCACGACGCAGCAGCAATAACCACAAGGCCGATCCGGCTGCGACCTGATGGGGACGACGACCCCACGCAGCACGAACGCCAGTAAGTGGCGCATGACAGGGCGCATGACAGGGGCATGACTGGGGCATGACCGGGCGGAGTGGCGGAAAACGCCCCCGCCCCCATGACACGCCCTGCGGATCACATCCCTGCCGTCAGGACACGGACATCCCCAACCCGCGCGGGTCAGAATTCGTCGAGGATGAAATCCTCATCAAACACACGATATGCCGCATCGGTCGGGCGGGTGTAGCCGCGCCTGTTCTTCCATGCGTGGATCAGGGCAAGTCGCCATTCTTCATGGGGATCGCAGGCAGGTTTCGGGGGGCAATCGGATTTCGTTTTCATGATCCGGACACCTCTGACTATGGCCTGCAACAGTGCGGGCACCGGTTCCATAGCAGTCCCCCCATGGGGGTGGTGTGACGATTGCATGAAGCTTTTTATGCACATGCTCCTATGCGCACGGCCATGATGCCTGCACCGCACAGGCATGGCACTGATCGTGCCCCACGACACGACGCGGGGCAAAAACACATCCCCTCCCCAATCCCATATCTTGTTCCAATCCCCGCCATGGCAAAACGGAGGGGGCGTCAGCCCCCATCATCCGCGCAGTTCACGCCGGGCGCAGGATGCAGAACGGGTCATGGCGTCTGTGCGGCTTTATAACGTTGGTATCCATGAGAGAGTATTTGAAAACAAATCAGTGATAAAAAAGAAAAGTTTTTCGGTGACGCCTTTTTTCAAAAAAGTGGCGTCTTCTGAAGCTTTTTGAAAAAAGCTTCACCAAAAACTTTTATGATTTCAGTGCGTTATTGGTCCTTACTTTTCAAACCGCCTCTTAACCATAATATCCGTATACCCCTGTCAGGACGCGCCAATGATCCATCTGCGTGTTCCCCGGCCTGACAAAGCATGAGGCCTGACCCGCAATCGATCCACACAGGTCAGGATCGTGGGACGTCTTGCTAAATTCGAGGAGTGGACGCAGCATCCGATGACCACCAGCACTCCGACAGGCCCCGGACCGCACGCACGCGCCCCTGAAAAAATTGGCCAGGAACAACCATGTGTCCACAATTATGGAACGCCCTGTTATGGAATGCGCTGTGATTCGAAACGGCTGTCAGGAACAGACTCGGGAAGGGACAGCAAGCAGCCTCCCCGATGACCCATCACCAAGGACATAAAATGAAAAAGCTTGCCCTGCTCACCACCGTCATTGCCCTTGGCGCGTGCGCCCACGACCCGCATCAAACACCACCGGACAGTGTCACTGCGCGTCAGGGCATTGAGCCGCAGCCCGTCCATACGGCACAATTTGGCGCAATGTCACGAACGGCATCCTATGCGGCGCACCATGCCAATCAGGTTGCCGCCTCAACAGATGAGAAGAAATAACAAAGGCCGCCAAGGGGGATAGTCATGAAGCGCCCATGATTATCCCCCCTCTTTCGACGCAATCCATTGATATGGAATGATAAAAATCGCCAGTTCGGCATCCCGTTCCCAAAATGCGACGTCTTTCAGGGCGTGTATGGTGTAGCGCGATGCCACACAAGTCACCCGTCGTGCTGACGCACCAAGCGGCGGGACGATGTGATGAGGCGATGCGGGTAAATGTGTGGGGGGCAGAAGTCGCGATCGCTCCCCATCGCTGGCGCGCCACGAATGGCGGGCGCAGCGACCCGCGAAGGGGCCGCCTGTCTGACTGATCCATATGTCGGGATGGCGATCAGGCTGCTACAGCCATGTTTTTTCCCAGACATTTCGCCGGGAACGGTGCGGCTGTGCCAATGCGCTCACTGCCGTTTTCCGCCTTGCCCCCGCATCATTTGGGGGATCGATATCACGATACCGGACGGCAGTATGGCGGCCAGATAAAATCAGGCTGGTCCGGCGCATGTCATCGCGCTGGACTACCGGGTCATGTGCGGGAATGGGTTCCGCGCGGGCAGAAAACCGCACGCCGTTTTTTCGTGCCTGACCATACGCCGCACAGCCTTCGCCACACATGGGCGACCTGGCATTACTGCGCTCACAGGGATCTATTAAAACTGCAACTGGACGGAGACTGGAGCGAGATCAGGACCGGTCACCGGCTATGCCAAACTGACGCCTATAGGGATGAGATCATAGGTGGTGGACATATGCCCTACCCTACCCGGCATGGCCTGAAACCGCTCTATCGACTTTGCCATGGCAATCAGGGAACTGGCATCGAATCAGGCGGCACGCACGCAAACGCCCGGACCGGCACCTGAGATACAAGAAACCGGAAACACACCAGAAATGGCTGTTTTTATTATTTTTACTGGGAAATTCGTGGTGCTGCTGGACAGGATTGAACTGTCGACCTCTCCCTTACCAAGGGAGTGCTCTACCACTGAGCTACAGCAGCAACGCCGTGGGCGGTTGGTAGCTTTTCCCGCCCTACGTTGCAACCCCTTTCATGGGATTTTGTGCATCTTGTGCCAACGCAGGGTGGGAAAAGGTATCGTCAGTCGTCGCGATGGATCTTTTCCATACGTTCGTGACGCTCCTGCGCCTCGATCGACAGGGTGGCGATGGGGCGCGCTTCCAACCGCTTCAGGCCAATCGGCTCGCCTGTTTCCTCGCAATAGCCATAGGTCCCCGCCTCGATCCGCTGCAACGCCTGATTGATCTTGGTAATCAGCTTGCGCGCGCGGTCACGGGTGCGCAGCTCCAGCGCACGGTCGGTTTCCACGCTGGCGCGGTCGGTGATGTCGGCTTCGTGAATGCCGCCTTCAGACAGGCTGGCCAATGTCTCGTCCGCTTCCTTCAGGAGTTCCCCGCGCCACCGCAACAGCTTGTGGCGAAAATATTCCACCTGGAGGGGATTCATGAATTCCTCGGATTCCGAGGGATGATAGTCGGGTGGCAATGTAAGCATATCAACTGGTCCCTGCACCTCGGTTCCGGCATGCGGCCCCCGCGTCGGGACCGGCAGGGCGGAACCGCGCGGCTTATATCAGGCACGGTCAGACCACGCCAAGCATTTCCGCACGATCATGGTCTTTTTGCCGCTATGCCGGTGTGCGGCCCGACGTCGGCGCACCCGGTATTGGGGGGGTGGATGTCGGGGCACCGCCGGGTGTGGAGGAGGCGGCGACGGGCGTTGTCGCAGGAGTGGTCACAGGGGTTTTCGTCGTCGCGCCGTGCTTTGGCGTGGGCAGGGGATATGTCGTCTCCCACCCGCCGCCAAGGGCGTTGTACAACCGCACGAGGTTGGCGGAAATCGCCGCCGTACTGGTCGTCAGTTCGGATTGTGACGACAGGAGCTGACGTTGCGCGTCAAGCACCGAAAGATAGGTCACAAGCCCCTGCGCATACTGGTCCTGCGCCAGACGCAGGGAAGCCCGGGTCGCCTCCACCTGTGCCGCGAGGAAGTCATGATGGCGCTGCTCATCCGTATAGGCGGTCAGCGCGTTATCCACATCATGCCAGGCCTGTAGCACCGTCTGCTGATAGGCAAGTGCTGCCTCTTTCTGTTCGGACTTGCGCAATTCAAGCTGCCCGCGCAGGCGTCCGCCCTGGAACAGCGGCAGCGTGATCGACGGGCCGACATTCCATGCCTTTGCATTCCAGAACCCCATATCGCGGAATGACAGCGATTCGAAACCGAACCCGGCATTGATCGTCACACGGGGATAAAACTCGGCCACGGCCTCGCCCACCTGTGCGGTGGCGGCGTGCAGGTTGGCTTCGGCGCGACGGATGTCGGGCCTGCGGCGGGCCAGTTCGGACGGCACGCCAATCGGCACGGCAGGCGGGACGGGCGGGATGGCCGACGCCACCAGCAACCTGTCGGACAGCGCGCGCGGCGGTTCCCCCATCAGCATGCTCAGCGCATTGACCTGGGAGGCAAGCTGCTGCTCAAGCTGGGGCATGCGCGCCACCGTCGCCTCAAGCTGGGCGCGGGCACGTTCGACATTCAGGTCGCTGCTCATCCCGTGGGCATAACGCTGCTGGTTCAGGTCCAGCATACGTTGCGCCACATCGCGGTTTTCCATCACGATGCGCAACTGTTCCTGCGTCGCGCGCAGGTCCATGTAATCGCGTGCAACCTCCGCCTGACGCGAAATCAGCATGCCGCGCCGTGCTTCTTGCGTCACCTGCGCCGATGCGGCCGCGGCTTCGTACTGGCGACGCACACGCCCCCACAGGTCCACTTCCCACGTGGCGTCGATACTGTCGCGCCACTGGTTGAACAGCGGGATTTTCGCCTGCCCGGGCGACGGCGCAAGCCCCTGCAGTTCGGGATGCTCCTGTTCGATGTCGGTCACGATCCGCTGCAGCATCTTGGTGCTGTACTGCTGGCGGGCATATGACCCCGAAGCCGACATGGCGGGAAAGCGTTCGGCACCCGCAATCCGCAGTTCCGCGCGGCTTTCAGCCATGCGATAGGCAAAGCGGCGGACATCAAGGTTGTCCGTCGCGACCCGGCGTTCCAGATCCGACAGGATAGGGTCGTGAAAACAGTCCCACCATGCCGGATCGGGCATGTCGGACGTCACCTGGCTGGCGACGGGTTTTTCCCCGGCCTTTGTTTCCGTGTGCATGTTGGTCGGGCCGCCATATTTTTTTGGCGTCCACGGGGTTGGTTTATGGAAATTGGGGCCAACGGCACAGCCTGCCGTCACCACCGACAACCCGACCACGGCGGTGCGCCATGAAAATCCCCTAACCACCAACGCGGCCCCCTGTTTTACATGTCGCCAATACGATAAACCTGTTCGTACGCAACGGTTGCGCGATATCATCTTCGATTGACCGATCAGTTCGGTCAGGTCCATAACCTATCCGCTTTATGCATCGGGTCAATCGAAACTAACGGACAAAAAGGTCAGGACACGTCTGATGGCTGCAACGCCCCCCTTCCCCGGCAAGGACACGGCGCAGGTTCCCCCCACCGCGACCGGCACCTCCCCGGCCAAGCGTGCGCAGATCCTTGAAGGGGCGGCGCGCATCTTTGCCGAACATGGGTATGAAGGTGCCAGCATGTCGTGCATCGCGCGCAACGCGGGCGTGTCGAAGGGGACACTCTATAACTATTTCGACAGCAAGGCCGTCCTGTTCTGCGCCTTTATCGAACAATGCACCCGTGAAAAGCTGCCGCTGATGTTCCGCCGCATCGACGAAGGCGCGAACATGGCGGAATCGCTGGAACATGTGGCCCGCGCGCTGATCCAGTTGATTACGTCGCCACTATCGCTGATGCTCAACCGCATCATCATATCAGAGGCGGGGAATTTCCCCGAACTGGCCAAGACCTTCTGGACGAACGGCCCGCAAAAGGCCACCAGCATCCTGGCCGCATGGCTGGCGCGCGCACCGCAAAGCAGCCTGCTTGACGTGCCCGACCCGACCTTCGCGGCGGAGCAGTTCTATGCCCTGTGCCAGACGCATATCGCGGGGCGCGCGCGCATGCAGCTTCCGGTTGATACCAGCCCTGAACATATCGACTTCATCGCACATTCGGCCGTGCGCGTCTTCCTCAACACCTATCAGCGCACCGGCGCGCGCCAGCCGCCGCAGGCCTATACCGGCAAGGCCGCCGCCGAACCCGCCACGGACACTGCCACGGACACTGCCACTGGCATTTCCACTGACACCTCCACTGGCACCTCCACAAGCACTTCCACTGAAACCACGACCGGAACCGCCACCCGCCCCTGACCGGGCCAACAGCCACAAGGGCAAGGACACACGCACAAAGCCACCATCACGCGCGCGCCGTCACGCGCCCGGCATCATGGGGTCACCGTCACGCAACGGCCCCATGAGACAGTGGCCGCGGAACCGCCAGAAAATACACGCCATGGTAGCTTTTGATGACAAACCATTGCCCACCCGCCCATTCACGCAAGCGTGTTCCGATGCGACGCGCACGGGGCTTGCACCCACAGGCCCCGGACGCAGACTCTGCCCCCCGGTGCAGGAAGGGGACAGTATCGTGGGACGCATATACATAATCGGCACATGCGACACCAAGGCCGTGGAACTGCGTTATGTACACGACCTCATCACCGGGCAGGGCGTGCCCGCCGTGATCGTGGATGTCAGCACAGCCCTGCGCGCCCCTGGACCCGACAGCGCCGATACGATCCCCCCCACCGCCATCGCCGCCGCGCACCCTGACGGGACAGAGGCCGTCTTTACCCGCCGGCGCGGGTCCTCCATCGCCGCGATGGCGACCGCGCTGCGCCATTTCCTGTGTGCGCGCAACGATATCTCCGGCGTGCTGGGAATCGGCGGGTCGGGGGGGACTGCACTGATCGCCCCCGCCCTGCAGGCCCTGCCGCTTGGCCTGCCGAAAATGATGGTGTCCACTGTCGCATCCGGCAATGTCGCCGCGTATGTCGGTGGCTCGGACATCGCCATGGTCTATTCCGTGACGGATATGGAGGGGCTGAACCGCCTGTCGCGCCGCATCCTGGCCAACGCCGCCAACGCAATGGCGGGCATGGCCAGCCATCTGCCCCCGGCACAGCACGACCCCCGCCCGGCGGTCGGCCTGACGATGTTCGGCGTCACCACGCCATGTGTGGAACGTATCGTCAGCAACCTTGACGACACCTTCGACTGCATGGTGTTCCACGCCACCGGCACCGGGGGGCGGGCCATGGAACGCATGGCCGATTCCGGGCAGCTTGCAGGCATCATCGACGTCACTACCACGGAAATCTGCGATTATCTGTCTGGCGGGATATTCCCGTGCGATGGGGACCGGCTGGGTGCCGCAATCCGCACCGGCGTCCCCTATGTCGGCAGTTGCGGTGCGCTGGACATGGTCAATTTCGGCGCGCCTGACACCGTGCCTGCGCATTACCGCAACCGCCGCCTGCTTGAACATAATCCGCAGATCACGTTGATGCGTACGTCCGTCGACGAATGCCAGGCCATTGGGGAATGGATTGGCGACCGGCTGAACCAATGCCGGGGGGAGGTGCGGTTTTTCCTGCCCGAAGGTGGTTTTTCCATGCTGGACCGCATGGGGGAACCATTTTACGACCCACAGGCGGACCAGGCCCTGTTCGAGGCCCTGGAACGCACGGTGGAACAGACGCCCCGCCGCCGGTTGATCCCGCTGCCTTATGGGGTGAATGACGCGGCGTTTGCCGATACACTCGCGGTTACGTTCCGCAGCCTCTTTAACGGAGAAAACACCTGATGCCTTCGATTCCACGCGCAGAAATACTGGCGAAATTCCGCAAGATGATCGCCGATAAACATCCTATCATCGGTGGTGGCGCCGGCACCGGCCTGTCCGCCAAGTGCGAGGCGGCGGGCGGGATCGACCTGATCGTGATCTATAATTCCGGCCGTTACCGCATGGCGGGTCGCGGGTCGCTGGCGGGGGTGCTGGCCTATGGCAATGCGAACCAGATCGTCATGGACATGGCGCGCGAGGTCCTGCCGGTGGTGCCGCACACCCCGGTGCTGGCGGGTGTGTGCGGCACCGACCCGTTTGTCGATTTCGACGTGTTCCTTGATGATGTGAAACGGGTTGGATTTTCCGGCATCCAGAACTTTCCCACCGTGGGGCTGATTGATGGGAATTTCCGCCGCAACCTCGAAGAAACCGGCATGAGCTATGCGCTGGAGGTCGATGTCGTCGCCCGCGCGCACAAAAAGGACCTGCTGACGACCCCCTATGTCTTTGACGCCGAACAGGCGCGCGACATGACAAAGGCCGGGGCCGACGTTCTGGTTGCCCATATGGGCCTGACTTCTGGCGGGGCCATCGGCGCGGGCACGACCATGACGCTGGAACAGTCGATCACCCTGATTAACGAGATTTCAGAGGCCGCGCGTTCCATCCGTCCCGACGTCATGCTGCTGTGTCATGGCGGCCCGATCGCAATGCCCGACGATGCGCAAAAGGTGCTGGACAACTGCCCCGACTGCCACGGTTTTTATGGCGCATCGAGCATGGAGCGCCTGCCGGTGGAGGTCGCATTGACCGAACAGACACGCCGCTTCAAGGCGATGAAACGCTAAACCCGCACCCAGCATAAGAGGCTGCCTGAAACATCAGGATCAATAACGTCCTGAAACCATAAAGGTTTTTGGTGAAGCTTTTTCCAAAAAGCTTCGAAAGACGCTGCCTTTAAAAAAAAGGCAGCACCCAAAAACTTTTCTTTTTTATCACTGATGTGTTTTCAAACACCCTGCTACGCAACACCCCGCCGGGGACGATGTAACCGGCAGGGCCTGCAACCGGGTGGCACACGAAACCCCTGTGGGGATGCTTTTTTCAAAAAGCGTCCTGCCCCTTTCGCGCGCCATCCGGCCTATGCCGGTCAATCAGGGTGTTTTCAGACCGTCCCCCACCACATCGCGCGGGGCAAACATGCGGCGATAGGCACGCGGCGTCATGCCCCGCAGAGCCCTGAACTGCCGGTTGAAATTGGCAAGCGAAGGATAGCCCACAGCCTCTGCGATCAGGCCGATGGGCTGCATTGTGGTGGACAGGCGCGAACAGGCCTCCCCGATCCGCAATCCCGCGACATAACGGGTGATGCTGGTCTGTGTGTGGCGTGCAAACATGCGGTGCAGGCCAGAGACGCTGAGCGCCGCAATCCCGGCAAGTTCGGCCATACGGAGCGGTTCGGCATAATGCCGGTGCAGGTGGGCCAGCACACGGTCCAGCCGCGAACGCCCTCCTTGCACCACCTGCGGCACGGCGCGCGACAGGGGGCGGGCGGTTGCATCCCCCGCCAGCCGCATCAGGATGGAAAGCAGCCCATGCAGCCGTTGCAGTGGCGGCAGGCCGAACATGTCCTGAAAATCCGCCATAAGGGCCAGTCCCGTTTCCGGCGCGAAGGCAAGCCCCGCCTGCGCACGTTCCAGCAGGTCACGCACCGGGCGCAGTTCGACCGTCCCATCGGTCATGCCCGCGATCCACGCCCCACGGAACCAGAAGACAAGGGCGACATGCGGCGCATCGGCCAGCAGTTTCGCGCGTGATGCCCATGTATGGGGCAGGTTCGGCCCAATCAGGACAAGGTCCGCATGCCCGTACGTGCCAACATGGTCGCCCACGAAACGCTGCCCGCGTGAATTCAGCGTCAGGGTCAGTTCATATTCCGGGTGATGGTGCCACTGAAAGGGAATGGCGTCATCCAGCCGCCGGTCACGCAGGCTCCATGACGCGGTATCCGATACCGGCAGATGTTCCAGATAGGCGCGCATCCAGCCCCCTTCAGGCAACAGACGCCATAATAGTATCAAAATACGCCCATGCGGCACAACATGAACCGGCACGGCGGGATAACCTACCGCTTCTCCCCCGGTAACATTGGGTCATATGGGGGCACGCAGATGGGGACAATGGATGCCGCAGAGACCGCCAGACAGACGCCACAGCCATCCCACGGCCACCGCGACGACGCAGTTGCGGGATATTCGCAAGACCCTGCCGTTACGTGTCCTGTCACAGGCCGATTGGGAACACTGGACATGCCGGGGATATGTCATCGTCCGACAGGCCGTGCCTGCCGCCAATGTGGAACGGCTGGTCGATCTGCTGTGGCGGTTTGATGACAAGGATCCTGATGACCCGTCAACATGGTACGCGCCACAACGGCGTGCGCATAAAATGCGCGAACTCGACAATACCGGGATGCTTGAACTCTATAACCATCAGTTCCTGTGGGACAACCGGATGGAACGCCGCATCCATGACACGTTCGTGGATATCTGGGACCGCGAGGATTTGTGGGTGACAATCGACCGCGCCAACCTCAACCCACCCGTGCGCGACCGGGGCAATGGCAATCGTGACGGGTTCATCCACTGGGACGTCGATACGTCGCTGCGTCCGTTGCCCATTGGCGTACAGGGGGTGCTGAGCCTTGGGACACAGGGCGGCGACACCGGCGGGTTCCAGTGCGTGCCCTCCCTGTTCGAACATTTCGCGGACTGGGTCAGGACACAACCCGCGGACCGCGACCCGATGCACCCGGACATGACGGGACTCAATGTGGTCAATATCGACATGGACGCGGGCGACCTGCTGGTCTTCAACTCCCTGCTGGCCCATGGCGTGCGGCCCAACCATTCGGAACGCCGCGTGCGCATGGCGCAATATATCTCCATGCATCCGGCACAATGGGATAACGAAGCCGAACGGCGCGAACGTATCCGGCTGTGGCGCGAACGCGACCATCCCCGGCGCGACGCCTTCCCCGGCGACCCGCGTGAATGGGAACGGCATAATGCCACGACCGCCCGCCTGACGCCGCTGGGTGAAAAACTGCTGGGCCTGACGCCCTGGTGACAGGCGATACGCATATCATGCGCATATGCGCCCTGAACGGGCCGCCGGGCTTCAGAACCCGATCACCGCGTCACCGCCAAAGGTGAACATGCCGTTGTTGCGCCCGCCATTAAACGGTGTCGTGCCATTGAGCGAGCGGTCGAAACGGATTTCGGGGCGCAGCATGAACACCCGCACATGGTGGCCAAGATCGGGTTTGTACGTCACACCCAGCGTCATTTCACCATAGGTCGTGCCATGTCCCGTCGGGCCGGGCATCAGCGCATCGGCAGGCGTCGTGCGGCCGGAAATCCCATCCATATAGGCATTGTTGCCAATGAAGGTCGAAACCATAAGGTTGTTATTGTCGCGATAGATTTCACCACGATAGTTGAAGGTCAGGACCTTGTTGATCCTGTAGCTGAGGAAGCTGACGAAGCTTTCGGCATCGGCGGCCTTGAAATTGCCATTCGCACGGATGCCATTCAGCCCCTGATCATGGATATAATTGAACTCCGCCGTCAGGGTCAGGCGGTCATTCACGGCATAGACGGCGTTTATGTCGTTCCAGAAACGTTCGGCATGATTGGCCTCATACGCCCCGCCGGCAGAAGAATAGCGCGAGTTCTCCGGCCCCACACGGCTGAGTTCAATAATATTGAGCTTCCCATGCGCAAGGTTGTTCAGGTTGAACCCGAAATACCCTGCGGGGGCGTTATTGTTGTCGGATCGGCCAAACGATGTCTGGTTGCCGGTATCGATCCCGAACGTCACATCCAGCATGTCAGTGACATGCCAGTTGAACATCGCGCCGATATGCTGAAAGGGAACGGAATATTCAGACGTATAGGCAATCGTGTAAAAGGGCCGCGTCGTGGGGTCCAGCGTCTCCACCCCCATCGGGGCCTGCAGGATGCCGGCATGCATGTCCAACCCGCCCTTCGTCGCCCATGGCAGGTGAACATCGGCATGGGCCTGGGCCGGGATCAACTGGTACCGCGCGTTCCATTCATGCGCGCTGACGCCAAGGAGCTGGTAATAACGCGCATCCGAACCATACATCCCCTCCAGCGTGAATCCGACCTGATAACCACCACGCGACGGGTCGATGGCTTTTTGCAAGGTGAACTCCGCCTGATTAAGCTGCACCTGATTGGCATGGTCGGCAAAAAAGTCGCCAAAGTTGTAGCCGGGCTGCGGACGGGCGGGATTGGCCATGATGCCGCCTTCGACCTGCCCCGTCAGGGTCACGCCCGACAGCCAGCGCGCGAACGGGGAATCGCTTTTTTCCATGCTCTTGAACACGGACACCTGCGCATGGGCATGATGCGCATCAAGCAACAGCCCCATGCCCAGCGCCACGATACATCCGATGCCCGTGCGCAACGCCCGCGCGCCCATCCCCGCCTTTTGCATAAGCTGCCCCCGCCGCTTTCTTAGTTATAGATCCTGATTAGCAGTTTCGGTTTTATCCACACACCGTAACACTCCGACATCCGTAACATTCGGCAAGGTGTGTGTCAAAATCATCACATACCACATTGCGAATGTGCAACATTCCGGAGCCGGAATCAGAACAGGGGCAAAGACACAAAAAAGGCGGGGACATGCCCCGCCTTCCGTACTCCCATGTCACACGACATGCACCGGGTCAGGAATTGATGCGCTCCCCATGCAGCGCCATATCCAGCCCTTCCATTTCCTCATCCGGGCTGACACGCAGGCCGATCGTCAGGTCCACCAGCTTGAGGATCACGAACGTCACGACCGCACACCATACGATGGTAACACCCACGGATTCCGCCTGTGCCAGGAACTGTGCAAACGAACCGCTGACGCCGTCGGGGCTGGCATCCGTGGCCGACAGCGGGCCATAGGCGAACACACCCGTCAGCAACGCGCCGACGATACCGCCGATGCCATGCACGCCAAACGCATCAAGGCTGTCGTCATATCCCATCATGTGCTTCAGGCCGGTTGCCCCCCAGAAGCACACGACACCGGCGATCAGCCCGATGGCCAGCGCACCGCCCGGCAGGACAAAGCCCGCGGCAGGGGTAATCGCCACCAGGCCACCCACCGCACCGGAAATGATGCCCAGCACCGTCGGCTTGCCGGTCTTAACCCATTCGGCGCACATCCACGCCACCCCCGCGGCGGCGGCGGCGATCTGGGTCGTGGCCATTGCCATGCCCGCACGCCCGTTCGCCCCACCGGCGGACCCGGCATTGAACCCGAACCAGCCCACCCACAGCAGGGACGCGCCGATGATGGCATAGGTCAGGTTGTACGGTGACATGTCATCATGGCCGTACCCCTTGCGCCGCCCGATCACCAGAGCCGCGACCAGACCCGCGATACCGGCATTGATATGCACGACCGTACCACCGGCAAAGTCGATGGCCCCGATTTTCGCCGCGACCCAGCCATCCGGCCCCCAGACCCAGTGCGCGACCGGCACATAGACCAGCAGTGACCACACGATGGTAAAGACACACAGCGCGCTGAACTTCATGCGTTCGGCGAAGGCCCCCGCGATCAGGGCGGGCGTGATGATGGCGAACGTCATCTGGAACGTCATCCACACGCTTTCGGGGATGGTCATGGTCGTGGCGGCGGACGTGCCCGCCGCCATGGTGAACGCCACGTCGGACCCCTTGGAAATCCCGGCCCCCATGCCATTCAGCATCACGCGCGACAGGCCACCGATGAACGCATTACCCGACGTAAAGGTCAGGCTGTACCCCACGACCATCCATACCACCGTCATGATGCAGCAGATGGCGAATGACTGCATCAACGTGGCCAGCACGTTCTTCTTGCGCACCATGCCGGCATAAAACAGGCCAAGGCCCGGAATGGTCATCATCAGCACCAGCGCCGTGCTGATCAGCATCCATGCCGTATCACCGGTATCGATGGCGGGGGGTGGGGGGGGCGCTGCATCGGCGGCCAGGGCGGACGCACCGCCCATCGCCACGGCAAAGGCCGCAACCGGGGCACACCCGCGCAGCCAGACGTTCATCTTGTTCACAGCGCGTTTTCTCCCGTTTCCTGGGTCCTGATCCGCATGGCATTTTCCAGATCGAGGACAAAAATCTTCCCATCGCCAATCTTGCCGGTATTGGCGGCCGCCTGAATCACCTCCATCACGCGGTCGGCCATGTCATCGGGTACGGCGATCTCCAGCTTGATCTTGGGCAGGAACTGGATGTTGTATTCCGCCCCGCGATAGATCTCGGTCTGGCCCTTCTGGCGGCCATATCCCTTGACCTCGGTCGCGGTCAGGGCATCAACGCCGATCGAGGAAAGCGCCTCCCTGACCTCATCAAGCTTGAACGGCTTGATGACCGCAATGACGAATTTCATGTCTATTTCCTTCCCCAACCTGCGTACGCGACAACGCCCGTGGCACGGCCGGGCCTGTACGGCGGCACGTCGCAACGCCCCAATCACATTCCCTGAACGAAATAATCGGTCACTGCGACAGCCCGCATCCCGCCCACGGACCAGCACGAACGCCCTGTACTGCCATATTCCTGACAAGGCCGATCCATGCAAGTAATCATTGCGATTCTGCAAGACCACACGTGTCTTTTCAATCACGCCCCGGAACATGATTGCCACAAAGGACGGCCACAGAGGACGGCCACTGTGGACGGCCATAGTGGGAACATGCCACCCGGCCCCTGCGGGACAGGGTTTTTTCATATCGTCTTTTGCATCCCGCGCGGACATCCTGCATAGAATTGGGCCGCCATGACCCTGCCCCCTTCCCCGTCCGGCGCATCCGCCGCGTCCCACCCCGCCACACCTTCCGCCCCGCCCATACCCACGCCCACGCCCACGCCCACGCCCACGCCCGGCGCGCGCATGGTCCTTGCGGTCATCGCAACCGGCATCATGTCGGGGCTGGGCGGGACGGCGCTGGCGCTGGTGCTGCACACGATCCAGCATCTGGCCTATGGCTATGGGCAGGCAGGGGGGCCACAGAATTTCCTGCAGGGCATCAGCGCCGCGCCACACTGGCGACGGGTTGCGGCACTGTTTGCATGCGGGATGGTCGCGGGCCTTGGCTGGTGGGGGCTGCAACGCGGCGGACGGCCATTGGTCAGCGTAACGGCCGCCGTGGGGCGGGGCGATGTCCCAGGCAGGACCATGCCCGCATTGTCCACCCTTATCCATGTTTTACTACAGATCGTGACCGTCGCCCTTGGCTCCCCCCTGGGGCGGGAGGTCGCGCCACGTGAACTCGGCGCGCTGCTGGCGGCACGCGGGGGGCGGATACTTGGCCTGACGCCGGAGGATGCACGCATCATCATCGCCTGTGGCGCGGGCGCGGGGCTTGCGGCGGTCTATAACGTGCCGCTGGCGGGGACGCTTTTCATCCTCGAAGTATTGCTCAAGGCATTTTCCACCCGCGCGGCGATGGCCGCACTGGGTGCGTGCGGCATTGCCGCCATGATGCCGTGGACCGTACTGGGCGATGTGCAGCAATATGATATCGGCCCCATGCCCCTGACGCCCGCCATCCTGCTATGGGCCATCTGTGCGGCACCGGTCATCGGCATATGCGCCCATGCGATCAAGAGCCTTTGCACACTGGTGCAGAACCGGGCGGCATCCGGGGCGGCGCGCATTGCCTGGTGCGTTGCGGTCTTTACGGGTATCGGCCTGCTGTCCTGCCTGTTTCCACAACTGCCGGGCAATGGGCGCGGGCCGACGCAACTTGCCCTGGCGGGACATGTGGGCATGATGCTGGGGCTCGAACTGCTCGGGCTGAAAATCCTTGTCGTCATGGGGGCGTTGCGCGCGGGCGCGGCGGGCGGCCTGCTGACGCCAAGCCTGACCATGGGCGCATTGCTGTCCACCGTACTGGTCGCGGGATGGAACCTTGCCGCCCCCGCCGTGCCGGTGGACGCTGCCGCCCTGATCGGCGGAATGGCCTTCCTTGGCACATTCATGGCCATGCCCATGACGGCACTGGCCCTGGGGATCGAATTCACCCGCGTCGGCCATGACATGTGGTTTCCCATGGCTCTGGCCATGACGTTGTGCGTGGCTGTCGCACATGCCTGCGCGCACCTGACACACCTGCCGGGGCCATTGGTGCGGCCCACCGCACCGGGAAGCGTATCCGCGCGGTCGTGAAGGGGAGGGTTTTCAGGAGGCGGTTTGAAAACAAGAAAAGTTTTTGGGTGCCTTTTTCGATCGAAAAAGGCGGCGTCTTCTGAAGCTTTTTGGAAAAAGCTTCACCAAAAACCTTTATAATTTCAGGATGTTATCGAGTCTGACTTTTCAAACAGTCCCTCAGAAGACGCAGCTTTATTTGAAACAAGGCGCCCCCAAAAACTTTTCTTATTTTCTATCAATGGTTTGGTTTCAAACCGTCCCGAAAAGTTTCTGGCAACGGTTTTTCCCAAATGCTTCGTAAAACGTCACCATTCAGATACTCGCAACACCAGAAACCTTCCTGACCTAAGGTGCCCGGCCTGTACCCTTCACTCCACCAGCGGCGGCAGGTCCAGCGGCGCCAGATCATCCGGCAGGCCCACGATCACGCAGGCCACTGCGGTATCACGGTCAACAACCAGCCGCAGATGCACCGCCCCGCCCGCCGGGTCGAACAGGTCGGAATGCACGATATACCCCGCCCCCAGCGCACGGCCCGCACGTACGTCATCGCCTGCCGCTGCTTCCATCAGGCGCGCGATCGCACGGTCCAGACCCAACATCACCCGTGTGGGCGACAGGCGGCCATCCGGCCCATCCACCGGCCCCGCACCGGTGCAATACCGTTCCAGCAGGCGCACCCATCCCGCCGTGGGGACAAAGGCAGGCAGCACCGCATCATCCCCGTCATGGCGAACATGCATGATGCGTCGCGTATTGGCCCATCCCGCCACATCCACGCGCACAACGGCATCGGTCAACCGCATCGCCCCCACGGGAACATCACCCTGCGTCATGGTGCCTAGGCCGCGATTTCAAAACGCGACGGCAGCTTCAGCAGCGCCTGCGACGACAGGGCGGGGGAAATGAAGAACCCCTGCACCCGGTCGGGCTTCATCATATGCACGATCTCGAACTGGGCGCGCGTCTCCACACCCTCGACCGTCACTTCCAGCCCATAGACCTGCCCCAGCCCGATCAGGCTGGCGAGGACCTCGCGATCGCCGGCATTGTCCACGATGCCCGTAACAAGCGACTGATCGATCTTGAGCTGGTTGAACGGCAGGTCGCGCAGGTGGCGCAACATCGTCTCGCCCTTGCCGAAATTATCCATCGCGATCTGAAAGCCCGCGGCCCCGAGTTCGCGGATATTGTGCATGCTCTGCTCTGCCCGGCGGCCCTGCAACATCGGCTCCGTCACCTCCAGCACGAAATTGGCGGGCGAGAGGCCAAAATCACGCAGCGACTGTTCCAGTTCCATGCGATATTCCGCACGGCCCAGGTCCATGCGCGACATGTTGATCGCAAGCTGGCGCGGGGGCTGGCCCGTGCGGTTCCACATCTCCACATCGCGCTGGAAGGAGGCGATCATCGACGGCCCCATCGCCTGCGTCAGGGTGGAGTCGGTGAAAACATCGGCAAAATCCTCCGCCGCCAGCAGGCCGCGTTCGGGATGGTGCCAGCGCAACAGCGCCTCGATCTGGTCCAACTGACAGGTGTGGCAGTTCAGGATCGGCTGGTAATAAACCTCGAACTGCCCGTTCTTCACACCGCTGCGCGCCTCGATCAGGATCTGGGTGCGCACCTGCGCGCGGTGACGCAGGGCGGATGTGAACATCTGCGCCTGCTTGCCCCCCGCCCGCTTGGCCGCATACAGCGCCATGTCGGCATTTTTCTGCATGTCCTCCACGCTTTCGCGCGCATCGAGGAAGACGGCGCCAATACTGCCGGAAATGCTGACGGTGACGGTTTCGATGTCGATCGGCCGTTCCAGCGCCGCCTGCAGCCGGTCCATGTATTTTTCCAGCGGAACACTGCGCAGCGTCTTGTTCAGCACGATGGCGAATTCATCCCCGCCCAGGCGGCTGATCGGGTCATCGGGGTCCGTCAGTTCCACCAGGCGCGAGGCCACGACACGCAGGACGATATCCCCCGCATGGTGGCCATGGATGTCATTGATCTGCTTGAACCCGTCAAGGTCGAACATCACCAGCGCGCGCGATTGCGGCGGCTCCTTGCTTGACAGGCCCAGAGCCGCGGACAGCGCGGTGTTAAACCCCCCACGATTAAGCAGCGCCGTCAGCGTATCGGTCTCCGCCAGTTCGGACAGCCGCTCTTTCGTCTTCATCAGTTCGGTGATCTCAAAGCGGCTGGCGACATAGCCCTCCACCTCGCCCGTGGGGCTGCATTTGGGGATGATGGTGGTCGCAACCCAATAGATCGTGCCGTCCTTCGCACGGTTACAGATATTGCCCCGCCACGGCTGCCCCGCCTGGATGGTGCGGTACATCTCCTGGAAAAACGCCGCGTCATGATACCCTGAATTCAGCAGGCGATGGGTCGATCCCAGCAATTCCTTCGCAGAATATTTGCTGACCTTGCAGAACTTGTCGTTGACATAGGTAATCACGCCATCACGATCTGTAATGGCGACAATCAGGACATCATCAACCAGATCGGCCCAGAAATCCGCATCCTGGTGAGTAAGGGCGCGCAGCCGATCATCGTGTTGCAATGACATGTTTCCCTCAGACCTGAAAACGGGGGATCAAAAAATTCAAACAACAATCTTCATTCAAAAAATGCACGATCGCCGCCTGCCACGACAGTACGACGACCGGTATCATCATTTCGCGGCCTTGTCCCCGGCGGTGGCGGACGCCACGGTGGGGGCGGCCTTACCCTTGATTGCGGCGGCTTCCTTTGCCGCCTTCTGCATTTCCAGCGCGCCGGGACGGTCGGCGATCGGCGGGACAAAGGTGCCCCGCGCCTTACCTGCGCGATACCATTTCTCCAGCTCATGGGCGGGAAGCGGCTTGGCGAACAGGTAGCCCTGCATCACGTCGCACTTCAGCTCCTCAAGCAAAAGGCGCTGCTGCTCGGTCTCCACCCCTTCGGTCACGACGGTCATGCCAAGGCGCGACCCGATGCCGATCACCGCCATGGTCACGGCCTGTGCGTTGGTATCATGCTCGAAATCATTGATGAAGCTGCGGTCGATCTTGATCTCGCTCAGCGGCAGGCGCGTCAGGCGCGACAGCGAGGAATAGCCCGTGCCGAAATCATCCATCGACAGGCCACAGCCCATGTCGCGGATGGCGTGCAGCACGTCGATCGTGTCGCTGCTGCTGTCCATCATCACGCTTTCGGTGATTTCCACCGTCAGGCGATCAGGCTTCAGGTTGAACTGCCGCAACAGGTTGGAGATATATTCCGGCAAAGCGCGGTTGCGGAAATGCACCGCCGACAGGTTCACCGCAACGGTGGGGACATGCACATCCGCATCGTCCCAATGGCGCATCTGCCGGCAGGCTTCATGCAGGGACCACCGGCCAATGGCCTCGATCTGTCCCGTTTCCTCCGCCACCGCGATAAAGCGCGAGGGGAAGATATTGCCAAGGTGGGGATGATGCCACCGCGACAGGGCCTCCACCCCATACAGGCCGCCGCTCGCGGCTTCGACCTGTGGCTGGTAATGCAGGTTGAGCATCCCCTTGGCCAGCGAGTCCCGCAGCGCGGAGCCAAGGACCAGCCGGTCCTGCGCCACCTGGTTCTTTTCCTGTCCGGCAAAGCGGTAGACGCCACGCCCGTCCGCCTTGGCCTGGCGCATGGCGGAATCCGCGTTGCTAAGCAGGGATTCGCTGTCGGGGCCATTGTCGGGGAAGCTGCTGATACCGACACTGCACGAGATGCTGAGTGTGTTTTCACCCACCTGCATCGGCTTGGCGATGGTGGAAATCAGCAGTTCGGCAAACTTGACGGCCTTGGCCTGCGTGCAGTCGGGCACGATGACGATATATTCGTCCCCGCCCGAACGGCTGATGATATAATCATCTTGCACCAGATCGCGGATGCGCTGTCCGATTTCGACAAGGAACTGGTCCGCATAGACATGGCCCAGCGCATCGTTGATGTCGCGGAAACGGTCGATATCCACCATGAACAGGTAGAACCGGCTGTCGCCTTCGCGCATGATCAGCGCGTCGATGATCTTGTGCAGCGACGAACGGTTGAGCAGGCCGGTCAGGGAATCAAAGTTCGACAGTTGGGAGATATGCTGGCGCGTCGCGTTCTGTTCCACCGCAAGGGCACAGAACGGGATGCAGGCGTCAACGATCCGTTCGGGCCAGCTCTGCGGGGCGTTGGGGTCGCGCGAATACAGCGCAAACAGGCCCGACACCTGGTTGTTATGCGTGCGGATCGGCGCGGAACGGCAATGTTCCAGCCCCAGCGACATCGCGATCGACTGGTAATTATGCCACAGGATATGATTGCTGTAGGACGGTTCGCGCTGGAGGCGGGCAAGGTCGGCGGGTTCGAGCTTCAGCCCCTCCAGCGCGTTGAAATAGCGCTTGGGCAGGCCGGGGGCCGAAAGGATCTGCAGGCGGTTGTCGGAATCAACAAGGATCAGGCACGCGACCGAATTGGGGACGAAACTGTCCACCCGGCGGCACAGCAGGTCCGCCACGTCCTGGATCAGCAGGTCCGCGGCAAGCGCCTGAAGCACGTCATTCTGGAGGATGAGGATCTTGCGCCGCTGGCTTTCCTCCGTCGCGTCCTTCATCACCGCGATGTAATAGGTCTTGTCCGTACCGGGAAGCTGCACCTTGGAGATCGAAAGCTCGCCGCACACATATTCACCATCGGCGCGCGTGAACTCCACCTCGCGCGAGGTGCCGACGATCTTGTTCAGCCCGGTCTTGCGGTTATGGGTGATGAAGCTGTCATGGTCCTTGCGATAATCGAGCGGGACAAGGCAGCTTACATTACGGCCAATCACGTCGGCGCGCGCCAGACCCCACATACGTTCCGCCGCAGGGTTGAAGAAAATGACGCTATTGTGCTCATCAATGATGACGATGGGGTCAATCGCCTGTTCCATGGCAGGCAACAGAATCTCGGCGTTAATCTTGGGCTGACTCACCACGCTCTCCAGCTCGCCCGTGCGGGCGGCCCCACACGTTTCAGGTTTCACATCATCTCGCACGGCCCGAAGGGATGGCCCCATGCCCGCACAGCCAGACGGCTGCGTTTTCAGACCGATATTTCCCGCCATGCGCCATGCATGAACGGACCCACATCATGCCCCACGATATCCGCTGCGCGAATGACGACACATGATATGCCTCAATGTTTACGATGTTTACAATATTTACGCGGTATTATTTTACACTGCGCGGCATGCATGCCGCACATTCAGGGGGTATGAAGATCCTGTGGCAGCAGGCCGCCAAGCGGGCGGCAGGCATATTCGCACGCCGCGGGGTCCTGTTCCGCGTTCTGCCGCAATTCGGCCGCACCCTGTGATACGGCGCGCCAGGCCGCCTGCGCCAGGGCCTTGCGGCTGGGGAAATCATCGGGGTCGAGCGCCGGGTGCAGCATGACAGTCGCCCGCATGGACCGCCATTTCACCAGCTGCCACACATGGGGGCCAAGTTCCATATCCCCATACCATGCAAAGACCGGGCGACGGGCACGGTTGACGGGCACCCCCTCCAGCCGGTCATACACCACGGAAACCGGCTGGATCAGTGGCGTCATCCCCGGCGGGTGCTGGCGCATGGCCTCGGCCTCCGGCGTGTTTTCACGCCCGCGCGGAATGCGGGGCAGCTTTGCAATCGCAAAGAAGGCCGACATGAACGGCAGCACGCGCGACCCGTCCGACGACGTTCCCTCGGGGAACAGTACAAGGTTGTCGCCACCAATCAGGCGATCCATCATTTCATCACGTTCGCGGCCGGTCGTGCTGCGCTGGCGACTGACGAAGATGGTCCGTCCAATGCGCGAGACGAGGCCCATAATGGGCCATTTCTCGATATCGCCCTTGGCCACGAAGTTCGAGGGCAGCACGGTGCCAAGCACCGGCACGTCAAGCCACGATGAATGGTTGGAGACATAGATCACAGGCCGTTCGCCGCGCGCACGGGCACGCGCGCCGCCCACGGACCCGGCCCTGCGCCCGATGACGCGGATATTCATGGACAGCAGGAAGCACAGCCCCCCCCAGACAAAGCGCGTCCAGCGGATTTTCGCCGTGCCGGGCACCAGCAGCAACACCGCCTCGAACCCGACCGACAGCGGCACCCACACCGTAATGGCGGCAAGGCGACCGATCCCGCGCGCGGTGCGTGCGCGTTCACGCCATGGCCCCTGCGGATGGATGCGCAGCGCCGCGATATCCGCGACATCGCGCGACGTCACGGGCGCAAGGGCACGACGCTCCCGCGTGGGGTGCGGCTGGGGCGTGGGTGTGGTGGAGGTATCGCGACGTCGCAGGATGCGGCGCTTAATGAAATCGGCAATCATGCCCTATCCATAGATCGGTGGGACAGACCGCGCCGACTGGCGTCGCGATCACTGTGGCAGGACCGACCCGCGCGGCCTGCACCGCAGTGCGGGTGCGCGCCGGCCTTGTATCGTCCGGCCCTTCGTCGGACGTAGCCCCCACCTCCCGGCGCGTCAAGTACGCCCACCCCCGACCGGGGGCCATGGGACGGGGATGATACTTTGCGTAACGATAAGAGCAGGGCGCAACGAGAAGGGCAGGCAGCGATGGTTCCGTAAAATATTTTTTTGTCACATCCTCCAGATCCCGCATTATCAGGCTGGCATTATCAGGTATGAATGACACGGTTACGCGATCACGCATCGCGGCCCCACACCCTCTTTGGCACGCCCTGCCATGCCGCGGGGCCTCTCGTGCTCCCCTCTTGCCATGTGTGCCCTTTACCCTGCGTGCCCTGCGCCCCCAACCAGCCCAAGGAGTGCCCCTGATGTCCGGATGGTCCGGTTACGGCCTGTTATCCGCCGCCACGGCTGTTCTGCTTGCCACCACGCCCCTTGCCTGCCACACGGCCCGGGCGCGCGATGATGTGCTTAACATCCTGACAAGCTGCGACCACGAGGACCCGGAACTGCTGCGCCCGTTTGAACAGGCAAACGCCGTGCAGGTGCATTTCCGCGACATCGACACCGTCGCGGTCGAATCCGTGATGTCGGTCATCCAGCAGGCGCAGCCCGGTGACTGGGACCTTGTCGCCACGGACGAGGCAGAGTTGATGCCCATGGCGCGCAACGGCATGCTGATGCCACTGGATGCGGCGGATTTCCCCACCACCGGCATTCCCGCCGCCGTGGCCGACCCACAGGCGGGATCGTTCGACGGGCACCTGTATGCCGTGCCGGAAAAATTCGGGTATTTCGCCCTTGCCTTCGATCAGGCGAAGGTATCGGCACAGGCATTGTCCGATATCAACGAAATCTGGAAGCCAGAGTATCAGGGCCGCATCGCGATCTATGATTCCTACCTGCCTGTGATCTCCTACGTCGCGCTGGCGCTGGGCAGGGACCCCGCGCAGCTTGGCGCGGAAGACATCCCCGCATTGCAGGCAAAGCTTGTTGCCCTCAGGGCGAATGCCGCCATCGTGGGCGACATGGCCACGACACAGCAGGCGCTGGCCGATGGGCAGGTGGATATCGTCGTGGGGGGCGGCGCATGGACCACGGCAGGCATCGGCCATGACGGCGCGGTGCAGAAGGGACAGCCCGCCGCCGTACAGGGCGCCAACAGCGATGGCGATGATGCCGATGCCCCGCCCCTGCCGCCCGGCGCGCATCCCCCCGCGCAGGCAGACGCCGCGCCTGTTCCTGCCGCGGCCGCGGCTTCTGTCCCTGCGCAGCAGGCGACGACGCCGGTGCTGTCGGCGCACCCGACCCTGACCTACCTCATTCCCCGGCAGGGCGCGTTGCGGTGGCAGCAGGCGGTGGCGGTGCTTTCATCCTCCCAACGCAAGGACATGGCGCTGCGGTTTGCAAAATACCTGCGCACGCCGCAGGCACAGGCGCACCTTGCCACCTCCTCATGTTACTGGGGGATGCCGGCGGACATGCGCACGCCGCTCGACCCCGCGATCAAAAATGCCCTGCATTGGGAAGACCAGCCGGCACAGATCGCGGCGACACGCATGCTGCCGCAGCTTTCACCCGACATGCGCCACAGGTTGCAGGCCCTGTGGACCAGCGTGATGCAGGCCCCGTAAGACCAGACGCACGGATCATGACGGACAGATCATGGTGGGCGGCAGATCCCCTCCCCCACGATGATCGTCCGCAGCCCTCAGGCGGGATGGCCCTGATACCCAGTACACCTGACACCCTATATAGAGGCTGCCTGAAAAGGCAGGCTTGATAACATACTGAAATTATAAAAGTTTTTGGTGAAGCTTTTTCCAAAAAGCTTCAGAAGACGCCGCCTTATTTCGATCAAAAGGCGGCACCCAAAAACTTTTCTTTTTCATCCATGAGTTGTTTTCAAACACTCTCGTAAAAAAGGCGTCGCATTTTCCAAAAATGCGACGCCAGCAACATCCCCGGCAACCTGTCCGGTCGCCTCAGCCGCGCACGACCCCATGGTGGCCGTGCAGTTCGGGCATACGGTCCACCAGCAGGCCGAATACAAGGCCCAGCGCCCCCCACAACACGACCTGCATGCCAAGGGCGGCCTCGCGGAAATGCCACAGCAGGGCGGCGGGGAAATCTGCCGGGACCTCGTTGATCGTGGGCAGCGCCAGTTGCAGCACCGTCACCAGCACGACAAACAGCGCACAGCCACACAGCCATGCGGACCATGCCCCCAGACGCGCCAGCAGCGCCCGTCCTGCCAACACCGACAGGATCATCGCACAGAGCGAGAAGACGACCATTTCAAAATAGGTCGCGGTGCGTTGCCCGATTGTTTCGGGGTTCCCCACGGCGGGCGGGTTGGCGGGATATTTCAGGTCGGGCACCAGCACGACCGCCACGAACCCCGCCGCCGCCAGCAACAGCGCCAGCATCCGTGGCGATACCTGTCCCACACGGCCAAACGCCACCGCAAACGCCAGCGCGAATACCCCCCCATACGCCGCGCCATACATGACGGACGCCGTCAGCAACCCGATGGAGGACTGCACCTTGCGGCTGACCAGTTCTTCTTCTGGCGGTTCACCTTCGGCCGCGTCATGCGCGGCCTCGAACGCGATGGCGCGATCGACCTGGGGTTCGCCGACAATCCGCGCGAAGCCAAAGGCGAGGAACGCCGCGAGAATCCCCGCAAGCATACCGCGCAGCAGGACACGCCCGGCCATCAGGCCCGCACCGGCAAAGGGAAAAGGAAGGGAATATGCATATTCATGACTCCTGCGGGGAAATCGCGTCCCCGATGGATGGAAGAAAGGATATCATGCAAAGTATCTGGCTTGGCAGGGTGCGCGCATCGACATGATGCCATGCATGCCCGCATTACAGTGGCGCGACCGCACCGGATTTTCACCGGCTTCCTTTGCATGAAAGGCCCGTTTTCATCGCAGGGCGCACCGCACAAGTCAATGCGGGGCAAAGCCGCCCCGTCGCGCCCTGCACAGCGCATCCCCAACGGGACATCCCAAAGCCTGCATTCAGGACAGCGCATCTTGGGGCAGCGCATTCGGAACAATGCATCTTGGGCAACGCATTCTGGGCAACGCATCCCGAACAGCCATCCGGGATGACCCGCCGGTCAGATGACAGGCAGGCGCGTGAACAGGCGCACCCTCCGCGCCCGCACATCACGGCATGCCGCGTTTACGGAAAAAGCGCCGCAGGATTCTTAGAAGCTGTTTGAAATGGTCATTCTTGATAACATACTGAAATTATAAAAGTTTTTGGTGAAGCTTTTTCCAAAAAGCTTCAGAAGACACCGCCTTATTTCGATCAAAAGGCGGCACCCAAAAACTTTTCTTTTTCATCAATGCTTTGTTTTCAAACACTCTTCTATTCATGAATCTACTGGAACTGTTTGAAAACATCCCCTTAGATAATGGAAGGGGAAATTCCAGATTTTACTTTAACATTTTGAAAATGCGACGATTTTCAGGACATCCTGGAAAATCTTTACCAAGAACTTTCAGGATCCCAGTGGGATATGGGGACAGTTTTTACAAACAGCCTGCTCGGGAATGATCGAAATGTCCGGGCGCTGCCTGTTTATAAAAAAGCAGCGCCTTTACACGGGGCCGTAAAAAACTTCAAAAAACCATTGCCGTTTCAATCGGTTGCTGGTCCTGACGTTTCAAACGATTTCCTGTATTCAGGGGGCCGGGGCATGTCCCGCGCGCCATGCCCTGATCGCCTCGAGTGTGCGACGGACATGTTCGTCAGGCGAAAGCGCGCTGTAGGTAAAGATGATTTTGCCATCGGGGGCGATGACATAGGACGTGCGGCTGGCGTAATGGACCACCGGCATGCGTGAATCATACAGCCGCGCAATCGACCCCGACGGATCGGACGCGACGGGGAAACGGCCATGGCATTCGCTGACGGAAAAACGGTCCAGTGTCTTGAGATCATCCATCGACACGCCGATCACGCTGGCGCCAAGTGCGTGGTAACTGTCCATCGCATCCGCGAATTCATGTGCCTCTATGGTGCAGCCACGCGTAAAGGCGGCGGGGTAGAAATATACCACCACCGGCCCGTTACGCAGCGCATCGGCCAGATGAAAGCTGAACTCCTTGCCTGCCTGCGCGGCGGGGGCGACGAACATCGGCGCATTGCTGCCCGCGGGCAGGGCGGCGCGCGCGGTGGACCATGCGACAATCCCGGCAAAGGACAAAACCCCCACCAGTGGCACGATAATACCTGTCCACGACCATCGCGGACGCCTGTAGAAATATTTCATTCACTTCATCCCGTCATGTATCGTGCGTCATGCGTCATGCGTCGTGCCCTCATGACCCGGAAATCGGTCCCATGACCTGACAGGCATGACTGCCCAGTTTCTGGCACGCCTGCAACGCGCTGGCATGCGACAGGCCCAGCAGGCGGGCGCGATAGACACGTCCCCGCCCCGCCGTGACCGAATCAACCTGTTCACGCGCGCCATGCAGCGCGGCGTTGGCGCGGGCATGCTGCAATGCCTGCAACGCCTGTCCGCGCGATCCGTAGGCCCCGACCTGCACCGCCCAGTTGGCGGCATCCATGACGATGGTGGGATGCGCGCCCACCGCCGACATCGGCAACTGCCCTGCTCTGGCGCGCGCGCTCCATGCCGCACGGACGGCCGCGCTTTCAGCCGACGGGGCCTCGGCCACCTGCAATGGCTGGTCCGCGCCGATCACCTGCCGCCCGCCACGCCCATGCCGGGTGCTACCCTGCGCGCGGGCCTGCGCGCGGGCCTGTGCCCTGGCCTCGATCATCAGGTCGGCCTGTGAACGGTTGACCGGCGACACACCGGCGATGCGCGGGCCGATAAAGGCCACATATTCGCGTGTTTCACGCGGCAGCGTATGGCTGCGGTCAAGGAAATCATCCAGACGCCCCGGCCCGCTGTTATAGGCCGCAAGGAACCCCGGCGAGCCATAGATGTCATACATCTGGCGCAGGTACGAAGTACCGGCGATGATGTTGTCATGCGGTTCATAGGCATCCGGCCCAAGGTTGTAACGCCGGCGCATCTCGTCATAGGTGGGGGGCATGAGCTGCATCAGCCCCATTGCACCGGGCTGCGACGTCACGAACTGCCCATTATGGAAAAGCTGCCCGCCGGATTCACGCTGCATCACCGCACGTATCCACAGTTCGGGCACATCGAAACGCTGCGCCGCCTCGGTAATATACGGTCCCCACGGATCTTCTGGCGGACCGGGCGGGGTATAGTTCTGGCGCGCGCGGGCGCGATAGGCATCGGCTTCCTGCATCATCTGCGCATCCGACATCGCGGCCTCGTGCGGTTTACCCGCGCAGGCCGCCAGCGCCACCAGCAGCGCCAGCGAAAGCCACCGCCCCGCCCGCGAACATGACCGCGAAAGGGGCCAGGCAGGATTTTCCGCCAGAAGCGAAGATGACATGGGCCGCTGTTATCCTGTTGCGATGGTCCGGCACGCCGGAAAGGGTCCACCATCGCGATGAAATGGCGGCGCCCCCTTGTACACCACCCCACAGGACCGATGCAACGCCGTCAGCCCTGCCCTGCGTGCCCCATGACCGGGGGCGCGGTGCAAGAGCGCCCCTGCGCAAGCCCCCTCTGTGCAAGATCGCCCTGCGCAAAGCGCCCTTTGCAAACTGCCCTGTGCAAACCGCCCTGTGCAAGCGGACCCGGATGGGCCGCCCCGGTACGCGCCCTATAGCAGCTTCATCAATTTGAGCAGCAGCCACGTAATGACCATGAACAGAAAGCAGATGCACCCTGCCTCCACCGTGCCGGCGCGCCCTTCGGCCAGGAACATGCCACCGGTATTCATGCCAAAGAAACCGGTCACGAACGTCGCGGGCAGCATCAGCGTCGTCACGATGGACACAGTATACAGCCGCCGGTTCGTCTCTTCCGCCTGCCCCGACGCCAGTTCATCCTGCAACGAGCGCGCACGGTCCTGAAGGGCGAGCAGGTCATCAAGGGCCGCGTGAATCTGGCGCTGCGAACGGTCACGCAGGTCGTCTTCCGCCCATTCGGGCAGTTCGAGGTCCTCGCTACGGAACATGCGGTCGACGGGGGACATGACACGACGCAGTTCGGTCGAACGTCGCCGCACCCGCCCGATCAGGCCGCTGATGCGCCCGAAATCCGTATGCTGGTCCAGCGTCAGCAGCAGGTCTTCCGCCCGGTCAAGGTGATCGTCAAGCAGCGCGATGTTACGCCGCACCGTATCCGCGAATTCCAGCAGCGTGCGGTCCACCACCTCCGCAGGGGAGGCAAACGGCTCGCCCCGCTGCATATAACGGTACACCAGCCCCAGCGCCGGCACCGGCTGGCGGCGGGTGGTGATCAGCAGCCCCGGCAGCACCGCAAACCGCCATGCCGACAGGTTTTTGTCATCTTCGGACATGCTGTCGTCAAAACCGGGCAGCGCGCCGTACACGATGTCGCCTTCCACCTCCAGCCGGGTGCCACGGTCGATATTGCCCAACGCCTCGCGCGCCTCTTCCGGCAGGCAGGGGATCTCCTGCACGCGGGCGCGCGTGGCGCTGTGGACGATATCGTAATGCAGCCATACCCACGCATCAGGCAGCGGGGGCGCACCCCCGGCCAGCGCATGCGCGACCTGTCCTGCATCCAGCTTCTCCGGCTTGTGACCGGGACGGCACGCGATGGCCCATACCAGGCCGTCCGCCTCGGGAAACGCCTCGGGGAACGGGGCGGCGGCCTCGTGCAGGGGGGCGTTCGGGACAGGGGAAAACATGTCGGACATGGGCGCTGTATCCGGAAGGCCGCAGGCAGGCGTCCCCATCTTGCACGATGGCCCCAACGGCGCAACAGCACGCGACGGGGGCGCGACCGGACATACGGGACAGGGCACGCGGCATAAGGCGGGGTACGTAAAAAAGGCGGAACCGGGATGGCCAGCGCGGGCCGCCCGGTTCCGCCCCAAAGCCGGGCGTGAAGATTACTTCATCAGGTCAGGAGAGACCTTGCCGCCATTTTCCGCCAGCTTGCGCAGCACCTGCGCCTGCAGCCAGATGTTCATCGCGGCCGAGTCGTTCGTGTCACCGGTATAATGCAGTTCCGCCGCCAGTTCCTTGCGCGCGGCAAAGGAGCTGTCGAGGCCCAGCAGCTTGAGCAGATCGACGATGGAGGTCTGCCAGTTCAGCTTTTCCGGGTTCTTCGCGGCCATCGCACTCAGCACCGCGTTGACGTCAACCGGGGCGGCGGGGGCAGCAGCCGGGGCGGCCGGGGTCGCGGCAGCAGGGGCCGCAGCGCCCGCGGCGGGGGCGGCAGCGGCGGGCGTTGCCGCCTTTGCTTCGGACGAGCCAAAGATCTTGGACAGGATGGTGCCAAAAATACTCATGCAATCGTTCCTTGTTTCCTGATGAACCCCGGCAGGGCTGCCGGGGCTCTCGGGTTTGTTATAGCAGGGAAACCGGCCTCAGTAACGATACAGATCATTCTTGAACGGCCCGGCGACGGGCACGTCGATATATTCGGCCTGCTTGGGCGTCAGCTTCGACAGGTGGGCACCCACCTTGGCAAGGTGAAGGAACGCCACCTTCTCATCGAGATGCTTGGGCAGGGTATAGACCTTGTTTTCATACTTGCCCGCAGGTGCGGTCCACAGGTCGATCTGCGCCAGCGTCTGGTTGGTGAACGACGCGGACATGACAAAGGACGGGTGGCCCGTGGCGTTGCCCAGGTTCACAAGGCGGCCTTCGGACAGGACGATCAGGCGCTTGCCATCGGGGAAGACGACCTCGTCCACCTGCGGCTTGATGTTTTCCCACGTGAAGTTGCGCAGCGCGTTGATCTGGATTTCGGAATCGAAATGTCCGATGTTGCACACGATGGCGCGGTTCTTCATCGCCCGCATATGGTCGATGGTAATGACGTCCTCGTTGCCGGTGGCGGTGACGAAGATATCGCCGCGCGGCGCACCTTCTTCCATCGTCACGACCTCATAACCTTCCATCGCGGCCTGCAGCGCGCAGATGGGGTCGATTTCCGTCACCAGCACGCGGCAGCCCGCATTGCGCAGGGATGCGGCCGACCCCTTGCCCACGTCGCCGTAACCCGCGACGACCGCGACCTTGCCCGCCATCATGACGTCGGTGCCACGGCGGATTGCGTCCACCAGGCTTTCACGGCACCCATACAGGTTGTCGAACTTCGACTTCGTCACGCTGTCATTGACATTGATGGCCGGCACCTTCAGCAGGCCCTTCTTGGCCATGTCCCACAGGCGATGCACACCGGTCGTGGTCTCTTCGGAGATGCCACGCACGTCATTGAGCATCTCGGGATACTTCTCGTGCATCAGGGTCGTCAGGTCCCCGCCATCATCGAGGATCATGTTCGGCGTCCAGCCGTCCGGCCCCTTGATGGTCTGTTCGATGCACCACCAGAATTCGTCCTCGCTCAGGCCCTTCCATGCGAACACGGGCACGCCGGTCGCCGCGATCGCCGCCGCGGCCTGGTCCTGCGTGGAGAAGATGTTGCACGAAGACCAGCGCACCGTCGCACCCAGCGCCGTCAGTGTCTCGATCAAGACAGCGGTCTGGATGGTCATGTGCAGGCAGCCCGCGATGCGCGCGCCCTTGAGCGGCTGCGACTTGCCATATTCATCGCGCAGGGCCATCAGGCCGGGCATTTCCCCTTCCGCGATGGCGATTTCCTTGCGTCCCCACCCCGCGAGGGAGATGTCCTTGACCTTGTAATCTGTTGTCATGACCTGTCCTGATTTCCTGTTTGACGGTTGCGGGTATAGCCCCTTGCCCTCTGCAAATCCAGAGTGCGATAGCCGGTGCGCGCGCGGCCGATGCGCATCAACGCGCGGGCGGCATGGACGTTTGCAGGGGGTACGTTACCGGGTCGGTTACGGGAGGCCGTTATGCGGCCACCTCCTCCGCACGGCGCAGGATGCGCACGAAATTACCACCCCACAGCGCGGCGATCTGCGTCGCGTCATAACCACGGCGCATCAGTTCCGCCGTCACGTTGGGGGCCTGCGCCGCGCTGGCCCATCCGTCGATCCCGCCGCCGCCGTCAAAATCGGACGAAATGCCGACATGCGCGATACCGATGCGCCTGACGGCGTAATCAATATGGTCCACAAAATCCGCAACCCCCACACGATGGGTCTGGCGCACATCGCGCGGGCACAGGAAGGCGTCCATGGCGGTGATATGGATCACCCCGTCGCACGCACGCAGGGCGTCAAGCTGCCCATCATCAAGGTTGCGCGGGTGATCGCACAGGGCGCGCACGCACGAATGGCTGGCGAAAACCGGTGCGCGTGACAGTTCCACGGCCTGCATCATCGTCTTGCGCGACGTGTGCGACACGTCCACCAGCATGCCCAGGCGGTTCATTTCCGCCACCGCCGCGCGCCCCAGCGCCGACAGGCCGCCATGAGGTTCCGCCGCATCGCCAAGGTGCGTCATCGGCCGCGCGGAATCGGCAAGCGCGTTGTGCCCGTTATGCGTCAGCGTCATGTAACGCACGCCACGTTCGCGAAACCGCGCCAGCAGGCCGATATCCTGCCCGATGGTATAGCCATTTTCGACCGCGGGGATGATCGCGATGTCCCCCGCGCGGTGCGCCGCCATCAGGGCGTCGGCGCTGTCGCACACCCGTACGCCGGGCACGTCGTCCGTGCCCGCGATGACGTCGAGCATCGCCAGCGCCTTGGCCGAGGCGGCGGCATGGCCCGCATCCCCAACCGCGCCCTGCCCCACATAGGCGACAAGGCAGGCGGCCCCCATGCCGCCTTCGCGCAATTTCGGCAGGTCCACACAGCGCGAGTCCGCGCCCGTGGCGAAATCACCGCGATCAGGCCATGGGATGTCCACATGGGTATCGAGTGTCAGGACCGAACGGTGCATCGCCTGCACCGCATCGGGAGTCGGGGTGTTCGTCTGTTCATTCATGGCAGTCATCCTTTTGCCACAATGAAGCATACGCAGGGCTGTCCTGAAAACCGGGCATTAAACCGATCCACCCTCAAGGCGTTACGTTGGGGACAGGCTACTCCATCCCTCCGGTCGCTCCACGCGTCGGGGCGCAGCATGTCGCCCCCGCAGGCCGGACACTTAGCGAGGCGAAGGAACCGAGCATGCACAACATCCCCCTGCTGCCCCTTAATGACGGGCATAAGATCCCCGCGATCGGATACGGCACATACCCGCTGGACAACCCGCAGGCCGAAACGGCGGTGCGTGAGGCCCTGTCATGCGGATACCGCCTGTTTGACACCGCCGCCAATTATGGCAACGAATCCGGCGTCGGCACCGGCCTGCTCAGCTTTGACGTGGGTCGCCCCGACATCTTCGTCACAACCAAGCTGCGGGGCCGCGACCAGGGGTACGACAGCACCCTGCGCGCGTTCGACACCAGCCTGCAACGGCTGAAGATGGACTATATCGACCTTTACCTGATCCACTGGCCCCTGCCGATGAAGGACCAGTATGTCGAAAGCTGGAAGGCCCTGATACAGTTGCAAAAGGACGGGCGCGTACGCTCCATCGGGGTGTCGAACTTCTTGCCCGAACACCTGACACGCATCATCGACGCCACCGGCGTGACACCGGCGGTCAACCAGATCGAAATGCATGTCGATTTTGCACAGGCCGAATCCGTGGCCCTGCACAAAAAGCTGGGCATCCTGACCGCGGCGTGGAGCCCGCTTGGCCGTGGCGCCATATTGGAAAACCCCGTCGTCGGACGCGTGGCGCAACGCCACAACCGCAGCCCGGCACAGGTCCTGTTGCGATGGGTGGTGCAGATGGGCGCGGTTCCCCTGCCCAAAAGCGCGCATCCCGCCCGCATGAAAGCCAATATCGAGGTTTTCGATTTCGAACTGTCGGATGCGGACATGCGCGACCTCGCCACACTCGACGGCAATCACCGCACCGGCCCCGACCCGGCCACCTGTACCGAACAGTAAACGACATCCGGGGGGGGGGATGCATACCCTCCCCCCGGCCACAGGTCATGGCCCTTTGGGAACCATGGCGTCATCCCCCAGGGATGGGCGGCCATGGCCCCATATCATCAGGGCAGGCGGCTTTGCACCAGTTCCGCCCTGTCGCGGCTGATGGTCCAGATGGTGCCGGGGCGCGTGGCGTCCCAGTCAAAGGCCTGCCCGCCCGTGGGCAGGGTGATCGTGCGGACATGCACCAGCCGCCCCCCCGCATCGGGCAGGCGCAGCACATACATTTCAGGGCGCGTATGCCCCGTCACATACAGCATCCCGTCACGGCCCCACCGGCCACCCGATGCGCTGAAATCCCCAAAACGTTTCAGGACATCCAGCGGGAACAGCCATGATTCGCGTTCCACGAAATCCGGCGAATATTTCACAAGGCGTGTCGATTCCGTGCCCCGGCCGACCTCTCCCCCGCTGGCGGTGTAATTGGCAAAGCACGCCCACCAGAACCCGTCATGCCAGTCGATCCATGTCAGCGACCCATGGCCGGGGCCAAAGCTGTGGCTGCGGACATGGCGCATCGTCACGGGATTGAACCATTCAACCGAACTGGTCATCGGGACGTTGGGAAAGTTCGACATGGCGCAGACCATCTGCCCTGCCACCATTTCACAACTGTTGATATGGATGAACACCTGCGGGTCGCCCGACCATGATGCAACATGCCGGCCACTGGCGCGGTCATATTTGCCAATGGTGCTGTTGGAAATGGCATAGACATATTTTGCGTCATTGGTGACGCCCTGATGCGCCTCCTGCGCCTCCATGCGGGTCAGGACCGTGGCGGCGGGCGCGGCCTCCGCCGGGGCGTCTGCCGGGGCGCCAATCGCGGTGCCCACCGGAGCGCCCACTCCGGCGACAACCGGGGCGGCAACCGGGGCGGCAACCGGGGCACCAGTCTGGGCGGCATCACCGGCCCATGCCACCTCTGCCATGACCAGAAGGGCGATGAAAATTGCTGACAGGCGCAGGATGAATGCAAACATCGTCTTAAAACCCTGTTGAAACACTGGCCACGACCGCGAATGGCGCCCCGGCGAAATAACTTGGTGTCGATGCGCTGACGGCGGTTCCGTTCATGCCCTTCATCGCCTTTGCCGTGCCGCCATATCCCGACACCGCCGACAGGTAATGATTGTCGCCCACATTCATGATGTTGACCTGGATCTGTGGCGAACGAAAGCGCGAGAAGCTGTGGAAGCGATAACCCAGCGTCAGGTTGGCGGTGATGTAGGACGGCATCGCGGCATTATCCATCAGCGCCGAATATTGCTTGTCCACATAAAGGATGTTGGCATTCCCGAAATAATGCCCATCATCATACTGCAACCCGATGGAGCCTGAGAATTTCGGCGCGGCAATCGCGGTTTTCCCTGCCGTGGGCAGGTAATCTGTGCCGGCGTTGAAATTATTGTCCGTGGTGGCATGCAGGAACTGCCCCGACAGATAGGGGCTGAAATGATGCCATGGCTTCATGCCGAATTCGACCTGTACGCCCCGGATCGTCTCCCCCCCGACATTCAGCGGGACGCTGGTCAGGTAATTGTCACCGGGCAGGTATTCGGACGAGCTGACCTGATGGTTCGTCAGGTTCATGTTGAACAGCGCAAGCGAGACATTGAAAAGTCCCGTGTGCCGATAGCCGACTTCCTCGCTGATGTCATATTCGGGCTTCAGGTTGCCAATCGTCGTCGTGGGCTTGGGCGATGTCAGGCTGTAGCTGTCGATATACGCATTGGCCGACGCGGGCATGCGATATGACGTGGTGCCATTGACATAGACCTGGTCATGGCGGGTGATGAAATAGGTCAGGGAAACCTGTGGCAGGGGCTCGAAATAATTCCTGTTGTTGCTGTATTGCGTGCCGGGAATGTCGTTGGTGACGGAACGCCCGACCATTGAGGCCTTGAACGCCGCATTGATGACCAGACGGTCGTTAAATGCCCTGAACGTATCGGCGATATACAGCGTATTGACCTGCTGTATATAGCTCATGTCCTCTGTCGCCAGCACGCGCCCCGACGGCAGGCGGATCGGGTTGTATCCCCCGACCGTATCGCCCGCGTCATTGACCACACCATAATCGTTCAGGACACTGTAATCCGTATATTGGTACCAGTCCCCGAATGACAGCGTATTATGCCTTGTCACCCAAGAGATTTCCGAACTCAGCCCGCCACTGTCTTCCTGCCAGTTGTTATAGGCCACGGCGGTTGCCTTGCCCTTTTGCGCATAGGGCAGGTTCAGGTTGCCGTACTGTTCGCTGCCCATATATCCGCCGCTGCCGGGCACCATGGCACTGCCGAGCGTGGGGCCGGTACGATGGATGTAATAGGGACGGACCTGCAGGCGCAGGCTGTCATTCAGCCGCAGGTCGGATGGCAGCATGACATGGATTTCGTTCTCGTCCTCCATGTGCAGTTTATACCAGTTCGTATTCCCGAAATAATAATCCTTGTTATATCCGGGGCTTTTCCCGGTTTTCTGCCATGCATCCCATTTCGCCATCGTCACCGTGGGGTAACTGGCCTGATTTTCGCGGGTATAGCCGAAAATCAGCGATGTATTGCCAATCGACCAGTCCTTGGTCAGTTTGGAGTCCACATGGTAGCGATAGACACCACCCCCGCCGAACCAGTTATTGCTGCGGGTATAGGAAAACGACGCCATCCCGCGCAGGCCGGTATTGCCGATATCACCGGTTTCGAACCGGGCAAATTCCTTGTTCGACCCGTATGACCCACCCGATGCGGAAACATATCCGTGCATCTGGTGCGACGGGTCCATCATCCTGGTGTTGATTTCGCCGCCGGCCGCCCAGTACACGGGGGAATCAATACTCGAAGATCCCTGAATAACCTTGATGGAACCGATATTTTCCGCATCCACCAACATCTGGGTATGCGCGACATAGGTTGTGGGATTGGACGATGGTATCCCCTCGAACACATATCCGACTTCGGACCCGTCAAGGCCGCGCATGTTCATATGGTCGCTTTCGATCCCCATCGGGTCCTTCGCCCCAAGGACCACGCCAGGCACCATGGCAATCAGCGTATTGATATTGGCGGTGGGCGACTGCTTGGCGATGTAATCGCGTGTCAGCGTCGTCTGCGAACGGGCCTCCGTCTCCACCGACATGCGGCCGCCGCCCGGCGCATTCAGCGTCACGCCATCGGGCATCGAACGGCTGGCATTGACGTGGATATATTCATTTTTCGCGGTGGGCGCCGGCTTTGTCCCATGAACAGCCGCCGCGGTTTTCTTCTTCCCCGTGCTGCCGGCATCCGCGGCCTGCGCGGTGGAGGCCACAGCGACAGCCAGCACAAAAACAATATGCGCACATCCGGCACGATGGGGAATATATCGTAAAAACGCGGCCCCTGTATTCGCGAACATCAACATCACCTCGCGCAATTTCCTTGCTGCGCGGGACGATAGTTTTTTTCAGTCGCTGCGTTTATGAACGTTTAATGAAACATCATCTGGTAACGGAACATTTTACCACATATTTCATGGTATTCATTTTTCCAATACCTGAATCCCGGATGCGGCGTCCTGTAACGCCACATCCGTGCGGCACGACCCGCAGGTCCCGTCCCCTTCAGGCATGGCCAATGGCGGGGGCAGCCGCCACGGATGTGTAATGCGGCGCGCAATGCAGCATCGGCCGCGCCACCCGCACCCCCAGCCAGTATCCCGCCCCCGCTAGACATGCGCCAAGCAGCGTGATGGCCGGCATCAGGCGCGTCACCACCCCGTCATGGTCGGACACATCACGCAGGGCGATGCGTGCTTCGTCATCATGACCGGCCTGTGCCGCCGCCGTGGCCGCCAGCAGGCGACGTTCCACATCGGTTACATGCATCACCCCGGCCATCGCGATATCCAGCAGCGGCAGCCGCTGGCGCGCCATCCATGCCAGTGCGTTGTGAAAAGCCTGTGCCACATCGGCGAATTCCCGGCGATTGCATGGCAAGAACAGCCCAAGCGCCGAACGCGCATTGACCGACAGGCCCGCCGCACCGGAACATGAAGGCATCGGATGCACAGGCCCGACAAGACGGCGGACGGTCCATACCGCCAGTCGTTCGCCACAGGGAAGATCGGACAGAACGGTCGCATAACTGGACATGGCATTCCCGGACACGCGAAGTCCGGCTCCCTAGAGGTTTATCATGTCGCTGACCTTAGATGATAATGATTATCATTTTCAATATAAAAATCACACATACCCTCACTTCGGCGTGACCATGCGCGGATTTCCCCTTACCAGGACAAACGACAGGACCGCGCGCAGGTTCTCATGCCGCAAGGGAACACTCCCCCGAAACAGGGGAAGGCCACAGCCCAACGGGAAACATCCGCAGTGATATATGCTGTCTTATCAACGGGCCGTTTGCACACGCCCTTTACAGGCATCGCGTGCAGGCCCCTGTTGCGCGCCGGTCGGAAATTTACGGGTCGGTTCGCGATGCGTCATGTGGTGACGCGATGGACGGCGCTGCGATGGACGGCGATACCACGCGGTGCCGAACCACCTGTCCCACGATAATCAGCGCCGGGCTGCCGACCCCATTTTCACGCGCCAGCCCCGGCAGGTCGGCCAACGTGCCGGTAAAGACGCGCTGGTCCGGGCGGGTGCCGCGTTCGACGATGGCCGCGGGCCAGTCATCGGGCAGGCCATGGCGCGCCAGTTCGGCGCACAGCACCGGCAGGGCCGCAACCCCCATGTAAATCACGATCGTCTGTCCCGGTCGCGCCATATTGGCCCATGGCAGGTCCAGCACCCCATCGGCGCGGGCATGGCCGGTCACGAACATGCAGGCCTGCGCGCAGTCGCGATGCGTCAGCGGAATCCCGGCATAGGCCGCACACCCGTTGGCCGCCGTAATGCCGGGCACCACCTGGAACGGGATGCGTGAGTGCAACAGCGCCTCGATCTCCTCCCCCCCGCGGCCGAACACGAACGGGTCCCCGCCCTTCAGGCGCAGCACACGCTGCCCCGCACGGGCACGACGGACCAGTTCGGCGTTAATCTCCTCCTGCGGCATGGTATGACGATTGCGCCGCTTGCCCACGAACACCAGTTCCGCATCACGACGCACACGATCCAGCAGGTCGGGGGAAAGCAGTTGGTCATACAGCACGCAATCCGCATTCTGCATCATATGCAGCGCACGCAGCGTCAGCAGGTCAGGGTCCCCCGGCCCCGCACCAACCAGCCAGACCTCTCCCCCCGGCCCGTCCCCCGACAACAGCGCGTCCAGCACATCGCGCGCGCGCGCCACATCCCCCGCGCGGGCGGCGGATGCGCCCTGCCCGTCCAGAAATGCCTCCCAGACGCGGCGGCGGCGCACGATGTCGGGACAGGCCGCGCCGACACGTTCACGTTCGGCCTGCATGAAACCGGCCAAGGCACCGGTACCGTCGGGAATCGTCGCCTCCACCTGTTCACGCAACCGCCGCGCCAGGACCGGGGCCGCGCCACCGGTGGAAATGGCGATACGCACCACGCCGCGATGTACCTGCGCCGGTGTGATGAAGGAGGAGGGCTGCGGGTCATCCACGGCACAGGCCAGCACGTTGAGGTCATGCGCAATCGCCGCGATCCGGCGATTCAGCGCACGGTCATCGGTCGCGACATAGACCAGGCGGCAACCGGGAATGGCCGCGCGCACGGCCGCATCGGACGCATCCTGCGCGATATGGGTCAACACCCCATCTTCCACCCACCGGCGCATGTCCGCCACCAGACGGGTCGCGATGACCGAAATGCGCGCCCGGTGCGCCAGCAGCAGGCGCACCTTGTTCACGGCCACCTCGCCCCCGCCCACGACCAGGACGGGCACGTCATCAAGGCGCACCGCCAGCGGGAACCAGGCAGGATCGGAAGAAGAAAGGGTCATGCACCATTCACCGGCTGCGCGCCGGTGGCTCCAGAACACAAAGGGGCGCGCACGGAACGGGCCATGCACGCAATGGGAAAACGCGGGGGCGGGCTATGGCGACTCTGCCACCGGACGGGCCGCCATGGCGCGCAGGATCAGTAGGAGGCGACTTTCTTCAGCCCCTCGGCATAGCCCCAGCGTTGCCAGTCGGCGCGATTATCCACCTTTCCCGGCGTGGTGGAGGCACATGCGGCAAGCGCAAGCACGAAGGCGAACAGGCCAAGGATATGGACGATGCGGGTCAAGTAAGCCTCCTGCTGGACACGGCGGCAACATAACAGAAAAGCGAACCATCGGTCACGACCCATCATGCAGGTGGCGTTTGCATATTGCGCGCGCTGCACGGATAACCGATCCACACGTAACCGATCCACATGGGCGACGCCACCGGCGCGCCCACCCGTCGCCCACCCCCGTAACAGGACACACGGCCCCATGACGACCACCGCGCACATGACCATCGCCCACACCGTCCACGACCTGCGCACGCGCGTCATGCAATGGAAACGCGATGGATTGCGCGTTGGCATGGTGCCGACGATGGGTGCGCTGCATGACGGGCACCTGTCGCTGGTGCGGGCCGCGCGCGCGGCATGCGACCGTGTGGTGGTCAGTATTTTCGTCAACCCGACGCAGTTCGACGATGCGTCCGACCTTGCCGCCTATCCCCGCACGGTGGAGGCCGACGCCGCACTGCTGCGCACGGCGGGGGTGGACGTGCTGTATGCGCCGGACGCCGCGCAGATGTATCCCCCCGGCTTTGCCACCACCATTTCCGTGCGTGGCGTGTCCGAAGGGCTGTGCGGCGGCGCGCGCCCCGGCCATTTCGACGGGGTGGCCACCGTGGTGTGCAAGCTGCTGATGCAGGCGCTGGCGGACCGTGCGTTCTTTGGTGAAAAGGATTTCCAGCAGGTGCATGTGGTACGCCGCATGGTGACGGACCTGAACCTGCCGGTGGAAATCGTCACCTGCCCCACCCGGCGCGAGGAAGACGGCCTGGCCATGTCATCGCGCAACCGCCGCCTGTCCCCCGATGCCCGCACCCGCGCCCGCGCCCTGCCGCAGGTTCTGGCACACTGCGCCGAACGGATCGCGGCCGGGCATGATGTGGCCGATGCCCTGCGACAGGCGCATGCCGCGCTGCTTTCGGCGGGGTTCGCGTCCGTCGACTACCTCGAACTGCGCGATGCGCGCGACCTTGCGCCAATGACGCAGACACCCACTACCCCCGCACGCCTGCTGGCGGCGGCGTGGCTGGATTCAGTCCGCCTGATCGACGGGGTGGACGTCGCGGCCGACATCCAAGAGACTGTCTGAAAACAAATCATTGATGAAAAACAAGAAAAGTTTTGGGTGCTGCCTTTTGATCGAGAAAGGCAGCGTCTTTCGAAGCTTTTTGGAAAAAGCTTCACCAAAAACTTTTATAATTTCAGTATGTTATATCGCCTGACGTTTCAAACACTCTCTACGGCGCAGGCATATGCCGCCAGGGGGCATGGCCCCCGCACTTTCACCGGCGCTATCCGGCTTTTGCAGACCGTTGCGGCATAAACAGGGTTAAGGGGGCAGGAATCGCACTATCCGCCGGGTCAGGGCCGCGTTGGGTCAGGGCCGCGCCCGTGGCTGGTCCGTGCGCCAAGGGCGTCACATGGCGAAAGGCCAGCCCGCAGATCAGCCCACAGATCAATCCGCCAGGCGACGCGCCTCGTCAGGGAGCATGATGGGGATGCCATCACGAATCGGGAAGGCAAGGCCCGCGCCCTTGCTGATAAGTTCGCCGGCCTCGCGGTCATAGACCAGCGGCCCCTTGGTCACAGGGCACACCAGCACCGACAGAAGACGGGGATCGAGCGGTGGGAAAGTAGGCTTTTCGGTCATTACTGGGCGGCCTCCTGCATAAATCATGTTGGATCAGGACGGGGATGCACCCTCGTCCGGCTCATGTCCAGCCATGTCCAGCAGCGTGCGCAACGTATTGGCGCGTTCCGCCAGCGTCGCGGATTCCAGCAATGCCTGTTTTTCCGCCGTCGCGAACGGACAGATCATCGGCAGCATCACCAGCAGGGTCACGTCGTCCATTTCATACAACGCATCCCACTGCGTGCTCAGCCCCTGCTGCGTGCAGAACCGGCGCAGCGACTCCAAAAGGCGCTCCCGGTCATAGGCAACGTCCTCGTCCGGGTCGGTCACATCGGCGGCAAAGCCTGACACGTCGATGCGCGCGACACGGTATCCCCGGCGCATCCCGGCCTCGCGCAGCAGGCGAAACCGCGCCAGCCCCGTCAGCGTGATGCCATATGTGCCATCCGCGCGTTCGGTCATGGATGTAATGCGCCCGATGCACCCCACCGAATACAGGGGCGGGGTTTCATCCGCGCCCCCCGGCAGGCCGCCAGCCCCACCGGCCCCACCGCCATCACCGTTGCCGTCACCATCGGCGAACACCCCGTCACCGGGCGTCATAGGTTCCGCCATGCCGGGCCAGTCGCGCGTCTGGATCATGCCGATCATCCGGCCTTCACGCATCGCATCTTCCACCAATGCGACATAACGCGGTTCGAACACGTTGAGCGGCAGCTTCCCATGCGGCAGCAACATGGCCTCATTCAACGGGAACAGGCCGATTTCCGCCGGAAAATCCGCCAGCGTCATGTCCTGTATCAGCGGGATGCGGCGCGGGATGTCGTCATGTTCGACCACATGGCCGACCCGGTCATGGCGTGGCGTCATGAAAACAGCAGCGAGGACATGCGCCGACGCGCCGCCACCGTCGCGGGATCGTCATGGCCCCATGCCTCGAACAGGCGGATAAGCTGCAGGCGCGCGCCGTCATCCTTCCATGCGCGATCTTCCTTCATGATCGTCAGCAGTTCGTCGGCGGCCTCGGCCTTCTTTCCCGCCGCGTTCAGCGCGGTCGAAAGCGCGAACCGGGCCTCGTAATCTTTGGGGTTGGCAACAAGGCGCGCGCGTAGGCTTTCCGCCTCCTCCGCCGCCTTGCGGCCTTCACGCTTGAGGTCGAGGGCCGCGCGCGCGCCCTTGATCTCCGCATGTTCCGCAATGGCCGCGGGCACGTCACGCAGGGCGTCGGCCGCCCCTTCCTCGTCCCCCATGACGATCAGGGCGCGCACCAGCCCGCCCCACGCGGCGGGATTTTCGGGTTCGATCTCCAGCACCTGCGAATAGGCGCCGGCCGCGGCCTCCGCCCGCCCTTCGTCCAGTTCCTTGCGCGCCAGGGCGATCAGGTCGGCCGCAGGCAAGGCCCCCCCCGCCGCCTTGAGCACACCTTCGACAAAGCGCCGGACCTCGCTTTCGGGCTGTGCGCCCTGAAACAGGTCAAGGATCTGCCCCTGCCAGAACGCCGCGACCAGCGGGATCGACTGCAACGGCAGGCCAATCTTGCCCAACTGCTGCGCCAGCGCCTGATTGGCGTCCACATCAATCTTGACCAGGCGCACGCGGCCACCGGCCGATGTCACCACCTTTTCGATCACGGGCGTCAGCTGTTTGCACGGCCCGCACCACGCGGCCCAGAAATCGACCAGCACCGGGACCGTGCGGCTGGCATCGACCACGTCACGCATGAAGGTGTTCTGGTCACCATCCGAAATCACGGCCGCCCCGGCGGACGGCGCCGCACCCGGCGTGGCGGCGGGGGCGCCGGGACGCGTGTTGGGGGACGGGGACTGACCGATGATATAGTCCATGGAAACTTGATCCTGCCTTGGCTTTGTGTCTTCGCCACCGCATCCCCTGTCGGGGCCGGTGGCCTGCGTTTCATAACGATAGATTGTCATTCCCACGGCGTCACGCAACCTCAGACCGGGCAGATCAAAAAAAACATCCCACCCTGCATTTTCCCCCTTGCGCCACAGATGCTTATTGCGTAAACACCGCTTCACCGACACGGAGCGCGGGCGTAGCTCAGGGGTAGAGCACAACCTTGCCAAGGTTGGGGTCGTGGGTTCGAATCCCATCGCCCGCTCCAGTTTCCTTACAGGAAACAATCGGACACGAGAAAGCCGCCGCAAGGCAGCTTTCGTCGTTTATGGCCCCCTCCCCACATCACAAAAACAGGCACCATGGCCGGGCATCGCCCCATCCCATGCCACCAGCACCAGATCGCGGGCCGGTCCCCTTCCCCCCGATAAGGGATGGTCTGAAAGCAACCTGTTGAGAAAACAAGAAAAGTTTTTGGGTGCTGCCGTTTTTCAAAAAGGCAGCGTCTTCTGAAGCTTTTTGGGAAAAAGCTTCACCAAAAAATTTTATGATTTCAGGATGTTATTGATCCTGACTTTTCAAACACCCTCCCCTTAAAACCCGCTTTCACGGACCAGCAGCGACGCGGCCCGGCGATAGACCTGAAGGGCAAAGCTGCTTGAGGGGGCATCCAGCACCATAAGGCCGAAGATCCGTGCCGCAGGCTCAGGTGCAGGCGCGTCCACGCGGGCCACAACACGATAAAGCGGAAGATCAGCCTGCCAGGTGTCATGCCGGTCACGATGCACGGCCATATGGCCGCCCGATGGCTGCGCCAGTTCCAGTTCCTCGATGGCCTCCGCATTCGCATCCGACACACGCTCCACCGTCAGGCAAAGGGGCGGACCACCCGTTTTCGACCAGAAACGCCCCCTTGTCCCCGCGTGAATCCCACGGATATCGGTTTCCCCAACATAGCCGACGACAACGCCCGGCCCCTGTGAAAGAAGGCTGAACAGCGGCGTGTGCTTTGGAAAGACTTCGCCCTGATACGCCTGCGGGTCAACATCGACCACGACCCCATCGAATGGCGCGCGGATATCCAGTGCGTCGATGCGCCCTTCGGCTGCGGCCACGTCGTGGCGTCCCCGCGAAACCTCCTCCTGCGTGTCAGCCATTGTCGAAAGCATGGCGCGGTCGCCGGACTCGCCCGCGAATCCCGCGCGCCGCAACTCGGCCAGACTGGTCTGAAGCCGGGCCTGAGCCACATCGCGACCGGCCTGCAGGTCCTCTGACACCAGATGCGCCACCACCTGCCCGCGCGTCACCTCCGTCCCCGGCGCCAGCAGCCAGACCAGCGCGCCCGCTTCGGCGGTCCTAAGCCGCGCCTGCATCGCCGGGCGCCACAGACCGTCCACCCGCACCGTGCGGTTCCATGGCACGACCGCCACCAAAACCCCCACCACCATGACCCCAAGTACGACGCCCCGCCGCCACCTTGATGCCGCCTGCATCAGCCTGCCCCACTGCCGGATTTCACGCAGGATCGGCCCGACCAGAAAAAACCAGATTTCGATCCCGAACAGGACGATGCCCAACGCCTTGAACACCTCACGATAAACAAGAACCGCGATGCCCAGAAACAGGAAGAAGCGATAGACCATCGAGGCAAAGGCATAACACAGCACCCCGATGGCCCGGCCCCTGCGCATATGTTCGGGCGGGGGCGCCTGATGTCCGAACAGCCATGTCCGCAACTGCCAACGTCCCAGAGCATAGCCCCGTGATTGCAGATTGGGCACACCCAGCAGGTCGGATGCGATGTAATACCCATCAAATCGCATCAGCGGCGACAGATTCAACAGCACGGCGCTGATCCAGACCGACCCGCTGAGCACAAGTGCCGCCTGCCGCGCGCCGCCATCAGGCAGGACCGCCCACAGTACGGAGGCAACCGCCGCCAGAACCAGTTCCGACAGCATCCCCGCCGCATCAATCGCCACCCGCCCGCGCGCATCCTGCAACCGCCATGCATCGGTGGTATCGGTCCAGAAAACCGGCATCAACACCAGGAATGCGACCCCCATCGCGGGCACGTCACATCCCATGCGCCGGGCCGTGATGCCATGCCCGAACTCATGCACCAGCTTGGCCGCACCCAGGGCCAGTGCAACCGAAACCAGCCCGCGCATCGACAGCAATCCATGCAGTCCCGCGCGATACTCCTCCCATCGCAGGGCAATGCCCCAGAACCCAAGCAGCGACAGCACACCGACCCCGCCCCAGAACCAGCGCGAAAACATCCAGCCACACCAAGGCAACATGGCCGAAAGCAGGGCATTGGGACGGACCAGCGGAATGCGCAGGAACAGGTAATGATGCAACAGCCACTGCCATATTCCCTGCCGTTGCGCGGCGCGTTCATGCGCCAGGGTGGCGGGCGAAACAGCATCCACCAGATGCATCCTGTGGCAGAATTCCGCCACGGCCATGACCTCACCCGGCGCGCACACCCGGCCCATGACGGCCGATACGCTGTGTGCGATCGCCTGCGCATCGCCCAGCGACCAGTGAACCAGAATTTCCGTTTCCTTCCAGCTCAGTCGAAAAAACCGGTTGGAGACCGGATCATGCAGGGTCCATGTCGGCAACCCGTCCAGCATGGGGCCGCGCACAAGGTCAAGGTCATCACGCAGTGGTGGCCAGTCCGTCATTCCCTACAGCCCCAGCCACGGGCGCAGCCAGAAGATCGGGCGATGCAACAGCCACAGGACCAGTGGCCGTCGCCCACCCAGTATCCGTGCCTCCCCCTTGGTGCCCAGCCGGATCGCCGCACCATCAAGGTCCGCGCGCAGCAGGACGGACGCGACCCCCTGCGCCGAGGTTTCCGGGAAATAGCCACGAAAGACCAGATGGCCACGATGCGGGCGGTCCGGGCGCAGGTCATCAAAAAACTGTACCGGCGCGTCATCGGCCAGCGCGATCATTTCCGCAGCCGGGACATGGATTGCGATGCGCGTCGATTCCGGCTGGGCCAGCAGCGCCAGCTTTTCGCCCTTTTCCACGGGACGCCCCATCCAGTCCGCCGGATCGTCATAAATCACCACCCCGTCGCCCGGCGAGCGGACATCGGCATGGTCCAGCATCCATTGCCTGCGCCGCAATTCGGCTTCCTGCTCGCCCACCCTTGCCTGTAGCGGACCGATTTCCGATCGCACCTTGGCATCGTCCATCCCCCCCTGAAGCGCCTCGCTATAGCGTGTGCGGGCCACCTCCAGTTCATGGGACGCGGCATCGCGCTCGCTTTGCAGGACCGCCCGGTCAAACCGTGTCACCACGTCGCCCGCATGAACCGCCATGTTGGGCGCGACCGCCATGTTCGCGACCGTGCCAGCAATGGGCGCACGCACGGGCATGGGCACCACGGGCACGACTTCGGCCGGGGCAACCACGAAACTTCGGACCGGCAGCAGCAAAAAGAGCGCACAGGCCACAACAGCCCACCATTTCCAGCGATCAAGCCGCCGCCACACCGACGGGCGCGGCGTATCGGGTGTGATGAGCACGCGCGCCAGAACATGCGCCATCGACCCCAATGCGGTGGCGTCGGCGCGGCTCCATGGGGTTTCCCCCATCACGACCCATGTGCCCACACGCCCGCCCGGCATGCGCAACGGCGCGCAAAGCCCATAATCAGGCCACGAGGCCGGCCACGGATCCTGCACCGGCGGGGGCAGGTCGGCCCGGTCGAATGCCTGTGCCTCCTCGTGCGGTTCCACCGTGCGCACCAGCTTGCGCATCCATACGCTCAAGGGGGCGTCGGCATCCGGCAGGCCCGCGCCGGAAACACATTCGATCCGCGGCGGGTCCTCCAGATAAAGAAAGGACAGCGTACAGCGAAACAGGTCACGCGCGCCCTGCACCGCCTCGAACCCGGCCTCGTTACGCGGCAGGGATGCAAGGCGGTCCATCAGGCTGACCATCCGCGCAAGGCGTTCGACCACCAGCCTGTCGCCCGACGCCCCCCCCGCAAAGCCCCCCTCAGGGGGGGGAGACATATTCACGGGAAGACCACCTCCCCCGTCATGCCCGGCAGGAAGGCGGCCGCGTCTTCTTCCGGCACGGCATAGACCCGCACCGTCCGGCTGACCGGATCAATGACCGGGCTGAGGCGGATGACCCTGGCGCGGACCTTTTGCGTATGCCCGGCAAGCATGACAGAGAATTCGGCCCCCGGCTGGATTTTGGGCAACAGCGCCTCAGGCGCGACCATGTCCAGTTCGACCGATCCGGGATTGACGATGGAAAGGAGGGGCGCACCAAGCTGAAGGAACTGATGGGCGTGGGCGCTGACACCCGACACCACGCCGTCAAACGGGGCCTGTACGGTACAATGCGCGACATTGGCCTGCGCAAGGCGCCGGTCCGCATTGGCCGCCTGCAATTCGGCCTGCGCGGTGCGCATGTCCGCCTCTGAATAACTTTTCAACTGCCGCAAGCGGTTCTGGATCGTGACCAGCCCCGCATGTTTCTGCTGTTCTGCCACCGCATGGTCGAGCGTCGCCCGCTGGACGCCGCAATCGAATGACGCCAGCAGGTCATCCTTATGAAAGGATTGCCCATCGCGCAGGGGCAGATCATCCACGATCCCGGCCATCGGCGCGGCAAGAAGCGCCTGCTGGGTTGCGACGGCCTGGAACTGCACCCCCTGGTTCGGGGGTTCCTGCGCCTGCGGATTTTGGGGGGCTGGCGCATCCACCGCCATGGCGGGAACGACGAAGGCCAGCATTCCTGCAACCCCCAGCGACATTGCTGTTTTGATCAATTTATGAATCCATCCTTTCTGGCGGTTTCCATCGTTGTCGGGCGTGTCCCCATGCCAAAATGCAGCGGGTCGGATGGGATCTTGGCGGGGTTGGCAGGCGGCGGCAGTTCAGGCAGGCGACCGGCCAGCCAGTCCTTGATCGAGGCATCGACCTGTTTGTTAAGCGTCGCCAGATCCTCTGTCGTCGCGTTGGCCGGGACAATGTCGATGCCAACGGATTCATACAGGTTGGCCAGCGATGAATGCGCCAGTGCATATGCCCGCGCGCAATCGACCTCCGCCAGCACCCCGGACAGGCGATGGCGCACGCGGTCGGATCGTGATTCCGCGCCCGCGCGTTCGACCCGGTCCGCCACCGTTTCCATCTGCCGGCCGACCTCATCCGCATCACGTGCGGTGCGCAGCATGTCCAGTGCGTTGATATATTGCTGATCGCTCAGGTGGATTTCAGCCAGCGTCGAAACCGAAAGGGCAAGGCGGCGCAGCTGTGACACCGCGATCGCCCCGTGCGCCTTGGAGAACTCGGCCGGGGCACGGACCAGATTCATCAGGTTATAGGTCGCATGGACCCCGATCTGCCCCCAGTAATTGTGATACAGCAATGAATTGGAATCGAAATTCAGATTGCCAATGCCACCGATCCCCGGCAGCACGCGGATGATTTCCTTATAGACATCCTGCTTGTCGATTTTTTGCTGATATGCCTCCATGCGCAGTTCGGGACGCATGACAAGGCCGATATCCTCCAGCTTGCGCACGTCCATGTCCCCACCTGCCAGCGATGTCTCGACCGGGGTGGTCAGGTTCAGCGGCGTATTTTGCGCGACATTGATGAGCGAACGCAGCTCGATCTGTGCGGATTGCAGGTCGTTGCGCAGGCGATGCAGTTCACGCGCCGTACGCATCAGGTTCGCCTGATAATCCAGCAAGACCACAGGATTCTGAAGATGCTCGCCCTCCGACGTACGTGATGCCCGAAGCATCGCCTCCGTCTCGTTGATCATCGGGTCGATCTTTGGCAACAGTTCCTGTGCCGTCGCGGCGCGCCAGTACACATCAGACGTGTTGCGTACAAGGTTATTGATCGCCTTGCGCCGGCGCTCGACCGCAATCAGGGCGCGATAGGCTTCCTGCCGGGCCATGAAATAGCTGATGCCCGCATCCATCAGATCCCACGAAAACTGGGCATCGCCCGTCCCGTGGGTCGGCATTTCGGAATAGGAATAATCAAGGTAATGCTCACCCGTCAGCTGGGAGATGCTCTCGGCCGAATTATTGTTGCCACGATGCGAATATCCTGCATCTGCCGACATGTTCGGCAACATCGTCATCAGGGTCAGGTCAAGGTTCTTTTCCTGCTGCGTGACCTCCAGCTTTGAAACCTCGATATCGTAATTATAACGCAGGGCACGCGCGATCGCGCCAGAAATGCTCAGCCCACCCGTCAGCGGCACATAATGTTTGTCGATGGTGGCGCGGTCTTCCTGCGCGCGCAACACGTTCTCCGCCAGGGTCATGGGCTGGGGCTTGACCGAACAGGCGGTCATGCAAAGGATGGAGGCAAACCCGACGGTTCGGGCCAGTGGCCGACGCAAAGAATGGCAAAACGTCATGACGGCAGGGAACTTTCGCTATTCACGGGGTTGGCGGCGCGACAGGTGGGGCGCACCTCTTCGACAAAGGCAGGAAGGACGGGATGTGACGCCTGCGCCGGGCTTTTTATGGAAATGACATTATTGCGGAAATGAAACATACGGCCTGCGCGGCGGGTTATCTGGCCCCCCCACCACGCAGAAGGTGCCGCCCATGGCCATGGCGCGCCGCCTGATGATGGGCACGCAGCCGGTCATGCAGGGTCGAACGCTGCCGCGGGGCCTGCGCGCGCGACGGCGCGGACATGGCGCGATCATCCAGAAGCCGCGACATCAGCCCGTCCATCTCGCCCTGGACATGCACGAACATCTCGACAAAACCACGATGGCCGTACCCGTCCGCAAGTTCGACATGCAGGACCAGATCGCAGGATTCCCCTTCGGGGGGATCGCCCTCGAAACGCCGGGTCACAGGGTCAAAAATCAGCCACGCCGGCAATGGCGCGCCGTCCTGCATACGGACATCCATCGTCCAGTTCTCATCAGGATGGGGCGAGGCCCCCAGGACATCGTCGTCCACCACCGGGATGGAAAAATGGCTTCCCGCTTGGACAAAGCTGCGCGACACGAACCCTGCGACCCATCCTGCGTCCATGGGCGTTCCCAAACGATGGACGTTATCGCGGTCATAGCGATCGAACAGGTCCCATGTGGCCTTGCCGGTCAGTGCTTCTTCGGAAAAACCGTTGCGTTGCGTGTCATCCGACAGGACGGGATTGCGCGCACGCATCGTCACCACCGTCGAAAGCGCGGACAGGTTGGCCGAAATGGCCGTGATCCCGCCATTGGCCGACACATCCACACCCGTCCCCGCCGCCACGGGGCCGCTGCTGCTGTCAATCAGGCGCGCCATCAGTGCGGGCGGCGTGCCGTTCCAGTTCGGCGCGGGCAGGAACGACAGGAGGGCCGACGATGGCAGCACGATTGCGTTCGTATCCGACACATTGGTTGCAACCGCCGTCCATGTCGCGCCACCATCGGTCGAATACCGCCACACACCTTCGGTCGCGGGCACCGTATTTCCGACAATGGCAATCCCCGCAAGGTTATTTGCCGACGACCCGCCCGGCACCGCATCCGTCTGGTCATTGAAAACCGGGGTAAACAGCGATGCCACAGAGGCCCCGGGCGGGTTGGTCGTATCCGCCGACACGGGGGGCAGCGTCGCATTCCCCGTGGCAACCGGGGCGTCATTCACCGGCGTCACCACCGTCGAAAGCATCGACGTCCCGGCCGAAATCGCCGTGATCCCGCCATTGGCCGATACATCCTCCCCCGTTCCCGCCGTCACGGGGCCGCTGCTGCTGTCGATCAGGCGTGTCGTCAGTGCGGGCGGCGTGCCGTTCCAGTTCGGCGCAGGCAGGAACGAGATGAGGGCCGACGATGGCAGCACGATTGCGTTCGTATCCGACACATTGGTTGCAACCACCGTCCATGTCGCGCCACCATCGGTCGAATACCGCCACACGCCATCGGTCGCGGGCACCGTATTTCCGACAATGGCAATGCCCGCAAGGTCATTTGCCGACGACCCGCCCGGCACCGCATCCGTCTGGTCATTGAAAACCGGGGTGAACAGCGACGCCACAGAGGCCCCGGACGGGTTGGCCGTATCCTCCGGCACGGGGGGCAGCGTCACATTCCCGGTGGCAAGCGGCGCATCATTCACCGGCTGCACAATGGCAGGAAGATCGACCGTGCCAATGGATATGGCCGTCGTCCCCCCATTTTTCGTCGCATCAATATGCGTGCCGGTTGTCACGGCACCGCTACTACTGTCGATCAGGTGAACCGTCAGCGGGTCGGGCGTACCGTTCCAGTTCGGCGCAGGCACGAAGGCCAGCCGGTCCGAGGCCGAAACCACAAGGCCATTCGTTTCCGACACGGCCCCCACCGGGGTGCGTGATCCATCCGCATGGACCACGACCCATGTCCCGTCCGATGCGGGCGTATCATTTTTCGTAATGACCACCCCCGCCAGGTCATTTGCCGACGACCCACCCGGCACCGCATCCGTCTGGTCATTGAAGCTCGGCCCGAAAAGGGTGGACACCGATATGCCCGGTGGTGTCGTCGTATCCTCCGCCACCGTCATCGCAGGCGGCGTGTGCCCTGTCGTGACCGGGGCGTCATTCACCGGCGTCACCGCCGTCGAAAGCATCGACGTCCCGGCCGAAATCGCCGTGATCCCGCCATTGGCCGATACATCCACCCCTGTTTCCGCCGTCACGGCGCCGCTGCTGCTGTCGATCAGGCGTGTCGTCAGTGCGGGCGGCGTGCCGTTCCAGTTCGGCGCAGGCAGGAACGAGATGAGGGCCGACGATGGCAGCACGGTCGCGTTCGTATCCGACACGTTCGTTGCAACCGCCGTCCATGTCGCACCACCATCGGTCGAATACCGCCACACGCCATCGGTCGCGGGCACCGTATTTCCGACAATGGCAATCCCCGCAAGGTCATTTGCCGACGACCCGCCCGGCACCGCATCCGTCTGGTCATTGAAAACCGGGGTGAACAGCGACGCCACAGAGGCCCCGGACGGGTTGGCCGTATCCTCCGGCACGGGGGGCAGCGTCACATTCCCGGTGGCAAGCGGCGCGTCATTTACCGGCGTCACCACTGTCGAAAGCGCCGAAAAATTGGCCGAAATCGCCGTAGTCCCGCCATTGACCGATACATCCACCCCTGTTGCATCCGCCACGGGGCCATTGCTGCTGTCGATCAGGCGCGATGTCAGTGCGGGCGGCGTGCCGTTCCAGTTCGGCGCGGGCAGGAACGAGAGGAGCGCCGATGGCGACAGCACGGTCGCGTTCGTATCCGACACGTTCGTTGCAACCGCCGTCCATGTCGCGCCGCCATCGGTCGAATACCGCCACACGCCATCGGCGGCGGGCACCGTATTTCCGACAATGGCAATGCCCACAAGGTCATTTGCCGACGACCCGTCCGGGTTGGAGGCCGATACCTGCTGATCGCGCGAATCATTGAACACATGCGTAAACAGCGATGATACCGATGCGTCCGGCGGGTTCGTCGTATCCTCCGCCATGGGGGGCAGCGTCACATTCCCGGTTGCAACCGGCGCATCATTCACCGCCGCGACATTGACGATCAGTGTATCCGTCTGCGCGGAATAGGACGTGCCCGGGGAATTGAGGGCCGCCGCCGCGCCAAGTGTTGCAGGCAATGCACCGGTTGAACCATTGGCATGCGGGTCGAACCCATCCCATGCCTTGAACTGCAACGCATCACCGATCGTGCCGTTGTAATCTGTCGTGGTCGGGACGAAGGCGATGCGGGTATCCGGGCCACCAGCCAGGAACAGGGCGTTACCCGACGAAATGGCCGCCGTGGAAGCAGAGGCGAACAGGGTCCATGTCCTGCCCGCGTCCGTTGAATAATACCAGTTTCCCTTGGACGTATCGGCCCCGACAACGGCAATGCCCATCGCCACGCCCACCGCCCCGTCATGCACGCCATTGGCGTCCGGGTCGATCACGGATGTCACCAGCGAGGAAACGGCGACACCCGCCGTGGCGGACGGGGGCGATGTTGCGTCCTCGCGCGCCGGGACCACGTCATCGGCCACGGGGCCAAGCACGGGGGAATCATTGGCGGCGATCACGTTGACCGTCGCGACAGCGTTCGCGGTTGTGATATCGCCTGTGGCGGCGTCGGTCACGCTGAGTGCGACAGTGCGCGACACGGCCGTATCGGGCGTGTCGGACATATTGACGAACCCGACATCGGCCAGCGCCCGGTTCCACTGCGCCGTGGTGGCGCCATTTGATGCCGATGCCAGATGCAGCGACCCGTCCGCCCCCACCGTCGCAACGATGTCGCCCACATCACCCGCCCCCGAAAACACCAGCGCATCCCCCGTCTGGGCATTGCCCAGCGTGAAAACCGCCGTGGCGGCAGGCGCGACCACGCCGGGCGCTGTCGCGGCGGTGAAAAGGGGCGTGGGCGTGGGCGTCGCGTCGTTCGGTTCCACAAAGGTCACGTCCGTCTGTCCCGACGCACTGGTATGGAAGGTGGTGATCGCCACGGCGCTGGTCATGACGCCGCCGGTGCCCTGCGAATTGTCGGTATTGCCGTCACTCAGCGTGACACCGATGGCGATGGGGAACTGGAACTGGTTGGCTTCCGCCGTGTTCGTCCATGTGATGTCATTAAGGACCGACTGCACCGTCGCCTGCTGGACCTCTGCTGCATTCACACCAAAGGTGATCTTCAGCGTCCCGCCGCCCTGCGTATAAGTACCGACCTGCGTGCCATTCAGCATTACCGCGCCACTGGCGCCAAAGGACAGGCCGGACTGGCCGCCGAACACGTCATTCGCATCGGGGGTCGCAACGCCCGCCGCACTGACACGCGAAACGCTCAGGACCGCGCCGTTATAGCCATATTCCGAAGGATAGGCCGCAACCAGCCGGGCGATTTCGGCATCGTTGACCCCCGCACCGTTCGAAATGAGGTTCGTGCTGCCCCCCGCGACCGTAACGGTCCCGCGTGAAAAGCCCGAAATGACCGGCGCGGTATCAGGCAGTTCATAAACCACGTTCTGGCCCGTCACCAACCTGCCATCAGGGGTTTCGACAAGCATCCAGTGCCCATCGGACTGTATCGCCAGTCCTGCCACCTGCGTCGCGTTGGCGGGCACGGTCACGGGGTTCCCGCTTCCGGCATCGGGAAGGGTCAGGATCGTCGTGCCGTCAAACAGTGGCGTTGCAATGTAATTGCCACTGGCATCCGTCGTATAGACGAACTTCTGCCCCGTGGCATCCACACTGCTCAGCGGCACGCCACCCAGTGGCGTATCCAGATTCGGATCGAACGTACCCCACGTATCGGGACGGCCGATCACCTCGTAAACCTGCCCCGTCACCACGCCAATCCCCGATGAGGATGCGGCGCGGATATTGTTCTGCGGCGACGATAACGTCCCGTCGCGCGGGCCTTCGGCGGACCCGACCGCCCCGATTGCCGTGCCCTGGTATTCAGTTATCGCCGGGTCCATGTCCTGGGCCGTGGCCACGGCGGTATGTTCGGCCACCGGCTGCGCAATATCAGTGATCCGGGCCTGATAGAGGAGTGTCAGCGTCTGTCCCGCCGCAAGCGATGGCAGCGAGAAAACCGGATGCCCATCGGACGGGTCCGTCCCCACCGTCAGCGTACCCGTGCTGGTGGTGCCATCCGCGTTGGTGATGGTGTACCGCTCGCTTCCCGGGATATAGGTTTCGTTGGGACCGATCAGCCCGGTGATCTGCGCGTTATAGGCCGTGGCGTCGCCGGTATTTTTCAACGTCGCCTGCATCTGCACGATACCCAGCGCAAGGTCCTGCGCGGTCTGCGCCGGTCCCTCGGCCTGCGTCAGGCCCAGCGCAGGCGTCACAACCGTCAGGTGCGCGGTATTGGTGGTGATCGGCGTGGCGCTGCCGTTGGCCGTCACCTGCATGCCGACATGCAGGCTGGATGCGTCGATGTTGGCGATCGAATTGTCCACCACCGCGTTGAACGCCAGCGCAACCGCATGCGCGCCGGACAACTGGTCATTATTGACCAACGTGCCCAGGTTGATGACAAGCGACGAGGTGCCATCGTCATGTGTCGTAATCGACCAGTCACCAGCAGGCAGCGTATAGGTCGGCCGGATCAGGGTGACATCGGTTGCGGTGGTGGAAGTGACCTGCAGGCCGGGTATATTGCCGTCCGGGTCCACGATGTCGGACGTCGTATCCCCCCCTGGCGAAATCAGGGCAATCGTCAGGTTCGCGGAAGCCGCCGGGATCGTCAGGCCGGATGGCACGGTGATGGTCACGGTCGTATCGGTGTTGCGACCTTCGGGAATATGCGCCGAACCCTGCAGGCGCACCACATCGCCGGGCACGACATTGGCCGAGGTCGGTTCGGTATGGCTATAGGTCGGGTCCGGGATGACCGTGCCGGAATTCACCCCCGCCGCCTCGCCCACGATTTCCAGATGGGCATCGCTGAAACTGTCAATGGTGGCCGTGGCGGAAACCGAGGTCGCAAACCACTTGCCCGTCGTGGACGTGCTGTAGGGGATGCTTTCATACCCGCCAACAGTCCCAAGGGAGGCAGGAACGTGCGATGCGGTGGTCGTGCCAGACGCCAGCTTCTGCGAGGCAATCGTCAGGCGCGTGCCGGATGCGAGGTTGTCGGCGACCTTGACCTGGAACGTGAAACTTTCCGTCGCCCCCGTGCTGCCGGTCCCGGTCAGCGCCTGATCATTGCCGCCGATATGGATGGTGGTCCCGTCCGATGACGCGGCAACGGTCATGGACCCGTCATTGACCAGCGAACCGGGCACCAGCACATAACCGTCGGGAATTGTCAGCGTATCCTGGAAATCCGCCGCAACCGCCCCTGACCGGTTCGTCGCGGTATAGGTATAGGTCACGATCTCGCCGCTTTGCAGGTGGCTGCCATTATCCGGCGTCAGGGTCGTGACGACGTCGGGGTCCACCTCCTGCATCGTAATCGTGTTCGATTGCACCGGGGCCCCTGAATAGATCAGCGACGCGGAGGTGTTTTCCTGCGTTCCGGTTTTCCCGTCCAGATTATGTGACAGGGGGAAGGACGCATTGAAATTGATCGTCACATCGTCATCACCGCTGCCCGATGCCAGCACTGATGGCCCAAGATCGACCACAAGGTTGCCCGACGCATCGAGCGAGACGGCCGACGGGGGCAGCGTGGCCGTAAGCCCGTTCCCCAACGTCACCGTCACGGACGAAAGATCGACCTCTTCGTGCGACGGGATCGCGACCTTTACCTGCACGTCGCCCGTGCCATTGCTCAACTGGCCCGGCGGCACGGATACGGTCACGCTAAAGGGCCGCGTCTCGCCCACGGCATAGGCCGATGCGTTGGAGGCATCCGCCAGATGGTCATCGGCCGCCATGTTGGACGTCCCGACCTGCATGCTGATCGTGGGGTCTTTGGAACTGACCGTTGCCGTATCGGTCATGACCGCGCCGGAAATCGACGTCGGCACACCGTTGCTGACAAAACCGTTCCCCGCCTTCACACCCCCCGTCACGGCGGCATAATTCACGATCGTGCCCGTAAAGACGTAATCCTGCCCCAGCCCCACATTCGGCGGGGTGGCGACATCATAAACCACGACAAGGGCATCGGCAGGGGAACCATTGGCCATAAGGACGGCATTGCCGCTGCCGCCGGGGGCCTCCACCTGCACGCCGTTATCGGAAAAATAATCCGCTATCGTGGCCTGAGTGCCAGCGGATGTGACCGCACCAAGCAGGTTTCCGCTGGCATCCGCCGTCACAAGGACGGTCCCGTCCTCGCGCACGATCTGGAAATTCGTGATCTGTGACGTTTCGACACCCGTGGGCAGGGCGCCCGAAACCGTCACGTCATACGCGGCCCCGCTGCCGTTGTTCTGCACGGTCTGGGCCACGCGCACGGTCTCGCTTCCGACAAGGTTGCGGGCGTCCTCGTTGGTTGCGGGGGCGATCCCCTCTGGCGTGGCGCCTGTGTTGAATACGGACGACGATCCTGCCGTCGCGAATTCCGACGGGCGCGCCGTCACGTCGCCACTGATCTGGTTGGTATAGGTCACGCCGCCATCCTCGGCCCCCGACGCCGTTGCCACCGACGCAATGCCCGTGGTGGTGGTCAGGTCGGGATTTTGCACCGTCAGCCGGGCCGGGGCATAGGTCTGGCTCATGCTGTCCGTGCTGGTCGTCATCGTCCCCTGCTCCAGCGCGTTGAGCACGAGGTCATTGGCGAACGGCTGCTGTGTGGCCGTCAGCGTAAACTGCACGCCAAGCTTTTCCGGGGTGGTCGTCGCCGTTGCCGACTGATACCCCGACAGGTCAAAGGAAAGGGCGTTGTTCGTTGCATCTGTCGTCATTTTCGAAATGACGACACCCGAAGGTGCATTCACCAGCCTGTAGCCGCCTGATGATGGATAGGTGCTGCTGTCGGTTGCGTCTGTATACCCCGTCGTGCCGCCATCCGAATTGGGGTCCACCACGTTGAACACCGGCGACGGCAGGTAAGAAGACAGGTTCAGTGCCGTGTAATTCCCCGTTATGGTCTGGTAATCGGCCTCGTACGTCACGGCGTCGCCGGGCTGCACCTGTGGCGTCGTGCCATCGGGAACCGCCTTGCCATTGATCGCAACGATTTTCAGCGTCACGCTCCCCTTCGCAACACTCAGGGTTGTGCTGCCGCTTTCCGTCTCGCTCACCGGGGTTGTGCCCTGCTGCGCACCGTCCTTGTCCAGCAGCGTACCGCTCAGTCCCGCCGTACCCGACAGCGTGTCGCCCTCCTCGATCATCGCAGGCTTGCCGGATGCCTGATTGATGGGCGCATTGGTATGGCCGCTCAGTACCGTTGTGCCATAGCTCAGGTTCCCTGAAACGCCGGGGGGCAATTCGCCGCTATATCCATTGGCCAGAAGGGCCTGGGAGATGTTGAAGGCCAGGCTCGTGCTGCCGTCGGCATTGCGCGTATAGTTCCAGTAGCTGTTGGAACCGGAGGTCGAGACGACCTGACCATTCTGTGTCGCGGAAACCGGGTTGTCCGGCAGGCCCAGCGAAATTGAGTGCTGGCCCGACACATCGGTCCATGTAAAGACCGGTGCGATCGCCGGATTGACGCTTTGTTCGTCATCAATCCTGGAGGTCAGGGTCAGGTTGCTGGTGGCGTTATAATTGCTGACCTGAACCGCCATGTTATAGGTCAGGTTGCTGCCCGCGGCCACGGCGGCATTGTTATCCGTGGCCGATGTTATCTGCACCGCCACGGCGCGCGCGATGAAGGCGGCGGAGGTTGGGGCATTCGGGTCCGACCCATCGACCGTTACCACCGTACCGGACGGCGCGGTCCAGTTCACCGCGCTGTTATAGGTCACTGTCGGCCCGACGATGTTCGCCGACGCCCCCGTCGTTTCATTGACGATCTGCCTGCCGCTGGCATCCGTTTCCGGGACATAGAACGGGATGTCCACTTTCGTCATGCCATCAGCGGCGCTGAGCGATGCGAAATGGAGGGTCACGGTCCCGCCGGGGTTGGTTGTCGCGGGCACTGCCGTCACCTTCCCGTCGGAACCGGTGACGTTAATGGTGCCGCCCGTATACTGCACGTCCGCCGGCAGGGCGACAGTCAGGTCCACATTCCTGATCGGGTCGCCCGTTGTCGCCGCGGCCGGCGTGATCTGCACCTCGTATATGCCGACATGCGATGGCCCGGCCGCCAGTTCACCATCCTTTGTCGTCAGGGCCTGGGTCTGGATATTCAGAAGGTTCAGGTTGACCGTACTGGTCGCAAGACCATCGGCCGGATCACTGGCGGAGGCGACGCCGGTGCCCCGGATGGACGGGTCGGTCGCGGGATTGTTCTGCGCATCGGCGCCATACATGAAACCACCGATGGCATCGATATTCAGCGTCGCCCCGGGCGTCGAGGAGGTATCCGCCGTCAGCGTCACCACGATACTGGCCGCCGGCGTACCAGGCGCATAGCTGGCGAAAGGCAGGCGCGCAGCGACAAGTTCGTCACCCGCCTGGTACCCCGCGGGCGCCACCACGAAGACGGGATGCCCCGTCTTGTCCACCGCGAACGGGTCCAGCGCGCCAAGCGTGCCGACATGCCCCGCGACCGTGGTGGACAGCGTGACGGTTTTCGTCGCCAGCGCCTGACCAAGATAGGTCATGCTCTGGACGGTTGCGCTGCTGTTCTGGGTATGTGGGACGAACATTTCCACATACGGGCCGTACCCTGCCGCCGATCCGGCCCTGTTGGAAAATGAGAGGGTCTGGGTAAAGCTATTGCCCAGAAGGGCCGTGGCGTCACCCGAAATCGTGACGGCCGGATCAGGCACATCCAGCACGCCGTCATAGGCCGCACGCGCGGCGCGCGTGAACAGGTCACGCACCGTGAAATCACCGCTGCGTGTTTCCAGTGTCCAGTCGCCCCCCTCGGCCGCGTCACCCGTGGCATTGGCGGAGGCCGCGACATTGGCACCCGTCAGGCGATGCAGATCCTCCACCAGCATCCGGCCATCCTGCCCCGCCCCCACATCACAGCCCCAGAACAGGATCTGCCCCCCGGTGCCAAGATGCGTCCCCCACGCCGCAACGGCGGACGCCTGATCCATGACCGACGCCGCATTGAACATGGTGGCGCCAAGTTCGGCCGACCCGTCGGTGCCGTAAGACAGGAACTGGATGGAGGCCAGCCCGCTGCGGTTCGCCACGGCGGAGGAAACGGTGGCGAATGCGTTGTCGCCGGGCCGAATGACGACGACATGGACATTTGCCGACAGGCCGGATGTCAGTTCCCGCCAGTTATCGACCCGTGAATCGACAAACAGGACCGATGGCGCATTTGCCAGTGCCGCGTTCGCCAGTGTCGCGTTCGCCTGATTACCGGTTTCGCGTTCCCCGTTCACCCGCGCCGCATTCGCCTGTTCTGCACGCGACCGGTCATGTGTGGATGGGGATGTGGCCGAAGCTGGCGTCGCGGTGTCGGCGCTTTTGTCCGCCACGCCCCCCGGCGCGTCGTGCGGAAGGGTGGCCGCGATGCCGCCTGCATGGCTGGTGTCATGATGATGGCCCTCAAACACACGACGGTGTTCCAGCAGGATAGGCATACGCATCTCCGCGTCCACGGCGCACATGCCGTTTCTTTTCGTTACAGAAGAAACGAAACAGTTCCTTTGGTCAAGTACTGACGATGGTATTAAATTCATCCCGGATGAATATGAATTAATTCCTAATTAAAAGTCCGAGATTTTCATGGGGTATCCAAATAAAAAGTTAATATAATCCCCTTAAATATTAACTTTTTATTGACATCTCCCCCGGTGCGGGCTGCATCCAGAAATCACCCCATGCCCCGTTTTTCACAACATAACCATATGATATAAAACGATATTTTTATAAATCAGGCCCACCCGTTGCGTGAATATGATGCCGGGCTGCGTGGCATGGGCCTGCGCCAGACATATCCGGGTTGTCTCCCGGACATGGTGTTGGCGTGCGAAAATCAGGGGTCGTGGAACAGGCCGCCGCCTTCGCTGGATCAGGGGGAGAAGCGCCAGATATGGATCATTACCGCATGCCGGGGTGTCACCTGAACAGGTTTTTTAGATTAACCTACTGAAATCATAATGTTTTATTATGAATGATTCCCTAACATACCTGCACGGAAATGCTGCCTTCGCGAAACAAAGATGCCTCCGAAAAGCGTGTTTTTTTTCCTAGGAATGGACCGATACCGCACCGCCCACGAAGCCGGCCTGTTCCCGGCAGGAAAAAAGGCCCGTTGAGCTGGTCCGCACGCATTGTGATCCGCACGCATCCGGCGGCCCCACATGACCGAACATCTGTCCGCAATGCTCAGAGACTGTTTGAAAAGTCAGGATCGATAACACCCTGAAATTATAAAGGTTTTTGGTGAAGCTTTTTCCAAAAAGCTTCAGAAGACGCCGCCTTTTTGAAAAACGGCAGCACCCAAAAACTTTTCTTTTTTATCAATGACTTATTTTCAAACACTCTCTCACAGGCGGCCAAGACACAGGACATGCGGCACAGGGGCATGGAGTATGGAGTATGGAGTATGGAGTATGGAGTATGGAGTATGGAGTATGGAGCATATGATTGCCCCGCTCCGTCGCGTCGCGCCCCGTCGCGCCGGGTACGCACGGCCTGTCCGCCCCGGCGGGGAAATCATCACGGTTTTCGGGTACCGCCCCTTTTGAAAAGGCCGCCGCCTGCAATGCTGTTTGCAAACCGGCATCCGCAGGAAATGCCACCGGTTGCGCGCGCCGCGTCCCGCTGCGGCTCCCGGCACGGACAGGGGGAGTACGCCGCCCCGGAGGTCAGGTACAGGGGGGCAGTTACCGGGGATCAGGTATAGGAGGGGATCTGCGTTTCGGCCTGAAACGTCTGCGTCATGCTGTCACGAAGATGCGCCTGCACCGTGGAGATTTCATGACGCACGGACGGCAGGCGGTCCAACAGCCTGTCGCCAGTCTGGTCTATTGTCCTGATCGTGCGCCCGGCACGGCAATATTCGGCCCATGTCTCCATCAGGGCTGTGCCCGCCGCGTCATTCACCGTGGTGATGTCCGTCATGTCCGCCCTGATCTTCTCACGCATATCCGTGACGGGCATGACATCACGTTCCATGACCGAACGCCCCGCCGCGTCACGCCATGCCGCATCCAGCCCTTCGACCGTCTCGCGCCATGCAAGCAGCATATCGCGCAGTTCCTCCAGCCTGTCGCGCACCTCGTTCGCACGCATATGCAGGAATTCAAGGCTTTCGGGCGCCGTCACGTCGTTGCGCTGGATGCTGAACATCGTCGGGTCTCCTTGGCCTTACAGGGTGCGGTTATCGAATTTCTGCATCAGTTCGGCTTTTTCAAGCAGGCGGTCATCCATGCGCGCCGCATCCTGCCCGTTCGTGGTGGCATCGGTATGGGTGGTATGGAACTGCTGCATGCCCTCATCGACACGGCTGCGCGCGATACTGGCCTGGCTGGTACAGATATTGACATGCTCCCGCGTGACCACCAGCAGGCGCTCCATTTCATGCACCAGAGGATAAACGTCGTCTGCGCATGACAGGGCCACTCTGGCGGCGGCCACGGCGCGCCCTGCGGAGGCACAGGCGGACTGCGCCACCACCAACGCATGCTCCGCCTGCATGTGGCGACTGGTGCAGGTCTGTTCGTGCCCCTGCGCCCGATTCAGTTCCTGATTCGCGGTGTTAAGCGCCCATGCGGCATTGTTCGCCTCTGACTGGGCATATTTCAGCTTACTCTGCGCGGCATAGACATTGCTGGAATATCCTGAACAATTCGGATAGATCACACGACCTTCAAGGTCATAACGGATATCGCTTTCACAGGCACTCAGCGCGGCATAGGCATTGTCCAGACGCGAATGCGCCTCCCCCAGTGCGGTATCCGCCTGCAGCTTGCGCCCCTGCGCGGCGGTGAGTGCTGTTTGCGCTGTGATACGGGCGGCCACGGCGTTGCTCAACTGCAACCGCCAGTGCTGTAGCATCGTGTCGGCCCGGCCGCGTACGTTGCGCGCACGCATGTCCTGTGCATCGGCATCATCACAGGCCGACTGCGCCGCCGCATGGACGGCATCAAGGTCGTCATTCCACCGCCGCACGCGCTGTCGCGCATCATGCAGGTCCGCCGTTGCGTCGGACACGCGCCGCATGGCCTCCGACACCCCGTCCTCCAGCAGGTGCTGCACGGTGCCGAGGGTCTCCATCACCTCAAGCAGCGCCTGTCTGGAATCATAATGACGGTATTTCACGTCCTCCAACAGCGCAATGAGCCGTCCGGGTTCAATCATGTCCATGCCACAGGATCATAGCCCGCCGTGCGCCGCATCAAGATTGCGCAGCAATGCGATACGTTCCTGCAACTCCTTCTGGATGGCGGCCATCGCCTCGTTACATTCGCGCATCTTCATGACGCTGGCTTCGAACATGGCGCTGAACTGTTCCGCCGCCTGCCCGGAATAAACCGCGGCAAACATGCCCCAGCTCTGCTCCAGATACCCGAAGGACTCGTTAATCCCCTCCCGGTTGCGCTGGATCGCCTGGTCATAGGCTTCCAGCGCGGTGATGCGGGTTGTCAGGTCGCTCATCGCCCGGCCTCCATATATTCCTGCAAGATCATCAGCTTGTCGGCAATGAATTCGCGATAGACCGGGGCATCCTGCTCGCTCCACAGCCGCAGCGCCTCGCTCAGCTCCTCCCACGAGGCATTGTAGCGCTGCGAACTCTGGTCCACATCCCACGCGGCCATCGCCTCGTTATGGAAGCTTGTCAGGTCAACCAACGATGCGGCCAGCACGTCGCTGAATCCTTCCAGCGCCCTGTTGAAACTGGTCATCTGTTCATAAGTCTCGTCCAGAGAGGCCATCATTCATCCTTCCGCAAAATCTATCCCTAAAATCCAGCCCTGCCCCCCGGCAGAATCCCGCCAAGGGCACCGGTGCAGGCCCAAACCCGGACACAACACCGGAGGCAACAGCGGACGCAAACCCGCTGACGCAGCCCCCCATAAGGCATTCCCGGCACAACGCGCGCTGAAGGTGGCGCACCATGCCCGCCATATCACGCGCACCCCCCATATGTCGCCTGTATGCCGCCCTTGCCCGGTATTACCCTTGCCCGATGTTAGAGACTGTTTGAAAAGTCAGGATCAATAACATCCTGAAATCATAAAGATTTTTGGTAAAGCTTTTTCTAAAAAGCTTCAGAAGACGCCGCCTGTTTCGATCGAAAGGCGGCACCCAAAAACTTTTCCTGTTTTTTATCAATGAGTTGTTTTCAAACACTCTCTTAGCGTTACCCGGTGCCGCTCGCCCGGTGTCCCCCTTGGACAGTACCTCCTTGTGCGGTCATGACGGGCGGCACCGGCCATCGGCCGCGCGGCGCGCCATCGCTCATTCCCCGAAAAGCGTAACGCGCGTCGTCGCCTGTGCCGGTCCCATGACATATACCGTCGTCAGGTTTTCCTGCGTCTTCATGTCCGTGCGCTTCAGAAGGGTCGTAAGGTTCAGCGCCTTCTTGAGGTCATTGGTCATGACATCATACACGACCCATTCCATCCCCTTTTCGATCATGGGCCGGGGGATCACCTTTTCCGCCTCTGTGATCGTATCGAACAGCATGATCGTATGCTGCCCTTTCTCCGGCCCTTCCTTCAGCCGCTTTTGCAAGGCACTGTCGGGCTGGCGCGCGGGAAAGGCGCCGGCCGCGGCGGGAAGCCGCAGGTCCACGGCCCGGTCGGGGCCAATCAGGATCAGCACGTCGGTGCCGCCTTCGGGCGAGGATGGCGGCACAAAGGCGTCCGCATCGTCGGGATTGTCCGACATGCGCCAGTGGTCGGGCATCTGCGCATGTCCCGCCAGCGCAAGGGCGTCGGCGATCACCTTGGCAAAATTATCCGCATACAGCGCCGTATTGAGGATACGCACCGACCCCACCACGTCACGCGACAGCGTGGCAAGCGAGAGGATGACCCCCGCCAGCATCTTGCATTGCACGCGGTTGTCCTTGACCACCGCCATCATGTTCTGCCGGTCCGCGCGCCGCAGCACGACGCAGGCCTGCCCATACAGGCTGGTGTCACGTCCCAGCAGCAGCGGCACGGGCCTGATCTGCGCATCAAGGACGTTCGGCGCAAGCCCGCCCCTGTCCGCCGTTTCCGCCGCCAGCGCCACAAGGGCCGCCGCATCGAGCGGCACGCCGGTTTCACGCATGCGGCACAGCAGGAAGCTGCTGGACAATGTCGGCTGCGCCTTCCCGTCGATGATCTCCAGCCGGGGCCAGTGGGCCTTCTGCGCGTCGGTGCGCGTGGCCGCCAGCGCGGCGAATTTCGCAAACACGGGGGCCAGACGCACGTTCACGTCGTCCTTCGACGTATCGCGTCCTTCACGTTCTGCCGCGGAACGCCCGTCAAGGACGGCGACATACCCGGTCTGATACTCGCTTCCCGTTGCGCCGCTGTGGCTGTTGACCAGAATCTGGCCCGGTTGCGTGACGTCACTGCGCAGCAGGCGCCTGCCATCGCGGCTGAATTCCTCCATCGCGTCAATCGTCGCATCCGGCAGCTTCATCGCCATGCGCAGCGCGATGTTGTTGAACAGGTCCTTGGCCTGCATCATGCCCGATGGCCGCATGCTCTGCGATGCCAGCAGCATATGTATCCCCGCCGAACGGCCCCGGCTGGCCAGGTTCTTGAACACGGCCATGGCCTGGCCCGCCTGCTCGGTATCCTCGAACAGCTTCTGGTATTCATCAACCACCAGCAAGATGCGCGGCGCCGGACCACGCGGCTGCCCCCCCTTGTGATAGGCGGTGATGTCCTTGAACTGCCCATGCCCGTCATTGCAATCGTTGAACAGGCGGGTATTGCGGCGGTCCATCTCCTCCTCAAGGGTCCGCAGCATCGCGCTGACATAAGGCAATGCCTCGTCCGTGGCGATGATGCGCACATGCGGCACCTGGCGATAGATGTTGAACTCCGTCCCCCCCTTGAGGTCCACAAGATAGAACTGCAACTCCTCCGGCGGGTAGCGCATCGCAAGGCCGAGGATCAGCGCCGACAGCGTAAACGACTTGCCACTGCCGGTCTGTCCCGCCAGCACGCCCGCCGTCACCGTGCGTCGCTGCCCGTCGGGTTCCTCCCCGAACAGGACGGTGGGACCGTCTTCCCTGTCCGACAGGGGGGTCTGCACGAAATGCGCGGCCCGGTGTGTCCACCACGCGCCGCGCGGGATGACGTTGAACGCGCCGTCCGCCGCGGCACGGCCCAGCGATTGCAAGATGCGCACATGCAGGGGCGGCGGCGGCAGGCGGTCCGCCTCCACCCCGTCGCGGGCAAGGGTGCGCAGGTCGATGATATGGACGCAATCGCGGAGACGATCGAGGCCCAGCGGCAGGCGGTTGGGGTCATTCCCCCGGATGCCGGCATGTTTTTCATCCGCGCTGACATCGACATGCGCCAGCAGGTACCGCCCCACCGCCGGCCCCTGACGCGCGATATCCGCCAGCATGTTCACGATATTCGCATTATTGTACGCCGTCGTGCGCGAACTTCCCATATCCAGCGCACACACGACCTCATACCCGCCCGCAAGCTTCTGCTCCTCGCGACTGCGCTGATGGAAACCCGCGCCCCCCATCATCTTCTGCGTCGTGGTGGTGATGTCGCCCTTGATCCCCTCCAGGATCTCGGACAGGTCCTCGGCCCTGATGAAACGCCGTGACGGCAGAAGTTCCTGCCGGGGGAAGGCCTGCGCACCACTGACCGGGGCGATCAGGCTGAAACGCACGTCCTTTGACATCATGCATGCAAGGCGCAGCACCAGCGTGCGGACCAGTTCATGGGCCGCATCCTTCGTCGCGTCATCCGACAGGACCAGCCATGATTTATGCCCCGCGATCAGCGGCAGGTAACGGATCGGGCCAGAAGGCCCACGCCCCTTTCCCCAACGCAGCAGGAAACCGTCTTCGCCACCGCGCGTCAGGCCCATCGCGTCATCGCCGGGGCACCAGCGCAGCCATTGCGGCGCCCATTCGGCCCGAAGCCCCGCGCAGTCATCAGCGATGAATGATGCGGTCAGGTGGAAATTGTCGGGTGTGAACATCGCCTCGCGCACGGTGGTGCCCGCCACACCGACGATATGTTCGCACAGAGCGATCGAAGGCGCGTCTTCAGCCCCCCCGCCCGCCACCAGCAGCCGGTCATATTCCGCACGCCATGCGTGTTCCAGCGCTTCGGCCCCCTCTATGGCGATATCCTTGAGCAGGGCATGCGCGGGCCGGTCGGACGGGGCGGACGCCACGCGCGCCACCGCGTCGGTGTCGGGCGCAACGGCCGGGGGCGCAGACGGGCTGGGAACGAGGTTCAGAAGATCGTCAAGTGACTTCATACGGCTGTTCCCTTGCTGCCGGAAAGGTGCGCGCGCCCGCGCATCGTGCTGTCATTCATCAGGACATGGCCTTGAGGATCTTGGTCGAGGGCAGGACGACACCGTTAAAGCAGGTCTGCACATCCTGTCCCATCCGCGTCGCCATCCATTCCCTGCTGCATGGCAGGATGTCCACAAGCGTCAGGGCATTCACATGCATGCCAAGGAGGGCGAATATCCGCGGGACGCAATATTCGGGATTGGGGATGTCGATCTGGCTTTCCACACCGGCCAGCGGCGCAACAAACCGGCGTTCCGACTTTGATTTGCGGGCGTTCTCCAGCGACGTCGCCATCATTTCACAGTTATACGCAACAAGCTGCGCCGCCCCGCCGGAGGGTACCAGTGCGTGGGCGTCATGCAGCAGCCTGATGCCACCGTCGTAATTATTGAAGAAAAGGGAACTGTCCTGGTACAGGTAATACATCCCCTCCCCAAACAGTCCCCAGCCGACCTTCTCTTTTGCAAGATATTCGAAAATCTTCAGGGCTGTCTTGTAATTCTGCGAAACACCAATCCCAAGGCAATGGCAATAGGCCAGTCGCAGCATCGCCCACGCATCGCCCTTGTCCGCGGCGCGCTTCGTCCACAGGAACATCCTGTCGGGGTCGGCGCAGGGATTCTGGGGATGCGCCGAATGCAGGCATGACAGGACCTTCATCGCCGCGACATCGCCATCCGCGGCGATTTTCTCATATTGCTGTATCGCGCCCTGCCGCAGGACACCGCCCTGCGACGAACCGGCGCCAAGGGCGACATATGCCCGGAGATAGAGGGAGGGGTCTTCGCCCGCCTTGTCCGCAAGGGCATAGAACTCCGACGCACGCACGAAATCGCCCTGCATTGCGGCGATGTCGGACGGGCCTGCCGTGTATTTCTCTTCCGCCAACTGCTTGTAAAAATCACCGATGGCCCGCAGCGGCGTCGTTAAACCGCCAAAGCGCACCAATATGTTGATATTTTCCGGCGTGCCAAGGAAGGCGAGGCAGCGTGACGCCGGGACAAGGCCCGGTTCCGCCAGCCGGACCAAAAGCAGCGACCCGCGCGCCGAATAACTGCCCAGTTCCATGGCCCTGATGTACCATCTGGCGGCCTCCGACAGATTCTTGCGGTCATATTCGGCCCTGCCCAGCCAGTAGCAGGCGTCCACATCACCATCGGCGACGCCCGGATCGCCCAGCAGCCGCACCCCGGCATCAAGGTCCCTGGCGATATTCGCCCCAATAATCAACTGGCATCCCAGCATCCGTTTCGCCGGCACGAAACCATCGCGGACCGCAAGCTTCAGCCGCTCTATCGCCTTGGCCCGGTCGGGCGCGCCGGGCACGTCGGTACGCAGTGAAATCCCCGCCAGATGCACAATCGCCTCGGCAAAGCCCCCGGCCGCGGATTTCTCCAGCCATTGCAAGGCATGGGGCCAGTCCTGCGCCGCCGCATAAATCTCCCCCAGGCGACACATCGCAAGCGTGCTGTTATTGGCCTTTACGGCATTGCCGAACGATGTGATGGCACGCTCACGGTTCGCAACCGTGTCATCCGTCGCATAAAGCTGCCCCGCGCGCAGCATGCCCGCCACCTCGCCCCGTCCGGCCAGGTCCAGATACAGCGCCAGCGCGGCATGGACATCACGCGTGACCCCATTCCCATCGCGCAGGCAGTCGGCATAGCGCAGCATCGCCACGCCATCGCCCATCTGCGCGCCGATCTGGTAATAATGGGCCGCCTGCGCCATATCCACCGCCAGCACGCTGCGTCCCGCCACGCGGCCCATGCGGTTATCTTCCGTGCCGTACAGATCCCCCAGAATGCGGCCTGCCTGATCGTGGCCAAGGTCAAGTGCGGCCTCCAGCAGGCGCAGCCCGGCTTTTACATCTGCCTTTACGACGGAATCCACGCCGATGACGTAACAAAAGCCAAGCCTGCACATCATGTCGGGATCGTCAGTGGCGGCGGCCTGTTCCATCCAGTACAGCCCCTGCCTGTCCAGCCCCCGCACAGGCGCAATCCCGTCAAAGCTGTGGCAGGTGGTGTCCTGTGCCATCCACCGGATGGCTGTGGTCGATCCATGTTGCGCCGCCATCTGGTAATATGTGCGCGCCTGTTCCCCATCGGCCGCACAGCCGGTGCCGTGCGCATAACATTGCGCCAGAAGAAGGGCGGCCGCCCCGCGCGTCTCATGGGGGACGCCGCTGTCCTGTGCCGTTACCCTGTGCAACAGTTCGACCGCATGCGCGGCCGCCGTGGCGTCAGGGGTGGCAGCATGCAGGATGTCCGTCGCCGTTTCATAGGCGACATCCATATCCCCCAGTTCCAGCGCCCGTGCCTTCCACCGTTCCAGCGCGGCCGGATCGGCGTCATGGCGATGCAGCGCCACAAGCGCCCGCACCGCGACGAGCGCATACCCGTCCGCGCCCTGCGCGCCCCTGGCAAGCCATGTCAGCGCTTTCTGCCGGTTCGCCCCATCCCGGTTCGCCCCCCCATCGTCGGGCTGTGCCCTCCACAGGGCGGCATATGCCTGTCCCGCGCGCACCATGGCCTCCACATTGCCATATGTGGCCGCCTTTTCATGCCAGTACAGGGCATTCGCCGCGTCAGTGCTCAGCCGCGCGGCTTCCATCATGCCCGTGACATTGCCCGCACGACCGGCCATGCCATACCATTTCAACGCGGCGGTTTCGTCCCCACTCAGGCGGGCGGCATCCATCATGGACGATACGACCCCTGCCTGCGCCGCCTTTTCATGCCAGTGCAGGGCCAGCCCAAGGTCTTTTTCAATGCCCATGCCGCCTTCGGCCGCGCGGGCATAGCGCACCATCGACCATTGATCGCCCTTCTGCGCGCCCATCAGGTAGAATTCAGCCGCAGCGCCGGGGTCAACGGCCAACGGGCTGGTGCCCGTCAGCTCCCCCAGGGAATTTTCCCTGTACGCATAAAGGTCGCCCAGTATCCGCATGGCATAGCTGGACCCAAGCTTGACCGCCTCCCGCAGGAGGCGTTCGCCCGTTCTGGGGTCGGCCTTCAGATCCTTGCGCGGGCCGACCATATAACACCAGCCCAGCTCGGCCATGGAGCTTGTCTTCTTTGCCGTGCTGGCCTTCGTCAGCCAGTCCAGCGCCTCATCCGCGGCCACGCCCCGGGCTGGATTCAAATAGCAGTTGCCCATCCACCACAGGGCGTAATCATTCCCCAGTTCCGCCGCCTTGCGACGATATTCCACAACCATGCCGGGGTCTGCGGCGATACCGATCCCGCGGTCCGCACAATCCGCCAGCAGGTCGAATGCCTCTGCCCGGCTGGCATCGGACACGCCCTGCGCCTGCGTGCGCGTAATCTGCCCCAGCAGGCTGGCCGCACGCGCGCCACCGGCGGCAGAGGGGGATGGCCCGTTGATGATCCGCTTTGCCACACCCAGGGCAACCTGCATGTCCCCCAGCGCGACGGCCCTGTCTTCCCACCGGTGCCGTTCGGCGGGGGCTTTATCAAAGGGATGGGCCTTGATAAGGGCGCGCGCCGCAGACAGCGCAACCGCGCCATTGCCCCGCGCCACCTGCGCCAGCAGGGCAATCCCCCTGTCACGGTCCGGCCTGACGGAGGCCGGGTCGCAATAAATCTGTCCCGCGCCCAGCATGGCCCACAGGTTGCCGTCGTCACTCGCCCTTTCATACCATGTCAGGGCCGTGGCCTGATCCCCGCACAGACGCGCAACCCCCAGCATGCCGGGAACATAGCCCGCCTCCGCCGCCTTTTGGTACCACAACAGGGCATCGGCCGTGTTCTGCGCAACGCCCTCCCCCCGGCTCAGGCAATCGGCATAGCGCGCCATGCCGATGACCTCGCCCAGCCCGGCGGCCTTGGAATAAAGCGGCGCCGCCTGCTCCATATTCACCGCAAGCGGGCTGGTCCCGGAAATGGTTTCAACCCGGACATCCCTGTGCGCATACAGGTCGGCCAGCATCCATGCCGCCTCCCCGCACTGGAGGTTGATCGCCTCGCGCAGCAGGGCCTGCCCGGCCGGGACATCGGCGGCCACCGCCCCGCCCACGCCGATGACAAGGCAGAAGCCAAGACCGGCCATGCTGCGCGGGTTTTTCGCGGCAGCGGACCTGCGCAGCCACTCCAGCGCCTCGTCCGGCGCAACCCCCATGTCACGGAAGAAATAGTCATTGGCCAGCCATTCCATGGCATCGTCATTGCCCAGCTCCGCCGCCACACGACGACATGACAGGGCGGCGGCGGCATCGGCGGCGATGCCGGTCCCATCGACAAGGCAATCCGCCAGAAGGTCGGACGCCTCGCCACGCTGCGCGGCGTCGGCCCCGCTGTCCTGCGCCGTGACCTTGCGCAGCAGCATCACCGCGCGTTCGGCCGCCGTGGCCTCCACACCCCCATCCGCATGGAGGATCCGCCGGGCCGCATCAAGGGCGACGCGCATATCGCCCAGCGTGACGGCCCGGTCCTCCCACTGGCGCAATGCGGACGGGTCGGTGTCATTGTAATGCAGGCCGATCAGTTCGTGCGTGGCGGCCAGCGCATTGGCGTCCCCCCCACGCGCGGCCTGCGTGAACAGCGCGATGCCCCGGTCACGGTCCGCCACCCCCGATGCCGGGTCACAGCAGATCCGCCCCGCGCCGAGCATCCCCTCGACATCGCCTGCATCGGCCGCCTTCTGATACCATTGCAGGGCGGCGGCCATGTCTGCCTCACACCCCGTGCCCGCACGCAGGCAGTCGGCATGGCGCACCATCGCGACCACGTCCCCCCGTGCGGCGGCCGTGGCATAGGCGGCGGCGGCAAGATCAAGGTCCACCGCAAGCTGGCTGGTGCCGCGCACGGCCCCGATGGCGACGTTCTTTGTGGCGTGCAGGTCGCCCACCAGCCGCTTGGCATACCCGGAATCACGCTTCGCCGCCTCATCCAGCAGCATCAGCCCGCCACGGATGTCGCGCGATACCTGTCCCGCCATGCCGATGATTTCGCAAAAACCGAGGTTGGCCATGCTGATCGGGTTTTTCGCGGCGGCGGACCTGCGCAGCCACTCCAGCGCCTCGTCCGGTACAACGCCACGGTCGCGGATGAAATATGCCTCGCCCATCCATGCCATGGCGTCGGCATTGCCCAGTTCCGCCGCACGCAGGCGGCTTGCCGCCTCACGCGCGGGATCGGCCCCGTGGCCCTGCGCGCAATAGGCCACCTGCAGGTTGAATGCCTCGCCCTGCTGCGCGGGGGTCGCGCCACTGCCGTCCGCCGTGACACGATCCAGCAGGTCCACCCCACGCGCGCGCATCGTGGCATCGGCCGCCGGGTCGTCGAATATCCGCCTTGCCGCATCAAGCGCGACCTGAAGATCACCCAGCGCGATCGCCTGATCCTCCCACCGGTGGCGTTCGGCGGGATTGGCGTCGTGGGCATGAAGGGCGATCAGCGCATGCGCCGCGACGCGGGCATGGGCATCGGTTCCCCATGCGACGTGCTGAAGCAGCCTGACCCCTTCCGCCGGGTCCGTAACCCCCGCCGCCGGATCGCAGCAAAGCTGCCCCGCGCCCAACATCGCCTCGATATCGCCCTGTGTCGCTGCCGCCCTGTACCACCCCAGCGCGGCGGCGGGGTCGCGCGCAACGCCCGTGCCGTCACGCAGGCAGCGGGCATGGCGCACCATCGCGCCGACATCCCCCCTGTCGGCCGCCATGGCGTAATAATGGTCCGCCTGCCCCATATCCACCGCAAGCGGGCTTTCGCCGCGCACCGCGCCAGAGGCCACGTCCTTCGTCGCGTAAAGATCCCCCAGCATCACCATCGCCAGGACCGATCCCGCCCCTGCCGCCTGCTGCAACAGGGCCTCCCCCTGCCGCGCATCGCCCGTCAGGCCCACGACCTGACACAGGCCAAGCCGCGCCATGCTGTCGGCATCGCCGGCATCGGCCGCCCGATGCAGCCATTCCAGCGCCTCGTCGCGCGGGATCGGCCCGTTATCGTCCATGCAGGTCGCGCCCAGCGCCGCCATGGCCCCGACACCGCCAAGGCGCGCGGCCTCGCGTCGCCAGTGCATCGCGCGCGCCGCATCGGCGGGGACGCCCACCCCGTCACGGCAGCATTCCATCAGGCGCGTGGCCGCCCATTCGTGATTCAGCGGCGTCGCCCCCTGCATCGCGACCACATGTTCCAGCAGGGCCACCGCACGCGCCGGATCACCACCGCCCGCACCGCCCGCGCGCGCGGCCCGCAGCAGGCCGTCCGCCACCAGCAGCATGGACAGCACATCCCCCCCGTCCGCCGCCCTGCCAAGCAGTGCGCGCGCCTCCCCGCGCCGGGCCTCAGTCGCCAACGGGTCCACCAGCACGCGGCGCGCGCCCGCGCCCATGGCCGCGACCTCCGCCCCGGCAATCGCGCGCTGCAACCACGTATCCAGTTCAGGCAGGTCGGGCAGGTCGGGCAACATTGCCGATGCGCGCGCATCCATGCCCGGCGGCACAAGGCCACGATATCCCGCAAGGTCCGCCAGCCATGCGGCGGCACCGGGGGTCGCGCCCGCCGCCGCGCGGGTCATCCATGCCACACCTTCGGCCGTGGGGGCGTTGGCCATGATGGCGCCGGCAAGGCCCGACAGGTCCTCTTCCCCGTCCGCGCCCACATGCACGACATCGAAATAATTGGCGAGCGCACCATCCACCCGTACCGGCCCCCACAGGCGCGCCATGCCAAACAGCGACGTCCCCTGCGTATCGCCATCGGCCACGGCTTCGGCATAGAATTTCCGCGCCAGTTCGTACCCCTGCGCCAGCACGGCGTCATCGGGCGCGGCACTGTCACCGCCCAGTGCGTACCAATCGGCCAGCGCGACATACCCTTCGGGGGCGCCAGCCTTTACGGCGGCGGCGCAGGCCATCCCGCGCGCCAGACGATAGGCCTGCATATCGGTGGGGTCATCGACCTTCAGCCGCGCGGCGGAGCGCGCACGCGTCATCTTTATTACCAGCGGGACTTCGTCACTGCCTGCCTGTGCGTCCTGCTGTGAAATATCGACCGCCATATACGCCCCGTACACTTTTTTTGACCAGAAGGTTATAGCAGGCTGGCAAGTTACGCGTCGATACGATATTTGGAATAAATAGGCCGGGTACGTGTGGCGGTTCACATCATTTGCCACAAAACGGCGATACCCGCCCGTGCATGCTGCAACAATTCCGTCATAATTACAGGCAAAAGCATAAATATGACCCTTCGCGCCATTCCCATTACTTTACCACGGACCGCCGGGTCTTTCGCCCATGGGCAGGAGCGACGCATGCGCATGCGCCATGCCTGGGGAATGCTGCTTGCCACGACATGCGCGGTTTTGACATCACCGATGGCCCATGCCCAGGAGGGGCGCGACACGCGTGAGACATTTTCCTATCAGGCCCACACGATCGGGCTGCAGGTGGATGCCCGGGGAAATGGTTACATCACAGTAATGGATAAAAACGTGTCCTCGGCACTGAAGATGCGCGATCCGCATATCATCCAGGTCTTTGAACTGCGCGACGAAACCGTTGCCGTCCTGCGCGGGCGCCATGAGGGATGCGACAGGAGTTATGAGGTCGTCTCGCTGTGGGATGGGCACCACCTGCAGACCGACAGGCTTGCCGCGCCATGCGTGGACCATACCGTCACCGCGCGCGACGCGGACAGCATCAGCTTTTCCCCCACGACGCCCCCGTTCGATACGATTTATGTATACCAGCACCGCAGGATCAGGGAATTCCGGCAGCCGGGCCTTGCGCCCGACACCAGCGCCAGCAGTGCCGCCATCGCGGCGGCGCATTATGTCCCTGTCACGCGGCTGGATCATTCGGTCGTGGAAAACCCGTCCGACCCGTTATCACCATTAAGCCAGAAATGGCTGGATGACCCGACGGCATATGCACAGGCGGCGGCAGCGGCGGCACAGGCGCAACAGGCATCACAGGTGGCGCAGGCCCCCGCCGCCCCGGCCCGCCCACACCGCGTGGTCCATCACCACAGCGCACCCGTCGCGCATATGGAAAAGATACCCCTGAGCATCCCGCACGCCGATGAAACCGATACGTCACAGCCGGTCAAACTGGATCTGACACAGTGAAGCTTCTGGATTTCGAACGGTACAGGGAAACACGCGAAAAACGTGCCTATGCGCCCCTCATGCTGGTGCTGACAGCACTTTACCTGGTGTTTGAACTGGCCTTCAACGCGCGCCTGCTCGATATTACCGGCAGTTTCGCGACACGACGCGATGTGGACGCGATCGAGTTCTATGGGCGGCTCATTTCCAGCCTTGCGCTGACACTTGCGTTCTGGGGCATGATCCTGCGCCGGGCGAATGCGACATACCAGGCACGGCCCAATGTGATCCGCGCGCTGTTCCTCAGCACGATCATCCTGATGCCTGCGGCCTATTACGGGGAAAAGGCGCTGCTGAACCGGATCGTGGCCCATTCCACGGGCGAGCAGCGCCGTGACGCGATGTTCTTGCAATATATCAAGCGCGACATCGTCCATAATGAAATGGACCCGCAAAAGATCAGGCTTGACGCCGAAACGCGCCAGTCCCCGGCGGGCAAGGCATTCCTGTCGATCCTGCCCCTGATGGGCCTGTCGGTCAGCGAGGGCGCAAAGCAGCAGGCCGAAGCCGCGGTCAAGGAGGCGATGGCCAAAACCGTGCGTCATGACACGGGGGGCACGGACGGCCACGTCTTTAACGAACAGTTCGCCGGTCCCGCAATACAGATCCGTGCAAGGTTCAACCGGTATGAAGACCTTGCGACCACCTACCTTCGCAACGGGCGGTCATCTGCTGCACGGATGGCATATATGAATGCCCTGGGCCGCGATGTTACGGGCGAACGGGAATTCATCCCGCCGGGGCTGAGTTTCGCGGCATTTGCCAACCTGCGCCCCTGTGTCGCGATGATGCGCCAGGCGCTGCATGTTCCCGATGACATCCCCATTTCGGCCAACATGACCGCAGAACAGTTCGCATCCGAAGTCCGCACCCCGATGGTCACGCGTGAGGTGGAACGACGGATTTCGGAACTTGATTTCCCTGCCGACACTTTTGTCGACGGACAGGAACACGCGCAGATCGGGCGCGAGGCGATGGAGGCGGTCATTGCCCCGGCCCTTGCCCTCGTCTTTTCCGTGCTTGGCGCGCTGGTGCATCTGTATAAAAGCACGTTCTACCTGCTCTATAGCGCGCGGACCCCGACAGGTGTGGCCCACGCGGTCGTCAGTTGCATGCTGATTGCCGTCATCATTGCCCTGATACGTTCGCCCAATGACATCACGCGCTCTGACCTGTTCTCCTCGCTGGAGACACAGGTGAACACCGCAAGCCCGTGGGGGCTGGGCCATGTGCTCAACACCTCGATCCGGTGGATGATCCAGGCGCAGCCGCATCTGTATCCCCTCAATGAGGCGGATCGCCGCCTGCTCCACCTGACCTTTGGCACCAGAGACATCGACACGACAGAGGCCGGGACGGGTGTAAAGGCTCCGGCATAAAGGCTGCGGGCATCGCGGCCCGTCCTGACGCGCCTGATGGCACGTGTACATATGACGGCATCGCCCGCGCGACGGGCGGTGCCGTTTTTCATTATCCCCCCCGCATGCCCCCACCGTCGCGCACGGGCACAGTCGGGACCATCATCAGGGACGGCATAATAAGGGGCACAGTCACGAAGGATTGGCTTTCCCCCACATCCGTGCGGCGCGACAGTAGGGGGATGCAACGCCACGGCCACCGTGCCGTTTGTATGGCCGGGGCCGTGCGGGGAACCGTGCAGGAGAGGGCGGGACATGACGGACGGGACAGGCAGGACACGGCGGACAGGACAGGGTCTGCTATGTTATGCCCTGTTTCATGGTTATGCCCTGCCGTGCCCTGTCATGTTCCGCCACGACATCCCGGCCACGCCCCACCGTGACACCCGCGAGATATAAAGGAAATCCCATGTTCCCACGCCTTCGACAGCTTGCCCTGCTTGCCTGTGGCATTGCCGCGTTCACCGCCCCGACCCTGTGCAATCGCGCACTGGCCGCCGATACGGCATCAGGCAGCCTGCTGGGCACGGACGGCACGGCGCATGGTAATGTGCATGTCACCGCCGCCCCCCATGGTGTCCTTGTGCGCATCACGGCACAGGGGCTGATCCCTGGCTGGCACGGCATACATTTCCATGAAAAAGGTAATTGCAGCGCCCCGAAATTCACCAGCGCGGGCGCACATGTCCATGCCACGACCCCGGTGGTGCATGGCCTGCTGAACGCCAATGCCAATGATGCGGGCGACCTGCCGAACATCTTTGTCGGGCCGGACGGCAACGCAACCGTGGAACTCTATTCCACGCTGGTCACGCTTAATGGCACGGATGGGCGCCCCGGCCTGCTCGACACGGATGGGTCTTCCCTCGTCATCCATGCCAACCCCGATGATTATCGCAGCCAGCCCATCGGCGGCGCGGGCGATCGCGTGGCCTGCGCCGCGCTCAGGTAATCCCCTGCCCCCTTGGGTCAAGGCAGCGGGGCCAGGTGCCCTGACCGGCGGCAGGCACCCGGCCCTGCCGCCGCGACCGTGCCGGGCGCATGTCCCGCACCATGTGATCGGACCCGGATCACGGCTGCCTGCCCTCCCCGCAACGAGAATGTCCAGAATGCCAGCCCCTGCATGAAGGCCCTGCCTGCTTCCCCTGCATGCCCCCCCCTGTATGCCCCCTGCATGTCCTCTGCCGGCCACTTTCAAAAACCCCGGACAACGACGTTGCCTTCGACAAAAGACAGCCCGGAAATTTCCCGGAATTATTTGCAGAACCAGATCCAGCAGCCGCCTGACATCATGAATGTTTTGCGGACGCCTTGTTCAAAAAGCCTTGAAAAACATCGCATTTTCAGAACACGGCATCATCATATAATTTTTATCACGTCTTATCAAAGGGTTGTTCACACTCCCGCCCCCTCTCATTCCTTATGACGGTCTGTTTTCAGGTTGCGCCCAAGGCCGCATGTAAAAAGCACTATTTTATTTCGTATAATGCACCGACAAAAATCACGTCTTTTTATGTTGTTTTCACATGCAAAAAGACAATTTCTGTTGTGGTTTAGTTGACTCCCTATAACCCATGTGTTTTTATCCATCCCGAGGCAGGCAGTCCTGCCGGGAGGGAATAAGCCGATGGCGTTATTTTCAGGACACAGGGCACCCGATTTCACGGCCCGGACCACATTGGGCCGTATCTGTTTCCATGGCTGGCGCGACGGGGCATGGGCTGTTCTGGTGACGCACCCGCAGGATTTCCGCCCCAGCAGCATCCCGGAACTGGACCGTTCGGTAAAGGTTCTGGCCCTGTCGCCCACAACCGGCCATGATGGCGTGCATCCCATTACGCCGGGAGTACCGTCCACATGGGCGACGGTGTGCGATGCGGGCGATGTTGCCGCCATATGGGGCCTGTATTGCGGGGCAGAGTTCGATGACCTGCCCACCGCACCGGTGGAAGAACATGTCGTTTTCCTGATCGCGCCAGACGGGACGATACGGACCACGCTGTCCCATCCCCCTGGTGGCAACCGGGATTTTGGCGATGTGGTGCGGATGCTCGACCTGTTTCGGCCGGGGCATGCATCCCCCCGTCCCCACATGGCCGCGGCATAGGCGAAAGGCGAGGCAACACGATGACCCCCGATACAGCATCGCGGCCCGGCACCGCGCATTCCCCCCTGCCCATACCGATGGCGCATGGCCTGCCCCCCGCGCCCGAAGACACCGCAGCACTGGCGCGGCGGGTGCGTGACCTGCTTGTTCCCTATGACCTTGTGATCGTGCCGGGGCTGCATGATTCGGGGCCTCTGCACTGGCAATCGCGCTGGCAATCGCTGCTGCCGTCACACCGCGTCCGGCAGGCGGACTGGAACCACCCCACCTATGACGCATGGGCACGGGGGCTGGAACGGACGCTTGTGCAGTGCCACCGGCCGGTGATCTTTGCCGCCCACAGCCTTGGGGCCGTGCTGGTCGCGCGCTGGGGCGCACAGCAGACGCGCATCCCTGTGGCGGGGGCATTCCTTGTCGCCCCGGCGGACCTGCATGGCCCACGCGCGCGGCAGGTGCCGGGGCTGGTGCGTGATTTCGCGCCCCCTGCGCCCACGCCGCTGCCCTTTGCCACACGCCTTATCGCCAGTGGCAATGATGAATGGCTGTCCCCCGCCCGCGCACGGGCCTTCGCCACCGGATGGGGCGCACGCCTGCTGTCGGCGGGGGCGCAGGGGCACCTTGGCAATTCATCCGCCGTGGGCGCATGGGCACAGGGCCTGCGCTGGCTGGCGGAATTCATCGAAACCCTTCCCCCCACGCACACCGCGCCATGACGGCACGACGCACGGCCGGACATGCGGGCGCAGGCCCGGCGCCCCGGCGGTCCGGCCGGTCGTGACGCGGGCATAACCACGGGACATACGATATGCAGGGCCTCCGCGACCGCACGGTTACGGCAATCTTCATCATGCTGGACATTGCGTTCCACGGCATGCACGGCAACACCGTCAGCGCCACGGAAATCGCGCAACGATCAGGCATGGCGCGACGCGGGATCGAACCGCTTTTGCAGGTGCTGTCGCGCTCTGGCCTGCTGTCGGGGGTGCGGGGGCCGCATGGCGGATACCGGCTGGGCCATCCGGCGCGTGAAATCCTGCTGTCGGACATCCACCAGGCCATCATGGCGCGTCATGACCGGATGGAACGGCGTAATGGCCCGCTGTTCAATACCGTCATCCGTCCCTTCCTGAACCAGATGGAAGGAATGCTGGAACGCGAATATCGCAAGGTCACGCTTGACGAACTGGTACGACAGGCCGAAAACCACGGCCTGCCCCGGCCAGAACGCCCACCGGCACAGCCGGCGACCTTTTCCATCTGACAACACGACCCAGGACCACCGCCTTTTGCGCATAAAGGCGGCCCCTGTCCCACATCAGCACGCCACAGTCACCCCATGCGGGCACATTGCCTTTGTCTCGCAGCGGAAAAAGGTCTGGGTGCAGCATGCGCCAAAGAGGCTGCCTGAAACGTCTGTACCAAATCCCCCTGAAATCATAAAAGTTTTTGGTGAAGCTTTTTCCAAAAAGCTTTGAAATACGCCGCATTTTTGGAAAAAGGCGGCACCAAAAAACTTTTCTTAGATGACTGTTTGAAAACAAGCCGTTGAGAAACAATGGAAAAAGATTTTTGGTGGTACCTTTCGATCGAAAAGGCAACGTGTTTCGAAGCTTTTTGAAAAAAGCTTCACCAAAAACTTTTATGATTTTACGATCCTATCGGACTTACCTTTTCAGACAGTCCTGAAACAAGGTGCAAGGAAGTCCCCGGATGACATATACCCTGTGAAAATGTGATATATTTCAAAGGTTTTTTGAAAACATATTTTCCAAAAACCTTTAGTGTCACCGCAAGGTGCGGGCCGGAATTTCCGAACAGCGCCAAAGACAAACCCCAGACTTCCCCAGCGAAATTTTCATTCCACTTCCCCTTGCCCCACCAACGCGCCAAAGGCCGCATTCACCCCGTCATGCGTCCCATGGTGGCACAGCAGGCCATATGCGAACACCAACGCCGCGCGCCTGCGGACGGTGCGGGCATCATGCGTGGGGATCACGTCGAAATCCGCGGTATGGGCATAACCGATGATGCGACGGATGATTTCCGTGGCGGCATATCCCACCATGTCCTCAAACACCGCACGCAGGAACGCCGCGCGGCCCGGCGGCAGATCCTGTAACGGGTCCTGTGACGGCCCCGGCGTCCGTTCGCCGCGCGATGATGCATCCTCCGCATCAGGCAGGAAAAATGCGCACGGCCCGGACGGGTCGGACGGCGTGGGATGCGCCGTTGCCCATTGGCGCGTGAATTCGGCTACGAACCCGTTCCAGAACCGGTGGATGTCATGCACACACGCCCGCCCCGCATCGGGTGACGGATCGGCAAAGCGACGCAGCACCAGATTGCCCACGAACATCCCGCAATCGAACCCGATCGGCCCGTAAATGGCGAATTCCCCGTCAATTACGCGCGTATCGGTGGCCGTGGCCATGATGGAGCCTGTATGCAGGTCCCCATGCAGCAATGCCTGCGGGCAGGTCAGGAAACGCAGGCGCAGCCCGTCCACCACACGCCGCACCGTGCATGAGGCGCGGATACGCCCCACCACGTCATCCAGCCGCCGGTCATCCCAATGGTTGCGCGGATGGTCGTGGTACGGATCATCCAGCACAAGGTCGAGCGTAATACGCCGCAAGGTGGTATTGCGGGCATAGACCGCCTGACGTTCGAACACATGTTCAAACGGTGCGCACAGGACCGACGTGCCGAATGTGGCGCGCGCGACAAAGGTGGCGATGTCGGGCACCACACGCGGCCATTGCGCCCCCGCCATCAGGGCGGTGCGATACACCGTATGTCCCGACAGGCTTTCGACCACCAGTACGAACAGGTCGGGGTCGAAATGCAGGCACCGCGTTGTCAGGCCGGGCACAAGGGGATGGATGTCCCGCAGGTACGACGCCTCGAAAAACGTGCGGTCCAGAGGCATTTTCCATGACGGGTCCACACGGACATAGGGCAGTGACTGCTTGACGCACACGCCGCCATGCAGGCCATCGACCACGAACACGTTATTGAGGTTGCCGTCACTGACCTCGCATATCGTCCATTGCGCGCCATCCCCGCCAAGGCGGGCGGCAATGTCAGGCAGGCCGGACAACAGCGCCAGAATGCCGGGCATGTCGAGTGTGCGATATCGGGGGGCGTGCGCATTCATCAAGGCTTTCTCCACTCTGCCATGGCCACCGCACCGGGCTGCCTTTCCCCGACATGACGCGACCTGCCCACGGATTGCAAGAGGGGGCGGGGCGGCCATGCAGCGGACAATAAACTATTTAATATCGTTAATTTAACCGGACCCGGAAATCCGGCCCGGTTTCTTATTATACCTATTATATATCAATTATATACAACCAATACCCTCCTGCCCTGAATGCCCCCTGCGCGTCCTTTTTCACGCAGGGATATGCGGCAATTTTCCGCCATTATCCTCTGCGACTCCTGAAAATACAAAAAATATCCGTCAAATATTTTATTGACTCGCATTGTACTGTTGATACTGTTGTTAATGTAATAATGCGCACATGGAATCGTTAATTCCTGCATCACTTTCCCAGAGGTCGCCATGACAGGTCCGGCACATCCTTCACATGATCTCCCCACCACCCGGCACGACGCCATCGCGCGGCTGCGGGCGGTGTTTGCACGCATTGCCCAGGGCGCGGTGGAACGCGAACACAGCCGCACGCTGGCGCGCGATGCGGTACAGTGGCTGGTGGATGCGGGGTTCGCGGGGCTGCGGGTGCCGGTGCGCCATGGTGGCCTTGGCGCAAGCCTGACGGAAACCTTCGCGCTGTTATCCGAACTGGCGGAGGCGGATTCAAACCTGCCGCAGATCTTTCGCGCGCATTTCGCCTTCGTCGAAGCCCGCCTGCGCGAAGGCGACACGCCACAGGCCGCGCGCTGGCTGGACCTTGCGGGACATGGCGCGGTGTTCGGCGCGGCGATGGCCGAACTGGGCGACAGCACGGGCGTGCGCACCACGCTGCGGCGTGAGGGGGGGATGGCGGACACTACGCTATGGCGGCTGGATGGGGTAAAATACTACTCCACCGGGACGCTGTATGCATCATGGATCGTCGCGGTCGCGGCGGATGGGCCGCATCGCATCACACTTGCCGTGCCGACCACCGCGCCGGGGGTGGAGCGCATTGACGACTGGGACGGGTTTGGACAACGCCTGACCGGCAGCGGCACAACGCGCTTTGACGCCGTGGTGGTGCCCGATGAAAACATCCTGTCGCGCACGCCGCTGTCGCAATTCCCGACCGAGGCGTATTTCACGACCTATTACCAGCTTTTCCACCTCGCCACGCTGGCGGGGATCGGGCGCGCCATCGTGCGTGACGCGGTGGCGTTCGTGCGGCCACGCACCCGCACGTTCGGTGTGCCCGGACAGGTGGCGCAACGCCATGACCCACTGGTGCAGGCGGTGGTGGGGCGTCTGTCGGCGCTTTCCTTCTCTGCCGACGCGCTGGTGGAACGGGTGGTGGCGTCACTGGCGGCAGCATATCCGCAATGGGTTGCGGGCGCGGATGACGGCCCGGAACTGCAACGCGCGCTGACCCATGCCTATCAGGCGCAGCAGGTGGTGGCCGAACAGGTGCTGTCGGCGGCGACCACCCTGTTCGAGGTCGGCGGCGCCTCCGCCACGAGCGAGGCGCGACGCCTTGACCGCCACTGGCGCAATGCACGCACGCTGGCGTCGCACAACCCGCTGATCCAGCGGCAGCGTGAACTGGGCGATCACATACTGAACGGTACACAATTTGGTGCGCAATGGCAGGCCCGCGCCACGCAGGCCGCGACGGGGGCGGACGCACAGCCAGAGGCACAGGCCGGGACGCAGGCCGGGACACCCCCGCGCAAGGAACATGCGGCATGAGCGCACGCCCGAAACAACTGCATGTCAACCTGTTCGAAATGGCGTGCGTCAGCCATATCGTCCACGGCATGTGGCGCATGCCCGGCAATAACCGCCACCGCATGGGGGAAATGGCGTACTGGCTGGAGGTTGCGAAACTGTCGGAAGAGGGGCTGTTCGACGCGGTGTTCCTGGCCGACGTGATCGGCACCTATGACCGTTTTGGCGCAGGCGACGCCCCCGCCCTGCGCGAAGGGGTGCAGATCCCCAATCTGGACCCGCTGATGCTGGTTCCCGCCATGGCGGCGGTGACGCGGCATGTCGGCTTTGGCGTCACATTTTCGACCACCTATGAACCGCCCTTCGCCTTTGCCCGGCGCATGGCGACGCTGGACCTGCTGACGGGCGGGCGTGTGGGGTGGAACGTGGTGACGTCATACCTGCGTTCGGCGGCGCAGAATTTCGGCCTTGACGACGAAATCCCCCACGACCGCCGCTATGCCATCGCGGATGAATACATGGATGTGCTGTACAAGCTGTGGGAGGGGAGCTGGGATGATGCGGCGGTGCGCAATGACGCGGCGGCCGGTATCTATACCAACCCCGACGCCGTGCGGCGCATCAACCATACGGGCACGCATTTCCGCGTGGCGGGGCCACATCTGGTACAGCCGGGGCGGCAGCGCACGCCGGTCGTGTTCCAGGCCACCGGGTCGCCCGCCGGGCTGGAATTCGCCGCCCGCCATGCAGAAGTCGTGTTCATCGGCGGGCAGACCACGGCGGACGTGCGCGCCAATATCGCGCGCACCCGCGAACGCGCCCGTGCCCATGGGCGTCATGGCGATGACATCCGTTTCATCGTCATGGCGGGCATCGTGACCGACACGACTGATGCGCTGGCACGCAAAAAGCTTGAGAAATACCAGCAATATTACAGCACCGAAGGCGCGCTGGTGCATGCACAGGCGGAAATTGACCTGCGCCGTTACGACCCGAACGAACGCATTGGCGACGTCCTGCGGCGCGAGGGCGTGACCTTTGGCAACATGAACCGCCGTTTCCGCCCCGACCAGACCATCGGCAGCGCCCTGCGCCAGATCGCGACCTTTGACGAAGGCCGCTTCTTCGCCGTTGGCAGCCCCACAACCGTCGCCACACAGATCGAGGGATGGCTTGATATCGACGGTGTCGATGGCATCAACCTGCGCCAGTATCATTCCTTTGATACGGCGCGCGACTTCATCGACCTCATCATCCCCGAACTGCAACGCCGCGGGCGTTACCGCACGGCCTATACGCCGGGGGAAAGCCTGCGCGAACGCCTGTTTGAACGCCCGGGGCAGGCCCGCCTGCCGGAGCGTCACTTTGCCGCGCGATACCGCGACCCGGCGGCGCTGCATGCCCCGGCCGCGCCGCTGTTCCCCGACGAACCCGCCCCCTCCCCCCTGTCGAAGGCATCATGACCATGTCAGACACCTATTCCGTTCCAGAAAAGATCAACGCCCTGTGGTTCCTGCCCACCCATGGCGACAGCCGCTATCTCGGCACGCAAAAGGGCGGGCGCCCGGTGGACCTTCCCTATCTGCAACAGGTGGCGCAGGCGGCGGACACGCTTGGATATTACGGGGTGCTGATCCCCACCGGGCGCAGTTGCGAGGATAGCTGGGTCGTCGCCTCCGCGCTGGCGCCACTGACGCGGCGGCTGCGCTTTCTGATTGCGCTGCGTCCCGGGCTGCTGTCGCCCACGCTGGCCGCGCGCATGACCGCGACGCTGGACCGGTTTTCACAGGGGCGGCTGCTGATCAATATCGTCACCGGGGGCGACCCGGCGGAAAATGCGGGCGACGGGCTGTTTGCCGACCATGCCACGCGGTACGAAATCACGGACGAATTCCTCGACATCTATCGCGCGCTGCTGCGTGGGGAACATGTCACGTACGAGGGCAAGCACATCACCGTACGTGACGGCCACCTGCTGTTTCCCACATTGCAAAAGGACGGGCCGCCGATCTATTTCGGCGGATCGTCGGAGGCGGCGTCCCACGTGGCGGCGAAATCGGTGGACAAATACCTGACCTGGGGCGAACCCCCCGCGCAGGTGGCCGAAAAGATCAGCCATATCCGCGCCCTGGCGCGCGCACGCGGGCGGGAGGTGTCGTTTGGCATCCGCCTGCATGTCATCGTGCGCGAAACCACGGCCGAAGCCTGGGCCGAGGCGAACCGCCTCATCAGCTATCTTGACGATGCGACCATCGCCAAGGCGCAGTCGGTGTTCGCACGGATGGATTCCGTGGGACAGTCACGCATGAGCGCGCTGCATGGCGGGCAGCGTGACAGGCTGGAAATCAGCCCCAACCTGTGGGCGGGCGTGGGGCTGGTGCGTGGCGGCGCGGGCACGGCGCTGGTGGGGGATGCGGCGACGGTGGCCGAACGCATCGACGAATACCGCCGCCTTGGCATCGATACGTTCATCTTCTCCGGCTATCCGCATGTGGAGGAAGCCTATCAGTTCGGTGAACGTGTGCTGCCGCTGCTGCCGACGGCGCATCCGGTGCGCGCGGGCGCAACGCCCAACAACATGGGGCCATTTGGCGAAACCATCGCAGGCGACCACCGCCCGCCCCACGCGGCCTGAAGGCGGGAATGCGCGTCATGGCCACGACCTTGGCTGATACACTGTCAGATACAGTGCCCGACACGTTGCCCGTCCCCCATATCGCCATCATCGGCGGGGGCTTTTCCGGCGCGGCGCTGGCATGGCACCTGACGCGCAGGGAGGGAGAGGGTGATGGCGCCGATGCCGGTGGGCCACCCGCGCGGCGCGTCACCGTATTCGAACCCCGCCCCACCCTTGGCGCGGGCGTGGCCTATGGCACGGCGGACCCGCATCACCGCATCAACGTCACCGCCACGCGCATGAGCCTGGATACCGACAATCCGGGGGATTTCATGGACTGGATCGTGCGCACCGACGCGGTGGCGGGCGACGATGCGGCCTGCCGCCCTGATGGCACATGCTTTCCCGCGCGTGCGGTCTTTGGCCGTTATGTCGCCGCGCGCATCGCCCCCCTGCTGGCATCGGGGCAGGTGACACACCACCGCGCCAGCGTGGCTGCGGCATACAGGCGTGATGATAACCGGTGGGTCATCACCACCAGCGATGGGGCCGAGATGGTGGCGGACATTGTCGTCATCGCCACCAGCCATCCGCCGCCACGCCCGCCGGGGCCGCTGCGTGCGCTGTCGCTGCGGCCGGGGGCGCATCCCGTGCTGGTGGCCAATCCATGGAACGCGGGCGCGCTGGATGACATCGCGCCCACGGACCGGGTGCTGGTTGTGGGGACGGGGTTAAGCATGGCCGACGCCATCGCCACGCTGGAGGCGCGCGGACACCGGGGGCCGGTTGTCGCGATCTCGCGCCGGGGGCAGCGTTCACGCAGCCATGCCACGCGGGAGGTCGATGCATTCGGCGCCTTTACCACCCCGCCCGCACGCACCGCGCGCGACGTGCTGCGCCGGGTGCGCGCCACCCTGCGCGACAATGCGCCACAGCCATGGCAGGCGGTGGTTGACCGCCTGCGTGAACAGGCCCCCGACATCTGGGCCGCGCTGCCGCTGCCTGAACGCCAGCGCCTGATCCGGCACCTGCGCCCGTTCTGGGACACGCACCGTTTCCGCCTTGCCCCCCCGACGGAAGATATCGTGCGCGGGCGCGAACGTGCGGGCCTGCTGACCTTCATGGCCGCGCGCCTGACACATGCGCGGGTGGAGGACGAGACCTTTCGCGTCACCCTGCGCCATGGCAACGGCCATGCGCGTGAGGCGGCGTTCGATGCGATCATCACCACCACCGGCCCCGCCCATGGCGACATCATCGCGGCACAGCCCTTTCTTGCCGGGCTGGCGGCGCGCGGGATGGTGGAAATGGACCCGACGGGGCTGGGCCTGCATGTCGATGCGCTGGGCCGGGCCTGTGTGGGCACCCACCCCGAGGCGACGCTGTTTGTTGCGGGGCCGCTGGCACGCGGGCGCTTTGGCGAGCTGATGGGACTGCCGGAGGTTTCGCGTCAGGTGGCGCGCCTGGCCACCGTCCTGCGCGCGCTGGTGGCGCAGGGCGCGCACCGCGACAGCGCCGCGCGCCACGGTAGCGACCGTCACAGCGCCGACCACACCATGACCGACCGCGCCAATACAGACCGTGCCGATACAGACCATGCCAATACAGACCATGACAGTGCGCACGCGCGCGCGCCGCAGCCGGAACCCGCGTCCCCGGAACCTGCGCACCGGGACGGTTTGCATGAGGACATTTCGCATGGGGACATCGCCCGCCCGGGCATCCCCCAGCATGAACAGGTGACATCATGAACGCCACCCCACGGCCCGCATCCCCACCCGGCCCCGTAATGGAACATGGCCGCCCCGTCGTGCGCGACGCCGATGACATTTCGGCCATCATCAATGCAGGCCCGCGCGCGGGGGGGCATGCGCGCATTGTCGTCGCCCTTGCGCTGGGTGGCGTGTTCCTTGACGCCTATGACCTGACGACGCTGTCATGGGGCATCAATGACGTGCAGGCGCATTTCCACCTGTCCGCGTTCCAGACCGGGCTGGTTGCCGCCGCGCTGAATGCGGGCACCATCGTCGGCAGCATCGCGGGCGGGTGGCTGACGGACCGGATCGGGCGATACGCGGTGTTCATGGCGGACATGGTGTGCTTTGTCATCGCCGCACTGGTCGCGGGGTTCGCGCCGACGGCGGGCGTGCTGATCGCCGCGCGCTTTGCCATGGGGTTCGGGGTGGGCATGGACCTGCCGGTGGCCATGGCGTTCCTGTCGGAATTCTCCCGCCTTGACGGGCGCGGCAGCAAGGCCGCGCGGGCCGCCGCATGGTGCCCGACATGGTATGCGGCATCGTCGCTGTGCCTTGTCATCGTCCTGGCGCTGGCGCAGGTGCTGCCGGCGGGGCATTCACAATGGCTGTGGCGGGCGTCACTGGCGTTCGGGGCGGTGCCCGCGCTGATAATCATCATGGTGCGCGGGCGGTATATGAGTGAATCCCCCGTCTGGATCGCACGGCGCGGCGATCTGGTGCGTGCGGCCGACATCATCCGCCGTTCCCACGGGGTGGACCCGATCGTACGCCCCCGGCCCACGCCGCCGCCCGTCCCCGCGCCCGACCCGCGCCGCCTGCTGCGCGCGCCACTGCTGCGGCGCGGGCTGCTGATTGCGGGAATGACGCTCATCAGTTCGTTTTCATACTGCGCCATCATATTTGGCATGCCCGGCCTGCTGGGCGCGATGCTGCATGCCAGCGCGGTGCAGGTGCTGGTCATTTCCGTTGTGCTCAACCTGCTGGTGGCGTTTCCCGGCGGGCTGCTGGGGGTGCGGCTGACGCGTTCGGTGCGTTCGCGCCTGCCGCTGATGTGGGGATATGCCTTACAGATGGCCGGCGTCGGCGCGCTGGCGCTGGTGGGGACGCCACATGACAGCATCGGGTCCGCCATCGTCGTCGCGGGGTTCGCCGCCTTCATCTTCGCACAGGGATTTGGTCCCGGATGCCAGCTTATGGCCTATCCCACCCTCAGCTATCCCACCGAACTGCGCGGGATGGGCATCGGGCTGGCGCGGCTGGTGTCGGGGGTGGGTTCCACCCTTGCGCTGACATTCCTGCCATGGCTGGGCACGCATCTGGGCACTGCGCTGTTCTGGCTGGTGCTGGCCGCGCCGTCGGGGGGGCTGGTGATGACGCTGGCGTCACGGTGGGACGTGTTCGGATATGACCCCGACATGGACCCCGCCCTGCGCGCAGCCCCCGCCGCCGCCACGGTGCATATGCCCGCCCTGTCCGCCGAAAGCCGCGCCTGACCGGGGGCCACCCCCGCCATGGCCGTGCGACCGTGTTCCGGGCGGCCGTGTTCTGGGCGGCCGCATTTCCCCTTCAACATGATCCGAGGACGAGACCATGACCGTACTGCTTGAAACCCGTCCCGCCCCCGTGGTTTCCGCCGCGACCTTCCGCGACGGCATGGCCGCGCTGGCAAGTGCCATCAGCATCGTGACCACCGATGGCGAAGGCGGCGCACATGGCTTTACCGCATCGGCGGTGTGCAGCGTGTCCGACACGCCGGCGACCGTGCTTGTGTGCATCAACCGCACCGCAAGCGCGCACGCGCACATCATGCGCCACGGTGTTCTGGCGATCAACGTGCTGCATGCGGGGCAGGCGGGCCTGTCGGACCGCTTCGCCAGCCGTGCGCACACGATGGCCGAACGTTTCGCCGGGGCCACATGGCGGCGTGGACGCAGTGGCGCGCCGCTGCTGGACGGGGCGCTGGCGAACCTTGACTGCCGCATCAGCGACATCCGCGATGTCGGCACGCATACGGTGGTGTTCGCCCATGTGATCGACATCGCGCTGTCGGCCCCGGCACAGCCCGCGCCGCTGCTGTGGTTCAACCGCGCATATGGCCGCACCGCAGCGCAATGACCCCACACCCCGACGGAGACGGCACCCGATGATGTCCCCCATCCCCCGCACCCCGCACGGATCGTGTCGATGCTGATGCCCGATCCCCTCCCGACCTTCCCCGCTGCGACAGACATGTTCCATGGAACCCCCTCCTATGCCACGTCCCTTCGTGACTTCCCCACCTGACGCGCCCCCACGACGTCCAACGCACCGGACATTGGTTTTCGGTTCGTATCTTTTCAGTTCCACCATCTTCCTTCCCCATGCGCTTGCCGCGCCGGGCGGCGAAACGCAGGCCAGGCATGCGACGGTGCATGCCGCGCGCACGCCCCACGCGACGACAGCCCCCGATACGGCACGGGGCACGTCACGGGGGCTGTCACCGGCCGCGGTGCGCGCCGCCACACCCACCGCCACACCGCCATCGCGCCCGGAGGTCATCTCCGTCTCCCGCCAGCGCCAGACCCCCGCCACCCGCGCCGAAGCGCGTCTGGCCTCCATCCCCGGCGCAACCAGCGTGATCGACGCGCAAAAGACGCTCAAGGGCCGCAATTTCACCAGCGCCGACGCCCTGTCGTTCCAGCCCGGCGTGTTTGCGCAATCCTCTGGCGGGGGGGACGGGCTGCGCCTGTCGATCCGTGGGTCGGGCATCGCCACGGGCACCAACTATTTCCGTTCGGGCATGCTGATGATGTTCGACGGCCTGCCCGTCACCACGCCCGCCGGCACGCCCTATGAACTGTTTGAACCGCTGGGCCTGCGCTATACCGAGGTGCTGCGTGGGGCCAATGCGTTCGATTATGGTGGCCTGCAACTGGGTGGGGCGATCAATTACGTCACACAGACCGGATACGACGCACAGAAATACCAGGCCCGTGTGGAGGCCGGAAGCTTTGGCTATGTCAAGGAACAGGTCAGTTCGGGCGCGGTCATCGGCAAGTTCGATTATTTTGTCAGCGTGACCAATTCCTATCGCGGGGGGTATCAGGAAAACACCAAGGCGACGAGTTTCGGCATCAACGCCAACTTTGGTTATCGTTTCAATGATCGCGTGTCCACACGGGCATTTTTCCGGTATCGCCAGACGGTCAATGGCTATCCCGGCTATCTGACGCGCGACCAGATCCTGTCCGACCCGAAGCAGAGCCAGTCGCCCTATTATTCATGGGGGGCGCACCGCATCCAGCCGGGGACCAAGTATTACGGCGACATGACCACCATCCGCATTGACGATGCATCGAAAATCGAACTTGGCTTCAATTACCAAGATGCGCCGATCGACATTGAAAACAACGCCACATCGCAGGTATGGGGATACAAGACCGTGGCGGGCGTGCTGAATTACGACCGCCATGACGTACTGTCGGGCCACAAGAGCGATACGCAGTTCGGCATCCTGACCTACAGCGATCTTGACGCGTGGCAGACCAACCATATCCGCGTCAATAGCGGGGCGAATGCCGGGCTGTTTGCGGGCCAGCCCCTGGGCGAGACGCTGCGCCATGTCAAATATGGGGGGACGGAAAATTATTTCCACCTGCGCAATAATACCGAGGTTGCGCATAACCTGTGGCTGACGGCGGCAGGCGCGCTGGCGTTCATCGGGCGGGAATCTGACGTGACCTATCCCAACCGGTCGCACCTTGGCACATCGTCGGTCAATTTCATCCCGCGCGGGGGATTTCGCTATATCCCCTATCATAACATAGAGATTTACGGAAACGTCAGCCGCAGCATCCAGCCGCCCAACGACTGGAACTACAACTATGCCGGGGCATATTACAATGCCGCCGCATATCCGTTGCAGAATTATGCGGGGGAAAATTCGACATCGGGCCGGTTGCGCAACCAGACCGCGACCACGTTCGAAATCGGAACGACGGGCCATTATTTCCATAATAAATGGAGCCTGTCGTACTACCATTCCGCCGTGCGCAACGAACTGCTGACGGTGATGACCCCACAGTCGGAGGCGGCGGGCACGTCGATTTACGGCAATGCCTCGCCCACCACGCATCAGGGGGTCGAATTCTCGCTGGAGACGGAGTTGCTGAAATGGTCGGGCAATACGCTGTCGCTGCGTCAGGCCTATACCTATCAGGATTTCCGTTATCGCCATGATGCGGTGTTCGGGCATAACCGCCTGCCGGGCATTCCCGAACATTTCTATCAGGGGGAAATCCACCTTGACATGCATAACGGGTTTTACGCCGGGTTTGATGCGCAGGTCTCGTCAAAGGTCGGGGCGTCATATGACATGACGTATTTCGCACCGTCCTATCACATCTATAACGCCAATATCGGCTATGCCTGGCCGCGCAAGCATCGCGAAGTCTTCCTCAGCTTCAACAACCTTGCGAACAAGCATTATGCCGCCATTGTCGTGCCGGGATACCAGTCCGCGGGCAAGCAGCTTTCGGTCATGCAGCCCGGTGACGGGTTTGGCGTGTTTGCCGGTGTGTCGATGGGCTTTGACTGACGGATCAGGTGCCGGGTGGCCGGCGCCTGAACGATGGTTTTTGGAAAAAACATATGAATATGCCGTGTTTTTCAAGGAACACGGCATTGCGGAAACTCTTATGACCCAATCCTTGGCCACAGGGGGCCTGACATGAAGGAAATACGCCTTAACGCGTTCGACATGAACTGTGTCTCCCATCAGGCCAGCGGCCTGTGGCGGCATCCGCGCGACCGTTCCGCACAGTACAACACCCTGTCCTACTGGATCGAGCTTGCGCGGCTGCTTGAACGCGGGCTGTTCGATACGCTGTTTCTGGCTGATGTGCTGGGTGTTTATGACGTGTATGGCGCATCGCCCGACGCGGCGTTGCGCAATGCATCGCAGGTGCCGGTGAATGACCCGGCAATGCTGGTGCCCGCCATGGCGGCGGTGACGCGCAACCTTGGCTTTGGCGTGACATGCACGCTGTCCTATGAACATCCCTTCCCCTTCGCACGGCGGATGTCCACACTGGATCACCTGACGGACGGGCGGGTGGGGTGGAACATCGTCACCGGATACCTCAACAGCGCGGCGCGCGGCACGGGACAGGCGCGACAGCACGGGCACGACACGCGATATGACATCGCGGATGAATACATGCAGGCGGTCTATGGCCTGTGGGAAGGAAGCTGGGAGGACGGAGCGGTGCTGCGTGACCGCGCCAGTGGTGTCTTTACCGATCCGTCCAAGGTACATCGCATCCGGCATGAGGGAAAATACCTCAGCGTCGATGCGATCCACCTGTGCGAACCCTCGCCACAGCGCACGCCGGTCCTGTTTCAGGCGGGGGCGTCGCCACGGGGGCAGGAATTCGCGGCGACACATGCGGAATGCGTCTTCATCGCCGGGCCATCGCGCGAGGTGGTGCGCCAGACCACAACGGGCATCCGCGAACGCGCCCGGCGCGCCGGGCGGGCACCGGGGGAACCGCTGGTCTTTGCGCTGCTGACGGTCATTACCGCGCCCACGCATGAAGAGGCGGTGTTCAAATACAATGAATACCAGCGCTATATCAGCACCGAAGGCGCGCTTGCGCTGCTGTCGGGATGGACGGGGGTGGATTTTTCGCAATATGCGCTCGATGCGCCCGTGCGCCATGTCCGCAATGATGCGATCCATTCCGCCATCGACAGCCTGACGGTCATGGACCCCGAACGGGTATGGACGGTGGGGGAACTGGCGCGGCATGCGGCGATCGGCGGAATGGGGCCGACCATCGTGGGCAGCCCCGCCGAAATCGCGGACCAGATGGAGGCATGGGTGGCGCAGACCGGCATTGACGGCTTCAACCTTGCCTATGCCGTCGCACCGGAAACGTTCGAGGACATCGTGGATCTGGTCATCCCCGAACTGCAACGGCGCGGGCGTTACAGGACGGCGTACCCTCCCGGCACATTGCGACAGAAGCTGTTCGGGCGTGGCGACCGGCTGGGTGCGGAACATGCCGCACGGCGCGTCGTGCGCGAACGCGTGCAGACCGACGACTGACTGCACGGCCCCCTACCCTGCCCTGCCCTGCCCGGCCCTGCCCGGCCTGCGTGCCCAAGGGGCGGGGCGGGGGAGCGGATTTTTTGAAAACACGGTGGCAGAGGGTGGCTTTCACCTTGTTTATCAGCACGTTGTTCCCCAACACAACCGCCGCCGGGGTCCTGCGCGCCCGCAGGTCACGGCTTCACAGGGTGGGGAGAATGCTTTTCGGGCTTGAAATACCACACGACCAGGCATAGAAGGATCGCAGCATCAGGAGTTGGGGCGACGCCCAACGCCAACCTGCCATTCCGGGCAAGGTGGCGCTTCCGCAAGGAAGGATGTGGCCGGACCCGGCAACCAAACGGATCAAGCCACATGCGTCTGTCCCAACCAAGAAGTTGGAGAACGGACGTAAAATGCCAATCAAGATTCCCGACGACCTGCCCGCCCGCACCACGCTGGAGGGTGAAGGCGTCATGGTCATGGGCGAGGCCGACGCCATCCGTCAGGATGTGCGCCCGCTGCGGATCGGTCTTCTGAACCTCATGCCCAACAAGATCTGCACCGAAACGCAGATCGCCCGCCTGATTGGCGCAACGCCGTTGCAGGTCGAACTGACGCTGGTGCGGATTGGCGGCCATATCCCACGCCATACCTCTGCCGATCACATGACGTCGTTCTATCGCGCGTGGGAAGATGTGCGCACCGAACGTTTCGACGGGTTCATCATCACCGGCGCCCCGGTGGAGCGGCTGTCATTTTCCGATGTCACATACTGGGACGAACTGCGCCGGGTCTTCGACTGGACACAGACGAACGTGCATCGATGTCTCAATATCTGCTGGGCGGCGCAGGCGGCGGTGCATCATTTCCACGGCATGCCCAAACACTGCCTGCCGCAAAAGGCGTTCGGGGTGTACGGCCATCGCGTGCTGGTGCCTGCATCGCCGTATCTGGTCGGGTTTTCCGATGATGTCTGCGTCCCGGTTTCGCGCTGGACAGAGGTGCGGCGCGCCGACATCCCCGCCCACAGCGGCATGGCCGTACTGGCCGAAAGCGCGCAGACGGGGCTGTGCCTGCTTGATGACCCGTCGCACCATTCGCTGCACATGTTCAACCATCTGGAATATGACTCCACCTCGCTCGCCGATGAATATTTCCGCGATATCGCGGCCGGGATGGATGTCGGCGTGCCCTACGATTACTTCCCCGAAGATGACCCCACCCGCGCGCCGATCAACCGCTGGCGCAGCCATGCGCATCTGCTGGCGGGGAACTGGATCAACCGCATTTACCAGACCACGCCATTCGACATCACGCGCATCGGCCGCCCCCATGCCAGCCCCGCGCGTGTCCGTCAGGCCATTGCCGCAGGCCCGGCGTAAAGGGCCATGCCCCACATTGCCCGGTGGCGCCCTTTTGCAAACAGGCGGCACCGGGCAATATCCGCCCTGCCCATGTCGCACAGGCAGGCTGTCGGATCGGGGTTTTTTACGCAACAACATTGCGTCAATCATGAAAAACATAAAACTATATTTTCATAAGAGATTATTTAAAAACAATTACTTAATAAAAAAACAAGAAAAGTTTTTGGGTGCTGCCTTTTTTTCAAAAAGGCGGCGTCTTTCGAAGCTTTTTGGAAAAAGCTTCACCAAAAACCTTTATAATTTCAATATGTTATCTAGCCTGACTTTTCAAACAGTCTCTTAACAGGGAGGCGTTCTGTCGAGGCTGTCTGGAACACTCCTTCGCCAGAACCTGCCTTATGATTTCGGGGCATTCCCTGTGCTGACTGTTCAAACATCCCCTTATCAATGGGGTGTTTTCAGGCGGTGCCTTATGCCGCATGACATGCATCAGAAATGCGATGCCACGCCGGTTTGCCACATGTCACCATTCGTGGATACAACAGGGGCCGGACATCATCAGCGGAGCATTCACACATGAAAATCAGCGCACGTAACCAGATCGCCGGGACCATCACCCAGATCACCAAGGGCGCGACCACATCGCATGTCAGCATCGACATCGGCGGCACGATCCTGACGGCCTCCATCACCAACGAAGCAGTGGCGGACCTGAACCTGAAGGTCGGTGAAGCCGCGACCGCCATCATCAAGGCATCCGACGTCATGGTCGGCGTCTGATAACGTCACGGCCTGCCCCTTTCCTGCAATGGAGCCGTATCAAAGGCCATCTCCCGGGCCGGATCGGAACGCCTGTACCATGATCTGGCTACGGTGAATGCAGACAGCGTTTAGTGTTCTGGACTAAACAAGAATGTCGAACACATTCATTTTTTAAGTGAAGGGTAAGGTCGTTCAATAACTTACTCTTCACTCTAGGTATGACCCAGTAAAGATCGACAGCAAGGCGATGGCCGGGAACGATTTCGATCAGACTGCCTTGAGACAGATATCTGTCCACGAGGCTGAGCGGCTGTAACCCCCATCCAATATTGTTGAGTGTAAAATCAAGGAAGCCGTGCGTAGAGGGAATATAATGTACCCGCTGCGGTAAATCTGTATTGTGCAGAGTACGCAACCACCGGGCCTCCAGGCCATCGTTTCGGTCGAAGCATATGCAAGGTGCGCTCTTAAACTCGATCGCCGTCGCTCCAGCGCTGAAGTATTTCGCTATAAAATCCGGAGAGGCACAAGCAACATACGGCATCGCCCCTAAGTGAATGGAGCTGCATCCGGGGACCGGGTCTGTCTGGGATGTGATTGCCGCTATAACCTCGCCTGATCGAAGACGCTCGGCTGTACAGGTCTCGTCCTCGACGAGAAGGTCGAGACAAACTCCTGCTTCTGTAGCAAAACATGAAACAGCTGCTGGAAACCACGTTGCGAGACTATCAGCGTTTACGGCAATTCTGAGAGTAACATCAGGAGAGGACAAGAGCCCTGACGTATGGGAAAGATGAGGAATCTCTGCCTCAAGCAGATGAACTTTGTCCAGATGTGTCACCAGGGCCTGCCCTAAATCCGTTGGTCTGCATGGCTGTCCACGGATAATCAGCAAGGCGCCCAGCCTGTCTTCATACCCTCTGACGCGTTGAGAGACTGCAGAAGCCGTGATGTTCAATTTCCTGGCCGCGCCATCAAAGGAGCCTTCCCGGATGACAGCGCTGACCGCCGCAAGAGCATTATAATCCAACATCAATAAAGGATTGCTTCATCAGGATAAGAAAAACAAGTTTTCCTTCATTGACTGCATTGCGTAGGAAGGCTGAATGATGCCTTTCATGATCAGCTTTCTTTCCGGGTTTGCGCTTTCTGCCTCGCTGATTGTCGCGATCGGCGCTCAAAATCTGTTCGTTCTTCGACAGGGCCTGAAGAACGAACATGTCGGTCCTGTTGTCCTTTTCTGCGGCTTCTCTGACGCTGTCCTGATTATCGCGGGGGTGGGCGGAATGGGGGCTTTGTTGGGGGCGCTCCCACAAGTCGCCAAAGGATTTACGCTCGCTGGTGCTGGATTTCTGTTTTGGTACGGTGTGAGAACGCTACGACAAGCTATGCGAACAGAGAGCATGACAGTCGCCAAGGGCGCTTCTGTCTCTTTACCAAAAGCCTTGGCTTCAGTCGCCGCGTTCACCTGGCTCAATCCGCATGTCTATCTCGATACGGTTCTCTTGATGGGTACGGCTTCGACAGCGCAGCCACTCCCTCTTAGACCATTTTTTGCAGCCGGGGCGGCATCTGCCAGTTTTCTGTGGTTTGGAGCGTTAGGCTATGGCGCACGCTTTTTGCAACCGCTGTTTGCCACGCCAAAATCCTGGAAGATTATGGATCTTGTTATCGGGTGTATGATGCTTTTCCTTGCAATTCTTCTGCTGCGACAGGGTCTCTAAAATTTCTGAAAATACAGGAATATTTCAGTGCACTGGATTGCTCTTATCGTTGCGGGTATCTTCGAGGTAATCTGGGCTTCTGCTATGAAGCAGTCAGAAGGATTTTCGAAATTCTGGCCTTCCATGATTACGCTTGTCGGGATGCTCATTAGCTTTGGCCTTCTGTCTCTGGCTATGAAGTCACTGCCGTTGGGAACGACTTACACTGTCTGGACAGGAATAGGCGCGGTTGGGGCATTCCTGGTTGGGATAGTTATCCTGGGGGAAGCGTTCACGCTGACCCGAGCTTTAGCTGCCATCTTCATTGTTTGTGGTCTCGTCTTAATGAAAATATCCAACCACGCGTAATGTGCTTCACCATCAAGACGCTGCAACCGACAACTGAAAGCTATCTTTCAATACTGTGTCCGCTTTGTGAGCCACATCTTCTCCCCCCATAACTACCTATCTGCTTTATGGATTTCAGAAGACAGGCAGCAGCATTGAGTGTGGACCTGCTATTTCTGGCACAGCCACAGCGGATCAGTGATCCGGGCTTCCCAGCGCCATGCGCACCGCCAGTGCGCGCCTTTGCTGATGCCACAGGAACAGCCCCACCCCGGCACCTGCCGAGATGAGGCCGCCGGCGAACCCGACCAGCAGGCCCGCGACAAAAAGGCTCACGATGCCTGAATCGCCGCATTGTCGGCCTTGCACCTGATGTAGATCGCCTCGATCTCCGCCAGGGTGGGGCCGGTGGTGCTTTTGGTGGTTTCCACCGCTTCCTTGATGGTGGCCCATGCCTCGGGGCCATATTTTTCAATCAGGGCCAGCACTGCGCTGGCCGCGCTGGCGATCGCGCCGATTTCCGTGACGTCCATGATGTGTCAGTTCCCCGCAGTGGTGGTGTTGGTTGTGGTGGCGATGCCGGCGCAGGCCGGGGGCTGCTGCCCGGCCTTGACGCCGGTCCAGCAGGTTTCGAATGATGCAAAATCCGCCTCCAGCGCGGAAACGGCGGTGGCGGTGATCGAACTTCCCCCCGCGATCGAGGTTTCAAGGGATGCGATCTCGTCAAACACGCCCTGACTGGCGGATTTCACCAGCGTCTTTTCGGCGGCCGTCAACGTGACACCCGGCAGCCTGCCCGCCATCACGTCAGGCATGGGGGCGGCAATAACGTGATAGGCGCTGTCGATGTCATAGACCGACTGCCGCAGCTTGCCCTGCGGGCTGCTGGCGCAGGCGGCAAGGCCACAGGCCAGCACAAGGATAACAGGACGCAGGTTGGGTCGGTTGGGCATATCCGTGCCTCCATCAATATGTCGCCTGCGATGCGGCGACGGATCGTTAATGTTCTGGCGGTATAGACGGGGCGTGGCGTTGGCCGGGATCGACCACCATTGCGAAGGACCAACGTCACACTTCACACATCAGGCCGGCGGCCTGCTGGTGCGCGGCGCATTCGGGCGCGTATCGGCCGGATGCAGGCCCAGCGTCGCGGCGGCGGCGACGCGCGACGTATCCTTTGGCACCATCACGGCCTTGCGGTCGGGCTGATACGCCGATGCGTTCCACCCGCGCGCCTGCGCCATGGCGGACACCACCATCCAGACGGCCGCCGCGCGTGACCCCGCCGCAGGGGGCCGCCAGTAGCGCATGGCCAGCGCGGATGCGGCGATGACAAACGACACCCAGTCCACCACCGCGCCGACATAGGATGCGGGGATGAAGGGCAGGAGTTCGGACAATATCGTCGAAGGGTCCATGCTCACGCCTCGATCGCGCGCTGGAACAGGGCGATATGCGGCCCATCCGCCGCCCCCGCGCCCAGCGCCGTGTTGTAATTGGATTTCCAGTACCGGCACTGCGCCTCCGCATCATCGGCCGCAGGCAGCGGCCCCGGCGCGCGGTAATATTTCAGCCGCGCCATGGCGCAGGCATAGGGCAGGTTGCCCGGAAGCTGGGACACCCGCGCGGGCCATTGGGAGGCAAGGTCCAGCACCGCCCCGCGCAGGGAGGACAGACGCGCATCCGACAGGAACGTGGCCCAGATATCGTCATGGGTGAAGGGTTCCATCTGCCACAGGCCACGCGCGGGGCCGGTGCCCCCTGATACGACCTGCGCCACATAGGTCAGGCCGCTTTCCGCCAGCGCCGTCCCGGTCAGCAGGCTGACCGCCGCATCCCCGCCCAGCCCGATATGCGCCAGGGCGGGGGCGACGATTTCATGCCGGAACTGCGCGATACACAGGCCGGTCATGGCCCGTACAGGCGTGAAGCAATCCGCGCCCGCGTCCCGCCATCCGTGCCGTCAAACGCCGCCGCCACCGCCGCCTGCACCTGCGTCAGGGCGTCGGATGGCACGCAGGACGCGTTGCCCATCGACACGGCGACGAAAACCGGTGTCGGCGTCGCGTAATCGAACGACACGCCATAGGACGGCGCGGTGGTATAGGCCGCATTCGGGTCCGCAACCGTCACCATGGTGGTGCCGGTATAGCCACAGCCCGGCGGCTTTTTCTGCATGATCGCCAGCGCGATGGCCGCGCTGTCGCCGCCCACCACACAGGCATAGACACTGTGCGCGGCAATCGTCACCCCGCCGGTGGTGATGGCGGCGGATGTGGGATTGTCCGTCACATACGCATCCGTCACGCCCGGCACCGACAACAGCCCGCCAAGGATGGCGGCGTTGGACCCGATGGAATTCCCCGCCACGGTGGCGGCGCGCCGGGCCTCGAACGCGGTGCGGCTTTCCTGTTCCGCGCCGCTGACACCGGCCACCATGTTCGTAACCGACGTCAGGCCCGCCACCGACTGGTACAGTGAAATCGCCCCCGCCGGGCATGAAACCGGCCCCGTGGTGGTGCAGGCGAATTCCATCGCCAGCGTGCCAGTGGCCGGGATCACCCCCGCAGAGGTCGCGGCGTAATGATATCCGGCCCCGTCCTGCACCAGCGTGCCAGAGGGTATGACCGTCCCCATCGCCCCCACGCACATGCACGATACCACCGTGGCCGTGGCGGGATTGCGCGCGATGAAGTAGATGCGCGCAATCGCATCCTGCATCCGCCCCGATGCAAAGGCCGGGTCCATGCCACCATCATGGGTGGCGCGCAGGGTGACGGTGTTGCCGCATGCCTGCATCTGCTGTTGCGGTGCATCGGCGGCCGGCATGGCCGACAGCACCGACAGGCGGTTCATCATCGACAGGGCCATCCCCCCCACCCGCAGGGACAGGGTGCTGCCACCCGGCAGGCCGGCATTCGTCACCTGCGCATGGCACCGCAGCCCCGACAGCGTGACGGTATCCGTCCCCCCTGCGCCGAACCCGCCCGACGCCACGCCAAAGCTGACCTCCAGCGCCTTTTGCGTGAAGGGTGCGACAGGATCAGGCGACATTCTGCCCCTCCCTGTAGGTCAGCACATACCGCCCCCCCAACCCGTCACAGGACGGGTCGGAGGTTCCTTCGAGGTCAAGGAACGCGAAATCGCCCGGCAGCCCGAAATAACCATCGCGCACGATCCATGTCCGGTCGCGGCATATGACACCGCACAACACCGGCGTATCGCGACACGAAATATCGATGAACAGCCCGGTGGCGCGCTGCCGGATGTCAAGGCGCATCACCTGTTGGGACACGACGACATTGACCGACTGCGCCGCGATGGCGGACAGGGGAATGACCTGTGGGGTCGCCATTTATGACGCCTTTTCAAAAGGGTTTTTTGGGAATGGGGAATGCGCGAGCAGACATTTCCAGACAGAGGCTTTTGCACAAAACTGTCTTGGGGGCTGTTTGGAAACAGGCCACTGATAAAAAGAAAAGTTTCTGGGGGCTGACTTTTGATCGAAAAATGCGGCGTCTTTCGAAGATTTTTGGAAAAAGCTTCACCAAAAACTTTTATGATTTCATGATTTTGTCGGAATTGCCTTTTCAAACACTCTCTTAATGACTGTCGCGATCCTGTCGGGTTGGGCGTTTCAAGCAACGCGCAGAGATCACCTGACGCGGGATTTTTCAGAAATGCGCCCTATATAAAGGATTTTTTGAAAAAGTCCGACCAGACACCTTGTCAGATCACATCCGCCAGGCTGGCAAGCTGCGCCGTGGTGGCATCGGTGGCCTGCACCGTGCCGCCGGACCGCATCACCTGCCCTGCCGCCGTCGCGGTGGTGGCATAGGATTGCGTCGCGGTACAGCGCACCTCCACCACCATGACCTGCACCACCAGCAACGTGATCCCGCCGCGCGTTTCACGACGGTAACGATGGCCGACCACATTGACCGACGCCAACGAATATTCCGGCGTATGCACGGCATAGGTCGCGGTGTCGTCCTCCATCGCCGCAAGCGTCGCCAGAAATGACGCACGCACCATCCGTGCCCCGCCACCCGTCATGTTGCCCCACGCGGCAATGGGGGAATATTGCGAAACAAGGCTGTCGAGGCCGCCGCTGCCTGTCTGCGACCCATCACACAGCATTTCCAGCAAAAAGCGACGGGGGGTGGCAACCTTGTTATAGGAAACAAAAGCCCCGTCTTCCTGCGGGGCGTCGGAAATGGCGTGCGCGCTTTCGAATTCCACCGCGCGCACATGCGCCGCCGTCAGGACCTGCGCCCCCGTGGCGTCGAATATCCCCCACAGGCTGGCGGCGCTGCTGATCTGGTAATCATCAAGCATGGTGCCCAGCGTGACCGAACCCATGGCCCGCACATCATCCGCGACATTCCCCAGAACGCGCGGCACCCCCTGCATCGACGGCAGATTCCATGTCGTGGGCATGGTGACGGGAATCATGGTCATGGGCATCTCCTGCATGATAGGCGGGCATTCCCGCACCGCATCGGCGTTAACCGCGCTGGTGTGCACAGCTTTGTGGAAAAATATTTTCCAAAAAACCTTTACGATTTCAGGATGTTATTGAGAATTACTTTTCAAACAGTCCCTTATGCGGGCATGACGTCATCGTTGGCCGGTATTCGCCAGCGCCGGAAGCGACTGGCGCAACTGGTGCTGTATCTGTGTTGCAATCCTGTTCCCGTCATGGGTATTGGCATGCACGACAATATCACCGATATGCACTTCTGTTTTATGGCCGCCCGTCGCGCCGGGCGCTATATTCGCCATTTCCATCTGCCGCGTGATGATATCCGCCCAGGCCCCACGTTTGCGGTCTTCAGTGCCGTCACGACTGACGGGGCGTTCATCAAACCTGCGTATGGGTGCGGTGGCCTGACGGGGGGGATGGAAACCTGACATCAGCGCCCGTCCTGCCTTTCGGGAATAGAGATCAAGACCAGACGGCATCTTCTGGGCATAGGCCTTTACCTGATCGGCGAATTTCGCGCCATGCACATCAATGCCAAATGCCTGCATGATGTCCTGTGCGCGTGGTGCATGCCATTGCCCCGCGCCCAAGACATCACCCGCATCGCCGCGATGCCATGCACCAGATCCGCTTTCCTGCCCAATATTCGCAGCCGCCCCCATCGCAGTCACACCCATTGCAGCCCCCCCCATCGCAGCCAAACGGGAATAGCCCATTCCCGCCGGCATTCGGGCCGTCTGCACTTTGCGTAACCTGACCGCCTCACCAGACAGTTTCCGGTCCGACGGGGGCGGGTTTTTCGCGGCGACGACAGGCCGGGCGGCATCCGCGGCGATGGTTTCCGCTGCCGTGACGGGGACGGTTGCATCCTGTGGCGCAAGGCCCCCGGCGTTCCCATCCGCTTGCCCCTGCTGCCCCTGCACCGGCATGGGGGGCGGATATGGTGGCGCACGCACAACGGCACCCGCCCGACCTGCAATGGCCTGACGCTGCGCCGGGGTCAGGGTAGAGGGCGGGAGGGGGGACGAATTCGCCTCCCCTGTCACAGGCACAGCGACAGGCGCAACGACATGTCCTGTGCCCGGCCCAGTGACAGGCCCAGTGACAGACCCGGTGGCAGACCCAGTGGCAGACCCGGTGGCATCATCCCTGACGGTGCGCCCTGTCATGCGTCCTGTCACGCCCCCCGTCACATTCCCCGTCACGTCCCCCATGGCATCCCCGCGCATATGATCCCCACGCATGGCCGATGGAGGCGCGGCGGCACCGGCCCGCCCATCGACGGCGGGCCCTTCCCCCATAACAGGGGGAAGCATGGCGTGCGGATGCAACGGGGGCCGCGCCCCCGCGCGGCGGGCGACGGCGCGCATGGCAAGCAGGGAGGACCGCGCCATGCGAAAGGCCGCCATCGCCGCCCGGCGCCGCGCCGCCACCCTGCGGGCGGCCCCGCGCCCTGCCTGTACAAGCTGGCGCACCTGTTCCATGGCGCGCGACACGCCGTTGGCGGAGGAATTGGTGACAGGTGCCATTTCACAGATCCACGATGCTGTTATGGTTGCTTACCGCCGCGATTTCCAGCAGGTCATACAGGTCTTCGGTGTCATAGACGTCCTGCAGTTCATGCAGGCTTGCCAGGCGGGATGCGATCACGCAGGCGATGGCGCGCGCGACGTTGGCGCATTCCGCGCGTCTTCGCCCACCGCCAGCAGAAGCTGGGCGACGGGGAGGAAGATGAACACGCTTGCGCCCGAAAAAAAATCCGTGTGCAGCTTCATCGCCTCCATCTGCAACAGGCCCACCGTCGCGATTTCCTGTATGTCGGCGGGGATCACCGGCTGTGGGGTGGGATGGGCGGGATCGCGGATGATGCGCACGCACTGCATCAGGCGATCCAGCAGGGCATCCGCCGCATCGGGCGCCATCATGCCAAAAATGCGCATGCCGGCCTCTGCAATGCCGCCCATCCCCTCTGCCGCGTCATCCGCCACCGCGCGATAACCACCGGCAATCGCCGCATGCAGCACATGACGGCCCCAGCGGTCGGCATCAAACGCACTCATGCGGGTGATGACGAAAACCTTGCCCAGGTCCTCGCCCTCTTCCGTCACGCTATATTCGATGGATTTCAACGCCATTACAGGGCTGCGGGCAAAACCCGCTCCCACAGGATGTCGAACCGCCGCGCATCAAGCACCCGCCCCGCATTGGGCAGGGCACTTGCCGCACGCAGCACGCCACGCAACAGCGTATAACGCCGCCCCACCGACGGAAGCTGGATCTCGCCCCCGATGCGATAGATCGTGCGCGCCACATCCTGCGCCGTGACGATGGATTCGAACACAAGGCAACTGTCGGAACTTGCGGCGAGGGAGACGGACTGATGCACCGGCTGTGGCACCCACCCTGCGGACAGATAGCCATCAACCGACATCTGCGTTTCCGCCAGTTCGCGCTGGTCCGCCTCGAACGCGCGGTCGGCGCTGTAATTCGACAGCGTGACCGGCGCGTTGAACAGGCTGCTGACGGTGATGGTAAAGACCGAGTTGGCGTCGGAAATGTTATAGTCGCTCATGGATTACTGCACCTCCAGCGAAGACAGGCTGATGGACTGGACCGATCCGCCATCGGTGTACCAGAACTGACATGGGGGGGAGGCACGGGCCGCGCGCACGGTGGCGGCGGCGGTGGACGCACCGGGCAGGAAATACCACCCCCGCGTCGCCAGCGTGTCGGAAATGGTGCGCGCGGCCGCGTTGTTGACCTGCTGCTGCTGTGCCGCCGTCAGCGTGACGCCCGCACGGATCAGCCCGAACGCCAGCGCCTGATTGATCGTGTCCTGCACGCTGGCGGCGATCAGCACGTCCCCATCCGCATTATACGGGATCTGCCCGGTATTGAGCAGCAGGCCAAGCAAGGCGCGCTGGAACGATCCGTTCAGCCATACCTGCCCGATATAGCTGTCGGCCCATGCGAACGGCCCGGACACCGCGCCATCGGACAGGAATTCGAAATCCGTGCCCGACCCGGCATACCCGCCGTAATAGCTGTAGCCATTGGCCGCAAGCGTACTGGCCATGGCTGCGGTCTGGACGGTGGGGGTAATCAGGCCGTTTTGCCGGAATTTCAGCGTCGTGCGCCCTGATGTCGTGGAAAAATCCTGCGACGCCATCCATCCCAGCGCAAGGGCGGCGACCATCGGATCGGCATAGATCGGGGTGACGCCCGCCACATCCTGGGCCGCGACCCACGCGCCGAACGCCACCGTCGTGCCTGATACCACCGCCTGCGGATCGGTATCCCACGGCACGTACCAAAAACGCGCCCCCTGTGCGGCCGTCCATTGTGCGAATGCCTGTTTATCGGCCAATGACGGTTCGAACGCGGTGGTAAAGCCGGTCCAGCCGGTATTGACCGCCACCAGCGCATCCATCACGGCCCCCGGCGTGGTGCCTGATGTCGCACCCGATGTGCTTCCTGCCGGCGCGGACAGTGTAACGGTCGGGACAGAGCTGTATCCGCTGCCGCCTGCGCCCACCGTAATGGCGACGACCACGCCGCCCGCGACGGTCGCGGTGGCCGTGGCCCCGCTGCCACCGCCGCCCGACACTGTGACACTGGGCGCGGTGGTATATCCACTGCCGCCATTACCCACCGCGATTGCCTGCACCGCCCCCGCCGACAGCGTGGCGGTGGCCGTGGCGGTCACGGGGCCTTGCGCGCCATCGGCAAAGGTCGGGCATGCGGCCATCAGCAGGGTCGAGGGCGTCTGCACCGCATTGGTGTACCCCGTGAAATAGACCTGCGCCATGTCGTATTCGACGCTGTTTTCCCCGCATATCGCCGCGACATCGGCGGCGGAGGTGAACACGCTGACCCCCGATGCAGGCAGCCCCGCATTGCGCGACAGCACCAGCGCATTGAGGAACGCGACACCGCCCCCCGCCGCAAGGACGCCGGGTGTAACCCGGACGATGGAAGAAACAGGAATGCCGGCCATATTTTACTCCGGTGGAAAGGTTGCGTCGGTCTCGAAAATCCCGACATTGAGTGCGTTTGCGAAATCCTGTGCAAAGGTCACGGTGGAATTGACCTGCAATGACACTGTGACCTGCCACACATCCTCGTACTGCGCGGCGTCGGACACGAAATCGCGCTGTCGGGGCGGGGCGGCGTAAAGCGGCGCGATCGTGCCATATCCCGCCAGGAACGCGGCGCAGGCCGGGTCACGAAACAGCAGCGCGATGCGCCCCGCCCCATCGCCCGCACCCGCGCCATGCAGGTCCACACGCACATCGACCTGCTGCTGCATCCACACGATGCGGCATCCCGCGCCATAGGTCGTGCGGTTGGTGGCGATCCGCCCGCGTCCCGCCACCGTCATGATGGCGAACGCGCCACAGGGCGGGGCCACACGGTTGACCTGCCCCACCATCACCGCATCCGCCGGAAGGGGAATGGTCGCACACAGCCATTGCCCCAACGCCGTCAGCACCGTGCCCTCGGTCACGTCACCTGCGGCTGCCTGCGCACCATCAGCTTCGACCATGCTGTCCCCCATTGCTCCATCTGGCGCACCACCAGCCAGTCCGCGCCATCAAAATTCACAATGTCCCCGCCCGTGCCCGCCGCGCGGTCCATGCCGCCCACATCGCCCGCGACATACACGACCCTTAACGCGCCCTGCTGGCTTAAATCCCCCACATGCGCCAGTTCGTCCGACGACAGCGCCTGCACCCACACCGTCGCCGCAACCACACGATATTGCGGCGTGCGCGTAAAATCGGCATTGCCCACACTGCCGGTGGACAGCTTCAGCGTGGCCGCAGACCCCGGCCCCACAGCCCCCACCACAGCAACCGCCGCACCGAAAAGGTTCATGTCGGCCGTCCTTCATCCAGCAAGGTAAATATCCTTTGGAAATCATGATTTTTAGAGATGCAGGAGGCGCGGTCCTGATCGGGAAGGCCGACGGCATCAGGGGCGTTGCCCCCGAACCCCACCAAAGGGCATTGCCCTTTGGAAACCATGACTGGGTAACAGATCGTGGTGCAGGGGGGCGCTCCCGGTCGGGGGCGGGCTGTGACCTGAGGGGTAACCTGCTGATTGCATCAGGGGCGTTGCCCCTGAACCCCACCAAAGGGCATTGCCCTTTGGAAACCATGACTGGGTAACAGATCGTGGTGCAGGGGGGCGTTCCCGGTCGGGGGCGGGCTGTGACCTGAGGGGTAACCTGCTGATTGCGTCAGGGGCGTTGCCCCTGAACCCCACCAAAGGGCATTGCCCTTTGGAAACCATGAATTTTAACGATTCAGGGTGGGGCGGGGCATTCAGGGCCACACACATGCCGGCTGCGGTCGTCCCGGCACATACCGTGCCAGGCGCATGCGACGCGACATGGCCCAGAACTGCGCGCCATAAGGGGTCTGGTTGAACCATGCGGCAGAAGGGGCCTGCCCCTCCATCTGGGCGCGGACAGTAATACTGCCCTGTGTGGCGTCGCTGATGCGCCCGACAAGGCCATTGCCCTGCATCACCTGCTGATCCAGTTGCGCGATATGCGCCACAAGCAGGTTCAGCAACACCCCCCGTCGCGCCGCGTCCTGCGCGGTGCGGGCACGCGGGGACAGGATCACCGTGGCCTCCGCAAAATATGCGGCGGCCTGTGACGCATTCACCTGCGCCGCCAGCACCACGAAACGTTGCGCCCATGCCGCATAATCGAACGCCACGTCGGCGGTCATGCCGCGTCGCGACGGGTGACACCCACAACCGGCAACGCATCGGGGTCCAGCGGTTCCAGACCCGTGCGGGTGCCCCCATGTTCACGCAGCCACGATGTCGCGCGATCCGCCGTGCGCTCCGCCGCGATCAGGCCATGGCGCAGGGGCGCAAAATCCGGGTTCTGCGCGCACCATGCGCTCCAGAAATCGGCAGGCACCTCCGTCCGGCCCGCCATGCCCAGCAGGCGGTTATCACGCGGGTGATAACGCGGGTCGCGTCGCGCACCGGCCAGGCGGACGGACGCACGCGGCACCGGCGGCGCCATTGCACCCTGCCCCCGCCGGGCATCGCCCGCCCGCGCCGCCAGCAGCGCATCATCATACAGGTCCAGCACCAGCCCCGAGGGCATGCGGCACAGGACCGTAACCGTGCTGTTCGATGTCGCCATATCCATCAGATCCCCGTCATGGTGGCGCAGGCCTGCGGATAGAACCACAACGTTCCCCACGTGCCCTGCGATTTTTTCTGCCGTACGGAGGTGGAGTGACGTTCCACCGCGTGCGCGCGCATCTTTTCCGTAAAGCCGGTGGACACGCTGGCCTGTCCTTCGACCTCATTGACAAAAAGCTGCATCATCGTGGACGCCACCATGCCACCACCCAGCGCGGTCCCGGCCTCGGGCAGGGTCTCGATACGCAGGTTCGGCAGGCTTTCGGCCAACAGTTCACGCAGCTTTACGTTATACTGGTTGGCATAAAGCAGGCACTGCTGACGCTCGGTCGGCAGTACCAATGTCATCGGCGTCTCCAGCGTCAGGTTGCCGCCCATCTGCGTGACCAACTGCGCATACAGGCGCAGCACATCGTCAAAACACTGCAACGGATCGGACATCGCCAGCCAGTCGGCCGCCCCCGTGGCCGTGCCATTGCCCGTGACCTTCGGCAGCGGCTGGATCGCGGCGGGAAGCTGCGGGTCATTAAGCGCACCGTAACATTCCAGCCCCGCCACCCCGAAAAGGTAGGTCAGGTTCTGCTGCTTGCCCAGCACGGAGATGGAGGCCAGGTTGCGCTGGTTCACCAGGTCAATGCGCGCGGCCCCCATGCGCGCGACCTCGCGTTCGCCCCAGCGGGTCCAGGTCTGGTAATGAAAGGACTGGCGGCTGATCCAGTTGGCGTTGGCGTCCACCTCCCCATCGGCGCTGTAATCGCCATAGGCGGCGGTGCGCCCCGACAGTTCGACCACAGGGAACATCGCCGTATCCGTGACCCAGTCGCCCTTGCGCACCTCGCCATAGATCTGCGCCGCGCGGGTGGGCGCGACCAGCGCACGGATCACCACCGGATCGGTATAGGTGGTGAAAATGGCCGGGATGCCGGAATTGGCCGCCGTCACCGCGCCATCGGCATCCATGGCGAGGCCACCTGCGGGGAAATAGTCCCGCACGCCCTCCAGATGGATGCCATATTGCCGCGCCAGCACCGGCGCGTCGTTGCGAAACAGGGATGCGTTCATCAGGAAGCAGCTTTCGTAATGGCGATCAGGCCGCCGGTTGTGGCAGGCAGGGCAACGCGCCAGCCGGTCGCGACATAGCCGTCGGGCACGTCCGCCCCCGGTGCGATGGCGCTCACGCTGCCATCCGTGATGGAGGCGCAGACCACATCCCCCCGCGCGGCGTCATCGGCGCAGGCGCAGAACACGTCGCCCCCGTCCGCCAGCGTGACCATGAAGCCCTGCGGGATGGTCATCGTCGCTTCCTGCAGGTACTGCGTCATCAGCCCCTGCTGTTCACGCACGACAAACCCGTCCGGTGCGGCGGGCGTCGCCACGGGGGATGCAATCGTGACCGTCGGCGCGGTGGTATAGCCCGTGCCCCCGGACGTGACGGTAATGCCCGTCACCACGCCGTTGCTGATCGTGGCCACAGCCACCGCCCCGCTGCCGCCGCCACCCGACAGTGTAACGGTCGGGACAGAACTGTATCCCGCCCCGCCCGATGTGACCGCAAGGGCGGACACGGCCCCGGCGGACACGCTGGCGGTGGCAGTGGCGGTGGTGGTGGCCGTCGCACCGGACGGCGGGCTGTTCAGCACCGATGCCCCGTCCGCCTGCACCCACGCAAACGCCGCGACAGCAACGCCGCCCGCACCCGCCCGCAGGCCATTGGCCCACGCCAGCACCGACCGGCGCGGGTTTTCCGACGCCCACGCACCCGCAAAGGATACGGGCCAGTTATAATTGACCGTATTGGGAAAAGGCATGCACAGCCTCCATATTTTTTAAGTAAAACCGCATGCGGGGGCACAGGCCATCAGGGGCGTCGCCCCCGAACCCCCACCAAAAGGCATCGCCCTTTGGAAACCGGTATTTTCAACAGATCAGGGTGCAGGGCGCGTACCCGCTGCCAGAGCCAGAGCCAGAGCCAGAGCCAGAGCCAGAACCGGGGGGCTCCACGTGCCGACGCGCCTCATGCACCAAGAAAAAACGGATACCGGATCACACCCCCGGACCCAGAGACCGTTTGAAACGTCAGGCGCTATAACATACTGAAATGATAAAGGTTTTGGGTGAATATTTTTCCAGAAACCTTCGAAAGACGCTGCCTTTTTCGATCAAAAGGCAGCACCCAAAAACTTTTCTTGTTTTTATCAATGGCTTGTTTTCAAACAGTCTTTCATAACCCCGAAATTACAACCCCGGGCCGGGATGCGCCGTAACAATGAAGACATCCACATCCGACATGGAACATTCCTCATTCGACGCATCGCTGGTGGTAATGACATCGAATGTTTTGCCGGTCTTCTCGCGAAAGGTAATATGATAAACCTCGCGATACAGGCCGTGCCCTCTGGGCTCTGCCGCAAGGCGCGTGGCCTTCGTGGCCGTGAAATCCATCTGATCCGGGTCAATCATCCCGGCATTTTTCAGGGTTCCATACGCGATACTGCCCGGCCAGTCGGCACAGTCCGGCGCCTTTGCAGGTGCCGCCATGACGCCGGATATACTCGCCACCATCAGGAACGATATCAGACAGGGAATACGGACATTCATTCTGTTACCTTGATAATATGGTCGTTACTCATCCATACCTTCTGACGTGCAGAATATGAAACAATCATACAACCATTCAAAGCACGACCCGGATGTGCCTTGCTGTCACCATGCATCATGATACCAGTACGCCCCAAAGCGATATTCCCATTTATCGGCGTCAGGCGCATTGTATATGCACCGGAATGCGAATGAAAAAACGGCGCACCAATCGAATAATCACCTGCTGGCGTTGGTCCGACATGACGAACGCCCTCCATTGCAGAATTGTTCTTTCCTGCATCAATACCGGACTATCCCTTCGTCACGGGAACACCGTTATCTTTCAATTGTCCGGTAGATTGACGATAGACCCAAGGCATTCCACATCCTGCCATGCTTTTGCGTTGCCCCTGCCCCCCAGCAGGGGGCATCCCCCTTTGGACACCGGTATTTTCAACAGATCAGGGTAAAGCGCCCGGATGCCGCCTACAGCACGCGCGGCGCACGGGTCACGCCAAAGCGGGCGTTGAAATCCGGCGCGGCGTCAGTGGCCAGCGCGGCACCGGGGGCGGCCTGTCGTGTACCGATCACCACATCAACCATCGGGCGCAGGGCCGACGGGTGCAGGGTCGCCACGTCATGTCCCGCCTGCGTCAGCGCATAGCGGTAGATGGCGTCCGCGCTGTCCATGCCGATCACCTCGCCCACCAGCGGGCGGACGGCGCGGCGTGCGTCGTCGATCGCGCCAAGACGGCTGCGTTCCCCCGCCAGCGCGCGGGCCACGGCGTCACGCACGGCGGCGTCCGACGCCATTTCGGGTGCGGTGGCGGGCACGATGCCGGACGGTGTTGCGGACACTGTTTCTGGTGCTGTTTCTGGTGCGGCGCCTGACGTGGCGCCTGACATGGCGCCTGATACGGTGGCAGGGGGACGGCCCACCGCCGCACGCGCCGCCAGCAGGGCCGCCGACAGCGCATCGGGCGCGGTGTCGGGCGTCAGCGCGCCGGTGCGCAGGGCGTGGCCGATGACCTGCAACGTAAAGGTCGCATCGGGTTCGGGTAAGGGTGCCATCATGTTCTCCTGTAGTGCGGAATCGGCCACCAGCACGTCCGGCCCCGCCCGCCCGGCGGGGACAAGGGCGACATGGTTGCCGCGAATATTGCGCATCACCCCGTCATAGGGCTGCCCCCGCCAGCGCCCCGGCGTCATGTCCGCGTCATAGCGATAGGCGCACGACAGTTCACGCCGCCCGCCATCGCGCACCATCGCGATCGCATCGGCGTCCCAGATCGCCAGCGCATTGTCCAGGTACGGGTCGGCAAAGGCGCAGTCGGTGCCGGTCGCGCCCACGGTGATATCGCGGCGCGGGTTGTCCGCCGACACATGCGCATGATCGGCCAGGACAGGGATGGCGTTAAAGGTCGGGGCCGCGCGCGCCAGTTCATCGGGCGCGCGTAAAAGTCGGTACAGGCCATCCGCCCGCAGGCCCAGCGCCACATGACCGGGGATTTCCGACCCCCGATAGGTGTTGACGCCTGCCTTTGAAATATGGGTCCGCGCGACATATAACCGCCCGTCCTCGTCCGTTACACGGACCGAACCGATCCGGTCATGGGCCAGCATATCGGTCATGAATGTCCTTTCGTCGGGGCGACGCCCGCCGCCGCACGCAGGGCGTCGATACGTGCGCGGGCATGGTCAATGTCCGCGCGTTGCGCATCGTCCATCTGCCATAACGGCACGAATGCAAAATCCAGCCGCGGATCGACCTCCCCCCACAGGTGCAGTTGCACCATGCGAAACATCCGGTCGAGCACCGGGGCCACATGTGCCTCCTGAAATGCCGTGATTTCGTCGTAAAAGACACGGATTTCCCCATCAGAGGAGGCATTCAGCCCGGCAGGCTGGATACCGAACAGCTTGACCAGCGGGATACCGGGGATCGAGGCCATGAATTCCTGTGACTGGGCCTGAAGCTCGCTCAGTCCCGACAGCGGGGTGGCGACGATGTCGAAATCCTCGTGCGTGCGGTCGATGACAAAAGTGCCGTGGTTCGACTGATACGCATTCATCGCCTCCACCCGGCCCGTCAGGCTGTCGGTATCGACCTGCGCGGGGCCGGTCCCGTCGCCATCGCCCATCGCACCGGCCATGTCGGTTTTCAGCACCTTGGTCGCAAAATTGCTGACCAGGTCGGACACGGACTGGCGCGTGCGCAGGAAGTTATGGACATAGGTGCGCAACATCTGCGTCAGGCTGGGGCCGCCGAAATTGAAGGCGGGCTTGAAAATATCCGATACCTCGAACGGCACCATCGAAAACAGGCGGCTGGCATCCACCAGCGTCCCCTGCACCCACCATGCGCGCGGGCAAAAGTAATCGGGGCGCAGCGGCATGTCGGCGTTATAGCTGTCGGGGGTGGTCCATAACGGCTCCACATTCAAAAAACGCCTGATCGCGCCACGGGCGATGCCATTGGGCCCGATCACCAGCGGCGTGCCCTGTCCCGCGCTGCTTAACGCCTGTCCCATGTCCGGCCACACATGCCCCAGACCAAAGCCCAGCGCATGGATCACCTGCCGGCGCAGCACCTCGCGCACGCGCAGGCGTCGCATCTCGGCCCGTAATTGCGCCATACGCGCCACAAGCGCGTCGTCGGGCGTATCGGTTTCGGGCGTGGTGATGCGCACCCATTCGCGCGTGGCTTCGCGCGCGATGACCTCAACAGGCTTGCGGAACTCCGCGCGCTGCATCATCTGCGCCAGCAGGGGATAACCGACAAAGCCCAACGCATCGCCAAACGCGCCATCACCGTCCCCCAACCCCATACCGGCCCAGTCATGCACCCCCGACAGCGCCCGGTCCATCGCCAGCGCCCCCGCCCCGCGCACCCCCGGCGGCGGGACATAGGGACGCAGGCCATCGCGCGCACCCGATGGCAGGGCGGACGCCATACGGCCAAAGCGCGGCATGGCGTCGGGACGCGGCACAACGCGCGGTTCACGCCGCACGCGCGGGGGCGTGGGCGCGCGGTGGAACCAGTGTTTCATGATGCTGTTTCCTGAACGCATGCAACAGCCGGACACCGCCCATGGCCTGCACGCTGTTTTGTTAAAGTCACGGTTTCCAAAAGGGAAATACCCACCCCCCACCAGACCCGATCAAAGTCATGGTTTCCAAAGAGCAATGCCCTTTGATAGGGGTTCGGGGGCAACGCCCCTGAGCAACACCCCTAGGCAACACCCCCACCCACCGACCACCACCAAAACCCGGCAAAAAACACACCCCACCAGACCCGATCAAAGTCACGGTTTCCAAAGGGCAATGCCCTTTGGTGGGGGTTCGGGGGCAACGCCCCTGAGCCACACCCCTAGGCAACACCCCCACCCACCGACCACCACCAAAACCCGGCAAAAAACACACCCCACCCGGACCCGATCAAAGTCACGGTTTCCAAAGGGCAATGCCCTTTGGTGGGGGTTCGGGGGCAACGCCCCTGAGCAACGCCCCCTGAGCCACACCCCCTGAGCCACACCCCCTGAGCAACAGCGGTCAGATCCTGCGGATCGCAGCAGGCGTAAAGGCAGGCATGCGGCGGCGGTTACGGATCACCCCATCCAGCGCATAGCGCAGCGCGTCGATCCCGTGGTCCCACCCATCGGCCAGCACCGGCAGCACATCACCCGTCAGGCGGTCCACGCGCCATGAATACAGCCGCAATTCACGCGCAATGTTTTCGCAACGCGGATGCACGCGGATACAGCGGAACGCGCGCAGGCGGGCGATCCCGTCCTGCACCGATCCGGGCCATTTCGCCGCCGCCGTCATGCGAAAACCAAAGCGCGTGGCAAGGTAGCTGATTGTTTCCGGCCGGGAGGCATCGGCGCGCACGGGCCATTCGCGCGCCCCTGGCACATGATCGAACAGGGCGGCCAGATCGTCCATTTCCACCCCCGTTGCGAAGACCTCGTGATCGACATGCACGATGTCATCGGCGATAAAGCACCGCACCATCACCGTCGGATCCCGCGCAAAGCCCCAGTCCACGCCAAAATACAGCCGCGCGTCGGGCGGGGTCGTGAACTCCGCCACCTCCACATGCCCGCCAAAAACCACGGCGTCACTGCGGGTGCGGCATTCGCCCTCCCACACATGGTCATAACTGTCGGGGTCATGACGCAGCATGCGGCGGCGTTCCGCGTCCAGTTCGGGCGGAAACCACGGATTGTCACGCCAGCCCACATGACGCACAATGGCGTCGGGATCATCACGCAGGGCACGCATCATCTGGTGCATCGGCGCGTCCTCGCGCTCCGGGTTATAGGTGAACCAGATTTCCGACCCCGGCGCGCGGATCGTCGGCAAAAGGATGTCCAGACTGGCGCGGCTCAGGCTCTGCGCCTCCTCCACCCAGCAGATATCGACTTTTTCAGTTGACTTGATCGCCTCGACATTACGGCCCAGACCCCGAAACAGGATTTCCGAACCGCATGCCGTGGTCAGCAGGTTTTCACGAATCCGGAACCATGGCCCCAGCCCCAGCGCCGCAACCTGATCCGACAGCAGCCGCCGCACCGAATCGGCCATCGAGCTGTGATATTCCCGACAGCATAATATCCGCAACGGGCGGGCGGCGGCCATCGCCACGATCACCCGCGCGACGGTCCAGCTTTTGCCGCTGCCACGGCCGCCATACAGGATTTTGTACCGCGCCGGACGCATGATATCCGCACAGGCGGGCGGGATTTCAATGCGCACCACCGTCATGCCCGCACCATCGCACCGGTTTCAGGCGATAACAGCGCAGGCGCAATCAGCAATGTGGGCGCACCGGATACAGGCGCACCGGGCACGGGGGACGCATCGCCGGTCCCGGCCGTGGCCTTGCCCCATCCGCGATCAAGTATTTCCTTTAACGCGGCAAGGCGCGTCGCCTCGCTGGCGGCATGGCAGGCAAGGTCAAGCAACGCCGCAACCACGACATCACGATGGGTGCGCAACATTGTTTCAAGCGCGTGCTGCGGGGATGCGCCGTCGCTGTGCCCGGACATCGGCGTCTTTCCTTTATGCTGCACTGCAAAAAGGATGGACCGGGCACAAAAAAAGCCGCGCCGATCACATCATGGATCGGGGCGGCCCGGCATCGGGGCGAAATGTATCAGGTCCATCCCACGGCCCGGGGCGCACCCCTTGCCGAGTAATCGCAATATGTCGCGGAACCTGACATCCCTCAAGAAAAAAAAGCGTCCATGGCGCCAACCGCCATCACGCATGCGTCAGCCCCCATCCCTCAGTCCCACTGAATCGCGGCCGCCGCATGCATCGCGATCCATTTCTGAAAATCCGTTATGGTTTCATAAACGATACCATCGTCTGGCAACTGCATGTCGGTCACGAACCCCACCCGGCCCGTGGAACATTCCAGCACGATCCGCTTTTCCTTGCCCCGGAACAAAGGGGTCCATATCTGGCCGCCACAAATATGGAAATGATGATGCTTCATGACCAGCATATCTCCCTCACATGCCTGAAAATGGATTGCATTTATATGGATAAATAATAGTTAACGCATAGCTGAAATCTGGTAATTGCTTTAGATTTTCACCCAGATTTCGCAAACGCACTTATATTTTACACATAACCTTCATGGCAGATATACAGATTTTCGTAATATGAACATCCGTTACATCACAGGTGTCGAAGCTTATGTAGAACAGCAAAGTTTCAAATGCGTACCTTCATCACATTTTATAATCTTCACGTTATAACAACATCCGTTGACACCAAAGCATAACCCTTTTGCCGTGAAAGAAAGCTAATGGGTTATATTTTGGTTCGGCAACCAAAATAATCGGTCCGGTCCAATATTCCGCGCACCTGCGCCCCACAAAGCACACCTGCCGCGACGGCCCTTCGCGCGCGGCGCACATGTGCAACGCGGTGGGGGTCTGTTCCGTTGGGGGCGTACTTATTGTAATATGCCCGCGCGACACAGACGCCGAGACGGACAAGGACGCCCATGAACACCCCCCTTACCGACCATGACGAAACCGTTGCCCGGATTGGGGAACTGTTTCGCACACACGGATATGCCGGCACGTCGCTGTCGCAGATCACGCAGGCCACCGGCAAGGGGAAGGGGAGTCTGTACCACTTCTTCCCCGGCGGTAAGCATGACATGGCCGAACAGGTCCTGGCGCAGGTGGAGGCCTGGTTCGCCACCAATGTGTTCGACATTCTGGACGCCGCCGCCCCCGATGACGCGATCGCGCGCATGTTCGCCGCCATCACACAATGGTATCAGGAAGGACGGCGCGGCAGCCTGTTCGCCGCCTTTACGCAGGAAGCCGCGACGCGCGCGCTGTTTGCGCGGCGCATCGACGTGTTCTTCCGCCGCTGGGTCATCGCGCTGCGCAACATGCTGCGTCGCGCGGGGGTGACGGGGGGACAGGCGACCTACCTTGCCGAAGACACCATCGCCGCCATCCATGGCGCGCTGATGCTGGCGCAGGGGCTGGATACGCCACGGCTGTTCACCCGCATGATGGACCGCGCCGCCGCGACCTTGCGTGATGCCTTGCCACACAGGGCACAGCCCGCCCGCCGCTGATTGCTGCAACTGGTGCGGGGGTGGGATATGGGCGCCGATGGGGGATGGGACGCCGTCCCCCATCGCATGGGCACTGCCATCATTGACATGCGGGGCGGTCCTGTCACGGATGATGGTGCCCCCCCCCTGTATGGGATAGCTGTCTGGGATAGCTGCCTGAAACATCAGGCTTAATAATATCCTGAAATCATAACGGTTTTTGTGAAGTTTTTCCTAAAAGACTGTTTGAAACGTCAGCCTTGATAACATACTGAAATTATAAAGATTTTTGGTGAAGCTTTTTCTAAAAAGCTTCAGAAGACGCCGCCTTTTTGAAAAAAGGCGGCACCCAGAAACTTTTCTTTTTTATCAATGATTTGTTTTCAAACACGCCCTGACACTCATCCCGCGTCACGCCGCATGCCAGAGTAAGGCGGCATAAATGCGCCTTATCCACAGATTCTGGGGAAGGATTTACGCACAATCCTGTGGATAACACGTGTGCGCCCCCTGAATCATGGGGGGCGACAGGGGGTCATGCGCCCCCGTCCCCCTGCAGGTCGCGTGCGGCATCGGCGGCATCGGCGGCGCGGCTTTCGCCCATGTCGCTGGCCCATGCCTCCACCTCCTGATCCACCCGCGCCAACGCCGTGCGCACGGTGTCACATTCATCATCCAGATACCCCAGAAGGTCGGCCCCATCATACGCCCCCTCAAACCGGGTGGCCGACAGTTCGGACCGGATCTGTGACAGGCGCAACAGCCGTGCCCGCAACTGCGCCACATACCGCACCGCCCAGCGCGGATGGTCCGCACATATAGTGTCCATCTCTCCCCCACCATGCATGCATATCGTCCCTGACATCCTGTTACAGGGGTATAATGTGCATTTTTTATATACAAATGCACAAGGCCAAACTCCCCCCCCTACCGTCACACACGCCCCCTCCCCGCGTGCGCCGGACCCGTTCAATACGTGGTAATCAAAGGGTTTCGTCCTTTTTCAGGGCGGGGTGCAAGGGCGTTTGGGGCGCGCATCCGGCCTTATGGCGATGTGCAAAATTTTCGCTTGCATTTTGTTCGTCTTTATCACACACCGTTTTGTATGAAAAAAATGCACACGCAGCCGGACCCTGTTCCGGCCCCCCACACCCGGCGCGCGCCCTTGCGCCCGGGCATATCGCACCGCACGCGGCCACCGCGCATTGACTGGTCCCGGCTGGACCCACAGGTCGCGCACCTGCGGGACAGCGGGCTGAGCAATCGGGAAACGGCGCGTCGGCTGAACCTGAATGTCAAGACGATGGAAACCCGCCTGCGGCACCTGCGGCTGCATCAGGCGGCGACGCATATGGCCTTGCGCGGGGACGAAGTACGGCGCGCCTGCCTGAACTGTGACGCGGCGTTTATTGCGGATGGGCGTTTCCTGCGGCTGTGCCCCACCTGCCGGACGATGTTCGGATGAACGCGCCCCCCGACATGACCGCCCCGGCCCCGTTATCACCGCCGGATTGTGACCTGCGCGGGTATGAGTTCATGCCCCTGTTCGGGCATCGGCTGTTTTGCGGGCCGTTATATACCCAATGCACCGATGCGGAATTCCGCGCCGCGCTGCGCCTGTGGTGGTCGGCATGGAATCAGGTGCCCGCAGGCAGCCTGCCGATGGAGGATCGCGCACTGGCGACGCTGGCTGATTTCGGGCGCGATGTGCGGGCATGGCGGCGGGTGCGCGCACGGGCGCTTGACGGGTTTGTCGCCTGTTCGGACGGACGCCTGTACCATCCGTTACTGGCGCGCGAGGCCACACGCGCCCATGTGGGCCGGGTCCGGGCGCAACGGCGTCGCAATGATGATGCCGAACGCCTGCGCCGGTGGCGGGGGACACGGTCTGACCCGCCCGATACCCACCCCGACCCCACACCCGCGAAACGCGTTTCATCCGGCGTGGACAGGAACAGCAAGAGTGAGAGTAAGAATGAGCCCCCCGCCGCGCCGTACGCGGCGCGTCCGCCGGTCCCCGGCGCGGCGACGGCTGACATGATGCCCCCCGATGCAACGCGAACCCGGAATATGGCGGCGATGGTGGCGCAGGCGGGGGACCTGACGGGACGCGGCCCGCGACAGGCACGGGCGCTGGTGGGGCAATGGATGAAGATGGCCGGTGACGATGCCGCGACGCTCGGCGGGGTGCTGCATGACGCCTGTGTGCTGCGCCCGGCGGACCCGGTGGCATGGGTGGTCGCGTCCCTGCGCCAGCGCACCGGCGACGGCCCCGCGCACGCACGCGACACGCGGCTGGCGGCATGGGACGCCATACCGGACCTGCGCGGGATATGACGATGCATGACATGACCGACCCACACGCCACCCCCATTCCCGCCGTGCCGGACGGATGCGCATGGCGTCCGGCGGCGGGGGATGTCGCGGGCCTGCTGGCGGCCATGCGCGCGGGGATGACCATCCTGCCACGCGATCTGACGCCCGCACGCCTGCACGCCCTGCGCACGCAGATGGCCCATGCCGATAACGCCGCCCGCCCCGCGCCGCCGGTCGTCATTGCCGCGTGGCTGAAGAAACTTGCCCCGCTGGTCAGCAATCCCCCACCCACGGCGCAGGTCGTGGGACAGACCGCCGCCATTGCCGAAGTCTGCGCCGATATCCCGTTCGGGGCATGGACACCCGCCACCCGCATGGCCTGGTGCCGACAGCCGCCGCGCAACGGATATCCCGTCGGCGCACGCTGGCCCGCGCCCGGCGAACTGCATGCCCTGCTGTACCCAACAGCACAGCGCATCCGCACGGAACAACATAATTTGCGGCGGCTGCTGACATTGCGGGAACGGGAATGACCCTTTGGAAACCGTGACTTCGTCAACAGATCAGGGTGCGGGGAACATGCGTCCCGCCGGGGCCGGGCGGAGCCGCGGAGAGGGCGACTGTTTGAAAAGTCAGGCGTGACAACATCCTGAAATCATAAAGGTTTTTGGTGAAGCTTTTTCCAAAAAGCTTCGAAAGACGCCGCCTTTTTGGAAAAAGGTGGCACCCAAAGATTTTTCCTGTTGTTTATCAATGGGTTATTTTCAAACACTCTCTGAATGCGACATTCAGGGGCTTTGCCCCCGCACCCCCACCAAAGGGTATTCCCCTTTGGAAACCATGACTTTTCGGCCGATGTCCCTGCTGCCTTATGCCATCGCGTTTTTTCAGGAGTCTTCATATGCCCCGTCTTTACACCGCCACCACCGCGCGTCCCGACATGGGCGCCCCCGGTCCAGCCGCGCGTGCGCGCGAGGTTGTGTCCGACATGGTCGTCACCACCCCCCGCACCCCGGCGCAGGCCGTGCGGCGGGTGCGGTGTGAATGTATGCTCGACCGGCTGTTTTACCGCGCCAACAGCGCCATAGATCCCGCACAGTATCGCGCGGGCCTGCGCTTTCGCGGCCTGTGGACGCGTGCGGCGCGGCAGACACCGTTAACACAGTCCTATCGCCCCACAACGGGCGACGCCCGTGGCCCGGCGGGCGGGCATGATCCGGTCACGTGGGCGGTGCTGGAGCTGAACGAAGCCCTGTCCTGCCTGAGCGCCGCGCAAAGCCGCGCCGTCATCGCCACATGCGGCATGGATGAACCCACCGGCCTGCGCACGCGCACGCTGCGCGCGGGACTGGATGCGCTGGACATATTCTGGCGCAGGGCAAGGAGCTGATCTCCGCCGGTTGGAAAATACAGGACGGCCTGAACACAACGCATGGACAGGAGATAGAAAATGCTTCGGACCCTGCCTTTTGCAAAGGCGCTGTTTTGTAAAGATTGCCGCCGAAATTTTCATGATTCCGATCACTGGCCTGCGCTGACACCCCCAACATTCCAATATCCCTTGGGGGACAAAAATACCCCCGGCCCCACCAGAAGATTGCCTGAAAACAGACCAGCAATAAAAAACAAGAAAAGCGTCAAAAAAAACCTTATGATTTCAGCATGTTATAAGTCCAGACATTTCAAACATCCTGTAAAAGTCACGGTTTCCAAAGGGCAATGCCCTTTGGTGGGGGTTCGGGGGCAAAGCCCCTGAGTAAAGCAAGCCCCCATGGAGAAAGCCCCCCTGAAGCAAACCCCCCGCCCCATCACAAATAACGGAAGGCACATCCCTTTCCCCCTGTCGCGGCGTTAGTGCCTGCAACGCGGCGCATCCCGCGCTGTCGGGACAATAAAGAAAGAACATCGTTCATGTCTCTTGTTGGGAAAGTGGCCGTCGTGACGGGTGCGGCACAGGGCATCGGGCGCGGCATTGCGTTGCGTCTGGCGCGTGATGGCGCGGACGTGGCGCTGGTGGATATGAACATGGACCGCCTGGCGCAGGTGCGCGCGGACATCATGGCGCTGGGGCGCAGGGCGGTTGCCATCAGCGCGGACATCAGCGTGCGTGACGAGGTCTTTGCCACCATTGCACGGACGATGGAGGAACTGGGCGGTGTTGACATCATGGTCAACAATGCAGGCGTGGCGCAGGTCAAGCCGTTGCTGCATGTGACACCCGACGACATGGGACGGATTTTCCGCATCAATGTGGACGGCACGTTGTGGGGGATTCAGGCCGCAGCGGAGGCATTCAGGAAACAGGCATGCAAGGGCAAGATCATCAATGCCTGTTCCATTGCGGGGCATGATGGTTATGCGCTGCTGGGTGTCTATTCCGCGACGAAATTCGCGGTGCGGGGCCTGACGCAGGCGGCGGCAAAGGAACTGGCGACCTTTGGCATCACGGTCAACGCCTATTGCCCCGGCGTGGTGGGCACGGACATGTGGGTGGAAATCGACCGCCGCATGGCCGAGGAAACCGGCGCGGAAATCGGCGCGACATACAGGAAATATGTCGATGGCATCACGCTGGGCCGGGCGGAAACGCCCGATGACGTGGCCGGTTTCGTCGCATGGCTGGCGGGGCCGGATTCCGATTACATGACAGGACAGTCGGTGCTGATTGATGGCGGGCTGGTGTTTCGCTGACACCATGGGGCGCGCGGGGGTTCACGCCCGCGTGTCATGATGCCTGTGGCGCGCGGGGGCGCGGGTGGTGTACGCTGCCGCCCGGTTATCGTCACACCACACGGAAAACGACCATGGGAAAGCAGCCATGAAAATTGACCTTACGGGCCGGACGGCCATTGTAACCGGATCGACAGGCGGCATCGGGCTGGCCATCGCCACGGGTCTGGCGGGGTGCGGGGCGCGCGTTGTGGTCAACGGGCGCAGGCAACCGGCGGTGGACCGGGCGGTGTCCATCGTGTCGGGGGCGGGCGGCGACGCGGTCGGGTTCGTGGGGGACCTTGGCACGGCAGACGGATGCGCGGCCCTGGTCGCGGCGCATCCATCATGCGATATCCTGATAAACAACCTTGGCATTTTCGAACCCAAGGATTTCTTTGACACCCCGGACGAGGACTGGACCCGTTTTTTCGAGGTCAACGTCATGTCAGGCGTCCGCCTGTCGCGCGCATACCTGCCGGGCATGCAGGAACGCGACTGGGGGCGGGTGGTGTTCATCTCGTCTGAATCCGCGCTGAACATCCCGGTGGAAATGATCCATTACGGATTCAGCAAGACCGCACAGGTGGCGGTGGCGCGTGGCCTGGCGGAACGGATGGCCGGGACGAACGTGACGGTCAATTCCGTCCTGCCGGGGCCGACCCTGTCCGAAGGGCTGGCGGAAATGTTGCGGCCAGAGCAGGAAAAAACCGGAAAGACGCTGGAGGACGTGGCCGCCGACTTTGTCATGACGCATCGTCCCTCCTCCATTATCCGTCGCGCCGCAACGGTGGAGGAAGTCGCAAACATGGTGGTGTACCTGTCCTCGCCCCAGGCTTCGGCCACCACGGGGGCATCGGTGCGCGTCGATGGCGGGGTGTTAAGCGTCATCTGAAAACCCCATCCATGAGATCAAAAACAAGAAAAGTTTTTGGGTGCCGCCTTTCGATCGGCAAAGGCGGCGTCTTTCGAAGCTTTTTGGAAAAAGCTTCATCAAAAACTTTTATGATTTCATGATCTTAGCGGACTTAGCTTTTTTTGGGATCGAATCTCATGAGGATGGGGGCAGATTGTTCGCAACCTCATGACCATAAATCGCGATTGAGAAAGCAAAACACCCTATCCGGCCTTCCCTGTAAACATCAGCGTTCCTTAAGAGACTGTTTGAAAAGTCTGGCCTGATAACATCCTGTAATTATAAAAGTTTTTGGTGAAGCTTTTTCCAAAAAGCTTCAGAAGACGCCACCTTTTTGAAAAAAGGCGGCACCCAAAAACTTTTTCTTATCAACGCGTTGTTTTCAAACACTCTTCCAAGTAACGGAAATAACTCTCTTCATTTTCGATCAGGCTTTTCAGCCATGGCGACATAGGCACAAAAGGACAGGCAACGCACAGGGAAAGGCACGGCCCCTGCTCCATATCCATGCCCCCTTGACGCGCGGCGTGTGACGCGGTGCAATCGTGGCACCATCCGTCCCGATCCATACGAATAAACAGGCCCCCGATGAAACATTACTGCGCGACGCAGACACAGGCGCTGCTGCCATTCCCGGCGCTGGTGGACATGCTGGCGCGCACCGTGCGCGATTACGCGGGCGGCACCATCGCCTGCCCCGAACGCACCACCGTTCCCACCCACGATGGGGGCGGGGTGCTGATGTGCATGCCCGCCGTCGGGGCGGACCTGATTACGACCAAGCTGCTGACGATCTTTGGCGCGAACACGGCGCTGCACCTGCCGGCCATACAGGGGACGGTCACGTGCGCGGATGCGCATGACGGGCGGTTCCTGTTCGGGCTGGATGGGCCAACGGTCACGATGCGCCGCACCTCGGCCATCAGCATGCTGGCGATCCGCACCTTCGTTCACGGGCATGTGCGCCGCGTGCTGGTGATCGGCACCGGCACGCAGGCCCTGGCACATGTGGAGGCATTGGCCGCCCTGCATCCCGCCATCGAGGTTGCGATCCGTGGCCGCACCCCCGACCGGGCGGAGCGTTTTTGCACCCAGCACGCAACCGACCGCCTGATGCTGCGTCCCGAACGGGCCGGGGCAGAGGACGGATTTGATGTCGTCATCACCACGACATCCAGCACCACGCCCATTTTCGACACACCCGCCGATGCGCGCCGCCTGGTGATCGGGGTTGGGGCCTATCGCCCGGACATGGCGGAAATCGCCCCGCAGGTCGTCCGCGCCAGCCAGATTTACGTGGATGATCCCATCGGCGCCCCGTCAGAGGCCGGGGACATCCTGCAGGCCGGTGTGCCATGGGGGGATGTCCGCGCCCTTGCGCAGGCATTCGACACGCCACGCGACCCGGCCCGGCCCGTATTTTTCAAATCCGTGGGATGCGCGGCATGGGACCTTGCCGCCTGCCGGGTCGCACGCGACATGCAGACACGCCTGTCACCCGAAGCCTAGGGCATTTCCACCGAAAACCGGTCCGGTGAAAATGCTCCGGTTTATTGTTTTTACGAGCATCTTCACCTGTTTGAAGGCACGCCTTCAAACAGGATCTGCCCTAGCCCCACAGACCGTTTGAAAAGTCAGGCTCGACAACATTCTGAAATCATAAAAGTTTTTGGTGAAGCTTTTTCCAAAAAGCTTCAGAAGACGCCGCCTTTTTGAAAAAAGGCGGCACCCAAAAACTTTTCCTGTTTTTTATCAATGAGTTGTTTTCAAACACTCTCTAAGAAAAGTTCTTGGATGCTGCTTTTTGATCGAAAAAGGTAGAGTTTTCTGAAGCTGTTTCCAAAAAGATTTACCAAAAAACCTTATATTATTTAAGGATATTGTTAATCCTGACTTTTCAAAAACAGGACTCTACCTGAAAACTTTTCCCATGCCGCCCCGACGACCATTCCCAAACAGCTCCCCAGCCATTCGTCAGGGTGGGTATATAACGAACTGATCCAGCGGCAATGATTCCGTGCCCTGATGGACATGACATGCAGGCCCAATTTGCGTTCCCGATCTGGCAGGTTGGCAAAGACTGTGTGGAAACACCCCGTTACAGGTTGATAAGGCCCAGTGCCAGCGCACGGATGACGGTGGTGACGCGGTTGGGGCATTGCATCTTGCGCTGTGCGTTCTTCAGGTGAAAATTGACGGTGTTTTCATTAATCATCAGGATATCGGCGATATCGCCCGACGTCTTGCCATGCGCCACCCATGTCAGGCATTCGCATTCGCGTGGCGTCAGGATCTCTGGCGCATCATCCGCTGGCCCCACTGCTGCGGTCAGTTGCCGGAAACGTTCGTGATATTGTGACGTCAGCATCGACAATGCCATGCGCGTACGTATCGGCAGCATGGGCGAAATCTGGCGCTGTCCAAAGCTGGCATAGAAAATCGACGCATCCGGGCCATGGATGGGCACGGTAAAGCCATTGCGCACCCCCAGGTCAAAGATATCATGCGTCAACGCAACCGCAGGCCCGGAAATCGGGTCGCATGACCGCCATTCAAACCCCGACATGCTGCGCAATGCGCGTTGCAGCAACGGATCCACCCGACCATAATTGTTGCGCAGGTAATGATTGATCCATGCGCGGGGATAATTTGTCAGGGCAGGACGCAGGCCACCGGGGCGGTATTTGGGCATCGTGCCCATGATGGCGTAAAAATCACCCACCGTACCGATGGCCGTGTTAAACCGTGCAGCAAGTTCCCCCATATTCCGCGCCCGAAGCATGGCCTCCAGCGTGTCCATGGTTGCATTATCAAAAAAACCAGCCGTCACGAAACCACATCCCGCTTGTAAGGAACCGATAGGTTATGAGAGACCGGCGGAAAACATGTCATTGATGGGACATAAAAAGCTTTTGGGTGCCATCTTTTTTCAAAAAGACGGCGTCTTCTGAAGATTTTTGGAAAAAGCTTCACCAAAAACCTTATATTATTTAAGGATATTGTTAATCCTGACTTTTTAAACAGTCCCTATATCAGGATCTTTCAAAAACTTTCCCTATTCCAACAGGTTACTGTTCCCCAATATTTCCAGCCATCTCTTATGGTCTGGACCCTATCACACCGTTTTGCGTGATGCCACATGGCATGGCGGCAATCTGTCGGGGAAACATCGTGCGTTCACAAGGAGATTTTGCAATATCCGTCTTTTTGAAAAAGCTTCACGAAAATATCGACTTCTGGGAAGCAGGCGTTTTGTGAAATTATTCCCTTTCCTTATCAATGGGTTAATTTGAAATCGCATCCGCTTCGCGCGCGCCGCTGTCTTTTACCTTTGGGATGGGGGAATCCTTGGGGCAACATCCCTGTGCGTGCCTGCTACCTTGATATGCATTTTAAACATTCATTCAGAATGGATCTTATTGCCGGGCATTCTGCGGCCCTGCGCAGGGGGCTGCCCTTGTCACACATGTGCAAGGCGGCCTAAAACGGGGAATGACCGTGTATTTCCATGCCCCGGCGGGGTAAGCGCCACCATGACCCGGATCTTTATTGACGCCGATGCCTGCCCGGTGCGCGATGAAACCTATCGCGTGGCGCTGCGCCATGGGGTGCATACTTTTGTCGTGGCAAACCGGATGATCGCCATCCCGCCCTCGCCCCTGATTGAACGGGTTGTCGTGACACAGGGCATGGATGTCGCCGATGACTGGATCGCCGGGCATGCCCACGCCCATGATATCGTGATTTCAACCGATATCCCGCTGGCCGCGCGATGCGTGGCACAGGGCGCCTGCGTGCTGGACCCGCGCGGGCGCATCCTGGATGAAAACGCAATCGGCATGGCGCTTGCCGTCAGGAACCTGATGGACGACCTGCGCTCCACCGGGGCCATCATGCAGGGGGGACGCGGCTTCTCCCGCGGGGACCGCTCCAACTTCCTCTCCGCACTCGACACCGCCGTCGTGCGCGCCCGCAAAAACGCCACACGCCCAAAACCACCCCCGTTCGTCCTCCCAACAGAATGACAGGGACGGGCCGCGCCCGGAGGGTGCATCTGTTATAAGTGCAGCCTTCAGGGGCTTTGCCCCCGAACCCCCACCAAAGGGTATTACCCTTTGGAAACCATGACTTCTTAAACAGATCAGGGTGCAGGGATCGTGATCCCTGCCGGGTCCGGGCAGAGCCCGGAGGCTGCATCTGTTATAAGTGCAGCCTTCAGGGGCTTCGCCCCCGAAACCCCCACCAAAGGGTATTACCCTTTGGAAACCATGGTTTTCAGGTTTCCGCCAGTGCGCGCAGGGCGACCTGTGTGGCGAGTGTCAGCGGGGTGGGCAGGTCATCCAGCGCGAACCAGCGGACGGCCGACAGGGCGTCAGGTTCACATAACAGCGCCCGCGCCGAGGTGATCGGGGTCGCAAGATAGACAGGCGCAACCCAGTGCGACGCATCTTCGCGCGCGGTGGCCGGGGTGATGTGGTTCACGACACATAACAGGCGTGACAGGCGGACCACCAGGCCGGTTTCCTCCGCCACTTCGCGCCGGACGGCGTGTTCCACCGTTTCCATCCACTCCACCTTGCCACCCGGCAGGCCCCAATGCCCGGCCTCTGGCGGGCGGCGGCGACAGACCAGCACGATGCGCCCATCGCCACGACGCACCAGCGCGCCACATCCCACGCGCGCATCCGCCACACCCTCCCGCGCCATCGCGCCATACCCTCAGCGCGTGGGGGTATAGGACTGCACATCCTCGATCGTATGATTCAGCACAAGGCGCTTGTCATCAATGGAGGCAACCCAGTCCGCCGGGATTTCGAACATGCTTTCGGCGGGACCATCAACCGTCACCTGGATCATGCCATTGCCTGTCACCGCGCTTAATGTCCCGACGCGGCCACCTGCGGATGCCATGACGTCACGACCTATCATCTGTTGGGTTACATCAGCCATGTCATGTCCTTTCATATCAATGCCCGCGCCATGCCCATCCCGCCGGGACGCATGCCCCCACCGGTCCGGTGGGGCCGGCGCATCGCCTGTCATGGCCACGACAGGCAGGCCCGGCATCATGTTTGCGGTAAAGCCGACTGTACCGGCTGCCGCCGCCAATCACAACCCTGCCGGGCCACGCACGCTATTGCCGCATCCGACGCCACATCGCGGCAATGACGCCGTACAGGCTAACGCTGCTCCAGAAGGCTTCGATGCACAGTGACGGCATGTTGAAGTGAACACATAACGAGGCCATCACCATCAGGCTGCCGCACAGATTACCCAGGGGATAGGCCACGCCCGTCGTGTCGATACGCCCGCGCAGGCTGAGGTAATATTGCACCACGATCACGATCGACCCGACGAAACCGATGCTGTCGGCCGCGATGTCCATGCCCGTCATGCCCCACCCCACGCCTGACGCGCCGGCACGTCAGTTGACGCCGTACTGCTTGCGCTGGTTCATCTTGGTGTTCAGCTTCTCGTTATACGTGTGATAGCTGCCCTTGGGCGCGCATCCCATTTCCTCCAGGTCCTCCAGATGGACGCTGTCATTGATCCAGCCATTGACCTCGGCAAAGGGGATGACGGCAGGGATGGGACGGTTGGCGAACACGATCGGCTCATCATGGCCGACGACATAACCGAACTGCGCGAAATGGGCGCCCCGGGCCGGGGTTTCGGCCACCTCGCCACACACCACGCCCGCACCATCGGCATCATGGGCCGCAAGGTGGCGGAACCGTGCATCGTTCGGGTGTTTCAGGGTGGCGGCGACCTTTTTCATTGCCTCTGCCGCGCCTGCGACATGGGCGTCACTGCCGTCCAGCACCGTCTGCGCCGCGCACGGACCGCCCGGCACACCAGCAAGAGCCGCGCCAAAAACCGCCGCCAGTATCATGGCCTTGTACATCTGTCGTTTCCTTCCTGCCCTGGACCTGCGCCGTGGAATATCCATCGCGATCGGGCCAGGTGCGTGCCCCTTGGTGCCTGCCTTCGCCGCCTGGGGTCAAGCATCGGGATGGTTCCTTTTTCAATTGTATTACGTTTGATAATATTGTGGAAAATATGTGCGTCATGGCCGCCGCGACCGGCGGGCAAGCGGTGCGAAGGCCGGGTTTATGGTATGGCTGCGGCCATCTGATGATGACGAGGACGACAATGAACACCGACCCGAAATGCCCGCAATGCGGCTGTGCCCATGCCTATCCCGATGGTGGCCTGTGGATCTGCCCCGAATGCGGCCATGAATGGAACCCGCAGGCCGCCGCCGACACGGATGCGGATGCTGCGGCGCAGAACGTGGTGCGCGACGCCAATGGCACCCCCCTGTCCGATGGTGACAGCGTGACCGTCATCAAGGACCTGAAGGTCAAGGGCGCGTCCTCCGTCATCAAGGGCGGCACGAAGGTCCGCAACATCCGCCTGGTCGATGGGACGGACGGGCATAATATCGCCTGCAAAATCGGCGGGATCGGGGCCATGAACCTGAAATCGGAATTCGTAAAGAAAGCCTGATCCCGTATTTGGCCTGAAGGCTGCATTTATAACAGGCGCAGCATCCGGGCGCTGCCCGGACCCGGCAGGGAGCACGATCCCTGCACCCTGATCTGTTCGAAGGGAGTCATGGTTTCCAAAGGGTAATACCCTTTGGTGGGGGTTCGGGGGCAAAGCCCCTGAATGGCACACTTATAACAGGCGCAGCATCCGGGCGCTGCCCGGACCCGGCAGGGAGCGCGCTCCCTGCACCCTGATCTGTTCGAAGGGAGTCATGGTTTCCAAAGGGTAATACCCTTTGGTGGGGGTTCGGGGGCAATGCCCCTGAAGGCCGCACTTATAACAGGCGCAGCATCCGGGCGCTGCCCGGACCCGGCAGGGAGCGTGCTCCCTGCACCCTGATCTGTTTAAGGGGAGTCATGGTTTCCAAAGGGTAATACCCTTTGGTGGGGGTTCGGGGGCAAAGCCCCTGAATGGCACACTTATAACAGGCGCAGCATCCGGGCTCTGCCCGGACCCGGCAGGGAGCACGCTCCCTGCACCCTGATCTGTTCGAAGGGAGTCATGGTTTCCAAAGGGTAATACCCTTTGGTGGGGGTTCGGGGGCGAAGCCCCTGAAGGCCGCACTTATAACAGGCGCAGCATCCGGGCGCTGCCCGGACCCGGCAGGGAGCATGCTCCCTGCACCCTGATCTCTTTAAGAGGTCATGGTTTCCAAAGAATAAGTATAAAAGTTTTTGGTGAAGCTTTTTTCAAAAAGCTTCATAAACCCCTACGTTTTCCAAAATATCCGCACTGCGGCTATGCGGCACATGACCCGGCCTGCGTGGCCGCACAGGAAGACGGGCCAGCATCATATTGCCATAACCCGGCGCACTACGCCCTGCCCCGCCTTGCGCGCAATGCCGCCTAGAGCGCCATCCACATCAGCGCCGTCCCGGCAAAGGCGGTCAGGGCGGCGATACCGGTCATGACGGTCCAGCTTGACAGCCCTTCCCCCACACTCAGCCCCGCCATGCGGGTGACGATCCAGAACCCTGCGTCATTGACATGTGACAGCGCCATCCCCCCGGCCCCCATCGCCAGCGCCAGCAGCGCAAGGTGCGTCTGGTCCAGATGCAGCCGCGTAATCAGCGGCCCGACAATACCCGCCGTCGCCATCAGCGCCACCGTCGTCGGCCCCTGCGCGACGCGCAGGATCATCGTCATGACGAAACACAGCGCCAGCACCGGCAGCCCCGCCGCCGACAGCATACCGCCCAGCGCATCGCCCACCCCGCTTTGCACCAGCACCTGCGCGAATGCGCCGCCCGCGCCGGTAATCAGGATAATCCCGGCGGTGGACGGCAATGCCGCCGCCAGCACGTCCGACACGGTGGCCAGCGCCATGCCACGCCGCAACCCCAGCAGCCACGCACACATCACCACGTCGATACCCAGCGCGACATACGGAATGCCCGCAAACGCGATGACAGAGCGCACGGCCCCCGCCGCCATCATGTCCGACGCCAGCGTGCCCGCGATCATCAACACGACCGGCACACCGATCACCAGGGCGATTTCACCGGGATGGACCGGCCGCGCGCGCACGGCGGCAACCAGGCACGCATCGGCGGCGGAGCCATGGTCGGGATCGGTGGTGGTGCCCGCCTCCTCCACAATCGCGCGGATATCGGGCGCGCAGCCCAATGGCCGCGCCATGACCGGGCGGGACAGCACATAGGTCAGCGCCACCGAAAACGCCGCCAGCGGCAGGCCCAGCATCAGCACCCGTCCCGCCCCGACACCCAGCGCGCCGCCCACGGCCACGGCCCCCGGATGTGGCGGCAGCAACGCATGCACCGTCAACATCGTCACCGCCATCGGCACGGCGAACATGGCGGGCACACGCCCGGTCTGGCGCGCCATGCCATAGACAAGGGGCATGAGCATGATGACGCCCACTTCGAAAAACACCGGTATCCCGACGCCAAAGGCCGCAACCACGATCGCCAGCGGCACATGCGCCGCCCCCGCGCGCCGCACCAGTGCCTGCGCCACCGCCTGCGCGCCCCCCGACAGGTCCACCATCCGCCCGATCATCGCACCCAACGCCACGATGATGGCGATATGCCCGATGGTCCGGCCCAGCCCGCCCTGTATTGCATCGGCCAGGCGGGCGACCGGCGTGCCCGTCAACAACGCCACGGCGGTCGCCACCAGCAGCAGCGCCAGGAACGGATGCACCCGCCCCATCACGATCAGGGCCAGCAGAACGGCAATTGCCCCCGTTCCGATCAGGGCCAGCATAATGGGGGTCATACGTGTTCCTGCGCAGAATATGGCCTGCCCCGTCACGACATGGGGCGGGCAAGGGGACGTAATCAGTCCCCTTTATCATGGATCACCACCCCCGCCGCAAGGGGGATCGCACCCCGACGGCACACGCCAATCCCCCACCCGCTTCCCCTGCGCGCATTGGGGCGGAACCGCGAAAACAGCCATGTCAATGTCGCAGGGCGCAAATGCTTTGTAATATAATGTCTCATATTGTATCTGTTATAACATAATTTGGGATTCGCATCCGGTCCCGCGATCATTGGTCGTTCCACGCCTCCTGCTCCATGCCCGTTCCGTCATGAAGTTGCTGGAAAGACCGCACCGGCACAGGAATTTGGGCAAATGGCACAGAACTATATTGATTACAGCAACAAGAGTTATTCGCTGACGACCAACAGCAACGGCTATCTCAGCAGTGCGCAGATCTTCGCGGCCCAGAACACCACGACTGATGGCAATGGCAACCTGGTCTTTTCCGTGGACAACATCGCCTCGGTCAACGCGGATGGCCCGACCACCCCCGATCCCGGCTTTACCAACGGGACACGCACCATGACGCTCAACAGCCTTTATGAAAATGGCGCCAATACCGGTTTTGTCATGGCGACGACCACGGGGACCGACGGCGGGCAGGAAAACGCCCTGCTGCAACAGACGCCGTATTCCACCAGCGACGGCACGATCCTGTACGCCCCGCCCCAGACCATGGACGACACGGTCAATGGACAGGTGGCGCAGACCGAGACCAGCGGGACGCACGGCTCGTACCTCTATTTCACGAACACGGCCGCAACCCCGATGTCGGACGCACCCTCCACCATCACCACAACCAGCAACGGCAACGATTTCACGCCCGCCACATCGGTGCCCAGCACGCCGTGCTTTACCGAAGGCACGCTGCTGCTGACCCCCCGTGGCGAAGTCGCGGTGGAGGATCTGCGCGCGGGGGATGAGGTCGTGACCGCATCCGGCGCGCACCGCCGTGTCCGCTGGCTTGGCCATCGCCGCATCCTGTGCACGGGCATGCCCGCATCACGCCGCCACATCGCACAGCCCGTGCGCATCAGCGCCCATGCCATCGCCCCCAACGTCCCCACGCGCGACGTCGCGGTGTCGCCCGGCCATGCCATCGCCATGACATTGCGCGACGGCACCGACGTGTTCGTGCCCGCCAGCACGCTGCTCAATGGCATCAGCATCACGCAGGATGACCGGGTGGAGGTCCGTTACTGGCATGTCGAACTCGACAGTCATGACGTGCTGGTGGCGTCCGGCCTTGGCAGCGAGAGCTTCATGGATGTCGGTAACCGCCATGAATTCGCCATCGGGGCAGAGGGCCTCGACCCGCAGCGCACGCCCGGACTGATCCACAGGCACGCCCTGCCCTTCCATGACGAAGGCCCCGTCATCCACGAACTGCGCGAACGTCTGCTGGCCCGTGCGCAGGACATGGGATGGCGGCCGACGCAGGATGCCAACCTGCACATGATGGCCGATGGACAACGCATTGCCCCCGTCATGGCCGGTGGCCTGACGCACTTCATCTTCCCCGCCACCGCGCGCAACGTCACCCTGCACAGCGCGACCTTCCGTCCCGCTTACCTTGAGGGCGAAACGGGCGACATGCGGGCGCTGGGCGTGCAGGTGCGTGATGCGTGGATCGGCGACAGCCGCACCGGGGGCGGGGTCGCCATCGGCGTGGATCACCCCCTGCTTGCCCCCGCATTCCATCCCGACGAACGGGATGCGGAATGCGCATGGCGCTGGACCACCGGCATGACGCGCCTGTCCCCCGAACTGTGGAACGGCCGCAGCGGCGTCATTACGCTCAGCCTGCAGGTGAACCACACAGCCCACGCACGCTGGACCCGTCCCGCCACACACGCGGCCTGACACAACGCAGGGGCACCGCCCCTGCACCCCGCCAAAGGGTATTCCCCCTTTGGAAACCGTGACTCCTTAAAACAGATCAGGGTGCAGGGAGCGCGCTCCCTGCCGGGTCCGGGCAGAGCCCGGATACTGCGTCTGTTATAAATGCGGCATTCAGGGGCTTTGCCCCCGACCCCCCACCAAAGGGTATTACCCTTTGGAAACCATGACTCTCCTTCAACAGATCAGGGTGCAGGGAGCGCGCTCCCTGCCGGGGCCGGGCAGCGCCCGGATGCTGCGCCTGTGCACGGATTCCGAAACCGGTATCAGATATGATTTGCAACAATAGATTTCATAATGTAACGGTCAAAGTCAAAGAGACCCACCTGGATATTTATTCAGCCGCAGATCCTAAAGATGCATAAAGAATGCTGGATATAATTCCTTTCAGCCGTCGCGGAATTATTTTTCCATCCGCCCGATACCGGAGAATTCGCAGAAATGGCGAACACGTATACTGATTACAAGAACACAAAATATACAACGACGATTGATAAGAACGGCAACGAAACCAGTAGCCAGGCTTTCCTTATCGACACGAACGACAATTCGGACACGTCCACAACCGCATCGTCCCCCCTGCCACAGAACAGCGACGGCAGCACGACACTCCAGGTTCAGACACTTGCTGAAGCGAACAGCGAAAATACACAGGAGTCCGGCGGTTCAAACGAAACCACCTATGATCCGGGTTTCGGGACCGGCACCCAGACGCTGGAACTGAACAGTATTTATGACAACGGCGTAAATACCGGCTTTGTCGATGCCACACTCCAAAGCCCGGAAGGCGGCACTGTGACAACGGTCTTGCAGCAGACGCCCTATTCCACCAGCGACGGCACGATCCTGTACGCCCCGCCACAGACAACAAACAACATGGATAACGGCAAGATCGTAGATACTAACCAGTCCGGCGGTTATTATACCTATCTGACGAATACGACCTATACGACGTCCAATGATGTTCCCTCCACCATTACCGCGACCAGCAACGGCAACAGCTTCACGCCCGCCACATCGGTGCCCAGCACGCCATGCTTTACCGAAGGCACGCTGCTGCTGACCCCCCGTGGCGAAGTCGCGGTGGAGGATCTGCGCGCGGGGGATGAGGTCGTCACCGCATCCGGCGCGCACCGCCGTGTCCGCTGGCTTGGCCATCGCCGCATCCTGTGCACGGGCATGCCCGCATCACGCCGCCACATCGCACAGCCCGTGCGCATCAGCGCCCACGCCATCGCCCCCAACGTCCCCACGCGCGACGTCGCGGTGTCGCCCGGCCATGCCATCGCCATGACATTGCGCGACGGCACCGACGTGTTCGTGCCCGCCAGCACGCTGCTCAATGGCATCAGCATCACGCAGGATGACCGGGTGGAGGTCCGTTACTGGCATGTCGAACTCGACAGTCATGACGTGCTGGTGGCGTCCGGCCTTGGCAGCGAGAGCTTCATGGATGTCGGTAACCGCCATGAATTCGCCATCGGGGCAGAGGGCCTCGACCCGCAGCGCACGCCCGGACTGATCCACAGGCACGCCCTGCCCTTCCATGACGAAGGCCCCGTCATCCACGAACTGCGCGAACGTCTGCTGGCCCGTGCGCAGGACATGGGATGGCGGCCGACGCAGGATGCCAACCTGCACATGATGGCCGATGGACAACGCATTGCCCCCGTCATGGCCGGTGGCCTGACGCACTTCATCTTCCCCGCCACCGCGCGCAACGTCACCCTGCACAGCGCGACCTTCCGTCCCGCTTACCTTGAGGGCGAAACGGGCGACATGCGGGCGCTGGGCGTGCAGGTGCGTGATGCGTGGATCGGCGACAGCCGCACCGGGGGCGGGGTCGCCATCGGCGTGGATCACCCCCTGCTTGCCCCCGCATTCCATCCCGACGAACGGGATGCGGAATGCGCATGGCGCTGGACCACCGGCATGGCGCGCCTGTCCCCCGAACTGTGGAACGGCCGCAGCGGCGTCATTACGCTCAGCCTGCAGGTGAACCACGCGGCCCACGCACGCTGGACCCGTCCCGCCACGCAGGACGCCGCACACGCGGCCTGACACAACGCAGGGGCACCGCCCCTGCACCCCGCCAAAGGGTATTACCCTTTGGAAACCGTGACTCCTTAAAACAGATCAGGGTGCAGGGAGCACGCTCCCTGCCGGGTCCGGGCAGCGCCCGGATACTGCGTCTGTTATAAATGCGGCATTCAGGGGCTTTGCCCCCGAACCCCCACCAAAGGGTATTACCCTTTGGAAACCATGCCTTCTTAAACAGATCAGGGTGCAGGGAGCGCGCTCCCTGCCGGGTCCGGGCAGCGCCCGGAGGCTGCGTCTGTTATAAATGCAGCATTCAGGGGCGTTGCCCCCGAACCCCCACCAAAGGGTATTACCCTTTGGAAACCATGAATTGGTGATATGGCGTTTTTCCGCCATTGTGACGCGGCCTGACCTGTGAATATGTCACAGGCGGCATTTTGCGCATTGACTTGTGCCGCATGCAGGGGCATCAGGCCCGACCGTTCATACATCGAAGTCGTTTTTGGGGGTGCCTGACCCCACCCCAGGAAGCCACGCCATGTCCCTTTCCTGCCTGCCCCGCACATCCTGCGCCACGCCCGCTGGCGTCGCATCGTCACGTGGCGTCACCGCGAACGCGCGCCCCGCACGCACCCACCGAGCCATGCGGCAGGTGCGCGCGGTCCTGCGCGACATCTGGGTTGGGCCGGTCATCGCATTGGGCAGCGTCGTCTGCGGCGGGTTCTTTACATTGCTGACACATCTGCTGGGCCACGGCGCGCCCTGATCCGTTGCCCCCGACAATGGGGCGCATATCCCTCTAATCGAGGGTTTGAAAACAACGCATTGATAAAAAACAGGAAAAGTTTCCGGGTGCTGCCTTTCGATCGAAAAAGGCGGCGTCTTCTGAAGCTTTTTGGAAAAAGCTTCACCAAAAACCTTTATGATTTCAGGATGTTATTGGGACTGACTTTTCAGACACGCCCTTAATGCAGGCCGCTGGCGCGTGGGGTGGTATCCAGCCACCCGCGCAGGATACGCCGCACGCGCACCCATGCGATGGCGCGGCGGAAATCACCTGTACTCAGGAAATAGCCCGCCCGCGTGGTGGCCACCTGCACGGCCTGCGGGCCAAGCGTCTTCAGCATATCGGATGCAAACTGCACGGGATCATCAAACAGGGCCGCATCTGGTGCCGGCTTTGGCTGTTCACGGCCTTTGGCACGTTCGATCATCAGCATCAATCCGATTCCGCCCCTGGCCGTCCATGACCAGCACCCGGCAAAGGACCCCCCGCAAGAAAACCGCCCCCGCCATGAGGACGCGGCATTGCATCCATTATGCAGCGCCAAGTGTATGTTACGGGTGGTTTCTTACGTTGATCTGTATCAAACCTGAATTTAAAAAACAACAACCCAGGGTTTAGAAGATACCCCACTGAATTCGTTGAAAATGTTCAGGTAACAGGTCCAACGCATATCGAAATAATACTTATTTCTTACTTGTTAATGACATAACGAAAAAGACCACACCAATGGCCAGCAACCCGAACAGCACAGCCAGAGGTTGCAGATACAACAAAAGCAGCACCACAAACAGCACGAACAATGATGCATATTTAAGTCGGCTGTCCTCGCCAGAGAACAGGTCATTCACCCCCATGCGGATCATCGCCAGCGCCTGTCGCGCCTGGGTTGCGGTGGGGTCCGCCATTATGACCTGAAATCCCGACGCCTCCAGCCGCTCCAGCACCGCGCGCGCCTGTGCGCGGCGGGCGGCATCATTGGTGGGCACGACCGTCGGCGCAGCACCCGGCGGCGGGGCAAGCGCATCAGACAGGGCGGCGACGATTCTGCTATCCATGGTGTTTTCCCCACTTTCACGGCGCACGATCGCCGCATTTTCACATCGTTTTCCACATTACTGACGGATTTATCCACACGGTTACCCGTATGCCTATCCCCGAAACTGTGGGTAAACCGGATCAGCGACCACACGCAATGCGTCGCCCGTCCTCCAACGACGGATCGACCGTCATTTCCCCACGCGGCACCGGCCCATCCGCCAGCTTCCGCCCCTTGCCCATATGTCCCGACCACGTGGCATAGGACAGGGTGCGATACGTATTGGCGGCGCAGTTATACATGACCGAAAACCGGACGGACGCGAACGGCAGGCCATGGCTGACCATTTCGTCATCGAAATCCTGCATGAACGTGGCAGAGGCATGATTGCCATGTACCCGGATGGAGGAACGGTCGATATATTCCGTCACCTTGTTCTGGTATGGCGGCAGTTTCTGCAACACCGGCGCGGGGTCCGTGCCGGGGACATGGGACGCGGATGCAGGCGGCGTGGTCACGGGGGGCGCGGTCACGGGGGGCGCGGTCACGGGGGCCGCAGCACCGGTCGTGGCGGCGGCAGAGACAACAACCGGGGGCACGGCAGCAGGGGAGATACGCGCAGGGGTGACGATCACTGGGGCGGCCCATGCGGCGGGCGCACCGGCGGCCGATATCATGATGGCCGACATCGCGGGGGCCATCATCATCGTGGCCCACATCACTTTTGACGCCATGGCGAATGCCACACGATCCTTCATACGCTCCTGTCTCCCTGCATGCGGTGCCAGACCGCCATGCCCGGTTGCCACCATGCCCGATTTATGCAGCCGCGTTGTATATCCCATACCGTAACCGCTTCGCATAGGGGCGATGCCGCAATGCAGCATGATGCGCGCCCTTATGCCCCCGCGATCTGGCGAAAGCGCGCCCGTGACATCTTGTCGCGAAAGATAAACAGGACGTAATAATCCTTGTGCCGTGTGCGGGTCATGGTGGCGTTGGCGTAAAATGGGAACACGTCGCACGGCCCGTCATACCCTGCGGGCACCGGGTCGGACCGCAACTGGCTGCGGACGCGAAACAGGGGGGAATATTCGTGGCTTGGCCCCGTGTTGCGACGGACATGGTACAGGTTCTTGCGAAAGCGGCGCAGACAGTCGGGCAGGACAAAGATCATGTTGCGTTCGATGAAACCGTCCACCGGGTCATGGTTGCGCAGATACTGCATGTCCGGCGTCATGTCGCAAAAGAAGTTATAGCCCCGAATAATCATCCCAACCCAAACCCGTCCTGCACGTGACCTGCACGTGACCTGCACGTGACCTGCACGTGACCTGCACGTGACCTGCACGTGACCTGCACGTGACCGCGCGCCCATGCCGTGGCCCTTCATACCATATCCGCCACCGCATATCCGTCATACCATACCCACCGCACAGAGGGGAAAGCCATGGGTGGGGAAAACCACGGATGGTGAAAACCATGGGCGGCCAACGCCATGGGGCATGAAAACCATGGGGGGTTGAAAGCCATGGGGGCGTGGTTTAATTCCATCCATATGGATTGAAACCACGCCCCTTGAAACCACACCCCGGACGGCAGGGGATGACAGCAGATGGCGACAGCAGGCAGGGAACATCATGGCGCGACCCAAGACCATCGACCGTGAAAATGTGCTGCACTGCGCCGAACAGGTGGTACAGCGTTCGGGGGCGGCGGCCCTGACGCTGGATGCCGTGGCGCGGCAGGCAGGGATTACCAAGGGCGGGCTGCAATATTGTTTCGGCAATAAGGATGACCTGATCGCCGCCCTTGTGGAACGCTGGATCGCGGCGTTCGATATGCAGGCCGCGCAATATGGTGGTCCCGATGCCTCCCCCATGGCGCGTGTGCGCGCATATGTGCGCGTATGCAGCCAGATTGACGACGCCACGCGCGCGCGCATGGCCGGGATGCTGGTCACGCTGTTGCAATCGCCCCGCCACCTGCACCGTATCCGGCAATGGTATGCCGGATGGTTCAGCCCCGCCGCCACATCCACCACGCACGAGGTGCAGCGGCTGCGCACGATGCTGTTTGCGGCAGAGGGTGCTTTTTTGCTGCGTACCCTTGGCTTTATCGACATGGCGCAGGCACAATGGGACACGGTGTTCGCCGATATCCAGACCATGATATCGCCCGCCGTTGCCTCCCCCGCCCCGGCGACATAGCGCCTGAGTGGCGTCCAACTTGCTCTTTTCTTGCTATCTTGCACGGATATTTACAGACAATGGATACGACAGGTCACACCCCGGTCACGACAGCCCCCACCGCACCTGACGCCACGGGCACGCAGACACAGACGGCCGGCGCCCCCTTTGCGGGGATGGGCAACAGCATGACGCACACGATCTCTGCCGCGTGCGACTGGCTGATACAGCAGCAGAAACCCGATGGTCACTGGGTGGGGTCTGTCGGCTCCAATGCCTCGATGGAGGCGGAATGGTGCATCGCGCTGTGGTTCCTTGGCCTGGAAAACCATCCGCTGCGCCCGCGCCTTGGCAACGCGCTGCTGGAAATGCAGCGCGAGGACGGGTCGTGGGGGGTCTATTACGGCGCGGGGAATGGCGACATCAATGCAACGGTGGAGGCATATGCCGCGCTGCGTTCGCTGGGATATCCCGCCGATACGCCCGCCCTGGCACGGGCGGCCACATGGATCGCGCGCAAGGGGGGATTGCGCAATATCCGTGTCTTTACACGGTATTGGCTGGCGCTGATCGGGGAATGGCCGTGGGAAAAGACGCCCAACCTGCCGCCCGAAATCATCTGGTTCCCCAATAAATTCGTCTTTTCCATCTATAACTTTGCCCAATGGGCGCGCGCGACACTGGTGCCGCTGGCGATCCTGTCGGCACGCAGGCCCAGCCGCCCGCTGCGCCCGCAGGACCGGCTGGATGCGCTGTTTCCCGAAGGACGGGCGAATTTCGACTATACCCTGCCCAAAAAGGAAGGGCGCGACCTGTGGGCCACCTTCTTTCGCACCACGGACCGGGGGCTGCACTGGCTGCAATCCAATGTCCTGCGCCGCAGCACGATGCGCGGGGCGGCCATCCGCCACATGCTGGAATGGATCATCCGCCACCAGGACGCCGATGGCGGGTGGGGCGGCATCCAGCCGCCATGGGTGTACGGCCTGATGGCCCTGCATGGCGAGGATTACCAGTTGCACCACCCCGTCATGGCCAGGTCGCTGGGTGCGCTGGACGATCCGGGCTGGCGTCATGACCGGGGCAATGCATCGTGGATACAGGCCACCAACAGCCCGGTATGGGACACCATGCTGGCGCTGATGGCGTTGCATGACGCGGGGGGGGAGGACCGCTTTACCCCGGAAATGGACCGTGCCCTTGACTGGCTGCTGGCGCGGCAGGTGCGCGTGCGCGGCGACTGGTCCATCAAGCTGCCGGATGTGGAACCCGGCGGATGGGCGTTCGAATATGCCAATGACCGGTATCCCGACACCGACGACACCGCCGTGGCGCTGATTGCGCTGGCGCCATGCCGCAACCGCCCGGAATGGAAGGAAAAGGGCGTGGACGCCGCCATCGACCGCGCGGTCAGGTGGCTGGTGGCGATGCAGAGCGAATGCGGCGGATGGGGCGCGTTCGACAAGGACAACAACCGCAGCCTGCTGTCGAAGATCCCGTTCTGTGACTTTGGCGAGGCACTGGACCCGCCATCGGTCGATGTGACGGCGCATATCCTGGAGGCATTCGGCCTGCTGGGCCTGCCGCGCGACATGCCCGCGATCCAGCGCGCCCTGGCCTATGTCCGTGCGGAACAGGACCCCGCCGGTCCGTGGTTCGGGCGGTGGGGCGTGAATTACGTCTATGGCACGGGGGCGGTCCTGCCCGCGCTTGCCGCGATTGGGGAGGACATGACCCAGCCCTATATCGCCCGCGCGTGCGACTGGCTGGTGGCGCACCAGCAGGAAGATGGCGGATGGGGCGAAAGCTGCGCCTCATATATGGAAATCGCATCGGTCGGGCGCGGGACGACCACACCATCACAGACGGCATGGGCGGTGATGGGGCTGGTGGCCGCGAACCGGGCACAGGATTACCCGGCGATCGCGCGCGGGTGCCGTTACCTGATCGAACGCCAGCAACCCGACGGAAGCTGGCATGAAGCAGAGTTCACCGGCACGGGCTTTCCCGGATACGGGGTGGGACAGACCATCAAGCTCGACGATCCGATGCTGTCGCAACGCCTGTCGCAGGGGGCGGAACTGTCCCGTGCGTTCATGCTGCGTTACGACCTGTACCGGCAGCTTTTCCCGATCATGGCGCTTAGCCGGGCGGCACGCCTGATGCCGGTGGGGGGCGCGAAACAGCAAGGGACCGTTTGAAAATAAACCGTTGAGACATAATGGGAAAAGATTTTTGGTGTTGCCTTTCGATGAAAAAAGCGGCGTCTTTCGAAGCTTTTTGAAAAAAGCTTCACCAAAAACTTTTATAATTTCAGGATATTATTGATCCTGATCTTTCAAACAGCCTTTAAGGGACTGTTTGTCAGCACAGGGAATATCCTGAAATCATAAGGATGGTTTTGGGAAAGAGGTTGTCCAGACAGCTTTGACACGACGTCACCTTGTTAAGAGAGTGTTTGAAAACAAATCATTGATAAAAATAAGAAAAGTTTCTGGGTGCTGCCTTTTTTTAAAAAGGCGGCGTCTTCTGAAGCTTTTTGGAAAAAGCTTCACCAAAAACCTTTATAATTTCAGGGCGTTATCGAGCCTGATTTTTCAAACAGTTTTTAAGGAATCGGACATTTCAGGCGTTATTTTAACATTTTTTAAAATACGATGATTTTCAAAGGTTTTTTAGAAAATTATCATTCTTCCCGCGAGGGTATGGAGACGGACTTTTCAAACAGCCTGTAAACACCCCGCACACAGGCATGTCCGGCACCGTCCGGGGGACACGCTCCCCCGGCAGCATGGCTGCCCTGTCACAATCACCCCTGCCACAACCCGCCAGACAGATATCGCGCATATCTATATGCAAGACACATGCAGGACAGGCCGGAAGCGCCCACGGGCAACGGACAACACGCCCACCCTTTGCAAAAGCGCGGCATATGAGCCGCCCTGCCCTTATTGCCCCCCCCCCTGATAAGAGGCAGTTTGAAAAACCAAAGACAATATCACCTTGAAATCATAAAAGTTTTTGGTGAAGCTTTTTCCAAAAAGCTTCAGAAGACGCCGCCTTTTTGAAAAAAGGCAGCACCCAGAAACTTTTCCTGTTTTTTATCACTGATTTGTTTTCAAACGCGCCCCTAACCGCCAGATATCCCGTCGAGGGTGCCTTGGAAAAAAACATCACAGGTCGCGGGGGCGGGCGGCATCAATGAGGCCCCCATCGCATCCGGCCTGATACAGGCGGCGACACCACGCACCGATCAGGCGCAGACCCAGCGCGTTGGCCCCACACGACGTTGCCCGGCCCCTCCTGTCCTGCCCCATCATGTCCCCCTTCTCATCTCCCGCCCCAGTCCGTTCCAACCCTGCATATCCCGGACCGTGGGCATCCCACCCCCATGCCTCCCGACCCTGCCTATCCTGATCCAACATGTATCTGGCCCAACGCATCCCACCCCCAGCCTGATGGCCCGTCATGGTGGCCGGGCGTGACGTCTCTGCCGTGACGTCTCTGGCAGGGTGCCTATGCCGGGGCGCACCCGGCGGGACGTGACGGATATGGTCCCGCCCGGTATAGCGGCCCCGGCATGGCATGACGGCGCGATACGGGCTAGGATCGTTACAGATTTAGGGTCGTTACAGAGTGCACCGGAAAACCACAGCCGGGCACGCGGGCCATGCAGGGGGACATTACCATTCGCGCCGTTACGTCCATTGATGTCGCCCGGATGGCTGGCGTATCGCAATCCGCCGTTTCGCGCGCATTTTCGCCGGGTTCGAGCATCTCTGCACGGACAAGGAAAAAGGTGATGGACGCCGCCGCGCACCTGGGATATCGGCCCAACCGCATCCCCGCCATCATGCAGTCGGGCCGGTCATACATGGTGGGCGTGGTCATCGGGGGGCTGGAAAACCCGTTTTATGCCACCGCACTTGAACGGCTGGCGACGGCCCTGCGCGAAAGCGGCCTTCAGGTGTTGCTGATGCATGTGGATGACGCCCTGACACTCGACAGTGCGCTGGACCAGTTGGTCAGCTATCGCATCGACGCCATCGTCACGTCCCTGGCCATCGGGTCGGCCGCCGTGGTGCGGGCGCTGTCCGCGCTGCGCCTGCCGGTTGTATGCTTTAATTCATCACGGGTGGGACCATGGATTTCAACCGTCAATTCCGACAACCACGGCGCGGGGCGGGCGGCGGCGCACCTGCTGGCGCGCCATGGGGTCATGCGCCCGGTGTGGCTGGCCGGTCCCACGAAAAACGCGGCGTCGCACGCACGGGGCACGGGCTTCTGCACCGGGCTGTGCGCAACCGGCCTGCCGCCTGCGCACCTGACGACGGTACGGGGCAACGATACATATGACAGCGGGTATGCCGCCATCACCCAGCTGGATCGGCGCGGCATCCGCCCGGATGGCATTTTCGCCAGCAACGACATGATGGCCTGCGGCGTGATCGACGCCCTGCGCGAACGCATGGGGCTGCTGTGCCCGCGCGATGTCGTGGTGGCGGGATATGACAACATCCCGCAGGCCGCATGGCGCAGTTACGACCTGACCTCCTTTGACCAGCATACGGAACAGATGGTCGCACGCGCCATGGGCCTGCTGGACGAGGCCCTTGGCACCAAGGACACGCCCCTGTCGCGCACACATGTGATTGACGCACAGTTGATCGAACGTGGCAGCACGGGCGGCGGCGGGCGAAACGACGATCCCGCCATTCCGTGATGCGCCGCATGAGGGGCGCACGCAGGCGCAGGAAACGCGGACATCGACACGCACGCACGCATGCACACGCAGATACGCAGATACGCACATACGCACAGCAAGCAGACAGACAGACACAAGCACGCACAGCACGAGGACGGCACGGACCCGAACACGGGACGGACGGACGGGACAGGACGGGACGGGACGGCACCGCACCTGCCCGAACACGGGACAGGCACAGCATGGGCATGGGCATGGGCATGGGCATGGGCATGGGCATGGGGCAAAGACCCGGCCCTGCGCGATTAGGGGTTGCATCGGGGCATGAAAAGCGTGTTGTTTTGCATAGCTATGCAATCCTCAAGCACGCAGGACCGCACCCATGCCCGAACAGAATTTCCGCAGCATCCTGACCGGATCATTTTCCACGCCCTGTGGTGACAATCCCACCGTCGCGATGATCGAGGCGGCATATCGCCATGCCGGGATCGACGCGCGTTACATCAATTGCGACGTCAGCGCCGAAAACCTGGCCGACGCGGTGCGCGGCGCGCGCGCGATGGAATGGGTTGGTTTCAACTGTTCCCTGCCGCACAAGGTGGCGGTCATCGCGCATCTGGACGACCTGGCCGAAGCGGCGCGGATCATCGGTGCGGTGAACTGTGTCACGATCCGTGATGGCAGGCTGGTGGGCAACAATACCGACGGCAAGGGCTTCCTCGCCTCCTTGCAGGATGTGGTGGACCCGAAGGGCAAGAGGGTCTTCATGCTGGGGGCCGGTGGGGCCGCGCGGGCCATTGCGGTGGAACTGGGCCTGGCGGGGGTTGCGCATCTGGATGTCGTGAACCGTGACCCGGCCAAGGCCGAGACCATCGCCGCTCTGGTGCGTGACAATACCGACAGCGACGCAACCGCCCACCCGTGGGATGGCGCGGCCCGCATTCCCGAAGGGACCGATATCGTCATCAACGCGACCTCGGTGGGGTTGGGCGATGCGCAGGCCATGCCGGAAGTGGACCTCGATACCCTGACAAAGGGGCAGGTCGTGGCGGATGTCATTCCCAACCCGCCCATGACCCGTTTCCTGCGTGCGGCGCGCGAACGTGGCTGCACGCCGCTGGACGGGCTGGGGATGCTGGTGAATCAGGGCGTGATCGGGGTTGAGCTGTGGCTTGGCAAGACGATGGATGCCGATGTGATGAAAAAGACCCTGCGCGATATCTTCGCCGCATCGGACGCAGGCTGAAGCACATCACGGCACAGGGGGCGGCCTCCCCCCCCCCTGAAAAACGCTGCCCTTGGAGGCTGTTTGAAAAGTCAGGCTTAACAATATCCTGAAATCATAAAGGTTTTTGGTGAAGCTTTTTCCAAAAAGCTTCGAAAGACGCCACCTTTTTCGATCAACAGGCGGCACCCGGAAACTTTTCCTGCTTTTTTATCAATGAGCTGCTTTCAGACACTCTCTTAAAAAAACCTAGCCAAAGGACCCCGGCATGCCCACCACTGCGGACATCCAGGCCACATCGCATCACCAGACCCACCAGCGCGCGTTATCCGCGCTGTCGGGCATGGTGCATCGGGGGGACCAGACCGTGGCCGCGCGGCGATATGTCTCCATCGCCGCGGCCGTCGCGGCGGTGGGGGGATTGCTGTTCGGATATGATACCGGGATCATCGCCTCTGCCCTGATTTTCGTCACGCAGACCTTCTCCCTGTCCACCGCGGGGCAGGAATGGGTTGCGGCGGCACTCAATATCGGTGCGATCTTTGGCGCATTGCTCAGCGGTCCGGTGTCGGACCGGTGGGGGCGGCGACCGGCCATCATGGTGGCGGCCGCGATCTTCATCGTCGCGTCGCTGGTCTGTGGGCTGGCCCCTGATGTGCGCACGCTGATCGGGGCGCGGCTGTGGTTGGGGGTTGCGATCGGGGCCACCACGCAGATCGTGCCGGTCTATGTCGCCGAACTGGCGCCCGCGGCACGGCGCGGGGGGCTGGTGTCGCTGTTCCAGCTTGTGTTCTCGCTGGGGCTGCTTCTGGCGTTTTTTGTCGGGTATGAACTGTCGGGGGGGGCCGGGTCATGGCGCGCGATGTTCATGCTGGGTGCCATCCCGGCGCTGCTGCTGGGGGTGGGGATGCTGTTCCTGCCCGAAAGCCCGCGCTGGCTGCTGCATCATGAACGTGAACATCATGCGGTCTCCATCCTGTATAAACTGCGTGGGCATCAGGATATCGTGCGACAGGAACTGGATGATGTCCTGCGCATTGGCGCGGCCACGACGGCGGGGGAACACCGGGCCAGCCTGAAACCGCGCTGGATCCGTCCCGCGCTGATTGCCGCGCTGGGGGTTGCGGCCTTTTCACAGCTTTCAGGCCCGAATGTCATTGTCTATTACGCGCCCATCATCCTGTCACAGGCGGGGTTGGGGCATTCGGCGGCACTGCTGACATCGGTGGGGGTCGGGGTGACATCCACCATCACCACGGCCATGGGCATCGCCCTGATCGACCGGGTCGGCCGCCGGCGCATGATGTTGTGGATGCTGCCGGTGGCGGCGCTGTCGCTGTTTGTGCTGGGGGGTGTCTTCCTTGACCCCGCGCCCCTGACGGGGGTGCGGCTGGTGCTGATGGTTGCATCGCTGCTGGGCTATATCTTCTTTAACTTCGGCTCCCTGTCGGTTGCGGTATGGCTGATCGCGGCCGAGGTCTTTCCCCTGTTCGTGCGCAGCAAGGCCATGGGCATGGCAAGCGCCACGGTCTGGCTGTCCGATACGCTTGTCTCGCTTGTCACCCTGTCGCTTGTCGCGGCGCTGGGCACGACGGGGACGTTCTGGCTGTTCGGGGTCATCAATGTCGCGGCGTTCGCGTTCGTCTGGAAATACGTGCCCGAAACCGCAGGCACCAGCCTGGAACAGATCGAAGGCGCGCTGCGCTCGGGCACGTTTTACGCCGGCACGTTTCATACGGATACCGGCCATCGCACGGACATGCGGCCGGGGGGCTGACGCGCCCGCCCCGGATGGCCATCCCCATGGTATCCGCGCGCCCAAGAGAGTATTTGAAAACAGGTCATTGATAAAAAAGTTTTTGGGTGCCGCCTTTTGATCGAAAAAGGCGGCGTCTTCTGAAGCTTTTTGGAAAAAGATTCACCAAAAAATTTTATGATTTCAGTGTGTTATTGGGGCTGACGGTTCAAACATCCTCAAAGTCCCTGATACCGGCGCCGCGTTGCGGGCGTGGTTGTGAAAACGGCATCCCCCGAAACTTTTACCCCGGGCATTGGCGGTTTTTTCACGGAACACGCGTTATGGTCCTTATGCAGCCAGTTTTGGCACAGCATTGAGGAAGGTCCATATGAAATTAGCCACAATACTGGCGGGCGCACTGCTGGTTTGCGTCATGGCGTGCCCCGTGGCCCACGCCGCGGCGGACCCGGTGACACTGACAACATACCTGCATGATCCCGCCTGGACAAAGCGGTTCGACACGATGTTTGGCAAGACGCCAAAGCCGGGCTGGCTGAACAGCGCAACCCAGTCCGAGGCCGTGCCCGTCACCATGGGGGGCAAGCCCTATACCGTTCTGTTGGCCTGCAAACAGCATGATTGCGCCAATCACCAGCTTGTCGTCCTTTTCGACGCCACGACGATTTACGGCCTGCGTTTCGAAACCACGGACAACAGCCCGAAAGAGACCCTGACATGGCTCAATATCGGCGGTGGCCCCGAAAGCATTGATGGCAAGACGATCCTGTATGCTGCCATCACCGGCAGCCTGTTCAACCATCCCGCGATGTTCGCCTTCCCCGCCTCGAAATAGGCGCGACATCACCGCCCGCCCCCCTCACCCGCCATGCCGGGGGGCGGCTGTTTGACCAGCACCGGGGCAGGCCCGTACAGGGTTTGGGTGGCGCTTGCCTGTCAGCACGCCGTGAGAGAGTGTTTGAAAACAGGTCATTGATAAAAAAAGTTTTTGGGTGCCGACTTTTTTCAGAAAGGCGGCGTCTTTCGAAGCTTTTTAGAAAAAGCTTCACCAAAAACTTTTATGATTTCGGTGTGTTATCGAGCATGTCTTTTCAAACAGTCTCTGAAAGACATCGCCATGTGAAAACACGGCACCGTCCAGAAACATGCATGGTCCCCGGCCCGTCGGCCAGTTGCAAACAGCCCCCGCTATAATCACGAAAGGATCGGGCGCGGTGTCCCGAGAGTGTCCCACAAAGGGCAGATCCCACAAGGAACACACACACGGGGGCACATACAGGGGGCACGTCCCGCAAGGAGCGCACACACAGGACGCGCGTGCCCTGCCTATTATGTATCGTGGGGGGACATGCCGTCTGAAAGCCCGAACTGTTCAGGATAGGGCATGGCGCTGCGGCTGCGTTTTTTCTTTTTCCACTCCGCCAGCGCCCGGTTATATTCGACATGCCGCAGGACAAACTGCAAGGCCGCCACATGGCGTTCGTCACTGGCGTCCATCCTGTTGCGCCGCCATCCCGCCGCGATCAGCCAGTATTCCCCCGCCAGTTGCCAGGCCCCGGCCTGATGATACGCCATGGCCAGCCGTTCAACCCCATGATAGCCATTATCCGGGTTTGCAAGCACCTGTGGTGTGATGATGAAATCGTCACCTTTCCACGGAAACGTCGCTTTCATATAGGGAAACTGCCGCGTCAGGGCACCGGGATCGCCGAAATGCTCCTTGATCAACATCGGAACCAGCCGGTCATAAGACCTACGCCATTCGCACTGCACAGACTGTCCCCGCAAAATCATGATGAAGAATGCTGCTTTTATAACAGCGCGCCCCTTATAACAGCGCCCCCTGCCAAAGTCGATTTTCCGACATTCGTCCCACTGGCGGCCCCCGCCCGCGACAGGGGCGGCCCTGCTGTCGTCTTTGCGGGCAGATAAAGGCAGGACAAGGCCCCCACGGGGAAGAATAGGAATCCCGGCAAGGATTTTTCAAAAGGGCTTTGTAAAGCTGCCGCATTCTTGAAAAAAGGCATGATCGCTTCTAGACTGAAGCCCGTTGAACACAGAATAAAAAACAGGAAAAGTTTCTGGGTGCCGACTTTTTTCAGAAAGGTGGCGTCTTTCGAAGCTTTTTGGAAAAAGCTTCACCAAAAACTTTTATAATTACAGTATGTTATCAAGCCTGACTTTTCAAACAGTCTCCAAAACAACCTCCGAGATTTAGAAACCATGTCCCTGATTGCTTTTGTTGCCGCGGCCTCCCTTCTGACCATAACACCGGGCCTTGATACGGCCATGGTCCTGCGTGTCGCAACAAGCAGCGGGACACGACCCGCATTGATGGCAGGGCTGGGCGTGGCGCTGGGATGTCTGGTCTGGGGGATCGCGGCATCACTTGGACTGGGGGCCGTTTTACGCGCCTCTGAACTGGCGTATAACCTTATTAAATGGAGTGGGGCGGCCTATCTATGCTGGCTGGGCATCAACCTGCTGCTTCACCCACGCACAAACCTGACCGATGGCATGACGTCATCAATGGCTTCTGCGTCAAAGGCGTTGAGACAAGGCTTCCTGACCAATATCCTCAATCCCAAGGTCGGGATATTCTATGTTACTTTCCTGCCGCAATTTATGCCGCCATCGGGCCATCTGGTACAGTATGCGCTTTTACTGACCTCTATTCACGCCATGCTTACCGTGCTGTGGTTTTCCATTCTGGCCATGGCAACGGCACCTCTGCTCCGGCTGTTGAAAAGGCCGCGATTCCTGTCTTTGATTGATCGCTTGACCGGCGGTCTTTTTATTGCTTTCGGTTTGAAAATAGCCCTTTCCAAGGCCAGATAACGCGCAAGCATTTTCCCGTCACAACCATGACGATTTCAGAAAATGCCTTTCCCGCACACGCCCCTCCCTCCTCCATATCGCAATGGCACGGATGACGGTTGGGGAGTGTGATCCCACAGGATGCGATAAAAAAGATATTCAGGATGTTGAAAAATTATTTGGTATTTTTAAAATGTCCATTCCCCGGAAACATCAATCTTAATCGCCATGGTTTATTTTTTATCCTTTTTACATTCCAATTATATTTCGTGAATATTTCATCGCCCATGGCCAGGACGGGCGGAAATTTTCCAGACGATGTTGCGATATTTTCCCATGATGCAGATATCTGTCAGTATCTGGCCGGAGAATGGGACAGCAGCCTGTCGCAGAACAGGAAAACTGAACTCTCCGCTGAAATGGATAAAAATTGTTCCGACATTTATCAACGACAGGAGCATCTTAAAAAGAAATACAGCAGGAATAAATTCATTATGCATAAATTAAATTCTTATGAGTTCTAAAATAAACATTTGAAAACCAGCCTTCATAAAAAATAAAAGTTTTTGGGTGCCGACTTTTGATCGAAAAAGGCGGCGTCTTTCGAAGCTTTTTGGAAAAATCTTCACCAAAAACCTTTATAATTTCACCATATTATGGAACCTGACCTTTCAAACACTCTCTCCGGCAGGCGCCATTTCCCAACGCCTGTTGAAAATAGCGTCACCAGAACGTTTTATGATGCCGCGTGATGCCGGGGCCTGCCCTGTCCGGACCGTTTCCCTCCCCCCGCATACGCACCTGCGACATGCGGGGGCGGTGGTTGCCCGTATTGGTGAAGGGCGGCATGATTGGCCGACGCGCGTTGCCGTGCCGCGCCACATCCCCGATATCGCAGGATACCCGCCCATGTCCCCTTTGTTGCGCCCCTTTTGCCTGATGCTTGCCGCCCTTGCGCCGGTGGTGGGGGGGCTGCCTGTGGCATGGGCCGCACCCGCACCCGCACCCGCACCCGCCGTCAGTTTCGACCGCGCGCCGTTTGGCGCCACCGATGATGGACATGCGGTGGAACAGTTCACCCTGCGCAATGCCCATGGCGTGACCGTGCGGTTCATGACCTATGGCGCCACCATCACCGCGATCGAAGCCCCGGACCGCCATGGCGACATGCGCGACGTGGTGCTCGGCTTTCCCACCCTGTCGGGCTATACCCATGACAGCGCACGTGGCGGCCTGTTCTTTGGCGCGATTATCGGGCGTTATGCCAACCGTCTGGCACGCGGGACATTTTCGCTGCATGGCCACACCTATCACGTTGCCATCACCGCGCCGCCCAATGCGCTGCATGGCGGGAAAAAGGGGTTCGACAAACAGGTCTGGACCTTTGAGGGCGAACAGACCGACGCCCATGGCGCCAGCGTCACGCTGGGGCTGATAAGCCCTGATGGCGACCAGGGCTTTCCCGGCACGCTGCATGTGCATGTGACCTACCGGCTGGATGACGCCAATACGCTTGGTGTGCATTACACCGCGACAACCGACCGGCCCACGGTGCTGAACCTGACGAACCACAGCTATTTCAACCTTGCGGGCGAAGGCAGCGGCAGCATCGAAAACCATATCCTGCGCATCAATGCCGACACCTTTACCCCCACCGACGCGACCTCCATCCCGCTGGGGCCGATCGCCAGCGTGGCGGGCACACCGATGGATTTCCGCACGGCCCACCGCATCGGCGATCACCTGCGCGATAACGACCCGCAGATCATGTATGCACGCGGGTATGACCAGAACTGGATCATCAATACGCCCGCCGGGACGACGCCGCGCCTCGCGGCACAGATCAGCGACCCGGCGTCAGGCCGCATGATGGAGGTCTGGACCACACAGCCGGGATTGCAGGTCTATACCTCCAATTCGCTTGACGGGGCCTATGCCGGGGTGTCGGGCCGCGCCTATCGCCAGACCGACGCCGTCGCGTTCGAGGCCGAGCATTTCCCCGACTCCCCCAACCATCCCGACTTTCCCACCACGGAACTCCGCCCTGGTCAGACATTTGATCACACGACGCTTTTCCACTTTGGCATCAGCGCGACGAAAGCCCCCTGACCTGCGCCGCCATCATGGCGGCGGCCCCGCGGGATTCGCCAAACAACGTCTTTTCCTTTTGCTGGTGGCTACCTAAATATATCACCAGAACGTGAATAAGGACGATTGATGATGTGGACGGCCATGACACGCATGATATGCATCGCGGGCATGCTGGCGGGACTGGCGGCATGCGCGTCGAACCACCCACCCAGCGACCCCAGCCAGAGCGGCGGCATGGGCGGCATGACCGGCTCCCCCGGACAGGACGACAGTTCCGACGGGCCGGGCGGTTCAGGCGGGCCGGGAATGGGTTGAGTGTAACGCCACCGGCGGGGGCTGCCGCCTTTATGGAGGTCGCCTGAAAAGGTCAGGCCAAATAACATACTGAAATTACAAAAGTTTTTGGTGAAGCTTTTTCCAAAAAGCTTCGAAAGACGCCGCCTTTTTCGATCGAAAGGCGGCACCCAGAAACTTTTCCTGTTTTTTATCAATGCGTTGTTTTCAAACACTCTCTTCCGCCACAGGCCGCCATGAAAACAGGCCACAGCCCCAAGGTTTCATGCGGCTGTTTTCACGCGGTCCCTTCCGCCAGGATACGTGCGGGCCAGAACAGATCCTGTGTGAATGCGTGCATTCAAAACGGGTGAAGATGCGCGTAAAAACAATAAACCGGAGCATTTTCACCAAACCGGTTTTTTGGTGGAAATGCCCTAGTGACGTTTTGCCGTCGCTGCTTTTTCCGGCAGGGCAAGCCAGCGGATACGCGCATCGCGCAGTTCGAAATTACGCTTTCCCTGCACGCCCATATCCCCGAACGGGTCATACACGATGCCGGTCACTTCCGCGCGGCATTGCGGGTGCATGCCGGTATCGCCGCACATCTGCTGCGCCTTGTCCGAGGACGCGGCCTCCAGCGATGTGCCATCCAGCGGCACGCTGCCGTTCCAGTTCACGCTGCCGGGCAGGTCGTCAATGCGGAATGCGGCACACGCGGCCCCGCCCGCACTGGCGGAGGCGATATAACATGACAGGGTCACACGTTTCCCCACCAGCGACGGCGCCTGTGACAGCAGGGTCGGCACATCCATGACCGGCGGGGGCGGTGCGGGCGGGGTGACGTGACGGGCGGCGGCATGGCCCATGCCCGGCATCGTGGCGCATGCCGCCGACACCGTGACCGCCACCGCCGCCGCACGCCATATGCGCCCAAGAAACACTTGATTCACTTTATTCTGTCCTTCCGTGGGGTCCATGCGATGATGGGCGGGATTTTTTCCCATCCCATCCGCATTGTCACCACGGGGCGGGGGGCAGGCTGTCATGCGCTGGTTGCGGTGCGTGGGGCATGTGGGGGGCGTGGGGCGCGGACATTGCCCCATCACCCCGCCAATGTCGGAACAGCCCGGACCAAAATGGGCCGGATCAGAATGGATTGGCGCGGTTGCCCGGCGCGTGGCCAAGGTCGGCGAAATGGTTGGTTTCGGCACATCCACGGAAACGGTCCAGCACAGGCGCGCTGCCACCCAGCGCCACATCAACCACCGTGCGCGACCCGTATTCGACCGAGGCCCGCTGCCCACGTTCCATGCCATTCAGCAGGTCGGTCATTTCCTGCGGCTTCAGGTCCACCGACAGGGTGGTCGCGTCATTCGCCTGCATGTGAAAGACATGCTGATAGGCGCCGATGCGCACCGTCATGTCCCCCGTGGAACCGGGCGTCAGGGTCCAATGGTCGTCCGCGCTGCGCATCTGCAACGAATCCGCATCGGCGCGCAGCATCAGCACCTCGTTCTCCGCCCCGGCGATGCACAGGTCGGTATGCAGGCCGTGGTCGGGGGAATGGTGGATCGCCACCCACCCGTCATGGCGTTCGTCAATGGTCATGGCCGGCACGGCCGGGGCGGAGGCCGGGGCATCGGGTGTCGCCAGCGCCTGACGCGCGCCCGCGGGGGACTGCGCCCATTGCGTGCTGTCCTGCACCTGTCCCGTTGCCTGCGCGGCGGCCATGGCGGGCAGCAGGGACAGGGTGATGATCCCCGCGATAAAGCCTTGATGTATCTTCACTTTGCAACAATCCCGTAGTTGCGACCCATAATGGTTGACCCAAAAAGCACCACCGGGGCATGACCTGCCGCGCCATTGCGCGCCCGCCCCTGATGACGTGACATATATTGTCACTTTATCTTGACGAAAAAAGGGCATAGGCAAGGTAGTGCCTGCTTGTGTGACGTTTTATATGCGCTGTGCCGCCTTAATCCTTCGTGGCATGTAAAACCTGACATGACGTGACGTGTTGTCCTGCTCCGCGGGCAATGCAGGGTTGCCATATTGTGAACGTATTTTGGTCATGATTTTATGGCATGAGCAGGGTAATGAAGAACACTAAACAAGATTTTCATATTCATGATCCCGTGGCGCACGCAGTGTCGATGATCCGCCTGTTCGGGGCCAGAGCCTCTGGCATTGCGGGCCTGCGATCCGGCATGTGCTTCAGCGCGGGCGATCTGGAAATGGCGATCACATGGGCGCGCGTGCGCAATTCGATCCAGAACCTGATGGATGAAGGGGACACCGCCCCCCATTCCCGCCTGTCCCACTGACGCCCTGACGCCCTGACGCCCTGACGCCCTGACGCCATAAATGCGGTCGCCTGTACCCTGACGCCACCCTTTTCTGTCCTGCATGCGGCCCTGTTTTCCCCTTGCCCCCTTTTTCCCATCGGGCTGCAACGCCTGCGCCTGCCGGGGCTGCGTTACACGCCATTGAGGCAGGGGGCGCGGCGGGTTATCATGCGCGCCTCACATGCCATGGCAGTGTCACCAGACGGAGGGAAACAGGTCGGAATGCGCATTTTTTCTGTCGTGTTTTCTGTCACGACCCCACCCGTCGCATCCACGCCTGTCGTGCCCATCCCTGTTGTATCCCCCCCTGCCGTGCCCCCCCCTGCCGTATCCATCCCTGCCCGCGCGTTGCGGGCCGTGGCGCTGGGATTAGGGCTGGGGCTGGGGCTTGCGCTCCTCCCCGCCATTGCGATGCCCGCCCGATCCGCACATGCCGCCCCGGCCATGGCCCCGGGCAATAATGGGGGCGATAATGGGGGCAATAATGGGGGCGATGGCGCGCAGGGCGGTGCCCAGGATGCCGGATGGTCGTTTTCCCCCGACGGGGCGCAGGGACAGCCGATGGTCATATCCCGGCAGAACCAGCTTGACATCATGTTCTATCGTTCTGCGTCCGGCTCGCTTGGGATGGCGGTCCATGACCTGCATAAACGCTATCGCAACCCGGCGGGCGTCACCACGGCGGGTGTGGTGATCGGCAAGTTCGAACTGGTGATGCAGATCTTCTCCAAGGGGCGGAAGTGGGATACGGCGGGCGGTGACATGAAACCCGACGCCGTGGCCGACCTGATGCAGCAGTTGCACACCGTCACCACCGGCAACCTTGTGCCGCCCGAACGCGCGCCCGTGCCATTTTCCGTTGCCGGGGCGGCCAACGCCCTGTCGCAGATGGGGGAATATGCCGCCGCCCACGCCCTGTGGATGCCACCGCCACTTGGCCCTGCGGCCGCCCCCCCCCATGCCGCGCCGCCGCTGGATATCGAAAAGCTGGCCCACCACCCCTATGACACGCAGCACGGGCGCATGGTGGCGCTGCCGCATTATCCGATTGCGCAGAACTGCGCCCGCGCACATGTGGAAATGCAGGACAGCGATACGGACTGCATCACGGCGGAACAGAAAAGTGAGGCCGCCCTTTCCACCGCGTGGGCGCATTATGACAGCGACCTGAAGGCCGCATGCCTGGGCATGGCAGGCGATGTCGGACGGCTGGAGAAATATCAGGCGCTGGAAATGTGTCTTTCACGCTATCAGGATGATCGCAGGCAGTGGCAGCTTGTCTCCGGCTCCTCCGGCAGTGACGACATCATGCCGCATGACCATCCCACGCCCCCACCCGCGACGCCCTGACGGTGGGAACAGCAGGCGGGTCATTCCGAGAAAAGACAGCCTGAAACCGAATCATTGATAATAGAAAGCTTCATTTTTGGGTTTTTATTTAATAATACAATACAGTTTGGATATTTTTGTAAATATAAACTAAAAACTTTTATAATACAGATACGTTATACATTCCATAAAATACTTATTACATTTATAATACATTCCCAACATTTTTATTGGTGACGCCTCAGGTTTCGTCCCGCACTGCCATGCATGGGCCTTGTGCCGTCCCCTGCCACCATGCCGCGCGTAAAAGCCAATACAGCGATCATTACACAACAGGACAATACTGGTTCTGTATTTTTGTAAAATAGATGCAATTTACATGCCTATTTTAAATAAATTGTGCATTTTACAAAGCACCCATATCCTTATGTAAGAATTATCATATTTCATAAAAGTAGAATATATTGCGGATGTTTAGGAATTTCACTTTCGCATGGCTGGTGCTGCTGTCCTCTGGCGGGAGTGTCCATGCCGCCCCGCCCCAATACCTGCCCGGCCCCCCACCAGACCCGCATCATGCACAGACGCGGTTCGGCGATGCCGATACCTCCAGCGGAACGCTGACCATCGCGGGACAGGCGACGACACCACGCGCGATGGGCAACGGTGCGTTATTCGTGGAAAAAGTCGGGCAGGTGGGCGATACGGATTACCTGTTGCTGACCTCGACAGGCAATGCGCTCTGTCCCGCCAGTTTTTCCATCGTGCGGGTGGATTCCGGCATGGCCACACCCACCGCATTTTTTGGCAACTGCAACGATATCCACAGGGTACAGATCGTCCATGGGCAGGACATTGCCGTCATACAGCCCGAATTCACCAGCAGCGAAGCCGACACCCCACAGGCCATCACCGTTTACAGCAACAGCACGCGACGCCTGGCGGAAAATGGCGCACTCCTTCATACTGGATGCCCCAATAATCTGTGCGATGGGTTATAGGGTTCGCTCATCCCGCGCACATTCAGGGGCGTTGCCCCCGAACCCCCACCAAAGGGTATTACCCTTTGGAAACCATGACTCCCTCTCAACAGATCAGGGTGCAGGGAGCACGCTCCCTGCCGGGGCCGGGCAGAGCCCGGAGGGGGCGTCTGTTATACGTGCAGCCTTCAGGGGCTTCGCCCCCGAACCCCCACCAAAGGGTATTACCCTTTGGAAACCATGACTCCCTCTCAACAGATCAGGGTGCAGGGAGCGCGCTCCCTGCCGGGGCCGGGCAGAGCCCGGAGGGGGCGTCTGTTATAAGTGCTGCCTTCAGGGGCTTCGCCCCCGAACCCCCACCAAAGGGTATTACCCTTTGGAAACCATGACTCCCCCTCAACAGATCAGGGTGCAGGGAGCACGCTCCCTGCCGGGGCCGGGCAGAGCCCGGATCGTGCATCTGTTATAAGTGCGGCATTCAGGGGCTTTGCCCCCGAACCCCCACCAAAGGGTATTACCCTTTGGAAACCATGACTCCCCCTCAACAGATCAGGGTGCAGGGAGTACGCTCCCTGCCGGGACCGGGCAGAGCCCGGAGGGTGCGTCTGTTATACGTGCAACTCCCCTCGCCAAGTGGAAGATTGTGGGCTAACTGTCTGGAATGACATGTGTACGAAAAGGGAACATGCTCCAGCTTTGCGCGCTGGCCATGGTGATGGGCCTGTGGGGGGGATCGGCCATGGCCCTACCCGACGGTGGGGATGCAGCCGTGGCCTATCGCGTTCCGGCGCAGGCCATCGGATGTGCAACGGCCACCGCCGCGCGGCACCTGTCGGATGGGCGCGTCGGGACGGGATGCCACCCTGCGGGTGCGGCAGTACGCTGGGTATTGGCGCAAAGGGACGGGGATGTCATCGCCCTGCGCCGGGGGGACAGCGGGCGCCATGACCGCGCGGTATATTTCCGCATGCATGATGTTACGCGCGATACCGCATCAGGCAGTATTTCAGCCCTGTGGCACGGGCTGCGCAACAGGGCCACCGCCATGCAGGCGGCCCTGTTGCAGGGGCCGGGCGGAGGGTGGGCCGCGCATCGGCACGCCCTGCACTGGCGCGCAATATTCGCGGCGGGGGCGGCGATTACCGTGGGCTGGCCGGTACTGCGCCTGATGGTGCGATGGTGGGGGCGACGGCGCGCACGCGCGATCTGTGCCGCGTTGGTCATGCAGCATGCCGATACGTTGCGCCTGCGGCGGCGGCAGTTGTTGGGCCGCAACAGTTATGGCGTTGTCAAACCGGAAAAATGGCATCGTGAACGTGATGAATTCATTGCCACCATCATGCGCCCCGCCCTGCGTCAGGCGGGACGTGCGGCGCAATGGCCCCGAATCGCCCCATGGGTCACGGCACGCATCGAACAGGTCGCGCGCGGCACGCCCCAACGACCCGATATCGTCGGGCCAGGCATGGACCCATTGGAATACGAACAGTACTGCGCCGCCGAACTGCGCGATGACGGGTGGCAGGCCGACACCACCGTAGGCAGCGGCGATCAGGGCGCGGACATCATCGCCACGCGCCGGGGCCTGCGTATGGTGGTGCAATGCAAGCTTTACAGTCGCACGGTCGGCAATGACGCGGTCCAGCAGATCAGCGCCGCGCGCGCCCATTATGATGCGGCGGTGGCGGTGGTCGTGTCCAACGCCGCCTATACCCGCGCCGCGCGGCAACTGGCACGGACCAACGGCGTATGGCTGTTGCATCATGACGAACTGCGTGGCCTTGCGCACCGGTTGAAACAGGGCGTCACCCCGGCGGTCACGGCCTGAGTCCCACGGATGGCGGCCATGCGGCCGGGATTATGTCAAACTATGTTTTTTTGTGGCCGGGATGCGCGTTATAACGCCCCCCCGATTCCATGCGTCGCCCGCATGCCAATCCCCCGGCAAAACCAGCGGCATAAGGGCTGCGGCCACGGACCAATATCCCGGTTTTTCCGGGGTTTAGTCCTGTTTGCGCGTTGTGTCGTTCGGCAGCGGCTTTTCACGCGGCATGCGACGGATATTGATAAGAAGGTGGGCAATCATGCGTGCTGAGTTGCTCATGGCTCATGTCTCCTATCTCCTCTATACATATAGAGCCTGACGAAAGCGAAGGTTTCATGCCTCATTTCAGAAAAAATCCGACATGGACTGTTACCGTCGCTGACATGGCCGGGAACGCGCCAATCCTGTAAAGGCGGCGCGGTATGCCGGGGCATGGTGCCCGCCGGCCGTTGGGAAGGACACCACCATGGCCTATCTCTATCTGGCGCTTGCCATCGGGGCGGAGGTCACGGCAACTTTCTTCCTGACCCTGTCGGATGGTTTCACCCGGCGCATGCCGTCATGCGTGACGGTGGTGGGATACCTGACCGCGTTTTATGCCCTGTCACAGGCCCTGCGCACCATTCCCACCGGCATCGCCTATGCCATCTGGTCCGGCGTCGGAACAGTCGCCATCACGCTCGTCTCGTGGGTGTGGCTGGGGCAGAAACTCAATCTCGCCGCCATCGGGGGCATGGTGCTGATTATCGCCGGGGTCATGGTGATGAACCTGTGTTCCGGCGGGTCTGGCCACTGATCCGCCGCCCGGGATAGCGGCCAGAAGAAGCGACCAGAAGAAGCCGCCAGAGGAAGCTTCCCGGGGAAGCAACCCGGGGAAGCCGCCGGAGGAGATCGCCCAAGGAAGCGACCAGAAAAAGCGGCCAGAAAAAGCAGCCGGGGGAACGCGACGCACGCACGGCCCCTGCGACGCCGCATCCATCGTCATCGCAGGGGCGTCAGGATATGGTCGGACTCATTGTCCCCATCAGGGGGCATGAGTCCGTGGCAACCATAACGTCATAAAAGGGCGCGGGGGCGGACGGCCTTATCGCCTGCCGCCATGGCCACCGCCGGGACCACCCCCACCGCCGGGGCCACCGCCCGGCCCGCCACCATGATCGCCGCCGTGACCACCCCCAAAACCGCCGCCGCCCCCCGGACCGCCACCGCCGCCGCCACCGGGGCCACCGGGGCCACCGGGTTGCCTGCCGCCGCCGAAACCGCCGCCACGGCCACCACCAAAACCGCCACCTGGGCCACCACGGCCACCATCACGGCCGCCGCCACGGCCCGGACCGCCCCAACCGGGGCCACGGCCGCGCCCACGATCGCCATAGGACGGATAACCACCATAATAATCACGCGTGTAATAGCCGCCATAACCGCCATACCCGCTGTAATAATCATATCCGCCGTAATAATTGCCGCCGTACCCGCCCGGCCCACCCGGACCGACACACGCGCACAACGCGCCAGCCATTGCCAGCACCGGCACAAGTCTGATGGGTTTCATATTACTGTCTTTCCACTGTCGATCCTGTTTCATCACAATCATCCGCCAGAACCCGGATCAGAACAAGGCGCGGGGATGGCCATCCTATGGCACGTCCCCCCATTCCCCACCGCATCCGCCTCCGGGCAGGCGGGCAGGCGGGCAGGCGGGCAGGCGGGCAGGCGGGCAGGCGGGCAGGAAACGGAAAGAGTACCCATCCATTCAATAACAAAGCGTATGCATGGCAAGACGCCACCTGAAAAGGCAGGGCCGCGCCACTGAAATCATCAAGGTTCCCGGTCAATCTTTTTTCAAAAATCCTTGGGAAACTTCGCATCTTGAAAAAATCACATCAGATGGAAACGTTCCCGATTGACACAAAAACCCGATCCTGCCCCCCCCTTGGGAAACCCGTCAATTCCGGTACCTATACCTGCCTATTTCATTCATTAAGAGACTGTTTGAAAAGTCAGGCGCGATAACATCCTGAAATTATAAAGGTTTTTGGTGAAGCTTTTTCCAAAAAGCTTCGAAAGACGCCACCTTTCTGAAAAAAGGCAGCACCCAGAAACTTTTCTTGTTTTTTATCAATGAGTTGTTTTCAAACACTCTCTAATGTAGGAAACCGCACAAGAGGCTCCCGCCCATGTTGCCAGAGCGTGCCTTACTGACGATTTTCCTTGCTCCATGGCCCATCACGGCGGTCTCCGCGCGGCCCACCTGTCTGTCGGGGGTTACTTTGCACGGCGCACGGCATGTGCAACCCTCACATCCCGAACGGGGCGGCCCACACGCCACCCCGATCCACCGAGACAGACAGGAAGTCACGCCATGAAACTGTATTACGCCCCGGGCGCATGTTCACTTGCCGCGCATATCATCCTGAATGAAACCGGCCTGCCCCATCAGGTGGAACGGGTGGACCTGAAGGCTAAGAAAACCGCCAGCGGCGGCGACTATCTCAGCATCAATCCACGCGGCGCGGTGCCCGCGCTGGAGGTCGCACCGGGCGAGGTCCTGACGCAGAATGTGGCGGTCCTGACCTATATCGGCGCACAGTCTGACATTGCGGCCCTGCATCCCGCCCCCGGTTCACTGGCGCAGTATCGCCTGCTGGAGGCCATTGGCTTTTGCGAGGACGTACACGCCGCCTTTGCCCCGCTGTTCGCGCCCGACCTGCCCGATACGGTGCGTGAACGACAGTTCGCCAACATCAAGCGCCGCCTGACACAGGTGGAGGCGATCCTGAGCGCCAGCGGCGACGACCATATGCTGCCGGTTGGATTCACGCAGGCCGATGCCCTGCTGGCTGTGATCCTGAGCTGGGCGCCGCACGTCAATGTGGACCTCTCCCCCTACCCCGAGGCCAGCGCCCTGCGCGAACGGGTATTCGCCCGCCCCGCGACGCAAAAGGCGCTGAAGGAAGAAGGGCTGGCCTGATCCCGCGCATCCGTCAACGGGCGCGGCGCGGGCCATTACGGACGCGACAGGTGGTGTGCCCCCTGGGGATTGTTTGAAAACAAGAAAAGTTTTTGGGTGCTGCCTTTTGATCGAAAAAGGCGACGTCTTCTGAAGCTTTTTAGAAAAAGCTTCACCAAAAACCTTTATGAGTTCAGGGCGTTATCGCGCCTGACTTTTCAAACAGTCCCTTATGGGGCTGTGCGTCGCTATTGTACGGGCACGGCCCCCGATGACGGGTGCAGGTACTGATCCAGAAACCGCACCAGTTGGGTATAGGCAAAGCGCGTCTGGGGCAGGTTTTCCATATCCCACGGATGGTTCGCACCCGGCAGGGTGACAAGCGCGAACATTTTACCCTGTGCGATCATGCGCTGCGCCATCGCCATGGTATCGGCATACAACACGACCTCGTCACGTGTGCCGTGGATGATCATCAGCGGATCGCGCAGGCCGTCAGTATGATACAGCGCCGACTGCCGCTGGTACCGCGCGGGGAAATCCGACCCGGCGGGCGGCCCCATGATCCATTCCTGTTCGGGATAGGCATGCGCGACATTGCTGGCCGGTGCGCCCGCCACCCCGACGGCATAAAAACCGGGTTTGGTAAACAGTGACATCAATGTCATCAGCCCGCCATAGCTCGACCCCCAGATGCCGATGCGCGCCGGATCGGCATAGCCGCGATCGACCATGAACCGCGCCCCGTCCTGCAGGTCATTGACATCCAGCACCCCGTACTGGCCCAGCATCGGGCGGTTCCATGCCTTTCCCCGGCCAAAACTGCCACGGATGCCCGGATTGATGACGATATACCCGCGCGACACCAGATACTGGTCCAGCCCCCATGTCGGATGGGCGTTGCGGCCGCCCCACTGGTCACGCACCGCATCGGAATAAACCGACCCGACGATCATGGGATAGCGGCGGCTGGCGTCATAATCGGGCGGCAGCATGACCCGCATGGTCAGCAGCGCGCCGTCCACATGGCTTTTGTAATCCATGTAGCGCACATCGGCCCATCGCCGCGCGTCGAACGACGGCAGGGGGGAATGCGTCACACGGCCAAAGGACGGGGTACCGGCGCCCAGAGCCGCGACATACAGGTCCGGCGGCGTGATGTCGTTGCTGAACCGGTCGGCAACATGGTCGAACCCGGGGGAAAACACGACCTCATGCGTGCCGTGCGTCCGGGTCAGCAGTTCGGGCGTCCCGCCCTCCATCCCGACGCGATAAACCTGCCGCTGCGCATAGCCGGTCTGGTTTGCGGTGAAATACAGCCGCCCATGCACCGGGTCCGCCACAAAGGATTCGATTTCCCACGGCCCCTGCCCCGGCATCACGCGCGTGATGGCGCGGGGACGCGCGCCGATGGTGGGAATGTGATAAAGCTGGTTATACCCGTACCGGTTGGTCAACACGACCAGCCCCTGCCCCCGTGGCGCCCATGCCACCTGCCAGTCGGGGCGGACCTGCGCCGGGTCGGCAAAGCGGTAGAACACCTGCCGCCGCCCGGTTGGCACGTCGTAAATATCGATGGCGTGATGCTTGATCGTCAGGTCGCTCTGATTAACGAACAGGGACCGCCCATCCGGCGACAGGCCGAAATTCCACACCGGGTCCTGCGCATTGTCACGCGCCATCCAGCGCGGCGCCCCACCCGCGACATCGACCACCCCGACCGCGAAACCGGTATCGGGATCACCGGGAAACGCGCGGGTCACATGGTCATGATGGACCTGCCCGTCATGGTCGTAATCAATTTCCACCTTATGCACGGCACGGTTATCGGCCATGACGACGGCAATCCGGTCGGAGGCCGGGCTCCATTCCATCCGGTCCACACCGTTATCGGCGGTACCGGGCACCACGATGCGCGCGGGTGTGGACGCGGCCTGCCCCATGTCACGCAGCCATAATGCCCCATCCGACACGAACGCCAGCCACCGCCCGTCGGGCGACGGCGATATCTGCCCCACACCATGGCGCACGATTTCCAGCACACCCACATGGCCATGCAGGTCCGCCACCCGCAACGCGCCATCCATCACAAAGGCCATGCGCCCGTCAGGCAGCCAGGCAAGCTGCGTCACGCCCACGCCCTTTGCCTTGCCATGGGCGGCCTCGTCCATATGCGTCACCTGCTGCACCACGCCTGTCTCGGCCTCGTACACCCAGATGTCGCGAAACGCCGTGCCATGGTCATTCCATGCAAAAGCCAGACGCGCGCCATCACGCGACCAGGCGTAATATTCGGGCGACGTGCCGATGATGCTCTGTTGCGCATACAGGCCCGCAATCGTCAGCGGCGGCGGAAGACGTGACGGATGTGTATCTGACGCCGCGGCATGCGCCACGGGCGCGGCACACAGCGCGGGCGTCGCCGCCAGCAGGGATGCAAGCAGAACAAGGGCGGCGGGCCGCCGGTATGGCCCATGGCGGGTGTTATGGCCGGTGTCATGGCCGGTATCATGCCGGGTGTCATGGCGTGTGATTCTCATCATGGCCCATCTAACGGCGCGCAGAGGTGCGTGGCAATATCGTTTCTGCCGCGCCCGGAATATTTGCGCCCGTGGTATTGATGAAAGTAATGGACATCCACCCATGCCGGTTTTTTCAACAAATCCGGCGTCTGTGACGATTTGCGCGAAAAGATTCGCCAGACCACCTTAAATGTCCACCACGCGCGGGCAGGAATTGACACCCTGTATCCGGTGCGGGCAACGTATGACATCATATCGTAACGATCGGGAACAGGAATGCTGCAAGAAATTCTCAGGCACCGCGCAAAGGCCCTGCTGTGCGCGGGGGCCATTATTTTGTTGCCCCAATGCAACATTCTGGCCACCCCGGCACATGCCACCAGCGCACAGCTACAGACGCTGTTTACCGACTGGCGCGCGCTTGCCTCGCCGGAACAGCGCGACGGGGCGCCGGATTATGACGCAAAGGCCCTGTCGCATAAAAAAGACGGCCTGAAACAGATGCAAAAGCGTCTGGCCGCGCTGGATCACACAGGCTGGACCACCGACGACGATATCGACGCGCGCCTGATTGCCGCTGAAATGAACGGGCTGGATTTCGACCTGCGGGTGCGCCGCCCATGGGCGCGCGATCCCGGATATTTCGCCACCATCTTTGCCGAGGAAAGCGACGTCCCCGCGCATGAAGGCCCGTCGGCCGATACGATCGACCTGTTCCATTACGATTATCCACTTTCACCCCAGGCGGCGCAGGACCTTGCCGCGCGCCTGTCGGGGGTGCCCACGCTGCTGGCGCGTGCGCATGGGTGGCTGGCGAAAAGCAACGCCGCCGACCTGTGGAAATATGGCGACCGCGATTTCCGCCGGCAGGCCAAGGTGCTGTCCGCGCTGCTGGATGGATCGCTGAAGATGCGCACCCTGGAGGGGCAGAAGGCCGCAACCCTGGAGGGCGCGGGCCCGCAGGTGCGTGAGGCGGCGCAAAAGGCGCTGGCGGCGACGCAGGATTTCGCGAACTGGATCGCGGCCCAGGCCCCGACCAAGACCGGCCCGTCCGGCGTGGGCAAGGACAATTACAACTGGTACATGAAAAATGTGCAGCTTGTCCCCTATAGCTGGGACGAGCAGGTTACGCTGTTACGGCGCGAACTGGAACGCGCGCAGGCGTCCCTGCGGCTGGAGGAACTGCATAACCGCAACCTGCCGCCGCTGAAACCCATTGACAATGCCGTGGCCTATCGCAAATACGCCACGACGAAAATGCAGCAGTTCACCGATTTCATCATCAAGTCGGGGCTGGTGCCCGACCAGCCTTATTACCGTGCGGCGATGGCGGCGCAGACCCTGGATTACACCGCGCCGGGGGATCGCAATTTCTTCCTCAGGATCACGGCACTCGACCCGTGGCCGCTTTATTCCCATGACATCCACTGGACGGAACTGGCGCGGATCAAGGACGATCCCAATCCCGACCCGATCCGCCGTGGTGCGCCCCTGTTCAACATCTATGCCGCGCGATCCGAAGGGTTCGCCACCGCGTACGAGGAAATCGTGATGCAGGCGGGCCTGTATGACCACGAACCGCGCGGGCGCGAACTGGTATGGATCATGCTGGCCAACCGTGCGGCGCGCGGGCTTGCGTCATTGTATGTGCAGGCGAACCAGATGGACCTTGCCACGGCGGGACGGTTCCATGCGTCATGGACGCCACGCGGCTATTCCGATCCCAACAGTTCCCTTGTCGGGTTCGAACAGCTTTTGTACCTGCGCCAGCCCGGATACGGCACCAGCTATGTCACCGGCAAGCTGATGTTCGATCAGTTGATTTCCCGACAGGCGCATGAGGCGGAGGCCGCAGGACGCCCGTTCGATGTCCGCACCACGTTCGCGGGCATCGCCGCGACCGGCATCGTGCCATGGCCGCTGGTGGAAGAAGCGCTGCTGCCGGCACAGGCACTGGCGAACGCGCCCTAAAGTCCGGGGGACTGGACAGGGGAACTGGACAGGGAAACGGGGCGGGGACGGGATGGCCCGGCCCCAGACCATGTCGCAAAACAGACCATGTCGTAAAACAGGCCATGTCGCAAAACCGGTGCCGGGTGTCGCCTTTTCCCAAGAGGGCGACACCCGCACACGGCCATGGCGAAACCGTGGCGCACGGCACCCGCCGCACCACCAGCAACCTTCATCACGATGGGTCAGGGCCACCTGCATGGCCGGAGGGATAAAGCCGGCGGGCCACCCGTTCCATGCTCAATCCCTGCACGATGATGGTGAACACCACCACGCCATAACAGACCGGCAGCAGCAGGTCGCGCAACGCGCCCCCCGGCAGACCCAGCGCCAGCGAGACCGAGATCCCGCCACGCAGCCCGCCCCATGTCAGGATACCAAGGGCACGGCCGCGTTCCCAATGCCGCAGATGGACCGGCAGGATCGACAGCAGCACACTCAATGCCCGCGCGGCAATCGACAGCGGAATGATGGCAAGCGTCGCCAGCACCGTAAACAGGCGTGGCGTGATCTCAAGGATTTCAAAACCGATCAACATGAACAGCAAGACGTTCAGCACCTCGTCAATCAGTGTCCATGGCATGTCGAGTTCCGCGCGCGATGCCCCGTTATGGCCCGAGCCAAAGCACAGCCCGGCCATGACAACGGCAATCGCGCCCGACATGCCAAGGTGGGTGGCGAGGCTGAAGCTTCCGGTCGCCAGCGCCAGCGACGCCAGCAGATCAATATGCGGGTCCCGCTGTCCCCTGATGACACACAGTACGCCCCATCCGGTCAGTGCGCCCAACAGCCCGCCACCAATCGCCTCGCGGCAGAAGCTCAGGGCGATGTCCAGCGCGCTGACCCCATGGCTGTCACCGGTGGCAAGCCCGACGGTCACACCGAAAATGACCACGCCCACGCCGTCATTAAACAGGCTTTCCCCCGCGAAAACCGCCTGGAGCGGTCCCGGCAGCCCAAGGCGTTTGAGCATGCCGACAACCGAAACCGGGTCGGTGGGGGCCAGGATGGCGCCAAGGACGATGCACCATGCAAAGGGAACGGCATGCCCCAGCAGGGCAAAGACAGACCACGCCGCGACCGATAACAAGGCAACGGCCAGCACGGTCCCCAGAACCGACAGGGCGGCCACGGATGCAAGCCGTGCGCGCAGGTGCCCGACATCCACCTGCATGGCCCCCGCGAACAAAAGGAGCGACAGCGCGCCATTCAGAAGTGACGTGGGCAGGTTTACGGCCCCCAGCACAGAACGTGGAAGGGCCTGAAGGTCATAAGACGGGATCAACAGGTTCAGGATCATGAGCAGCAGGGAGGCCAGCAATGAAAACACCAGCACACCGATCGTCACCGGCAGGCGTAATGTGTGGTGATTGAGGATGCTGAACCCTGCCGAAAGCGTCAGGAGCAGGGCAAGGAGGCTGATGGTATCCATGCCGTCATTGCTGGCGGCTTCCACATCCTTCGTCAAGGAAAACCGCCCCGTCCTGACAAACATCCGGCTAAAAAATAAAAAATCTTGGGGAAACTTTTTTAGAACACATTGGGAGAATATGATATTTCAATAAAAGTAAAAATATAAATCATTGACTGCAAAATTTAAATTTTACCAATATATCATTTAATCACAACTGTCATTTTTATATTTATCATATAATAACTTCCAAAGATTTTTTGGAAAATATTTACTGAAAAGTTTTGTTATTTTCTAAAGAGACTGTTTGAAAACACATCATTGATAAAAAGAAAAGTTTCTGGGGGCCGCCTTTTGATCGAAAAAGGCGGCGTCTTCTGAAGCTTTTTGGAAAAAGCTTCACCAAAAACCTTTATGATTTCAGGATGTTATTAATCCTGAATTTTCAAACAGCTTCTAAGGTATTATTCTGGTTTTCAAACCATGTCCCAAAAGAAAGGGCCGGACCCTTTCGGACCCGGCCCCTTCTGCCTGATTGCCCTGTCGATCAGGCGACGGTGCGTCCGTCTTCCTTCGCCAGTTCCTTGACACGGCGCAGGAAAGACACGGCATAGTCATCGCCTTCCATCTTGGACGAAAAGCCGCCAAGCGTCGTCGTCAGGCCGCCCACGCTTACGGTGATGGAAAACTTACCCTGTGCGTCGGGGCCCTGCGTTTCTACGGTTTTGCTCATGTCTGTATCCCCCATGGTTCATGACGGGCCAGTGCGGCCTGCTGTCATGATATTATGGGGATGACCACCCCACAGTTCCATGCCATCGCCGCGCATGACTGCGCGGTGCGAACAGCATATGGATGTTTGACCGACATCATGGAAAACACGCCATGCATGGGGGCGGTGCCCCAGATTCCCCGCCATTGCCATCATGCGTGCCCCGTCATCAAACCGTGCCGTGTTTTGCACCTGTCCCGGACGGCCTGTATCGCAAAAATCTCGGTAAAGGACTGTTTTAAAACACCCGATCAAGAGAAAACGGGAACATTTCCGGCGTTACCCTGTTTTTTTAAAGTCAGGCGCAATAATATCCTGAAATCATAAAAGTTTTTGGTGAAGCTTTTTCCAAAAAGCTTCAGAAGACGTCACATGTTTGAAAAAAGGCGGCACCCAAAAACTTTTCCTGTTTTTTATCAATGATGTGTCTTCAAACAGCCAGCCAACTCCATTTCATCCGCACACATGGGCGCACGATAAATATGACAGGCCACTGCCGGGATCTCCGTGCCGCGCCACGGGGGGTGTTCATGCCCGATCCGGCAGACCGTCAGAAACGGTTCACAACCAACAGATGGCGCAGGAATGGAAAACCATTTCCGGGGGATTGCTGGAACAGGCTTCGCCATCAACTTTCAGGATTGCCACGACTTACGGGCTGAGACGTTTCAAACCGCCCCTTACTTCCACATCCATTTGCCAACCACGCGGCCATTGATGACCAGGTCCGCGATATCGACCTCATCCATGGGATAGGTGGGATTGATGCTGATGATGCGAATGCGCGGCGGGTTGGAATGGGGCACCAGCATCAGTTGCTTGAGCACGACGCCAAGCCCGTTCCACAGCACATACACCCCATCGGGCGACGGCACGCGATGCGCGGTATCGACCATCACACGTTCCCCCGCCATGAAGTCGGGTTCCATCGAATTGCCCGATACCCGCAGGATCACAAGCGCCGACGGGTCGGAAACATAATTTTCGACAAACGCGCGCGGCATGTGCCACGCCGCAACGCTGGCATGGCCTTCGCCCGCACCACTGTCGGTTTCACCCACGATCGCACCGCTGCCGGCATGGGGGGCGATATCATATTCATTGATGGTGACGGTGCCGTCCGCATTGCGGCGCGGGGCCTGCGCGCGCGCGGCGCGTTCGATCCCTTCATTCAGGTCCGATCCACCGGGAATGACACCCGACAGGGCCCAGACCTCGTTCGCGGCAATGGGCGGGTCCCCCCGTTCGCTCAGCAGCGGGACGAGCCGACGCACGAGGTCAACCGGCAGATAGTCCTTCTTCAGCTTGTGTTCATAAAAGGAATAGGAAGAAAATTTGTTTCCCATCCCCAGATCCTGCGCCAAGGCCCGGACGCTGTAGCCCGCACGTTCGCGCAATGCCTTCAGCCGTGCGGAAACGGGTTGATATTCCGGGCACGGGGGGGGGGACGATGATGCTGCCATGGGAAATGTCATGTCCGATCAGGGCGGGGAAAGTCCAGTCCCTTGCAGGCCTGCCCATGCATAATTTCACCCGCCGCCATCAGGCGCAAGGTTCATCACGCCCCGGCGGCCAGGAATTTTCCCCCATCGTGTGGACATGGTATGACATGATACAGCCGCGGCGCGTGCATCCGCCGCTGCATTTGCGTCCATCCCCACACATCGCCAAGGAGCGTATGCGCCCGATGATAACACGCCTGCCCGGCCTGTTCCGGATTTCCCACCTGTTCGACCTGTTCGAAGAAGGCGTCATGCTGGTGCTGACGTTGCTGATTGTCGTGATCGCGGGGGTATCGCTGGTCCATGTCGTCATCGCGGTGGGACAGATGCTGCTGGGGATCGGGATGACCCCCACCAGCCCCGAAGTCATCCAGAGCATCTTCGGCATGTTCTTCACCGTCCTGATCGCGCTGGAGTTCAAGCATTCGATCCTTGTCCTGCCCGATGCACAGCCCCACAGCATGATCCGCATGCGTTCCGTCCTGCTGATCGGGATGCTGGCGACGGTGCGCAAGTTCATTGTCCTTGACCTCAAGGAAGTGAATGTCATGGAAATGCTTGCGCTGTCGGCCTCGATCCTGGCGCTGGGTATCGTCTACTGGCTGGTGCGTCCGCAAATGCCGTCCACACCCGATGACATGGCCCATGGCGTGCCACCAGACATGCCCCATGACATGCCCCGGCACACGGACCAGAACACGGACCAGCACGTGGCGCAGACCGTATCGCGGAACATTGCCACACCTGAATGAACAGGCCCCCGGTCCGGCCGCCCCAAACCATGGGGATACGTGATGGGACATGAAGCCGGGCCGCCTATTGGGGCGCTGACTGGGGTGCCTTAGAGATTGTTTGAAAACAGGTCATTGATAAAAAACAGGAAAAGTTTTTGGGTGCTGTCTTTTGATCGAAAAAGGCAGCGTTTTTCGAAGCTTTTCAGAAAAAGCTTCACCAAAAACCTTTATAATTTCAAGGTGTTATCGAGCCTGACTTTTCAAACAGTCTCTTACCGGGGCCAGCAAAGGAACAGGCGCCCGCCCCCTTGCGCAATCGAGAGCCATCTTTTGGGACACGCTGTGTGCAAAAGTCCGGTTTACTCTGCCGCCTGTCTGCAACAATCCTCCGGCGGACCTGTTTCATGGCCTTGGCGGGCTTGCTGGATTGGGGACGAAAATCGCGCCTGCATGTCATTTTCACACAGGAAGACCACACCCCTTGATGCATCAATTCATAATATGCCTGTTTTTCCGGCAGATCATTTCAGGAATATGCCCAACCTGACAGGAAATTAGGGGCTACCTGAAAAAGCAGGGGCGATAACATCCTGACATTCCAAAGGGTTTTAGTGGGTATTTTCCTGAAAATCTTTAGAAGACGCCGCCTTTTTAAAAAAAGGCGGCACCCAAAAACTTTTATCATTTCAGGAGGTATGCTGATTTTCTTTTCAAGAGGATGGTATTTTATCATGATTCGGCAACACATCACTTCCCAAAAAAAACATCTCTATTGAAAAATACATAATCCACGCATGGGTTTTTATAAAATATTTACAAATTCCTTTTAATATTTCGTCAGACTGAGAACTTTTGCAAAAGACATCGGGATAGTCTTTCCATTTTCATACCAGCCAAATTATAAATTCTCTGCAAATTACAAATGGAAGTCGATCCCCCCGATCCTCCAAGCTATTTGAAATTTTGCACCAAGCCCCCTGAAATAATAAAAGTTTTTGGTAAAGCTTTTTCCAAAAAGCTTTGAAAGTCACAAACATTCCAAAAACCCAGAATAACGTCTGAAATGATCCACCAATAAACAATGGAGAAATATTTTTAGTATTGCCTGTCGATCGGAAAAGGCGACGTCTTTCGAAGCTTTTTGAAAAAAGCTTCACCAAAAACTTTTATGATTCCGCGATCTTATCGGACTTACCTTTTCAAACAGCCTCTTATACTCCCATCACATCACCGTGCAGGGATCGTGCTGCGTACCGGGTTGGGGCAGCGGGCGGATATTCTATGCACCACAGGCGGCAACAGGCCGCAACCATTTGCACATCATGCCCTTATGGATGGCCGGCGCGTGTTGGACGCCACATGGGCCGTGCCCCTCACGCCTTCTTGACGTGGGGACAGGGGGCGGCTTTGCTGGGGGCACAGGGATCACCCGATTACGGACAGGAGGGCACATAATGGCTTTTAAGGACGGTGACGTCGTCATGATACGCAAGGACGCGATATCGGACCCTGAATGGAGCGGGACGCGCGGCACCGTGGTGGAAATCATTGATAACGGGCAGATGCGCGTGCGTTCCGACCAGACGGGCGATGACAAATGGTTTACCCCTGAACAGGTTGTCTCTGGGTGATCCTGTCTCTGGGTGATCCTGGCCTTTGCCGGGCGAAACCGGGGCGTGGCGCGCGGGCTCACGCCCTTTTTTTCATGCCTGCCGCGTTTTCATGACATTGCATGCGTAACGCGGGCACGGGCCATGTGTTGTGTGCGGGGCGCCTTGGACGCAGGTGGCGGCATGATGATAGGATGATGGCCGGTTGCCCGCTTTCGGGACAAACCGACGGAGGCGTAAGGCAGAAACACGATGGATCGCGGCAAGATTGTAAAATGGGGCACCATCCTTTCGCTGCTGCTGATGATCGGCAGCGTCGGCGTGCTGGTACGCGGCATGACGCCCGACGGGATCGGCCCCATGGCATGGATGGTGGCAGAGGGGCTGGCCGGGCTTGGCCTGCTGGGTCTGGGCATCATCAACATCACCGGGGGACGGGATAAATAGTACCGGCCACACACCGGTATACCTCTCCTGCCACCCTCCCCTGCCGCGCCACTCCATGGGGCGCGTCTGGCGGGGTTCTGAAACAGCTTCGCATCACAGCATATTTCTGAAAAAATCCGGCGACAGGTGCCTGTGGCCTGTCCCTATGCCGCGCGGCCGGCCGGGTCGTCCGACAGGATGGCCCAGCGTTCGTGGTCACGCCATGCGCCGTCGATGAACAGGTAACGCGGCGAAAATCCCTCGCACCGGAACCCGACACGCCGCACCAGCGCGCGGGATGGCAGGTTGGCGGGCTGTATGTTGGCCTCCAGCCGGTGCAGGCCCATCGCATCGAACGCGTGGCGCACGGTCATGCGCAGCGCCTGCGTCATCAGGCCGCGCCGCGCCTGGGCCTTCATCGCGTAATATCCCAGATAGGCGCTGCAGAACGTGCCATGGACGATCTGGCTTAGTGTCAGCACGCCGATCACGCCGTCCGCGCCCGCCATGTCATCGCGCCGCGCCACCAGTGCGACATTGGCCCCTGTCACCACCTGATGAAACCATTTTACAAAACCGTCATGGTCGGTAAAGGGCGCGACCCATGGCGCATGGAAATCGCGGCTGGCGATATTGGCCGCCACAAGGTCATCTTCATCCATGCGCGTGACGGGCGCCACCATCACCCCCGTATCATGCGCGCCCCCATCCGACCGGTCGGGAAAGGCCGCAGGGGCGGGATCATCCATGCCCATCATCCCTATCCCCACCCGCCGCACCTGTCGCACCTGTCGCACCACGACGCGCGGGCATTGCGCCAAGGTGGTTTTCGCCCCGCGCATGCGCCATGCGGGCCTGTCGTTCACGTTCGGCATAGCGGGCGCGCTGGATATCGTCGCGCGCGTCATGGCAGGCGGGGCAACTGACCCCCGGCACATACAGGGCGGAGGCCTGATCCGCCACGCTGACGGGCATGCGGCAGGCATGGCACGGCACATGGGTGCCGGGGCGCAAATCGTGGGTAACGCTGACGCGCTGGTCAAAGACGAAGCATTCGCCCTCCCACATGCTGTGGGCCTCTGGCACGGTTTCAAGGTATTTCAGGATGCCGCCACGCAGGTGGAACACATCGTCGATCCCTTCGGCACGGACAAAGGCCGTCGCCTTTTCACACCGGATGCCCCCGGTGCAGAACATCGCGATTCTGGGCGCACGGCCACGCGCCATCATCTCCGCCCGTCGCGCCCGGAACCATGCGGGAAATTCACGAAACGACCGGGTGGCGGGATTGATCGCACCCGCGAATGTACCGATCGCGACCTCGTAATCATTGCGCGTATCGATCACGATGGTATCAGGGTCCGAAATCAGGTCGTTCCACTGTGCGGCCTCCACATAATGACCGGCATCATGGCGCGCATCAATGTTGGGCACGCCCATCGTCACGATCTCGCGCTTGGGACGGACCTTCATGCGGTGGAACGGCACACTGGCGGCGCGGGTTTCCTTGACATCCAGACCCGCGCATCCCGGCAATGCACGGATATGCGCCAGCACATGGCCGATCCCCGCATCGCTGCCCGCAATGGTGCCGTTGATCCCCTCTGCCGCGATCAGCAGCGTCCCACGCACGCCCTGTTCGGCGCATACCCGTTCCAGCGGCGCGCGCAGGGCAAGGTGATCGGCAAACGGGGTAAAGCAGTACAGCGCCGCAATCCGCACCGGCAGGGCAGTGCCGGCAGCCGTGTCGGGGGTGGTGGAAGGGGCGGGCGCGGTGCTGGTCATGGGGCGAAACCCTGAAAACGGGGGGACAACCCCACCGCCATATCAGGCCGCCGCGCGATCTCCAAGCGGCATCGGGGGATGCGTGCGACATTTGCCGATTATGCGTGCCCCGCGCCTTGGTATGCCTGCCCCATGGTGGAAGGCCATCGGCAACATGCCCCCCTGGTCAACAGACTGTTTAAAAAGTCAGGATCAATAATATCCTGAAGTTATAAAGGTTTTTGGTGAAGCTTTTTCCAAAAAGCTTCAGAAGACGCCGCCTTTTTAAAAAAAGGCGGCACCCAAAAACTTTTCCTGTTTTCTATCAATGTTTTTTTTCAAACACTCTCCAAGGAACAGGAAATATCATTTATTAATTTAATACTATAAAACAATGACCATTTTGACAAATATTTCTGGAAAAATACCTGTCAAAATTCATTGTTTCAATTCTGTATTGGCACATGACTTTCAGACAACCTGTGCAGCACGCCTGCCGCGCGGGGCGGTGCGCTTATGCCATGGCCTCCGTCGCCGGACGTGCCAACATCACGCATGCCGCATTGCGATATGTGCATTCCCCTGTCGGGTGGTACCCCATCCGCGCCGCCAGTCGCAGGGAGGGATGGTTGTCCGGGTCGATGATGGCCACCGTGCGTTGTGGGCCATGGGTGCGCGCGAACCAGTCATGGGCGGCGCGCGCGGCCTCTGTCGCATATCCGTGACCATGGGCGGCGGCGGCCATGATCCACGCCACCTCCGGGCAGCGATCGAACTCCGCCCCCAACCCGCGATGGAAATCCGCCAGCCCCACATCGCCCAGGAACCGGCCATCCGCCCGGTTGAACACGCCAAACAGGCCATATCCCAACGCCGACCAGTGCCCGATATAACGCAGGAGGCGATTCCAGGACTCCTCCTCGCTTGGCAAAGGGGAACTGAGGAAGCGGCGCGTGCCTTCATCAAGGAACATCGCGCGCCATTCATGAAAATCCGACAGGCGATGCGGGCGCAGCAGCAGACGCGGCGTCTCGATCACGGGCTGGGTCAGGGTCAGGGGATCGGCCATTTTCTTTCCACGGTCTGTATCGCCCACAGGGGCAGTGCCAGATACATATCATGGATTGCAAAGACCGACGATGCACCTGGCCCCTGTCCCCACCGGAAACACACCACACAGACCACAGCCGGACACGACAGGAATCACGCCCCCACACCCCGATCCATTTACATCATGGTTTCCAAAGGGCCAGCCCTTTGGCGGGTTAAGGGCAGCGCCCTTGTGACACCCTGTCCCCACCGGAAACACGCCACACAGACCACAGCCGGACACGATAGAAATCACGCCCCCTACACCCCGATCCATTTACATCATGGTTTCCAAAGGGCGAGCCCTTTAGCGGGTCAAGGGCAGCGCCCTTGTGACACCCTGCCCCCACCGGGAACACGCCACACAGACCACAGCCGGACACGACAGGAATCACGCCCCTACACCCCGATCCATTTACGTCATGGTTTCCAAAGGGCGAGCCCTTTGGCGGGTCAAGGGCAGCGCCCTTGTGTCACCCTGCCCCCACCGGGAACACGCCACACCCCATATTACAGATGGTTTCATCCACCCCGCCCCCATTGCATGCGAGCCGGGGCGCATGCTGTCTTGCGCGAAACAGTCTTACGGGGTCCATGACAATCGCCTTTCTACGCCGCCCTTTCTCCCGCACACGCCGCCCGGATTTCGGGTTCTGGCTTCTTGTCTCCATGGTGTTGGCCCCATCGGTCCTGTCTTCGCATGGAATCGTACGCAGCGTAGCGACGGCCATGTTGCTGATGGCCGCACTGGGGCAACGGCGGCTGGTGGTCGTGGCGTTGCTGCCCGCGCTGCTGCTGATGCCCATGGCGCTGTATTACGTGCATCTGACGGGCCACCTGCCGGGGGTGCAGCTCTGGCTTGTGCTGTTCTACTGCTCGCTGCCGGTCATCATGGGATACCTGCATGCATTCTGGCCGTGGCTGGTGATGTGGGGGGCGGTATGTACTGGCGTGACGGCGGGATATGTCGCACGCCCGCGCGGGCCGGTGCTGCCGTCGGGATGGGGGCGGCGGGGATGGGTGCGGTGGTTCACGCTGCTGATGCTGGTGCCGATGGGCGCGCGGGTCATGCAGCTGAACCACGAAAATTTCCACCGTGCCGTGAATTACAACCCGTTTTACGGGCTGGAGGATTTCTACGATCATTCCTATCCATGGAACCTTGTCGCGGGGTACCTTGCCGGGCGGTATGAAACACGGCGCGTGACCGACATGGCGCGGCGGATGAACCACCAGCCGGTGCGCTTTGTCGCCCCGCCGGATCGCGACCCGCCACATATCGTCGTGCTGGTGATCGGTGAAAGCGCGCGGCGCGATCACCTGCACATGTATGGGTATGACGTGCCCGACACCCCGGAAATGGAACGCGAAGACGGGCTTCTGCGCTTTGGCGACATGGTGACGCCGTTTGATTACACGGTCGGGTCGGTGCCGGTCATCCTGTCGCAATATGACCGGGTCATGTCGCCACGCATCACGCAACATGACCTGATTTCCCTGTTCAACGCCGCCGGATATGGGACATGGTGGATCAGCAACCATCCCCGCCTTGGCCCGTATGACAGCGTGATCGGCGCCTATTCCGAACAGGCGCGTCACGTTATCTATACCACCGTGCATGGCGGGATGATGAGTCGGCCGAAACTTGACGAAGCCTTGCTGCCCGAATTTGCGCACGCCCTGCACGATGCGCATGGCAACACCTTTATCGTGGTGCATATATTCGGCAGCCATGAATTCGTGGCCGACCGTTTCCCCCGCGCCTATGCCCGGTTCGGGTCCGATTATGACGACAGCATCGCCTATACCGACCATATCATGGCACAGATCACCGACATGCTGCGCGCCACACCGGGGGATAACATGCTGTTCCATGTGGCCGACCATGGGGTGCGGGTGGATGAATGCACCGCAGGCCATACACAGCATGGCGACCTGAAGCAGGATTACGCCGTGCCGTTCCTGATCTGGCTTTCGCCCTCATGGATTGCCCATCACCCGGCACAGTACCAGACCGCGCGCACGCATCTCGACACGCCACTGATGACATGGAACCTGCCCGACAGCATCACCGACGCCGCCGGGCTGCACCTGACCGATGCGGACGCCACGAAATCCGTGTTTTCCCCCCGGCTGGCCCGCCCGCACCGCGTGGTGCATGGCGACGGGGACAACATCAACGTGGATTATGACCACAGCCATAACACCGCCGAATGCCATATCATGCCCGACTGAATCATGCCCCCCGGCGGGAATGGGGGGAGCGCATCACCGGGCGCGCGCCAGAGATTGTCTGGAAACACACCCCTGATGAAAAAGGAAAGTTTCCGGGGGCCGCATTTTGATCAAAAAAGGCGGCGTCTTCTGAAGCTTTTTAGAAAAAGCTTCGCCAAAAAAACTTTATGATTTCAGCATGTTACCTGTGGGAACGCAGGCATCGGGCGATGGCTGCGCCTGATGCCTGACCGTGCGGCATCAGTGCTGCTGTGCGGCGCCGGGATGATGGCGGACATAGGCGTCGTAACGGCGCTGGTCCACGCAGAAGGCAAGGTTTTTATACAACTGGATATGCCGCTGTGCCGTGACCTGCTGCTGGCATGTGACGCGGTCGGCGTCCTTGTATTCATCCCACACGCCACGCAGGACCGCGGCCTTTTCCTTTTCAGCGGAAACGCAGGCATATTTCACTTCATCGCCGAATTCATTGGTACAGTCGGCATCAATGTCATATTCGGGAAAGGCCGGGCTGGCGGCGGGCAGGTGGACCGAAGGATCGACATACAGGGAATCCAACATGGCCTCTGACACCGCATGGGCGGGCGACACCCCCGTAACAAGCGTGGCCGCCACAACCGACAGCACCGCGATAACGCCACCTGTTTTCTTCATGTCCGCAATCCTTTTACGCACATCCGGCCTGCCACCGCGCAGGTCCGTCGTGGCGCGCACTGTGATGGAGTTGAAGGTAATTGGAAAGCCCAAAATCCACCATCACCGGCCCTGCGTCACGCGGGCGTGATGGCGCGGGGCAACGACAATCCCGCCACACGCGGGGGTTGCGACTGGACACCGGTGGACAATGCCGCAATGATGATGCCCCATCACCCCGACAGGTCATGGCCGCGCCCCGGACCATCGGCCTTTATGCCGCATGTACGTACTGAGGGACCGACCGCATGACCGCACCAACGCCATCGTCACCCGCCCCATCGCATGACACGTCGCGGCCCATCCGCATCGCCATCATCGGGACGGGCACGATCGCCAATACGCAACATGTGCCCGTCATCCGCGCGCATGCGGGATTTGAACTGGTCGCCGGGGTTAACCCCACGCCCGTGACATGGTGGGACGCGGCGACAGGTGATGCCAAGATGTTTTCGTCCCTGACCACCCTGATCCAGTCGGGGACAGAGGTGGACGCGGTGGCGATCTGCACCCCGCCTGCGACGCATTACGCACTGGCGGCGCAGGCACTGGCGGCGGGATGGCATGTGATGCTGGAAAAACCCCCCACGCCCATCCTGTCACAGGCGATGGACCTGCACCGTCTGGCGCGCAACGCGCGGCGCACGCTGATGACGTCATGGCATGCGGCCTGCGCCCCGGCCATCGCCCCGGCACGACAGATCCTGTCGGCCAACGGCATGCGCGCCATGCGCATCACCTGGCGCGAAAACGTGCAGAAATGGCACCCCGGCGCGAACTGGTTCTGGAAACCCGGCGGCCATGGCGTGTTCGACGCAGGCATCAACGCGCTGTCGATCGCCTGCGCGGTGATGGACGATCCCCTGTTCGTGCGCGACGCCATTCTGGATATCCCCGCCGGGGCCGCAACCCCGTGCATGGCGCAGGTACAGTGGAGCACCCCCTCCCTGTCGAGCGGGGTGGAGGGCATATTCGACTGGACCCATCGCGGGCTTGAGGTATGGGACATCGCATGGACCCTGAACAACGGGCGCAGGCTGTTGCTGTCACAGGGGGGCGGCGGCCTGTCGCTGGACGGGGTGGGCATCACCCTGCACGGAACGCATGAATATGAATGTGTCTATAGCCGGTTCGAATCCCTGGTCCATGCCGGCGCATGCGACATCGAATACCGCCCCGTCGCCCTGGTGGAAGACATCCTGTCCACCGGACAGCGCCGACCCGCCGAAATGGCGGTGCCGATCACACCCGACCCAGCCCCCTGAGACGCGCGTTGCCCGGTGTGTCCTGCGGGAGAGTGTTTGAAAACAACTCATTGATAGAAAACAGGACAAGTTTCTGGGTGCCGCCTTTTGATCGAAAAAGGCGGCGTCTTCTGAAGCTTTCTGGAAAAAGCTTCACCAAAAACTTTTATGATTTCAGGATGTTATCGCGCCTGATTTTGCCAACAGTCTCTAACACGTCCCCTGGCATGCCCCCGGCGCGACCCCGCCGGGCTATACGCGCCCATCGTCGCATCGCCGCCGCCAGCCATAACATCGCGCGATGGAGGCCCTGCATCACGGGGGATGCCATAGGGGGGGGATTGTGTTCTATAACCACCCCGTGTGATCCCCAACAGGCGAAACGGACGGCAATTCAGGTGACATGGGTGACATGGGGCGAGTATCAGGCGCTCGTCCAGCTTTCGGCCGGGATGAACATGGCGATCCTGAGCTTTGTGGACATCAGCCTTCCGGCGATCAAGGAACGCCGCCGCGTCTTTGAAAAGGCACAGCAGGAACTTGAACGCCACAAAAAAAGCACACGCCACGACAGCAGTGACAGCGACGCGCAGGACACCCACAAGCGCAGCATCAGCGCCATGGACCAGAAGATGTACCTGCTGTGGAAAGAAGCCGCCACCTTCAGCAGCGAGGAGGACTCGCTCCTTAAATCCACCGGCGTGATGGGGGTGACGGGATCTGTCGTCAGCCTTGGGCTGCTGTGGTATTCGGCACAGCATTACAATGACCCGATTTCCCTTTTGGGCAAGATCCTGATCGGGCTGTCCTTTGGCTCCCTGCTTGGGGCATTCATCATCAATTTCATGACCGCGTCACAGGCCGGGATGCTGACGCGCAAATGCAACGATATCCGCAGCGAGATGCACGACCTGCTGTAAGGTGCGCGGCGCAATGCGCATCGGGCATGCGCCACCATGGCTTAGCCCCCGTGCACCGGACGTGGTATCGCCATGTCCCGACGCGGCATGAACGCCGCCACCCGATTGACCATCCCATCGCCACGAAAGGGCATCCGCACATGAACGCCACCGAAATCCGTACCCGCTTTGCTGCGGCGCTGGACAATATCCTGTCCGATGACGAAGTGCCCGCCGATGCCCGCATCCTGCCGCAGGCCCTGTCGCAGGCGCTGGTTGAATACCGCCTGTCCGCCGCACAGCCGGGACAGGACCTGACCCCCGCCGACATCACCGTGTCCGACATCACCGAAATCGACCGCCTGAAGGGCGGGGACGACGCAACCGCCGCCACCTTGCGCAGGATTACCGATGGGCAGGATGCGCGCGCCCTTCGGCTGGCGTTCCTTTATTACTGTCAGGCCATCACCCGCATGGCCGCCTGACGTCACGGCGCAAAAGGCGCGCAGGCGGGCGCGACATGTTATGGTCGCATGTTATGGCCGCCGCGCCCTTGCGCGCCACCCCGCCTTGCGTGGGGGCGGGCGTTGGTCCTTAATGTCCACCATCCATGGTGGGCATACGTTCAGGCGGGCGTGCCTGCCGCACTTGACGGGACATGGGCTGACGATGAGGCATCTTGGGCATACGTTGCGGCTGTCGCGCATATTTTTGGGGCCGTTTGCGACCCTTGCCCTGGTTGCGGGGATCTCCACCATGGCGCAGGCGCAGCAGACGCAGGCCCAGCAGACCCGCTTTGGCCCCGTCGCCATCAGCAAGGACAGGATCACATGGCGCGGCCATGCGGTGCATCCCGTCCTGACGGGCAATAGCGGCCTGATGCTGTCACCACCAATCGCGATGGGCGACAGCGATATCGTGGTGGTCCAGAGCATCGGCGGTTCCCTGTGTCCCGCCACGTTCGCCGTCTTGCAGGTCAGCCGTAAAAAAGAACAGCACACCAATTTCTTTGGCACCTGTTCGGACATCGTCCACACAAAGGTGGTGGGCGATACGCTGCAACTGCGCATGCCCTCCATGCACACCAACGGTGTGCAACGCACCTATACCTATCACGATGGGCTGGTCAGCAAGGAAGGCGTCCTGCTGAATTCCCCCTGTACCAAAGGTATTTGCGAGAATTACTTTGGCGACGAGTGAGCCAGGCGGTCTTTTTGTAACATAAAGTCACACGTTGTTACATAGCCATACATTTCCAGACATGCGACAAAGCCGGGTCATCATGAACGGAGAAGATCATGAACAAGCTCGTGCCGCTGTTTGGCGGTATGGTGCTGTTGGCAGGATGTGCCGCCAGCCCCGATAGCATCCGGCCGGCCTATATTCCCGACAGCGCCTATTCCAGCCTCAGTTGCCAGCAGCTTGGCGAGGCGGAGTTGAAGGAAGGCGACGTGTTGCAGACCCTGACGGACAAGCAGCACCGCGCGCGCAAGACAGACACATGGGGTGTCCTGATGGTGGGGCTGCCGCTTTCGGAAATGACTGGCAGCGACGTCAAGGGCCTGCTGGCGCGTGAAAAGGGCAAGATGGAAGCCCTGCACCGCGTTCAGGCGGCCAAGGGATGTGCGGGCGCGGGGGGCCTGAACGACATGGGGGTGCCCGGCGGCACCACGACCGGGACGTCGCATGGTACATCCGGCACTACCGGCGCCAACAGCTATATCGGCGGTACGGGCGGCAGCGGGTCTTATGGCAGCACGGCATATGACACCGGGATTTCCAGCCGCGACAATGCCACCGGCATCGGCCCAAGCGGCATGATGAGCGATCCCGGCGGTATCGGAACCTCGGTCACGCCAGCGGCGAACCTGCCGGGCGCGGGCGATTTCCGCCACTAGAGCAGATCCGGTTTGAATGGACACATTCGAACTGGCGAATATGACTGAGAAATAATGAGTTAGATCATATCCGGTTTGAATGCGTGCATTCAAACCGGTGAAGATGCGCGTAAAAACAATAAACCGGAGCATTTTCACCGAACCGGTTTTCGGTGGAAATACGTCAGGCGTCACATCCCCGGTGGTGGCCCCTGCCCTACCCTGCCGGGGCAGGGTTGCACGCATGCATGTCCCCATATGCCCCCGCCCCCTGCCGACATAATGGCATCCCGACGTCCCTGATCTGTCTGAACACAGATCCTTGATAAAAAAGAAAAGTTTCTGGGTGCCGCCTTTTTTCAAAAAAGGTGATGTCTCGTGAAGGGTTCTGGAAAAAGCTTTACCAAAAAACCTTTATGATTTCAGGAGGGTACTGGCCCTGACTTTTTGAACAATCCTGCACTCCCTTTACTGCTGTCAGGGGCATCGACCATACATTTCGTGACATTTTCATCATCCCGTCATGATGGTTTCGCGGTTATGAAGGATGCAGGCCCCATCCATCGGGGATGGGAGACAGGTAGGCTGGCCTTTGTGAACATGCGCAATCTTCTGGTAATCTGCTTTGTGGCGGTGTGGTCCTGATGGCGCGCATCACGGCGCGACGGGTGCATGGGTGGTCCGCGCTGGTCGCGGCCCCAAGCCTGCTGTTTTTCGCGCTGACAGGTATTTTCCAGATTTTCGGGTTTCACGAATCCCATAACGGATACGTGCCCGTCCCGATTATCGAAAAGCTGGGCGAGCTTCATAAAAAACAGGCTTTCCGCGCCAAGCCGCCACGCCCCGGCCCACCACGCCCCGCCGGGGACAACGCGCCACAACGCCCGCCGCGGCCTGCGTCCACACCCGTGCCGACCCTGTTGCTGCGGTGGTTTTTTGCCCTTGTTTCCGCAAGCCTCGTGGTGTCCACCGTGCTTGGCGTCTGGATCGGGCTGACACAGACGCGGCAGAAGAAACTGCATTACACGCTTCTGGCCGCAGGAACGCTGGTCCCGATCATACTGGCGATGCTGTAACGCGCCCCCTTAACATGGCGGGACGGGGAAATTCAGCGGGGGTTAGAGACTGTTTGAAAAGCGAGTCTCAATAACATCCTGAAATTATAAATGTTTTTGGTGAAGCTTTTCCCAGAAAGCTTCACAAGACACCGCCTTTTTGGATCGAAAGGCGGCACCCCAAAACTTTTCCTTTTTTATCAATGTGTTATTTTCAAACAATCTCCTATATCCGACCATGCCGCCCGGTGGGATCGTCCTCGGGCTCTTCCTCTGGGGGATCGGGGGGCAGGGTTTCATCATCCCCATCCGGGTCGTCGCCCCCTTCGTTGTCCCACGTGCCCAAGCCGTCATCTTCCGCCACGTCATATTCCGGCAGTTTCAGCGGCGCGGGCACGTCGTCTTCCTCCCCCGGAAGCGGGGCAGTGGGATCGTGATCCTCCGGGTGGGGATCGGGCGGGGCCTCTGGCGGGATGCCAAGGCCCGGTCCGGGGCGCGAAGGCTGGGCCTGTGGGCATGATGCAGGGCACATGGGCGTTGTCCTTGACCATCTTGCTGTCCCAAACCTGCGGAACAGGGCAAAGTTCCCGTCCCGGCCCAAAGTGCGCCCGATAGAACAGCAGCCAAGCAGAACACCGCCTGTCAGAACAACGACAACTGGAAAAGCGGCCGTCGAAAAACAGCCATTGGGAAACAGCCAGTCGCCTGCCTTTCCTCTTGCCTTTTAGAGACTGTTTGGAAACAAGCTGTTGATAAAAAACAGGAAAAGTTCTTTGGTGCTGTCTTTTTTCAAAAAGGTAGCGTCTTTCTAAGCTTTTTAGAAAAAGCTTCACCAAAAACTTTTATAATTCAGGATGTTATCGAGGCTGTGTTTTAGAAATATTCTTTCGAAAAGCTCCCTAATCCAGCAGTCGGGTAGAGATTGTTTGAAAACAGGCCATTGATAAACAATAGAAAAATATTTTTGGCGATGTCTTTCGAAGCTTTTTGAAAAAAGCTTCACCAAAAACTTTTATGATTTCACGATTTTATCGGACTTAGCTGTTCAAACAGGCTGCTAGAGACTTCTTTAAAACATCCCATAAAAAGGAAACGGGAACATTTAAGTTGTAACACTGATTTTTCAAAAAATTAGGATTCCATAATACCCTAAAATTATAAAGATTTTTGGTGAAGCTTTTCCTAAAAGCTTCAAAAGACGCCACCTTTTTGAAAAAAAAGCGACACCCAGAGACTTTTCTTTTTTCATCAATCACTTGTTTTCAGACAACCTCTTGGCGAAAGGCCATCAATCACATGCCATCGGCAGGTCAGTGCGCGATGGCCGGGCACCCGATAACAGGGAACTTCACGACGGATATGGGGTTATCGCCCCAAGATATCGCCGTGACACGACCATGTGGGGCCAGCATCGCAGCACCCGCCCGGTGTGGTTGATGGCACCACGGCGATGCCCCATTCCCGAAGGGTCCGAACAATGAACAATATCCTTCTTGTCATCATCATTATCCTGCTGATCGGGGCGTTACCAACTTGGCCCTACAGCGTGGGATGGGGCTATTATCCCTCGGGCGCGCTGGGGCTTGTGGTTCTTGCGCTGGTGGTCCTGATGATCATGGGGCGAATATGACGCCCCATTCCCTACGCGCCCCTGCTGGAAAATAGAGGCAAAAACAGGCGGTCGGGCCTTTCCCGCCGCCTGTTTTCATATTCGGCCCCTGCCTCTGCCTGGGGACAGGCCGGGACGTGATTGCATGCCCTGCGCATAACACCCTGCCTGTACCGGACGGAACGATACGGGGTCTGCCCCCACATGCACCATGCGGACCATGCTGCATCATGGCAGGCAGAAACGAAAGGCTGGCACGGAACATTGGCACGATATACTGGCATGACACACTGGTACAAAAGGCTGGACGGGGCCGTTTTTCAGGAATGTAACGTCCCCTGAGGGATTATTTGAAAACAAATCCAAGAAAAGTTTCCAGATGTCGCCTTTCGATCGGAAAAGGCGACATCTTCTGAAGCTTTCTGGAAAAAGCTTCACCAAAAACTTTTATGATTTCAGTCTGTTATTGATCCTGACTTTTCAAATAACCCCTGCGGCTTTCTGCACAGGATGTTCCCGGAAAATATCCTGATGATTTCAATATATTGAATGGGTCATTCGTGGAAAATCCCCTATTCATGAATGATCCACCGGGGTGGACCGCCATGGTGCAATGCCCTCGACAGGTCAGCTATGACCCGATCATCATGCATGCAGGAAAAAAAACGCACGACCATGCATGAACTGCCCCCCATGCCACAACACATCACATTGCGCATTGGCGCGCCCCTGCCCGCGCCGGTGTCACTGCCGCCCGGACACGTGGAATTCGTCATTGGCGACGTGCATGCCGAACGCGCGCACCTGCATGCGCTGCTGCGCCATTGCGCGCGGCATTTCCCCACCGCGACCTGCACCTCCCTTGGGGATGTGATCGACAGGGGGCCAGACAGCATCGGCTGCCTGATGGATGTGCTGGATTTCGCACGCCACGGCAAACTGCCGGGGACGGACATCGCCTTTCACGCGCTGCCGGGCAATCATGAACAGATGTTGTTCGCCCCCCTGTTCAACCCGGATTATCCCGACATCTTCGCCGGGCATGGCGGCGACTGGCTGATGCCATGGAAAGGGGCCTATGGCGGCGATACATGCCGCGCGCTGGTCCATGCCGCGATGGCGGCGGGCATCGCGCATGACGCGGCGCGGTCCATGGTGGATTATGCCATCGCACGATGGAAACCCGGCACGGATGGCCGCCCGTCCATCGCCACGTTCCGCACCATCGGGTCGGTACTGTTGCTGCATGCGGGCATCAACCCCACCGCGCCGGACCCCGTGGCATGGGCACGGCGGTATAACGCGCTGCATGCCCATGACGACGACAATCCCCTGTGGATACGCAAGGCATTTCATACCTCCACCACCCCATGGCCCGGCGGGTGGTTCGTGGTGCATGGCCATACGTTCGAACACCGCATTCCCACCGCGCGCGACGGAACATGCAAACCCATCGGGACATTACGACCCGAAGGATACCGGCTGGGCCTTGATGCGGGATCAAGTGCAACCGGAATCGTCGCCGCGGTCACAATCACCCATGGTGCGGTGCAGATCATCACCGCCCACCAGTCCCGTGACGGATGAAACAGCCACAAAGGGGATGATGGATCATGCAAAGGGACAGGTATTCAGGCGTGACCTTATATTTTGATAACATGCAATATTTTTCAAAGATCTTTGAAAAATATCCTTGCCCGGAACTTCTGTCGTTTTAGAGATTTCTTGAAAACAAATCATTGATAAAAAACAAGAAAAGTTTCTGGGTGCTGCCTTTTTTTTCAAAAAGGCGGCGTCTTCTGAAGCTTTTTAGAAAAAGCTTCACCAAAAACATTTATAATTTCAGGGTGTTATTGAGGCTGACTTTTCAAAAAGTCTCTTAATGGGGTTCTGGCCCAAACCCCGCAAACAGTTGCCAGAACGCACCTGTAAAAGGCAGAGGCAGAGGCGGGGCCAGCACCACACCAAACCCGATCAGGATATCTGGTGCGGGTTCTGTCAGAAAGCTTCGGGAAATGCCGCCTTGCATCTGCTAAAAGGCGGCATCCGACCCCTTCACATCCCGATTGCCGGGACAGGCATCGCCCCTGCAACCTGTCACGGTTTCGTCTGCGATTCCATGGGCGGTTTTTACGCGCCCGACGCCAGTGCGCAGCCACATTCACGCGGCATGACATCTTCCGCCACTCCCCTTGCCGCGGCCTGACACGGCCATTCCCGCAGGACGGGACGGCCCGTACGATCCCAGGCATGCAGCAATGTCTGCTTCCATTCGTCACGGATTTCGCGGGGAATCTGGCGGATTGAGCGTTTCATGGCGTGACCTCCGTCATGCAGGGGCGACATGGTCCCTGTCGATACATAACATATCGCAATCATGACGTGCGGAATGTGGATTTTTCATGAATTCGCCCCCCACCCGATCATAAGAATGTCAACCACGCCATTGCAGGCATGGGCGGGTGGGCGTGACCTACATTCCGGGGGCACCCGCACTGCCGGGGCCTGCGCCAGCCTGTTGCGGGGAACCGCCCATGCCGCCCGTCCCGTCGGGATAGCTGGCCCCGCCCGGCGGTGCCGCATGCCGTCCGGCACAGGCCGCAAGCCCTGCCGAAAGCACAAGGATATACAGGATGCGCGCTGTTGCCTGTCGCATATGCTTAACTCTCCTGTTCTTGGTTAAGGAATTATTTAAAATCAATGGATTGAGGCCATGAAAACACTTCCCCACATCACGTTTCACAAACAGGGGCGGCCTGACGGGCATGCACGACCTGCCATGACTGCCGGGGGAGGAGATACGGCCGATATCAGGGCCAACGCAGGGACCAACACCGGAGCCCGGAGGAGACCGAGCCAGAGCCAGAGCCAGAGCCAGAGCCAGAGCCAGAGCCAGAGCCAGAGCCAGAGCCAGAGCCAGAGCCAGAGCCAATCCCGGAAACCGGGCACGGGCCGGAGTCAAGACCGGAATAATCCCCGGGTTGGGGCCTGTCACACGCCAACGCTGCACCCGGCAAGAGATCCCGCAGGCCCCCGACCGACCAGTCACGATGGCCAGAGGCCACGTTGACCGGATCAGGACAGTAACCCCCTGAAGCAACAAAAGTTTTTTTAAAAATGTTTGAAAGATACGGCATTTCCAAAAATGCACGGCAACGCCTGACATCTTTCCCCATTCATTATCACGGGGCATGTCCAGACATTATTCCAAGAGCTTGTTTGAAAACACATCATTGATAAAAAACAGGAAAAGTTTTCGGGCGCCTCCCTTTTGCAAAAAAGCGGTGCCTTCTGAAGGCTTTTTAGGGAAATCTTCACCAAAACCTTTATAATTTCAGGATGTTATCGAGCCTTTCTTTTCAAACAGCCTCCAAAAACCATCACTCTTTCAATATGATATTGGCTCGCTCTTTTCATCCCTCCTGCCACGCCAAACCCATCCCCCTGCCCGGGCGTTGGCACGGATACACCCATGGCGATAGCAGGACAAAACAGGACAGGTCATGCGACAATTTTCATTTGCGGGGATATTCCTGCCACATGGGGGACGTGCACACAGGATATTGCTTGGGGGGATGGTGCTGGGGGGCCTGCTGGCTGGGGGCATGATGGCACTGCCCGGCGCATGGGCGCATGAACCCACCCGGCAGCAGCAGGCCCGCGCATGCCGGGGCGACGCGCTGCGTCTGTGTGCGACCTCCATCCCCGATGAAGCCCGCATCACCGCCTGCATGCAGCGCAAGATCGACCGCCTGTCGCCACGCTGTCGCGCCATGTTCCATCCACCCGGCATGCCCGCATCCCCGTCGGGCAAGGTGACGCGGGCCACCCCCTCCGTCACGCCGCCGCCCACGCCGCGCGCCACGTCATCAGGCGACCGGCGGCCGGTATGACCCCTTTCGCCGGCGGTACACGCAACCCGGCGCACCCCGGCGCGTTTTCCCTGCTCCCCCCACCAGGAGCCCATACATGACACGAACACGCGCGATGACCGTCCTGATGCTGTCGGTGACACTGGCCTGTACCGGCCTTGCCGGGTGCAAGCGCCATCATGAGACAGCGGGCGAAAAGCTGGATAAATTCGGCAACAAGGTGCAGGACACCTTTGACCCGCCCAAGGGTCCGGCGGAAAAGGTGGGACGCAGCATCGACCGCGCCACGGGCGACTGACCCCCACCCAAGCAAGGTCGCAGGGACGGGACCGTGGCATGTGCGGGCCCGATACCCGACCGGCGTTACAAGGGTTTGGAGACTGTTTGAAAAGTCAGGCTCGATAACACCCTGAAATTATAAAGGTTTTTGGTGAATCTTTTTCCAAAAAGCTTCAGAAGACGCCGCCTTTTTCGATCAAAAGGCGGCACCCAAAAACTTTTCCTGTTTTTTATCAATGATGTGTTTTCAAACACTCTCTTAGGGGATTTCCCTTCCTCTCTTTGAAACGGCGATTACGCTTAAAACAGACGGTAGGCATCAGGCCATGCCGTGGCGGCGTCATCCCATGCGGGGGGCACCCGCCACGGCACGTGCGCAGGCCGCGACCGCCACCAGCATGGCCGCCAGCATCGCAAACGCCATCGGCAGGCCGCTGTACTGCGCCACAAGACCAATCAGCGCAGGCCCGATCAGTATCCCGGCATAACCAATGATGGTGATACCCGATATGGCGGCCTCGACCGGCATGATCCGCTGCCTGCCCATCGCGCCATACAGGACCGGGACAATATTGGCACACCCCGCCCCCATCAGCGCCAGCGCGCACAGTGCAACCCAAAGCGAGGGCGCCACCACAACCAGTGCCAGCCCCATCGCCGCGCAGGCAGCCCCCATACCGATCACCCATGCATCGCCCATACGCCGCACGACGGCATCCCCCGACAGCCGGCCCAGCACCATGGCGGCGCAAAAGGCCACATAACCGCCCCCCGCACGCGCGGGCGGCAGGTGATGCGCGCTGGACAGGAAAATGGCACTCCAGTCCAGCATGGCGCCCTCGACCAGAAACGCGGCACAGCACATCAGCCCCGCCAGCAGCACGACCCCGCGCGGCAGCATCAGGCGACGTGCGACACCAGGGCGGACGGCATCAGGGCGGGCAGCATCAGGGCGGGCGGCACCATCATGCGCCGTGGTGGGTTTCTGGGGGGATGCCGGGATGCATGCAATGTCGGATTCCGGCAATGATTCCGCCACCATCCCCGGCAAGGATTCCAGCATGGACTCCGCCGCAGCGCCCGGCACAGCGTCCGTCACGGCATCCGGGACAGCATCCGGCGCAACCGCCGGTCCGAACACCGGACCCAGCAGCCCCCCCGCCGCCAGCGCGATCGTGCCGCCAACGCATATGACACCCGCCACGGTAATGCCCGCAGGCGACATCCCCATGCCCAGCCCCCCGCTGGCCCCCGCCGCGCCCAGCAGCGTGCCGACACTGAACATGCCATGGAAGCCCGACATCATGGGCCGCCTGCTTTCATGTTCCACCGCGACGGCCTGCACGTTGATGACGCAATCCATCGCCCCCATCGCCGCACCAAACAGCAACAGGCATGCCGCCAGCGTGACAAAGGTGGAGGCCAGCCCAAGCCCCGGTAACGCCAGACACAACAGCGCACACGCGACCACCAGCACCCGTCGGCATCCCGCGCGCGCAACCAGACGCGCGGCAATCGGCATTCCCACAACCGACCCCAACCCCAGACACAGCAGCAGAATACCCAGCGCCCCCGATGACAGCCCGGCACGCGCCCGCGCGAACGGAACCAGCGGCCCCCATCCCGCCAGCGCAAACCCCACCACCAGGAATACCATCCGCGTCGCCACCTGCCGCCGTCGCAGGCCAACGGGCAAATATCCGCCACATTCCACAGGCATATCAGCAGGGTTCCTCGGTTCACGGTGCCATGCGCCAACATCAGGGCAGGCAGGGGCAATGTCCGGCATGGATAGGGGATTATGCGCGCGCCCGGCAACCCTGCCCGCCACCAGCCGTTGGCCCCCTGCTTCTACGCGGTCCATGACGGACCATGGGAGAAATATCATCATGACAATATTGCGCACCCCCACCCTCCGCACGCCCCGCCATGACGGGGCACAGGGACAGGCACGAACCCCAGGGCGCAGGCGTGCCGCCGCGTCCCTGCGCCCGGTCGCGCTGTTGCTGTGCCTTGTCTCACTTGCGGGGTGTTACGGCGGCCGGGACTGGCACGACCATCACCATCATCGCGACGGATATTATGGCGGCGGATACCATGACGGGCGCGGCGGGTATGGCGGAGGCGGATATGGCGGAGGCGGGCGCGGGTGGTAAGCAGCCGGCACCGGGCGGTGGCCAGCGCGGACAGGTGGTTGCCATATGACCACCATGGCGCCACCATGCGCCGCGTCGGTACAGCACGGAGCATGACGCAGGATGAAGGACCAGATCATCGAAGGCATAATTTCAATCGCCTTGGCGCTGGTGGTCCTCCTGATCCTGCAAAGAATACTGGGGTAGCAAAAATTACCGGGCCAGGGGTTTTTTCCCACCCGGAAGGCGCAGCAGTGATATGCAGCGGTATTGTGCCGCGATATTTCCGCACTCCTGCCGCAATGGCCGTGCGATATGTCACCCGGCAGCCCCGTTAGTGGAGAATGCAGGATGAAGAAAACGATATTTGGTGCGCTGGCGCTGATGCTGGGCCTTGCGCCCGCGCTTGCCATGGCGCAGCCAATGCCGCCGGGTTATTATCATTATGGTCCGCGTTACGAACGCCGAGGCTGGCGCAGGCCACCGCCGCCACCGCCCATGTGGCGCAGGCCACCGCCCGTGTGGGGCCGGTATTACGGGCCACCCCCGCCGCCACCGCCTCCGCCGGTCTATCCTTACTGGTAAGGGATGGCGGAACGCGGCAGGATGCCTGCGTTCGCGAACAATGTCTTTGATGGAAACCTTCCGGACGTCGCCTTTTTCCGAAAAGGCGGCGTCTTTATGATGTCTTTGGCAAAAGTCAGAACCCGCGCCCCATTGAAATCATCAATGTTTTTGGCGAATATTTTTCCAAAAACCCTTCGAAGACATCATATTTTCAAAAAATTCCTATGCCTGAAAAGTCAGGCTCGACAACATCCTGAAATAATAAAAGTTTTTGGTGAAGCTTTTTCCAAAAAGCTTCAGAAGACGCCACCTTTTTGAAAAAAGATAGAATCCAGAACCTTTTGTTGTTTTTAGGGACCGTCTGAAAACAGGTCTTTGATAAACAAGTAGGAAAATATTTCCTGTTGCCTTTCGATCAAAAAAGGCAACATCTTTCGAAGCTTTTTGAAAAAAGCTTCACCAAAAACTTTTATTATTTCATGATCTTATCGGATTTACCTTTTCAAAATGCGTCCCGCATCCCACCATGGCACTGGCCCGACCGTTTCGGACATGCCCGCCCGCCGCGCCGGCAGTCCGGGCGAGGGCACAGCCCAGCATGCGCATTGCAATGTTGCAATAACGGCTGGGTGTTTCATTTGTGACGATGCATGTATTGCGCGCCAGCACATCCCCGGCACAATGATGGATGCCATCATCATGCCCGGCGTTTTTATTCCCTGAAATTAACACTCAATCAATACATGGGATATCATAGTAAAGTGTGCGTTACTTTCCGCACCAATGGAACCCGACGCCCATCGCGGCGTTGGGATCTGTATGGCGGATCGCCATGATCAGGCCACCAGACGTGTTCGCACCATATGGTACGGACACACATCAACGGAATCAGGAAGCATCATCATGGGTGAATTTACCGACAAGCTGAAGGGCACAGCCGACAAGACCGTCGGGTCGATCAAGGAAACCGTCGGCAAGGCCACAGGCAACGAGGAACTTCAGGCCAAGGGCACCGCCCAGAAGCTGAAGGGAGAGGCTGAAAAGGCCGTAGGTAGCGTTAAGGGCGCGATCAACAAGATCTGATCCCCCTGCCCCTGCGACCGGAGGCAACGGACCATACGCCGTCCCCCTGTCACCTCAATCCCCCACCGCACCATGCCGGTGCGTGGGGGAAGGGGGCAGGCCCACCCACCGGGGGCGCAGCAGAGCACCTTGCGCATGTCATGGGACACCATGGCATGCGTTTTTTATGTTCCCCAAAATCATGATGCCCAAATGATACTTCCCCTGCCGGGCCAAGGGTGGCAGCACCCTGCACCTGAGGGATTATTTGCAAAGTCAGAATGAATACCACACTAAAATCATAAAGGTTTTTGGTGAAGCTTTTCCCAAAAAGCTTCAGAAGACGCCGCCTTTTTCGATCGAAAGGCAGCACCCAAAAACTTTTATTTTTTATCGATGAGTTACGTTCAAACAATCTCTGATATGCAGATCAGGGCTTCGACAGGTTTGCAACGACCGGCGCGATACAGGCGGGATCCGTCATTTCCCCATCATCGTTATCATCACTGTCGCCACCATCACCGGCACCACCCAGCCATTGCCCATCGCGCGCCACCCGCCCGGCGGATGCATCAAGCGCGCAGTTCACGACAATCCGCGCCTCCCCCGGTGGGATAAGGGCGTCAAGGCGCAACGTGTCCGGTCCGCTCATGACATCGAATGTACCAATCGGTCCGTATGTCTGGCGCAGCCACGCCGTCGCGGCCCCCTGCCCCGGCAACAGCCGCACATCCCCCGCCCGCACCAGCAGTTCGGCGCGCCCATCCGGCCCCTGCGCGGGGACGGGACGCATATCGGGCAGGTCCGCAATGAACAGGCCCGCCGCCACCCGGCCGGGCAGGCGGGTCACATCCTGCATGAACGCCATGGCAAAGGGGGTGGCCGGCGCATCGCGCAACTGTTGCGGCGTGCCGGACTGCACAATGCGGCCATCGCGCATCAGGGCGATGGTATCGGCCAGTTCGCAGGCCTCGTTCCGGTCATGGGTGACAAGAATGGTCGTCAGGCCCAGCCGGTCATGCACGTCACGCAACCACCCCCGGATACTGCGCCGCACCAGCGGGTCCAGCGCACCGAACGGTTCATCCAGCAGCAGCACACGCGGCCCCGTCGCCAACGCACGCGCCAGCGCGACACGCTGCCGCTGTCCACCCGACAGTTCATGCGGATACCGCCCGCCCATGCCCGGCAGGTGCATCAGGTCCAGCAGTTCCTCCACCCGCGCGGCGATCTGCGCGCGGGTGGGACGTGTTTTGCGGGGACGGATCGACAGGCCGAACGCAATGTTACGCGCCACCGTCATATGATCGAACAGGGCGTAATTCTGGAACATAAAGCCGATATTGCGCGAACGTGCCTCCAGCATATCCACGCGCGCGCCATTCAGGAACACACAGCCCGCATCATGCCCGTCCAGCCCCGCAATGATACGCAGCAGCGACGTCTTGCCCGCGCCCGACGGGCCAAGCAGGGCGGTAAAGCTGCCGGTTTCCACCTCCAGCGAGATATCATCGACAATCGGGCGTCCGCCCACCCTGCGCACCAGATGTTCCAGGCGTACGCTCATGCGATTTTCCCCATCCGAAGGGCCGTGCGTTCGACAAGGCCCCGCACCGCGACCACGCCCATCGCCATGAGCGCAAGCAGCGCCGCCATCGCAAAGGCCGCGACCGTCTGGTATCCGTTATACAATGTCTCGATATGCAGCGGCATCGTTTCCGTCAGGCCGGGAATATGGCCCGACACCACCGATACCGCGCCGAATTCACCCATCGCCCGCGCCGTCGTCATCAGCACCCCCGACAACAGGGCCGCCCGCGCACCCGGCAGCGTGACATGCCACAGCACCCGCCACATGCCCGCCCCCAGCATCACGGCGGCTTCCTCCTGCGCGCGGCCCATATGGCGCAGCATCGGCATCATCGTGCGCGTGACATAGGGAAACGTGACAAACAACGTCGCCAGCAGGATGCCCGGTGGCGCAAACATGACGGGATAGCCCCAGCGTTCCAGCGCCGCCCCCCACCATCCCTGCGTGCCGAACACCAGCAGCCACACCAGCCCCCCCACCACGGGCGATACGCTCAGAGGCAGTTCCACCAGCACGATCGCAAGCCCCCGCCCCGGAAACGAAAACCGCGTCAGCGTCCACGCCGCCATCACGCCAAAAAAGCTGTTGATCGCCACCGCCAGCGCGGTGATGAGCAGCGTAAGCCGGATGGCCGACAGCGCATCGGGATCACACAGGCCATCCCATGCCGCGCGCAGCCCGTGCGCCAGCGCCCCGGCGAACACCATCACCGGCGGCAGCACCACCATCATCCCCACCATTCCCCACACAAGGGCGGCAAACCCCCATCGCCCGACCCGGCCGTTCATATCGCGCCCCCCGCACCGCCACGCCCGACATGGCGACGCACCCATGCGATCACACCCAGCGACGCCATCGCGATCGCCACCAGCACCAGCCCGATCAGGCTGGCCCCCTGCGTGTCATATTCCTGAAGGCGGATGACAATCAGCAGCGGGGCGATTTCGGTATGGTACGGCTGGTTCCCGGCGATGAAAATGACCGACCCATATTCCCCCACCCCACGGGCGAACGCCATCGCGAACGCCGTCAGCAACGCGGGATACAGCGCGGGCATGACCACGCGGGCCACCACCTGCGCACGGGTCGCGCCAAGGGTGCGCGCCACCTCCTCCGCCTCGGGCGGGAGGGCGCGCAGGACCGGGACAACCGTACGCACCACAAACGGCAGCCCCACAAACATCAGCGCCACGACAATACCCAACGGCGTGAACGCCACCTTCATCCCCAGATGCGACAGCGGCGCGCCAACCCATCCATGCGGGCCATATAACGTCGCCATCGTAATGCCCACCACCGCGGTCGGCAGCGCGAACGGCAGTTCCACCAGCGCGTCGATCACGCGCCATCCCGGCACCCTGACCCGCACCAGCCCCCATGCGATCACCACACCCGCAACCACATCAAGTGCCGCGGCCACCAGCGCGGACACGAAACTGACCCGCAGGGCGGCAAGCATCCGCCCGTCATGGACGATATGGGCGAACGCACCCAGACCACTGCCGACCCCTTGTGCCCATGGGCGCGCCAGCAACGCCAGCAGCGGCAGGATCACCAGCACACCCAGCCACCCCAGCGTCAGCGACAGCCCGACGCCAAAACCCGGCAGCCCGTCACGCCGCCGCCGCCACAACGTGAACGGAGCGTGCCCGCCCGCGCCCTGCCGCGCCGCGCCATGTCCGGCCATACCACCACCGTCCATATCATGGGCGGGTGTCATCGGGCCGGGTGTCATCGGGCATAAATACCGTCGAAAACACCGCCATCGGCGAAATGCGTCTTCTGCACCTGCGTCCATCCACCAAGCGAGGCGATGTCGAATGTCGCGGTGTCGGCAAAGGTCGCGCGGTTTTCAGCAAGGATGGAGGGCGTGACCGGGCGGAAATAATGTTTCGCCCCGATCCGCTGTCCCGCATCGGTGAACAGGAAATCAAGATAGGCACGCGCAAGGTCCAGCGTGCCATGCGCCTTTGCATTGCGTTCCACCACCGCGACGGGCGGTTCGGCAAGGATCGTCAGCGGCGGGACGACCATGTCGAACTGGTCCGGCCCGATGTCGCGCGCGGCCATCAGGGCCTCGTCCTCCCACGCCAGCAGGACATCACCGGTCCCGCGCTGTACAAAGCTGTTGGTCGCGCCGCGCGCACCGGTATCAAGCACCGGCACATGCGCAAACAGCGACCGCAGGTACGCCCGCGCCGTATCGGGCGTCGCGCCCGGCTGCCGCAACGCCCAGCCCCATGCCGCGAGATAGTTCCACCGCGCGCCGCCCGATGTCTTTGGATTGGGGGTGATGACCTGCACCCCGTCACGCACCAGGTCGGGCCAGTCATGGATGCCCTTTGGGTTGCCCTTGCGCACAAGAAAGACAATCGTACTGGTAAATGGCGTCGAATTATGCGGCAGCAATCCCTGCCAGTTGGCAGGCAGCAGGCCGACCGCCGCCAGCATGTCGATGTCATAGGCAAGGCCAAGCGTCACCACATCGGCGGGCGCGCCCTCCTGCACCGAACGGGCCTGCGCGCCGGACCCGCCATGCGACGTGCGCACCATCACCGGCGCGCCGCCATGCGTGCGCGCCCATTGCGCGGCAAAGGTGCGGTCGACCTCCTGATACAATTCGCGCGTGGGGTCATATGACACATTCAGCAATGTCGTCGCAGCCCACGCCGCGCGCGGCCGCGCCGCCAGCAGCGCGGCACAGCCCAGCCCGGCCTGAAGGAAACCACGGCGGCTCGAAAGGAATGATGGCTTCATGGAACAGTTCTTTCCAGGCGGCGTCACGTCGTTGACGGGTCGTTCCCCAGGATGGCCAGCCATAAGGGTGACGCATGGTGGGGATAATTAAACCATTTTATATCGTTTAATACTCTAATCCACGCCCCTGAAACCTGTCAATAATCATCTTCCAACGGCGTACTTCGCATAAATCAACGAATTATATATGTTGTATATACCCCTGTGGCAGGCATGGATGTTTCAATTTTTATAATTTAATTTCAATATGTTATAAACATGACGCAAAAAAGTGGATCTGCGCGTCGGCGCTAAGCACTTATATTTTGATGTGTTTTCTAATTTAACTTTATTGACCGTATTATAAAATCCCATTACGGATATGAACCAGATTCCTTCCGCTTTTCCCTTCCTGTCCACCGAAATGGTTTTCCCATGACACCCTTGCCACGGTCAGCCACAGCAGGCGCGACGCCTTTTCGTTTCGCATCCGTCCTTTCATGGAATGCGCGCTGCCTGCTTGTCGCACCGCTTGCGGTACTGTCATGGGGAATGATGACGGCCACGCGCGCGCAGGGAGCGGCAACACAGGGGGCGACCACACAGGGCACAAGCACACTGGGTACGAGCACACTGGGCGCACCCCCAAATGCAGTGCAGGGCACAATATCGGGCACGATCCCACACACGGCGCACCCGCTGTCGCCACGCACCATGGCGCCCGCGCCCGTGACGCCATCGGCCAATCCCGCCGCCATACATTCCACCACCGGCATCGCACAGCCTGAAAGCATGATGGTGCATGTTGGCCCACGCCCGCCCATCCAGACCTATCCCCATGCCAACCCGGTGGGGCAGCCCATCGTCATGACCGGTGCGCAGAACCGCATCAACGGCCATCCCTATGACTGGGGCGTGTTCAATCGCGGTAACGGGGAATCCGCGGGCTTTGGCCCGGTGGGTCAGTACGGCATCGCCCCGTGGGCCGAGGACTGGAGCCGCCTGCGCAACAGCACAAAACATACCGACCCGTTCGACGTGCTGAAATATATTCCGCTGACCCCTGACGGGCAGGTATGGATCAGTTTTTCAGGCGAGACGCGGCTGCGTAACTGGTTCGAGACACGTCCCAACCTTGGCACGCAAAAACCCAACGATTCAGGCCGCTTTGGCGTGCGCAACCTGTATGGCGCGGACCTGCATATCGGATCGCACCTGCGGTTTTTCGGGCAACTGATCAACGCCGATGCGGGCGGGTGGGGCGGATATGGATATGGCTCCACCTATCGCAAGCGTCTGGATGCGCAACAGGCATTTGTGGAAACACGGTGGAACCTGCTGGGTGCGAAAACGGGGTTCATGTTCGGGCGGCAACAGTTCCTCGATGCACCGTCTTACATGCTTTATAACCGTGAAACACCCAATGTGCCGCTGTCATGGGACGGGTTCCGCGCCTATGCCATCTGGAAACGCATCCGCATCGACGGCTGGGATTTCGTGCAGACGAACGACAGCCAGAACAAGATGTTCCACGACACCGAAAACTATTCCACGCGGCTGTACGGGTTCGACACCACATGGGCGCCACCGGATTTCCGTTTCCTGGGCGAACGTGGCTATTCCTTCGTCGATGCCTTTTATATCGGCTATAAACTCTCCGGCTCCTCTGGCGCGATCGCGACGCAGACGGGCACGGCGACGGGTTCGAACACACGGAACAATTTCGGCGTCCGCTGGCACGGGCAGGCCGGGCCGATCGAATTTTCCGTCGGCGCGGTATGGCAGGGCGGCGTGTTCCGATATGCCAAAACCAATATCGCCCGCAATGTCAGCGCCTATGCCATCAATTCCATCGTTGGGTACCGTGTGCCAAAGGACAGGCTGCATACCTTCGCCGGCGTGCAGACGGATATTTATTCAGGTGGCAATGACGCCAGAAAAAATGGGGATATCGGCACCTATATCTCGCCCTTCAATCCGCAGACCAACTATCTCGACACCACGACATACATGACTGCGTCCAACCTCATCAGTGTCGCGCCACTGGTGCGTATCACGCCGTTCAAATCCGTCAGCCTACAGGTCAAATTCCCCCTGTTCTGGCGCGACAGCACCAATGACCGGGTTTACAAATCCTCTGGCGCCTACAGCTTTGCAGGGAATTTCGGCGGCAAGTTCATCGGCATGGCCCCACAGGCGTCACTGGCGTGGCAGATCAATACACATCTGTCATGGACGCAATATGTCTCGCGCTTCATGACGTCACGCGCCCTGAACGATGCAGGCGGGTCGAGCGGTACATATTACCAGTCCAACTTCGTCTTCCGCTTCTGAGAGGCTGTTTGAAAACAGATCATTGATAAAAGATCATAAAAGTTTCTGAGTGCTGATTTTTTTCAAAAATGTATTTTCTTCTGAAGCTTTTTGGAAAAAGCTTCACCAAAAACTTTTATAATTTCAGTATGTTATCAAGCATGATTTTTCAAACTGTCCCTGATCCCAGCTCAGGGGGCGTTGCACATGCCCCCGACCAAAGGATGTCGCCCTTTGATTCCAGACACAAGGTCAGGGAATTCATGGTTTTTGACAGATTATTTTTAAAAGATATCTGGACATACAGGGTATTTCAGAAAATCACCCCGCCGCGGAAATATCTGCCATCCAGTTTAGAAATTCAACACTGGAGCATTTTCACCGGTTTGAATGCAGGCATTCAAACGGGATCCACTCTAAAATCATAAAAGTTTTTGGTGAAGCTTTTTTCAAAAAGCTTCAGAAGACGACGCCTTTTGGGAAAAAGGCAGCACCCAAAAACTTTCCTTATTTTTTATCAATGCGTTATTTTCAAACACTCTCTCAGGTGGCAGAAGGCGGTCATCGGCCCCCTGATGCACTGCCCTTTGCAGCATGCATTGCCCCGGCTGTCCCGCGTTGGTGGATTGGCGCCATGCATGTCGTGGCCATCCCGGCCATGTCCCGGCATGCCCCTCACCTTATGACGCCCGCCAGATGAGGCCCACCATGTCCGGGCCATCACAGATCCCCGGATTTTTCAGGCGGCCGATTCTCTTCCGGCTTTGATAAGGCAGGTCGCGTTCCCCACTCCGCCCCCCCCCGATGTCACCCGATGTCGCCCGGCTACCAGTCCTGACATCAACCGCGCTGGCGGGATGCCGACCATGCGTCGCACGGACCTGACACACACACCAGTGGGCAGAGATGTCAGCGCCGTTTCAACGCGCGGTCGCGCGGAACAGGGTGGCGACGCGGCGGCGCAGGCTCGACAGGTCCGGCAGCACCACATTATGCAATGCCCGCACACTGTCATGGGTGGCGTAAAACCGCCGCCCGACCGCATTGGCCAGCACGATCGCGGTTCCGACGAAAATTCCGTCAATTTCAATAATTGTTGATTCCAGCATGATCTGTATCCGAAAAAATCTTACGCAGGGCCAGACGGTTTCGGCAGACCACAGGGATGCCTACCGTACTGGACGTATATGCCGGGGTCGCGCCGGCGCAGGAAAAACAGGACATCGACCATATCCACACATATATAGAAGCATGGGCTGACCTTCTATGGCAGTCATGGGTTTCGATTTGGCCTGCATCATATGCGCCAAGGGGAGGATGTCAACATTAAACAGTTCAAGTTCGTTTTAATACATATTAAACGTATTTATATGTATTTTTTATGCCCCTTATTTTCACATTGTTTATCATATGGTTACGATAAATCTGATGCCGCATGCGCCAATATCCATCTCCATCTACGGATCACAACCGACCGCCTGGCATCCCTGCGGCAGGGGTTTGCGCCATAAATCACGTAACGGGCGTGAATATGCATCGGCCCTGACACGTGATGATACACTCCCCAACATTCATGGCACCTGACAAAAGTGTTCAAACCTGCTATTCACGCGATGGGCATCAAATCTATTATTCAAGGTTAAATAAACACAGGAAGCACGATAATAAACATTTATATTACAAGTATGTTTTTATTTTTATTCATTCCACCACCGTCACACGACATGCGCATGACTGCACCCCACACCCGCGCGCATGCCACATGCCGTCCGACCTTTGCCAAGGAGATAGCCCGTCAGCATGGCCGCCACCCCGATGCAAGCCACCACGCGCCTGAGGCTGCTGGAACAGGCATGGCCCCTGATCGCACAGAAAGGCTTTGCCAATACCAGCATCAATGACGTGCTGGAGGCCGCCCATGTGCCCAAGGGTTCGTTTTATTATTATTTCTCCTCCAAGGATATCTTCGGTCAGGAGGTCTTGCAGTACAACATGCGCGAACATGCCGATGCGATCCGCATGTTCCTGTCCCGCCCGCACCTGACGGGGATGGAACGGATGATGGCGTACTGGTCATCATGGGCAGAGCGTGAGTCCAATCCCGACCCGCGCCAGAAATGCCTGATCGTCAAGATCGGGTCAGAGGTCAGCGAACTGTCCGATGGCATGCGCGTGGTCATGGAACGCGGAATTGACATGCTTGTGGCGCTTCTGGACGGGGGGATACGCGCGGGCGTCAACGATGGCTCCATCTGCCCGGTCATCGAACCCGCACATGTCGCGCGCGAACTGTTCCATTACTGGCTGGGCAATGCGGTGGCGTTCAAGATACATCGCAACCCGCCGCGCCTGATACGTGCGCTGGACATCACGCGCACCATCCTGCTCGGGCTGCGGCCCGAGCAGGATATGCCGGTTGCCGTGCCATGAACGCCCCATGACAACGGGCGTGCTTCGATATCGCCTTTTTCAAGAGACTGCTTGAAAAGTCAGGATTAATAACACCCTGAAATCATAAAGGTTTTTGGTGAAGCTTTTTCCAAAAAGCTTCAGAAGACGCCGCCTTTTTTCAAAAAGGCGGCACCCAAAAACTTTTCTTATTTTTTATCAATGCGTTGTTTTCCAACAGGCTCTTACTGCCCGTCAAAGGCATAATGGAACAGCAGCATCCCGTCGGTTTCCGACCATGGGCCAGAACGCGTATAGCCCCCTTCAAGCCCGACGCGGAAACGATGGTCCACCTGATAGACCACGCGCCCGCGCACATTCCCCGCAAGGCCACTGGCCCCATACCCGCCATAGGACCCAGGTGCCATGACTTCGGATTGCAACAGCGTGCTGGTGGGGTAATAGGGCGCGCCCCTGCTGTGATAATCCTGATATCCCGCCTCGCCCCGCAGGAACCATGTCCAGCGATCGGTATGGCCCGACCATTCCACCGGCACCATCGCCGCGAAATATTCATGCGGCGAGAAGTAGCCTCCCTGCCCCCATGTGAAGAAATAGGAATCCTTTTTATACCCGAAATAGATCAGGTCCGCCCCCACACGCAGGCGCTGGCGTTCGTGATACTGCCACACTGTGGCGCTGCCACCGGCCCCGGCCTCGGTCTCGGTATTGCCTTCGACATTATGCCCCTGCAGATAGGCGAACCCACCCCCGGCATAGGCATTCCACCCGGCCTCCCCCCATTCCAGCGCGGCATGGCCGAAATTGCGGGTGACACCGCCCCATGTCCGTCCCGTGCCCGGATCACGTTCCCCGGCATAGGACAGTTCGCTGTCCGTAACCATCCGCCGGCCGCCACTGATGCGCAGGATCAGGTTGTCCGTCAGGTGGGGGGAAAATTCGACGCCCCCCACCACGTTCGCCACCGCAAAGCCCAGCGGCGACGACCCGACATCCGCATTGAACCAGCGGTTGAAGTAGCTGAGGTTCAGCCCAACTCCTTGCGTATAATAATGATGGTATGCCCACCCGTGCGCACCATTGACCGCAACCGTCCCGAACTGCCGCGCGGATGTGGCATTGTCGAGCGGATCACCCGTAAACAGCAGCGTGGGCGTCACGGAAAATGACAGGCGGTGATCCCACGACCCGAACGGCAGGGTTGCGGTGATCGGCACCGCGAATTCCGTCAGCTGCCGCAGGCCGGGCGTACCGGTGCGGCTGCGCACAAAGGTATTGGCGTCAAGCTGTGGTGAAATCGAATCCCGCAGATACACACGCTGCCGGTCGGTGGCCTGTATCTGGTCATCGTGATGCAGGTAATGGTACGTATCGGGCAACTGCGCGCCACGCAGGTTGACATACTGGCTGTCGATATCGGGCCAGCGGTAATCCGGCTTCAGGCTTTCACGCCGCGCGCAATGGACCACGCCCGACATGTCGCACTGCTGTGCATGGACATGATCCAGATCCGCAAGCTGATCGCGCATGGAATGGTCCATACGGGCCAGTTCGGCGCGGATTTCCCATGTCAGCGGGCTGTCGGGCGCAATCGCCGCCAGCCGCCCGGCATAGGCACGCGCCACCTTGATATCGCCCGTCCCGCCCGCATCGCGCGCGGCGGCGGCCAGGGCATAGATATTGTTGGGCTGGATATGCAACGCCGCCTGGTCCTCCGCCAGAGCGCGCGCGGGTTCCCCCCGCGCCTGATAGACACGGCCCATCGCAAGGTGGAGGTCAACCGAGTTGGGATACTGCGCCAGCAACGGCGCAAGTGCGGCCTGCGCGCGCCGGGGATGGCCCTGGGCATCCGCCCCTTCGGCGTCGAGTATGTGCAGCGCAAGGCCAAGCTGCGTCCGCAGGCGCGCCTGATCCGCCGTGGCATGCATGTCGGGATTGCGCACCAGCCGGTCATACACCTCAAGGCAGCGACGCGCATCGGCGGCGTCGTGTACCTGAAGGTACAACCCGGCATAGGACAGCATCTCCCACGGTTGCGGGTCGGGGGTCAGGCTTTCTTCACGCGCCAGCACATCGCGCGCGACCTGCGGCATGTTGTGATCGATGAACGCATTGGCAACCATCGTGCCACGCACACCGTTGGGATCGGCACGATCCGCCAGCGCCATCAGCCCCGCACGGTCGAAATGCGGCGCGGCGTCGATGTCCCGCACCTGCTGCGCCAGGGTGATCTGCTGGGCCAGCGCGTCCACATCGCTGGACCTGTCGGCCGCACGGATACGCGCCAGCAGGCGCGCGGCCGTCGCGTCGTCATGATGGTCCAGCGCAAAGATCATGCCCGCCTGCAACGCCTCCGTGCTGGCCTTGGGGCTGTTGGTCAGGGCCTCCATGATACGGGCCGCCTGCATGCGGCGTTCGGGCATGTCGGTCCGGTCAAGCGCCTGCGCAAGGTGCAGACGCAGCCACGGATTGCGCGGGTCGGTCCCAACCGCGCGCAGCAACAGGCTGATACGTTCGTCATCGGTGGCCGCCTGTTCGGCCTGCGCGCCCAGGATCTGCCCCTCCAGATGGGCGACCATCGCCTCATGCCCACGGCCCAGACGCGGGATCAGCGCGCGGGCTTCGTCCACATTCCCGTTCTGCGCCAGAATATCGGCAAGGTTGAACAGCGCATCGGTATTGTCCGGCCAGCGGTGCAAGATGGTGCGATAGGTCTGCATCGCCTCCGTCATGTTGCCTTCACGCCGCGCCAGCGCGCCCTGCAGGGACAACAGCGTCAGCGCGCTGCCCTTGCGCCGGGCCAGCACCGCCAGCCCTTCCTGCGCGCGTCCGATCTCCCCCAGGGCGATGGCGCGCGCAATGTCCGCCACCAACAGGTCCGGCGCACCGCCATGCCCCCCCCGCCCTGCCGAGGACCATCCCTCCAGACTCTTGATCGCGGCGTCCCAGCGCGCCTTGTGGTCGGGGTCCAGCGCACGGGCACGCAGGAAATACGCCCGTGCGCGATCACGCTGCCCGCGCGATTCAGCCACAAAGCCAAGGCCGCCGATCGCCTCTATGTCCTTGTCATCAATGGCAAGCGCCTTGTGAAACAGCGCCTCCGCATCGCCATAGCGCCGCTGCGCCAGCAGGGTATAGCCCTGCATGCGGTCATTCGCACTGTCGAGGCGCCCCTGCTCGGCCTGGGCGCGCTGGCGCAGGGCGCGGATTTCCCCGTCATCGGGATGCAGCGACAGCCATTCGTCATAAAGCGGGATCGTCTGGCCCGCCACCGGTTCCCACAACAGCGCGCCACGCCATGCGGCCATTGCCTCGGTATGGATACCTGCGGGCACATGCCCCGACATCAAGCGTTCCAGCCCGGCCATCCCGTCCGTGCGCGAAACCGCCTGATAGGTCAGGACCTGATAATATGTCAGCGCCGCATCAAGGTCATGCGGGTTGCGCGCGACATAATCCGCAAGCTTTGTCCGCGCCTCCTGATACCCCAGCGGCGTGCCACCAAGGATGCGGTAATATTCCATCGCCAGTTCGGGCGGCGGTTCGCCATGGCCAAAGATTTCGCGATATTTGACCATCGCGTCATGCATCTTGCCCTGCGCGACAAGGGCACGGGCCTCGGCCAGCAGTTTTTCATTGACCGGCCCGGTGCGGATCATCCCGCGAAGCTGCGCCACCTCGTCCGCGACGCCCTGATGGCGCGCCAGTTCATTGGCCAGCCGCGTCGCATCGGCGAATTCGCCACGCCCCACCTGGATACGCCCCTGAAGGAACAGCGCATCCGTGCTTTCGGGGTCGATCTGCAATGCACGATGGACGGTTTCATGGGCGCGCACCATGTCATGATGCGCCAGCCAGTAATGCCCTTCCTCCAGCAGGAGGTCGAAAATTGCCGTCGCATGGGCAAGGCGCTGCGTCTCGGCGTCGATGGCCTGCGTGCGCTGTGCATCCATGGAGGTGATGTCGGTGGCGGGCGCGGCCAGCGGCGCGCTCGATTCCTCCTGATCCGACACGATATAGGGATGGGCCTGCGCCTCTGGCGTCTGTGGCGCGGATGCCTCCCGCCGCCCATAGATCGGACCCGTGTCCCCGATATCAATCCCCGCAGGCACGCCGGACGCCATACCGGCCGCGCTCCCGCCGCTGTTCCCCATATCCGCCGCGGCATTGTCCGCCCCCATAGCGTCCACTGCCGGGCCGGGCACGCGTGCCGATGCACGGGCGGGGGGCCTGACCGGGGCTGAAGCCGGGGCGCTGGCAGGTGCAGGTGCGCTGACGGGGGGCTGCTTGGCGGGCGCACTGGTCGCAGATGCAGCCGGGGTGGGGCCGGGCGGGACCGGTGGGGGGGGCGGTGCGGAAGATGTCGCCGCCGCATCGGGGGCGGCGTCGTCACCGGTATCCACATCCGCATTCACACCGCCCCCGGCATTGGCCGATGTCTCGCCCGATGCGGGGGTGGGCGTGCTGGCCGGGGCACTGGCGGGGGCGGCTACAGGTGCGCTCACGGGGGGCTGCTTGGCGGGCACACTGGTCGCAGACGCAGCCGGGGTGGGGCTGCGCGGGACCGGTGGGAGGGGTGGTGCGGAAGATGCCGCCGCCGCGTCGGGGGCCACATCGTCACCGGTATCCACATCCGCATTCACACCGCCCCCGGCATTGGCCGATGTCTCGCCCGATGCGGGGGTGGGACTGCTGGCCGGGGCGCTGGCCGAAGCACTGGAGGACGCGGCTACAGGTGCGCTCACGGGGGGCTTGGCAGGCACACTGGTCGCAGACGCAGCCGGGGTGGGACTGCGCGGGACCGGTGGAGGGAGTGGTGCGGAAGATGCAGCCGCCGCATCGGGGGCCGCGTCGTCACCGGTATCCACATCCGCATTCACGCCGCCCCCGGCATTGGCCGATGTCTCGCCCGATGCGGGGGTGGGCGTGCTGGCCGGGGCGCTGGCCGAAGCACTGGCGGACGCGGCTACAGGTGCGCTGACGGGGGGCTTGGCGGGCGCACTGGCCGCAGATGCCGTCGGGGTCAGGATGCTGCGCGTTGCTGGCGCAGGCGCAAAAGCACCTGCCGCCACTGATGTCGAGGTCGGCGCGGCAGGCGTCGCGGACGGGATGGAACGCATCTCCAGCGATGCCGGGTCCGGCCGGGCAGGCCGCATCGCAAGCGCGGCCGGGTCCGGCACACCGGATTGCGGGCGCGATGTGATCGGGGCCGAGGGGGCGGGCGCAGCCGACACGGCAGGGGGTGGGGCAACCACCGGGGCGGAGGGGGCGGAGCGCATCGCAAGCGACGCCGGGTCCGGGGCATAAGAGACGGAGCGCATTTCCAGCGATGCCGGATCAAGTGCGGCGGTGCGCACCCCGCGTGCGGTCGCGGCCGGGGACGCAACAGGGGACGAGGCGGGCGCGGCCGTGCGAAAGGCGGAGGCATCCGCCTGTGCCCAGGCCGTGGCCGGTACGGACAGTACCGCAACACCCGCCATTGCGACCCCGCCGGTCGCAACGCCACCGACCGTCATGCCCCACAGGGCCGTCGCACCCAGCAGGACGGCGCATCTGCGCGGCCCACGCCTGCCTGGCGCGGGAAGGAGACGGGGCACGACAGGCCCCGGCATGGTTGAATGATACCGCATCATATCCCTGCCCACGGGTACGTCGCCCCGCACGTCAATGCACACGCGAGATGTACGAAACATATCCCAACCCCGCCGAAAGCAGCCCGCAGGCACATACCAGCGCCAGTGCCCCACGATTGCGCACCGCCACGTTCACCCGTCCCTCGTAATCAAGGAAAACCCGTTCCACGAAAACATAACTCATCAGGCCCGCCAGCATGGCCACCACCAGCACGCCCGCCATCGTCAGGCCCGCGACCTGGAACATCAGCAGGTAATTCGCCAGCACGATCACCGGCCAGTGCCACAGGTAAACCGAATAGGAAATCACCCCCAGCGGCGACACCGGCCCCAGGGTAAAGCGCGCCACATCCGTGTGCGGCAACAAGATGATCGCCACAACCGCAAGGCATGGAAACACCATCAGCCATGACGGGCAGGCATAATCACGCACATAGAACACGCATGCCCCCACCAGCACCCCAAGCGCCAGCGCATAGGCCATGTTGGCCACCATGCGCGACAGGCGCGGCCGGGGCAGCATCCAGACCATCGCCCCGATGCAGAACTGCCACATGCGATCGGCGATACGGTAATATCCCTGCCCATCGCCCATGACATGGTCATGCACGCTGAGGCCCAGCGACAGGACACAGATGGCGCAGATGGCGTACATACGCCACCGCACGCGCGGCAGCATCACCGCGATCAGGAAGATGACGCCATAAAACTGCATCTCCAGCGATAACGACCAGGTATGCAGGAACGGATAGGCCAGCGCCTGACCCTCGAAATAACCGACATGCCCCGCGGCCCAGATATTGGACAGGTACACCAGCGCATAGGCCCCGTTAAGCGCGATATCGGCGCGGTCGCTTTGCAGCACCCACCACAACATCCCCGCCGAAATCACGGCCACCATGCATAACAATGCCGGTAACAGGCGGTACAGCCGCCTGCAGACAAAACGCGCGGGCTGGAACGGGTCCTGCATCAGCGCCGAACGCCCCATGAAATAGCCCGATATGACGACAAAGATGTCCACCCCGACAAACCCGCCCCGCAGCCATTGCGCATGCATCAGCACCACCGCCGCAACCGCCAGCGCGCGCAGCCCGTCGATGTCACGGCGACGGTCACGCGGAAAGAACTCCTGCCGGAGCCCGTCGCGCCATGTGCTGCGGGCTGGCGTGATGGCGGTCATCTGTTGCATCGGCCTGTATTTCACATGTGGCGCGGGAATGCGGGCAAAGGCGGCAGGAACAGCGATGCGGGCGGGCGCAGCGATGTCAGGGCGTCGCGGGCGGGGCCGCGTCCTTTATCCGTTCAAGGTCCGGCAGGGTGGCGCGCACGATCGCATCCCCCCATGCGCGGTAACTTGCGGCGGTGGCATGGATGCCGTCCGTGGTGCTGACGCTGCCTTTCGCCATCAATTGCGTCCCATCGACATAGGTGCAGGTCGGCGCGACATCGGCCTTCAGCAGGGCGGCAAGCGTACTCGCGCGCTGGTCGCTCTTGCCATAGCGGGGGCTGTACTGCCCCCAGGTCGGCCCAACCCAGAGGCACGCCGTCTTGCCGATGGCATAGGTCAGGGTCTTCACCTGTTCTTCCACCCAGCTGGCAGAGACGGTGTCCTGCCCATAGGCGCCCATCGTGTCACCAAGGATGACCATGATGGCGTTGGGGTGCCATTTTGCAATCAGGCCCGTGACCTCTGGCGGGGCGACGGGTTTCATGTCCGGCGCACGCACCGGTTCATCACCGATGCGTTGCGTCGCCCCACACCCGTTATTGGGATTGGGCACAACCCAGTCCGCCGCCGTGGCGGAACATACGCCATACGTCACGACCTTCGCCCCCTGACGCGAGAATTCGTCCGGCAGTACCGACAGGAGCGAATCCTTGAAGGCAACATGGCTGTCCCCGATGATCAGCAGTGTCAGGCCTGCAAGAAGTGCGCTCATCTCTCAATAACTCCCTCAATCATTCCCACGCCCCGGCGCATGGCCGCCCCAGCGCGACATCATGCCCGGACACAGCCCCGGACATATCCCCGGACATATCTCCCGACGCATCGTATCAGTGCGATGCGTCGGTCGTGTCCTTGACCCGGGCGGCTTCCTCCAGACGATGCTGCGCACGGCGGCGCAACAGCCGCACGGCCGCCGCCGCCACAAGACCCGCCCCCACAAGACCCAGCACATAAAGCGTGAGCGGACGCGTCCCGAGATACCAGTCCAGCCACATCCACCACGGCAGCGATCCCATCGTGAAGGTCGGCGCGGTGCGATAGCTCGTCAGCCTGTCGCCATTGCGCAGCACCAGATCACCCTGGATACGCGGCACGTCCTCCTTGCTGCGCAGGCCCATGACCAGATCATGCATGCGCGACGGCGTGTCCCCCATCAGCGCCACGACCGACCGGTCCGAACGATAGGGCGACTGCGCACCCAGCAGGACGCCCGCACCCGCGATGGGTGCATTCAGGTTGGCCTGAACCCCGTCCTGCAATCCCGCATGGTCATGGTCCTGGAACAGGTACCAGATCCCCTGCAGGCCCATATGCTGTCCCACACGGATATGACCATCCGTCAGTTCATACGGCGCACGCGTCAACAGTTCCTCGAACTTTGGCGCATCCCCCGCCGTCGCCAGAATCAGGATGTCCCCCTGCGGCGGGTGTTCGGACAGGTCGTTGACATCGGCCACCTGCACGCCAGAGGCCGGATACCACGTGGTCGCACCGAAAAAGCCCATCAGGTCCATGAACGTGCCCGCCGTGCCCGCATCAATATGATGGGGCACGACCACCGTCGTTTCCGACAGGTCGGCCATGCGCGAGAACGGGAACGCCGCCTCTGCGAAATAGGACAGGTTGGGCAGGCGGGCGAAATGATAACCCCGGCGGAAATCCAGCCACGAATCGGAATCCACGCTCATGTGGATGTCATCGGGGGTGCGACGGCACACACCACGGTCGATCGGGCGGGCGTCAAAGCTGAACTTCAACTGGTTCTGCCCGAACAGGAGCCATGGCGGCAGGGCGGCGGCATGTTCCACCGCGCCGGCATGCTGGTTCACCAGCCGTTCAGACCATGCCGCCCACAGGCTTGGCGGCTTGAGCGTGAAGCTGTCGAGGTAGTTGTTATTCAGGTGGACATCAAGGCGCGATGTCTCCAGATCCACCACCGGGCCACCGGGCGTGCGCACCCACAGGTCGATCGGATAGGGCCGGTTGCGCCATGAATACAGGTCGGGCGGCAGATGGAACGGCAGCGCCATGACCGGCGGCGCGAACCCGCCCCCCTGCAGGTCGCTTGCGGCGACCAGTTCGCCAAAGCGTACCGGGCGGTCCGTGGGCACAAAAGCAGGGGCGTCATACGGATGGCGCGGCTGCAATGTCACGTCATTGACCACCTTCGTCCCCACCGCACCCAGCGTGTCGGACGAGAAGGCAAGCACGCGGGCCGCGACCTCCACTTCCTGCGCGTTGCGGCCGGTCAGGACAAGGATCGTGCCCAGCCGGTCATTGGGGTTTTCCACTTCCGACAGGGTCGGCCCCGTCGGGCGGGTGCCACGCGCGTCGATCGGCAGGTTTTCCCCGATCGCAATCGCATTGCCCGACGCCGGGATCGTGGTGGAAACGGGGAACGATACCTTGCGGAAATCCGCCAGCTTGCCAAACCATGACGCCACAAGCGCCGATGCCTTGAGCATCCCGTGCGCATCGGGATTGGGCATGACCACCGGCACACGCAATGGCGTGCGCAGGTTGGGGTCATAGAACGGCGCGGGCAGGTACGACAGCTTGCGGTCGGGGGCGATGCGCGTCGTCGTCAGCGTCACGGTGGAGAAATCGGAAATACGCGCCCACAGCACCTCGTTATAGAGGTCGTTGCAGTCACGGCGATATTCCCCCGCGAAGTGGAAGTTCAGCTTGTTGTCACCCGTGAAATAAAGCGGGTCGATGTCAAAGGTGATCGGCCCGAAACGCGGATGTTCGGGATCGACACGGATCGTGCCGACATATTGTTCATTCAGCGTGACGCTGACCGCACTTGCCTCCGGCAGGAGGGAGGGCGACAGCGCGCCCGACAGCGTGATGCGCGCACGCGTCACCACCCGGTTGGCGGGCACGATGACATCAAGCCCCTGCAACGGCGAAAACCCGCGCAACGTCAGCGGCCCGGTGGCCAGACCCAGGTCGCGGAAGGTGGAGGTACGCGTGATTTCGCCATCCGCGACACGTGCGGCGTCGGCGGGGTCGATGGGCGGGGCCGACGGGTCGGCGGGCAGCGCGCCGGTGTTGGTATCACCAAAGGGCGACGCAGGCGACACGCCCGTACGTTCGGACAGGCGTTCGCGCATCTGTTGCGTGGCAGGCCCCGTCGGCAGGGACACCGCCGTCGCGGCTGGCAGCAGTTCCCCGGCAGAGGCAGGCGCGATCTGCGGCGGGGTGGGCAACGTCCCGGGCGGCTGCGGCAGGGAGGGCGGCGGCGGCGCGTTGACCGGGGGCGGTTCCACCGGGGTGGCCCCCTGTTCGGTTGCAACGGGCGTGGCACGGGAAGGAGCCTGCGCAAGCGAAGGCGCGATCGCGGCCGGCAGTCCCAGCAGCACGATGAGCGAAGCCGTGGCGCCGTGGCGGGCGCTCCGTCGGACGGGTTTCAGCACGAGGCTCTTCTTCTCCAGTTTTTCTTCTTCGACATGTTCGCTTTCCGCCAGCGGCGCTTCCTGCGGGGCCTGCCAGCGGAACAGCCGCTGGCCACGGCGGAACAGGCCGCCGATACTGCGCAGGACCATCAGGAAACTGCGCACGGGACGGTCGGGCTGAAAATCGCCCCAGTTGGACCACGCATCGTTGCGCCCGAACATGAACTCCACGATCTGGCGTTCCACGTCGAGGTCATCGACACTCCATTGCAGGTGCAGCTGCCCCGGCTTGGAAAACAGGATGACGGCGGGGATGCGCACGTCGATGCCGTCTTTTTCATTGTGATACAGCATCGTGACGCGCGTTTGTGTCGGCAGGGCATGTTCCGTCGAAAGGCGCGCCGCAATCCCCCCCAGCGAGATATCGCTGGTATGGGCATGGTAATGCTGCCCATGTTCATCAATCAGCGTAATCGGCAGGGTTGCGCGCACGCGCGGCTTGTGACGGATCTGGCGGGTTTCGCGCCCCACCGCGATGGAGGCGAGGACGATAATAAGGCTGACGGCCACCCACAGCGTATTGAGCGCAAAGGACTGCAACGCCAGTCGGTCATGATATTCCCACATCATCCCGCCAATGCCGCGCACCAGCGCCAGCGCCAGGATCACCGCCAGAATGACATTGGGATAGACCGCGTTAAGGTCGAAATACTCGCTCTGCAACAGGCCGCCCTTGTCCGTGACGTTGAATTCCCCCTTGCGCGGGTTCAGCAGCGTCATGATCGTCACCCGCACAAGGAACAGCGCCAGCGTGGTTTCGTAGATCTCGCTCCAGAAGGAATAGCGCCACCGCCCCTCCACCCGCGACAGCGTGCCGATGGAATGAAAGACATGGGGGAAGGCATAGACAAGGATCGCAAAGGGCGAGGCGGCGATGATGTTCTGTCCCAGAAACAAGAACGCCAGCGGGGAGGCAAGGAAGACCAGACGCGGGATCGCGAACAGGAAGTGCGACATCGCCGAAAGATAGCAAAGCCGCTGCTGCCACCGCAGGCCGGACCCCAGAAGCGGATTGTCCAGCCGCATGATCTGCAGCATCCCGCGCGCCCAGCGCACGCGCTGCCCGATATGCAGCATCAGGCGTTCGGTCGACAGCCCGGCGGCAAGCGGCTGGCGCAGATAGGCGGTATGCCATCCCTCGCGCTGCATCTTGAGCGCGGTGTGCGCATCCTCCGTCACCGTTTCGGTCGCGAACCCGCCAATGCCCAGCACCGCCGAACGGCGGATCGCGGCGCACGACCCACAAAAGAACGTGGCGTCCCAGAAATCATTGCCGTCCTGCACCAGCCCGTAGAACATGTTGCCTTCGGGGGGCACGTTCTGCCCGGTGGCAAGGTTCCGCTGGAACGGGTCGGGGGAATAGAAATGGTGCGGCGTCTGCAACAGCGCCAGCTTTGGATCGGCCATCATCCAGCCGATCGTCTTTTTCAAAAAGCCGCGCGTGGGAATATGGTCACAGTCAAAGATGACGACATATTCCCCCTCCGTCACGCGCAGGGCGTGGTTGAGGTTGCCGGCCTTGGCATGGTTGTTCTGGTCACGGATGATATAGCCCGCGCCCGCCTCCATCGCGAAGGCGTGGAAGCTTTTGCGCCGCCCGTCATCAAGGATGTAGACATTCAGCTTGTCCGCGGGCCAGTCGATGGCAAGCGCACCCAGAACGGTGGAGCGCACAAGCGACAGTTCCTCGTTATACGACGGCACATACACATCGACCACGGGCCAGTCGGTGGTATCGGCAGGCAGCGGCAGCGGTTTGCGGTCCAGCGGCCATGACATCTGGAAATAGCTGAGGCACAGCGTCAGCAGCGCATAGAGTTCCGCCGCCACCAGCAGCAGCGACAGCGCCGCCTGCAAGGGTGAATGCAATTCCAGCGTCGTGGTCAGGCGCCATACCATGTACCGAAGCGACACCAGCAGGGACAGCATCATCAAAAAGCAGGTGACGCCGCGCCCCTTGCGTCCCTTGAGGAGCAGAAACAGCCCAACCGTCCCGCACGTGACAAAAGCCTGGCTGGTGGTCGATATCGTGACCCCGCCGGCCATCAGCATCAGGAAAACCCCGACCGCCATCATCACGAAAGGGGACGCGGCGGAAACGGCGGGCACGCGCGCAAGCTGCTCAAGACGCAAGCGTTTCAGGATCGCCCTGTATATCATCGCCCGTACATCGTTTCGGAATTCCAATAAACTGAGATACACCCGTCCGCCCGGAACATCCCGGACACTGTCGGCCACCCTTCAAATCCCCGGGGACAGCCGGGACCGGCCCCGACATCCATGCAATCTGCCTGCGAACCCGTGCCGGAATCAGGCCGGACCGGCCTTTGCACCTGCCGCACCCACATCAGGAACAACGTGGATGGCCCCTTGGATCGACACCTGATTCCAGACGTTTGTGAACGCTGTTAATATTGGTTAAAAAAGCATCTACCGACCACCCCAGAGCGTGTCAAGCAACATAATTCACGCCCATGGACGAAATCGGGTCATGGCCATCATATCGACATAATCACATGCAATGCAGCATGCTGCCTGCCTGTTGCCCGGACTGTATCAGCACATTGCACGCGCCAGGGCAATGCCGCGACAAGAAGGAATAATTTCCTGATTTTCCCGCATTGCCTGCATGGACTTCCGGGCTTTGTGCATGCTTTAAGGGTTAACAGGCCCAATCATAGGAATTATTTCACGCCTTACCAATCTGCCCCTTTTCCACGTCACGGACCCATCCAAACGCGAATCAGGGAACCGACGACAGGTTATCCCGCTTCAGAGACCCATGACATGCCACAGATCAAACTTAACTATTTTTTACATTAAAGATCCGTCCGAAGGGGTGGCATGAATGGCCCGGCGCCATTTACACCCCCACCTTTCGTCGGCATGTGCGTTTGTGGCATGCCCTTTGACATGCCCGTGGGGCAAACATCGCGTGGCCCGTGCGTTACACGATTCCCAGACCAAGGCCACGTAAAGTCATGGATATGCAAGAATCTGATATCAGAAATGCAATACCTGACATGAAACAGACCCCTTCATGGCCCCGCCCGATGCCGCGCCCGTATCACAAGGGCAATGTGGCCGAAGACCTTCGCCTGACCACGCTGCGTATCTTGCAGACGGAACGGCTGGAGGACCTGTCGGTACGCCGCCTGACGCGGGAGGTACGGGTCGCGCCTGCCAATTTCTACAACCACTATGCCTCGCTCAACATGCTGCTTGTGGAAATCGCGGCGGATTGCCTTGATGAATTTTCAGAGGTGATTGGCCATATCGTCCACCGTTCCACCAACCGGCACGACGCGCTGAAACGCACGATCACGCATTATGTGGAATTCGCATGCCGCCATACGCAGCTTTACCGCGTGATGTTCGGCTATCTCAGCGACACGGCACAGCACCCGCGTTACTGCCGGGCGGCACAACGCACGTTCAACCGCCTGCGCGACCTGGTGGAGGCAGACGTGTTCCCGCCCCCGCAACCGGTGGACGCACCGTCCGACACCGCGGCCGCCCCCATGCCCGACGATGCGACGCATGTGGGGCACTGCATCTTCGCCATGAGCCACGGGCTGGCGGGGATGATCGCGCAGAATCTCGTTGCGTTGGAACAGGGGCGCGAGGACAGCATCCGCACCTTTGTCGAACGCACCATCGACCTGTTCACGCATGACCGCCTGACGCAGCAGCCCGCGTCGTACCCGATCAAGGTATAGGCCCCACGGCATACGGCGTGGGGCGTGGGGCACAGGTGCGCGCACGGGCCGCCGCACGACATCGTGAAAATCTGCTGCTGACGCTTTTCCCAAAAGGTTCAGACCCCGTCACCTGATGGGAAAAGCCCGCCCCGGAACATTGGTTTCCACCACCGCCATGCCCACCATCGCACCGTAGCCAGCCCCCGACCGCACAGAACCACAGGACCATAAACAACAGGGCCACAAACACATGGACCACGCACGGGGCCACGCACGGGTCCGCACGCCATGTGGCATCAGCCGCCATGACCGGTGTTACAGCATCAGGCACGTGCAGGTGAGTGATGTTACACAAAATGTTTTGCAAATCTGTAACAACAATGGATATTTACCAAAAGTAATTTTAATTATTAATGTATTTTTTAAGAATCTTTAAATAAAAATACATAATTTATTGACATGTCCCATGTGTGATGCTGATATTCCCATGCCAATCCCGTGCCGACATTTCACGTTCGCGCCCACATTCATCCAGCCGCGACATCCATGACGGTTTTGCCCGTCCCTGTCGCGCCGCGGCCCGCAACGCATGATGGCCGCGACAGACCTGCACAAGAAAGGCCGCCCCGACGGTCTGCCTCCCCTTTTCACCGGCAGAAGAAGACAGCATCGTGATGCGCACTATTTCTCCCTCATCCCCGGCGGATCACAACGGCACACCGTCCTTTCCCACCTCCTTTCCCCCGATGCCTGACCGCCTGTGCCGCGACATCGTGGACTTTTGCAACAAGCACCACACCACCTGCCGGGAAACGCGTTTCCATCCCAAGAGCATCATCATCGAGGAAAGCGCCACCGCGCATTACACCTTCCTTGTCCGGCACGGGACGGTGAAGCTGTCGAAATCCATGCCCAACGGCCGCAGCCAGATCGTGGGGTTTGTCGGCAGTGGCCACATCCTGGGCACCAGTTCGCAGGACGTGTACATGTTCCAGGCAGAGGCGATCACCGATGTCACGGTCAACAGGCTGAGCCGCACCATGTTCGAGGACATCCTTGTCAATGCGCCGGACATCCTGTCACGCCTGCTGGAGGAGACGACGGCGCAACTGGTGATGATACAGGACCGCCTGCTGGCGCTGGGGCGCAAGACCGCGCGGGAGAAGCTGGCGTCTTTCCTGCTGCGTGAGGCGACGCGCAACAATGGCAGCAACATCCATCTTCCGTTCTCGCTCCAGATGTCGCGCGCGGACATTGCGGACTATCTTGGCCTGTCCACGGAAACCGTTTCGCGCCTGATGAGCATGTTTCACCAGGAAAAGGTCATTCACCGTTCCCGCCAGGTGATCCAGTTGCTGGCGCCATCGCACCTGGCCGCCATGGCCTGCACCATCCTGTAGGCTCCTCCCCTCTTTTGGGGAACCGGCGCCTGACGCCTGATCCCCCGACACAGCCCCCCCGGACGTGTCATTCGGGACGTGTCAGTCGGGGCCTTGCGATCGGGTCCATGCCAACGCAGGCCATATCGCGTGGCAAAGACGACATCGGGGACATTCCAGATGCTGTTTAAAAAGTCAGGCGCGATAACACACTGAAATGATAAAAGTTTTTGGTGAAGCTTTTTCCAAAAAGCTTCAGAAGACGCCGCCTTTTTCGATCGAAAGGCGGCACCCAAAAACTTTGCCTATTTTCTATCAATGATGTGTTTTCAAACAGTCCCTCATCAATGTTTGTGATGTGGGCCGCCCGCGCTGGCGCACGCAGGGACAGGGACAGGGACAGGGACAGGATGTGCCATGATCCCTGCCACGCGGCCACGATGGGGAGGAGAATAGCGGGGAGGAGAACACCGGGCGGAACATCCATCGGAACAAACCGGGAAATGCCGCGTGATCCCCCCGCAATCCCCACACCCGACAAACTATACACAAAGTTATCCACAGACCTGTCGGGAAATATGTTGGCAAGTCGTACGGAACACGTTCTGCGACGAATCAGAAAAATGGCGGAAAACCGCCACGGAATCGCATACCACCCCAAAAGGGGAACGGTTATATGACCAAGCAGGCCAAGATACGAGTCCTGTTTGGTAAAAAGAATCCACACCCGCCATCCGCCCACCCCACACCCTGCGCAATGCCGTGCCCCGCATCATGGCCACGACTCGTGAAGGAAGCTGTGTCCACCCCTTTCATGCGGGCATTGCATCGCACGGCCGCCCGCTCGCCCCCCGAAAAGCTCCCCCGAAGCGCGCCCCCCCCAGATGCGCGCCCAGATGCGCGCCCAGACCGCCGCCGCCCTCACCGGTCCCGAACACACAGGTCGAAAACACATCTCGCAAGCACCGCCCGCAAAGACAGACCGCAGCCACAGGCCCCGGATGTCCGCCCCCTCCGCCTGCCGCGACCTGCCGCCGCCGCCAGAAGGGCGAAGGCATGTTCAGGGCACGATGCGCGCCATGTCACGGGCATGGGGCGACAGGTGGGCGGCCCGCACCACATATTCGTCGGCGGGACGGTCCGGGTCCTGCACCGCCATGGCAAGGTCGCGCACGATACGTGTCGCAACCCCCATACGGTAATGCAGCGGGTCCCAGAAACTGTCACGCACATCGGCGATGGGACCGGGAATATCGAAATCCACCACGATGCTGTTGGGCACGCGGGCCATGTCCGCGATGATACGCGCCCGGCACCGGGCAATGGCCGTGGCGCGGGCAGGGCCTGCATGCACCTTCATTTCGCGTGCGACAGGGGGAAACCAGACGATCTTGAGCGTATCATCCGGGATGCGCGCCAACAGCCGGGGCAATAGTGCGAGTGAGGGGGACAACGCGACCGGCGCGGCGGGCGACGCAACCGGCGTGGCCGACAGCCACAGCGCGAAATTCGCGCTGACCCGCGCACGATCATATTGCGCGTCATCGGGGACAAAGCTCTGATACCCATCCGCCCCTGCATGGTCCGCCTTCAGCCCGAATTGGTAAAGCGTCTGGTTCACGGCTTCTTGCAACGCATACAGGTCGAGCATATGCCCATATCGTTGCCATGACGGGGCGGTATAGGCCCATTCCGGCCACTGTTCATGCGGTCCACGCGCGGCGTCGTCACCGGACAGGCACCACAGATGGTCAAGGTCGAGCATGATGACCCGTGGTGCGGGATGGGCCTGCATGAACACCCCAAGCAGCCGGTCCTGTTCCCATGCCGTGGCGTTATTCATCGCGAGGTTGACGAAACGCGCGTCGAATTCCGCCCCCATCGCATCGGGCCGGATCAACCGCCCGGTTGAGGTCCCGATCATGGCCGAATCAAACCGTCCGGCCCGTGCCAGCGCGCCCATGGTGTAACGCGCGTTTCCCCCCGTCGGCACGCGCGACAGCGGCAGATGCACCGGCAGGACATCCCACGCATCCACACCTGCGATAAAGGCGAACATCCCCCCCACCCCCGAGAGCACAACCGCAAGCAGCACGATGGCAAAGCTACGCCATGCCCGAAGGGAAGAAGAACAGGAACGGGACTCTATATGCATGGTGTCTGATGGCGGCGGTGCGTCGGGCAATGGGGGGAGGGGCGATGATGTGGGGCACCCGTCGTCATGCCTGCGTCGGCCCTGTCCTGTGGCTGTGGCTGTGGCTGTGGCTGTGGCTGTGGCTGTGCGGCTGCCGGTTTTTTATCGTCCGGCCTACATCCTGGCAAATATCAGGGACGTTTTGAAAAGGCAGGATGCATCCCCCCACGGACATCATAAACATTCCTGTCCAGGCTTTGCGCGGAATGTTTTGAACGACATCCCCTTTTTGAAAAAAGACATAGGCCGGAATTTTATCATTCCTTATCAACAGGGTGTTTTCAAAAATACCCTGTCGGGACGCACCGTAACCGGGATATTGACGACAGCCATGACAATGGCCGGATGCAGTTCCCTGAGGTGCCAGCAAAAAGATTCACCCGTAAAAAGATTCATCGGAAACCTGCATAATCTCACGACGCCCCGGTGCCGGAACCTGTATGCGCCACCGCCGTCAGACGATCCTGTATGCTGTGTCATGACGACGAAACGGCACGACAGAAACGGCACGACAGTGGCGGCACGACTGCGGCGGCATGATAATGGCGATACGCTACACCAACACGACACACCGATACGCTACACCGATACGCTACTGGCGGCCTGCGTGGGGAATCGGGCATTCTGCCCACACGATGCGTGCAATGCCGCACATGACAGAAGGAAACACGCGATGAATGAAGATGTCAGCCACAGCTTTGGCGATTCGCGCCTGCACGCCACGGTACGGGTACATGGGGCGGAACTCTGCGCGCTGCATGATGTAATCGCGGGGTGCGACCTGCTGTGGAATGGTGGGGCGGCATGGAAACGCCATTCGCCCGTGCTGTTCCCCATTGTCGGGCGGCTCGACAACGATACGGCCCTGTTTGACGGGCACGCATGCCGCATCACGCAGCACGGCTTTGCCCGCGACATGGATTTCCGCTGGGTCGAACGCACGGCCGATGGCTGCGTCCTGGAACTGGGGGATACGGCGCAGTCACGCGCGATCTTTCCCTCTGCCTTCCGGCTGAAGATCACATACCGCATCGCCAATGGCGCGCTGTCGGTGGAATATCATGTCATCAATCCCGACCCGGCACGCACGTTGTCCGCCTCGCTCGGCGCGCATCCGGCCTTTGTGTGGCCCCTGCGTCCCGATGTGCCAAAGGACGCGCACATCATCGAATTCGATCAGCCCGAACCCGAAAATGTGCGCCGCGTCGCGGGTGGCCTGCTGTCGCCCGACCTGTTCCCCACCCCCATCACGGGCCGCGAACTTGCGCTGTCCGAAGACCTGTTCGCGGCGGATGCGCTGATCCTCGACCATCCCGCCAGCCACGGCCTGACCTATCGCATCCCCAACGGGCCGGGCCTGCGTGTGACGTGGAAGGGCTTTCGCCAGCTTGGGCTGTGGATGAAGCCGGGTGCGGATTTCCTGTGCATCGAACCGTGGTACGGCATGAGCAGCCCGCAGGATTTCCACGGCGAATTCGCGACGAAGCCCGGCCTGTTCCACCTGCCGCCAGGGCAGGAATGGCACGCGAAATGGACCGTTGCCCCGGTCTGACGCCACACAGGGCACAAGCCTTGCAAAAACATCATGGGACGGGGGAAGGGGCTGCGAAAATATCATATTGTCAGCAGCGAAATCCGGCGTAGCGTCCGCCACAGGAGCAGCTTGCGGCAATCGTGCCCGCCAAGGCTCATGGAAACGCTCAGATGAGTACTTTTCACCTTGCCCCCGCAACCGGCCTTCCCCCCGGCACGCAGGAAACCCGCCATACGGCCGCAAACGTGGTCGCGTGGTTCGCCGCCGCGTTCAAACGTCGCGGCATGATGGAGGTCGCGACACTTAACAGTGTTGCGGTTCCCATGTCGGCCCGCACGGCCGTGGAGGCTGCGAATCGCGGCTGAGGTTCCGGCCCTGTCGCGCCACCGGCCCCGTCGGGGATGGTGTGGCGCGATAAAGCGCATCGGGGATAATGCTTTTCCATGTCCATGGTGCCATAATGTGTGGCGGCGCAGTAATGCGCCGCCACATCTGTTTTCACCACCCGCACCACAGCAGAAGGAACCCCGTGTGAGCGAGCGATATGCAAGCGGGCGATACAGGCACGGACATTCGTGATGGCACGCCGTTACGTACGCCGGGGCGCGATTGCCACCCTGTCGGGTCTGCTGGTGTGCGTGCCCGCCGCGACCGTCATGGTGACATCCATGCCCCCCGCCGCCCATGCCGCCAGCGTCGGCATCCCCGGCCTTGGCGATTATGCGCAGTTCGGGGTCAACGTCACGGGCAATGGCTCCTTTGGGCGATGCACCGTACAGGTCACATTCGACGCCGCGCGTTTCGCCGCCAGCGCGAAGGTACTGGACAGCATGGGCATCCTCGACAATGTCGATACGACGCTGCTGCGCCGGCGGACCAATTTCTACATGCGCGTCACGGCGGAAGAAATCGCCCCCATCGTGGTGGACCATGCCTTTCAGCGGTTTGGCCATACCGACCTGTGCCATTTTGAATTCACATCGCATGACGGGTGGATGTACGGTGGGGGGGCAGGGACGCTTTTCATGAAATTCACCATCACCGGCCGCACCGCGACACAGGTGGACTGGTACAAGGCCAGTTTTGATGAACTGCATGAAGTGGCCAGCGGGTTCTGGGAAGACGCAGCATTCGCCGGCCCGGCACAGCCGGAGGAACCGGCATTCGGACGCCGGTATTAACGGACCCGGTACGTACGGACACATTACAAATCGCCACCTGGAAACACCCCTTGAGAAGAGATGACAAAAACTCCGGTCGCTACCTTTTTCAATCCTGCGGCATCTTGCAGTGCTTTTTGAAACAAGCCCCCGACGGTTTTCATCATCCCCTTTTCTCATCCCCGTGGGATACGGCCCCCCGCGTTGCACACATCCACCGGATGGCAGGCCCCCGACGGCAGGCCCCGGCATGATCGGGCTCCCCACGATGTTTCCCGATGGCGCCTTCCCTCGACACCAGGGACACCTGCCGAAACCCTGGCAGAGGGACAGCATCAGGGATGACACGACCGTCAATGGATGAAACCCGGTTTCCCCTTTCAAACGGCCCCATGCCAGCCGCAGGCGGCATTCCGGCCATCGGCACATCGCGCCGCGATCCCACCCCCCACAAAGGAAGCGTCATGACCCAGCCCGGATTTTCCGGCACGTTCACCAAGGAATTTGAAACCCTGCTGCGCTGGCGGCGCGACGTGCGGCATTTCCGGCGCGACCCTGTGCCCGCCCCGGTGCTGGATGGGCTGCTGGCGACGGCATGCCTTGCCCCTTCGGTCGGGCTGAGTGAACCATGGCGCTTCGTCCGGGTGGATGACCCCGCACGCAGGCAGGCGGTGCGCGATGATTTCGCGCGCTGCAACGCCCATGCGCTTGCCGCGCGCGATGGGTCCGACGCCAGCGATTACGCGCGCCTGAAACTTGCGGGGCTGGATGACGCCCCCCACCATGTCGCGGTGTTTTCCGACAATGACCCGACACAGGGACGCGGGCTGGGCCGGGGCACCATGCCCCAGACCACCACATGGTCCACCGTCATGGCCATCCATACCTTCTGGCTTGCCGCGACGGCGGCGGGCGTGGGCGTGGGGTGGGTGTCCATCATCGACCCGGCGCGCGTGACCGCGATGCTCGACATTGCGGCGCAATGGGAACTCGTGGCGTATCTGTGTGTGGGATATCCGCAGGACCCCTCCGACATGCCCGAACTGCAACGGCGGGGATGGGAACATCGTGACCCCGAACGCCAGCAGTGGATCGACCGCTGATGCCCCCGCCCCCCGCACACCATGCCGGACGGGGGGCGGGAATGGCCATCATGGCGGCGTGGGTGGCGATCATGGCGGCATGCCTGCCCATGGGCCATGGCGCGCGGGCGCAGGGATGGGGCAATGCGGGATGGCCCGGCGCGCTGTCCCCCTCCATGCCGGGCGTGATGCACCCGCAGGCCGCGACCGGTGCGCAGGCATGGCAGGGCACACTGGCGCATATGCGCGCGGCCCATGATGCGGCCCGTGCCACCTGGTCCGCCGACGCACATGCCGCCGCCGCCGCACGCCGGGACATGAACCGCCCCACCCCCGGTCGCGACGCGCCGGACAACACGGACATGCCCGATCGCACCCCAGATCGCAGCCCAGATCGCAGCCCAGATCGCACATCGGACGCTGCGGCCATGGGCCATGATCGCGACAGTCGCGATCCCTATGCCCAGGACTGGGCGCGTTTCACGAACGAAGAAGCCCACCTGCGCCAGCAGATACGCCACACGCCCTGATCGCGGCCCCACCACGCGGCATATGGATGAGACAACCGGCGGGAGACCATCGCATCCGCGCCGAAGGTATGATACGGATGCATGGATGCTGTCGGCCTTATGTGCCGGTCCTGCCCCAGTCTGGAGAATGCCTGCGTGTCGGCTGCCGTTCCGTCCTGCCACCCGCCTGCGCCACCGCCGCCCGACCGGTCCGACATGGCCCCCGATGCGGCCATGGTGTACGCGCATCGCCCCGCGCTTGCCGCGCTGCGACGCAGTGGCGCGATCGTGGACGCCCATGCCCTTGCCGCCGAATTCTGGGCCATTGATTACGCCATCGGGTTCATGGGCCATAACGACCCGCAGATGGAACGCGCACCCGGCCGCCACCCCACGCACGAAGGCCCATCGCACAGCAGGCTGGGCGCGATCGAACGTTACAAATACATCCGCACGGCCATTGGCACGCGATGCGAAAAGCTGCTGGTCCTGCTGATGGTGGAGGGACGGTCAATGCCCGCCATCGCCAGCCATTTCGGCACGGAACAGGCCCATGTGGCGGGCGCGCTGGCGCTGTTGCTGGATATGCTGGTGGATCATTACGATGAAATGCCCGGCCCCCTGTGGAAGGGATAAGACACCCCGGCGCGTGCCATGCGCAGCACACCATGCGCGCCATACCATAAAAACGGTCCATACAGGCGGACCCGGCATCCCACTGGAACATGAAGACATCATTTGAAACAGCCCGTTGATGAAAAACGGTAAATATTCAGGCGTTACTTTAACCTTGTAGAAATGCAATATATTGCAAAGCCATGTCGGTAAACGCTTTGCCAAAGACTGCGTTCATTCCCGTGGAGTATTGCTACACACCGTTCAAACGGCCCCTGACATCCTGTCGGATTGGGGTCTGACATCGACCTGCTTCATAATTTGTGAAAAAATTGCAATTCCAACTGGCATTAAACCGAAAATACTATTTTATATTTTGGGAATGTTCTTTCGAAAAAGTCACCACCCCAACAGAATTCCAACGGTTTTCGGCCATGTCTGTTTCAAAATAGCTGGAACCAATGATCTTTCTGAGACGCTGTTTGAAAAATCAGGCTCAAGAATATCCTGAAATCATAAAGATTTTTGGTGAAGCTTTTCCCAAAAAGCTTCAGAAGACGCCGCCTTTTTCGATCGAAAGGCGGCCCCCAGAAACTTGTCCTGTTTTTTATCAATGATGTGTTTTCAGACACTCTCTAAAAACTTGGCCTTTGAATATCCTGATGACGTCTTGTCCATCGGGTGCTTTCCAACATCGCCTTGCGCATCCAATAGCCGCCGGCATATGCCCATGCGGCTTCATGGTGAGGCTCTGCATGGCAAAGCGTCCTTAATAACATGCTGAAATTATAAAATTTTTGGGTATCTCTTTGCTGTAAACACACAAAAAAGACCTTACCTTCATTCAGGAACAGGCAACGCGCGCAGGCTTTTCCTTGCGTTTTCACTGTTTTTACCGCCACCCGCCTGCGACAGGAGGCCCGTCATGACCCTCTCCCCCACCGGCCATATCGCCGTCATCGGCAGCATCAATGTCGATTTCGTCTGCCGTGTCGCCCGCTTTCCCCATGCGGGGGAGACGATGCATGTCCACGCCGCGACAACAGGGCTGGGTGGCAAGGGCGCGAACCAGGCGGTGGCCGTCGCGCGCCTGGGCACGGCGGTCGAACTGGCGGGGCAGATGGGCGACGATGCGCTGGCGCAGGTCGCACGTGACGCCATGGCCGATGCGGGGGTGGGGCTGCGTTTCGTGCGCACCGAAACCGGCGGACAGACGGGCCGGGCCTTCATTACCGTCAATGACGCGGGCGAAAACCAGATCCTGGTCCATGGCGGGGCAAACATGACGCTGCGCCCCGATGACGTCCCCGCGCTGGCGCGCGTGTTCGACGGCGCGCGCGTGGTGATGGTGCAGATGGAAATCCCGCCGGACATCGTCGTACGCCTGTGTGAACAGGCGCGGGCGCAGGACATGACCATTATCGTCGATCCTGCCCCCGTCCCGCCCGACGGCCTGCCCGATGCGCTGTTCACGCTGGCCACCGTCATGACCCCGAACGAGACGGAAACGCAGGCCCTGACGGGTATCCTGCCCACCGACGCCCCCACCGCCCGCGCCGCCGCAGCCCACCTGCACGGGCGGGGTGTGGCATGCGCGGTCATAAAAATGGGCGCGCGCGGCGTGTTCCATTCCCGTCGCGACGGGGGGGACGGGTTCATTCCCCCCTTTGCCGTCACGGCGGTCGATACCGTTGCGGCGGGCGACTGTTTCGGCGCGGGACTGGCGCGCATGCTGGCATCCGGCGCGCCACTGGATCAGGCCGTGCGCTATGCCGCCGCATGTGGCGCGCTGGCGACGACACGTCCCGGCGCGGCAGAGGCCGCCCCCACGGCCGAAGAGGTTGCGGCACTGCTCGACACGCAGGAATGCGCATCCTGATGTCGCCCCTCCGCCCGCTGCCCATGCCCATGCCCATGCCCATGCCCATGCCCGCGATGCTGTTGCGTGGGCCGCGGCGGGCCTGCCGGGATTGCGTCGGGATGTTGCGTATGCCGGATTGCACGCCCCGCCGGACGCCCCCCGTAGACATGCCCGTTAGAGACCATATTAAAAAGTCGGGCTTAATAACATCCTGAAATCAGAAAGGTTTTTGGTGAAGCTTTTTCCAAAAAGCTTCGAAAGACGCCGCCTTTTTCGATCGAAAGGCGGCCCCCAGAAACTTTTCCTGTTTTCTATCAATGACGTGTTTTCAAACACTCTCTTAGGCTTGCTCCGCGAATGGCCCCCTCTGGACATGCCTGCGCACTCCCCCGGATGTGCCGCACGCTAAAGTGAGTTTCCTTACCTACCTTCAGGTCGGTAGGCTTTGCGCATGGAGCACGGTACTCGCCGCATCCTGATGCAACGGGCTGAAGAGCTTATCCGCACACGCGGCTATGCTGCCTTCAGCTTTGCCGACCTGGCGCGGGCCGCGGGCATCCGCAAGGCAAGTGTCCACCATCATTTCCCCACCAAGGAAACACTCGGATGCGCGGTTATCGAGGACTACCTGCACCGCTTCACCGCCGAACTGTCGGCCGTGTGGCATGCGGTCCCCGATGCCCCCGGACGGTTGCGGGCCTTTGCCGCTTTTTTCACCAGCAGCGCCATGGCCGGCATGCTGCCGCTGTGTGCGGCGCTGGCGGCACAGCGCGACAGCCTGCCACCGTCGATGCGCCACCAGACGGCGGCATTTTTCCGGCTGCATCTCTCATGGCTCGAATCCGTCATGGCGGAAGGGATCGCGGCGGGCACGCTGCGCGGCGACCTGCCCGCATCCGTGCTGGCGCGTCGGTTCGTCACCCGGCAGGAAGGGGGGAGCCTGCTGGAATGGGGTCTGGGAGAGGCGCCCGGCGGGACTGCTGACGGCGTGCGTGCCGATGACGTGCTTCATGACCTCCTGCCCAGGGATGTCCGGGCGGGACCACCCGATCACCACAGGAAGACATGACCATGATGATGGACTGGAACACATATCGCGACCAGCTTGCCAAAGGTTTTGGAAAGGTCGCCACCCTGTCGCCCGGCACGGTCGAGGCCGTGGTCGCCGCGGGGGAGGCCGGGGCGAAGACCGGGCATCTTGATGCAAAGACGCGCGAACTGATCGCCCTTGCCGTTGCGGCCACGACCCGGTGCGACGGCTGCATTACCGTCCATTCCGCCGAAGCGGTCAAGGCGGGCGCCACGCGGGAGGAAATTGCCGAGGCTCTGGGCGTGGCCGTGGCGATGAACGCGGGCGCGGCCCTTGTCTATTCCACGCGCGTGCTGGATGCGGTGGATGCGCTGGATACGGCCAAGGGCTGATCCCCATCTGGGCAAGGGACTGCGTGATAAAAGCTTCTGGCCCGGATTGTCCCGCAATGATTTGGGACATGCCGTCTTTTTCAAACGCTGAAGGACGGCGCCCGGACATCTTTGTGCCTTGGCTGTCACTGTGCCTGTCCCTTTGCCTGTCCCTTCGCCTGCGTGCCCGGCATGCCGCACGCGGGATCGTGTGTGACATTTTCCCGCCTGCGCGCATCCAAACGCCGCGCAGGCGCGCATGCCCGGTTGCCTGCCGCCATGCGCGGGCATATCCCTGTGCGCCATGACCACACGCCCTTCCCATCCCCGCCTGGTTGCCCTGTGGGCCGCCGTGGCCCTGCTGTCATGGGGCAGCGCCTATCCCATCGTCCGGGTCGTGATGCACGAAATCGGGCCTGTTCCCCTTGCGGCGCTGCGCTATGCGCTGGCGGCGGTGCTGTCGGTGGGATGGCTGCTGTATGAACGCGCGCCCCTGCCACGCGCGCGCGACATCCCGCGCTTTGTCGCATGCGGGGGAATCGGCATCAGCCTGTACAATGTGCTGTTCAATACCGGCGAACTCAGCGTTTCCGCCGGGGCGTCCAGCCTGCTGATCAGTTCCTCCCCCCTGATGGCCGCCATCATCGCCGTGGCGGTGATGGGCGAACGGCTGACGGCATGGGGGTGGGTCGGATCGCTTATCAGTTTCGCCGGGGTCATCACCATCGCGGGCGGCGAACCGGGGGGCCTGTCATTCGGGTCGGGCACGACGCTGATCCTTGGGGCGGCATTGTGCAGCGCGCTTTACACCACCTTGCAAAAACGCCTGATCCCGACCTATGGCGCGATGGCCACCACGGCGTATGTGCTGATCGTCGGGGGGATCGTCCTGCTGCCATGGCTGCCGCAGGCGCTGGGACGGGTGCCGCACATGTCGATGGCCGGTATCGCCAGTGTGGCGCAGCTTGCGATACTGCCTGCCTTTGTCGGATATGCGGCATGGACGTGGGTGGTGGGACAGATGGGCGTCGCACGGGCGGCGGGCCTGCTGTACCTGCTGCCGCCGGTCACTTTGCTGGAATCCTTTGCGCTGGTGCATGAAGTCCCCGAACTGCGCACTCTGCTGGGGGGCGTGGTGGTCATGCTGGGTGTGTTCCTGGCCAATACGCTGGGCCGCGCCCCGGTGGAACGGATGCCACCCGGCGGAGAATGACCCCATCTGGCGCGACGTCAGGGGGGAACCCAGGGGAAAGCGGCGGATGAAAACCGATGTATGGAGAGCGGCGCATACGATCGGACACATGGATCATTCCGTATTGGAATGACCCCAGTTCCGAATATCGTTTTGCGCCCGGTGCGATCGAAAATACCTTGCGCGATGGCGTCACCGGGGGTGCGCGCCAACCGGCGACAGCCCCCGCCCTGCCGGGGGGTGTCGCCCGCCCGGCAACCTTCCCCCGGACCCGCCAACAGAAGATGCCAGCCGGGAAGACCAGCCGGGAATGCCGCCAGCAAACCCCACTGGTAAACGCCGTCAGGCAAACGCTGCCGGGTAAACGCCATCAGGTAAACGCCACTGGGCAACGCAACAGGGTAACGTGCATGCAGAATGATCCGCGCAGCCATGGTCTTTGGGAAGTCACCGCCCCGCCCGCCCCGCCCACCACGGCGTTGCGCGGACATGTGGATGTCGATGTCGCGATTATCGGCAGCGGCTATACCGGGATGTCGGCGGGGCTGCACCTTGCGCAGGAATCCTGCAATGTGGTGATCCTGGAGGCCAACGAGATCGGCTTTGGCGGGTCGGGACGCAATGTCGGCCTGGTGAATGCGGGCCTGTGGGTCATGCCCGACGACCTGCTGACGACGCTGGGCGCCACGATGGGCCGGCGGGTGCTGGACCTTCTGGGTAATGGCCCGCGGGAAGTCTTTGACCTTGTGGCGAAACACGCCATCGCGTGCGAGGCCACGCCCACCGGCACGTTACATTGCGCGGTGGGGCAATCCGGGCTGGACAACCTGCGCGAACGCGAACGCCAGTGGCAGGCGCTTGGCGCGCCGGTGCGCCTGATGGATGCGGGCGAGGCCGCGCGCCAGATCGGCAGCACGGCCTATACCGGCGCATTGCTGGATGAACGCGCGGGCACGATCCAGCCCCTTGCCTATGCACGGGGTCTGGCGCGCGCGGCGATGGATGCGGGCGTGCGGCTGCATACCGCGACATGCGTGACCGATGCGCAGCAGGCGGGCGCGTGGTGGCACCTGCGCACCAGTGGCGGCGGGTCGGTGCGCGCGCGCTGGGTGATCGTGGCCACCAATGCCTATACCACCAACATGTGGCCCGAACTGCGCGCCGAACTGGTGCATCTGCCGTATTTCAACCTTGCCACCCGCCCCCTGCCCGCGCATGTGCTGGAAACGGTCCTGCCCCACAAACAGGGCGCATGGGACACCAGGGACATCCTGACCTCCTTCCGTCTGGACCAGGCGGGACGGATGATTATCGGCAGCGTGGGCGCGCTGGACCGTGCGGGGCGACGCATCCACCATGCCTGGGGGCGCAGGGCGCTGGCGCGGATCTATCCGCAACTGAAGGACGAACCCTTTGAAACCGAATGGTACGGCAGCATCGGCATGACCACCGACGCGGTTCCCCGTTTCCATCAGCTTGCCCACAATGTAGTGTCCATCAGCGGCTATAACGGGCGCGGTATCTCGCCAGGGACGGTGTTTGGCCGGGTGCTGGCGCAGCTTGTATGCGGCAGGATCGGGATTGCCGACATGCCGCTGCCGCTCTGCCCGGTGCAGCCGGTGCGCGCCCGCCCCGCGCGCGAAGCCTTTTATAACGTGGGGTCCGCCATTGCCCACGCGGGCACGGCATGGCTGTAGAGCCATATCCGCGCCCACAGGACTGGAGAACAGGAAGACATATGACCATCGTATCCGACGTACATGCCCTTCTGGAAAAGCTGGGCGTCGCGCGCGATGCCTATACCGGCGGCGACCTGATCGTACGCACCCCCATCACGGGCGAGGAAATCGCCCGCGTTGCGACCATTTCCGCCGATGCGGTCGATGGCGTGATCGCCCGCGCGGCCGACGCCTTTGTCGCATGGCGCAAGGTGCCGGGGCCACGCCGTGGCGAACTGGTGCGCATCCTTGGCAATGTCCTGCGTGACAACAAGGAGGCGCTGGGCCGCCTGGTATCGTTCGAGGCGGGCAAGGTCCTGTCCGAAGGGCTGGGCGAAGTGCAGGAAATGATCGACATCTGCGACTTTGCCGTCGGGCTGTCACGCCAGCTTTACGGCCTGACGATCCAGTCCGAACGCCCTGACCACCGCCTGATCGAACAGTGGCACCCCGCCGGTGTCGTCGGCATCATTTCCGCCTTCAACTTCCCCGTTGCGGTATGGTCATGGAATGCGGCGCTGGCGCTGGTCTGTGGCGATCCGTGCATCTGGAAGCCGTCGGAAAAGACCCCGCTGACCGCACTTGCCACCCATGCCCTGTTTGACGAGGCCGTGCGCCAGTTCGGCGCGGACGCCCCGGCCGGCCTGTCCGCGCTGATTATCGGGGATGGTGCGATCGGACAGCGCCTGGTTGATGACAGGCGCGTGCCGGTCATTTCCGCCACCGGGTCAACCCGCATGGGCCGCATCGTGGGCGAACGCGTGGCGCGCCGCTTTGGCCGCTCCATCCTTGAACTGGGCGGCAACAATGCCTCCATCGTCACGCCGTCGGCGGATCTGGACCTGACGCTGCGCGCGGTGGCGTTCGGCGCGATGGGCACGGCGGGACAGCGCTGCACCACGCTGCGTCGCCTGATCGTGCATGAAAGCGTGTATGACGCGCTGATCGGCAAGCTGAAGCAGGTATATGCCAATATTTCCGTTGGCTGCCCCGTCAGCAGCGACGCGCTGGTCGGCCCGCTGATTGACGAGGCCGCATTTACCGCGATGCAGGACAGCCTGAAGGCCGCAACCGCCGCCGGTGGCGCCGTGCATGGCGGCACGCGCGTGGATGTCAACGGCACGGGGTCGTTCTATGTCCGTCCCGCGCTGGTGGAAATGCCCGCACAGACCGGACCGGTGGTGGAGGAAACCTTTGCCCCGATCCTGTATGTCCTGAAATATACCGACCTGGATCAGGCCATCGCGTTGCAGAACGACGTGCCGCAGGGCCTGTCCTCCTCCATCTTTGGCACCAACCTTCTGGAGGTGGAACAGTTCCTGTCCGCCGCCGGGTCCGACTGCGGTATCGCCAACGTCAATATCGGGCCGTCCGGCGCGGAAATCGGCGGGGCGTTCGGTGGGGAAAAGGAAACCGGCGGTGGCCGGGAATCCGGCTCTGACGCATGGCGTGCCTATATGCGCCGCCAGACGAACACCATCAATTACGGACGCACACTGCCACTGGCGCAGGGCGTGAAGTTCGACGTCGGCTGATGCCATCACATGCAGGGGCACTGCCCCTGCACCCCACCAAAGGTCCTCGACCTTTGGAAATCAAGACTTTCAAAGACTGTTTAAAAAGCAGGACCGACAGCCTGTCAGAATCATAAAAGTTTTTGGTAAAGCTTTTTTCAAAAAGCTTTGAAAGACATCACACTTTCAAAAACAAGGGCGGACACTTCCTGCCACGATCCACGCACACCATGGCGTCACCCGGCCGCAACCGCCGTCAGTATCCACTGTCGAAACGCCACCAGCGGGGCATAGCGCGTGCGATTGACAGGCCAGACAAGGTAATAGGCTTCTTCTGCCATTTGTGGTGCGGGGGGCGCGATTTCATGCAGTTCACCGCGTGCCAGTTCTTCGGCAATCAGGAAACGCGGCAACAGCGCCAGCCCCGCCCCTGCGCGCGCCGCCTGTGTTATGGTTGCGAACTGGTCACACAACATGCCGTGGATCTGGCACGCATCGACATCATGGGCATGAAACCAGCGTTCCCACGCATCGGGCCGCGACACCAGATGCAACAGCGGCGCACACAGCAGATCCGACGGCGTGCGAAAGGACGACCGCGCGGCCATGTCGGGGCTGCACACCGGCACGACCTGTTCATGCATCAGGAATTCCATCTCCGCCCCCGGCCAGTCAGGCAGGCCATAATGGATGGCAGCATCGAGGGCTTCCGCCGCGAATTCAAACGGAGCCGGACGGGTGAACAGGTTGATGGTGATATCAGGATGCAACAGCCCGAACGCCGGCACGCGCGGCGCCATCCAGCGCGCGCCAAAGGTGGGCAGCACCGCAAGGTTGAACGTACCGCCACGGGGACTGGCCCGAAAGCCAAGGGTGGCGGTGGAGATATGTTTCAATGCCTCACGGATTTCACGGGCATAGGTTTCCCCCGCCATCGTCAGGCGCACGGTCTGGCGTTCGCGGGTGAACAGGTCCGCGCCCAACTGTACCTCCAACGCACGGATATGGCGGCTGATCGCACTTTGCGTCAGATGCAGTTCCGTGGCGGCCGTGGTGAAATTCTGGTGCCGGGCCGCCGCCTCGAACGAGCAGAGCAGCGAAATCGAGGGAAGAAAACGTCGAGCCAGCGCCACAGTGCCATTACCATTTACGTCAGGAGACAAGCCGGTGGGAATGATAGGGCATCCCCACACGCCCGTCACGCTGCACCAGCGCATGCGGCCGCATTGGCTGGGGATGGCGCACGATACACAATAGTCCAGTGATGAGAAGTGGGAACATTCCAGGCGTTACCCTGTGTTTTGCATAATATGATGCATTTCAGGGATTTTTGAAATTTAAAAAAACCTTTATGATTCAACAGGTTAATTGGCCTTACTTGCAAACAGTCCCTAAAAGCATGTCTGAAAGTAAGGCTCGATAACATACTGAAATTATAAAAGTTTTTGGTGAAGCTTTTTCCAAAAAGCTTCAGAAGACGCCGCCTTTTTCGATCGAAAGACGGCACCCAGAAACTTTTCTTTTTTATCAATGATGTGTTTTCAAACAGGCTCTTATCAAGGCGTCACCGACAGCATGCATGATACCAGCCTGCTGCCCGGACAGATTTTCACGCCGCCGGCTGATGGCTGCCCTGCGTCCTGCCTGTCCCGGTTATGGCTGTCCCTGTTATGGCTGTCCCTGCCATATCTGCCCTTGTGATGGCTGCCCCTGTTATGGCTGCCCCCTGCGTGACACCGTTGCATGGCCTGCCGATGGGTTATACGTTCGCCCCGTTATGTCAGTACCCTGCCATGTCAGGCCCTTGGCGGGACAGTTCATACCGATGGGTATCTTTGTCCCCCTGCCTGCGCGCCGACGGGGTGCGCCGTTATCGCCTGCCCTGCCACCGGCCGGGACGGGCCAGAAGCGAAAGCCCGTCCATGAGTCGAGTCCCCCTGCCCCGCAGCATCCACGGCCTGCTGGCTGCCTGCGCCATGGTGGCCACCACCTCACGGGCCCATGCGCAGGCCCCCGCCACGCAGATCGCGCAGAAACGTGCGCGGCTGGGCAATTCCACGCCCCTGATTGCACAGATCGACCCCGCGACCGTGCGGGATTCAACTACCCCGCCGCCGAGTGAGGGCGACAGGCTGGATACGAGCGGCAACCTGCTTGGGGACATGTGGGGGCTGCGGCCGTGGCTGTACAAGCACGGCGTGACCTTCAACCTTCAGGATGTGGAGGAGCTGTGGGGGAACACCACCGGCGGCGCACCCAGCGCCAATGACGTCGGCAGTGGCTCGGGCACCGGACCTTCCTATGATGCCGTGACTACCCCCACACTGACCGTTGACCTCGAAAAACTCTTCGGGCTGAAGGGCGGCCTGTTCAATGTCAGCGCCCTGCAGACGCGCGGACGCTCCATCTCGCAGGACCATCTTTATAACTACAACCCCATCAGCGGCTTCGAGGCCGACCGCTCCACACGCCTGTTCGAACTGTGGTACCAGCAATCCTTCCTTAACGGGAAACTCGACGTCAAGATCGGGCAGCAGGACCTTGATACCGAATTCCTCATCAGCGATTACGGATCGCTCTACCTGAACTCCAACTTCGGATGGCCCATGGCCCCGTCCGTCAACCTGTATGGCGGCGGGCCCTCATGGCCCCTCTCCTCCCCCGCCGTGCGCATCCGTTACAGGCCCACAGACACCTTCACCTTCATGTTCGCAGCCGCAGACGACAATCCCCCCGGAAACCGCTACAACTCTTTCGGCATACAGGGCGGCAACAGCGCTGACCCCACAAACCAGGTCACAAATGACGGCAGCGGCACACGCTTCAACATGGGCACGGGCGCACTGCTGATTACCGAACTGCAATATGCGCTCAACCCGCAGCCAGACGACATGTCAAAGGCCACCAAGGACCCCGGCCTGCCCGGGATCTATAAACTTGGCGGTTTCTATGACACCGCAAAGTTCCCCGATTACCGCTATAACCGTCAGGGCGCCTCCCTCGGCGCACAGGGCGGATACCCGCGATGGGATCGCGGAAACTGGATGGTCTATGGCATCATTGACCAGATGCTGTGGCGACCATCGCGCACATCACCCCAATCCGTCGGTATCTTCGTCCGCGCAACAGGCAATAGCGGCGACAGGAACCTCATCAGCTTTGCCGCGGATGCAGGCATCAACCTCAAGGCGCCCTTCAGGGGACGGGATAACGACACCGTCGGCGTCGGCTGGGGAATCGGGCGCTCAAGCTCCGGATGGAGACAGTATAACCGCGACGCAGGCTCCATCGTGCCGGGAAACGAAAACCATCTCGAGGTCACATACCAGGCGCAGGTCACCCCATGGCTCGTCCTGCAGCCAGATTTCCAATATGTCTGGCACCCGCAGGGCGGAACATCCGACCCGCGTTACGCAAGCGGCCTGAAACGCGTCGGAAACGAAACCATCTTCGGAATACATACAAACGTCAATTTCTAACTGCCTGAAATCATAAAAGTTTTTGGTGAAGCTTTTTCCAAAAAGCTTCAGAAGACGCCGCCTTTTTGAAAACAGGCAGCACCCAGAAACTTTCCTCGTTTTTTATCAATGATGTGTTTTCAGACACTCTCTAAAATATATCAGAAACGTTTCCGAACGCCTGTGCCGGGATGGGTAAAGGGATCAGTTCTTGAGCCGGATGGTCAGACGCTCCACCGAGAAGGCAAGCCGTGCGCCGGATGTACGCGACGTGAACTTGATCCGCACGCCGTTATTGTTTTCCATGACCGCCCCGCCGGTTCCCGCACCGATCGTGGCCTCCCCCTGCACGGACCAGTAGGTCCCCTCCAGATCCTGCGTGCGGTAGAGGTTGAAGACCCCGCCCTTGGCATGCATCGTTGAAAAGCCGATGGCGGCGCCGGAACCGCCACGAATCTTGAAATTGTAATCATGCCCCTGGAAGCTCAGCACACCCTTGCCCCACGACATGCCGGCCCCAAGGTCGGCGGCGGAAATGGTAAAGGTGATCTCCCCCGTGCGTTCGCCAAGCGCATCGGCGGCATGGGCGGCATGGGCGGGGACAACAGCAAAAGCAGGCAGGGCAACAACAGCCGAAAGGGCGGCGACAGATGCAAGGCGCAACGTAAACTCCTTCTTCACGCGATGTCGCCCAACCGTTTCAACTGATGGGCCACCGAAACGGGAACAGGCACGCAAAACGGATCAATCCGCCCTGAGGCATGCGGATTTGAAATATCATACATGTAATTAAGGAAACGCGAAGCGGATTATCGGTTCCTCATCGTGGCTGCGCCGCAAGCTGGGCGCGGGCCTCCCCATTCGGATAGGCATCGGTGTGCAGGTTGACATAGACCTGTCCCGCCATCAGCGCACGCGCCTGTTCAGACGACAGCAGCACCGCCCCCCGCAGGGGCGAGACATAGGGCCCGGCCACCGGGGCAAGGACGCCGGCCTCCTGCCCTGTTCCTGCCGGGCCATGGAAATGGATGGCCGTGACCTTGCCGCTCAGTCCCGTCCATTTGATCGTATAGGTGACAAGGTTCGTCCTGGGGTTCAGCCATGCCGTCACCCCGCCGCCCGGCGTGGTCGTCGCGCCGTGTTCGGTGGCGAACCGGCCCGATATATGCACGCTGCGGGCCTGCGCCGGGGCAATGGTGGCCACCGCAACGGCACAGCCAAGGCCCAGCATCAACGGGATGGATGGACGGAACATCATGCGTTTCCTCCGGCATGGGCATCATGGCCCGTTATGTCCTGCACGCGCATGCCCCCACATGCGCGCGTCCTGTCACACCGGATGGCATGACATGGCGGGTGCGGCCATCAGATGCAAAAAATACGCCCCACGCAACAGGAAAACACATCACGCCCCATACGCGATCCCCACCGGAAGGGAGACGTGTCAGATATCCAGCGGGCGTCCACGTTCCAGCGCCGCAAGTTCGCGCGTCATCCATGCCCGCCACAGACCGGCGCGACACATGCCGGCACGACACAGGCCGATTCCCGTCCCCACGCCCGCCATTACCACCATCGTTACCGCGTACATGTTCATCGCCGTTTCCACCATCAGGGTCGATGGCGCCATCGTGGGCGGCGGCTGTGATCAAAAGATGGCCGGAATGTTACTTTTATGCAGCGCGGCGCGGCAAAAAAACGGCACGGGGAACAGCGACAGGGGGGAAGGACACGCCGGGAATGTGGTCCTTACCACGGATGCGAATTGGCGACGTCGTTACCCGTCTGCATCACCATGTCGAGCACCATGTAACAGAACACCGCCGCCAGCAGCATCGCACAGATCATAAGGACATACCGCATGCCCCTGTGTGCCAGCATGCGGGGCAAAGGAAAAGCCCCGCCGCTGTCTGTCCTATCCCACGCCGGTGCCGCCTGATGCGGCATAGACCTGCCCGGTGATATAGCTGGCCTCCGCCGAGGCAAGGAGTACATAGACCGGGGCCAGTTCGGCGGGCTGTCCCGCACGGCCCATCGGTGTTTCAGCCCCGAACTGGTGGATATGGTCCTGCGTCTGTCCGCCACTGACCTGCAACGCGGTCCAGAACGGGCCGGGGGCAACTGCGTTCACGCGGATTCCCTTGTGCACCATCTGTTTGGCCAGAGATTTGACCAGCGCCACGATCGCCCCCTTTGTTGCGGAATAATCCAGCAGGATTTCCGACGGGCTGAAGGCGTTGACCGATGCGGTGGCAATGATCGCCCCACCCGGCGGCATCAGTGGCACCGCCGCGCGGGCAAGGAAAAACAGCGCATAGACATTGGTGCGAAAAGTCTCGTCAAACTGTTCGGTCGTGATGTCGATAATGGATGCCTGATGCACCTGCCGCCCGGCATTGCTGACGAGGATGTCGAGACCGCCCAGTTCGGCATGCGCCTTCGCCACGAGATCCTTGCAATACTGTTCATCGCGCAGGTCGCCGGGAATGGCGATGGCCTTGCGCCCGGCCGCGCGGATCAGGGCCATCACGTCCTGCGCGTCGGGTTCCTCCTGCGGCAGATAGGCGATGGCGACATCCGCCCCTTCACGCGCATACGCAATGGCCGCGGCACGCCCGATGCCAGAATCCCCCCCGGTAATCAGCGCCTTGCGCCCCGCAAGGCGACCCGACCCACGATAGGTCCCTTCCCCATGGTCCGGGCGGGGCACCATCTTCCCCGCAAGTCCGGGCCATGGCTGCGACTGACGTGGGAAGGGCGGGCGGGGATAGCGGGTTTCCGGGTTAACCGCCGTATCCGCCGCCATGGGGGCGGGGGCGGCATCCACGCCATGGGGGACCGTTGCGGCCGCACTGACCATTCCCGCCGCCATGCCCTGCAGGACGGTACGACGCGAAGACGGGGGCCGGACGGAAGGGGAAGAGGCAATATCATCGGCCATGGGACTTTCTCCTGCTGTCATCCTTTTACAACAGGCCCGGCCGGGCAGGGTTGCGTCCCCATATGTTCAGGGGCGCATTGCCTCCCCACCCCGCTGCTCTTTTGCCGGGACATGCGGGAGAGGGGGAAAGTCACCGGTGAAGATTTCTGAAAAGGTCAGCCCCGGATAACTTTCAATCCAGCACAGGACTGTGCCGAAGCCCCCCTATGGAGGGGAAAGCACGAAAGTTATTGGATGTTTTCCAAAAGATTGTTTGAAAAATCAGGCCCGATAACATACTGGAATTATAAAGGTTTTTGGTGAAGCTTTTCCCAAAAAGCTTCGAAAGACGCCACCTTTTTGAAAAAAGGCGGCACCCAAAAACTTTTCCTGTTTTTTATCAATGATGTGTTTTCAAACACTCTCTGAAAGCAGAGCATCCCCAGACACTTTTAAAAATATTCACCCAAAACTTCCATGATGTCCGTGGAGTGCCGGTCGCGATGATCGCGCCCCCTCCCGTGCGACAGGGATGCTTTACCGAAGGGCTGCGATACCGGTCATTTCCACGCGCCAGCGCGGGTCGGCCAGGCGGGCCTCCACCGTGGCGCGGGCGGGCTTGTTCGCCGTATCCAGCCATGCATCCCACGCCCGGTTCATCGCCGCCATGTCCCCCATGTCCGCAAGGAAGATCTGCATCGACAGTAGGCGGCTCTTGTCCGTCCCGGCTTCCGCCAGCAGCGCATCCACCTGGCGCAGGATATCGGCGGTCTGTCCTTCGGCATCGGCGTCGGGATCATCCGCGACCTGCCCGGCAAGGTGGACCAGACCGTTATGAACCACCGCCCCGGTCAGGCGCGTTTCGGGCTGAAGGCGTTTGATCGACATAGGGGTCTCTCCGTCTTTATGACTTTTACGAAAACAGGCTTCTGATGCGGTGTTTTCCCATGTCCTGGCAATATCAGGACACTGTTGGGGCACATTACCCGCGCGGGCGCGACATTTCATACAGGGCGACGGCGGCAGCGTTGGAGACGTTAAGGCTTTCCATATCCCCCGACATCGCAAGACCCGCAATCTCGTCACAATGTTCGCGCGTCAGGCGGCGCAGGCCCGCCCCCTCTGCCCCCAGCACCAGGGCGACGCGCCGCTGACGGAAAGACGCACCATCCAGGATACCGCCCCCCGCATCGAGCCCCACCGTCCACATGCCATGGGATTTCAGCGCGTCGATCGTGCGTGACAGGTTGACCACACGCACCAGCGGCACGACCTCCAGCGCGCCGGATGCGGCCTTGGCCAGCGCACCGGTTTCCTCTGGCGCGTTGCGGTCCTGCACGATCACCGCCGCGGCACCGAACGCCGCCGCCGAACGCAGGATCGCCCCGATATTGCGCGGGTCCGTCACCTGATCCAGCAGCAGGACCGGCCCGGGACGTTCCACGATATCCTCCAGCGCGGGGGTGTCGAGCAGGTCCGCCAGAAGCGCGATTCCCTGATGCACGGCGTCACGGCCGCAAATGCTGTCGATACGCGCGCGATCCACGCGCTGCGGCTGGATCGGCAGGGCGCGTCCCATCCGTTCCTCAAGCGCGGTCTGCGCCTCCGCCGTGGTCAGCAACTGCCGCAGGTGACGGTGTGGATTCGACAGCGCCGCCATCACTGCATGCGTGCCATAAAGCCAGCATGTGCCGCGCGGCGCGACCTCTGCCCGGCCCCGTTCGGCGGCACGGTCAGGCCCACGATCGGACCCACGGTCAGACGATGCCCTGCCGCGCCCACGCGACGGCATGGCGGAAGCAGGAGGGGACGAATCGGCCGCACCCACAGGACGGCCCGGACGACGGCGGGAAGGACGCATGTTCATGCATGCGGTTTTAGGCATAAGCAGCCCGCGCGTCATCCGTAATTCTTGCAGCTTTTTGGTCGTGGGCATTGACACCCCGACATTGAATGATTATCACCCCGTCAACCCGGAGGGATGCCCGAGTGGCTAAAGGGGGCGGACTGTAAATCCGCTGGCGTACGCCTACGTTGGTTCGAATCCAACTCCCTCCACCATTTTCCTGAAAAATTATAAATAAATCAGTCCCCTAATAATAGGACAGGGTTGCATAGCCCTCTCGGTTCCCACCTTGATATCATCAGGCGGGTCAGGTTTGTTGTGGTCATGCTGCTTGGACCATGCCCGATATTGCCTCCAAGCTGCTGGCGCGCTTGCCGATGATGAACCAAAGAGCGTTTTACGTGAGCCCACCCCAGCACCGCAGTGGCCCTTGCCAGGCTGGTGCAAGATGCTCTTTCACGCCGCGCGTCGCGCCATGAGCAGAGATATAGAAGACGGGCGACCGGTTCCGCCTTCATGTTATGCTTGGAAAGCTGACAAACGAAGCAAGTTTTGATGCTATATTAAATTCGTAGCAGTCTGGTCGCGCGGGGTAAGCAGCCCGCATTGATCCCGGAGAAAAAAGCTGGACCGGCTGAACAATCCCGCAATGTGGGATTACCCGGACATGGTGGACGTCACCAAGGAAAGCCGTATGAAAATATCGCCGGAACTCGATCAGGAGATCAGGGCGCGCATTCAGCGGATCCGTCAGAAAAAAGCGAAGCAAGCGACGCAGTCCACAAAAGACGTTGCTTCAAAGGGTCGTTTCTGGCCCTCATGTTTTGATCCTGCGGTCCAGTGACTATCTTACATGACGGGGCATGCGCAGACCCTGATCGTTCTCGGTCGCCTCTGCCCCTCTTAACGCCCGATGGAAAATGACGAAAGACACAGGCCTACGGCTGAGAAAGAAAGTATGATGCGCAGGTTCAGCAACCTCTGCATCACAACCATACTTGGCCTCACGCTTGCTGCCTGTGCGCCGCCCCCCACATACAGGCAGCACGATACGCCCGCATGCATGCACTACCGCGCGATGATGACCGCCCCGATGCCACCAGACGCCATGCACAGGTTACAGGCACAATGCGATGCCTCCCGGCAACGGGGAAAATAACTCGTGCATTCTCGCACGATACAGAAATCCCCCCTATGGACTTTGCCGCATCACAAAAACTGTTGGGAATGGCGGTATATGATGCCCGTGTCCTGTCATTTCGGATGACAAAAAGCACCCTTCCCAACAATCGTAAAACGCGCGCCGCCACAGACTGATTTTGAGAACCTGTTTGAAACGCCCGGGCCAGTCACCCGCAGGCATGATAAAAAATTTTCGGTGCAGGCTTTTACATTCCTCATGAATTGCCTGAGTCCAACACAATCCCTGCAAGTCTTTTGATACTGCCTTTTTCCAAGAGGGGCTGTTCGAGAAACATCTGCAACTGATATTTTTTATGAGTTCAGTATATAAATACCCTTATTAAAATAAAGCATTTTAAGCGATTGTTTGAAAACAGGAAAAGTTTTTGGGTGCCGCCTTTTGATCGAAAAAGGCGGCGTCTTCTGAAGTATTTCAGGAAAACATTCACCAAAAACATTTATAATTTCAGGATATGATTGATCCTGAATTTTCAAATAGCCGCCAAGAATTTTATCGCGTCGATGGCATCAGAACGTCACGCCCCGCACTTTCCAACACTGCATCGCCCTGCGGAGAGTGAATGCGCCCACATAAAACATCACGAAAATGACGTTCCAAAGGGTTATTTTGTGAGAGACCGGGATTCCCGATAGCTTCTATAGCACGAGTGACCGCACTGATGGCATTTTCTGTCACCAGACGTTTAACCTGCTGTATTTCCACTTCAGAAATATTTTCTGTAAACCCTGATTGCAAAAGCGCCTTGTTACTTAAAAGCAATCCTTCCAGTTCACCAATAACGACATGAAAGCGTGGCAACGTCGCCAAAGACCGACCCAGACCCGACGGAACACGTTCGTGCAGGAACTTAACAAACCAGTCACGGGCACTGCATGCTATTGCATTATATAGTGATGAAATCAGCAAGGCATGGTACCTCCCAAGCTGCGGGATCTCAGGATTGCTGACAGACGGGGATACCACGTTTATAATATGATCGTCGGGAATAAAAACATTATCAAAAATAAACGTATGACTTCCCGTGGCGCGCATGCCCAGTTGATGCCAGCTTTTTTCGATTCTTACACCAGGTTCATCCAGACGGACAAGAATCTGACCAATTCTTGGCGACTCCTCGGCCGTTGCAACCCACACCAACCCCCAGCGCAGGGCGGTAGAACCTGTCGAAAAAATCTTTCGCCCATCAAGACGCCAGCCATTCGTGTCCTTGCGAATAACTGTCTGGGGAATGCCACCCCTTGAAGGTGTACCAAGCTCTGGCTCAACACGCAGCGCATTGATGAGTGTACCATTATCCAGAATGTCTTTAAGCAGCCTGTCCTTTGCAGGCGTAGCCCAACTGGATTGCGCCACTGCCCATGTTTGAAGATATTGCATGGCAAGAATCAACGCAGTTGACGGATCTGCTGTTGCAATTTTTGCGACAATCCGCGTCATGTCCGATAATGGTATTTCCTGTCCGCCGATATTGCGCGGCACAGCAAGACCCAGATATCCAGCCTTACGAAGGTCTTCCAGGCTTTCTGTTGCAATCTCGCCAGAGCGGTCATGAACAACAGCACGGGCCGAAAAACATTCGAGAAATGCATCAAGGGTCGTATCAGTCATAATCAAAACTTTCCTGAATTAGAACTGCGCTCTTAAGCCACCATAAAACATACGCGGCGCCCCCATCTGAAGGGTATCCTGATCACCGGCAAGCGGGAAATTTTCGACCCCCATGGCCCCGATATAGCGAACATTCGTCAAATTATAGACGTTAAAGTTTATACGAAAGTTCTTCATGATACCAATGCGTCCAAAATCATAGGATGCACCCAGATTGGTCAACCAGTATGAAGGGACAGATGTTGCAGGATCTTGTGCCGTATAACCATAGCTGAGGTTACGCCGCCCGATATAAGAGGTATTAATAAATACTTCCGCATTATGGAAACTATAGGATGCGGATGCCTTGTACATCAAACTTGGGTATCCAACAACCTGACGACCATGGGAATAATAGGTGATACCATCAGACGTAATATTCTTGGCATACGTCGCATGATTATAGCTGATGCTATTATAAATATTCAGGCCATGAACGGGAATGAATGTCAGGGCAGCATCAACCCCATTCATGTTGACACTTCCGACATTCTGAACCGATGAAAGGAACTGTGTCGGGGTCACGTTATAGGAGAGCGCCTGGAGCCTATTATGAAAATCGACCCGATAGGCAGAGATGCTTCCCGTGAGGTAGCGGGAGGTATAGCGATATCCTATCGAATAGGCCCATGCGGTTTCCGGCTGTACATTCCTGCCCTTTTCTTCATAAGCCTGCTGCGAGTTGACAAGAGGCGAAGCGGCAGCGCCGTATGTTGAAACCGGGAAGGCACGTACATTTTCCGCAAAATCAAAATATAATTCGTGATGTTTCCTGAAATTCCAATCTATGTTGATATGGGGCAGAAACGCCTTGGCTGTGGTCAGGCTGTCCCCGCCCGCAATGGCGGACGCACCGGTATAATCTGGATAATTGGCCAAAGCACCAACACGGGTCGTGTTGAGAAGGGACCTGAATCCATAATGAATTTTCAACCCATGAACCGGGCTATAGGTATCGCTGACATGTGCAACAAAGGTATTGGTATTAAAAACCTGTGCATAAAGTGTCGCATATGGGTTATTCCATGGCCCCCAGGAATTTAACGGTGACCCTGTCCCCAGAACCGGTTCGCTATATTCATTTCCTTCAGTATTGAAATGATTGTTTTCGTACCAGAATCCCACATTGATATCATGATGTGCAATATTATAGGCCAGATTCGTAGTACCACCGAAACGCTGGATCCCGGTATGGGTGACGTCCTCTGAAAGGGCTGCGCCATTTGGGGCGGGAACCATATCCTGCGTATACGGATTGGCCCATGTTGTATAAAAAGACTCACGATGACCATAGATACTGCCGGTCAGGCGAAGCCGGTTGGTTAACAGGAAATCATAATTGATGCCGCCCATATAATCACGCACTTCATTGACCCCATCATAATAGGACACATCCTTGGGATCGTTGGAGCGGTTTTCGCCCCGCATGTAATTGCCTTCTGCCGCCATATAAGCATCGCGATAGCCGTTTGGCGTTCCATAATAATAATCAGGTCTCTGCCCAACTGTATTAAGAATCTCAAGGCTTTTGGGCATATAGGTCATCTGGTCGACATCGGAATAATCAAAAAATGCCGAGATATGACTGCTTTCCCCGATTGGTTGATAAAGCTTGGCATTAATGACCTGCTGGAACTGGGGGCCAACCCCTGTCCATTTATTCGTATCATTGCGGGCATAGGAAACATAAAAACGGGTTTTTGCCGGTCCGATTTCACCGCTATCCAAACGGACGAACGTTCGGAACATATTATAGCTGCCGAAGGTCTGTGAAACTTCCGCGCCCTTTTTCTTTGCAGGGTCGCGACTGGCATACGAAATGGCGCCACCAAGACTTGAGGTCGCGGCGACGTCTTCTGCCCCTGCCCCCTGCGATATTGATACCGTCCGTATATTTTCTGGTGAAATGGCCTGGGTGATACCTAATCCGTTATAGTTATAAAAAGTCTGCTCGCCCAAAGGCATTCCATCCAGAGTTGCGCCAATTTGATTACTCTGGAACCCACGGACATACAGTTGCGATGTCCAGATATCCAGACCCTGCCCATCACCACCCGCAAACATCACTCCCGGAAGCTGGCCAAGGGTCTGAAGGGGATTGGCGCCTGCCACGTTTCGGGCCAAGGCCGTTTGCGTAATGATACTGGCCGTTGCATGGGACAGATGATGCCCGACAACACCCAGCAGTTCAGCGCCACTCGCCTGAACGGAGTCCCCTTCTTTGCCTGATGCCGCATTGGCATTTGGCTTCCTGGCCGGCCTGATGGCAGATGCCGATACTGTTCCACCATTATGCATATCCTGATGTGCAGGAACCTTCGGGTGGTTCGATGATATTATAGAAGGGGTCTGGGCATATCCATATGTCACAAAAGTCGTTGACAACAAAAAAGCACCATATATTTCAATGAAATTATGGTTTTGTTTGTATTTTCTCATTTTTATTTCCGTATTATTTGAATTTTGATGAATTCATTTCATAGATTATGAAAATAACCCATGTAGGTTCCTGACAATCGCCGTAAACAACGCATGTGGTAATTCACTTCATATTTAAGTTGAATTCCATAATAACTAAATTGTTATGCAACTAATTTCACGGCATCTGATATTTTGCAAATCATTTCTATTCTTTTATATAACTAAAAAATTTAGTTTATTATGGCACTCAAACCATATCGCTATCGCGATGCTTTCAGATTCTACCTTACCCATAAAATATATTATGAAAATCAATTTTGATAAATTATTACTTTTGTAATATGGGATTAATTCCAGATATTACATTAAATATACTCACATATTTATTGAAATATTTATAAAAATTACTGCATGTATTTTATGAATCATTCCCGATAGTTTTCATCCAAAAATGCGCAGATCATGACGACAGCGAGGACGCTGCGGGAAAATGATGGTGCAAGCTTGCAGTCCCCTCCAACGACCAAGAGCCGGGAGGGCAAAGAACGCCTTGCCACCCCTCCCCCCGGATCAGGGAGATGTACTACCCATCTGCGGGGCCTGATCCGCTGTTCCCATATGACTGGCCTGAACTGGCATGATGACAGGGTCATTTTTTGGATTGCATCGGGCGTCATGCACAGACAAGGCGTACCCCTGCCAAAGCATGATGATATTTTCTTATAAATTATTTATTTATGTTTTCTTTTAAACACTATCTCATCCCGGCACCTACCATTTCGGGTAGGTGCGCGCGACTATGGTTTCCCATAGATTATATTCCAGATGTGAAAAACAGTCATACACCCTGATATTAGGCAATCATATCTGCAATCTATACTTATTTATGCGAATGAAAATGGTAATATTACAATGCGCCTGACCCTTTATACCGATTACGCATTGCGTACGCTGCTCTATCTTGGGGCAAAGCCGGATACTCGGGTCGCCATTCATGATATTGCGCAGACCTACGATATTTCCGAAAACCATCTGGTCAAGGTTGTCCACAAACTTGGTCGGGGTGGGTTTATCGTGACGAAGCGCGGACGCAATGGTGGCCTGCTGCTGGCACGCGCCCCGCAGGACATCCGCATCGGCGATATCGTGCGTTATACCGAAGAAGACATGGGAATCGTCGCCTGCAATCAGGAAAAGGGGTCATGCCGGCTGGCGGGTGTATGCCGTCTGCAGGGCCTGATGGGCGAGGCGCTGAACGCGTTCATGAACGTGCTGGACCGGCGGACCCTGGCCGATGTCATGACCCATCCACACCTGCTTCAGACATTCCAGATGATGTTGCCTGCCGCCGCGTCGGAACCAATGACGCGCGAACATGAGTACAATGGACATGACCACAATCCCGCCTTTGCCTGATGGTCCTGCGCGCCGGATCAGTGGGGAACTGTTGCGTGTTTCATACGATATTGCCGATACAAGGATGACCTGACATATAAAAACCGCAACCGGACAAGGAAGCCTTCCCAATGACATGGATGTGCAAGAAACGGGCTGTGCCTGCTCTGCTTTTCTTCGTGTTGCCGGTTCTGGCTATGCCCCTTGCGGGATGTGGGGATGGTGAAAGCCACACCCACACGGTTGTTGTGGTGCCCCAAGGATCAAAGGTGGTATGTACCGATGGGTCAAAACCACCCTGCCCCCCTGATGACTGACATGTTCTTAAAATAAGAGACCATTTGAAAAATCAGGCTCAATAATATCCTGAAATTATAAAGGTTTTTGGTGAATATTTTCCCAAAAAGCTTCAGAAGGCGGCACCAGAAAACTTTCATTCCCTGTACCCATGAAATGCCCCCACTCTGTCTCCTGAAAGACGGGTTGGAAAAGCAGCTTCATTATCTAACCGAGACCATGAAAGTTTCTGGTGCAGCTTTTCCCCCAAAAAATCGACAGATATTGGTTTTCTGAAAAAATCAGCACCCAGCGGCCTTGGGGTTGCCCCGATAGGTTATGTTTCAGACAGCGCCGTCAAACACTGCGGGGACATACAGCCCCGACCGTCTCTGGGCCATATCGCACGCGGCGTTGCTCCTACTGTGCGAAACATCATGCCATATGGGGCACCTACCTGCGCGCGCCCATGATGATCCTGTTGGTCATGCCTGCCGTTGATGAAGGGCAGTCCCCATGAAAGCAACATGGGCTAGGTGGACGGCAATGCCCCTATGCCCCTTCTCAGGCAACCCAAAATATTCCCGATCAAACATCCTAAAAGCTTTCGCGTATCGCCCTCCCCTTAACAGGGCACCTGTTTCAAAGCCTGCTTATATAATATTTTTCCAAAACCTTTGTTATTTCAGGCAGGTGCATGTGGGTGTGGCTTTTTCATCACGCCATCGCATCAGAAAGCGGATATCCTGCATCCCATAGTTGTTATGATATAACGTTCTATATAAGATGCGCCGCCTGACACCACCATTTTTCGACCATTCCCAACGCAGGCCCTTACATGCCCCCATCCCCGCGCATCCTTCCCCTGTTGTCATCTTCCTGCCTGCTGATTGGCACGACATGCCTGTCCGCGCTGCCCACAGGTGGCACGGCACATGCCGCAGCCGTGGCCACAACCACAACCACAACCACAACCAACGGCGGCACGAAAGAAGACGCACGCTCCACCTTTGCTGACAGCACGCAGCCCACCGCCACACAACAGAACACGCACGCCCCCACACGGCAGACCGTCACCGATTACACCGATGCACAGGGCGAACATGTTACGGTCAACGCGCATCTCGATCAGGTGCGTTCCGCCCTGCAACCTGCCACCGGGGCCAGTACCTATCGTTTTTCACGCAAGGATATCGAGGCCATTCCGGGCGGTGACAACGCACCGATGAACACCGTCCTGTTGCAGGCCCCCGGCGTGGCGCAGGACAGTTACGGGCAGATCCATATCCGTGGCGACCATAACGAGGTACAGTTCCGCCTTGATGGTGTGCAACTTCCCGAAGGGCTGAGTGTCTTTGGCCAGACGCTGATGACGCGCTTTGCCCATTCGATGTCGATGACAACCGGCGCATTACCCAGCGAATACGGTTTTCTGCAGGCGGGCGTTATAGATATCACGACCAAGAATGGCAGCACCGATCCCGGTGGTGAAGTTTCGGTCTATGGCGGGGCGCGGGATTATTTCTTTCCATCCCTGCAATATGGCGGGGCGCATGGCAAATGGGATTACTTTGTCACCGCAGATTTCGTGCATGACCGTGTGGGCATTGAAAACACGACGCCAAAATTCAACGCGCTGCATGACCTGACCAACCAATATCATTTCCTTGGTCATGTGCGCTATACCGCTGATGAAAATACCCGCATCAGCTTTACCGCAGGGGTATCGAACGCATATTACCAGCTGCCGAACAATCCCGGTCAGCAAAGGCAGTTCGCGAATCCTGACTTCCTTTCCAGTGACCTGTCCCACCAGGTCTATGGCAGCGTCAACAGCGCGGACCTGAATGAACGGCAAAAGGAAATCACGGATTTCGCGATCCTGTCCCTGCAAAAGGAAATCGGGAGTTTCAGCCTGCAATCATCGGTTTTTTCCCGCTACAGCTCCCTTGGCTATTCCCCCGACGCATTGGGGGATCTGGTATATAACGGCATCGCACAACGTGCGCAGCGTTCCGTCATGTCCACCGGGTCACAGACCGACGTGACATGGCATGCCGCCCCGCGCCATACCGTGCGCTTTGGCTATCAGGCCTATGTCGAACGTACGGTATCACAGACGGATTCCACCGTTTATCCCCAGACCGGGACAGACAGTGACGGGAATGCGATCTTCAGTGGCGTGACGGAAAATATTCATGATGGCAATGGCCGCACCGGCTGGCTGTATGGCCTGTATGCGCAAGATGAGTGGCGGCCGGTACGTAACCTGACAATCAATTATGGCCTGCGTTTTGACGGGGTGGATGAATATACACATTCAAAACAGGTCAGCCCACGCCTCAACATCGTCTGGCAACCCTGGCGTGGCGGCACGCTGCATGCGGGATATTCACGCTACTTCACGCCACCGCCATTCGAACTGGTGGGGGGCACGTCGCTGAACAAATTTGCAAATACGTCGGCGGCACCGGGAACGTTGCAGGATACCACCGTCAAATCGGAACGCGACCATTATTTTGATGCAGGATTTTCACAGGTTCTGCTGCCGGGATGGCATGCGTCATTTGATGCGTATGTAAAACTGGCGCGCAACATGATTGACGAAGGGCAGTTCGGCTCCCCCATCATCCTGTCGGCCTTCAATTACCGTCGGGGGCAGGTCAACGGATATGAATTCGCCACCGATTACAGCCATGGGCCATTTTCGGTCTATGGCAACTTTGCGTGGTCACGCGCCATCGGCAAGGATATCAACAGCGCACAATGGAACTTTGATCCCTCTGACCTTGCCTATATCCGCCAGCATTGGATTCACCTGGACCATGACCAGCGGTGGACAGCCTCTGCCGGGGGCAGTTACAGCGCGTTTTACAAGACGGGACATCCGCTGCGCCTGTCGGCAACGATGGTATATGGCAACGGCCTGCGCGCCGACGGCGCCACCCCGAACGGGGCAAAGGTGCCGCAATATGTGACGTTCAACCTGTCACTGGTGCAATCGTTCCAGGACCTGTTTCAGGTCGGGTTCCTCAAACGCACACAGTTGCGCCTTGATGTCATCAACCTGTTCGACCGCCGCTATGAACTGCGTGATGGCAGCGGGATCGGGGTGGGCGCGCCGCAATACGGCCTGCGCCGCACGATCCTGACGGGACTGTCACAGCGTTTCTGACCCCCTGCCCGTCCCCTGTCATGGACCATGGGGACGGGACGGATCTTGTTTGGAAATATGGGACAGGCCGCCCACAGGAATAAGAAAATTTCTGGTGACGATTTTTAAAAAGCCCTGAAATATATTTTCCTTTCTAATGAACGGCACCAGACGGACACATCCATCACATTCCGATCAGTGGGGATGTTATCAAATGGTTTCAGGGTTTTAGAGGCTGCTTGAAAAGCATTTTCAATAACATTCTGAAATTATAAAAGTTTTTGGTGAAGCTTTTTCCAAAAAGCTTCAGAAGGCGCCGCCTTTTTGATCGAAAGGCGGCACCCCAAAACTTTTCTTATTTTTTGTAAATGATTTGTTTTCAGACACTCTCTTACTGCGCGGTATAACCACCGTCGATCACCAGTTCACTTCCGGTCATGAACTTTGATTCATCGGACGCAAGGAACACGATGCCATAGGCGATGTCATCAGGTTCCCCCAGATGACCCAGCGGGTGCAGCGCAATCAGCTTCTGGCGCGCGGCCTCCTGATCGGCGGTGTCGTGGGTATAGCCCTGCACCATCGGCGTCCAGATATAGCCGGGATGGATGGAATTGACCCGGATGTTATAGCCAGATTTCGCGCAATGCAGCGCCGCGGATTTGGTAAACAGACGCACACCCCCCTTGGACGCGTTATAGGCCGCCAGCATCGGGTCCCCCACCAGTCCCTCAATGGAGGACAGATTGATGATGGATCCCCGCCGGTTGGGCTTCATCGCCTCCACCGCGTATTTCGTCCCGAGAAATACACCATCAAGGTTGATCGACTGCACACGCCGCCAGTCGTCAAGGTCCGTGCTTTCGACCGAACCGCTGTAGAGGATACCCGCGTTATTGACCGCGATATCCAGTTGCCCGAAACGGGCGATAATGGCGGCAATCGCTTTTTTCCAGTCATCCTCCTGCCCGACATTGAGTTCGATGAACATGGCCTCCCCGCCTGCGGCCGTGATCTCCGCCACGGCGGCCTGTCCCTCGGCGGCTTTCAGGTCCGCAATGACGACCTTTGCGCCTTCCTTCGCCAGAAGCTGCGCCGTCGCCTTGCCAATACCCAGTGCGGCGCCCGTTACCAGCGCAACCTTACCTGATACACGTCCCATCATATCCTCCTGTCTTTTCACCTGATCCTATACCGTGCGGGCATGGTGGGGGGCATAATTTCGATCAAGCTGCGTTGAGGGACAAAGGCCGCCTGCCTGGTGGCGGATGGAATGAGCGCATGGAATGACAAGCGCGTGTGCGGCCAGAAGTTTTTGGATGGCCTGTCGTCGCGCTATATTGACATTGATAATTATTCTCATATTGTTGGGCCATTCGTTCGAAACTGCCCCGCGCCCGCCCATGATACCGGGCGGGAAGACCGGTTGATTACCATCATGCCTGCCTGTTCATCCGTATTCATTGCATCATTCATGATTTCTACTCTGTCTGATTTCATACCGGCGCGTTCCCCCTGGCAACTTTCCGAACGTTACCCTTCTTTTCCACATATGCTGACAAAGGTATAAAGACATGCGCTTTACAAAAGGCCTTCTGGCTGCTGGCCTTGTGACAGGTATCGCCACGACGGTTTCACCGGCCCTTGCCCGTGAATACCCGATTGGCGGCCCGGTACAGGCCCACGATATGGAAATCGCCTCCAGCTACCTTGTCGGGGTAGACATGGCCCCGATGCCCGCCGACATGCCGATGGGCAAGGATGTGATCCATCTTGAAACCGATGTTCACGCAACGGCCGACAATGTCTGGGGCTATCCCGATGGTGCGTGGATTCCCTACCTCACCATCGACTATACCCTGACGAAGGTGGGCTCTTCCTTCAGCGCCAGCGGCACAATGCGCGCCATGACCGCAAAGGACGGCCCGCATTACGCCAATAACGTGAAAATGGACGGCCCGGGCAAATACACAGTCGAACTGCGCTATTCCTCGCCGGAAAAGAACGGCTTCCTGCACCATGTGGACAAGGAAACCGGAACCCCCGGGTTCTGGGATACATTTACCGAGAAATTTACCTTCTCCTATCCGCAGAAATAAGGCGGCCCCACAGGCCAGCCGTGCGGGGGCCGGGACATGGGAAACCATGTCCCGGCTTTTTTCATATCAGCCATCGGAAAAGAATAATAAGGCCAGTGGGCATTATCCTTCTTCCTGACAGGATCTATTCTGGAAAGGTAGTTTAAAAACAAGCCATCAAGAGGAATAGGGAAATTTCAGGTTTTGTCCTGTCTCTTCAAAAGCCAGAGACTGTTTGAAAACAAACCATTGATAAAAAATAGGAAAAGTTTTTTGGTGCCGCCTTTTTTCAAAAAGGTGGCGTCTTCCGAAGCTTCTTGGAAAAATCTTCACAAAAAACCTTTATTATTTCATCACGTTATCGAGTCTGACTTTTCAAACAGTCTCTCAGGCTCAACTCTCCTGAAATAGGAAAAGTTTTTGAGTGTCGCCTTTTTTCAAAAATATGGCGTCTTCCGAAGCTTTTTGAAAAAAGCTTCACCAAAAACTTTTCCTATTTTTTATCAATGGTTTGTTTTCAAACAGCCTTGAAGAAAAACATCCCCCCATCCGGTTGCCAAACACAATCGCATGTTTGATGCCTTGCAGCGCCTGATGGATAAAGGCAGTCAAAAAAATACCGCCTTTGTAAAAAGGCGGTATTTGCAACCTGCATGGAATTCTCAGGATATTACGATGATGCCGTGACACGTGCCGCAGATGGCCTGCGCGCCACCAGCCGTGTGGCCACGATCATGACCCCCAGTGTGATAACCCACGCAATCAGCTGGATACCCATCGGGCGATCGGAATACCCGAACAGGGCCTTGGCCGCGCGGCCGATCATGCTGCCATCGGACAACAGCCATGACGTATCCCACATTTCATATCCACAGGCCGGGATGATGTCATCCCCCGCCAGCAGGGCTGCCGCCTGACTTGCCATCCCCGCCGCAAGAAAGGCGATCAGCACCCCCGTCACGCCAAACAGACGGTGCAACGGAATGACGATCAGGCCGCGATACAGCAGCCACGACACCCCACCACCCGCGACAATGCCCAGCATCCCGCCCGTCAGCATCGCCATCGGGCCGGAATGGGTGGACACGGCAATCCCATAAAGGAACAGCACCACTTCCACCCCTTCGCGCAGGACCGCGACCGCCACGACCACCGCCATTGCCGTCAGCGAACGCTGCCCCGAGGCCACCTGCGCCCCGAGCGCACGCATATCGCCCGCCATTTCCCGGCCATGGCGCGTCATCCATATGGTATGCCACCCCAGCATCAGGACCGCGACACATAAGATGGAGGCAGAAAATACATCCTGCCCATTGCCCGACAGCGCCTGCGACAGGCTGCCGGCGAACAGTGCGACAATCGCGGCCCCCGCGACACCGGCTGCGATCCCGCCGGCGACCCAACGCCCCCGATGTGCGATACCCTGTGTCGCCGCCAGCACGATCCCGATAATCAGGCCCGCTTCCATGACCTCCCGAAAGACAATAAGCAGACTTCCCAACATGGCTTATGGTCCCTGTGTCGCGGTTACGGTCCCGGTCGCCTGGTCCGGGTGGTAATCATCAAAGAATTTATAGGTGCCCGGATGCAAAGGTCCGGCATGCACCGTAATCGTCCCGCCCGGCACCACGATCTTTTCAAATTTCAGGTCATAGCTTTCGAACTCGTCCGTCGTGTCGTCCTGATTGGTCAGGGAAATCAGGAAACGCTGCCCTGCGGGCACATTGACGTGATCGGGGATGAAATGATGGTCTTTTACGGTCAGGTGGACGGGTTCCTGCGCCCTGGCTGGTGTCGCCAGCAAAAGCGCGGCAAGCCCGACGCACCGCAGGATAATCACATGGCGCATGTGTCTGTGGACTCCGCTATTGGCGCGATATTATGCAACTTATTATCACTGTCAATATGATGTGCTATAGACCGCGCAGGCAAGTGAGGTTCGAATGATTTCCCATCCCCTGGCATTCATGCGGCTGCCCTATGACCTGCTGGTCGCAATGGACAGCCGCATGTTCCATTTCTGGATGCAACCCGTCCATTATCTGGTGCGCATCGTGCATATCATGGCCATGTCGATCTTCTTCGGTATGGATGTGCTGTTTGACCTGTCATTACTGCGCCGTGATTACCAGGCGGAACGCGCCATTATTGCGCGCCTTGCGTTCTGGTGGGCGCACTGGCTGTTCGCGGTGACGATGGTGTCAGGGGTGCTGCTGTTCTTTTACGACCCGGTGCATATCGGCAGCCGTGGTTATCTGTCGCCCAAGCTGTTGCTGACGACGCTGGCGCTGATCAATGCAGGCCTTTGCCACAGCAGTTTGTATATCCCCGCCATCCGGGGACAACCCGTTCCCCTTATGCGCGCACGTGTGGGTGCAGGCGTGTCGCTGCTGTTATGGACGGGGGTCATCATCATGTCATGCCTGAACAGCGAGGGCGTGCCCAAGGTCTTCCTGCGATAGGCCCGACAGGTATTGGAGCAATCCCGCAGGGTATTGCTGAATATAATATGATTATTTTACCAAGGCGCCCCAGGGGCGCCTTTTTTTTATTAAATGCCTGCAACGCGCTTGCCACGTTCCGGGTTTCGCTGTAGATGCGAATGACTATCATTTGAATCACCCCACGAATTAGCCGGAGAATCAGGACGTGCATACGGTGTCCAGGCCCATGTCGCAGCCCCCCCTTCAATGCCCTGCCCGACATCCACGCAGTATACGCATACGACCGCGCCTGTCCGGGGCCTTACTGGCTGGTACGATTATCGGCATGGCATTACCGGGTTTTTCAGAAACCGCGCGGTCACAGGATATCCCCCTGACGGAAATCCAGAAAGAACGCAAGGAACTGGGCAATTCCGGTCCGGCCGTCAACGAAACCGATATCGCAACGGTGGAGCAGTCCCAGGCCCCGCCGCCGCCGAGTGAGGGCGACAAGCTGGATACGAGCGGCAACCTGCTTGGGGACATGTGGGGGTTACGGCCGTGGCTGTACAAGCACGGCGTGACCTTCAACCTTCAGGATGTGGAGGAACTGTGGGGGAACACCACCGGCGGCGCGCCCAGCGCCAATGACGTCGGCAGCGGCTCGGGCACCGGACCTTCCTATGACGCCGTGACTGCTCCCACACTGACCGTTGACCTCGAAAAACTCTTCGGGCTGAAGGGCGGCCTGTTCAATGTCAGCGCCCTGCAGACGCGCGGACGCTCCATCTCGCAGGACCATCTTTATAACTACAACCCCATCAGCGGCTTCGAGGCCGACCGCTCCACACGCCTGTTCGAACTGTGGTACCAGCAATCCTTCCTTAACGGGAAACTCGACGTCAAGATCGGGCAGCAGGACCTTGATACCGAATTCCTCATCAGCGATTACGGATCGCTCTACCTGAACTCCAACTTCGGATGGCCCATGGCCCCGTCCGTCAACCTGTATGGCGGCGGGCCCTCATGGCCCCTCTCCTCCCCCGCCGTGCGCATCCGTTACAGGCCCACAGACACCTTCACCTTCATGTTCGCAGCCGCAGACGACAATCCCCCCGGAAACCGCTACAACTCTTTCGGCATACAGGGCGGCAACAGCGCTGACCCCACAAACCAGGTCACAAATGACGGCAGCGGCACACGCTTCAACATGGGCACGGGCGCACTGCTGATTACCGAACTGCAATATGCGCTCAACCCGCAGCCAGACGACATGTCAAAGGCCACCAAGGACCCCGGCCTGCCCGGGATCTATAAACTTGGCGGTTTCTATGACACCGCAAAGTTCCCCGATTACCGCTATAACCGTCAGGGCGCCTCCCTCGGCGCACAGGGCGGATACCCGCGATGGGATCGCGGAAACTGGATGGTCTATGGCATCATTGACCAGATGCTGTGGCGACCATCGCGCACATCACCCCAATCCGTCGGTATCTTCGTCCGCGCAACAGGCAATAGCGGCGACAGGAACCTCATCAGCTTTGCCGCGGATGCAGGCATCAACCTCAAGGCGCCCTTCAGGGGACGGGATAACGACACCGTCGGCGTCGGCTGGGGAATCGGGCGCTCAAGCTCCGGATGGAGACAGTATAACCGCGACGCAGGCTCCATCGTGCCGGGAAACGAAAACCATCTCGAGGTCACATACCAGGCGCAGGTCACCCCATGGCTCGTCCTGCAGCCAGATTTCCAATATGTCTGGCACCCGCAGGGCGGAACATCCGACCCGCGTTACGCAAGCGGCCTGAAACGCGTCGGAAACGAAACCATCTTCGGAATACATACAAACGTCAATTTCTAACTGCCTGAAATCATAAAAGTTTTTGGTGAAGCTTTTTCCAAAAAGCTTCAGAAGACGCCGCCTTTTTGAAAACAGGCAGCACCCAGAAACTTTCCTCGTTTTTTATCAATGATGTGTTTTCAGACACTCTCTAAAATATATCAGAACATACGGGGATAATGCCTGCGGCATCCCGCCATGCCCCGGCCGCACATGTCCCCCGGTATTACCGATGACGGGGGACGCAACGCGCCAGCAGGTTTTCAGGGCACTGTGTTCCAAAAGCAACACCGGCCATGTCGCCACGATCCCATCCCCCGCATCAACGGACGGGGGCGCGGCATGAAATTCGCATTTTCTGCGTGAAAACAATGTAATGTTACAAATCATGGCACGATCGCCCCCTGTCCGGGGCAATCGTGCGCATGGTTTCACATCCCGTGCCGGATTGCGTCCCATGCCGTCATGCGATGCGCCATGCATAATATTTCCAGACATAATCAAATCCGGCCATAATAAATAATCGCGCAATCCGTAACGAAGCATGTACCTGACCTGCATGATTACGCGGCATGAACCCAGGGGGCCATGCAATATACAGGCCAGAAATATCATCAGGTTCCTTTATCTTCATACATGAAAAGCACGCAGATACATCAAATACATCGTGTCATATTACTGTAACAATCCCGTCACCAAACTATAACAAGACAGTGTGGAACCCAAAACCTAGGTTCGCGCCAGTAAACACCCAACCGGAATAACTGGGGCCTCGGGCTTGAGGGATCGCGCTGTATGAAAAAGACCAAACTCCTTTTGCTGACAACATGCATGAGCACCCTGCTGTTGCACAATGCCAACGCGGCCAGCACAGCCCGCAAGACGGCCCCGGCAAAGCAGCCCCCCGCACACGCCAAGACCACGACCACAGCCGCAGCCGCAGCCAGAACAAATGTCGATTCCGTGCGTGCCACACAGGCGGAATCGATCATTGTCCTTGGCGCAGGCGCAGCGCGTGAGACGCAGACGCTGTCACATACCGCCATCCAGGAAACCGCACCGGGGACCAGCCCGCTCAAGGCCCTGTCGAAACTGCCTGGTGTCATGTTCACCTCGTCCGATCCCCTGGGATCGTATGAATGGTCGCAGCAGATCATCATCCGTGGCTTTGACCAGAGCCGCCTTGGTTTCACCATGGATGGCATCCCGCTGGGCAACCTTGCCTATGGTAACGACAACGGGCTGTCGATCGGGCGCGCGCTCCAGACCGAAAATAACGGTGCCGCCACCCTGGCGCAGGGTGCGGGCGCGGTGGGCGTCGCGGCATCGAACGACCTTGGCGGCGCGCTGGAGTTCACCTCCATCGACCCGACCAAGAAATTCGGCGTCGATGTCGCGGGCACGGTCGGGTCCTATGGCACATGGCGCACGTTCGCGCGCGTCAATACCGGCACGATGAAGGGCGGCGGCCGACTTTATGTATCCTATGACTATCAGGATGCGAACAAGTGGAAGGGCGATGGCATCCAGCAGCAGCAGCAGGCCAACGCCAAATACATCCAGCCATTGGGCAAGCACGTCAAGCTGACGCTGTTCGGGGATTACAGCCAGCGCGCCGAAAACGATTATCAGGACCTCTCGCAGCAGATGATCGCGACCAAGGGGTACAATGTCGATAATATCACCGGCAACTATCCCCTTGCCCAGCAGATCGGCCGCGCGTACCAGAACGGGACGGCCATGCCCGCCGGGATCGCGAACCAGGACCAGTCCTATTACAACTCCGCCGGTCTGCGTCAGGACATCCTTGGCTATGGCAAGATTGATTTCAACATCACCGACCGGCTGAAGGGGTTTGTCACCGTCTACGGTCATACCAATACCGGCGAAGGCGTGTGGGTCACGCCTTATAACCCGACGCCGGCATCCCTTGGTGGCGGGGCGCTGTCCACGCGCACCACGGAATATGACATCCACCGCGAAGGCGTATTGTCCAGCCTGTCGTATAATATCGGCCATCACACGATCGAAGGCGGGTTCTGGTTCGAAAACAACAATTTCGAACAGGCGCGGCGTTTCTATCCCCTCAGCGCGACAAAATATACCGGCAGTTCCGTCCACTGGTTCGGCGGCAATTCCTTTGAAACGCAGTGGCAGGGCAATTACAATACCAAAACCTACCAGTTCCATATCCAGGACACGTGGCAGATCACGCCAAAGCTGAAACTGAATTATGGTTTCAAGTCGCTGGTGGTGGACAATATCGCGCAGGCGCTGCCGGGCAATTACATGGGCACGGCCACGGCCAACCCGTATGCATCGGGTTCGATCACCTCGGCCAACGGTTTCTTGCCACAGATCGGCGCGAACTACCGCTTCAACCGCAATAACGAAGTCTTTGCCGATTTCTCGCGCAATATGGCGGCGTTCGACAATTCCTCCACCGGTGCGACCAGCCCGTTTGCAACGACGGTCGCCGGGTATGAGGCGATCAAGAACAAGATCCACCCCGAAATGTCCTATAGTGAGGAAATCGGCTACCGCTTCCATAACAAGCGGATACAGGCGTCCATCACCGGATATTATGTGGAATTCGAGGACCGCCTTCTGTCCATTACGCAGGGCGTCGGCATTCAGGGCAACCCGGCGGTGCTGAGCAATGTGGGCGGCGTCACGGCACGCGGCATCGACACGGCGTTCAACTACCGCTTTGCCGATAACTGGTCGCTGTATGCATCATATTCGTATAACGACTCTGTCTATGACAACAACCTGACCGAATCTGGCGTAACGTACAACACCAAGGGCAAGAGCGTGGTCGCAATGCCGCGCAACCTTGCCAACGTGCAGGTCAGTTATGATGACGGCACGATCTGGGGTAATTTCCAGATGCAGTACCAGGGCCGCCGGAGCTATACCTATACCAATGACCAGTGGGTGAAGCCCAACGACATATTCAACCTCAACCTTGGCTATCGCTTCCACAGCCGCAACTGGGTGCTGCGTGGCGTCGATGCGCAGATCAACGTAACCAACCTGTTTGACAAGCGTTATGTCGCGACAGTCGGCAGTAACGGGTTCGAGGTTTCCGACCCCAAGGGCACATTCCAGACATTGCAGGCTGGCGCACCGCGCATGGTCTTCTTTACCCTGCGCAAGCATTTCTGAGGGCGTGCTGACGCTGCCTGAAACAGGCCGTTGATAAATCATAAAAAAGATTCCTGGCGTTGCCTTTCGATTGAAAAAGGCGACGTCTTTCGAAGATTTCTGAAAAAATCTTCACCAGAAACTTTTATGATTTCACGGCCTTATCGGGCTGACCCTTTCAAACAGCCTCTGGAGGTTTCTGGCGGCGGGTTTCCCCAGAACCTTCATCAGGGCACCGCTTTTTTAAAAAGGCGGTGCCCGAAATCTTTCATTATTTTCCCACGATGTTATTTGAAAATCCCCCCCACGACGGATGAGCAGACCAATGTCACATACCACCGGCCGCCGCGCATTCCTGAAATTCAGTGCGGCGGTGGCCGCGGGAACGGCATTGCCCGACAACCTGCGCCGCGCGATGGCCATCGCCCCCAACCGGGTGACGGGCACAATCCGCGACGTGGAACATGTGGTGATCCTTATGCAGGAAAACCGCTCTTTCGATCATTATTTCGGCTGCCTGCAGGGCGTGCGCGGATATGGCGACCCACGCGCCGAACAACTTCCCGATGGCAACAGCGTCTTTTCCCAACCGGATGGAAAAGGCGGCCGCGTCATGCCGTTCATGCTGGATACGGCCCATACGTCATCGGCCTGCATCGCCAGCCTTGACCATAATTGGAAGGGCACGCAGACGGCATGGAACGACTGGCACACATGGGTGCCGCACAAGACACCCATGACCATGGGCCATTTCACCCGCGCGCAGATCCCGTACTATTACGCGCTGGCCGATGCCTTTACGATCTGCGACGCCTATCACGCCTCCATCTTCGGGCCGACCAACCCCAACCGGCTGTTCCTGTTTTCCGGCACAAGCGGCCTTGCCGCCGGGAATACGGGCAAACAGGTCATCGACAACTGCGATGACGGCAACTGGTCCGCCGACATGGCGCATGACCACCCGGATTTCGAACCGTTCCGCTGGTCTACCTATCCCGAAAAGCTACAGGCGGCCGGGGTGTCATGGCGTGTTTACCAGGAATATGACAATTTCGGCGACAATCCGCTGGCCTCCTTTGCACAGTTTCGCAACCTTGATACGAAATCATGGGCCTATCGCCGCGCGCGCATGGTCGTGCGGGGGTCGAATGCCGCCAACATGCATCAATCCGAAGGGCGCTACCTGATCCGTGCGTTCGAACATGACGTGGCGCACGGCACCTTGCCGCAGGTATCGTGGATCGTGCCGCCCGCCGCGTTGTCGGAACATCCCAATGCACCACCGGGATATGGCGAACACCTGATATCACAGTTGATGGACGTATTCGTACGTCATCCCGATGTCTGGGCCAAAACGGTTTTCATCCTTAATTACGATGAAAATGACGGTTTTTTTGACCATATGCCCCCGCCAGTCCCCGCCCTTGATCCGGCACAGGGCGCAAGCAGCGTAACAGTGGACGGTGAATCCTATCACGGCGTTCCCGTCGGGCTTGGCCCACGCGTACCCACGATCGTGGTGTCGCCCTGGACCAAGGGGGGATGGGTCAATTCGCAGGTGTTCGACCATACCTCCGTCCTGCGCTTTCTAGAGGCCCGCTTTGGCGTGGAGGCCCCCTATATCACCCCATGGCGGCGCGTGGTCTGCGGGGACATGACCTCCATCTTCGACTTTGCACAGACAGACCGCCGGTGGCAGGCGGACCTGCCGCGCACCGATACATACCTGGCCCAGACACGCCAGTCCTGCACGCTGCCGCTGCCGACACTCCCGACGCAGCAGGCCCTGCCACAACAGGAATCCGGGCAACGTCGCGCACGTGCCCTGCCTTACGCCCTGCATGCCGACCTTCTGCCCACGGGGGTCCTGCGCCTGGCGAATACGGGCACGCAGGGGGCGGTCCTGCGCATCCGCGACGCGGGGGTGACACGGCATTACACGCTTGATGCGGGCCATGACATGGATGTGCGGGTGGGTACGCCCCATGTCCCCGGCATGACGGTGGACATAACGGTACATGGACCCAACGGGTTCTTCCGCCGCTTTGCCGGCAAGGCACCGCCGGGGGTGGCGCTGCGATATGATCCGGTGCATGACGCGGTGGTGCTGTCGCTGCACAATCCCGGCCATACACCACAAAAGATACAGGTGGATGACGCCTATGCCCGCACCACGCAAAAGGTCATCATACCACCCGGCGGGAACAGCGAAACCACATGGCCCGTCACCGCGTCGGACTGCTGGTATGACCTGACCCTGCATATCCCCCATCATGGCCATGACACCATCATATTGGCGGGACACATGGAAAATGGCAGACCCAGCCGGACCGATCCACATATGGGGCAGCAACAGGCATGACAGTCCTTACCCGGCGCAGAGCGCTTGCATCCGGCCTTGCGGCCTGCATGGCCCCGGCCGTGCCTTCCTTCACCCGGGCCGCGACGCCGGTGCTGGCCCCCCTGAAATGGGCGCCGCGCACCCGCCAGGTGATCGAAAACCTGATCGCAACCCATGGCACCACCAGCTCCGACGCACGCAATAACCCGGCGCGACGTCCCTATGCCGTGTTCGACTGGGACAATACCTGCATCGCAGGCGATTGCGAAGAAACGCTGCTGCATTATACCGCCAGCCGTTTCCTGTTCGCCATGCCCCCACACGTCTTTGCCCAAGCGACGGCACTTGATGTGCCCGCACGTATTTTCGATGGGGAATTCCGCACCGTGGACGGGCGCCGCGTGCGCTTTGCCGACCTGCATGCGGATCTGTGCGCGGACCATGCCACGCTGGCGGCGCGACAGGGCACACCGGCGGCGGATGATCCGGTACTGCTCAGCCTGCGTTCCAAGCTGGTCTTTGCCTATGACGCCATCAACGCGACATGTGATGGCGACGTCGCCTGCCGATGGATCATCCGGCTGCTGGCGGGATATGACGCATCGGGGCTGGCGGCACTGGCGCGGGCATCGAACGCATGGCACCTTGGCCAGGGGATCGGGCGGGAAACCTGGATCACGCCTGCAAGCCGCCCGGGACGCGCAGGCATCGTCGCACGCCCCATCCAGACGGGCCTGCGCCTGACGCCTGAAATTGCCGAGTTGCAGGCAGCATTGCGGGGTGCGGGAATCGAGGTTTATGTCTGTTCCGCCTCTCTGGAAGAAGTGGTGGCGGTATTTGCGACCGATCCGGATTATGGCTATGGCCTGCCACGCGCCAATATCCTTGGCGTTCGCATGCAATGGCCCGGCGGCCGCCTTGGCCTGCATGGGGCCGCGCACTGGCCCGTGACCTATCGCACGGGAAAGGTCCGCGCCATCCGCGAAGCACTGGTCCGCCGGCATGGGCAAGGTCCGCTGCTGGTCTGTGGCGACAGCAGCGGCGACGCCGCCATGCTGAGCACATTTGCCGATACAGAACTGGGCCTGATCGTCAACAGGCTCCTGCCCGGTCCGATCGGCACCCTGTCCGCACAGGCCATCGCACAGATGTCCCTGCCCAACCCGCGCTTTGTCCTGCAGGGTCGTGACGACAATACCGGCGAGTGGCGCCCATCAGAACAGAGCATTCCAATGGGTCACACCCTGCCGCAGCTTTCAGGCCCCGTACCGGCCTGAACAAAAGGTCCCTGCCCGTTCCTGCAAAAATAATGAAAGTCTTGGGGTGTCGCCATTTTCAAAATGGCGACACCCTATCAAAAAAAACAGGAACATTTCTGTAATTGCCATGATTTTTTGAAAAATCAGTCTCAATAATATCCTGAAATTATAAAAGTTTTTGGTGAAGCTTTTTCCAAAAAGCTTGAGAAGACGCTATCTTTTTGAAAAAAGGAAATACCCAAAGACTTTTCTTAGGGATTATTTGAAAACAAACCGTCGATAAACAATAGGGAATATTTTTGGTGCTGCCATTTAATCGAAAAAAGGCGATGTCTTTCAAAGCTTTTTGAAAAAAGCTTCACCAAAAACTTTTATGATTTCATGATTTTATCGGACTTACCTTTTCCAAACTTTACTCCCAAAACTTTATGACCAGCACGAAATCCTTGTCCGGCACACTGTTGATACAGGCGGCGTGCCCGGACCGCTTCTGACACAATAACCCCGCCAGAGCTCTGGCGGGGTCATGTTACCAAAGGACCGCGACAGGCCGACGGATCAGAATGCCGCCTGAATACGCCCGGCCACCGAGTTACCGGTACGGCCCATCAGGTCATACAACTGGCTGTTGCGGGTCACGATGAAGTGGTTGAAATCCAGCATGAAACGGAAATGACGGTTGGGATACCAGTTTACGCCCGCCGACCAGACCGTCTGCTGCCCGCCCCGCACGCTGCCGATACCGCCAAGGTTGCTGTTCAGGTCCGCCACACTGTAACGCGCGGACAGTTCCAGCGCACCCCAGTCGCCCGTAGCGGGGTTGAAGGGATGTTCCACACCAGGGGCGGAGAACGCACCTTCCTTGATGTTATACGACCGCCCCTTGCCAAACAGGGTATAGTTCGCCGCGCCGTAATACCCTTCGAAATTGGCGGCAGGCATGTTGCCCGTGGCCTCGGTTCCCTTGCGCTGCACGCCGATATGGTAATATTCGCCCTTCAGCGTCAGGCGCTTCCAGCGGAAGCCGAGTTCGGGACCAGCAGACCAGACGGTGCCCGCATTCCCGACCGTGGCGGACAGCAGCTTTGTCGTCGTCAGGTTGACTTCAGGTGCTTCGCTGGGGGAATAGACGCGGCCATTGGCGGTTTCATTCACCTTGAACGCGCTGATGGCCGACAGGCCGACATGCAGGTCAACATCGCGCGAGACATAGGGACGGCCCGCAACACGGAACGTCGCACCCGTCTGGCTGTCGCTGACGACGGCGGACGAACGGTTGCCATAGCTCTGGCCCGTCACGTAACCCGCAATCCACCAGCGTTTGGCATAATGCAGGGCACCAAGGCTGAAGCGCGCATCGCCCGCGGCGATGTTACGCACGATATCGGTGATGGCGGGACGTTCCATCATTTCGAATTCGTTGGAGCTTTCGGAATCTTCCTCGGTCACGCGCGGCTGAAAGTAACCGGCGGTCAGCACCGTATGGTGGATACCTGCATAATTCAGGTTCGCTTCATACAGCGTCACCGCGCCATCCGCGCTGCCTGCGCCGAAATCAGGCGTGATATTCGCAATCCAGTTCTTGTAACGGAAGGAGATGGGGATACGCAGGCGACGCGCATTTTCCGTCATGCCGGGAAACAGGCCCTTCGTTTCCCCCGCACGCGGGGACATGCCCATGAACCCGCCAAGGTCTTCGTGGAACGCAAGGCCGATCTGAAGGGCATAGGCGCCATCCTCGGACGAGATGGTGGGACGACCGCCGGGGAAGCCGATCATCATGCCACCGAAATGAACAGCCTCTTCCTTTTCCGTCGCGGCACGGAACGATTTCCACGACGAATCAATCCCACGGTCGGACGGCGGCGTACCCACGTCGGATGAACGCAGCATGCCGCTGACCGACCCATTCATCCCCGGCCCCGTATCCCCACCAATCGCGATATCATTCGCCATGGCCGGGGACATCGGTGCGCCGACCGGACGGGCCATCGCATGACGGACCGGCTGCTGGCCTGCGGTGGTGCGTCCCTCCGCACGGACAAGACGCTGACGCAGGGCGCTGATCTGCCCCGACATCTCACGCCGCATTTCCTGCATCTCCCGCTGGAGTTGCTGGATCTGGGCATCCTGCGCGGACGTTGCACATGCCTTATGAACCGGCATGGTGCCCCACAAGGCAGAAGAAGCCAGAAAGAACGAAGCAGCAGACCGGCGAATCATCTTGTTCATTCCGTAAATAAAAGATGATCGTGATGTAATCTGTCGCGCTTTATTGTGTGTTATGTTTCCAAGACAGTTTCATGAAGGTTTTATGACAGCCGCGCATGCGCAAAAACCTGCCCCTTTCGGGGCAGGTCCACAACGCGGTCGCGGATTTATAACTGCTGAAAGGCTGTTATTACTGCGCGCTGTCCCACTTTTGCAGGATATCGGCCTTCACACTCGCGGGCACCGGCACGTAATCCAGACGGTTGGCGGCCTTGTCGCCGCTGTGCAGGGCATGGCCAAAGAACTTGCGCACTGCCGCACCGTGTTCCGCCTTGGACACCGGCACGTAAACCATCACATAGGTCGGCGACACGATGGGCCATGCGCCCGCACCATCGGTGTCGATCAGGTCCACCGCGAAGTGCGATGCCCCCTTCCAGTCGGCGGCTTCGGCCGCACGGCTGAAACTGTCGAGGCCGGCGGCAACGAACGCACCGCTATGGTTCTTCAGCTTGACCGTCGCCATGTGGGTATTGGCGGCGAAGGCATATTCCACGTAACCGATCGCACCTTCGGTATTGCGCACGGATGCCGCCACGCCGTCATTGCCACGCGCGCCGATCCCGCCGGGCCATGAAATGGACGCTCCGGCGCCCTGCGCGCCCTTCCATTCCGGTGAAACGCGGGACAGGTAGGACGTGAACACGGCGGTCGTGCCCGAACCATCCGCACGATGCACGGTGGCGATGGCGGTATCCGGCAGCTTTACACCGGGGTTCAGGGCCACGATCTTCGGATCGTTCCACTGCGTGATATCACCACGGTAAATGGCGGCAAGCGTCGGGCCATCAAGCTGCAGCGAACCTGCGGGCACACCAGGCACGTTGACGACCGGCACGATGCCGCCCATCACGGTCGGGAATTGGAACAGGTGCGCGGCATCAAGCTTCTGCGGGTCCATCGGCACGTCGGATGCGCCAAAATCAACAGTCTTGGCCAGGATCTGGTTCTGGCCCGCGCTGGAACCGACCGTCTGGTAATTCAGGCTGACACCGATCGAATTGCGGCTGTCCGCGCCCCACGCGCCATAAATGGGCGCGGCGAAGCTGGACCCCGCCCCCGTGATGTCGGCGGCATGCGCCATGACAGGAGCCGCGGTCGCCGCAAGGGCAAGCGCCAGAAATCGGACAGGAAAGTACATAATACTTGTGTTCCCCAATACAACAACCAGATACCAGGTGAATATCCAGCGAACGCGGGCAAATATAACGACGAATTCAGGGGGTAGGATTATATATCCGTGACAGTTTTGTGACAGAAATATGAACCCCCATCCGCGCATGCGGGCGGCCAGAACGCACCGCATCCTGAATGCAGGCATTCCCCGAGGCCAGAAGGCAGGGGCAAAAAAGATCCCGCCCATCCCGGCAATGTTGACGCAAAATCCTGCCAGAAACCCTTTCGTGGTTCCCGCCCACCATACAACATGACTGCCACGGCCTGCTGAACGATGCTTTCACTGAAATGATAAAGGTCTTTGACGAGGCTTTGATTTCTGAAAAAACAGCAATACCGGAAACTTTTGTCATTCCTTAGCGGCTGTCTGAACAGTTTGCACCAACACCCACTGAAATAATAAAAGATTGTTTGAAAATAAGGAAAGTTTTTATGTGCTGCCTTTTGATCGAAAAAGGCGGCGTCTTCTGAAGCTTTTTAGAAAAAGCTTCACCAAAAACCTTTATAATTTTAGGATGTTATCGATCCTGACTTTTCAAACAGTCTCCAAAGTATTTCGGTAAGTTTTTCCCAAAAATCTTTCAAACACATAATATTTCAAAAATAAAATTCCACATTTCTTCTCAATGGGCTGCTTTCAGACAGTCTCTTCGAGACTGTCTGAAAAGATCATGAGATAATAAAAGTTTTTGGTGAAGCTTTTTTCAAAAAGCTTCAAAAGACGTCGCCTTTTTCAATCGAAAGGCAACACAAAAAATCTTTTCCTATTGTTTATCAACCACTTGTTTTCAAACAGCCCCTTACAGATCCTGATCCGCGATCCCCCCACGCGGCCGCAGGACCGGCAGGATACGTCCCGTCGCGGCATAAAAAACGCGTTCAGAGATATTGGTGGCGTGGTCGCCAATACGTTCAAGATTCTTGGCAATGAACAGCAGATGCGTACAGGGCCCGATATTGCGCGGGTCCTCCATCATATATGTCACCAGTTCGCGAAACATGGAGACATAGAGTTCGTCCACCGCCATATCCGACTGCCAGACCTCCCGCGCCAGGTCAGGGTCACGCCGGTCCATCGCATCAATGGTGCGACGCAGGTTTTCCTGCACCAGACGCCCCATGCTGCGCAAACCGGTGACTGACACGGGATAGGACAGCAGTTCCCCACGCAGCGCACGGCGCGCGATCGACGCCGCACAGTCGCCGATACGTTCAAGATCACCCGAGATCTTGAGCGCGGAAACCACTTCGCGCAGGTCGCCCGCCATCGGCGCACGCAGCGCCAGCAGACGGATCACCAGTGCCTCGGTCTGGCGTTCAAGGTCATCGACCTTGGGGTCAAGTTCGGGGGCCTCCATGGCTGCTTCTTCGCCATGATCCACAACGGCGGCAATCGCCTGTGATGTCTGACGTTCGACAAGGCCACCCATCTGGCTGATGAGGGAGCGCAGGTGTTCGAGTTCCTGCTCGTAGCTATGAACCGTATGCGCTGATTCGTTCGGCATGCTCGATATTTCCTGTATCAGCCAAAGCGGCCCGTGATGTAATCCTGTGTCTGCTTCTTGTGAGGTGCGGTGAACATCTGGTCGGCGGTATCGACCTCCACCAGTTCCCCCATATAGAAAAATGCAACCCGGTCCGCGCAACGCGCCGCCTGCTGCAGGTTGTGCGTCACGATGGCGATGGAGAAATCACGCTTGAGTTCATCAAGCAGTTCCTCGATCCGTGCAGTGGAAATCGGGTCAAGCGCACTGGTCGGTTCATCCAGCAGGATGACTTCGGGGCGGGTGGCGATGGTGCGCGCGATGCACAGGCGCTGCTGCTGCCCACCTGACAGGGCGGCCGCGGATGCCCCCAGGCGGTCGCGCACCTCCGGCCACAGCGCCACGCGCTTGAGCACATCTTCCACGCGCTGGTCCATGTCAGAACGTGACAGCCGTTCATGCAGGCGCACGCCAAAGGCAATGTTGTCATATATGGACATCGGAAACGGTGTTGGTTTTTGGAACACCATGCCAATGCGCGAACGCAGGACATTCACATCCACGCCCGGCGCGATGATGTTGCGACCATCGAACATCACCTCCCCCGTCGCGCGCTGCCCCGGGTAAAGGTCATACATCCGGTTGAGGATACGCAGCAGGGTCGATTTTCCGCATCCCGACGGACCGATCATGCCAGTCACCTGACGTTCGGGGAAATCAAGCGAAATCCCCTTGAGCGCATGATTGGTCCCATACCAGAAATCAAGGTTGCGTATGGACAGCGCGGGCGGCGCGACATCCGTGACCCCACGGGCCACATCATCCATGACAATCGTATTCATTATTTTACGGATCCATTACGCAAGAGCCACCAGCGGGCAAGGATGCTGGTCGCAAGGACAGCGGCGGTAATCAGCAGGGCGCCAGTCCACGCCATCTGTACCCAGTCATCATAGGCCGATCCCGCATACTGGTAGATCGTGACGGGAAGGCTGGCCATCGGGGCATTCAGGCTGGTGGACCAGTTGAGGTTCCCAAGCGACGTGAACAGCAACGGCGCGGTTTCACCCGAAATACGCGCCAGCGCCAGCAGCACGCCGGTCATGATGCCACCACGCGCGGCACGCAGGCAAACGCTGAGGATCACGCGCCATGATGGCGCACCCAGCGCATAGGCCGCCTCACGCATGGCGCGCGGGACAAGGCGCAACATGTCCTCGGTCGTGCGCACCACGACGGGAATGAACAGGATCGTCAGGGCGAACATACCCGCCCATCCCGAAAAATGCCCCGCCGGTTCGACAAAGATCAGATAGACGAACAGGCCGACAAGGATGGAGGGCACCGAAAGCATCATGTCCGAGACAAACCGCACAAGCGAGACGATACGCCCATCGCACGAAAACTCTGACAGATACACGCCCGCCATCATGCCAAGCGGCGTGCCGATCAGGGCGGCAAGGCCCGTCTGTTCCAGACTGCCGACGATGGCGTTGGCCAGGCCGCCACCCGTTCCGGGGGCCGCCGTGCTGTGGGTAAAGGTCGGCAGCGACAGCCCCGCCCCGCCGCGCACGATCAGCGTCCAGAGGATGGAAAACAGCAGATATACGACCACGACGGTCGCAACGATGCACGCAACGCCCACGGCGCGGTCCGTGATGCGGCGGCGGATGGCCTGCGCCCCGCCACGCTGCCACCCGCCGGTGGCGGGGGCGACAGGGGGGCTGGCCGGTGTCATGGCCTGTGTGCTGGTCGGGTTCTGGGCCGACATGGCGTCACCCTTTCCTTATTCCGCAGCGCCGCGACGCAGGAAAATGCGCGAGCAGGCCAGCGTAATGAACGAAATGATCATCAGGATCGCGCCAAGCGCCAGCAGCGCCGACAGTTTCAGGCTGCCGGCCGGGCTTTCGGGGAATTCCAGCGCGATCAGCGATGCGATCGTATTGCCGGGCGCAAACAGCGACCATCCCATATGGTTGGCATTGCCGATAACGAAGGTCACGGCCATCGTCTCCCCCAGCGCACGGCCGGTACCCAGCATGATCCCGCCCATCACCGCCTGACGTGACCATGGCACGACGACCTTGCGCATCACTTCCCACCGGGTGGCGCCAAGGCCAAAGGCACTTTCCTTCAGCACGGCGGGGATGGAGGTGAAGACATCACTCATCACCGAACAGATGAACGGCGTGACCATCAGCGCCAGCACGACCCCACCCGTCAGCAGCCCGGTGCCATAGGGCGCGCCACTGAACAGCAGCCCGACCCCCGGCACATGACCCAGCATATGCTTGGTCGCGGGTTCGACATGATGGGCCATGAACGGCACGACAATGAAAAAGCCCCACATGCCAAAGATGATCGACGGCACGGCGGCCAGAAGCTGCACGGCGGTTTCAATCACGCGCGCCAGTGCGGGCGGCGCCATTTCCACCAGCCAGAAGGCCACCCCGAACGCGAATGGCACGGCAAAGACAAGGGCCACGAGCGTAGTCACCAGGGTGCCGAAGATGGACGTCGCCGCCCCGAAATGCTGCGTTACCGGATCCCATGCGGTGCTGGTGAAAAACTGCGGGCCGAAATTGGCCAGCGCGCGCCAGCCACCGGCGACAAGGACAATGATGATCCCGGCCATGACCAGAAGTATGAGCCAGCCCGCCATGCGCGCGACCAGCCCGAACACAATGTCACCACGCCGATCCGACACTGCCGTATCCTTGGTGGTTTCATCCGAAATTGTGGTAGGAGCCATGTATTGCGCCATGTCTTTTCCTGATATGCGTAACGCATCTTCAGGGTTAGACAATGACAACGTGCAGGATCAATAATAATCCTTCAACACATATGTTAAGTTTTTATGACAGCCCACCTGCCTCTACTGTCATGCAAAGTTCATTTATTTCGTCTTGCCCGTAACCCGTTCCATCCGGCATAGCGGGCGCGAATGCACGATATGTGCACATAAAGACAAAGACAGCAGGCAGGACATGTTTGAATCCAGCATCGTTGAAATCAACGGGATCACCTTGGGCGTCGTCTTGCGCGACCACCGTGACGGGCCGTGCAGTTTCCGCGCCCTGCATGAACGCACCATCCAGATGAACGGCCGCAGCTATGCCACGATGGAGGATGCGCGCGCCCATGCCCGCAGCCTGATGCGCATGGGAAATGCCTGCCGCCCGATGCCCGAAGCCGCCTGTGGGCTGCATGCCTGAACATCAGGGGTGGAATTCCTGAAAATTCCCGACACACCGCCGTTTGCAGACAGGCGGCGTGCCGGGGGGCTTTTTATTTTCATGATGTCACCTTGCCCACGGGCGTAAGCAGCATACGCACCAGATACAGGCACGACAGCACGACCTGACGCTGCTGCATGGCCTGTGGCGTTGCGGGAACCTGTTGTGCGACCCGCCCCTCGATCATCCGCAAAGTGCCATGCTCGCCCGCCCGCCCCTGATGCCAACGCCGCATGAACAGCGCCAGCGCCTGCCGTGTGGCGGGGGGCAGGTCATTGCGGCGTGCGACATCACGCAATGCAATCACACTCAAGCCCAGCGTCATCGCCCGTAACTGCGCCCGCATGTACTCTTCGACCATGTCCGGCGGCACGGTGGCGGAATTACGCAATATCCGCACAAGGCTGCCCGCGCAGGCCGCCAGCCATTGATGTGCGGAGGCATGTTCCCGCCCCGCGCCCAGCCCCCGCAGGCGACGTGCGGTCCATGCCGCCGTACGGCGCATGTGGGAATCGATACGGAACGGCACGACGATGCGATAGGTCAGGATCGCGAACAGGATGCTGCACAAAAACGCCAGCGTCCCGTTCAGGAACGCCGCCTCGTCAATGCGTCCCTGGTTCATTGGGCCAACCAGCACCGGCAGGAACATGTTGAATGAAAATGCATATCCCGCCGTCGCTGCATTACGCGCGGCAAGGCCACCGATGGTCATGGGCACCAGCAATGCCAGCACCAGCATTTCCGGTGCGGTCATTGCGGGAATGACCCAGAACGCCAGCACCGTGCCCACACCCGCGCAGTACAGCCCCCCTTTGAAAAACGGCGTGCCCGCGATGACCGGATTTTCACGTGTCGCCAGCAGGCCATACACCAGCGCGAGGAAGGAAATGAACGCCGCCCCCTGCCGCCATGCCGTGACCTCCCACACCAGCCATGCGCCAAGGATGGCGCAGGACGCACGCACGCCATTTTCCAGCGCCTCCACCGCATGGCGACGGGAAACGACGCGAAAGCGGAAACGGTCATGGCGCACGGGATGGTCACTGGCATGGATTTCGGACAGGACATGCCCCACCTGCGCCAGGAGTTCCATGAACAGGGCGGCCATGGCCGGATGCGCCGCCGTCGCCTGCCGGTCACGCCAGATGGCCTGCAGGCGCGCAACCCCCGCCCGCATCCCCCCACCAGCACGCAGCACCGCGCACAGTTCGCGCCTATATTCCCACGCGTCATGACCCGCATCCGGCGCATGTATCCCCCCCGCCAGCAACAGCGACACCCCGCGCGCCCGCGCCAGCAGGCCCAGCATCGCCGCAAGGGCGGCACGCGCATGGTCCCCGGTCCGGCTGCCGGGTTCGAGTTCAAGCTCGCTGAACTCCACCTGACTGTTGAAGGCCACCAGTTCCCCCAACGTCGCCCCCATCGCGGTGGACGGGACCTCCCCCTCCAGCAGGTCCGCCACCGTGCGCGTCGTATTGCCGAACGCCACCATCAGGCGCGTATGCAATGCCTGGCGCGCATGGGGGGCGACAGAGGGCATGAACACGATCGCCAGCGTCGCCTCGCACACCACGCCCAACACGATATAGCTGGTGCGCGCCACGCTGATATCGAACACATGGTCGGGTTCCAGGATCGCGCCGGTTGCGATGATGGCCGATGTGAAACCCGTCAGCACCAGCCCATAGGCCCGGTAATTGTCCAGCAGCGTCGCCCCCGCGCAACACAGGCCGATCCATACCGCCAGCGCACAGAAAAACAGGCCCGGCGCCTGTGGAAATGCCGCAATCAGCGCCATGGCGGCAACAGAGCCCACCAACGTCCCCCCCACACGCCACCGCGCCTTCGCCAGACTTTCCCCGCGTGAGGACTGCGCCACCACCCACACCGTCAGCGGTGCCCATTGCGGGCTGTCGAGTTCCATCCACATCGCGATCAGCAGCGACAGGATCGCGGCGAACGCCGTACGCAGGGCAAAGGCGAAATCCGCCAGCGAAGGGGCATACAGCCACGACAGCCTGCGCACAAAAGGCGGCAGGAGGGCGGAAAACGTGTCGGGATCGTGGGGGCGCGCGGTCATGGCGTGGGCACCATGCAAATCCGCCCCCGCATGGGTCCAATCGTTTGTCGTGATGATATGATAAGGAGGGAGTATGAAAGCCGGATTCGCCGCACCTTGCGAAACCTGATGGCAAAGACCTGACCACGGCCCTTCAGAAAGCTACCTGAAAAAACAGCATCAGTATCATGCCGGAATTAGAGGCTGTTTGAACAGTCAGTCTCAATAACATACTTAAATTATAAATGTTCTTTAGTGACGCATTCCGTGAAAATCTTCAGAAGACACCGCCTTTTTCGATTAAAAGTCGGAACCTAAAAACTTTTCTTTTTTTATCAATGATTTTTTCAAACACTCTCTTCTGGAAATTTCCGGTAAAGATTTTCAAGGCGGCTTTGGGGAAGGCAGCCTCCAGAAATCCCATAATTCCCGTGGGCTTCTTTCCAAACAGTCTTTACGTGGCACCATGACTGGCGGCATCCCCCTGATGGGGCCGGAAACCTTTCTGCCTCATTCTTTCTGACGACAAAAGACCCTTTCCCTTACACACAAAACACATCATCGGTCCGCAAGCGCATACATACCTCCCAAACACGCGCCAGAACGGCGGACGGGTTGGGCTGGCGCAGGCGCACGATCGCCACCTCCGGCGCGACACAGGGCACGATGGGACAGGTGCGCAGGCCCGCACCGCCCACGACCTCCGGCAGGGCCGCAACCGGCAGGATGCTGCACAGGCGACCCGCGCGCAGTTCGGAATGCAGCAGGCTGATGGAATCCGTCTCCAGCATGATGGTCGGGGTGACACCGGCCTCACGAAAGCCGGCATCAATGATCTGGCGGCTGCGCAGGTTGCGTGTAAACAGGCACAGCGGAATGGACGCGACCTCCGCCCAGTCACATTCGGACCGGTCAGGCACGGGGGCCGACAGCGCACCCGCCAGCACATACTGTTCCGCATAAAGTGGCCGCACATCGAACGCGCCCCCCAGCGGGACCTGATCGAGATAGGTTACACCCAACTGCACCTCATGTTCGCGCAACATACGCGCGATTTCGCCTGCCGCGGCGGAGCGGACTTCCTGATGCAGGCTGGGGATGGCGGTGCGGAAGCTTTCCAGCAGCAACGGAATGGTCAGCAGCGCAGGCGGCATCACCGCAACCGACAGCGACCCGCCCGATACGTCCTGTGCGAACGCGGCCTCCTGCTTTAACCCGTCAAGCGCCGCAAGCGTCTGCTTGGCCCATGCCAGCACCCGCCGCCCCTCCTCCGTCAGGCCAAGAAAGCGGCGGTTGCGATGGATGACGCACACACCAAGTTCGTTTTCAAGCTGCCTGATCCCTGCCGACAATGCGGGCTGCGACACACCGCAATGTTCCGCCGCACGGGAAAAGTGGCGGAAACGATCAAGGGCGATCAGGTAGGTCAACTGGCGCAGGAACACGGCATATCCGTCAGGTCAGGGGCAATGCCCCCGTTTTATAGAAGGTGCCTGTTTGAGGACAGCCAAGAGAAGTTCCAGATGCCGCCCTTTCCCTTAAGAAGCTGTTTGAAAAGTCAGACGCGATAACATCCTGAAATCATAAAGGTTTTTGGTGAAGCTTTTTCTAAAAAGCTTCAGAAGACGCCGCCTTTTTCGATCAAAAGGCGGCACCCAAAAACTTTTCTTTTTTATCAGTGCGTTATTTTCAAAAAATCCCTAATGCATTGATAATAAATTGGAAATTTCAGATGTTCCTTTGAAAGATCGTTGCCAAAAAAGAGCCTACCCTACATACCGCGCAAGGAACGGCGCCGTGACACTGCCGGTGGCCTGCGCCACTGCCTGCGGTGTGCCGGCCGCGACGATCGTGCCGCCTTCTTCACCTGCACCGGGCCCCATGTCGATCACCCAGTCCCCGCCCGCGACCATGCGCATGTCATGTTCGGCCACGATCACGGTATTCCCCTGATCCACCAGTTCATGCAGGTGTGCCGACAGGCGATCCACGTCAGAAGGATGCAGCCCGGTCGTCGGTTCATCCAGCACATACAGCGTATGCCCACGCCGCTGTTTCTGAAGTTCGGTCGCAAGCTTGATGCGCTGCGCCTCGCCCCCCGACAGTTCGGTCGCAGGCTGACCCAGCCGCAGGTGCCCAAGGCCGCTGCGTTGCAGGATCGACAGACACGTCGCGGCGTTGGGCACATCCGACAGAAACGCCAGCGCCTGATCCACATTCATCGCCAGCACATCGGCGATGGAACGGTCGCGATATGTCACCTCCAGCACCTCCGGCCGGTAACGCGCGCCATGACATGTCGGGCACGGGGCATAGACACTGGGCAGGAACAGCAGTTCAACCATCACCGAGCCAGCCCCCTGGCAGTGCGGGCACCGTCCCTTGGCCAGGTTGAAGGAAAACCACCCCGCATCATACCTGCGCGCGCGGGCAAGGTCGGTACGGGCATACAGCCTGCGCACAATGTCGAACAGGCCGGTATAGGTCGCAAGGTTTGAACGCGGGGTGCGACCGATGGGCTTCTGGTCAATCACCACAAGGCGCCCGATCCCCTCCAGCCCGGAGGCGATGCGCCCCTCGAGATGGCGGATTTCCGGGGTCGGGGCCTGCGTGTCCCCGTCGTCGTCGTCCGCCACCGGCAGGGCCTGCCCCAGTGCGCGCGCGACGATGCCCGTCAGCGCATGACTGACCAGCGAGGATTTCCCCGACCCCGAAATCCCGGTCACGGATGTAAACGCCCCCAATGGAAAGGCGGCCTCCAGCCCGTCAAGATTGTTCCAGTGAATATCCGCAAGCCTCAGCCAGCCCTGCGGCGTGCGCGGCGTATGGGTTACGGCCTGCGACGTGGCGAACAGGTACTCGCGCGTGCGTGACGCCGCGACATCGCGCAACCCCTGCGGCGGGCCGCAATACAGGATTTCGCCCCCACGCTCCCCCGCCTCCGGCCCGACATCGACAATCCATGCGGCGTGACGGATGACATCAAGGTTATGTTCGACCAGAAACAGCGAATTGCCCGCCGCACACAGCCGCCCCAACGCACCCAGCAACGCCTGCGTATCGGCCGGATGCAAACCCGATGACGGTTCGTCAAGCACATAGACCACGCCAAACAGGCTGGAATGGATCTGCGTTCCCAGACGCAGGCGTTGGTACTCACCGGGCGAGAGCGTCTGCACCCCGCGTTCCATCTGCAGGTATCCAAGCCCGAGCTGCATCAGCACGTCGATGCGCGCGACCATGTCGGCGGCAATCCGGCGCGCCGCGATCGCGATGGCATCGTCACCCGTACCCGCGGCCATATCGGCCACGCCTGCAAGCACGCCACGGATACGCCCAAGCGGTAGCGCCCCCATCGCCGCGATGTTCATCCCCGCGAACGTCACACGCAGCGCATCGGGGTTCAGCCTCTGCCCATGACAGAGCGGACAGTCGGTGGAGATCATGAACGACGCCGCGCGCGCGCGCATGTTCGCACTTTGCGAATTGGCGAAGGTCTGTGTGACGTATCGGCGCGCACCGGTGAATGTTCCCTGATACGCGGGTTCAACCCCACGGGCGATCGCGGCCTGCACCTGCGCATGCGTCAGGCCCGGATAGATCGGGACAGTGGGCGTTTCATCGGTAAACAGAATCCAGTCACGCGTCTTGCGCGGCAGGTCGCGCCAGGGGCAATCCACATCAATGCCCATGGTAATCAGGATATCGCGCAGGTTCTGCCCCTGCCATGCGGTGGGCCACGCGGCGACGGCGCGATCGCGGATCGACAGGCCGTCATCGGGGACCAACGTGGCCTGCGTCACATCATGGACACGGCCCAGCCCGTGACAGCGCGGGCACGCCCCCATGGGCGTGTTGGGGGAAAATGATTCCGCCTCCAGCCGTGCCAGACCGGGAGGATAGGTGCCCGCGCGCGAATAGAGCATGCGCAGCAGGTTCGACAGCGTGGTGATGCTGCCGACCGATGACCGGCCCGAACTGCCGCCGCGCTGCTGCTGCAACGCGATGGCGGGGGGCAGGCCATCGACAATGTCCACATCAGGCACCGGCATCTGCTGAAACAGACGCCGTGCATAGGGAGAGACGGATTCAAGGTACCTGCGCTGTGCCTCTGCATATAAGGTACCAAACGCCAGAGAGGACTTGCCCGATCCCGATACCCCGGTGAACACCACCATGGTATCGCGCGGCACATCAATCTCCACATCACGCAGGTTATGTTCGCGCGCACCGCGCACACGCACGAAATTCCGCCGGTCCGGTGATATGGGGGGAATGGATGGCGGCATGATGCGAACTCCGGCATAAGGTCACGCCATGATCCCACCGCACGCGCGCACGTTCAACCCCGCCACCTGCATAGGCATAATTGAGTACATGGGCATGGTACCGGCACGGACAGTACGGCCCGTCACATGTCCCGGCATAGCGGGGTATTATCCATCTTTGGCATTTATCCTGCCGGGGTGAACGGGCGCGTCGTTACAACATAAACGGCGAAAACCTCAATAATGCCCACAATAATCGTCATTTCACGGGCATGGTGTTGCATGCGCGCACTGTCATGAAACCTTCACATGAAATAACGCAAAGGTGCCGATAGATCATCTCCTGCCTTTTCACTCAGGAGAATCCCAGGTGCCACCCAAGTTGATCCGCAGTGGTCGTATTGCCCTTGGCCTGTTCTGCTCTGCCATTGCGCTGTCCGTTGCCCATGCCCAGACAGTACAGACCCCCACGGCAGAGAAGAAGTCCACCCGCACCCCCCACAAGACCAACGCAACATCAAAAAAGGAAAAAGGCGAGTTCTCCACATCGAATGTGGAACAGATCATGGCGACGTCCCGACGCACCCGTTCGGAACAGAGCGTCAACCACACCCAGTTGCAGCGCATCCTGCCCGGCATCAACCCGGTCAAGGCGCTTGAAATTCTTCCTGGTGTTGTCTTTGAAAATGCGGACCCATGGGGCAATAACGAACAGAATTCGTCGTTGTACATCCACGGCTTCAACCAGAACCAGCTTGGCTTTACCCTTGATGGTGTCCCGTTGGGCGATCAGTCCTATGGCAACTATAACGGCCTGTCACCACAGCGCGCGGCGTTGAGCGAAAACATCGCTTCCGCCTCGGTCGCGACGGGCGCGGGTGCGCTGGGCACTGCATCGACATCCAACCTTGGCGGTTCGCTGCAATTCACGACGCAGGACCCGATGCACAAGGCAGGCGGGCAGATTTCGCAGACATTCGGCAGTTGGTCGACATTCCGTACCTTTGCACGTGTTGACACCGGCGATTTCGGCAACGGCAACTCGGCCTATTTCTCGTGGGCGCGGCAGGATGCACGGGCATGGGATTTCGCGGGACACCAGGGCGGCAACCAGGTGAACGCCAAGTTCGTCCACCAGGGGTCCAAGGACAAGGTCACGGCCTTCTTCGACTGGTCAGACAAGACCGAACCCAACGAAGACGGCATCGTCGAACCCGCTGGCGGCAGCATGTATGTGCGCCCGTTCCTGTATCCGAACCTGAAGGAAGCGGTGAACTATTATAACGGTTCCGCCGCCTACAAGGCCGCGGGCAACAATTATCGCAATTACTATTCCGATGCACAGCGCGAGGATTTCCTGGCGTATGTGAAATGGACACATGATTTCACGTCCAACCTGCATTGGGACAACCAGATCTATTACCATCACGACATGGGCGAAGGCGTCGTCGCAGGCCCGATCAGCGCCGCCGGCCTGCCGACCCTGTTCAGCGCCTATTTCCCCAACGATTCCTCCTCCCAGCTTTCTGGCGTGTTCGGCGGTTCGGGCATGGCGACGCGCACGACGGAATACTGGGACAACCGGGGCGGCATCATGTCCACCCTGCATTACAAGGTCGGCCACCACAATATTGAACTGGGTGGCTGGTACGAACGCAACGACAATACGCAGGCCCGGCGCTGGTACGCATTCAATATCGACAATCCCACCAGCCCGTATGACCGGCAGCAGAACCCGCTGATCCATCAATATACCAACCTGTTCTATACCAACACCATCACGACCCACCTGCAGGATAGCTGGCAGATCACCAAGAATTTCATGCTCAGCGCCGGGTTCAAGTCGGAACTGGTCTATACCGATGGCACCCTGCCGGTCGCGGCCCTGCCGGGATCGCTGTCGCCTTCGACCGCGCGCACCATCCCCGGTGGCAACGTCAATACGGTCAAGCCCTTCCTGCCCGCATTCGGTGCGTTGTGGAACATCACGCCGCATGAACAGTGGTTTGCAAACATCCAGGAGAACATGCGTTCTTTCCAGGATACCGGTTATGGAAATGCCAGCCCGTGGGGCATGACCAGCCAGGCCGCGTTCGAGGATTTCAAGAAGCACGGCAAGGTCGAAACCGCATGGACATATGAAACCGGCCTGCGCACCAACCGCCATGTCCACCTTGGTCCACTGACGAACATCAGCGGACAGCTTGAATATTACCACGTGCATTATTCAAACCGCCTGCTGTCGGTCGCGTCTTCGCCTTATAATAGCAACGTGTCCTACATCATCGGCAGTGCAAGCATCCTGACCAATGTGGGATCGGTCACTACCGACGGCATGGACTTTTCCATGACGGCACAGTTCGGGCCGCATTTCTCCTTCTATAATGCGCTTTCGTATAACAAGTCGGTCTATAACGACAATTACGTAACCGGGACGACAGTTGTGCCGACGGCGGGCAAGAATGTCGCGGGCATCCCGAACTGGACCGAAAAATTCGTGGCCTCCACCAACTGGGGCGATTTCTATGGGCAGTTCGTCGGCGACGTGATCGGGCGGCGGTACACCACCTTCACCAATGACCTGTCGGCCAAGGCCTATGCCCTGTTCAGCATCAATGCCGGATACACCATCCGCAACATCCCGCATGTGCAGGGCCTGAAGATACAGGGCAACATCACCAACCTGACGGGCACACGTGGGTGGTCCACCCTGAACACCAATAATGCAAGTGGCCAGTACACAGCCTTCCCGATTGCACCGCGCATGTTCTTCCTGACGGTCGGGGCAAGTTTCTGATCGGCAGGACGGGATTTCAGAAAGTTTTCGGGGCCGCATCGCATGACAGGATGCGTCCCCTTCGACTGTCTGAATTTAAAAAGTCCCTGGTGAATGTTTTAAAAGCCACAAACAAATGTCATATTTTTTCAAAAATGTGACAATCAGGGACTTTCACTGTTTCCAGCCAGACCTTTTCAAAAAACGCCTGTCCCGATAACACGGGGCAGGCGTTTTCCTTGACGGGCCATCGCGTTTTAGAGATTGTTTGAAAACAAATTATTGATGAAAAACGAGAAAAGTTTTTTGGGTGTCAACTTTTTCAAAAAATCTGGGTTTTCCGAAGCTTTTTGAAAAAAGCTTCACCAAAAACTTTTATGATTTCATGATCTTGTCGGACTTACCTTTTCAAACAGTCTCCCGGCGCTGCGGAACCTGGGCCGCGGTATGGCAATCCTGCGCCAACGGATCATGGGCCAGACTCTGCCCTTGAAGGCCCCCCCACTCACACCGCAAATGTCATGGGGCGTCTTTGCCGTCGCCACACCATATTCGATATCGGATCGCCCTCACTCTACCAAGATAGAATGAGCCAAACGCACTGACACATTGGCCCTTCGGCCAGATATGCAGCCTGATCGGTGTGTCATCTTCCAGATCTACTGGCGGCGATCAACCTCCAGCATAAGTTGCTGTCGCACCGGTCCGCACTGGTGGAAACTCTGGAAACGAAAGGCGGGCGGATATAACCGCGCGCCGTGACTGGCCCCGATTATGGTCGCCCCTGTCCGTGGGATGTTTCCGGGTCGTCTCCTGACGGCGCATGGCATTTCCTCAACGCTGACCTGTCGCTTCGACCATGCGAGATGCTACGCGCCTTTTCATACCCTTCATGCACGGTAACACCGCACATGCCTGCCCCTTCCTGCACCGGGGCGGCATAGGTTCACCATCAGCACCGCAAGACCACAGAATGCCGCCCCCTATCCCCCCGGTAAAGCTGGCTGGGATGGGTGATAGAACAGCAGCGGCGTAGCTTGGCAATGATGGCGGGACCATAATCCTGTGCCGCAAAAATGCTGAAACGCGGACGGTACTTATGGCGTGGGGCCTGCCATCACGGCATGCGGTCACGGGGAACATTCAATAAGATGTATAATTTTCACATCTTTTATAATGCTAGAAAAAGATGTTCATGTTGCATACCTATTGACCCATGCGCCTGACCCTGCATACTGATTATGCCCTCAGAACATTGATTTATCTGGGAATCCATACGGACCGCCTGACCTCCATCCACGAGATCGCGCAGGCCTATGGCATTTCGGAAAATCATCTGATCAAGATCATTCACCGTCTTGGCCGTGGTGGCTTTGTGGAGACCCTGCGTGGCCGCAGGGGGGGATTGCGCCTTGGTCGCCCCGCGCATGATATCCTGATCGGTGATGTCGTACGTTATACCGAGGAAGACCTCGGCCTTGTAAGCTGCATGCAGGCCCCTGCCGAAGGAGTGCGGCCCTGCCTTCTGGTGGGGGGATGTTCCCTGCGCGGCATCCTGAACGAGGCGCTGGGGTCATTCATGAGTGTACTCGACAGCTATACACTGGAACAGGCCATCACGGCGCATGAACGCCGCCTGCTCGACGCGCCGCCGCCGACTACGCCCTGACGCCCTGACGCCCTGACGCCCTGACGCCCTGACGCCCTGACGGGCCTTCGCACATCCTCACGCCACATACCATCACCATACCATCACCACGGTGCGGTGACATGTCCATATCCCCCTTGCCACATCATGCCACTGGCACATCATACCCCTGCCACACATAAACCGCGTGACAGGGACACCGTGATGGTGGGGAACCGGGAGGGGTGTCAGCCCCCGGCGTTCTTCTTGCGCCGCCCGCGCGGTGCCGCGGTTTGCGGTTCCTCCAGCATGGGCGCCGCACCGGCATGGGCGGAAACGGGAACCGTGCGCCCCAGTCCGCTTTGCTGCGCCAGGGCGGAACGTTTCGCCGCGTAATTGGGCGCGGTCATCGGATAATGCGACGGCAGGCCCCATTTTTCACGATACTGCTCCGGCGTCATGCCATAGGCCCGGTCAAGATGCCGCTTGAGCATCTTGAGCTTCTTCCCGTCTTCAAGGCAGATGATATAATCGGGGAAGACGGATTTCTTGATTGGCACGGCGGGTTGCAACGGTTCCGCTGTTTCCTGCCCATCGCCGCCTGTGGCGCCGAGTGCGGCGAAAACGTTGCGGATCAGGTCCGGCACACGTTCGGGCGGCAGGCTGTTATTGATCATGTAAGCTGACACGATATCCGTTGTCAGGGACATGAGTTCAGGGGTCTGGATGTGTTTTTTATCCAATTTCTCACCATTCATGCAGAAAATATCAGAATAATATCACCGTTTGCATTGATAATAATCCCATGCGGCGCACTACGCAATTGTTGTCTTCCGGCGCTGTTGGTTCCTGTATATATGCACGACCTGAATTATTTATAGATCATCAGGATAATTTATACATGATTGCATCGTCACGATCATGATTTCATCCATACGGCACCATACCGTGTCTCATGGCCGAATATTTTATGTATTTATCGCAATGGGTACCTGAAAAGTTCCCCCATTTATTGCCTGTCATCATCACGTTTTGCCAGCATATCTGAACATGTGCGGTTTTTTCTTCGCACCGGCCTGTCCAGAAATTCTTCTGCCCTGTCACCATGCACCGCCGCCCCTGCATCGCCCGTCCGTCGGCAATATCATGAAATCATAAAATTTCTGGTAAATACTCGTCTGAAAAATCATTACAAAGACCATGAATTCCTGAAAAAATGACCTTTCGTGCCATTCATTACTTCTGTCGGGGCTGTTTACGGATATCCCTCCCTTGCATCATCCCCTGACATGACGGCGGCGTTGCACCGTGGCGGACGGTCATGCACCCTATTGCGCGCATGGCTGCCGACGTGACAGATGGCGCCGTATCCATGGGCAGGCCATGGACACCGTTCCGTCCACACTGCGCGCCCGGCCATGGGATGGGACATGTTATGGATCGTAAAACCCTGATGGAAAACCGATACCGGATTCCCTCGCTTGCGGCGCTCAATGCGTTCGTGGCGTTCGCCCGCACCGGGGCCATCCGCCGGGCGGCGGCAGAACTGCGGATCGACCATGCCGCCGTCAGCCGGCACCTGCGCGATCTTGAACACGCACTTGGCGTGCCGTTGCGCACCGGGCAGGGCGGCCTGACCCCACAGGCCGAAATCTATTGCGCGCGGATCATCCCCCTGCTGGAGGGACTGGCCCACGCCACGGCGGACATGCGCCAGGATATTGCGCATCTGACTGTCACCTGTTCGCATGGCTTTGCCTATCACTGGCTGCTGCCGCGCCTGTCGGTCTTTCGCCGCGACCATCCATGCATCGACCTGTTACTGCGTCCCGTCGATGCCGATACCGGATTTGATCCCCGCCATGGCACTGGCGCCCTGCATGCCGACATCCGGTACATGACCGATGAACCGCAAGGACCGGAATACAGGGGGCCGGAACGCAACATGCGCTGCATGGAAATCACCCGCCCGGCGGTCTTTCCCGTGGCAAGCCCGCGCTGCCTTGCGCGCCTGTCCCACCCGCCCCGCACGGCGGCGGATCTGCTGGACGCCCCCCTGCTGCTGGAGGATGACGAGACGGAGTGGAAATTATGGTTCGCGGCCCAATCGGTGCAGATCGGCACGGTGCCCGCGGCGGGACGGCTGTGGCAGGCGCATCTTGCTCTGGCGGCCGCACGGGCGGGGGAGGGCATCGCGCTGGGCAATCCTTACCTGTTGGCGGAGGACCTGCGGGCGGGACTGTTATGCCCCGTCACCACGACGGCAACACCCCTGCGCCGGGTCGCGCTGGGGTCATATGTGCTGCGTGCGCCGGCACATGTGTGGGAAGGCACGGCCCTGCGCCTGCTGCGCACGTGGCTGTCCGCTCAGGTGGCGATCTATGAAGGGGAGTTGCAGGAGAGGGCACATCCCGGCCCCGAAACCTGACGGGTGTTAAAAAACAACCTGTTCACAGGAACAAAAGACACCTTCCGGGAAGGTCTGTTTCCAACGGGGGGCGCCTTTATCGCGCCCTCTGGCATGGCGCGTCATGCAGGGGGGATTGCCCCATTGCGCCGGTCGCGCGCGCCTTCCTCCGCCGGGGGCAGCCACAGCGTGCATGATGTGCCCTCCCCCTCCCGGCTTTCGATCTGCAGGCGGCCACCGTGGCGGTCCACGATATGCTTGACGATCGCAAGGCCCAGCCCCGTGCCCTGCTGCACCTGTCCCGGCACGCGATAAAACTGCTCTGTCACCCGGGGCAGGTAACGCGCGGGAATGCCGGGGCCGTTGTCACGCACGCACACGACCACGCCCCCACCGCACGGCCACGGCGCGTGCGGGCCGCCATCCCGCCCGGTCGCGTTCGCCACGGTGACATCCACCCGCGCCCTGCGCCCCGCGACACCGGGGGCATAGCGGATGGCGTTCCCCACCAGGTTCAGCATGACCTGCACGATCTGGTCCCCATCGGCCATGACCGGCATGATGTCGGGCGCCACATCCAGCGCACAGGTAATGTCCGCGCCCTCCAGCAGGGGGCGGGCCTCGTCCATGGCGCGGGCGACGACGGGGGCGACATCGATGCGCGTGCGCGGGCGCTGATGTTCGACCATCTGCACCCGCGACAGGTACGACAGCCGGTCCAGCAGGCGCAGCATGCGTTCGGCCTGCCCCGCCATGATGCCAAGGAAGCGCGCCCGCGCAGGCGCATCATTGGCGGCAGGGCCACGCAGGGTTTCAATGAACCCCGACAGCGCGGCCAGCGGCGTACGCAGTTCATGGCTGGCATGGGCGACGAAATCGCCGCGCATACGGTCCAGCGCATCCTGTCCCGTCCGATCCTCCAGCAGGGCAACGACAACCCCGCGCCCCCCCGGTGCCGAAGGCGCGATCCGCCGCAGCAGCACGCGCACGACCCGGCGCACCGGCACATCAAGCGTGACGGTCGTTTCCGCCGTGGTCGAAAGCTGTTCCAGCACCTGTTGCGTCGCGGGATGGCGCACGATCGCGCCCAGCGTATCGCCAAACATGTCACGTGCGGAGGTGGAGGCATGGGCCAGGTCGCCACGCGGGCCAAAGACGATGCACGCGCCGGGCAGCAGGTCAAGCATATGCGGCAGCGTCGCCAGCGGATCGACCTGCGACGCCGCCGCCGCACGGTCCATAAGGGTGGAGGACGCCGGCACCACCGCATCCGCATCCCTGCCGTGCGCCGTGCTGGCGCGTGATACGCCGTCCCCATGGCGATACCACCGCATGCCCCGCGCCACCATGGCGCGCGTCAGGGCATACCCCCCGCCGCCCAGCGCGATCCCCGCCAGCAGGTCATGCATGGGCGCGCGCCCTGCGGGGCGGGGCCGCCATCAGGGCGTCACGTCACCGGACATGTCGTCAAGGGCATAACCGCTGGCCCGGACCGTGCGGATCAGGTCCGGCAAATCCCCTTCGTTCAGGATACGGCGCAGGCGGCGGATATGGACATCGACCGTGCGCGATTCCACATGCACCCCACGTTCCCAGACCGAACGCAGCAGGTCTTCGCGCGAGAAGACGCGGTTGGGATTGCGCATGAAGAATTCCAGCAAACGATATTCCGTCGGGCCGGGGGCCAGCACACGCCCCGCACGCGTTACGCGGTGGCTGACGGGATCAAGCACGACATCGACAAAACGCAGCACCGCCGTCGCATCGGCCTGTGCCTGGACACCGCCGGCCCCGGCATTCAGCACGCTGCGCCGCAAAAGCGCACGCACGCGGGCGTTGAGCGCCTCCATCCCGCAGGGTTTCGTCAGGTAATCATCCGCGCCGGTGTCCAGCGCATGCACGCTGTCGCTTTCGGCGGTGCGCGCCGTCAGCATCAGCACGGGCATGTCACACATGGCCCCGCCACGCGCGCGCAGCCTGCGGCACAGATCCACACCCGACAGGCCCGGCAGCATCCAGTCCAGCACAAGCAGGTCGGGCTGCCACGATCCCACCTGTTCCAGCGCATCCAGCCCGTCGGCCACGGCGCGGACTTCGTATCCCGCCGCCTCCAGGTTATAGGTGACAAGGACGGACAGCGCCTCGTCATCCTCCGCCACGAGGATTTTCGCACGGGGGTCCGTGCCGGGGTCGGTGGCCGGGGTGGAAGTCGACAGCGACGTCACTGCGTGTCATCCCCCGACACAAGGTCGGCAATCGCGGCGGGACCTGAAAAACCGCCACGCGGGCGCACGACCGGCAGGATATCGCCCGTCACGGTATAATACACGCGCTCGGCAATATTGGTGGCGTGGTCGCCAATGCGTTCAAGGTTCTTGGCGATGAACAGCAGATGCGTGCAGGGCCCGATATTGCGCGGGTCCTCCATCATATATGTCACCAGTTCGCGGAACATCGCGGTATAGAGTTCATCGACAGCCGTATCGGACTGCCACACCTCATACGCCTTTTCGGGGTCGCGCTGCGTCATGGCGTCGATCGCGCGGCGCAGGTTGTCCTGCACCAGCCGTCCCATGCCGCGCAGCCCGCTGAGGGAGACGCGCGTGCCCAGCAGTTCGGTGCGCAGCGAACGCCGCGCGACCGACGCCGCGCAGTCGCCGATGCGTTCCATGTCCCCCGTGATCTTGAGCGCGGAGACCACCTCGCGCAGGTCGCCCGCCACGGGGGAGCGCAGGGCAAGGATGCGGATGACCATCGCCTCTACATCGCGTTCAAGGACATCGACCTGCGGGTCGAGTTCCGGGGCGGCGGCGGCGGCATTTTCGTCATGGTCCACCACGGCGGCGACCGCCTGCGATGTCTGGCGTTCCACCAGCCCGCCCATACGAACCATCATGGCCCGCAGCCGTTCAAGTTCCTGTTCGAAACTGCTGACGATATGTGTGGATTCCTGTCCCATCAGCCCCTGTCCCATTTCCGCGTCCGCCATGCGCCCGATCGGTACTGCGCATATTTCACCATGATTTCAGGGCTTACGGACCTGATCGAAGGTATATTATATCGCCTGCGCATTTCTTCCAAGGTGGAAAGCCGGGGACGGCGCTATTGTCATATTTCTGAAACATCAACATTTTCAAACGTTTTTTGCCAAGGAAACCGCCCTCCATGATCCCCCGCGCCCTTTCCCCGCGCCGCCCGGCGGGCACCTGCGCCATGCCACGCCATGTGCTGGCCGCCGTGATGGTCGTGATGGGGGGGACGAACGGCACCACATGGGCGGCCACCCTCACCCCCGTCCCGTCCCCTCCCGGCGGGCCGTCACCTGCCCATGCGGCAGGGCCGCGCACACGCCATCTGGCCGCCTCCACCGCGCCCGCAACCACAGATGTGCGTACATCCGCGACCACGCCCGCACTCACGCACGAACACATTTCCGTAACCCAGGCACACCCCCACGGCCACCAGCCCGGCGGCGGCCTGCTGCGGGAGGAAAAGGCCCCGAAATCCGTCAGCACCATCGGCACGGATTTCATGGACAAGCAGGCCCCTTCGGCCACGGCGTTCGACATGGTCGCGATGTTGCCCGGGGCCAATGTCGCGACATCCGACCCGCTTGGCTTCTCGCCACAAACGAACATCAACGTGCGCGGCATGGGCGGGGATTCGATCGGCTACCTGCTCGAAGGGATGCCGCTGAACGACATTGCCTATTATAACGGCTATCCGGGACAGTTCGCGGATACGGAGAATTACCAGACCGTCTCCCTTGCCCAGGGGGCGGCGGATCTTGATGCCCCTGTGCTCAACGCGGCGGGCGGACTGATGGAAATGACGTTCCGCGACCCGGCCGAACATGCGGGCGGATATGCCGACGTGTCATATGGGTCATACAACACCAACCGCGAATTCCTGCGGCTGGAGACGGGAACCCTTGGCCATACCGGCATCCGGGGCTTTGTCTCCTACTCCCACGGCTATACCGACAACTGGCGCGGGGCGGGGCATGACGAACGCCAGCATATAGATTTCAAGTTCCTGCGCGACTGGGGCAATGACAACCGCGTCTCTCTCATCGGGACATGGAACACGATGGTCGCCAGCTACTATCCGCTGGTGGACAAGGCGGACTGGAAACAATCGGGGCCATTTGGGGCGGCGAACAACCTTGCACGCACCTATGACCCCAATGACGCGGCGGGCGGAGCGGATTACGCGCCGCTGTACCGGCAGCCCGAACGCATCTTTTATGTCGCCGCCCCTTCGCACTTCAGCCTGACGCACGGGCTGCGGCTGAAGATGACGCCCTATGCGCAATGGAGTTATGGCAACGACCCGTCGGGCACGACGCTGGCGGATGCCGGGATGTACGCCGAAGGGCAGGCAACACCACGCGGCGTTCCCGGCGTGGATGATCTGGTGCGCGCGAACTGGACGCAGAACAGCTATCGCGCCGGGGTCAACGCCACTCTGGACTGGCACATCGCCAACCATGACCTGGTACTGGGCGCATGGTACGATTATTCCGACGACAATGAAAAACAGCCCTTCACCGCCGTCAGTGCGAATGGCACCGCCGCCGATATCTGGGTGGACCGTATCAGCCGCACCATCCTTACACCCGACGGGCGGCAGCTACAGGCGGGTGGTTTCCATTCCATCGCGCAGACCAACGCCCTGTATGCGGGGGACCGGATGACGTTCCTGCACAGGCGCCTGCACCTTGAGGTCGGGTTCAAGGACGTGATGCTCGACCGGCATGGCAGCACGACCGACGCCGCGTGGAACCAGACCAACGTGAGCAGCAACACATCCATCCCCCTGCCGCGCATGGCCATCAGTTACCAGATCACGCCACGCCATCAGGTGTTCTTCAACACCACGACCAGTTTCCGCACCCCCGATGAATCCGCGCTGTTCACCACCTACAGCCCGATTACCGGCGCACTCGACCCCAGCAGGGTAAAGAACCAGTATTCCGTGTCGGAGGAGCTGGGCTACCGCTATTCCGGGACGTGGCTGATGGGGGGGGTCACACTGTTCAACTATGACTTCACCAACCGCGAGATCCAGACCACCATCGACGTGAACAACGCGACCGTGGCCTCCACCCTCAATGGCGGGGGACAGACGACGCGCGGCGTGGATGTGGAGGTCGGGACCCATCCGTGGCACCACTGGAGCCCTTATCTGTCGGGGGAATACCTGCACGCCACCATCGACAATGACATTTCCGCCAATGGCGACCTGCTGCCTACGCGCGGCCTTACGGCGGTCAACAGCCCCACACTTCAGGCGTCTGCGGGCCTCAGCTATGATGACGGGCATTTCTTTGGCATGGCGAGCGTCAAATATGTCGGCCACCAGTATGCGACCTTCATGAATGACGAACGCCTGTCGGACCATACCACCGGCAACCTTGCATTCGGATACCGCATGGACAGCCATTATTTCCTGTCACGTCCCGAATTTCGCATGAACTTCATCAACATCACCAACCAGCATTACCTGTCCGGTGTCGCCGCCCCCACCTTCAACGCCCGCGACACCACAGGCGTGCATGGCACCACCATCGCGGGGCAGGCGCCGACCTATTACGTGGGCGGCGGGCTTGCGGTCCTGTTTACGGCCTCGACCGGATTCTGAACGCATCTTTGGAACGGACGACGTGATGAAAGAACAGGAGAGCGTCTGAAAACAAACCGTTGATAGACAATAGAAAAAGATTTTTTGGTGTCGCCCTTCGATCGCAACAAGGCGATGTCTTCCGAAGCTTTTTGAAAAAAGCTTCACCAAAAACTTTTATGATTTCACGATCTTGTCGGACTTACCTTTTCAAACAGTCTCTAACAGGCTGTCGGGTTGGAAGCCAGAATGGACATTATTCATAAATTATGAGAATATATTTCTGTTTTTGTGTTGTAAATTCTATTATTTTTGTAATTTCAGAAATATTTCTGCGTAAAAAATCCCAATCCGGCAGCCTGCCAAGAAAATGGATAATACCAGACATTAGTATATTTTTTGAAATTCGATGTCCTGCAAAGATCTTTGGGAAAATATTTACTGAAAATTTTATCATTCCCACAGATTACGGCTTTAAATTTTAAAAACGTCCTTTCAGGATTTTCCCGAAAAACCCTGGAAATATTGCATTTTCGAACGAGGTCGGCGACAGCCAGAGACTTCTATTCTTTTCTCAACAGCCTTCCGGCATCCGTTGCCGGACGCGGGCACAACAGCAGCACGCCCACCCCGGCCGCCACGAAGGCACAGGCCGGGATTGCCAGAAACCCGATCCCGATCCCTGCACGCGCCCCCGCCGCCTGTGCATGATCGCCCGCCACCAGCCCATATCCTGCCAGCAGCCACGCCAGCATGCTGCCCCCACCATCAAAAGCCAGTTTCGACGCCGTGGAGTTGAGCGCCCATGCCAGCCCCGCCGTACGCACGCCGCTGGTGCGGGCGCCCTGCTCCACATATTCCGCCAGCAGTGCGAAGCAGGCCGGATTGCACAGGCCAAGGCACAGGCCAAACAGGCACATCGCCACCACCGTTACCGGCCATGATGGCGGGCACATCCATGCCAGCGCCAGCCACGTCCCGCACAGGCACGTCCCCACCCCCATCAGGCGCCGGTTGCCGCACCGCCGGGCAAGGGCCGCGCCACATACGCTGCCGCACAGGCCCAGCACATTCATCGCGCCCAGTATCCAGCCCGCGTCATGGTCACTGCCGCCAAGCACGAAGCGCACGTAATAAACCAGCGCACCAAACATGAAGGTCGATCCCAGCATGACGAGGATCATCGCCCCCGTCAGGCGCAACCACCCGCCATTGCGCAAAAGCGCACGCGCCAACACACGCACGGGCTGCCGGTCGCGGTGCGCGCGGGCGCGTTCGTGGCACAGCGTGGCCACAAGCCCCAGCAGGGCGGCGACCACCACCGCAACCATGACCATGAACAGCATGAAACCATGCCGCCGGTCGCCATGGCCCAGCCAGTCCACGGCAGGCAGTGTCAGCACCGCGATCAGCAGCGTACCGCACCCTGCCCCCACCATGCGCGCGCTGGCAAGGCGCAGGCGGATGGCGGGATCATCCGAAATCAGGCTGGTCAGCGCGCCATAGGCTGTGTTGGACACGCTATAGGTCACGCACAGGCCCATGTAGGTGAGACAGGCCCAGACATAACGTGCAATCCCCCCCGGGCCGCCAAACGGCACAAAGGTCAGCACGATCATGGCGGCAAACGGCAAAAGCCCGATACGCAACAGCGGCAGCGCCTGACGTCCCGCCGGGCGCCGGTCGATCACCACCCCCACCACCGGGTCGGCCACGATGCTGATGGCGCGCGCGCACAGCAGGATCACCGCCACACAGGCCGGTGGGAACAGGCAGATGTCGGTATAGAAATATTCCAGGTAGCTGAGCATCAGCCCCCAGATGATGTTGAACGCCAGGTCCCCCGCGCCGAACGCCAGCAGTTCACGTCGGCCAAACGCGGGCGTTCGCGCCGCATCCGCCATGGCAGGGGAAAGGGGAAGGAGCTGCACCACACCGTCTCTGCTTCAGCAAGGTATCAGCATGGCATGCTTCCCCCCACCCGTCGATCCTCCTTACCCGCGTGTACCGAAACACTGCGCATCGGTGGGAAAGCGGCGGTTACGCACGTCATCGGCATAACGGCTGGCGGCGTCCTCGATCACGGACCCCACCTCGGCATAGCGCCGGACGAAGCGGGGGGTGAAATCCCCGAACGCCCCGACCAGATCATCCACCACCAGCACCTGTCCGTCGCAGGCCACCGAGGCCCCGATGCCGATGGTCGGCACCGAAAGTTCACGCGTAATGGCGCGCGCCACGGGTTCGACCGTGCCCTCGATCACAATGGCGAACGCCCCGGCTGCGGCAATGGCGTGGGCATCTGCCGTGACCTTCGCCGCCTGAAGCGCATCACGCCCCTGCGTGCGGAAACCGCCCGTGGCGTTGACCGCCTGCGGCATCAGCCCGATATGCCCGCATACCGGCACACCGCGCTGTGTCAGGAAACGCACCGTGTCCGCCATTTCCGCACCCCCTTCAAGCTTCACCGCACCGCAGCCCGTCTCTGCCATGATGCGTGCGGCATTGCGGAATGCCTGCGCGGGGGATTCCTGGTACGATCCGAACGGCATGTCCACCACCACCAGCGCACGCTGCGACCCGCGCATGACCGCGGCGCCATGGGCGATCATCATGTCCATCGTAACGCCAACCGTACTCGGCAGGCCATAGACCACCATGCCCAGGGAATCCCCCACCAGCATGACATCCACATGCGCATCAAGCCGCTGCGCCATGGATGCGGTATAGGCCGTCAGCCATACGCCCGGCACCTCGCCCTTGGTCACGTCACGGATGGTACGGCGACGTGTCTGTGTGGTGGTACTCAATCAAGCCTCCTGCCAAAGGGGCGCAAGGAAACCCGGCAGGGCCCGCGCCACTGCACCCGGATATCGCAGCACGAACGTCCTTGTAAACATACGCGAAAACATACGGGCGATGGCAGGGGGCGGGGGCAGGAGGCGGGGGCGGTCGCGCGGGGACAAGCGCCAAGGCTTTCGAATCCCCATGCGAATCCCCATGGCACGTTCCCGTCCCCCATGACGGGATGGCGTCATCGACATCCCCGATGCAGATATGTCCGAGATACCCTGAATAAAGCGACCCGGCCCCCAGCAGCCCCCTTCCCCCAAGGCCCTTTCGCGGTTTTGTCCCTGCCCGACCTCCATGCACAGGGCCACAGCACAACAGGGCCACGGCCATGACCACGGCGGGGAAACGCATGACCGCCCCCCTGACGCACCCGCCTTTTGCCGGACATGGCCTCTGCGCCTTGCCGGTGCGCGGAGGGTGAAATATGTGATAACCGGACATGCGATCCGCGCCAGTCGGCAGTCCGGGCCTTTGGTCGGAACTATGATCAGGGCAAGCGCCCGGAACAGCCGCGCCGAATATCCGGTGCAGGCAGGTCCATGCCCCGCACACCCGCCGCGTGCGGGAAATGACCCGGACACACAACGCCATCGCACAGGGCGCAGAAGGCAGGACGCAGGACGCAGGACGCAGGACGCAGGACGCAGGACGCAGGACGCAACGGTGCCTTCACCTGTCATTTCATGAAAGGACACGACATTGGGACTGGGACGCACCGACATCTGGCGCACAGGGATCATCCATGCCCCCATGACGCAGGTACTGCGCGATGGCGTGGGCGCGCATCCGGTTACATGGATCGACAATCCTGGCCCATTCCGCTTTATCGCCGACCCGTTTGGCATCTGGCGGGGCGACCGCCTGTATGTCTTTGCAGAAGCATATGATTACCGCGTGAAGGTCGGGCGCATCGACGTGTTCGTGTTCAACCGCGCGCTGACGCTGCTGGAACATTGCCCGGTTCTGGTCGAACCGTGGCACCTGTCCTATCCCGTGATCGTGCCCGACCTGGACGGCACAATTTACATGATGCCCGAATCCGGCCGTTCGGGACGACAGAACCTGTACCGCGCCACCGATTTTCCCTATCGCTGGGAACGGGTGGAGATGTTCGAATTCCCCGGTGCCGCCGTCGATGCCTCCCCCATTTTCCATGACGGACGGTGGTGGATATTCCACGCCCCATGGGGCAATTCCCCCATCGACCGTATCAGTGAACTGCACGTTGCATGGGCCGAACGCCTGATGGGGCCATGGCATCCGCATCCGGGCAACCCCGTGCGCCGCGACATCCGCAGCACCCGCCCCGGCGGCACCCCCATCATGACGGATAACGGGCTGGTACTGCCAACGCAGGAATGCGCCGCCACCTATGGCGGGGCGATCACGCCACTGCATATCACCACCCTGACACCCCAGCGATTCGAGGCCAGGGCCGCGCCGTCCCTGCACGCGCCCGCGGCCTTCGCCCCGTTTACTGACGGGTTGCATACGCTGTCGGCCGCAGGGGATGTGACGCTGTTTGACGCCAAACATACCGATCCCTCCATCGTGCGACGCGCGCTGGTTGATCTTGACCGCCTGCTGCTACGTCGCAGATCATGACCCTGAATTCATTAATACATTGATATGTAATAATAAAGATGTTGCCTTTTCCCCGGACAGGGCAACATCTTGTCGCAGCATATGGGACAACGCCGCCCCCAGAACATTTATAATTTCAGCATGTTACTGACACTGTCTTTTACCAGCTTTTACCAGCGCCGTTTTTGTTTAAAGACCGTTTGAAAACAACGCATTGTCCAGAAAATGGAAACATTTTCAGGCGTGACCTGGGTCTTTGTGCAAATACCATGTCTTTCAAAGCTTCGTGGAAAATATCTCCCAAAAAAACTTCATTATTCCATATGGTTATTGGAATGGACTCTTTATGTAGCCCTTAAACCGCCCCCATGATGCAACAGTTACCCATACCCGAAGTAGAAATGTCAGGGAGCGGATATTTTTTCCCAATACCGCGACCATGACAGTGGTATAGCCATTCCCGGACAGAAAAAGTCAGTGCCTCCTGACCTGATATATTATATCCAATTCATTGGAAATATACCCATCCCGGTCACGCCATGTTTCGCACGGGACACGTCACATTACACAGACATCATGAAAGATCGTGCTGTCTGCATCGACATCTGGCAGGCATGCCCTGACCAACCGCCATTCCCGTGTCAGGTGGAAAGTGCGACCTGTCCTATTTTTAACTTGATGTTAAGAACTGTTATCAATAAATATAGGCAGGCATCCTCCGCAACGGGGTTCCCCCCGTCCGGTTGCTGGCCGCGACGCCATCCGTCGCGCACCTATGTCCCCGGCATCCATACGTCAGGCCATGCCTGCACGCGGGATGCCGCATCAACCGCACACCATACCCACACCATCGCGGGCCATGGCTTCATACCAACCATGCGCCCCGCCAACTCGGCTACTGACCCTCCCTGCCCGCCGGACCAGACCCCATGGGCCAAGAAGGATCTTATGATGCGCGAAACCCACTGCACCCGGGCCGCCTGGCACCTGACCCATTCACGTCCGGAAATGCTGGTTGACTATTTCAACCCGTGGACGCCGATGTCACGGCAGGTCAGCATGCTGACACACCGTTTCAGCGTGGTTGCTGCCCTGTGCGAACAGGTTGGCGCGGATGACGAACTGGTGGTGTTGCGCAATGCACTGGCCTTTCACCTGCTGCGTGCGGCAACCTGGTGGCGCATCGACTTTGCCGCGCCACGCGTCGCAGGCATGCCCACCACGCGTTTCATGGCCCATATCCATGCCCATATCGACCGCGTGGCCGAAGATGAAAGCCTGTTTGACGTCCTGACATGGCAACATCACATGCGCCGTGGCGATACGTCGCATGTCATGGTGCTGGGTACCGACCCGCTGTGCCGGGGGGGGACGTCCATCCTGTACGGACTTGACGGGCAAAGGCGCTTTCGCTTTGCCCTGCGCGAGGATGGCGCAGGCAGGGGCGTGGCATGGGATGCGACGGCGCACGGGGATTTCGTATCCACCTGCCTGGACGCACGCGCGCGCCACAGCATGGTCGAAACCCGTAACGAGGCATTGGGCGAATGGGAAGACGCACGCATCGAACATGCACGCGCGGCGAAATACCACATGCTGCATTTCCGGCAGGATACCTCACGCCCGGTCATCGACCGCTATATCGAGGTTCTGGGCGAAATGACGCGCTGCCGTTCGCGCTTTGGCCGGTTTGAATTTGGCAACATCCTGAACCACATTGCCTTCCTGCTGGTGCGCGCGGCGCATGAACGGCAGGTGTCCGTCGCCAGTGTCCTGCGTGAAGGCACGGCGCAACCGATCAACCTGCGCGTGGCCAACAGCATCAAGAAACGTGCCCGCGCCTATGTCGCACACGGGGTGGACCCGTTATTGCAGGATGGACTTGATACGATGCTTGACAGTGTGGTTTCGGGATATTCACTGTCCGGACAGGTACAGGAATCCGAATAAAGGCGCGGGGTATCGCCCCTTTTCAAAAGGACGATACCCCGCGAAACCTTCTGGAAAAAAGACCCTGCCGCAACCGCCCATAACGGGCGGCCCCGGCGGGGCCGTCATCTGCATTATCAGGGCGTCTGGCGCGGTGCGCTGGCGCCGGGTGCCTGCGTCACGGTGGCGGACGGGGCGATGACGCGGTTCATCACCTCGAACGACACGGCGTCGGTCACGGTGACGTCAACGGTATCCCCCACCTTCAGGGTATTCAGGAAACCCTGCATCGCCTTTTCCCCGATCACTTCCGTGCGGGTGATCTCGTCAGCGTCCTCAAACGTGATCTGGTGCCTGGCGGGGTCCACCGCCAGCACATGCACCCGTTCGCGGCGGTTCGACACCAGCATGCCATGCGGGTGCAACCCGGCATATCCCTTGGCCGAGGTAATGGTCGATTCCGGCGGCTGCGTACCGGGCGGGACGATGGACGCGGCGATCGTCTTGAAGAAACGGATGTTGATCTTGTCACCTGCCTGCAGGCGCGGAACATTGCGGGCCTCGGGCGGGACGCGCACGGTCACGAGATCACCTGTGTGGTCACGCAACAGCACTGTTCCCGTCTCGTGATCCACGCTTTCCACCGTTGCGGAGGACACCTGATTCCCCACGATAACCGACGTGTCGGCCTGTGCGGGATGCGGGGCGGCGACCGTCGCCATCACACCAAGCGACAGCGCCGCAAGGCCGGGAACAAAAGCGGACGACACATAGCGCGCGACCGCCGGGATCTTGATTTTCATATGGCTCTTTTCCGTCCAGAATCCAGGTTCTTGTAAATGCCTGCCTTCCCCACCATAGAGGCGGGCCAAGGTCTTGATCCAATACCGTATCGTACCGACATAAGGGTTAAGACGCTGTTTGAAAAGTCTGCCTGAAAAACATCACGCATTCACAACCAGGGCTTTTTGCGGCGCTTTTTTCAGGAAGTCCCGCAAAAGACGTCGCATTTTTTGGGGAAAGATGACGTCTGGGGAATTTTTTCTTTTTCTATCAACAGGTTGTTTCCAAACAGCCCCCGGAACACATCATCCAGGACAAACCCCATGACGGGTGGGGTGCTTCCTCCTTGCTGGCGTGCAAACGTCAGGCATGGCGCCCGGTTCAGTGCGCATCCCGCAAGGCAGCCCCGAGGCGGACGCGGGGGGTGCCTTTTCGCACGACATTTTTTACCATGACCCGTATATTCCACCCAACAGCAGGAGATCCGACCCGATGCCGCTTGCCAAAAGCAGACGCCCGGCCCATCGCCGCGTACCCACCGCGCGCCCGTCGCGGGTAAAGGGGGACATGCGCCGTCTGCTGGACATGCTGTGTGCGTTGCATGGGTCGATCCACCGTGGCGCGCGCGATGCGGGGTCGCTGGTGCGGTGCGCGGTACAGGCGCAACCCGACCTTGGCCTGCCGGACAAGGCCCTGCCCGCCATGATCCGCCGCGACGGCGACGCCCCCCCCACCGCGACCGAATGGAAACGTCTGGGCCATGCCCTGGAAGAGGCACGCGACGCGCAGGCGGGGCATGGCGGCTACCTTGATGCATGGCTGTCGGAACTGCGTCGCGCGACGGGTCTGGACGATGCGGCGACCGATATCCTTGGCCTTGCGATGTGTTATCGCCTCAATGGCCATTTCGAGCAGTTGTGGGACGACCTGTGTGAAAACCGCTCCCGCGGGCCATTCCTGTGCGAGGACATCTCGCTGCTGCACATGCTGCTCAACCGTGCGGAAATGGAAATCGCCGCCGCCCTCGCCCCAGAGGGACAGTTACGCATGAGCGGGCTTATGAGCGTGGACGAGGATGGCGACATCACGCTGCTGCCGCGCCTGATGGCGTTGATGAACCGGCGCGCGCGCGTGGTGGGCGACATCCGTTCCCTCCTGCTGGGACAGCCACGCGGGGCAAGCCTGCCGTGGGAGGCGTTCGCCCATCTTGGCGAACAGGGCGAAATCGCGGCCAAGGTGCTGGCTGCCGCCGTGCGCGACCATGCGCCGGGCATCAACATCTTGCTGTATGGCCCCCCCGGCACGGGCAAGACCGAATTCGCGGCAACCCTTGCGGCACAGATCGGTGCGACACTGTATCCGGTGGGCGAGGCCGACAGCAGCGGCGACGAACCCTCCCGCCATGAACGGCTGGCGGACCTGCGGTGCAGCACGCGCCTGTTACGCAACACATCCTCCGTCCTGCTGTTTGACGAGGCGGAAGACCTGTTCACCACCGGCCTGTTCGAGGCCCCGCAATCCTACAGCCGCGTGTTCTTTCACCGGTTGCTGGAACAGGGGGGAACGCCGGTGATCTGGACGGCCAACGATCTGGAAATGCTTGGCCCCGCCATCGCGCGGCGCATGTCGCTGTGTATCGAAATGCGCCAGCCCGGCGTCGCGGTGCGTGCGCGCCTGTGGCAGGACATGGCGCAGGAGGAACAGGTGCCCCTGACGCCCGATACCGCCGCCCTTCTGGCGCGCGCCATTCCCGCCCCGCCTGCGATCCTGCGCAATGCGCTGCGTTCGACCCGTCTGGCGGGTGGGGATTCCACCATGGTCTGCACCATCGCCACCGGCATCACGCAGGCCGCGTCGGCAGGGCGGGTGGTGATGCCGCCGCCGGGCGGGGATGCGCCGTATGACGCCTCTTTGGTCAATGCCGACAGTGACCTTGCGGGGCTGGCGGCGCGCCTTTCGCGGCCGGGCGCACCGCGCGCGGTGTCACTGCTGCTGTCGGGGCCACCGGGAACGGGCAAAAGCGCGTATGCCCGCTACCTTGCGGATATGATGGAGCTTCCGGTCCTGCAAAAACGCGCCTCCGACCTGCTGGACAAATATGTGGGACAAAGCGAACAGAAGATCGCCGCCGCCTTTGCCGAAGCACGCGACACCGGCTCCTTCCTGATTTTCGACGAGGTGGACAGCCTGCTTGGCGATCGCCGCGCGGCCGAACGTAATTGGGAGGTCAGTCAGGTGAACGAAATGCTGACATGGATGGAAAGCCACCCGCTGCCGTTCGTATGCACCACCAACCTTGCCGCCCGCCTTGACCCGGCCAGCATGCGCCGCTTCCTGTTGCGCGCACGTTTCGACTATCTCACGCCACAACAGGCACGCCATGCGTTTGAACGGTTCTTTGACCTGCCCGCGCCCGAGGGGCTGAACCGGCTGCGCACGCTCACCCCCTCGGACTTTGCCCTGGTGGTGCGCAGGCAGGCCCTGCTGGACGTGCCTGCGACGCCGCAGGCGATGCTTGACCTGCTGGTGGCGGAAACCAGGGGGCGCGAAGGCAGCCAGACCATCGGGTTTTCGATGTAGGAACGCAGGGGTTGGGGCAGGTGCAGGCGCTGCGGCCCCTGCACCCCACGATCAGGAAGGGTGCGGGACAAAAAATCCCGGCATCACCGCAAGAGGCTGTTTGAAAAATCAGGCCCAATACCATCCTGAAATTATAAAGGTTTTTGGTGAAGCTTTTTCCAAAAAGCTTCAGAAGACGCCGCCTTTTTGAAAAAAGGCGGCACCCAAAAACTTTTCTGATTTTTTATCAATGATTTGTTTTCAAGCAATCTCCAAAAGTTTTAGGGAAGGTTTTTAAAGATATTTTGTAAGGCATTGCCTTTTTAAAAAAGACCCCACTTTAAAAAGACCAAGCCGCTTAACTTCTGTGCGTCCTTACTGAAAGCGTCCTTACCGGGGACAGCCTTACTGGGGGGAATGGGCTGCGGCGTCGTCTTCTTGCGCGCATTCACCGGGATCGGGCGGCGGCAGGTGGGCGGGGGGATGATCGCGCAGGGCCTCGATTTCCGTACGGGCGGCGTCAAGACCCTGCGCAAAGCCCGCCTCCTGCCGCATGGCGGTATACAGCACGGCCCCATTCATCCATCCCGCCGTGACATCACTGTGCCAGTGGACGCCACAGATCACACGGCTTTCACCATAGATGCGCGCCCGGCGCATGATCTGGGCCGTACGCGTGGGCAGCAGGTCCGACAGTACGGCCCCCGTCATCCATCCCAGCGTGGCATAGTCGGAAGGATAGGACGGTGTATGCGCCACCTCCCCCCGTTCGGCCACGCACAGGGGCAATTCCATCGCGGAATAGGGACGCGGGCGGTTCCATTGCGCCTTTTCCAACGCAATCACGGGGTCAACCCGTGCCTCCATCCGTGTCAGCAACGCTTCCAGCCGTGGCAGATGGGCAGGTGACAGCGTAAAACCCGCCGCACAGGAAAAAGCGGACAGCATATGTCCCACCCCATGCCGGGCATCACGCTGCGCCAGTTTCCACCGCCCGCTGCCTTCCTGCACACGTGTATCGGCAAAGATGCTGGCATCGGCGGCGCTGCCTGCGGTTTCGGCGGCTGGAGGCGGGGGCAGGAACACCCGCCCATCCGGCAAGGGCGGGCCGGACAACGATGGGCCGGACGGTGCGGGATGCGCGGGGGCCGGTGACATCGCCAGCCCCATGCCCACCACCAGCACAGATGCCCCCACCACGGCACGCGCACCGGAATGTCCGGACCGCCAGCCTTTGGATCCCGTATGGTGCAGTTCCCGGTGTTGGAGCCCCTTGCGTCGCGCCCCCCTGCGCCGCGACAAAAATCCCCTGTCCATGCTTTTGCATCATTCCTTCAGAAACGCCGAACGGGCTTTATTGCATATTCCCAATCAGAGACTGCCTGAAAAACAGCCCCCGTAACCTACCGGAATCATAAAAGTTTTTGATGCAGCTTTTTTCAGGGAGCGTTGCAAGGACGAGGCATTATCTGGGCAAAAGCAACTCCCCGACAACTTTTATCATTTTTTAGAGACTGTTTGAAAAGTCAGGATCGATAACACACTGAAATTATAAAGGTTTTTGGTGAAGCTTTTTCTAAAAAGCTTCGAAAGACGCCGCCTTTTTGAAAAAAGGCGGCACCCAGAAACTTTTCCTGTTTTTTATCAATGACTTGTTTTCAAACACTCTCTTATGAACGGGTTGCTTTTAAATAATCTTGGCAATCTGCACCGGCTGAAATTCCTTGTCGGCATCCGCCCTGCCGGATACGCCATGGGACGCGCATATGAAACACACATGGGGCCATGTCATCCCGACCGGTTCAAAGGGCGGAGTTTGTATGGCATGATGGCAACAACATCTGCCAATGGATACGACATGAACCGCAAACCATCGTTGCTGCCGGGGAATATCAGCCCCCTTCGTATCGCACTGTGCGTCGGTGGCGCGATCCTGGTGGTGGTACAGTTCGTACGCTCCGCCCATATGGACCCGCTGGTCGCGATGCCGGGCGACGTGATGTTCCACATCGTCATGATGGCGCTGGGCGCAATCCTGTTCGTGCTGGGCATGTGGGGGCCGTCGATGTGATCCGCATCGACATGGCATGCCCTGACACATATCACCGGCACGTCATGAACAGGTTCCGGCTGACGCTTTTGCCCGCACCCCTCCCCAAGACGTCGCCTTTTAAGAGACTGTTTGAAAACAAGTCATTGATAAAAAACAGGAAAATTTTCTGGGTGCCGCCTTTTTTCAAAAAGGCGGCGTCTTTCGAAGCTTTTTGGAAAAAGCTTCACCAAAAACCTTTATAATTTCAGTATGTTATCGCGCCTGACTTTTCAAACAGTCTCTAACAAGGCGGCACTCAGGGATTTTGGCCTTTTGTAATCCTGCTGTTCTGTCGCAATTTCTGGGGCCACGATTCCTGGGGCACCCTTGATTCCAAGGCAGGCGTCAGCGCCGTTCGGAATCCGCCCCGCTGCCCCCATCGGTAATACCGGCGCGTGAGGGGGCATCGGAACCGGGCCGCACCTCGCGCGTGGTACGTGCAACCGCGGCGTCATCGCCAAACCCACGGCCGGAGATGCGCCGGCGGGGGGCGGGATTTTCCATCAGCACGTTTTCCAGCGCCTCCGGGTCGGTGCGCTCGGCCTCGTCAAACAATGCATCGGCGCGGGCCTGATCGCCTGCCTGCTCGGCACGGACCCCTGCTTCCGCCAGACGACGTGCGGTTGCGTGCTTGCCCCCGTCCGGATCGTCGGCACGGGCGTTGTCATCAATGGAACGTGGCATTGCGGCCTCCTTACTTACGGGTCCAAAGGCCCCGCGACGGCCATGGCGGCAGGCACCATGCCCATCACGTCGGCCCCATGCCACAAACCACCGCCAGGCGACATGGTTCAATGACGTGGGTCATGCCCGCACACAACGCGCCTATGCGCTGATGGTATCAAACAGCGGGACACCACATGCCTGTGACATGGTGCGGCAGTACTGCGCCACCTCCGCCGGCCATGACAGGCCCGCAACGATGGTCAGGCTGCGTAACAGGGCGAACAGGTGAATATCGTCGCTGGACAGTTCCCCATTGACCGCATGCGGCGCACGCACCAGCGGGACAAGCGCACGCAGGCGCGCATCAACCTGCGCGATCATCCCCGCACTGTCATCAAGCAGCGCGCCAAACGGGCCGACCATCTTTTCCTTGCCACGGATGAAATAGGCACGCGCGGCGGTGGTTGCGAATTCCTCCAGCGGGGCGGCAGCGTCACGCGGCAGGATCAGGCGCAAGGCGATGGCGTTCGTGGCCTGTATCCATTCCCCCACCTGCGGGTTGATCGCCCCCGTCAGGACACGCGCGCCGCCCATGGCATCGACATGATCGACGATGTCCATGCTTTCGCCCATATACTGGCCGTCCTGCTCCAGAATGGGCACCATCTTGGCCCCGATCATGCGCGTGGGCGTTGCCACGTCATCATTCAGCAGTGTCACGACATCCACCGGGATATCCTTCAGCCCGAAGATCATCCGCGCCTTCACGCAGAAAGGACAGTGATCATAGCTATAGAGTCGCATCCTTATCCTTCATGTCCTGTTTGTTGGTCCTGACCTTATATCGCGAAACCTGCCCTGACCGGCGGACTGTTTGCAAGGAACGCCAATTGCGAACGTCATGTGAAAGGCGGTCTGTAAATGATACCCACGGCAACGGGCTGCCACCATGGACGTTCCTGACGGGGTTTTTGCAACCTCGCCCCAAAGGCTGCGCATATTCACAACAGCCGGACTGAACACGGCGGCTTTATTATTCCCCGCAGGATCATTATTTCCCGCAGGATCACGATGTGTTTTCGCACATGCTTTGTGGGCGATGGCGGCATGCGGGGGGACGCATGCCAGAGGACGCATATCGGAGGATGCATGCCGGGAAACGATGCCGCGCCGCGCGCGCCCTGCGGGATATGCACCGCACCGCCCCTGTCCGCGCGGCCATCCCCCATGGCCGCATGGCGCGATAAGGGGGACGGGCAGGCTTTCCCGCACAAACCCCGTGCCTTGACCGGGAGGTGGCCGGGGGTGTAATGTGAAAACGTTATAATATAACAATAACGCGGTCCCATCCCACCGCGCGGAATGACAAGACCATGACCTCAGCCCACGGGGCACCGCCCCCTTCCCCCACCGCACCCACGCTACAGACCTGGATGGCCCGGTCATGGGCGTGGCGGCTGGCCTGGATGGGGGTGCCCATCGGATTGCTGTGGGTGGCCATTGCATGGGCGGCGCGCCTGCCATGACCCGGACCGAGACACAGGCGACGACGGGCGGGATCACACTGCATGACATTGCCGCGGGTTATGAGCGTGTACCGGTATGGCAACATGTCACCGGCACCTTCGCCCCCGGCAGCCTGACGGCCATCGCCGGAGCCAATGGCGCGGGCAAGTCCACATTGGTACGCGCGATGCTTGGTGAAATACCGTTACGCGCGGGGCGTATCGATTACGGTGGGCAACAGCCACGCGACTTTGGCTATCTGCCACAGGCCCGTGACATCGACCGGGGGTTCCCGTTATGCGTGGCGGACCTTGTGCTGTCGGGCGCGTGGCGCACGACCGGCGCGTTCGGCGCGGTTAATGCCCGGCAACGCGAACGCGCGGAACAATGCCTGCGCCATGTCCGCCTGTCGGGGATGGAGGAACGCGGCATCGGCGACCTGTCGGCGGGACAGTTCCAGCGTCTTTTGTTCGCGCGGCTGCTGATGCAGGATGCGCGGGTCATCATACTGGACGAACCTTTCACCGCGCTGGATGCGCCCACGACGCGCGACCTGCTGCATCTTGTCGATCACTGGCGTGACGAAGGTCGGACCGTGATCGCGGTTCTGCATGACCTGCGCCAGATCACACGACATTTCCCCAATGTCGTCCTGCTGGCGCAGGGTGCGGCGCATTGGGGGGCGACCGATGCGGTGCTGACGCCTGCGCTGCTTGAACGCGCCTATGGCGGCACAGCGATGTTCGCTTGCCCCATGGGGGACACCCCACCGGTTGAGCCGCAGCAGGAGACGGGCATATGGGCATGAGCCTGCATGACCTGTTCATCACCCCATTCGCGGATTTCGGGTTCATGCGGCGTGCCCTTGTCGCGTCACTGGCGCTTGGGCTGGGCGCGGGGCCGGTGGGCGTGCTGTTGCAGTTGCGGCGGATGAGCCTGGTTGGCGATGCGATGAGCCACGCGATCCTGCCCGGTGCGGCCATCGGCTTTCTGCTGGCGGGGGGGATGTCCATGACGGCGATGGGGCTGGGCGGGATTGTCGCGGGGCTGGGGGTGGCGCTGCTCTCCGGCCTTGTCAGCCGCCTGACGCGCCTGTCCGAAGATGCAAGCTTCGCCAGCTTCTATCTGACCTCCCTTGCGCTGGGGGTGCTGATCGTGTCCGCGCATGGATCGAACATCGACCTTCTGCATGTGCTGTTCGGCACCATCCTTGCCATCGACACCCCGACATTGTGCCTTATGGGGGGGGTGACGACGGTGACACTGTGCATCCTGTCGGTGGTATGGCGGCCGCTGGTGATGGAATGTGTCGATCCGGGGTTTATGCGCCTGGTGGGGGGGCGCGGCGGGGCATGCCATATGCTGTTCCTGTTCCTCGTGGTGCTTAATCTGGTTTCCGGGTTCGAGGCGCTGGGCACGCTGATGGCGGTGGGGATGATGATGCTGCCCGCCGCAAGCGCACGCCTGTGGACACGCAGGCTGTGGGTCATGATGACACTGGCTGCCGCCATTGCCGCGCTGTCGGGACTGGGGGGTCTGCTGCTGTCGTTCCACTGCCGCATGGCGTCGGGGCCGACCATCATCCTGACATGCAGCCTGTTTTACATCTTTTCGCTGGTGCTGGCCCCGATGGGGCTGGCGCGGCGCCTGTTTGCCCCGCGCATGAAACGCGCATGACAAAGGCTTCCTGACATGAAAATCCGTCTTCTGCCCGTTGGTTTCCTGCCTGTTGCCTGCGCCCTGCTGATGACGGGCCTTGTACAGGGGCACGCCGCGACGGCCCGCACGGTCCATGCCGTCGCCAGCTTCACGGTGCTGGCCGATGTGGTGCGCCAGGTGGGGGGGACGCATGTCGCCGTCACCTCCCTCGTGCCCCCCGATGGGGACCCGCATGAATTCGAACCCTCCCCCGCCGATGCAGGAAAGCTCCAGCAGGCGGACGTGATCTTCCTCAGTGGCGAAGGGCTGGAGACATGGTTTGTCCGCCTGTCGCGCGCGGCGGGATATCATGGCACGCCCGTCATCGTGTCCAATGGTGTCCCCCTGCATGAAATGGTGGAGGACGGGCACGATGTGACCGACCCGCATGTGTGGAACAGCGTGCCAAACGTGGAAATCTGGACACGCAACATCCGTGATGCCCTGATCCGTGTTGATCCGCAGGACGCAGAGGCCTTTCGCGCGAATGCCGATGCCTATCTTGTACGGCTGCATGACCTTGACCATTACATCCGCGACCGGATCGCCACCGTCCCTGCCGACCGTCGCCGGGTGCTGACCGGACATGACGCCTTTGGCTATTTCGGGCGTGAATATGGCGTGACCCTGATGGCGCCACAGGGCCTGTCAACGGAAACCGAGGCCTCAGCCGCTGATGTGGCCGCCCTGATCCGGCAGATCCGCACCCTGGGCGTCAGTACATATTTCATGGAAAATGCCGCCGACCCCCGCCTGGTGCAGCAGGTCGCCACCGCCACAGGCGCACGGCCTGGTGGCACACTGTATGTGGAGGCCCTGTCCCCCCCCGGGGGGCCTGCGGCGGACTACATCTCCATGATCCATCACGATGTGGACCTGATGGTCCAGGCCATGCAGGCGGCACACTGACCTGACGCGCCCGCCCTTCACAGGGAAAGGAAGGGAAGGACAGGACGGCATCGCCGCCTCATCCCATGATGGAGGCGGCCTTGCGGCGGATATGGGCGCACAGTTCGCGGCGTTGCGGGATGTCGAGGTCCGTCACCTTTGGGCCATCGGCATCCGCGGGGTGCAGGACGCCTGCCGTGCCATAGGCATATTCCATGTCGCCCCGATGGTCGTCGGACACCGCATGCGTGCGGGCGATCAGATGGTCAAGCAGCGGCGTCGTATCACCGTGCGGCAACAGGCCATTGCCGATGCAGAAATTGAGATATCCCGCCAGACGCGCACCCGGCGCGCCCTCCACCACGCCATGCGCCGCAGATGCGCCAGGCTGGGAAACAGACTGGGGAACAGGCTGGAGGACTGACGCGGATGCGGCATTGTCGCGATCACGCGCAAGGGCGGGTCCGGTTGCAAGGGCAAACGTCACGACCATGGGCAATGTCAGCCCGGACGGCAGGGAACGCATCACTTTTCATCCTTCTTGCGGGACGTAAAGAGGGTTTTATGATCGCGGGTCCAGCGCGACAAAGCCCGTCGGCTGCATCGCCCCGGATGCAGCCCCTAAGCATTTATGCAGGCGGGAGTTGCACGCGGACCGCGCCAAAAGCGCGGGGGCAAAACACCCCTGCAACAGGCTCCCGCCCTTCCGGGTCGGCACCCCACGCGCGTCCCCGGGGGATACCGCCCACAGGGATAAGCCCACGAGGATAAACTCACGGGGACGCCCCAAGGATATGCATGCAGGTATAGCCCGGGATTCAAGAGCTGGAGCAGATCCTGTTTGAATGCGTGCATTCAAACAGGTGAAGATGCTCGTAAAAACAATAAACTGGCGCATCTTCACCGAGCCGGTTTTCGGTGGAAATGCTCTAGTGATGAAGAAACCCCATCCCGGTCTGCATGGCCGTATGCAACACATCCGACCAGACACCACCACCCCGGCCACCGTGATCTCCGCCAGAAGGGCCACCGGGCGGCCCGCTGCCTTCCGACCCATCGGTCATCGGCAGTCCGTCATCATCAAGGGGCGGCCGATGTTCGGCACAACCAGCAAAAATAAGAAGGCATCCCGTTACCAGCGCAAACCGGGACAAAACAAGCCGGGACAAAAAACGTGGCATCTAATCTTTGCCACCAATACGGATTTTTTCCACGTCTACGTCGTCATATGTCCTTGCGGACGAGACCTCCGGGCTTTTTGCGCCATGATGCCGATTGGGCGGGGGGCCACAGCGGACGGGCGATGTCTCCATGTCCGGCGGCGGTCTTCCATGATTGCCAAAGCCACCATCAGGCGGCCCGCCATCGCCCATACCACCCCCCGTCATCCCGCCGCCCATCATGCCAGCAGACGGACCACCCGCCGACATCATGTCAGTCATTCCCCCACCGGGAGCAGAACTCCCCCCGAACGCACCGCCGCCGAACCCCTCCGTCACAGCGCCATGCACCCCCTTTTCCATGGGCGGGCGCGTTGCGGATGGAGGCCCCCTGCGACAGGCGGCATCAGTGCCCTGACACGCCCCGAGCGCGAATGGAAGCAACAGGCATGCAGTGACGACACGTGGGCGAAGACAGGACATGAGGATTCGGCTTTTCTTTCTGGACTCCTGAATGTTACCGCCCATACCGGGTCTATATTCGTTACGAATATTTACTTAATGCTTCCAAATGTATGGGGCATGTTCATCGTCACGGCACAGAGGCCGCTATCAAAGACGTTGATACCGATGATGTGGTGCCTGCCCTATCTGGACAGACATGGCAGAGACAGCCGGACGGCTGAGGGGCGCATGGAGCGTATACTTGATTATGCGCGGGGCTGACGTGAGGGAGAGAACCAGGCCCGTTGGCGTGGACACCTGTCCGCACTTCTCCCTGCACCCCTTCCAAGATGTCGAAGGCCCAGCACCACAATGCAGTGGTATGGGCGGGGATTGCATCAGTCATGGCGTCACTGAGCCTGTCGGACAGGCCGGCAGCAAAGGCCACTCGGTTTGCCTGCCTGACAGCGGCGCGATCTGGTGAGGTCCGGTCCTGCCTATGGTCTGAAATTGATATGACCCCATCCGTATGTGGACAATACCGGCGGAGAAGATGAAGGGCGGCCCGGTTACATCGCATGCCCCTTGTCCAGTGCTGCCCTTGCTCTTCTGGATGGCCTGCGCCAGCCTACGAACGGGACCGGCTTTGTCTTTCCCGGATAGGACATGGAAAAGATGATGCATCCAGTTGCGGCTTCCAAGGCCGAACTGCCACCCGCATCGCTCACAATCGGGATCGATATATCCAAGGATCATCTTGGCGCTGCCCGTCACCCCGACGGTGATACCGTCCGTGTCGCCAACACCCGCAAGGGCCAGCCCCTCGGGCTGGGCACTCGTAGTCCAGAGCCCATGTCTCTGTTACGTGCCATAACGATCTCCATCTTCAATCTCGACATCGCGTGCATAATCTTGAAGCTGAGCGTGATTAAGGAGAGTAACTCCGTTTTTACTGGCAAGCTGCCTTGCAGAAGTCGTGAAGCCCGCATTGGATACAACCGCCGAGTGCGTACAGTCATAATAACCCATGGCGGAGAAAGCCTGCTGGACAGCATCATTTCCAACAGGGTTGGAATAGAGCTTGCATTGTAGGACAATCTTCTTGCCGTCCTTATCCGCAATCACATCCGCGCCCTGGTCGCCAGATGCTACCGTGGCGCGAGCGTTCCACCCGATCTGGCGCAGAAGAATGGCGCAGTGTTCTTCATAATCGTATGGGTTCATTGTGGGAGAAAAGATTTCGGGACCAGACGTGACCGGTTCCGTCGGGATAATATCAGGTATCGTCTTAGATGCGGTTCGATTAATTTCGGCAATGACTTCTGCTCTAATTATTTCCCATTTATCCAATAGGTTATTTTGTTGTAAAATAGGAACAATTCTACTATTTAAAAAAATAGGTATTTCAGGTTCCCATTTTTTTGTGATAATTGTTCCGTAGTCGTCTTGATAAATATTTTGACGCCACTTCATTGCAAGAATTTTTTCTTTTGCTTTAATCTCTCTAATACATAGTTGAAGGCCATGGGCCGTTCGGGCGTTGTCTGCATCAATTGCTTCACGCTCTTGCCTTTTCCGTTTGTGTCGAGAAATTTCTTGGAAAATTTTCACGCCAGCAAATGCGAGCGCAACAGCGATAACGACTCTCCAGAAAGACGAGAGACCTGAGTGATTATCGTCTTTCTGCATGCTGTTGAAAGACAAAGGCGAAGCTGCGCTAGCTGGGGAAGTCATAGGCGCAGCGACATCTTCTGTCGGGGGCTCAGTCGTCGATATGTGCGGTTGCGCGAAGGGAAGAGGAAGAAGAACTCCGTGTGTGTCTACATATTTATTAAATGCATCAATGGCAACTGAAGATCCGGCGAGGGAAATATGAGGTGTCGTCCCATCACTTAATTGAATGGTGGAAGATGCTGCTGCGGTAAAATTGTGGACGAATGCTTTTGTCTCTGCTGCGGGAACATCCGCACCAAAATGACCGGCTTCATCAGGATCTGGGACAAGGGGGAGAGTGTAATCACCTATTTTCCATGATCCACTGGAAATTTTATGTGCGTTGTCAGTCACATCGATATGAACCAGATGACTGCGCGATGCAGAAATTCCAAATTTTAGACCGGATTGATCTGAATATATAATCGGTGCCTCGCCGATAGCCGTGTCAGTTATCTGCCAGTCAACCTGGCCGCTTGCAGGTAACGTGCTGGCAGCATATCCACATTTAATATAAGACACATTAGAAAATATTATAAAAGAAGATATTAATATTAATTTCGGACGCATTTTCCCCTCCATGAGTCCGTGAATGTAGTCCATATCTTTCCATGAATTCCAGATGGGCCTTTTTTCTAGCCGGGCGTTTGCTTGCAGTCACTCTGGGTAATATGCCCATGGACCTGCCGAGTGAGATATAACTCCCCCGTTTCCAAATTTGTCTGCAATGTGCGGTTAATAAGCTAAACGTCGAGGGGCCTGATCGGCGCGCAATGTATTGAGCTTTGCCTGCGGACACCTCTTCCTTACTCGCTCTTCCTCAACCACACGCCAGCCCCGCCATTATTCTCAGCGATAAACTCGACCCCAGCCGCCTTCCGGGCAGCGCGTATGGCAGTGGATATTGCCCAAAGCGTATGGTGCATGGGGATGGCGTGGGTATGCAACCCTGCCAGTGACAGACATGCAGCCTGCCAACGTGCGTTTCCTGCTTCAGGAACAGTCCAACAGTCCAACCACAGCAAATCGAAGCGGCTATGGGGGATGCTCATGCAATACGCCATTGACCTGGGGTGGCGTGATACCGATCACACTGTAGATGTTCGGCGGGTTAAAGTGCGTAGCGTGGGTATCCATTCGTGGACAGATGCAGAAATTGCGCAATATGAAGCGCATTGGCCGCCCGGCAGTAAACCTCGACTGGCGCTTGCGATTCTTCTCTATACTGGACAGAGACGTAGCGATGCTGTGCGCATGGGGCCAGCAGATACGATAGAAGGAACGATTCGGGTAAGGCAGGTTAAAACTGGCGCGGGGCTTCTGATCCCGGTGCATCCGGCACTTGAAATCGAACTATCGGCATGGACGGATTGTGGCGCAGGAACCTTTCTGGCAACAGAGCGCGGGCGTCCATTTTCGGTCAATGGGTTCTATAATAATTTCGTGTCATGGTGCGCCGATGCAGGATTACCCAAGGGATATAGTCCGCATGGCCTGCGAAAAGCAGCAGCGTGGCGATGAGCAGAAGCGGGATGCACAACCCACCAGATTGCCGCCATCACCAGGCATCGCACATTGGCAGAAATTGAACGTCATACGCGGGCTGTCGAACAGGCAAAATTGGCGGGGGATGCGATGCGCAGACTGGAACAAATTGGCAAACTACGGAATGAGCCTGGCAAACTTTCCGATAAGTAATTGATATTTGCCTATTTTATCGGAGGTATGGCGGACTCGAAAGGATTCGAACCTTCGACCTTCGCCTTCGGAGGGCGACGCTCTATCCAGCTGAGCTACGAGTCCACTGCCGCTTTCCATACCCTGTCATGACGGCGAACGCCAGCCCTGAAATCATGCAATTTCATTTCCGCACCAGCCCGTCCATCCGTGCGGGCAGGAAGAAGGGAACCTGCGCATCGCCTGCGCGCGCATCATTCCAGGTGCTGGCGGCGATATCTCCGCCCGATGGCAGGAAATCATCTGGCCGCCCGATCCAGGAAATGATGTCACGCGTAACCTTATCCCCTTCGCGCCCGCGCAACAGCAGGTGATACCCCGCCGGGATAAAATCGCGCCGCGCATCGGGGGGCAGATGCGCCCATGCCCGATTCATCGCAGATGCGGGCACAAGCTGGTCCCGCCCGCCATAAATCGCAAGCACCGGCCCCTGCATATGCCCCACATCCTGCGCCGCGCGATGCATCAGCAAAGCCAGCCCAGCCAGGGCCGTCGTGCGCGTGGTACGCAACGTCAGCGGATCGTAATACAGCCGCGCCAGCGCCAGCATGTCATCCGACGCCGTGACATGTACCGGCAGTTCACGCCCCGTCAGCCGCCATCGCGGCGCAAGCATGGCCATCGCGCCCAATGTCGCGTCCGTCCCCACACCAAGGTCCCACACCGCCGGGGCCAGCAGGATATAACCCGCGACATCCGATGCCTGTCCCGACATCCGTGTGTGCGCCGCCTCCCGCGCCGACATGCACACGGCCACCGCGCCCCCCATGCTTTCACCCGCCACATACAGGGGGATGTCGGGATTTTCATGGTGGATGGCCGCGGCCTCCGCCGATGCGGCGGCGACCATCGCATCCGTCCCCGCCCATCCGCCCCGATCCGGCATCGCGCCGAATCCCGGCTGGTCCGGGGCATAGACCGTGATGCCATGCGCCGCCAGAACCGGGCCGGGACGTTCCCATGCATCGCGGCTGTCGTTGAACCCATGCAGCGCAAGGATCACCGCGCGCGGCATCCCATGCGCACGCCAGACACGCAGGGGCACACGCCCCGTGCCGGGCACGTCCATCACCCTGTCGGGCGGCACGACACGGCCCAGCGCCGCATGCCGTGGCGGCGGAAGCGGCGTGGGGGCATCATGCATCACACATCCCGCCAACAGGAAAAGGAACGCCGGATAAAGCAGGCGTGACAGGCGAAGGTTTGAAAGCACGGCAATCCTGCGTATCATCGTCACCGACGCCACGGGTCCACCGGGGCATCGCACTCCATGCCGGACAACAAGCCCGAGGTTCACCGAAATGCAAGCCCTGACCAAAAACCCGACGCCACGCCCCGTACTTGGCCTGATCGAAACCATCGTGGTCGATTCGCGCGTCCTGTCATGCGACGGCGGCCTTGGCGCGCTGGGCCACCCGCGCGTTTTCCTGCGCATCGCGGACCACCAGACCTTCTGCCCCTACTGCTCACGCCTGTTCGTGCTCAACCCCGAGGCAACGCCCGGCGACGCGCACTGAAAACCCCAGATCCCGATGCACACTGACGCGCAGGTCCGCCTGATCCTTGTGGATGGTTCCGGTTTCATTTTCCGTGCCTTCCACGCCTTGCCCCCCATGACCAGCCCGGACGGAACGCCCGTCAATGCGGTATTCGGGTTCACCAACATGCTCGCACGGCTGCTGCGCGAACATGCGGGAACGCATCTGGCGGTTATCTTCGACGCGGGACGCCACACGTTCCGCAACGACCTGTATGACCAGTACAAGGCCCATCGCCCCGAACCGCCCGAAGACCTGCGCCCGCAATTCGCGCTGGTGCGTGATGCGACGGCGGCCTTCAGCGTACCCGCGATCGAGGAGGCAGGCTGGGAAGCCGATGACCTGATCGCGGCCTATGCGCGCAAGGCGACGGATGTGGGGGGCACCTGCACCATCATCTCCTCTGACAAGGACCTGATGCAGCTAGTGCGTCCGGGCGTGTCGATGATGGATCCGATCAAGCAGAAACCCATTGGCGAGGCCGAGGTGATGGCCAAGTTCGGCGTCGCCCCGGCACAGGTCATCGACGTGCAGGCCCTGATTGGCGACCCGGTGGACAACGTGCCCGGCGTGCCGGGAATCGGGCCGAAGACGGCGGCCGCGCTGATGGAGGAATATGGCTCGCTCGACGCCATCCTTGCGGGTGCCGCGCGGATGAAGCCGTCAAAACGGCGTGACAACCTGATCGCGCACGCGGACATGGCGCGCCTGTCACGCCAGCTTGTCACCCTGCGCGAGGACGCGCCCTGCCCCGTGTCGCTCGCCTCCCTCGCCTGCTGCGACGTGGACGAGGCGCGACTCGGCCCCTGGCTGGAGGCGATGGGCTTTCGCTCCCTTCTGCAGCGCATCGGCCTGAAATCCATGGGGGCGGAGCGGCGCGGAACCCCGTTCATTCCCCCCGCCCCCCCGCCGCTTGCGGATGATGCCGCCCACACCGCAGGCACCGTGCCCGATGCGCCGTACGGGACGTATGACACCATCACCGACGCCGACACGCTGCGCGCATGGGTGGCACAGGCGCGGGACGCGGGCGTATGTGCGGTGGATACGGAAACCGATGGGCTCGACCCGCTGCGCGCGGGACTGGTGGGGATTTCGCTGGCGACCGGGCCGGGCCGCGCGTGCTACATCCCGCTGGCGCATGAAGGCGACCTGATGGACAGCGCCTCTGTAACGCAGATGGATGCCGCCATCGCGCTGGAATGCCTGTCGGACCTGCTGGTGGACCCGTCGGTGCTCAAGGTGTTCCAGAACGCCAAGTTCGACCTTGAGGTACTGGTGCGCGCGGGCGCGCCACAGCCCACGCCCATCGACGATACGATGCTGATTTCCTATGCGCAGTTCGCGGGCAAGCATACGCAGGGCATGGACGAACTGTCGCGGGTGTATCTGGGCCATACGCCCATCCCCTATGACGAGGTGACGGGCACCGGGCGCAACCGCATTCCCTTCGCCCGGGTGGACATCGCGCGCGCCACCACCTACGCCGCCGAGGATGCGGACGTGACGCTGCGCCTGTGGCATGTGCTGCGCCCGCTGCTGCGCCCCAACCAGGCGCTTGCGCTGTATGAGGAGCTGGAACGCCCACTGGTTGCGATCCTGGCGGACATGGAGCGCATGGGCATCGCGGTCGATGCGCACGACCTGCGGGCCATGTCGGTCGAATTCGCAGGGCGCATGGCCATGATCGAGGCACGTATCCATACCCTTGCGGGGCGGGAGTTCAATGTCGGCTCGCCCAAGCAACTGGGCGAGATCCTGTTCGACGAAATGGGCCTGACCGGGGGCAAGCGCATGAAGTCCGGCGCATGGGGGACGGATTCGTCCGTGTTGCAGGACCTTGCGGACAAGGGGCATGACCTTCCGGCCGAGGTGCTGGCATGGCGGCAGCTCGCCAAGCTCAAGAGCACCTATGCCGATGCGCTGGTCAACCAGGTCGATCCCGCGACGGGGCGGGTCCACACCTCATTCCAGATGGCGGTGACGACCACGGGGCGGCTGTCGTCGAACGATCCCAACCTGCAGAACATCCCCGTGCGCACAGAAGAGGGCGGGCGCATCCGCCGCGCCTTCATCGCGCCTGCGGGACAGGTTCTGCTGTCGGCGGATTATTCACAGATCGAACTGCGGCTGCTGGCGCATGTGGCGGACATTCCCGCGCTGAAGGAAGCCTTTGCGCTGGGGCAGGATATCCATGCCCGCACCGCGTCCGAAGTGTTCGGCATCCCGATCGAGGGGATGGACCCGCTGACGCGCCGTCGCGCCAAGGCGATCAATTTCGGCATCATATACGGCATCAGCGCCTTTGGCCTCAGCCGGCAGCTTGGCATCGCACCGGGGGAGGCAAAAGGATATATCGACGCATATTTCACGCGCTATCCCGGCATCCGCGATTATATGGAGCGCACGCGTGAAGAGGCCCGCGCCAACGGATATGTCGTCACCCCCTTCGGGCGGCGCTGCTGGGTGCCGGAAATCAACGGGCGCAACGCCGCACGCCGCAATTACGCCGAACGCCAGGCCATCAACGCCCCGCTCCAGGGGGGGGCGGCGGACATCATAAAACGCGCGATGGTGCAGATTCCTCACGCAATGCGTGATGCGGGGCTTGACGGACGCATGCTGCTTCAGGTCCATGACGAACTTCTGTTCGAGGTGCGGCACGAAGAGGCGGACCGTCTCGCCGCCCTTGTAAAGCAGGTCATGGAATCCGCAGCGACCCTTTCCGTGCCGCTGGTGGTGGAAACCGGGACCGGAACGAATTGGGCGGACGCACACTGATGCTGAGTAAACGCGACAGGTTTATCCTTATCGTCACGCTGGTGATCGTGGTGGTTTCAACACTGGCGGGGTATGTGGGCTACCGCATCTTTGACCGGATGCTCCCGCCGCTGACGACCTATGGCAATGAGGTGGGCGGTTCCTTCCGCCTGATTAACGGGGCCGACGGGTCGGTGCTCGACAGTGATTTCCGCGGGCGGTGGATGCTGGTCTATTTCGGCTCCACCCACTGTCCCGATACGGTCTGCGGCGCGACGATGGCGTCCATGGCCAAGGCGATGGACATCCTTGGCCCGGCAAAGGCGCACCATGTCGCGCCGATCTTCATTTCGCTTGACCCGATGCGCGACACATCGGACGTGCTGCGCACCTATACGCTGCGTTTTGGCCCGCGCCTGTTCAGCATGACAGGATCGCCCAAGATGATCGAGGCCGTGGCCCGTGAATATCATGCCCCCTATGTCCGGCAGCCGCTGGAAGGTGGGGATTACATGATGGAACCGGCATCACAGATCGTCATCATGTCCCCGACCGAGCGGTATTCCGGCACGATCCCCACAACCGCCACGGGACAGGAAATCGCCGACCGGATCGAGCAGTTGATGGCGAACGGTAAATGAAGCTGCCCGGATCGTGCCTGGCGCTGGCCATCGCGGGCATGGCCTGCCTGCACGGCGCGGGGACGGCACATGCGGCGGACCACCGGGGCGGGACGCTGCGGCTGACGGCGCGTGCCTCTGCCGGGACGCTGGACCCGCAGATCGACTATGCCTCCATGTATATGCAGCTTTTCAATGTCGTCTATGACGGGCTGCTGAACTTTCGCAAGGCACAGGGACCGGCGGGAAGCGAACTGGTTCCCGACCTTGCCGAATCCCTGCCCGATACGCCCGATGGGGGGCGGACCTGGATCTTTACCCTGCGTCGGGGCATCCATTTTTCCGATGGGCGCGAGGTCGGGCTTGATGACGTGGTGGCGTCGCTGCGGCGGATCTTCATCGTCGGCAGCCCGACCGCGGGTTCGTTTTATGGTGGTATCCTGGGCGCGGATGACTGTATGCGCGATGTTGCGCGCTGCACCCTGGCCGATGGGGTGCAGACCGACCTCGCGACACGGCGCATCACTATCCGCCTGAAGGAACCGGATGCGGAATTCCCGCAAAAGATCGCCTTTCCCCACGCCTCCATCCTGCCTGCGGACACGCCGTTGCATGATGTGGGCAATACCCCCATCCCCGGCACGGGGCCGTATCATATCGTCGCCTATGACCCGCAGCAGCATATGCGACTGGAACGCAATCCCTATTTCCATTCATGGAACGATGCGGCACAGCCCGATGGGTATGTTGACGCCATTTCCTATGATTTCGGCCTGTCGGATGAAGATGCGGTCACGGCGGTGGAAAATGGCCAGTACGACTGGGCCTTTGGCAACAAGCCGCTGGACCGCCTGGGTGAACTTGGCGCGCGTTACACAGCACAGGTGCATGTACATCCGTTATTCGGGCTGTATTTCATGCCCCTGAATGTCAACCTGCCGCCATTCAACAACATCAAGGCCCGCCAGGCGGTCAATTACGCGCTGGACCGCCGCGCCATGACGATCCTGGCCGGTGGCGGCGCGCTGGGTGCGCCATTATGCACCATGGTACCACCCGGGTTGCTGCCCAATGACGGGCAATGCGCCTATACCCGCGATGCCTCCCCCGACCATCCCGCGCCCGCATGGCGTGGGGCCGACCTTGAACGCGCCCGACAACTGGTACGTGAAAGCGGCACGGCAGGGCAGGATGTCACGCTGGTGGTCGCGGCCAATGCGGTGGATATGAGCATGGGAACCTATGTGCGCGGAATGTTGCAGGCCATCGGCTACAACGCGCATGTACGCAGCGTGTCACAGACCATCCATTCGGGGTACATCGAAAACACCGACAACCATGTGCAGATCAGCCTGCGTGAATGGTACGCGGATTATCCCTCGCCCTCCAACTTCCTCGATACCCTGTTCGGGTGCGAGAATTTTCATCCCCATTCCGACAGTTCGATCAACATCCCCGGCTTTTGCAATACACAGGTGCAACAGGTGATGGATCGTGCCCGCGCAACCGTGGACCCACAGGCCGCGCAGGCATTGTGGATACAGGCCAATGACCTGATCACCCGCCAATCCCCAGGCGTGCCGGTCATCCATATGAATTATGTGGACCTGGTGTCCAAACGGCTTGGGAATTATTTCTATACCACACTGTACCACATGATTTTTTCACAGGTATGGGTGCAGTAAAGGCGCAGGCAGGGGGACACAGGTTTTCCCGCATACTGCGTGGAAATTCCCCATTGATAATAAGAGAGTGTTTGAAAACAACCCATTTATAAAAAACAGGAAAAGTTTCTGGGTGCTGCTTTTTTCAAAAAGGCGGCGTCTTTCGAAGCTTTTTAGAAAAATCTTCACCAAAAACCTTTATAATTTCAGGATGTTATTAAGACTCGCTTTTCAAACAGTCTCTAAGGCACATATCAGTTTTCAGATGTTGCTTTCTTAAAAGAACATCACAAAAAACTTTTATGGGATCATGGCTTTTCAAAAACGTTTTGAAAACATCCACCTGACAGGAAATGGAACAAACCTTCAGGCACCATCCCATGTTAGAAAAATACCCTGCCTCGCAAAGATTTCTGAAAATCTTTGTCAAAAGCTTTCATTTTTCAGTAGGGCGTTGATACAGGTTTTTAAACGTCCCCTTTAAAAACCTGAAACCCCCGAAAGACTTTATCCCTTACGCAACACGGGCGCATCCAGAAGGATACGCCCGCCAGACAGGACGATCAGAGCAGAGATTTCGCCCGTGCCTCGACCTTTGCGCAGGCTGCGCGACGGATATCGGTCGATGCATCTTCGAGCGATATCGGCGCCTTGCCACCAACCTTCAGCAGCCCGGTGGACCCATCGGCATAAGACATGTTGCCCTTGCTGTTGGACGGGACATCATTGGTCTTCTTGTTCAGGGCCGCAAGCACGGGCCATGCCTCGGACGCGGTCAGGTAGTTGGACTGAATGCAGTAGTTGAGAATACCGCCAAGATCGGCCGGCTTGGCCGAAGACACGGCCGACATCACCGTCTTTTCCGACAGCGATCCCATCTTGATCTGTTCAACCTGATTGGCAACGCCAGCACCCGTCGGCGGGGATGTTTCCGCATGCGCCAGCACGGGCGCGGCGGCAAGCAGGGTTGCAACGGCACCGACGGACAGGACGCGACCGAGACACGAGATCATTTTGTTCACCTTTATTCAATTATTGCGCGACCAGACGCAACGGCATGCGTGGCTGGCGTGTGTCAGTAGATGTCATGTTACCATGGGATGCCCGCCCCGGTCCCCTGCACCGCATATGCCAGACATTCGTCTTTTGGATATATGGCAGCAATGCCGTGGATGCAGGTCATAATCCGACACAGCATGAATGCGCAAAGTCATTCCCGCATCAAGGTTTTTTCAGACCATGACATGACAGGAAGTCAAAAAATATTTCGGATCAGGTATAATCGGACGCTGTCGGGCTCAAGATTATGTGACCCAATATTGCGGATACCGCGCCTCAGGCGCGGGGGGTACCCGCCTGCATCGCGTCGGCTTCACGCGCGCGTATCCATTTTTCCAGTTCGTCTGCGGGCAACGGACGCGCGAACAGGTACCCCTGCATCACGTCGCATTTCAGATCCTCCAGCAACTGACGCTGCTGCACGGTTTCCACACCTTCGGTCACAACGGTCATGCCAAGGCGGTTGCCAATGCCGATGACGGCGGTGGTCACGGCCTGCGCATTGGTGTCATGTTCGAAATCATTGATGAAACTGCGGTCGATCTTGATTTCCGTCAGCGGCAGGCGCGTCAGGCGCGACAGCGAGGAATAGCCCGTGCCAAAATCGTCCATCGACAGGCCCACCCCGATATTGCGGATGGCCTGCAACACGTCATGCGTGGCCTTGCCACTTTCCATCATGACATTTTCCGTGATTTCCACCGTCAGGCGGTCCGGCGTCAGGTCATAGGTGCGCAACAGGCCAGTGATATATTCCGGCACGCTGTGATCGCCGAAATGCGCGGCCGACAGGTTGACCGCAACGGTGGGCACATGGATGCCATCACGGTCCCACTGTCCCATCTGGCGGCAGGCTTCCTGCAGGGACCACCGGCCGATGGCCGCGATCTGTCCCGTTTCCTCCGCCACCGCGATGAAGCGCGAGGGGAAGATGTTGCCAAGATGCGGGTGATGCCACCGCGCCAGCGCCTCCACACCGTACAGCGTGCCCGTCATCGTGTCGATCTGGGGTTGGTAATGCAGGTGCAGCAGTCCCTTGGACACACTTTCATGCAGCGCACTGCCCAGCAGCAGGCGATCCTGCGCCAGGCGGTTCTTGCTTGAATCCGCGAATTTATAGGTACCGCGCCCTTCGTTCTTGGCCTGTTGAAGGGCGACATCGGCATGGCCAAGCAGGGATTCACCATCAGGCCCGTCATCGGGAAAACACGCGATCCCGATGGAAACCGACAGGGTGATGGCGCTGTCATTGATTTCGATGGGTTCGGCAATGGTGCGGATGATGCGCGTCGCCTGTTCCATCGCCACAGCGCGGGGGCAATGGGGCACCACGACGATGAATTCGTCACCACTGCTGCGGCTGATGATGAACCGCCCGGCCGACAGCTTTTGCAGGCGCTTTGCCACCTCACGCAGGAAGTTGTCGGCATGGACATGGCCAAGTGCGTTGTTGATGTCGCGGAAACTGTCGATATTAAGGACCATGACCGTGAACACGGCATCCTGCCGATCCGACGTCATCGTCTCAATATAACGGTTAAGCGACGAACGGTTCAGCAGCCCCGTCAGCGTGTCGCGTTCCGACAACTGGGCGATCCGCTGCCGCGCGGCATCGCGACCAAGCGCCAGGGTGCAGAACGGGGTTGCAGCCTGCATCACCGCCTGCGCCCATTCCTTCATCGCGGGATCACGCAGATAGATCGCAAGCACCCCCGCCGGCGTGCCATCATGGGTGGTGACGGGGGCCGCCACGCACATGACGAACCCGAACGCGCGCGCCAGCACCGCATGGCGCGTCCACGCCACATCCAGCGCGGCATCAGGATTGTCCCGCAGGGCCGCGATCTCCGCCGCGTCGGGCACGCATGTCGCAAGTGCATTGCGCATCCGGCGTGGCAGGGTGGTCGTGGCGGTCACATCCATCCGCCCGTCGCGCCCACCGGGATGCAACAGCACCACGCAGCAATCGGAAATCGTGTTTTCGATCCGGTGGCACAGGAATTGCCCGCTCTGGTCCAATGGCAGCTTTTCGGTCGTCAGGCTGCGCAGCAGGTCATTGCGAAGCTGAAGGATGCTTTCGGCAAGGCGTTCTTGCGTCACATCGGTCATGATACCCATGTAAAAGACGCCCGGCACGCCCGGACGCACCACCTGTGACAACGACAGCCGCCCACGCCGCGCTTCCCCACTGGCGGTCACGAATTCCACATCGCGGGTGGTGCCGACATTATGGTGGCTCCCGTCCTCGCGATGGCGGGCGATGAAGCTGTCATGGTCCGCGCGATAGGCCACCGGCACGAGGCAACGGACATTGCGGCCTATCACCTCCTCGCGCGAAAGACCCCACAGTCTCTGTGCGGCATCATTGTAGAAAACGATATCGTTACGGTCGTTTATCAGTACCACCGCCTCGGGGACATGCTGAAGCGCGAGGTCGGAAAACTGCAGGTCCGGAGAATGCGTATAGGTTGTCATATCGTCGTTTTTCTTCTGCCATCCGCTGCCGGCGCGGGGATGTCCGGGCCAGAAACGGCCATGACCTCCCCGCTTTGCGACATTACCGGCACTTGGGGCCAGCGATACGTGCATGTGCGCCGCACAGGGTCATTCAACCGGTTCTCCCTAACCGTTTATCCCCTTGGCGGGGTTCATACAAGAATGCAACACCACCCCCATGCCGCGTGCGTGACGGAGATTGAGTCCCGCCCCGCTTCGTGACACACACGAAGGCAGGGGCGGCATTCACGCCTGCTCCCGTCGCGCGGACCCTGAATGATGCAGCATTTACGCCTCGTGCTCAAAGATGTCTGGTACCTGACACGTCCCTATTTCATGTCGGAGGAACGCGGCCGTGCATGGGCGCTGCTGATTGGCGTACTGGCGCTGACATTCTCCCTGGTGGGAATCGACCTGGTACAGTCGTTCGCGCGCAACGTCTATTACACCGCGTTGCAACAGCGCGACGTCAAGACCTTCCTGCGTGGCCTGTTCTGGTATGTGCGCGGCGAAAGCGGCAACATCATTCCCGGCTTTTTCCCCATCGCCACGCCCGCGCTGGTGATCGGGGTCTACCTGCCCTATCTGCAACAGATGCTGCAACTGCGCTGGCGGCGGTGGCTGACGCGGCGGATGACGGCGCAATGGCTGGAAAACCAGACCTATTACCGCATCGCCCTTGTCACATCCGGGCTGGAGGCAGGGGCCGACAACCCGGATCAGCGCATACAGGAGGATATCAACAGCTTCGTCACCGATACCCTGACGCAGTTCGTCAACCTTGTGACCAATATCGTCACGCTGTTCAGCTATGCCGGGCTGCTGTGGGCGCTGTCGGGGCCGCTGGTGGTGCTGGGGATCACAATCCCGGGCTATTTCTTCTGGGCGGCGCTGCTGTATTCGATCTTCGCCACATGGATCACGCATCTGGTGGGGCACCGGCTGGCGGGGTTGCAGTTCTTTCAGCAACGCGCGGAAGCCGACCTGCGGTACGGGTTGGTGCATGTACGCGACAATGCCGAAGGGATCGCCCTGTATGGTGGCGAAACAGAGGAGAAGGCCGGGCTGGAGCATGCATTTTCCTCCGTCTATGACAACTTCCTCGCCATCATGCGGCGCACGCGGGGGCTGGGACTTCTGACGACGGGGCTGGAGGTGGTATCAGGCAATTTCGCGCTGCTTGTCGGCTCTATCCGCTATTTCGCCAACAAGATGACGTTCGGCACGCTGATGCAGATGGTCATGGCGTTTTCACGCGTGCAGGGGGCGATGGGGTGGTTCTCCACCTCCTATGCCTCGCTTGCCACATGGCATGCGGAGGTCGCGCGACTTGCCACGTTCCAGCGCGTCATGGATCGCGCACATGCGATGGAGGGGGAATGCCGCATCACCCCAGTCGCCGCCGGGGCGGACATGGTGGTGCGTGACCTGACGGTCCTGCGCCCTGATGGCACGACCATGCTGGACCATGTGTCGATGACATTGCGCCACGGGGCGATGACGGTCATTTCCGCACCATCGGGCACGGGCAAATCGACCCTGTTCCGGGTCCTGGCGGGGATCTGGCCCTTTGCCCGGGGTGAAATCGAACGTCCCGACACCGCGATGATGTTCGTGCCGCAACGGCCCTACCTGCCGGTGGGCAGCCTGCGCCGGGCCGTGTGCTACCCCATGGCCGACACGCAGGTGTCCGATACAGCCGTGCGCGCAGCACTTGCGGCGGTGGGGCTGGCGCAGCTTGAGGCGCTGCTGGATGAGGAAGCCCCCTGGGCGCAGACGCTTTCCCCCGGGGAGCAGCAACGCCTGGCGTTTGCACGGATTCTGGTGGCGCGTCCGGCGTGGGTCTTCCTCGACGAATCGACCTCCAGCCTCGATACAGTGGCAGAGGGCATGCTCTATACGGTGCTGCGCCGGGAATGCCCCGATATCACCCTCGTTTCCATTACCCATCGCACCACCTTGCTGGAGGCGCATGACACCTGCATCACCCTTCACCGCGCGGGGGAGGCCGCCTAGGCGCGATATCAGGGGAGGTGGAAAAACAAGGGGAAATAACCTGCTGGGGCCATAAAAGATTGTTTGAAAACACATCATTGATAAAAAATCATAAAAGTTTTTGGGTGCCACCCTTTTTCCAAAAAGGCGGCGTCTTCTGAAGCTTTTTAGAAAAAGCTTCACCAAAAACTTTTATAATTTCAGGATGTTATCGAGCCTGATTTTTCAAACAGGCGGCAAGGGCTTCACCAGCGCCTTGATGGTCGCGACGGGTTATAAGGGTGGCTTGCGCAAAACATCACGAAAACCACCCCCGAAATTTTTCGTCATTTCCCCAATGCAACAGGGGGGAAAGTGTACTTTTGGGTACATCAATCCCCCTATTGCGCGGCAGTATCCGGTACGCACGTATCACACATGGCCGCCGGCCTGCGTCCGGTGCGCAACAGGTCATCCGCGCTGACCAGTACGATACCCCCCATGATCATGACCGCACCGCAGATGAAGGCGGTATCCAGATGTTCCCCCAGCACCGTCATGCCGAACACCGTCCCGAACACGGGCGCCAGAAAGGAAATCACCCCAAGACGTGACGCAAGATACACCCGCAACAGCGAAAACCATGCAAGGTAGCTGGCGAAAGACACGATCACACTTTGGTACAGCAGCCCCGCCGTCAGCACCGGCGTCCACGTGACCCGTACTTCCCCCAATGCCACCGCCGCCCCACAGGCCAGCACGAACCCACCCACAAGCTGATAGAGCAACGTGACCGAGGCCGGGGCACGCGACAGGGCGGAAACCCGCACGACCGTCGTGGTCGCGCCACTTGCCGCGCCCGCCGCAATGCCCAGAAGATCGCCCAGCCATGTCATGCTTCCCGCCGAGGCCGCCCCCCGGCCCGCGAATGTCGCAACCACCCCGGCAAAGGCCAGTCCGATGCCACACCATTGCAACGGGGCAAGGCGTTCCTCCGGCAGGCTGACCCCAAGGCCGAACGCCGCAAAGATGGGCGCGGTATAAAGAAAAATTGCGATGTGCGAGGCCGTGGTAAAACGCAGCCCCTCCCCCACCAGCACGAATTCCGCCCCGAACAGCACCCCCGCCAGGATGCCGCCGCGCAATGTCCAGCCCGCCAGGGCGCGATGCTCACGCCGGTACAGCACCACCAGCGCGACAAGCGCTGCGGCCACACCCGAACGCACCCCCACCTGCAATAATGGCGCCATGGAGGACGCCGCCAGTTTTATAATGACCTGCTGCGTGCCCCAGATCGCGCACATCACGACCATGCAGGCCGTGGCCCGCGCGTCAACGGGTCTGCGTTCGTTGCCCATGACCTGCCCTGTGTTTCATGTGTCCAAAGAAATAACTTGAGCATGATGGGAAGTGTGCTCTTTTTTAAGGGTATATGTGCAATTTTCGCTCATGAAACCAAAGGAAAGAGCAATGTCCGCTCACAAGCTGGACCAGCATGACCTGGCCATCGTGCGCCTGTTGCAAGAAGACGCGGGCCAGCCACAGCGCGAAATCGCGCGGCGGGTCAACCTGTCGGCCCCTGCCGTGCAGCGCCGCATCGCCCGCATGCAAAAAGAGGGCGTCATCCGCCGGACCGTCGCCATCGTGGATCAGGCCGCCGTGGGCTTTCCCATCACCGTGCTGGTGGATGTCACGCTGACGGACGACCGCTCGGCCACGGTATCGGCCATAAAGTCGTTCTTTCGCGACGCGCCCGAAGTACAGCAATGTTACTGCGTCACCGGGACGGCGGGGTTCATCCTGATCCTGCTTGTCCCGTCGATGGAGGATTATGAACAGCGTACTGCCCGGCTGCTGGCGGATAATGAACTGGTGCGGTCCTATCGCACCGTCGTTGTGCTGGACCGCGTCAAGACCGGCACCGGCGTACCGCTATAGCCCAGGCTGTCACGCAGGTTTTGCATGGGACACCGGCAGGGAGGCTAACTGGCACGTCGTCATAAGCCATGACACACTCTGTCACGTTCGTGCCACGGTGAAACCTTTCCATGACCCAGACCGCCCCCATCACCCCCGCAACCGCCATCCGCCATCCCCACGTGCTGGAGGACAAGGGACACGACACCATTGTGCGCGTGGGACAGGCGGACCGCATCTGGTCCGACTTCTATCACCATGCGCTGACGGCACGGTGGAGCCATTTCCTCTATCTCTCCATCACATTCTATGTCGCGATCAACGTGGTCTTCGCACTGGCGTACATGGTCGTGGGATCACAGGTTTCGGGCGCACGGCAGGGGGATTTCCTCGATTACTTCTTTTTCAGCGTCCAGACCCTGTCCACCGTGGGATATGGGGTCATGGCCCCGGTGGGGCGCGTGGCGAACCTGCTTGCGACGACAGAGGTACTGGGCGGCATGATGATCAACGCCGTGGCGACGGGCCTTGTCTTTGCCCGGTTTTCACGACCACGCGCGCGCATCATGTTCAGCAAGCGCGCCGTCATCTTAAAGGACAACGCCGTCCCCCGCCTGGACGTGCGTGTCGCCAACTGCCGCCGCAGCCCGATCCTGAGCGCGGATATCGAATTTTCGCTTGCGCGCCTGATTGCGCAACCCGACGGCCATGTGACGCGGGAATTCGACTCCCTTCCCCTGCGGCAATCACATATTCCGGTCCTGCGCTTTGCGTGCCTGCCGGTTCATGTCATCGACGAAAGCAGCCCCCTGCACGGTGTCACGCTGGAGATGCTCAAGGCGGAGGAGGCGGAAATCATCGTCACCATCACCGGTACGGACGAAGCCTCCGGGCAATCGGTATTCGCCCGCACGGCGTACGGGTTTGACCGGATGCTGTATGACCACCATTTCGTGGACATCATCAATACCAATCCCGATGGCAGCATCACCGTCGATTATACCCGCTTCGACGAACTGGAAAAATGCTCCCGCCCCTGATTCCCCCTACCCCCTGACCATCCCGCCTGAAGGCCATAGTCACAGGCGGGAAATCTCATGATGGATCTTCTTTCCAACAGGTTGTTTCAGGCGTCCTCGTGCGGTGCATCCGACAGGCCCTTCCACGCGGCAAGCGCACGGGCGCGACCGCCCTGCAGGTCAACGATGGGGGACGGGTACGCCACACGCGCCCGGATCGCGGGGTCGCATGTCCATGGGGCATGCACGCATGATGTCGGCACACCCGCCAGTTCGGGCACCCAACGCCGCACATATGTCCCGTCCGGGTCGAACCTGCGCGCCTGCAATACCGGGTTGAACACACGGAAATAAGGGGCGGCATCCACACCGCACCCCGCCACCCATTGCCAGTTAATGACATTACTTGCGATATCGGCATCCACCAGCGTGTCGCGAAACCATGCCTCCCCCATGCGCCAGTCGCACAGCAAGTGCTTCGTCAGGAAGGACGCGACAATCATCCGCACCCGGTTATGCATCCACCCGGTGCGCCATAACTGCCGCATGCCCGCATCCACGATGGGATAACCCGTGCGCCCCTGCTGCCACGCGCACAGGTCACGGGCATCATTGCGCCATGGCATCGCATCGAATTCCGTACGGAAATTGCACGATACCAGTTCAGGCTGCGCATAGAGGAGAGATACCGCGAAGTCGCGCCATCCCAGTTCCGACAGAAACTTCTCCAGGTCCTGTTCCCCCATTCCGCCTGCGGCACCGCCACGCACGGCGGCGACGGCCGCGTGCCATGCCTGCCGGGGGGAGATGTGGCCAAACCGCAGGTCCGGCGACAGTCGCGACGTTGCAGGCAGGTCGGGCCGGTCGCGCGCGTCGGCATATCCGCCAAGCCCGCCATCGACAAAGTGGTGCAGCCGGTCGCGTGCCTGTGCCTCGCCCGGTTGCCAGGCCGCACGCAGTCCCCCGGCCCAGTCGGGCGAGACCGGCACGAGGCGCAGCGCATCAATCCCCACACAACACCCCTCCCACGCGCCGGGGGACACCGCAGCATGGACATGCCCCGGCGCAGGCAACGGCGGCAGCGGTTCACCCGACGCCCGCGCGGCACGCCACCATGCGGTAAAGACGCGAAACGCATCGCCCGCGCGGGTGCGCACGGTCCATGGTTCATACAACACGCCTGCGGCAAAGCTGTGTGCGATGACGCCTGCATGCTTCAACGTCGCCTTGATGGCGGTATCGGTTTCACGGCCCAGGGGATCATACCGGCGGTTCCACACGACCTCTGCCGCGCCTGCCTGCGCCACCATGCGCGGCACCAGCGCAAGCGCATCGCCACACGCAACATGCAGTACCGCCCCCATTCGCGCCAGATCCGCATGCAGTGCCCGCAACCCGCCATCAAGCCACCATTGCGCGGCCGCCCCCAACGCATGTTCGCGCGCATGTTGCGGATCATGCACAAAAAGACACAGCACCGGCCGCCCCGATGCCACGGCATGCGACAGTGCCGGATTGTCCGACAACCGCAGGTCATTACGGAACCAGACAATGACCGGCGCATCGGCCGGCATGTCGGCAGAGGGCGCATCATCGACAGAAGGCATGGCGGTGGCGACAGGACGGCGGGGTGTGGAGGAGGGGGACATGTCCGTTCCGGCAATGATGGCAGGGCCTGCCGGTGTGCTATACCCTTGCGAACCGTGGCAAGTGAAACCTGCCCCCTTCATCTGGATGACCGGCACACCCCCATGTTCTTCATCTTCAAAACCGCCCTGTCAGGGCTGATTATCGCGCTGGTCTCCACCATCGCGCGCCGCTATCCCGCGCTGGGTGCGCTGGTTGCGTCCCTGCCGCTGATTTCAGTGTTCGGGATGCTGTGGCTGTGGGCGGAAACGAAAGACCCGGCACGCATGGAAACCCATGTGGAGGCAACATTCTGGTATGTCATTCCGTCGCTGCCGATGTTCCTGCTGATCCCCTGCCTGATGCGCCATGGGGTCGGTTTTTATGTCGCACTTCTGGCGGGATGCGTGCTGACGGCCGCACTCTACCTCTGCGTGACATGGTGTGCCGCACGCATGGGCGTAAATCTGTAAGAGAGTGTTTGAAAACAGGTCCTTGATAAAAAACAGGAAAAGTTTTCGGGTGCCGTCTTTTTTCAGAAAGGCGGCGTCTTATAAAGCTTTTTAGAAAAAGCTTCACCAAAAACCTTTATAATTTCAGTGTGTTATCTAGCCTGACTTTTTAAACAGTCTCTAGGCATGAGGCATGGATCACCATATGGGCGGGAATTGTAAAAGGTCGGGGACATTCCCGAACAGTCGCCACCCATTCCCCTTCGGACGGGGCCTTCACATCCGGCGGCCATGACAGGACCGGCATGACCGCCACCCCACATGCCGCGGCTGTAATACCGGGGCACCATCGCCGCGCGGAGGAAGGTGGGATGCAACCTTCGCCCTTGCGCGGCGTGGTCATTGACGCAACCGTATGCGCCATACGACAGACCGACGCATCAGGGAGACGCGCATGACCACCACCGACACCACCGCCCCACGGGCCGTCATCGTAACGGGCGGCAGCCGTGGCATCGGCCATGCGATCTGCCGTCTGCTGGCGCGCCATGACTATCCCGTGGCGATCAATTACAGCCACACCGCCGCCCCGGCGGAGGAACTGGCGGCAGACATCCGCGCGGAGGGTGGCCATGCGGTGGCGATCGCCGCGAATGTGGCCGACCCGGCGCAGATCACCACCCTGTTCGATCAGGCCACACGCGCACTCGGCCCGCTGGGCGGACTGGTGAACAATGCGGGCGTTACGGGAACAAAGGTCCGCGTGGATGAACAGACGGCCCAAACGCTGGATGCGCTGTTCGATATCAACGTGCGTGGCAGCATGCTGGCGGCGGGTGAGGCGGTGCGCCGCATGTCCACCCGTCATGGCGGACAGGGGGGCAGCATCGTCAACCTGTCCTCCGTCGCGGCGCGCCTGGGTGGGTTGCCGGGACTGGTGCCCTATGCCGCGACCAAGGCCGCGATCGAAACCTTCACACGCGGGCTGGCGAACGAGGTCGCGCGTGAGGGCGTGCGCGTCAACGCCGTCGCGCCTGGCCTGACGGCCACCGACATGGTTCCCCCGGAAACCGAGGCCCTGGTGGACAGGGTCGTGCCAATGGGCCGCACCGGCCATCCCGACGAAATCGCACAGGCGGTCCTGTTCCTGCTGTCCCCGGCCTCTTCCTATATGACCGGCAGCATCATGACAGTTTCCGGCGGTCGCTGAAGACAGTACCGCCCATTACCCATATCCGCACCCATATCCACAAAGGAAACCGCACCGCATGTATATCGCCATGAACCGATTCCGCATTCCCCCCGAAAACGAGGACGCCTTTCGCGATCGCTGGCTGGGGCGTGAGGTCCACCTTCATACCGTGCCCGGCTTCATCAGCTTTCAATTGCTGGCCGGTCCACGCAGCGACGAATGCATCCTGTATGCTTCGCACACCGTATGGCAATCGCATGCCGCGTTCGAGAACTGGACCCGGTCAGAGGAATTCCGCGCCGCCCATGCCAGCGCAGGCACGAAAAAGCCGCTGATGATCGGCCCGCCCGTCTTCGAAGGGTTCGAGGTGGTGCAGAACATCATCGCCCGCATGCCCGATACCGAGGGCTGACCCATCCCGGGCATGCCCCCTCCCGCGTCACGTTTGCGCGTGGAACGGGGGGTGTCACATTCCCATGCCGACACGCATCCTTTATGGTTTCGCCCTGTCGCGGGACCATAGGTTCCGCCCCCACGGACATACAGGTGCCCCCATGCCGCCAGCCCGCCTTTCCCGCCGTGGCCTTATCCTTGGGGGTGCCATGGGGATGGCGGGGGCCGCCATGGCACGGGTTCGCATGGCGGCGGCCGACGCGCCCGCATCCCTGCTGGCACACCCGCCAAGCGTGGTGACGGACCCGCCGCGGCAATGGGGGCCACAGGCCCCGCCCCCCTACCTGCCGGACCCGGACATCATTGCCATTGACCCGTCATTTTCCAACCTTGCCTATGGCAACGCCAACATCCGTCTGGCATGGCGGGGCGGTGACTGGCTGGAGGGACCGGCATGGAGTACGCAGGGACGCTTCTTACTGCTTAGCGATACGATCCGCGCGCAACAGTACCGTTACCTGTGGGAAACGGGAACGGTTTCGGTCTTTCGTGATCAGTCCTATAACAGCAATGGCAACACATTCGATGCCGAAGGACGCCTGATCAGTTGCGAACATGGCATGCGCCGTGTCGTGCGCTGGGAACATGATGGATCATGCCGTGTGCTGGCAGACCGTTATCAGGGGGCACCGCTTAATTCCCCCAACGACGTGGTGGTTCACCCCGATGGTGGCATCTGGTTTACCGATCCCGGATATGGCGACACCATCGTGGAGGGACACCCCGACGCACCGGGCGGCAGGGCCAACCGCATGGGCCGCGAACTCTGGACCAAGGACGGGGAGATCGTAGCCCGGTTCGCGGGACATGCCCGGCAGGACGACCATGTCTTTCGCATCGACCCACGCACCGGCGACGTGCGCGCCGTCCTGACGCAACAGCAGCTTGCCAGTCCGAACGGACTGTGCTTTTCCCCCGACGGCACGATCCTCTATGTGATCTCCAGCGGTGCGGGACCGGGACAGAATGGCCCCGGCGGGGACCAGCGCATCCATGCCTATGACCTGATGGACGGGGCGGCACGTAACGGCCGGGTATTCGCGGACATGATGCTTGACGGGCACCAGTTGGGACCAGATGGCATGCGCGCGGATATCTTTGGCAATTTATGGTGCGGCGCAGGCGGGCCACTCGGCCTGTGCGGGGTTGTGGTCTATAACCCCGCCGGGCACATGATCGGCCGGTTGCGGCTGCCGCGTGGGGTGTCGAACCTGACCTTTGGCGGGCCAAAGCGCGACACCCTGTTCATGTGCGCCGCCGATGCACTGTTCACACTGGTGGTCAATACGCAGGGCGCGGGCCTGTCCTGACCTCCTGATCCATCTGTTTCCAAAAGGCTGCGCTTTTTGACGCGGGGACACGGCAAAGCCCCTGGCATGCCGCACACCCAACGCAAAAACGCCCAGATGCCGCACGGACCCGCCAAGGATCACGCCCCATGCCTCCTGATACATTTAGAGACTGTTTGAAAAGTCAGGCTCGATAACACCCTGAAATTATAAAGGTTTTTGGTGAAGCTTTTTCCAAAAAGCTTCAGAAGACGCCGCCTTTTTCGATCAAAAGGCAGCACCCAAAAACTTTTCCTGTTTTTTATCAATGACCTGTTTTCAAACACTCTCTTATAAAGTCACGGTTCCCAAAGGATACGCCCTTTGGGGGGCTACAGCCTTTGGCCTTCTTCCCTTATGCCCCGCCAACCCCATGCCCAACCATCGCCATCGGGTTGACCAGGCGATCGAACGTCGCCCCATCCACCAATCCCGACGCCAGCGCCGCTTCACGCAGGGTGATGTCCTGTTCCATCGCCCGGTGCGCAATGGCCGAGGCATTGTCATAGCCGATTTCAGGACTCAGCGCCGTCACCAGCATGACCGATCCTTCGACATACTGCCGGATGCGCTTGAGGTTCAGGCGCGTCCCCTCCACCGAGAACACGCGGAAATTGTGACACCCATCGGCAAGGATGCGGATCGCATGGATGACATTCGCGACGATCACCGGACGCATCACATTCAGATCCAGTTGCCCCTGGCTTCCGGCAAAGGCGACGGTGGCGTCATTGCCCATGACCTGCGTACAGATCATCACCATGGCCTCGCACTGGGTTGGGTTAACCTTGCCGGGCATGATGGACGAACCCGGTTCGTTTTCCGGCAGGTGCAGTTCACCCAGACCACAGCGCGGGCCGGAACCAAGCCAGCGCATGTCATTGGCGATCTTCATCAGCGACACGGCCACCCCACGCAGCGCGGCAGAAACACGCACCATGGCGTCCAGCCCGCCAAGGGCTGCGAACTTGTTGGGGGCGGTGACGAACTCCCGTCCCGTCAGGGCCGCGATCCGCTGTGCGATGGCATGGCTGAATCCCGCCGGTGCGTTCAGGCCGGTGCCAACCGCAGTCCCGCCAGCCGCAAGCTGCAGCACGCCGCCACGCGCGGCCTTCACCGCATCAAGCGCGTCCTCCAACTGGCACGCCCAGCCGGACCATTCCTGCCCCACCGTCAACGGCACCGCATCCTGCAGGTGCGTGCGCCCGATCTTGACCACGTCATGCCATTCCTCGGCCTTGGCGCGCAGGGCAAGGATCAGTTCCTCCACACGCGGCATCAGGCGGTCATCGATTTCAAGCAAGGTGGCGACATGCATGGCGGTGGGAAAGGAATCGTTGCTCGACTGCCCCATATTCACGTCATCATTGGGATGGACCGGGGATTTGGACCCCAGAACACCCCCCAGAAGCTGGATCGCACGATTGGCGATCACCTCGTTAACGTTCATGTTGGTCTGCGTGCCGGACCCGGTCTGCCATACGAACAGGGGGAATTCGGCATCCAGCGCGCCCCCTGCAACCTCGTCCGCGGCACGGCAGATGGCGTCAGCCTTCCATTGTACAAGGCGACCATCAGCGGCGTTGACCTGGGCGGCCGCCTTCTTGACGATGCCATAGGCGTGGCACACCTCGATCGGCATGTGATCGCGGCCGATGGAAAAATGCACAAGGCTGCGCTGTGTCTGGGCGCCCCAGTAATGGTCGGCGGGGACATCGATATCGCCCATCGAATCACGTTCGCGGCGCAGGCCGGTGGCCGTGATGCCAATGGGGCAGTCGGTCAGTTTCGGCGGCTGGGTCATGGATGGCGTTCCTTCCTGTGGTTTTCAGGAAATATGGGAACACCTGACGCCCAATACGCCCCCACGCACCATCACAAGCAGGTGCGCGGGGAAAAGATACAGTGGATCAGAAATCCGCCTCCAGCGTGAAGTGATAGGCACGCGGCATGCCGGCATAGGCCGCACTGGTGCCTGCGGCCGTGACCGACGTGCCTTCGGCCGTGCCGTTATAGACCGAGGACCAGTAACGTTCGTTTGCAACATTGGTTACACCAAAACGCGCCATCCACGGATGCCTGCCGGCGCGGAACGGATATCGCACCCCCATGTCCAGCGTGACATAGGACCCGGCAAAGGTGGAGTTATAGACATCCGCCGCACGGCGGCCCGTGTAATGGACATTGGCATTGACCGCCAGCCCGTTAAGGGCAAAGCCCTGTGCAAAGGGCACGCGATAATCCAGCAGCACGTTGGCCTGCAACGGGGCGACGCCCACCGCCTGTTTATTGGAGGTCGCGGCCGTGCCGGTATTGAGCACCTGCGCATCGATCCATGTCATGCCGCCGATCACCGACAGGCGGGGCGTGATATGTCCCATGGCCTGGAATTCAACGCCATAGTTACGCTGCGTGCCGTAATTGCCATAAATATCGGTCTTGGGGTCAATGAAGGAATAGCTGCGGGTCGCACGGAAACCTGCAATATTGAACTGCATGTTGCGATACATGTATTTATAGCCGACCTCGAACTCCTCGCTGCGGACGGGGGCGGTATATTCGTTATTGTTCAGCGCGCCCGCCGAAACCGATGAACCCGCCTGCAACGAACGGCCATAGGTGAAATAGGCCGTCTGGTTGTCGGTCGGCTTGTACACCAGGCTGGCCGTCGGGCTGAACGCCGCATCCACGTCGGGCATATGCTTTGTCGCGCCCTTGGACAGATGCGTGGTCGTGACGGAATAACCTTCGATCTCCGAAATGGTCGGTTTCCCCGCCACCGTCCCGGTCGATTCCGCGTCAAGCCAGCTCCACGCCAGCGTACCGCTTGCGGACCAGTGCCGGTTGAAATGCAGCGTATCGCCCAGGATCATCGACTGGTAACGCACATATTGCGATTCATATTTGCCATGGTAATAGGGCTGCGGCACATCCTTGCCCACCGGGTTATAGAGCGAGGCGGACTTGATGTCCGTATAGCTCTGCCCACTCAGCGGGTTATAGCCCCCTTCCATATAACCATTGGTGCCGATCACCAGGTCATGCGTAATGAAACCGGTATGCACACGCCCGTTGATATAGGCCATGTTACTGCCGACCTTGAAATCATTGACTGTGGTGGCCGCGGACATCGTCTGTTTGTAATCACCCCTGTTGTTAATCAGGGTATCTGCCGCTTCGAATACCTGACGGCCGGAATCCTGATACAGGCCACCGATGACAAAGCTCCAGTTATCATTGATCCGGTGCTTTACCTTTGCCAGGAAGACGTTGTTTTCGGAATTGAAACCCGCATTGTCCTGCCCCATATGCGGCTTGCCCAGGTCGGGGGCCGTCGGCAGGTGATATCCGGCCAGGTTGATGCCCGCAGGCATGCCACGTTCATCGAACGTGTAATGGCTGGCGTCGAGTTCAATGACAGTGTCACGGTCTACATGGATATCGAAATCCGCACTGACCATGTTACGGCGCACCCAACTGTCCTGCACATAGGACGTACCGTCACCATGCAGCAGGTTGATGCGATAACCCAGCCAGCCATGTTTGCCCACGCGCCCTGACGAATCGACATTTTCCATCAGCGTGCCAATGGAATCCACGCCCACCGCCAGGCGGTTGATCCGTTCGTCCGTCGGGCGTTTCAGGCCATATTCGAACGTCCCGGCCGGGTTCTGCGGCCCATACAGCGCACCCGCAAGGCCATTGAGAACCTGCACGTTATCGAACTGTTCGGCAGCATACGGGGTGACGGTAAAGGCGTTCAGGCCATCAATGCGGCTGTTGGAAATGACGTCCGCCTCGAACCCGCGCGATTGCGGGCGGCTGGTGCCCGGATCGCCGCGTGTTTCCAACTGGACCGATGGCATATACTGCATCAGGTCGTTGACGTTACGCGCCTGCTGGTTGACGATCACGTCATGCGGGACGGTCATGATCGACATCGGCGTATCAAGCGTACGCCGCGTGCCCAGGGGGCCGAGGTTCGCCATCTTCTTGTTATAATCAGCGGCGGCGCCGGATGCCATGCGCCGATGCCCGATCACGGTCATGTCCTCTGCATTGGTGGAGGCGACGGCATTGCGCGTGGCACTGTCACCGGCGGGCAGTGCCGGCGTGGCCTGCGACGTCATTGCCGGCGTCGCGGTGCGCTGCGGGGCCGGGAGGACACGCGTCGGGGCCGGTCCCTTTGACAGGGGCTGCGCGACGGAGGCGGCGATGGCGGGCCGGGCCAGGGGCGCCAGACCCAGTGACGTCAGGCCGAACCCCGCCGAAACAACATAAACCACCGTCTCTTTGACCGCGCGCATTCGGCTACCTTTTGAAAGAATTATGATTGAAAGATATCCCGGCGTATATAATCGCGGTCACGATATGTCTATATTCGTTCGTATATGTACGACATTTTTTTGTGAAGCATTCTGGTGTCCGCCCTCTGGCATGAAAATAAATTCCATAGCCACACCAAACGTTTCTTCCTATTGTTCGGCATTACATCCAACAGGCGGCGCAAGCGCCCACTGTTGCAGTAAAGACACATGATATTCTGGATTTTATATCATCCAGCACTTCTGCAACATCCGGGGCAGGGCCGGTTCGCGTAATATCAGGGGCATCTTTGCACAGCCCACCATGCCCCATGACCAAACATAACATGGTCCCGTGATGTCCCCATCAGTGCATGACGGTGGCGAACAGTCTTCATTACTTTGCGAATGCAAACCATTTTCATGTCATACACCTGTCGCAATATCCCGTATGGGCATGATACAGGGGACAGAGACGGCCAATGCAACCCGGCCACCGGTATGCCATGGACGATGGTCCAGAACTGCATTTAATAAGTTCAGGATTTGTTATCCAATGAAATCATGATATTTTATATAATAATTTTAGGGAAAATGCTTATAATTTATAGTAAATTTTAATATTTTACTCTTAATTACGTAATATACCATCTCTCAAAGCTTTTTGAAAAAAGCTTTACCAAAAACTTTTATTATTTCAGTGCAGCACTGGTGTACATTTTTAAACGGTTCCGATGGTTATGCGGGAGGGTGTTTTTTACAACAGTCTGCCGGCCTTATTGCACCGACAAGGCATAGACATTGGTGAAATCAAGGTCGCGGGCGACATAGATCCCCACCGCATTGCCCTGCGGCACACGCAGCGTGGGCGGCACGTTCGCGGTCTGGGCCAGGATGACCTTCTCCACCTCGTCAGAAACGGTGGGGGTGGTGGAACTGGTGGAAATGCTGGTCGTACCGGGTTTGGAGGCAAGGTTGGTAATGGCCTGCACCATCAACTGCCCCACATCGGTGATGACCGATACCATGATCGCATCGCCAAAACGCGCCCAGAAATGCCTGTTGACCTTGCCCGTCACACCACTGCTGCCCAACGGGGTGGTGCCGGGGCTGGCCAGGTCGATGCTGACGCCGTCGGGATTGCGCAGGCGCAGCCAGTTGATGAAGATCCGGCTCTGTCCATATTGCAGCGCCGAGGCGACCTCCCCCTGCACCATCGCCCCCTTGTCCACCAGACGCACTTTGCCATTCACGGAATATACGTCGTGGCTGACACGGCATGTCACCAGTCCGGGCAGGGTCGTGTCGATTTCAGCAAGGGTCCCGCATGGGATCAGTGTCCCCTTGCTGATCGTCAGGTTCTGGTCGCGCATCATGGTGGCCATGGCGACAGGCGTGACCTCCGGCTGAAGGCGCGAGGTCAGAAGGTTCTTGTCCGCTGCGGCGGGGGTGGCGGCAGCGGGTGTGGTGGGCGTGGCGCTTGTGGTCGTGCCCGTGCCAGTGCCAGTGCCCGGCGCCGATGGCTGTTGCGCGAAATCATGGCCCAGACGCCGCTTCATCGCCGCATCCACCACCGGGTCCGCCGACAGTGCCGGGTCAGGGGTGGCCGGGGATGCGGGCGGGGTCGCCACCGCGCACGATGTCTGTCCCTGCGCATCAATGACAAAGGTGCTGCCGGGACATTTCAGGGTGATCCGCCCGCCATCATCCGCGCCGCGCGCGCACCCTGCCCACATGACACCACCCGCCATCATGCCCGCCACCAGGACACTCAGCACAGCGACATGATGGCGCGCCGCGGGGCCGGTCATTGCGCCACGCTCCGCGCCACCCGGCGCACGCCCGGTGCAATGGTCGCGCCTGACCCGCCGATGACCGACGGGTTATAGCCGTCATTGACGATCCCCACCACAAGGGAACCATATCGCACCCGCCATTGGCGCGCCGTCATCTGTGCGGCGAGGATATTGTGATTTTCACCCAGCACGACCGCATTGACCACGGATTCCTGCCCGCTTTCATTCATGACGAACAATGTCGGCAACACCCCGTTTTCGGCAAAGCGGAAATAGGTGAAACGATAATCGTCCCAGACATTGAGCGGGGCAATCACCTGATCCGCTGCGGTGGTGGAGCGACGGTATGACAGGTTGCGCGTGGTGGCGGCATACGGGTTCGACAGGGCGTCACGCACGCGGCTGTCCTGCGCCGCCCCGGCCTGCCTGCGCGCCGTATCGTCGGGATAGGTATAGGTCAGTTCCACCGTGGCCTGCCCCAGCGCCCATGGCGTCGGCGCGAAGGCGACATGCACCTTGCCATCCGCGCCCTTTTGCTGCGTCCCACCCACATAACGCAGCAAGATGTGATAGACGCGCCGGTCGGTCACGATGGTCAGGTTGGTGTCGCTTTCCTGCGCCTTGGGCCGGATGAAGTAATGATTGTCCTTATAGGCGAAGGCCCAGCCCCCTTCCTCGCCAAAGGCATGGGTCACGTAATGCTCCCCGGGGGAGACGGTGATATGCGTCGCGATCCCGGCGACACCGTCAATCTCCACCGTATCGAGGGGATTATAGACAGCGGACTTGATACGATAATCATAAGGGGAGGACGTCTTGCGTTCCGTCGCGCGGGCATCGCCCCCCCACAACGCGACCAACACCATCCCCCCCGCCACGCACTGCCGTGGACGCACGGACGCCCGCGCCAGCATGCCCCCCCTCACTATTGCGTTCCGGTGGTGGACAGGGTTGCGCCATGCCCCATCAGTTCAGGCGGCAGGGTCTGGTTGACCGCGACAAGGTGTTTCATGTTCGGCTCCGGCGGGACATGCATGGAGGCGCACCCGCACAGGACAGCCGCCGCCCCCCACAGGCAGGGCATCGCGCCCATCCATGACCGGTACCAACCCCGTGTTGCGCGCCTCATTCAGGCGATGGTCCCGCATATCCTGTCATGCCGGTTCCCATCCCCCACTTGCATCTTGACACCCAGATCATGACAAAAGGATAAACGGAGCTTTCCGCCTTTTGCAAGCGCCCGGGAGGGACCGCGTGCCTTATTCCACCCGGCCTGCCATCGCCATCATGCTTGTCCTCGGCGCTGCGGCGGTTGTCGCGTCGTGGGGCGATGGACGGGCGGCGGCGGCGGACATACGCACCCTTGCGGCACGATGCGCGCCCCTGGTCTCCCCCCTTACAATGGAGGCACTGGCCCGTGCGGAATCGCGGCTGGACCCATGGGCGATCCACGTCAATGGCGGCTATGCCCTGCCCCGGCCACCCGCGACCCTGGCAGAGGCACAGGCCACGGCAGCGTGGCTGTCACAGCATGGATACAGTTTCGACATCGGCCTGATGCAGGTCAATTCCGCCAATTTCGCCCGGCTGGGCACTTCCGCGAATGACCTGCTTGACCCTTGCACCAGCCTTGCGGCCGGGGCGATAGTCCTGCGCGAATGTTATGGGCGGGCCGTGGCACGCTTCGGCCCGGGGCAGGAGGGACTGCATCATGCGCTAAGCTGCTATAACACGGGGTCGATGACACAGGGGATGGACAATGGCTATGTCGCGCGCCTTGTAAACCCGGTCGCGGCAGGACAGGCGCCACAGGTCCTGCGGGTTCCCGCGCTGGAACACCCCGCCGCGCCATCACCTGACCGGAGGGGAAAAGACGCCTCCCCCCCCGATAGGCCAGCAGATACGCCCAGCGACAGGCACGCCCCCGCGAACGGCACGCCCGACGCATTCGACCATGCACCGGGCGATGTCTTCTCCCCACCGGAACCGGCACCTCCCCCTGAACCGGCACCACCCCATGGGCAATCACACGCGCAATCGCCTGTGTCGTCGCCCACCGCGGCACAAGGGGGATAGACCTGCATTCACACGGGGGCTCCCATTCTGAAAAATGTCACGGAACCCTGAGGGAATACAGTAGTGTTACAACACCGCATCCTCTGGATGCCCCCTAATGCTGGTTCCATGACCAAAGCTGACTGAGGAAACACAGATGTCCGACCTGATTGTCATTGGTTTCGACGCGATTGACGAAGCCACCGCCGCCCTGACGGAATGCAAGGCGCTGGAAAAGGAATACCTGCTTGATCTGGAGGACGCGGTCGTCGTCGTGCGTGACGCGGCGGGCAAGATCCACCTGCAGCAGAGCGTGAACCTCGAAAAGGTCGGGGCCTCCTATGGCCTGTTCTCTGGCGGGTTCTGGGGCGCGCTGGTGGGGCTGCTGTTCCTCAACCCGCTGGCCGGGTTTGTCGCGGGCAGCGTCGTGGGCGCGGGTGCAGGTGCCCTGGCCGGGTCGATGACCGATTACGGCATTGATGACAAATTCATCAAGTCGCTGGGCGCCACCATTCCCGCCAATACGTCGGCCCTGTTCGTGCTGGTGCGCAAGTCACAGCCCGATAAGGTTCTGGCCGACCTGAGCCAGTTCAAGGGCCATGCCCGCGTGCTGCAAACGTCCCTGTCCCCGGCTGATGAAAACAAGCTGCGTGCCGCCCTGGGCGATGTCGCGGCAAAGGCCACCACGGCAGCCTGAGGAAAGCGGCCGGGCGACAGGGAAGGAAAGGGATTCCCGGGGGCCGCGTCTCCTGACACGGCCGCCCGGACCTGCCCCCTGAGGGCCTTGCCACCGGGTTAGAGACTGTTTGAAAAGTCAGGCCTGATAACATCCTGAAATCATAAAAGTTTTTGGTGAAGCTTTTTCCAAAAAGCTTCAGAAGACGTCGCCTTTTTCGATCGAAAGGCCGCACCCAAAGACTTTTCTTGTTTTCTATCAATGCGTTGTTTTCAAACACTCTCTTAAAGATCCTGATTAAACACAGCCAGGTTCCTGACGGGCGCAGTTTCCCCCCAACGCTCTGGCCAGGGCGTTGCCGTCTTGTTGGCGGCATAGACCGGGCAGGCTGTTGCGACAGCCGTCTGGCATCCCCCCTCACCATGGCGTGATGCGCACATCCGGTACGGAATGATAGGATGATTTCACATCCCCTCCCGTCATTGCCCGAGGAAACCGCATGCGCCCGTTCCGTCCCCGCACCACCGGCCATCGCGGCGTCCTGCCGCCCCTGCTGCTTGGCCTTACGCTCTGTCTTGGCGCGGGTGTCACGCAGGGCGGGGCCGCCACCCCGACACGCACCGAATCCCCCGCACTGAAGGTCGCCTATACATCCCAACGGGTCATGAACGCGGTGGCCGTATCCGATGACGGGCGGGTATTTGTCTCCTTCCCTTACTGGGGCGGGGGCGATACGCCCGGGCCGACGGTGGCCGAACTTTCCCCCGACGGCACGGCCCACCCCTATCCCGATGCGAAATGGAACGACTGGGCCACGTCGCATGACAATGACCATGCGTTCGTGCGCGTCAATGCGATCCGCTTTGGTCCCGACGGGAAATTATGGGTCGTGGATTCAGGGGAGGCCAATGTCGGCGGCGCCCCCAATCCCCCCACCGGGGCAAAGGCCAAGCTGGTGGTGATCGACATCACCACCGGGCAGGTCGTCCGCACCATCAGCCTTGCCCCCGCCAGTACGCCCCATACCTATATCGACGACCTGCGCTTCCACGGTACGACCCTGTTCCTGACGGATGCGGGCGATCCGGGGCTTGTGGTGGTGGACATGAAGACCGGGCAACAACGGCGGGTGCTGGAACATGCACGTTCCACCACCGACGAACGCCCGATGTATGCCGAAGGACAGCTTCTGATCAGCAACGGCAGGCCCGCGCGCGTCCATGCGGACCAGCTTGAGGTCTCCCCCGATGGGACCAGGCTTTATTTCCAGCCGAGTTCAGGCCCGATGTGGGTCGTCCCCACCGCCGCGCTGGAAGATGCACATCTGTCGCCCGCCGCGCTGGAAAAGCAGGTACGCCTGTTCCATGACACCCCCACCACCGGGGGGACAGCCATTGACGGGGATGGCAACCTGTATGTTTCGGACACCAACCTGTTGCGGGTCCTGCGCATCACGCCCACGGGGCAGGTTTCGACGCTGGTGGCGGACAGGCGGCTGGTCTGGGCTGATGCCATGTGGATCGCCCATGACGGCGCGTTGTGGATTCCTGCCGTGCAACTGAACCGGACGGCCACGTTCGAACGCGATGGCCGGTCGCATCTGGAACTGCCTGTCACGATCTATCGCATGGATCTGCACCTCCGTCCCGTGCGATAGGGCCGGCCGGGATATCACCACCCCATAAACGCGTCCGGGCGTCACCCACGGGTCAGGAATACGGTGCTTTACCCCGGCACCAGAACGGACACGCCATGCAGGCCAGGGACAAAACCGGCGCCCGTGCCCCCCCCCCCGGACAGGGTGGCAAGATCCGACAGGGAATAATCGTTCAGCGCATCGACGAAGGCCGCATGCGCCATATCGAACATCGGCGCAAACGCGCCCTCTTTCGGGGTCATGGGGCGTACGGCCTCGATACTGCGGATGACGTCCCCGATACGGACACGCGCGGGATCCTTGCGCAGGCGCAGGAAACCTTCGCCTGTGGTGGCATGTTCAATCAGGCCACAATGGTGCAGGTCCTGCAGGACGCCTGCGACCTCACGCGCGGACAGGCCGCACCTGCCCGATATCTCCTGAACACATGCAGGCATGCCGGATTGCGTCATGCAGATCAGGAATTTCACTGCATGGTCTGTGTGTAAGGAAAGCTGCATCTAATTTTGCATCTCGCACGCAATGACTGAGCCTGCGACGCCATGTCGCAAGGGCACTATTTATATAAAATCCGCCAACAGACAACACATTAGACCAGTCTCTTATAACCGCGCCGATCCATCCGCGTCCCTGCCGCCAGATCCACAGAACAGGACTTTACCGCCATAACCTGGCAGGATTCGGGCAGGGACACACACATCCTCATGCCCATCCGTCCGGCTTCGCGCATTTTGTAATATCCACGTGACGGACGCTGCATGACGGACGCTGCGGGGGGCCTATCGACCGGGATGCACCGCTTTCTTTCGCATGCGCCACGATCCCTGCGCGGATGTCCCCCGGCCATGCCACCGTGCGGGAACGCGGCGATCCGTATCACGCCCGTACGTGGCGACGGGCCTTGGTAAAACGCGCCACGCGGTGATATGACCGCAGCACGGATATCGCCAGATCCAGACGAAAAAGGACCATCCCTCCCCATCCCCTGCCGCCGCGACGGCGGGGCGGGCGCTGGCATGGCCCGCCCCATCATGACGGAAAACGGACTTTTCATGAACGCGCCCCCTCCCTGCCTGAGCATCGAGCCCATCACCGCACCGCTGAAGGGGCGCGTGGTCCTGCCGGGGTCGAAATCCGTGACCAATCGCGTCCTGCTGCTGGCGGGACTGGCGCGCGGCACGTCGCAATTGACCGGTGCCCTGAAAAGCGACGACACCCTGTACATGGCGCAGGCCCTGCAACAGATGGGCATCAGCGTGGAACAACCCGACGCAACCAGCTTTGTCGTGCGTTCAGACGGAACGCTGCACGCGCCACAGGCCCCGCTGTTCCTGGGCAATGCGGGCACGGCGGTACGCTTCCTTACGGCGGCAAGCGCGCTGGTGCGCGGTACGGTGGTCGTGGGGGGCGACGCCAATATGGCGCGCCGCCCCATCGCCCCGCTGGTGACTGCGCTGCGTGCGCTGGGCATTGACGCCAGCGCGCCAAGCGGTTGCCCCCCCGTCACCATCCACGGCACCGGTCTGCTGTCGGGGGGGGAAGTGGAAATCGACGCCAGCCTGTCGAGCCAGTATGTCTCCGCCCTGCTGATGATGGCGGCATGCAGCCGCACCCCCGTGCGCATCAGCCTGTCCGGACCGCATATCGGGGCACATGGCTATATCGGGCTGACCATCGCGGCGATGCGCGCCTTTGGCGCCAGCGTCACATCCGGCGACGACGCGTCATGGACGGTCGCACCGGGCGGATATACCGCAACCGATTTGCGCATCGAACCCGATGCCTCCGCCGCAACCTACCTGTGGGCGGCGCAGGCCCTGTCGGGGGGGGAAATCGACATCGGTTTCCCCATTGGCGATTTCACACAGCCCGATGCCGCCGCGTGGCACGTGATCCAATCCTTTCCCCACATGCCAGCCGTAATCGACGGATCGCAGATGCAAGATGCGATCCCCACCCTTGCGGTCATGGCCATGTTCAATGAAACGCCGGTGCGCTTTGTCGGGATCGAGAACCTGCGCGTCAAGGAATGCGACCGCACGCATGCGCTCGCCACCCAGATGCAGCGCATCAATCCCGCCTATGCGCGTGAGGAAGGCGACGACCTTCTGGTCTTTCCGCATCCCGACCCCGCCAACACCGCAAAGGACGTGCGGATCGAAACATATGACGATCATCGCATTGCCATGTCCTTCGCCCTGGCGGCACTGAAAATCCCGGGGCTTTCGATCCTCAATCCCGGCTGCGTGGGCAAGACGTTCCCCGCTTACTGGGATACGCTAAGGGCACTTGGGGTAAGCATCAGCCCCGGCTGATGACAAAAGCTGATGACAAGACAGGGGTTTACCCGGATGTAACCTGCGGTGGGGGCGGATGCAGAACTTTCAGGGGCTTTGCCCCCGATCCCCCACCAAAGGGCGACGCCCTTTGGGAACCATTACTTTTCCTGTTTGATGATCGCTTCGGCTGCGGCGACGGCGGTATGCAGTTGCATATGGATATTGGAAAGGCCCACCACCGGGGTTATCCGGTGGCGATCCATATCGGCCCGCAGATAGGGACTGACCCTGCCAAAGATCACGCTTACACCACGCGTGCGCAGGGCAGTGAACAGGTCACGCAGGTCACTGGCAGCGGAAAAGTCGATATCCGTAATGGCGCTGGCATCCACCACCAGACATGACAGCGGCACCGGCGTCCCCTCCACCATCATCCGCACATCCCCGACAAATCGCGCGGAATTGGCATAAAACAGGTCCGCACAGAACCGATAGACCACCAGCCCCGGCGATGTCCGCACCCCGGCGGCAACAGCGCGCGGTTCCAAAAGACCCGAATGCGGATCATGGCACAGGATCATGGTGTGGGGTTCATAACTGTGACGCACATGGCGAAACAGTGACAGCGCAATGGCGAGGAAGATCCCCTGTTCCACCCCGATCCCGACCACCGCCGCCGCCGTCATCAGCGCAAGCCCACATTCGCCCGGACTTTCACGCCGGATGGCACGGATGGCGCGCAGGTCAATCATCCCCACCGCCACCGTAAAGACGATGGAACCCAGCACGCAACGCGGCAGGTACCGCAGCGGCCCCGTCAGGAACACCAGCACCACCGCCGTCACGGCGGCGAATGTCAGTTGCGCAAGCTGTGTACGTGCCCCCGCGCGCGCGGCCATCGCGGTCTGGGTCGGGCTGCCATTGACGGTGAATGTACCACTTAGCCCCGCCACGGCATTGGCCGCACACAGGCCAAGGATATCCGCGTTATCGTCAACCGGATCGTGAAAACGCATGGCAAAAGCACGCGATGTCGCCGCACTTTGCGCAATGATGACAAACACGCACGATGTGGCGACAGGCAACAGCGCCAGCATGTCGTTCCATGACACATCGGGCAGGCGCAAACGTGGCAGGCCACGTTCGATCGGGCCAAGCGTCTCTATCCCATGATGCGACAGGTCGAACATCATGCTGGCGATGATCGACCCCACCACCGTCACAAGCGCCAGCGGCGCACGCGGCGCCAGCCTGTCGCCCGCCATGATAAGCCCCACGACACAGGCCGATAACGCCATCGTCGGCAGACTGGCCCGGGGCACATGCATCAATGTCTGGAATATTTGCAAAAGCGGATTATGCGCGGTGGTTACAATGCCCAGCATGTCGCGCGTCATCGCAAGTGCAACCTGTATCCCCACCCCGGCCATAAATCCCACCAGCACGGTGCGTGACAGGAAATCAGCCAGGAAGCCAAGGCGGAACAGACGCGCAACCAGCAAGAATCCCGCGCTGAGCAACGCGACCATGCTGACAAGCGCCATGTAATGCGGACTGCCCGGTGGGGCCATGCGGCCCAGCGCACTGGAGAAGATGGCGGCGGTGGCGGAATCTGCGGCGACCACCAGATGTCGTGACGAACCAAAACACGCAAACGCCACCAGCGGCAGCAACACCGTATACAGCCCTGTCACCGCCGGCATGGCGGCAATACGGGTATAGCCAAGGACCTGCGGGATGTTCATCGACGCAAGCGATATTCCCGCGATAACGTCACGCAGGCGCGCATGCCATCCCGGTCGGGGGGACGTCCCCCCCAAGGGGCCTGTTTTTACATCCATGATACCACCATCGCCCGCAATCCAGCCGCCCGCATCCCAACGTCGTCCCACACCACAATGTCGTGGCAGGAATCCCCGATCATATCGTAAAATGCACGGGATACGCCACCAGCGCCGACGGCGCGGCCATCCTGTGGCAACATCCCGACAGGCCGGGCATATCCCTCATGAATGGACATACCTCACATATTTCTTGAAAGGATATCAGGCATTCATTTTTGAAAGAACGTGATGCCCGCAAAAGAACTCACCCCAGATCCTGAGAATATCGTTTTTGGGAGATGCTTTCGCCAGAAATATTGAAAAAACGTCTCGTTTTCAGAAAACGACCTTGTTAGAGATTGTTTCAAATCAAGTTTTGATAAAAATTACGAAAAATTTTGGTGACGACGTTTTTCATGAATTCGGTATCTTCTGAAGTTTTTCAGGAAAATGATCACCAAAAACCTTTATAATTCCAGGATGTTATTGATCCTGTCTTTTTAAACATCATCTCAGGGATCGTTTGAAAATAAACCTTTGATAAACAATGGAAAAATATTTTTGTTACCTTTCAATCGAAAAGGCGACGGCTTTCGAAGCTTTTTGAAAAAATCTTCACCAAAAACTTTTATTATTCCATGATTTTATCAGATTTATTCTTTCAAACATCCTCATTAGCAATGCTCGATCCCGGACGTCCCTGATTTACGTTGATACGCCACATGACATGACGATATGGCGGCATAAAACATTTCTTAAATATACAACAAATATTCCTATCGACATATTTTTGACCTGCTCCCACCAATTATTGCCGAAATTTCGTTCAGGCATGACATCAGAAACCCAGAACATATGCGCACGACAGGGATCGGCTTCGCCCCGCACCAATAACGAGTTCAATATTCACCAAGGATATGGAACCTGTATCCGATAAATTTAATAAATACATATTATTATAAATATTTTTCGAAAAAAGAATTTTATATCAATCTTTAAAAATAAACCTCGCCCCATCCCCATGATGGAACGATGCATGACAAAGGCAGGGCACAAACATATACGATAGGGCCAGCAATCACACGCACATCCCAAAGATACCATGCCGGACTGATGCACAGGCAGAAAAAGAAGACGTGACATATTGAAACGAAGTGATAAATACCCCCTGAATAAAGTTATTTCAGGGACAAAAATTCAGAATGCTTAAAAATACTTCACTGCTGCTCGCATGCATAGCAGCTGTTTTTTCTCTTCAGGGATGTGAAAGCTTCAAGGTGAAATTCAACCCGCAAGATGCGGCATGGACGAACAAAACCGGTGACACGACACTGGTCCTGCATGGTTACATGCTGGATGCGCACCATAAGGAAATAAGCTGCGATGCATTGGCCAGAAATGCAGTCCTGGCACCAGATACACCATATTATCGCGAATGGATCAGGGTCATTGATTCCCCCTGGCGGTTTAAGTCCAGCGTTGACAAACACTCACAGGAATTCGGCAGGATAGCACCTTATCAGCAAGGATGTGTGTTCACCTTTCCCGACCTGCCTGCGGGTAAATGGCTTATTTTCATGGCCATGCAGCATCATATCGCGTCCTCACCATTGTTCATCAACAATCATTATGCCGGAAGCACAAATATTTCCGATATATACAGCACGTGGGCTGCAATTGAGCTTAAACCCGAAGATGGCATTATCAAGAAAAACGTCGTCCTGAACAAAAACCCGAAGATAAAAGACGTGCCACAGAGTACGGGCCTGAACATGCCGGAATCACACCTGACGGACTGGACGGCAGAGGAACAATCGTCGCTGCATTTTTCAATTATCCCAAGCATTCATGCAAAGGATTACAAGAAAAAATAACGCCCCCTGCACAGGACCTGCCGTGCCATCATAGCGTGGGGAGGGAAAATCCCTGCCCCACGACATCCGCCCCATGCCACCTGCCGCGTGCCACCCGTCGCGGCCCCTCGGCTGTTTTCACGCTTTCGTGCAATCACGTTACGGGGTCGCGCGCACTTCCACCCCACGATATGCTGTCACCAGGTGTTCATCCCCCCATCAGGCACAAAGGGCATTTCATGTTTTCATGCACCGGATACGCCGCCACAGCCGCCGACGCGCGCCTTGGCCCCATCACGCTGGACCGCCGCGATCCCGGCCCCGATGATGTACAGATCGACATCCTGTATTGCGGCGTCTGTCATTCCGACCTGCACCAGGCACGTGACGAATGGCACAACACCATCTTTCCCTGCGTCCCCGGACACGAAATCGTGGGGCGCGTGGCACGGGTGGGGGCATCGGTCACACGCTTTCACACCGGTGACCTCGTGGGGGTGGGCTGCATGGTCGATTCCTGCCGTGACTGCAAAAGCTGTCGTGACGGGTTCGAACAATATTGCGAACAGGGCTTTGTCCCCACATATAATGGCGAAGACCGGCAGGGACGCGGCATCACCTTTGGCGGGTATTCACGCGCCATTGTGGTGGACCAGGCCTTCGTCCTGAAAGTCCCTGACAAACTTGATCCCGCGGCCGTCGCCCCCCTGCTGTGCGCGGGGATCACGACCTATTCCCCGCTGCGCCACTGGAAGGTGGGGCCGGGACAGCGGGTTGGCATCGTCGGGTTAGGCGGGCTGGGTCATATGGGGTGAAATTCGCCCGTGCCTTTGGCGCGGAAGTGGTCCTGTTCACCACTTCCGCCGACAAGGTTGCCGATGGCCTGCGCCTTGGCGCGCATGAAGTCGTGCTGTCAAAGGACCCCGACGCCATGGCCCGCGAACATGGGCGGTTTGATTTCATCCTTGATGCCGTCGCCGCCAATCATGACATCAATGCCTATCTTGAACTGCTCAGGCGTGACGGCACGCTGGTGCAGGTTGGCGCACCGGAAACGCCGTTACCGGTTTCGGTGTTCAGCCTGCTGATGAAGCGGCGCAGTTTCAGTGGGTCGCTGATTGGTGGCATTCCCGAAACGCAGGAAATGCTGGATTTCTGTGGTGAACACAACATCACCGCCGAAATTGAGATGATCCGCATGGACCAGATCGAGGATGCCTATACCCGTATGTTGCGTTCGGACGTGAAATACCGTTTTGTCATTGACATGGCCAGCATGCCGGCAACCGCCTGATCCCTGATGCAATATCGGGGGCATCAGAATGGTGCCCCCATCATGGCCCGATAAAAAACCTCCCCGACCGAACATTGGCCACCCCATATGTTGGATAGGGGCACGCAAGTTCCGCAACGGGCGTCATGCGGTTGCCATAACCGCGTCGATGTCACGCAGATGGATGCTCGCTCCCCTTTATCAAGGGAGGCACACCATGACTTACAAAACGATAAACCCCTATATCAACGAACTGGTCGCAACTTTTGCCGCCCTGCGCACCGACGAGCTTGAACATGCTGTCACGCACGCACAGGCCACCTATACCCCATGGGCACGCACCGATTTCGCCGAACGAGGCAACATCTTTCAACACGCGGCGCAACTGTTGCGCGCACAGGCCGACCATTCCGCTGGACTGAAGTTTTTTATTCATACTCCACTGAATAATCAAATTCCTTGGCAGGGATTTTTCAAAAACTTTTATTATTCAATGGATCAATGCCCCTCCCTTTCCAGACAACCTGTTACCGTCGTCAAGTGATATGAAATCATAGAAGGTGTAATGGTAACATTTGTGAAAAATTAAACACTCATTGAACTTCATTATATTTTATTAATATTCTCCGGGAATTACGCCTATATTTTGATGTCATCAAAAATATAATATATTTTCCCAAAAAGCCTATTTGAAATCGTCAGGCGCAATAACATCCTGAAATTATAAAGGTTTTTGGTAAAGATTTTTCCAAAAAGCTTCAGAAGACGCCGCCTTTTTGAAAAAAGGCGGCACCCAGAAACTTTTCTTATTTTTTATCAATGAGTTGTTTTCAAACACTCTCTTATATGATGGACCCACGCCCCACGGATTGTTCCCTTGCCCTGTGCATGGACAATGCCCAATATGGTCGTTCCCCCTTTCGGGGCCTCCCACCGGGAAAGAGGCATACATGGCACGCTGGTCCTATCCCCATCCCCGCCCCAGCGAAATCACGCCACACGCGGCATGGATGAACCGCCGTCATTTCATGGCTGCTGCCTCGCTGGCCGCCGTTGCCGCGCCGTTCAGCCATACAGGCCCCGCCATGGCGGCGGCCCTGCGGACACAGCCCGGCCCGTTTCAGGCCACCGACAGGCCAACGTCGCTGGAAGACATCACGCATTACAATAATTTCTATGAAGTCGGGATGGGAAAGGCCGATCCTTCCGCTTATGGTGCCGGCTTCCAGCCACGCCCATGGACCCTGTCGGTCGAAGGACTGGTGGCGCATCCCCGCATATGGGACATCGACCAGTTAATGGCCACGATGACGCTGGAAGAGCGGTTATACCGCATGCGCTGCGTGGAGGCATGGTCCATGGTCATCCCATGGGACGGCTTTGCGCTGGCGACGTTGCTCAAACAGGCAGAGCCATTGGGCAGCGCCCGCTATGTCGCGTTTGAGTCCGTCGTCCGCCCCCAACAGATGCCCGGACAGCGCGCCGTCCTTGATACCCTGCCATGGCCGTATGTGGAGGGATTGCGGCTGGATGAGGCGATGCATCCCCTCACCTTCCTTGCGGTGGGGCTGTATGGGCAGACATTGCCCAACCAGAACGGCGCGCCGGTGCGATTGGTGGTGCCCTGGAAATACGGGTTCAAGGGGATCAAGTCGATCACGCGCATCCGGCTGGTGGAACAGATGCCCCCCACGACATGGAACCGCATGGATCCCACGGAATACGGGTTCTTTGCCAACGTCAATCCCGACGTTGACCACCCAAGATGGAGCCAGGCGACAGAACGCGTCATCGGCGCCAGTGGCTTTTTTGGGGGCGGCCGGAAAAAAACATTGATGTTCAACGGATATGGCGAACAGGTCGCCGGATTGTATGGACAGATGAACCTGCGGGCACAGTTCTGACATGCCCTATATCAGCGGCCCGCCACGTCATCGGACCGTCATGCCATGGCGGTTTGAAACATGGGTCATCACGCTGCTTGGCCTGATGCCGGCGGCCCTGTATTTCTGGTACGGCGCGCATGACCAGTTGGGGGCGGACCCGGTCAACGTCTTTGAACGCTGGCTGGGGCTGTGGGCCGTACGTTTCCTGCTGGTGACACTGTGCATCACCCCCCTGCGCGAGGTCAGCGGATACAGCCTGCTGCGCTATCGCCGGACGTTCGGGCTGCTGGTTTTCTGGTATGCGTGCATGCATGTGGCGGTCTATGTCGCACTGGACCAGCAATTCGACATGGCCGTGCTGTGGCGCGACATCACGCACCGTCCCTTCCTGATGATCGGGGCAGGCGCGTTCACATTGCTGGTGCCGCTGGCGCTGACATCAAATACATGGTCAATACGCACATTGGGCCGCCGGTGGCGGGGGCTGCATCGCCTGACCTATGGCGTGGCGATCCTTGCCGCTGTGCATTTCCTGATGGCGTTCAAGACCTATACCCCCACCAGTGTCGGTTATGCCGCCGCACTGGGTCTACTGGTGCTGTGGCGCGGCAGGCAGGTTACACGCATGCGCACGGCATCCGGCCGGGGCGATATGACACAACCATAGAAATGTTTTTACCATTTCATTTTTACGAATACGATGAATGTTCAGGATTCCTAAAATATCTTCCTCTATGAAATTTCCATAAATTTCAAAAATCCTGTGGTTTATTTGTTTTTTACCCAAACCCCACAATAAAACGGGACCCGTTGCGGGTCCCGTCTTTTCAGGTGGCGTTCATGTCTTGTCGTGGCTGTGCAGACCGCCCTTCCTGCCGGCGTCGGCCGCACGCTGCGGGTCATTGGCAAAGTTGCCCGAACTCTGCTGTCCATCTTTATGGCCGGCCTCTGCCGCGCGTCTGGGGGCGCTGGCAAGATGTCCCGGACTGTGCCGCCCTCCTTTATGACCGGCCCCCGATGCCTCTTTGGGATCATTGGCGAAATTACCGGGCATGTCTGGCGTACCACCCCCGCCGTGACGGTCCGCCGGGGCCATGGTGTACATGCCGACATTGGGGCTGTGATATGTGTGATGGGTCATGGTCATCTCCTCCTGAGAGTACAGCGACACACGGGAATCCCTGTTTCCCCCATTGCGTGCGCAAACCCGCATTGGGAATGCAATCCCCCAAGGACCGCTGTGGACGACTCAACGATGTTCCATGATAGCGGTTCCTGGGTTCAAAAAATAATCATGTAATAAAAATTATCATTATAAGTTCAAAAATAAATAAATTCCGTATGAATTACAGTGAATATTTTCAATAAAATCCATATTAATATAAATATTTCTATCATTATGTTCGACGCAGTATCGGAAATATTTTGACATGGGAAACATCCCGCAACACCGTGAAAGCTTTTTTGAAAAACCCTTTGTAATATAGTAAAATATCTGAATAATTTTTCCCTGAGAGATTGCTTGAAAACAGGCCCTTGATAAACAATAGAAAAAGATTTTGGGTGTTGCCTTTCGATCGAAAAAGGCGACGTCTTTCGAAGATTTTTGAAAAAATCTTCACCAAAAACTTTTATTGTTTCACGATCTTATCGGACTTACTTTTTCAAACAGTCTCTAAACAACCTTCCGAAGGCATCGCAGAAAAGTTTTTCATTATTACGTTTCAACAGGCTGCCCGCACATTCCCTCTTTTCAAGGATTGGTGCGCCGCTGCGACGCAAAACCTTGGTGCGACCTGCGGCACTTTACTTTCGATTCCGAAACATTGTGCCTGCATCAGCAATCATTCATAAAATCTTCATGCCACCTGACTGCACGAAACCGCCATCATGGGTGGGCGGGACGCCATGGTATGTGTATAGACGGCGCATGCAGCACGTAACCCCGACCACCCGCCCCACTTCATTCCCGCTTTCACGGCAGGAAGCCGCATTGATCGGTGTCACCGTGATCTGGGGCACGACGTTCCTGATCGTGCATCTGGCGATGCGGTCGTGCGGCCCGCTGTTCTTTGTCGCACTCCGCTTCCTTGCCGCCGGGGGGGCAAGCCTGCTGGTTTTCCATAAATGCATGCGTGCCCTCACCATGCGTGAACTGGGCGCGGGGATTGCAATCGGCATCAGCATCTTCCTGGGTTACAGCCTGCAGACCTATGGCCTGCAAAGCATCACCAGCAGCCAGTCCGCATTCATCACCGCAATGTACGTGCCCATGGTGCCGGTGCTGCAATGGGTCGTGTTGCATCGCATGCCGCATCTGATGAACTGGGTCGGCATTGCCCTTGCCTTTGGCGGGCTTCTCCTGCTGGCGGGACCGGATGCCGGTGGCGGGGCCTTCAGCCGGGGCGAGGCGGCAACCCTGCTGGGAACCGTGGCGATCGCAAGCGAGATCATCCTTATCAGCCGGTTTGCAGCCCAGGTGGACAGCAGGCGTGTCACGGTGGTGCAGCTTCTGGTGGCGGGGATACTGGCCTTTGCCACAATGCCCCTGGGGGGTGAGGCAATCCCCGGCTTTTCATGGGTCTGGCTGGTCTGTAGCGGGGGACTGGGTATTGCCAGCGCCCTGATCCAGTTGACGATGAACTGGGCACAGAAGGCCATTTCACCCACACGCGCCACCGTCATCTATGCGGGGGAGCCGGTCTGGGCCGGTATCATTGGGCGTATCGCGGGTGAACGCCTGCCCCCTCTTGCCCTGCTGGGCGCATTGTTCATCATCGCCGGGGTGATCGTGGGCGAACTGCGGCCACGTGGCAGCAAGGCAGTAAACGACGGATAGGCATCCCTGGGATAAAGAACGGCGAAGAGATCCGGGAAAAGCATCCGCGGACATATCTTTCGGCACCATTGGGGCAATGTTGCCATGAACCTTCCATTGATAACCTTCAGTGGCGTTCGTAGGCCGCTTATTCCCCGATATCGGCCAGCATGACATACGCCGCCGTGCTGGCAGTAAGCTTGATCCCCGTGCAGGCCCTGACCGCCGCCGCATCCCCCGCATCAAGTGCGCGCCCATCGACCGCCACCGCCCCCGACACCACCAGAAGATACAGCGCCCGCCCCGGCACGGTCGCATAAACCGCGCTGTCACCCGCACGCACGGTGGCATCCAGCAGCCGCGCACTTGCCCGGATGGTCAACGGGGCGCCATCGGTAATATCGGATTCCGCCTCCGGGTCATCTTCGGGAAAGCCGGAGGCGAGGATACGAAAACCACCATCTTCGCGCATGGGGCAGGCGGTGCGCACGTCCACAACCGGGCTGCCACCTTCATCATCAGGCAGGAACCAGAACTGGATGAACCCGCCACCGCCCGCACCCGCCCGCCATGCAGGGCCATTGACCCCGTCACCGGCGCCAAGTGCCTGCACGCTGCCCGGTGGCAGGGTGCAGGATACCAAACCGGGGCCGGAAAAATACAGCTCCTGCGCACCTGTCCATGTCAGGATCTCGGTATTTTCCTCTGCCCCCAGCGCAAAGGTCGCGCCCGGCGCCATGGTTGCGACATTAACCACGCGCAACCGCCCCCAATGCACCCGCCCCGCATCCCCGCAGGTACGAAAGGCAAAGTGACAGCGTAATGTCACCCCGGCATCATGCAGGCATCCGGCCATCCCGGCCTTGCGCACCTCGATCATCATCATTTCCCCGTGCTGGTGGCCTGTGTCGCATGGCCGCGCCTGACTGGTGGCAAGGGAAAGGCCGTCTCCCACCCGCCACCCAGCGCACGGTAAAGTCGTGCAACCGATGTGGAAACATGCGTCGTCGCCTGCACCAGTTCGCTTTGCGTCGCCAGCAGGGCATTTTGCATCGTCAGCACATTCAGGAAGTCCGACGCCCCCTGCACATACTGCGCCTGCGCCGTATCGACCGCGATCTGGTTTTCCGCCACGGCCTCGGCCAACCGGTCACGCTGGCCCTGGGCTGCGGAAAAATCGGCCATCGCATCGTCAACTTCCTGCCATGCCTTCAGGATGGTCCGCTGCAACATGATGGCCGCTTCCTTCTGCTGCGCCCTGCGCAGGCGCAACTGCCCCGTCAGGCGGCCGCCCTCGAAAATAGGGAAGGTCGCGGTCGGGCCAAAACCATATTGCCGCGACGCCCACGACCCCAGCCCACTGAATTGCAACGCCTGTACATCAAGGCTGCCTGACAGGGTGACACGGGGGAAAAAATCCGCCACGGCCACGCCGATATTGGCGGTGGCGGCATGCAGCCGTTCTTCGGCCATGCGGATGTCCGGCCTGCGATCGACCAGTTCCGAAGGCAGGCCCACCGGCACCGAATCAGGCACCGGCGGAATGGCGGCCGGCGCGCCCAACAGTGCCGTCAGTGCGCCCGGTTCGCGCGCGACAAGGAAACTGAGCGCATTCAGCAGATGGATTTCCTGGCTTTTCAACACCGGCAGGTGTGATTCGAACGTGTGAAGCTGTCCCGTGGAATCAGCCACATCCAGCCGCGTCGCCGCACCCTGGGCATAACGCTGCGTCGTCAGGTCCACACTATGTTTCGCGATGTCGATATTATGTTCGACAATCGCGATCCGCGCCTGCACCCCGCGCAATTCGATATAATCCTGCGCCGTTTCCGCCATCAGCGACACCAGCACATCGCGGCGCATATCCTCGGTCGCATGCATGGCGGCGGTCGCGGCCTCCACCTGTCGGCGGACATGGCCCCAGAAATCCACTTCCCACGATGCATTCATGCCATATTGCGGCAGGTTGAACGACGGATTGCCCACACGGCCGGGCAAGGCGGTGGGGCCAAACCCCTGCGTCCCACTGGCAATGGTGCCCGCGCCCTGCTGTTCCATCACACCCAGCAGGCCAAGCACGCCATTCGTGCTGGCACGTTCGCGGGCATAGGATGCGTTGGCCTGCGCATGGGGGAACTGTGCCGCGCTGGCGATCCTGCGTTCGGCCATGCTCTGCGCAAAGCGGTAGGCGGCGGCACGCAGGTCAAGATTGGCCCGCACGACCTCCGCCTCCAGCGCATTCAGGGTGGGATCATGAAAGATCGACCACCACCGCGCATCCATGCCGGTCTCGGCCACCGCGCTTTGCGCGGGGGGCATGCTCTGGTGCCAGTCGTGGGGGGCGATGTTGCGTGGCTTGTGATAATCCGGCCCCACCGCGCATCCCGCAAGCGCCAGCAGCGCAATGCCACCCGACAGGCGCGCACGCACCCTACAAAGACAGGTCATGAGATTCACTGCCATATGTACCGCTCGTCATGCGCATGTATCCCATCGGGGGCGGAGGCGGTGTTGATCCGTGCTTCCACCGACATGCCGACACGAACCATCGCCGCAAGTGGCTGCCCGGGATCAAAGACCAGCTTGACCGGGATACGTTGTACCACCTTGGTAAAATTGCCGGTGGCGTTATCGGGCTGGATCGGGGCGAAGGCGACGCCCGTGGCGGGGGCAAGACTGTCGACATGCGCGTGGAGCGGACGTCCGGGGAAGGTATCGACCCAGATGGTCGCCGCCTGTCCGGTACGCACATGCGTCAACTGTGTTTCCTGAAAATTGGCCAGAACATAGGCCGCCTGCGTCGGCACCACCGCCAGCAGCCCCGTGCCCGGATGGACATAGGCCCCCACACGCACGCCACGTTCGCCCACCACCCCCTCCACCGGGGCAGGAATGGTGCAGTACGACAGGTTCAGCGTGGCCTGATGCAGCGCCCCATTCGCCCGCAGCAGATTACCCTGCGCGCGCTGCACCTGCGCCTGCAGGACGGACACCTGCCCCACCGCTGCGTCCACCGCCGCCTGATCGCGCGCCACGGTGGCCTCTGCCTCGCTCTGTCGCGCGTCGGACGACTGGCGCTGTTCCACCGTGCCCGCACCGCCCACCGACAGGTTGCGGTACCGCGCCGCGTTCTGGCGCGCGAATACCAACGCCGCCTGGTCGGCCATGACCGCAGCCCGCGCACCCGCGATGACCGCCTGCTGCCGGCCAAGTTCGGCGTCCAGGTTCGCGACCTCTCCCTGTGCCGCCGCGACATTGCCGCGTGCGACCTCCAGCGCCGCGCGGTAATCGTCATCCTCGATATGGGCCAGTTCCTCGCCAGGGCGGACATGTTCGTTATCCTGCGCCACCACGCGGTCGATACGGCCTGCAACCTTGGGCGCTACGGTCGTGAAATCGGCGGTGACATAGGCATCGTTGGTATATTCATCCACACCGTTGCCATTGACGAGGCGCGTGCCGACATATGCCCCACACGCCAGCACAATGGCCGTCGCACCGGAAATGAGAAGGGGTTTCGTATAGATCATGGCCTGTTCCTGTCATGCCTATCCGGCATGTTGCGATGGAGATGGGGCACGGGGGGGATAGACACGGCGCGGCAGGAGCAGGTTCATCACCGCATAGCCAAGACACGCCCAGACCAGCAGGAAATAGATATCCACCAACGCCAGCACGAGCGCCTGTTCATGGACATAGGTATGGAACACCTGCAATATGTTCGCCGCCACATGCCCGCCATCTGGCGACGTGGCCGAAAGCTGCCCCGCAATCGGGTCGCCCTGCCCCGACAGGGAAGTCGCATGGGCGCCATGATGGTCAAGCAGCATGGTGGAGTGGTACTGTTCACGCCGCCGCGACAATGCGGAAAACAGGGCGAAGGCCACCGCGTTCGCCAGCCCCTTGAGCAGGTTGACCATGCCGGAGATGAACGGCCCGTCCGCAGGCCCCAGCGCCATTGTCGAAAGCATCAGCGTGGGAATGACGGTCATCGGCTGTCCAAAGACCTGAAGGATCTGGATGGGATAGAAATTGTCACGCACCCAGTCCACCGTCAGCCACGTGCCCAGCCAGCTTGCCAGCGCAAGGCACAGCATCCCCCCCGAAAGGATATAGCGGCAGTCCACCTTGCGACTGTTGCAGATCGCGGCAATCAGCGGCAGCATCAGCAGTTGCGGCAGGGCAACCACCAGTGAAATCGGCGCAGCCTGCACCGGACGGTAGCCACGCACCGCCTCCAGATACGTGACCGGCACATCCGTCATCAACGCACAGATCGCAAGAATACCGATCAGCGACAGAAGGGATGCCTGGATATTGCGGCTCTGCCAGTACTGGATCTTGAAATAGGGGCTGGGGTGAAAGGCCTCGTTCACCACAAAGACGACAAAGGCCGCCCCACCCCAGAAAGCAAGGTCCGTAATCACGGGGGAGCGGAACCAGTCCAGCCGGTCCCCCTGGTACAGCACGGTCACAAGCGCGCAGATCGCGGGCAACCCCATCAGCAGGCCGAGCCAGTTGAATTTCTCAAACCGTTCAAGGTGCATGGGATCGCGCGGCAGGCCATAGGCCATCATCACGATCGCCACCGCCGCCATGGGCACGATTTCCCAGTACAGCCACCGCCAGCCCATATCCTCGAACCAGAATGCCTCTAGCGGGACACCAAGGTTGGGGCCGAAGGTGGCGCTCATGGCATATCCGGCGATACCAAAGACCCGGATCTGTGGCGGCAGATATTTCAACATGACCGTCATCAGCACCGGCGGCAGGCATCCCCCCGCCAGCCCCTGTGCCGCGCGCAGGATGCACAACGACGTCACATCGGGCATGAACGGTGCGGGAATGGACAGCAGCGCCATCGTCGCGGTCATGAATATGGAAAAGCGATAGATGGAAAACGACATGTAAAACCAGGGCGTAAACGCCATGGCCGCAATATTGAACGCCTCGTAGATGGAGATCACCCACGTGCCTTCATCGTGGCCGATATGCATCGCACCACGGATGTCCGACAGCCCGATTTCGGTTACATGTTCATTAAAACCCGCGACATGCACCGCAAGCAGCATGCCAAGACAGCCCACAACCGTACGCATGCCAAACGGCGGGATATAGGACGGCAGGGGTGGGGCGGCATGCACGACAGGCGTGCCATTGCCCGGCACGGTATCCCCCGATGCGGTATCCCCCGGCATGACAGGTGCGCCAGGCAGGGACACGGCGGGCATGGGCAGCACGGACATCGGCCCATGGCCCGCGCCCTTGGGAAATTGTCCGGCTGGTCCTGCGGATAATTCTTCGGGCGATCCCGTGACGGTGGTGGATGGCATGAAGACCTCGCATTGATCGCGGGGTCAATCTATGGGCGGGACTTGGATAAATAAATTGCAATTGCCTCACTCGTTGAGTGCGTCTGGTGCATCTGACACGGGGTGTCCATTTTTCATTTTCAGGCATAATTCGCGCACCGTGCGCCGCAACCACCGATGCAGCGCATCCTTGTCATTGCGCGGATGCCACGCCTGCAACCCCGTCAGCGGCGGCGTATGGAACGGCAGTTCGAATGCCCGCAGGCCGATTTCACGGTGGGGCAGGGTCTCGATCACGATATCAGGCATCAGCATGATCAGGTCATAACCACGCAATGTCTCAATCATCGTGAAAAATGTTGGTACAATCAGCACAATCCGACGCGTAAGCCCGCGCGCCGCCAGCATCTCGTCGATTGCGCCGCTATAGCGTTCCTGACGCGAAATGCTGATCTGGTCGAACTGCACAAAGCGTTCAAGCGTCACGGGCTGTTGGAAAATCGGATGGGCCTTGCGCGCGAAACCACGAAAACCGGTTGTAAACAGGCTTTGTGTACGGATTTCCGGCTTGAATGGCAGGGGCGCGCCGATAAACAGGTCGGCATGGCGTTCACGCAGGCTGAGGCTGACATCATCATGGCGGTCATGGGAAATGAAACGCAAGGTGACGCCGGGACACTCATTACGTAATCGTTCCAGAAGGGCTGCCCCCAGCGCACCAAGAAACAGATCATCGGCCTGTATGGTAAAAACCGGGCTGATGCGCGACAGGTCCAGATGCGCGTCATTGCGAAACAGGCCGGTCGCCTGCGCCACGACGGCATGCACCTGCTGTTGCAGTTCCAGCGCGCGTGGCGTGGGTGTCATGCGACGCCCGGCCTGCACGAAAATCGGGTCGTCAAACGCCACGCGAATGCGTGACAGGGTGCGGCTCATGGCTGGGGGGCTGAGGTTCATGCGCCGCGCGGCAGCGGCGACGCTGCCTTCCTCAAGCAGCACATCCAGCGCCACAAGCAGGTTCAGGTCACGATGGTGCATGCAATCCCTTCCGCAAAACCGCGGGCCACCCCATCATGGCGGGCGCGACAGCCCGGCGCGCGACGGCCCCTACATCACCGCACGATGCCGCCGCGCGTTAAGCAGGGTCAAGACCAGCACCACCAGCGCCCCCCCGCCCACCGTGAACATCAGCGCAGGCGCAAGCCCCGTGCCGAGGAAAGAGGCGATGCCCGTCTGCAACAGCGCATTGCTTGCCGCGATCAGGTTTCCGCATTGATAGGCAAGGCCGGGAAACGTCGCACGCACCGATGGCGGGGACAGTTCGCTGAGGTAGGCGGGCACAACGCCCCACGCGCCCTGGATGCAGAACTGTATGCATACCGCCCCCACCGTCAGCCATGCCACCGATTGCGGCAGCGTCCACAGCGCCAGCAGTGGCAACGTCAGCGCAGCAGCCAACGCGATGCTGTACTGTCGCCCGATACGTTGCGACAGGATGCCAAAGAACATCCCACCCGCGATGGCGGCAATATTGTACAGCACAACAATCAGCGTAATGGAGGGGTGGGGCAATCCGCGTTCCAGCCCGAGGAAGATTTTGGGATACAGATCCTGTGAACCATGGCTCATGAAATTGAAGGCCGCCATCAGCGTCACGGCAAACACGCACAGCGCGAAATGCCCCCGGATGACAGGCCACAGGCCCTCAGCCTGCGTCGCATCCGCATGGCCCGCGCGCTGCCGTGCCAGCCATTGCGGGCTTTCGGGCACACGCGCCCAGATATACAACGCGGAAAACAACGCCCCACCGCCCAGCACGAACAGCCCCCGCCACCCCATGACCGGCAGCAAAAGAAACGCAAGCGAGGCCAGCAGATAGCCCGCCGGATAGCCCGCCTGCAGGATGCCCGACGCCATGCCCCGCCATGAGGCCGGGACGCTTTCCATAATCAGAGAAGTACCAACCCCCCATTCCCCACCCAGGGCGATCCCGAAAAGTGCACGCAGGCACAGAAACGTCGCAAGCGTCGGGGCAAAGGCCGACATGACCTCGATCAGGGAATAGACCATGATCGTGGTGATCATCACGGGCTTGCGCCCATACCGATCCGCCGCGCGCCCGCATATGAACGCCCCGATGGGCCGGGTCAGCAGTGTCAGCGTCGGGGCAAGCAGCACACTTTCGAGCGAAACATGAAAGCTGCGTGCAACATCATCAAGTGTGAAAAGGACAATGAAGAAATCACACGCATCAAGCATCCATGCCAAAAACGAGGCAGCCACCACATGACGGGCCGTGGCGATTCCCCCATCACCCAAGCCCCCCGTGATGGCCGGGCCGTCCATATTATTTTTTGTATCCATACCCTGTACCATCACCTTGTACCATCCATATTTCCTGACCGGGACTGTGCCATGCCCTGAGGGGGGCAACCATGCGTCGGGGTCTTCACGAAGGGGCGACCGCCTGAACGATTGCGTGACCGGCAAACGATACAGTCACGGGATGGAAACCGGCAATTCCACAATAGATATTTTTTCGGAAAAACTTTTTATATTAAAGATTTTTTGAAAATTTTCCTAAAACTTCCTTCATGGCCGTAAAGCTGTCACCCAAAAGGTCAGGTCCAGTCATTTTCTGAAAATAAATATTCCCGGTAAATATTTTTCCCAAAAACTTTTGAAAAATACTGAATATTTTCCATGTTTTTTGTCGATTTATTATCGCAGGCAGCCTGCTAAAGGTTGGCAATGACCTTCAGCCCAACCAGCATGGCGTTGGGAATGACCGAGGTTTCGCCAGGACGCATCATATATTCAAACTCCGGCGTCACCACCAGACCGGGCGTGACGGGAATGCCGTAATATGCCTCCAACACAGCGGAATGGGTCTGCGGTCCATTGACATATGCCCCCATCGGCAGGCCCGCTGCCTGACGCAGGCTCTGGCCATAGGTCAGGCGTGAACTCATCTGGTAATAGGAATACATTACGCCAAAACGGTCATAGGGCCTGTGCGGGATCAGCCCCAGCAGGGAAGCGCCAAAATAGAACTCGTCCGAAAAGGTCGAAATACTTGGTGTATTATGAATATATCCCGCCAACAGATAGCCACCAGCCATCTGATGCTCGCCATGCTTGCGATACACCATCTGGTCCGCCTCGATATAGAATGTATCGCGCGGCTTTTCCTTATGCGCGTGAATATACGCCCGATAGGCCGCCGGAATCGCGCCGATCAGGTCGGGATAGGGTGACGTATCATGACCAAAGCCGAATTTGTAATGGCCCGGCAGATTGCGTGCGCCGAAAAATGGCTCCCATGTCAGCTCAACCGGTGTCTGGACCCCGGTGGTGGTTTCACTCCCCCAGGCCCAGCCGGTATTGTCCTGCACCTTTGGCCCGATCTTGTAGATCCCGGTCCGTAATGTCAGGTCGCGCGTCGGGCGAAACCGCACGGTCCCGCCCCATGATGTCTTGGGATAGACACTCCACCCCGGTGGTTCACGGATGGCCATCGGCGCGGAACACTGCATCATGAAGGTACACAACAATACTGACGTGCCATAGGTATGGGTCAGCGCGATGCGACCGACATTGATGTTGATGCGGTGATGCAGGAAGGATTTTTCGACATACAGGTCCGCCAGACGCGCTGCCGCCGGACCATGGATGCTCCAGACCTCGGTCAGCAGGACATTGCGTTCACCGACATGGTCCCACCCCACCTGCCGCCCCTCGCGGTTCATGACGATGCCGTGCAGGAACCAGCCATCAAGCCCGATCAGCCTGCCAAGGTCGAACAACATGCTGACACGCAGGTCATGCACGTAATCAATCCCTTTGGACAGGCCACCGCCCACATTGGCCATGCTCTCGCCCTTGTAGGTCAGTTCGAACGTAAATCCGCGATTGCTCAACCACTCCCGCCATGGCCTGATCTGGGGCACGAGGTTCCCAAAGGACTGTTCCGCAACAAAATACCCCGCACTAAGGTCGCTTTTGCGCAGGGCGTCGTCATTATGGCTCAATAATGCCGAAATACTTTCGGTATTGAACAACGCATCCAGCCGTTCTTCCGCGATGGGCCGCTTGACCTTCCTGGGCGGTGCCGCGGGTGCGGATATATTTGGTATCGTGGGCTGCGTCACGATGGCTGAAGGCGTGACGCGGCGCACGGGTTCCGCCCCATGACCCGCAACGGTCCAGCCATGACAGGCCAGACCCCACGCCACGAGCCAAAAGGGGAATAGCCGCCCGCCGATCCCACGAAAATAAACACGCAACATAGGCATGGTAATATCGCACGCAATACAGGGAGTCCCGTCCATCGCCATGAACGGGCATTACCCCTGACAGGTCAGGGAAACCGGCCATGCGGACCGACAGGACGGGCCGCCTGACATATGCCGCATCCTTTCCCAACAGGAATGGATTCGACTTAAAATTATGATGTAAATTTCATTTTTTACGTTTTCTTTTTATTATTATTTTTGGTGGCCCACCGTATGAAATATGGGCGCCCTTTTCAACTCCCTAAATTTCACAACACTGTATGCGTGGGCAACCGCAGGTAACGCCTGAGGAGATGCGCCAAAAGCCCGCAGGGGCACAGCCCATGCCAGATGAGGGGGACCCTGCCCCCCTACATCCACACCCGTGGGTCGATGGTCCCCTTTGCACCGCATCGTCATTACCGCGGCATAGACGTGTACGACCCACAGACCCCGACATCTGAACCTGACAGACAGGACAGCAGAGGGGTTACGCGTCCCACCACATCAATGAGGCGTCAGGATGCGGGTTTGATATATTGTCCACGTTTTTTGTTTCAGGAAACTATGGAAGAGCTTGCCGGCTTGTAAAAAACAATACCAGAAATTTTTGTCTCTTTTTCAACGAAGTGGTATTCATCAAATAGGGCTGCTCAGGACAAGATACAGCAGCCCATCCATGATAGTGATGGTTTTTTCCAACCAAGCCATTATCCCTGGTTAAGTCATAACATTAAAAATCAACATTCATATTCAGGAAATAACTGCGCCCAGTCCACACGATCTGCGGGATTTTTTCAGAATTCTTCCCACGGGTCGCATAATAGCTTACATCGCCAAGAAGATTCTGCGCCGAAAAGCCCATGGAAATACGCTTGGTCAGCTTGTAGTTAATCGAATAATCCAGGCGTTGAATTGGCTGATCCCACCAGGATATATTGAACGTTTTTCCGTTCGAATTACTGTATGTGTAATAGGTTTCCAGAAACGCGCCAGAACGACGGAACGAAAGATTGGTATTCAGCCTGCCTGACTGATACCCCAACGAAAGGTTATACATCCAGTTTGGTGCATACTGGATTGGTGTTCCATCGGGGATACCTGCGGTTTTCAGGTTCGCATGAGAACGCTGAAGAGTGACATTCCCTGATATAAAAAGATGTTTCCAGAATCCCGGCAAAAACGACATATTTTTGATGCCGGACATTTCCAGGCCATATACAAACGCCGATCCACCATTTCTGGGCGTTTCAAGTATCTCCTGAGGGGATACATTGGTCGTGGCGGTTGAACTTAGATAATGCGTGCCATCAGTTCTGGTGGAATTCCCTGCATCAAACAGATAGTTCGACAGAAGCTTGTAAAAACCTCCCATGGCAAAGCTTGACCCGTCGCGGCTCATCCACTGCCCGGACAGATCAAAGTTCCTTGACAAAACTGGTTTCAGGTTGGGGTTTCCTTCCTGAATCGTATACACGCCGTTGCCATCATATGTTGATGTCCTGCTGCCCCCCAACAGAAACGTATTGGGCATGACATATGACGTATCAAACGATGCACGATAAACCGAAAAAGGTGTCGGTCGATAGGCGATGAACAGGCTGGGTAAAAATTCATTATAGCTTGTTCTGTTCTTCGCAAAATGCCCTCCGGATATATTACCGGAATCATCATATGACGCATCCCAGAATTTATTCCGGATATCGGCATGTTCATACCTAAGACCCGGTGTAATCTGTACTTTGTCAAAATCAAAGGGTAAGGCAATATATGCAGCCGTCACACTTTCGCTTGACATCTGCGTATTTGCATTTGCGTTATAGGCGGTTTGCGCGGCTGAACCTGTCCAGTTCCCACCATAAGATGCAGATGCATATGATAACGGGACAGAGTGTAAATAATCCCGTATCTCCCCGGCATTCATCAGTGGTGTAACATAATTCCCAATCCTGGTAGAACCATTTATGAACCCACTGCTGGCAAGAGAGTCTGCCATACCTGGCAAATATCCGTCAGAGTTATCATATGTATAATCTCTGTTTGTCGCCGTCCTATAGGTATCATAATATTTTGCACCAAAAAGTATTTTCTTCAGAAATGAAAGGTTTGTATCAGCCGAAAAATCCTGCTTCAGCCCCCAAAGGGACTGATTGTTTTTATACTTTGTTTCTTCGACACCACCAAACCCCCAATTGGAATTGGTCTGTGGTACATAATTCGACAGATTGTTAAATTTCGCCAATTGAGATGCATTCAACGCTATTGTTGGCGTACCAGGACTGCCTATATATGATGGGGAAAGCGTCAGGGAATTTCCTGATGGGTCCAGATTGAAATTCTTGTACGCCAGGTTTACCGAATCTTCGTCATCTTCAGCAAGGCTTCCGAAAGCTGTTGTCTTTGAATGAAGCCAGTCATGATCAAGGGTAAATCCTGCCTGCATGATGCCAAGATTTTGGATTTCAGGATTTGTATCCAGATAATACGATCCAACCACACCAACTTCCTGCACATTATAAGTGCCATTAGGCTGCAAAACCCAATTTTGGTTGGTTGATTGCAAACCACGCTGAACAGTGGTCTGTGACGTGTTCGATGATGCGTAACTTCCCCGCACAAAAATGGTTGCATTTTCTCCATGCCAGTCAAATGCAAGATTCCCGCCATAACGCTGGGAATTACCATAAGAAAGCTGCGGATTGATCTGTGCCGGCGTCAGGTTTTGGGTAATCGGTATATTCGGGGTGGGCGTATGATCTGAACCTGTCAGCGAATTGATAACGTCCCAGTTCCCTTCGTTTTCATTGCTTGTCAGGCTTGTAAAACTGCGTGACTGATAATATCCAACCGCATGTATTCCAAACTGACGGTTTCTGCCGAATATATGGCTATACTCTCCTTGTACGGTCCCGCCCCCATTAAATGGGCTATGCTGCGTTCCATATTGATATCCCTTCCCCATGAACTCACCACGTGTTTTCAGGGAGAGAACATCATGCCCCACGTCAAACGCATTTAGGGTCTGAAAATCAACAAACCCTGATACCCACTCACCACTGTCGGAGGCTTGACCGGTTTTATTAACAACAGCTTGTGAAAATCCAAGTGGAGGCATCAAAGAGAGCTGAAGCTGCCTACTCGCTGGTTTTGCATTTGCGACATTCACCCCGTCGATCAGGCTTTGCGTATAATCCGGTCCAATCCCACGAACGGACAGAAACTGTCCTTCGCCCCGCGATGCATTGTCAATCATCGCAGATGACCCACCGATGCTTCCACCAATGGTGGTAGATAACACATTGACACCCGGAAGCCGCGCCAATGTTTCGGCGATATTATTGTCCGGATGACTTTCGATGAATTTCGCATCCGCAATCGAAACATCATTCTTTGCGTTCAACTGCTGCGTTTCCGGGGATTTTTTCGCAGTCACATGTATCTTCTCAATTTTTGATTGAGAATTGTCCTGATCGCGTGAAGAGGCCTTATCCTTCTGGGCCTTTGTCCCACCTGTCGCAGCAACGGCATGTGATGCCGATGTCCTGTCAGATTTTCGATGCAGGTTCTTTTTAGTCTCCGTGCCTTCGGCAAGGGCAGTCTGCCCCAACTGCACACCGACCATGACAATAGGGAAAAGACAGCTGAAAGCTTTCCATGACGCAGGGCGTCGACTGGGATTGGACACGGGATTTTCTCCGCATTGACGTGCAGACACCGGATTTTTTCAAAATCCCTGTGCCCGCACAGACGTTCAATGGATGATTACCGCCCCGGTGGGGCGGCAGGATTTGCTTTGGCTGCGACCATGATTTCACGACAAAGGGCAAGGTCATGGGCGGCATCCGGGAATGCATCGGCAAGGGGTGCGCCATTGAGCACCGCCGCGTGAAACGCAATCAGTTCAGCCTGGAACGGGTCCTGGTAATAGGGGCCGAATTCTGTAACAATGTTGTCTGTACCAACGGTTTCATGGAAGATGACACGACCGGGCAGGTTGCGGATATATGGCGTATCATAACGCAGTTCCATGCGTTGCGTATCACCAATGACCTCCAGCGAGGAATCGAAACGCGCGACATCGTCAATCAGGCATTCATACGATGCGATAAAGGTTCCGTAATCAAACCAGATATTGATTTCTGTCCCCGACGCGCCGATATGCGCCGCGATGACCCGGTGCGGCCGCCCAAGCAACACACGCATCGCAGAAAACGCATGGATGCCAAGACCCGTCAGAACTTCATATCCCCGCAGCAGGTGCGCAGGCGCATCGGTGCCACAGACCGACATGATGGCGTCATGACGCGCCTGCCGTCCCGATGACAGCAGATCAGGTGGAATGTCACCATCCGGCACGGCAACCTGTGCCCATGAATCAAAGAACCATGGTCCTTCGCAGATGATGTCACGCACCCGCACATGGCGTATTTTCCTGAACGTTGGCAGCAGGGACTGCGCTTTTGTGAACACCGGGGCATAACAGCGCATGTAGCCAACCATGCCCACCCTGTCCGAGGCCTCGAAATCCTTTTGCAGGCGCGCAAACTGCGTATCCGTCAGGCAGGCCGGTTTTTCGAGGAAGACATGCAGTCCCGCCGCAAATGCCGCACGTGCATGTTCTTCATGAAACTGATCGGGGCTGAGGATCATGACCGCATCAAGCGCGGGATCAGCCAGGAAAGCTTCCACCGAAGTATACGTACGCGGGATTGACCAATGCGCGGCAACCCGGGCCACCACGGTGGGGGACGGATCATAAAGCGACACGACGTCAAAACGGTCCGACAATTGATGAAAGATGGGAAGGTGAATGAGCTGCGCCACTTCTCCTGCGCCCAACAATCCCACAGAAAGCCGTCTTGTCATGATGCCTGCCCCTTCGCGGCCACTTAATTTCCTTAAATTGATTTATTTGAAGAGACCGCCATTTCGCAACGGGAGTTTCATGAAACTATGATGACAGTCAGGCCGACATCCCATGGTTGCAGCCCCGCCAGCACCCTGGCCGCCATTGCGCCCTCATCCCCGTGTCCATACGGACAAACCGGAAATTTATTGGAACAGTTCTAATAAATTTCATCATATTTTCGCAAAATATTCATTTTACGACCCATAGGGGAAACAGGCATATTCATTTGGATGGAACCTGACGCAACGGCCTTGTGCATGCCCGCCCGCCCCCGGCGTGGGCATCTATATCGCAATGCCTGCCCGGTCACTGGCACAAGACCATGGGCGCAACAGGAGACGGTCATGAAATCCCGTCTTTCCTCCCTCTCTCCCCCAATATAATCTTAATTATGTACTTAATATCCTTGGGAATCGAGCAATCGGGGCGTGATGGCGGGGAAATACACGGTTTTCCGCCCTTCAAACCCCTCAGGATTCGTTTCGTCCCCATTCGAAACCCATATGCAGATTCGTCATATAGGAAAATGAATGCCGCCAATGACGATAAAAACAGTCTTGTCTGATTTATTCCATTGTGAGTATTAAATGCGCACGGGATCAACAGGATATGTGATGCTCTTTCGCCCCTTGCCGACCGCGCCACCCCGGACATACGCCCCCTGTCGCGGCACATCCCCCTTGCATGCCCCTTCGTCCCACGCGTCTGTCCATGTGGGGGGACACCGGGGTCGGGTCGGACGCGCCGTGGCGGCAGGGGCGATACTGGCCGCCATGCTCCTGATGTCACCTGTGGCGCGGGCGCGGGATGGGGAATCGGGGAATGGGGAACTGCACCGCGCACGTCAGGCGTTGGGGGAACTCTCAACATCCTATTGGGATGCCGCCCGCGCGGACTGGCGTAACATCCATGCCTGGCAAAGATTCGTCATCATCAGCACACTCAGTGACTATGAACACCTCTCCAACGACCGGGGGTTCCACGCCACGGCGATGCAGGCGCTGGCAAACCGGCGGGGGCTGGACGGCAATGATGATGACCTGTGGGTGGCACAGGCGGATCTGGACATGGCGCGCCTTACCCATATGCCAGCCTTGCTGAGCGATGCACGACGCATTTTCGACATGGTGGCGCACCAGTACTGGGATGCACACTGCCGCGGGGGCGTGTGGTGGGACCATGCCCGGACCTACAAGAACGCCATTACCAACGAACTTTTCCTTGCCACCGCCCTGCGGTTGTACCAGCAGACGCATGACACCACCTATCGCGACTGGGCCAGCAAAAGCTGGGCATGGCTGCGTGACAGCGGCCTGATCAATGCCGCGGGCCTTGTCAATGACGGCCTTGATGCGCACTGCGCCAACAATGGTGGCCCGGCCTACAGCTATAATCAGGGCGTGATCCTCGATGCGCTGGCAGACCTTCCGGCGCTGCGCCATGACCCGCAGGACATGGCGATGGCGGCCCGGATCGCCACCGCTGCGATCGCGGCATCACGCGGCCCGGACGACACCTTTCACGAGGCGCGCGAACCCATGGACATGGATGCATGGATTTTCCGGGGGATTTTCGTGCGTGCGCTTGGCCATCTCGTGCCTGCCCTGCCTGATGGGCCGGAACGCACCACGCTTGCGACATGGCTGATGGAGGAAGGCAACCATGTCTGGGCGACGCGCCGGCCATCCGCGCGTTTCAGCGCGACATGGGCGCCGGGCACGCCGTTCGTGCCTGGCGCGCAGGCCCAGCTTACGGCGGCGGCGCTGTTCCTTGCGACGGTGCAGGACCGCAATGGCACGGATGACACGAAAGCCCACACACAGTGAGGGTCCACCACCTTGCCGCCCTGCCGCTGGCATGGATGCTGTTCTGCCCCCCTGCCACCGCGGCGGGCGACAGCCTGACCGTCCTGTGCGCCTCCAGCGGGACGGAACAGGCCCTGTGCCATCATGCGGTTGATGGCTGGTCACGCATGACCGGCACCACGGTCCGTGTCCTCCCCCTTCCCTCGGACTGGGGCGCTGTCCTGCCGCTTTACCGGCAGTTCCTGTCGGCACGGACATCGGTTGCGGATGTGCTTGTGCTGGACGGTACATGGATCGGGGCACTTTCGCCGCTGCTGCTCGATATTCCGCCCGCAGCCGAAGACGCGCGCACACTGCCCCACCCGTTCACCGTGGGGAAACGGCACGTGGCGCTGGCGTGGTATCGCGATATCGGGCTGCTTTTCTACCGTCGCGACCTGCTTGAACACTATGGCCTTACGGTTCCCACGCGCTGGGATGACCTGCAACGCACCGCCGCCGCGATACAGGATGCGCAACGGCGCGCGGGGAACGCGGCGATGTGGGGGTATGTATGGCAGGGGCGTACGGGCGAAAGCCTTGTCTGCAACGCGCTTGAATGGTTCGGCGCCAATGGGAATGCGCTGGTATCCGCCGACGGTACGGTCCATGCCGATACCCCCGCCATGCGCCGGGGCCTTGGCCGCGCCGCCGGATGGGTGGGAACCATCTCCCCCCCTGGCGTGCTGACCTATGACGAGGAAGCCGCGCGTGGCGCCTTTCAGTCCGGGCATGCCGTCTTCATGCGCAACTGGGTCTATGCGTGGGCGCTGCTGAACGACCCGCAAAGCCCGGTTGCGGGCAAGGTGGGCGTGGCGACCCTGCCGCGCGCGGATGGTGCGGGGGACGCCCCGGATCATGCCCCGGATAACGCAACGGGCGTGGACGGTACCGTCTATCTCGGCATTGCGCGCAATTCGGCGCATCCCATACAGGCGCTATCCCTGCTGCGTTACCTGACCAGCGAGGAGGTTGAGCGTCATCAGGCCGTGGCAGGGGCTTATATCCCGGCGCGCATGACGCTGCTGGATGATCCCTCCATCATGGGCGCGATCCCGATCCTGCGCACCCTCCGCCCTGCCCTCGACGCGCCGATCCTGCGCCCCATCGCCGCGACAGGCATCGACTATCCCCGCGTTTCATGGATCGCGGCCAACCAGTTCCAGCAGGCCCTGCGTGGCGTCACGACACCTGCCGACGCACTGGGGGCGCTGGCATCCGCGCTGGGCGGGCTTTCACAACTGGGCCGGTGGGACAGCGCCAACCGACCGCCTCTTCCTTCATCGACCATACAGGACCACACACCATGACCATCCGGATCGCAACCGCCCCCGACGCATGGGGGGTCTGGTACGCCAACGACCCACGCCAGACACCTTGGGAACGCTACCTTGACGAGGTCGCGGCCGCTGGTTACGCGTGGACGGAACTCGGCCCATGGGGCTACCTCCCGACAGACCGGGCGCACCTGCTTGATGCGCTGTCCACACGCGGGCTTGGCCTGTGTGGCGCGGCGCTGGTCCATCCCCTCCTTGTGCCCAACGCGCTTGAAACACTGCGCGAACGGATGCGCCCCATATGCGAGACGATGGCCGCCACCGGCACGCCATGGGTGTTGCTGATGGATGATTCCGATACCTATCCCACGCCGGCGGCACGTATCGCCACGGCGCAGGGATGGGGACACATGATGCATGTCATCACCACGATCGCACGTGAAATCCGCGAAGAATACGGGCTGAACCTGCTGTTTCACCCCCATGTCGGCACCGCCGTGGAAACCGAGGCCGAGATCCTGCGCCTGCTTTCGGACACACCTGCGGAATATGTCGGCCTGTGCTTCGATTTTGGCCACCATGCCTATGCCGGTGCGGATGCGCTGGCCTTCATGCGCCAGCACGCGGCACGCATCCCATATTACCATTTCAAGAACATGGATGGTGAGATCCATGCAAAGGCCATGGCTGAAAGCACACCGTTCATGGAAGTTTTCCAAAATGGCGTGATGTGCGAACTTGACCGTGGTGTCATGGATTTTTCCAAGGTGGTTGAATTCCTGCGCGAACGCGGCTTTGACGGTTTCGCCGTGGTGGAACAGGACATGTACCCCTGCCCCCCTGACAAGCCGCTGCCCGTGGCGCGCCACAACCGCGATGTGCTCAGGCGGCTTGGCCTGTGAAAAACCGGGGTCCCCACCGCAGCATCATCGGCATTGATGTCGGGGCGACAAAAATCGCGGCGGGCCTTGTGGATCTCGCCAGCGGCGATGTCCGCTCGCTGATGCGCATCGCGACGCGGCGTCAGGGGGCGCCATGCGAGATTGTCAATGACATCGCAACCATTGCCGCCGCCGTGCTGAAAACAACCCTCGACGATGTGCTTGACCCGCTGGCGGTGGGCATCGCCGTGCCTGAACTGGTCGATATTTCGGGACATATCCGCAGCACATGGAACTTCCCGCTGCCGGATCTTGTCGCGATGGTCACTGAACGCACGCGCCTGCCGGTCCGGGTGGAAAGCGACGTGCGCGCCGCAGCCTTTGCCGAGGCCCGCTTTGGCGCGGGGCGGGCATGTGACAATTTCGCCTATTTCTCGCTTGGCTCTGGCACCAGCTATACGCTGTGCCTCAACGGCCGTCCCTATACGGGGGCGCATGGGTTCGCCATCCATTTCGCCAGTTCCGACCTTGCCATTCCGACGGCGGACCGCGGGGGGCTGAGCATCGCCACACCAGAGGATTTCGCATCAGGCCTGGGGATGGAGCGGCTGTGGATGGAACGGGGCGGCCCCGCGCTGGGGGACGGTGTGCAGGCGCTGGAAACGCTTGCCGCATCGGGCGACCCGCGCGCACGTGGCGTGATCGAGGACGCGGCCAGCATCGCAGGCCGCCTGATCGCGCAGAGCGTGAACATGCTCGATCCCGAAAAAATCGTGCTGGGCGGGGGCTTGGGCTGTTCGGAGGGGCTGTACCGCCACAGGCTGGAGGAACATATCCGCGCCAACATCTGGGAACGTTCCTGCGCGGACCTGCCGATTGTCATGGCGGGGCTGGGTGAACATTCGGGCATCATCGGCGCGGCCCTTGCCGCACGCGCGGCGATCTGACGGCCCGATGCACCGTCCCGCCCCCTTTGCGCCGCGCACCCTCGACTGGCGGCCATGGCTGCTGGTCGCGCCTGCGCTGCTGGTACTGGCGGCGATCATTGTCGTGCCACTGGGCCGGACGGTGTGGCTTGCGCTGCATGCGGACCCGCACGGCTTCGCCAGGGCGCGCACCGGATGGGGAATGGGGAATTTCGTCATGCTGGCGCACGATGCGGCATGGTGGCAGGCCATGCGCACGACGCTGACATTCGCCATCGCCGCCGTGTCGGTGGAAACGGTGCTGGGGCTGCTTGTGGCCCTTGTACTGCTTGACGCCAGCGCACGCATGCGTGGGATCGTCCTGCCGCTTGTGCTACTGCCATGGGCGATTCCCGCCGTGGTGGCGGCACGGCTGTGGAACTGGATGCTCAATGACCAGTACGGGATCATAAACGCGCTTCTTGTCCATTGCGGGATCATCACGCATGGCATCGCATGGACCGGTTTTCCGGGCGGGATGGTTGCGGTCATGGTCGGGATCGACGCATGGCAGGCAACGCCGTTCATGGCGTTGCTGTGCCTGGCCGGGCTGCTGTCCCTGCCGCCCGAAATCATGGAGGCGGCGCGGGTCGATGGTGCAAGCGCATGGCAGCGCCTGCGTTACATCACACTGCCGCTGTTACGTCCTGTCATCGGGATTGCGGCACTGTTCCGCCTTCTGGATGCGCTGCGCATGTTTGACCTCGCCAGTGTCCTGTACGGCAGCGACATGGCGGGGATGAGCCTGTCGGTTTTCGTGCAGGCACAGATCGTGCAGTTCGGGGCCCCGTGCTATGGCGCCGCAGCGGCCCTGGCGACGCTTGGCGTCATCGGCCTGACGGTGGGGCTACTGTGGGTCTGCCTGCGCGCACCGGTGCGGCGGGGGGATGTGGCATGATGGCCCGCCGCGCCATACGGGCGGGCGCGCCCGCCATCGTGGTGGCGCAGGCGCTGTTCCCGCTCTACTGGGCGCTGGTCACATCCTTCCGCCATGGGCCTGCGCTGTTTTCGGCCATACCCTTCGCCATGCCGGATTTCAGCAATTACCGCGTCCTGCTGTCGGATATGGGCCTGTGGCGGGAGGCCGCCAATTCGGCGCTGTGCGCGGGGGCGGTCGCAATGATCTCCATGCTGTTGGGCATCCCGGCGGCCTATGCGCTGGGGCGGCTGCATTTCCATGGGCGACGCGCGGTGCTGGCGATGCTTCTGGGATGTTCCATGCTGCCGCAGATCGCCATCCTGTCCGGCCTGTTCGAGGTCATCTGCGCACTGGGGCTGTATGACCGTCTGGGCAGCGTCATCTTCGCGGACCTCTTTTTCGCACTTCCCTTTACCATCTGGCTGCTGTCGGGATTTTTCCGCGACCTGCCACGCGACCTTGACGATGCCGCGCGCCTGGACGGATGCGGGATGGTGCGGCGCCTGTTCAACATTCACCTGCCCCTGCTGTGGCCGGGACTTATCGCAACGGGACTCCTGACTGTCATGAACTGCTGGAACGAATTTCTTTTTGCCTGCACCTTCACCCTGAGCGATTCCGCCCGTACGCTGCCGGTCGGCATCGGGCTGATTTCCGCGCCGAGCCGTTTTGAACTGCCTTTCGGAACCATCATGGCCGCCTCCCTGCTTGCCACCGTGCCCCCCATTGCCCTCGTACTGCTTTTCCAGTCCCGCATCACAGCCGGCCTGACGGCCGGAGCCGTCAAATGAGCGCGACATCAGGACCGGACGGTGCGGGGCAGGCCTATTCACGCATCTATAACCGGCGTCTTATCTTTGAACTGCTGCATCAGGCCGGACCGCTAAGCCGCGTGGATATCGCCGAACGCATTGGCCTGAAACCACAGACGATTTCAGGCATCACGCGCGAACTCCTCAACCAGGGCCTGATACAGGAGGTGGGGAAATCCGTCGGGCAGCGCGGGCAGCCCCAGACCTACCTCGCCCCCAACCCGGAGGCAGGATATTCGCTGGGAATGCATGTGGACCGGGGGCACATTTCCATCGTGCTGGGGGATCTGCTGCTTAATGTCACAAAACGCATGGAATGGGACGGGGATACGACCGACCCTGTCCAGACGACGGCGGTTATGGCCGACCTTGTGGAGGCGGCGATCACCGCAGGCGGCATCCCCAAGGACCGGATCTGGGGCATCGGCCTGGTGCTGCCGACCCTGAATGCCGACACGTACGAGGCGGAAATGACGATGCCCGGATGGGACCTGTGGCGTGGTTTCGACGTTGCGGGCACCCTGGGGACACAGGTGGCGTTGCCGGTACTGCTTGAAAACGACGCGACCGCAGCAGCCGTGGGCGAACTGTTTTCCCATCCGGGCACGGCCCCGCGCAATGCCGTGCTGATCTATATCGGCTATGGCACCGGGGCGGGCATCGTCGTTGATGGCATGCCCATGAAGGGCGCACGCGGCAATGCCGGGGAACTCGGCCTGCTGCCTCTACCCGCGCCATGCGCCGACACGGGGGGCGCGGGCGTGATTGACGACCAGCTCTCCCTCCACGCCATTGCGCGACTGCTGCAACGCCCAAGCGAGGAACTGACCCCCGACATGCTGGGCACGTTGCATGCGCGGCGTGACAGCAACCTGATGCGATGGATGGAAACGGCGGCGCAGACGCTGCGCTTCCTCGTGGCGGTGGTGGAGACCGCGTTCGACCCGGAGACGATCTTCCTTGGCGGGGTGCTGCCGCCCTCCATGCTTTCGGCCCTGGTGGAACGTGCCTATCCGCTGCTCCCCTCGCTCAGCGCCGTGCGCGAACGCGACCTGCCCCGCCTGGTGGTGGCAAGCCTGCTGGCGGATGGCCCGGTGGTCGGGGGCATGACTCTGCCGATTTTCGTCAATACGCAACCCGATTTCCGGCACCTGTATATCCGCCAGGTCGGCAGTGACGAACGGCCCTTCGACCATCGCTGAGGGAGGGGCGTCACATGTGGTTCCGCCTCTCTGCCCCGCTGGAAACAAGCCCCGATGACGACACTTACGCTTAAGAACATCCGCAAGTCCTATGGTTCGGGGGAGATCATCAGGGGGGTGTCCCTGACGGTCGGGCATGGTGAATTCACCGTGTTCGTCGGTCCATCTGGCTGTGGCAAGTCGACATTGCTGCGCATGATCGCCGGGCTGGAGGAAATCAGCGGGGGGGACCTGCTGATCGACGGGCAGCGCGTCAACGATGTCGGCCCGGCCGGGCGCGGGCTGGCGATGGTGTTTCAGTCCTATGCGCTCTATCCGCACATGACTGTCTACCAGAACATGGAATTCGCCCTGAAGCTTGCGAAAATACCCAGGGCGGAACGCCATGCAAGGATCGGGGCGGTGGCCCGGACACTCCAGCTTGAACCTTACCTTCAGCACAGGCCCGCGGCACTGTCGGGGGGACAGCGCCAGCGCGTGGCCATCGGGCGGGCGATCGTGCGCAACCCGCGCCTGTTCCTCTTTGACGAACCCCTTTCCAACCTTGATGCGGCCCTGCGGGAACGGATGCGCGTGGAACTGGCGACACTGCACCGTCGCCTGGGGGCCACAACAATCTATGTCACCCATGACCAGGTCGAGGCGATGACGCTGGCCGACCGGATTGTCGTCCTCAACAAGGGCGTGGTCGAACAGGTGGGCGCGCCGCTTGAACTTTATCACCATCCGCGCAACCTGTTCGTCGCACGTTTCATCGGCATGCCGCCGATGAACCTGCTGCCCGCGCATGTCCGTGGCGCGGATGCGCGGGGCATGCACCTGATTCTGCCTGATGGGGGGGAGGCGCGCGCATGTGTCACCACCAGCGGCAGCCTGGATGGCACGGATGTCACGCTGGGTATCCGCCCCGAACATATCTGTCATATCCGTCCCGGCCCCGCAGGTGCTGACGCGGCGGGGAAGAATGTACAGCATGGCAGGATCATGCTGGTCGAACATCTTGGTGCGCTGAGCCATGTGCATGTACGCCTTGCCACGGGGCATGACCTTATCATCCAGACCCATGATGGCGGCGGACTGTCACGCGATGCCCCCATCACGTTTTCCCTGCCGGCACAACATTGCCAGGTTTTTGATTCCCATGGCCGCGCCATGGCACGCATGCCCCTGACGGCAGGCGCACATGCAGCAGGGCACGAAACGTAGCAGCCTTTCCCCAATTCCCATCACCCAATTCCCAGTCGAGAAACAGCGATGCAGCCATGCCACCGACGCGCCTTCCTGCTGAGCGGGACCAGCGCACTCCTGACCGCCTGCCATGCGACAGGCGGGAGATCTTCCTTTCCCGTCACGAAAGGGGGGAACGGAAACCTTGGGACATTGGTGGACCCGTTTATCGGAACGGGGGGACACGGACATACCTATCCCGGTGCCAGCGTGCCCTTCGGGATGGTGCAGGTCAGCCCGGACACGGACAATACGCGCTGGGACTCCGTCTCCGGCTATCATATCGACGACCCGACGATGCTGGGATTTTCGCACACACATCTCAGCGGGACAGGCGTGGGGGACATGCTGGATGTCCTGCTGCGTCCGGGGCAGGGCCGGGTGACGCTTGACCCCGGAAGCCTCATGCATCCGCAGGGCAGCTACCGCGCTCGCTTCCGCCACGAGGACGAACAGGCCGAACCCGGATATTACCGTGTGCGCTGGCCCGACGAAGGTATCGTGTCGGAACTGACGGCCACGGGGCGTGCCGGCATGCAGCGCTATCACTTCGAAAGGGACGGGGAAGCGTTTGTCCTCCTCGACTTCACGCACGGTATCCGCACGGATAATAACCGCCCGACCAGGGTGCATGATGCGTCCCTGTGCTGGTCGGGCGCTCTGCTCAGCGGATCGCGCATGGTGTCTGAATGGGCGTCAGGACGTGAGATCTGCTTTGCGCTGGAGTTTTCCCCCGCCCCGCACCATGTCGCCTTCTTCGTCGATGACCAGCCCGCCGCCGATGGCACGACGACGGTTTCCGGCACGTCACTCAAGGCCGTATGCCATTTCGGCAGGGCACGTGACATCATCACCCGGACAGGTATTTCCAGCGTCGATGTAAACGGCGCGAAGCACAATCTTGCCACCGAAATCACGGACTGGGATTTTGATGGCGTGCGGGCGCGGGCACGGGCGGAATGGGAAAGTTACCTGCAACGGATCGGGATATCGGGGGCGACATCACACCAGCACCGCATCATGCGTACCGCGATGTATCATGCCCTGCTGGGGCCGACACGGATCAATGACTGCGACGGTCGTTACCGGGGGCTGGACCGGCAGGTACATACCCTGCCGCCAGGACGGAAGGATGCCTATTCAACCTATTCCATATGGGACACCTATCGCGCCGAACATCCATTGCTGACGCTGCTGTGTCCTGAACGGGTGCCTGATATTGTCCAGAGCCTTGTCGAGATGATGAAGCAGTCGGGGGGACAGGTTCCGGTATGGCCGCTGCAGGATGTCGATACGCAGTGCATGACCGGCTACCACGCCGCAAGCGTGGTGAGCGAAGCCGCGAACAAGGGGTTTGGGGGCATCGAATATGCCGCCGCATGGCGGGCGATACGCAGGCGCGCATTCGCCAGCACCGATGGCGGGATGGGTGAATATCGCCACAGGGGCTGGATACCGGCGGATCGGGTGGGGGAATCCACATCAAGGACCGTCGAATACAGTTTTGATGATTGGGCCGCCGCACAGCTTGCCACCCGCAATGGCGCACGCGCGGATGCACGTACCCTTTTGGCGCGGTGTCATTCCTATCGGAACCTTTATGATTCCCACACGGGTTTTATCCGCCCGCGCCTTGCCTCCGGCCGCTGGGCGGAACCGTTCAGCGCCAATGAAATGGGCCATTCAGGCCAATGGCGCGATTATACCGAAAGCAACCCATGGCAGGCGACCCTGCTGGCGCAGCATGACGTATATGGCATGATGGACATGATGGGGGGTGAAGGAAAATTCCTGTCCTTCCTCGACGGCATCTTCGCCGCCAACCCCGCGCTTCCACCTGACGCACCGCCAGATATCTCTGGCCAGATGGGACAATATGCACATGGGAACGAACCCAGCCATCATATTGCCTATCTGTACGCCTATGCCGGGCGACCGTGGCAGACACAGGACCGTGTGCGCATGATCCAGACGCAACTTTACGCACCCCGGCCCGACGGCATGGCGGGCAACGAGGATGTCGGGCAGATGAGCGCCTGGTTCATCCTGTCGGCGCTGGGCTTTTACCCGGTGGATCCGACAACGGGCATTTATGTTTTCGGAAGTCCGCTTTTCACATATATGCATTTACAAACCATCGGCCCACGCGCCCTGGTCATCGAAGCGCCAGGGGCCAGTGACACGCGACGTTTCATACGCGGGGTTTCATGGAACGGGCAGCCATGGACGAAAAGCTGGATATCCCACCAGCAGCTTGCCAATGGCGGCGTACTGCATTTCGATATGGCCGATGAGCCGAATTACACATTCGGCAAGGAGCACAAGGACCGCCCACCCAGCCTGGGCCGCACATGAGCGCAAGAATTTTCACGAACTGTTTGAAACGAAATGCTTCATGGAAACTGATAAAATCATTCAGTTTTTTCATGAGAGAAAATTTTCAGAGATGTTTAAAAAACCTTTTCCAGAACTTTCATGATTCAGGCAGGTTGCCCGTCCCGCCTGTTACAGGATTCTTGAACAATTTTCGCCAGAAATACACTGAAACAATGGAAGTTTTTTCTTAAATCATCGCATTTTCAAAATATTAAAGTGAAAATGACATTTCCCATCAATAAAAAACAGGGGAAGTTTTTGGGTGCCGCCTTTCGATCGAAAGGCGGCGTCTTCTGAAGCTTTTTAGAAAAAGCTTCACCAAAAACTTTTATAATTTCAGGATGTTATTAAGCCTGACTTTTCAGATATCCTCTTATATCCAGTAGCATCGGAAAATTCCCTTCATGCCCGGCCCGTTCAGCAGGCGGTCAGGTGACGTCGCCTGATCTTGCCAGATATGGTGGTTGGCAAATGCCTGACGAAACGCACATCACGCAGCCCGACCCACCTGCCGATGACCCGGCGGACCTGCGCGATAATTTCTTCAGAAGACGGCGCACAGCCGGTGCCAGCAACCGGCACCACATAAGCAACGGGTCGCTGTCCGCGCAGATCGTCTGGAACCGCGACCACAGCACACGCATGTACGGCCGGATGGGTGGCAATGACCTTTTCAATCTGCACCCCTGAAATCCGCCGCCCCGCGACCTTTATCACGTCATCCGAACGCCCGAGCATATGCACGCCATGTGCACCGTCGATCATGCCTTCGTCAAAAGTCCGGTAATACCTGCCTGTGTCATCAAGATATGTGGACGGGACACGGACGCCCCCGTCCTTCCACATCCCGGCAAGGCAACCAGGCGGCAGTGGCAGGGACAAGATAATTTCGCCACAGGAATGTTGTGCAAAGGCGGGCGCGATGGCCGGACGAAATCCCGGTGCAGGCCGCCCGATCTCGTTCATCAGTGATGTCGGCTCACATTCAGGCAGGCCAAAGAAATGGGCGGTGATACTCCACCCGGTTTCGGTCTGCCACCAGTGGTTGACCACCGGTTTGCGGAAATATGACCGCGCCCAGTCCAGAAGGGTCGGGTCCGCATACTCGCCCGCCACGAAAATACGCGCCAGCGCGGGCAGGATCACCCCTGACGGATGACGCCCCTCCTGTCGCATCAGGCGCATCTGTGTCGGTGTCGTGAACAGGCACCTGACCCCATATTCATGACACAACGCCTGGATAAGCGAGGCGGACGGCGCACCTTCGACAATCACGCTGCTACACCCGTTAAGGAGTGGCGCATAAACACCATAAGAATGACCGACAACCCAGCCGAGATCCGATGTCGTGAAAAAGGTATCACCGGGTTTGCAGCCATAGATCAGTTCCATGGACAAGGCGAGGGCCACGGCATGTCCGCCATTGTCACGCACGATGCCCTTCGCATGACCTGTCGTGCCGGATGTATGCAGGATATAAAGGGGATCTTCGGAACGCAGTGTGACTGGTCCTACGGGCGTGGAATGTTCCAGCATATGGAAATCATGATCCCGCCCCGGCAGGAGCGGCGCCGTACAGGCCCGGCGCTGCACGATCACACAGGCCTGTGGTCTGTGCATCGCGGTGGCAAGCGCATCATTCAGGACAGGTGCGGCCGGAACCGCCGAATGCCCCTGAAAGCTGCAACTGGCGATCATGATGACTTTGGGCGCCACGTCATCAATCCTGCGCGCCAGTTCAGGCCCGGCATAGCCGGAAAAAACCACCACATGCACGGCCCCGATCCGGGCACAGGCCAGCATGGCGATGGCGGTTTCAATCATGGTGGGCATGGCGATCAGGACGCGGTCGCCCTGTCCTACCCCCAGCGACCGCAAACCCCCGGCAAACCCGGCCACCCTCCGCCTCAGGTCGTGATAGGTGATGGCCTGCCGTTCCTTGGTGGCACAGGAATGCCAGATCAGGGCGGCCTGCCCGCCACGCCCGTTCTCTACATGTCGATCCACGGCATTATGACAGGTGTTCAACGTGGCGTCGGGAAACCAGTCATGCCACCCGTCCGCCCGTGTCCGGCACGCAAGCCGGGGCTTTTGTGTCCATGTCACGCGCCGTGCTGCGTCCAGCCAGAATTGTCCTGGCTGGTTCAGGGCCGCGTCATACATTGATTTGTATGTTGCCCATGGCACCATGGCCCTTCCTCCGCTCAGAGACTGTCTGAAAACACATCATTGATAAAAAAGAAAAGTTTTTGGGTGCCGCCTTTTGATCGAAAAAGACGGCGTCTTTCGAAGATTTTTGTAAAAAGCTTTACAAAAACTTTTATGATTTCATTACGTTGTCGATCCTGACGTTTCAAAAACTCCCTCAGGCTATGGGAACATCTTTGCCGGTAATCTGGCTTGCCAGCCATGCGGCATCACGTGAAACACCGGAAAACCGCCCCGACCCCCATGTATGCAGCCATGGCAGGCCAAGAAAGTAAAAGCCCGGCATATCGGTCACACCCCGACGCCAGACCGGCTTGTTGGCCCCATTGAAAACCGGCACATCAATCCAGCGATAATTCGGGCGGAAACCAATGCACCAGATGATCGCGGTGATTCCAGCAGCCTTCAGGTCCAAAGGCATGTTGCCGCCATCGGGTTCCCATACAGGGACATAGTCTGTTTCCGTCGGGGCGCTGATACCTTCGCGGGCGATATAGGCGTCAATGGACTTCTTGATGTCGGCGTTGGTCCTGTCCGCATCATCAAGGTTTTCCTTCAGATCCGGTGCGAAATGCGCCACCTCGTCCCGGATGGTCGCCAGCGTGCCATGCAGGCCCACGCCTTCGCGGGCGAAACGGCGCAGATCAAGGTCATGACCACCATTGCGCCCAGTCACATAATGATTGGTCTTGTCACGCGCACCATCACGCAAGGGATGATTATCCACCGTCAGGTCGTAAAAATGCATGTCCGCAAGCCAGTCTACAACATCGCGGCCACGATAAAAGCGTGAAACACGCGGGGCGGACCCCACACACAGATGCACCTTGCGGTTTTCAAGGAACAGGTCCTCAGCAATCTGCGCGCCGGACTGCCCACTGCCCACAACCAGCACCGCCCCTTGTGGAAGCTGGGAGGCATTTCGGTAATCCTGCGAGTGGATCTGGAAAATTGATGGGTCAATCGCACTGGCATAGCCGGGGATCACCGCATCCTGATACGCGCCCGATGCGATGACCACATGCCCTGCATGCCAGACTTCATCGCCCACCACCACGCGATACCCCCCCGCTTCATGGCGGGTGATGGAGGTGACGGCACTATGTTCACGCAGGGGTGGATTGAACGAGGCGACAAAACCTCTGACATAATCTATGATTTCGTTCTTTACCATAAATCCATGCGGATCGTTTCCCTGATAGGGATGGCCGGGAAGCGCACATTGCCAGTTGGGCGTCACGAGACAGAAATTATCCCAGCGTTCATCATCCCACGAATGACAGGCGGTTTTTGCCTCAAAGACAATATGCTCCACCTTCTCGCGGCAGAGGTACCAGCTCATGGAAAGGCCGGCCTGGCCCGCACCCACGATCACGACGGGAATGGTTTTTTCCTGCTGTGTCATAAGAATATTCCGCCTTATGGTCTGAAGGACAGGACGCGCACCTGCGCATCGGGTCGCGTGAGGAAGGGCGTGCAGGTCTGGCGGATGGCCTGAAGCTGACCAAGGGCACGGCTGCACGGGACGCCATAACGCGCCCGCACCCGCGCGCTGGCCTCTGTCAGGGCTATGTCTGCCTTTTCAAGAAATTCATGCACCGGATAGTCCTGACCGGCCGTGAAATGGTCCCTGATGACCAGTGAGGGAGAGTAACACTCAGCCTCCTTCCCATCGGGCCAGCGCACACGAAAAATCATTTCGGGCATAATGATACCCTCCTTGGAACAGGGCGTCCGGCGGGCTGCAATGCCGCCAGGCGCCGATATGCGCGAAGATGCCGTCCGGCGACGCGGCGCCAGTCGAAACGGGCCGCCGTTACAGGCCCACTGACCCGAAAGCGGCGCGCGCTTTCGATACTGAGGGCCGTGCGTAACGCATCACCAAGTGTCCGGGGACATTCTGGCTGGCACCACACAACCTCCGGCGTATGGAAATGTTCGCTAAAGGGCGGCGCAGCAGGCACCACCACCGGAATTCCGCAGGCCAGGGCCTCAAGCGGGCACAGGCCGAAGCCTTCTGTCCGTGAAGGATAGGCCAGTACGCAGGACTGCCGATATAATGCGGGCATATCGTCATCGGCAATCGTGCCCGTCACACTTACCGCACCGGCCAGATCCCCTGCCTGAAGCTCTTGATCGAAAAGGCGGCGATAATCGGAATGGTCCAGCAGGGACGCCCCCCCGGCGATTACGAAATGCAGGTCAGGTTGTTCGCGGTGCAGTTCCTTAAATGCCCTGAGCAGCACAAGCGTATTCTTGCGGCGCTCTATCCCGCCAACCGACAGCACAAGACGTGCCGTACGCGAAAGCCCATAGCGGGCGCGCAACGCATGATCGCGCGGCCCCGCCCCCGGAAAGAACCTTGTCAGGTCAACGCCATTTCCCACGACAGGCGCATGCCGCCCATAATCGGCAAGGAGGGTATCCTCCCAGACGCGGCTGACCGTGAAAAGCTCGCTTGCACTGGTAATCCCTCTTGCCTGACGGGCTGCGACACCACGATGCGGGAAATGGTCCAGATGATGGACCGTGCGGGCAAAACCCGGTATCCGCCCTTCCGCCACCAGATCCGCCAGCGCGTTGGCGCTGATCGGGTCCTGGGCATGCAGCACATCGAAATTCGCATCCTCTCTGACTGCATCACGGATTTCCATAATGCGTCGTTCCACCAGTGCCGGCAGGTCGTCCCCTGCCATGGCCGCGATGTAGCGGGTGGCGCAACGGGGCCTGCGAAAGAAACCCGCCCCCGTCACATCCGGGGCGATCAGCATCGCGTCATGCCCGGCGTCACACAGGGCTTCCGCCAGCGCCATGCCATGCACCACACCGCCGCGCGGATTGGTCGAATGGGTCAGGATACCGATGCGAAGGGTCATGGCGCCACCCCCATGAGCGGCCTGTGCGCAAGGTCCCAGAAGGTTTCCCGCGCATCCGCCCACAGGACATCGACCCGATGCGTGTTGTCACACCGACCGATGACGGACGCCGCAATGTCACGTCCGCGAAACCGGTCCATGATCGCCCCGGCATCCTCGGGGCGGGCCGTCAGCAGATAGCCATAGCTGGGAAATGCGGACAGCCAGCGTTCCATTGGCGCATCCCCCGGACGCGGGATGTCATCAAGCATGATGGTCATGCCCACGCCAGAACATTCAGCCAGCATGAGGGCCGTGCCGAGCAGCCCGGCCATGCTGATATCCTTGGCGGCGCGGCTCAGGCCATCTTCGGCAATCATGGGCAGGAGTTCGATATCCCCGCGCAGCCGCGCAGCCCCGCCGGTACCGCACAGGGCGGAACTGGCATCCCAGAACGGGTGCGGATCATGCCAGCGCCCGCGCAGGTCGATGGCGGCGATCAGGACCTCGCCCGGTCGCGCATCGAAACTGCTCAGCAGATGCCGGGCACGGCCAAGGATCGCAACCGACAGCGAATTATGGGGGCTGCGCATGTTGGTATGCCCGCCCACGACAGGCACGCCATAGGTGCGCGCGCCATCATGCAGGCCGGTCAGGATCGGGGCTGCAACCTCTGGCGTGTCACTCCACAACGCATCGACCACCGCAAGCGGGCGTCCCCCCATCGCCGCGATGTCGCTGACATTGACCATCACGCCGCAATAGCCAGAAAACCATGGCATGGACCGGACGAAACTGTCCTGGAACCCTTCGCTGGCTAGCAGGAGGTAACCATCGCCATCGGGTATGGCGGCACAGTCATCCCCAAGGCGGATGGCCTGTCGCGCCCCCTTACCCAGAATGGCGACGGCCTGTGTAATGTCCTGCTTTGCCACAAGCGCACGCCCGGTGCGCAGGCGCGAAAGCATGTCGCACAATATATCGGCCATCACGCCACCTGTCGGTTGCGAAGCTGTTGACGGGAATATTGACGGGGCTGTGGCCGCAGCAGCCATGTCTGGTCCTGCATATGGGCGGGATACCGCGACAGGTCGGCCTGCATGTCATGATGCGGCAGGCCGTGCAGGGTGATGGCGCCAAGGCTTTTCCAGTGCAGGCGGCGAAAGAACGGTACATTCTGTTCCTGCACCTGTGCCATAAACCGCGTGGCCCCAAGCCCGTGCGCGGTACTGACCGCCATTCGGATCAGTTCCGCCCCGATCCGCCCCAGTTTGCGGTGATCCGCATGAACAGCCAGACGGGAACCACGCCAGATACCGGGTTCGGCTTCGTGGATGCGCACGGCACCCACAATCCGGTCCGGCATGCCCGCCATGCAGCACGCTGCGATAATGGGAATGGCAACCGCATCGGTCGCATCGCGGTCATCATCGGCGAACACGTGCTGTTCAGTGCAGAACACCTCGCGGCGCAATGCATGATAACCAGCGCATTCCCATGACGCACGGGCAAGGCGCACGACATATTCCGTGGGAATGAACGGCCGGTCTTCCATCCCTTCAACCCGCATATTCATCGTTCATACGCCGAAAGCGAGGAACAGGCGCCACAACGGCCGCACCCGGCCCGGATATCGGTGGATTTCATGCCTGCTTCCCGCAGCATCCGCCCGAGCGGCGCCAGAACGGACTTCATGAAATCTGACGAAGGGGGCGCGTGATTTTCCAGGGGCGTGCCGGAAATAGGCACAAACGGCACCACAAAGGGGTAGACCCCAAGTGCGATCAGACGCCCGGCCAGGGCCAGAATATCTTCGGCACTGTCACCAAGCCCTGCAAGAATGTAGGTATTGACCTGCCCACGCCCGAAAATGGGCACGGCGCTGGCAAACGCCTCCATATAGCGGTCGATGCTGACGGTGGCCTTGCCGGGCATGATCTTCTCACGCACGGCCTGCGTGGCCGCTTCGAGATGCATGCCAAGGCTATCCGCCCCCGCCTCACGCAGGCGATGGAACCAGTCATGATCGCGCGGCGGTTCGCACTGCACCTGAAGCGGCAGGTCCACCGCCGCCTTGATGGCGCGGGCGGACTCCGCCAGGACCGCCGCCCCCCGATCCACCATATTGGGCGTGCCGGTCGTCAGCACCATGTCGCGCACACCATCCAGCTCCACGGCAGCCCTTGCGACCTCCGCCAGTTGCGCGGGCGTCTTGTGGGCAATGGTGCGCCCGGCCTCCAGCGACTGGCCAATGGCGCAGAACTGACAGGCGGTGCGCCGGTCGACATAACGGATGCAGGTCTGGTGTACCGTGGTCGCCAGCGTGTCACGCCCATGCAGCAGGGCAATTTTCCAGTAAGGGACGCCATCTGCCGTGCGCAGCCCATAAAAACGGGGGGCAGCGGGAAAATGGATCGTGCCCAGAACCCGTCCATCACGCAGCAGCGTACTCGCGCCCTGCGGGTCCGGCGGGCTTGCCTGAAACGGGGAACGCCGGGCACCGGATGTATAGACTGGGACCATGACGGTCTGGCCCGCGATGGTGATGGTCTTGTGGTCCGAAGGGCCGGCCCCGCCCTTGCGGGCGATGCCAGCATTATCGCTGCCGATCTGCAGCCCGAAGGATTGCAGATCCGTGACGAGCTGGCGGCCCGAAAGCGTGCCGAGGGTCGGTACGGTCATGGCGCGGCCTCATCCGTAAATGGGAAAGACGGATCCACCTCACCCGCGTAATGCACCATGCGCGCGGGCCGTCGGTCATGCAGCAGGCTGAGCAGTTCGGGACGTGCGTAATGCCCGACGGAATCCATCATCCGCTTGCGCTTGGTAATCAGGGCAAAGTCGAGATCGGCAATGACCATGCCCTCCCCTTCCGTCAGCGGCGTGCCAAGCAGCCTGCCTTCGGGTGAGACGATGGCGGTAAAACAGCCCCCCCGCATCGGTCCTTCCAACGCGGGATCACGCGCGATTTCCTTGATCTGTTCGTCCGTAAGCCAGCCTGTGGCATTCACGACAAAGCAGCCGGATTCCAGCGCATGGTGGCGGATGGTGACTTCCATCTGATCGGCGAAAATCTGCCCCACCAGTGAACCGGGAAACTGCGCGCAGTGTATTTCTTCATGCTGGGTCATCAGCGCATAGCGGGCAAGCGGGTTATAATGCTCCCAGCATGCCAGCGCCCCGATGCGCCCGGCGGCACTGTCCACCACTTTCAGCCCGGCGCCATCGCCCTGCCCCCATACCATGCGTTCATGGTAAGTGGGCGTGATCTTGCGCCGTTTCAGCAGGATTTCACCTGTTGCGTCAAAAATGACCTGTGTGTTGTAAAGCGTGCCGAAATCACGTTCATTCACACCCAGCACCACGACCATGCCGGTCTGGCGCGCGGCCTCGGCCACCATCTTGGTCACGGGGCCGGGAATGACGACGGCACGTTCGTAAAGTGCCAGATGCTCGTTCCCAAAACGGAAGGCAGGCTGGATAAACGAAAAATAGGGATAATAAGGCACGAAGGTTTCGGGAAAGACCGCAAGCGCAACACCTTTTTCGGCGGCATCACGGATGGCCTGGCAGACTTTCCGGGCAGTTCCAAGACCATCATCCCCCAGGACAGGGCTGATCTGGATGGCTGCGGCGCGAACGATACGGGACATGGCGTGCGGTCCTCCCTTCGACCTTCAGAGAGTCCAGGTATTGAGGATGAAGGCGTTGTCGCGCCGCGCCAGCAGGATGATGTCAAGCACGTCCTGCGGATTGATCGGCGTAATGCCGGGGATCAGGTTCTGCTCGCCATAACCATAAAGGGCCTGAAGCGCAAAGCGGCAGGCATAGACTTTGCCGCCTTCTTCAAGGATTTTTGCAACCTGCCTGTTGCAGTTCATGTGCCCCGGAAAAGCTTCATCACCCAGGCGGGGGAAGCCGCGCTGCACACCAAGGGTCACACCCGGCCCATACAGCAGCACCGACGTCTCGAACCCCTTGCGGATCAGGCGTGTGGCCTGCAGCAGATTTACAAATCCGACCGATCCTTCATTGGCGACGGTATGGAAGGTGATGAGGGCTTTCTCGCCGGGCCGGGCTTTGACGTCCTCGAAAACCTTGTTTTCATAATTGACGAAGCAATCACCATCTTTATGCGGAGTGTGTTCGACTTTCGGCATGATATATCTCCCGTATGCTACGATCATCGGCGAGACGCCGGGACTGATCGTGTTGCCACAGCGAACGTGGCACGGGATGACGGAAGGCCAAAATATTGTATACCTGTGTTCAGGGGTACAAATGGTTCAAAGAAAAGCCTATGCCCCTCTCTGCGTAAGACAGAGCCATACAAAAAATATTACATTGCCATACAATCAAGGAATAATTCTCTAACGCATTGTTTTAAAACGCTTTTAAAATCACTTATTCGTGAATGAAGGGGCTGTTTGTTTTTCGGGATTCCCGCATCCCTCCCTCTGGAAGCAGGAAATTTTGTCGATTCGAAGCATGACAGCCCGGTCACACAAAGCCCGGTCACACAATATCGGCGAAACCGGGGGAGCGTTTGTGCTGGAGCACCGACAGCACCCCGTGCAGGGAGTCCTCAAGGCTTGCGGCATCCGGCGCACTGCCCAATGCGATTCTTGCACGTTGCGGGGGCTCCCCACTGATGGTGAAAACGGTGCTGGGCACCAATGCAAGGCCACGCCTGCGTGCATACGCGACAAAATCCGCACTGCCCCACCAGGCGGGCAGTTTCAGCCAGACATGTGGCCCGTCAGGATTCATGCAGTGTCCCGCCCCCAGCACCTTGCGGGCAATGGACTGGCGCAGGCGCAGTTCCGTGCGGATGGCATGCAGGATCGTATGTGCCTGCCCGGTCAGCATCCACCGTGCCGTCAGCGCGCTGAGCAGGCCGGCATTGGTCAGGGCGATGGCCCGTATGGCCGCCGCAACCCGCCGGGTCATGTCCGCATTGGGCAGGGCGACATAGGCGGTGCGCAGGCCCGGACTGAGTGTCTTGGCAAGGGTGGCCACATAGCTGACACGGCTATGGTCAAGGGCCGCCAGTGCGGGGGGCGGGCTGTCCATCAGCAGGCTGTAGGGGTCATCTTCCGCGATATGCAGGTGATGGCGTTGGGCAACCGCAAGAATATCCCTGCGCCTTTGCAGGGACATCGTGGCCGTGGTGGGGTTGTGAATGGTCGGAATACAGTAAAGCAGCCGGGGGTGATGTTCGGCACAGACCCGAGCAAGCTGTTCTGGCATCATCCCTTCCATGTCACTATCCACACCGACCAGAATAAGGTCGAACTGTGCCGCTATGGTTCGGATGCCGGGATAGGCGATGCGATCTGTGACAATCACGTCGCCCGGCTGTGTATGGGTGCTGACGATTGCCGCAAGCGCACTCTGGGCCCCCGGTGCGACAAGGATTTCATCCGTACGACGCTGTCCGATGACAGGGGCGATCCATTTCGCGCCAAGCTGGCGTTCCTCGATCGTCCCCCCTGTTACCCGATAGGACATCAGGCTGTTCAGGTCCTGCTGCTTCAGAATGGCTGTAATATCGGTTTGGATAATACGCTGTAACGATGGGTCCTGCGGGATGGGCGGCAGGTTCATGGTCAGATCCACCACGGCAGGCCCGGTATGGCGCCAATGGCTTTCGCCCGCGCCGACACGGACAAAGGTGCCGCGCCCCACGGTGGCGTCAATCAGACCACGCCGCCGGCCTTCGGTAAACGCCCGGGTTACGGTCGTCAGATTGGCGCCAAGATAGTCTGCGATCATGCGTTGGGGTGGCAACCTGTCCCCTTCCCGCAGGTCGCCCTTGCGGATGGAAAGTGCCAGAGCATCCACAATCGTCAGGTACATGGCGTTCGGGCTGCGGCTGATCGCATCTTTCCACTGTGCAAGATAGGCGTATTGCGGCACAGAATATCTCCCTACATTTTTGTCATAATTTTCTATATTACAGTCATACAATGATAGCCTAAAAACATTCGGGCCATTATGCTTTTTCATACAGACCCCTGCCAGAATGCCAGGCCGGGAGTATCAGGCGTCCCCAATATTCCGATATAAAACGAAGGTTGTATCTCATGACGATCTTATTGCGCGCCGCCACCGGGGCATTGCTGGGGATTGCAGCAACCTATCTCATTGGCGACGCCTTATCAGATTTCGATCATATCGCGATCATCGCCCCCATGGGGGCCTCGGCAGTGCTGGCATTCGCCGTCCCGGCCAGCCCACTTGCAACACCACGGGCAATTATTCTTGGGAATACTTTGTCCGCCATGATTGGCGTTGGTATCTCCCTCCTTTGCGGCCTGCCCCTTGCGCTTGCCTGCGGGCTTTCGGTCTGCCTGGCCATCATGGCGATGTCCATGACGCGGTCACTGCACCCACCAGGAGGGGCGACCGCGTTGATGGCAACGCTGATCCATCCGGCCAGCCATGACCTGATGACGGGACTTGCCTTCCCCTTCCTGCCTGTTGCGCTCAATTCAGCCATATTGACGTGTGTTGCGGTCCTGTACCATCGCAGCACCGGTCATGATTACCCACACAGGCCCGGACCAGCCGCCCTGACCGCCCTGCCCATGGGCCATTTCACACGGGATGATATCCATGTTGCCCTTCAGAAAATGCCTGATCCGCTTGATGTCGATGAACGGGACCTGACGGCACTTATCACCCTGGCAGAAGAAATCTCTGCAACCAAAAGGAAGAAATCATGATGCAGGTACTGAAGGTGGATAAGTGACACAACCATCATCACCGATCACAGCCTCTGGCGTCATCTGTGCCGCGACGATCTTTGTAATGGAAAGGATATGGAAAACCTGCCGGTGGTTTTCCAGAAGATAGTCGGTGATGATACGCCGATGACATCGCCACCACAGGATTTCGGCGCACATGATGGCGACAGTGAAATGTTCCCCCAATTCCATGAGGGTTTTCAATCCCTGGTGGAATTCCCCTCCCAATGCATAATCAGCATAATTGTGAAAACTCTGCACATGCCAGAATGCATTGGTTTGTGTGCCAACCGTTTTCGAGCGCGGACGTCGCCCCCCAAGCTCCCGAACATGACGGTAGCCAATCCCATATGGCGCCAGTTCGGTTATAAGGCGTGAACCGTCAAACTCCCGATTACGTCTGGAATATGGAAAAGCCCGGACATCGACAACCATCGTAATATTATAACGATGCAAGATCGCGATAAAATCAGAGACTGAATGCGTTGAATGGCCAACCGTATAAAAAGCGTTCGAAACAGGATCAAAGGCCCCGTCGCCCTTTAATATGTTGAGAGAGGAAACCGTCATGCAGTCAAAGACTTTCGAAATCGGTGATATCGTATCGTGGAATTCCGAGGCCGGTTACGTCAGCGGCCGTATCCGCAACATACATACCGCACCTTTTATGGTGAATGGATACCAGCATCATGCAACGGCGATAAACCCGCAATATGAAATTGAAAGCCTTAAGACCGGACATATTGCGTTTCACAAAGGTACGGCCTTGACCCGTATAACGTCATAGGAAACCTGTTGGAAACAAGCCATTCATCAGGAATGATAAAGGTTCTGGGACAGTCCATTTTTCATAAAGACACCATATCCCACAGGCTTTACGCATCGTGGGCAATAATTTCAGTAATCCGTCGCGATTATACGCATTTTTTGGATCAGTATAACACAGAACACGCGCCAGGACCTCTGTATGGCATCCTGACATCAACGCACAGGAACATGTGAATACGGCCACAGCGTCCATACCGGGTCATAACATTGCACAGTAGCGCCGCCCTGAGCGAGCCAGACGGTCACAACATTCCCGTGCTGTTGCGCCGCCGGGGTCACGTGACGACACAGCACCTTCCCGGCGGAACGCAAGAGGGATCAAGGCGCATAACGCGTCATCGGTTCGCAACATAAGCTTCATGGTCGATTAAAGGTATCTGATATTGACATGATTTCCAATGCGGATAAATTAAGGTGTATGGATCATAAACCTTAAAAGGAAACGACCATGTCCGCCCCCCTGGACGACCAGACACGCTCCATCATCCTTGCCACCGTTCCGGCGCTCAAGGCACATGGCCTGGCGATTACGACAGAGATGTACAAACGTCTTCTTGAGACACCAGCCATTCGCGACCTGTTCAATCTCTCCCACCAGCAGGATGGCGAACAGCCCAAGGCCCTGGCTTTGGCCGTGCTGTGCTATGCCGAACATATCAATGACCTTGGCGCACTCGGCGGCATGGTGGAACGGATCGCGGAAAAACATGTTGGCCTCAACATCCTGCCCGAACATTATCCTTATGTAGCAACCGCGCTCCTTGGTGCGATTGGCCATGTTCTTGGTGATGCCGCGACACCGGAAATTCTGGATGCATGGGGAAAAGCTTACTGGTTCCTTGCTGATATCCTGATCGGGCGTGAAAAACAGATTTACGAAGGCAACGAATCCACGCCCGGTGGCTGGACGGGCTGGCGTGCATTCCGCGTGCGTTCGCGCCGTCGTGAAACATCCACGATTACCTCCTTCGAACTGGTCCCAGCGGATGGGGGCACGATCTTCCGCCACAAAGCGGGACAATATCTCAGTTTCAAGCTGGATGTGCCCGAACACGGATCACAGCGCAGGAATTACAGTATTTCTTCCGCACCGGGGGAGGATCATTATCGCATCAGTGTACGGCGACAGGACGGGGGCATCGCGTCCACCTGGTTGCATGACAGTGTGAAGGAAGGCGATATCTTGCAGGTTGCCAATCCTGCAGGTGATTTTTTCCTTAACGAAACAAACAGAAACCCTCTTGTTTTTCTGACGGCAGGTGTCGGGCTGACCCCGGTCATGTCCATGCTCGGTGAACTTGCACAAGCACATACGGACAGAAGCATCCGTTACGTTCACGGTGCCGATACACAGGCATTGGCGGCTTTTGTCACGCAGATTGAAGATTTTGCAAAAATCGATGTCTTAAAGGCTGATTTCTTTTATTCACAGGAATCATCACCAACAAAGGAAAGTGTGTCAGGCATAACCACCCATGCAGGACGGATCAGCCCGGACTGGTTGCGGCAAACACTTGATCGCTCTGCCACCTATTATATCTGCGGCCCGGATTCCTTCATGCGGGATATGGTGGATACACTGAAGGACGAAAAACTGCCGGCAACGCAGATCCGATATGAGTTCTTTGGCTCTGCCGCTGACCCGGACCTTGTTCTTTCCGCAGCCTGAGATCAGCAGACCGGTTCTTAAAACGTGGGAGGCACGCTGCCTCCCACGCACCATGACGTCAGGGGAGCCATGCCATGTGCGGTACCATCAAATGCCGGACATAAAAATCAAGCGTGTGTATGACACGCCTGACCCACATGACGGCGTTCGCATCCTTGTCGACCGGCTATGGCCACGTGGGCTGCATAAAAGCGATGTACACATGGAGTACTGGTTAAAGGATGTCACACCCAGCCCGGAACTGCGGCGCTGGTTCGGTCATGACCCTGCCAACTGGAACATGTTCCAGATCCGTTACCGTCAGGAACTGATGCACGGGAACGCCGATCTGTCACGCCTCATTCATCTGGCAGGGCAGCAGAACGTCACACTCCTTTATGCAGCCCACAATACTCAATGTAACCATGCACTTATATTGCAGGATTTCCTTCGCAAAACCGTCGCAGAGCAGAAAATGCACGAGTAACGCATGGTATGTTGAGTCCATGCCTGTCATATGCTGTGTGCCACACCGAATTTTCTGCACATCAAGCCCCATGATTTCAGAACTGTCCTGAATCCCGAGCTGAATATCAGGACATACGCACCACAACACGCCCACGTATCTTTCCATCAAGAAGCGCGGCTGATGCTTCTATGGCGTCAGCCAGCGCAATCTCAGACGTCATTTCCACCAGTTTTACCGGATCGATCAATTCCGCCAGACGCGACCATGCGGCAAGTCGCCTGTCGCGGGGGCACATAACGCTATCCACTCCGACCAATGTCACCCCACGCAGGATAAACGGCGCAACGGTCGAGGGAAATGACATATCCGCCGCAAGTCCGCACGCTGTCACAACGCCACCATACGCCATGGACGCACAGACATTCGCCAGAACCGTGCCCCCGGCCACGTCAACCGCCCCAGCCCACCGTGCCTTCTCCAACGCCTTGCCAGGCGTGGTGAATGCCTGTCGTGGAAGCATTTCCTTCGCGCCGAGAGCAGTTAGATAGGCTTCCTCCTCTGGACGACCTGTCACGGCTACAACGTGATAGCCAAGCCTGCTCAACAGCATGATTGCCACACTTCCCACACCACCAGTGGCCCCCGTGATCAGGATCGGCCCCTTGTCAGGGGTCACGCCTTCACGCTGCAGGGCCTGTATACACAGCATCGCCGTATAGCCAGCCGTGCCGATTTCCATGGCCTGCCTGCTTGTCAAACGGTCGGGAAGCGGCACCAGCCAGTCACCAGAGACCGTCGCTTTTTCTGCAAGCCCGCCCCAATGTTTTTCACCAACACCCCAGCCGTTGAGAATGACCCGCGCACCGGGCCTGATGTCTTCTCGTTGCGAGGACTCGACAATGCCTGCGAAATCTATGCCCGGTATCATCGGAAAGGAACGTACGATCGGGCCACGCCCGGTAATGGCCAGTGCATCCTTATAGTTCAGGGTTGACCATTCTACCCGAACCGTCACGTCCCCTTTGGGAAGCTGGTTATCCGCCACATCCCTGACGGACACGGACTGTACACCGTCCGCAGATTTTTCAATCACGACAGCCTTGAACATGGCATTTCCTCCCGGCGATATTACCGATTATATATAAAACAATAACTGTGCCCCAGAAACATCATGCGGCATACAAGAATTTACACTTTCCCGGCAGCGCCAGAAAGCTGCTCTCAAAAACGTGCGGTCTCCAAGTATGTCACTTTCGCAGAATAATATTTTCCTACTTGATCCATGAAAAGAAAGTAATTTTCTGAAATGCCCATATTATCATCATTGACCAGTCATAATGCCACATGCGCGTTCATTGCCGCATGATTTCTGCATCGTCAGTTTTTCCGCAGAAACAACATCAGGGCCACCGGCACAGTACGGCGATGTTTATTAGAGGCAGCTTGAAAAGTCAGGCGCGACAACATACCAAAATTATAAAGTTTTTAGTAAATATTTTCCAAAAAGCTTCGAAAGACGCCGCCTTTTTGAAAAAGGCGGCACCCAAAAACTTTTCCTGTTTTTATCAATTATTTGTTTTCAAACAATCTTTTAGATAATCCCTATATATTTCCAGGAATCTCTATATAAGATGAATTGATAAAAAAACATGCTGATGTTCAGATATTAAACATCTGCGGGAGAGATGACGTGAATAGCGGCGATCTTCAATTCTTTATGGCTGTTGCCACAACAGGTGGCATTGGAAAGGCAGCAGAGCAGCTCAATACCGTTCAATCAAACGTTACATCACGGATTCAGCGGCTGGAAGTCGAACTGGGTGTGCAACTGTTCACCCGCCACACACGCGGCGTGGAACTGACATCAGCAGGCCGCAAGCTGATACCCATTGCGGAACAGATTAATACCCTGCTTGGGAGCATCCGGACCGTCGTACATGATGATGGTACGCCCCAGGGCAAGCTTATCATTGGTGCAATGGAAACCACCACGGCACTCTACCTTCCTGATATCCTCAGTAACTATGCCAAAGATTTTCCCAAAGTGGATCTGGCACTCCGCACCGGCACGACGACGGAACTGACCCGGGATGTGCTGGAACAGAAACTGGATGGTGCGTTCGTCTGTGGCCCGATCGCCCATCCCCGCCTGCACACCGAACGGATCCATGCGGAAGAACTGGTTCTTTTGAGCGGCCCGCACATCAAGGATCTGGCGCAAATCGTCGCATTGGGCGAAACATCCATTTTCGTGCTGCGTCTGGGATGTTCCTATCGCCAAAAATTGGAAGATATTTTAATAAATAAGGGAATTTCCATCGCAAGAATAAATGAGTTCGGAACCTTTGAAGCCATTTTCAGCTGTGTGGCTGCGGGTCTTGGCATAAGTATCGTGCCCCGATCAATGCTGCCCATGATCACTGCACGATGGATGCTGACGGCACATAGCCTTCCTGCCAGTATGGCATCCGTGGAAACGGTTTTCATTCGCCGTACCAGTACCTATATATCAAATGCCTTGTCCCGGTTCATCGACCATGTTCAGGACGCCAATCACCTACGTTCCAATGATGGGTGTTTTTTTTATTCCTCTTGATAAATAATTAGCTTTTAACCAGTGGCCAGTTCCAGTTCGTTGACAAGGGTACGCATCAACTCACCCGCAGGCATGCGGCGGGCCAACGGTGCCCCCTGTCCGGCCCATTGCGCCCCATAATCTGTCCGGTTATTCCGCTTCGCCGCCGCGTTAAGCGCCTTTGCAAGGTCGTACGCCACAGGATATGCCGGCACTTCATCAATATGGATTGTGCGACCGACCTCAGTATAACGATTTGCCAGACAGCGTGCGGGGCGACCGGAAATAACCGATGTCATCACCGTATGATACCCTGCATTACCGACCAGCGCGGCACGATAAGCATCATCAGCCAGCGATTCATCACAGGCGATAAAAGCTGTTCCCAGTTGGGCAGCAGCAGCCCCCAGTTTCATGATCGCAGCGATTCCTTCCCCATTCATGATCCCGCCTGCCGCGATAACAGGAACATCAAGAGACCGGGTGAGAATTTGGGTTAGGGCTGCTGTAGTCAGTTGATCATCAGGGTGTGAGGGATCAAAAATTCCGCGATGTCCACCAGCCTCGTAACCCTGTGCAATCAGGGCATGCACACCCGCCGCCACGGCAGTCTGTGCTTCGGCAAGATCCGTCACGGAACAGAGCAATATAATCCCGGCAGCGCGCAGGGCCTGAATCACATCCACTGCAGGCAAGCCAAAATGGAAGCTGACAACCCTGGGCCGTACAGCCAGAAGAAGTCGCATCATTTCTTCATTGGCAACGAAACTTCGATAAATCTCCCGTAACATGGAAGGTGACGTACCGCCCTCCATCATAAAATGTTCCTGGAAGCGTTCGATCCATTTTTCTTCGACCTCCAAAGATCGGGTCGATGGCTGATGGCAGAAAACATTTAAATTAAACGGACAGTTGGTACGTTCCTTTAATTCAGAGATCATATGCGCTGCCGCTTCGACATTCGATGCCCCCAATCCCAGGGCACCCAATCCCCCGGCCCCGGATACGGCAGCCGCCAGTGCGGGGGAAGAAACACCCGCCATAGGTGCCTGGAAAATCGGCAACCGGATACCGATCGCCGTCAGGAGTTCCTGTCTTTTTATTCCTGTCATGGGATGCACCCGCATTATCGCAAAACTTTTTCGCCATCATGATAGGCAATCATGAGCGGAATAATGCATTATTTTTTATGATACCAAACATCATGAAACCAGAATTCGATCAGATATAAATTCCACGATATTGTAATACTATATTTATAAATACCGTTAAAATTATCAATAACGCACATGTATTTATCCGGGAAATATTTGCATATGGGATCTGGAAAATAATGTTGCCTTTCGATCGAGAAAGGCGACGTCTTTCGAAGCTTTTTGAAAAAAGCTTCACCAAAAACTTTCATTATTCCAATATCTTGTCGGACTTACCATTCCAAACAGTCTCTGAAGTAAATACAACCAAATATAGCTGTATTTATTGGACTCAAGAATACTCCAGCGCAAAGCTGGCAGCCTCTTTTACAGCCGCCGCACCTTTCCCCGCGATGTCCCGCACGCCGGCATAGACGCACTGTCCGGCGGCTGCGAGCCTTCGGGCCGTCATGGCGCCAATGCCACGCGATGACCCCGTGACGATCGCGACTTTTCTATTCTGTGTCATGTCCATTTTCCTTTTGCGTGTGACCCTATCTGGCCTTGGCGTGACAGTGCCCCTTTTCATCGCCCGGATAATCCCGCACAATCCGGATAGATTATCCGGAAATAGAGAATAGTGATGGACCGGCTGATATCATGCGACTGTTCATGCGCATCGTGGAGCGCGAAAGCTTCACGCAGGCCGCCCAAGACATGAACCTGCCGCGCTCGACGGCAACCGACGTCATCAAAGCTCTGGAAAAGCGACTGGGCGCGCGCCTTCTGCACCGCACGACACGTCAGGTCAGTCCGACCCCCGAAGGCGAAGTCTATTATCGTCGCTGCCATCATATCGTCGCGGAAATCGAAGAGTCAGAGAGGGGTTTTAGCGCTGTCAAACCCAGAGGAACATTGCGGATCGACGTTCACGGCACTCTGGCCCGTCACTTCATCATGCCTGCCCTACCCGCATTTTTCGCGGCCTACCCTGATATCGTGCTGCATATGAGTGAAGGCGACCGTCTGGTCGATCCAGTGCGTGAGGGCATGGACTGCGTTCTGCGGGTTGGGGAATTGCGGAACAGTGACATGATGGTCCGGCATCTGGCCACCCTGCATGAAGTGACGCTTGCATCCCCGGCCTATCTGGAATCCCACGGCATCCCGACACATCCGGACGATCTGCCCGAAGGTCATGCCATGGTCTGTTTCCAGTCAAGCCTGCGCGGCAGGATCCTGCCGCTGGAGTTCGTGATTGATGGAACGTCCCGGAACGTCACACTGCCGTTTCCTATCGCCGTCAACGCAGCGGAGAGCTATATTGCAGCCGCACGGATGGGGTTAGGTCTCATCCAGATTCCGCACTATCATGCAGAGCACGCCATCCGGTCCGGTGCCCTGGTGCAGGTACTGAGCAGGTTTCCACCGCTCCCCTCCCCGGTCTCGCTGCTTTATCCGCATAACCGGCAAATGTCTCCGCGCTTACGCGTCTTCATCGACTGGCTGGCGGAACTGTTCAAACCTGCCAGCACATCATCTTCTCAGCATTATGACCAATGAGGCCACCATGTGGAGCACATTCCCCTTGAAACGCCTTACTGTTTTGCTGGCTCCGGCATTTTTGCTCACACCAGCCTTCGCGCGTGACCACCATCGCCAGGACATTCCCGCCATTTCCGAGCAAAATCAGGCAGAGCGGAGTGTCGACCTGTCTCTCGGCGATGGAAGCCAGCTGAGAGTGCTCATCTCCGCTCCGTCCACCCCACGGGGAACCCTCATCATGCTCCCCGGAGGCGCTGGTGACATCGGCCTTGAAAAAGACGGTAATCTTGAACATGGGCACAATTTTGTCGTCCGGACACGCGGTCTCTGGAACAGGCAGGGCTATACGGTTCTCATCCCGGACACGATCAATCGCACCAATCTTCGGGGAGAACGGAGTTCCCCGGCCTATGCCCGTCTTGTCGAGGATCTGATCACTTACGCGCACCAGCAGGAAACAGGCCCTGTTTTCCTGCTAGGCACGAGCCAGGGATCAATCGCGGCCGTGAATGGTGCTGCCCATGCCCGCCCCGGTAGCATCGCTGGTGTTGTACTTACTGAATCCGTTTCCGTCATGGGTGGCAGCGGCGAAACAGTTTTCAGCGCTGACCCGCAACAGGTCCGTGTTCCCGTCCTTATCGTCGCCAATCGAGATGATGCGTGCACTGTCGCGCCACCACAGAATGCGCAGAAGATTGCAGCGTCGATGACATCCAGCAAGGACGTACATGTTCTCATGGTCTCAGGTGGGATCACCAGATCCAGGAAGGACTGCGGCTCCCTGACACCACATGGCTATTTCGGCATAGAAGATCAGGTCGTGGCCAAAATCAGCGCATGGCTGGATGCCCATTCCTGAACAGTCAGCTCAAGGCAGCGTATGCATCCGCGATGTTCGTCGCTAACGGATGATGTAACCACAAACCACCGGACGAAATAAAAAACTGGATCGGCTCCATCATGTGAACGTGAACTCCAACAAAAACGCGCCGGATTGAAGGACTGTTTCTTGTGGCACCAGACAAGCGGGAAGCTGATGTGCGGGATCAGTTGAGGCGGCCGGCCTTCAGTAGAATAGCCGATCTGAAAGTCCGATATTTGCCTTATGGAGCGCTGGAGAAGGACCGTAAGGCAATCGAGCGCTTTGGTCACGGACTGGAGCCTATTCAGGCCATATCCCATCTGCTTACGCCAGTATGATCGTGATGACCGGAATGGGGGGAGAAAATTGCCGGTCCGCTTTCGGGCGCTGTGAGTAGGCTCAGGACTTAGTAGCCAGAACATGACGGTAGCTGCGAGGCAGATGACAGAGAAGAAGACTGTTGGGCTCCTGTCGTATCTGATGGGTTTTCCACGGGATTTCCGACCTGGAATGCGGGGCCTTATCCCTCTTTCTTTCAGGGTATCCCTGAACCAGTTGGCGTCGTAAACACGATCAGCCAGAAGCCATTTCGCCATGGGGAGACTGTCTAGCAAGGCACCAGCACCGGTGTAATCACTGATTTGCCCATCAGTCATGAAGAAGCTGAGCGGACGTCCATTCCGATCTGTGACTGCATGAAGCTTCGTGTTCATGCCACCTTTGGTGCATCCGATCAGCCGCCCCGGATCCCCTTTTTTACCCGAAGGCTTGAGGCCATGCGGTACGCCTTGAGATAGGTCGCATCGATCATGGTGGTCTGGGGCTCTGCTTTCCCGGATGCCAGGCCATCCATCATCCGGGCGAAGACCCCGTGGCGCATCCCGCCAACGCAGGCCATTGCGGTTAACGAAAATGATCCCACTCAACACACGGCGACCGTCCACCCGAGGGCGGCCATGGCTCTTTGGAAAGAAGGGCCGCAGACGGGCCATATGCTCGTCTGTCTGCCAATATAGGTCGCTCATCTCCAGTCTCATCACGGATGCCTGAATGCGCCAGCACTAAATTGCATATAGAAGCTAAGTTTTATCGGAAAGATCCAGCTTCATTAGGAATAGCTCGCTCTGTCGTTGGGTTGAAGGCCGAATTTCCCAATATCAGAATTCGATTAGTAACGAGTTCGAAAGAAAATAAATCCGCTATCGATCTTCTTAAAGCACACCAATGTATTTATTTATACAATGTTTTTCCGAACTCTATCGCGGAAAGTTATTTTATAAATTCAATTAAATCAAATATTATTAATATAATAAAATGAGGTTATTCATATGCCAATTATATATGCAGCATATAAAAATATTTTCTTTTCCTGTTTTCGGTATATAAATCAACGCTTATTGCATCCTAAATGAGCGCAACCGCCACCTGTCTACCCGATATTTTAAAAAGACAGGTGGCGTGCCTAGGAAAGCAGTCATTTTTATTAGTCGTTCCAATCTCGAGTCATATACCATCCACCTCCGCGATATTCGTAAAGCGCACTTAATGTGTGAGATCCACTTTGGAATGTGACTTCAGCTACGTATTGACCTGGTTTCCCGGTGATAGAGGAATAAAAATTAGGAAGAGTCGGATATCGACGCTTTACATCCTCATCAAGCTCACGCCGCATCTGTTCTTGAGTGAGGTTCCGGTTCATCTTTTTTCCCTTAATTAAATATCTATCGATATATACCCAGAGAGACAGGCTGCGCGATGGGTAGAGTATAACATTATGTCTGATTTCGGAATCTTTGGCTACCTATCAGAGGTCCGAAATGAGGCGGAAGCGGACATAGCTTTGGATGCATAAGCTCCACGCTTGAGGAGGGCAGGGGGTATTTATTTCAGTAAGAGATCATGCGTGTGCCGAAAAAAGTTCATTAAAACAGCCTATTAGACCAGATTCATTCTCAGCTTGCGGTTGCCGCAAGTTGAGAACCAATCCTGCCCCGCAACCAAGCATAAGCGTCTGAAAAGACAGAAGAAAAGCCACCCAATCGGGTGGCTTTTTTTGTGCCCGGAATACGCCGCAGGATGCACATAGGAAACAGATGGAAAGGTAAGAGGTTAAAGAACGAGCCCGGCGTATACTGATACGCTGTAAAGCCAGCCCGACGGCTTTTGCTCATATCGGTCACACACTCCACCGGACGTCCAAGATCGGCATCGGTATGCCAGGCTGAAGCAAGGCGCCCCATCTGTGTCTCCTTCAGACCATGACGACCACTGATCTCCGCCCATAGTTCTACATCACCCGACAGCATGGCTTCCAGAGAAGCGGCCTGTCCCGGATAAGGGGCAGCTTCGAAACCAAACCATGCCGCCAGCTGGGGCCATAGCCATTTCCAGCGGAAAACGTCACCGTTCACGATATTGAATGCCTGATGCTGGCCCAGCAGGGCGGACAGCAGACCGAAAAGGGTGAGGAGCCCCAGCGCAATTGGCCAAGTCCAGACCGAGACAGGCTGTCGCGGTGCGGAAGCGGGCACGACAGAGTCTGGCGTCTCGGGAGAAACGGCGCTCATCGGACCATCTCCCCTGTCAAAACAGGCGGCGGCGCATCCTCGGCGTCATCCAGATCATATCCCAGCGCGCGCAGACGGGCATCGGTCGCCATCTTGCGCTTGCCAGCCCACAGCACCAGACCGCTCACCAGAACCACGATCACCACGACATCAAGGAGCGCCCAGAGGATTTTCAAAGGCATGCCACCATAGTCGCCGAAATGCAGAGGGCGGGAAATTTCGAGGAAGCGTAGGTACCACGGCATCGGATACGCGCCCGTCAGTTCCCCCGTACGGGCATCGACCAGAACCGGGGTGAACAGCCGGGCGCGCAACGGTGTCGCGCCATGGGTCCACAGCATGTAATGCACGGGGCTACCAAATGGTGCGCCGGGGAAAGAAAGGCCTGTCACCTCATTGCCAGGGGCCGCCTTGGCCGCCGTGTCGAACGCCGCCTGTACCGAGGACAGATGATCCTGCGATACGACCGGAAGCTGCGCATAAGGTTTGAGGATCTGCCGGACATCGGTTATCCGCCACAGGCCGAACAATGGTGTCTGCAATTCGTTGACAAAGCCCGTAAAGCCGACAACCAGCGCCCAGGCGAGCGTGGCCACCCCCAGCAGGTTGTGCAGGTCCAGCCATGTCAGACGCGCTGCCCGGTCCCGGCGCACAGCCCCAAACGGCAGCCGCTTCATAAAGCGGCCATAGAGGACCGTTCCCGAGACTAGAGATGCGACAAACAGAACTCCCATAACACCCATAAACAGCGCACCGGGCAGCCCCGCGAACAGGTTCATGTGCAATCGCGTCGCTGTGCCGAGAATAACCCCAGTCCATGTCCGGGGCTTTTTGGGAGCGTCAGGAGGCGGAGACTGCTTCAGCACCTCTGCAGTACGGGCATCGAACTTGATCCAGTGGCTGGAATTGCGATCCGGATATTTCTCATCATCCTTTAACGCCTGCCAGCTTGGGGCCATGGAAATGAGCACCGCTGGTTCGTCATCATCCGGATTGACACCAGTGACAATCTGACCGGGAAACATCGCCCGCGCCTTCGCCACCATGACATCAAAGCTGGCATTCGGCGTACCGGATAGCAGCACTGCGTAAGGCGGGTCATCGTCACCAACGAATGTGTCCCAGATCTGCTCGGAGAACAGCATCGGCAGCCCGGTCACGCACACCACCAACAGGAACAGCGTGCAGACCAGGCTTGTCCATTTATGGATCACGAACCAGCGGCGAAGGGTACGGGTCGTCATGAACGCCGCATCCTCACAAATGCGTGTAAGAGTGAGTCGCAGTTGATGAAACGATAAACGCCCACGTGACCTCCTTTCCGGAAAACCCGCTTTCTGTCGGCAACGGCAGGACACAGCGTCCTGCTCTTCCGCCAGAAGGCGTGCCCTTATTTACTAAGACGATCTGGGAAGGAATTTTCAGTAACAAAAACTCAAAAAATCGACATACCATTTATGTGCATCTGAACTGGCAGGAGAACAGCTTTCCCGTGACAGCTCACGTAACTTGCACAAGACCATCCCACGACTTTGGCATAGGTCGCCCCTCGCATCTTGCTGGGGATAACCCACGTTTCTTGCAGGGATTTGTCCCACGGAAATTGCAGTGAAGCTGCCCCTCGACTTTGGCATGGAAACGAGGGGCAAGGTAATGAAACTAATAGGGAAAAGATGTTGTAGTTCGGGGTGGGGAAATTTCACCAATTATAGGTAAGGTTGCCATACACACGCCGCCCTTGGCCCAAGTAGCACGAGCTTGTACTACATGATGCGGTATAGTATTTATTTGTGAGGTTAGAGATGGCCAATTGTGCCTTCAAACCTTTAAGAGACGAAAGCGCTTTTCCGAAATCGTAGTGGGCTCCGACGTCAAACAATACATAAGCGGGGGATTTAAAGGATTCGACGCTATCGATATATGTAAAGCCGACGTACCGTGCTCCCCAGTTGACTCCGAAGCCGTCAAAGACATTTTTCGGGAATGTATAGTCAAAAAATCCTGATGCCATATTACGAGGGACATAAGGAACAGACATACCAGACTGAGAAATAGCAGCGCCATAACGTGCTCCAGTGTAAGGATTGAATCGTTTCGCTGTTTGGTTCGTGGTGGCGTATCGGACATCCGTATAGCTATACGAAGCTATAAATCTCAGATCCTTTGTAATGTTTGCATTGGCCGACACTTCAAAACCTTGAGACCTGACTCGGCCTGCATCTGAGCTAAAGTTTGTATGAACCGCGTCCTGAATCAAATAATGGTCTTCATCGATACGAAAGGCAGCTGCTGTTAGTATGATATCTTTATTGGGAACTTTGTATTTTAGTCCCGCCTCAAGCTGGCGTCCTTTCAATGGTGCGAAGGGTTGCCCCTGATAGTTCGTCGAGTATTGCGGAATAAATGATGTTCCATAGCTGAAGTAAGGGGTGAGGCCGAAATCGAAATTATAAATTATGCCTGCTCTCCATGTGAACGCGCTCTGCGGTTCCGGAGCGGGTGAAGAGCCACTTGAAATGGCGATGCTTTGATTCCCGGCGTTTGAGAATCGTGTCGATGTTGAATACGACTTATAATTCACCCAGTCTTGTCGGCTACCCAAGAGGACGGACAGTCTTTTCCACTTTATCTGATCTTGAAAGTAAACACCTTCCTGAAAATAATTATTTCGGGCAAAAGAGCGGATACCAACGCAGTGGGCAGACGCCACTGTGCTGTAGCAAGGAGTGTAAATTGGGTTAGGATTATAGATATTTACGGGGACTCCTGACGTACCTTGGGTATAATCTTGCCACCAAGGCAGCGTATAGTGATATTGTTGAAAGTCCGTTCCAACGACCCATGTGTGTTGAAGCGGACCCGTTTTGAGCTTTCCATCCAAGCGAGTGTCTAAGGCAACAGTTTCGTACGTTTGTATCCACCAGTTTGGCTTCACATAGATAGTATTAGGACCGCCAGTTCCATTATAATATATATTTTTTGCGTTATAGTTGCTATTTTCATACCTAAAAACTTGGCTGAAATTTATATATCGGTTAAATTTATGGTGAAACTGATATTCAAACATAGCATCACGTTCGCTCTGCGTATTCCAGTTAGGTATCCCGAAATAATTCCGCCTCGATATTTTTCTATATCCATCAGTAATTAGAGTTCCATGCAACGGATAGTAGCCGGAGTTCGTTCCGTCTCCCGGCGTGTACATGTAGCTTCCAATAAGTGTTAATGATGTATTCTTGTCGATGTCCCATGCAATTGACGGTAAGACACCAACCCGGTGATATGAAATATGATCTGTTTGCGAGCCCTGCGTGACGCCAATGGCCGCGATACGGTAACGGACACTGCCGGAATTAGTTATTTTATCGCTGATATCGAAGGTGGCTTGGTATCGGCCCCAGTTGCCAAAACCCAGTGTAGCTTCATGGAGAGGTGACTCAGTTGGTTTCTTCAAAGTTTCCGCTATCATACCGCCGGGAGTCAGTTTACCGTACATAACGGAGGTTGGGCCATTGATCGCCTCGATGCGTTCAAGAAAGGATGGTTCGCCGCTGCTTTGCGTATTTGTTAAAAGTCCATCCACAAACTGAGTGCTATTAAACCCTCTTTGCATTATTGCCCTTGCCTGTCGGGTGTTTGATCCATTGGAAGCAGTGCCGAATGCTCCCGCGTAAACACCCGCAGTATATTTCAGCGCGTCCTGTAGGCTTTGTGGCTGCTGATCCAATATTTGTTGTTTTGTGATAACATAAATAGAATTGGGTATCTCTGTGATCGGCGTATCCGTTTTAGTTCCTGCCATGGTGTTTGCGGCAACGTATCCAACACCCGGTCCAGTTGGATCCTGATGTGCAATAATGCCCCCCACACGGACAGGACCAAGCGTGATGTTGGCAGAAGCTTTAACAAGTGAAATTTTATTACCAGTTCTCGAAAAACTATAGCCACTGCCAGACAACATACGGGACAGAGCCTGATCCGCCGTCATTGTTCCCGAGACGGAGTTGGCATGCAGCCCCTTCACTTTATCCATATCATAAAAAATCTGGAGATGAGCAGTCTGGCTGAGTGTCAGCAGCGCGTGGTTGAGTTCGCCGGCCGGGATATTCACCGATAGGGTCTGCGCTGCCACCGGAACCACCGTCCCTTGCGCCATTGCAGGAGATGGACAAAGCTCAACGGCGCACCAGGTCAAGGCGCTCCCTGTCATTAGCTGACGAATCAATACGCCACATCTGGTCCGATTTATTGTCCTGCGCGGTACATCCCCACGTTCCATCATCGCCTCATTTCATCCATCACCACGGCACCCTCAAAACGAGAATGCTTTGCATTTGCGTCAATGAGTAAGACGCCTGAGGCTTCAGGACTCAGTAAGGAATTCTGCGTGATGGATGCAGATTTTTTTATTTTTGTTTCTGTATCAATGCATTAGATGGCGCATTTCCGCACGGGTGAGCAGCAAGGATAACCGACCCTCAATAAATGATCGTCGCAAGACCTGCGACCGATACCGATCGCAGGGCGAGTTGCCGGGTGATTGAGGACACCGCACCGTCAATATCGGAACAGGAGAAAAGGCGCGAAACTGATCCAGCGGGTGCAGGGGCACGCGCTGGACGTTCTCGGCCAGAGAGTCGTCCTCGGCAAGAATGGCCGATCCGGCTTCGCGCACGACACAGGGCACGGGCGCGGTCTTCGCCAGTTTCTTCTGTGTCACCAGCAGTTCGAGGGCACGGAAACGCCGTCCGCCCGCCGGGACTTCGTAAGTGCCGGTCTCATCGGCATCACCGCCGTGCTGCACAGTTGGGGCTCAGCGCTGTTCGAAGGAGCGCCAAAGGCGACCCTAAATAGACGCGGCGGCACAGCCGACGCCTTCCGCTCGCGGTGCGAAGCAGCGCGTTGTCCCGGCACAAAACGGACGCGACTGCATGACGGGAAAGCGGGCCGGAAAGAGAAGGAAAAGGCACGAACAAACGTCAGTAGGCCAGACGTGGGCAGGACGGTCAATGCAACGCGCGACGACGCAGCCATGCCCGATGCCGCGCTTTGGTGTAGGCATCGGGCTGTTGCCGTGCCTCCAGCCGATGGTGGACATGCCGCCAGTAATCGGGACTGACTTCGGTCGGATCGATGTCCTGCGCCTCGACCGTATCGATCGCTTCCAGCACACACTGGACGCGCGGCCATGAACTCTGGTGCAGCAACATCTCGCCACCGGGCTGCACGCAGGGGAGGGTCTGGTAGTCTTCGCAGGAGCCGACCGTGCGCACGATGTCGATGTGCGATTCAACCGTGCCATAGTCGTTGGCGGCCCAGCGAACGAAGGCGAACACACTGCCGGGCGCGAAGCTCAACAGACGACGGCGACGGTCCAGAATGGTGTCCGCGACCGGCCGGCCGAAGCGCAGCCAGCGTTCCACCTGCTTCTCGATCCAGGTCAGTTCGACCGTCGTGATCAGCGCGGACGGATTGTCAGGCATCACGGCTGTTTCCTCGTCACGGCGGTCTCTTCCGCCGGCACAGACTTCGGCGTGAGGATGACGGCAATAAGAAGACTGCCGTCAGGGTACGCGCTTGAACAGATAGATTGCCACCCCGCCATTTCGGGCTTCTTCACGTTCGATTTCGTAACCCAGTGACGCGTATAAGCGAAGATTTTCTTCGAACAGAGAGTTCGTATATAGGCGGACAATGCCTACACCGGCCTGGGCGGCCAGTTGCTCCGCATATGCAAGCATTTTTCTTCCATAGCCACGCTTCTGGAAGCGAGGATCAACGGCGACGTTTTCAATCAGAATGTCGTTTTCATGCTGGATTGTTTCGAGAAGCGCCACCAAATCTGAACCAGCGAACAGAAGGTCTACCCGGTGGTCACGAATGAATGCGGCGTGGTCTGCCTTCATCGGGAGCGGTTCTCGCCCGATCACTGGCACCCATTTGGCGTAAGCTGCCCTGGTAAGCGCTGCGACGGCCTCGGCATCGCTGATGGTCGCAACGCGAATCATCTCGGTTACACCTTTATATGGTAAGTTTTAAGAGCCAGTGAAACCTTTCCCAACAGCAACAAAGGCGGGGAAAGTGGTATGTCGGATCCCAGTTCGACACGAGAGTCAGTGGGTCGCCAGTCCGTCCAGTAAAGATACTGCCTCGGTCCAATTCTTCACTCGTGGCGTCCAGTCTACATATTGATTGTGGGCCGCGGAGAATAGAATTCCCTGACCTTTGAAACGTGAAAAATGACGGACGTTATCATCAATTAAATAATCAGCGGCAAGAATGCTTTTATCACCACAAAAAACAATTTGGAGAGGCGATATAAATGGAAAATGCTCCTGCAACCATCCAAATTTGGCCGCGCAGGATGCCGGATATTCCATGGCCGCAGTCGTTATAAAAATCTCAAAACGCTCGGATAAAGTCAGGAGTGCATTTTGCGCACCCGGCATCACATTCAGACCGCGAAAAAATTCTCCCCTGTGTAGCAAGGTTTCCATTTCTGCAGCATGCTCTGGGTTCGCCAACTCGTTGAAATGACGTCCCTGTAAAACCTCGTCGTTCCAGTCGTAGCCATGCGTCTCACAGTACCATGACTTCTGGGCTGTAAAAGCGTCGGCAATGACTTCGTCCATATCGATGGCTAGGCGAAGGCGATCGGTTCCCATGTATTTTACCTGTCTCTCGAAGTTGTTTTGAATACACCTTGGTTCATTATGGGGTATTGCAAGCCGATAGGCCAACCAGTTCACGTTCAACCGATTGGGAACGGCTTGCTATAGTCGGTCTATCTAATGTCGCATCAGAGGCTTATGCCGAAACATTCGGATTGCTCGCGTTATTTCATGGCGTTCTGCCGCTCGCCAGGCGCTTCATCAAGTCTTCAGAAAAGAACCGCAAGTCAGGGCCATCCTGACCTAACCAGGCATTGATACCTACCTGAGGGAATAAAGTCACTCAGCCAAACTTGGCGAACGTCGTCCGCTTTGAAGTTATTTGTTTGTGCTTCAAATCGTCCCACATGAAGGCGAAAGCTGCGTTTACCACTGGATCAACGAATCGTGCAGCTGAATTCATTATTCACCAACTTGTGATTGCCTGTTTTAAGAACAAAACACCGCCACGTGTACGCCTGACTACGCCCCGGTACGCAGCAACGGACGCAAGCCGACAATCCATTGGAATGGCATGATTTTTTCGGTTGCACAGCGTTTTTCAGCACGTGATGCTGCTGTTCTCTCCAGACGGAAAGGGCAAGACGATGACGGACGAAAACCGCATATCGAACGCCGGACCGAATTCTCCGGCCAACGATAACAAACCCACGAGCAATATCCAGTCCGCTCCTCCCGATCCGGCCATGAAGGCGCGAACAGACGCACTGATCCTCGTCCTGGCGCGCCTGCTGGGACGGCAGATCGCCCGCGAGGAATTCGAGCGGTGGCTGGGCGAGATCGCCAATGACAACAATCCCGCCACCGAAGCCGGGCCGGAGCGTGAGGAATGAGATTATCCTTGAGAAAGAGGTATTATACGTATAATTTGGGTGCCATCATTCAATCAGCAGGATGCCCCGCTCATGCCCACCGTCGGCGCCCTCGAATTCCAGCGCAAATTCGGCGAGTTCCAGCATCAGGCCCAACGTGAGCCGGTCGAAATCACCCGTCATGGTCGCCGGGAATATGTGCTGTTGTCCGCCGATCATTACGACTGGCTCCGCGCGGCGGCCCAGCGAAGCCATCGGACAGACGACGTATCCGACGTGGTGCTGGCGGCCGTGGAGCGCGCTGAAATGGACCCCGAACATGCGCATCTTGATGAGTTGCTGAAATAAGGGCCGTCCGTGTCGTTTCCCGAACCCAAACCGGGCCTCGTGGTCCGTTACGATTATCTGTGGACGCATGAAGCCGCGCGGGGACAGGATCAGGGTAAGGACCGTCCCGCCTGTATCGTCGCGGCCAGCGACAGTGTTCTGCGGCCCCGCTATGTCGTGCTTCTGCCGATCACCCACACGCCGCCTTCCAGGGATACAGTCGGGATCGAGATACCGGCGAAGGTCAAGGCGTCGATCGGACTGGATGATGTCCCAAGCTGGGTCATCGTCTCGGAGCACAACGTCGATGAATGGCCGAGCGGCGGCGTGTCGCCGGTCCCCGGCAAGACGGGTGTCTTTGCCTATGGTTTTATCCCGCCCGGCCTGTTTACCAAGATCAAAGCGGAATTCGTCGCCCTCGCCCGACAGAAGAAAAGTGCTGCCGTACGTCGCTGACCATGAGAAATCCGAAGGAGCAGAATCATGACCCGTGTCGCGCTCTATGCCCGCTATTCTTCGGACAACCAGAGGGCGGCCTCGATCGAGGACCAGTTCCGTCTCTGCGAAGAGCGCGCTACACGCGAGGGCTGGCAGGTGGTGGATACCTACCGTGACGCGGCGATCTCCGGGGCCAGCATGATCCTGCGTCCCGGCATCCAGACGCTGCTGCGCGACGCCCAGGCTGGGCAGTTCGATGTCGTGCTGGCGGAGGCACTGGACCGCGTCTCCCGAGATCAGGCCGACGTCGCCACCCTGTTCAAGCGGCTGCAATTCGCGGGGGTGACCATCGTCACCCTGGCGGAAGGCGAAATCTCCGAACTGCATGTCGGCCTCAAGGGGACGATGAACGCCCTGTTCCTCAAGGACCTCGCCATGAAGACCCATCGCGGCCTGCGTGGTCGGGTTGAGGCAGGCAAGTCCAGCGGTGGCCTGTGCTACGGTTATCGCGTCGTGCATCAGATGGGCGCACGGGGCGAGCTGATCCGGGGCGACCGCGAGATCGACGACGCGCAGGCCGAGATCGTCCGCCGCATCTTCCGCGAGTTTGCGTCGGGCCGAAGCGCTCTTTCCATCGCCGGACGCCTGAACGACGAAGGCATCGCCAGTCCTACGGGCGGCAAGTGGAACAACACCACGTTGCGGGGCAATGCCCTGCGCGGCACCGGTATTGTGAACAACGAGCTTTACGTGGGACGGCCTTGTCTGGAACCGGCTGCGCTATCTGAAAGACCCACAGACGGGCAAGCGCGTCTCGCGGCTGAACCCGCAATCGGAATGGATCATCACCGACGTTCCTGAACTGCGCATCATGGATGATGACCTGTGGCAGGCCGTCCGTACCCGGCAGGCCAGAATTGCCGAGAAGGGGGCGAACATCAGCGCGGGCATCCGGGCATCCAACAGCAGACTTAACGGTCAGCGCCGCCCGAAATCCCTACTCTCCGGCTTGGTGTTCTGTGGCGTGTGCGGCGGCCCCTGCTCGATCCGAGGCGGTGACCGCTTCGCCTGCTCTACCCATATGGATAATCGCTCCTGCACCAACAGAACCACCATCCGCCGTCCGGAACTGGAAGACCGGGTGCTGTCCGGTCTCAAGGACCGGCTGATGACCCCGGAAGCGGCAGCAGAAGCGATGCGCGCCTATGTGGAGGAAACGAACACCGCGCACATCTTCCAGCGTCAGAGACGGAGTATTGGACATCGTCTTGCTTCCTCCATGACACCGCTCGAAGCGAAAGAGACGATGCTCTTCCGCTGCCGCATACGCGGCATTGCGGAAATTGGTCGCCGTGTTGGTGTTGCCGGTCATGGTCTTTTGCCCTTTGTTCCGCGAGGAACAGCCCCCGCTGTTCCTCTGCCTCGCGGCGAGCAGCGGGGTAGCAACGGCAAGGGCGACCGGTGGGGAGGGGTATCTCCCGGTCTGCACGGAGCGTAGCGCAGGAAGATCGGGGACACCCCATCGGACGGCGTCAGCGCGCTGATGCGCACCCTTGTCGGCGCGAGGGCGGAGCCATTAGCTTTTTTCGACACTCTATGTTTCGGGTTGGCTGCTATGGGGGGTGAGCAGATTGTCCGCTGTATGGCAAATGAGTTAGATATCGGACATCGGCGTAAGGGCCTTTTCTACCAGCTAGGTCTGGGGCCAAAAGATATATAAATTGAAGTGAATTCAATGAGATACTATTTCCTTTAAACTCAAAGTGCGATGCTTTAGACTTGATATATGCAAGATTTGATTGAGAGCCCCGCCCGTTATCTCGCAACGGTCGAAGAACTGCTTGCCGCCGAACGAATGAACCAAGCCGCGGATCTGTTGCGCTCGGCCGCGCCGCGCATTGAGCGGACCGGGTTCGACAACTGGAACGGTGGGACCGAGTCGTGGACTGTTTACCTTGCCATCGATGCTGCCGACTACGCGCTCCTTGGCGCCGCTAAGACTGGCGTCGAGGAGCAAATCACCCAGCGCCTTAAAGCCGTTCTGGAGCCCTATAGCGAAGATTGGTATAGGGCCAAGATCGTCCCACGCCTTGCTGAGCCGGGTGCTGCCGCTAAGCCCAGTGTTCGAATTAGACGACAAACCCGGCTGAACATTATCGACGGCCTCCGGATTGAGAAAGTCAGATGGTGCGGTAACCTCGACGAAGTCGATTTCCTCGCACGCATCTATGATCTACAGGCGTTGCCGTCCTACGACTCCCGATACAAAGACGCGGCTGGCGACATCTATCAGCATCGCGTTAACAACTGTGATTAGTCCGAGAATTGGATCTATGACGATGTGCGTTTAGGTCTTCAAGGCGGCCCGGATGATGTATTTTTGCGCTTCCTTTGCGAAACTGTCCATCCGGTCGTCCGACCTGACAAGGATGCGTCGATAAGGCTAATTACACAATATAATGACCAACTCCGACAGGACGGTTGGTCCTTGGTCGAGGAGGAACGCATCGCAGGTAGGCCGCTCTTCGTTGCTCGTAGAGCCGGGCTTGCGGGACAATTAGCAGTCTCCCGTGCCAGAACTGTCGCCGATGCCCTTGACGCAGGCTGGATGCAGAAAGAGATTGAACGTCTTGTTGTGGCGGTCGAAGCTGACCCAGCATTAGCTATAGGCACTGCAAAAGACTTGGTTGAAAGCTGCTGTAAGTCGATCCTTACTCGACAGCAAGTTCCATTCACCAAGACCGCGAGCTTACCCGAACTCACAAAACTTCTCACAAAAGAGCTACGGCTCGTTCCGGAAGGTATCTCGGAAGAAGCCAAGGGGGCCGAGACGATCCGTCTTCTACTTCGTAATTTGACAACAATCACCCAATATTTGGCCGAAATTCGCAGCCTCTACGGTTCTGGCCATGGTCGCGACGGCAAGCACCGAGGTCTAGAGCCACGGCACGCTCGCCTCGCAGTCAGCGCGGCCGCGGCCTTCATCGACTTCATGTCGGAAACCTATCACCAGCGTATTTTACCCACCGCGCTGCCTCAGATCGATCCATCTTCGATACAGAAAACAACGTCCTGAAATGTAATCTGCTCGCTTTTCACTTGAAGGATCAGAAAAGAAGAACGTCCGCAATTTAACTACCCCGGTGCTCCACGGCGCATTCATAAAGGCGCGCAATAGGTTACGTGGAAGTTCTGTAACCTGATATGGTCCTACGATGATCAAAGCTTCTTATGGTAATCGGCAAGCCCATGCCCTATGCACGATGTCATATAGTGCACGGCTCGACTTCATCGCGGAAGGCTTGCCTATCATCCTCAAAAGCGCTCAAGGTTTTTGGAACGCTTCTCGCCAACTTGATCGGTCCCCGCGTGAGGCTCGCGTGTTGGAATGCTTTGCGGAGGAAGAGGCGGCCAAGACGCTCATTTTGCTCGACTTAGTGCGATGCCCATCTACTCACTTGAGCAGCCGGATTGGGCGCATCGTCAAGAAGGTCTTTTATGATCATCTTGCGCGTCTGATCTACGCCGAGGCCCAAAGCTGGAAGCCTGTCAATGTCACCCAGCTACAGGAATATGTCGATACGAAGCGTCAGAGTCATTATCTCGAAGGGAGAATGAACGAGTACATAATGCCAAATTGGGCGCTCTACAGCCGCGAAAGCGCGATGTATGCGGACATAGAGGTTTACGAGGACGGAAAGCCGCAATGGAGTGATCCACATCAATGGTCAGAAGTAATGATAGGGACGAAACCTATATCCTTGCTGCTGACAGAGGCGCTCAGCGCCCTCGGCTTGTTCTCGCGCGCGGGGGTGCAGGCGACGGCTGACGTTTGGAGGGCGGTCAATTTTGTCGACAGTCAAGGGTACTCGGAAGCGCGCAATCTGACTCACCGACTTGCAGCACGGCTGGACAAGGAGGGACTTGTCACAGAACAGGCTAATGAAAGTCACGTTCACGCATTTTACAACCTCTGGCAACTACCAATGTATAGCATCGACTTTAATAAAATCGACGTTTCACTAGAGCAACTGAAGGCTGAACGAGAGGCTGCATATCGGGCCGAGGTCGGTTATGAGCATTACGACGATTATTAAGAGTGATGACGGCTATGCCGACGGGGATTTTTCTCTACTCGGGAGACATTTGCGCCTTCTCGACCTTGAGCTGACCCGACTTAATGCGGCTATTGCTGCGTCTCAGGACCCCGAGACGGATGGCCTCTGCGACAGTGCCGAATACTTTATCGGACACGGCTTTGTGGCCATCCAACGCTACATAACGGCGACGCGAACAGGACTCGGTATCAGGATGGCGGAAGCGTTTGACGCACCGCCAATGACGAAAAGCGGATTGTCGCTGGCCACCGCGATCAACGCGGGGGCGAACTACTGGAAGCACATGGAAGAATGGATTGAGACGATCAACAAATCGGACTACGCTGATTTGAGGGGAAGTGCCCTGAAAACGCTTAAACAGATCGAGGCAATCACACCTTGGGCAGAATATACCTGCTCCAATCTGTTAGCCGTCTTGTTGGAGGGGCAGGCGCCGGAACTATCGCACCTCCTTCCAAAAATTGAGGAATGGCGAGACAACGTCTTCGCCCGTCGGACACCATTGCGGAACTCGTGAAGCTACGACGTCTGACTGAACGGTTGGTATGAAGGCGTCTGCCGCCTGTCTGGCCCCTTTTTGGCTAGAAAATCTGTATATCTGTTTTCTGATAGACATACTCAAAAGAGTAAGTCACCTCCAATCCCGATACGGTCCAGAGCTTCTTGGTCGCTCGTGGGTAATTCACGAAATAAAAATTTCAGATCCTCTTCAATTTGAGCGGAGGTAGCATGCACAACCAATGTCTCATCCACCGCTGCACCGAATGTTGAAAAGCCATGGACAAAATTAGGGAGCCTCTCCTCTCCGCACGTGTATCGCAGATTAGAAACATGCCGTCCTAATCGGGCGAGTTCCTCGTCGATGCGTTGTAGATAATCGTTCAATGCAACTGCCGACCGCATGTCAGATATTTCTGAGGGAAAGGTAACGGTGGCACCGATCTGGTCAAACGTGTCCACAGGCATCCACCGCCAATGAAGCGTTTGGGACGGATAACCTCGCCGGTTATGAGATTCGATCTCAATTTCGTACCGAACCGGCATGACTTGGTAAAGTGGAAGTTTGTACGCAAGTAGCGGGAAACTGGTTTCCACAATTTCTCTGTACGCGAGCTGCATTCGCCGGTAATACGTATCCAGAAGTTCGCTCAGTCGAGTTCGGCCCTCTGGATTACCCAAATCAAAAGCGTCGCATGTGCCCCACCAGGGATTAAGGTGCGTTCGCCCTTCCGTGATTAAAAACTCGATCTCGGCCACGAGGTCGTCAATTGCAAATGTTTGACCCGCTCGAAATGCGCCAGGCGCAACCCAACTTCCAGCACTCTGGATAAGAAGATCTCTTGCTTGCTCAAGACTCATTCCTGAAATGTAGGGGAAGTCATAATTGCGAACGAGATGCCGCAATCGACCGAGGGTCCTTTCCTCCGCCCAAACAATGCCGCCGTCGAGGCGACGCTCCTTTACCAATGTGAGTAGACCATCCCGAATGTGGCTCATGCCAATGAGGCGGCCACTGTCGAGCCTTAACCCCATTGCGGTAAGATGCATACCGTAGCTAGAGTTGGCATTAACGGCTTGACCAACCTTAACTTGGTCTTCGCCTTGACCACATGCTACAAACGAATAGCTTAAATGGCCACTCTTCGGTTCAATGGTTCCAATGATGCCCAAGCGTTGTGTATCAGATCCCACGAGATCAAACTGGATCCGGGACGCCAGACGAGGGACGTAAACCTCTAAAGGCAGCTCTATCCCTTGCAAGATTTCAGAAAGGCAGTCTCGAGAGAGTCCCGCAGGATCGGCCGCGTTGGAATCCGGAGTGAGGTCCGCACGATACCGTAATGCTCCCATTGCCTCAGTGATGTCGGCGGATACAACTTCTCTCCATATAAGGTGCTGCATTTCTGCGCTCTTGGCGACCGCCATCAGAAGAGCGGGCAGTTGCGATCCTTCTAGTAAAGGAAGCTTTTTTAGTCTTAATGTCACATCGGCTAATGTATGTTTAACTATATCAAGGGCCCGAAGGTAATCGGCTAGCGCTTCGTGTTGGAGTTCCACCGTCGCCCCTCTCTGTGTCAGGGCGTCAGCGTCGAGAAGTGATTGCAAGAGACTGTCTGAGAAACCCTCACTCCGAACGAGTTCGACCGCAGCATCTTCTGAAAGTGGCCCGTTGACGGTCGCGTTCGCGAAAGAGGTTAGCAATCTCTTAAGTTCTGTCCGGCGCGCAAGTGGAAGTGATCTCGGCAGTAAGCGGTCGAGCCAAGCCTGAAACAGGGGTTCAATTTGGCTCGGTAGCTGACCTTGTTCCTTGTAAAGCAGAAGGGTCAGTTGCAGAATAAGTGGGTGGCTACACAGCTCCCGCAGCATACTCGATGCACGATACCAGAACGACGCGCCGGTGCGCTTCTCTGCAAGCAAGAAGCGCTCGACTAAAGCATGTTGCTCGTCTCCATTCAGCTCTAGAAGTTCCACGCTGGACAGCGCCAAACGCTCTGGGCGCGAAATCGCGCGTGTGAATAAAAAAAGCTGTGTCTTTGGGAAATCACGTCGAAATGTGATAAGCGCGCTTTCGGTAACTGACTGATGCTCGGCTGGGACGCGGTCAAAGCCATCTGCAAGGAGAACAATCCCATCTTCGCGCAAGCAATCCCTGAACGCGGAAAGGCTAATTTGAGGGCAGTGCGCGGCCACCCTTGTATAAAGGAAGATTTCCAGGCTCTCTCGGTGGGACACCAGATCAGGCAGAAAAACCTCAACTGGAAGTTTGCTGCTCTCGCCGAACCATCGCCTTTCCAAGGCTTGTCGACGCAATTCACGTGCTAAGGTCGTCTTACCGTAGCCTGACGCTGCGAAGAGCGCTGCACCATCGGGGTAGTTTGTCAGAAGATCAGTCGAGGCGAATTCGCACGAGCCCGAATCCATGTTCTTCAACCTCCGCGAAATCGCGATTCCAGCACCGTCCCCTCTTTCGAACTCCGCCCGCTCATATGCCCCGAGATCTCGGGCCCAAACCCCGAAAGACTTGTGCCTCATCGTTCGTATGTGAGCGAGGACTGCCTCCCTAGCTAGAAGCGCTTCGATCTTACCCCGCAGTGCTGGGAGTTCGGTGACCGAGCAGTCTAGGACTAGTTCACTCTCGTAAGTCGGCTGGTATTGCCAGATTTGGATACATCGCCCGTTCGTAATAATCAGGAGCGGCGTGCGGATGTTGGCGGCATATGATTCGCCCTGCTCCTTTCCTCCCGAAAGCTCTTCGTTCGGATGCTTCGCTTCTACGGTTATGAGGGAAGTGGCGCGCGAGTGCGGTCGCTCGGCAAACACGATGAAGTCTGCTTCAGGCCTGCGCCCTTTCCGCCCCTCTTGGAAAATCACTGGGTACTTGGGAACTATATGGTCCGTCTCGTTATGGCCAAGGGCACGCAGTAACGGCACGACGAGGCGGGTCTCAACCGCAGCTTCGTTCTCGAAACTTAAGCTAGGCGCTTGGCTCCAAATATCGTCGTCGATAGACAAAAGTCCCCACAGGTTTTGTAGAGTATTATATCGTTTCTTCGTTCTAATACCAAAAAAAGTGATTGTAGGCTGATGTTAGTCACACAGGAACATTAGAACAAGAGCGCTTGCTGCGTTGCTTAACCCTTCCGCAACCACTCTTGTCCGCTAAGCGGAAAGCCATTGGGGGCACCATATGTCTGAGATGCGGACGATAGCCGACATGACATGGAGCCAGCCATCGTGGCTGCGGACACAGAATCGGTAGCAAGGCCCACTCATCGTCGATGAGCACGTTTTGATGCTGCAAGGCGCATTAGATGGCGTGGGTATTGCCTATGTCTATGAAAGCCTTGTCGAAGAATACCTTCGGGAAGGAAGCCTGATCCGCGTTCTAGAGGATTGGTGTCCGATAATGCCCGGCTTTTTCCTTTGTTATCATGGTCGGCGACACATTCCCGCTACGCTGCGCGCATTCATAGAGGTGGCACGAACGGCGCACCATCAAAACCAGGACGGACTGGAAGGCGACTTTGGTACATCGCCTTCCTGAGATTAGGTCCGGATTCCACCGCAACCTGAGAACCACATCCCGATTCGCGCCCTTCCCGGCCCTCTCGCGCCACACCCCGCGCGTCCCGGAACTACGCGGTTTTTCTCTCCCGAATGATTCCTATATGATTCCAGTTGGTGGAGCAGAAACGCCAAAGGCCGCCCTTGAGGCGACCTAAGCATTTGATATTAAACGGATTTCATGGTTGCGGGGATAGGATTTGAACCTATGACCTTCAGGTTATGAGTTTGTAGGTAAGAGCTACGCCCTGCCACGAAATTTCCCGACGCGCCCCGAAGAACCACTACTATCCTATTATTTTAATTGAATAAGTCATTCATTTTGGCTCTTCTGTCTACGCTTACTCACGCTGATGTTTCAATCCCATTTGCATCCTATATGCATCCTGTAGAGGAAGCCATGCCCCGGATATCAAAGCGCATAATCGCCACCCTCCAGCCTGCCGAAAAGGACTACATCGTCTGGGACGATCAGGTCGCCGGCTTCGCCTTGCGGGTCTGGCCTTCGGGCCGGATGAGCTACGTGGTTCATTATCGAGCCAATGGGCGGTTCCGACGTTATACGATCGGCCATCACGGTCCCTGGACGGCAGACAAAGCACGCGATGAAGCGATCAAAATCCTAGCCCGTGTGAAAGACGGTAACGATCCAAATACCGAACGCGGCGAAGAGCGGACCTCCCCCACTGTCAGCCAGTTCTGCAAGATTTTCATTGAACGGCATGTGAAGACGCATCTGAAATCAACCACACAAGCCGAATATCAACGCGCGATTGACCTGTTCATTACGAAAAAAATTGGCAGCCGGAAGATGGCCGCTGTCACGCATTCTGATGTCGTCACATTCCACCACACCTATCGGCATATCCCGTATCAGGCCAACCGGACTCTGGGGGTGCTGTCGAAAATGTTCTCTCTGGCAATTCTCTGGGGTGTGCGGACAGACAACGTCAATCCATGCAGGGGCGTGAAACGCTATAAGGAGCAGAAGCGCGAGCGTTACCTCGCAGCAGAAGAACATCAGCGCCTAGGCAAAGCACTCGACGATGCCAGGTCCACGATGCCGGAAGCCGTCAATGCCTTTCAACTCCTGCTTTTAACTGGTTGCCGTCTTCGAGAGATCCAGCGCCTAAAATGGGAATATGTCTTTCTGGACGAAGGAGTAATCAGGTTACCCGACAGCAAAAATGGCGCTCGCACCGTGCAGTTGGGCGAGAGCGCGGTGGGCCTGCTGAAGAGCATCCCCATGATCGCGGGCAATCCATATGTCATCACTGGACGGAAGGACGGTGGTCATCTGACCGATCTGGAGAAGCCGTGGCGACGCATCCGAAAGGAAGCCGGGTTGGAGGACGTCCGTATTCACGATCTTCGTCATTCCTTTGCATCTGATGCGCTTGAACTCGGCGAGGATCTGATCATGATCGGAAAGCTTCTAGGTCACCGTGATCTTAAATCAACAGCACGTTACGCCCACCTCAAGAAAGAGCCCATCCAGCGCGCGGTCAAAGGGATCGACCTAAAAATTTCTGCTGCCCTTGCCCTACCCAGAGAAACACTGGAGGCTACGATTGATTAGCCGGCGTCACGCAAAGTGGTGTCAAAACGATTAATGATACCCCGACCGTGCAAGCCTCCGTCAGACTTTCGCGAAACAATCAAGTCGTCTTTACACCAGTACGAATAAAAGAGAACAGCACCGTCGCGTCCAAATCATAAAGGAGAGAAACGACGACGATATTCAAACCCACGAGACCGCTAGAATTATACAAGTAATATTTTAAATATACATCATTAATATACCTCCAAAGGCGTAATCCATTCTATAATTCCATGAGACACTTGATATTTACTTCAAGGCGTTCCCTATCCTTAATCTCACATTCCCATATAACATGGACACGCCAACCTAACTTCTGCAATGCGATCAGCGTCTCTTTATCTCGCACGCGATTGCGTTCAATTTTTTTTGTCCAATACTCTGTGTTGCTTTTCGGAATCCGTGCTCCTCGTGGACAATCATGCCCATGCCAAAAGCATCCATTCACAAATAAAGCCAATTTTCGACCTGGAAAAACCAAATCTGGAGAGCCAGGAAGATCTTTACGATGGAGCCGAAACCTGTATCCCATTGCATGGATAAGCTTTCTTACCACCAACTCCGGGCTCGTATTCTTCGACTTAACTGCCCTCATAGTTCGTGAACGAACAGGATCTACTTTCATCCATCAAATTCAATTCTGAGGCTTGGGTCGCTCTCGCACTCGGCGATAATTTTATTATAATGATCGATAATATCCCTCACCGCCGTCTGTCTGGCGTCCCGTTCAAAGGTACTCCACTCATAAACATTCGTCGCTAAAAATTGCTCGATTTCAATAATATCAAGGCGATCGTCTACTCCAACCTGCTTGGCGAGTGCTTTGGCACCACCTACCCCATCTTCTGTAGTCACAATAAGAGGACGTAAACCGGAACTGAGATTGTCTTGGCATTTCCGAATAAGCGCTTCTCCAGGCGCAGTTGTGACATGAATAGCCACATCTCCGATCAAAAAATCTCCTGAGCGATTAGATGGCGCATCCGCAACCGAAAAACCGTGATGACGAATACTACCTTTTGTGATCACATTTAGTTTGGCTCCGACCAGATGCTGCATAACAGCGCCCGCATACATGGTGCCGGAAACCTCACGTTGACGTTCTACGGCCTGCGCCAAAAGATCTCTTACACAAGCCCGTAAAGAGCGTGATGGATCAAGTTTGAAAGTAAACGGAAGAGCGTCAAAATACGCCTGAGCACGCTCTACCCAATATTTCTCCGCAGCATCTAAATCCAATAAATTGTGAGAATGCAGATCGTTTAGAACATCAATGTATGCATTCATTCTCTCCATATTCCCTCGACTGGTTCTACCCCCTTCACTAGAGAGAATACGCTCAATGCCATGGTCTTTAAGTATTTTCTTTACCGCCCCACCGCCCAATCCGGCGACTTGCCCTCCTTTTGTTGTTACGAACGAATTTTTATCTAACGGGAACTGCTTCGATGCCGCATTCCTCGTTAGGATCAGAGCAAGAGATAAAGACCCTTTTGACAAACCGATATAATCATCGTCAAACGCCGCCAATACTGCTCGTTGTGATAACATCATAAATCTTTCTCAACTCGTCGAATTGCCGTCATTTCTGAAACCTGTTCTATCGTGCCAGCACGTCGCACAACTGTCTGACGCATCAACTCACTTCCTCGCATTTCCATCCGAAAGTCGACATGATGGATTTCCTCGGCATATCCACCGAAAGCAGCATTAAAAGCCGCGAGAATTTCAACTTCTCCAATATCCCGTCCTTTAACAAAAGGAATAGAAATTGAAGGGATATTCTCAGGAAACAGATAGATACACGGAGGAGGCACACAAAAAGGACCAAGATTGGTCAACCGATCACCATCTACGGATTTTGGGCAAGGTCTACCAATTGTCGCGCAAACCATATCCCACAACAGCACCCCATCCACTCGCTGGTTCCGCGCAATCATTTCAGCGCTAAGACGTGTATGAATGCCCGACCAAGCGTTTCGTTGAGGATCTGCACCAGGATTGGAACAGATACTCCAGATCACAAACTCATCAGCGAGTGGCGGTCGTTCAAAAATATTCGTGTTATTCCCATCAAGACAGCCCTTAAGGTCAATAACAGCAACACGTCCACTATTTAGACGAACAATATAATCATTACGGTTTGCATTATCTGTCAGATCCCATCCAGCAATAAAACCGCCGTCTTCCATATGATTCAGCGCATGCTGAACAAACTCTCGTTTGCCACGCATAGTGGCCGAAAACTGGCCACGGACACGCTCTATCGCGCCACGAAACAAACCAGACTGATAGAACTCTCGCTCATCCAAACCATGGTCGCCAAGTTTATGCGCTTCTGTTTTAAGTATTTCAGCAAACCTCTCGATTTGATCGCGCAATCCCTTGTTCTGTTTACAGGGAATAATGGTCATGCCGCTTCCTGTTTCCCTTCGGAAACCATGCCAAGTAACGGTTCCAGGATATGCTGCGCCAGATGACGAACGACAGGCACAGCTACGCCATCCCCTGTCAGGTGATAAGCTTCATTATAATTCTTAGGCAGCTTGTAATGATCTCCGAGCCCCATCAGCCTTGCTGTTTCACGAGTGGAGATTAGCCGCGACCGAACCTTCCGGCCGTCAACAACAATAATTGTCTGACGGCTTGAACCCCCTGCCGGCGTCCGAAGACAACCTGCGATATCGTCAAACCGCACTTCAGCACGCTGAACTTTCGCCCCGTTTTCATCAAGACGTGTTCGTCTATAGATGGCTCCCACCATACGCCTGCCCGCACGTTTTGCAGCATTTACTTTGGCGAGATTGGTGGCAGACATCATCGAAATCAATCTTTCGGTTTCGCTGGCTGTATGCCAAGGCACTCCAGTAGGCGCCTCCTCAATCAGATCAGCGAAAGTTGTATGCCGATGCGATGGAGTAGGAATATTCCACCACAAAAATTGAGTTTGCGCCTTTTTTGATATTCCCTGAACAGCCCTCTTCAATCCATTGGTGTGAAACGGGTCAAGCGGTTCAGGAGATAACAATGAAGGATGAATTTCGACATCCTTATGCACCCCGATCATGAACAAGCGAGGACGTGACTGAGGCACAAACAATGAGGCGTTGATTACGAGCGCTCCATACCGATATCCGGTCTCGACAAAAGTCCGACAGATAGCGTCGAAATCCTGTCCCCCATGAGACGTCAGCGTGCCAATGACATTTTCAAGAGCTATAATTTTCGGGGCTCTTCCCTCTGAAACAAGCTCTCTCACGACATGCCAGAAAGGATAGAAGGTGCCAGAACGCTCTCCTTTAAGACCTGCGCCCCCTCCAGCCAACGACAAATCCTGGCATGGGAATGAACCCCATACGAGATCTGCAACACCAGGTAAGTCTTCAACACGGACATCATTGACGTCCCCAACCCGCAATTCTCCTCCTGTTCCCCAGTTGGCCTGATAACTCAGACCTTTTTTATGATCAAAATCATTGGCGAACAGACACGTCCAGCCGTCCCCCAGTCCCGCACGGGCCATCCCGCCGCCAGCAAAAAATTCGTAAAAACTAGGCATTGGCTGTAGACCTGACGTCATCTTCTTGTAACGACACCACCTCACGCGCGAGCTTTTCTTCAATCGCTTCCGCTATCCAAGTGTTACGAGACACTCTTCCAGCCCTTTTTGCGCGCGCGTCATCAATCGCTCCAAACGTCTCCGTAGAGAGGCGCAGATTGATCCGGTCCATCGCGCGAACTCCCGAATTTTCTGTAGCATGGCTCATGGCGCCATGATGGCGCCAAAATATTCGTATGTCCAGACGAATGTTCCTGGCTTGTTCTCAAAAATAAACCTGGAAAAAGAAATCATTCGTATCAGACGCTATCGACGATCTATCCGAGCCTATCAGACGTTATGTAGTGATAGTGGCGATAAAGAACCTATTAGTAAGTGCGAAAATGATTTTTTGCGGCCCCTCTTGCCACCAGCAGATAGAGTGCCGGGGTCGTGAACATGGTCTGGGTCTGGCTGACGAGCAGACCGCCAATCAGCGCTATCCCCAGCGGTTGACGCAGTTCCATGCCATAGCCCCCCATCAGCACCAGTGGCAGCGCGCCAAGAGCGGCGGCGAAGGTGGTCATGACGATCGGCCGCAGACGCAGCAGACAGGCCTCGCGGATGGCGTCCCGCGCAGTCAGGCCGCGTTCGCGTTCAGCATGGATGGCGAAATCCACCAGCAGGATCGCGTTCTTCAGCGAGATGCCGGTCAGCAGCAGCATGGCGATCACCGCCATGCCCGAGAACGGCAGCCCGAACAGGTCGAGCGCCATGACAGCCCCGATCCCGGCCGAGGGGATGGTGGAGAGAATGGTCAGCGGGTGCCACACGCTTTCATACAGCATGCCCAATGTCAGATAGACGGCGAGCACAGCACCGACGATCAGGATCTCGCTGTCATGGGTGCTTTTGCCGACGTCACCCTCATCACTCTGCAGTTCACCGTTTATGGTTCCCGGGAGATGCAGGCTGCGCCATTCCTGATCGATGATCGCCTGCGCCTGTGACAGGCTGACGCCGGGCGCAAGTTCCAGCGCCAGCGAGGCGGAACTGGCGTAACCGATATGGGTCACGGCCACCGGGTCGAGGCTGGGGGTGATCCGGGCCACGACGGACAACGGCACCAGTGTTTCCGCCCCGGTCGCTACAGCCGATCCGGTCGAGGCATTCGCCCCGCCAGCCAGCGAGTTGGCAATCTGGTTCCTGAAGGCCGTCGCACCGGTCGAGGTTGTGGTGCTGGCCGCAGCCGATGTCACCACCCGGATGGTGTTGGACGCCGAACTGCCCGAGGCGGAGCCGCCCGAGGGACTGACCCAGAACTGCTTCAGGATTTCAGGATCACGCTGGAAGCGGTGTTCCACGGTCAGCACCACGTTATACTGCCCGTGTGTCGTGTAGACGACCGAGGCCGTGGTCTGGCCGAGCGCGTCCGACAGGGTGTTGCCGATCACCTGTGGCGTCACGCCAACGCGGGCGGCGGTATCGCGGTCAATGGTAAGCGTGATCCCCTGCCCCGGTGGATCGATGTCCGGGTCAACATCCGTGAACTCCGGATGGTGGCGCAGGGCTTTTGCCAGCCTGCGTGTGGCTGGTCCCAGCAGCCGGTCATCCTCGCTGCGCAGGATGTAGCTGACCCCGCTGCTGTTCGAGCCGACCCGCATCATGATGTTGCCCGGTGCCTGGGCATGATATTCGGCGTGAATGTCTTTCCCCATCCGGGCCACCACACGCGCCGCCACTTCTGCTCCCGAAGCGCGCCCGGTGGACAGATCGCGCAGGGTTGCGAACACCATGCCGTGGCTGGAGCCTTCGCCGGTATCGAGATAGGCGATGACGTGGCTGACAGCGGGATCTTCCAGCAGCACCCTGCTGAACCGCTCCAGCCGCGCTTTGGTCTGGGCCAGTGAACTGCCACTGCCACGCGATCCGCCCGAGACGATGCCGATATCCTGACGCGGGAACACGACCTTTGGCATGCGGGTAAACAGGACTACGCCCACCAGCAGGGTCAGCGGCAGCAGCAGTGCCGTCTTGCCGGGATGGGTCAGGCAGACTTCCAGGGTGCGCCGATACAGACTGTCGCTGTGTTTTTCATGATCCAGAAAATCTGCGACATCCACTTCTGGATGCACGGCGGTTCTGTTTTCGGCAAAGCGCATGCACAGCGCCGTCAGACACGGTGTGACCACGCAGGAAAGAACCAGCGACACCGTCACGGCGATACCCACCGTTCCGGCAAACTCCCGGAACAGCCGCCCCGTCAGGCCCGAGGCCAGCCCGATCGGCAGGAACACCGCCAGCACCGAGACGGTAATGGACAGCAGCGTGAACGCCACCTCGCTGGCCCCGGAAATGGCGGCCTCGTCAACGGACAGGTCCCGCTCACGCATGCGGATGATGTTCTCGATCACCACGATGGCGTCATCCACTACCAGCCCCGTCACCACCGTCAGCGCCATGAGCGAGAGATTATCCAGCCCGAAGCCTGCCAGATGCATCGGCCCGAGACTGGCGATCAGGCAGCACGGCACGATGATCGCCGCTGCGATAGACGCAGTCCATGAACGCAGGAACACCCAGACCACGACCAGCGCCAGCACGCAGGACGCCAGCAGCGTCACCAGCGTGTGGTGCAGCGAGGACCGGATCACCGCCGAGCCATCCCGCGCCACTGTGATATCCGCGCCCGGCGGCATGAGCGTGCGCAACTGCGGCAGGCGGGCCTTTGCCCGGCAGCGCCAACGGAGTATGCGGTGGTAGCTGCCCCTGCGATCGCAGCCCCGCCACGTGCAGCAGCGGCGGTCGCGCCGATGGCTGCGGCACCGCCGGAGGCAACGGCTCCAACGCCCGCCACCGCCGCAGCCCCCATCGCGCCGACTGCCATGCCGGTGCCGACAGCGGCTCCTGCCCCAAGCTGGGGGGCGCCGGAAATCAGACCGTTGGCAATGCTGCCGCCATAAATGGACAGACCGACAATCGCGAGCGAGGCCAGCACCACCGATACGGATTGCCCGATCGTGGGAACATCGCTGCCGTAGGAGATGGTGAACTGTTTGAAGAGCACCGAGGCGATGGCAGAGATCACCGCCAGCACCATGATCTTCACACCCGACGAGACGACATTGCCCAGCACCTTCTCGGCCAGAAAGGCGGTGCGGTTGAACAGGGCGAAGGGGATCAGCACGAAGCCTGCCAGCGTCGTCAGCTTGAATTCGATCAGGGCGACAAAAAGCTGCACCGCCAGAATAAAGAACGCCGCCAGCACAATCAGCCAGGACAGGCAGAGCACAAAAATCTGGATGAAATTCGTAAAGAAGGCGACAGGGCCGAGCAGATTATGGACAGAGTCCAGAAGCGGCTGGGCCGCATCGAAACCGGTTGACGCCAGACGACCGGGACGCAGGAAATCCGAAAGCGCCAGCGTTCCGCCCCCTGCCCTCAGACCAAGTTGAGCAAAACTGTCGAACATCACCTTCGACAGATGGTCAAAATCATTGATCACAAAGGCGAAGAACCCGATATAGAGCGTCTTCTTCACCAGACGCTGGATGATGTCCTCATCCGCAGCCCAGGCCCAGAACAGCCCGGCCAGTGCGATATCCAGCACGGACAGCGTTCCGGCCAGCGAAAGCACGTTGCCCTTCAGCAGACCGAACCCGGTATCGATGGTGGTGGTGAAAGTGTTCAGGAAAGTATCGATGACGCCGACATCATTGGTGGCCATGGCGGTCAGTTCCCGCTGCTGCCGAACATCGACACCGTGCCGGGCACGTAGACGTCATGCTGGGAGAAATGCTGATATTGCGCCTCGCTCTCCGCTTCTGTTGCTGCATCGCGCGCCTGCTGCAGGGCGGTGGCCCGGCCATTTGCGGCGAGTTCGGCCTGGATGTCGGAAAGCTGGCGGGACTGAAGCGCCATAAGCTGATTCCCCGCCTGCACCGCCTGTAAGGCTCCCGAGGAGGTCTGGCTGGCCGAGACAAGCTGCGTCATGGCGCTGCTGTCGCTGGGGATATTGCCCACCACCCGCGCCTGCAACTTCAGGGCGTCTTCAAACCCACCGACGGAATTCTGCCAGCGCGTCTGCGCCTGAGAAAACAGGGCGCTGTCAGACATACCCGACGAGACAGATGTGTACGCCTGCTGATACTGCTGCTCGACGGACTGGACGCTGTAGGCAATATTCTGCGCCTGCGCGAGCAATGACGTGGTCTGGGAAATCGTCGCTTGCAGTGTCGAGAGTGTCGAAAGCGGCAGGCTCGCGAGGTTACGTCCCTGATTGACCAGCATCTGGGCCTGGTTGGCCAGTGACGTGATCTGATTGTCGATCTGCTGGAGCGTACGGGCCGCGATCAGCACGTTCTGGACGTGGTTGGCACCGTCATAGACCGCCCATTGCGCGTTGGCAGGAGGAGAAGATGAAGCCGTAAAAGCAATGACCACTACGGCAGGAATCAGACGATATCTCACGGCACGTCTCCTTGCCGCAGAAGATCGGCCGCCCACATGACACCACGCGCTTCGAACCACGCAGGCAGGAAACCATCCCGCCCGTGCTCAGCCAGATGCCATGACTACGCTTGCCCGCGATGTGCCGCAGCCAATCGACCTGATCCTGCTTGATGCCTCGAAAGGGCTCTATCTGGATATCCTTCGCCTGCTCGAACCGGGTCTAAGACGACGAGGCCTCGTCGTGAGCGATCGCGCCGATCTTGATGGGGATGATGGCGGCCGCGCCGGTGCCTACCTAGCCTATCTGAGCAACCCGGCGAACGGATATCGCATGGCGTCGATCACAACTGAAGCTCTTGGCCAGAACTTTGCTCACGACATTGCGGTTCGAGTCTGACCGGACTGCCTAAAGAACCTCGCTCCCACGTTCACGCACACGTGAAATCAGCCCAACCTACGCTGCGCTTTCGCTCCCGATTGCATCCTATGTGCATCCTGCGGCGTGATTTGGGCACAAAAAAAGCCACCCTTCGGGGTGGCTTTTATCGTGTCCTATCAAAGACTTATTGCCTGGTTGCGGGGGCAGGATTTGAACCTGCGGCCTTCAGGTTATGAGCCTGACGAGCTACCGGGCTGCTCCACCCCGCGGTGGTATTTTTCATTCAGGGCTGACTGGAAGATCTGGCGGCGACCGACTTTCCCGTGCCTTAAGGCACAGTATCATAGGCGCTGGGTTTTTTCACGTCCGAGTTCGGGATGGGATCGGGTGGAGCACGTCCCGCCATGGCCACCAGATCATCCAGTCAGTCCTGAGGGACTGTGTGGGAGGTTGGTGCTGAGAGGATAGAGTGGGTGGATGACTGCTGTGCATGTATGTTTTCCACGTTGAGTGGCTGTGTGAATGAGCCTATTGGGCGATTAGGACCAGTCAGCTGCACGCATTACTGCGCTTCCACACCTGGCCTATTGACGTGATGGTCTATCACGGCCCTTGGGGAGACCTTGTTTTGAGGTGGGTTTCCCGCTTAGATGCTTTCAGCGGTTATCCCTTCCATACTTAGCTACCCGGCTGTGCCGCTGGCGCGACAACCGGTGCACCAGAGGTATGTTCATCCCGGTCCTCTCGTACTAGGGACAAATCCTCTCAAGTCTCCAACACCCACGGCAGATAGGGACCGAACTGTCTCACGACGTTCTAAACCCAGCTCACGTACCACTTTAATCGGCGAACAGCCGAACCCTTGGGACCTGCTCCAGCCCCAGGATGTGATGAGCCGACATCGAGGTGCCAAACCTCCCCGTCGATGTGGACTCTTGGGGGAGATCAGCCTGTTATCCCTAGAGTACCTTTTATCCGTTGAGCGATGGCCCTTCCACGCGGGACCACCGGATCACTATGGCCGACTTTCGTCTCTGATCGAGCTGTCACTCTCACAGTCAGGCGGGCTTATGCCATTGCACTCAACAGTCGATGTCCGACCGACCTGAGCCCACCATCGCGCGCCTCCGTTACACTTTGGGAGGCGACCGCCCCAGTCAAACTGCCCACCATGCAGGGTCCCGGACCAGGCTTACTGGTCTCGGTTAGACATCAGAAACAGTCAGGGTGGTATTTCAAGGATGGCTCCACCGGAACTGGCGCCCCGGTTTCAAAGCCTCCCACCTATCCTACACAGAATGTCTCTGATGCCACTGCAAAGCTGCAGTAAAGGTTCATAGGGTCTTTCCGTCTGACCGCGGGTACCCCGCATCTTCACGGGGAATTCAATTTCGCTGAGCCGATGCTGGAGACAGCGGGGAAGTCGTTACGCCATTCGTGCAGGTCGGAACTTACCCGACAAGGAATTTCGCTACCTTAGGACCGTTATAGTTACGGCCGCCGTTTACCGGGGCTTCAATTCGGTGCTTGCACACCTCCTCTTAACCTTCCGGCACCGGGCAGGCGTCAGGCCGTATACGTCGTCTCTCGACTTCGCACAGCCCTGTGTTTTTACTAAACAGTCGCTACCCCCTGGTTTGTGCCACCCGCCTGTGGTTGCCCACGGACGGGTCTTGCTTATCCCGAAGTTACGCAAGTAATTTGCCTAGTTCCTTCAGCATCGTTCTCTCAAGCGCCTTGGTATTCTCTACCAGTCCACCTGTGTCGGTTTCGGGTACGGTCTATATGCCAGAGCTATTTCCTGGAATGCTCCAAAAGCCGGGTCAATCCGATAAGACCCGACAACATATTGCATTCGTCACTTCTGGCAGGCCCGGGAATATTCACCCGGTTTCCATCGACTACGGCTTTCGCCCTCGCCTTAGGGGCCGGCTCACCCTGCGCGGATTAACCTTGCGCAGGAACCCTTGGACTTTCGGCGACAGTGTTTCTCGCACTGTTTATCGCTACTCATGTCAGCATTCGCACTTCCGATATCTCCAGGGAGGGTCACCCCGTCCCCTTCACAGACTTACGGAACGCTCCGCTACCGCGCATACAAAGTATGCACCCACAGCTTCGGCACGTGGCTTGAGCCCCGTTACATTTTCGGCGCAGGGTTTCTATTAGACCAGTGAGCTATTACGCTTTCTTTAAAGGATGGCTGCTTCTAAGCCAACCTCCTGGTTGTTTTGGAATCCCCACATCCTTTCCCACTTAGCCACGATTTAGGGGCCTTAGCTGGTGGTCTGGGCTGTTTCCCTCTCGACAATGGACCTTAGCACCCACTGTCTGTCTGCCTGGCTCATACTTCCGGGTATTCGGAGTTTGGTTAGGTTTGGTAAGGCTTTGGGCCCCCCTAGCCCATCCAGTGCTCTACCCCCCGGGGTAATACCAGACGATCTACCTCAATAGATTTCGCGGAGAACCAGCTATTTCCGAGTTTGATTGGCCTTTCACCCCTAGCCACAGCTCATCCCCGACTTTTTCAACAGGCGTGGGTTCGGCCCTCCAGTGCGTGTTACCGCACCTTCAGCCTGGCCATGGCTAGATCACTCGGTTTCGGGTCTTCTGCCAGCAACTCGTCGCCCTGTTCAGACTCGCTTTCGCTGCGCCTACACCTAACGGCTTAAGCTTGCTGCAAACAGAAACTCGCTGACCCATTATACAAAAGGTACGCCGTCACCCCATAAGAGGCTCCGACTGCTTGTAGGCATTCGGTTTCAGGTCTCTTTCACTCCCCTCGTCGGGGTGCTTTTCACCTTTCCCTCACGGTACTTGTTCGCTATCGGTCACCAGGGAGTATTTAGGCTTGGAGGGTGGTCCCCCCATGTTCAGACAGGATTTCACGTGTCCCGCCCTACTCAAGGATCATCACAGACACTACGCATAAGGGGCTATCACCCTCTATGGCCGGACTTTCCATTCCGTTCTGCTTCTTCTGCAACA
>NZ_CP062147.1:0-372500 GCF_014843995.1 Novacetimonas hansenii | reverse complement strand
GATGACGGGATCAAGCTTGCCCTGCAAGGCGATCTCGGTCACGTCACGGGCGTATTTCTTCAACGCATCGAAACTGGCTTCGGCGTTTTCACTGGTCACGGTGCGTCCCTTGCGGATGGTTGCGATGGCCTTGTCCAGGGCCTGCGGCGTGGCACCACCGGCCCGCAGCGCCTGACCGGCAGGCGTTTCGGATGCCGCAATGGCGGCAAGCAGACGATCCTGCGCCACATATTCGTCCCCGGCTTTCTGCGCGGCCTGTTCGGCGGCATCAAGCAGGCGCACGAGATCTGGCGTAGCACTTGGCTGTCCCGCGCCACCGCCCTGCACCTTCGGCAGTTTGGCAAGCGCCGTGTCCACGGCAGCGGCGATGGCCGGCGGCTGTCCCCCGGCGGCGCGGATCAGCGCGGATGCGGCCCCCTGATCATCATCAAGCAGCGCCTTTAGCAAATGCTCAGGCGTAAGCTGCTGATTATATTCCCGCATGGCAATAGTCTGCGCAGCCTGAAGGAAGCCGCGCGAACGTTCCGTAAATTTCTCGATATTCATAAAATCCCCCGTCCCTATATCCTCAGGCGACAAAATCAGGTCCGCTGCTGCCGTCCCATAAAGAGAGGCAACGGCACAGCGGCTGGTTTCACAATTGGGTATGGATGCATGTTATTACAAGATGACACTCCCATGTTTCCATGCCCCTCTTTCAATCCCGCGCAGCATCGGTCACATCCATCATCCCAGTATGATCACTGATTGGTGAGATGCTACTTAATCTGCATCAAGGCTGGCGTGACTTCTTCTCCGGGCGGCCATTCGCACAACGCGTATCCTGCGATCAAGGTTGTGACCATGATTAAGGCTGCCCCCATCAACAGGCATTCGATGTCCTGAACAGGCCACAAATTCTTTATGAGCCGCAGATTTTCAGGAATAGAGGCAAACCATTGGCTTGATATAACTGCCCCTGATCCTTCTGCTCCAGCACGTGGGCCAAGGTCATTGGGTCTGGGTAATACAGTTCTTTCGCCATGAATTATAAAACGGATGATACGTAAATTACGCCAGATTACGACACCCATTGCAGAATAATAATATATTTAATTCCTGCATTTCATCAAGAATACTTCCGATGAATATGAGACCCCATAATCATGACGCCTGATCCCCGGACCGGCAGAACATGTGATAAAGACAATGCGGACAAGGTTTTCATGCCACGAGAGAGAATAATTCCCAGATTTCGGGAAATCCTTGCCATTGAATGAAACGATCCGTCATTCAGATAACAGTGCCAGCCGAGCCTACGAATATACGGGCCTGTTGATTAATGCCGTGATCTGCGGGGAAGGCGCCATACTGCCCCCACAAAACATTATCCCGCCAAACGCCCCCTGCCCTTCCATCGAAATGGCAGGGGGAACAGCATGTGGGACTCAGGCCTTTCCGTCTTTCGCGCGTTCCGCGATCGTGGGGGCCAGCAGCAGCAGGTCGGCAGGCGACAGGCGGTCGGATGCGGTGCTGGCCTGATGCCAGTATGGATACAGCACCGGCGGCGCGCTGGCCTTGTTCAGGCGTGCCATCTCCTCGGCGCTCAGGCTCAGTTCGGCAGCCTTCAGGTTATCGGCAAGCTGCGCATCCGTACGTGCCCCGATCACGACCGAGGTAATGGCAGGACGGTGCGCCACCCAGGCCAGCGCGACCTGCGCCGCCGAAACCCCGCGTTCCGCCGCGATGGCAACCAGCACTTCGACCACGTCATAAAGCTTTTCGATGTCATAGACAGGGGGCTCGCCCCATTTCTCGATCTGGCGGGTGCCGGTTGGCTGCGGTTTGCCACGCCGGTACTTGCCCGACAGCAGGCCACCGGCCATCGGGCTCCAGACCTGCACACCAATCCCCTGATCCACCGCCACGGGCAGCAGTTCATATTCCGCCTCACGCGCCTGAAGGGAATAATAAATCTGTTGCGCCACCGGGGCGATCAGGCGATCGCGTTCCGCAGTACTCAGCGCCTTCATCAGGTGCCAGCCGGAAAAGTTCGAAACCCCCGCATAGCGGATCTTCCCGCTGCGCGTCAGGGTATCGAGCGCCTCCAGCGTTTCATCAAGCGGCGTCTGACCGTCCCACTCATGCAGGTAATACAGGTCGATATGGTCACGCCCCAACCGTTTCAGGCTGGCTTCACACGCGCTGATCAGGTGATAACGCGATGATCCCGCATCATTTGCCCCCGGCCCCATGGTGAAGCGGGCCTTTGAACTGACCAGCAGGTCAGACGAACGGCCCTTCAGCGCCGCGCCAAGGATTTCCTCTGACACACCAGCGGAGTAGATGTCGGCGGTGTCGAAGATATTGATCCCGGCATCCACGCACATGTCGATCTGGCGCTTTGCCCCGGCAAGGTCGGTATCCCCCGTCTTGGCAAAGTCTCCCTTGCCGCCAAAAGTCATCGTTCCCAACGTAAAGGTGGAAATGCGCAGGCCGGAGCGCCCAAGCTGACGATAATGCATGATCTGTCTCTCCCGTGCGGATGATATGAAAGGATGATGGCCCGTGCGTGACGGGTGCGGACGGGTCAGGCGCGCCAGAGCGTTTCCACCGAAAACCGGTTCGGTGAAAATGCTCCGGTTGATGGTTTTTACGAGCATCTTCACCTGTTTGAAGGCACGTATTCAAACAGGATCTGCTCTAGCTGCCATATGTGATGTTGAGTTCCCCTACCCCCGCGCATACGGCGTGCAGGACATCGCCGCGTCCCACCGGGCCGACGCCCGATGGCGTGCCGGTCATGATGAGATCGCCCGGCGCGAGGGCGACAAAACGGCTGAGGGCGGCAATGATTTCCGCCACCGACCAGATCATGTCCGACAGGTCCCCTACCTGCCGTTCCTCGCCATTCACACTCAGGCTGATGCGCCCCTTCGCCGGATGGCCGATTTCGGAAACCGGACGGATGGTGCCAATGGGACAGGACTGATCAAATCCCTTGGCCAACGCCCATGGACGCCCCGCCTTCTTCGCAACCGCCTGCAGGTCACGGCGTGTCATGTCCAGCCCCACGGCATAGCCATAGATATGGGACAGCGCCTTGTCCGCCGCGATATTTTCCCCATGCCGCCCGATGCATGCCACCAATTCGACCTCGTGGTGCAGGTCGGACGTCGCAACGGGAAAATCCAGCAGGCCGCCACCGGGCACCACCGCATCCCCCGGCTTGGCAAAGAAAAATGGTTCCGTCCGTTCGGGATTCCCCCCCATTTCACGCGTATGGGCGGCATAGTTCTGTCCCACACACCAGATTCGGCGCACGGGAAAGAGCGCCTCCGTCATGCTGACACCAACCGTGGGCTGGGTGGGGGGAGGAATCACAAAATCCACCATTGGCAGATAACTCCGTCACAGTTGCAACCAGCCCATCACAGGCCATGCCCATGGTTGCATTGCACACCCCCGCCTGTCACGCCTGCAGAACGCACCGGGACAATACAATAAATTCATCGCCTCCCCCATGAGCCATACCTCATGTCCCATGCCCCTGACCGTACCTGCCGAACCCGCAGCATGTGCCCCCAATGCAAAACGCCGCCCGGAAACCCGGACGGCGTTCGCGATGGACCATGGGAATGGCCCCGATAATGCAGTGACCTTGGCCCGCGATCAGTTGCGGCTTTTGTCCACCAGCTTGTTCTTGCCGATCCACGGCATCATGGCGCGCAGCTTCTCGCCCACTTTTTCGATCTGCATGTCGTTGTTGCGCGCGCGCGTCGCCTTGAACCCAATGTTACCGGACTGATTTTCAAGGATGAAGTTACGCACGAACGTGCCATCCTGAATATCGGTCAGGATCTTCTTCATCTCCGCCTTGGTATCCGGCGTGATGACGCGCGGGCCAGAGACATATTCACCATATTCGGCAGTGTTGGAGATGGAGTAATTCATGTTCGCGATGCCGCCCTCATAGATCAGGTCAACAATCAGCTTCGTTTCATGCAGGCACTCGAAATACGCCATTTCCGGCGCATAGCCCGCCTCCACCAGCGTTTCGAAACCGGCGCGGATCAGCTCCACCAGGCCACCACACAGCACGGCCTGTTCACCAAACAGGTCGGTTTCGACCTCTTCCTTGAACGTCGTCTCGATGATGCCCGCACGCCCACCGCCATTGGCAGAGGCATAGGACAGCGCGATTTCCAGCGCATTGCCCGACGCGTTCTGCGCCACGGCAACCAGCGACGGGACGCCGCCGCCCTTCTGGTATTCGGAACGCACGGTGTGGCCGGGGCCCTTGGGCGCGATCAGGAACACATCAAGGTCAGGACGCGCCTCGATGATGCGGAAATGAATCGCAAGGCCATGCGCGAATGCCAGCGCGGCACCCTGCTTCATGTTCTTTTCCAGCGCGTCCTTATACAGCGCGCCCTGCCCTTCGTCGGGCGTCAGGACCATGACGACATCGGCCCATTTGGCCGCATCGGCGGGGGTCATCACCTTGAAACCGGCGGCCTCGGCCTTGGCGACGGCACTGGATTCGGGACGCAGGCCAATGACGATGTCCGAAACACCTGAGTCCTTCAGGTTGTTGGCATGGGCGTGACCCTGGCTGCCATAGCCGATGATGGCGACCTTCTTGCTCTTGATCAGGTTCACGTCGGCGTCGCGATCATAATACACGCGCATGGGAATACTCCTGTGTAGTAAACTGTTCGAAATGAAGGAAAAAACCGGGACCTGCGTTACAGCGTTTCCGGGCCCCGGCTGATCGCGACGACACCGGTACGCGATATTTCAGCCAGCCCCAAGGGACGCATGAGGTCAATAAACGAATTCAGCTTTTCCGGCGAGCCGGTCAGCTCGAACACAAAGGACGTGGCCGTCGTGTCAATGACGCGCGCACGGAACGCCTGGGCAATGCGCAGGGACTCGGCACGGGCCTCGGCGGTTGCGACAACCTTCACCAACGCCAGTTCACGCGCGACATGGGGGCCGCCCTCGCTCAGGTTCGCGACACGATAGACCGGGACCAGCCGCTCCAACTGTGCCTTGACCTGTGCGACGGCATGGGGGGTGCCCGTCGTCACCACATTGATGCGCGACATGCGCCGCGTTTCATCCACCGGGGCGACGGTCAGGCTTTCGATATTGTAGCCGCGCCCCGAAAACAGGCCGAGCACACGGGCAAGCGCCCCGCTCTCGTTCTCGACCAGTATGGAAATGACCGCGGAGGTTTCAACCTCCTGCTGGGTGGTCATGATGTTGTTTCCTGCACTTTGGTTTCCGCCCCGCCACCAGGACCGGGTGCGGGACATGACAGACGGACCGGAACGGCGCAACCGCTCCATGGGGATGGATCAGACGAGCATCCGTCCCTCGGCGCTGACTTCCACCCCATCATCCTGATCGGGGCCAAGCAGCATCTGGTTATGCGCCGCCCCCGAAGGGATCATGGGATAGCAGTTCTCTTCCTGTGCAACGCGGATATCCGCGACGACCGGACCGGGATGGGCCAGCATGTCCGCGATGACGCCATCAAGTTCGCCCACGCATGTCGCCCGCAGGCCACGCCCATGGAAACTTTCGGCAAGGCGGACAAAATCCGGCAACGCCGCGCTATAGCTTTCGGAATAGCGCGATTCATGCAGCAGTTCCTGCCACTGCCGCACCATGCCCATATATTCGTTGTTCAGGATAAACAGCTTCACCGGCAGGCGGTACTGCGCGATCGTGCCAAGTTCCTGAATGTTCATCAGGGTGGATGCCTCCCCCGCGATATCGATCACCAGTGCGTCGGGATGGGCAACCTGCGCGCCCACGGCGGCAGGCAGGCCGTATCCCATCGTGCCCAGCCCCCCCGACGTCAGCCAGTGGTTGGGCCGGTCGAACTGAAAATGCTGCGCCGCCCACATCTGGTGCTGCCCCACCTCGGTAGAGACATAGGTGTCACGTCCGGTCTGGCGCGTCATTTCATACAGGCGGCTGATGGCATATTGCGGGCGGATGATGGCGGACGGGGTCATGTCCTGACGGAAGCCAAAGCTGTCACGACCGCGCCATTCACCGATCTGCGCCCACCATTGCGCGATATCGCCGGCCTGCGCCGCAGGGGTGGGGGTACGTTCCCATTCCTCGATCATCATTTCGATGATGCGACCCGCATCCCCCACGATACCAAGGTCAACCGGCACGATCTTGCCGATCTGCGCAGGGTCGATATCGGCATGGATCTTGAACGATCCCAGCGAAAACGCATCAAGGCGTCCTGTGACACGATCGTCAAAGCGCGACCCCAGCGCGACCAGCACGTCACAGTCATGGGTGGCAAGGTTCGCCTCGTACGAACCATGCATGCCCAGCATGCCAAGGAACTGCCGGTCCGTGGTGGGAAACCCGCCCAGCCCCATCAGGGTGGAGGTGCATGGGAAACCTGTCATCCGCACCAGACGGCCAAGCAGCTCCGCCGCCCTGGGGCCGGAATTGATGACGCCCCCACCGGTATAGAACAGGGGACGGCGCGCCGCCTTCATCGCGGCGACAGCCTGCGCCACGGCGGCACGTTCTGGCTCGAAACGGGGCCGGTATGACGGATGCAGGACGGGCGCCGGTTCGACATAGGGGGCGGGACCGACCATCAGGTTCTTTGGCAGGTCCACCAGCACCGGCCCCGGACGCCCGGTCCGCGCGATATGGAATGCCTCCTGCACGACAGGGGCGATATCCTGCGCCCTGCGCACGAGGTAGTTGAACTTGGTCGCCGGACGGGTGATGCCGGTAATGTCCGCTTCCTGAAAGGCATCGGTCCCGATCAGGGGCACGCCGACCTGTCCGGTGAAACACACGACCGGAATCGAATCCAGCAGCGCATCCATCAGCCCGGTCACGGTATTCGTCCCGCCCGGCCCGCTGGTGACGAGTACGACGCCCACCTTTCCGGTGGAACGGGCATATGCCTCCGCCGCGTGGACGGCGGCCTGTTCATGACGGACCAGGACATGGCGGATCGCATCCTGCCGGAACAGCGCGTCATAGATCGGCAGGACCGCCCCACCGGGATAGCCGAAGACGACCTCTACCCCCGCATCCTGAAGAACACGCAGCAGTACTTCCGCGCCGGACATGACGGTGGGGTCCACAGTCGTGGCGCGGGCGTCGGGCCGGATGGCGGTATGCTGCACTGTTGCGTTCATGTCCCTTACTCCTTCGCCCCGGTCCCGTCAGGAAGGACGGCACCCCCAGCGGGCGAAATGTGGGCCGGGTTTAAGCGAAAGCGGCCCCCGGCGTCAATGCAATTAATAACAAAAGAAATAATTTTCCGCTTATCTCTTTCCATTTGTTGCGCACCTGATGTGATTCTGCCGTCATGGAGACAGGTCCGTGCCTCCGCGGCGAGGGAATGGTGCGCAAACCATGTGGACTGGCGCTTGGTATATTGCGCCGTAACCTGCACCGCGCGGGTGATGGCGTCCTGGCGCGACATCTCCCCACGCAGCATGGCGGCAAGTTCGGGCACGCCATGCGCACGCATCGCAGGCAACGTGGGCGACAGGTGGCATGACAGCAGGGCGCGCACTTCCTCCACCGCACCATTTTCCATCATCGCCACAAACCGCGCGGCAATCGCCTGCCGCAACAGGTCACGCGGCGGCGACAGGCGCACGGAGACAAAACGCGCGGACAACGGCGGCAGTACCGATTCCGTGCGCCACCATGACAGGCCCCGCCCCGTCGCGCGCCAGACCTCCCACGCGCGCGCGATGCGCTGCGTATCACCGGGACGCAGGGCGGACGCGGTTTCGGGATCGACCGCCATCAGGCGGGCATGGATCGCGGGGCCACCTTCGGCCAGCACGGCAGCCCGGGCTTCCGCCCGGATTTCGGGGGGCGGGTCAGGAATATCGGCCAGACCGTCGGTCAGGGCGCGGAAATACATCCCCGTCCCACCGCAGAAAACCGGGATACGCCCGGCCCGCCATGCCTCATCCGCCGCATGCAGGGCCTGTTCGCGCCACCATGCGACCGACCCCGCCTGTGCCGCGGGCAACACGCCATACAGGCGATGCGGCAGCAATGCTTCCTCCGCCACCGTGGGGCGGGCCGTCAGGATGCGCAATTCGCGATAGACCTGCATCGAATCGGTATTGATGATGGTGCCGCCAATCACGCGCGCCAGCGCCAGCGCCAGCGCGGACTTGCCCGAACAGGTGGGGCCTGCCACGATCACGGCGGGACGCAGGCCCGTTTCGGTGCCTTGCGTCATGATCTCATCCCTGCCACATGCCCGGACATCATGGCTGAATCCTCCTCCTCCCCGACCCACGTCCTCGTCCTTGTCGCGCATCGCGACGCCACATCGCTCAGCACGGCGGACATTGCCACTGCACGCGACATGACCGGGGGGGGAACCCCCACCATCCTGTCGGCAGGCGAAGCGGTCGAGATCCCGTGCCCCGCGCCCGGCACGGGCGACATGCCGCATATTGCCCCCCTGCGCGAGGAATTTTCGCGCCGCGCCCTCGACGCCATCGTCGTTGCCGCCCATGGACGGCGCAAGGGGCTGCTGGTTGCGGACATGGACAGCACCATCGTCGATTGCGAAACGCTGGATGACCTCGCACGGCATGCGGGTATCGGTGAACGCATTGCCGAGATCACGCGCCAGTCCATGAACGGGGAAATGGATTTTGAGGCCGCGTTGCGTGAACGCGTCGGGTTGCTGCGCGGCATGCCCGCCACTTTGCTGGAGGCGGCATGGAAGGACGTACGTCTCAATCCCGGTGCGCGGGAACTGGTGCGCACGATGAACAGGCATGGCGCACACACGGCGCTGGTATCGGGCGGGTTCACGTTCTTTACCTCCCGCGTGGCGGAAAAGTGCGGATTTGACGAACAGCACGCCAATACCCTGATGATCGAGGGCGACCACCTGACCGGCAAGGTCGGGCAGCCGATCCTTGGCCCCGACGCAAAGCTTGCGCACCTGCGCAGGCTGGCGCTGGCACATGGTCTGCATATTGGACAGGCGATGGCCGTGGGCGATGGGGCAAACGACCTTGCCATGCTGCGCGAAGCGGGGCTGGGCATCGCATTCCATGCCAAGCCTGCCGTGCGACAGGCGATCAGCAGCCAGGTCAACCATACCACGCTGCGTACTCTGCTGTTCGCACAGGGATATGCGGCGGCGGACTTTGTTGGCTGATTATGGACCTTTCATGACAAGCCCCCGGCACCGTGCCGAACAGCACTGATATTTCCGGGCGTCACCCTGGTTTGGAGATTGGTCGAAAATATCCCCATTGATAATGGCATGGCCGCAACCCACTGGATGTTGCCTCCTTTCTTAACAGGCAACATCTTTCAAAGGTTTTTTGTGTTGCCTTTCGATCAAAAAAGGCAACGTCTTTCGAAGCTTTTTGGAAAAAGCTTCACCAAAAACTTTTATTATTTCAATATCTTATCGGACTTATCTTTTCAAACAGTCTCTTGTGTATCCTTATTCAGGGGCAAGGGGCCTGCCCTGCCTTTTCAGGCGCATCAGCAGCTTTCACATGCATCACGGCGCGGTCGGGATGACGGCCGACTGCTGGCTGCGGTTGTCCTGTGCCTCGATAAAGACGCGCGTGACCTCGGGATAGGTCTGCTTGATCTGGCGTTCAAGCTCGGACACCGTTGCCTCCACATCGCCTGCGGACAGGTCATTGTGGAAATCAATGCTGATGACCACCAGCACATCGCGCGGCCCGAAATGCATGGAACGGATTTCGTTCAGGCGGTCCACCCCACGCGCCGACAGCGCCATGCGACGCAGGGCCGCCAGAACTTCGGGCGCCACACCTTCGCCCGTCAGCAGCGACTGCGATTCGCGCGCCAGGAAAGCAGCCGTCACCGCAAGGATCAGCGCGATGATGATGGAGGACACACCATCCAGCAGCGGCATATCCAGCGTTTCCGACAGCACATTGCCCACCAGCGCCACGAACAGGCCCGCCAGCGCGGCTGTATCCTCGAACAGGACGGTAAAGACGGTCGGGTCCTTGCTGCGCTGTACGGCTTCGACCCAGCCAAGACGGCCCTTGCCATGGCGACGGAACGCACGCAGCGCCATGACCCAGACCGATCCCTCGAACAGGATGCTCAGCCCCAGCACGATATAATTGACCAGCACATGCGCCATTGGTTGCGGGTGAAGGATGTGGGTCACGCCCTCGAAGAACGAGATGCCGGCCCCCAGCCCGAAAATCAGCAGGGCAACGACAAAGGTCCAGAAATACAGTTCCAGCCCATAGCCGAACGGATGCGCAAGCGTGGCCGGACGCGCCGCGCGCCGCATTCCCACCAGCAGCAGCGCCTGGTTCCCGGTATCGATAAGGGAATGGATCGCCTCGCTCAGCATAGAGGAACTGCCGGTGATATAGGCCGCGACGCACTTGGTCGCCGCCACGAGAAGATTACCCCCCAGAGCCGCCAGAATCACGAGGCGGGAGGAAGAAGAATGCGCCATGACCATCCCATATAAAAAAGCTGGCATATCCTATCGCCTGCCCCAGCACATTGACAGGGCAGCACATCACGCCCGCCACCATGTGATCGCCCACACGCCACATCACGCAAAATGATAGGAAGTTTCTGGTGAAGTCTTTTAGAGACTGTTTGAAAAGTCAGGATCGATAAAACTCTGAAATTATAAAGGTTTTTGGTGAAGCTTTTTCTAAAAAGCTTCAGAAGACGCCGCCTTTTTGAAAAAAGGCAGCACCCAAAAATTTTTCTTGTTTTTATCAATGACTTATTTTCAAACAATCTCTTACAGCCAGAACAAGATGATAGTCGAATTTTTATGATTTTTATCAATGATCTACATTAGAACACGACGCCATTATCCGGTCATGCAGCGCCCCGGCGAAAGAACATGAAGGGTATCACGGGCATGCGGGCATGCATCATCGTCAACCCCACGGCGGGACGCAGGCGGCGCAGACCACTTGCGCGGTTCATCGCCGCCCTGCGCGCGGGTGGGGCGCAGGTGCGGGTCCTGACGACGCGCCATGCGGGCCATGCGCAGGAACTGGCACGCCAGGCCCTGGGGGCGGCCGGGACCGACTGCATCATCGCCGCGGGCGGGGATGGCACGATTGCCGAAGTGGCGCAGGTCCTTGCCGGGACACAGCAGCGCATGGGTATTTTCCCGGCGGGCAGTGCGAACGTTCTGGCCCGTGAACTTGGCATACCCTTTGCCCCGCAGGCGGCGGCACGTCTGATCCTGTCGGGCGCCAGCGCGACCATATGGCCTGGCATGGCGGAGGATACGAAACATGCCCGCCTGTTTGTCCAGATGGCCGGAATCGGGTTCGACGCCTGTGTGGTACACGGGCTGCCGTCACGCCTGAAACGCATGGTGGGACGCACGGCCTATGTCCTGACCATGTTCGGCGCGGCGCTGCGTTACCGTTTTACGACGTTGCAGGTACAGGTGGACGGCACCACGCACCACGCCCATGGCGTCGTGGTGTCCAAGGGACGCCTGTATGGCGGGCGGTTCGTCCTTTGCCACACCGGCATGCAGCATGAGGCGGGGTTTCGCGTCATCATGCTGGAAACGGAAGGCCTTCTGGCCACCCTGCGCATGGGATGCGCGCTGCTGCTGGGGCGGGTGGAGCGGATGCATGATGTGCGGATCGTGACCGGACACGACATAGAGGTCCATGCCGCAACGCCAGTCCCGGTGCAGGTGGATGGGGATGTGCTGGGCATGACGCCAGTCCGTATCCGCGATGCCGGGCGGCCTCTGCACCTTGCGATAGAAAGTAGGTAAATATGGAACAATTAATAAATAAACTAACAGATATGTCATGTATTTCCGATAATATTTCTAATTTTATTTCGCAAAGGAGTGCGGATAATCTGCCTATGATTTTGGCAGATTTGGGCCGCCTGCTTTGTAAGGACTTCATTCGCTTTTCTGATCGTGAAAAAATAAAGATCTTTTCCCTAATAGAAAAGAAAATAGAAAATAATGAAAAATAAAGTGACATGGTGGCTACAATATTTTTAGAGTCATTTATAAACTGTTGGATCGACCGCAGTCATAAAGACACTTACAAAGAATTTATTGGGCAGAAATCACTAATATTTATTAATAAACTTGATTAATATTACTCTTAACACCAGATATTATTGCGATACAGGATGCATCACGCTATAATTCCCAGACCACAGTCAAAGACCTGCAAGACTGTTTGAAAAGTCAGGCTCAATAACATCCTGAAATTATAAAGATTTTTGGTGAAGCTTTTTCTAAAAAGCTTCAGAAGACGCCGCCTTTTTGAAAAAATTCGACCCCCAAAAACTTTTCCCAATTCCAGCATGTTCATGGACCTGTCTTTTGGGGAAAAGGCGGCATCCAGACATTTTCATGACTTTTCTACCAATCCGATATTTGGAAAATCGATGTTCAGGTCGTGAACTGTTCGGCAATGATCCGTTCGGACAGGCTCTGCCCCGGATCAAACAGCAATGTCGTATGCCGGGTGCGATCTTCTTGTATCTCCACAGACATGACATCGCGGACTTCGGTAAAATCCGCCACAGCCGCGACCGGTCGTTTGTCAGGTTCCAGTATGGTGAACCTGACCTGTGCCGTTGACGGCAGCAACGCACCCCGCCAGCGCCGGGGACGAAAGGCACTGATGGGCGTCAGCGGCAGCAGATTGGCCGACAGCGGGACGATTGGCCCATGCGCGGACAGGTTATACGCCGTCGAACCGGCAGGCGTCGCGATCAGCACCCCATCACAGATCAGTTCCGCCAGACGCTGTCGCCCATCGACATCAATGCGGATCTTGGCGGCCTGACGCGTCTGACGGAACAAGAAGACATCATTCAGGGCCAGTGCCTCCGTCACCATGCCATCGCGGGTGGTTGCGCGCATGCGCAGGGGATGAAGGACAGCCTCCTGCGTGGTGGCAAGATGGGCAGGCAGGTTTTCTGGCACGGTCGGGTTCATCAGGAAACCAACCGTGCCGCAATTGATACCATAAACCGGAATGTCACGATCCAGCGCGATATGCAGGACCTCCAGCATGAATCCATCCCCACCAAGGCAGACCATGGCGTCAGCCTGGGCCGGGGGGGTCTGCCCATACTGGCGGGTCAGGCGTTCAAGCCATGCCTGCGCGCTTTCATTGGGGGCCGCGACAAAGGACAGGCGTGTGGGCAGGTATCCGTCCTGCCAGCGGGAGGCAACGGCTTCGGTCATGCAGCGTGCCGCCATGCCGTCAGGCACCGCATCACACGGGCCATCGCATCACCCCCCGGCACAGTGGCACCCGCCACCACAGCCAGAAGCGTCGGAAGGAAGGTCGTGCGCATCGGGAACTCCATAAGGCTTGCAGCGCAGGGAAACGACAGGAAAGCAAATGACAGGGGACACGAAACCGCCAGCCAGGCCCGCGATAGTAGGATGCCCCCATCAGATTGCGCAACATATCTGCGCCACGCACAACGTAATTCGCGTGACACCATACCAAAAACAGTCAAGAAACTGCTTCAAAATAACGCATTGACGCGGAAAAACAAACGTTCCCTGAGAGAGTGTCTGAAAACAGGGCATTGATAAAAAACAAGAAAAGTTTTTGGGTGCCGACTTTTTCAAAAAGGCGGCGTCTTCTGAAGCTTTTTGAAAAAAGCTTCACCAAAAACTTTTATAATTTCAGGATGTTATCGAGCCTGATTTTTCAAAGACCCTCTGATATTATATTTTCAAAAATATCCAGAATATATTTAATATTTTCAAATACCACTTCCTGGAACCGATCATCTCCCCACCTGACAGAAATTTTTTAAAGCCGTTGGGAAAACAAAAATTCATAAGGAATGGTAACATTCCCTGAATGTTGGATTTTATATAAAGGCAACAGGTTTCAAAGATTTCATCATTCCGGCCTGTTATTCCCCTCCTGTCTTTTCAAACCGCCTTTCTGTCCCCTGCCTGCGCCAGCACTGCGGACAGATGCGCAAGGAACCGTTCATTATCATGCGGCAGGCCGACGCTGACCCTGATCCAGTTTTCGAATCCCTTTTCCTTCCACGGTTTGACAATCACCCCATGGCGCAGCAATGCACCCGCCACATCCATGGCGTCATGCGCGGTGCGAAAGAACAGGAAATTGGTATGGGCAGGCGCGACAAACAGGCCCATGGCCCGCAGGGCAGCGGCCATGCGGGCACGCGATGCCACCGTACGGGCCACGCAGGCGCGCATATGATCGGGGTCCGTCAGGGCGATGGTGGCCATTTCCTGCGCGGGCATGGTGGTATTGAACGTATCGCGCACGGTCTCCAGCACAGACGCGACCTCAGCCGAGGACGCAAGCGCATAGCCGATACGCAGGGCGGCCAGGCCATATGCCTTTGAAAAAGTGCGCAGGCACAGCCACGGCCGCCCCTGTTCACGCAGGATGGCGCGCGCATCGGGATAATCGGCATCTATTTCGGCATATTCACGATACGCCTCATCCACCACGATCAACGTCCGGGGCGAACACGCCGCGATGACCCGACGCAGGGCATCCGCCGTCATCATGCAGCCGACAGGATTGGACGGATTGGAAAAGATCAGGATCTTGGCCGGGCGCGACAGGGCATGGCACAGGCCGTCGATATCGAATTCTGCCCCTGGCGTAACCGGCACCGCATCGACCACCGCCCCCATCAGCAGCGGATGTATTTCATGCAGGCCAAAGGCAGGACGCACCGTCACCACCCGTTCCCCCGGTGACAGCCATCCTTCCGCGATCATGCGGATGATCTGTTCCGACCCATTGCCAATGACCACCCGGTCGGGGGCGATGTCGTTGAAACGCGCGATCCCTTCACGCAGGCCGGTCGCCCCGGCATCGGGATAGCGGAAAAGACGCTGTGCCAGCGCGGGCCACTGCCGCAGTACCTCGGGCGAGGGACCATACGGATTTTCATTACTGCCCAGCTTGCTGATTTCCGACACGCCAAACCGGCGCTTCACCGCATCTTCGGACAGGCCCGCATTATAGCGGGGCAGCGTCCTGACCTCGGGGCGGCACAGGGTCTGATGGTCGATCGTCTCCGGCATGGTCTGTCCTGTTTGCGTGCAACGCCCGGGCACCGGGCGGAAATATACGTGATACCACCGGCGCGACCGGCGGCAGGGCTGGTCCGTGTTTCCTGGCAGGAAACACAGGTGGGGGCAAAAGGGCGCGGTCGCCTGTCAGGCGGCCTGCCGCCGCGATGCGCGCGTGCTTCCGCCACGATACAGCACCACATACACCACCGTGGTGACGATCAGGCTGACCAGCCACGAGATATCAACCCCATGCAGCATTGGCAGCAAGAACCCCATATACAGGTCATTTTTCAGGAACGGCAGTTCCACCAGCACCCCCACGACATAGGACAGTACGGCAGGCATGTTGAAATAGCCGTAACATCCCCCATCGACACGAAAAAACGAGGCAACGTCATAATCCCCATGACGCAACAGGTAATAATCGGTCAGGTTGATGGCCGTCCACGGCACGATGACCGCCATCAGGATATCCAGGAACGCGGCATAGGATTTCATGAAATTGGCGCTCATGCCAAACGCCATCACCAGCGCCAGCGCCACAAGGCACAGCGTGACCACGACGCGGCTGATCATCGCGGGATGCCAGTCGGGACGAAAGGTCTGCACCACCGTGATGGTCGATAACGCGCCGCAATACACCCCCATCGCATTGCCCAGCGTAATCGCCAGCGACAGAACCACCAGCACGATGCCAGCCCCCCCGCCACATAACCGCGCCAGTGCCTCCACCGTGGTCAGGTCCGACCACTGGCACGCCAGCACGATCCCCAGCATCATCGGCAGGATGGTGCCAAGGACCGTACCCGCATAGGTCGCGATGAACGTGTTGCGCACCGATACGGCACTGTTGGGCAGGTAACGCGACGAGTCCGAAACATAGGGGGCATACGCAACCTGCCACAGGGCGGAGACGGAAAATGCGCTGAAGATCCCCGCGACCGAGCCATGCATATCCATCAGCATCCCGCCCGAAAACCGCCACAGCCCCAGCGCGATGCACAACAGGACCACCCCACCGGCCAGCCAGCTTACGACCTTGGAAATCACATGGATCGCGCGATATCCCATACAGCACGGCACAAGGCTGACACCCGCGATGGTCAACACCCCCACCGTACGGTTGAGGCCCGGAAGCGCCTGCACCAGCGCCTGCCCCCCCACGACATAATTGGACGCGGCAAAGCCGACATACATCACGATCACCAGCAACACGATGGGAACCGCGCCATAGGACCCGAACTGGCCCCGGCTCTGCACCATCTGCGGCACGCCAAGCATCGGCCCCTGTGCCGCATGCAGGGCCATGAAGACCGCGCCCACCATATTCCCCGCCACCGCCGCCAGCATGGACCACCCGAACGACAGCCCGAAAACCGTTGGCCCCAGCGCACCGGTCACGACCGTCAGCAATGTCATGTTGGTGCTAAACCAGACGCTGAAGAGATCGCTGACACGGCCATAACGCTGGTCTTCGGGTATCTGGTAGATCGTATGCGTCTCAAACGTCGCGGCCATGGGCGCAGCCCCCCTTCATTCTCTTCTTGAAACATTACACGGATGGCATGGCAACCGCATCCATGGCTTCCTTCTGTTTCGATGCCCGTTATGAAGACATCCCGCCCGAAAGCAATATCATACGGCAATCCGGCGCAACGTGGCCCCCGGGGAACGCCATGGCCTTGTCCCCCGCGCCTCATCACATGCGCCCCATCATGGGTCATGCGACACGCACCCATTTTGCCCGATATGGCAGCGCAAGGAAAACATACGCCCCACCTGCCATGACACCGGCACGCACGATAACGACGCCGGGGCACGGGACAGCCGCACGCGGCATGGGGACAAGGCAGGGGAAATACGGACACAGGGGAAACGGATGCAGGGGGAATATGCAAGTCAGCCTACCGGTTTTACAATCTCGCCCTGGCTTCCCATCCTGCTATATTTCCATCACGGGCGTGTGAGAACAAAGGGAGAAGCACGTGAGCCATACATGGGGCGATTTTCAGGCCGTCGTACAACTGTCGGCAGGGCTGAATGTCGCCATTCTCAGCTTTGTGGACATCAGCCTGCCCGCGATCAAGGAACGGCGACGCACCTTTGCCAAGGCCCAGCAGGAACTTGACATGCATCGAAGTGCGCCGGGCAAGGTTACAAGTGCCGCACAGCTTGAACATGACTGCCAGGTGGAGGAAATGAATGAAAAGCTCTACCTGCTGTGGCAGCAATCCCTTGCATTCAGTAACGAAGAAGATTCCCTGATCCATTATACGGGCATCCTCGGCTTCCTTGGCGCCGCACTCAGCCTTGTCCTGCTGTGGTATTCGGCGCAATGTTACGATGACGTCATAAGCGTGACGGGCAAGACCGTGATCGGGCTGTCGTTCTGCTCCCTCATCGGGGCGTTCGTCATCAATTTCATGACGGCCTCCCAGGCGGGCGTTTATACCAAGAAATGCAACCAGATCCGGCAGGAAATGCACCAGACGCTGGGAATCGCAACGGCCCCCACGCCGGGCGCATCCCCGGCCCCGGCCACACATACGGACGCGGCCTCAGCGAAAACGCCATCAGCGGAAAACTGAGGATCGTTGCATATTTTCCGGGGCCGCAGCCTGCTACGATTACGCGGCCGCCCTGATGCGTTTGGATCAGTGCGTCATCAAAAACATTTCATATGCATGATGATGGTCTTTCATGACAGTCTGCCCAGAGAGTGTTTGAAAACACATCATTGATAAAAAACAGGAAAAGTTTTCGGGTGCCGCCTTTTTTCAAAAAGGCGGCGTCTTCTGAAGCTTTTTGGAAAAAGCTTCGCCAAAAACCTTTATGATTTCAGTATGTTATCGATCCTGATTTTTCAAACAGTCCGCTCAGACATGCTGACCGCCATTGATATGGATTTCCGAACCATTGACATAGGATGACGCCGACATACACAGGAAATAGATCGTCTCCGCCACCTCCATGGGGTTTCCCAGGCGACGCATGGGCACACCATTCGCCACCAGTGTATCTGTACCCTTGGACAGGATGGAGGTATCGATCTCCCCCGGTGCGATCGCGTTCGCCCGCACGCCACGGCCACCGAATTCGTGCGCCATTTCCCGCGTCAATGCCGCCAGGGCCGCCTTCGACGCCGCATAGGCCACACCTGCAAACGGATGCACGCGCGAACCTGCGATCGAGGTCACATTGACGATCGCCCCGCCCGCACGTTCCAGTTCAGGCATAAGCGCCCGTGCCAGCAACGCCGTTGACACAAGGTTGACGTTCAACACCTGCGTCCACAGGGCCGCATCGCTGCGCATCAGCCCAAGACGTTCGCCCTGCGGACCCTTGGGCGAAATCCCCGCATTGTTGACAAGGGCATGAAGCCTGCCATTCCCAAGGCACCCACGAACGGCGGCCACAAGGTCGGGAATGGCGTCAAGGTCGGAAAGATCTGCCTGAATATGGCCATCCCCCGCCGCACGCCACTGACACAGGGGGGAGAATTCCTGCCGCGATACCGTCAGCACCCGCCAGCCACGTTCCTGAAACAGCTTGACGGTGGCATGGCCGATCCCACGACTTGCCCCAGTCAGCAGCAGGACCGGCGGTCCCGCGCCATCATCCTCAGGTGTCGGCATGCTGTCACGCGGGGCCGTCTCATCCAGCGGGGCCTCGACATGGCCATCCACTGGACACGTATTGCCAGTGCTGCGCGCCCTGTCATTCCCAGTGCCATCGCCAGTGCCATGCCCCGTAAAAGGACAACCCGGATTACCACTCGCCTGCGTGTCGGTCATACCGGTATTGATACAATGCGCCGGGGCGACAATGGAAATGAATTCAACCCGGGCACCTGCATTTGATATGCATGCCCGCACTTCAGAATCACACACCCCCTATTCATCTGGCGAAATCACCGCGCAACCTGCGGGATGCGGGCAGGAACATTTACCGCAACATGGCTTTATATTACGCTGACGCAAAGCCTGCCGACACGGACCGAGCCCACACAGATCGACATGGACATATCATGCTGAAAGTCGCCCTTGGACAGTTTGCCGTTTCCCCCAGATGGGAAACCAATCTGGAACACATCCTTGGCCTGATCCGGCAGGCCGCGATGGAGAAGGCCGGGCTTCTGGTCCTGCCCGAAGGCATCCTGGCGCATGACATCGCCGATCCCGATATCATCGCAAAGACCGCCCAACCGCTTGATGGCCCCTTCATGTCACGCCTGCTGCATGAAAGCCGTGACGTGGACATGACCATCATGGGGTGCGTGCATGTCCCCGATGGGCAGGGACGTTACCACAATACGCTGGTTGTACTACACAAGGGAAAAATCACCGCGCAATACAGGAAGCTTCATCTCTATGATGCTTTTGCCGTGCAGGAATCACGTAATGTCACGCCCGGTCTGGAAATCCCGCCGATTGTCGATGTGGCGGGTTTCCGGATCGGGCTGATGACCTGTTATGACGTACGCTTTCCCGAACTGGCGCGGCGCCTGGCGCTGGACGGGGCCGATGCGCTGGTTCTGCCCGCCGCATGGGTGCGCGGGCCACTCAAGGAAGAACACTGGAAAGTACTCGTCACCGCGCGGGCGCTGGAAAACACATGTTACATGATCGCCGTCAGCGAATGCGGCAACCGCAATATCGGATCAAGCATGGTGGTGGACCCGCTCGGCGTTGCAATCGTACAGGCGGGGGAGGCCCCGACACTGGCATTCTGTTCGATTTCCCACGAACGGATCGCACATGCCCGCACCATTGTGCCCGTCCTGCAAAACCGCCGGTTCGGCACGCCGGAACTGCGACAGGACTGACACGCGGCGCCTGCCGGAAACACATGACCGGATTCCGGGAAATGTCGCCGCAGTTCATGACAGGGGGCGTTGCGAAACACCCCGTTGATAAATAATAATAAAATTCCAGCGTTGCTTTTTTCATAAAGGCAACGTCTTTCAAGGATTTTTAGGAATATTTCCAAAATTCTATTGTTGCGGAAGGTTATTTATTCTGGACCCTTCAGGTGAAATTGTAATATTTTTAAAATATCCTGATTATAAAAAGAATTCCGGAATATTTACCTGGCATTTTCATACGATGCTGGATCTTATCCTATCGCCTTTTCTGAAAAGCCGATGCTTTTCGAAATTTTTCCCAATGGTGGCCTCCCCTCTGGTCATGCCATCGCCCTATCCCCGGATGGAAATAAAACCGCTTTCCCCTCTATGGAAACATGGGGTGTGAGAATTTTATACTTTTTTCGTGACGGTTAACAATTTTACACGACTTCCCTTCGCCATTATGTTTCGACATGGTTATTATCGATAATGGTTGGCGGGCATCTCCCCTCCACCTGAAACGCGGGAAGACGATGTCCATTTCCATTGATATGCTCGATACACCAGCCGTACTGGTCGATATCGACAAGGCACAGGCCAATATCGACAGGGCGCAACAGTACGCCAACACACATGGGTTCTGCCTGCGCCCCCATATCAAGACACACAAACTGTCCTGGTTCGCCCATAAACAGGTGCAGGCAGGCGCAGTCGGCATCACCTGCCAGAAACTGACCGAAGCCGAAATCATGGCGCAGGCAGGGCTGTCGGATATCCTGCTGACCTATAACATCATTGGCGCGCACAAACTTGGGCGCCTCGTCAACCTCGCACGGCAGGTCAATCTGTCGGTTGTGGCCGACAACCTGCCGGTGATCGAGGGATATGACCGCGTGACGGCGGGTGCGGACATTCCCGCACTTCGGGTATTTGTCGAATGCGACACCGGGGGCAATCGCTGCGGTGTGCAGACACCACACGACGCACTGACGCTGGCGCAACGGATCATGGCGGCCCCGAACCTGTGCTTTGCCGGGCTGATGACCTATCCCGCATCCGGGAAACAGGCACAGGCGGACACGTGGCTGGAACAGGCACGCGGCGTGTTCGACACGGCCGGGGTCACGATACCGGCAATCACGGTTGGGGGAACACCCGACCTGTGGACGGCGGGCGACATGCGTAACATGACCGAATACCGCCCCGGCACCTATATCTATATGGACCGTTCGCAGGTGGCGGCGGGCGCCGCGACGATCGGGGATTGTGCGCTGAGTGTGCTGGCCACCGTCATCAGCCGCCCCACCGATACACGCGCGATCATTGATGCAGGGACAAAAACCCTGACAAGCGACCTGCTGGGACAGGACGGATACGGCCATATCATCGGCCACGAAGACAGCCGCATCACCGCCCTGAGCGAGGAACACGGCACCATCCATTCTGGCGGCGGCACATCCCTGCCCGCCATTGGGGACAAGGTGCGCATCATTCCCAACCATGCCTGTGTGGTTACGAACATGTTCGATCACATCTACCTTGTTTCGGACGGCAAGGTCATTGACCGCCTGCCTGTCATCGCACGTGGTGGTGTAAGCTGAGGTCAGACATGTTTCCGGTCACCACCCGTTCCCTGAAAATTCATTTCCGATCAGCATATTTTTATAAATTCTGGAAAATAGGAACCTTATGATGAAGAAAGTTTTTGGCAAGGCCGCCGTTCCCCTGTCCATGGCGGTGCGTGCAGGTGATTATGTCTATGTCTCGGGACAGGTGCCCGTCGTGGATGGTGTGGTTGTCGAAGGCGGAATCGTGGCGCAGACAGCTGCCGTGCTCGATCACGTTACCGCCGTCCTGAAGACGGCAGGGTGCGAAATGAGCGACGTGGTCAAGACCTTTGCCATCCTGACCGATGCAGGAAATTTCGAGGAATTCAACAAGGTATATGCAACCTATTTCCCGGTTTCCTCCCCTGCACGCACCACCATCGAAGCCGGCCTGATGGCCGACATCATGGTGGAGATCGAGGCCATCGCCTATAAGCCGATCGGCTGACCTCCCCTTTCCTGCATACAGCCATATTGCGGGTCATGATGGCATAAGGATTGTTCAAAGATCTTTTAAAAACAGATCATTGATAATAAAATCCCACATTGTCAGGGTGTTGCCTTTTTTCATAAAGGCAATATTTCCCGAAGCTTTTAAAAAACCTTCCCCGAAAAACTTCCCGTCTTTAGCTATATTTTCTCCCCAAACTAAATTTTCAGACAGCTTTTTGCAAAGAGGGAAATCATAAGATTCCCGATTGGTAAATTTTCGAAAATATTTGATTTTAAAAATATATTTCATAAAAATTTTCTCAAAAAACTATAAATCATTCCAATACAGAAACAGACCCCCTGATACCCAGAGGAGAATGAACGTGCGCGTGTTTGTTGCCTCACTTGCAACCGAAACCAATACCTTTTCCCCGGTACCAACCGACCTGTCCGCATTCAAAGCTGCGTTCTATGCCCCACCGGGGCAGCATCCCCCCACACCGACACTCTGTTCCGCCGTAGTTCCCGCCCTGCGTTCGCGCAGGGCGGACGGGGATTTCGAACTGGTGGAGGGCACCTGCACATGGGCGGAACCCGGCGGCCTGGTCAAACGCCAGACCTATGAAGAGTTACGTGACGAGATCCTGGAACAGTTACGTGCCGCCATGCCCGTGGATGCGGTGGTCATGGGGTTGCATGGTGCAATGGTCGCGCAGGGTTACGATGATTGCGAAGGAGACCTGCTGTCGCATATCCGCGACTGCGTTGGGCCAGATGTCGTGATCGGGGCGACATTCGACCCGCACAGTCACCTCACCGCACAACGCGTACGCAGCCTGGATGCCATGAATGCGTTCCTGGAATTCCCGCACACTGATTTCATGGAACGCGCAAAGCAACTTGTCGATATTGTCCTGCGCGCGGCACGTCGTGACATAAAACCGGTCATTTCGACATTCGACTGCCGGATGATTGACGTCCTGCCCACCAGCCAACAACCATTGCGCGGGTTCGTGGACAGGATCGTGGCGTTACAGGGCACGGGCAGGATCCTGTCCATTTCCCTCATCCATGGGTTCCTTGCGGGGAATGTGGCTGACCTTGGCACACAGGTTGTGGTCGTAACGGACAATGACCCGGACGGCGGCGAGCATCTGGCGCATGATCTGGGCATGGAGGTATTTGGCTTTCGCGGCAGCACGCGCATGCACACCCTGTCCCCCGAACAGGCAATCACACGGGCACGGGATGCGATTGCCGACCCTGCGACCACCGCGCCGGTCGTACTGGCGGATATCTGGGACAATCCCGGGGGCGGCGTCGCGGGGGACGGGACGCTGCTGCTGTCGGCACTGATCGATGCGGGCATCGACAATGTGGGGATTGCGACGATCTGGGACCCGATCGCCGTCGCATTTTGCAAGGCAGCAGGGATTGGCGCACGGATTCACCTGCGCATCGGCGGCAAGGCCGGTCCCGGCGGCGGGGACCCGATCGACGCGGATGTCGAAGTGCGCAATGTCGTCGATGCGGCATGGCAGAGCTTTGGCGAAAGCAGGGTTCCACTGGGCGCAAGCGCCGTCATCCGGATTGCTGGCACACATATCGACATCATCGTGAACACCAACCGTACCCAGTGTTTCGAGCCGGACATATTCTCTAACCTTGGCATTGATCCCACCGCCAAGGACGTACTGGTGGTGAAATCCACCAACCATTTCTATGCCGGGTTTATCGGGATTGCCGCCGCAGTCCTTTATGTCGATGCGGGCACGCATTACCCATCCGACCCGAAACGCACCAGATACACCAAGCTGACGCGCCGGATCTGGCCCATCGTGGAAAACCCCCATGACGTGACATGATCGCACACCGCGCATGTGACATTCCCCACCCGGGACCACCAAGATGCCCTTGACCCATGCCCTTGCCATCGGGGGATGTGCGATCGGGATGATCATTGTCCTGATCGCCGGCTTTCGCCTGAATGCACTGCTGGTGCTGTTCGGTGTGGCCATCGCGGTCATGCTGGCGACAGGTCACAGCCCGGCGCAGGCCGTGACCACGTTCCAGCACGGGGCAGGCAACGCGCTGGGCAATATCGGATTCCTGATCGCCTTTGGCACCATGTTCGGCAAACTGATTGCGCAGTCGGGGGCGGCCGATACGGTTGCACGCTCGGTCATGCAACGATGTGGCGTACGCAACCTGCACTGGGCCATGGCCGCGACCGGCATGATTGTCGGCCTGCCCATCTTCTTTGACGTGGGGTTTGTCCTGCTGGCCCCGCTGGGCTTCATCGCGGCACAGGAAAGCCGCAGGCCTGTACTGATGGCCATCCTGCCCCTGGTTGCCAGCCTGTCGATCGCCCATGCGGTCATGCCGCCACATCCGGCCATCATGCTGGCCATCGGCATTTACCATGCCCGCCTGACACTCAGTCTCATGCTTGGGCTGCTTGTCATGCTGCCCACGGCAATCCTGTGCGGGCCTGTGTTCGCGCAGTTTGTCATCCGTCACATCGGCACAATTGCGACCAGCCCGATGGAAGCGGAATTCCAGATACGCACCACGCCAGGAATCCATGCTCCGCCGGGGCGCAGCGTGCTGTGCATTTTATTGCCATTCCTGCTGATCGGGGGTGGGCAGGTGCTGGCGGTCATATCCGGCGCAGGGATATGGCATATGCTGGGGCAGGCACTGGGGGAGACGAATATCGCCCTCCTTGTGTCGCTGCTGGCCGTGGCCGTACTGTTATGCAGGCCTGCGGGCATGACACCGCAACAGATTGCCCATGCCCTTCAATCCTGCCTTGCCCCGACGGGATTCGTCATCCTGCTGGTGGGCGCGGGCGGGGGATTCGGACAGGCGGTGATCGACAGCGGCATTTCCGCAGCCCTGACATCCGCGGCCCTGGGCGCGCATATGTCCCCATTGCTGCTGGCGTTCCTGTCGGCTGCGATCATCCGCCTTGCGACAGGATCGGCCACCGTGGCCACCGGCACGGCGGCAAACCTGATCGCACCAGCACTCCCCCACCTGCATGGCGTATCACCGGAACTGCTGGTACTGGCAACAGGCGCAGGATCAATCGCCTTTGGCCCGGTTAACGATCCCGTTTTCTGGCAATTAAAGGAATATCTGGGCCTGTCGCTGGCACAGACCTTTGTCGTGTGGTCTGGAACGGAAACACTGATTTCCATTGTCATCTTGTGCCTGACGCTTCTTCTTTCTGCTGCCCTGTAGGAATGCTGCTGTCTTTGGATGGATTTTCAACAGTCCGACCGGACAGTAGATCGCCCCCTTTGGATGAACCGGCACACACCCGCGACGATAAACATCTTAGTATCTGTTTGAAAAGTCAGACTCGATAACATACTGAAATTATAAAGTTTTTTCTGAAGCTTTTTCTGAAAAGCTTCAGAAGACACCGCCTTTTTTGAAAAAAGGCGGCACCCAAAAACTTTTCCTTTTTTATCAATGATCTGTTTTCAAACACTCTCTTACGCCAGAACAGCGGAGAGCGTCGGGCGGGCTGTCCCTGCCTCGTGCCATGCGATTCACATAATGATAACATTTCAGGAGCATTATCCTGGTCACGAGTTCCATTCGATACGCTCAGGAATGATGAAATGACCCAACTATTCGGAACGGGAAACAGTGTTACCAGCAGTGGAACATATGACCTTATGCCAATTGCGGTACTTGGTATTCTGGGAAGCGCCGATGCCACGGTATCTTCCTCCACCGGTGCAGAGGTCGATGCCACCATCAACATTACGGGGCTGCTGGACCTTCCGGTCACAGCACTCAGCACCTATACGATCACTGCGGAAAAAAATACTTCCGTCACCGTTTCCGCCGGTTCCGTCGCCATCGGAACCGAAACGATCCTCAATGCGGACGGGGGGACGATCTCGCTGGGTGGTGGCCTGCTGAATGCAGCCACAGGCGTGACCATCAATCTGAGCAACGGTGGAACATTCAACGGTTCGGCCGTCATATCGGCCCTGTCTGGTGCGACAATCAATTTCGAGTCCGGTGGTGGCGTGCTCAACCTGGCTGGCTCCAGCACCGGGCTGGCCCTGCTGTCGGGGGCATCAATCAAAAATTTTGGAACGGGGGATTCGATTATTATCGAATCCAACGGTTCCCCCGCGACCATCAGCAGTGTCAGTTATAATTCCCTGCTGGGAACAACTGACATAACATTTTCAAATAATGACAGTGTAACGCTGACGGGTGAGTACCAGAACACGGACCCGACGGCCTCCAACTATGTCAATGCCGTTGCAGAAAGCGGTGATACAGGCACAGTGATTGTCTGTTTCCTTTCGGGCACCATGATCCAGACCCCGACGGGGGACATCGCGGTCGAGGCCCTTCAGGTTGGTGACGCCATCAACATTTTTGACTGTTCCGTCCCTGCTGGCACAACCCGGAACATCGTCTGGGCAGGACACCACAAAGCCGTGGTGCGGCCCCACCTGCCAGATGATGAAGCCGGATATCCCGTGCGTATCGTCAAGGATGCGATCGCCGATGGCGTACCGTACAAGGATATGCTGATCACGGCGGAACACTGCCTGTTCTTTGACGGGAAATTTGTGCCCGTCCGCATGCTGGTGAACGGTCGATCCATTTTTTATGACAAGTCGATCACATCCTATGACTATTATCATATCGAAACCGCACAACATTCCGTCATCATGGCCGACGGTATGCTGAGCGAAAGTTATCTTGATACCGGAAACCGCCGCAATTTCCATCAGGCTGGCAATGTCGTGCGCATCGGGTCGTCACCACGAAATTGGGCCGATGATGCCGCAGCACCATTGGCGGTCAACCGTGATTTCGTCGAACCCCTGTTCCACCGGATCGGGGAACGGGCCATTGCCTCTGGTCATGCACCCAGGTCCGAACCGCCGATCGTGGAAACCAACGCCGACCTGCACCTGGTTACAAAAACAGGGGCCGTCCTGCGCACAATGCGCGAGGCCAATGGCCATGCTTTTTTCATGATCCCACCTGGGATCGAGGAAGTACGGATCATGTCACGCACGGGCCGCCCGTCAGATATGGTTGGTCCTTATGTGGATGACCGCCGCCATCTGGGTGTATTGGTCAGGAGCATCAAACTGTTTGAAGGCAATATCGCCCGTCCCGTTACGTCCCACCTCGCACCCGACGCACCGGCGGGATGGCATGATGGGGGATATATGCCCTGCAAGGAGCCTTGCCGCTGGACAGATGGGCAGGCCACGCTGCCACTTGGGCACCGGCATCCCACATTGATGGGGCTATTGTGCCTCGAAATCATTGCGGGTGGGCCTTATAATGTCGAAAAAGACAATATTCCCCAAAATGATACGCGCCTGACAGCCTGAACAGGACGCCCCCTGTGTTCTGCCACAGGGGGCGATTCACACGATCATGAAGCCTTCATTTACCCTAAAACCCGGACAGACCTGGACCGGTGCCCCCCCACGCAGCGAAGTGCGTGTCATTGGCAGTGTTGAAAAAAACCATGTCGTCTTTCGCAGGAAAGGAAAACGACGTGCCTTTCTGACCTTGCAGGAAACAACCATCATGGGTTTCCGCAAATGGATCCAGCAAAGTCAGGCCATTTCCAATGATGGGCTGAGCGCAACCGATCTGCACGGTTTTTCACCTTCACGCGAAATCGGGCAACGTATTCAGTTATTGCGCAAGGCTGCGGGATTAAGCCAGAAAGCATTTGCCGAAATGTTGGGTATGTCGCGTGCCGCCGTCTGTTTCTGGGAAACAGGACGTTCCAGCCATATCAGCGAACATGTACCCCGCATTGCGGAAATATTTGGTATCAGCGAAGAAGTTTTCCTAAATGGACAGAATAACGAAACAATACCGATCGAACTTACAAAAGATGAAGAAAATATTATAAAGCTCTATAGATCCCTTTCCATCGAGAACCGTCTTCAGGCGATAAAACGTATGGAAATGCTATATATAAAGGGATAATATCAGGAATTCATAAAATAAATTGAATGTTTTTGAAAAATTTCCATCAAAAAACATTACAATCCCAATATGCGCGGTTCTGTGTTTTTAAAATCATTAGGCAATGACTACCGCCCTTCCAGCTTCTTTCCTCTGGTCACACCAAAAACGATTCCCAGCAAGTTTTGAAACAATATCCGGCGGAAGGACTGGGCGCCGACGCGGAACTTCAACGCGCGCCCTGACTGTATGCAGGCCGGGGGAATTCAGACTTTCATCAAATTTGACAGGTTCTTCGAAATATACATTTTCGAAATCATAGTTGCATGCAGGAAGGTTTAATACATCGCCCAGAATACTCAATGTCCTGGCAGGTTCATGAACCAGGACATCGTAATCTACGACAATGAGGTTATGAGCAAAATCGCTGTAAAATGCTTCGGTAAAGGCACGCCAACAAAACCCGAATGCCCCATTGGCTGAAAGCAGGGAATCCACGCGGCTGTGCAAATTCCCCCTGTGTTCGATCGGGACGATTTTTGAACTTAAAAGAGGGTTTTGCTGCATCACACGTTCAAATGAATCAATAATCCAGACAGGGTCCCTGACACAGCAAATAATCTTTGCTTCTGGGAAAATAGCATTGATCAAACCAAGCCTGGTACACCACAGACGGCTATTATCAATAATCACTGACAGATTATTGGCATTCAGGCATGAATCCCCGCCATAATAATTGAACAATATCCCCCGCAGGAGACGATGCCTTGTGTCCCTGTCAAATTCGGTTTGATACTCCCCCTCCACCATAACGGAACTTAATTTTAACATCATGGGAGCAACAGGAGAAATATGCCCTGCTTTGATGATCGTAGGATTCTGTCGAAGCAATGCCGCAAGCAATGTTGAGCCTGAGCGCGGTAATCCAGACATGAAATGCACAGTAGGGACGAGCATGCACATAAAGGCCATTACAGTTGAACCAAGCCTTTATCGTAGTAAAGTCAGTCTTTAAGATCCTCCTACCTGAACAGGTGGCGCACATATTACATGATGTTACATATGCATCAGGGATGAATCAGGCCCAGGTTGATTGCCTGAACAACAGCCTGAATGCGATTATGGGCCCCCAATTTCTGCATGATATTTTTCAGATGATATTTGACCGTATTGTCACTGATATTAAGGATGGAACTGATTTCCAGAGTATTTTTTCCTTGCGCGACCCACAGCAGGCATTCACGTTCCCTGTCTGAAAGGGAACAGTCTTCTTTAGATGTCCCACCATTGGTAATTTGCATGTAGCAGGCGTGATATTGGTTAATCGCGATTTGCAGTATCGTTCGGTCACGAAAATTGATTTCTTTATCATTAGATGCCATTCCGACTAATAACAGCATAGAAGGGGATACCGGCAGGGGAACTGCATATCCGCTTCTAAAGCCGATATCCTGAAATTCTTGCATCATATTTTTTTGGCTTTTATTACGGACACCTACAGATCCCCAGCCATAGGGCAGGAATTCATGCCTGGCTGTTGCGATTACGGGATCTATATTTTGATAACAATTGTCAATATAATGTTGCATCCAGTCATCAGGATACGTACTGTCAATCAGATAGCATTCCGTAACACGGGTTTTATGCACCAGCCCGGCTGTATGAACAAAATGTTTCAGTTTCGTCAATATACTCCGAAATTCCGCATTCAATTGATTTATATTTTCAGAATTCTGCATACTTTCTACTGAATTCAGGGCATCTTCAAACAGGTGTAACATGCGTAATTTCTTTTTGTCGGGACAACACGGAATCAGGCGTGAAATTATACATGATGCGCATTTATCATTTAAAGAAGGATATGCATAAATATTCCAAAAATATCAAAAATGCCCGTTACAATTTGTCGAAGATGAACATCCATATTTCTGCACTGGACGGACACCGTATTTCGCAATGCACGCACCATGATCCCCACAGGCAGGCTGACACGGGCCTTGAACCACAAGAACACCTGTTCCAGCGCAACCATCTGGCCCGCCTGCCTTGATGACTCCAGACCAAGCACGCGGCCCAGGGCGTCTTTCAGACCAGATCCCATGTATCTGGAACGCGGAGGCGTGATCTGGAGGTCCTTCTTCCGTCGGTTACAGATTTCACCCAGCCCCATCGCTGAGTAAGCTGCCATCCATATGGCTATCCGGAAAATATGCTCTGATGCCACGAGGCTGTATCGTGAACAGGCAACCTGCACAGCCGGTTCTGTGATCGTCCAGTCCCCGCATGGAGTACGTGGAACCTGTCCGCTGAAATGCTTTTTTCGTGTCGGCACTAACATGAGGGATCTCCGGCACAAAACGTTTCAAGGCACCAGAACGCATCAGAAACTGCTATTTTGGAAGCTTCCGTTTGATTTTTTGTCCTCCGGGGGATGGCATTGATACCGCCATTGGCACGTATCCCCGTTCCAGGAGACTGTATTTAAAAGACAGGATCAATAATATATTAAAAATAGAAAAGTTTTAGGTGAAGTTCGTTGCAACAGTCTGACAAGAATATCGCCTTTTAGGGAAAGATACCCCAAAAACTTTTCTATTTTTTTATCAACAGGCTACTTTCAAACAGTATCTGGACGCATGCGGCCCAGCCAGCACGGAACGAACCTGCATGCGATAAAGCCTCCCTGCCTGCTGGCCTTATACCAGTCGCCAGGACTGCGGCCACGGCGCAGGAACCCATCAGGGCAAAACCGTCTTTACCCCGGTGTTGCCGAACCACCCTTCATCACACAGGGCACCTGTGGTGCGAGCTGCGGGACTCGAACCCGCACGCCCTGTTAACGGGCGCAAGATTTTAAGTCTCGTGCGTCTACCATTCCGCCAAGCTCGCATTAAGCGCATCTTCTAGCACACACACCATCCACGACAACTCAACCCGTCGCGGTTTAAGGATATTTTCACACAAAAAATATCCCTCTGCCCCTCCGGGTCATTCCTGCATATCGCGCAACAGGGTGGCCCCTTCGCGGCGTAGCCATAGCTCGGCCATACGCCGATGCGGGGTCAGGCAATCCACCAGCATCCAGAAATCCGGCCCATGGTTCATGTGCCGCAAATGCGCCAGTTCATGGGCCATCACGTAATGCTGCACCTCTGGTGGGGCCATGATCAGACGCCAGCACAGCATGATTGCCCCATCGGCAGTACAACTGCCCCACCGGCTGCGTGTATCGCGCACCGTCAGCCGCGTGGGGCGCAATCCCGCCTGCCGTGACAGCGCGTCCAGCCCCGCCCCAAGGCGGGTCCGCGCCTCCTCCCGCAGGAAAGCCAGCAGGCGTCTTACCAGAAACGCGGCTTCCCCACTGACATGTATCACCTCGCCCTCTATCCACACGCCACGCCGGGCCTGCGGACAATGGCGAATGGCATGGGGCCGTCCATCAATCAGCACCTGCCCCCCATCATGCCATCGCGGGGCCTGCGGTATGCGGGCAAGATTGGCCACCACCCACGCCGAATGTGACCGCAACAACGCCAGTGCATCATCACGCCGGGCGCGTGGCGGCAGGGTCAGGATGACATGACCGCTGCGTGCATCAATCCGCATGGAAATGCGCCGCGCCCGCGCCGAACGACGCCAGCATACCGTGACCTGCCTGCTGGCGATGGCCACGGTTTCGGGGCCATCGGACATCATTCGCGCGACGGAATGTCCGGGGCCTGCGTGCCGTCGGCACCGGGGGGACATTCACCCGGCCATTCAACGACATGATCCTCCAACGCACCGGCACGACGTTCGCTAATGACACGCCCGCTGACCGAAACCCCGGCCTCATGCACCGTATCGGCCCGTCCCGAAACCAGCGGATGCCACCATGGCAGGGGCCGTCCCTCCTGTATCAGACGGTATCCACAGGTGGGAGGAAGCCAGTCGATATCCTTCAGCATGTCCGGCGTCAGGCTGATACAATCCTGAACCTTGCGCTGTCGATGCGGATAATCCTTACACAGGCACGTCGTGGTATCCAGCAGACGACAGGCAACATCGGTAAAGACGATCTCCTCCGTCTCATCATCACGCAGTTTGTGCAGGCAGCACCGGCCACACCCGTCACACAGCGATTCCCATTGCTGGCGCGTCATACGTGACAGCGGAACCGTCATCCAGAACGGACGGTCCCCTCCGTCATTACGGCTATCCATGCCCATTGCCTCCTGTCCCCGTCCCGTCATGTCCCGAGGGTCGCCCCCATATCCACCATGGCGGCCAACACCCCCATCCCCAGTCCCGCGCAGGCAGACAGCACCAGTGACGGCCCAAGCAACGGCAACCACAACAGACGCGCACGCATCCATGGCCCCGCCCCCAGCCCCCATGCCGTGCGCGACACGCTCGCAGGCACGCGCATCAGCGCTCGCAACGGCAGCACCGTCACAAGAGGGCACACAAACACGCCCTGCAATACCGGCCACAGGGCCACATTCCCCGCCCCGCCCCAATGCGGCAGCCACAACACACCGGCCATCCCCGGCACCAGCACCAGCAGCAGCAACACCTGCACCACGGCAGGTCCCCATGGCATGCGACGCCGCATGAACATGCATGCCCCCATGACCACCACCGCCATGATGAACGCCGTCATGGCGCATTCCGCCATATCAGGAAGCAACATCATACCGCCACCACCGCGAACAAAAGACACGTGGCATCACGCGGGTCCACGCAGCCAGTCGGCAAAACGCTGTGACAGGTCCGGCAGGTGCGCACCCCAGAACTCCAGATCCATGGGCAGGTCGACCGAGGGTTCGCCCGCCGGCGACCCGGCGGCAACCTGCCCCATGGGATAAAGGGCGGCAAAACGATCCTGCTGTTCAGGCTGCACTATATAATGCAGCAGATCGCGCGCCTGTCCCGCCATGGCGGGGGATACCCCCTGCACCAGCGCCCATGACAGACATTCGCCCAGGCTCTGCGCCCACTGCACGCCGATATCATGACGACGCGCGGGCAGGCGGGCGATTTCATTGCTGAAGACACTGCCCATCAGCACACTGCCATTTTCAATGATGCGGGCTGATTCCTCTGGCGTGGACCACCATGTAATATACGGGCGCAACTGCGTCAGCTTACGAAATGCCCGGTCGATGCCCGGCCCGGTGGACAGCACGTCATATACGTCATGCGGTGGCACGCCATCGGCCATCAATGCGATTTCCAGCGTCGAGCGCGGGTCACGTCGCAGCCCCCGTTTGCCGGGAAAGCGCACCACATCCCAGAAATCGGCCCAACGTGGGGATGCAGGACGCCACCCGCGATCCCATGCCAGGACGATGGCCGGATGCAGCGCGGCGACACCACATCCGTCGGGATTGTCCGCACTGCCCGCCAGGCGCACCAGGGTGCCCTGTATGCACGATGTACGAATTGCACTGTCTTCGCCAAAGACGACCGCCCATGTGGCGGGCGTGGATTCTGTCGCGGCATGCGCCGCCAGCGTCGTCGCCTGCCCATCCCATGTCCGACGCACGACACGTATCCCCGCCTTCCTTGCAAAAGGCTGGAAATAGGCACGGTCCTGCACCCTGCCCAATGTATCGTCCTGTGTCGCGACGCTCAGGACGGCAAGGCGGTGGTGATGGACGGTGGACACCAGACGGGCGGCCCGCACTTCAGACGCACACACGATGTTCCCCGCCAGCGCCATGATGATGAAAAGACACGACACGCGACGCGGCGACAGGCGGGGCAAAAGGCACGCACTGCTCAACGGAAAGGACAACAGGGAAAACAGCGGGAAAGACCTTCACAAGACGGCATGACCGCCGGTGCGGCCACAGGGATACGGAACATCGGACGCTAGCGCATTTCATGACGGAACGGAAAGGCAATCGCCTGCCCCGCCTGCCACGCCAGCAACGCCGGACGACCGGGTTCCACCCCGCACACGATCTGCAACGGGGGACGGCGCACCAGCAGCTCATCGCCATTCGACAGCCTCATGCGCATGCGGATGTATGTGCCCATGTGACGCATGTCCACCAGGACCGCGGGCAGCATCGCGGATTCGCCATCATCGGTAGCAAGGCTGCCCATCGCCCCCGGTCGCGCGGGAAACAGGGTCGCAATGCGGTCAGGACGCACGCATACGGTGCAAAGGCTGTCTTCCGCCAGGCCGGGCGCCGCCATGGCCTGCACCGTCAACCCGTCGGGCAGGCGGATGACGGCGACATCCTCCTCGATATAGGACACGCGCCCGGTCAGGGCATTCGCCCCGGCAAAACCGGTGGCCACGCGGTCGCATGCCGGACGGTCGAACAGGTCCGCCGCCGCCCCGGTCTGCAAATGTTCTGCACCGTCAAAGAACGCAATACGGTCCCCCACCACCAGCGCATCATCACGATCACAGGTGGCCATCACCACACACAGGTCACGCGCACGGATCAGGCGGCCAAGGAAATTGCGCATCATCCCCCGCCGGTCCGCCGGCAGCGGGGCGAAGGGATCATCCAGCACGATGACCGGCGGCGCGCAGACCATGACCCGCGCCAGTCCGGCGCGCAGGACCTGTTCCGCATCCAGCGCGGCAGGCCGCACATGGCCCAGCCCCTCCAGCCCCAGCAAAGCCATGGCCTGACGCGCACGGTCCGCCGCCTCCGCCCGGGCAATACCACGGACACGCAGCGGAAACAGCAGGTTGTGGAAAACCGTCAGGTGCGCGAACAGCGGATCGCGCGCCCCCCACAGGCCACACATCCGCGTGAGCGGTGGGCGACCCGACACATCGATCCCCCCCACCATGACGTTACCGTCAAGCAATGGCCGCTGCCCCACCAGTGCGTCGGCCACCGCCGACAGGTCCGCACCGCGGTTTCCCAGCAGGGCAAGGCATTCCCCCGCCCCGACACCAAAGGAAAACGGGGCGGTATCGGCAGTTGTGACCAGATTGCGGACAACCAGTCGTGAGGAGAAAGGTGGCATGCGATAACAGAAACCTGACTATCCAAAGAAAGGGTTATAAGTGTTTCCTTCCTCCTTACCAGAGGATCATCGGACCCGCCCCTTTGCAAGGACAAGAAAATGACAAAGACAGACATCAAGCACGTCACGCACGAAGACCTTCAGGCACTGAAGTCCCACGTCGAAAACCTGCTGCAGACGCATGGCAAGCAGGCCCTGCACACCGCCGTCGAAAAGGCGGAACACCTGGCCACCAACGCGCGTGAACTGGCCGAAGCCCCGACCAAGACCCGCTCGCGCGGACGTTCCTTTCTGGCTATCGCCATTTTCTCGGCAATCGGCTACTTTCTTGGCCGCGCCACGAAATAAGGCTTGGTAGCCTGACGAAACCAGAGGACACGCGACAGCAATGAGAATAGGCGAAATCGGCAAGACCATCATTGATGGGGAACTCACCCTACGCAAATTGATGGCCATCCGCCTTGGCCGCCAGGCTGCCTTTCTGGTTGTCGCGGCCGTTTTTGGTGGTTTCGCGACCATAACGGGCCATGGCCTGCTGTGGGCTTTCTGTTACCAGACCCTTGGCCTCAGCGTTCTTGGCGCGTCATGCGCGGTCTTTGCGGTGGATATCATCGCCGCGTGCATGTTCGCCTTCATGGGACGGCGGTCCTATATGACGGCCGAAGAAATCCGTGTCCGCTTCGCCCGCGAACATGCCCTTAATGAACTGCGTCAGACGGTGGCGCTGTCCGCCGTGGTGGGCACCGTCGCCGGGCCGGTGACACGTCACACCGGGCGCGCAATCTGGAACCTGTTCCAGACCGTGACAGGACGCCGCCCCCGCTCCTGATGTGACCATCGGGGGCCGCCGCCCCCGCCGTCATGCATACCATCATGATTGATGCACATCATTGTCAGATGGTATCCATGACGAAATTGCATTGGCTCCCGGACACTTTTTCTGGAAACGTGCGACTGCACGCAATCGTAAGCAGGCAAATAGTTTGCATGCTCATGATTTTTTCCAACCCGGCTGGCAGGATGCAATGGCCGATACCGAGCGCCTTGAACGAGAACGGTCCTTCAGACGCAGGCTGGCGCGCCTTGGCACGGCATGGCGGCGACAGGTGGACCATGACCTGCGCGATTACGGCCTGACCGAAGCCACCTGGCGGCCTGTCCTGTATCTGGGCCTTCTGATGCCGCCGGTACGGCAGACCGACCTTGCCCGCGCCCTTGAGATCGAGGCCCCATCGGTCGCCCGCCTTCTTGATGTGCTTGAACGCCGCGGACTCGTCTTCCGTTCCCGCGACGAGGAAGATCGCCGCTCCAAGCTGGTACGCCTGACGCAGGAGGGGGAGCGGATCGAACGTCAGGTGCGTGACGCGGTGGACGCCGTCTCGCATCGCCTGCTGTCGGGCATTTCGGATTCCGAACTGACGGCGTGCTATTCCGTCTTCGACCGGATTGAGGCCAACCTGTACACGGATCGCATGGCGACCGGGGCCTCCGTCCGTTCATGAGGCTGATCCCCCCCCACGGCGCGCTGTCGCGGCCCCTGCTCCGGCTGGGAACCTTTGTTTTCCCCGACTGGAAAACGGTGCGCCCCACGATTGCCTACAGCATCCGTACGTTGCTGGCGGTGGGGCTTGCACTGTTCCTGGCCTTCGACCTGCAACTCCAGACACCGATGTCTTCGGTCACGACGGTGTTGATCGTCGCCAATCCCGTCGTGGGCGCAATGGTGTCGAAAAGCGTGTGGCGTATTTTCGGCACGATCATCGGCGCGACCTCCGCCATCGCGCTGATGGCGCTTTTTCCACAATCGCCCGTGCTGTATTTCATGGGGCTGTCGTTCATCATCGGGCTGGCATGCTGCGTGTCCACCCTGCTGCGCTTTTACAAGGCGTATGCAGCAGTGCTGACGGGTTATACCATCATCCTGATTTCCGTTTCCGCCTTCAGCGAACCGGACCATATCTTCATGGCCGCGATGTCACGCCTGTCGGCGGTGACGGTGGGCATCCTGAGTACCGCATTCGTCTTCCTGCTGACAAATATCAGCCATCCTGAAAAGGTCATACGCCAGATCGACCAGGTGTTGCGCAACATCACCTCCCATTTCGCGCAGCCAAGCGATCCGTCATGGAATGACGCAACCTCCATGCCCGATGACGCGGGACAGCCCCTGTCCTTCCGCGCCATGTCGATCACATCATATGACCAGCGTGCGCGCCTGCTGTCGCAGGCCAACGCCCTGGTGGAGGCCATCGAATACGCCGCAGCCGACAATTACAGCGTCAGCCTGCGCGCGCGTGGCCTGCGTGGGGGGGTGGCGCGTCTTTTGGGGTTGCTGAGCGCGCATCATCCCATCTGGCAGGATGAACCGCCGATGACCCGGCAGGCGCGGACGGCGCGGCATATCCGCCAGGAGATCATGCGGCATTTCGCGACCCTGCCGCCAGAGGACCTGCATCTGGAAGCGCGCGACAACATGCGCCCCATCCGTCGGCGCATCCGCGCGGCGATGACAGAACTCGACGAACTCGGCGAACAGACGCAGGACCTGCCGACCATCGCCTTCATCGACAATGAACGCGACGTACTGGCGCAGCTCTGTGCGGCGCTTGATGATTTCATGGGACCACAGGAACATGTCCGCGCCATCGGCCTGAAACTGTATTTCGACTGGCCCGCCGCCCTGCGCAACGGTACGCGCGGCGCGTTCGTCACCCTGCTGGGTTGCATGTTCTGGTATATCTGCCGCTGGACACACGGGGCGAACATGCTGACCTACCTGATCCCGGCATCATGCCTGCTGGCGACAAGCCCGCTGGCGTCACGTGCCAGCGTCATGTTCGCAAGCGGCACATTCGCGGCCATTCCCGCCGCCTTCATCTGCCAGACCTTTTTGTTGCCGCGCATCGACGGCTACCCGCTGCTGTGGCTGTCGCTGTCACTGTGCCTGCTGCCGGGGATATGGTTGCAGTTCCATCCACGCCACGCCATGCGCGGATTCGGCTATGCGGTGTTCTTCAACGCCATGGTACAGGTGCGCAACCCCATCACCTATGACGACCTGTCGCTGATGAATACATGGATGGCCTTCGCGCTGGGCGTGGTGTCCATCGCACTGGTGTTCCGCGTCATCCTGCCCGCCAACCACCGCCTCGACTCGGGGCGGCTGGTGGCCTCCATCGCACGCGCGACCGAACATCTGGCCCGCCAGCCACTGGGCCAGCATGTCGAATGGCCGGTGTGGGAAAACCTGCAGATGCAAAAAATACTGCGCATCATACAACGCTTCTCCCTCGTATCGTCACCGGGGCGGGTCTATGAACTGACGGATGCGGCGTTCATGGCCGTATCGCTGGGCCGGGTGCTGGTCCGGTTGCGCACCCTTGTCACGTCCCCTGCAATTCACGCAGAAGACCGCGAACGCGTGACGCAGGCGCTTGGCGCGTTCCGTTACCTGCGTTCCGACCCGGCGCTTACGGTCCAGACGTTGCGCGCAACCGCGCTGACGCTTCTGTCCCACCTTGAACGCCGGGGGATGCCGGCACATACGCCCACACGCCGTATCGCCGCCTGCCTGGAACAGGCATCGCTGCTGATTGGGGCAATCCCCGGTTTCTTCCATCGCCATGGTCCGCTACAGATGGCGGCGGATATGCCCGGCGCCAATAACCGCCTGACCCTTCCCGTATTGTCCACGACTGGCCCGTTCGGAATGAGAACCGCCTGATGCTGACCGAATTCAATCTCTTCGGTGTCTTCATGGCACCGATTGTCGTCTATGCCATTGCGGCGCTGCCTGTGACCATGCTGCTGCGCTCCCTTTTATGGTGGAGCGGCATCATGAAATGGTTCTGGCATCTCGCCCTGTTCGAGGTCGCGCTCTACACTTGCGTCCTCTGCCTGATGATCCTGTACATCTGACTGTCGCCGAAAAGGTTCGAGAATCCACCATGCCTCTCTTGCGCACCCTGATCCGTGTGGTACTGACCCTGGCGGTCGTGGCGATGGCCATCGTCATGGGCGTCACCTTATGGGACACCTACATGATTGCCCCGTGGACACGTGACGGACGTGTGCGCGTCTATGTGGTCGATGTTGCCCCCGAAGTTTCCGGCACGGTGGTCCAGCTACCGGTGGTGGACAACCAGTATGTCCACAAGGGCGACCCGCTGTTCGTGCTTGACCCGGTCCGCTTCCACCTGGCCATCCGCGAGGCGCAGGCCCGCCTTGACGGTGCGCTCGAAGACCTGAAGCTCAAGCAGAATGACGCCCGGCGCCGCATGGGCCTTGGCGGTATCGTCTCTGCCGAAGAACAGGAGGTTTTCAACTCCAACGTGGCGACGCAGATCGCGTCGGTGGATGCGGCCCGTGCGGCCCTTGATCTGGCCAAGCTGAACCTCCAGCGCTCCATCCTGTATTCGCCGGTCAATGGCAACATCACCAACCTGAACCTGCGGGTGGGCGATTACGTCACGGCCGGGCATGCCCGCCTTGCGGTGATTGACTCCGACTCCTACTGGGTCAACGGGTATTTCGAGGAAACGAAGATGTGGGGCGTCCATGTCGGGGACGAAGCACGCGTCAAGCTGATGGGATACAAGGACATCCTGCCTGGCCATGTCGTCAGTATCGCACGTGGCATCAATGACCAGAACGGCAAGCCCGATGGCCTGGGCCTGCAGGACGTCAGCCCGATCTTCACCTGGGTCCGTCTGGCACAGCGTATCCCGGTGCGCATCCATCTGGACCATGTTCCCGACAGCATCACCCTTGCCGCAGGCATGACGGCGACCATCAGCGTCGGCCCGCAGTCCCGTACCCAACGCGGCCATCTGACGACGTGGTTGCAAGACCACCTGTAAGGCGCCAGGCACAACAATGAATATCACCACGATCACCCGCAAGACCGGCCTGTTCCTGAGCGCCGCCCTGGTGCTGGCCGGTTGCACGGTCGGACCGCGTTACCAGCCCGACCGCATGAAGCTGCCCGCCCGCTTCACCGAGGATGACCATCCCGCCACCAAGGAAGAGATCGAGGACACCGACCGGGAGCTGAAACAGTGGTGGCACCTGTTCAAGGACCCCGAGCTGGACAAGCTGGTCGATAAGGCGATCACAGGGAATTATGACCTGCAGGCGGCGGGGCAGCACATCCTTGCGGAACGCGCGATCCGCGATGTGCAGGCGTCGCAATGGTATCCACAGATGGATGCCGATGCGGGTGGTGGTAATGTCCGGTATTCGATCAACATCGAGAACTGGCCGATACGTCCAGGCAACCCGGCCAACCACCCGGATGCGAATTACCTGACCTATGGCATGGCAGGCAGTTGGCAACTTGACGTTTTCGGGCGTATCCGCCGCAGTGTGGAGGCGCAGAAATACGCCGTCGAAGCCACGATTGAGGAACGTCGCGCCCTGATGGTCATGATCCTGTCCGAAGTGGCCAGCGATTACATGATGCTGCGCGACCAGCAATTGCGGCTGGAAATTGCGAACAATAACATCCGTGTGGCCCAGGATGCCTATGACCTGACCAACCGCCTCTACCTCGAAGGGGTGGGCAACACCATGCAGATCGCGCAGGCCAAGGCAGAGCTGGATTCCCAGACCGCCGCGCGCGAACCGCTCAAGACCCATATCTCCCAGATCACGCATGCGCTTGATGTTCTGATGGGGCAGATGCCCGGGACTTCCGAAATCGAACTGAAGGTGGCCAGGCCCCTGCCCAAGGTGCCAGAATTCCCGGCCACCCTGCCATCCATCGTCCTGGCCAACCGCCCGGACATCCGCACGGCCGAACGCCAGTATGCGGAGGCCACGGCACGGATCGGCATGGCCGTGTCACAGCTTTATCCCAATTTCAGCATCCCCATCAGCTTCAACCCGAATGCCTCGGTCATGTCGCAGATGACAGAAGCTGCGACCATGAGCTGGCAGTTCCTGATGATGGCTTCGCTGCCGCTGATGCATGGGGGCAAGCTGACTTCGCAGGTGCGCGCGACACAGGCCGCGGCCGAAGCAAGCCGCCTGAATTACCGCCAGACCGTCCTCAAGGGCTTTAAGGAAGTCGAAGACGCAATGGCCGCCTGGCATGATGATGAGGAACATACCGAACTGCTGGCCAAGGCCGCCGAAGACAGTACACTGGCAAGTGAGCGCGCGCGCAAGCTGTATGGCGCGGGACTGGTCGGCTTCCTCGAAGTCCTGACTACGGAACGCACCACCCTGAACGCGCAAAATGCCGAAGCCATGGCACGGCTGGAACGGTTGCAGGATGCGATCAACCTGTATACCGCCATCGGCGCAGGCTGGCAGGGTGTGGCACTGACCAACACCACGCTGCCGATCTCGCTGGAGAAACAGAACTTCCTTGCGCACCTGTTCCAGCAGTAATCCACACGGGATTACATGGGTCACGAACTGATTATGATGCCCGTTTCCAGTTGCATGAAAATAACTGGAAACGGGTATTTTTATATTATGCAGGACGTGTCTTCTTGTTTGCAGAAACAATGAAAAAAGACGTTCATGTCATAACCACAAGAAGATTTCAGGAAATATTTCCATAAGAACTTTGAAAATATTTCCTGTTTTCAAAATTGGTCATGACAGGAAAATACCGCCCGAAAAAAATACCGGCAGCAAGCCATGCTCACTGCCGGTACCAGAAGATCACAGCCGGATCAGATGATCCGGGTCAGCGCCGACAAACCTTATGACCAGCGCCAGTTCCGCACTTCCGGCAGGTCCTGCCCGTATTGCGCGACATAACGCTTATGCTCGTTCAGCTTGTCATTGATCAACTGGTTGGCATAGGCCGCCTTGACCGCAAGGGCGGGCACGCGGCGGATCACGTTCTGCACCAGATGGAACCGGTCCAGATTGTTGCGCACCGTCATGTCGAACGGTGTCGTGGTCGAACCTTCCTCACGATAGCCATGAACGTGGAAGTTGCGGCAGTTGGTCCGCTTGTAGATCAGCTTGTGAATCAGCGCGGGATAGCCATGGAAGGCGAAGATCACCGGCTTGTCCACGGTGAACAGGCTGTCGAACACTGCATCGTCCAGACCGTCGGGATGTTCCTGCGGGGTCTGCAACGTCAGCAGGTTCACCACATTGATGACACGGATTTTCAGGTCCGGCAGATGTTCATTCAGGATCTGCGTCGCGGCCAGTGCCTCGATGGTGGGGACATCACCGGCGCAGGCGATCACGACATCGGGCTCACCCCCCTTGTCATTGCTGGCCCATTCCCAGATGCCAATTCCCTGCGCGCAATGTTCAATGGCGGCATTCATATCCAGCCACTGTGGCTCCGGCTGCTTGCCCGCCACGATAACGTTCACGCGGTCACGACTTTCCAGACAGGTCTTGGCCGTGCATAGCAGCGTGTTCGCATCGGGCGGCAGGTACACGCGGACGGTCTTGGCCTTCTTGTTCAGGACATGGTCGATGAAACCCGGGTCCTGATGGCTGAACCCGTTATGGTCCTGACGCCAGACATGCGATGTCAGCAGATAGTTAAGCGAGGCGATCGGCGCACGCCATGCCACTTCATCAGCCTGCTTGATCCACTTGGCATGCTGGTTGACCATCGAGTCGACAATGTGAATGAACGCCTCGTAGCACGACATGAAGCCATGGCGGCCCGTCAGCAGGTAACCTTCCAGCCAGCCCTGACAGGTATGCTCGCTAAGGATTTCCATCACATGGCCATCAACGGACAGATGGTCATCGTAATCGAACGTCTCGGCGTTCCATGCGCGGTTCGTAACGTCAAGCACAGCGTTAAGGCGGTTCGAATTGTTCTCATCGGGTGCCAGCACGCGGAAATTGCGTGATGACAGGTTTTCCTTCATCACGTCACGCAGCCACGATCCCAGCACGCGCGTCCCCTCACCCAGCGCATGGCCTGGCGCTTCCACCGTCACGGCATAGGGCGCCACGTCCGGCAGGCGCAGGTCGCGACGCAGCAGGCCGCCATTCGCATGGGGGTTGGCACTCATACGGCGGTTGCCCTTGGGCGCAAGCGCCGCAATTTCGGGCATCAGCGTGCCGTTTTCGTCAAACAGTTCCTCTGGCCTGTAGCTGTGCAGCCATTCATCAAGCAGCTTGAGGTGCGCAGGATTGCCAAGGTCGGTAAAGGGCACCTGATGGGCGCGCCAGTATCCTTCGACCCGCTGGCCGTCCACCGTCTTGGGGCAGGTCCAGCCCTTGGGCGTGCGCATGATGATCATGGGCCATATGGGCCGTTCGGTCCTGCCTTCGGTGCGGGCGGCCGTCTGGATGGCGTCGATGCGGGCAAACGCCGTGTTCATCGCATTCGCCATGGCCTGATGCACCACGTCGGGCACGTCACCTTCGACCACGATCGGGTCATAGCCATAGCCCTTGAACAGGGAGACCAGTTCCTCGGGCGAGATACGCGCCAGAACGGTGGGGTTCGCGATCTTGTAGCCATTGAGGTGCAGGATCGGCAGGACCGCGCCATCGGTCTTGGGGTCAAGGAACTTGTTGCTGTGCCACGATGTCGCCAGCGGCCCGGTTTCCGCCTCGCCATCACCGACGACGCAGGCGGCGATCAGGTCGGGGTTGTCGAACACCGCACCATAGGCATGCGACAGGGAATATCCCAGTTCGCCACCTTCGTTGATGGAACCCGGCGTGGTGGGGGCAGCATGGCTGGGGATGCCACCGGGGAAGGAGAACTGCTTGACCAGCCGCGCCAGCCCGTCCGCGTCCTGCGACACTTCGGGGAAATACTCGCTATAGGTGCCTTCAAGATAGGTGTTGGCAATCACACCCGGCGCCCCGTGGCCCGGCCCCGCGATGAACAGGATGCTGCGATCCTGTTCACGAATGATGCGGTTGAGGTGGAGATACAGGAAATTCAGCCCCGGCGTGGTGCCCCAGTGCCCCAGCAGGCGTGGCTTGGTATCCTCAAGCTTCAGCGGCTCGCGCAGGAGCGGATTGGCCAGCAGGTAGATCTGCGCGATCGACAGATAGTTGGCCGCGTGCCACCATTTGTTGAATAATGCCAGTTCCTGTGCCGATAATGGCGTGGTGGATGCTGTCTCACTCATCTGCGTCCCCTTCGAAACAAATTGTCCGTGTCCGTTACGCCAGACACATCATCACATGGCGGCGGATCGTCGTTTCCTCATCCGTCGGAATGACCCGCACCTCGACCTTGCTGTCGGATGTGCTGATAATTTCGCTGTTCGCGATATTCGCGGCAGCATCGAGCCGCACGCCCAGCCATTGCAGCCGCGCACAGATCGCAGCACGCACGATGGCGTCATTTTCCCCAATGCCCGCCGTGAAGACCAGTCCGTCCAGCCCCTGCAACGACGCGGCCATCATGCCCGCTTCCTGCACAAAGCGATAGACGAACAGCTCCAGCGCCGCGCTGACGGCGGGATCGTGGGCGGCGCGCGCATGCAGGTCACGCATGTCATTGGACACCCCCGAAACCCCCAGCAGGCCGGAGTCGTGGTACAGCACCTTTTCGATCGCTGCTGCGTCCAGCCCTTCTTCCCTGAGCATGTAAAGGATCACACCCGGGTCAAGATGACCGCAGCGTGTGCCCATCATCAGCCCGTCCAGCACCGAAAACCCCATCGTGGTATCGATACTGTGCCCTTCATGCATGGCGCACAGGCTGGCACCGCTGCCGACATGCGCCACGATACAGCGACCACCCGCCAGATGCGGCGCGCGCGCGCGCAGCCAGTTGGCGATATATTCATATGACAACCCATGGAAACCATACCGCCGCACGCCCTTGGCGGCATAGGAACGCGGCAGGGCCTGTGCCTGCGCGACAGGGGGCATGGTATGGTGAAAGGCCGTATCGAAACACGCGACCTGCGGCAGGTCGGGCCGCTGTGCCATCAGCGCGCGCGCGGGCGCCAGACTGCCGGGCTGATGCAGGGGGGCAAACGGCGTCAGCGCCGTCAGGGCGGCCAGCACATCGGGTGTGATGCGCACCGGGCGGATGAAATCCGGCCCGCCATGGACAACACGGTGCCCCACCCCCATCAGTTCGACATGACCCAGATGTTCGCCCACCCACTCCATCAGGGTGGCCATGGGGCCATGATGCGCATCAGGCGTCCCCGCTTCCTGGGCGTCCCAGCTTTCATCAAGCAGGACCTTGCCGTCCGCATCCCTGGCGCGGAAATGCGGATGGGTGCCAATGCCCTCCACCTCGCCCGAGGCGATGCGGTGGCTGGGACTTGTGGGGGTATCGGTCGGGTCAATGCGGAACAGGGCGAATTTCAGGCTGGACGACCCTGCATTCAACGCCAGAACAGCCTTTGTCATGCCCGTCTTTCCTTTCCCGACACCCACCGACATCCTATCGACTATCGACCCTGCGACACATTGACGCGAATCAATTCCGCATCGCCGCCGCTGCATCGCGAACGTGCGGCATCAGCGCCGGATTGCTGTCATTCTTTGAAACATAGCGCAAAAACAGCAGGATATTCCACAGATGGCTGATGCCCGGTACCTGCATGGGAACACACATGTCGCCCATGCGTGGTGACACACCCTCTGCAAGGGCGCAGCCCTTGACCCGCCCAAAGGGCATCGCCCTCTGAAAACCGGCCATTCAGAGGTTTTTAAAAAAGAAAGACCCCATAACTTCCTGAGATATTATAAGTTTTTTTAGTGAAGCTTTCCCCGAAAAGCTTCAAAAAGAGTGTCATCTTCTTAAAGATTTCTTGAAAACAAATCATTGATAGAAAATCAGAAAAGTTTTTGGGTGCCGCCTTTTTTCAAAAAGGCGGCGTCTTCTGAAGATTTTTGGAAAAAGCTTCACCAAAAACCTTTATGATTTTCAAACCACCTCTTTAAAGACAAAGAAGGCAGCATATCAGTCCGGGTCAAACCGCCGCCGCAACATGGCGCGCGCGGCCTTGCGGGCCATACCCGCATCCCGTCCCACTTCGATCAGGGCCGGGATCTGCCCCGGATGGGCCAGCACATTGCGCAGGATCGCGCCCAGTGCGATCCCCCCGCCCGGCTGCAACGCCACCACGGCGGCGGGGGGCAAGGTGCGGTCCGCCGGGTCGCACACGACACGCAGGACCGCGAACGCAACCTTGCGCTCGGAACACAGCGTCGCCACCACGCCACTTTCCATATCCAGCCCTTCGCACCCGCTCTGCGCAAACAGTTCGGCTTTCTCCTGCCGGTCGGAGACGATCACATCACTGTGTAGCAGATCCCCGCGCTGCACCGTCCGCAGCCCCTGCCCCAGCCAGTCGGAAAAGGCCGGATCGGTGGGGATACGCGCCCCATCGACCACAACATGACGTGGCAACAGGACAATCCCCGGATACAGCGCCGGGTCCAGACCCGCGGCCAGCCCGAACGACAGAACCGCATCCACCCCGGACGTCAGCAGGATGGAGGTCGCACGCCGTGCGCCATCAAGCGTCGCGCCACTGATGCCAAAGCGCGCGGCGGGGAAGAACGGGCGGATCAGGGCGGCCTCCGCCTCCATCCCGACCACGATCCCAAGACGGGTGAAGGGCACCACAACCGTGGCCTGCATGCTGTTATCCATAATCAGAATCCATACCCCACGCGGCCACTATTGCTGTTTTGCAGGTTGCGATAGCGCGACAGCGCCATCAGCGGAAAAAACTGTCGGTAGCCATGATACCGCAGGTAAAACACCTTGGGAAAACCGACGGCATTATACGGCTCTTCGGCCCACTCGCCATCCGTACCCTGCGTCCGGGCCAGATACGCCACACCACGCGCAACCGCCGCATCATCCTTCAGGCCCGCAGCCATCATGCCCAGCACGGCCCATGCGGTCTGCGACGGCAGGCTCTGGCCATATTCACCATGGGGGCCACCTTCGTAGGATTCACATCCCTCACCCCAGCCACCATCCGCGCGTTGCCTGCACCGCAGCCAGTCTGTGGCGCGGACGACCATCGGGTCGTCCTTTGCCACATTCGCCGCGTTCAGCGCACACAGCACCGACCAGGTGCCATAGATGTAATTGGTGCCCCAGCGGCCGAACCATGACCCGTCCGCCTCCTGCTCCGTGCGCAGGTAATCAAGACCGCGTTCGATGCACGGGCGATCCACACCATGGCCAAGCTGCGCAAGGAAGGAAATGCAACGTGCCGTCACATCGGCGGTCGGCGGGTCAAGCAGCGCCCCATGATCGGCGAAAGGAATGTGGTTGAGCACATCAAGGTCGTTATCAATGTCAAACGCCCCCCAACCGCCATTGCTGCTTTGCATGCCAATGATCCAGTGGCGTGCGCGCTCCAGCGCTTCGGCATTGGCCGGATCGCCCGCACGGTGCAGCAGCATGCCCACCACCGCCGTGTCGTCCACGTCGGGGTAGTAGTCATTGTTGTACTGGAACGCCCAGCCACCGGGCTTCACATCCGGGCAGTTCATCGCCCAGTCACCCTTGACGTCAAGGATCTGGCGTCCACGCAGCCATTGGGCAGCCTTCGCCAGCTTCTCCTTCGTCGCCTGTGGTGCAATGCCATCAGGACCGGTGGCGGATTCGATCATGGCGTGCCCCGCAAGGCCGGTGTCCCATATGGGGGACGCGCAGGGCTGGCAATAGGTTTCCCTGCCCTGATTGACCAGCAGGCGCTGCACCGCTTCCCACGCTGTCGCGGCGCGGGGGTCGGTATCGGGCACGCCCAGTGCGCGGAACATCATGACGGTATTGGCCATGGCGGGATAGATCGCGCCCAGCCCATCCACGCCATTAAGGCGTTTTTCAACGAAGTCCACGGCGGCACGGATCGCACGACGGCGCGTTTTACGCGGGAAAAAACGTTCCGCTGGATGCAGTACCCTGTCCAGATACTGAAACACATGCCCCCAACGGGAACGGTACGGCCCCCGGACCCAATCGCGCACCCTGTCGGGCGGGGTTACGAACAGTTCGGGGATATGGACACCGCGCGGGTTCAGCGCACAGGGCCGCACGGCCCCCAGCACCAGCAGGGGCGCGATGACCGTCCGCGACCAGTACGACATGTTCCATACCGAAAACAGCGCCTTGCGCGGCATCAGCATCAGTTCGACCGGCATGGCGGGTGCGGCGTGCCATGGCACCTCCCCAAACAGCGCAAGCTGCAGGCGAGTGAACACGTTGGTGCGTTCCGCACCACCATGATGCAGGATTGCCGCCCGGGCACGGATCATGTGCGGGGCATTGATGTCGTCGCCAATGGCCTTGAGGGCAAAATACGCCTTGACCGACGCGGAAAGGTCGAACCTGCCATTTTCATACAGGGGCCAACCACCATGCGCGCCCTGGATACGACGCAGATAGATGCCAATCCGCTTTTCCAGCGCCGGGTCGATCCGATCAAGGAAATGTTCGAGCAAGACATATTCAGCCGGAATGGTGGCGTCCGCCTCCAGGGGGAAAACCCAGTGGCCGTCTTCCTTCTGTCGCTGTCCCAACGCGGCCTGCGCACGGGTGACGGCCGCATCAAGGTCCGCCGCCGCCAATGGCGCATCAGGTCTGACCACCTTTGTGGCGGTGCGCCTGCGTGTCGTCGTGGTCTTGCGGGCCGGGGCCTTGCGGGTCGTCGTCGTTTCAGGTTTCTGCGCCATAATCCCATATTCCCCCATTATCCGGCAGGGGCCTGTTCCAGATTCAAAAAAATTTCCGGTGTGGCCTTCTGAAACACGCGTCAAAAGACGTCATATTTTTGGAAAAAGGCCGCACCCGAAAACTTTTTTCTTTATCAAGCAGCTATTTTCAAACAGCCGTTCATGCACCGTGGCGCTGCCGGACGGCCTGCGCCGCGGCAACACCAGAACGGATCGCGCCCTCGATCGTGGCGGGCAGGCCGGTTTCCGTCCAGTCCCCGGCCAGCATCAGGTTGGGCAACATCGTGCGCGTGGCGGGCCGCAGCCGATCCTGCGCCGGGGTTGCGGCGAAGGTCGCGCGCTTTTCACGCACGATGCGCATCGGCGGCATGTCCACCGGCAGGGCCATCGTCAACGCGGGGTCAAGGGCTGCGCGCACCTCCCCCCAGATGGTGCGGGCCAGAGCGTCGGTGTCATATGCGGCATAACGGTTGGCGGCGCTGACGGTCACAGACAGGATGTGCCCCTTGATGAACACCCATTCGCTGATCCCTCCCACCAGACCGATAAAGCGCGCCTGCGCCAGCGCACCGGTCGCCACGGGCACATAAGGCATGGCGAAATGCGCGTTCACGATGGCCTCGAACTGGTCCGGGGCGCTGAACCCGGGAAGCTGTCCCTCCAGCAGGGAGGCCGCGACCGGTGCAGGCGTTGCCATGATCACCGCGTCCCCCGGACCAATGGCGATATCCTGCCCCGTTGCGCGCAGCATGGTGACGCGCCCGTCCCCGGCCTCCACCGCACTGATGCGCACGCCGGTCTGGACCTGTGCCTTCATCAGCGCGAGGTGCGACAGCGCCGGATCAACGAAACTTTCGGACAGCCCGTCCTGCGGGAAGCGTGGCAGGCAATGCCGCCCCCCCTGCGCCAGGCTTTCACGCACCACTGCGCCCAGCAATGCCGCACTGCCGACGTCGGGCATGGTGTTGAGGACGGAAATCGCAAACGGTTCCAGCAGGCGCGACGACAGCGCACCGGGCATCAGGCAGTCCGACACCACGATATCGGGGGCTGCCTCCATCAGGCGCATCAGGCTGCGCAGTTCCCCCAGCCGCATGCCCGGCACACGGCGCCGGCGCGACAGCACCCACAACGGAACCTTCCCGCGCGACAGGTCCAGCGTCCAGCGCGCACGGTCCGCAAGGTCGATGAAGGGGAAGACCGGGCGTGACGGCCCCGTCAACGTATCCTGCGCGCCAATCAGCCCAAGATAGCGGTTGACCGCCCGATTGCCCGACAGCAGCAGGTGGTTGCCATTGTCGATGCGACAGCCAAGATGTTTGTCCACATATGAACGCGCCCGCCCGCCACAGGCCGGTCCGGCCTCGTACACCGTGACGCGTTCCCCGGCACCCGCCAGTTCAACGGCCGCCGACAGGCCCGCAAGGCCGCCGCCGACGATATGGATATGTCCGCTCATGCGTTCAGGCCACCAGCGCGCGGGCTGCAATCAGCAGCTTGCGCGGGCGCGACAGCGAAACACGGTGCGACAGGTCGCGCCACCCATGGCGTTCCTGCGCGGACAGGATCGCGGCATAGGTCGCGCCCATCACGCGCGCAGGGCGCATGGCCCGGCGGTTGCACCGGCGCATCGCGGCATCCGCGGCGCGGAAATGGTCATGTGCCCGTCCCGCCAGAATGCGTCCCACCGCATCCAGTCCCGCCGCATGGCATGCCCCCTGCGGGGTCAGCGGCACATCGAAACGCGACAGCAGTTCAGCAGGCAGGTACAGCCGCCCGATCCGCGCGTCCTCCGCCACGTCACGCAGGATATTGGTAATCTGCAACGCACGGCCAAGGTGATGGGCCACCTTGTCCGCCTCGGCCGAGGCATCGCCGAACACACGCACAGACAGACGCCCCACGGCAGAGGCGACACGATCGCAATACAGGTCAAACGTCGCCTCGTCCGGGGCGACGATGGGGCCACGCGCATCCATTTCCATGCCGTCGATCACGGCATTGAAATCCTCCTGCCGCAGACCGAACATACGGATGGTGGACAGAAGTACACGATCCAGCGCATCGTCCGCCTGTCCCGCATACAGCCGCGCGATACGTGCCCGCCATGCATCAAGCCGGTCGCATTTGTCCCGGGCTTCGCCTTCGTCATCGGCCACGTCATCCACCAGGCGACAGAAGGCATACACGGCATACATCCCATACCGCCGGTCCGGCGGCAGGATCTGCATACCCTTGCCAAAGGACGTGCCCGACGCCGTTACCACCGCCTCGACCTGCATCAGGTCCGTGGGGTCGCATCCCAGTGGGGCCGTGCCATGTGGGGTCGTGCCATCATGCCGCGCGCGCAAAAAAACCATCCCCGCGTTTTCCGTTCCATCCAAGGTTCACAATGTCTGCCGGACGTTCTTTAACGGCAATTACCCTAACGGCAAAATCCGCCTGCCGACATGCGCGGCATCAGCGGCGGATGACACGCAGCGCACCGCCCATCGCCGCCAGCATGTCGCCACGTGACAGCTTGACCCGCCCCGCCAGCGGGTCCTCACGCCGCAGGCGGGCGGCAAGACGCTTTGACAGGCCAACGATCACCGCACATTCCATGCGCATACGCCGGTCATGCACCAGCGCGGGCAGGCGGGATGCTTCGTCATTGAGGCGGTCCACACCGTCCAGCATCGCGTCGAACACACGGCGCAGGGCAGGCAGGGCATAGGGGCCATACAGATCCTCCACCTGCGCGCCCTCGCGCGCCATCCATTCGCGCGGCAGGTAACAACGATCGAGCGCACGCAGGTCATCCGCACAATCCTGCAGGTGGTTGATGACCTGCAACGCCGTGCATAACGCATCGGACGGACCTGCCGTCTCCGGCCCCTCACCATGCAGCGCCAGCAGGAACCGCCCCACCGGATTGGCGGAATAGCGGCAGTATTCCAACAGTTCGTCCCACGTGTCGTACCGGTTCTTGACCGCATCCTGACGGAAGGCGACGATCAGGTCGGTTGCGGTTTCAACCGGCACGCCCGTACGCGCAAACATCTCGCGCACCCTTGCCGCCGTCTGTGCATCGGGACGGGCGGGGGCGGCCACGGTGCCGCGCACCACACCCTCCATGGCATCAAGGCGGTCGATCTTCGCCTGCGGGTCAAGCTTCGTGCTGTCCACGATATCGTCGATGACACGGGCAAAATCATAATAGGCATGGACATGCGGACGCTGGTCGCGGCTGATCAGCAGGGAGCCGACAGGAAAATTCTCATCCCCCGCCCCCTTGCCAGACGAGACGTCCTCGCTTCCCCATGCGTCGTGTTCGGCTTTACTCACCCTATGTCATCCCCTGTCATTGTCCTGTTCATGACCGCACCACCGGCTTCGGGATGGGTATAGGTCGAAATCGCCCCATCGGCATCGGTATAGGCACGGCTTTTCCACACCACGCCCCGTCCCCGATGGTGATTGATGGCCGACCCGATGGTCGCCAGTGTATAAAAACCCGCCACAACCGGCAGCAACAGCGCCCACGCGGGCATCAGGTTGAACCGGCGCAGCGTGGGGGTGTACGACGCCATCGACATAACCCACGCCGCAGCCCCCAACAGGCAGGCCGCGCCATGGGTAAACAGGGCAAGTTCCATCGGCACGATCCACACCACGATCATCCCGATCACCGTCGCAAGCAGCCTCCACGGCGAATATCGCAGTTGCACATATGCCGTGCGCGCCACCATGCGCCAGATATCATGCGGGTGGGGATAGGGCCGGATGGAACGGGCAAGGCAGCTATGCCCCAGATAGATCTTCCCGCCCCCATGCTTGATACGCGCGGCAAGCGTGCAATCGTCGATCAGTGCGCCGCGCAGGCTGTCGATCCCGCCAATCCGTGCAAGCGCCGTCCGACGCACAAGAATTGTCCCACCGGCGGCCCCGGCGGTTTTGCTGCGCGGATCGTTGACGCTGGCGAAGGGATAGAGCAGGGCAAAGAAAAAGACGAAGGCCGGGACCAGCATGCGTTCGGCGGGACTGACGCAGTGGAGCTGCACCATTTCCGACACCTGATCGAGGCCGCTCCCCTCCGCCCAGGCCACAAGGGTGGAGACATGGCGCGCATCATGGGTGATGTCCGCATCCGTCAGCAGGACGAACCCATCGGTCGCGGGACACAGGCGCGCGACCTCCGCCATGCCCTGGCTTACAGCCCAGAGCTTACCGCTCCACCCCGCGGGGCGGGGCCTGCCGGCCACGACCGTCAGGCGTTTTTTCGGATCGGCCACCTTGCGCGCCAGTCGTCCCGTCCCATCGGTGCTGCCATCATCAACGACGATGACATGCAACCGCCCCGGATAATCCTGCGCCAGCAGGGACGAAAGACATTGCGTGATCGCCGCGGCCTCATCACGCGCGGGCACCACGACACAGACGTCGGGGCATCGCCTGCGGTCAAGCTGCCTGCCACCCACCGGGGCAAGGATCGGGCCAGCCTGCCAGAAACGCCCGTGGAAGAAGATCAGCCACCCCCATATGGCCAGCGCCAGCCCCGCAATGGCGATAAGCAGCATGCCGCGGACCTCAATCCAGCATACCATGCTGGCGGAACCAGTCGATGGCGTCCTTTACGGCGTCCCGCGCGGGACGGGGGGAATAGCCCAGTTCCCGGATCGCCTTGTCAGAGGAAAAGAACATCTTCTTGTGCGACATCGCCAGCATTTCGCGCGTGACGCGCGGGGCGATGCCGAACATGCGCGACAGCCATTCGCTGACGATCGCAACGGGCCAGATCACCGCCTGTGGCAGGCGGACGCGCGGGGGCGCCACCCCGGCAAGTTCCGCCGTCATCGCAAACAGGTCGCGCAGAAGGTAATTCTGCCCGCCCAGGATATATTTCTCCCCCACGCGCCCACGTTCCAGCGCCAGCGCATGCCCCTCGGCCACGTCATCAACATGGACGATATTCACACCCGTATCGACATAGGCAGGCATCCGCCCCGCGGCACAGTCGAGGATCATCTGCCCCGTGGGCGTGGGCTTGATGTCGCGCGGGCCGACAGGGGTGGAGGGGTTGACGATCACGGCAGGCAGCGCACGTTCATGGACCAGGCGCAGGACTTCCTGCTCCGCGCGGTATTTGGAACGCTTGTAGATCCCGATCACGCCATGTTCATGGACCGGCGTTTCCTCGTCGCACACCGTCCCGTCCCCGATCAGGCCAAGCGCCGCAACGGAGGAACAGTAGACGATCTTTTCCACGCCCGCGCGCTGCGCCGCAAGCATGAGCTGGCGTGTCCCCTCCACATTGGCGATCATCATGGGGACGGGATCGGGCACCCACAGGCGGTAATCCGCGGCCACATGAAACACATACCGGCACCCGCGCACCGCAGCGTCAAAGGTGGACGGGGTGGACAGGTCCCCTTCCACCAGTTCGCATGGCAGGTCGCGCAGGTTGGTGAGATCACTGCCCTTGCGCACCATAAGGCGCAGCGAATGGCCACGTTCCAGCAGGTTGCGGGCGACAGCAGAGCCGACAAAACCGGTTGCACCGGTGACGAGCGTTGGGGCAGTCATGACCTGAACGAGCACTCCGTGACAGAATTCAAGATTGCGATACGGACTCGCAACCAGCAAGAAGTACCATTTATCCCGACACCTCGCGGTGGCGCCAGACCCTGTCGTGGTGTAAGTCAGGCGCGCACTGTCACTTCGGGCGGACATTGCGACCGCTTTTCGGCTTAACAGACGCATTACGGATCTTTCTTGAGAAAGCTTACCATCCTGCTGGCCTTCCTTGGCCTGGCCTTCCTTACCGGTTGCACGGCGTGGCTTGGCGCGGGCTCCGTCATGAAGGCGATCGTGTCGATCGGCTTCGTCGGATTCATGGCAACCGTGCTGGCGCAGCTTGCAGTCGATGCAATACTGGGTCTTGCATGGCACGCGGCTTGTCGTGACATTTCTGTCCGGCAACTGCTGGTATCGCGCATGATCCGTGATGCGGCGGCGTCATGCCTGCCCTTCTCCCAGCTTGGGGGGATGGTGATCGGCATCCGCGCGACCTGTTCAAGCCACCTGTTCGCGGGACGTCGCGGACGCACCATCAGCGGGCCGGAAGCCGCGTGCGCGAACCTGGTGGACATCACGACAGAGGTGATGGGCCAGATCCTGTTCATCCTCACCGCCGTGCTGTGCCTTGTCGCCCACCAGCAATCCAGCCCCTTCGCCAAGCCGGTGATCATCGGTCTTGTGTTGCTGACGATGGGAATTGGCGGCTTCATCTGGACACAACAGCACGGGGGGTCGCTGCTCAAGCGTGCGGGCCGCATGCTGGGCCATAACATGGCGACGCAGTGGCAGGATGCGATGATGAGCAGCGCCGACAGCCTGCAGGAACGTTTTGACGAGATCTGGTCGCACCCGCGCCGCATCGCAGAGGCCGCGTTCCTGCACTATCTGGGCTGGCTGGGCAGTGCGGGCACGATCTGGGTTGCGTATTATTTCCTTGGCGCGAAGCTCAGCTTCAGCGGCGCGATCGCCATCGAGGGCGTGGCCTGCGGTATCATGTCCGTCTCATTCCTTGTCCCCGCCGGGCTGGGCGTGCAGGAAGCGGCCTATATCGCGCTGGGTTCGGCCTTTGGCATTGCGCCGTCCGTCTCGCTTGGGCTGTCACTGCTGCGACGCGGGCGTGAACTGGTGATCGGCATCCCGATGCTGCTGGGATGGCAGGCCATGGAAATGCGTGGCCTGCGCACGACGCCGCAGGCCACGCCTCCCGACGCCAAGGACGCCGCCCCCGCCGCAACCCCGTCCACCACCACCCCACCGGGCGAATAACCCGCCCCCATCCCCGCACAGCTTTGACCCGGTGCCGCCATGACCGCCACGCCCTTCGTCCCCCCCCTGTTTGACAAGCTGGTCATCATTGGACCGGGCCTGATCGGTTCGTCCATCCTGCGCCGTGCGATGATGGACCGTGACATTGCGCGTGAAATCGTCGCCAGCGATATCGACCCGAAGGTCTGTGCGCGCGTGCGTGAACTCGGCATTGCCGACCAGGTGGAGCCCGACGCCACACAGGCGGTGCGGGATGCGGACTGCGTGATCCTGTGCGTGCCGGTGGGCGTGATTGGCGAGGTCGCGGCACAGGTCGTCCCGGCCATGAAACCCGGCGCGATCCTGAGCGAGGTGGGATCGACCAAGGTTTCGGTCATCAACGCCGTACTGCCCGCGCTGGCGTCACGCCCCGATATCGCCTTCGTCCCCGCGCACCCGATGGCGGGGACGGAATATTCCGGCCCCGACGCGGGGTTTCCCAGCCTGTTTGAAAACCGCTGGTGCCTGCTTCTGCCGTTGCAGGACACGCCCGCCGACGCGGTGGCGCGGATTTGCGCCATGTGGGAGGCGATGGGCGCGCGCCTGCGCACCATGACGCCCGAACATCATGACCGGGTGTGCGCCATCGTCAGCCACCTGCCGCACCTGCTGGCGTTCACCATCTGCGGCACGGCGGATGACCTGGCGGATGAAACACGTTCCGAAGTGCTGGATTTCGCGGCATCGGGCTTTCGCGATTTCACCCGCATCGCGGCGTCCGACCCGACGATGTGGCGTGACATCTTCCTGAACAACCGCGAAGCACTGCTGGAGATGCTTGAACGTTTCATGACCGACGCACAGGTCATGGCCGACGCCATCCGCAGGGGCGACGACACGATCATCGTCGATCGCATCGCACGCGGGCGCGCCATCCGGCGCACCCTCATTGAAAACCATCAGGCCTGATCGTCAGGGCTGATCATCAGGTCTGCGGCCCCTTCTGGCTGTTTCGTAAAAATACTGCCGGTCACAGGGCAGAAAGAAGAGGTTTGGGGGCAGGAGGCTTGAGAGACTGTCTGGAAAGTCACCCTCGATAACATACTGAAATCCTAAAGGTTTTTTGTGAAGCTTTTTCCAAAAAGCTTCGAAAGACGCCGCCTTTTTGAAAAAAGGCGGCACCCAAAAACTTTTTTTGTTTTTTACCGGTGACCAGTGGGGCCTGACCCTACTGCACCCGCGCCACACGCAAGGTGTTGGTACTGCCGGTCACACCAAAGGGCAGACCGGCGGCAATGACCACAGCATCCCCCGGCCCCGCGCACCGGGCCTGCGTCGCGGCTTCAAGGGCCTGGTCCACCACGGTCTCGATCCCATAGACCGGAACTTCCTGCCCCGCCGAAAGCGCAACCACGCCCCATGCGATACACAGCCTGCGCGCGATTTCATCCGTGGGCGTCAGGCCAATCACCACGCAGTCGGGCCGTTCACGCGAAATGCGCAACGCCGTGCGCCCCCCCAGCGTAAAGGCCACGATGACCGGGGCATCCACCGATACCGCCACCTGCCGTGACGCGGCGGCGATCGCATCGGCGACGGTACTTTCGGCAGGTGATGGGGTGGCGGCCTGCATCGTCAGGTTCCATCCCGCATCGCCTTCCACGCTGCGTACGATACGATCCATGATCGCCACCGCCTCACGCGGGTAATCGCCCACGGCGGTCTCCGCCGACAGCATGACCGCATCCGCCCCATCAAACACCGCCGTCGCCACATCCGACGCTTCCGCCCGGGTGGGGGTAGGGGCGTGGACCATGCTTTCAAGCATCTGCGTCGCAACAATCACCGGGCGGCCCATGCGGCGTGCAACGCGGATGATCCGCTTTTGCGCCACCGGCACCTGTTCTGGCGGCAGTTCGACGCCAAGGTCGCCACGCGCGACCATCACCACGTCCGACAGGGCCACAATCTCGTCCACGCTGTCCATGGCCTGCGGCTTTTCCATCTTGGTCAGTATCCAGGCCTGCCCCCCGACAAGTTCACGCGCATCGCGCACGTCCTGCGGGCGCTGGACAAAGGACAGGCCAACATATTCCACCCCGAGTTCCAGGGCGAAGGCCAGATCATCGCGGTCCTTTGTGGTAATGGCGGGGATGGGCAGGACCACATCGGGAACATTGACGCCCTTGCGATCCGACAGGCGCCCCCCGACCACCACCTGCGTCAGGAGGTGATCCGCCCCCTTTTCACGTACCTCCAGCCGGAGCCTGCCGTCATCAAGCAGAAGGCTGCTGCCGATGGCGGCGGCCTCCACGATTTCGGGGTGCGGCAGATGGACGCGCGTCTCGTCCCCCGGATGGGGTTCAAGGTCAAGGCGGAACATCGCGCCGGGGCGCAGGGTCACGCCACCGTCGGCAAAGGTGCCAACCCGCAGCTTCGGCCCCTGAAGGTCGGCCAGAATGCCCAGCGGTCGCTGGATCTCGGCTTCCACCGCGCGGATGGTCGCATGGCGCTGCGCGTGTTCGGCGTGCAGCCCGTGGGAGAAATTGAGGCGGAACACATCGACGCCGGCATCCGCCAGCGCGCGTATGGTCCCGTAACTGGAGGTGGCCGGTCCCAGCGTCGCCACAATCTTGGTCCGTCGCTGGTCATGCGCGAATATAGGGTCCATCGGGAATCCTCTTTGCCGGACGGACGCAATGCGCGCCGTTCGCGGCCCTTGCCTGAACCGGCATTCCCGATGCGCGCACGGCATGGGAAATGCCTGCCACCGCGCACGCCAGACCGCGATCAGGCCAGAGCGCGATCAGGACGGCGAGATGACTTCCTGCGGCAGCAGCCCCCACAGCGACTGCCGTTCCAGCCAGCCGGAGTACTGCTTGACCGTTACCTGGCACCAGCCCGAACCTGCCGGACACTGGCGCAGCGTCCCCACCACTCCGGGCTTGAGCACCGCGACAATGGGGGACGCGGGATCTGCCTTGCCACGCAGCATGACACCACCCGGCACGGCCGCCGCCTGCGTGGCGTCGGCCACATGCCCGATGATGCGGCTGTCGGCCCGACCGATGACATCCGTTTCCTTTGCGGATGGCTGGCCTGCCTGCTGCGCATCACCCTGGACTGGCTGTCCCGGTATGACGAACGTGCGTGTCCCCACCAGGGTTGCCTGATGGACCCACCCTTTCTGTCCGTCCGCATCCTCCACCAGTCGCCAGACATCGAATTCACGTTCGATTTTCACCGGCAGCCCACGGCGGTGATACACCCAGTCGATGGGATAACGCTGTCCCGGCCCGGCGCGCAGGTTGACCTCGTCCGCGCGGAACGCGGCAAAGCGCGGCAGCGGCAGGCCGGTCGCACTGCCCTTGTCAGGGGACATCCCCGCCGCTGCACCGGCGGGCGCCGCAGCAGCAGTGGTACCTGCCGCCGCCGTGGCCGCAACCGCGGCCCCCGCCGCGACGGGGGCCGCCACGGCGGCGGCATGGGCGTGATGATGTGCCGGCGCAACAGGCATGGCGGCGGCATGTTCATGCCTGTGGGCGGCGGATATGCCCTTGCCCTTATGCCCGGCATGGGCCGCATGGACCTTGCTGGCCTGTGCGCCTTTCTTTTCCGCCGCGACCCCCTTGTGATGGTGTGCGCCGTGATGCGGGGCATGGTGCGCGCCCGCCTGTGCCGCCGGGGCAGTGGCCGCCGCCTGCGCCCCATGGACACCTGCCATCACGCCCCCACCGAACAGGGCCAGCATGGTGGCGGCCCGCGCCGCGCCCCACAGGTGACGCGAACGCATCCCGATGGGGGAAGCCGCCCGATTGCCCACCGTCCGCGCGGTGGAAACATGCGGTGCACAAACATGCCGCGTGCCTTGCGCCATCGCGTTCCTCAATCCTTTTATAACGTTATGACCTGCCGCCCACGGGCGGCATCCAGGAATGTCGGCACCCCCGCGACACGCACCGATGGCAACAGCGCCTCATGCCCCAGACCACATAGCCTCAGTCCCGCCTCGCACGCCAGCAGGGTACATTCCAGTTCCACCACCGCATCGCGCAGTGTTGCAAACGTGGCGACACCGCGCGCGGCCATTTCCGCATCCTGTCGCACATCACGCAACCCCCGCCAGTCCCGCGCCAGCGCATGCACGCCCCGCCCGGCCGCGAACAGCACGACCGACCGCCCCAGCGCAAGGCCCGACGCCGCAAGGACCAGCGCATAATGTGCCCGTTCATACCCCCCGTCGAGCAGCAGGATCGCAAGATCCCCCGACGCGGACGCATTGTCACACGCCGATGGCGTCCCGTTTACGGCGTCACTCATGACGGCGCCATCGCATCATGCCCGCAAGCCGCGCCATGGACGGCGGCAGAGGCGGCGGCAGGGGCATGGCCCGACAGGTCATGGATGGTCGCATGCCCCCCACACAGGCGGCAGTCCGGGTCGCGGGACAGGCGGATAGTATGAAACCGCATCGCCAGCGCGTCCCACACCAGCAGGCGCCCCGACAGCCCTTCGCCAATGCCCAGGATTTCCTTGAGCACCTCTGTCGCCTGCAGGGTACCCATCACGCCGGTCACGGCGCCAAACACCCCGGCCTGCGCGCATGACGGCACCATCCCGGCAGGCGGGGCGGATGGATACAGGCAGCGATAGCACGGCCCCCCGTCATGCGGGCGAAAGGTCGAAAGCTGTCCCTCAAACCGCAGTACCGCCGCCGAAACCAGCGTCCGGCGTTCCAACACGCACGCATCAGCCAGCAGGTAGCGGGTGGCGAAATTGTCGCACCCATCGCACACGATATCGTATCCACGCACCAGTTCGCGCACGTTATCCGGGCCAAGGCGGATGTTATGACAATCGACCGTCACACCGGGATTGAGCGCGCGCATCGCCTCCGCCGCCGATTCGACTTTTGCATGGCCGACCCGCGCCGTGACGTGGGCGATCTGGCGTTGCAGGTTCGACAGGTCCACCACATCATCATCCACCAGACCGATCCGCCCCACGCCAGCGGCGGCAAGGTAAAGGGCAAGCGGGGACCCAAGACCGCCGGCCCCGATGATGAGGACACGGGCCTTCAGCAGGGTTTCCTGTCCCGTGCCCCCCACCTCCGGCAGGAGGATATGGCGCGCATAGCGCTGTATCTCGTCTTCGGAAAAATCCATCCGTCACCCCCGGCCTGGTGTTGTTTCAAAGCCCACGGGCCCCTGCATGAAATCACAATTTCGTGATGCCATGGGTGCCATTTCATGAAACCAATGCATGCCCGATATGTTTCCAGTATAATGCGGGCTGACCGCGAACCACCATGGGGGAATATAAAACAATGTCTTCTCTTTCCCGCATGAAAATCCCGTCGTCGCTACCGGAAATGCGCAGGCAGCAGGCGCGCTGGATATGTGCCGGGACGTTCGCTGCGGCAACATCACTGTATGCCGCATCGCCTTTTGTCACATTGTGGTCAATTTCATCCGCCATCCAGAACCATGACATGCACGAACTGGGCGAAAGCATGCGATGGAATTCCGTACGCGACAGCCTCAAGACACAGGCGGTGGATGAACTTCTTGGCCCCAGGCCCGCCGAAGACGACCTGCCGGCCTTCGGGGCCTCCTTCGCCAGTACCGCCGTGTCGAACGCGATTGATACACGCGTGAACGAAAACAACCTTGGCGATATCGTCGACCACCTTGTCCCGCAGGGACAGGCGGCGACCTTCACCCCACTGGCATTCGTGCAGCGCGTGCATGCGCGATTCGTCAAGCCCGGCCTGTTCGAAACCAGCATCGTCATGCCCGGCCATGAAGGCGAGACACCGTTGCGCGTGCAAATGCGCATTCACGCGTTCCAGTGGCAGATCCATCGCATTGACCTGCCAACATCGCGCCAGCCGCTGATGGAAGCCTCCGCCACGCAGGCACAGCCCCCCGCCATTACCCGGCACTGACCCGCGCGGGCCAGGGGCAGGGCTGTGGCGCGGGGCCTGATGCCGGGGCGCAGGGATCAGCGCGCGGGTGGCAGGTCTTCTTCGAGTACTGTCATATGCACGGCATAGGACACCTCGCCTTCGTCCTCGTCACGATGGATGGTTCCCACCACTTCGCCATTGACGGCCAGTTCGACCGACAGGCCCGCGCGCGGCGGGGCATTAACCGTCAGGCCGGGCGAACCCAGCAGGCGGCGCAGGCAGGTCTGAAGGCGGCTGATCTCGGATGTGGAAATGGCGCTCATTGCTCTTGTCTCTCCTTGGGGGACGGATATGGCGGGGTCACAAACATGCCCTTAACGGGGCCGGATGCAAAACCGGGCCCCCAGCCCGCCGGACCGCGTCCGATACCAGATGATGAAATACGGATATTGCCGCACGCTATAGGCACATGGCGTTTTCCCCGCAACCGCCCCGTGCCCATGATTTACCCCATCCTTGCCCCGTGATTGCCACGAAGTCCCGGTCTTTTGCCACTTACGGGTTCAACAACAACGCCATAGGAAAAAAGTTTGCGGCTACGCTCCCTCCCACGCCTTGTGCTGTTCTGGCTGCTTCTTGCGCTGCCCATCGGGCTGACCGCGCTGGCGGCCGGCACACCCACGACGCCCGGCGCCCCGGTGGAGGCATCGCGCGTCCTGACGGCACGCGGGCTGGCGACGCGCATCCGCGATACGGGGGCACGTGAAAGTGTAAGGCAGCTTGAACGGCAGCAGGCATGGCCACATGTGATCCGCGCCGTTTCCGCCGGATGGGGGGGATGGATCGCACTGGTGCCCGACCTGATCGCCAATACCGACAGCGCACATGTCAGCGCCCTGCAGGCCGCGCTTCGGCGGGGGCTTGCGCATAATCCGCGCGCGGTGATGCAGATCCTTGATCCCGGCAATGGGGCATTGCTGGGTGGGGGGCGCATCTGCGTGGATACCGGCATGACCCGGCGCTGGCGCACGGGCGTGATCACGGGGCTGCGCGCCATGCATGACATACACCTGAACCATCAGGTGTCAGACTGCCTGGCCGCGCTGCATGCGCCCCCTACTGAAATGGCAGATAGCGGAAAGTGACATAGATCGTGTTGCCCCCGGTTTTCGGGTCGATCCTGCCCCCCGCACCATTGGTGCCGGAAAATGCGATCTTCTGCACATAGGTATACTGCACACCGGTCATCACCGCGCCATAACGGCCCTGCAACATATGCCACCAGCCCCCCACCGTCATGTCGGCCACGGTGCGCGTCTGCGCATTACAGGTGCTGGTCGTGATCTGTTCGATATCGCATGAGGCGAGATCAAGGTCACTGACGCCATAGCCGTACTGGCGTCCATCAAGACCACGATAGCTGCGTCGGCCCGCCGTTTCGATCCCACCATACAGATAGAGCAGCACATTATCCGTCGGATGCCCGATCAGCCCGAGGCTGCCAATCAGTTCGGGAATGGGCGCGGGCGTGCCATCAGCCTTGAACGTGGCGTCGGAAATCATGGATGGCCCATAGCGCCCGATTCCCTTCCCCGCGAGGACATTGCCCGTCACCTGCAGGTATTTGGGAATGGCATGAACGGTGATGTCGCCACCGACACCCCCGGCAAAGGAAATCCGTTCGCGGATCGAATTGCTGCCATAAGCCTTTTCCAGTGCCTTGAACCAGCGCGCCAGGCCGTACACCTCATAATGGGCCAGTTTCGTATCCAGCGCGCCCTTGAGCACAAGGTCCGGCGCCACATCCATGCTGTATTTGGCATTGGGGTTCAGCATACCCGTCCCGGTATTGTTATACAGGACATCCGTGCCGCCACGCATGCCCACGCCCGGCTGCAACGTGCCATCGTCCAGCATGCCGTCAGATTCCGCAAAGGCGACCTGCGGGGCCTCGATCGACAGGCCCACCCACCATTTACGCCCGAAATCCTTGATAAAGCGGATCTGGGGCACGCGGGTAAACACGATACCGGGGATCTGGTTGTTATCCACCACGGGGGGCAACTGCTCATGCCGCGACAAAAGCCCCTGTGTATAGCCGGTCGTCAGGCTCCACGCCTGTCCGGCAAGGACATGGAACCCCCATTTCGTATCGCTATAGGTCATGTAGGCCTGGCGGATACGCGGGGTATAGCTGTTGGTCTGATAACTGTTGGCGGTACCGGCAGCACCACCGAAATCGGTCTCGATATACGCCGAAAGCACCTGGTGGTCCGTCGGCGTTCCCTGCAGCAGCACACTCAGGCGCGTCAGCTGTGCGGAGGGACGGTATTCCCCGGTATGGGCGTTGGGGCTGTTGGCATAGGGAAAGCTGCCCCAGCTTGTGGCGGGACCGCTGGTCAGGTTCTTGCTGCGGTAGATGTTGGAAAAGTCGATGAACCCGCCAAGCCGCACCGACACGCCGCCGATGCGGAACACGGGCGGCAGGCTGTCCACACCGGTCTGGGTGATCGACAGGGGGCTGGAGGAATCCATGTTCAGTTGCGGCTGCTGCTGCGCATTGGTGTCCTGAAGCGCCGCGTTGGCTTCCTCCGCCGCGGTCTGGCTGTCGGCGGAAACGGCGGGACCGCCGATCGACAGGTGGCGCAGGTCGGGCACGGCACCGGGGTCGATGGGATGCGTGTGCGCACCGCCATCCGACAGGCTGTTCTGCCGTGTGCCATGGCGTGCGAACAGGTGGCCACCCCCATTGCCCGCCGCATGGGCATGGTGCGATTCCAGCCGTTCGACCTTGGCCTCCAGCCTGCGCATCTCCTCGCGGATGGCCTGGATTTCGCTCAGGTCATCGGCACGGGCCGGAAGGGCGATACAGGCCGCGAACACCCCGGACAGCACCATGGCCACGCCCCGCACCGCCGTCCGGTGGGCGCACCGGTGGACGCACCCGCCATCGCGGTGACGGACAGGATCATGTATTTTCTGCCAACAGCACATCGTTCCGGCACGCAGTCCCTAAAGCAGATACAAGAACATCATCGCATCGTGACAACAGCCACAGATGGATATGGCCGCGCACGAGTATTTCATGCCATGAAAGTGTTTTTTTCGCATACACTTTGCAGCATGTTGCCTCATCAATAAAAATAAGAAGAACTGTTATTTAATTATTATTGGATTCAGCATCTTATATTCACATGATTATATATATTTCATAACATTTCTTCCTGTAGACAAGGGGCCTACGCCCATTTTCCGGGGTACAGCCCTGTCACAGCCATGGAAGAAGGCGGCATGAACACCCTTCCTGCTTCATCATCCCCCGCGACAGCCCCCCACACACAGGAGGACCGCCCCCTGTCAGGTGCGGCCCACCCCGACCATCCCCTGCACTGGACATTGTATGGGTGTGAAATGGTGGCCACCGCGACCCTGATGATATGCGGCGTCATCTCGGTCGCGGTCCTGACGGCGCCACAGGGTGCGGTGGGGGCATTCCTTGCCCCCCATCCGATCATCCAGATTGCATTGTGCGGCCTGTTTTTCGGCCTGTCGGGCACGGTCGCGGCCATGACCCCGTTTGGCAGGGTCAGCGGCGCGCATGTGAACCCGTCGGTCTCCCTGGCATTTGCCCTGTCGGGAAAGCTGGGGTGGGTGGACCTGTGCGGTTATGTCATCGCACAGATGGTTGGCGCATGCCTTGGCACATGGCTTCTGGCATGCGCGGCAGTACTGTTCCCGTCATGGGGGCATCTGGTGACGACAGCGGGATACGCGGCAACGGTGCCTGCGCCCCATGTCGCCATCATGTGGCCGCTGATGACGGAACTGGTGCTGACGGCGCTGCTGATCCTCATGCTTTACGGGCTGGCGGGGCATCCGCGTTTCAAGGAACTGACGCCATGGGCGGGGGGCCTGTTCTTCCTCTTGCTCAATCCCGTCTCCGCATGGCTGTCGGGCAACAGTTCCAATCTGGCGCGCAGTTTTGCGCCCGCCCTGTTTTCGGGACAATGGACGTCTTTCTGGATCTATGCCATCGGGCCGTTCGTGGGCGCATCCCTGTCTGTGCTGGCGATCCGCATGCGCCTGTTCGGTCATCTGGAGGTGGAAGAAGCGCGCCTGGTCAATTTCGGCCACCATGGGCGTGTCCCCTCCCTGTTCCACCCAATGCGCCGACACGCAGAGAGGCAGGAAGCGAAGATACAGGGAAAAGAAGGATAGCAAGGCACGGTGGGGGATCTTGCACCGCCTCTGCCCCATGGCGGCAAAGGGGCATGCCTGTGGGGTGGGTTTCACGACAGCAGGTCCGGGTGAATCCGTGTGAAAACGCCTCTTGGGGAATGTGATCGGGGACAGGGCTTGCAATTGCCTGTCATTCTTCCCAAACTATAGGCCAAGTTGATGGGTCGGTTCATGGGAACCGGCCCGCAGACGTTCTCGGGGCGGGGTGCAATTCCCCACCGGCGGTGTTTGACGGGGCGTAACAGTCCCGCCATCAGTCCGCGAGCGCCTGGCGGCATCAGCCGACAGGGTCAGCAGATCCGGTGAGACCCCGGAACCGACGGTTACAGTCCGGATGATAGAGAACGAACGCATGTCAGGATGTCCGCACCCGTTAACGGGTGCGGCATGCAGGCGTCGTGCGCCCTGGGTCCGTCCGCATAGTGGATGGAGAGTATCGTCGTGGACATGTCGGCTGGACATGCACGCACGGGGACAAGGGCAGGCGGGCTTCCCCCCCATATCGAACGGGCCTTCCGCGCGGCGGTGGCGGACGCGGTGCGCCATGTCGGCGCGACCGCACCCAACCCGCCCGTGGGCTGCGCGATCCTCGACGCTGCGGGGACGATCCTGTGCACTGGCGCGCATCACCGCGCGGGCACCCCCCATGCGGAGGCACGGGCCATCGCCCTGTGCCGTGAACGCGGCCTGATCGAACGTGCCCATACCATCGTCGTGACGCTGGAGCCGTGCAACCACACCGGGCGCACCGGCCCGTGTTCGCAGGCCATCATGCATACCCCCATCCGCACCGTCTGGATCGGGGCGACGGACCCCAACCCCAATGTCGCGGGTGGCGGGGCGGATTTCCTGCGTGACCACGGGTGCGATGTACGCCTCCTGTCCGATATGGGCACATATGACGCAGCAGAACTGGCCCGGCTGTGCCGGGGCCTGATTACACCCTTTGCCCATCTGGCACGTACGGGCCGCGCATGGGTCACGGTCAAACAGGCCGTTGACGCCGCGGGGTCCATGCGCCCGCCCGCCGGACGCACGACCTTTACCTCCGCCACAGCACTCGACCTTGCACACCGCCTGCGCCGCGCGACGGATGCGGTCGTCACCGCCACCGGCACGATCGCGGCGGACCGCCCGGGACTCGATGTCCGGCGCGTACCCGACCATCCGGGCCGCGCGTCACGACTGCTGGTGATATGCACCACACGCGGGCAGGTCGATGAACAGTATGCCACGCAGGCCCGCGCGCGCGGGTTCGATGTGCGGACCTGCACCGACATCCGCCACCTGCCGGACCTGCTGGGCCGGGCCGGGGCGATGTGGGCGCTGGTGGAGGCCGGGCCGGGCCTGCTGTCGGCAATACGTGAACATGCAACATGGGATGACTGGCTGACGGTTACGGTCCGCCCCGACGGGACGGAGGCCATGGAGGTCAGCGTACGCACGGGCGGGGACACGCCGCTGTGCCTGTTCCCCGAACTGGATATCCCGAAAGGAGCGACATGTTTTCAGGGATCATAGAGCATCTGGGCACCATCACCACCACACAGCGGGGCGAACGCGACCTTGAGGTGCAGGTGGCGACCGGGATCACGGACCTGTCGCTGGGCGAAAGCATCGCGGTCAATGGCGTGTGCCTGACGGTGACGGCATTCGACACGGCAGGTAACGCCACGTTCTTCATCAGCCCGGAGACGCTGGAATGTACATCGCTGCGCCAGCTTGCGCCGGGGCGTCGCGTCAACCTGGAACGCGCGGTGACACCTGCCACCCGCCTGTCGGGCCATATCGTGCAGGGCCACGTGGACGCCACCGCCCGCCTGCTGTCGGTCACACCCGAAGGGGAGGCGCGTCATATCGCATTCGCCGTCCCCGCGCGCCTGCGCCGTTATCTCGTGGACAAGGGGTCGATCACCCTTGACGGCATCAGCCTGACCCTCAACGCCGTCGGCGCACCGGGCGAAGACGCAGGGCCGGACGCCTTTCGCATCGAACTCATGATCATCCCCCATACATGGGAACACACGACGCTGGGCACACTGACGCCCGGCGCGGACGTGAACGTGGAAGTGGATGTCATCGCAAAATACGTGGAGACATTATGCCAGTACCGTTGATGCCCCCCCGGCTGGAACACGCGGTCGCGACCATACGGCGTGGCGGAATGGTCATCCTTGTCGATGATGAAGACCGCGAGAACGAGGGCGACCTTGTGATGGCGGCGGAACTCGTCACGCCAGAGGCGATCAATTTCATGATCACCCATGCCCGTGGCCTGGTGTGCATGCCACTTGCCCCCGCCCTGATCACACAGCTTGGCCTGCCGATGATGACGCAGGTCAATACCTGCCCGCGCGGCACGGCGTTCACCGTCTCCATCGAGGCGCGCGAAGGCGTGACCACCGGCATTTCAGCCGCCGACCGCGCACGCACCATCCTTGCCGCCGTGGCCCCGGATGCACGGCCATCGGACCTTGTCTCCCCCGGGCATATCTTTCCCCTGCGCGCCAAGCCGGGCGGAACGCTGGAACGTGATGGCCATACCGAGGCATCGGTGGACCTCGCACGCCTTGCCGGGCTGATGCCTGCCGCCGTGATCTGCGAAATCACGAACGATGACGGCACCATGTCGCGCATGGACGACCTGCGCCCCTATGCCGAAAGGCACGGGCTGCCGATCCTTTCCATCGCCGAACTTGCGGCGTGGCTGCGCGCACGGGCCGACGCGGCCGCCACACCGGACGGAACCGATACGCCCCTGCCCCGCGTCGAACAGGTGGCGCAGGCAAAGCTGCCGAGTCGCTTTGGCGGGGAGGACATGATTATCCATGCCTTCCGCGCGCCCGATGGCACGGAACATGTGGCAATGGTCAAGGGCCAGCCGGACGCGGCGGGATGCGTGCCGTTGGTGCGGCTGCATTCCGAATGCGTCACGGGCGATGCGCTTGGTTCGCTGCGCTGCGATTGCGGGGCGCAGCTTCAGGCGGCGCTGGAACGGATCGACCGCGCGGATACCGGCGTGCTGGTGTACCTGCAGGGGCACGAGGGACGCGGCATCGGGCTGGCGAACAAAATCCGCGCCTATGCACTGCAGGACATGGGACTCGACACCGTGGATGCGAACCACCGCCTTGGCTTCGACACGGATACACGCGACTGGAACGTGGCGGCTGACATCCTGCGTGCGCTGGGAATCGGGACACTGGACCTGATGACCAACAATCCAGACAAGGTCAGCGCCCTGACGCAGCGCGGCTTTACCGTGCGTCACCGCGTGGCGCTCGACATCGCGCCCAACCCCTTCAACCGTGCCTATCTGGATGCCAAGCGCACCCGCATGGGCCATAAGCTCTGCCTGCCCGTGACTGCCCCGGTCGCGGAATAAAGGCCCCTTCAGGAACCTGTTCCCATGAGTACAAACATTCCCTCCACCACCGTGGACCTGACCTTCGCACATCCGCCACGCCTTGCCATCGTGGTCAGCCGGTTCAATGAAAATGTGACGCATGGCCTGCGTGACGGCGCGCTGGCGTGGCTGCGTGAACATGATATTGCCATGCGCGATGACGATGTCATGTATGCCCCCGGTGCGTACGAACTGCCGCTGCTGGCACAGACGCTGGCGAAAACCGGACGTTACGACGGGGTTGTCTGCCTTGGCTGCGTCATCAAGGGTGAAACCGCGCATTTCGAATTCATCAGCCTTGGCGCTGCTGTCGGCCTGATGCAGGCATCGCTGTCAACAGAAGTACCGGTCGCGTTCGGGGTGGTGACAACCTATACCGACCAACAGGCGATCGTGCGTTCGCGTGACGACGTGCATAACAAGGGACGCGAGGCCGTGGCTGCCTGTGTCGAAAGTCTTGCATTGATACAGAAAATAAGAGGCTGTTAAGGTCGTAGCATCTTCGCGCGCGGCAGCCCCGCGCGCGACATGGACAACGGCGCGCGACAAGGGGACGGCGGATGAGGCTGATCACTTTCATCGCCGGGACATTCGGGATCGGGCTGACGGTATGGATGCTCTCCCGTTTCGGCCTGCATGACATCCTTGCCCTGATCGCCACGGGCGGGTGGAGCCTTGCCGCCGTCATCATCTTTCACGCCACACAGGTCTGCGCCTCCGCCCTGGCGTGGAAGATCCTTGCCGAAAGCCATCGTCGCCCCCTGCCGCTGGGTGATTTCCTTGTCCTGCGCTGCGCGCGCGAGGGGATCAACAACCTGCTGCCGGTGGCGCAGGTAGGGGGCGAGGTCATTACCGCACGCCTGCTGTCACGCCGTCATGGGGTGGGCCTGCGCCGTGCGGCGGCCTCGACCATCTGCGACCTGACGATCGAACTGCTCAGCCAGGTGACATTCACGCTTATCGGGCTGGGGGCCCTGTTCTGCCTCGTCAACCGTTCCGCCGTGACGGACGAACTGATGGAAAGCGCGGGCGCTGCCCTGCTGCTTGGCGCGGTATTCCTTGGCAGCCAGTATCTGGGCGCGGTTTCCCTGATCGAGGGGCTGCTGATGCGCATCGCATCGCATCTTGGCTGGGGCGGGATGGAGGATATCCGCGGCCTGCATCATGAAATCATCACGCTGTACAAAACACGGTCAAGCGCGCTTCGCGCGGGGGCACTGCAACTGCTGGGATGGTCACTGGGCACGTTTGAGGTCAGCATCATCATGCACGGCGTGGGCCACCCGCTGTCACTGGGGCAGTGCCTGGTGATCGAGAGCGTGGGACAGGCGGCGAAATCCGCCGGCTTTGCCGTGCCCGGCGCGCTTGGTGTATCCGAAGGCGGGTATATCATCATCGCCGGCCTGTTCGGGGTGTCACCACAGGTGGCCATTGCGCTGTCACTGATCAAACGATTGCGTGAGATCGCATGGGGCCTGCCGTCTCTGATGGGATGGCAATGGATGGAGCTGCACTGGATTATCCCCACGAATACGAAAAACCCCGCACGGGGAAAAGAGATTCCCGAACAGTCATAATGGCGTCATCCGGCGGGCCGCCGCCTCTGATGGGCGCGGCGCGGGGGCATGACAAAAGCCCAGGCCACCATTACGTGCGTCACACCGCCATGTTCATGACACGGATGGCGGCCACGGTAACAAAGAACCGCCTTGCATCACACGTGCTTCATGGGCCAAACCGAGGCTCTTCCACCCGGTGCCAGGACGAAATACGCATCGGCAACGGTTTCTGAAGGGCTGAATAACTCGTCATGCTATCGGTACCCCTTGGGCGTCTTGTCGCGTTCTGTTCCAACCGGGCCATTACGGTGGTCCTGGCCTTTGCCATTCTGGTCGGGGGGGCAGTCTTTGCAAGCTATACGCAACTGGGCGTCACCACCGACACGGGCATGATGTTTTCATCCGACCTGCCATGGAAACAGCGTTCGGATGAAATGGGGCGGCTGTTCCCGCAAAAACAGGACCAGCTTGTCGCGGTGATCGACGCGGTCCTGCCCGAAGAGGCGCAGCAGACCGCCATAGACCTTGCCGCGCGGCTGAAGAACGACCACGTACATTTCAATTACGTCACCACCCCGCAGACCGATCCCTACCTTGTACGCAACGGGCTGATGTTCCTTGACCCCAAGGCGCTGGACCGGGTGCTGGATACCACGATCACCGCGCAACCCTTCCTGGGGCAGCTTGCGGCGGACCCGTCGGGACGCGGCCTGTTCGGTGCCCTGTCGATGATCGCACTGGGTATCGAGCATGGTGAAGGCGACCTCAAAGGGTTCCAGTCCGCGCTCTCGGGCTTTGCCACCACGCTGGAGCATGCCGCGCAGGGCCATCCAGAGACGATGTCGTGGGAGCGTCTGCTTGCGGGCGACCTTGCCGACCTTGGCGGCAAGTACCAGTTCGTCGTGACACAGCCCAAGCTTGATTACGATTCGTTCCAACCCGGTGGCGCCGCCGCCGACGCCATGCGTGACGCCGCGCGTGACCTGCCATTCGTCAAGTCCGGGCGCGCGCACATCCATATCACCGGCGACATCCAGATCGCGGACGAGGAATTCGCCACTGTGGCCGAAGGTATGGTCGCGGGCCTGCTGGGGTCGCTGGTGCTGGTGACGCTGTGGCTGGTGCTTGCGGTCCATACGTGGCGGCTGATCGCACCGATCATCATCACGCTGGTGGCTGGCCTGTTGCTGACCACGGGTTTCGCCGCGCTGGCGGTGGGCAAGCTGAACCTGATTTCCGTGGCGTTCGCCATCCTGTTCGTCGGCATCGCAGTGGATTTCGCCATCCAGTTCTGCGTGCGTTTCCGCGCACAGTCGCTGCCCGATGGGGGCGTGCCAAGCCTGCATGACGCGCTGGAGCGGACCGGAAACGAAACCGGGCACCAGATCCTTGTGGCCGCGACCGCGACCTCCGCCGGGTTCCTTGCCTTTACGCCCACCGCCTTTGTCGGCGTGGCGCAACTGGGCCTGATCGCCGGTTTTGGCATGATCTTCGCCTTCGTCTGCACGCTGACGCTGCTGCCTGCGCTGCTGCGGATCTTTCGCCCGACCTCCGGCCATGGGGCGGTCGGGTTCGTCGCCGCACGGCCCATCGACATCAGCATCCGCCATCATCGCAAGCCCATCCTGGGCGTATTCGCCTGCCTTGCCCTGCTGGGCGCGGGCCTGATCCCGACCCTGACATTCGACGCCGACCCGCTGCATACCAAGAACCCCAAATCCGAGGGCATGGTCACGCTGGGCATGCTGATGTCGGAACCGCAATATTCGCCCTATTCCGTCGATGTGCTGATGCACAGCCTGGACCAGGCGCATGTCATGTCGGACAGGCTGTCGCAGTTGCCACTGGTGCATGACGCGCTGTGGCTGGGATCGCTGGTGCCATCAGACCAGACCACCAAGCTGCCGATGATCCAGGATGCGGCGAACATCATGCTGCCCACCCTGATCGTCCCCAATCCCAAGCCCGCGCCGGACGCCAACGCCCTGCGTGAAGCGGCGGCAAAAACGGCGGCGGACCTTGGCGGCGTGCTGGACAAACTGGCCCCGAACGACCCGCTGCGCCAGATCCAGTCCACGCTTGCACGTCTGTCGCACGCGGATGACCAGACGATCCTTGCCACCAACGAGGCACTGGTCCATTTCCTGCCGATGCAACTGGACATGCTGCGCACCATGCTGCAGGCCAAGCCGGTATCCATTTCCGACGTGCCGCCCATCCTTGCCAACGATTACCTGCTGCCTGACGGGCGCGCCCTGGTGGAGGTCCACCCCACCAAGGAAATGACCGGCAACGCAGCGCTGCACCGGTATGTGGGCGAAATCCAGAAGATCGCCCCCACGGCAGCAGGCAGCGCCATCGACATCGTCGAAAGCGCGGCAACCATGGTCCATGCCTTTGTCATGGCCGCGTGCGCCGCGATCGTGATGATCGGCATCATCCTGTCGGTCGCCCTGCGCCGCCTGCTGGATTCGGCGCTGGTGCTGGCACCGTTGCTGCTGTCGGCGCTGATGACGGTCATCCTGATCGTGTTCGTGCCCGAACAGCTTAACTTTGCCAACATCATCGCCCTGCCCCTGCTGCTGGGTGTCGGCGTGTCGTTCAACATCTATTTCGTCATGAACTGGCGCGCGGGCGTGAAGATGCCGCTGTCGAGTCCCACGGCACGCGCGGTGCTGTTTTCCGCCCTGACAACCGGTACGGCGTTCGGTTCACTCGCCGCGTCGCACCACCCGGGCACCGCCAGCATGGGGCGGCTCCTGCTGCTGTCACTGGCATGCACGCTGGTCGCGACGCTGGTTTTTGTGCCAGCACTTCTGCCCAAACGGGCAATTGACGAGGAATAAGCCTCAGGGGCTCTGCCCCTGAAACCCCGCCAAAGGTCACGGGCCTTTGGAAACCATGACTTTATAAACGAATCAGGGTGCAGGGATCGTGATCCCTGCCGGGTCCGGGCAGAGAGCCCGGCCGTCGCCCGCGCGGAACTTCCTTCGCGGGGGCAGCAAATCAATCCTTGATCCAGACCTCGACCGGGCCGCGCACCAGCATGGTCATCGGGTTGCCGTGGCGATCGGTGCTCTTGCCCACGGCAAGGCGGACCCAGCCTTCGCTGATGCAGTATTCCTCGACATTGTTCTTCTCGATCCCCTTGAAGCGGACGCCAATACCGCGCTCAAGCAGGGCTTCGTTATAAAACGGGCTGGAGGGATTGGCCGACAGGCGATCGGGAACGGTCTCGGTCATGTGCGTTCTCTTTCAATATGCAGGAACTTCAAGCGTGCCTGACATAGCGGCTTCGCCCCGGTAATCCAAGCAGCGGATAAGACCATGGTGGACATGCATGCAGCGCCCCTCCGTCATGTCGCACCGGAACATATCGCGGTGCATGAAAACATGGACAAACACCCCCGAAACCACGGATATGAAAACCCGAAGTCACCCGTCACGCCGACCGTCACATTCGCTGTGCCGCCCGCCCTGCCCCAGAGCCACGTTCCAATGCCCATTGCCGCCCCGACCACATCCTCCCGTCCTGTCCTGTCCGCCCTGCCGCCACTCATGCCGATGTGGATGATCGGGCTTTTGGGAATGCTGACCGCGATCGGGCCGCTTTCGACCGACATGTACCTGCCCGCCTTCCCCGTGCTGGACCTCGAACTTGCGAATGGCCGCAATGGGGCCAGCCAGATCACGCTGGCGGCATGGTTCGCCGGGCTGGCGGTGGGACAGTTCAGCATGGGGCCACTGTCTGACCGGCTGGGACGGCGGATTCCCCTGATCGGGGGACTTGCCGTATTTATGCTGGCCTCCATCGGGTGTGCCTGCGCCACCACGCTGGACCTGTTCTGCGTATGTCGTTTTGTCGCCGCACTGGGCGGGTCCGCGTGTTCGGTAGTACCGCGCGCCATCGTGCGGGATGTCGCAACAGGGCAACAGGGCGCGAAAATCATGTCGCAACTGACACTGGTCTTCGGCCTTATGCCGATCCTTGCCCCCTCCTTAGGCGGTCTTGTGCTGTCGGTCGGGCATTGGCGGTGGATTTTCTGGATTGCGGTTCTCTATTCCGCGCTGGGGCTGGTGGCGGTGGCCGCGGCAATGCCCGACACCATGCCCCACGCACGGCGCATCCCGCTATCTGCATCGGGCATCGCCTCGCGCTATATGGGGCTGGTGCGTGAACCGGTCTTTATGTCCAGCGCGCTGATCACCAGCTTTTCGTCATTCGTCATGTTCGCCTACCTTACGGCGTCGCCCATACTGTTTGAAAAGCTGCTGCACTTCACACCGCTACAGTTCGGGATGTTTTTCGGCATCAACGCCGCATTCTTCATCGCCGGGGCGCAGCTTAACGGATGGCTGGTGCATCACCATTCCCTGACGCGATTGCTGAACGCTGGCATCGTGGTGTGCCTGTGTACCAGCACGCTGTGCCTTGCGCTGTCGCTGTCGGGTTTTGCCGGGCCGCAACATCCGGTCGTGATCTGTCTGCTGATCATGGGGATTACCGGCACGCTTGGCTTTATCGGACCGAACGCGATGGTTCTGGCCTTTACCCACCATGGCCATCAGGCCGGAAGCGCATCGGCACTGATGGGCACGATCCAATTCTCACTCGCGGCATTCAGCGGATTTGTGCTGGGGCATGTGACATTCCATACGCCCGTGCCTCTGGCGGTCACGATGATGGCGGGGGTAATCGCGATGGTGGCGTGCAATATCTGGCGGCATATATGTGATAAAAAAGTATCACATGCATCCCTTTCTGGCACTTCTGCTTGACACCGGTCGATCGCTTTTTCCATCCTTGGGGGCGAAGCCGCATGACGTGTGTGCTTCATGGACGTTTCCTCCCTAAACTCTGGCGGCGTCTCACGACGCCGCCTTTTTTTTGGCGCGGGGCCCCGATACAACCGTCGCGACCATCGTCGGGGCCATGGGGCTCACGCGGTTTGGCTTTGACGCCATGACAATCCCGCGCTACGGCAGGAAGATGTCCGCTTTCCTCTCCCGCTCCGTGCCGCAGCCCCGTCGGGAGCGCGCGCATGGATAAAATCCTCGATTTCATCGCAGGCATCGGCCGTACACTGCTCGACATGGTCCGCATGGCGGGGCAGGTGGCACTGTTCGGGCTGCTGGCGGTTTCACACCTTGTGCGCCCCCCTTTCTACTGGCGGACCTTCTGCGGGTCACTGATCGAGATCGGGTATTTCTCCCTTCCCGTCGTCGCGCTGACGGCGCTGTTTTCGGGCGGCGTCATCGCACTGCAATCCTATACCGGTTTTGCGCAGTACCATGCGCAAAGCGCGATCGCAGGCATTGTCATTCTGGCCGTCACGCGTGAACTTGGCCCGGTGCTGGCGGGGTTGATGGTGGCGGGGCGCGTCGGCGCCGCAATGTCGGCGGAAATCGGCACAATGCGCGTCACCAACCAGATCGACGCGCTCAGCACACTTTCGACCAACCCGATCAAATACCTTGTCACCCCACGCCTGCTGGCCGGGACGCTGGCGCTGCCGTTCCTGGTCATCATCGCCGATATCCTTGGCGTCATGGGGGGCTTTATCGTCTGTGTCATGAAGCTCAACTTCGTACCACAGGCCTATATCTCCGCCACCATCGCGTCGTTCAAGATGATGGACGTGACCGTGGGACTGGCAAAGGCCGCGATCTTCGGCTTCCTGATCGCGCTGATGGGGTGCTACCACGGCTATCACAGCCGTGGCGGGGCCGAAGGCGTGGGGGCGGCCACGACGGCGGCGGTTGTCGCGGCGTCGATCCTGCTGCTGACCTTTGATTACCTCCTGACGGATGTGTTCTTTTCGCAATGACCGGACCGACACCGAAAATCCGCATTCGCGGCCTGTGCAAATCCTTTGGCCCGAAGATGGTGCTCAACGGGGTGGACCTTGATGTGATGGAGGGGACGTCCTTCGTCATCATCGGCGGGTCCGGCACCGGCAAGTCGGTGCTGCTGCGCTGTATCCTCGGGCTGGTGACGCCGGATGCAGGTACGATCGAAATCGACGGCGTGGATGTCACCGCACTGTCGCCACGCCACCGTGAACCATATATGGAAAAGATCGGCATGCTGTTCCAGAATGCCGCCCTGTTCGACAGTCTGACGGTATGGGAAAATGTGGCGTTCGGCCTGATGGCGGCAGGACGGCAGCACAAACATAAAATCAGCCGCGCGGATGCAAAGAAACGCGCGGGCGAGCTGCTTGAACAGGTGGGCATGGACCCGGGTGTTGGCGCGTTGTCGCCTGCTGAACTGTCAGGCGGAATGCAAAAGCGCGTGGGCCTTGCGCGCGCAATCGCGGCACGGCCGGAAATCCTGTTCTTTGACGAACCGACCACCGGCCTTGATCCCATCATGGGGGCGGTGATTGACGGGCTGATCGTCGATTGCGTGCGCAAGCTGGGCTCGACCGCGATTGCGATCACCCATGACATGGCCTCCGCCCAGCGGATCGGCGATCAGGCGGCGATGCTGTATGAAGGCAGGCTGATCTGGCAGGGGGCGGCGACATCGCTGCTTGCCAGTGGCAACCCGATTGTTGACCAGTTCACCCATGGTCGCCGCGAGGGACCGATCAAGGTGGATGTCCGCGTCTGAGGGACTGTCTGTAAAATGTTAAAAGTTTTTGGGTGCCGCCTTTTTTCAAAAAGGCGGCGTCTTTGAAGCTTTTTGCAAAAAGCTTCACCAAAAACCTTTATGATTTCAGTATATTGTCGGCCCGATCTTTTCAGACAGTCCCGGCACGACAGATCCGCCGCCTTTTCACAAGCTGAGGAATCAAGATGGCCCGCCGCCCTGCCAACCGTTTCGTATGCCAGTCCTGTGGCGCGGTTTTTCCGAAATGGTCGGGTCGGTGCGACGCGTGCGGCGCATGGAACAGCATCGTGGAGGAAACGGTCGAACCCACGGCAGGAGGTGCCGTCGCCCCCCGCCGCAGCCGGGGCAAACGCATCGAACTGGTCGGGTTGGATGGGGACACGCCGCCGCCCGAACGGATCGAGACACGGATCAGCGAACTCGACCGCGTGCTGGGCGGTGGTATGGTCCCGGCCTCTGTCGTGCTGGTGGGCGGTGATCCGGGCATCGGCAAATCGACCCTGCTGCTTCAGGGGGCCTGCGCACTGGCGGCGATGGGGCGCAGGGTCATGTATATCTCTGGCGAGGAAGCAGTGGACCAGATCCGCCTGCGCGCACGACGCCTTGGGCTGGACACGCCGGGACTGGAACTGGCGGCGGCGATCAACGTCGCGGACATCACCGCGACGTTGGAAGGTGAGCGCGACGTGGCGCTGGTGGTCATCGACTCCATCCAGACCATGTGGATGGAAACGGTCGAAAGCGCGCCGGGCACCGTAAGCCAGGTCCGTTCCTCCGCCTTTGAACTGATCCGCCTGGCCAAGCAGCGCGGTTTCTGCCTGATGCTGGTGGGCCATGTGACCAAGGAAGGCGCGCTGGCGGGGCCACGCGTGCTGGAACATATGGTTGACGCGGTGATGTATTTCGAGGGCGATCGCGGGCATCAGTTCCGCATCCTGCGCGCGGCAAAAAACCGTTTTGGTGCAACAGATGAAATCGGCGTCTTCGCCATGACCGATCAGGGATTGGTGGAGGTGCCCAACCCTTCCGCCCTGTTCCTGGCTGAACGGCGCGGGCATATCGCGGGATCGGCGGTCTTTGCCGGGATGGAGGGCACGCGGCCCGTCCTGCTGGAGGTGCAGGCACTGCTATCGCCCAAGGCAGGCGATGGCGCACCACGTCGCGCCGTGGTCGGGTGGGAGACGGCGCGGCTGAACATGCTGCTTGCGGTGCTGGAATCACGTTGCGGGATGAAGCTGAACGCCATGGATGTCCACCTGAACATTGCAGGCGGACTGCGGGTGATGGAGCCTGCCGCCGACCTTGCGGTGGCGGCGGCGCTGGTTTCGGCGGCGACGGGACAGCCGACGCATGCGGGCGCAGTGTATTTCGGCGAAGTCGGCCTGTCGGGGGAAGTGCGTCAGGTCTCGCTATCCGACACACGCCTGAAGGAAGCGCACAAGCTGGGGTTCGAGAGCGCCTACCTGCCGCGTCGCATTGCACGGGGGAACCGCCGTCCCAGTGCCCCCGAAGGCATGCAGTTGCATGAGATAGGCCACCTTGGCGATCTGGTCAGCCTGTTCGCCACAGAGGAGGAGTGACCCCGGCGTGAGCGGGACATCCCTGATCCTGACACAGCAGGTGATGCTGGAACGTGAAGTCCGAAAAAGCCTGTTCCTGGCGCAGGCGGCCCCCGTATCCTCGGCCGAGGCGGCAATGGCGTTCATCGCCGATGTCAGCGATCCCGATGCCACCCATAACTGCTGGGCCTATCGCATCGGGCAGTCCTATCGCAGCGATGATGACGGCGAACCCGGAGGCACGGCGGGGCGGCCCATCCTGCAGGTGATCGAGGGACAGGGCTTCGACCACACCGTGGTCGTGGTCACGCGCTGGTTCGGGGGCATCAAGTTGGGCGCGGGCGGGCTGGTCCGGGCCTATGGCGGGACGGCGGCGGAATGTCTGCGTACCGCGCCGTCACGGCCCATCGTGCCGATGGTGGGGCTGAGGTTCCACTGCGGCTTTTCCGACCATGCCCTGATCCGTGCGCGCCTTCTGGCGATGGACGCCACGATTGATGAGGAGACATTCGGCGCGGATGGCGTGGACCTGCGCATCACCCTGCCGCAGGTGCGCGAAGAAGAAGCGCGGGCGCGGATCACCGACATCACGCGCGGGCAGGCCGTTATCCGGGCGGTGGAAGATTAGGCGGCACGTTTGGACAATATATGCCAGATTACAGCCATCACAGAATCAGAAGATATTGCATTTTCCAGAAATTTTTCCGTGCCATGACCATAAATCTACCATGATTCCATACCATAATATCACGAAATACGTTAATCACGACCAATCACATCCGAAAATTATTTCGGATTATGAAATGAAGATATCAGAAGCTGGACAACAGGCAAACGGCCGGAACATATATCACGCCAAAATGGCAGTTCTTTCTGACGTTCAGCAGGTAGCTATTGATTCCAGAAACAGATTTTCATATGCGTTCATCCTAACTATGTATTAGGTATTGCACTCACCAGATCGGGCTCATGAATATCATTCTCGCTGACGGAATCATCTGCGATCGGGATGAAATGGCCAAGGTCTTTCCATATACGCGGCTTCTTGGACTTCGTGTTGTATTATGCGACGACATGCGGAAAAGACTTCCTGATTCCGGTCAGGATCGCCGGAATTTCCGTGAACCGCCTGCCTCATATATGTCGTCCCCCTCCCCCCTACACCATGACAGCCATACCAGACAGGGCGGACAGGGCGGACAGGGCGGACATTATGGATGCACCGTTCCAGACGAAGGACCATCGCATAACAACCAGCCTGTACAGCCTGTTGTTTCCATGTCCCCAAGACGAGGCCACCTCATAGATATGGGCACAAGGCCAAGATAAATCCACGGGTTTCCCGAAAGCAAAACATAAACAACGTAAAGTGATGGATTCTGATTTATGCGCTATTTCGTAACCGGTGGAGCAGGCTTCGTAGGCAGTCATGTATGTCTGGAATTTCTTGAGGCCGGACATGAAGTCATTATTCTTGATGATCTCAGCACCGGTCACAGATCCGCCGTTCCCAAAGGCGCACGATTTATCGAAGGAAGTGTGCTTGATTCCGAACTGATCAACAAGATACTTTCCGATGGACAGTGGGACGGTGTGCTGCATTTTGCTGCTCTCTGCCTCGTCGGTGACAGCATGCGAAATCCCATCGAATATATGCGCAATAACGGGCTGGGGGGGTTTATCGTAATTGATGCCTGCGTTCGCCATGGGATACCCAGGTTCATCCTGTCCTCCACCGCATCGCTGTTCAGCAATGTGGATGACAGCCTGATTGATGAAAGCTGTACCATTGATCCCGCGTCCCCTTATGGGGAAAGTAAATTCGTGGTGGAAAGGGCACTGCACTGGGCAGACCGCGCCCATGGCCTGAAAAGCGCCTGTCTGCGCTACTTCAATGCTGCCGGGGCCGACCCGTTGGGACGATTGGGTGAAGACCATAACCCGGAGACGCATTTATTACCGTTAATCATCGATGCCGGGTTGGGACGTCGCCCTCCCCTCGTCTTGTTCGGGAATGACTATCCCACACCGGATGGGACATGTATCCGCGATTATATCCATGTCACGGATCTTGCATCCGCACATCTGGATGTCATGATGAGCCTGAATGAAAAAAGCGTTTCCTATAATATAGGAACGGGGAAAGGTCATTCAAATCTGGAACTCATACATGCCGTTGAAAAAGTAACAGGCATTCCTGTTCCATACTCGGTTGGCGACCGCCGGGAAGGAGATCCCGCCATCCTGATTGCCAACCCCGACAAAATCAAAAAAGAAGTGAACTGGTTCCCTAAATATGCCAACATAGAAGAAATTATCGCCCATACTTACAAATGGCGCGTTGCCAACCCAGGTGGTTATGGAAATGCATAACCCATAGGCATCATCCGAGGATCAACACCCAGCATAACCCGATATAAATGCCAAGCTGGTCTTCACATTAAATCTATGTGCCATAGCCATCCCTGCACATGGCGCAATGTTCGCGATAGTGCCGTGCATGGAAATATTATATGGATATAAAATAAATAAGTAGAAATTATACCTAATAAAATTACAATTATTAATCGTTACAACAGATATAAATCTGCAATTCTAATTTTATCTAAAGATACCCCCAAAGACAGCCCATATCGTAACATTATATTTCATTATAAAAATATATAAATTGATAAAATTTACCTATGAATTCTAGACATTTTCCTACCTGATGATAGTCTCGAACTATTGTTATGTAAGGAACGTCACGAGATGACTCGTTATAGAAAATTTCTGGGCGCTGAATTGCCTAGTGCAGTTGGTCGTAACGAGAAAGGGGGACTTCGCGTTGCAGACGGGCAGGAGGGCCATTTAAGTTTTGGTCCTTACATGACGCTGGAAGCGGGAGACTATGTCGCTGGCATATATATGCGTCGGATTGGTTCCGCACACCCGGCGAATGTTTCGATTGACGTCGTAACCGATCCCAATGAGATTGAAATCGCTCATCTGAATGTTCCCCATCGCGAAATCCTTGATAAAATCGCGGGGATGATTGCAGTTCCCTTTTCTCTTTACGGGGATGCCAAAAATCTTCAGATCCGAGTATTTGTCCCTGCTGGCGTTATGATAGAGATCGAAGAGCTTGTGATTATTCCAATGCGTGCCCGTCGCTGGACGGTATGATGTGAGGGCATAATGAAGAAAATATTTCAAAAACCCGCCGGAATTATACCTCCTTTGCCTGTTCGGGAATGGGTCGAAAAAAGGGTTCAGTTCGCAATTGCTGAATCAGTTGCACAGGCTCACCAAGAGAGCAAACAGCAACTTGCAGAAGTTAAATCTGAAATCCAGGATTATTTGCAATCTTCCATTGCTGAATCGATTGCACAGGCATATCAGAACAGCAAACAAGAAATTGCAGAATTTAATTCTAAAATACAGGCTGATCTGCAATCTTCTATTACTGAATCAGTTGCACGGGCACATCAGGATAACAAGCACCAGATTGCGGAATTTAAATCTGAAATTCAGGCTGATCTGCAATCCTCTATTACTGAATCAGTTGCACGGGCACATCAGGACAGCAAACAGCAGATTGCAGAATTTGACTCCAAGATACAAGCTTCCATTGCAGATCTGGCAGATAAATCATATGTGGAGCGTCGCGTAAAACTATCTATACTTGAGGTTCAAGGTTTTTTTGACCAGAACGTAGAAACAGTCAGTACTAGCCTTCGTGCTATTGGTAAAGTAATTTGTGAACTTCAAGACCTTACCAAAGAAAACTCTCGTATCGTACCTAAAATTCAGAACGAAATTCAAGAGTTACAAGAAAAAGTAAAAAACATCTCACATTTCCTTAAATCCATGCAGATGGAAAATTTTGGTGAAGGACATGTGAAACTTGACAATGCCAGTTCTTCCACCAATCAGCCACCTTCTGCTCCCAAAATCATCAATCAGGCAAAACTTGATGCCATGAAACCAGACGGCATACGGCTCAATGTTGGTTGTGACCATATTCCTCTTGAAGGATATTTGAACGTTAATGGCCGGGAGCTGCCCGGTATTGATATCGTTTGCGATGCACATTCAATACCATTTGAGAATGGGAGCATAAAAGAAATACTCTCCGTGCATCTTGTTGAACATTTTCCTGCCAATGTCTTGGAATCTGTCATTTTACCGCACTGGTTCACTCTCCTGGAAACAGGTGGGACGCTGGTAACTGTGGCACCAGATGGTGGGGCCATGCTTGAAGCCGTGAATGCGGGCACAATGAGCTATGAGGATTTCCGGGAAGTCCTGTTCGGTGGTCAGGAATACGATAATGATTTTCACTATAATATGCTGACAGTAGATAGTTTTTCTGCGCTGCTCAATCATGTTGGATTTTCAGATGTCAAACTTGAATATTCAGGGAAACGAAACGGAAAGTGTTTCGAATTCCGGGTTACAGCCCGTAAGCCATAAGCCTGCCATGCCCCTTACCTTTTCAGTGGTCATCAACACCAATGGGCGCTTGGAGTATCTCAAGCGCACATTATCTGGCCTTAAATACCTGACTTATCCCCATTTTGAAGTTTGTGTCGTTGCAGGCCCCACGGCGGACGGAACCGTGGAATATCTGCAAAGCCTACAAGGACAAATAAAGATAGAGCATTGTCCAGAATTTAATCTGTCGATATCGCGCAATATCGGAATCGCCATGTCGGATGGCGATGTTGTCGCCTTTATCGACGATGATTCCGTGCCAGAGCCGGAATGGCTTGCGGATCTGGCCAAATCCTATACTGACGACAGCGTTGGCGCGGTGGGAGGGTTCGTTTACGACCATACCGGCATTGAATTTCAGGCACGCTATGTAACGACGAACCGCCGGGCATATGCAAGCGATTGGGATGTACCCACCCCCCACCTGAATTTTCCTTTGAGTCTGGATGTGCCCCACCTGCTGGGCACAAACTGTTCCTTCAGTCGCAAGGCCCTTCTGAAAATTGGTGGATTTGACGAAGAGTATGAATATTTTCTCGATGAAACCGATGTGTGCTGCCGCATAAACGATGCAGGTTACGCCATCGTACAAAGACCCGATGCATTCGTGCATCATAAATATGCCCCCAGCCATCTTCGCGATGAAAAAAAGGTTATCAAAAATTGGTATCCCCTTATTAAAAATCGCATCTATTTTGGTATGCGCAACGGCCTGTATCACCATACCGTCGCAGAAGTCGTCCAGGCTGGTATTGATGATGTAAATTCCAGGGGACAATCTGTAAAGCATGGTGAAAGTGAAGGAATTTATACAAAAGAAGACGTTGATAGATTCTTAGAGCAGGCAGACAAGGCAATCATTGATGGCCTTACCCGCGGAGCCCAGCCTGCGAAATATCTACGTGACGCGACGCTTGAAAAATATCATTCACAATTTTTACAGTACCCACGACTTTGCCCTGTCGGCACCAGACGTGTCATATGTTTCGTAACACAGGATTATCCGCCAGGCCAGAATGGCGGTATTGCACGTAATATTGCCCAGTTCGCACGGTCACTGGCGGCGTTAGGCCATTATGTTCATGTATTTACGAAAATGCGCATTGCACCAGCCGTGGATTATGAAGACGGCGTATGGGTCCATCGCGTTGCAATCAACCATCACGAACTCCCTCCTGTCTCACCTCTCGAAGATTGCAATATCCCCCAGCATATCTGGGATTATAGCCAAACCATGCTGCAGGAGATCTGTAATCTCAATGAGAAGCGCAAGATAGACGTCGTATATTGTCCACTATGGGATTGCGAACCGATCGCCTTTGTCCTTGATGGCACATTCCCGCTGATTGTGGCCTTGCAAACAACAATGCACTTCTGGCTCGACAGCCAGCCGTTAAAGGCCATGGATACCGAATGGATGCGGGCCTATGGCCATCCCATTATGGAAATGGAAAAATTCATTATTTCTCATACACCACTCCTGCATGCGAACAGCCACGCAATCGTCCGTGACATTGAGAAAAGATACAAGATCAAAATACCCCAAAACCGGGTTTACTATTCGCCTCATGGACTGGAAGACTGGGCTGCAGGCATGCCGCCCTCGGACCGGAATGATGAAGCTTTCCGTCTGCTTTTCGTCGGACGACTGGAATCCCGAAAAGGTATAGACGTTCTCCTGAAAATTGCGCCTGAAATACTACATGATTTCCCTAAGGCGATCTTGGACATCGTTGGTGACGATACTATCCTTCGGCCAGACATGATGACGTATAAAGAGGAATTTCTTGCCCTTGAGCTTCCGGTGGATATCAGGGACAGGGTTATTTTCCATGGGCGCGTTGAAGAAGATGAACTGAAAAAATTTTATCGGGATTGTGACGTATTCATAGCGCCCTCGCGGTATGAATCCTTTGGTCTAGTTTTTCTTGAAGCGATGATGTTCGGCAAACCTGTCATCGGTTGCGATGCAGGTGGCGGACCTGAAGTTATAACAGACGGTGTAAGCGGTTTCCTGATAAAGCCAGGAGATTCGGAAGGCTTACGATCTACGCTGGAATATCTCCTACGCAACCCTGACGCCTGCAAAAAAATGGGAACACAAGCACGTAAAGATTATGTGGATCGTTTCACTGATCAGGTTATGGTAAGTGACCTGATTAAAATTCTGGACAATTATGTCCCAATATCTTCACCTGATAAATAGTCAATGCATCCATAATATTATTCCATCAGAGCCTTAATCAATGAGTAAGAAATTTCTGTTTCTGGCATCGGAAGTGCGGAGTGGAAGCACGTTCTTTGCGAAACTTATTTCTTACTCATTCCATAAATCTTATGGAGAGGAATTCTGGGATCTATCACGGGAGTTATTGAGCACTCTCAAAGACTCCTCTACACATGACGAGATGCTTTCGATAACAAGAAATCTATATCTAAACAAATCTGGATATAGATCATGCAAGATTATGTGCGCACAGTCATCAATCATCAGTCGCGAAGCACGTAAAGACCAAGAAATTAAGGACATTTTCTTCGGAGACAATACATACTGGATTGTCTTCCGCAGAAAAAACAAGATAAAGCAGGCCATAAGTCTTGCTATGGCACGAAAGAGCAATATCTACCATTCATACGATGCGGATATGAAAGTCTCAAAAGCAGACACCGTATCCATGGAGGATATTGATCGTGCCCTGAAAGCAAATAGCCATATCCGATGAATATCTGAAGTGTTTTCCAAAAATTTGATATTGTTTGGAAACAAACCATTGATAAAAAAACAAGAAAAGTTTTTGGGTGCCGCCTTTTTTCAAAAGGTGGCGTCTTCTGAAGCTTCTTAGAAAAAGATTCACCAAAAACCTTGATAATTTCAGAATGTTATTGATCCTGACTTTTCAAACAGTCTCTTTGAAAATCATATTGAAATTTTTCATGAGGATGCCCTTAAGGCACAAAAAAAATCTGTGACCGACGTAATTACCAAACTTGATATACCGTTTGATATCTCCAGACTACAGATCGAAGAACCAAAATTGAAACCATATGAAAGCCTCAAGAAGACCGAGCTTGAAAACAGATTTATAGAGTGGTTTTCCATAAATTATCATTCCACTCAATGATATTATCCTCCTGAATTCCGACATCCGAATATTCAGATGCCTGTATGGACATTCATAAAATAGCTGATGTAGCCTGCCAGATAGAAACATCTGTAGTTTCACAACCACATCAAGTCTCAAGACAAAATAGCATGTCCTGAGACTCAAAGTATTATCCCGCACCTTCCATAAAACATGAGGCGCTACGACGGAATATTCATCCCCCAACATTTCACATCTGGAAATGAATATTGTTTCAGAAATGACGGGGGATGATGTTTTGTCCCATAATCCTGATGGGAAGCGGATCACCCTTATTAAGTCTGACCGTCATCCTGCCTCCATCCATCCATCTCTCATCAACCGTCATGGACCATGTCGAGATCCGCGAACCGCGTGAACTCACCTTCGAAGAACAGATGCACCGTGCCTGTCGGGCCATGACGCTGTTTTTCAAGGATCAGTTCCGCGCGGTTATGGGCAAGGTCCATCTTGCGCTGCCATTCCTCAAGCGCAGTCTGGTACTTATCCTGTGAGTCGAAGGACGTTTCCTTAGGCTGACGCTGCTGCAGGTAATACTGATCGCGATAGACAAACATGACGGCATCGGCGTCCTGCTCGATGGAGCCGGATTCACGCAGGTCCGACAGCATCGGCCGCTTGTCCTCACGGCTTTCAACCTGACGCGACAACTGTGACAGGGCAATGACCGGCACCGACAGTTCCTTTGCCAGCGCCTTGAGCCCCTGCGTAATCATGGAGATTTCCAACACACGGCTTTCCGGGCGCGTACCGACTGACGGCCGCATCAGTTGCAGATAGTCAACCACCACCAGGCTCAGCCCCTTGGTACGCGCCAGGCGGCGACAGCGTGTACGCATGGCCGACAGAGAAATGGCTGGCGTATCGTCGATATGCAGCGGCAATTGCGACAATTCGCGGCTGACCTGCACGAAACGATCGAACTCTTTCTGTCCGATCTCGCCGCGGCGGATGCGCTCGCCCGACACGCTGGCCTGTTCGGACAGGATACGGGTAGCAAGCTGTTCGGCTGACATTTCAAGCGAGAAAATCGCAACCGAGCCTTTGGGCTGTGTACCCGGCGGACCTTCCTGCGCCTCGCGCATCAGGGCACGCGCGGCGCTGAATGCGATCTTGGTCGCCAGCGCCGTCTTGCCCATGGCGGGACGTCCGGCCAGGATCAGCAGGTCCGACGGATGCAGGCCACCCGTCTTCTTGTCGAGGTCACGCAGGCCCGTGGTCAGACCCACGACATCACCTGCCCGGCTGAAAGCCTGCTGCGCTACGTCAAGTGCTTCGGCCAGAGCTTTGTCAAAGGCAAGGAACCCACCATCCTGCCCCTTTTCTGTGGCCAGGCGGAACAGTGCTTCTTCCCCTGCCGCAATCTGGTCCACACCGGTCATGCCGGTAGTGGAACCGAATGCGGTATTGACGACATCCTCGCCAATATCGATCAACTGACGGCGCACCCACGCGTCATGGATGGCACGACCATAATCGGCGGCATTGATGATGCCGACCATCGCGCCCGCCAGCTTCAGCAGATAGCCTGTCCCCCCAACAGCGCCCAGCGCGTCGGAATTCTCGAACTCCGCGCGCAGCGTCACCGGGTCGGCCAGCAACCCGGCCTCAATCCGCCGGGAAATGGTGTCATAGACAACACCATTCACTTCATTGGCAAAATGGGCACCTGTCAGGAAGTCGGAGACACGGTCATAAGCGCGGTTATTCGTCAGGATGGCACCAAGCAACGCCTGTTCTGCCTGGAGGTTGGCAGGAGGCGTACGCTGGGAAATCCCGATCAGGGAACCTGATGCAGGGGACTCGTCGGGGGTGGGATTGATCGTATTCACGGGGTCCATTCTATCCGACATCGCGGCAAAGCAGGAGGGGGACGGACGGGCAAAATGACCTCAGACCCCGAAACCCGCAACAAGGTCCGCCAGCCCGAACTGCCGATGGCGTTCCAGCCGGGCCGCCATCAGGATGGCACGCGCCTGCGCGATAGCGGTATCCAGATCGGCATTGACGATCACATGGTCGAACTCGTTCCAGTGCGAAATTTCGTCCCGGGCCGCCTGCATGCGACGTTCGATCTCCTCCTTCTCGTCAGAACCGCGGCCATGCAACCTGCGCTCCAGCTCCTTGATGGAAGGTGGCAGCACGAACAGGCCGATCACGTCATCGGGCAACGCCTTGCGGATCTGGCGATGCCCCTGCCAGTCGATGTCGAACACCATGTCGCGTCCCTCCGCCAGGGCCTGCTCCACTGGCGCACGCGGCGTGCCATAGCCCCGGCCGAACACTGTCGCCCATTCCAGAAGTTCACCCGCTTCGGCCATTTGCGTGAAACGTTCCATGGTGCGAAAGTGATAATGGACGCCATCCGTCTCCCCCGGACGGGGCTGGCGGGTGGTGACGGACACGGAATGCAGCAATTGGGGTTCTGATGCACGCAACGCATTGGCGATGGTAGATTTCCCCGCCCCCGATGGGGCGGAAATGACAAGGCAGACCCCACGACGCGACACCGGGGGACAGGATGAAGGCACAGGCGCGCGCGTCGTGGTCATTGGCTTGAATCCTTGCTTGGTGGTCCATGGTCTGCCCCGGCGGGGCGCCGGGTTTTCGATGTTTTATCAGGCGAAGAGTATTCTGCGAATATGAAACCCACCCCCATGCGACGCGGGACAGGCTGTCCGCCGGTCGGTCACCCCCCTGATCATTCCAGTTCCATAATGGGCGTTGCATGAACCTGTGCCGAATCTTCATCCTGCGCCCGGTGGCCACGACACTGGTTTCGCTTGCGCTGCTGCTGGCGGGGGTGTTCGCCTATCGCATCCTGCCGGTGGGCGACCTGCCCAACATCTCTGTGCCCATCATCTATGTGGAGGCGACCCAACCCGGTGCTTCTCCGCAACAGATGGCAAGTTCGGTCACAACGCCGCTGGAACGCAGATTGGGGCAGATCGCAGGCATCAGTACGATCGAATCGGATTCCAGCCAGGATTCCGCCTTCATCTTGCTGACATTCAATGATTCAGTGAACATCGACTCTGCTGCCAATGACGTGGAGGCCGCACTTCAGGCCGCACGCGGCGACATGCCCGCCACCTTGCGCACCCCACCCGAATACTGGAAGGCGAACCCGTCGGATAACCCGATCATCATCCTTGCACTGACATCGGATACGCAACCGGTCTCCCACCTGTATGATATCGCCAAGACGCGCCTGCAGCCACTGCTGTCACAGATCCAGGGGGTCGGCTGGATCGATATCGTCGGCAGTTCCGCCCCCGCCGTACGCGTGGACATCAATCCCTTTCCACTGTTCAAGTACGGGCTGGGGTTCGAGGATATCCGCTCTGCCCTGGCCTCGGCAAATGCCAACACGCCCAAGGGATTCATCCAGGAAGGGCCGATCCGTTACACGCTGGCCACCAATGACCAGGCGCGTGACGCGGCGCAATACCGCAACCTTGTCATTGGCTATCGCAACGGGCGGCCCGTGCGCCTGTCGGATGTGGCCAAGGTGCATGACGGGGTGGAAAATGACCACAAGGCAGGCTTTTTCAACGGCCATCCCGCCGTCATGGCCATTGTGCGGCCAAAGGCAGGGGCAAACGTCATCCATGTGATCGACCAGATCAAGGAACGCGTTCCCACCCTGCGTGCCGCCCTTCCGCAGGGTATCACGCTGACACCCGCGATGGACCGTTCGGTGACGATCCGCGCATCGCTGGCGGATACACAATGGACATTGGTGATTTCCGTGGCGCTCGTGGTGCTGGTGGTGCTGTTTTTCCTGCGCACGCCCCGCTCCACCCTGATCCCGGCGATCACGGTGCCCATCTCGCTCGCGGGGACGCTGGCGGTGATGTATCTGTTCGGCTTTTCGCTCGATATCCTGTCGCTGATGGCGCTGACGATCGCCACCGGGTTTGTGGTGGATGATGCGATTGTCGTGCTGGAAAACATCGCACGCCACATGGAAGCAGGCATGGGCCGTATGGAAGCCACCTTGCTGGGCTCGCGCGAGATCTCCTTTACGGTTCTGTCGATCACCATCTCGCTGGTCGCGGTGTTCCTGCCGCTGCTGCTGATGGGGGGCACGGCGGGGAAGATATTTTTCGAATTTTCCATGACCCTGGCAATCACGGTCATCGTCTCGCTATTCCTGTCACTCAGTCTGACGCCGATGATGTGCAGCCTGATGCTGGAGGTGAACCACGACGCACCCCTGCCTGCGACCGCACCATTATGGCAGCGCGCCATGCGGGCCTGTTCAGACGGGTTCGAAACCCTGTTCGCCATGGTGCTGCGGATCTATGGGCGCTCGCTTGAATGGGCATTGCGCCATCATGTGATCACGGCCCTGACGCTTCCGGCCAGTTTCCTCCTGATGATCGGCGTTCTGGTCATCATGCCCAAGGGAATCCTGCCCAAGGAAGATGTCGCCCTGGTCATGAGCTTCTTCCGCGCTGACCAGACCACGTCCTTTCCTGTCATGACCAGCAAGATCCGCCAGATCAGCCAGGCCATGATGGCAGACAAGGATACGCAGGACGTCCTTGCATTTTCCGGGGATTCAACCATCGAGGGGCAGGCCTTCGCACAGATGATCGACCGGACGCAACGTCGTGACGGCCCCGATGCCATGATCGCCCGTATCCATGACCGCCTGCATGATGTGACGGGACTGGACCTGTCGATGTTCTCCGCAGGCGACATCAGTGGCGGTGGCGGGCGGCAGAAGGAAGGGGCCTATCGCTATATCCTGACCAGCGACAATGCCGATGACATCTATACATGGGTGCCGCGCCTGACGGCGGCGCTGCATGATGATCCGGTGCTGAAGGATGTCACGACCGATGTCATGAACAATGGTGCCGCCGTGCATGCCAACATCGTACGCGACGCGGCCGCCCGTTACCTGATTACGCCACAACTGGTCAGCAACACGCTCTATGATGCATTCGGGCAGCGCTCGGCCTCCAACATCTCGACTTCGCTTACGACCTACCATGTCGTCATGCAGGTGGAAGACCGGTTCCGCACGACGCCGGACATCCTGTCCGCCTTTCGCCTGTCCACGGCGGGCGGTTCGGCAGGTGGCGGGACAGTGTCGAACACAGTGCGCGTCACGGACCCGAGCGGCACCGCCAGCAAGGAAACGCAGTTGAGCCAGCAGTCCTTCCGCAACTCCGTCGCCAACAGGCTTGCGGGGGGGAATGGGGCGTCGAACGGTTCCGCCGTGTCATCAAGCAGCGAAACGATGGTGCCCCTGTCGGTGGTCGCCAGGCTGGAACGCCATCCCACCGCGATCACGGTGTCGCACCGTGACGGATTCGTCTCCGCCGCGATTTCCTTCAACCTCGCCCCAGGAAAGGCACTTAGTGACGCCACGGACGAAATCCGCACGACCATGGTCAAGCTGCGTGTCCCGTCCTCCATCCAGGGTGGATTTTCAGGACAGGCGGCAGAGTTCCAGAAAGCCATCGTCAATGAAATTCTGGTGTTCATCGCGGCGTTGATGACCATGTATGTCACGCTGGGTATCCTGTATGAAAGCTACATCCACCCTCTGACGATCCTGTCCACCCTGCCCTCCGCCGCGGTGGGGGCGGTGCTGGCGCTGTGGCTGACGGGACAGGAATTCTCCCTGATCGCGATGATCGGCATGATCCTGCTGGTGGGGATCGTGAAGAAGAACGCCATCCTGATGGTGGATTTCGCCCTGCATGCCGAACGCGATGGCGGCATGCAGCCGGAAGCAGCCATCCGGGAAGCCTGCGTCAAACGCTTCCGCCCCATCGTCATGACAACGCTGGCGGCGGCCTTCGGGGCTGTCCCGCTGATCATCAGCGATGGCTACGGCATCGAACTGCGCCGCCCATTGGGGATTGCCGTGGTGGGGGGGCTGGCGATGAGCCAGCTACTCACACTCTACACCACGCCGGTCATCTATATCTATCTCGACCGGCTGCGGGCCTGGAGCAAGCGTATGGTCCTGCGGCTGCGCAGAAAAAATAATGCGATCAAGGCGTAAAAAATGAAAAAAGGGGCTTGCGGCCCCCAGGAGGTCAGGTTAAAAGCCGCCTCACAGCGCACCCGTAGCTCAACTGGATAGAGCACCAGACTACGAATCTGGGGGTTAGAGGTTCGAGTCCTTTCGGGTGCGCCACTTTCCTTAAAATGCAGCTTGCTTCATATGCCCATGGCATGGATGTGATGCTGACCGTTCGATTGCCGCACCAAGGCTGCGATGACACCGGGCGTCACCGGTTACGCAGCGCCCTGCGCCAGTCGGCCCGAACATGACACACGCCGCCAGATGCCCGCGCGATGCGTTTCGTCATGATGGCCCCCGTTTCCGCCCTTATTGTTTCCCCGTGATTTTGGCCTATGCTACAGCGGCATATCTCCACAGGCGGGTTTGAAGGAATAATGAGCTCTGCCGTTTCCCTGAATCGTAACGGCATCATCAATATGCACGGGGGAAAGCCCCGTCACGTTGGGGGCCTGTGATTCATGCATGACATCACAAACACTGCGCCCCCCACACCGCATAGCCAGCAACGCCATATAAGCGGTCATACATACAGGGAACCCACTGCGGTGCCCCCATGCTACAACGACCTGCTTCCTTTCCCCAATCCATGGACATGCGACGTGGAATGATTGAGAATTTTAAATTTGGCCGCCTGTGCATCATCGGGGACCTGCTGGTGGACAAATATGTCTTCGGCACGGTCAACCGTATTTCGCCCGAAGCCCCCGTGCCGGTCCTCCTTCATTCCCATCAGGTCGCGGTTCCCGGCGGCGCGGCCAATGTTGCCGCCAATGCGGCCGCACTGGGCTGTACGGTGGACCTGATCGGCGTGGTGGGACAGGATCGTACGGCCGATACACTGCGCGACATCATGGCGCCCTGGCCCGGCGTGAACCTGCGCCATTTCGTCACAGACCCCGCATGGACGACCATTACCAAGACACGCATCATCAGCGGCCGCCAGCAGATCGTCCGCATTGATGAAGAACATGTCGGCACCCTGTCCCCCACGACCCCCCAACATCTGATTGCCGCCACGCTTGATGCGCTGACGGAAGCCGACGCGCTGGTCTGTTCCGATTACGCCAAGGGCGTGCTGTCGGATGAAGTCCTGGATGCCGTGATCCGGGCAGGCCGCAAAAGGGGTATTCCCGTCATCGTGGACCCCAAGCGCCCCACCTTCGCGGCCTATCGCGGTGCAGACCTGATCACGCCCAACCGGTCGGAACTGACGCGCGCCACCGGCCTGCCGCTGGTGACGGAACAGCAGATAGAAAAGGCCGCACAGGCCGCATCACGACAGTTCGGCGGGGATGTCCTGCTCACCCGGTCCGAAGAGGGCATGACCCTGTGGCGGCGGGATCGCGAATGCCTGCATGTGACCGGTCGCCGTTCAGAGGTCAGCGATGTCTCCGGCGCAGGAGATACCGTCGTTGCAACCATCGCCAGCACCCTGTCCGCGGGGCAATCCATGGAAACGGCGGTCGTGATCGCGGCGGCAGCGGCGGCGGTTTCCGTCAGCAAGCTGGGCACGGCCACAGTCTCACGCGCGGAACTGAGCGCCGAACTGCATAGTGAAATGAATGATGCGGGCGCTTTGGTACCCGTCGAACAGGCCCGTCACATCGTCACCAACTGGCGCCGCCATGGGGCGCAGGTGGTCTTTACCAATGGCTGTTTTGACCTGATCCACCCCGGCCATATCGAATTGATCCGTGCGGCGGCAAAGGAAGGTGACAAGCTGATTGTCGCACTGAACACCGACAGTTCCATAAGACGTCTTAAGGGAGAAAGTCGCCCGATCCAGGACGAAATCGCACGCGCAACGGTCATGGGCGCCCTGCGTGATGTGGATCTGGTGATCCTGTTTGATGAGGACACTCCCCTTGACCTTATCCAGGAGTTGCGCCCCGACGTACTGGTCAAGGGTGCGGATTATACCGAAGATCAGGTGATCGGCGGTGATTTCGTCAAACAGCATGGCGGCCGTGTGGCACTGGTGAACATCGTACAGGGGCGCTCGACCTCATCGCTTGTCAAAAAGGCGCAGGGAGACGAGGCCACCACGCCCCAAAGCGCCACCGCGACATGAGCGTGGCCCTGCATTTGTGTAAACTGCCCAATAATAAATAAGATAAAGGGTATTGAATTGTCACACGATACGTGGCGCCGCTGGCTATCGGAAAGCGCACTTCCCCTATGGTCGGAAAACGGGTTCGATACTGATCGGTCCCTGTTCCATGAACGCCTGACCTTTGACCATCAGCCCATTGCCCTGCCGGAATTGCGCCTGATGGTACAGGCACGTCAGGTATCCACCTACTGCCGCGCGGAACTTGATGGTTTTGGCAACACGGCGGCCCGATCCCTGCGCTGCCTGCATGAAGTGAAGCGCCGTTACTGGCGCAGTGATGATGCGCCGGGATGGATATTCTCCCTCGGGCCGGATGGGCGTCCGGCGGACAGGCGGCGCGACCTGTATGCCCATGCCTTTATCCTGCTGGCCCATGGCTGGGCCTATCACGTATCGCAGGATCGTCAGTACCTTGCCGTCGCGCAGGAAACTTCGTTGGAAATCGACCGGATTTTCCTGATGGAACATGGCGGGTATCGCGATACCCTCCCCCCTGCCGACAGTATCCACCGGCAGAACCCGCATATGCACCTGCTGGAAGCCTATCTGGCGCTTTTTGATGTCTCGGGCGACAGTTTCTATCTGGACCACGCACGCCGCGTCGCCTCTCTGGCGCTGGATCATTTCATCCTGCCCGGCACCGGCATGCTGCTCGAATTCCTTGATAGGACATGGGCCCCCCTGCAGGCGACGGGACATAACCGGGTTGAGCCGGGACACCTGCTGGAATGGTCATGGCTCTTTTGCGAATTCGCCCGCCTTGCCCCCGATGACCCCAATATTGACCGGGTGCTGGATGCGAAAGACAGGCTGGCGGAAACCGCCATGGCATATGGGGTAAATACCCGCACCCTGGTGGTTTGTGACGCGATAACCGAAAATGGTACGCAACTTGAAACCTCCACCCGCATCTGGCCACAGACCGAATTCCTGCGCATCCTGGCCTTGCGCGCACGGGGGGGGGACACGCAGGCCGCTGGTTTCATTGAACGGCAGAGCGCATTTTTCTTCGAACATTATGCCCCGTCGCGCCTGCGGGGGGGATGGATTGACCGCCTTGATGTACATGGCGTGGCCCTGACCGACCATATGCCTGCCAGTTCGCTGTATCACATCTATGGGGGCGCCATGGAGCTCCTTGCATCACGCTGACAGACCCTCCTGGTCGGGGCAGTCTGCAGGGCAGCGACACAGGCACCTTGCCACAGGTGCCTGTGTGATCGCGGCATGTCTTGCAGCACCTGTTTTTCCAACCATTCCTTATCCAGACAGATATTTGCATTATGGTCGCATGAAGACCCGATCTGCGCCTACGCCAAGCAGGCTGTTTGAGCAGGGCGGAGCAGTAACCTTCTGGAATAATAAAGTTTTTTGGTAAATATTTTCAAAACGTCTTTAAATATCTTCATATTTCCAAAAACATAAGATAACGCATTAAATGTTCGTACTTTTTATCAATCGGCCGTTTTTGAACGGCCCCTAAAAAGTAACGATATATTATGAATTACGGGATAAAAAACATTCATATCCCCTGTGCTTTCCCTGCTTAGTTGAAAGCATATTTATCAGAAATATTTTAACAGTATATGCATACATGCAGGATTATACATGCGAATTCTCCTGACTGGTGGATGTGGCTTTATCGGATCGGCGGTTGTGCGCCACGTCATCCGACATACCACACATGAAATCATCAACGTGGACTGCATGACCTATGCCGCAAGCAGTGAAGCACTGGAGGATTCGGCCACGAACCCACGCTATCGCTTTGAACGGCACGACATTACCGATCCTGCCGCCATGGCATGCCTGTTTGCACATTACCAGCCGGATGCGGTCATGCACCTGGCCGCAGAAAGCCATGTAGACCGCTCCATCGACGGGCCGGACACCTTTGTCCGCACCAACGTGATGGGCACGTCGGTCCTGCTGGATGCGGCACGACACTACTGGCAGGCACTGGACCGGGCGGCGCAGGCACGCTTTCGCTTCCACCATATCTCCACCGACGAAGTATTCGGCGCACTTGGCGCGCAGGACGCGCCCTTTACGGAAACAACCCCGTATGACCCGCGCAGCCCCTATTCCGCCAGCAAGGCGGCATCGGACCATATGGTACGGGCATGGCATCACACCTATGGCCTGCCGACATTTGTAACGAACACGACAAATAATTATGGCATCTGGCATTTCCCGGAAAAGCTGATCCCCCTGATGATCATCAACGCCGTGGAGGGCAAACCCCTGCCGGTCTATGGCGCGGGACAGAACATCCGCGACTGGCTGTTTGTGGAGGACCATGCCGAGGCCCTGGTGCTGGCGGTGGAACAGGGGCGACCCGGCGAAACCTATGCCATCGGCGCACGGCAGGAACGTACCAACATGGAGGTGGTACAGGCCCTGTGCACCATCCTTGATGAACTCCATCCCGATCCGACAGGTCCACATGCACGCCTGATCCATCACGTACAGGACCGGCCGGGACATGATTTCCGTTATGCAATCGACCCATCCCATGCGGAAAACATGCTGGGATGGCGGGCACGGCACAGTTTCGAGCAGGGATTGCGTAAAACGATCCAATGGTACCTGGACAATGCCGCATGGTGGCGGGGTCTGCGCGCACAACGTTACGCGGGACAACGCCTGGGCCGCGCGCCCATCATGGAGGTGACATGACCATTTCCCAGCCAATGAAGGGCATCCTGCTGGCCGGTGGGTCGGGCACCCGGTTGCATCCCATGACACTGGCATCAAGCAAACAGATGCTGCCGGTTTATGACAAACCCATGATCTATTACCCGCTATCGACCCTGATGCTTGCGGGTATCCGTGACATCATGGTCATTTCCACGCCGCTGGACCTGCCACAGTTCCAACGCCTGCTGGGGGATGGATCACAATATGGCGTCTCCTTTTCCTATCGCGAGCAGCCCTCCCCCGATGGGATTGCCCAGGCCTTCGTGATTGCCGAAGACTGGATCAACAATGCGCCATGTGCCCTGATCCTTGGCGATAACCTGATCTTTGCCGATCACCTGTCGCAGATCCTGCAAAAATCCGCCCAACAGGAACATGGGGCCACGGTCTTTGCCTATCAGGTACGTGATCCTGAACGCTATGGCGTTGTATCCTTTGCCCCGGATGGAACAGCCGTTGATATCGTTGAAAAACCCCCCATCCCCCATTCCAACTGGGCCGTGACGGGGCTTTACTTCTATGATGCACGGGTCAGTGAATTTGCCCGCCGCCTCCGGCCCTCGCCACGCGGGGAACTGGAAATCACTGACCTGAACAAAATCTATCTGCAGGAACATTCGCTGCGGGTGGAGCCGCTGGGTCGCGGCTGTGCCTGGCTGGATGCGGGCATGCCCGACAGCCTGATGCAGGCCGGCACCTTTGTACAGACGATACAGTCACGTCAGGGAATGCTGGTCGGCTCCCCTGCGGAAGTCGCATTCAGGATGGGATACATCAATGCACAGCAACTCCGCCACTGGGCGGGGCGTATGATCAAGACCGAACTGGGGCGCACTTTGCATGCTATTGCCGATGGACAGCAGGGACTTTGCATCGCGCCCTGAAACCACGTCCTATATCTGCAATATCGTCGTAAAATCAAACTCCTGCCCATCAGGATTCGCCCCGATCCGAATGGTTGTGGGCGTCGGCATGGAATAAGGCGGGACAGGCAGGTTGTAAGGTGCGGGCGCGCCCTTGAATACACGCCCTGCAAGATCAAACATCGACCCATGGCAGGGACAGGCATAACCACCGGGCCAGTCATGCCCCCCCGTTCCCTCCGGCAGGGGACGATAGGCCGGGATGCAGCCCAGATGCGTACAGATCCCCACTACAACCCCATATTCAGGCACAAGGGAACGATGCCAGTTGGTGGCATAGGCGGGCTGCTGCCGGTCGGTGGAATGTTCATCGCGCAGGCGCCGCGCCATGTCGGGCTGCTGCATCCGCGCAAGTGCCTGGGGTGTACGATGGGTAATGAAGACGGGTCGCCCCTGCCATGTCACGACGATCTGCTGCCCCGCCTGCAGGTGCGAGATATCGACATTGACCGGCATATGCGCCGCCGCACTGTCACGCGGCGCCAGACTTTGCAGGAACGGCCACAGGCACGCACCCGCACCGGTGATGGCGGTCGCGGCTGTCACCATGCCCAGAAAGTCACGTCGCCCACCGCCTGACGCAGGCGTTGCGCTGTCGTCGGTATTGTCTGTCATGAGGATTTCATATCCGCAGATGGCGGCGACGGAAAGGGCATATCGCATTACCGGTGGGCGACAGGGGAAAGGCAAGGACTCTGCCCTTGACCCGCCAAAGATCACAGACCTTTGGAAACCATAACTTTTAACAGATCAGGGTGCAGGGATCGCAATCCCTGCCGGGTCCGGGCAGCGCCCGGATATCACACGCCTGGCAGAAGATGGAAACAAGGCAAAGGCTCCGCCCTTGACTCCGCCAGTTCTAAAAGATTATTTGAAAACAACTCATTGATAAAAAATAAGAAAAGTTTTTGGGTGCCGCCTTTTTTCAAAAAAGCGGCGTCTTCTGAAGCTTTTTAGAAAAAGCTTCACCAAAAACCTTTATAATTTCAGTATGTTATCGAGGATGACTTTTCAAACAGTCTTTAATAGATCACAGGAAACATAATTCCTGCCGCCTCAGGAAAGGAAGGACGGCAGCGGCCGCGTCTTCTCGAAACGTGGCGCGAATGGCAGCAGCACAAGGAAATAGCCAAAATAATACAACGTGGCGCATCGTCCCGCGATCATCCACGCACCTGCCGCATGATGCCGTCCGACCAGCCCCAGCACCACGAACGCCACCACCAACCCAAACAGGCCGATGCGGCACACCGGGCGAAACCGGGCAGAACGCACGGGTGAAGGGTCCAGCCACGGCACAGCGAACAGGACCAGCACCGCCCCGGCAGAGGCAAGCAGTCCCCCGAACTTCGACGGCACGGATTGCAGGATTCCATAGAAGGGAAGGAAGTACCACTCCGGCTCGATATCCGTGGGTGTATGCAATGGATTGGCCGGGCGATAATTGGCCGGTTCCGACAGAAGGTCCGGCCACAGGAAAGCCAGCGCGGCAAACACGATGCCAAACAGCATAAGGCCCACCATGTCCTTGCTGCTGTAATATGGGTGAAAGGGCACCGTATCGGAAGGTTGAGATGGCTCCACCCCCTGTGGATTATTCGAACCCGAAATATGCAACGCCGCCACATGCAGCCCCACGATCGCCACGATCGCAAACGCCATCACGAAATGCAGCACAAAGAATCGGTGGATAAACACATCCCCCAACGCGTCACTGCCTTCCATCACATGTTCCAGTCCGGGACCAATACCCGGAATGGCCCCGACCGCCTTGCCCACCACGTCCGCGCCCCAGTACGACATCTGCCCCCATGGCAGGACATACCCGGCAAAGGCCGTCACCATCGTCATGACCAGCAGCACAAGGCCCGTCAGCCACAGGATCTCGCGCGGGGCCTTGTATGACCCGTAATATAATCCCCGATACAGGTGTATATACAGCGCCCCCATGAACAGGCTGGCCCCCGTCATATGCAGCGCCCGCAACAGCCAGCCGGCGGGCACCTGACGTTCGATCACCTCGATCGACGCAAAGGCCCCAGCAGCGGCAGGGGTATAATTCATGGCAAGGAAGATGCCCGTCGCCAGCATCAGGACGAGAACAACACACAGGATCGCACCGAAATTCCACAACCCGTTCAGGTTGCGCGGCATGCGATAATCCACATATTCGGCCCGGAACCATCGGACCACATGCAGGCGACGGTCGATCCACGCAATGACGCCCGTCCCTGCTACGGACTGCTGGTCCGCCTCCTGCATGGTCTCTGGACCGCCCATCCCCTGCTCTCCCTTCCCATTGTGCAAATGGTGCTGCGGTCAGTCTTCTACCCGCTTTCAGGCACCTTTAACAGAAGGGATACCCTGCCTTGCACGACAGGGCGTAAAGATCGCTTGGGAACAACACATTGATAACAAACAAAAGTTTTTGGGTGCCGGTTTTTTCAAAAAAGCGGCGTCTTTCGAAGACGTTTGAAAAAAGCTTCACCAAAAACTTTTACAATTCATAATGTTACCCGAGATCAGAACAGCAGGATGGCACCGCCCGAGGCCGTGTTGTCGGTGGCGCGTGCCGGGCCATGTGCCTTGGATTCCGTATGGGCATATTCACCCACGATGTTAAGCCAGTCGGTCAGGCTGTAGAACAGGGCGCCCACTTCGGACTCGTTGCGCGCGACAAGACTGGGATCGTTTTCCCCCCGCGCTTCATAAAGGTTACTGACACCATAGCTTCCGACCAGCTTGATCTTCTTGGTGACGTTATACATCCCCTGCAGGTAGTAGCCTTCGGACGCACGCTTATGCCCGTTCGACGCCACACCGTCGAAGAACAGGCCCGTCGTGCCAAGCCCGCTACCGCGATAGTAGTATGCCACGCCCTGGAACGGGCCATAGGTCAGCTTGGTGCCGATTTCGCCCGCTTCGGCCATCACGCCGCGCTTTTCGCCTTCGGAAACCGGCACGGTGGAGGTCGAGGTCTGGACCATGTTGTAGATTCCACCATCCATGCCGCCGGTCGTCACCTCACGCAGGGCGGTGGTGACGGTCGTCGTTTGACTGCGGGTCAGGTCCTGCTGATGCTGTACAAGGAAGCTGGCCCAGATACGGGCACTCAGGCCACCGACCTTGAAGTCATAGGTAACCTTGCCCTGCACCATGGGGGAACTGTGCTGGGTCGATCCGGCGGACAGGTTGTCGCCTGCAAAATTGTACTCGTCCAGCGGCTGCAGGATACCGATATTGCCCTGGAAGCCACCGACCTTGGGCGACAGGTAGGAAATCTGCGGGATCCAGTCGGCATACACGTAACCAACACCGATACGGCCCAGCGACGTATTGCCCGGTGCTGTGTTGCTGCCGGTGGAACCGACACTCAGCAGGGTCGCGTCATTGAGGATCGCATCCCCGCCAAAGATGCCAAGGTCACGCCCGATCTTGATCGTGCCGAAGGATTTCGTGCCCGCCGTCACGAACACCTGACGAAAATCGATTCCCGCGGTGCCAAGGCCCACCGGACTGCCGCCGGAATTGGCGTTCATCGCGCCGGGCTTGTTATTATCAATGCCCGGATACATCCCCATGACGGCGGACATGTCAATGCCAGCCTGCGTCGTGGACAGTTTCAGGATCAGGCCCGCAGGCAACAGGCCGTTACGCAGGGCGGAGGAATCAAACCCGTTCGCCCCGGTGGATACCCCACCATTGACGATGCCACCACGGCCCGGGCTGTTAAAGGTATAGAACCCGTTGACGAAACCCGACAGGTTGATCTTGACCGGCCCGGCGTCAAAGGTCAGGCCCTTGCCCGGCACGTATTTTTCCATGCGGACAAATCCCTCGCCATAAGCGGGGCCACCGGGCTGCATTGACAGCATGGCCGTGCGCGCGGCCTCTGCACTTTGCGCGGCGGAAGCTGCCGCCGCGCGGGCCTGCGTCACCATGTCCGCCGTCTCGTCCGCGCCACCGATGCCAACCTCGCCAGGAAGCACGGTATGGATGGGATTATCCGGCGTTCCCGGGGCCGCCGGGCGTGCGGACGAGACATGGCGGGTCGTCGCGGCCATGCGGCTGCCACGGGTGGTGGTCGCCTCAGCGCGCGCATGGCTCAGATGCTTGGCAAGCAGGCCCTTATATTCACTGGACGTCAGGCTGCCTTTGGCACGCAGGATATCGAGCAGGTCGCTATAATCATCGGCCCGTGCCTCACGCGGTTCCATCAGGTGCCCGGCACTGGCGGTCAGAACGACAACGGCTCCTATTCTGGCCAACCTTTTCGCCGACATCTGATCGTTCCTTCCGTGTAATTCGCCTGACTATCCGGGCCTGAAACTTGGGGGTGAGCGCTTCAGGGCATTTCTGTTGGATATGATCCGACGGGTCAATGGCGTCCCCTCCCTGCGCGATGACCATGCCATGCACCCTGCGCGAAGAATTCTGTTCCGACTGAATCGTAAAAGTTCCCACCACCACACCAGATGTTGATGACACGAATCAGGGATATCAACTGTCTGTGCGCACCTGGGCACAGCAACAGGTGCGATATATGCAGATGACAAAGAACTTCCATATAAAAACTATTGTTTTCACGTTTTGTCATGTGACGTTAAATCAGTACGTTATGGAAAAATCTGGAAAATACCCCCTGACTTCAGGGGGCCTGAAATGACACCAGAAACGTTAAAATCAGCATCATGAAAATGTGATCGTAACGTTGATTTTAACTTGGACAGTTGCAGTGAAACTACATATTCAATAAATCTGTTCAAACAATCGTGTGTACAAACAATCGTGTGATTTGTATTTCCTGCACCTGTCGTGCATCTTCATGCGTCATGCCGGGCATAATAATCCCGGTACCAGGCCACGAAGCGCGCCACCCCCACACGTAGAGATGTCTTTGGGCGAAACCCCGTCAGGTGTTCCAGCAGGGATGCGTCAGCCCATGTCCGTTGCATATCCCCCGGTTGCATTGGCATGAAGTTGGTCCGGGCGGTACGGCCAAGGCACGTTTCGATCGCATGGACAAAATCCATCAGCGGCACAGGTTGCCCGTTACCCACATTGACCACACGATACGGTGCAACAGGGCTGCATCCCGTCGCTTTATCCCCACGCACCGGTATGCAGGGCAGCACGCGCAGGACGGATTCCACCACGTCATCAATATAGGTAAAATCACGCTCCATCTGTCCGTTGCCGTACACGTCAATCGCATGCCCCCGCAGGATTGCATCCACAAACAGGAACAACGCCATGTCGGGCCGCCCCCATGTACCGTACACGGTAAAAAAACGCAGTGCCGTCACGGGCGTACCCGACAGATGGGAGAAGGAGTGGGCCAGCCCTTCAGTTGCCTTCTTGGTCGCGGCATAGAGGCTGAGGGGATAATCACAGCGTTCAGTCTCGATAAAGGGCAGATCCGTTGCTGGCCCATAAACGGATGAGGTGGAGGCCAACACGAAATGATCCAGCGCCATACCCCGTGCCAGATCAATCAGGTTGGATGTGCCAACGACATTACTGTCGATATAGGTATCAGGCCGATGTGCGCCGTACCGCACCCCCGCCTGTGCCGCCAGGTGAATGATGACACTGATCCGCGCGCCCTCCACCACACGGGCCAGTGCCGCACGATCCTCCAGCATGATTTCATGGGCGACAAAGCGGGGATAAGCGCGCAAGAGCGCATGCCGACGTCGCTTTAGCGCAACATCATAATAAGGCGTCATGCCATCTATACCGATGACTTCGTGCCCTTCCGTCAGCAGGCGACGCGCCACATGGAATCCGATAAAACCTGCGCTTCCGGTGACCAGCACCCGCACTCTGTCCTCCTGCGTGCCGTGACATGGCACTGTCTGTTATTGTGGCGTTCGCCGAAACGGCAGATACCCCATATCCGCGCATATGCCGATCCCTGATCGCATGACCGTGGCATGCGTCGTCAATCGATGGGGCATCTGAAAATAACGGATTGATAAAAAAGAAAGTTTTGGGATGTCGCTTTTTTAAAAGAACCTCACCAAAAACCTCTCTCCTGTCAGGCAGATTTCTGGACCGCCCATCATTGCTGCTGGCGCGCATGTCGCCATGCTGCCTCCAGCGCATCGACCATCGTGGGATACCCGGTGCACCATTCACTTTCCTGCGCACCCCGCTGCGGGGCGACAGCCGCACGCCACGACATTGTATCCCCATCCGCCCCACACCGTTCGACCCGGATGGACCAATCGGCAGGAATGCGCAACAGGACACGCGCCAGACGTTTTTCCGGCGTCATGGGCGTGGCATAATTATGTGACATGGCGTCCTTTCCCGTGGCAGGCGATATGCAGGCCCCTTCCATACCAGAAGAGCGCCCATTTTATCAGCAGCACGCATGTTTCGGCCTATCAGGCTGGGAAAATGGCCTTTTTTGGCAGAAATCGGACCAAAAACGAAACATTTCCCCCTTGACGATACGCGCCATAGCCACACAATCCGACCCTTCGTGATATTGTTCCCCAAGCCAAGACTGGAGTACCCCCCGTTCGTGACCCTTCTTCCCGGCCTTTTACCTGATGAGTCCATTGACGGCGCCACCCACCTGATCCAGACCGCATTGACGCCGGTTTTCATGCTGTCGGGCATTGGCACGCTGCTCGGCCTGTTCAACACGCGCCTTGCCCGTGTCAGCGACCATATCGAAAACATACGCGATAAACTTGATGCCGCCGATCAGGATGACGCAGGCCGCCGCATGCTGATGCGACGGTTGCGCCACCTGCATTACCGCACATTACTGCTTGACGCATCCATCCTGTTCGCCGGTGTCGGCGGCGCATCCGCATGCGGATCGGCCTTCGCCCTGTTTGTCGGCAGCGTGCGTGATTCCGCAAGTGCATGGTGGCTGGTGCTGATGTTCGGCAATGCCCTGATGTGTACGGCCGGCGCACTGGCGATGTTCCTTGGTGACAGTATCGTCGCATGGCATGGCCTGCGGGTGACAACTTTCCTGCCACATAAATACACGCAGGTGGATTAGTGAGCGTTCCTTTGCGGGAACCTCCCTTAATATCCCACGCATAAGAAGTAACCAGACATCCCCAGACGTTGCTTGTTCAAAAGCAACGTCTCTTGAAACTATCTGCAAAAAAGCCTGCCGAGACACCTTAAACTTAGAAGCTGTTTGAAAAGTCAGGCTCAACAGCATCCTGAAATCATAAAGTTTTTTGGTGAAGCTTTTCCTAAAAAGCTTCAGAAGACGCCGCCTTTTTGAAAAAAGACGGCACCCAAAAAACTTGTCTTATGTTTTATCAATGATTTGTTTTCAAACAGTCTCTTATGCTTGCACGGTCTTTTTTCGGACAGACTTTGCAGACAGCCTCCTGTTTCATTTCCCCAGACGCCTGCTTCCGTTCAGGAGGCTTCGTCGCGCCACGCACTGACCGCACCAAGCCCGGTCTGTAGCAGGTTGCCAGCACGTTCCGGGCTGTCGGCTTCTACATAAACACGCAGTTCCGGGGCGTTGCCTGACGGACGAAGGTGAATGATCTCCCCATTGGCAAAGGTCATACGCAGCCCGTCCGTTCGATCCACATGCGACAACTCCCCGCATGTGGCGACAAACCCCAATGCCGCCGCCCCTGCCGATGGGCTGTCGCCCAACGCGGCAATACGCGCCCTGCTCTTTTCCGTGGGCATGGCCACCAGGCGATCACTCAGCGTGAAACGTGGCGGCAGCGTTGCGACCAGGCCAGCCAGATCCGTGCCAACCCGGCGTGCCGCAACCAGCGCACAGATCATGGGCAGCACGGAATCACGTGTTGGCAACGCCACAAGCGTGCGGTTTTCATGATGCACATCACTTGCCAGCAGGAACCCGCCATTTGCCTCATACCCGACGGAGGGGACAAGCCCGGCTGCCGCCGCCTCGGTCATGGCCGCCACGACAAAGGGGGACCCGATGCGCGTGCGACGGATATCGCGGGCAAATCCGGCCTGCTCCAACGCGGTATTGCTGCTGACGGGGGTTGTCACCGCCGCTGCGTTGAGAAAACGCGCAGCCAGAATGCCCAGCACATCGCCACGCAGCCAGTTTCCATGCCGGTCAGCAAGGAGTGGGCGGTCGGAATCCCCATCCGTTGTCAGGATGGCGTCCAGCGTACCGTCCGACGCCCATTCACGCGCCAGTTCAGCATCCTCGGGGCGCACGGCTTCGGTATCGACGGGCATGAACGTATCCGAACGTCCCAACGGGACCGCCTTCGCGCCCAGCGCCTCTACCACCAGCATCAGCACATCGCGTCCCACGGCAGAGTGCTGATAAATCCCCAACGTCAGGCCCGACAGGGCATCAGGGCCGAAAAAATCCCGATACCGCGCGACATAATCCGGCACCACATCCGTGATCGCAGGCAGTTCGAGCATTTTTACAAGCTCACCATCGGCATTGAACCAGCCTGCGGGCAGTACGGCGTCCTGTTCACGCATCGCGGCCTCGTCAGTCTTGAGGAATTCGCCCCGCGCCCGGTTGAACTTGATACCGTTACGATCAGCAGGAATATGGCTGCCGGTCACCATCAGAGAGGGAATCCCCCGCGCAAAGGCATGCAGGCATAGCGCCGGGGTCGGCACGAACCCGCAAAATACCGGTACGCCATGCAGGCATTCAATCGCCGCGGCACAGGCGCGCAGGATACGCGGCGTGCTGGGGCGCAGGTCCCCCGCCACCGCGACCTGTGTCCCCGGCGCGAATTCACCCAATGTCGCCAGATGTTTCAGGTATCCCACGGTATAGGCGAAACAGACGGCATCCGTCATCGCGGTAACAAGACCGCGCGCCCCGCTGGTCCCGAATGCCACACCTGACTGTTCCATCCACTGGGCTATTTTCATGAGATACGTTCTCTTGCGACTATGTTGAATACAGGCCGGGACATGCTCGTGCCCCATCCCCTTCATGTTAGGGGGTTTTTCCTCTGATTGCATGGATATTCAGGCAGATGTCCCATGAAAGCGCATCGCCATGGCCGACTGACTGGCAGGTTGCAGGAAAATTGATGGCAACAACGCGCATTTGAGTGGGACAGCGCTTTTTTCTCAACACGCGCCCTCTTTTGAAGAGTTTGCACAAATATTCAAAAAAATAACTATATCCCAATATGTTATACGTATTTTTCCATTCAGGAGATCTCTTTTTATTCTTGTGCCCGCGACGTTACATCCGCAACCAATGCAAAGGGATCAACGGCGTAGGTTTCCAGTGCCGCCTCATGATTGATCACACCATGACTATGCTGGAACGCCATGAACGCACGATATCGCCGCGCATTGAGCAGCGCGGGCTGCTTTGCCAGTCGTGGCAGGGTTTCGCGCCATGCCGCCCGGTTCAATGGCGTATCGAGTTCTGGATGATCGGCAATCGCCTTCGACAGGATTTCGTCGGAATGGTTGAGCAACGTATTCGTCCCCTCCTCCAGCGCCGCCATGAACGCGCGCACCCATGGATCACGTATGTGATCGCGCGCGGCAAGGAACACCAGTTCATCATTCAAGGGCACCCCATGCTCCTCAGGGAAGAAGGCAGTAACGGTCATCCCTTTCTGTTTCAGGTCAAGGAGTTCATAGGTCCGCACGGCCCCCATCACCGCATCAACGGCATGCGACATCAATGCCTGTTCAAGCTGGAAATTGACATTGACCTGATGGATGTCCCCCATCCCCACCCCGACAGTGGACAACATGGTCGCCAGCATCGCATCATCCGCGCCCGAGAGGGAAACACCAATCACCTTGCCCTTCAGGTCAGCCAGAGAATGGATATCCCCTGCCGCGATCAGGGTATTGAGCGGCGTGTCGATCAACGTGCCCACCCGCACCAGTGGAATCCCCTGTTCCAAAAGCATGCCAAGCTGCGTCTGATAGGAAACAGCCAGGTCTGCCTGCCCCGCTGCGACAAGGCGGGGCGCAGCACCCGGATCGGCTGGCGCAATCAGATGGACATCAAGACCATGCCGTGCGAACGCCCCGCCATATTGTGCGGCAAGGAGTGCCGCATGATCGGCATTGAGAAACCAATCCAGAATCACGTTGACACGACGTGGCGCATCGGCGGCATGCGCAGTGCCGATGCCACCCATCATGATAAGGAGACATGCAAGTCGTAACAGTATGGCCTTCATCATCGCCCGCCCTTCACGCACCCGCCCCGGGAAAAAACCAGGCAGGGACCGCATGGGGAAGCCAGCATGGAGGGCTCAGCCCCGGCATGCCGTTTTTCTCCCTACGCTGGCATGACCCAGGTCAGGTTCAACGGGTGTGATCTCAGCCCGCATCGCGGACACCCCGGTTGATGCAGATGATGGGAAATCTGGTGACGCGTCAACCATGCCTGATGGCACATAGGTGTGACCGGTCCATTGGCCGCCCAGTCCTTTGGCAAAAAAGAACCAGAACGCCTGTCTTCATAAAAACCGGCCATTTCATAACGTTCAGAAATTAGCAAAGGAGTATTGGACAAAGGTTTTCACAAAAAACCTTCAAAAAACGATGTGTTTTTCAGAAGCTGTTTAAAAAGTCAGGCGCGATAACAGATTGAAATTATAAAGGTTTTTGGTGCAGCTTTTTCTAAAAAGCTTCAGAAGGCGCCGCCTTTTTCGATCAAAAGGCGGCACCCAAAAATTTTTCTTGTTTTTTATCAATGAGTTGTTTTCAAACAGTCTCTCAGAAATACAGCCAAATACTTTCATCCATAAAAAGCATATCCTTACGGCTGCATCCCATACAATCCGATCTCCAGATGCTTCCCCGTGGAATAATTCAGCCCGCTGGCCATCCCCAACCGTCGGACATGCAGGCCATCATGTTCCAGTCCACCTTCAAACGCGGGTAGATCCTTTGACCCCACCAGCACCAGCGCACATTTCCCATGCTGGCGCAGGAAACCCGCCGCCAGTTCCGGTCGCATCAGCTTCGTATCCTGCCCCAAAAGGAAGACAAGACTTGGCTCTGAATCCGAAACCGACGCCACCATCGTGGTGGGACAGGGACGGTGCGCCGCCACCAGTGTCGCCAGACGGGGGCTCAACCAGATCGTCTCCAGCCGGGGAATGACGGCAAGGAACAGGCCCACATGGATGATGACAGCCGCCGCCACCGACGCCATGGCCGCCTGAAGCACCGCGCCACGCACCAGCAGCAACGCCGCCGCCATCAACAACGGCAGCGCCCCTGCCGTGATCGTCATGGCGGCAGGCGACATGATGCCCTCCATCCGCCACAACAGGACCGGTCCCGCCAGCGCAAGGACAGAACCCACACCCAGCCAAACCACGCCATAGGCCAGTAACAGCCCCCGCCCCCACAGGGAATGCGGCCACCGCCAGCCCTGGGGCATGGTCACGATCGCCGCCGCCGTCAGGATGGCGATGGCGGGATAGGTCGGCAGTACATAATGCGGCAGCTTGGTCGCAATCGCCTCGAACACCAGCCAGTGCGGCACGATCCAGCAGATCAGGAACCGCACCGGTGGCTGGTGCCGCTGCTGCCACACGAAGGGAAGCGCCATCGCTGCGAACAAAGAGCCGGGCCAGAACGCAATAGCAAATGCCAACAAGTGATAGCCGGGCGGCAAGCCATGGGATTCCTGCCCGCTGGCAACCTTGCCAAGGAAATTATGTCCCACCGCGCGACTGTAGAAATCGCCATGACTGACCACGCCAATCGCCACGCACCACGGCACGACAATCACCAGCATCACCCCCCATCCCCACGCCGGACGCAGGCGACGCCACCAGTCAGTACGCCGCTCAATCAGGGCAAGGGCGATCGGTGTGCCAAACCCCGGGATCAGCACCACTGGCCCCTTGAGCATTAACCCGCATCCCAGTGCCGTCCAGTACAGCAACGCCGCAGCAAGAGGCGTCGGCACGTCACGCTCCCGATCCAGATAGGCACGCAGTAACCCACATTGCGCCAGCAGGATTGACAGCAGCAGCGTCGTATCGATGGTCGCCATACGCCCTTCGGCCGTCATCAACACCGACACCGCCAGCAGCGCCGCCGCCAGCAGGCCACAGATGGGACCAAACAGGGTCGCCCCCATCCATGCCGTCAACACACCAGCCGCCGTTACCGCCAAAAGGGAGGGAATACGGTACGGCCACGTTGCATGGGCATCGCGCATGCCCGTCAGGCTGACAGCCGCAGCCTCCAGCCAATAGATCCCGGCCGGTTGCAGATAGCGCGGCTGATCCAGAAAGCGCACATCGACGTAATCGCCGCTGTGGAGCATCTGGGCCGTTGCTTCCATATAACGGGGTTCATCACGATCCAGTGGCGGCAGTGACGCGCGACCAGGCAGGAACAGGACAAAGATCGAGACAGCGACAATAATATAATGGCGCAGCGTCAGGCGTGTCATCGCACCGCCCTCTCAGAGAGTGTTTGAAAACAAATCATTGATAAACAACAAGAAAAGTTTTTGGGTGCCGCCTTTTTTCAAAAAGGCAGCGTCTTCTGAAGCTTTTTAGAAAAAGCTTCAGCAAAAACCTTTATAATTTCAGTCTGTTATCGCGCCTGACTTTTCAAACAACCTCTCAGCGTTCGGTAATATGATCCGGGATCCTGGCGCGGTTGTTCAGCCACATGACACCAAGAACGTCACGAATCCCGACCAGCGCCCGATTGAGGTTCGTGTATTTCGACTGCCCATGCAATCTGCCGCGATGCCCGACCGGCGTGCAGACCAGCGGCACGCCATGACGGCCCATCAGGGACGGCAGGAAACGATGCAATCCCTCAAACTGTGGCAGGCGCAGGAAATCCTGCCGTAGGAACAGTTTCAGAGGCGCCCCCGTATCGGGACACCCGTCATCCAGAAGGCGGCTGCGCAATCCATTGGCAAAGCGTGTTGCCACCCGTCGCGACAGGCGATCCTGCCGCTTGGCACGCACGCCAACCACCAGCGGCGCCCGCCCGGGGGCCTGCTGCGCCAATTCAAACATACGAATGAATTCGAAGGGGTTATCCTGCCCATCACCGTCAAGTGTGGCGATCCATGTCCCGCGCGCGGCCTCGATCCCCGTCCGCAATCCTGCGGATTTGCCCAGGCGGCGATCATGGGAAAGAATCCTGAGTTGGGGCAGGATGCCTTCAGCCCGGACAGCCATCAGAAGGGCAAGGGTATCATCCGTGCTGCCATCATCTACAAAAATGACTTCAGCAGGGGGCAGTTGTGCCAAAGCGTCGGCCAGTTCAAGACAGACGGGACGAATATTCGCCGCTTCGTCAAGAACAACCGACACAATGGACAGGACGGGCGTATCGTCCTTATGGGGGGTCGGAGAACTCAGCGTTCCGCCACCCGGTTCAGGCTGCGCGATGGGACAGGGCCGAAGGAAGCCCCGAAATGGCACTGTCAATCAGGCTTTTGTCCCCATCGGCAGACAACGACGCCGCCAATGTTTCCCGCGTGGCCTGCATCGCGATGTCGATGGCGGCTTCACGCACTTCACGGATTGCCCCACGCTCGGCTGCGGCAATGCGGTCGCGGGCCATCTGTTCGCGACGACGTGCAATATCATCGGCATCCTGGCTGGCCTGTGCCGCGATACGGGCGGCTTCCTGCAGGGAATGTTCGACCATTGCACGGGCTTCCGCCAGCGCGGCTTCACGCTCCCGCGTGGCATCCTCAAGCATCTGCTCCGCTTCGCGGCGCAGGCGCGCGGCTTCATCAAGGTCAGCACGAATCTTCTGCGCGCGTGCATCAAGCGCAGCGCTCAGTGGACGCCACAACTTTGCGCCGAACAGGATGAAGAACAGGAAGAAGGCAACAGCCGACCAGAAACGGGGCTCATGCAACATGACTACGGACCTGTCTGTAGAGGGGGCCCATTAAAAACCACGGGCCGTCGCGACACCGTCAACCTTGGACGTCACCACGTCCAGAGGGGCCGAAATGCCGGATATCTGATGGATCAGGGCTTCTGCCGTATCGGTGGAAATCTGCCGCAGCGACCCCAGCGCCGTTTCACGGGCAAGGGCAACGCGGGCTTCCGCCTCACGGATTTCGGCACCCAGTCGCGTATTCATTTCCTGCGCCTGCTTTTCAGCAGCGGCACGGGCTTCTTCCACGACCTTGTCAACATTGGCCTGCGCCTCTGCCATGGCGTCCTTGCGGGCCTGGCGAAGCTCCGCCACCGCATCATCGGCACGGGACTTGGCCTTATGCGCGATCTCAAGGTCATTCTCGATCGTCTGGCGACGAAGGCTCAGGACCTTTTCGACCTTCGGCAGGGCCGAACGGCTCAGCAACAGGTAAAGGATGAGGAAGATGCCCGCCCCCCACACCACCTGACCGATGACGTAGGGATTGCCGAAATCAAGCTGGGGCATACCCTCGGCGCGTGCGCCAGGTGCAACCATGGCCATCAATGGCAGGGCCAGCACGGGTGCCGCCGCGCGCGACGCCACCCTGCGGATGTTTTTATACACCGTGGAACGCACCACGCACCCCTCCTGTATCAGACGAACAGGATCAGGAACGCAATCAGCAGCGCATACAGGGCGACGGCTTCCGTCAGGGCAAAGCCCAGCATGCCGAGGCCGAACACGTGCGGACGTGCGGACGGGTTGCGCGCGATGCTGCTGACCAGCGTGGAGAAGATGTTACCCAGGCCAATGCCCACGCCAGCGAGGGCGATAACGGCGATACCGGCACCAATTTCACGGGCGGCTGCGATATCCATGTCAGTTTTTCCTTGTTTCAGACGTTCTGGATGAAATGACGGAAGATGGTGGCCCTCAGTGGGCCACGGCCTCCCGCAGATAGATGCAGGTGAGGATGGCAAACACATAGGCCTGCAGTGCGCCCACCAGCAATTCGAGAGCCATCAGCGCGACATTGATGACGATCGGTCCCACGGCGATGACATCGCCAAACAGGCCCAGACCAGCCAGCATGATCGTGAAGGCGGCAAACATGTCGAACATCACGTGACCGGCGACCATGTTGGCAAACAGACGGATCGACAGGCTCACGGGACGGGAAAGGAAAGAAAGGATCTCGATCGGGATCAGCAGCGGCGCCAGCGCCTTGGGCGCACCGGCGGGCATGAAATGGGCGAAGAACTTCGCCCCCTGCACCTTCAGCGACACGATGATCGAGAGACAGAACACCATCAGCGCCAGCGCCAGGGTCACGGCGATATGGCTGGTGAAGGCAAAAGAGAAAGGCAGCAGGCCGAGATAGTTACCCGCGAGGATGAAGAAGAACAGGGTGAACACGAACGGGAAGAACGCGCGTCCCTCCGAACCGATCGTGTCAACGGCCATGTTGTAGATGAAGTCATAGCAGATCTCGGCCGCGGCCTGCAGGCGACCGGGCACCACGGCTGCGGGGCGCATCCCGACATACAGGAACGCCAGCACGATGACGGATGCCACAATCATCATCAGCGGCGACTGGCTGAATCTGAGGGACTCCCCAAGAGCGCCCAGAACAGGATGGAGCTCGAACTGACCGAGCGCGTCGATGGATGATCCGGCCGCCAACTTCGTTCTTCCCTAAAATATCTCTGCCCGGTTCCCAATCAGGAACCCGAATCGCCATCCGTTATGGCATCGGGCCTGACAAGACGCCAGACATTAAGCACACCTGCCGCACCGCCGAGAAGCGAGAACAGAACAAGAAACACCGCCCGCAGGTGCAACCAGTGATCCAGCCCCCAGCCAATGCCTACCCCCACAATAAGGGCCGACACCAGTTCGGTTCCCGCACGGAGCATAAGCCCCAGTTCCGAAAACCCCCGTCCCGTGTCCTTCGCCTGCGCTGCATTTTCCGGCTTTTCCAGCCGGGTCCGTGCCGCGTGCAGGCGTTGGTCAAAGGACGTACCGGATGGATCTTTGTCCGTGTCCATTTTCGCACCTCCCGATGGGTGCAGGCGCTAGCTAACGATGCTGCAATAACCTGTCAAGCAAGCGTCGTCCAGCAAAGCATGACAATATTGGGTCAGTGCATGAAAACATGGCATTTTCGCCTGTCCAAAACAGGAGAAAACCAAAACTTATTCCGCGGACGTGTCGCTGCCAGGAATCCGGTCATAGGCGGCACTTCCGGGGAAAGCACCTGGCGGCGGTGCATCGGCTGGCACAATGTGGATCGCCTGATTGACATCCGGCCCGATCTCACGCGCGTTGATCGCCGTGCCGCGCCCGCCATTCACGCCGGTACCAATCGCATGCAGCGTGGCCCCCGGACGCAGCCAGTTGGCAAGGCGCACAGCATTGGCGCGCCCCACGTAAACGAGCGAATGGTCACGCATCACCACACCCTGCACCGCGCCGGTGATATCATAAAGCTGCGCCAGAACAGTCCCGTCCACCGCCACGTCGGGCCCGATGTTGGAGGGCGGCAGGGCTGTTTCCGACCCCGGTTCGTCCGCAATCCGGCGGCCACGCGGCCCGCTGATGGCATAGGCGCGCACGATCGGGTGGACACGCCCCTTCAGGCCGCTGACGCTGACCTGTTCACCAGGACGCACAACCTGCGTCGCGGCGTCGCCCAGACGATGCGGGCACAGCACCTGCGTCCCGTCGGACAGCAGCAGTCCCGCCACGTCGCCGGTGCTGGTCAGCAGGTACTGCGCCACCGTCCCCGTCACAACCGGCAGGGGGGAATAATCGAATGCCGAGGTCGCCTGCACCTGCGAAGGCTGAGTGGCAGGGGCGGCGGGTGTCGCCGCCGGGGCATGCTGAGCCTCCGCCGCGGGCTTGGACGCGGCGATGGCCGGTGCGCCCGCGAGGCTGGCCACAAGGCCGAGCGCCGCTGTCACATAAAGGGGGGAACGCCGATGAATATGCATGCCGGATCTCGTCTTTCGTCTGCATCCACCGGCCTGTCGCGATGCCGGGGCGGTGTCTAGTGATATCCCTCGCCCCGCGACAGGCAAGTCCCCGTGATGTGGGATCAGTGCCGGAAATGGCGCATACCTGTGAAGACCATCGCAATCCCCGCCTTGTCAGCGGCAGCGATGACCTCATCATCACGGATGGACCCGCCCGGCTGGATCACCGCGACGGCGCCCGCCGCGATCGCGGCCTCAAGCCCGTCCGCGAACGGGAAGAACGCGTCCGAGGCCACCACGCTGCCCTGTGTCAGGGGCTGTGCCTCGCCCGCCGCCTTCGCCGCGTCAGCACTCTTGCTCGCCGCGATGCGGGCCGAGTCGACACGGCTCATCTGGCCTGCGCCGATGCCCACTGTCGCCTGATCCTTGACGTAGACGATGGCATTCGACTTCACGTGCTTTGCTACACGGAATGCGAATATCAGGTCTGCCATTTCCGCATCTGTCGGGGCGCGCTTGGTCACGACCTTCAGGTCCGCACGGTCCACACGTCCATTGTCGCGTGTCTGCGCCAGGAAGCCACCGGCCACCGAACGTACGACAATGCCGGCCGCCGTGGGATCAGGCAGCGCACCCGTCAGCAGCAGCCGCAGGTTCTTCTTCTTCGCGAGGATGGCGCGTGCTTCCTCCGTCGCGTCGGGGGCGACGATGACCTCCGTGAAGATGGTGGCGATCTTTGCCGCCGCTTCGGCCTCCAGCGGACGGTTCAGCGCGACGATGCCGCCGAATGCCGAAACCGGATCACATTTCAGGGCCTTGTCCCAGGCCTCGGCCTGCGTCGCGGCGACGGCGATGCCGCACGGGTTGGCATGTTTGACGATGACGATGGCGGGGTCGGTGAACTCGGCCACCGCCTCGAACGCGGCGTCAGTGTCGTTGATGTTGTTGTACGACAGCGCCTTGCCCTGGATCTGGCGCGCGGTCGCAACGCCCGGACGGTTGGTGCCGTCGGTGTAGAACGCCGCCTTCTGGTGCGGGTTCTCGCCATAGCGCAGGCTTTCGCGACGCACACCCGCCACCGTCATGCGCGCGGGCAGCAGGTCGTCGCGCTGTCCGGCGAACCACTGCGCGATCGCGGCGTCATAGGCAGCCGTGCGGGCATAGGCCGCACCTGCCAGCCCCCGGCGCTGCGACAGCGTGGTGCCACCTTCGCCAAGGGCGGTGATGATATCGGCATATTGCGCCGGATCGGTTAGGACCGCGACATGGTCATGGTTCTTTGCCGCAGCGCGGATCAGGGCCGGACCGCCGATATCGATGTTTTCGATGCAGTCTTCGGCACCCGCGCCGGACGCCACGGTGGCCTCGAACGGATACAGGTTGACCGCCACAAGGTCGATCGGCGCGATCTTGTGCTCTTCCATCTGGCGCAGATGTTCGGGCAGGTCGCGACGGCCGAGGATACCGCCATGGACCTGTGGCACCAGCGTCTTCACCCGGCCGTCAAGGATTTCAGGGAATCCCGTATGTTCGGACACGTCCTTGACCGGGATACCTGCTTCGCGCAGCGCACGGGCTGATCCACCGGTGGACAGGATCTCCGCCCCATGGGCGACAAGCGCGCGACCAAGATCGAGCAGGCCGGTCTTGTCCGAAACGGAAATCAGGGCGCGCCGCACCGGCACAGGCGTCTGGGGGGCCATCACAGTGACCTTTCACTTTAAACCGCGGGACGATCCGAACATGGATCTGATGGGGGTGATTAATCCAACCCCGCCTTTTTGAGCAATAACCGAAATGACGGAACCGGTGGCCTTATGACATCAGGGCCGCACGGATCCGCGCAACCGTGGCGGCCTCCCGTGATAGCGGCGCAGCATCGAGCGACACAGCCGCGCGCACCGACATGCTGTTGACCAGCACAACCGCCTCCGCCGCCAGCAGGTCCGCACGTGTCAGGGCCCGTTCACGCGCAAGGCGCATGTCCAGCAGCACGGAACGTGCAATGCCGGGCAAAGCACCTTCGGCCACGGGCGGAGTCAGCAGCATGCCATCGCGCTGGATCAGCAGGTTACTGGCGCTTGCCTCGGCCACGCGCCCCGCCATATTGAGCAATACGGCCTCAGTCCCGCCGCGCTGGCGTGCTTCCATCAATGCGAGGATATTGGGTAGGTAATTCAGGGTTTTGGCCCGCGACAGGGGGCTGGTTTCATCACGACGCATACGGCTGATGACCAGATGCGCATCAGGCATGGGGACAGCGGCAGGCGGAAACGGCACGATCATGATGGTCGGGGCCGCACCTTCGGGTGGCAACAGGCCACGCGGGCCGCATCCGCGCGTGATGGTCAGACGCAGCGACCCCGCCTGCATCGCGTTATCGGTGATGACACATACCAACGCCGCCTCGACCTGTTCCCGCTCAGGTGACGGGATCATCAAGGTTTCCAACCCTGCATAAAGGCGCGCCATGTGCCGTTCCAGATGGACGATGCGGCCTGCCTGCACACGCATGGTCTCGAACACACCATCACCGAGCAGAAGCCCACGATCAGCGGGATCAATCCGCACCGCATCCCGATCCTGCATGGCCCCGTTAAACCACAGGCGCTCAGTCATGCTCTTTTTCCCCGGATGACGTATTGCCAAACACCGACAGAAGGGCGGAAACCTTCAGGCACATTTCCTCATATTCCTTCTGTGGATCTGAAAGTATCGTAATCCCGCCACCCGCGGCCGCACATATTCCCGCCCGTGTCATGACAAGGGTGCGGATGATGACCGAACTATCCATCGCCCCATCCCCACCGATACGGAAGACTACCCCACAATAGGGTCCCCGCGCCGAACCCTCCAGTTCATCAATGATCTGCATGGCGCGATGCTTGGGCGCGCCAGTTACGGAACCGGGCGGCAGCGTCGCACGCAGCAGGTCGATGGCATCATGACCGGGCAGCAGGGTTGCCTGCACCTCCGACACCAGATGGTGGACATGGGTGAAATGTTCCACGTTAAACAATTCCGGTACGCTGACACTGCCGATCCGTGCGAGTTGCCCAAGGTCATTGCGCATCAGGTCCACGATCATCAGGTTTTCGGCGCATTCCTTCTCATCCAGACGCAGGTCCTGCGCACGTTGCCGGTCACGCACGGGATCTGGATCTCGTGGCGCCGTCCCCTTGATCGGACGGGTGCGCATGACACCATGCACGTCGAGGGCGACAAACCGTTCCGGTGATGCCGACAGAAGGGCAAAGTCCGAACCACATGACAAGAACGCCCCGAATGGCGCCGCAGAGGTGACGCGCAACGCGCGATAGGCCGCAATGGGAGATAATCCGGGCGGCCTTGCCCCCCACATGCGCGCGGTGATGTTCACCTGAAAGATATCACCTGCCGCAATATAATCACACGCTTGCGCCACCGCCCGGCGGTATCCCCTGGCCGAACGCTCCATGGTAAACTGGATATCGGGCATTTTTGGAAGAGGTACGTGGGCGACAACCCGCCCCCACAGGTCCATGACCTCCCGTCGGCGTCGCGCCATGACATCGGGCGTCCCATACCCGGTCAGCCATACCCGCCGTTCAAGGCGATCCATGATAATGGCATGGTCATAGATACCGGCCGCGAATTCAGGCTGCTGCGGGTCAGGATCGTGCCGCGTGGACAGGCCATGCGTCCTCTGCCCGAACCGATAATCCGCAAACCCGATGGCCCCACCGACAAACGGCATTCCATCAGGGCATGCAAAGGCGGGAATCAGGCCACGCAATATCTCCAGCGCATCCCCCGCCTGTTCGCGCCTGTCCACGAAACATCGTCCCGCATGAGCCTCCACCACATGTACGGGATCACGGCATAGGATTGTCCAGCGCCCACGCGGCATGATCTCGCTGCCACTGTCCAGACAGGCCAACCATGGCTCCCCCTCCAGCACGGCCAGAACATCGCCCATATCATGCCATGGCAGTTGATGGACATGAACGGACAAGACGGAAGATGGATCAGATTGTGTCACGGACGGAGGGAAAATCCTGCCTGCGGCCTTAGGATGCAGGGGTATCGTCTGGTTGCGTCTGGCTGCTGCCCAGACGGTTTGCAGGACGATTGGCCCAGCGCCAGCTGCTGCGCCCCTGCCGGGCCAGTTCACGGTGCATGACCACCACAGGCCATTGTCCGCGCGCGAAACTGGCGGAGGGGGTATCATGCCGCTGTCCGCCCTGCGTCGGCTGCGCCCCAAGGCGCTGGGCCAATGCCTCCACCAAGGTCACGGAACGATGCCGCCCCCCCGAGCAGCCAATCGCAATCGTGGCATATTTCTTCCCTTCCTGCACGAAGCGCGGCAGCACGAGGTCCAGAAGACCGTCGATCCGGTCAAGAAAGGCCGCATAATCCGGGTCCACCTGCACATAGGCCGCGACCTGCGGATCAAGCCCCGTCAGGGCGGACAGCGAAGGATCGTAATAGGGGTTACGCAGGAAACGCGCATCGAACACCATGTCCGCTTCGCGCGGCAGGCCGGCAGGAAAGGCGAACGACATCAGGGCAACCGTCAGGCCCTCGCCACGTCCATCCTCCCACTGTCCAAAGCGCGCCTCCACAAGCTGGCGCAATTCGGGCGGTGGCAGGTCCGTGGTGTCAATCACAACGTCGGCAGCTTCCCGCAGGGGAGCCGTCAGACGGAGTTCCGCCTCGATCCCTTCCTTGACAGTGCCATGGCTGGCCTGTGGGTGCCGCCGTCGCGTGGCGGTATAACGGCGCAGCAGCACGCTTTCCTCTGCCGTGGCGTAGATCAGTTGCGCATGCAGGTGCGGATTGATCCGCAGGCGCGACAGGGCGGCAAGGACCAGGGTGGCGTCAAACCCACGTGTGCGGGAGTCCACCCCGATGGCCACCGGCTTTTCCGCGCGGGCCACAATCTCGTCCAGCATGCCAAGCGGCGGGTTGTCGATGACTTCATGCCCCAGATCCTCCAGAATTCGCAGGATCGACGATTTCCCGGCACCAGACAGCCCGGTTACAAGAAGGATGCTGCGCGGTAATGGTGAATCTTCATGCATGGGTTATGGCAGTCACATGAAATCCTGGGGAACCATCGTGCCAGCAGGGGCTGGCGTCGGATGACAGGGGTTACGATGGTGGTGCAGCGACAGCCTCCGACACAAGGATTTTCCTCTTTTTCACCACAGATGAAAAGTGGTGTCATTATCACATCTGCATTTCGTCAGGCACGTGGATGGAACCATCTTACAATATCCGGCCTTTCCATGTCACATCGAAAGGAGCGAGCGTTTAGGGCTGAAATTTATCATGGACAAAATATGACTATTTTGTGATTTTCTTCCTGATGAAAGAAACCACGCGACCAAACGAGGATATCCACATCCGCCATCTGACCGGGCAGGATCTGGCCACGGGGCAGTTTGCCCCCACAATGCTGGGCCAGTTCCGTCATGCGCTGGCACAGGGTGCGGACATCCTTGAACAGCATGGCAACAGCCTGCATGATGTCACGCGTATGGTTGTTACCCTGACAAAAACCGATGAATTCGCGTCGTGCTTTACAACACTGAACGAAGCGTTTGGCCGCACCTGTCCTGCGATGACATTCCGTCTGGTCAAAAAGCACCAGCATGCCCCCCAGTTGATCGAACTTGACCTTCTGGTTGCGATACCGGACGCCTCCCTCTGCGGTATCTGAGCCAGACTGACGCGGAACAGGGCGGATGGGACAAACAGGCATCTTTCCCTACCTCCACGCGCTATGGCCGGTTTAAGAGGAAAGATCATATTTGCGCCTTAAATAATACATATTCATTATGCAAACACTCCATCAGGCGTTTGCTGAATTTGGCGCAATTACCAGAATCCCAATAATCATAGCATCTCAATATCGCTATAATTATTTTTTAAAATACAATAAAGTGGGGATTTTGTTTTTATAGATTTGCCTCAAATGCCACGCATTTTTAAAATGCACACCGTGTACTTGCAGAATACATATAAAATTACATTTTATGATTTTATTGCATGGCTTGCCTGCATGGCAGAAGCATCCTAGCGCATACTGCGCAATACAAAGCCGCATACCACAATCAGTCGGTGAAGAATAGGAGTTTTTGATGCGACTTCTATAGACTAATGCCCGTTTAAACCTTATAAATCCCTTGGGAGAATTCCGTTTATCATCAGGTAATATCCATTACCCTTGTAAATCCATTGGGAGCATGACCTAGTGAAATTGGCAATTTTGGCTCTAAATATGTCTGAAAGGAATGATTCCGTATGTAATGACGTTGCTCATCATTACAGAATGCTGTCATCCCAGAATCCTGCCATAAACATTGTTCGTGTATTCTCCAATAATCATGACCCCCTGGCATTCCCTGATATCCCAGTGGAAAGTGCTGACGCCTTTCACGAGTGGTTGAAGCAGGACCGGTCCATTACCGTTCTTTTCCATTATTGCGACAGCCTTACCCCTTTTGATAAATTCCTGCGGGAAAAATGTCGGCATGTGATTATCCGGTGGCACAATGCCACGCCTCCCTGGTTTACCTTTGGATTACAGAACCAGAATGCGACGCATGCCCTGCTCGGTTATGAAAACATCATTGATTTCATTAATTGCAGCCATATCCAGTTCTGGTCAAATTCGGAATTTACAAGCGATCAGCTCATCGCATTGGGGGCCGCGCCGGAACGATGCCATGTCGTTTACCCGGCCAGTCGTTACCTGAACCTTCCTGTTCCCTTTCTGCCCCATGCGGTCGAAACAGGGACAGACGATGTAAGTAACACCGCCAATGACGCGACAATAGATCTCCTCTTCGTCAGCCGTGTTGTCGCGCATAAGGGGCATATCAACGCAATTGCCGTTGCAGATCGGGTTCAGGAACTTACCGATGCCCGTGTCAGACTGAACATTGTTGGAAAGGGTCTCGACGATCCCAATCCTTTTTCCATCCGCCTGCGCAAAATCATCAGTCAGGCAAAGTCGGAAGTCATCGTTCATGGACTTGTCTCCGATGATGCCCTGATCAATCTTTACCAGACTTCTGATGTTTTTATCTGTCTTTCAGAGCATGAAGGGTTTGGTCTTCCCGTTTTCGAGGCCATGAGGTACCGCCTTCCTGTGGTCGCCTGGGCAACAACAGCCTTTCGGGAATTACTTGCAAGGCATCCCCTTGCTTTCCCCAATTTCGATCTGGATCTTTTTGCCGCTGCGATTAACGCCCTTGCGACCCCAGGCGTAAAAAATCGTTTGCTGGAGATCCAATATGCCATTCTCCAGACCTATTCTGCTGAAATCATTGAAACCCAGGTGCGTGATGCACTGGCGGCACAGGATAAAAACAGATGGCCGCAACCAGTTCCTGATGATCTGGCGCGCCCTGCGATCCGCTACTTGCCACGTGTCGCCCATGCAATCAATACCGCGCGTAACTCTCTTTACGAATACTGTCATCAGGGCTTTGATAACAGTCTGGTCTTCGATTCCCACATCAATATTACGTCTCTTTACGATGTGCGAATGTTCAAGAATTACCTGATCCAAGATAAGGAACTCCTGAACGCCCTGACCATGCCTGTGGACGAGCCTTCCATTACCTTTGATCCCAGTGAATTTTCCATGCGTAAGGGGGGCTGGTCAGCCGCTGCCCTTATCGAAGGGGATAGCGTATCGCTACCTTCCGTTGATATTGCAGCCACACACCTGATTTTTGGGCCTTACGCGCAGATGCCTGCCGGGCGTTATCGCGCCATCATGCATGCATGTATCAAGAATGATACGCCGCAGGATGTACGGTTTGAAATCGATGTAAACTCCAATAACAAACAATTAACAAGCCGTGTCCTTACCCTGTCCAACGGAACCCATGACATTAATGAACAGGTGACGTTTGAATTGACTGGCGAAGCCCCGATGGTCGAGATCAGGTTGGGTGCGTTGGCAACATTCACGGGAAATATCGTTTTTTCAGGCGCAACACTCATACAGATTGATGCCAAAAAGCAACGGCTCTCCCTATCAAAGATGAATGTCATATCCCTTACTTTTGGTCGACTATGGCGGATTGGCCCTTTTGCAAAACGTCTTCGCAAACGTTTGGTCAAAACCATTTTACGTGGAATTGGCAAGGGGTGAAACACAGGTGCCCAAATTGGAGCATATGTTTTCATGCGATGGAATTTCGTCTTTGACAGGATCGTTTGTGTCCCTGATTACCAGACGATACGGATTGATGCCTGAAAATAACTTATTTTTTCAAGAATGCAGAGATCCCGATCATGCCACACAGGAAATACAGCCCAAGGCTCTCGACACCTAAATCCCAGTTCTACCGCTACAGACGCAGATGACGAACTCCGCTCTTATCGCAGTTCTAAAGGCACGAGGTTCTAGATCGACATGAAGATTGCATTTCTTGTACAGGGTCTGTTTGAAAAGAGCGACTCCATAGGCTTTGACTGCATTTATGAATATGAACGCACCAAGGCGCTTTTTCCAAAATTTTCCAACCAGATCCGTATTTTTGCCGAACGTTTCGATACCGCGCGCCATCCTGACGTGCCTATTGAAAATCTGGATACATTTTATGAATGGTGCGACGTTAACCCGGAAGGGACCGTTATCTATCATTATTGTGGCGCTTGGGAAAAAATGGATAGTTTCCTGGCAAACCGCCCTACACCCTCTGTTGTGCGTTGGCACAATAATACGTCACCATGGTTTTTCTTTTCAAAGAAGCGTTATCTTGCACATACGATTGAAGGCTTTGAAAATATCATCCGGATTTCGACAAAGCCCAATCTGTTTTTCTGGGTAAACTCACTATTTACACGGGATCAGTTCGTAGCTCTTGGTGGCGAAGCCTCACGCTCTGCCGTTGTATTCCCTGCCAGTCGTTACCTGAAGAAAACCACCAATGTTCACGTATCCGAACGGCGTTTTGCACCCAACGGCATTATCAATATGCTTTTTGTGGGACGTGTCGTGCCGCATAAAGGGCATAAATCCATTATCTCTTTGGCGGATCGCGTTCGTATGGCAACGGGAAAACCCGTTATAGTACACTTTGCCGGGCGTGAAGATGACGTCAAAGCGGAAATCGAAGTACATGCCACCAGATATCCTGAAATCGAAGTAAATTTCTATGGCGAGGTTTCTAACGCCGAACTTGATGAACTTTACAAAATCTCCGATGTATTTCTCTGTCTTTCAGAACATGAAGGATTTGGTTTACCCGTTTTCGAAGCCATGCGCTGTGGACTTCCGACCATTGTCTGGTCAACAACAGCCCTTCGGGAACTGATGGTCGATCATCCTTTGGGTTTTCAATATTACGACCTAAACATGTTTGCGGCGGCTATTGTCGCGCTGCAGGATGCAGACGTCTATCATCAGGTACTTGCTGCACAGCAGCATGTCCTGAAATCCTATACCGCAGAAATTCTTGATAACCAGATTCTGGAAGCCCTTGCCGCCGTTAAGGGGGAGACCAACACCCAGCTACATACGGCCCTTCCCCGGGCGCTTCAGGCGCAACCAGAAATTGCCCTTGCAATAATGGAGCAGATGCACAAAGCACAGGCTTTTCCTCAAAAAGCTCCATTGGTTGATCGTGATAGTGGTTACAACCTCTTTTCACGTTACGATATTCAAACTTTCCGCAAATTTTTTGATCGCTCAGAGCGCCTTCGCTTTGCTGCGTTCGAGAATTTCAGAACCAATGGGCAATATCATATTGAAGCTAATGAGTTTCATCATAGAGAAGGCAAATTGGAAGGAGATGTACTCCACTTCAAGCAAGGTCATTATTCTGGTGGGCACCTTATTTTTGGGCCTTACAGGGATCTGCCCATCGGGACCTATACCGTAATGTTTGATTTGTCGGTTACAAGCACGGATCTCAAATCGGTTGTCGTTGACGTCGCTTCCCAAAAACATGGCGAGTTGGATTATATAAAGACGCCTCTGGCAAAACTTTCTACCAATCAACCAACGCTTAAATTTCGCTGTGATGATGCAAATGACATGTTTGAATTTCGTGTTAAATTTGAAAATGATTTCACAGGCGAAATTTCTTTTCGCGGGGTGATCTTAAGCCAGGTTTAAGCGCGACCAACTGGCTTCATCGAATGAAGCTGCCTGATTTGTGAGTATCTGGTTAAAAGCCTGCACTCCCCTTTGCATCATTCCATAAATCACGATGATGGAATGTATTGCTAAAGGGGAGCACAGTCCTTGGTAATGTTGAGGATGTGCCCATAAAGCATCTCTTTAGATTCATTTGGGCCATTACGCGGTTTTATGAAGATGCCTTTAAAAACGATTTTCTATCATTCAGGTATTTATGAAATATTTCTGCCTGTAGACGATTCTGATTTTGATACTATCCTGGTCTCAGAAATTACGCGTGCAATACATTCTGACACCCATTTATGAGCACTGGTAATATCGTTGAATTCATCGCTATCCGGTCCGATCTGGTGCGCGATCTGCTGTTCATCACGTTCTTTGATGCGATACTGCTCATATTGTAGCATTTCAACCTGCTGTTCATGCGTCAGCAGACGCAATGCCCTCTGAAGGGCCGCCTCAAGGCATCCGACATGCGCTTCAAGCAACGCGATTTCGCCAGCGATCCCAGACATATTGTCATTCATTGTGCCCATCTTCCTTTGCTTTTTAAGATACAGGATGCTGCGTTCGTTCCAGATGCTTACCATTCCTGACCTGTTCCTGCATTACACACTTGATAATCCTGATTCTGCAGAAAATATTCAATCAAGTCGTGATATCGCCTCTACTCCCGCAGGCATGATACAGGCGGTGTCACGGGAAGCCGGACATACAGTTTAAGACAATCATTTTTATCTGTAATAAGTGAAAAATACTTTTAAATCCGTTTCTAATTATCCCTATTATTGTGAATAATAAATAAATTTCCTGAGTAGGGCTATTGTTTTAAAATGAAAATAACTTGGAATATTAAAATAATTACAATGGTTTTATATTTCTATCTTCTCAAACAGTCTCTAAACATTCCTTTAAAAACGTTCATAAAATGCTTTCAGTCGTGTGCCATAGGCCATCCGTGAAAAGAATTCTGCCCTGACATATCCCCGCTGGACAAGATCGCCACACAGACCCGCATGCTTATCCATGGAATCCAGTACAGCGATCGCATCGCCAATGGCCTTCACGTCAAAAGGATCGACAAGATATGCTGCATTATCAGCAATTTCCCCGGTCGCCCCACCACAGGAGGTAATCACTGGTGTGCCTAATGCCATGGCTTCTATAATCGGCAGGCCAAATCCCTCTCCCAAAGAGGGAAAGACAAGCATATGCGCCTCGGCCAGTCCACGTAGTAAGGAAAAACGCTCAATCCATGGAATGCGTATGATCTGCCCCGGCCCTTCAGGAAGGGACATATCCGGACGGTCATCCCCATCGGGACCGACCAGCACAAGTGGTCGATGCGACCTGCTGCGGGCATAACCTGCGATCAGGCGCTCTATATTCTTTCGGGTTTCGACACGTCCGATATGAATGATACTGTCAGATGGAATGATACGTTCACTCTTCATCACAGCTTCCCTATCAATATCGACCATCTGATAAAGATTGGTAATACGTGACGGAGAAATATTCAGTATTTCAATCAACTGTTGCCGGACAGTTTCTGAAACCGTCACAATTGCATCCATGCGTGGCAGGAGTTCACGTAGCAGACGGGCAAAATGTGTGGGATCAATTCCTGTCAGATTGGGATTGAGGATGGGCACCAGATCGTGAATGGTGACTATATTCCTGCATCCCTGCATGACCATCGGCAGGGGATAGGTCCAGTGCATAAGCGCAGGCGACATAGCAGTATCAAAGGATGTCAGTCGGCCAAAGGTCTTGAACCTGACATGGGCAGTTCGATAAAGGTCAGGGCAATAGGGCACATCATGAACTTCCCCGACATGTCGCCAGGGAAGGGTTGCGCGTAGCAGACGCTGTAATGCATCCAGTTTTCCGCCTGATAACGATTTTCCATCTGGCGTGGCCCCTTGCACAAAGGCCGTCGAGATCCCCAGATCACCCAGGCAGGTAGCAAGATCCTGCGTATATCTTGCTACACCGGTTCCCCCATTGATTCCGATATTACGGCTGTCCAGCCAGACCGGTCCTGTGGTGGAAATTACTGACACATGTACCTGCCCCTTCAATCCTGTTAGGACAGTATTACTTCGCCAGCCATGCCGCCGTGATGCCAGGACTGATAATCGTACTCAACAGGTTAAAAAACTTATTGAAATCATTGATTTTAGCATTCGCAACATAAATCAGGTCGCGATTTTTCATCGGGATTTTCTGCGCAAGGAAATAATCCTGAGTATTCATCAGGTCCAGATGATAAACAACGGGAATGTTTTCCTGCCCTGCATCCATCTGCAGACCCAGTTTAGTTGCAATATTCCGGTCCTCAAACCGGAACAGATAAACGGCATTCGGATCACCTTGCCCGTCAGAAACGCCACCCACCCGTGACAGGGCCTCCGCCAGCGAAACCTGTGGCGTTCCGAACGCAACTTCCGTGACCTTGGAGCTTGCGCCAAAGACCGTAAATGTACGGGGTTCAGACAAGAGTTCCATCCGGTCTCCGGGCTGGAGAGGGATATCCTGTTCAGGCGTCTGTTCGATAAGTTTCAGCGGTGCCTGCACCACGCGATCACCACGCGTCAACTGGACAAGCGTATCTTCCGAAAGCTGTTTTGGCCCACCTGCCAGCGCGACAACATCAAGCACCCGTTCCTGGTTGGGGGTCAGTGGGATACGCCCACTCTTGAGGACATTTCCATAAACCATCACCACATTCGTCTCGTCCAGGACAGGACGCACGATAACAGCGGGCCGCGTGGAAATGTGTTTCAGGCTATTATTGATACGCTGGGAAATTTCGGAGATCGTAAGCCCTGCGACATGGACCTGGCCTGCATAAGGAATGAGGATATTGCCATCGTCATTGACCTCCACCACGGGCAGGTTTGTTTGAACGGCCCCAATCGGCGGCGCGCCCCCGACCCCGTTCAGGGTCGTCAATGTTCCAGGTTCCGTGGCCGATGCCGTCGCCACACCACCAGTAAAGACACCATTACCGATTTCATAGACAGAAATCGCCAGATGATCCCCCGGACCCAGCCGGTCATTATGCGTTGGCGTATAACTCGTGGTATTGAGCGTCGAAAGCAAAGGCGGCTTTTCTTCGCTTAGCCAGGATGCCACCTGGTCAGTCACAGGCTCGATCTTGAACCCAAGGCTGTTCTTATGCCGGTCTGCCTGCTGCGAAACGATATCCGCCTGTGCGGGACCACTGCTTGGAAGTGTATTGCACCCTGTCAGAAGACATCCCACCATGGACACTATGGCAACAGCCCGACTGCTGCGACAGGACAATCCCCCCATAAGGCGGAAGCGGCGATCCACACCTGACGATGTCGTCATTCCAACGGAATGTCCATCTTCATGACGCGTCATCAAGGTAATGGGATGTTCTGACATGCTGGTTTAATATTTTCTCTTTGCTAGGAACGATAGGACATCCCCGTCACACGACCTGGATGTCACCGGAAAGAAAAGTCGGCTATCTCTACTCTGCCCACGCTGAACGATCAACCGCAACCTGCCATAAGGCAATATGACGCATCATGGACGTCATGAAACCCATGAATTACAATTTTCAACATTTGGGGATTATGTGAAACGTGGTGGAGCTGAGGGGAATCGAACCCCTGACCTCCTCATTGCGAACGAGGCGCTCTCCCATCTGAGCTACAGCCCCACGTTTCATGCGAAAGCGATTAATCATATACCCTTTGTCATGTCAAGGCGTCCAGTATCGCGAAGATGGTTTTTTACGATACACCCTCCGACATGATATTGTGACCCACGTTCCAGAACGCTAGTTTGAGCGGTCAAACCCCTGTTTTGAAAGTTGGCCCATTGGTTACAATCGTGTTCCAACTGCTGTTCGAACTGATACAGCTCTATACCTGGGTCGTCCTGTCGGCCTGCCTGTTCAGTTTCCTCCTGGGCTTCGGGATTCTGGACCCGCGCCAGCCAGTTGTATGGAAAATCTATAATTTCCTGTCGCGCATGACAGAGCCATTGTTGCAGCCCATCCGCAATATCCTGCCCACTGTTGCGAATATCGACCTCAGCCCCCTCGCACTGCTGCTGCTGATCCAGTACGTGCTGTATCCGGTCCTGGGCAAGATATATGCCATGTTGATGGTGGGGATTGCATAACCGCCCATGAGGCGGAATGTTAAGGACTGTGGCGCATATCATGGCAGAAGCTGGTTCTGCCGCGTCCTGTGCGCCCGGCCCCATGGTTCAGGAGTTCCGATGTCCATCTTCAAAAAACTTTCGGCGACATGCCTTGCCCTTCCCCTCCTTGGCGCAATGGCGGCATCCCCCGTTCATGCACAGGGAATTCCCGGCTTTTCGGGTGGGAACTCGTCCGGTTCTTCACTGTTGGGCAATGCTGCGTCCGGCGCACTGTCAGGCAGCGGCCTGAGCATTCCCTCAGTCTCCTCACTTGCGCCGTCGAACGTGACGGGCCTGCTGAGCTATTGCGTGGAAAACAACTATCTGGGCGGAAATTCCCCTTCGACGGTCCTGTCCTCGCTAAAGAGCAAGAGCGGCCTTGATACATCCAGCCCGCTTTATTCCAACGGACAGAAAGGAATCCTCGATACCGGTAACGGCAACACCTTCTCGCTGTCCTCGCTTGAAGGTAACATGAAGCAGAAAGTGACCAAGAAAGTTTGCAGCGCAGTGCTGAAGCAGGGCAAGTCGCTTCTGTAAGCCATAAGTTTCCGGATGCCGCCTTTTTTGAAAAAGGCGGCGTTCTTTTGATACTTTCAGTAAAAAAACTTCACCAGAAACTTTTATCTTCTGAAATATAAATCAGAAGGGCCGCACGACAATCATGATGACGACAATCATCATCAGGACCGTGGGAACCTCATTCGCCATGCGATAAAAACGTTCGGGGTGCGTATTACAATCCTCGGCAAAGGCACGGCGCCATTTGGCACAGGCCCCGTGGAACCCGGCAAGGCCGAATACCGCAATAAGCTTCGTCCACCACCACCCACTATGCCAGTCGATCAGGCCCGGTAACATCGCAAGCAGCCCACCGAACAGAAACGTGCTGCACATCGCAGGCAGCATGATGAAGCGCAACAGCTTGTATTCCATGACCTTGAAACGTTCGGATTCCGCCGATCCGACCGCCACCTGGCAGTGATAGACGAACAGGCGTGGCAGGTAGAACATGCCCGCCATCCACGCGACCATGGACATGATGTGGAATGCCTTGAACCACAGCATCCATGGCCAAAATACTGCCATCACGCGGCCTGCCCCTGAGAACGCAGGATACGCTTCACCAATGCGGTGAATTCCGTCAGGTGCCCAACCCGCAACAGGCCCGGCCAGCTTGTCGCCGGCAGGTCAAGCGGGCGCAGCAATACACAGGCCATGCCGGCGGCACGCGCGGCACCTGCCCCGGTTTCCGTATCCTCCAGCACCAGACAGTTTTCCGGCGCAACCCCTTCGGCATGGGCGGCAGACAGATAGACAGCAGGGTCCGGCTTGGGCTTGCCCATGTCACGTGCGGAATGGATACAATCCGGGGAAATCAGTGTCTCCAGACCCGTGCGGCCGAATTTTGCATCCATTTCCATTTTGGAGGAATTGGATCCAATCCGATAAGGAATACGCAGTTCGCGGATCTCACGCAGCATGGCGGCCGATCCCTCGATCGTTTCCGCCTCGGACCGCATGAGTTCAACCAGCGCATGCTGCATCTGCGTGGGCCAGTCCTGATCAAGTTCCAGTCCGGCCTGATCTTGCAATTCTTCCTTCAGGGCTGTCAGCGCCTTGCCCGCGAAACGGCCCACCGCGTCCTCGTCACTGATTTCCAGCCCGACCTTGCGCAGTTCACGCGCAAGCATGCGGCACGAAGGTCCTTCACTGTCGATCAGGACGCCATCGCAATCGAAGATGATCAGGCGCAGTTGTCCGTCGGGCCGGATGGAAGCAGGTAACATTCGTCAGATATCCCTGATGGTCGCGATAAGGTCGCCCACATGTTCGGGCGGCGTTGCAGGCACGACCCCATGGCCAAGGTTGAAGATATGCGGCCGTCCCTTCATCGCATCCCTGATGGCACGTGCCTCCGCCCGCATGCCCTCGCCCCCGGCAAGAACGCGTAACGGATCAAGATTCCCCTGTAATGTCAGTGTATTGGGAAGCTGTTCTGCAATCGCCTTCATGTCCGCACTGGTATCAAGCGCCATCGCATTGACCCCGGTTTCACGGCCATATTCCACCGCCATGAGGCCGGCAAGGCGCGGGAAACCGATGATTGGCACACCCGGATGGCGTTCGTTGATGATCTTTACGATCCGCTGCGCCGGGGCGATGACATGCCTCCGGAATTCGGATGGGGGCAGCAGACCGGCCCAACTGTCGAACAGCATCACGGCCTCGGCCCCGGCAACGATCTGGTTGCACAGCATGTCCGCCGTCGCAGTGGTCAGAATATCGATCAGGCGGTCGAAGAATTCCGGATCGGAATAGGCCAGGCCGCGTGTTACGTCGAATTCGCGCGAGCCGTGGCCTTCCACCATGTAACAGGCGACGGTAAATGGCGCGCCCGCAAACCCGATCAATGTCACCTGTCCTGGTTTGGCCACCCCGATCGGGTCCGGCCCATCGACAATGGTCCGCAACCGTTGCAGGGTTTCCATCACCGGCATGGTCGCCGCTTCCACGCGTTTTACGTCAAGCCGTTCAAGGTCATGCAGGCTGCGCACCGGTTCCAGCACAGGGCCGCGACCATGGATGAACTCCAACGATTGTCCCATTGCCCAGGGCAGGATCAGGATATCGGAAAACAGGATTGCCCCATCCATGCCAAAGCGTCGAATCGGCTGCAGGGTGATTTCCGTTGCCATGTCGGGCGTCATGCAGCGTGTGATAAAGTCCGCCTTTTCCCGCAGCGCCCGGAATTCAGGCAGAAACCGTCCCGCCTGTCGCATCAGCCATACCGGAGGGGGCCAGATCGCTTCTCCCGCAAGGGCACGCAGAAGGGGTTTGCCTGTTTCGGTCATCGGTCCGTCGTTCAGTTTCATTGCAGCGGGACTATCTCGTACTTTTTGCCGAGCGAACAGCGTCGATGCGCCCAAGCCGTGTTTCCACGTCATTCGCGGTTCCCATTCCTAAACAATAAAAGAAAAGAGAAAGAAATTCTTGAAGGGGTTAATAGGGGCTGTGAGTGATGGGGTACCCATGTTTCCGAAAATGTACCCCGTTTTTCCCACAGTGTGTACAACCCGCCGTTACGCAGTTTTCAGCCATCAGGGAAAGTTATTCAGATTTTCCCGACAGGGGGCTGTGTACAACTCACGATGCAGGGGGGTGTTCAGCTTATCCACGGTACTCGGTACGGTGCAGAATCATGCGAAGTACCATCCCCATGTACCACAGTACTCCCGGAGTACTCCCCGGCCCGAATTTAATGTTTCACTTTGGCAGTACGGAGCGCCAGATGTCCGACGACTCGAATTTAGTACTAAAGGTCGATTCATTACAGGTCGAGTCGCCCCCGATAGTACTCGCCAGCCAGTCCCACGCACGGCGCAGCCTGCTGGAATCGGCAGGGATCATGGTGTCCTGTCGCCCTGCCCATGTGGATGAGGCCGCGATCAAGCGCGCCTGTCGCGATCATGGCCATGATGTCGATACCACTGCCCTGACGCTCGCCCGGGCCAAGGCGGCGCATATAAAGGCCGCGGGGGCGATCGTGATTGGTGCGGACCAGATGCTGTCATGTAACGGGGAATGGTTTGACAAACCCGCCGACATGCCCTGTGCGCGCGAACATCTGATGCGCCTGCGCGGGCAGGCGCATGTACTGCATACAGCGGTCGTGGTGCTGCGTGAGGGGGAGGAAATCTGGCGTCACGTCGCGCGCCCCCGCCTGTGGATGCGCACATTCAGTGAAGACTTCCTTGACAGTTACCTGCGTCTGGAGGGGGATGCCATCCTGTCCTGTGTGGGCGCTTACCGGCTGGAGGGGCCGGGCCTGCACCTGTTCTCCCGGATCGAGGGCGAACATGATGCGATCCTTGGGCTGCCGCTGTTGGCGTTGCTGGAATTCCTGCGTGGATATGGTGTCATACGGGGCTGAAAATAGGGGGTTGCAAAGCTGAAAGGCACTCGCTATACCCCGGCAGGCAAGCGGATCGTTCCCATGCGATCCGGTTTATGATGTGGGGCCATAGCTCAGTTGGGAGAGCGCCTGAATGGCATTCAGGAGGTCGTGAGTTCGATTCTCATTGGCTCCACCATTTTTTCCCGATCATAAATAATAGTATCCCCGACAGGATATATCGTCGGGTGTACCGGATTTTCCCTGCTGAAAAGAAGTTTTGGTGAAGCTTTTCCCAAAGCCTTCGAAAGGCGCCGCCTTTTTTGAAAAAGGCGGCATTCAGGAACTTTTAAAAGTTTTTCAATTGGTTATCCGGGAATGCGTTCTTATTTATACAGTTCGGCAGAAGCATCAATCGCCGCGTCAATCGTGTCATAGAATGTCAGCCTGCCATTTTGCAGCACCGCGCCCTGATCACAATATTCCCGCAGGGTATTGGGATCATGCGACACCATGATCAATGTCCCATGTTCGCGCCGTTCCAGCAGGGCTTCGCGGCATTGCAGGCGAAAGGAATGGTCCCCCACCGCCGTGACTTCGTCCACAAGATAGCATTCAAAGCGGATCGCCAGGGAAACGGCAAAGGCAAGGCGCGCCTGCATACCTGACGAGTATGTCTTGACCGGGGCGTCGAAGTAATGCCCAAGACGGGCAAAGCTGTTGACGTAATCAAGGATTTCATTGATCGGCCGACGATAGATGCGGGCGATGAAACGTGTATTGTCAGCACCCGTCAGGCTTCCCTGGAATGCCCCCCCAAACCCCAGGGGCCAGGAAATGGACATGGTGCGCGTGATGCGGCCACTGGTGGGGTATTCGATCCCTGCGATCATGCGTGTCAGGGTCGATTTCCCTGCGCCATTGACGCCCACGATCCCGATCGACATGCCCCTTTCGATCACGAATGACTGGTGGTCCAGCACACACTTGTTCACACCGCGCGCATGATAGACTTTTGTAACATTTTCAAACTGGATCATGATCTTGTATTCATGGCCTCGGAAAGAGCAGGGTCAGGTCGCATCATGGACCGGGCATATCACCCATACCATGTTTCGTGGTTTCAGCCAGCATAACCGCCAAGTGTATTGCGCAAAATCAGGTGGTGCAGTTGTGCGGGTGTCAGGTCCTGCTTCATCGGCGCAGCAGGTGTTCCCGTGCCAACCGGTATGACAACATAAGGGGTTCCACGCTGTGGCGTAGGGATGATCATGCCGGGGATGGAGGGGCGATGGTCGCCAAAAAAGACCAGAAGTCCCTTTTTTCCCATCTGCGAAAGCATGTCTGTCAGCGTGCCAAGCATCCGGTCGCTGTTCCGCAGATGCCGCAGGTAATGGTCGAATGCCGTTTGTGGGCCATTGGGGCCTGTTGCCGGCCATGGGCCATGGTTTTCCATGGTTACGGCATAAATGAAGGCGGGGCCTTTCGCCTTTGCCGCCACCGCGCCGATTTCCTGCGCAAGTGCCATGTCTTCCACATAGGGCATGCCGGGGCGGGCGGTATGGGGAAATGCCTCCTCTCCGACAATGTGGCTGAACCCGCATGCGGGCATCAGTTGCGCCCGGGCATAGAAGCGCAGGTCATGGGGATGGACGAAGGTGCAGTCATATCCTGCCTTTCCCATGATGGCGGGAAGCGAGAGGGCCGTATCCCTGCCTGCCGTCAGGAACGGGTCATAGGCCCTGAACCCCAGCATGCTTTCTTCCTGCCCGAACAGGACGCCATATTCCGTGCGCATGGTATAGGCGCCAAAGCCACTGACGTGGAGCGTGCCCCAGTGACTGGCCATGGTTTCGGCCCGGGTCAGGGCAGGCAGCACAGGGATCCGTGCAGGATCATGCGCCTGTTGCGCCATCAGGTCGCCAGGGCGGGCAAAGGATTCACATTGGATGACGATGACGATGTCGTATGCGGGCTTTCCTGAAGGAGTGACAGGGGGGGCAGCTTCTGGTTGCATTGCGATTTCATGCCGCCAGCACCGCCAGTAAAGGAACAGGGAACCAGGCAGTCCCAATCGCCCGATATCATGCTGCGCATCGGGGGTGGGAACCCATCGTGTGGCGGGAATGGCCCATAGCCCGAGCATGCCTGCAATCAGGAGGCAGCCCCCAGCAACATGAGGCAGGAGCGCAGGCGTAAAGAACACGACCAGCATCACGGGAAGGGCAATCATCCCCCCCACGACGGCGATGCGTCCGCTCAGCGGAATGGAAAACAGGTAGAATTTGGGATGCTGGAGGAAACTGCGGGCGGCCACGACGTCACAGAACAGCATCGGTTCGCCAAGAATCGACAGCTTGATATTAGACCCGATGACCAGGCACAGGGTCAGGGCCGTCGTCAGGACCGCCGCCAGGACCGGTGTCCCGCACAGGGCCAGCCATGCCCCATACTGCGCACCCGTCAGCAGGGCGTTGAGGAGGCATCGCCGGAGTGGGGGAAATCCTGATATGCACGGTCGCGCCATGCTTTCGACCAGAAAGCTGGATATGACGGTCGCGCCAAGAGTGACAAAAGGAAACCATAATTGCATGAAATCAGGACTGCATTCTATTCAGGCGACATGAAGCGGGCAGGGCATCTTCCCTTCTTGCCGATGGCGTGTGGAAGGGCAAGTGCATGTATCAGGCAATCATGCGGAAGTTGCGCCATGGCAGGCATCCATTGCCCGGCCATGGCTTTATCATCGCATTGGGCATGAGGTGGCAGGGCATGAGACTGTTGGCATGACTAGGATTCCGGACGATGCGCTCTTGTTGCATGCGCCGCCCCTGCGGCGGCACATGCCTGTGCTGGCGGCGCGCGGGGCGGGGCTGGTGGATCACGCGGGTGTGGCGCGGATGCTGCGCGCGCGCGTGGGCGGACAGTTCTGGGCCCCTGCGCCAGATGTTGTCCGGCCTGTCATCGTCACGGCTTCCACGGTGGAGCAGCGCAGGCATGGACAGGCGCGGCTTGCCGTATTGCTCGACCGTATACTGACGTGCGTCCGGCCTGACGAGGTGCTGCTGGTTGCGCATGACCGGCATGGCGCGGCAGCCCGTATGGCCCGCCGTCGCGGGATTGCCGCCATATACGGGCCGGTTGACCCGCATGCGCTGCTTGATGGCGCGCGGGAGGTCCATGGCCTGGGCCTGGGCGATCTTGTCCGCCTCGCCGCGTTGCGTGGTCTTCGCGCAGTGCGATATGCCACCGCCCGTGATGAGGCCCCCCAGCCGGTGACGTATGACGCGTGCGCGCATGACCTGACGGTGCGCACAACCTATACGGATCCCTTTGACGGTGCGGTCGTGCCGTTGGGGCGGATCGTCGATATCCTGTCACTATGGCGTGCACGGATAGTGTCGGGACGCGAGATTTCGGCGTGCGTGGGCATGGCGTTGTGGAAACGCGAGCGTATCGGGGAATTCCTGGCCCATGCGCCCGGCCATCCGGCCTTTTGCCGCAGTGCCGCTGCCGCCCTGCGCCTTGCCGGACGTGTGCAGGGCGGGGGCGCGATTGCAGGATGGGCCACCCGTCTGCCCGAAGGGATCGTCCGTGATGCGCAGGCGGCGGGGGTCGCGTTATGGCGGGTTGAGGACGGGTTTGTCCGTTCCGTCGGATTGGGCAGCGACCTGTGTGTGCCCTGTTCCATCTTCGTCGATCGGCGCGGGATCTATTATGATCCCTCCGAACCAAGCGACCTTGAACATATCCTTGCCACAACCGATTTCGACGCGGGGATACTGGCGCGGGCTGAACGCCTTATCACCCGGATGGTCGATGGCGGGGTTTCCAAATACGGGCGGGCGGATACCACAGTGCCGCCCCCCACATGGGATGCAGGCGGCCGCAGGGTACTGCTGGTGCCCGGACAGGTGGCCGATGACCTGTCCGTGCGGGCGGGTGGCGGCGCCATACAGGGGAACGAGGAACTGTTGCGTGCGGTGCGCAAACATAACCCGGATGCCTTCGTCATCTATCGCCCCCATCCCGATGTGGATGCGGGACATCGCGCGGGACATCTGCAGGATGCGCAGATCATGCGATATGCGGATATGGTCAGTCGGGGTGGGTCGATTACCACCCTGATGATGCAGGTGGATGAAATCCATACCCTGACATCCCTGGCCGGGTTCGAGGGACTGTTGCGGGGGCGGAGCGTTGTCACCTATGGCGTGCCCTTCTACGCAGGCTGGGGATTGACAACGGATCTGGGCGATGTGCCGTGCGTACGGCGTAACCGTTCTCTGTCTATAAAGGCCCTTGTTGCGGGTACCCTATTGCTTTATCCCCTCTACATAGATCCTTTGACGCGATTGCCCTGTGAAGTGGAAACGCTATTGGGACGGTTTGGGGACAGGACCGTCTGGCGTGTGAGCATGTTGACCAGGCTGCGACAATTGCAGGGAAAGCTGGCCCACCTGTGCGGAAGAAGAAACAATAAATGAACAGTCTTGATGGAAGAAGCGTTGTGGGCGAGCGCAGGTTTCTTTTTCTGCAGGGATTGATGGGGCCGTTTTTCCGGGAGCTGGGCAAGGCGTTCCGCAAGACGGGGTACGGCGTCTACAAGATCAATTTCAACGGGGGCGACCGCCTGTTCTGGGGATTGCCGCACGGGATTGACTTTACAGGTGGCGCCGAAGAATGGCCCGCTTTTTTCAATGATGTAATAAAGCGTTACTGTATTACAGACGTACTTCTGTTTGGTGACTGCCGTCCCCTGCATCGTGTCGCGATCGCGGCATGTGCGCAGATGCATATTCCCGTGCATGTGTTCGAAGAAGGCTATATCCGGCCTGACTGGGTGACGCTGGAACTTGGTGGGGTCAATGGTCATTCCGCCCTGCCGCGCGATCCCGACTGGTATCGCAAGGAGGCGGCGCTGCTGCCGCCGATGCCGCCGCACTATCCTGTCCCGTCCTCCTTCCGGCGCCGCGCGCTGGAGGCCGTGGCCTATAACACTGCCGATCTGCTGAGCCGCTGGCATTATAAGCACTGGTCCGACTATCGCCCGTGGCACCCGCTCAAGGAAGGTGTGGGCTGGGTCAAGCGTCTGCGCCGGCGCGAGGCGGCTGGTGACGAAGCCATGCGGATCATGCAGTCGATTGAGGCGCGGCATGTTCCCTATATGCTGTTCCCGCTGCAGCTTGATGCGGATGCGCAGGTGCGGCTGCATTCCCCGTTTGATGGGGTGGAGCCCGCATTGCGCAAGGTCATCAAATCCTTTGCGGCGCATGCGCCAAAGGATCTTGTCCTGCTGGTCAAGGAACATCCGCTTGATAACGGTGTGCGCAACTGGCGTGAACTGACGCGCCAGATCGCCCGGGCGGAGAATGTCGCAGACCGGGTGGATTTCCTGGAGGCGGGGGACATTGCCCTGATCGTACGTGCGGCACGTGGTGTCGTCACGATCAACAGTACCACCGGCACCCTTGCCCTGTCATCGGACGTGCCGGTCATTACCTTGGGGGAAGCGGTTTACGACATTCCCGATATTACCGACCAGAACGGGCTGGACAATTTCTGGGTCCATCCGACCCCGCCGGACAAGGCGACGTTCGATGCGTTCTATCGCGTGCTGGTGGACCGTTGCCTGATTGCAGGTGGTTTCTTCTCGCCCGAAGGGCTGTCCAGTCTGGTTGACGGGGTTATCCGGCGGGTGTCGCGCGTATTGCCGGCGGGGAACCGCATGGCGCGCGTTCCCGCCCCGATTACCGCAGCCCCTGCCCTGTCGGAGGTGGTGCGTGTGTCACGTGATGCCGTGCTGTCCGACGGGGTGCGCTGACCTTTCGTCATGCACCTGTCTTCTTATATCTATCTTGACATCTCCCGCCTGATTGCGCGAGCGGGGTTTGTTGTTCCCACCGGGATCGACCGGGTCGAATTCGAATATGCGGATTACCTGCTGCGCAACGCCGCGCAACGGTTGACCTTTGTTGCGATCACTCCGTTGGGAAGTATCGTGATCCTGCCGTTTGCTGAGGCCGAGCAGTTTGTGAGGCAGACGGAAAAGATATGGCAGGGTCATCATGGCCTGTGCCGCGATATCAGGCGGGCGGCGCGGCGTATGGTGCAAAAGGCGATGCTGGGGCGCCAGATCACGCCGGTGGCCGCACGTGCCTGTCGGAAATCCGTGTATTTGCTGCTGTCGCATCACCATCTGAACCGTCCGGGCAGCATCATGCGCTTCATGCGTCGCCACGGGGCAGAATTTGTTCCCATGGTGCATGATCTCATCCCCATCGAGTATCCTGAATATGCCCGGCCGCGTGAACCCGCCCGGCATGAAGCACGCATGAACACTGTCCTTGAACTGGCGCGCGGGGTGATTGTTCCTTCCCAGGCGGTGGCGGACTCGCTGGCGCGATATGGCCTGCGCCGGCGTGCGGACCTGCCGGTCCGGGTGGTGCCGCATGGTGTCGTGAAGGCCACGCCCGCAGCGGGGGATTTTTCGGTGCCGGAATGCGCCTATTTCGTCTGTCTGGGCACTATCGAGCCGCGCAAGAATCATCTCCTCTTGCTTAATATGTGGCGGGATATGGTGGAAAATCCCGGTACCGCCCCGGTGCCGCAACTGGTGTTGGTTGGACGCAGGGGGTGGGAAAATGAAAACATTCTTGACATGATCGAACGCTGTCCTGCCCTTCAGGGGACGGTCAGGGAATGCAACAGCCTGTCCGATCCAGAGGTGACGACCCTGCTTCGTGGTGCGCGTGGGTTGCTGTTCCCGTCCTTTACCGAAGGATATGGCCTACCATTGGCAGAGGCGCTGACGTTGGATGTCGCATGTGTCTGCAGCGATATCCCCGTGTTCCATGAGGTTGCCGGGGATGCTGCAACCTTTGTTGATCCGTTGGATGGCCCGGGATGGCGCGGCGCGATCACGAAGCTGATGGTTGGGGAGATCGCAGCCCATCGTCCCGGCGCACGCATTGCGTCGGCAGCCCTGTTCACATGGCCCACACAGGTCGGTGATGGGCTTGCATTCCTTGAGGAACTTTAGGTTCGTGAACGCTATTTAGGCATCATGTCTGATTGCCGCCATCTTTGACGGTTCTTATGGAAATCATGATGTACGGTTTTATTTCGACCCGATCGGATCAGGAATGGGACTCCCGCCTTGGAATGGTCGTTCTGGCGAAATATGCGATGATGGGAAATTCAAGTCGTGTACGTGACGTATGCTGATCGTGTGAATACTTTTCTGTTCAAGTAAATTTTGTATATTTGGAGTCTATGAATGTCTATTTCAAAAAATGACCTGCGCGGGGGAAAAACACAGGCTGACAGCATCGGCACCGTAATTCCCGTCATCCTGTCCGGCGGATCGGGCAGCCGGTTATGGCCGGTTTCGCGTAAAAGCTTTCCCAAGCAGTTCTGGGCCCTTCTGTCGGATCGGACATTGCTTCAGGAAACGGCATTGCGTGGTGCGGCCTGCGGGCTGGGGGCACCGATCGTGGTGTGCAATCAGGAACATCGTTTCATCATTGCAGAGCAACTGCGTGAAGTCGGGATTACCGATGCGCGCATTGTGCTTGAACCGGTCGGCCGCAATTCAGCCCCTGCGATTGCCGCAGTCGCCCTGATTGTTGCGGAAACGGACCCTGACGCCGTGTTGTGGATAATGGCAGCCGATGCCGCCATCAGCAAGCCTGACGCCCTTGGACCTGTGCTGTCACAAGGGGTGGAGGCCGCGCGCGAAGGGCAGATCGTGACATTTGGCATGACGCCCACGCGGCCGGATACCGGATATGGTTATATCCGCCAGGGGGCAGCACTTGCCGGTGTGGACGGGGTCTATCAGGTTTCCTCCTTTATCGAAAAGCCCGATGCGGCCAAGGCGGCCACAATGTTGGACGAAGGTGGATATCTGTGGAACTCCGGTATGTTCCTGTTCCGTGCCAGTACCATTGTGGAGGAACTCGAACGCTATGCCCCTGACGTGCTGAGCGCCGTCAGGGCGGCGGTCAAGGGCCGGACACGGGATATGGACTTCATCCGTCTTGATCCTGCGACCTTTGAGAAGGCGCCCGATATCTCTATTGACTATGCCGTGGCTGAACATACACGCCATGCCGCCGTCATCCCTGCGGACCTGGGCTGGTCCGATGTGGGAAGTTGGGATGCGTTGTGGGATCTCAGCCCCAAGGATGCAGATGGTAATGTGACAACCGGGGACGTTTTCCTGGCCAACAGCCGTAACTGCTACGTGCGTTCCGATGGGATTGTGGCAGCCGTCAGCGGGGTGGACGACCTGATTGTTGTCGTGACGCAGGACGCCGTCCTTGTATCGCATCGCGATCATGCACAGGACGTCAAGAAGGTCGTGGCACGACTGGAAGCTGCGGGGCGGACGGAAGCGAAAATGCATAATCGTAACTATCGCCCATGGGGCTTTTATGAAGGCCTGACAAAAGGCGACCGTTTTCAGGTCAAGCGGATCGTGGTGGACCCGGGTCGCAAGCTTTCGCTGCAAAAGCATTTCCATCGTGCCGAACACTGGGTCGTGGTCGAAGGTACCGCCATCGTCACACGGGACAATGAAGAGCATATGGTGCGTGAAAACGAGAGCATCTACCTGCCACTTGGGGCCGTCCATCGCCTGCTGAATCCCGGCCGTATTCCCCTGACACTGATTGAGGTGCAGTCAGGCCCGTATCTTGGGGAAGATGATATCGTCAGGATCGAAGACGATTATGCACGTAGCTGAGTAATTCAGCGCAATGGGGCGGAGAGTATCCTATCCGCCCCGTTGGGGCTTTCCCATGGGGTTTGATACATTCAGTTGTGCGGTGATTTTGTAAAAATAAGTAACGACATATATGTCATGCAAATAAACCGCATGGGATGTATGTTGTTACCTTCTGATTCATTAAAAAATATATCAATGAAGAATATGAATTTCTGTAGGTGATGTTTTAGTTTCTGGTTTCAAGGTTTCTAAAAGCATTTTTATATTGCTTTTTGTTAGTATGGTTGCTGCCCACTTCCATCTCGACAATCTTTGTCAGGTGCGGTATTGGAAGTCCCTGTTTATTCTTCCGGTGCCTTAATATGACTGAAGAATGCATATATGGAGATCAGTCAGGGTGCCGGGGTGGTTTTTTCCGCCCGATGGCGTGTCTCTTCTGATGGTATGTTGGCAATATGACGCAGGCGGTAAAAAAATATTCTGAACTTGACCTGCTTCGAAGTGGTTTCAAGACACAATGGCATGTCATTGGTGCGTTGATCATCCGGGAGCTGCATACCCGCTTCGGCCGTGACAATATTGGCTTCCTGTGGGTCATGCTTGAGCCTTCGTTACTGACGCTTGGGGTTTCGGTCCTGCATGCCGCCGAAGGTCCGTTTATGCATATCGGCATGCCAACCGGCTCTTTTCTTGTGTCGGGTTACACGTTCTTCTGCCTGTTCCGTTCCGTGGTCAATCGCGCCGGCGGTGCGATCGAGGCTAACCGCTCGCTCCTGTACCATCGAATAGTTACAATTTTTGATATTCTTTTTTCGCGTGCCGTACTCGAGGCGGCCTCGACCGTGATGGCCGTGATTTTCCTGTCGCTGATCATGCAGGCATTTGATTATGGCTTCCTGCCTCAACGGCCGCTGCTCATGATCTGGGGGTTGGTGCTGCTGACATGGATATCGTTTGCATTATCCATGATACTGGCGGCTTACAGCGAAAAATCCAGTACAATCGAACGTCTGGCGCATCCCTTGATGTATCTTAGCATGCCTTTGTCAGGGGCGTTTACGATCCAGCAGATGTTGCCCGACCCATTTCGCTGGTACCTTTCATGGTTTCCGACAACGGAAATATTCGAATATATCCGCGAAGGACAGTTCGATTTTTATGAAAGTGATTATACTTACCCAACCTACGTGATTGGCTGGTGTCTGGTATTGACCTATATTGGGCTGATAAGCATCCGGAATGTTCGTAAGGACATACATCTGGGCTGATGTGGTCCGCCTGTGACCAGTATGTTATATGTCCCCGCCATTCCTAGATAAGAGGTAGTATGATCAACGCTGATACGCCGGATGCAGAGTCTGGCATGATGGTATTTTTGCGACGACGTGCACCTGTCCTTATTGTCGTGGTCCTACCGACTGTGCTTGCGCTCCTGTACTATCTGTTGCTGGCAAGCGGGCAGTACGAGTCCGAGGCCGCTTTTGTGGTCAAGGACAGTCGTCCCAGCGCGCGTAGTATGGCGAGCGGTGGTGGCAGTATGATGGGCGGTGGGGCCATGGGAATGGCCATGGCCGGTGGTGGTGGATTGGCAGAAGGCTTTGCCGTCAACACCTATATGAAATCTCATGATGCGGTTGACGCCCTGCAAAAGCGCCTCAATCTGGTTGCGATGTATCGTCATGCCGATACGGATATCCTGTCGCGCTTGTTCTATGCGGACCCGACACCGGAACGTCTGCTGTGGTATTATCAGAATCATGTGGATGTGGTGTTCCACGAAGATACAGGCGTCACATCCCTTGATGTGCGGGCATTCCGTCCTGATGAAGCCAAGAAAATCGCCGAAGAACTGCTGAAGCTTGGCGAAGAACGGATCAACGAGTTTAACGAGCAGGTTGCGCAGAACACCATCAAGGTGGCGGATGTCGAGGTCAGTGCCGCAGAAAACCGGGTCAGGGAAATCCAGGCCCGTATGACGGCATTCCGTCAGAAATCTGGCGATATCGACCCAAGCAAGAGCAGCGTCGTCGGTATCAGCCTGATTGGGCAGTTGCAGACCGAACTGGCGCAGGCGGATACGCAACTGACACAGATGCTGCGCAATCTTGCCCCCTCCAGCCCTCAGGTGCAGACGCTGAAGCTGCGTATCAATGCCCTTGATACCCAGATCAAGGACCAGCAGATGCATGTTCATGAAAAGGGCGGTGTTTCCGTTAATATGGCGGAATATGACCAGTTGATGCTGGAGCGTGAGTTTGCGCAATCTGCCTATGTCTCATCGGCGACCCAACTGGAAACAGCGCGGGCGGCCGCCCTTCAGCAGCAGGTGTATGTCGTGCGTGTCGTGCAACCGAATCTGCCGGGCATGCCCACATATCCCCATACATTCCTGATGGTTCTGGCCGTGCTGGTGGGGTCGAGCCTGACCTTCATGATCGGACGGTTGCTGATTACTGGTATGCGTGAGCATGCTATCTAGAGTATGGAAATGGTGTCTTGCGCGCGGTCGCGCATCAGTCTGATACGGGAAAGCCGAGACATATCCCCCATAATGGGAGCTATGCTTTCGAATGAAAGAAAATTTCAAGCGTGATGGCCATACAACCTTCCAACTTCATGCGAAAATTTTTTCTGGAGTGCAAAAAGGCATTTGCGATTGGCATCCTGCCGGTCGCCCTCCTTGCCGGGTGTGATACCTTACCAGATAGTGCGCCTACGGAATCCGGTGTCAAAAGCGCGCAATCCAGTCGCAAGAAAAATACCATCGGGTATGGGATTGTTCAGATCAGTCCTGACCTGATTACGTTGCTGAATAGCGAAACGCCCCCCCTGTTTTCGAATATCGCGCAGGCACCGGCGCAGGAACATTATAACAGTGATCGCGCAGGGGCAGGCGATACGCTGGAAATCGATGTTTATGAAATGGGCGAAAGCCTGTTTACGACGCGGACCAGCAGCAATACCGCGTCAGGCATTGCAAGGAGGAGTAATTTCCCCTCCATCCTGGTCAATGGCGATGGAACCATCGACATGCCCTATGTCGGGCATCTCATGGTTGACAAACTGACCTCCGATGAGATCGCCGACAAGATCCGTGCAGGGTTGAAGGGAAAATCAGAGGCCCCGCAGGTTCTTGTGCGGATATCCAAGAATCTGGCGAATTCGGTCATCGTTTATGGTGATGTCAAGCTCAATGGCCGTATGCCGCTTACATTGCATCAGGAACATCTGGTGGATGCCGTCGCCCTGGCGGGGGGAAGCCTGCATGACCCGGAAGACACCATTGTCGAGCTGACCCGCCATAACCAGATTGCGACAGGCCCCCTGAAGCTGATTGAGGATAACCCCGAACAGAATATTCTGCTCGAAGCTGGTGACAGAATTCACCTTATTTACGAACCGCGTACCTACACGGTTTTCGGTGCGGCAGGTAAACCTGTGGAAACGCCGTTTTCAAGATCGAGCGTCAATCTGGCGGAAGCCTTGGCACGTGTCGGCGGCCCGGCGGACTCACGCGCGGACCCGAATGCGGTCTTTATCATTCGGTATGAGAGTTCCACGATTGCAGAGCGTCTGGGCCTGCCGGTGGATTCAACCAAGCCGACTACGCCCATTGTCTATCAACTTGATATGATGAACCCCGCCAGCTTTTTCCTGGCGGAACATTTCATCATGAAAAACAAGGATACAATCCTGATCGCGAATGCCAAGACGAATAAGGTTCAAAAAGTATTCAACCTTATCAATACGTTGATCGCTCCGGGCATGTCGGCTGGACGGAATTTCTGATAAAACCAGTCCCGTTCTATGGGTGTCTGTATTCAGGCAGACACCAAAAATACCGACCGGGATATTTGTATGTATTGATCTCTGGTATGTTTCTGTATTGACGGATGTGGAAAACATTTTGATACAATTTAAGAGGCATTGTCATCTTAAATATATTGAATGGTCATCTGGAATATGGCGTTAAGGAGTGTTCAGGAGCCCTGGCACGCTATATGATATGAAGGGAACTCTGAGGTGGTCCAGAAGATTGGACTTATGCAGATCGGTATGTACGAATAAGCTTGATTCGGGTTCCGTAGCCTCGTATCTGATGCCCTGAGACACATATGCTTGGGGCTGACGATGGGAAGGTTTTCCCCGTTGGATGGCAGCGTGTCGTCTGGAGCAGTCGGGTAATAGAGTTCAAGATGGATTGGTGCGTACCGTAGGCAGTTTCTGCTTTATGTTCCAGATCGGCTTTTCGAGGTGTAGCCAGCATGCAGGATAACAACAGGCAGAAGATGGAGGAGCCGGTCAGGTTATTCAAGAATTCCATCCTTGAACGCCTGACGCTGCTGTCTTTCAACGTCTTTTTGTCCGTCTGGCTGCCGCTTCTGGTTCTGTCCCTGGCCTATGGCGCGTGGAAATCTGCGTCTGTCATTGTTTTTGTGCTCTATGCGGTCATGGGCTTCCTGATCTGGTTTCCCACGGAATATCTGCTGCACCGTTTCCTGTTCCATCTTCAGGCCCGCTATGCCCCGGTGCAGTCTTTGGTTTACCTGCTGCATGGCAATCATCATGAGCAGCCAAACCATCCCCTGCGCAACCTGATGCCGCTGAGTGTCACACTGCCACTTGCGCTACTGATCTGGGTGGGGTGTGCGTTTTTCATCGGTCAAGGCCGGGGGGGAAGTCTGGCGGCTGGTTTCTTTTGTGGTTACGTCTTTTATGACGTGATCCATTATTCCTGCCACCAGTTCCCGATGCGTGGTCCGCTGTTGCGTCGGCTGAAGATCCACCATATCAATCATCACTATCGGGATCATGATACCAATTATGGTATCACCAGCATCTGTATCGATCGTGCCTGCCATACATTGTTTGTGATGCAGGAAAAAAAGTCCTGATTATCGGTGTTGGACAGGTCGTGCGACAGTAAGAGAGTGTTTTAAAACACATCATTGATAAAAATAAGAAAAGTTTTTGGGTGCTGCCTTTTGATCGAAAAAGGCGGTATCCTCTGAAGCTTTTCAGGGAAAGCTTTACCAAAAATCGTTATAATTTCAGTATGTTATCTAGTCTGGCTGTTTCAAACAGTCTCTAAGGCCAGATTTTCTCCATACGCGTAATTTATGGAGGATTATCCGCTAGTCCTGCGTATTTTCCTTTTCATGTTCGTATTCCTGCGCCTCGTTATCAAGGTCGTCGAGTTCTATCATCGCACTTTCCGCACTTTGTGCGGGGGGCAGTGACGGGACGGAGTCCATTTGCGGTTCAGGGGAAGCAACCTTAAGATTGCGCACGACACTGAACGCAACTGTCACTGCACCTATCCCGAACAGGACGCTGCCCAGAACCTGTCCCACCTGTACGCCCATGGGGCCGTACTGCATGCCGATCCATACGAACGGCACGGTTCCCAGCGTCGCGCGTCCCCAGTTGAACAGGGTCGAATAAAGCGGGTGCCCAAGGTTGTTGAACGCAGAATTCGCGACAAACAGGATGCCGATGAAGAAATAGCCGCCGATGGTCCAGTTGCAGAACAGACGGATCAGGTCAGCGGTGGTGCCCGTCGCCGAAAAGATACGGATGACCAGATCCTGTCCCACAAACAGGATTGCCCATGTCAGTCCCACGCAGCCCAGCACCAGTTTCAGGGAGGCGACGAGTGTTTCATGGACCCGCCCCACCTGCCCTGCCCCAAGGTTCTGCGACATGATCGGCCCGATCGAACCTGTCAGTGCAAATACGAAAGCAAAGGCAACGGGTACGATGCGGTCGATGGTAGCCTGCCCCGCCACGGCGGACAGGCCGAAGCTGGCCATGGCATGGGTGACGAAGATCCCGCCGATCGGGGTGGCAAGGTTCGTCAGGATGGCAGGCATGGCGATCTGTCCCACCCGGTGGGTATCGCTGCGGATGAACCGCGCAACCGGCCAGGCCAGCAGGTCATGCTGACGGGCGCAATAGACCCCCAATCCCGCCACGACAGCACGTGATATCAATGTGCTGATGGCGGCACCCTGTAATTCGAAATGCAGCCACAGGATCAGCACCGGGTCCAGCAGGGCAGAAATCAGCGCACCCGCCAATGTAACATTCATGGATTGTTGTGCCGCCCCAACCGCACGCAGCAGGCTGGAGGCCCCCATGCCGACCGCGATCAGCGGCAGCATGGGGGATGCAATATAGAGATAGAGCGCCGCCTGATGTTCCGCCTCTCCCTGCGCGCCCAGCGCATGCAGGATGGGATGTGCCAGAAGGGCAGTGCCAAAGCCGAGCAGGCCTGTCAGCAGCAGCATGACCACGGAAAATGACGAGGCAATGCGCTGGGCCATGTCATGATGGCCTGCCCCTATCTGTCGGCTGGTGGTGGCGCCCAGCCCGATCGACATGCCGATGGAAACCGCGATCTGTATGAAACCGACAGCGGCCGTGAACCCGATGGCGGCGGTCATGGCCGGATTATGCAGGGTGGAGATGTAGAACAGGTTCAGCAGGTCAACCATGAACACGGCCATCAACCCGATGGCACCCGTTCCCGCCATGACGATCACATGGCGCATGATGCTACCCTGACAGAATGCGGCGCAGCGTGTGGATGTGCTCCGTCGCCTGCGTGTCATGCGTAAAGACGCCGGGCGCGATAGAGGATCATGCGAGGGCGGCCAGGGCCTGTCATGCGGTTCATGAGCCCATCATACAGGACATCCCAACGATCAGGAACATGCCGTACGTTGTCCCTTTCGAAGAATATCCCTCATTTTGGGGCAATGCACTGATATGTGTCATTTGTGTCTATATTTCCGCGTTGATTGTGCAGTGCAAAACAAATACAGTAATTGTGCAGTGCAACAAAAGTAAAAAAGAGGTTTATTTATTTTTTACGTTGACGTGGGGAAAATTAAATGGCAATAAGGAGTCATGAGGCCAGCAGGGCTTCGAAAAATACTGAAATGTCCAGCCTGAATACAGGCTGGTATAAAATTCCACATGATGTCCTCATGTGCGGTCAACTGACGGGATACATTGCCATGGCGATGTGTCCCGTTTTTTTTGTCTCTCCCCTGGAGTAGCCGTGCAGCCTGATGGGGGGAGACAATGGTATTTTACCTGTTGGTAGATCCCCGATGAGGCGTAAACTTTACAAAGGATGGCTTTTCATGGGGCCATCCAAGACAGAAGGATACGGATCATGTCCAGACTGACAGCCGCCGAACGCGATGCCCTGCCGGATTCGGCATTTGCCCTGCCCGGCCGACGCTATCCCATCCCTGATGAGACACACGCCCGTGATGCCCTTGCACGGGCAAGCGAGATGCTGCATCGCGGCAACCTGACGCAGGAAGAATACGATACGGTGGTCCGTCGCGCGCGCGCCGTGCTGGGTGAGGGATAAGGGCACAAAGTCGCGCCTATCCCTATCCCTATCCATAAGAAGTTGTTTTTAATTAACAAATTTACAAATCAGGATAAAATTCCTTCGGTGGTGTCTTGTTTCAAAAAGGCTTCACCAAAATCTTTATGCCTTTTCAAACGACCTCTTGGAGGCTGTTTGAAAAGGAAATCTCAATAACATCCTGAAATTATAAAGGTTTTTTGGTGAAGCTTTTTTCAGAAAGCTTCAGAAGACGCCGCCTTTTTCGATCAAAAGGCGACACCCAAAAACTTTTCTTATTTTTTATCAATGAGTTGTTTTTAAACAATTTCTCAAGAGGTCTATCGCGGTTTTTCCTTGGGAAAGCCCCAAAAAAGAATGCCGCCTTTTTTCAAAGGCGGCACCCTGAAATTTCCAATCATCATGCCGCCCAAAGGGGAATGCCCTTTGGCGGTGTCCAGGGGCAGAGCCCCTGAATGGCCGGGATCAGCCTGCCTTGTCGAGTTCTGCTTCCAATGCAGGCAGCACCTCGAACAGGTCCCCCACCAGCGCATAATCCGCAATCTGGAAGATCGGGGCCTCGGGGTCCTTGTTGACGGCAACGATGACCTTGCTGTCCTTCATGCCCGCCAGATGCTGGATCGCGCCGGAAATCCCCATGGCGATATACAGTTCCGGCGCCACAATCTTGCCGGTCTGGCCCACCTGGTAATCATTGGGCACGAAGCCTGCATCAACTGCCGCGCGCGATGCGCCGATAGCGGCCCCCAGACGGTCAGCGAGCGGTTCGAGGAGCTTGAAGTTTTCCTCGTTCTGCATGCCGCGCCCACCGGACACCACGACGCGTGCGGACTCCAGTTCCGGACGCTCCGACTGCGACAGTTCGGTGCCGATGAACTTCGATGTGTCCTCGCCCGCCGGGGTGGCAACGCTTTCGACCGGGGCGGAACCGCCCTCCGTCGCGACGGGATCGAAGGCGGAGGCACGGACAGTCAGCACCTTCTTCGCATCGGACGACTTCACCGTCGCCAGTGCGCTGCCGGCATAGATCGGGCGCACGAACGTGTCGGCGTCGATGATTTCCACGACGTCGGGGATAGGCTGCACATCCAGCAGGGCCGCCGCACGGGGCAGGATGTTCTTGCTGTTCGCGCTGGATCCACCAAGGATGTGGCTGTAGCCGTCGGCCAGCGACACCAGCAGGGCTGCCACGGGTTCAGCCAGCTCATCCGCGCTGGTGGTATCGGCGGCGGACAGGACTTTCTTCACGCCCGGCAGTTTTGCCGCAGCCTGTGCAGCTTCAGCAGCATTGCGGCCCACGACCAGCACATCGACATCGCCCAGCTTTGACGCGGCGGTAATGGCGGAACGCGACGCCTGCCGGATGGCGCCTGCTTCATGGTCGAGAAGTACGAGGACGGTCATGATCAGATCACCTTTGCTTCGTTACGCAGCTTTGCAACCAGTTCGGCGGCGGAACCTACCTTGATGCCCGCCTTGCGCCCGGTGGGTTCGGCCACGGATACGATGCTCAGGCGTGGGGTCATGTCCACACCCACATCGGCGGGCGTGATCTTTTCCATCGGTTTCTTGCGTGCCTTCATGATGTTCGGCAGCGAGGCATAGCGCGGTTCATTCAGGCGCAGGTCCGCCGTGACGATGGCGGGTAGCGCCAGTTCGACGGTCTGCAGGCCACCGTCGATTTCGCGTGTGACGGTGGCCTTGCCGTCATGCAGTTCCACCTTGCTGGCGAATGTGCCCTGTGGCCAGCCCAGAAGCCCCGCGAGCATCTGCCCCGTGGCGTTCATGTCGTCGTCGATCGCCTGCTTGCCAAGGATCACCAGATCAGGCTTTTCCTTGTCCACCAGTGCCTTGAGCACCTTCGCCACCGCCAGAGGTTCGGTCACGCTGTCGGTTTCCACCAGAATGGAACGGTCAGCACCCATGGCCATGGCGGTGCGCAGCGTATCCTGAGACTTGGCTTCGCCAATGGAGACAACCACGATTTCGGTGGCGACACCTTTTTCCTTCAGGCGGATGGCTTCTTCCACGGCGATTTCATCAAACGGGTTCATCGACATCTTGACGCCAGCGGTTTCAACACCGGTGCCGTCGGCCTTCACGCGCGGCTTGATATTGTAATCGATCACGCGTTTTACGGGGACAAGAACCTTCATCACATCTCTTCTCGGTCTGTGTCTGGATGGGGGATCGGAAAACGGGGGACGCCATGACGGGGTCATGACATCCCTGTGGGCATGGGATTACATGCCGCCGGGGTAGTTCGGACCACCTGCCCCTTCGGGCGTGACCCAGTCGATGTTCTGGGTCGGGTCCTTGATGTCGCATGTCTTGCAGTGGACGCAGTTCTGCGAATTGATCTGCAAGGCCGGGGCGGCCTGCTCATCCACGACCTCATACACCCCTGCGGGGCAGTAGCGGCTTTCGGGGGAGCGGAACACATCCCAGTTGACGGTCTTCCACATGGACGTGCTGCGCACCTTCAGGTGCACGGGCTGGTCTTCTTCATGGTTGGTGTTCGACAGGAAGACGGACGACAGCTTGTCGAACGTGACTTTGCCGTCAGGCTTGGGATAGTCGATCTTGGGCGAGATGGAGGCGGGCTCCAGCGTCTCGTTATCCGCATGGCGGGTATGGAGCGTCCATGGCGCGCGACCGCGCAGCAGCATGGCGTCGATGCCGGAATACAGCGCGCCGCCCTTCATGCCAAAGCGCGCGAAGGCCGGACGGATGTTGCGCACGCCGCGTAGTTCGTCCCACAGCCAGGATTCCCTGATCCGCCGCGTGTAGGAGCCCGGCTCCACCCGGTTGGTCAGGAAGGCTTCGGCCACGGCCTCGGCCGCCAGCATGCCCGACTTCATTGCGGTGTGCGTGCCCTTGATCTTGGGCACGTTGAGGAAGCCCGCCGTGTCCCCAACCAGCATGCCGCCGGGGAAGGTCAGGCGCGGAATGGACTGCAGCCCGCCTTCGGACAGGGCGCGCCCGCCATAGGACAGGCGACGCCCACCCTCGAAATACGGACGGAAGGAAGGGTGCAGCTTCACACGCTGCATTTCGTCAAACGGGGATAGCCACGTGTTGGGATAATCCAGCCCGACGACAAAGCCGTAGGAGACGAGGTTTTCCCCGAAATGATACATCCACGCCCCGCCATAGGTGCGGTCATCGAGCGGCCAGCCAAAGCTGTGCTGTACCAGTCCGGGGCGGTGCAGTTCGGCGGGGACTTCCCACAGTTCCTTGATGCCCAGGCCGTAGGTCTGCGGATCGACCCCTTTGCGCAGGTTGTACATCTCCATGACCTGTTTGGTCAGTGACCCGCGGCAGCCCTCGGCGAAGATTGTGTATTTCGCGCGCAGTTCCATTCCCGGCGCATAGTTGTCACCGGGCTTGCCATCGCGACCCACGCCCATGTCGCCGGTTGCAACGCCCATGACGCGCCCGTTTTCGGTCAGGACCTCCGCCCCGGCGAAACCGGGATAGATCTCGACGCCCATTTCCTCGGCCTGTGCGCCAAGCCAGCGGCAGACCTCGCCCAGACTTGCGATGTAATTGCCGTGGTTACGCATGTGCGGCATCACCCGGTCCAGCATCGGGATGCGGTAGCCGCGTGTGGGCGTCAGGTAGAGCATGTGCTCCTCGCTGACGGGGGTGTTGAGTGGCGCGCCAGTCTTACGCCAGTGCGGCAGGAGTTCGTCCAGCGCGCGCGGCTCGACCACCGCACCCGACAGGATATGTGCCCCGATTTCGCTGCCTTTTTCAATCAGGCAGACGCTGGTGTCAGGGGCCAGTTGGCGCAGGCGGATAGCCGCCGCCAGTCCGGAGGGACCGCCGCCGATGATTACGACGTCGAATTCCATAATCTCGCGCGGGTTTTCACTCATACCTAGATCTGTCCTCTTGCGCCATGACCGGGATGACATGGATAGGTGGGATACCACATGTAGCAACGCTTCCTAGAACCGTTTGAAACGGGAATAAAGGTTTGTGTGCATATATGTTGCGCATGTGGCGCATATCCACAGGCCGGACCCCGCAGGTCAGGCGTGTCGTTCAGGCCCGTGCGGGCGGGAACGACAGTTCGTCATGTGCCCGCCATTCGGGACCGACATAATTGACAATCAGCGTCCGGCGCAGCCCTGTGATGGGGCGGCGGACAAAGCCGTGCCATGACCGGTCGGACGGGATGAACAGCAGGCCGGAATTGAACGTACCCGACGCCCGCGCCACGGTCTCTCCCTGCGGGGTCAGCAGGTCGGTGCCCCAGTCATGGGCATTGGCGTCGGTGGAAAGGGAGATCAGCAAAGTCAGCCGTTTTGCCCCGATATCGGTATGCGGCGCCAGCCAGAACCCGTCCGTATCAAGGCATAGTTCCAGCCGCAGGAACGTCCCCGCGAGGTCGATGCCGCAGGTCCGTTCGAAATGCTGCCGTGCCGCCGGGGCATCGAACAGATGCGCCAGATGGTCGAGCGCCGTGTCGTGCGCCCGTCGCGCAGGGGTCACGAAAATCCGGTGTCCGTTGCGCATGGCGCGCTGACCGCCGCTTTCACCCGCATGGAACCGCGTTCCCGGGTTCCAACCCAGCAGGGAGTGCGTGACCGATGGCGGCAGGACATTTTCCATGTTCCAGTGGGGGAACGGGTCCGACCGGCATGGGGCCGTCAGCAGTGCGGTGATGACGGAGGTGTTCGTGACGCCCGGCGTGGCGGCAGAAGATCGGGCGTGGGGGGGCATGGTCATATTCCGCTGGCGTGGCGCTGGGGCATGTCCATCTCAAGGTGGTGGTCGAACGCGGCCGCAACATGACGCAGGAACGCGCGTCCGGCCTCGGTCACGTGGAGTCGCTGGCCCGAGATGATGACAAATCCATCCGTTTCCAGTCCAGACAGTTTGCGCATGTCGTCGCTGAAATATCCAGCGCGCAGCCCATGGCGGGCGATGAATGCGCCAAGGTCGATTTCCATGTCGCACATCAGGCGTTCGATCAGTTCGGCGCGCACACGGTCATCATCGGTGCGGCGCACCCCCCGGACAACCGGCAGGCGGTCGGGTGTTTCGCCCATCAGGCGGGCATAGGCCGCAGCCGATACCGCATTCTGCGTCATGCCCTGCGGGAAAGAGGATATGGCCGAGGCCCCCACACCGATCAGGGTCGTTGCCGGATCGGTGGTATAGCCCTGGAAATTGCGATGCAGCGTACCATTGCGCGCGGCGATGCCCATCGGGTCGGCATGGTGGCTGTAATGGTCCAGCCCCACGGGCAGGTAGCCTGCGGCGCACAGGGCATCGTTGATGGCCGCGCGCTGTTCGAACCGGGCGATGGCATCGGGCAGTTCGCCTGTCGGCATCAGGTTCTGGCGCTTTTGTTTCCATGGCACATGGGCATAGCCGAAAACCGCGAGCCTGTCGGGGGACAGCGCCGCGATGGCGGTGGCCGTGTCGCGTACGCCCCGCACGCTCTGTCGTGGCAGGCCATAGATCAGGTCGATATTGATGGCGCGGATACCCGCCCCGCGCAGTGCGTCGATACAGGTGCGTGTCTGCTCCAGGCTCTGGATACGACCACAGGCTTCCTGCACGGTGGGGTCGATATCCTGTACCCCCAGGCTTGCGCGGTTGAAGCCGAGTTCATGCAGGACCGCCGGATATTGCGCGGGCAGATGGCGGGGGTCGATCTCTATGCTGATTTCGGCATCGGGCAGCAGCGTGAAGCTGTTGCGGATGGTCTGCATCACCTGCCGCAGCGTGCCCACCGGCAGGGTCGTGGGTGTCCCCCCGCCCCATTGCAGGTGTGAGACGGGATGGCCCGTGCCAAGCTGTTTGGTAACGCGGCGCAGTTCCTCGATCAGCAGGGCGGCATAGGCGGCCCGGGCATCGGCGTTGCGCAGGACGGCAGTATTGCAGCCACAGAACCGGCAGAGCGTATCGCAGAAGGGAACATGCAGGTAGAGGGAGAGCGCATCCCCCGCAGGGACGGCCCGCAGCCAGTCGCGGGCGTCGTCCGGCCCCACGGCGTCAGTAAACTGCGCCGCCGTGGGATAGCTGGTGTAACGTGGCAGGTTCCGGGCATACCGCGCAACCAGCGCGGCGGGGTCCGCCACGTTCATGTCATCAGAACCGGTAGGCGATACCGGCGGAAACGACCGTCGGATCCAGCGAGTCGTGGGCACGGACCTTGGTGGTTTCGGAGCCGTTTTCAGCCCATGCGTGCATGCGCACGAACATCTGCTTCACGTCGAAGTTGAAGAACCAGTTGCCCACCAGCTGGTAATCCACACCGGCGTTGATCGACGGACCACCGGTAAAGCCGGAATTCAGCTTCGTCAGGCCAAGCGCACCGCTGGCGTTCATGTTGTGGAACCACATCATCGTGCCACCCACGCCCACATACGGGTTCAGGCGCTTGTGCGGACGGAAATGCCATGCCGCCGTAATCGTCGGCGGCAGCACCCAGGCGCTGCCGACGTCGGTCTTCCCGCCCAGCGCGCCGCCTTCACCAGCGACCTCATGACGGGTGCTGGTGGCGATCAGGTCCAGCGAGATATTGTCGGTCAGGAAGTATTCGAACGTCAGTTCGGGCATGACCTGATTGGTCGTCTTGATGCGCGCGCCCGGCAGGGCTTTGCCATCAAGCCAGACCTTGCTGTCACGATCTTCCGGCAGCACGCCGACGGCCGAGAGGCGGATCATGAAGTCACCCTTGCCCAGACCGATCTTGGTGCTGGAGCATGTCTCAAAAATGCCACAGTGACCGTGGGGACGCGAAGGGGCGACCGGGGCGGCAAGCGGGGCATTCACATAGGCGGACGGCGTCGCAGTCTGAGCATGGCCCGCGACCGGCGCGACAGCCGCGGCGCCCAGCGCCGCCGCAAGGGCAGTGTTACGCATTTTCTTCATCTGGTGCGGACCTTTTCATTCTGACGACTGGACGTCGTAATCAACGTGTTTTGATGACTGGCAACAATCACGCGGCGCTTACATCGCACCTTGATATGGATCAATCAGGCGGGGGGCGAGAAACCGTTAATTTCCGTCAAAAGCAGTGTTCTTTCGACTATGTGGTCGGCAGGACACACTTTTGGGTCCTGTGATGTCATTTTTGCGATGGGCTGCATTGTTCGCATTGCATGACATCCGAGTTCCTGCGCCAGTCGTGTCATGGCCGGGTGAAAGGCGTTCATGACGTGCTGTGCATCGCCGGGCGTCATGACGATGCAGTGGTCACTGGTCAGGACCTGCCCAAGGCGGATGTCGAAATCACGGCGATAGGTCGCCATGGCGCATGGCAGGCCGCGTGTCCCGTAATGCGCGACCAGGATTCCCTGACGCGGGCGCTTGCGCTGTGCGGACATCCGGCGACCGACATCCATCCATCGCCGTCGTTCCATTTCGGGAAAGGCATGCTGGATCAGGGGATAGAGGACCAAAATATCCGCAGCGCCAAGCCGCCGGACCGTCAGGGAGGAGTGTCCATGCACTGGGGGCGGCATCCTTAATTTTCCGATGATTGCAGACTGTTCTGATTTACCGGATTGGGATCGGGGCTTCGCATTGATTTATATCAAGGGGTCAGACATAGTGTCGGGCCTTCGGGGCGCAGTTATTTCGCCGGTGCCCACAGTGCCATGCGCTGCGTCCCGCCCGGGACGACCACAGGGTGTTGCATTGGGCAACAGCAGGGAATTGGGATAAACATGCCGGATACGTCTTCGTGCCAGTTCGAGCAGCGACCACGGCGCCTTGTCATGGGGGCGGTTGGTCTCCAGCCTGATTTCTGCAAGATGTGCAATGTGCGCCCATCCAGCGTGTGCAGCGCCATTGAGGACGAGGATATCTCCCGCCTGTCCGAGGCGGCGGTGGAAACCATCATCACCCCAGGCCGATGCTTTATCGAGGAAGGGGAGCCCGCCACCGATTTCTTCAATGTCACTTCTGGCACGGTCAAGCTGTTCAAGGCCCTGCCCGATGGGCGGCGGCAGATTACAGGATTCGCAGGGCCGGGTCATTTCCTCGGGCTTGCGGTGTCCGACCGGTATGCTTTCGGCGCGGAAGCGGTCGATACCGTGCGCCTGTGCCGCTTCTCGCGGGAGCGGATGCGCGCCCTGCTGGATGATTTTCCCCGCATGGAACGCCGCCTTCTCGAAGAGGCATCCAACGAACTGGTTGCGGCCCAGAACCAGATGTTGCTGCTTGGCCGCAAGACTGCGCGTGAACGCGTCGCCAGTTTCCTGTTGGACCAGGCCAATCACGGTGAACTCAACAGCGCGGGACAGTTGCACCTGCCCATGACGCGTGGCGATATTGCCGATTACCTTGGCCTGACTATTGAGACCGTCAGCCGTACCCTGAGCTGGATGCGTGCGCAGGGGATGATCGACGTGGGCAAGGGGTATGCCATCACGCTGCTGTCGCGGGAACGACTCGAAAGCCTTGCTGAAGGTGAAGACTGAGGGCTCTCAGTTACGGGATACCGCCAGCTTGCGATAGCCGGGCGCTGCCTGGGCCCGGCAGGTATCGCGATCCCTGCATGAAAATTCCAGGATAGTTTTTGATGTTACCTGGTTTTCTACGAGATTGTTTGAAAATAACTCATTGATAAAAAATAATAAAAGTTTTGGGGTGCCGCCTTTTTTTAAAAAGGCGGCGTCTTCTGAAGCTTTTTAGAAAAAATCTTCACCAAAAACTTCTATTCTGTAAATCAAAGCCATGGTTTGCCAAAGGGCTATGCCGCCCTTTGGCGGGTGTCAGGGCAGCGCCCTGAGCCTTACTTCCCCGGCGGCTGACTGTCATCCTCATCAATCATGTCCGGTGTGAATAAGGGCGTCGTCGTCGCCCCCCGTGTCGGGCCGCCGACGATGTGGCCGATAGGGGTCAGGATATCGACATGGTCACAGATGATCTTGAATACAGCGAGCAGCGGCACGGACAGGAATGCGCCACCGATCCCCCACAGCCAGTCCCAGAACATCAATGATCCCATGACCAGCACAGGGTTAAGCGTAAAGCGCCGCGCCAGCACCATGGGCGTGATCGTCTCCCCCTCCGTCAGGTGGATGCACAGATAGATCGCAGGCGGCAGGGTTGCCTGCAGGACGGAAGGGAACGTGAACAGCCCCACAAGGAAATAGATGGTGATCCCCATCATTGGTCCGATGATGGGGATATAGTTCAGCAAAAATGCCATCACCCCCCACAGCAGCGGGTTGGGCATGCCCAGCAGCCAGCATTGCAACATGTTCGCAAGGCCGACGAGGAAATTGATGATCGTGATCGTTGCCAGATAGAGCGAGACATTACGTTCGATCTGATAGGCGATCTGCACGGTCCGCCGCTTGTCCGCAAAGGTGGGCATGATCTCCACAAACCGTCGCAGCAGGCTGTCCCCCTGCGCCAGCAGGAAGAACAGCATCAGGATCATGGTAAAGAACTGCCCCACAAACGCCCGCGTTCCCAGCAGCAGGGAGGAACCGAAGCTGTCGAATCCCCCGCTGGCGGGGGCTGTGGACATCACGATATGTTCGGCGTCATCGCCGCCCGCCTTGGTCGCGTGGTCAAGGTGACTGCCTGCGATGTTCATGAAACTTTCGATCCGCGCCGAGGCGGTGTTGAGCAGGTGGATCGGGCCGCGCAGGAATGCCAGGCGTTCGCCCAGAGCGTTCATCGCCTCTGGCGCGCGTTCGATCCATCCGGCGGCAGGCACCGAAATGGCGGTTCCGATTGCGCCCACGACCCCGAACACCCCAAGGATCAGCACCAGCGCCGCCAGCGGCTTGGGCAGTTTAAGCTTCAGGTGTAAAAAACGCATCGGCGATGACAGCAGCAGGTTCACCACCAGCGCCAGGATCATCGGCAGGATGATCGAAGCCGCGAAATACAGCGTATAGAACACCGCAAGGATGCACAGCACCAGCAGGCATGCGGTCTTCAGGTCCATGCGGGTGTGGCGCATGACCTCCCGCGCGCGATGCTGCTGCATGCTTTCGTAAGTGGGCGTGGCGGACGGCGTTTCAGACGGGGTGGGCATGGTCTCTTCGGGCGGCATGATCCGGCTTCACCTTTGGCAAGACGCAGGGGATCAGGGGACCGACCAACCGGCTTTACCGAGCAAGAAACAGGAAAACAGGCCTAGTCCGTCCGGATTGCCTCCGCAACCCACAACAGTGGCGGGCATTGCCGCTACGCAATTCTTGCAATGGCGGCACGGCACGTATGATGCGGGTACACATGATTGTGAAGCCATTCTTCATCCCACGACGGCGCTTCCCCCTGAGAAGGAGTTGCAAGGTGCCGGATTCAGCGTTCAAATGCTTCATGGATATGAAGGTTTGTCGCCTTCATCGCAGGAAATGGAGAAAAATCATGGCATGGAATACACCCAAGATCACTGAAGTTCCCCTGGGCGCGGAAATCAACAGCTACGTCTGCGGCGAAAAGAAGTAAGACGTTTTCATCGCCACCCGTCTCGTCACGGGTGGCGATTTGCTTATAAACGTCTGCCATGATCGACATCATCGTTCTTGGCGCGGCTGCTGGTGGCGGGTTTCCGCAATGGAACTCCAACGCCGATGGCTGCCGACGGGCCCGGTCCGGCGACCCCGCCGCACTGCCCCGCACACAGGCCTCGATCGCCATCAGTGGCGATGGAGTGCACTGGTTCATCATCAATGCCTCCCCCGACCTTCGGACGCAGATCAGCCAGACCCCTGCGCTGCACCCGCGCGAAGGGCTGCGTTCGACCCCGATCGCGGGTGTGATCCTGACGGGGGGCGAAGTCGATACCATCGCGGGCCTGCTGACCCTGCGTGAACGCCAGCCCCTGACATTGCTGGCCACGGATATGGTGCTGGAGACGCTTGACGCCAATCCGGTATTTGAGGCGTTGAACCGGCAGGTGGTCACGCGCACGCAACTGCCGCTGGAGCAGGATGTCGCGCTGCATCTGGTCGATGGCGCGCCTGCGGGACTGGGCATCCGTGCCTTTGTGGTGCCGGGCAAGGTGCCGCTTTATGCCGAACGTGGGCCGAACCCTGCCGCCATTGTTGAAAATGGCGAGACGATCGGCCTTGAGATCACCGATGGAAAGCGCCGTGTCTGTTTCATCCCCGGCTGCGCACGCATGACCGACGCACTGCGGCGGCGTCTGTCGGGCGCGGACCTTGTGTTCTTCGACGGCACGCTGTGGGTCGATGACGAGATGCTGCGCGCGGGCATTGGTGAAAAGACGGGTCAGCGTATGGGCCATATGTCGCTGATGGGCGAAGGCGGCACGTTCGAGGCGTTCCGCGACCTTGAGATCGGGCGCAAAGTGCTGATTCACATTAACAATTCCAATCCCGTACTGCTTTCGGACTCGGCAGAACGCCAGCAGGCCAATGCGCAGGGATGGGACGTGGCCCATGACGGGATGAGGATAACCCTATGACCGGACAGATACTTTCCCCCGACGAACTGGAGGCCGCGCTGCGTGCCATCGGGGCGGAGCGTTACCATAACCTCCACCCGTTCCACCGTGCCCTGCATGATGGCCGCCTGACGCAGGGGCAGGTTCAGGCATGGGCGCTGAACCGGTATTATTACCAGTGCCGGATCCCGGCCAAGGATGCGACGTTGCTGGCGCGTCTGCCCACGGCGGAACTGCGTCGCGAATGGCGGCGGCGTCTTGTGGACCATGATGGCGAGGCACCGGGAACCGGAGGGGTCGCGCGCTGGCTGAAGTTGACGGACGGGCTGGGCCTTGACCGTGCCTATGTCGAGTCGCTGGAGGGGCTGCTACCTGCCACGAAGTTCGCGGTGGATGCCTATGTCGAATTCGTGCGTGACCGTTCCATCCTTGCTGCAATCGCCTCTTCCCTGACGGAACTGTTTTCGCCGACCATTATCAGCGAACGCGTCTCTGGGATGTTGCGGCATTATGATTTCGTCAACAGCGAGACCCTGGCCTATTTCCATCCGCGCCTGACGCAGGCCCCGCGGGATTCCGATTTTGCGCTGTCCTATGTCCGCGAACATGCCCGGACGGTGGAGCAGCAGGAAGCGGTGCTGGGCGCGTTGAAGTTCAAGTGCGGCGTGCTGTGGTCCATGCTCGATGCGCTGGATTATGCCTATGTCACGCCGGGGCGGATTCCGCCGGGTGCGTTCCGGCCGACCTGTCCATGACGGATGCTCTGCCCCTGACGCCCGACAGTGTCGTGCGGTTTGCCCGTGGCGTACGGCTGCAACATGACCGCGTGCGCGACCAGTGGGTGATACAGGCGCCCGAACGCGCCTTCCTGCCTGATCCTGTCGCGGTGGAGATCCTGCGCCTGGTCGATGGAACGCGCACGCTTGATGGGATTGTCACCGATCTTGCCGCGCGTTTTGCCGCCCCACGTGACCTGATTGCGCGTGATGTGATGGAAATGGCCGCCGACCTTGTGGCGCGGCAGGTGCTGCTGCCATGACGGAAATGCCCCCGCCCCCGATGAGCCTGCTGGCGGAACTGACGCATCGGTGTCCGTTGCAGTGCCCGTACTGTTCCAACCCGATGGCGCTGGAACCGCGCGCCAATGAACTGACCACCACGCAATGGATCGACATACTGGATCAGGCCGCGGATCTGGGGGTATTGCAGGTACATTTTTCCGGGGGCGAGCCAATGGCGCGTCCTGACCTGCCTGACCTGATCCGTCATGCCGTGGGGCGTGGGCTTTATACGAACCTGATCACGTCTGGCGTGCTGATGACGCCAGCTTCCTTCGCCGCGTTGGTGGGGGCCGGGCTGGATCATGTGCAACTGTCGTTTCAGGATATCGAAACCGCCAATGCCGAGCATGTGGGTGGCATGAAGGGCGCGCAGGCGAAGAAGATGGCCGCCGCCGCGATGGTGGTGGCCGAGGGCATGCCGCTGACGCTCAATTTCGTCATTTATCGTGAAAATGTCGGACGTGTGGCGCAGATGATCGATGCTGCGGCGCAGATGGGCGCGCGGCGGGTGGAGATCGCCCATACGCAGTATTATGGCTGGGGCCTGCGCAATCGCGACGCCCTGATGCCAACGCGTGAGCAGGTGGAACAGGCCACCCGTGCGGTGGAGGCCGCGCGTGCGCGATATGCCGGGCGCCTGTCCATTGATTACGTTACGCCCGATTATTATGCCGACCGGCCCAAGCCCTGCATGGGGGGATGGGGGCGTCGTTTCGTCAATGTCTCTCCATCTGGCAGGGTGCTGCCATGCCATGCGGCGGAAAGCATCCCCGGCGTGAAAATCCCTGATGTGCGTGACGCGACGCTGGGTGCGATCTGGGACGAGGCCCCGTTATTTACCATGTTCCGCGGGACGGACTGGATGCCCGCACCCTGTCGCACCTGCGACCAGCGTGAAAAGGACTGGGGTGGGTGCCGCTGTCAGGCGCTTGCGCTGGCGGGGGATGCGGCAGCGACCGATCCGGTGTGTGAGCGTGCGCCAGCCCACGATCAGGTCACGGCAGCCATTGCACGCCTGCCCGAAGTCGCACCGCCGTTTGTCTATCGCCGCTATGCCAATAATGGGGATGACAGACACTGACGGCCTGTATCCTGTTCAGAGAGGGGGTATGGAGTATTATTTCCATATGGCAACTATGTCGCGCGAAGAAAAATCCATAAAGGCAATAGAATTGATCCATGATATGTGAGTAAAAATGTAAATATACATCTCTTTTTTGGAATTGAATTGTATATTTACATAAATTTACAAGCTTGATATAAAATTATGATTTATCAATCAAGTTGTGAAGATGATCATCGCGACCTCTGCGAAAGAACGGCGTAAATGACGGACCATAGTTCCTTTCCTTGTTCGATCTGTATTGATGGGTTTAACCTTGCTCTGGAAAAAGGTACAGGGATTGCGACATATGCGCGTGTACTTTCATATAATTTGCAGGCGTTGCATTGCAGGTTATCCGGGCTATACGGACTGAATTTTCTGGATTCCACGCCTGCATCGTTACGCGAAGTCCTGTTTTTTGATCAGATCGGTCGGGAGAACAGGTGGAAGCGTGGGAAATTTCCCACGCCTCACTGGCTGAAGGAATCTTTTCGCGATGTGAGGGGCATTACCGCAACGCCCGTTCCCCTGTCGGGGCGTATCGAACGGCGCATGCATAAGGATCGCCTGCCCGATTTTGAACGCCTGCTGAATATCCGTGGTCTTTTTCAGCGCGCACCGCAATATTTCAACAAGACCGGGAAATTTTTACGTATCCGCATTCCCAATCCACCACAAATCATGCACTGGACTTACCCGCTTCCAATAATCGTCGAAGAGTCTTATAATATATATACAGTGCATGATATGGTTCCGCTTGTTTTCCCAAGTACGACACTGGATAACAAGAAATACCATTTCAATCTTCTGAAGCGTATTTCAGAAGTTTCAGATGCGGTATGTACCGTGTCGGAATCCAGCAGGAATGATTTTCTTTCGTTCTTCCCGGAAGCGCGGGACAAGGTATTCAATACTTATCAGTCGCTGGATGTCTATTCTGAAAATACGGATGACGCTGAAAAAATTGATATCAGTAAATTCGGACTGATGCCAAAGGAATATTTCCTGTTCTGCGGGTCCTTGGAACCCAAGAAAAATATCGGTCGGATCATACAGGCATTCCTGGCGACACGTTCGTCGCGGAAGCTGGTCATTATTGGCGCCATGGCATGGAAGAATGAGGAAGATAATCGCCTGATTGAATATGGGATCGAACTGGGGCGTATTATCCGGCTTGATTATGTGTCACGGGCTACGCTGCAGAAATTGGTAAGCAGTTCGCGCGCCTTGTTGTTCCCTTCCCTCACGGAAGGGTTTGGGTTGCCGGTCCTTGAAGCCATGGCGCTTGGGGCACCTGTCCTGACAAGCAAGGAAGGGGCGTTGCCTGAAGTTGCCGGTGATGCGACGCTTATGGTCGATGCGTACGACCTGGCATCAATCGAGGCGGGCATTGCCAGACTGGATCAGGATGATGATCTGTGTAAATCGCTCTGTGAAAAAGGTATGTCACAGGCTGAGATGTTCTCTCCCGCCGCCTATCAGAAGAGGCTTGCTGCAATGTACAGGGCTGTTCTGGCGCATGCCCGAACCTGATGAGTGAACGGGCAGGTGTCATGGATGCCTGTCTGTAGAAAATTGGTAAAATAACAAAAGTTTCTTGGGCGATTATTTTGAAAAACTGTTTTTAATAAAAGATGTTTGAGGAATTTTTCCAGAAACTTTTGTAATTTCACGGCGATCGGACAGAAGGGGCGTTTTTGTAAAAATGATGAAAATTTGTTATGAAATCAGGTTTTTTGTATTCCATACAAATTCCTTCGCGACTTAGAGACTGTTTGAAAAAGCAAGTCCGATAAGATCGTGAAATCATAAAAGTTTTTGGTGAAGCTTTTTTCAAAAAGCTTCGCAAGATGTCGCCGTTTTCGATCGAAAGACAACACCAAAAATCGTTTTCTATTGTTTATCAATGCGTTGTTTTCAAATAATATTCAAGGCCTTTTAGGAAAGGCTTCACAAAAAACATTTATAATTTCAGGATGTTATTAATCCTGACTTTTCAAACAGCCTCTTATCGATAGGGGTCGTCCGTATCGAGATAGGTCCGCACAAAATGCGCGATGGCATCCTCCAGCCTGGTGCCCGGCCTGTTATAGCCATCTGTGCGCAGGCGTGTGTCATCGGCCTTTGTAAAATATTGATATCGTGGTCGTATTTCTTCTGGCATATCAATGAAGCGGATACGGTGTTCCTGCCCCAGAACATCGAAGATGGCCCCGACCAGATTGCGAAAGCTCCGTGCCTGGCCGCTTCCGACATTATAGAGGGCTACCCTATGGGATTGATCCAAAAGCCACAGGATCACGCCAAGAATATCTTCCACATACACGAAGTCGCGTAACTGTTCCCCATCCTTGTAATCCGGATGGTGGGAACGGAAAAGGTCAATGGTTTCGCCTGCTTTGATCTTGTCGAAATATTTCGACGCCAGACTCATCATCGACCCTTTATGCTGTTCATTAGGGCCAAAGACGTTGAAGAATTTGAGGCCCACGCAAACAGGGGGCAGCTTCTTCCCGCTTTCCATCCGGGTTGCGACCACCTGATCAAACAGATGTTTGCTCCAGCCATAAAGGTTAAGCGGTCGCAAAGTCCGCAGATGGGCCAGTGACAGGTGATCGCTGAACCCCTGTGTGCCATCGCCGTATGTTGCCGCGGACGAGGCATAGATCAGCTTGACACCACGTGCCGTGCACCAGTCGAGAAGGGAGAGTGAGAAACGGAAATTACTTTCCATCACCTCATCGCCATCCTTGGCAAGGGTGGAGGAATTGGCACCCATATGGATAACCGCTTCGATATCTTCATGCTGTTCCAGCCATGACATGAGTTCATGGGGGGGGACGATATCCTGGATCACACGTTTGCGTAGGTTATGCCACTTTCCATCATTTCCCAATGTGTCGCAGACCACGACATCCATCCGCCCCACCTCATTGAGGGCAGCAACAATGTTCGAACCAATAAAACCGGCCCCACCCGTTACGACGATCACGTGAAATTTTCTCCCTGCCTCAAAGTCGAAAATATACGAATCCCCCTCATGATGGTAGCGCCAGTGTCGGAACCCCATACGGATGCCTGAAAACTGTCCTGGTTTGACAGGGGGGCGATAAGAGGCTGTTTAAAAAGTCAGGCTCAATAACATCCTGAAATTATAAAGGTTTTTGGTGAAGCTTTTTCTTAAAAAGCTTCAGAAGACGCCGCCTTTTCGAAAAAAGTCGGCGCCCAAAACTTTTCTTATTTTTTATCAATGAGTTGTTTTAAAACGCTCACTAAACGATTGGGAGGCCCCGGCATAGTGTCAGCGACGTCCCAAGTCATTCCAGTCGTGTCTGGCAGGTAAGGCCGTTTGCATCCCAATCCGCACCACCGTCAGTCTTTCGCCAAGCATAATTCAGACAATGCGTTGCAAAACTTTGTTTCTTTTCCATGGATTGACCAAGGGAGGCGAAGATATGCCGAATGGCGGTCCGGCCGATGTCAGCCCAGCCTGTTGTGAGAAAGGATCATATGAAAACCCGGATCGCGATCATCGGGGGCGGGGCGAGTGGCGTTCTTGCCGCCCTTCATCTGGCGCGCAGAACTGATCCTGCGGGATTACTGGTTATCGAACCCCGGAAGGGCCTTGCACGTGGCGTTGCCTATTCGACAACGGAACCCGCCCACCTGTTGAATGTGCGCGCGGGCAATATGGGCGCGTTGGCTGATGCACCGGAAGATTTTGTTGCATGGCTGTCACAGCGTGGGGATGGGGCGGCGGATGGCACATCTTTCATGCCGCGCATGCTGTGGGGGGAATATCTGGCGGCACGGTTCGCCACAAGCAATGTCCCTGTTCTTCATCAATGTGTGACCCGGCTGGAGAATCGTGGCAATTCGGCCATCCTCCATATGGATGACGGCAGCAGAGTAGAGGCAGGAAGAACGGTTCTTGCCATGGGACATGCGCTGCCGGTGGATATTCCATGTTGTGATGACGTTGTCCGTAACTCGGGACGATATGTCCGGGCTGTCTGGGACACATGGCCCCGCTGGCCAGAGGCGGATGCACCGGTTGTCCTTGTCGGTTCCGGCCTGACCGCGATTGATATCCTGCTGCGTCTGAGGGCCGGAGGATATGGCGGTGTTATCACGATGATCTCGCGCCATGGCCTGTTACCTTGTGCGCATGGCCCGGTCGAACCCGTGCCTGCCCCGGTTATTCCCATGGATACGTTGCCCACGGCACGGCAGTATCTGCATCACGTGCGCCTGGCCCTGAAAGATGGTGTATCGTGGCGGGCAGCCGTGGATTCATTGCGGCCCTGTAGCAATGCCCTGTGGGCGCGTTTGTCGGACAAGGAGCGATGGCGGTTCCGCAGGCATCTTTTTCATCGCTGGCATACGGCGCGCCATCGTATGGCCCCACCTGTTGCGCGGCGGATTGTCGAAGAAATGGCTTCTGGTCATCTCATTGTCCGCCGTGGCCATGTGGCGGCCGTGTCAGGGGATCGCCATGGCCTGCGGGTTCATGTACGAGCCAGCGAGGGGGAATATCATCTGATGGCCGATATGGTCATGAACTGCACGGCACCGGATACGAATTTCGGTCGCGTGGATAATCCGCTGTTGCATGAACTGTTTGCTCTTGGCATGGCGGTTCATGGTGATCTTGGCAGCACCTTTGCGACTGATGCCAACGGTGCGCTTTTTGGTCATGATGGGCTGGTGTCACCATGGCTGCATGCAATTGGCCCGTTACGTGCGGGAAGCCTGTTTGAAACTACGGCCATTCCTGAAATCCGCCAGCAGGCGCAGGCTCTGTCTACTTTTTTGTTTCCCACATAATATTGGGATGCTGGAGAAGATTTTTAGAGATTTTTTAAAAACAAATCATTGATAAAAAATAAGAAAATATTTTGGGTGCCGCCTTTTTCAAAAGGCGGCGTCTTCTGAAGATTTTCAGGAAAGATTCACTGAAAATATTTATAATTTCAGCATGTTATTGAGGGTAATTTTTCAAATAACCTCTTGAAGACGGTTTAAAAAGCTAAGTCCTATAAGATCATGGAATAATAAAAGTTTTTGGTGAAGATTTTTTCAAAAATCTTCGAAAGACGTCGCCTTTTTTGATCGAAAGGTAACATCAGAAAACTTTTTCTGTTTTTTATCAAATGCATGTTTTCAAATATTCCCTTAAAAAATCTAAGGTCAGAAACACGCGCGTATTACAAAATATTTTTTCATTTCACTTCTGTAGTATTATGTTTATGGCATAGTATATTTCTATCAAAATCCCGTTTTTCAGGAGGATACCCATCACGACTCTTGCTTATGTCACCAAGAGTTTTTTTGAGGGGTGTTTTTTTAAAATCACTGTATTTATAGTATGTTGCAAGCAGAATCCCGAAAATTTCCCAGAGCGTCATGCAGGCTCTACGGACAAGTGTTCTGTATTTTGCCTGTTTGATTTAAAACTACATTACTAAACAAGAAAACATTAAAAACAGGCACGAAGATTTTTCCATTTTCCCTTGAAATTTTGTGTCTGGGCAGCCCGCCCAATATCCATGAATCGTTTTCCTATGCCTTTATTTCCCGGTGCCTGACATTCATATCGCGGCAACTTTTCTCTTCTACCTTACCGATACAAGTCCTGATCCCGGAGCCTGATGAACGTCTGATGTCCGGGACGATATGATTGAGGTGCGGAGAATGAAAATCGAACGTCTTGCCATACCTGATGTCATTCTGGTGACGCCAGCGCGTTTTGGTGACCCTCGCGGCTTCTTTTCCGAAACCTACAACCTGCATCGGATGGCGGATGCCGGTATTCACACCCCCTTCGTGCAGGATAACCAGAGCCTGTCGCGGCATAAGGGGGTCGTGCGTGGACTGCACTGTCAGCTTGCCCCCCATGCGCAGGGCAAACTTGTGCGGTGTACCCGGGGGGCGATCTGGGATGTCGCGGTGGATGCGCGCATGGGCTCACCGACCTATGGGCAATGGGTTGCGGCGGAACTGTCGGAAGATAACTGGTCACAGCTCTGGCTACCGCCGGGTTTCCTCCATGGTTTTGTCACTATGAGCGATAATTCCGAGGTGCAGTACAAATGCACGAGCCTGTATGACAAGGCATCGGAACGCGCTGTGATCTGGAACTGCCCCGAATTGAAGATCGACTGGCCCATCGCGCAGGAGGGTGCGATCCTGTCGGACAAGGATAAAGTCGCACCCGGTTTTGCTGCGGCTCATGGATGGTTTCCCCATGCGTGAGGCCCCAACGCTGAAACCGGTTCTGGTGACAGGGGGCAATGGTCAACTTGCCGTCTCACTGGCCGATGTGGGAGGTGCGCGCGTGATTAAGGTCGGTCGTCCAGATTTCGATTTTGACCGGCCTGAAACCATCGACGCAGTGGTCGCGCGGTATGATCCGGCCTTTGTGGTGAATGCTGCGGCGTGGACTGCTGTGGATGCGGCGGAAACCGAGGTCGCTGCTGCATCCCGTGCCAACCAGACCGGGCCTGCTATTCTGGCATCGGTATGTGCGACGCAGGGGTGCGGACTGATCCATATATCGACGGATTATGTCTTCGCCGGGGACAAGGGCACGCCGTATGTGGAGAGTGACCCGACCTCACCCCGCACGGTCTATGGCGCAACGAAGGCGGCGGGGGAAACAGCAGTTCGGGCAGCATGCCCACAGGCCATCATCTTGAGAACTGCGTGGGTGTATTCGGCGCATGGCAAGAACTTCGTTAAGACCATGATCGCCGCCGGGGCCAAAAACCCGAAATTGCGTGTGGTGGGCGATCAGTTTGGCAACCCCACCAGTTCCGATGATCTTGCGCAGGCCATCTTTGCCATCATCGCCCGGATTGAAGAAACGGGATGGCAGGTGGCTTATCCCGGCGTTTATCACGCCACCGCGCAGGGGGAGACGACATGGCATGGTCTTGCGGTCGCCACGTTGGAACAGGCCGCCCGTCATGGTCAGACACTGCCGGAAATAGAGGCTATCCGTACGCAGGACTGGCCCACTCCGGCGGAAAGGCCGCAGGATTCCCGCCTGAATTGCACGAAACTGAAGCAGGTGTTCGGGGCCAGTCTGCCGAACTGGCGGCAGTCTGTGGCGCGGACAGTGGACAGAGTTTTGGGGGCTTGAAATTGGTGCGACAGGCCATGGATTCTACAGGCCGGGGTGCTGCCCTGAAACCGGCCAGAGGGCTTTGCCCTCTGGAAACCGTGACTTGGTGCCGGGGCAGGTGAAAAAGCCTGCACTTCCTATACAGAGCCGGGATATTCCGGGCTTTCATAATTCAGGGACAGACCGGAATATCGTGAAAATATCAGAGTTTTTCAGTGAATATTTTTCAACATGCCTCAAGGGGGGTACTGCCGTCCTTGAGAAATGCAGCACCCCAGAATTTTATTTTCTTAGAGACTGTTTGAAAACAAACTGTTGATAAAAAACAAGAAAATTTTTTGGGTACCGCTTTTTTTCAAAAAGGCGGCGTCTTCTGAAGCTTTTTAGAAAAAGCTTCACCAAAAACCTTTAGAATCTCAGTATGTTATCGAGGCTGACTTTTCAAACAGTCTCTTATGGGAATGATAAGGTCCGTAAACCACAGTTCATGACGGCCCCGTCGCGGTGGTAGCCTGTGCCGCCTTGCGCGAGGGTTGCCCGATCTCGCGCAGTGGCAGGCCCGCCATCAGGCGCTTTTCAATTCCTTCAAGGCTCATGTCCCGCGTTTCAGGGATGAAGCGCCACGTCACGAATACGAACGCCAGGTTGAACGCTGCGAACATCCAGAAGGTCGGGCCATTGCCGATCCATTGCAGCAGCGACAGGAAGGTCGCGCCAATGATCATGTTGGCGATCCAGTTGGTCAGCGTGGAAATGGAAATGCCAAGGTCACGCCCCTGCAGCGGCTGCACCTCTGAACACAGGACCCAGATCAGGGGACCAGCCGACATGGAAAAGCCTGAAATATAGATCATCAGCATGAACACGGCGATGATCTGCTCCCCCGGTCCCAGAGGCAGCGCATTGAGCAGTACCCCAAGGCCCCCCATACCGACCGCCATGATCAGGAATCCTGAATACAGGATCGGCTTGCGCCCCCATCTGTCCACCAGCCCGATGGCCACGAATGTCGCCAGCATGTTCACCAGCCCGACCATCGCCGTGCACCACAGTTGTGCCGGGCCGACATATCCCGCCAGGGCAAAGATCTTGGGCGCGTAATACATGACCACGTTCACGCCAGCCAGTTGCTGCATGATCTGCAACCCCATTCCCAGCAGGATGGAACGGCGGAAATTACGGTTCGCCAGTAATGCCCAGCCCTTCTGCTTCTGCTGGAGCTGGTCGCTGATGCTCTGGATTTCGCGTCGGGCGTCGCTGCGGCTGTCACGCAGGTTGACCAGCACCTCCAGCGCTTCGCTGCGGCGGTCTTTCATCATCAGCCAGCGCGGGCTGAAAGGCAGGAACAGCGCGCCGATCAGGAACAGCACCCCCGGTACCGCCGCCACGGCGAACATGCCGCGCCAGTTGCCGGAATAGCCGAAGAACGTATTGCTCATGAATGCCAGGAAGATGCCCACCGTAATCATCAACTGATAGGTGGAGATCATGGCCCCGCGTGCGGTCTCGCTTGCGATTTCCGACAGGTAGAGCGGCGCGGTGAAGGCCGCGACCCCGATTGCCAGCCCCATGACCGTGCGGCCCATGATCATCGACGGCACTGACCATGCCAGCGCACACCCGACGGAGCCAAGCACGAACACCACCGCACCCACCAGCAGCGTCCGCTTGCGCCCGATATGGTGTGACATCCATCCTGCGCACATTGATCCCACGGCCGCGCCTGCCATCATGGAACTGACGATCCATTCCTGCGCCACGGTGGAGGCATGGAATTCCTTGGCCACGAAATCCAGCGCGCCAGAAATGACACCGATATCCAGACCAGCCATCAGGCCCGCCAGCGCCGCAAGGCACCCGATAATCACGGAGCGCATGCGCGATGACCCCACAGGCTGCGTGACGGACTGATTCATATGTAATGATCCTTCATTTATTTTTTCTTCGTGACCAACTGGTGGTGGGCGATGGCCCCCATCGGTTTCAGCTTAAATTCGCGATGGCGCAGGTGGGCTGGCCTGTTTCAATTCCTGTTTCAGATCGGCGCGGCGCGCGTCACACCAGTCAGGAAGTAACATGGAACCCCATAGGCACGGGTATGATCAGGATCATTTTCAACCAGATCATTCACCATAAAACGCCGCAGCCGCAGGATCGCCACACCGCCTTCATCCGATATCGCCTCCATATCCTCGCTCATGTCCACGTACCATGCCATGACGCCTGGCCGCTCCGTCAGGGATACGGGCGTGCGGGGGCTGATGGACAGGCCATGCGCCAGCATGGCATCGGCCTGTGACGAGGTCGTGACGATATAGAAAAAACCGTCCGTGGCGTCGGCAGGCCCGAAGTGACGCAAGGGGACGGGGGACAGGCCGATTTCCGTCGCATCAAGATGCGTAACCCGGCGGGGTGGGACCGGGACGGGTGGCAGGGGACGCGCGAACAGGTCTTCCTGTCCTGCTGGTGGGGGGGCAGGCGGGCGTGGGGTGCGCTTTTTCGGGGCGGGTACCGACCCGTTGTCCCGCGGGGCAGCGGGGGGATGCGGCAGGGGCAGTTCGCCCGTTTCGTTGCGACGCGAACGCGTCATCGCGACACTCCGCCCGGCTGCGGGACTCTGTGGTTTGTGCTCTGCCTGCCGCCCCTATGGTGGCAGGTGGACCCGCATCATGCCGGGAAATGCGATGGGGATGCAATTACTGTAATGTGGGGTGGGGTCTGTCGTTGGCGGGGGCTGAAACGCGCAAGAAATATTAGAGACTGTTTGAAAAGTCAGGCTTGATAACATACTGTAATTATAAAGGTTTTTGGTGAAGCTTTTTCTAAAAAGCTTCAGAAGACACCGCCTTTTTGAAAAAAGGCGGCACCCAAAAACTTTTCTTATTTTTTATCAATGAGTTGTTTTCAAACAATCTCTTAAAGGATGCCGCCCCCCTGAAAAAACGCCATGCCTGAAGATCTGGCGGGCCTGTTTTGTGCATACTGTTTCGAAAATATTGTCAGGAAATATTGTCAGGCACAGGCGGCGCAGATGCCCTCGGCCTCTATGGTGGAGGTACGGATGCTGAATTTGCGTGCCTGTGTCGCGGCTACCAGTGCATGGACGATCTGGCTGTCTTCAAGTTCGGTGACATGCCCGCATCGTGTGCAGATCAGGAATTGCGCACTGTGGAGATGGTTTTCACAGTCATGTGCGTTGTGAAGCATATGGCGGCAGGCGACGAAGGCTGACAGGCGTTCGATCTTGTGAATCAGGCCGTGTTCAAGCAGGAAATCCAGCGCGCGATAGACGGTGGGCGGGGCGGCCCCCTTCGTATCGCGGCGCAGGCGGTCAAGCAGATCGTACGCCCCGACCGGTCGGTCCGCACTCAGGACAAGCCCCAGCACCTGACGCCGCTGCTGTGTCAGGCGTGCGCCATGGCGACGGCACATGTCATGCGCGCGTTCCAGCATCTGTTCGACCGCGGGGGTAAAGGTCGGGCCGTCACCTGCTGTTCGCGCATCGTCACGACGATCATCATTGCCCATCTGTCCGGCTTGCTCCTGTCATCCCGTGGGAAGGATATACGCCTCAATCCTGCGGTGATGAAGCCCCGGCACTGTGGGCATGGCCTGCGGGGGAACATCTGACAGGTATCGGGGTGTCTCTTGGGCAAAGGATGACACCGGGGAATGCCCATCTTCCTGATGATGGTATGGTCGGGTGGCGTTTTTTAACGCGGCAGTGAACTGTCCCACCACGCCATGATCAGGATGAATACTGTCACCCCCACCTGTATCCCGATCAGTACGCGCCACGACACGACCGGAACGTCCGGTCCGTCGTCCCCGTCCTGCCGTGTCGTGTCGTTGCGTGGTCTGGGTATGCGCATCCGCCGTATCCTGCCATGTCCGGGAAGGTCCATACGGTCGCAAAGGGATTAATTTCACGTAAAACCCACGCCCGGGACGGCATGGTGGCATGTCCTGGATGGCGGATGGAAACATGTCCCCCCGACAACCTGTTGAAAGTCATGAATGTTTTTCGTGAATCTTTTTTCGTAAAGCATCAACAGATGTCGCCCCTGTTCCAGAACGGGCGACATCTGAAATTTTCATTTTTCGGTAACGCGGTGTTGGTAAAACTCTTTCAGGCTTCGTCGGACGGAGGCAGCATGTGATAGGTGCGGTTGAAATAGATCAGGCCACCATGACTGTCCCCGGTGCGCAGGCTTTCCACCGCGCCGAACATCACGCTATGCGTCCCGACCTCCACGATGCGCTCGATCCGGCAGTCAAAGGAGGTCACGGCTTCCGCCAGAACAGGGGCCCCGGTCGTCAGCGTGGCCCAGTGGCCGGAGGCGAAGCGTTCATGCTGCTCCTGTGCGGAGGCGAACACGCCGGAAATCTCCTGCTGTGCTGCGGACAGGACGTTGATGCACATCGCCGCCCCTTCACGAAAGCGCGGGCGGATGCGCGATGCACGGTTGACACAGACCAGCAGGGTCGGGGGGGTGTCGGTGACGGAACATACCGCCGATGCCGTGAAACCGGCCGGGTCCTCCAGCGTGCCGGTCGTCACCACGCTGACCGCCGCGCCCAGTCGCGCCATTGCATCCCGATAGGTCCGGGCGTCGATACCCATACTGTTTCCTGTTCTTCCTGACGTCACATGATCGCGCGTTGATTAAAACATGCCCCTGACGGGGGTTCCGTTTCCTTATTCTGTCATGCTTGAAGAAGATCGACAATTCGGGAGACGCCGTTGCGATGACACATGAAACGCTGCGCATTTCACGTCACGGGCATCTGGGGCGCATCACGCTGGACCGCCCGCGCGCGCTCAATGCGCTTGATATCGGCATGATCGAGGCGATTGCCGCCTGCCTTGCCCGCTGGCGGGAGGATCGCGAGGTCCGCACCATTGTAATCGACAGCACGTCTTCACGCGCTTTCTGCGCCGGGGCGGACCTGCGTGCACTCATCACGCTGTTGCGGGCACAGGGGGCCGGGGCCGCGCGCGCGGTTTTTCGCACCAGTTACCGTCTGGTCTCCATGCTGGCGGGATATCCCAAACCGGTCGTCTCCTTCATGGACGGCATCGCGATGGGCGGAGGCATCGGGCTGGGCGGGCATGTACGCCACCGGATTGTGACGGAAACTTCCATCCTTGCCATGCCGGAGGTCGCGATTGCCCTGACCCCGGATGCGGGCGGGTCGTACCTGCTGTCGCGCGCGCCGGGCCTGTCGGGCCTGCGTCTGGCTGTAACGGGGGGGCGGATGGATGGGGCGCAGGCCATCGCATGTGGCTTTGCCGACCGGATGGTACCCTCGTGCGATCTGGCGCAGTTGGCGGATGACCTGGCGCGTCATCCGGCGGGACGTGTGCTGGACCTTGCGTCACATGTGTCGGTGGTCGATGGCGGGTGGGGGGACGTTGCGGGGATTGACGCCGTGTATGATGCACCGGACATGGGGGGGGTGGCCGAACGCCTGCGTAACTGCGATGCGCCGTGGGCGCAGGCCGATCGCGCCGCGCTGGCACAGGCGGACCCGTTCGCGGTAGAACTGGCATGGCGTGCATTTTTCGCGGCGCGGGCGTTGCCAAACCTTGATATGGTGCTGGAGCAGGAGTTCCGCCTTGTCTGCGCGTTGATCGAGCGCCCGGATTTTGCCGAAGGGGTCCGGGCGCGCCTGATCGACCGCGATAACGCCCCGCAATGGTCCTGCCGTGATGGCGATGCGGTGGATATGCGTCAGGTCGCCGCCTGTTTCGCATCTGCCCCCCTCTCGCTGGACCTGCCTGTCCGATCCCATTCCCAAGGTTGAAGCCCATGCCCTTTTCCCCTGACTATCGTCCTGACACACGGCACATGACCCTTGGGGATGCGTTTTACGATCCGGTGCGACCGGCTGACTTTCCGGCCCATATCCTGCGGTTTCGCAATCAGGACGCGGCGGCGCGCATTGGCCTCGACACGCTGACGGGGGCGGAGTGGATTGCCCATTTCGGTCGGTTCGACCCCCTGCCCGGCAGCCTGCAGCAGCCGCTGGCGCTGCGCTATCACGGCCATCAGTTCCAGTCCTATAACCCCGACCTTGGCGATGGGCGCGGTTTCTTGTTCGCGCAGTTATATGATGCGTGTGATGGGCGGTTGCTTGATATCGGGACGAAGGGCAGCGGTACAACCCCATGGTCCCGTGGGGGGGATGGACGCCTGACGCTCAAGGGGGGCATGCGTGAAATTCTGGCGAGCGAAACGCTGGACGCGATCGGTGTCACCACCTCGCGCAGCCTGAGCGTGATCGAGACGGGGGAGGCGCTGCACCGCGGGGACGAGCCGTCGCCCACGCGTTCATGCGTGCTGGCGCGGCTGGGGCATTCGCATATTCGTATCGGCACGTTCCAGCGCCTTGCCGCGATGCAGGATACGCCATCGCTGCGCCGTCTGCTCGATTACGTGGTGGCGACGTACTATCCCGCCCTGTCGGGCGCGCAAGATCCGGCGGCGGCCCTGTTCGATGCGCTGTGTACGCGCCTTGCATTGCTGACGGCGCAGTGGATGACGGCCGGGTTTGTCCATGGGGTGCTTAATACCGACAACATCAATATCGCGGGTGAAAGCTTTGATTACGGTCCGTGGCGGTTCGCCACGCATTACGACCCCTCATTCACGGCTGCCTATTTCGATCATTCCGGCCTGTATGCCTTTGGCCGGCAGCCCACGGCGATGATGTGGAATCTGGCGCGGATGGCGGAATGCCTGCTGCCATTTTCGGAAATGGAGAAAATAAGAAGTATTTTTGAAAATTTTCCGCAAAGATACGAAAGATTCCTCGATATTTGTACTCTGCAACGCCTTGGTATAAAGGAAATATCAAGAAATACGTCCACAGAATTGCGCGAATCCGTTTGGTCTTTTCTCGAAGAAAGCACGATCGGGTTTGAATTTTCGTTCTTTGACTGGTATGGTGGTGCCATCAGTCACGACCGTGCCATGTCTGGACCGAGGAAGTATTTCTACGCCTCTCCTTCCTTTCAGACGTTGCGAAGCCAGATCGAAAACCATCCGCCACGTGCGGGTGTCGATGTCACGTTGCCCTATTTCACGCGCGACGATCCATGCACGATGTGGATTGATGCGGTGGAGGACATATGGCGCCCCATCGCCAGCGATGATGACTGGTCCGCGTTCCATGCGACCATGGCGCATGTCGATGAAATGAAGTCCGCCCTTGGCGCGGCGGGGCATGTCCGGTGCGAAACGGATGGAACCCTGCGTGACGCCGGGAATTAAACAGACACCAAGCCATAAGGAACAGGCATGCAGAATTATTCCCCACAATCCCCGGCCGCCCCCTCGGCGCAGCCTGAACCCATTCCCGATCTGTCCGACCTCGAAATCTCGCCCAACGCACAAAAGACGCTCTGGCTCGCAGCCATCGTGGCCGCCATCTGCGGTGGCCTCTATGGCTACGATACCGGTATCGTCTCTGGCGCATTGCTGCTGATTACGCGCGATTTTCACCTCAGCAGTTTTTATCAGGAAATGGTGGCCTCCGCGATCCTGGCGGGGGCGGTCATGGGGTCGTTCATCACCGGGTGGATGTCTGAACGCTTTGGACGGCGTAACTCCGTCATGATCGTCACCGCGGTGTTCGTCACTGGCGCGCTGGCCTGTGCATGGGCACCTGATGTCTATGCCCTGATCGCCGCACGCGTGTTCCTTGGGCTGGCGGTGGGGGGCTCGACGCAGGTCGTGCCGATGTACATCTCCGAACTGGCACCGGCGAAAAAGCGCGGGCACATGGTCACGATGTTCAACATCGCCATCGGTGTCGGTATTTTTGCCGCCAATGTCATCGGCTTTGCCGCGCGTGATGCATGGGGATGGCGCCCGATGGTGGCGATCGCGGCCATCCCGGCGGCGGTTGTCTTTGTTTCCATGTTCTTCCTGCCCAAGAGCCCGCGTTGGGCGGCGGAGAACGAAAGCCTTGATTCCGCCATCGAGCAGTTGCGCCGCATCCGCACCACCCGGCGCGAGATCCGCAAGGAGATCAAGCGTATCCAGGTGACTGCAAATGACGATGCGGCCGCTCATGAGAGCGGCTGGCGTGGGTTGATGCAGTCATGGGTGCGACCCGCGCTGGTTGCCGCGCTTGGTGTTGCGTTCTTTACGCAGGCTGGCGGGCTGGAGATGATGATCTATTACGCGCCGACCTTCCTGTCGGATGCGGGGTTTGGCAGTTCGGCCGCCCTGCTGGCCAGTATCGGCATCTCCATCGTCTATCTGGTCATGACGGTACTGGGGTCGAATATCGTGGATCGTATCGGTCGCCGTCGCCTTGTGCTGGTGATGGGGCCGGGTTCGGTCCTCAGCCTGATCGGGCTGGGCATCATGTTCCTGATCCACCCGGACAAAGGCAGCATCGGAAGCTGGATGATCATCATCTTCATGCTGCTGTTCATGGTGTTCAACGCGGGCGGCATTCAGGTCGTCGGCTGGCTGCTCGGTGCGGAGATGTTCCCCCTGTCGATGCGTGGTAATGCCACCAGCCTGCATTCCGCCATGCTGTGGGGCAGTGACCTGCTTGTAACCAGCACGGCGCTGACGCTGGTGTCCACCATCACGCTGGGTGGGACGATGTGGTTCTACGCCGGGGTTAATCTGGCGTCGGTGCTGTTCATCTATTTCTTCGTGCCCGAAACACGTGGCGCCTCGCTGGAGGATATCGAGGATGCATTGCGCGAGGGACGTTTCCGCCCCACGCGTGAATCCTCCGCCATCGTCGCGGAAGAGGACTGAAAGGGTTAAAGTCCCTGGTGCCGCCTTTTTTCAAAAAGACGGCGTTCCTTGACGCTTTTTGAAAAAAGCTTCACCAGAAACTTTGCTTTCATTTACCGCAGGACGACGTGTTCGCCGTCCTGCGCCGTGGGCAGGCCGAGCACCTGGCGGTAGAAATCGAGTTCCAGTTCAAGGGCGCGGCGCACTGTTGCCTCCTTGCGGAATCCGTGCCCTTCCCCTTCGAATTCATACTGTGCGCAGGTGATGCCGCGTTGCCGCAGGGCCCGCGCCATCTCGTCCGCCTGTGCGGGCGGCACCACCTTGTCATCCAGCCCGTGCAGGAACAGGACCGGCACATGGATATCCGCCGCCTGCGTCAGGGGGGAACGCGCGATATAGGTGTCCTCGTCCTGCGGATAGGGGCCGATCAGGGAATCGAGGTAGCGGGATTCGAATTTGTGTGTCTCCTGCGCCAGTGCGCGCAGGTCGGTCACGCCATACAGGCTGGTGCCGGCGGCGAACAGGTCGGAACGCGCCAGCGCGCCCAGCACCGTCAGTCCACCTGCACTGCTGCCACGGATGACGATGCGTTTCGGGTCCACCAGCCCCTGTGTCATCAGGTGCTGGCATGCGGCGATGCAGTCGTCGATATCCACGATGCCCCATTCGCGTTCCAGCCGTTCGCGATAGGGGCGACCGAACCCGGTGGACCCGCCATAATTGACATCCACCACGGCAAAGCCACGTGACGTCCACCATTGCACCTTGAACGAAAATGCCGGGTTCGCCCGTCCTGTCGGCCCGCCATGCGCCATCACCACCAGCGGCGGCAGCGTTCCTGTCACGCCGCAATATCGTGCATTGGCGGGGGGATAGAAAAAAGCATGTCCTGTTCCCGCCGCCGCATCGGACAAGGGGAAGTGTAGGGCCTGTGCATGGGCGATATCATCCGCCGCCATCGGCAGTGTGATCGCCCGGCGCAGGACGGTGGGGGCCTGTCCCGGTGCGCCGCGCATGACCGATGCGGCATCGTCTGGTGGTGTATCCAGCCACGCCAGCATCCCATCCGACAGCGCGACCGGGCATTGTGTGGGGAAATGCAGGTCCACCGGTGTGGCGGCGCCATCGCGCAGGACCAGCATGCGGTTTTCCCCATCGCGGATGGCAAGGGCAAGGATTGATCCATCCGGCAGCGGGCAGTAACTGCGCAGGCCAAAGATCCATTGCGGCAGACCTATTTCCGCCTGCATGGGCACCACCGGTACCGCCGGGGAGGCATTTGCGACATCGAAGCGGTAGAGGTTCCACCATCCGCTGATGTCCGATGATGCCAGCAGGTTCCCGTTCGCCTCCCACCGGGGTTCGATGACGGATCGTGCCGTCCCGTCATCACCCGCCAGCGTCCAGGGGGCGGCAAGGCGGGGTATGTCTGTTCCCTCCTGCAACAGGGAGGCCGCGCGCAGGCGGGTTGCGTCCCATGGCATGTTGGGATGGTCCCACTCCACCCATGCCATAAAGCGTCCGTCAGGCGACGGGCGGGGGCTGGCGAGGAAATCCGGTCCCATCACCAGCGCCGTGCCGCCATTATCCGTGGGGTCTGCATCCGCGCCGCAGTCGAAGGCAACGATGGCGGCTGCGGCCTCCCCATTCGTGTTGTGGTCTTCGCGCACGCAAAAGACGAAACATCCATCCGGGCTGAGTGCGAAATCGGCAAAGCGCAGGCCATCCATTCCGCCAAGCGCACGCGGCGCGGCATCACCGTCGATCAGCCATACCGAACCGTCGGCCCGGTTGCTGAAGACGACCCGTCCCCCCGCGGCGGTATAGGCCCCGCCCCCATATTCATGGACGCGCGTGCCGACATCGAATGGCGGCGGCGTCATGTCGCGCGTGACGCCCGCACGCCAGCGCACCAGCACGCGGCGGCCTGCCTCGGCCGGGCGTCCCTCAATCCAATAGATGTCCGCCCCATCGGCCCGTACGTCCGACAGGCCCAGCGTTGCCCCGGCGACGAGATCCGCGCTGATGGGGGATGGCCATGTGCCATAGGGAAGGGAGGTCCGGTCCACCGGACTGGATGTGCCCGGATTGGATATGCAAGGAGCCATGTTTTATTCCTGCCATCGTCAGAACGTCGTGATAGAACTTGGCATCTGGGGGTGGTGCCGATATTCCCCCTCCTTGTCCCTCATGCACCACACTTGCCACAAGACGGGTAAAGTCCACTGCTTCAGCATTTTGAACAGCTTTTTCAGCATTATGGCTATGGCGTAATCGGCGTTATCGTCATGCTGGAAAGCATGGGCGTGCCGCTGCCTGCGGAAACGCTTCTGATTTCCGCCGCGATCTATTGCGCCAGCACGCATCATATGGAGATCCGCTGGGTCGCCACTGCTGCCGTGCTGGGGGCGATCATGGGCGACAACCTTGGATACCTGATCGGTCGTATCTTCGGCTTTCCGCTGCTGGAACGTCATGGCGCCAAGCTGGGCCTGACGCCAAAACGGCTGAAACTGGGGCGGTTCCTGTTCAAGCGGCATGGGGGAACAATCGTCCTGTTCGGGCGCTTTGTCGCCATATTGCGCGTATTCATTGCCCTGCTTGCCGGGGCGAACCATATGCCGTGGCATCTTTTCCTGGTGTTCAATGCGCTTGGCGGCCTGTTATGGGCGGGGGGATATGCGTTCGGGGCCTATTACCTGGGACATAAGGTGATGCAGATCTCCGGTCCCGTGGGTATCACCTTTGGCGTGCTGGGGGCCATCGGGCTTGTGGCTTCCATTGTCTTCCTGCGTCGCAATGAACAGCGCCTGACCGAAGAAGCCGAAGCCGCCATGGAAAAAGACATGCAGAAATCCGAACAGCAGGACGCCTCATCATGACAGTGCAGTGGGATATCACACAGGCGCCGCGCCTGAAGGGGCAGGTGGCGGTTGTCACCGGGGCCACTGGCGGGTTGGGATACGCCACCGCACAGGGGCTGCTTGCGCGCGGGGCGGAGGTCATCCTTGCGGGGCGCAACCCGGCCAAGGGGGCCGCCGCGCTGGAACGGTTGCGCGTTGCCTGCCCGGATGGGACGGTTGATTTCATGACGCTGGACCTTGCCTCCCTGCACTCCATCGCCGATTTCACGCAGAACCTGTCAGGGCGCACGGGGACGGTCGATATCCTCGTCAACAATGCAGGTATCATGGGGGCACCCCGGCGGCAGGAAACCGTTGATGGGTTCGAACTGCAGTTCGGGACAAACTTCCTCGGTCCGTTCGCCCTGACGGCGCGGCTGCGCCCCTTGCTCTGTGCGGGGCGGAATGGCGCGCGGGTCGTCACGGTCGCAAGCCTTGCCGCGTTGGAGGGCAGGTTGGTGTTCGATGACCTTCAGGCGCGTCACAGCTATACCCCTTTCGGCGCCTATCGGCAGAGCAAGCTTGCCGACCTGATACTTGCCCTCGAACTCGACCGGCAGGCACGCCAGCATGGATGGCCGATCCATTCCATCGCCGCCCATCCCGGCTGGGCCATGACCGATATCGCCACCAGCCGTTCCACCAGCCCGCAGGGATTGCGTGAACGCCTGCTGCGGCGTGCGACACGGGTGGCCTTTACCCTGATGGGACAATCAGCCGAACGTGGTGCGCTGCCGATCCTGTTTGCGGCTACTGCGCCACAGGCGCGTGATGGTGGGTATTATGGGCCCGATGGCTGGGGGGAACGGCGTGGCAACGTGACGGAGGCGGTCGTGCCGCCCGCCGCGCGTGACCTGCAACTGGCACAGCGTTTGTGGCAGGTATCGGAACGGCTGACCGGGACCGTATTGTCATAAGGGGTGTTTACGGGGGCTTTGTCCCAGTCCCCTCAAGGGTCATAGACCTTTGGAAACCATGATTTTCAAATGAATCAGGGTGCAGGGAACGTGTTCCCTGCCGGGTTCGGGTTCGGGTTCGGGTTCGGGTCTGGGCCGCGCCCGGACGTTTCATGCGTGCGATGGTGTATCGGGGGGCACAGAAAAAGCCGTCAGTTTCGTATAAAGGTCCAGTAAAATGGCTGCCGTCCGGCCTTCAGCGCCTTGGCCTCATACCGTGTCGGCGGCCAGCCTTCGGGGCGTTCGAGTACCGGCGGGGCTGTGCGGAATAATGTCTGCGCACCCATCACTTCCTCCACCCAGGCCTGATAGGTGGGATCGTCGCTGGCCACGCGCCAGATTGCGCCGGGTTTAAGGATGCGCGCCATCATGCGCACCGTATCCGGATGGACAAAGCGTCGCTTGGCATGGCGTGCTTTTGGCCATGGATCGGGAAACAAGAGGAAGGCGCGCGCGATCGACGCATCGGGCAGTTCACGCAGCAGGATGCGCGCATCTTCGTCCCATATGCGCAACATATCGGGCACCGGCGCATCACCTTCGTGATCGTCGGGGACAAGGCGTGACAGCAGCGAACACAGGCCGTTGTCAAAAACCTCGCACGCGATATAGCCCACATCGGGATGGGTCGTGTGCTGCGCAAGGGAGTGTTCGCCCCCGCCAAAACCAACCTCCAGCCAGATTTCACGTGGGGTGTGGCCAAAGGCGTGGGCCGGGTCCGCCATCGCGGTTGTGGGAAAGCGCATGCGGGGCAGCGTCAGATCAAGCAGGCGCTGCTGGCGCGGACGCAGGGGATGGCCACGCTGGCGCCCGTACAGGCGATCGGGTGACGCCTTTACATCCACACTAGCCGTCATGAAAAAAGTCATCCTTGGTCGGATGCGATGGGGCATTGCCCGCATCGCGTCATGGCGTGACTGGCCCCGCCATCAACGGGACCGGCCACGCCGTCAGGCACTCAGCGGTTGAAGGCGCTGCGCAGGGTGTCGACGAGGTCCGTCTTCTCCCACGTGAAATCGTCCTTCGCCGCGTCGGGCGTGCGGCCGAAATGGCCATAGGCGGAGGTCTGGGTATAGATCGGGCGGTTCAGGCGCAGGTGCTTGCGGATGCCGCGCGGCGACAGGTCCATCACTTCGCGCAGGACACGGCCCAGCTTGTCTTCATCCACATCCTTGCCCGTCTCTGCAAGGTCAACATAGACCGACAGCGGATGCGACACGCCGATGGCGTACGAGATCTGCAGCGTGCAGGCATCGGCCAGGCCCGCCGCAACGATGTTCTTTGCCAGGTAACGGCAGGCATAGGCCGCGGAACGGTCAACCTTCGTCGGGTCCTTGCCGGAGAACGCGCCGCCGCCATGCGGGGCCGCCCCGCCATAGGTGTCAACGATGATCTTGCGTCCCGTCAGGCCGCAATCCCCATCGGGACCACCAATCACGAAAACGCCGGTCGGGTTGACGTAGAATTCTTCTTCCGGGCACATCCAGCCTTCGGGAAGGATATCCTTCACCACGCTGCGCAGGTCTTCGCGGATGGCCTGCTGGCTTGCGCCTTCGACATGCTGGGTGGAGATCACGACCGAGGTCGCGCCCACCGGCTTGCCATCGACATAACGCAGGGTGACCTGGCTCTTGGCGTCCGGCTGCAGGGCTGCGGCGCGCGGGTCGCCCGCCTTGCGCAGGTCACGGATGCGATGAAGGATGCCATGTGCGTAATGCAGCGGTGCCGGCATCAGGCTTTCGGTTTCGCGCGTGGCAAAGCCGAACATGATCCCCTGATCGCCTGCGCCTTCGTCCTTTTCGCCCGCGCTGTCAACGCCTACGGCGATGTCGGCGGATTGCGCATGCAGGTAATATTCAACCTCGGCGTTTTTCCATGAAAAGCCCGGCTGGTCATACCCGATGTCGCGCACGGCTTCACGCGCGCCTTCGATCAGTTGCTCTGGCGTGACAGATGCAGGGCCACGCACTTCACCGGCAAGGACGATGCGGTTGGTCGTGACGAGGGTTTCACACGCAACGCGGGATTCACCGTCGGCCGTCAGGAACGCGTCAAGAACGGTATCGCTGATCCGGTCGGCAACCTTGTCAGGATGTCCTTCCGATACGGATTCCGAGGTAAATAGAAAGTCGCCTTTGTTGCGCATGTTAATTCCATAATGTCTGGTAAAAGGACGATGGGACGCCTCGAACACAGGCGTTAAACAGTGCACGGATTTGGCCGAAGTTCCCGTTAGCGTCAAGTTTTTTTGCGGAATACCCCCATCGCGTGCGTGAAATTCACTCCAGACCCAGTACGTTATCCATTGAATACAGACCAGCCTCCCGCGTTCTGCTCCACTGTGCTGCGCGCACCGCGCCAGTGGCATAAATGCGGCGGTTAAAGGACCGGTGGGTCAGAGAAAGCTGTTCGTTGGCGGACGTAAAGATGAGGCTGTGTTCGCCCACTACCTGTCCCCCGCGCAGGACGGCGAAGCCGATGGCATCGTCGGCACGCGGGCCGGTATGTCCGTCACGGGCGGTTTCGATATGGTCCTTCAGCACGATGCCGCGCCCGTCCGCCACGGCGTTGCCAATCGCCAGCGCCGTGCCTGAGGGGGCATCGACTTTCTGCCTGTGATGCATTTCCAGTATTTCGGCATCATATTCGCCTCCCGGCAGGGCCGCGGCCATCTGGCGCGCCAGGCGGGTCATCAACGTCACCCCGGGGGAAAAGTTCGCCGCCTGCACCACAGCAATGCGCCGGGCCGCCTGCTCGACTGCCGCCTGATCTTCATCGCCCAGGCCGGTCGTGCCCAGTACCCATGCCGTTCCGGCCTGTGTCAGGGCCTGGGCATGTGCGCGCACGGTTGCGACATTGGTGAAGTCGATTACCACATCGCAGACCTGTGCAAGGTCCGCCATGGAGGTAAAGACAGGACAGGGCGGGGCGATGGTGTCGCCGCCAGCAGGGTCCATGACGCCGTTGCGTGTTGACCCCCCCGCCAGAATGGCGCCAGCCGCCGCGACTTCCTCACGCAGCAGGCGGCCCACCCGACCATTGATCCCGGCAATGCCGATACGCACCGTTTTCGTGTCCATGAAACTCTCCGCCCCGCTGTGATCCTGATAAAACTAACAAAAGTTTCTGGGGGCCGGATTTTTTCACAAAGGCGGCTTTCCTTGAAGCTTTCTGGGGAAATCTTCATCAAAAACTTTTTTCGAAAGTGTTTGAAAATAACCATTGATAAGGAATGGGAAAATTCAGGCGTTTCCCCGGTCTTTTGAAAATGTGCTGTCCTGTAAATAATGTTCCAAAAATATTTGCCATTCCAGTGGGTTGCTGGACAAAAATTTCAAACGGCCTTTTGTATTTTCAGGATTTTCGCTGGATTGCCTGTGCAGACAACCTCCATAAGAGAGTGTTTGAAAACAAGTCATTGATAAAAAACAGGAAAAATTTTTGGGTGCCGTCTTTCGATCGAAATAAGGCGGCGTCTTTCGAAGCTTTTTGGAAAAAGCTTCACCAAAAACCTTTATAATTTCAGTGTGTTATCGAGCCTGACTTTTCAAACAGTCTCTAAACAGATGGCGGCGCGACCGGGGGATCGCGCCGCCTGTAACATATCCATGGTGCAAGTTGGGGGGACACCATGCATATGAAAAAGGAGCCTATACCCGATCCGGCGGCCATTTCAACCATGGCGCACCGGGCCGGGGCGATGATGGTCAGAGCTTGCCTTCGAGGAAGTCCTTCACCTTGCTGAAGAAGCCGGTGCTCTCCGGGCTGCCCTTGTCATGTCCCCCACCATCGGCCTCGAACTCCTCAAGCAGTTCACGCTGACGGCGCGTCAGGTGGCGCGGGGTTTCCACGACGACCTGAATATACATGTCGCCCCGTGCCGAAGACCGCAGGACGGAGAACCCCTTGCCACGCAGGCGGAAATTCTCGCCCGTCTGGGTGCCTGCCGGGATCTTTACCTTGGTACGTGACCCATCGACGACCGGTACCTCGATTTCCGTACCCAGCGCCGCCTGCGCCATGCGCACCGGCACACGGCAGTAAATGTTGGCCCCGTCGCGCTGGAACAGGGGATGGGCCTCCACGCTGATATGGACATACAGGTCGCCCGGCGTGACGCCTGCGCCACCGGCCTCGCCCTCGCCCGACAGGCGGATGCGCGTGCCATCCTCGACCCCGGCCGGAATCGCGACCTCCAGCGTGCGGTTCTTTTCCACCGTGCCGGTGCCATGACATGCCTTGCAGGGATTGCGGATCAGGCGACCGCTGCCATGACAGGTCGGGCAGGGACGTTCCACAAAGAAGAAGCCCTGTTGTGCGCGGACCTTGCCCGCACCATGGCAGGAGGGGCAGGTTTCTGCCGGCTGGTCCTTGTCTGCGGACCCGGTGCCGTCACAGCTTTCGCAGGTCACGCGCGTGGGGACGCTGATCTGTTTTTTAACGCCGGAGAATGCCTCTGCGAACGTGATGCTGACCTGCACCTGCAGGTCAGCCCCCGCGCGACGGCCGCCGCGACGTCCCCCCATCATGTCGCCGAACATCTGTTCAAAGATATCGCCAAGCCCGCCACCGCCGAAATCAAAGCCACCGGCACCAGGGCCGCCACCCTCGAACGCCGCATGGCCAAAGCGGTCGTAGGCTGCGCGTTTCTGATCGTCCTTCAGGACGTCATAGGCTTCGTTGATTTCCTTGAACCGGTTTTCGGACTCGGTATCGCCGGGATTACGGTCCGGGTGGTATTTCATGGCCAGCCGGCGATACGCCCTCTTGATTTCGGTGCCATCGGCATCACGGGCAACTTCCAGAACCGCGTAGTAATCAAGATTGGTGGCCATAATGGGTCCTCGGTGGAAACGGGGCCGCCCCGGGACGGGGGATGGGTGTCCCTGTTATGGGCACGGCGGAACCGTTGTCGATTGGGGTGGGGAATCCGCATCGGATTCCTGTCGGGGCTTTAAAAACAGGAAAGGCGCCCGTCTTCCACGAAGCACGGGCGCCACCTGGGACCAGGGGCGGAATGCACATGGCTTCCGCGCCCCCGTTACCGGAGTATGTATGACGCCTTGCGACGATCAGGACGATTTCTTGCTGTCGTCCACATCCTCGAAGTCGGCATCCATGACCTTTTCGCCGTTCGGGGCGGCACCCGCACCCGGCGCGGCACCTGCGGCACCCGGCGCGCCTTCTGCCTGACCGGCCTTATAGACGGCTTCACCCACCTTCATCGCAGCCTGTGTCAGGCGATCGGTCGCCGTCTTCAGGGCTTCGGCATCGCTGCCTTCAAGGGCCTTGCGGACCTCGGCAATCGCGGTTTCAGCTTCGGCCTTGTCGGCTGCCGGAACCTTGTCGCCAGCTTCGGACAGGGACTTTTCGACCTGATGGGTCAGACCTTCGGCCTGGTTGCGGGCCTCGACCTGTTCCTTCTTGATCTTGTCGGCGGCGGCATTCGCTTCCGCGTCCTTGACCATGTTTTCGATGTCGGATTCAGACAGCCCGCCGGACGCCTGGATCTTGATCTGCTGTTCCTTGCCGGTCGCCTTGTCCTTGGCGGACACGGACACGATGCCGTTGGCGTCGATGTCGAACGTCACCTCGATCTGCGGCACGCCACGCGGGGCGGGCGCGATCCCGGTCAGGTCGAACGTGCCGAGCATCTTGTTGTCGGCAGCCATTTCACGTTCGCCCTGATAGACCTTGATGGTCACGGCGTTCTGGTTGTCTTCGGCCGTGGAGAAGGTCTGGCTCTTCTTCGTCGGGATCGTCGTGTTGCGGTCGATCAGGCGGGTGAACACACCGCCAAGCGTTTCGATCCCCAGCGACAGCGGCGTCACGTCGAGGAGCAGAACGTCCTTCACGTCACCCTGCAGCACGGCGCCCTGTACCGCGGCGCCGATGGCCACGACTTCGTCAGGGTTCACGTTGCGGGCGGGTTCCTTGCCGAAGAACTGCTTCACCGCCTCGATGACCTTGGGCATGCGGGTCATGCCGCCGACCAGGATCACTTCGTCGATTTCACCAGCGTTGACCGACGCATCCTTCAGCGCGGCGCGGCAGGGTTCCAGCGTGCGCTGGATCAGGTCGTCAACCAGGCTTTCCAGCTTCGCGCGGGTCAGCTTCAGCACAAGGTGCTTCGGACCGGACGCATCGGCCGTGATGAACGGCAGGTTGATTTCCGTTTCCTTGGCGGAGGACAGCTCGATCTTCGCCTTTTCCGCGGCTTCCTTCAGGCGCTGCAGGGCCAGCTTGTCCTGACGCAGGTCGATGCCCTGCTCGCGCTTGAACTCATCCGCGAGGTAGGAAATGATCCGCGCGTCAAAGTCTTCACCGCCGAGGAACGTGTCGCCATTGGTGGACTTCACCTCGATCACGCCATCGGAGATTTCGAGGATCGAGACGTCGAACGTGCCACCACCAAGGTCATAGACCGCGATCGTGCCGCCGTTCTTCTTCTGCAGGCCATAGGCAAGGGCTGCTGCCGTCGGCTCGTTGATGATGCGCAGGACTTCGAGGCCCGCGATACGGCCCGCGTCCTTTGTCGCCTGACGCTGCGCGTCGTTGAAGTAGGCCGGGACCGTGATAACGGCCTGCGTCACCGTTTCACCGAGATAGGATTCAGCCGTTTCCTTCATCTTGCCCAGGATGAAGGCGGAAATCTGTGCCGGGGCATATTTCTTGCCCTGCGCCTCGACCCACGCATCGCCATTGTCGCCCTTGACGATGGCATAGGGGACAAGGTCCTTGTCCTTTGCGACGGTCGGGTCGTCAAAGCGACGGCCGATCAGACGCTTGACCGCATACAGCGTGTTGGACGGGTTTGTGACGGCCTGACGCTTTGCCGCCTGACCCACCAGCATTTCACCATTGTCGGTGAACGCCACCATGGACGGGGTGGTGCGTGCGCCTTCGCTGTTTTCAATAACGCGGGTTTCGTCGCCTTCGCGAACCGCAACGCACGAATTGGTCGTGCCAAGGTCGATACCGATAACCTTACCCATGAATACTCTCCTTGATAGCTGCCTGCGTGGACCCGAAGCATCCGCGCAAACCCTTTGATCGTTCATTCATTTGCCAACGGGGACAGGGGACTGTCATCTTCACATCCACCCGGCGCACCCGTCAGCGTCACTTTCCGATTTAAGCAGCCCCCTGCGCCCTTTCAAGGGGGTGGGCGCCGATCAATCGGCATTTTCAGCCCGTGATATCAGGCCTGTCCCTTGGACACGACGACCATTGCAGGCTTCAGCAGGCGACCATGCAGTGTCCATGCGGGCGTCCATGCCTGCATGACGGTGCCGGCGGGGTGTTCGTCGCTGTGCTGTTCGGCCATCGCCTGGTGCTGGTTGGCGTCGAACGGCTTGCCCTGTGCATCCACGGCGACGATGCCGTTGCGTTCAAGGATGCCGATGAACGAGCGTTCGGTGCTTTCGATTCCCTCGCGCATGCTTTTGATGATGCCGTCTTCGTCCTCTGTGGGGGCGGGCAGGCTTGCAAGCGCGCGCTTGAGGTTTTCTGCGGCTTCCACCACGTCGCGGGCGAATTTCTGCGTGGCGTACTGCCGCGCATCCTCGATTTCGCGCTTGGTGCGGGTGCGCAGGTTCTGCATTTCCGCCTCTGCGCGTACCCATTTTTCACGCATGGCAGCGACTTCGGCCTCCAGCTCCGCAATGCGGTCCGGGGTTTCGGCACCGGTTTCCGTCGCGCCTTGCGCCGTGGCTTCGGCCTCGGTTGTCGCGGCGTCGTGTGGTGACTGCGTGCCCTCTGTGTGGGGCTGGTGTGCGCTGGCGCCGTATGGGGCGTCAGCGTTGGGGGTGGGGTCTGTATCGTGGGTCATGACCTATCAAGTAGGTAACGGTCGCCAGATGGACAAGGCATGACGCTCTGCACAGGCATGCCGAATTTGCGTGCCGTGCCGTCTTCGCTTTCTGCCCCGTCTGGTGCCAGGCGGCCGTCCCGTCCCTTCCTCATGTTCATCAATATGGCGCATGCCCTCATGACATGCGGGTCGATATGACGCTATGCTTCAACCGCCCCACAAGGCAAGTCCCCGACGCGCGCGCCCGGTGGCCGCAATCCGCAGATGAAGCAGAAGAGATCCTGATGGAGCCGACGAAACAGACGATCGTGCTGGTTGATGACGATCGCAACATCCTGACGTCCGTGCAGATGACGCTGGAAGCGGAAGGGTTCACCGTCCATACCTATACCGATGGTGAAAGCGCCCTGCATGGCCTGATGAGCCGTGCGGCCGACCTGGCGGTGCTCGATATCAAGATGCCGCGCATGGACGGGATGGAGCTGTTGCAGCGGCTGCGTGCGCGGTCGCAGCTTCCGGTTATCTTCCTGTCGTCCAAGGATGAGGAGGTGGACCAGTTGATGGGCCTGCGGCTGGGGGCGGACGACTATATCACCAAGCCTTTTTCGCAGCGCCTCCTGCTGGAGCGTATCCGTGCGCTGCTGCGCCGTAACGAGCTGACCCGTAACGAGGCCGTGGGCGCGAACCCGGCGGGCAATATGGTGCGCGGCAACCTCTCGCTTGACGAGACGCGCCACCAGTGCCTGTGGCATGGGCGTGATATCCAGTTGACGGTAACGGAATTCCTGCTGGTCAAGGCGCTGGCCACGCGTCCTGGCCTGGTAAAGTCGCGCGATCAGTTGATTGATGCCGCGTATGGCGAGAACATCTATGTCGATGACCGGACCATCGACAGCCATATCAAGCGTGTGCGCAAGAAGTTCCGGCAGGTGGATGAGGATTTCAACCAGATCGAGACGCTGTACGGCATAGGCTATCGCTATAAGGAAGAGTAGGATTTTCCCCTGAAGCGCCCGATCACCATGCCTGATATCGCCGTGCGCCTGTCCGCGTTGCGCGCGCGCCTGCGCCCCAGGGGCACGGGCGGCCGCCTGTCGGGGAACACGGCCGCTGCCGTGGCGTATATGGAGTACCGCACGCGGCTGGTCTCTCCGCTCATGCGGCGTATCTTGCTGGTCAATATGTTGCCGCTGGGGCTGCTGGCGCTGACATTGCTGTATCTGACACAGTTCCAGAACAGCCTGCTGGAGGCCGAGGTGTCGGCCCTGCGAGAGCAGGCGCGCATCTATGCCGGTGCGCTGGGGCAGAGTGCGGTGACATCCACGCGCCATGGGGTCCTGCTGGACCCTGCGCTGGCGCGTCCTTTGCTGCTGCGCCTGACCGAGCCAAGCCCAAGCGCGCGTGCCCGCCTGTTCGCCCCCGATGGCCAGCCGGTTGCCGACAGTCGTGTCGAACGGGTTGGGCGCGCCCCCACACCGCCCGGTGGTACGGCGCATGACGGGATGGGGGAGGAAGACGACCATTCCCCCCTGTATCCCGAGTCCCGGAATATTGGCGAACGGCTGTATAACTGGCTGCTGTCGCAACTGCCGACCCTGTCGGGGGAGCGTATCATGACGCTTGACACCCCCGACACCGACCCATCGGTGCAGCCGGTGGCCGGGCCGAACGGCATGCGCATCATGGAAATGCCCCCCTATATCCGCCGCACCGCGCACCAGCGCCTGATGGTGACGGTGGCTGAACCCGTGATGCATGAGGGGCAGACCACGGTGGGGATCATCCAGTTGACGCGTGAGGCGCGCGACGTGGACCGGTCCCTGTTCGCCGTGCGATCGTCCATCCTGTCGCTGTTCCTGATGGCGCTGGCGCTGACGATCCTGCTGTCATGGTATCTGTCGCTGACAATCGCGCGGCCATTGCTGCGCTTGGCGGCATCGGCGCATGTGATGCGTGAATCTTCCGGCCGGACCGATACCGTGCCCGAACGCCTGCTGTTGCGCCGTGACGAGATCGGGGAGGTGGCGCGTGCGCTTCAGGACAGCGCGAGCGCGCTGTGGGCGCGCATGGACGCCATCGAACGCTTTGCTGCCGATGTCAGCCATGAAATCAAGAACCCTCTGTCATCCATCCGGTCCGCCATTGAAACGTTGCTGCGTATCGAGGACCCCGAACGCCAGCGGCGGCTGATGATGATTATCCATGACGATGTGCGCAGGCTGGACCGGCTGATTACCGATATTTCCGACGCCAGCCGCGTGGATGCCGAACTGTCGCGCGCGCGCGCAGAGCCCGTCGCCGTGGTGCCCCTGCTGTCGGTCCTGGCGGAAATCCACCAGACCACGCGCCAGCCCGGACAGCCGGTCATGGGTGTCGCAAGCAGCGGCAACAGTGCCGAGCGTCCGTTGACCGTCATGGCGGTGGAGGACAGGTTGGTGCAGGTGTTGCGTAACCTGATCGGCAACGCGATTTCGTTTTCGCCCCCCAATGGGCAGATCCTGCTGAGTGCGGTGCCAGCAGGAAACATGGTGGAAATTGCCGTTGCCGATGAAGGGCCAGGCATTCCGCAGGCGAAGCTGGATAATATTTTTGACCGTTTCTATTCCGAGCGCCCGACAAGCGAGAATTTCGGACAGCATTCGGGATTGGGCCTGTCCATCAGCCGCCAGATTGTCGAGGCCCTGCGCGGGACAATCAGTGCGGAAAACAGGATTGATGCCGATGGGAAAGTGACCGGCGCAAGATTTGTCATCTGCCTGCCAAGAGTAGGTTAGATGCGATATGAATGTGCAGTCCAAGGCATGGTTTCGCGAAACCCATTGATTATAAAATGGTATATTTAAATAAAAATTTGATATGGACCTGGTAATTCTGGATGTTTCCTTTTTCCGGGAATTGTCACGGACCTCGTGCTTTGGGTTCAGGAAGAGACGCCATATTTAAAAAACATGGCGTCCGGGAATGTTTTTCACCATAGGATCACGAATGGCATTATGCCTCGTGTAACATGACGGTGGCGGGTTGTGCATCGTGTGTGGATTTTGGTGTGGGTGTGGTGCCTGATGACACGATGTCGGTAATGGCTTTGTAAATCCTGTAATACACCATGCGTCCGAAGTGCTCCCGGTCGGTCTGGTCACTTTTGTCCCTGACATAATCATCAAGTTGCAGGGGGAAAGAATTTTTTCTTTGCGTTATCAGCTCAATGATTTTCTGGTTGAACGGGATATGGGTCAGAACTGTTTCAAGTTCATTTTCCCGATTGAGGAATTGTTCCCCACCCAGCAGGATAAATAAGAAAGCCCCTTCGGGAATGCGGGATAGGATATCCCTCAGGCAGTTTTCGAAATATGATGGGTCAGGGCTGTGATAATGAAAATCTCCTGATGCGGCATTGCGGAAAATATCATCAAGGAATTTATTCTGGTCATGGTATTCTTCGCGTGAAAAATTCTCCGTCATGATGGAACGGCATTCAGGGAATGGATACCTGATGACATTATCCTGGTATGAATATGTTGCGTACAATGCATCAACGGAAAAATTCAGCACGTACACATCAAAGGTCATATCATTGAACTGCGTTTTAAAATCTTCACGCCGATAACCAAGCTGCGATATCCATTCCAGCCGCTCATCCGTCAGTCCATAGATCGCGTCACGGAAAAGTTGTGAATGGTCAATGCGGATGCCGACACCATCGCGACAGAAATTCTGTTCTTCAACCACATGGTTCCGGCCCTGTTTCAGGTAATGGGCCAGTCCGGCAGCGTGGCAGCCCCCGCGAATATATATGCTCTTTTTATGTGTTGTGGTTTCGGTGGCGGCGTCACGTCCTTCCTGATTGATCCAGTCAATGTGGGCCGGGGAATTCACATCCGATATGACCTTACCCTGTACATGCAGGTCGGGTCTGTCCAGCGACTGGTAAACCCATTGTTCAATCCCCATCCCCAGGATGCGGCATGAAAAACAGAAATGCTCAAAATAGCTGATCCTGTTGACTGAGACGAGGGAATAGAACCCCACGATACCGTAATCACCAAATTTATCGCTTACGCGGACGAGCCCCGAATATCTGAATGCCTGCTTGATCTGTGACAGCAGGATATCCCTGGATTCCTGCTGGTTTTCGGGCAGGCGCTGCTTTGTAAAGTTCAGTTGGTTTGTACGGTTGATCAGTTCAATGGCACGATCAAGGTGGTTTTCGACATCATAGATGATTTCCACCTTGATGTTACTTTCTTTCAGGAAGCCTTCGATGGTGGAGAAGGTTTCTTTCTCTTCATCCCGGCTTTCAAGAATTTTGTAATGTTTCAGTCGTGACAGGACCGTATCATCCTTGCCCATCATACGTGCATCGACCAGAAGGTGGGGAATGACATGTTCATCCGCAACCTGGATTGCCGGGTTGACCGACAGCACTTCCTGAAGATTATGGGGATTGTCATCAATGAACAGGACTGTTTCAGGACGAAGCTGTATACGCCTGATGATTTCAGAAACCCTCCCCCCTTTTGGGGACCAGTCGATGCTGGGGAATACGAAATAATCCCAGATCCCTTTTTCCTGCAGGATGCGTTGAACGGAATCTGGGTCATTTTTTGAACAAATGGAACTCATGATGCCTCTCTTGGCAAGTTCCACGACGATATTATGATGCTCATCCGAATAGGAAATGCCCCCTTCGGTCAGGGTGCCATGCCAAAATGTTTCATCAAGATCCCATATAACAAGACGAATTTCTTCAGACATAAAATTTCTCCATCAGGCGGATGACGCTTTGGCGTATTGGAGACAAAATATTGTAAATTATTCGTCAATATTTTTATGAACTTTTAAAGTAATATATAAACATAAATCTATGATAAAATCTGGCTTTTAAGAGTATTTGAATAATTTTTGCAGAATGTATTACAAAAAATACAGTCCTAAAATTTCCATTAAGAACCTGTTTGAAAAGATAATTCCGATAAAATATTGGAAATAGTAAAAGTTTTTGGTGAAGCTTTTTTTAAAAAAGCTTCGAAAGATGTTGCCTTTTCCGATCAGGAGGCAACATAAAAATATTTCCCTATTGTTTATCAAAAATTTGTTTTCAAACGGGTTTTTAAATCTCCTTCCCAAGAGGAAGATGGTACCAATGACCGTTTTCAAAAATTGCCGGGCTATGGGCGTCCTGATCGTTTACGATCTGCCCTTCGACCGGGGTTGGGATGTTCCTGATCTGATGTTCGGTCATAGTGGGCAGGATGACGCCCTGTTTTGCGTTCAGTCTGCCAAAAATAATGGTATCCCCCGATCCTGTCAGTTCAAGTGCATCTTCATAATGTGTCACCAGATGCATATTTCCATCATAATCACCAAACATCTTGATTCTGTTCGGATCGCTGCGGCCAAAAGAAACTGGCCCCAGTTCCCCCAGCCAGAGTGCGGGCGCACAGATATTTCCAGGGCATCCGGTATTGGCATAACGCAGGTCTATGGCAGCATTTTTATAGGCCCCCATGATCTGGAACGCACTGTCATAAAACGTATAGGCCCCAGCGCGGAGCAGGATGCCATTTCCCACCTCAAGAGTGTTGTGGCTGTCGTCTTTTTGCTGTTGTGATCCAACGAGGAGGGCAACCCTGTCATGCCCGTCGTCCGCACCGCTGGCATACAGGTCTATTTCAGCGGATTCTATTCCCCCGGCCTTTGATGACGGTAATCCCGTCTTGTCGATCACGCCTGTATTTATGCCTGAAATCTGGCTTCGTGGGCCATGGCTGTCGGTAATGGCGGGGCGGATCGCAAAAAGGTTCGCATCTGTTTTTATGGCCCCGTTATAAGAGGCGGCGGTCAACTGGCTGCTGAGGCAATAGACCTGTCCCCGATTTTCGATGCTGGCTTCGTCACAGTTTTCAGTAATCCCAAAATGGGCGTTGTAAACAGGGTTTTTCGTGGTATTCCAGTTTTTGGCAGGTGTGTTGATCGTGTAATCCACACTGACCACTGCGCCGTCGCCAGCATGATTGCCGTTTTTGGCGATGTTGAGGGTGCCGGCATAGTTGGAGATGACCGTATCACCGGTCGGTGCGGGAAAAATGCGAAAACTGTTCCCCGATGCGGCATCGCTTGCGCCATCGGATATCCAGATCTGTGTGCCCTGATACCCCGAAACGGGTGGCGTGTGATCTGTAAATGATCCTTTTGGTATCCGCAGCAGGGCCGAAGACGTAAAACTGCCCCGATAGGCGTCGAGGGAAAGGCTTTCATCACCTCCATCGAACCTGCCCCCAAAATCCAGTGGCGACAGGATATCATTGAAATGTCGTGCCATGGTACGGGATGTCATGCCGCCTGCCGTCCGTACCCGTGCCGGGCTGGCATCCCCGTCAAAGGCACCGGTCGTATCCAGTCTGGCGACGCCACCGGGTGATCCTATGTCTGTCTGTTGTACGGCGTGATCCGCATATGTTGCGATTTCACCAAGGGTCATGGGCCAGGACAGGCCGGTAACGGTATCCCGCAGGTCGAGTTTTTCCGGCGGGGTCGAGGATGTGCAACCCGGCGAAAGGGCGGTCGTATTATCCGTGCATGGGGCTGCTGGATGGCGCAGGTGGTTGGGGATGCTTTCCTGTGCGATGGCGTGCCCGATACTGAGGAACAGGAAAGCGGCCACGGTGCGTTTCAGGGGCATGGCTATCGGGCTTTCATGCTTTAAGTAAAGCATATCAAATATATTGGAGAGTTTCTGAGAAATTTTGCTGCAATTTTCATTGCATATGGATTTTCATTCACATATTCACCAAATTTTTAGTGATATTATGATGCCATGTTGTGCATGACCTCTTTAATGAACAATTAACAAAATAAAAATAACATTGATATATACAATATTAATAATATGTTAATATGAAGTGTATTTGTTAATTACTTGTTAATAGTTGACCATATTTTACATGTATTTTATGATATTTTTATAAGATTATTGTTACAAGGGGTGATCGCGCCATGATTACATATTCTGTTCTTTCTCCGCTGGCTGAAGAAAGCGGAGCCAATGTAATCATCTCCAAGACACTATTCCGCTTTCTGCTTTCAGAATATCTGAAATCCCTTCCTTTTGACGAGCAGGCCTATCTTCAGACAAACCCTGATGTCGATGCGGCAGTTCATCGGGGGGAGATAAAAAGTGGTCACGAACATTTCCTTTATACCGGTTTTTTTGAAGGTCGTGATACCGGCGGGAATGAGTTTGATGAAAAATGGTATCTGAAAAACAATCCCGATGTTGTGGCATCCGTCCGTCGTGGCGACTGGACAACAGGCAAGGAACATTGGCAGGCCGTCGGTCGTGCTGAATTGCGGGCGCCAAGCCGCGCGCTGGTGCCGCTGTATGATACGTGGCGTCAGTTCCTGTTGAACAACAAGTATAAATAAAAGCAGGAGATATTCATTGCCGGGCCTGTTGCAGGGGATTCTATACCATGAATGGTGATATGGATGATTTCATAGAAGGGTCTGCCCGTCGCTATATCCTGTCCCTGTCTTCGCGGTATGATGAACTTCTGCCACCGTCACAAGATCTGGCGCTTGTGCTTGGTCGTCTGGAATATCTCCAGCGTGCGCATCCCAGTGCGCGTGACATCATGTTGGGAATTGGCCTGTGCCGTCTGGCGATTGGTGAACCGCGTGCATCGGAACCACTTGAATATCTGTCCCTGCATGCTACTTCCCCCATTGCACGTTTTTTCCTGTTGCTGACACGCCTGCGGTTTGGGGCGCATGATCGTACTTTTGGTGAACTGCGCGCATTCCTTCGTGAAGTGGCTGTTGTTTATGAACATGTTGCCTTTGTGGTTTTTAGCATCCTGTCGGGTGCGCACCGTTGTGGCGGGTGGTGCGCCATGCAACCCGATGGCCGTATTGTCATCGGGTTGGAGGATGGTACTGACAATGATGACATCAGGTGGCGCCATGACGATACCGAATATCAGGCGGAGCTGCGCTTGGTTGGGGGCTTTGGCGGATTTTCGGTCTATGAGATTACAAATTTCGAACTTCCCTCCCACCTTCCCGCCATCCATGTCCTGCATAATGGCCGGGATATGTTGGGCAGCGCCCTTGAATCCCGGACAATCTGGCGATGCGAAGGGTTTGTGGAAGGCAGTTCCGAAGGCCTGACGGGATGGTTCCGCCACCCCAATAACCTGGCATCGGTCGATCATGTGTGGGTCCGGGCTGCTGATGGTGATACCCTGCTCTTTGACGGTGTGCTTGGCGATGTCGCGACCGACTTCCTTGTCGCAGAAAAGGAGCGCACGGCATTCCTGATTCCGTGGGGCGACCTGGCCGGGGTGGAAACACCATGTGTCCGGGTCATGGATCGTTTCCAGCAGGAATTTTACGGCAGTCCGCTCGATCCCCTTGCCGGTGCGCGGTATGCGCGTGCGCAGGCGCAATGGGTGGCGCGAACATTCCCCACTGCATATTCCAAGGTTACGTCACCTGAATTCAACCAGCCCTTTCCCGCGCTGTATACGCCGCAATTCGCACAGCAGGGTCTTCCTGCCGTATGCCGTGAAGCACGTAGAAACCGGGTTGCCGTCATCATCCCGGTTTACAAAGGGTATGAAGTTACAAAGGAATGTATCGAACTGGCCCTGCAATGGCGGGGCCCGGACGAGCGGCTGGTCGTGATTAACGATTTCTCACCCGACCCCCGTATCGTCGATTTCCTTGAAACCGTCGCGGGGCAGGAGGGTATTACGGTTCTTTGCAATGCGCGTAACCGTGGCTTTACTTATTCCGCCAATCGTGGTCTGCGCGAAGTCGGCGGGGATGAGGATGCGATCCTGTTGAACAGCGATACCATCCCGCCCCCGGGCTGGATTGGGAAACTGCGTGATGCCATCTATCGCGCGCCGGACATCGGAACGGCAACGCCACTGTCCAATGCCGCGACCATCTTCAGTTATCCACGCAATGATGGCAATAACCCGATCCCGTCATATGACGAGGTGGTCGAGCTTTCATCCATGCTGGAGGAAATCGGCAACGCGGAGATTGTGGAGGTTCCGACAGGTCACGGGTTTTGCATGTATATCCGCGCGGAATGCCTGCACCAGACAGGTGTCCTGCGCGAGGACGTTTTTGCCCAGGGCTATGGCGAAGAAAATGATTTCAGCCGTCGTGCTGCGTCACTGGGATGGCGGCACGTGGTATGTCTGGGCACTTATGTCGGACATGCCGAAGGACAGTCCTTCAGTGCGTTCAAGGGCGATCTTATCCGGCGTAACCTCGGACTGCTCAATGGATTGCATCCCGGTTACGATCGCCTTGTCAATGAATGGCAGAAACGCGACCCCCTGCATCGGTTCCGGCGTGAACTTGATGTCCGCCGCCTGTCGCAGGCCGTTGCAGGGCGTCATACCGTTGCATTGATGACGCATGACCGCGAAGGGGGGGTGCATCGTTTCGTACAGGAACGCGCGCTGGCCATTGTCGAAGATGGACGCATTCCGCTCATCATCTCTCCCTGCCCGGCCGATGCGCCAGATGGCTATCCCCGGTGGGAGGTTGTGCCTTATCTCGCCGATGATTATCCCAATATCATTCTATCGCGACGTGGGCCGGACCTTCGTGAACTTCTGCTGTCGCTCAACTGTGAAAAAATGGAAATCCACAGTTATATTGGCGCAGGAATAAAGGACATCCATTGGGTTTCCCTCTTTGGACTCGCCTATGATGTTTATCTTCATGACTATTCCTGGTTTTGCCCACAGATTACGCTTGTATCGCACAACAATCTTTATTGCGGTGAGCCCGAGGCTTCCGCTTGCGAGACCTGCGTCATGGACCGTGGCCGGGCGACGTCTGATGATACGGCATTGTCGTTATTGCGGGAACTCAGCACGGATATCCTTCGGCGGGCACGGGCAGTGATTGCATCATGTGAGGATGTGGCCACACGTTATCGCCGGCATATCGATGTCGCGATTGTCCTGGAACAGTGGGAGGCACCAGTGACAACGCAGGATATCATTTTCAGGCCACGGCACCCCACGGATATCAGGCGTGTTCTGCTGATCGGGGCAATCGGCATTGAAAAAGGATATGATATCCTGCTCAGGCTCGCGCGATATGTTGCATCCACGGGGCTGCCGCTGCGGTTTTCAATCGTGGGGTTTACATGTGACGATTCACGGCTGCTGGAAACCGGGGTTGTGGATATTACCGGACGTTATGCCGAAAACGAACTGACCTCACTGATACAGATGCAGCATTGTGACTGGGGCTTTCTGCCTGCCGTGTGGCCTGAAACCTGGTCCTATGTACTGACGGAGTTCTGGCGTCACAAATTCCCCGTGGTGACATTCGATATCGGGGCCCCGGCCGAACGTATCAGGATGGCAGGCGGGGGGCTTGTTATCCCGCTTCATCTGCCTGTCGCGTCGTTGGCCAACATCTTGTTGAATCCAGCGCATTTCATACAATCATGATTCATGCGGGAATTTCCTTATCTCCATTAGTGCAGAACAGGTTTTCACAGGGACAGAGAGTATTGTGATGTCGATTGAGGATCTGGCCATAAAACATGACTGGGCATGTTTCAACGCGTCATGGTACAAACAGCATTATCACGCCGTCATCAGCGCATTCGACCTGCATGATGATGGCAGTATATTTCGGTTTTATAAGGATTTTGGAGAAACGCTGGGCCATTCACCCAACATGTTTTTTGACGAGGAATGGTACAGGATGGTCTATCCCGATGTCCTTTCCCTTATTGAATCCGGGAAGGTTTCATCAGGATTTGAACATTATCATCAATATGGGTGCAAAGACCGTAATCCAAACTGCTTTTTTGATGAAGAGTTCTATTGCCGGACACAGGTCTGCATGTCCCCTGAACAGCTTGAGGCACATGGGCTGCGTAATGGTTATGACCATTTCCTGAGATATGGGGCCCACGAAAAACGCGATGCATCCCTGTTCTTTTCAACGACGCTGTTTATCAGGGAAAACCCTGATTTTCTTTATGATGACCGTAACGGCATATTTGCGGCATTCCTTGAAAACGCTACGGATCATACCGTGGTCGAGCGTCGCACATCCGCGTATTTCGACCCGGAATGGTACATGCGCGCCTATCCCGATATGTCCAGGCATATAGATGAATGGCAGCATCCGCTGCGACATTATCTGGGAAATCCGTCACCAGAAGCGTTTGATCCCAACCCGTTTTTTAGCGAACGATTCTATACGCAGGGCAACCCGGATGTGACGGCGGTTATCGCGGATGGATGTTTCAGGAATGCGTATGAACATTTCATACGTTATGGGCAATATGAAGACCGTCGTCCACATGCAAGGGTAAACCTGACGTCGTATGCGCAGGACCCGGCCATTTCGGATGTTGTGGGACAGGGGAAATATCCTACCCCGTTTGCCGCCTATGCCATGCTTTATGGAAAATTCCCTGATTCAGGCGATGAATCTCACGGACCCGAAATGGTCTGCAAGCGCGCCTATCGCCGCATGTCAGAGGTTCGGACGGCGCTTTTGCTGAAGCAGTGTATGGATTTTTCATGCGACCTGCCTGAACTGAGCGTAGTGATGGTGGTTCATGACCAGTTTGCGTTTACCATGACGGCGCTTGCATCGTTGCGTGCGACCTGCGACGCGGCGATCCAGCTTATCCTTGTCGATGGGGCCTCGACAGATGAAACGATCCTGATCGAACGTCATGTCCGTGGGATCGAGGTTATCCAGCTGTCTGAAAATGTCGGGTTCCTTGCCGGGGCCAATTTGGGTCTGGCCCGGGTGGCTGCGCCCTATGTGCTGTTCCTGAATAATGACGTGGAACTGTTGCCCGGTGCGGTGAATGCCGCCTGTGCGCGTCTGCGTCGGGACGAAAGAGCGGGCGCGGTTGGCGCGAAGCTGGTCCGTACGACCGGCGAGCTTCAGGAGGCAGGCTGTATCGTCTGGAATGACGGCACGACCTCGGGCTATCTGCGGGGGGCCTCCCCCATGTTGCCAGAGGCGAATTTCGTGCGTTCCGTTGATTTCTGCTCTGGTGCATTTCTTCTGGCACGGACCGAAGTCGTCAAGGAACTCAATGGATTCGATCCATTGTTCGCCCCGGCGTACTATGAAGAAACCGACCTGTGCGTCCAGATCAGGCAGCGTGGTTTTGAGATTGTCTATGACCCTGATGTCGTTGTCCTTCATTATGAATTCGGCAGTGGCAGGCAGGATGACATTGATGCCTGCCTTGGGCGGAACATAGGAAAATTCTTCCATAAGAACCGTGATTATGTAGAGGGAAAATACCGACGTGACGAATCCAACCTGCTGAAGGCACGCTTTGCCGAATCTGGGAACAGGCGTGTTCTGTTTATCGAAGATTACCTGCCGCAGCGTGCGATCGGGGCAGGTTTCCCCCGTTCCAACGATATCGTACGCACCATGGTGGACATGCTGGGCGCACATGTCACGGTCTATCCCATTTTCCCGCCACGGTCGCAGCCCATGACGCGATATCAGGATTTTCCAGACAGGGCAGAGATCATATGGGATCGGGGGCTGGGGGATCTTGCGGCGTTTCTGCGCACCCGTGCGGGTTATTATGACATCATATGGATCGGGCGGACCCATAATGCGGATCGTCTGAAGCCCATTTTTACGGCATGTGAGACGGCCCTGACAGGGTGTCGGGTGGTTCTGGATACCGAAGCCCTCACGGCGTTACGCCTGCAGGGCAGGATGCGGATCATGGGGCAAACGGACTTGCCAGACCTGGAGGGCATGCTGCGTTACGAATTGCGGAACACGGATTTCATCGACCGCTTTGTAACGGTCAGTAAAGGGGAAGCGACCTTAATCAGGGGGATTGTGAATCAGGATGTGTCCGTTCTGGGCCATATGCAGACGCCGGTTCCCCGTTCGCGCGCCTTTAGCGAACGCAGGCATTTCCTTTTTGTAGGGGCCATCCAGAATCTGGAATCCCCCAATTGGGATGGGTTGGCGTGGCTGAATGACCATGTCGTGCCCTTGCTGGATAATTTCCTGCCCGAAGACATCCGTATCAGGGTGGCCGGGTATGTTGGCAATGGCATCGACCTGTCCAGCATATTGACACATCCACGTTTTGAATTGCTGGGGGCTGTCGAAGATCTGGTGCCCCTGTATGATACACATCGTGTTTTTATTGCCCCGACACGTTTTGCGGCAGGCATACCGTACAAGATCCATGAAGCCGCGGCGCATGGTCTGCCCATTGTGGCGACCGATCTTTTGATCCAGCAGGTGGGCTGGGAACCGGGGGGCGATATCGCAGGCGCATCGGAGACGCAGCCACTGGCATTCGCAGGGGGTATGCAGCAGGTCTATACGGATGAAACGCTGTGGAATCAGCTTCGGCGTAATGCGTTACATCGCATATTCCTCGAAAATCGAGCAGATGATTATACAAGGGCCGTAACAGATATCCTGAATTTTAAAAACTGATTGTGAAGTTGGTAGATATTTTCATATCTCACGGTTTTTACTTCGTATGTAATAATAAAATCCACGCTGGATTTCCGGGAAGCCTTTTGAACAAGCATATTCTGGCAAAAGATAGCAGATAAAACCCATTATTATCAATGGTTTAAGTTAGAGATTGTTTGAAAACAAACCATTGATAAAAAACAGGAAAAGTTTTTGGGTGCCGCCTTTTCTCAAAAAGGCGGCGTCTTCTGAAGCTTTTTGGAAAAAGCTTCACCAAAAACCTTTAGAATTTCAGTATGTTATCGAGGCTGACTTTTCAAACAGTCTCTTAGATGTTTTTAAATGTGGGCAGGAAGCTGAGACAAGCTTGGGCAGGGGCATCAGGGACGTCACCATTCGGTATGTCTGTGAAGTATATATTAACAAAAACCTTATAACATAAGGGACCATCATGTTGATCAGTAACGCTTCCTAGGAAAATATAATGGAACCTGTCCGGTTGGTCATTTGGGATCTGGATGAAACATTCTGGAACGGGACCCTGAGTGAAGGGGGCATCCATCCAGTTGAAAAGCACATCACCCTGATCAAGGCCCTGTCGGAGCGGGGGATTGTCAATTCCATATGTTCGAAAAATAATTTCGGGGATGCCGAAGCTGAACTGAAGAAAATTGGTGCATGGGAGTATTTTATCTTCCCACAGATCGCCTTTGCCCCCAAGGGACCAATGATAAAGGCAATTGTCGAAGCGACGAATCTGCGTCCCGAAACGATGATGTTCATTGATGATAATCCGATGAACCTGAACGAGGCCCTGTTTTTTTATCCAGGCATGCAGGTTGCCGATCCTGGAATTATTGGCAACATGCTTGAAGATGACAGGTTCCAGGGCAAACCGGATGCAGGGATGGATCGTCTTGCAAGGTATAAGGTGCTGGAGGAAAAGCATAAAGATCGGCAGGACATACAGGGGGATAATATCAGTTTTCTGAAACAGAGTGGGATCAGGGTCAGTTTTCATTATGATATAGAAAAAGAGTTTGATCGCATACATGAACTGGTCAACAGAACAAACCAACTCAATTTCACCAAAAATCGCTGGCCGGAAGATAGGGGTGCAGCGTGGAATATGTTCCAAAATGAGTTTTCGGAACGGTTTCCAGCAATCTCTGGATATGTAAAAGTTTCTGATAAATATGGTAACTATGGAATATGTGGGTTTTTCCTGATTGGTGAAGGCCGGGCAACACATTTCCTGTTTTCCTGCCGCATCATGAGCATGGGGGTGGAACAGTTCTGTTGGAACCACCTCATGCGGCCACATGTGCATGTCGTGGGGGATGTCATATCCTCGTTGGACGGGCATGTGGACTGGATAGAGATCGTTGACGATGTTGATGATGTTTCAAATAATTTTATCAGTGAATATGCAAAGAATTTGAAAGTATGCCTGCGTGGTGCATGTGATTTCACGTCCATGGAACATTATTTCCGGGCCCGTTATAATGTGATCGGGGAATTCCCGCTTGCTTATAAATCATGGGCTTTCAGCCCTTGGGTCAGGACTGTTGCGGTGACTGAGGCCTTGCAGACCCCGGAGGGACGCAAGCTTTTGCAGGCAACAAGTATTTTCCCGGAAAATTATCTGGAGTCGGCAGTCATAAGCGGGGAAGCCGATATTTACGTCCTGTCATTTTCCGTTGAATATGCAGCACATTTATATAGGTCCCGTTCCACCGGAGTAACGCTTTCATTATGCAATGATTTTCTGGCCGGGCGGGATTTCAGTGAAACATCCTATGAAACACTTGTCCAGAAATTTGGCCGCGATCCTGGCTTTTCGGAAAGCGAATGGGAATTCATGCAAAATGAGTTTGAATTTTTCGCCCATCATGACATCGGGATGTTTATGGCCGATGTCTGTAAATTATTTGAAAAATTAAAGGGTAAAAAGGTTATCGTGCTGGTCCTGAATGAACGGATAGGTACGGATAATTGGATCAGGTCGGTTTATGGGAACATCAACAGGATTGTCGTTCCCCTGTCGAAAATATATGGCTTTGATCTTGTAGATTACGGAAAATACGTCAGATCCACCGATGACCTCGCTGCGCCAGATGATCACGGAGTTCATTTCTCCCGTGAAGTATATCTGAAAATGGCTACGGAAATCATGGATATTTGCGATAAATATGCACTGGAAGTCGAAAAACCCGATTAATAGTCGGGAATCATAAAAGTTCTTGGCGCGGATTTTTGCAAAAAATTGGAAGAATAGTGTTTTTTGGAAAAAATACGCGCCAAGGACTTTTATTGTTTCACCAATCGGCTGTTTTTAAAAAATATCTGGAACCATTTCAGGGAATCATAGGTGATGGATTGAAAATTTCTTAATACCAGAGCATTTCCACCGAAAACCGGTTCGGTGGAACTGTTCCAGTTTGTTGTCTTTACGAGCATCTTCACCTGTTTGAATGCAGGCATTCAAACAGGATCTGCTTTAGCCGTATTCAGGAGGCAATATCTTTCGAGGATTGTTGAAAGAGAGGCATCATAATATTTTTAGGAAATATGTGATTATTAAAAGATATTTTTATAAAATGCGCGAGCAGGAACGGATTATGTCCAGTGATCCTGATCCCGTCATCCGATTCGTGTCACGCAGTTTTCACACGGGACCGGCATATGATTTATTTTCTGTTTATGAAGCATATATAAAATATAAAAATCAGGGATAAGGAACATAAAATGAACGTGGTCGCTGTGATGAGGCTTCTTAACGAAGATGATGTTATTGAAGCAAATATAAGACATCACCTTGCTCATCTGGATCGTATTATTATCCTCGATGATGGCAGCGCGGACAGGACATTAGGGATCATTGAAGACATGATTCAGGAGGGTCTGGCAATCACGTTGATAGAGAAGCCATGTATTGTGTCGAGTGAACGCGAAAGAAATACATTCCTGTACAATACTGCATGCAGAGATTTTGATGCGGATTGGGTATTTTTCATTGATGCTGATGAATTCATTGATATGCGTGGCAGGGTTGAGGGGTTTTCGAATTTCATAAAAACCGTTCCCCCCAATTTTGAATCCATCCTTCTTCCCATCAGAAACTATATGGATACAATATTTGATAAAACCGAAGAACGGGTCGTGCCCCAGCGTATGATATGGAGAACGATAGAGAATATCGGCGTCCTGAAAGTTGCCGTCCGGGGCAAGATCCCTGGCAATATCCAAATCAGTGAAGGCAACCATACCGCATATCGTGACGGTATCGAACTGCATGCCTTTGGGGGCAGCAACCTGTGCATTGCGCATTATCCCCGGCGGTCCGGCTGGCAGGACATATATAAATGGATCATCATGCGATTGAAGATCACTGCGGCGGGGCGGCGTGAGGTCACAAAAGGCACGGGATCGCATTATATCGAACCCCTGCGGATTTTGATGAACGACCCCAATCGGATCATTAATGACAAGGGTTTTTTCGAACGAACCCCTAACAGCGATTATACAATGGATATGATGAAGTATGATGGTGGTGACCTGAAATATACCGAAGACGCAGATTACAAGGCAAAATGTATCAAGCTGGTTCTGGAATATTCATTTTCTCTTGCGCGGGCATTCGGGCAGGAAATGGACGAGAACGAGCAGTTTCGTAATCGTATACTTGCATAAATCACCATCGGTCCCACAGGGACGTGTATGCGTAAAATAATACAGCTTTCCAGAAGCCCCTTTTTTAAAAAGGGTGCGTCTGGGGAATGATTTGAAGAAAATATTGTCATAAAAAAAAACCCTCCTGCATGGCGCAGGAGGGGTTTTCGTCACGGTTCGGATTGCTACGACGGTGGCTTACGTATTCATCGCGTCGAAGAAATCCTTGTTCGTCTTGCTGTATTTCAGCTTGTCGAGCAGGAAGTCCATTGCATCCATCGTGCCCATCGGCGCCAGGATACGGCGCAGGACCCACATCTTCGACAGGTCGGCGCGATCGACCAGCAGCTCTTCCTTGCGGGTACCACTCTTGGTGATGTCGATGGCCGGGAACGTGCGCTTGTCCGCCAGCTTGCGGTCAAGGATCAGTTCGGAGTTGCCGGTGCCCTTGAACTCTTCAAAGATCACTTCATCCATGCGGCTGCCGGTATCGATCAGGGCGGTTGCGATGATCGTCAGCGACCCGCCTTCCTCGATGTTACGCGCCGCGCCAAAGAAGCGCTTGGGGCGCTGCAACGCGTTGGCATCCACACCACCGGTCAGCACCTTGCCCGATGACGGCACGACCGTGTTGTAGGCACGCGCCAGACGGGTGATCGAATCCAGCAGGATAACCACGTCGCGTTTGTGCTCGACCAGGCGCTTGGCCTTTTCCAGCACCATTTCGGTCACCTGCACATGACGCGTCGCCGGTTCGTCGAAGGTGGAGGACACGACCTCCCCCCTTACCGAGCGGGCCATGTCGGTCACTTCCTCGGGGCGTTCGTCGATCAGAAGGACGATCAGGAACACTTCGGGGTGGTTTGCGGAAATGGAGGACGCGATACTCTGCAGCATCACGGTCTTGCCGGTCCGTGGCGGCGCCACGATCAACGCGCGTTGCCCCATCCCGATGGGGGACACAAGGTCGATCACGCGTGGGGTAAAGTCGCGCGCCGGCCCCTTGCCCTTGCCTTTCGCACTGCCTTCGGCTGGTCCTACGGCGGTATTCTCGACCTCCATCTGCAGGCGGCGTTCGGGATATAGCGGCGTCAGGTTATCGAAATTGATGCGCTGGCGTACGGCCTCGGGCGGTTCGAAATTGATCGTATCGACCTTGAGCAGCGCAAAGTAACGTTCCCCATCGCGGGGCGCGCGGATCTGCCCTTCCACCGTATCGCCGGTGCGCAGGCCAAAGCGCCGCACCTGGCTGGGGGAGATATAGATATCGTCGGGGCCGGGCAGGTAATTTGCCTCTGGCGAGCGGAGGAAGCCGAAGCCATCCGACAGGATTTCGAGTGTTCCATCCCCATAAATCGCCTGGTCATTCTCGGCCAGTGTCTTGAGGATGGTGAACATCAGTTCCTGCTTGCGCAGGGATGATGCGTTTTCAATGTTCAGACCTTCGGCATAAGCCAGAAGATCTGCTGGTGTTTTGGCCTTGAGTTCGGCGAGATGCATGCAAGCGTTGCCTTGGACTGGCAGTTCAGGGGGGAGGAATGGATAATATCCGGTGTGACATGGGGAAGCTGGCTGTCACATCCGAGCATCTGCAGACGAAGTCAGAAATGCGACGTGGATATTACATTCATACAGAGGATAAGGCATCATGGTCATGCGACCACGCAGCTCATAGGGTGTCGATACTCCATGTGACCTGAAAAGTCAACATGGATTGCGATTACTTACCCAGCCACCCTTTGCGCCAGAACCACAGCAGCGGCAGGATCACGGTCGCCGCCATCAATGCCAGCGAATACCAGTATCCATATTTCCAGTTCAGTTCGGGGATATCATGGAAATTCATCCCATATATCCCCGCGACCAGAGTGGGCGCCACGCCAATGAAGCTGACCACCGTCAGGATCTTCATGCCGTTATTCTGTTCGATACTGATGAAGCCCAGAGTGGCATCAAGCAGGAACTGCACCTTGTTCGATGTCTGCGATACGAAATCATTAAGCGATTTGATATCGCGTTCCACTGTGGCAAGCCGCCCCTGTAATTTGTCTGACAGGTCGCGCTTTTTATTCTCGGTTACAAAGATGGTGATGCGTTCCAGTCCCAGCAGGCTGTCGCGCACCGACGACGCCAGGTCGCCTGACCGTCCCACACGGCTGAGCATGCTGCGCAGCAGCCCGTCCATGCGTCGCATCCCGCCATGTTCGGACTGGAACACGTCCTTGGACATCCCATCCAGCGCCTGTCCCAGATGTTCAAGGATATCCGCCAGTCGGTCCACGACCGCCTCAAGCAGCAGGGTGACGCATTCATCCCCCGACAGGCGGGTGGACTGTCCCGCCACCTGCCGCGCCACCACGTCGAATGCGGTGAAACCGGTAAAACGGATCGTCAGCAGCCGGTCGCGCATCAGGACGAATCCGACGGGGGAGGCAAAGAAGTCATCCCCGATCTGGCGCACCAGGGGCGTGGACAGATAAACCGCGTCATCTTCCATGAACAGGCGCGATGAACTTTCGATCTCGTCCAGTTCGGCGCGCGTGGGGATACGTTGTCCCGTGACCCGTGCGGCCAGTGCCTGCTCCTCCTCGGTCGGGTCCAGCAGGTCCAGCCACGGAACGTCCCTGACCTCTTGTGCATCGGCCTCGCTCGTGATCGTCCGGGCGGGCGAGCCGGGCCTGTGCGCAAGAAACATAAGCTATCCTCTTTTCGTAACCTGTCCCGGCCTATCATCGGGACAACCGGCTTTATGTCAAATCGTGACAGCCTGCCGGGGGGCAGGAGGGGGTGGCCTTTTCACGCCATCGGGTCCAGAACGCCGTAGGCGTATCATCGCGCGGGGACGTGCGATATACCATCATCGACACCCGCACGAATTTTATTCCCTGTGGAGAGCGAAAGTTGAGCGCAGCACAATCCCCGGCCCCGCCGTCCCGCGCGAACAGCCTGCGTACCGGCCCGGATGAACATGGGCGGTTTGGTATCTTTGGCGGCCGGTTTGTTGCCGAAACCCTGATGCCGCTGGTCCTCGAACTGACCGAAGCCTACAGGGAAGCACAGGCCGATCCCGAATTTCGGCGTGAACTGGAATATTACCTCAAGGATTATGTCGGCCGACCCAGCCCGCTGTGGTTCGCGCGTCGCCTGACGGCGGAACTTGGCGGTGCGCGTGTCTATATGAAGCGCGAGGAACTCAACCACACCGGCTCGCACAAGCTGAATAATGTGATGGGACAGATCCTGCTGGCACGCCGCATGGGTCGCACTCGCATCGTCGCCGAAACCGGCGCGGGACAGCATGGCGTCGCGACCGCCACGGTCTGCGCCCTGTTCGGCATGAAATGCTGCATCTACATGGGGGCGACCGATGTGGAGCGGCAGAAGCCCAACGTGTTCCGCATGCGCCTGCTGGGGGCGGAGGTCATTCCCGTCACGGCCGGGGCGGGGACGCTGAAGGACGCAATGAACGAGGCGATGCGTGACTGGGTCACGAATGTGCGCGACACCTATTTCCTTGTCGGTACGGTGGCCGGGCCGCACCCCTATCCAGAGATGGTGCGTGATTTTCAGTCGATTATTGGTGTGGAAACCAAACAGCAGATCCTGGAGGCCGAAGGCCGCCTGCCTGATGCGATTGTCGCGGCCATCGGTGGCGGGTCGAACGCGATGGGCATCTTCCACCCGTTCCTTGATGACCTGTCCGTGCGCCTGATCGGGGTGGAAGCCGCAGGCCGTGGCCTTGATAGCGGGGAGACCGCCGCTTCCATCGAGCGTGGGCGCCCCGGTGTGCTGCATGGCAACCGCACCTATCTGCTACAGGATGCGGACGGGCAGATCGCAGAGGCGCATTCCATCAGCGCGGGCCTTGATTACCCCGGCATCGGGCCGGAACATTCCTGGCTGCATGATATTGGCCGCGCCGAATATGTTGGTGCAACCGATGACGAGGCCCTGGCCGCGTTCCAGCTCTGCACGCGGACGGAGGGGATCATCCCCGCGCTGGAATGCGCCCACGCCCTGGCCTATGTCGCAAAGCTGGCGTCCACCATGTCGCCGGATCAGGTCATCGTACTGAACGTATCAGGCCGGGGGGACAAGGATATCTTCACCGTCGCCGCGCATCTGGGAGTGTCGTTGTGAGCCGTATTGCCAGTCGATTCGCCGCCCTGAAGCAACAGGGGCGTGGCGCCCTGATCCCGTATGTGGAGGCATGCGACCCCGATTATGAAACCTCGCTCGCATTGCTCAAGGGGATGCCGGGGGCAGGCGCTGACCTGATCGAGGTCGGCATGCCCTTCAGCGACCCCAGCGCCGATGGCCCGACCATCCAGAAGGCGGCGCTGCGTGGCCTGCGTGGCGGGGCGAACATGCCGCGCGTGCTGGAGATGATCGCGGAATTCCGGCGCGACGATCATGACACGCCGATCATCCTGATGGGATATCTCAACCCGATCGAGGCATATGGCCATGAACGGTTCTGCGCCGACGCCGCGCGCGCGGGCGTGGACGGGCTGATTATCGTCGATGTCCCGCCAGAGGAAGGCGACCTGCTGCGTGGGCCTGCCGCGGCGAACGGGCTGGACATCATCCGCCTTGTCGCGCCAACCACGCCGGATGCGCGCCTGCCGGTTGTACTGAATGGGGCATCTGGCTTCCTGTATTATGTCAGTATCACAGGTGTAACCGGCACACGCACGGCCAGTACCGATGAACTTGCCGTCGCGATCCCGCGCCTGCGCGCCGTGACGGACCTGCCGATCGCCATCGGCTTTGGCATCCGCGCCCCGGCGCAGGCGGCCAATGCCGTGCGTGCCGCCGATGCGGCCGTCGTGGCCTCCGCATTGCTCAACACGCTTGAGGGGACGCTTGATGCGGATGGGAACGCCACGGCGCAGACCGTTGACAGCGTGCTGTCGCACTTGCGCGAACTGGCCGATGCGGTCCATGCCGCGCGGGTATGAACGTGAATCTGGCATAACGTGCGATCTGCCTGTATGGAGCAGGCGCATAGACGTACGTCAGGGAGAGGTAACATGAGCTGGCTGACCGAATATGTCCGGCCCAAGATCCGTGGCCTGCTCAAGCGGGAAGTGCCGGACAACCTGTGGACCAATTGCGAGTCCTGTGAACAGATGATCCTGGTCAAGGATCTGCGGCGCGCGATGAATGTCTGTCCGCATTGCGGGCACCATATGCGCGCCTCGGTGCATGAGCGCCTGGAATGGACGTTCGACAAGGGGGAGTTCACCCGTATCGAACTGCCCAAGGCCCCGGTTGATCCCCTGTCCTTTCGTGACCGCAAGCGTTACACAGACCGGCTGAAGGACGAGCGCGCGAAGTCCCAGCTTGAGGAATCAATGGCGGTCGCGCATGGCCGCATCGGTGGGCATGATGCGGTTGTCGCGGTCATGGCGTTTGAATTCATCGCCGGCACGATGGGGGCGGCATTGGGCGAGGCATTCCTCGCCGCCGCCCGCCTTGCGATCCTGCAACAGGCCCCGCTGATCGTCTTTACCGCATCGGGTGGGGCGCGCATGCAGGAAGGGATGCTCAGCCTGATGCAGATGCCGCGCACGACCATCGCGGTGGAAATGCTGCGCGAGGCAAGGCTGCCTTATATCGTGGTCATGACCAACCCGACGACGGGCGGGGTCTCTGCCTCCTTTGCGATGCTGGGCGATGTCCAGATTGCGGAACCGAACGCCCTGATCGGCTTTGCCGGGCAGCGCGTGATCGAGGATACCGTGCGCGAAAAGTTGCCCGAAGGGTTCCAGCGCGCGGAATATCTGCTTGATCACGGCATGCTCGACATGGTGGTCACGCGGTCTGAACTGCCGACCATCCTTGGCACCCTGATCGGGCAACTCAACCACGCCCATATCACGCCATCCGCAGCGTAACCTGCGCGGCGTAACCTGTAACGGTCCATCATGAATGCTTCGCCAACGTCCGGTCTTGGTCCTGAATTCGCCGGGCGTACCGGTGTGATCCTCGAACGGCTGAACCAGCTTTATCCGGCATTGATCGACCTGTCGCTGGGGCGTCTGGAACATCTGCTGGCGTGTCTGGGTCATCCCGAACGCCATCTGCCGCCGGTCATCCATGTGGCGGGCACCAATGGCAAGGGCAGCACCTGTGCCATGATCCGCGCGATTGCGGAGGCGGCGGGATGGCGTGTCCATGTCATGACGTCGCCGCATCTTGTGCATGTGACCGAACGCTTCCGTATTGCCGGGCGTCTTGTGTCCGAACCCGAACTGGCTGCGGTGCTGGAGGAGATCGAACGCGTCAATGAAGGCGCGCCGATCACCGTGTTCGAGGTCCTGACAGCGGCGGGATTCGTGCTGGGCGCGCGTCATCCTGCCGAATTGATGATCGTCGAAGTCGGGCTGGGCGGGCGTTACGACGCGACCAATGTGCTGGCGCGCCCGGCGGCATGCGCTATTGCCTCCATCTCCATGGATCATGAGGCGTTCCTTGGCGATACGCTGGAAAAGATCGCCCTGGAAAAAGCCGGTATCATCAAGGATTTCGTACCGGTTGCCACCGGACGGCACCCGGCGGACGTGATGGGTGTGATCGCCCGCACGGCGGCGGAACATGATGCGCCCTTGTGGCGGCGTGGTCATGAATGGTCCATCACCCCGTCACCCGATGGCGCGCGTCTGGTCTATCGCGATGGGGAAGGGATGCTGGAACTGCCGCATCCCGGCCTGCACGGGGCGCATCAGGTGGATAATGCGGGCCTTGCGGTTGCCACCCTGCGTGCAAGTGGCCTGTCGATCCCGGCTGGCGCGTGGGCGGGCCTTGCCGATGCGCACTGGCCTGCACGGTTGCAACGGTTGGGGGGCGCGCTGGCGCAGGTTTTGCCCGATGGGTGGGATCTGTGGCTCGATGGTGGGCACAACCCCGGTGCGGGGGATGCATTGGCGCGCGTGATACAGGACTGGTCTGATCGTCCCGTCCACCTGATCGTTGGCATGAAACAGACCAAGGATGCCTCCGGTTTCCTTGCCCCGTTGCTGCCCCACGCCGCAAGTGTGCAGGCCGTGGCGGAGCCTGAGCAGCACCTTGCCCTGCCGGTCGCAGAGATTATCGCGGCAGGACAGGGACGTGTCACCGCAGGCCCCACCATCCGTCAGGCGTTGGAACATCTGTCACACAATAATACGCCGTCCCGGCCGCCGGCACGGGTGGTGATCTGCGGCAGCCTGTATCTGGCCGGGGTGGCGTTGCAGCAGGATGGCTGGATCGCGACCTGATCCGAAACCCCTGTATTGAGTATGGCATCCGGGTGCGGCCCGGACCTGGCAGGGAGCATGCTCCCTGCACCCTCGATCTGTTGAGGCGAAGGGGTTTCCAAAGGTCTGTGACCTTTGGTGGGGGTTCGGGGGCAAAGCCCCTGAAGGTCGCCATCAGGTGACGAAACCCCTGTATTGAGTAAGGCATCCGGGTGCGGCCCGGGCCCGGCAGGGAGCATGGCTCCCTGCACCCTCGACCTATTTATGGAAAGTGGTTTTCGACAGGCCGTGGCGTGTTATGGCAACAGGATCGTGCTGCCTGTTGTCTTGCGTGATTCCAGCGCGACATGCGCCTGTGCGGCGTCTTTCAGGGCGAAACTCTGTCCGATGCGTGGGGTCAGGATGCCCTGTTCCACCAGTCCGAACAGTTCCGTCGCACCCTCCACCAGTTCATCACGCTGTGCGATATAGGTGCCCAGTGACGGGCGCGTCAGATACAGGCTGCCATGACTGGCCAATGTGCCGACCGCAACATCCGTTACCGCGCCGGATGCGTTGCCATAGCTGACCATCAGGCCACGTGGCGCAAGGCAGTTCAGGCTGTCTTCGAACGTGACGCGGCCGATGCTGTCATAGACGACCGGCACCATTGCGCCGTCGGTCAGGTCGCGGACCCGCGTGGGGATGTCATGTGTGCCGACCAGAACGTCGGCCGCCCCGTTGGCGCGTGCCAGTTCGGCCTTTTCCTCGGTCGAAACAATGCCAATGACACGTGCGCCCAGATGCCGCGCCCATTGGCACATCAGCAACCCGACCCCACCTGCCGCCGCATAGACGAGGATGTTTTCCCCCTTGCGCACCTTATATACCTGTCGCAACAGCATATGCACCGACAGGCCGCGCAACATGATTCCCGCCGCCGTTTCGAACGGAATGGCGGCAGGCAGCGCCACCACGCGGTCTGCCGCGATGACACGGTGATGCGCATATCCGCCCAGAACGATGGGATAGGCCACCCGCGCCCCCACCGCGAGGTCGGTTACACCTGGGCCAACCGCCGTCACCACGCCCGCACCCTCCATGCCCGGCGTCGCGGGCAGGGAAGGGAATTTGTAAAGGCCACTGCGGTAATAGGTGTCAATGAAATTGACGCCCATTGCCTCTTGGCGGATCAGGACCTCGCCTTTGCCCGGAACGGGAATTGGCAGGTCTTCGATACGCAGGACGTCGGGACCGCCATATTCGTGGACGCGGATGACTGTGTTCATGACAGGGTTTCCTTGTGGTGAAGGAGGCTGTGTGTTCAATCCAGATCGGGGGCGTCGGTTTCCAGATCCCGCAGGAAGGCGCGGTCCATCGCCCCGCGATCGCCGGGATAGGTATCCGCGTCGTAATCCGCGCATCCTTCCATATTTACCCGGTGGCAGGGGATCAGGATGGGTATGGGGTTTTCGCTGCATGCGGTCACAACATCGGCCACCGTCACGCTGGCCTGCCGTGCGACCTCGGCGCAGGGGAGGGTATGGCCCATCGGGATGGTGCGGATGAATGTCCATGCCGCAACCTGCTGTGGTGTGCCATAAGGGGACAGCGGCAGGGTGCATGGCGTGGTGTCCCCATCGAAATAGGCATCGAGCCAGTCGCATGCGCGTCGCAACAGGGGTGTTTCTTCCTGGTCCCGGCCCCAACCCCAGTCGAGCGCCACAATCGTGTCGTCCTCGGCCGAGACGGTCAGCGGGCCAGTGGGGGAATGCAGGGAGAGTTGTGGCATGTGTCACCTTGATCACGACAGGGACGTGGACGATAACCCGTTCCCGTCACAGAGGAAATGGGAACAACCCGAATGACCGCGGCAACCGAGCTTCCAGTAAGGCGACATGGCGACGGTATGGCGCCCGTGATTTTTGCCCTCGCCACCGGTGCGGGGCGCGCCGCCATTGCCGTCATGCGTATCAGTGGCGCCGGGTGTGATGCAATCCTGCGCAGCCTGTGCGGTGGCCTGCCTGAACCGCGCCGCGCGTCATTGCGTGGGATATGGCGACGTGATGCGGATGCGGGGCCGGGCGTGTTGCTGGATCGTGCCGTCGTGCTGTGGTTTCCCGGTCCCAACAGCTATACTGGCGAGGACAGTGCCGAACTGCACCTGCATGCCGGGCCTGCGGTCATTGCCGGTGTGGCCGATGCGCTGGTGGCGCTGGGTGCGCGTCCCGCCGAACCGGGGGAGTTCACGCGCCGTGCTTTTGCCGGCGGTCGGCTCGACCTTGTGCAGGCGGAAGGGATTGCCGACCTGATTGATGCGGAGACCGAGGCCCAGCGGCGGCAGGCGCTGGCACAGGCCGATGGCGCACAAAGTCGCCTGTATGAGGATTGGGCCGCGCGTCTGCGGACAGCGCTTGCCCATCAGGAAGCATTGATCGATTTCCCGGACGAGGACCTGCCGCCGGAAGTGGAAGACGCATTGCTTGGCACGCTTGCGCAGTTGCGCGACGAAATGCAGGCGTACCTTGATGATGGCAGTCAGGGAGAGCGCCTGCGTCGGGGGCTGGTATTTACGATTGTAGGCGAGCCCAATGTGGGGAAGTCGAGCCTGCTGAACACGCTGGCGCAGCGTGACGCCGCCATCGTGTCGTCGCGTGCCGGGACCACGCGCGATGCGATCGAGGTGCGCATCGTGCTGGGTGATGTCCCGGTGATAGTGGTGGATACGGCGGGCCTGCGTGAAACCGATGACGAAATAGAGGCCGAGGGCGTGCGACGTGCATTGTTTCACGTGAAACAGGCAGATTGCGTGATACATGTGTTTTCAGGGGCAGCGGTACCGGATAAGGTCGGCCCCGACAGCATCATGGTCTGCAACAGGATTGATGAGGTTGCCGCCCCGCCGGGCATCATGGGTATCAGTGTGCGGACCGGGGAAGGGATGGAGGCCCTGCGTGATGTTCTGGCGCAACGTGCGCGCGACCTGACGCAGGGACGTGCCGCCGCCCCCCTGACGCGGGCGCGTCATCGCGCAGCGATCGAGGAGACGGCCCATCACCTGAACCGCGCCGCCGATGATGCATGGCCGGAGGTGCGGGGCGAGGAAATGCGTCTGGCGATGCGTGCACTGGGGCGCCTGACCGGGGCCGTAGGGGTGGAGGCGCTGCTGGACACGGTGTTCGGGCAGTTCTGTATCGGCAAGTAGGGATAGAGCAGGAGTAGGGGGTAGGGTGAACGCCACGTACAACGCCACTTATGATGTGATCGTGATTGGCGGCGGCCATGCCGGGTGCGAGGCCGCTGCCGCTGCCGCGCGGTGTGGCGCGCGGACCATGCTGCTGACCCATCAGCGTGCGACGGTGGGGGTGATGTCGTGCAACCCCGCAATCGGTGGAATTGGCAAGGGGCATCTTGTGCGCGAAATTGACGCGCTGGATGGCCTGATGGGGAAGGCGGCGGACCGGGCGGGTATTCATTTCAAGCTGCTCAACCGCTCCAAGGGGCCTGCCGTCCATGGTCCGCGTGCGCAGGCGGACCGCTCCCTTTACCAGCGTGCGATCCTCGATCTTCTGGCTGAAACCGAAGGTCTGGAGATTGTCGAGGGCGCTGCGGGTGATCTTGTGGTGGATGATGGCCACACGGTCCGTGGCGTTGTGTGTGAGGATGGGCGCATCTTCCATGCCGGGGCGGTCGTCCTGACGGCGGGGACGTTCCTGCGGGGGGTCATCCATGTTGGCCATGACAGTCAGCCTGCCGGACGTGTGGGGGAGGCCCCGGCCCATAGGCTGGGGGAGCGGTTGCAGGCGCTGGGCCTGCGGATGGGGCGGCTGAAGACCGGCACGCCCGCCCGTATTGCCCGTGACAGCATCGACTGGGATGCTCTGGCGGAGGATCGGGGCGATGCGATTCCCGAACCGTTCAGCCGCATGACCGACACGATCACGAACCCCCAGGTGTCATGCCGCATTACCGCGACGACACCCCGTACGCACGATATCATTCGTGAACATCTGCACCTGTCGGCCATTTATGGTGGCGCGATTTCGGGGCGGGGGCCGCGTTACTGTCCTTCCATCGAGGACAAGGTCGTACGCTTCGCACAGCGTGACAGCCACCAGATATTCCTTGAACCCGAGGCGCTGCCGGATAATCCCGGGGGGGGACTGGTCTATCCCAATGGGATCTCCACCAGTCTGCCTGCGGATGTGCAGGAACAGATGCTGCATTCCATACCCGGGCTGGAACGCTGTCGTATCGTGCGCCCCGGCTATGCGGTTGAATATGACTATGTCGATCCGCGTGAGCTGACCCCCGCGCTGGAGCTGAAGTCCCTGCCGGGCCTGTTCCTTGCCGGGCAGGTCAATGGCACGACGGGATATGAGGAAGCCGGCGCGCAGGGAATCGTGGCCGGTATCAACGCCGCGCGTCGTGCGGCGGGCGAGGGGGCGGTGACGCTGGATCGGGGCACGGCCTATATCGGTGTCATGATTGATGACCTGACGACGCAGGGGGTGTCCGAACCCTATCGCATGTTCACGTCGCGTGCGGAATATCGCCTGACGTTGCGCGCGGATAATGCCGATCTGCGCCTGACGCCGCTGGGCATGGCATGGGGCTGTATCGGCCCCGCGCGCCGTCAGCGCTTTGCGGAGGAGCAGGCCGCGATCGACATGGCGATGGAACGTGCCCGCACCGATACCTATCCGCCCGAAACCCTGCGGCGTGAGGGGATTACAGTATCTGCCGACGGGCGTGCGCGATCGTTGCTGGATGTCATGGCGACGGGGGCGCTGATGGATGTGGTGGAGAAGGTTGCCCCATGGGTGGGCAGCCTGTCGTCACGGGTGCGTCAGCATGTCGCGACCGAAGCCCGGTACAGCGGATACCTGTCCCGACAGGAACGCGAAATCCGCCAGCTTGCCAATGACGGACGCCTCGTCTTGCCGCATGACCTTGATTACCATGCGATTGGTGGCCTCAGTACCGAAATGCAGGAACGCCTGTCGCAGGCGCGGCCTGTCACTTTTGGTGCGGCACAGCGCATTCCCGGCATTACGCCTTCCGCACTGGTGGCGGTATTGTCGCATGTGCGGCAGGTGGCCTGATGTCGGGGGCAGACATGATGGGGCATGCAGGTGTGCTGGATGATGTTTCACGTGAAACACGCGATCGCCTGACGGCCTATGCTGACCTGCTGGTGCGCTGGAATGCGCGCATCAACCTTGTGTCCCGTCCGGACCTGGCGCAGTTATGGCCCCGCCATATTGCCGACAGCCTGCAACTTGCGGCCCTGATCCCACAGGGTGCGCGGGTTGTGGATATGGGGTCGGGCGGGGGATTTCCCGGGCTGGTGATTGCGATGGCGACTGACGCGCATGTCACGCTGATTGAATCTGACCAACGCAAGGCCGCGTTCCTGCGCGAGGCCTCCCGTGTGGCGGGTGTGCGCACCCGTGTCATCGCCGCGCGGATCGAGGCGGCGGAGGCCGGGCCTGCCGATATCGTCACCGCGCGTGCCCTGGCCCCATTGCCGCAGTTATTGCAATGGGGCGTACGATTTCTGGATAAGGAAGGATTCTGCCTGTTTCTGAAGGGAAAGAACGCAGACGAAGAACTCAATGCCGCCAATGCCGACTGGCGTATGGCGGTGACCCGAATTCCAAGCCGCACTGATGCGGATGGTATCATTCTTAGATTGAGCGATATAAGGCGTGTCACAGACCACAACCATGCATCATCCGGTCGATAAGGCCGCGCATGCCCCCCGCATCATCGCCCTTGCGAACCAGAAGGGCGGGGTGGGGAAAACAACTACTGCCATCAACCTTGCCGCCGGTCTTGCGGCAGGTGGGTTCCGTGTTCTGCTGATTGATATCGACCCGCAGGGAAATGCGTCCACCGGGTTGGGGATCGGTTATGAAAACCGGCGTCGTGGGACCTATGCCCTGATTGGGGAGGATGCGCCGGCGGCTGACCTGATCCAGGAAACATCCGTTCCCGGCCTGTCGGTTATTGCGGCGGATACCGAACTGGCCGGGGCGGAACTGGAACTGGTCATGTCGGATCGACGGGAATATCGCCTGCGTGATGCCATTGCGCGGATTGGCGGTGAATATGATGTCATCCTGATTGATTGCCCACCCAGCCTTGGCCTGTTGACGCTGAATGCGCTTGTGGCCGCACAGGCGGTGATCGTGCCGTTGCAGTGCGAGTTTTTTGCGCTGGAAGGGATCAGCCAGTTGGTGCGCACCGTCAACAGCCTGTGCAAGTCCCTGAACCCGGCGCTGAAGCTGGAGGGGATCGTGCTGACGATGTATGACCGGCGTAACAACCTGTCGGAACTGGTGGCGGCGGACGCCCGCAGCTTCTTTGGCGATCGCGTGCTGGAGACGGTCATTCCGCGCAATATTCGCATTTCCGAAGCACAGAGCCATGGGCAGGCCGTGATGTTTTACGACGCCCGTTCCTCCGGCAGCCAGGCCTATAGGGCGCTGTCGGATGAAGTGACCTCACGCCTTGCACTCAGGGCGGGCCGGAAAGGGAAAAAGCAGGGATGAAACCCAAGAAGGATGCCGCCCGCCCACGATTGGGCCGGGGGCTTGCCGCGTTGCTCGGCGATCAGGTGAACATGCTCAATCCTGCACCGGGGCTGGAACCGCGTAAAAATATGGATGGTGGCTCTGTGCTTCCGGTGGATGTCCTTGAACCCGGCCCGTTCCAGCCGCGCCAGCACATGGCCCCCGAAGCGTTGGAAGAACTGGCGGATTCCATCCGTACGCGGGGTATTTTGCAGCCGATCCTTGTGCGTCCCCACCCGGATCGTCCCAATATGTTCCAGATCATCGCCGGGGAACGGCGCTGGCGTGCCGCACAGCTTGCGTCCCTGCATGAGGTGCCGGTCCATATCCGTGCCCTTGACGATGGCGATGCGATGGCGGCGGCGCTGGTGGAAAACCTGCAACGCGCAGACCTGAATGCCATGGAAGAGGCGGAGGGCCTGCAACGTCTGCTCGACGATTACCGCCTGACACAGGAAGAACTGGCGGGGGCCATTGGCAAGTCACGCCCCCATGTCGCCAATATGGTGCGCCTGTTGCAACTTCCCCCGCCTGTGCGTGATGCCGTGCGGGACAGGGAACTGTCGGCGGGTCATGCACGTGCGCTGCTGGCGCATCCCGATCCTGTCGCGGCGCTGAAGGTTGTGCTGAAACAGGGGCTCAACGTCCGCCAGACCGAGGCCCTGTCGAAAAAAACGGATGCAAAGAACAAGGTCGCGGCAAAGCGGGAGGAGCAGGCGCATAAAGACCCGGAAATCGGGTCGCTGGAACGTGACCTGACGGCAAAGCTCGGGTTGAAGGTCCAGATTACCTTTGATGGCAAGGGTGGTTCGCTGCGTGTGGATTACCGTTCCCTGGACCAGTTCGATGGGTTGCTGCGGCTGTTGCAGGCATGAGGCATGAGGCATGAGGCATGAGGGAAGGGGGCAGAGGGTTCTTTCCTGCGGAAAAGGACCAGGCCGCTTCTGCAATTATACGGGGTGGTTTCAAACCTCTGCCCATGGCCTGATCGGGGGAATGTTTCTGCGGGTTTTGAATGTGTGTTCTTTCGGGCGTTAAAAAACAAACGATGAACCTGTGGACGTTCAGGTGGGGTGATGGTGATCCATGGGGTGGGTTCACTATGTTGGAAAAAATATTCAAAAAACCCCTTGTCGCCATGGGCCTGTCTTGGTAAAAGCCCCTCACCCGAAAGGGGAAAGTCTGTGGGCGCATAGCTCAGTTGGTAGAGCAGCTGACTCTTAATCAGCGGGTCCAAGGTTCGAGCCCTTGTGCGCCCACCACAGAATTCCGGTGTAACGCCGATTGCCGTATGAAAATCCCGGTATCATCTGATGCCGGGATTTTTTGTATCTGGACAACAATCCGGCAATATCCGCCCAAGATGCCCGATAAAGATCATAAACGGCGCCATGCTGCCTTTTTAACAAGGGCGACGGTGTTGCAGATTTTTGAAAAATCTCCACCAAACTCCCTTTACCATTCAGGTCATGTTCCGTGGATATGCAGGTTCCAGCCATTGGACGGGGACGGGGTGTTCTGCTGTGGATATGGCCGGTTCTGATATCAGGAAAGGAAGCGTCGTCAGTGAAGCAGTATATCCTGTCCCTTGCCATTTATCTGGTGGCTGGTTTGTGTGAAATTGGTGGCTGTTTTGCTTTTTGGGCGTGGTTGCGGCTGGGGCGGTCCATCGCCTGTCTGATCCCTGGCATGGCGGCGCTGGTGGCGTTTGCGTGGTTGCTGACACGCATTGATACCGATACGGCGGGGCAGGCCTATGCGGCCTATGGCGGGATCTATATCCTTGCATCCCTGACATGGATGCGCGTGGTGGAGGGATATGCCCCGACACGTTGGGAAATCCTGGGGGCTGCGATTTGCCTGATCGGGGCAGGGGTGATCCTGTTCCATCCCCGCAATGCATAAACTGCCGCGATAGCCCCGCAGAGAGGTCGCAGCCCCAGAGTCCTGAAGGGGGGCGGTATCAGAAGGTTTGTCATTCTTTGGCAGGCCATTTGAAATGGCAGGACCAGTCACCTACTGACATTATAAATGTTTATGGCGCCGCTGTTCTCGGAGCGTGTCTGAAAACAGCTCATTGAGAAAAAATAAGAAAAGTTTCTGGACGCCGCCTTTTATTTCAGAAAGGCGGCGTCTTCTGAAGCTTTTTGGGAAAAGATTCCCCAAAAACCTTTATAATTTCAGTATGTTATTAAGAATGACTTTTCAAGCAGTCTCTCAAACGCTGCGCAAAGATATGGATCTTTGGGAAAAGGCATATGTCTGGATTCACTCCAGTGCGATGGGCTTGTATGTCGGGGTATAGATCATGCCCTCGACCCATTTGCGGATATCGTCGGGGCGTTCGACATGGGCCATGTCATGGTCAAAGATATATTCTGCAAGGCGACAGGCCGAGGTGATTTCCACCTCCACGATCTGGTCCTGTGGCGGGAACAGCCGCCCGCGCGCACGGCTTGCGGTATCCACCTGATCCGCAAGCGCATGTGCGGCCTCGATGATGATATCATCGGTGATGTGGCGTGGGCATGTGGCATAGGTGGCCAGGCCGAGCCCCGGAAAGATATAGAAATTGTTGGCCTGCCCCGGATGGAAGGACCGGTCCCCGACCTGGACCACCGGATACTGGATGCCGGCGGCATACAGGGCCTGTCCCTTTGACCAGGTATAAGCCTGTTCCGCCGTGCATTCGGCATTGGGGATCGACAGGGCAAAGATGATGGGACGGCTGTTGATCGCGCTCATGCGTTCGACCACCGCCTGTGTGAAGGCATCCCCCATGGTGGATACCCCGATCAGGATCGTGGGACGCACCCGCGTAATCACGTCAAGAAGGTCTGTCGTGGGCGTATCATCGCGGGCATAGCGGCGCTGCTGTTCCGACAGGTCGGTGCGCGATGTGACCAGCAGCCCGTCCTTGTCCATCATGGTGATGCGCGCGCGCGCGGCATCTTCCGACAGGCCCTCGCGCTGCATGGCGCGTACAAGCAGGTCTGCGATACCCAGCCCTGATGACCCCGCGCCCAGAAACACAACCTTCTGGGCCGACAAAGGGGCTTCCAGAATCTGTAGGGCCGTGGTCAAGCCGGCCAGTGTGACAGCCGCAGTGCCCTGAATGTCGTCATTGTAGCACAAAACACGGTCGCGATAATGCGCAAGGTAGCGGATCGCATCCGTGCCTTTCCAATCCTCGAAATGGATGCAGCAGGGGGGGAAGACCTCCTGTACGGCATTGACGAATTCCTCTACGAACGCATCAAGTTCCGCCTGTTCCGGCGGTTCGCGCCGCAGCCCGAGATAAAGCGGGTCCGCCCGCAGTGCCGCGTTGGTCGTGCCGATGTCCAACTGGATCGGCAGGGTGGTGTGTGGTGGCACGGCCCCGCATGCGGTATAGAGCTGCAGCTTGCCAATCGGGATGCCCATGCCGTTGACCCCGATATCGCCAAGGCCAAGGATGCGCCCGCCTGTTGTTACGCAGATAAAGCGGACATTGCGTTCGGGCCAGTTACGCAGGACAGAGGCGATGCGCCCCTTATGTTCCAGGCTGATATACATGCCGCGCGGGCGGCGGTACAGGTGGCTGAACGCCTTGCACACCGCACCCAGCGTCGGGGCATAGATGATGGGCACGAATCGTGCCGGGTCGGACATGACGACCTTGTAAAACAGGGTTTCATTCCGGTCGCCAAGGCTGGAGAGGTAGATATAGCGTTCAAGGTCGTTCGGTTTGGCGTCAAGATGGCGGAACACGCGTTCCGCCTGACGTTCCAGTGTCTCGATCTGTGGCGGCAGCAGCCCTTCGATATCCAGTACGCGCCGTTCCTCCGCGCTGAAGGCGGTTCCCTTGTTCGCGGCGGGATCGTTCAGCAGCGCCGCTCCCCGCGGAAAGGAACGGGACGTGGGATGGGTCATGATGTGCGGTCTCCGGCAATGGAAAGCAGGCAACGGGCCATGATATAACAGCCGAGCATGCCGCACATGGAACGGGTCAGGCCAGAGGCAGTTCGTTCACATTGACGACGCGCCATCCCTCGCGCAGGTGTTCTATGACGCTAAGCGACAGGTTCTGGACCGAAAAATGCAGTGCCGTATGCGCATGGACATGCAACGCATGCGCCAACGCCCCGCGGATCGCCCCGCCATGGCTGACGACCACCATGTCCTGTCCCGCATATTCACGCGACATACGATCCAGCGCCGCACCGACGCGGGCGCAGACCTGCACCATGCTTTCGCCACCCGGTGGCTGTTCCGTGGCCCCCACGGACCAGAACGGATGCGCCGGCACCGCCAGTTTTTCCGGCAGGCGGTCATGTGTCGTGCCGTGCCATTCGCCCATCGACTGTTCGGTAAAACCCGGTTCGATCCGGCTGGCCTGCATGCCATATCCGGCCTGCTGGATGGCCTGCGCCGTCTGCTGCGCCCGACCAAGGGGGGAGGTGAACCATAATGCCGGATGCGGCAGGCGACGGGCCAGCGTCTCGTACATCGGGCGTTGCGCGACAAGGCTGTCGGGGCATAGCGGCACATCCATCGCACCATACAGGTGCCTGCGCGCGTTCTGTTCAACGATGGCGTGGCGGATCAGCCAGAACCGCGTAACCCCCTTCTGCAATTGCGGGGTGTCGAGGAAATTACCGTGATTCTGCGACATGAGGGCAGGGGTCTCCATAGGCTTTTGTCAGCGTGACGTGTGCGTGTACGAAACAGCGAAGAAAAAACCGGGTTCTGCCCGGACCCGGCAGGGACCACAGGTTCCTGCCCCCTGTCTCTGGAGAAATAAAAGCGTCTGCAGGACCTCGGGGTTAAGCTGAATTCAGAAGTTTTTGGTAAAGCTTTTTTCAAAAAGCTTTGAAAGACGTCGCCTTTTTGAAAAGAGGCGACACCCAAAAACTTTCATTGTCATCCCTGCTCCAGGTGATGCGGCATGTAGGTCGGATGCGGGTCATGGGCGGCGATGGTGGGCCAGTGGCGCAGGATCAGGCTGATTTTTTCCACCACACGACGGACATCGCGTGTTTCGCGCTCCATCCGGCGTCGGCTGTCCATACCGTCATGCGAGGGCTCGCCCGAAACCAGGCGCGCGCCCGCCGAAATGCGCAACGCCCCGGCCAGCTCCCCGCCCAGCGCCGGATGTGCAAGCGGCACCGGCTGTCCCACATGGCACAACAGTGCCGCAAGGCGGCGTTCATCCCCGTCACCGGTGGGGATGACGGTCGATAGGTCGGTATTGAGCCATACATAAAGCCTGCGTGCCTGTGCCAGCGCCAGCGGGCGGAAGGTGTCATGTGCATCATGTGCGCGCACGAAAAAGGACAGGATCGTCGCGGCATCATCCCATGCATCGGCCAGTGGTGGTCGGCGCGGGGCAACAGGGGGCAACAGGCACAGGTCGGGATTATGCGTGATGGCGTCGCGTGCCGCTGACAGGAATGTCCGCAGGCGTTGCGTGACGGTGGCGCGTGGCACCTCCGACAGTGCGGCCATTTCCGCAAGGGCCGCCTGCCAGCGCAGGCTCAACCCGATATTGTGCCCCGTCGGCAGCACCATGCGCGCGTGTCCCGCAGGCCATGCCGCCTGATGGGTGTATTGCGCCAGCCCCGTCGGCAGGGGCGTGCCCGACAGGCGCGCCATGACCGGCGCAGGCAGCAGGACCGCCCCGCAGAACGGCGGCCCCGTAAAGAACTTGGACCCCGTGACCATCACCATCCACCCCCGGTCGAGGTAGTCGCGTACCCGCACGGGGTCGAGTCGCGTCTGGCAGGCATCGACCACCACATCCACCTGCCCGACCGCGGCCGTGGCGATGAGGGTATCGAGTGTTTCCATCTGTGGGGCGAGCAGCCCGGTTTTTGACAGGTCAAGGCGATGCAGCAGGATATGCCGCCCGCGTGCCAGTTCCGCGCGCGCCACGCGCAAGCAGTCCGCATCGACCTGCGCCAGCGGGATCTGTTGCCCGCGTGCGTCACGCATCGGCAGGTCGATTACCTGCGTATCATCGGGGAATCCCGCGATCAGGTGCCCCTTTGGCACCATGTGACCCAGCGCGGTATCGTTGGCGAAATGGCATCCGCGTGCGGCCAGGGGCACGCCGCTTCCGGTTTCTTCCGGCGCGATCAGGATATTGCTGACCGCACGTCCCCCCGGCGCCAGCGCCGCCAGCGCCAGTGCATAAAGTTCGCAGTCCGTGCCAGAGGGGGCAAGGATGATCCCCTCATCCCCGCGCAGGCCGAAATACCGTGCGATTCCGTCATGGATTTCCGTCGTCAGGGCGGCAGGCACATCGGCATGCGGGTCCGACAGGGCGGCGGCGATCAGGCGCAGGCGCGCCGCCTCCGCCCCGGCAAAGCCACGTTCGGAGAGCGAGGACGCGGTGGATGAGGCGAATGTGACCGCCCACGGGCGCGGCCGGTGTGAACAGCCATAATGGTTCAGGCCGGTCGTGGGGTCGATACTCAGCCGTGCATCGCCGCCCAGGGCCATCAGTGTTTCGGTCGGCCCGGTCCACGGCCACACTGCCTGCATGCGCGCATGTATGGCCGCGATGTCGGGCGTATCGGCGGGCGCGGGCTGGCATGGTGCCACGGACAGCCAGACCTCATGCAGGATGGCAGGGGAGGGCAGGTGGTCTGCTGCCATGATGTCGATCCACGCCGGCAGCGGCCCCGCGACCGTGGTGGGGGCGGCGTCGCAGGTGACGTCCAGCCCGTGAAACAGTGCCGCCGTCCGCGCCGCGCACAGGGCGGCGATGACGGGGTGGCGGGGGGCAACCTCCAGCAGATGCGCCAGTTCGAGCGCATGGCGCAGGTAAAATGCGCTGTGATCCCCATGGCCCAGACATGCCGCGCCCAGCAGCACATGCCCCGTATCGGTGACGCGGAAGGGGACGGGCAGGTCAGGCGACAGGCTGATGCGCCGCGAACCGGCGATAACGCGCAGATCGGGACGTTCAAGGACCCGGATCAGACCTTCGGTGAGCTGGTGGGCAAACACGGGGTTCTCCGTAATGGCGCGCGTCAGGGCGTGGTGGCGGGCACGTCATGGCCGGGATGTTGCGCGTGGGTGGGGGCATTGTCCCGCAGGGCCATGGCGGCGGGTGGTTCGGTTATATGCGCTCTGGTTACGGCATGTGTGATGGCCGGCGGACATGCCAGCGTCCATCCCGCCTGTCGTGCGGTCAGGCACATATGGGCTGGTGGCGGGGCGATGGCATGGATGGGTGGGTCAAGGGGCAGGTACAGTTCACGGCTCATCAGATGTAGCGACTTTCCGTCCGCCCGACCATATTGACCATCCCCCATCACCGGGCAACCCAGTGCCGCGCAATGCACCCGTGCCTGGTGGGTACGCCCCGTCTCCAGCCGCAGTTCAAGCCAGCTTGCCGGGCTGCCATCGGGCATGTGGCCGCGTGCGAGGCACCGCCACGCCGTGCGGGCGTCCTGCCCGTCGGGCGTGATCTCCATCCGCCATTGCCCGCGTTCCGCCCGCCGCAGCAGCGGGGCCTCGACCACCCCATGCCCCGCTGTGGGATGGCCATGGGTGATGGCCCAGTACACCTTGGTGGTCCGGCCACTGGCGAAACATTCCTGTGCCGCGATCAGCGCCTGTTTGCGCAATGCCACCAGCAGGCACCCCGATGTGTCACGATCCAGCCGGTGCGCCAGCCATGGCCCGTTGCGATGGCGTGACATCAGGGCGAACGCGTCTTCCACGCTTGGCCCGCCCGCGCGACCCGCATGGGCGGGCAGGCCGGGGGGCTTGTCGATCACGATGAAGTGCCGCGTCCGCAGCAGGACAGGGAAGGGCAGTTCCCCGTCGTTGCGGTCCGATACAGCACGCGTGACAGCACGCGGGGCGGGGGATGTGACGCGGGGGATGGCGGGTCTGCGGGGTTTCATTCGTCGTCGGCGGTCTTGCGCATCAATACCTCGCGACGGCCGACATGGTTGGCTTCGCTGACGAGGCCTTCTTTCTCCATCTGCTCGATGATCTTGGCCGCGCGGTTATAGCCGATCGAAAGATGGCGCTGGATAAAGGACGTGGACGCCTTGCCTTCGCGCGCGACAAGCTCCACCGCCTGTCCGAACAGGCTGTCTTCCTCGTTCCCGCCTGCGCCGCCGCCAATGGCGCGGCCACCCCCGTCCTCGTCCTGGGCGGAGATGACTTCATCGTCATAGATGGGCTCCCCCTGCGCGCGCAGGAAGGCAACCACGGCCTCTACTTCGCTATCATCGACGAAGGGGCCATGGACGCGCGTGATGCGGCCCCCCGCCTGCATGAACAGCATGTCACCACGCCCCAGCAACTGTTCCGCCCCCTGTTCGCCAAGGATGGTGCGGCTGTCGAATTTGCTGATGACCTGAAAGGAGATGCGCGTCGGGAAGTTCGCCTTGATGGTGCCGGTGATGACATCGACGGACGGGCGCTGTGTCGCGATGATCAGGTGAATGCCCGCCGCGCGGGCCTTTTGCGCCAGACGTTGCAGCAGGGCCTCGATTTCCTTGCCCGCGACGATCATCAGGTCCGCCATCTCGTCCACGATCACGACGATATAGGGCAGGGCATCAAGTGCGAGTTGCTGTTCTTCGAATGTCGGCTTGCCCGTTTCGGGGTCATATCCCGTCTGCACGCGCCGGGTCACGATTTCGCCCCGCGCGCGCGCCTCGGCCACACGTTCGTTATAACTGGCGATGTTGCGGACCTGCAGGTGCGCCATGGCGCGGTAACGGCGGTCCATTTCGCGTACGGTCCATTTCAGGGCCGCGACCGCCTTGGCCGGTTCCGTCACCACCGGCGTCATCAGGTGGGGAATGCCCTCATAGATCGAGAATTCAAGGATCTTGGGGTCGATCAGGATCAGCCGGCACTGATCCGGTGACAGCCGGTACAGCAGTGACAGGATCATGGCGTTCACGCCCACCGACTTGCCCGACCCGGTGGTGCCCGCGATCATCAGGTGTGGCATGGAACCAAGGTCGCTATAGACAGGTTCCCCCGCAATATCCTTGCCCAGCGCGAGGTTCAGGCGCGCGCGGGCATGCACCCAGCGGTCGTCGCGCAGCAGTTCGGAGAAATAGACCGTGTCGCGGCGGGTATTGGGCACCTCGATCCCGATGACATTGCGTCCCGGCACCGTGGCGATACGCACGCTCAGCACCGAAAGGGAGCGTGCGACGTCATCCGCAAGTCCGATGACGCGCGCGGCACGGATGCCAGGCGCGGGCATCAGTTCGAACAGGGTGACGACCGGGCCTGCGTGATAGGTCCTGATTTCCCCCTGCACGCCGTATTCGGACAAGATGGTGACAAGGTGCGCGGCGTTCGCCTTCAGCAGTTCTTCCGTCGGGCCGGTGGTGGCATGTGACGGTGGGGGCCGAAGGAGGGAGAGGGGCGGCAACTGCCATGTATGCTGCTGCGGTGCGTCATAGCGTTCGCCCATCGGTGCGGTGGTCGTACCCGTCGGCGGGGCCGCCGGTGGCAGGTCTTCGGGCACGGGGGACGCGGGTGGGCGCGTGGCGCCCCCGCTGAACAGACGTCCCAGCAGGGTCGGTCGTTCGGGCTGTGACGGGGTGTCGATCGGCGGGGCGAATGTCGTCGCCGGTGTGGGCGCATCCTCGTGCCAGGGGGCAAGGTCCTGCGGTTCCGACGGATTCACCAGCAGCGGCGGGGAAATATCCTCCTCCATTCCTGGCGGATGGACCCAGTTCGTGCCGATCGACACCCGGCCCTGCATGGAGGATGCGGGCAGGCTGGCTGCGGGTTCGGGCTGCGTGGCTGTTTCCCGTGCGGGGGGCAGTGGCGGTGGCGCGGCGTCACGCACGCTTAGCGAGCGTGAGGTCGCAGGCAGCGGCACGGGCGGTGGTGGCGTCATGGCCCGCGCGGGCGTGGTCTCGGGCACAGCGGGGGCAGGCGCCTGCACGGGGGCGTGCGTCGTCACGGGATAGGCCGGGTCCGGCGCACGGGGGGCTGCCTCGGGCTCCATGCGGCGGGGAAGGGGGATGTCCTCTTCAGGCAGGGCGTCGGCAAGGCTGTCACGCGCCCGGGGGGGCGCGTCCGTAATGGTGGGGGCAGGGTCGCTGCGCGAGGCCTGCACCCGTGCGCGCATGTTGCCCGCAAGGGTATGCGCCCCGCCCGCAAGGCGGACGGGCTGGCGTCCCACCATGCGCAGCGCGCGCCCGATCGCGCGCCATTCCGACAGTGACAGCGCCAGTGCCAGCGGGATCAGCAGCAGGGCCAGAACAAGGCCCAGCAGCCACATGATGGGCCGTCCCCACGCACCCATCATGCTGACCCCGGCCTGGAGCGCCATATGCGCCAGCGACAGCCCTACCGCCCCACCTGGCCCGGAATCGGCCGGCCATTGCGGATTGGGGACGGCGGGGAACATGATCGGCACGGCCGCCAGCAGGGCGGACAGGACCGGCATCGCCGCCAGCAGCGCGGCCACGCGGATCAGCCCGGAGCCCACGCCATTATGGCGGATGATACGCCATCCCCATGCGATCAGCGCGAGGATGACCAGTGCGCTGGTGATGCCCATGTTCTGCAACAGGAAGTCCGACACATATGCCCCGACCGTGCCCAGCAGGTTGGTGGGGGCCTGCGCGCTGGAGGTATTGGCCGAGGAATCGCGCGGATCATAACTCCACAAGGCGGCTATCAGCGCCAGCGCCAGCATCCACAACGCCACCCCGCCCGTTTCGGCAAGACGCCGCAGCAGCCGGGTCCGTGTGGGGCCGGATGTCAGGGACTCGGGGATGAAACGGCCGGGGATCGCCAAAAATCCGTATCCTGCTTGTGTGGCCATGACATCGCGGCATGCAGGTTGCCGGGGTGTGGCCGTCATGAAAACTCTGGGCGCAAAGGGGCGGGCATGACGCCATGCGCCCACATCCGTGGGACTATAACGCGGCCATGGCGCGTGACAGAAGGGCGGTTGCGCCTTTTATGGACGAAATTATCGTCCCGTGGCATCCTCGTGCCGCCAGACCGACAGCCGTGCCGCACCATGTTCGCGCTGCGCCAGCAGGCGTTCGGGGGCGACGGGCGGGATTTCGTCGGCGGCTGTTTCCACGATCAGCAGCGCGCCCGGTGCGATCCATCCCCCCCGTTCAAGCGTGGCGAGTGCGGCGGCGGGCAGGTCGCGGCCATAAGGGGGGTCAAGGAACACCAGCCCCGCCGGGGTCGCCGCCCCGCGTGGGGGCAGGCGCGTCATGTTCCATGCCCGGACCTGCGCCATGGGCTGCGCCCCGCACGCGGCGATATTGTCACGCAGGGCCGACAGCGCGTTGCGGTCGCTTTCGATGAACAGCGCCGCCGCCGCCCCGCGCGACAGGGCCTCCAGCCCCAGGGCACCGGTGCCGGCGAATCCGTCGAGCACCTGCGCGCCCTCCATCACGTCACGTCCGGCCCATGGCGCATGCATCAACATGTCGAACAGCGCCTGACGCACCCGGTCGGCGGTGGGGCGTGTGACACGGCCCGGCGGCGCGCGCAGGGCGCGGCCACGGAAACGGCCGGCAACGATCCTCATTCCCGTCGTGCCCGTTACGCCCGCGTGTTGCGGCGCGGGTTGGCAAGGCCGGGCACCTGTTCACGCAGCACCTTGCCGGTCACTTCCTCCAGCTCCTCGCGTTCGAGCGTGCCAAGCTGGAACGGGCCATAAGAGGTGCGGATCAGGCGGCTGACATGCAGGTTCAGTCCACGCATGACCTTGCGGATTTCGCGGTTCTTGCCTTCGCGCAGGGAAACCGTCAGCCACGCATTGTCGCCCCGGCTGGAATCCAGCGCCGCCTCGATCGGGCCGTAATGGACGCCTTCGAACACGCTGCCCTGTGCAAGGTCGGCCAGTTGGTCTTCGTTCACCACGCCAAAGACCCGCACGCGATAGCGACGGATCCAGCCGTTGCTGGGCAGTTCCAGCTTGCGCGCCAGTTCACCGTCATTCGTCAGCAAAAGCAGCCCTTCGCTGTTGAGGTCGAGTCGGCCGACGCTGATGACGCGCGGCATCCCTTCGGGCAGGGAGGCGAATACCGTGGGGCGACCATCAGGGTCGCGATGGGTCGTCACCAGCCCGTCAGGTTTGTGATAGCGCCACAGGCGCGTGCGGTCGGGTGCGGCGATGACTTTGTCATCCACCTGCACGATGTCGCCATCGGACACGAAGGTGGCGGGATGGCGCACGATGTCGCCATTCAGGCGCACGCGCCCTTCCTCGATCATCCGTTCGGCATCGCGCCGGCTGGCGACGCCGGAACGTCCCAGCCACTTGGCGATGCGATCGCCATGCGGCGTGGTGGGGGCGGGGGAGGCGTCTTTTGTCATTCTCTGTGTCTCGAAGCGTCGATCAGGGCATCGAACAGGAGCCGGTCCCCTGTTGAAATGCCGAATTCGGGATGCCATTGCACCCCGATGCAAAAAGGATGGCCCGGCAGTTCCACGGCCTCGATCACGCCATCGGGGGCGACGGCGCTGACGATGGCGCGCCCGGGGGTTGCGACCGCCTGGTGGTGGGCCGAATTGACCGCCATGCGGGTGGCGCGCGTGATATGCGCAAGACGCGTGCCGGGGACGATTGTGACCTCGTGTCCGGCTTCGTCGCGCGGATTGGGCTGTTCATGGGGCAGGGGGGCCGTGATGGTGTCGGGGATATGCTGTATCAGTGTGCCGCCCAGTGCAACCGCCAGCAATTGTTCCCCGCCACATATGCCCAGAATGGGCCGTCCCATCCGCAACGCGGCCTGTACCAGCGCCAGTTCGGCGGCCGTGCGCGTGGATTTCGTGGTGACGGTGGGATGTGGCGCATCCCCGCCATACAGGTCGGGCGCGATATCGAACGCCCCGCCAGTGACGATCAGGCCATCGAGTCGCGCCATGATGGCAGCCGCCCCCGCCGAATCATGGGGCAGCCCGACCGGCACCCCACCTGCGGCCGTGACGGCATCCATGTAGTTGCAGCGTATGGCGTACCATGGATAGCGTGAGTATCCGCCCTGTTGCGGTGGACAGGGCGGTTCGCAATCCAGTGTCACGCCGATCAGGGGATGGGACGTATCCATTCCGTTTCCCTAGAATAATTCGCAAGGAAAGGAAATGCGCCCGCGTCCGTCCCGTGTCGTTTCGTCAGTCCGGGCCTATTGTTGCGCCACGGGTGCGAGACTGCAGGAAAGGGGACAGGATTCGGAGCGGCGGACGCCACGGGGGGCATCCGCGATGGCCATGCCTGCAACGATCGCGGCTGTGGTCAAAATCAGCGTAAGCGTATGCATGCCCTTTCTCCCGTGTGCTGTCAGGCGTGTCGTGTGGCCGTGCGATCCGTGCAAAAGCCTGCAGGAATGCGGCGCGGGTACGAGACGCGGTTAAATTCAGGACCCCTGATTACAGAATATTGCAAAACGTAACACCACATAGGTCAATGATGGCAGCACACGTCAGGGAATGTCCATGAAAATGGCGGTTTCCTGACGTTAATGTGCATCGCTGTGGTGTTTTTGCACGGTCATATAACGGTAACATAAACCGGGGCCGACCCGTGCAACGCCGTAATGGCTTGAATGGTTGCGGTGCGGGGGTATCGTGCCGTGATGCCTGCATCTTTCCCCCCCGCTGCCGCCCGTCCCGATGGTGTGATGGACCCGATGTCCCTTGCCTTTGCCGAGGCGCGCGCCGCCGCCAGCCGGGGGGAAGTGCCTGTCGGTGCGGTGGTGGTCGGCCCCGGTGGCGTCATCCTGTCGTGCGCGGGGAACCGGTCGGAAGAATGGCATGACCCGTCGGCACATGCGGAAATGCTGGCCCTGCGGGAGGCCACGCGGATACGCGGGGGGCAGCGGCTGTCGGACTGCGCCCTGTATGTCACGCTTGAGCCGTGTCCCATGTGCGCGGGGGCGGCGGTGCATTTCCGTATCGGACGCATCCTTTTCGGGGCATATGACCCAAAGGGCGGTGGCGTGGACCATGGGCCGCGCCTGTTCGCCCGTCCCGGCTGCCTTCATCGCCCGGAGGTCATCGGTGGCCTGCGCGAGCGCGAGGCGCAGGACATGCTGCGCGCGTTTTTTCGTAACCGTCGCATGTCCTGAACCATGCGATGCCTCCCCGGTTGTCTCCCGGTCGCTCCCGGTTGCCCCGGGGTTGCGTCACGATGCGTAATCTAACGTATCTTTCATGCCATGGTATAAGTGGGGTTGGTTCTCTTGCGTCACAGTGCGGGCGATGGGACTGTAACCCCGGTCGGGACGGCCCAGCCCGACGCAAGCGAGATCAGACCAAGATGTTCAGGGATGCCATGTCAGACGCATTACAGCCGAAAACCGTTTTTCCTCGCCCGGTGCGCGGGGCCTTCCTCGCCACATTGCTTGCCAGCAGCCTGCTGGGTGGGATGGTGGCCGGTGCGCCATGCGCCCGGGCGGATGACAGCGGCGTCATCCGGCCTGATACGCAGGTCCAGCAGCTTCCGAATTTCGTCAACCTCGTCAAACAGGTGAAGCCCGCCGTCGTTTCCATCACCGCCAAGATCCACAATGCCGATATTGGCGAGGACGTGGGTGGCGGTGGCGGCATGCCCGGCGGCTTTCCGTTTCCCTTCCCGTTCCAGATGATGCCGCAGCAACATCATGATGTGGAGGCCCGGGGCTCTGGCTTTGTCATTTCGCCCGATGGGTATGTCGTGACCAACAACCATGTCGTAAAGGGTGCGACGAAGGTGACGGTGACGCTTGATGACGGCACCAGCCTGCCCGCCAAGATCGTCGGCCGTGATTCCAAGACGGACATCGCGCTGCTGAAGGTCACGCCTTCGGGCAAGCTGCGCTTCATCGAACTTGGCGATTCCGACAAGGTGGAGCCGGGGGAATGGGTTGTTGCAGTGGGCAATCCCTATGGCCTGGGCGGCACGGTGACGGCGGGCATCGTCTCTGCACGTGGCCGCGATATTGGCGACGGGCCGTATGATTCCTTCATCCAGGTTGACGCGCCGATCAACCGTGGCAATTCCGGTGGCCCGCTGTTCACGCAGGACGGCAAGGTCGTGGGCGTGAACACTGCCATCCTGTCGCCATCGGGCGGTTCGATCGGCATCGGCTTCGCCATTCCGTCCGACACGGTCAAGAACGTGGTCGAACAGTTGGAGAAGACCGGCCATGTGACGCGCGGCTATCTCGGGGTGACGGCGCAGGTGATCACGCCGTCCATGGCGACGGCGCTGGGCCTGAAATCCGTCAATGGCACGCCGGCCACAGGCGCCCTTGTCGCCAGCGTCAGCGCCGGCAGCCCGGCGGAAAAGGCCGGGATCAAGGCAGGGGATGTCGTAACCGACCTGAATGGGCAGAAGATCGATACCCCCCATACGCTTGCGGTCAAGGTGGCGTCCGTCGTGCCGGGGACCAAGGTAACGGTCGGCTATCTGCGCAATGACAAGCCCCAGACCGCCAGCGTGACCATCGCGAACCTTGGCAAGGGCGGCTCGACCGACGGGACGGTGGGCGATGACCATGCCGACGACAAGGGACCGCGCCTTGGCGTCTCGCTTGCGCCGCTGACGCCGGATGCACGCCAGCAGCTTGGCCTTGATGAAAATGTCCATGGCGTGGTCGTCAGCGATGTGCAGCCCGGTTCCTCGGCAGAGCAGGCGGGCATCCATGCGGGCGACGTGATCCAGGCCGTGGGCAACAAGCCGGTGGAAAATCCCCGTGCCACGGTATCCGCCATCCGCCAGGCGCTGGAGACCAATCATTCGGTCCTGCTGCGGGTTGTGCGTAACGGCCAGAGCATTTTCGTCGCGGTGACACCGGGCAGCGATGACGCCGATAACAGCAGTGATGACGATGATGGGCAGTAAGGGAGAGGCTGAAGGCAACTGACTGATAAAAAACAAGGGTCTTTTGCCCGATCTTTCCCACGGAAAGCTTCGGCTACATGATGGCCAAAGATCTTTGTTCTTTTTATCAACGGATTATTTTCAGGCACTGTCCTGATTGTGTGAACCGGGGGCATGTCCCCCGGTTTTTTCATGGCCATGGTCGATATGTGTGCGTGCCATTGCGCCTAAAGGTGATTGTCGCGACCGGACTTCTTGCGTATCTGCTGTGCGTCGTGTTGAAAGTCGCGGAGGCGTTATGACTGGTCCAGTATCATCCGATCCCCAGATCCCCACGCCGGGAGAGGCCCGCCTGATTGATGGCAAGGGCTTTGCCAACCGCCTGACGCAGGACATCGCAGAGGATGTGCGCGCCTTCTATGCCCGCCATCAGGTCACGCCCGGCCTTGCGGTGGTTCTTGTCGGCAATGACCCCGCAAGCGAAGTGTATGTCCGCAACAAGGCCTTGCAGACCCATCGCGCGGGCATGCGTTCATTCATGCATATGCTGCCCGAAACCACGTCGCAGGAAGAACTGCTGGCGCTGATCGCACGACTGAATATCGATCCCGAGATCCACGGCATCCTCGTGCAGCTTCCGCTGCCGGGCGACCTTGATCCCGTCGCCGTGACCAACGCCATCGACCCGCGCAAGGATGTGGACGGGCTGGGCGTGGTCAATGCGGGGCGTCTGGCGCTTGGTCTGCCGGGCCTTGTGCCATGCACCCCGCTGGGCTGTCTTTTGTTGCTGAAATCCTATGTTGGGGATCTGCGTGGCCTTAACGCCATGGTGGTGGGCGCTTCGAATCTGGTGGGCCGCCCCATGGCGCAACTTCTGCTGCGTGAGGGGTGTACCGTCACCGTCGCGCATATCGACACGCGCGATCCACAGGTGCTGGCGCGGCAGGCGGATATTCTGGTTGTCGCGACCGGGTGCAGCGGGTTGGTGAACGGGGCATGGATCAAACCGGGGGCGACCGTGATTGATGTCGGTATTTCGCGCGTACCGGTGGAAAATGGCAAGACGCGGCTGGTGGGGGATGTGGTGTTCGACGAAGCCCGCCATATCGCGGGGCAGATTACCCCGGTGCCCGGTGGTGTCGGCCCGATGACGATCGCCTGCCTGTTGCGCAACACGATGCAGGCGGCGCGTGAACTTGTCGAAGGTGTGGGGGATACCGTGTGATGCAGGTTTCCGTCGAACTGATCCCACGCGATATCGAAACCCTTCTGCGTGACGCGGCGGAGGTGCGGTCGTGCTTCCCCCTTGCGGATATGATCAACATTCCCGACCTGCTGCGCTTTCCCCTGCGGAGCTGGGACGCAGCCGCGCTGGCGCGTCCGCATTTCCCCAATGTGATCCCGCATATCCGTGCCATCGACATCGCGCCTGACGCGCCCCTGCCGGGTGTTGGGCAGGAAGGGCTGGAGGCAGTATTGGTGGTGCAGGGCGACCCGCCATCGGACCTGCGGCACCTGACCTATCCCAACACGACCGAAAGCATCATCCGCCGGTACCGTGCAGAGGCGCCGCATCTGGCGGTTTATGCCGCATTCGACCCGTATCGCCGCGCCCCTTACCGGGAGATGGAGGCCATCGCACGCAAAAAGGAAGCCGGGGCGGTCGGGTTCTTTACGCAGCCGATTTTTGACATGCGCATGCTGGACCTGTGCATGAACTGGCTGCATGGGGAAAATGTGTTCTGGGGCATTTCCCCCGTGGTCGGCCCGCGTTCGCGTTCTTATTGGGAGACGACGAACCATGTCATCTTCCCCCATGATTTCGAACCGACGATGGAGGCGAACATCGCTTTTGCCCGGCAGATGATGCGCACCGTGCGGACACAGGGGGGCAATGTCTATCTCATGCCTCTACGGGTGAACCTGCAGCGTTATCTTGTTCCGCTGTGTGGTGTGTAAGCGGCCGTCTGGCAGGGTATTCCCCCTTTAAACCCGCCGGGATCTACAAATTCTGGCGCACTTCTGTTTCCAGAAACATCGCTATGGCTATTGCATTTCTGAAAAAGGCCACAGTCAGAAATTACAAGGGGTGATTGGAAATGCCCCATTGGGGGAATGGGCAAAGATTTCAGGTATGGTCCTGATAAAAAACAGGAAAAGTTTTTTTGGGGGCCGACTTTTTTAAAAAGGCGGCGTTTTCTGTTATCATATGCCTGTCCCGGCGGGGACAGTTCAAATCCAGCCCTGTGCGCGGATCAGGCCAAAGGCGGCGATCGTGACCATGCAGGTGATGCGGCCATCGCGGATCATGGCCTCCATTTCCTCCAGCCTTACCTTGTGACAGGTGATGTCTTCTTCCGTCTCCTCCCGCGCATGTGGCCCCTGTGTCAGGCCGGTGGCGAGATAGGCGCGGCCCTTTTGCGTGGTATATCCCGCGCCCTGGTACATCAGGCCCGCATCGCGCATGTTTTCCGCCACAAGCCCGGTCTCTTCCCGCAATTCTCCGTGCGCCACGTCCTGCGCGCTGGCATCAGGGCGGGTTTCCCACATGCCCATCGGCAGTTCCCACATCCGCTGTTTTATGGGGTAGCGATATTGCTGGACCAGCGTGACGAAGCGTTTGCCGTTCTCTTCCCACAGGGGCAGGATCACGACGAAATCCCCACGTTCGACCACGCCGTACAATCCCTTGCGGCCATTGGGGCGGATGATGATATCTTCCCGCACGCGGGTCCATGGGTTTTCATAGGCAAGGCGGCTCGATACGGTGACAAATCCGCCGGCGTCGGGTGTGGGGTCGGATGGGGTGTCGGTCATGGCATGCGTGCCTGTTGTCTGTTGGCGGGATGACGTCGGGGCAGGTTATATGTTACGCGCCTGCGCTGCCAACCATGACACGCACCGTATCATGTGCGTGGGTCACGCGGTTGTATTGCTGTCGTGATGCCTTTTTACTGATATTGCGTCATTGCATTGCCATACTGCCCATATTCACGCGGGCCTGACGGGCGCGCCGTATGTCCCAGCCGGAGTTTCGATCCCATCATGACCCTGCCGCAGACGTCCATGGCGTCACCAACACGGCGGATTCTGGCCGTCGTCCTGTTCAACCTGCTATGTTACATTGATATCGGGCTGCCGATGGCGGTCATCCCGGTTTTTGTGCATCAGGTACTGGGATATAATACGGTCATCGCGGGTTTCGCCGTATCGTTGCAGTATCTCGCGACCTTCGCCTCACGCGCGTCGGCGGGGCAGGCGGCGGACCGGCGCGGGGCGAAACCGGCCGTAGTGGTCGGGCTTGCGGTCTGTACCCTGTCGGGCCTGATGCTGATGACGTCGGGCCTGCTGCGCCATTATGCAGCCCTGTCGGCGCTTTTGCTGATCTTCAGCCGCGTTTTCCTTGGGGTGGGTGAAAGCTGGACCGCGACCGGCGCGATCATGTGGAATATCGGGCGCGTTGGCGCCACGCGCACGGCGCAGGTGATTTCATGGAATGGCGTGACCTCCTATGGTGGTATCGCGCTGGGTGCGCCCATCGGGCAGATGCTTTCGGGCATGCCGCTGCCTTATGGCGGGCTGGTGCTGGTGGGGGCCCTGTCGGCGGTGCTGCCATTGGCCGGATTCCTGCTGGCGCTGGGATACGAACCCGTGCCCCCCGTCGCGCACAAGGGGCCGCGCACACCATTCAGCACCGTATTCTGGCGCGTTCTGCCCCATGGGGTGGTGCTGGCATGCGGGTCGGTCGGGTTCGGCACCATTTCATCGTGCCTTGCCCTGTTTTTCGCACACCAGAACTGGGATGGCGCGGCTGTTGCGCTGGCGGCGTTCGGGATCGTGTTCGTGCTGGTGCGGTTTGTCTTCGCACGCCAGATCGACCGTCGCGGGGGCCTGATCGTTGCACTGATTTCCCTGATTGTGGAGACGATCGGCCTGCTGGTGCTGTGGCGCTGTTCGGGGGTGTTCATGGCCGATGTGGGCGCTGCACTGACGGGGGCGGGGTTCTCGCTTGTGTTTCCGGCGCTTGGGGTACTGGCTGTTGCACGGGTCGGGCCGGAAAATCGTGGCGCAGCACTTGGTGCGTTTTCCGTATTCCTTGATATCGCCGTGGGCCTGTCGGGGCCGCTGCTGGGTCTTGTCATTCAGACAATGGGGTATGGCGCGTTGTTCATGGTGTCGGCACTGTTTACGCTGGCGGGTGTCGGGACCACGATCCTCCTGCAACGCCAGGCGCGTGCATGACCGGACGGGCCTGATATCCATCGCCAAGATTTGTGGGAGACTGCTCTGATATGTCCATTTCCTCGGTCGCTGTATTCTGTGGATCGCGCTTTGGCGTGCGGCCTGAATTCCGTGATGCCGCCACTCAGCTCGGCGCGTGTCTGGGTCAGGCGGGGATCCGGCTGGTTTATGGTGGTGGCCATGTCGGCCTGATGGGGGCTGTGGCCGATGCTGCGATCACGTCGGGCGGACGCGTGACCGGGATCATTCCTGCCTTCCTTCATGATCGCGAGGTCATGCATGAAGGGGTGACGGACCTGACGGTCACGACCTCCATGCATGAACGCAAGGCGCTGATGTTTTCGAAATCTGACGCTTTCGTGGTGATGCCCGGCGGCCTTGGCACCTTTGACGAGACGATCGAGATCATGACCTGGCGACAGCTCAGACAGCATGACAAGCCGATTTTCATCGTCAATATCGCGCGCTGGGCCGATCCGTTGCTGGCGATGATCGAGGCGACGATCAAAAGCGGATTCGCAGCCCCGGATGTGCGCCGCCTGTTCTGCGTGGTTGATGATGTCCCCGCCGTGATGCGTGCGCTGCGTAATACGGCGGCCACCGATGGTGGCAACGCCAATGTCGGTCATTTCTGAAAAGACGCGCCCCCCTCTTGCGGAACCCGCCAGACCCCTGTATAGCCGCGTCCAGACGGAGTGTAGCTCAGCCTGGTAGAGCACTGTGTTCGGGACGCAGGGGCCGGAGGTTCGAATCCTCTCACTCCGACCACCCCTGTTTTTACAGGGGGCCGGTCATCTTTCCCGGTCAGGAAATCGCCTTTGGGCGATGTTTCCCCCCAGAAAATCATGCCTGAAATTATTGGATATGTGCCTTCTCGTGCAGGTGGCTGTATCTTCCCATATTGATGCTGACGCGCGTGGTTGTGTCCATGTCCCATTGCATGGGGGCGGGCGTAACATATCGATAGGATCCGGTGCCGTATGGGGGCGTATTTGTGGGGCATGATGCCCTGGCGAGGGAGGAACTGGGAATGAAGCGCTTTCTTCTGGCTGGCGTTGCGCTGGCCCTGGCCGGGGGCATGGTCGTCGGTGGCCCTGCACCCGCCTATGCCCGTGGTGGCGGGGGTGGCTGGCACGGCGGTGATGGTGGTGGTCGCATGGGCGGCGGCTGGCATGGCGGCGGTGGCAGGTGGCGTAATGTCGATGGCTGGCGTGGCGGCGGTTGGAGCGGTCGCGGCTGGGGCTGGGGCTGGGGTGGCGGTTATCCGATGTGGGGCTGGGGCGGATGGGGATATCCGTACGGCTGGGGTTGGGGCTGGGGTGGGTATGGCCTTGGTGTCGGCACTGGCATGGCCATCGGGGCCGCAGCCGTCGCCGCCAGCCGCCAGGCCGCGCCTGGTATCTATAACGGCACCAGCGGGTCCGGGCCTGAAGACGACTCCGTCTATGATGCCGAACTCAACAGCCTGTATTCCGAGATGCAGCAACAGCAGCAGTCAGCACCGCCATCGGCCCTTGTACCATCGGGGGGCAGTGCGGGGCAGGCAGGTGCGCGCGGGACCACCATGCCCGCTACACCCATGCAAAATGCGCATACCTGTCCAAAAGGACAAGTATATAATGACCTGACGGAAAACTGTGACCAGTCCTGACGGGGATGATGCATGTCCGAAGGATTGTGTTACTAATGTCCCTGAACAAGAAGCGCCGTAGCGGGGCAGGCCATCCCGTTCCCGGCAGGATCAGTATCGGGCCAGGTATGATGCAGACAATGACGGTACAGAAATTTTCCAGGGTATTCCTGCTGGCGACCACTCTGGTCGGGGGCACTGTTGCGGTGGCGCATGCGGAACCGGGCGGATGCCTGAAATATGGTGCGGTCGGTGCCGTGGGTGGGCATGTCGCCAACCATCATACGGTGGCGGGTGCCGTGGGCGGATGCGCGGTTGGTATGTACAAGCGCCATGAATACCGCAAGGGCCTGCGTGAAAAGGCGGCCCTGTATGACAAGGAACATCCCGCCGACCCCAAGGAGAGCCTGTGGCAGCGTTACCGCAACCGCAAGACGGATGAGCAGAAAGCCACCCTGTATGATGCGGAACATCCCCCCGCACCGCAGGCTGCATCTGCGCACTGAATCTGTTGCACTACCCGGCCCTGCATGTGGGGCCGGAGTAGTGTAAAAGAGTATTTTAAAGAACCGGTTGAAAACACATCATTGATAAAAAACAGGAAAAGTTTTTGGGTGGTACCTTTTTCCAAAAAGGCAGCGTCTTCTGAAGCTTTTTAGAAAAAGCTTCACCAGAAACCTTTATAATTTCAGGATGTTATTGAGCCTGACTGTTTTAAACAGCCTGCTAAAGCTTCGATAAAATATTGCCTGTCCGTGCACGGGCAACGTCTGAAACATTTATTATTCAGGCTTTACCATGTCGGTTTTTTCAAATGCTCTGACATGAAGGAAAGGCGTCCCGTACTGGTCGGGATGCCTTCCTTTTTTATGTCCCCTCACTCTGGCGTGGCAGGTGCGTCAGTCCAGCCCCGCAATTCGTTGCGGATAAGCGTTTCAAGCATATCAATCGCAACCGGGGCGTTGTTCAGGCAGGGGATCAGGGTCAGTTCTTCGCCCCCGGCCTTAAGGAAGGCTTCACGCACTTCATTGCCGATTTCATCCAGCGTTTCGATACAGTCAGAGACAAAGCCCGGCATGATGACCGCGATCCGTGTCACGCCCTGTGCGGGCAGGGATTCGATATACGGCGCGGTATAGGGTTCCAGCCATTTGGCCGGGCCGAAACGGGACTGATACGTCAACGGCATCGTATCCGCATCATATCCCGTGGCAGTGCGCAGGGCTGCGATCGTGCGTTCGCAGTCGGCGGGATAATGGTCGCCTTTTTCCACATACTGTTTGGGCAGGCCATGAAAGGATGCGACGATTTTCTGTGGCGCGACGGGCAATGTCGCAAGATGTTCGCGCACCCGCGCCGCAAGCGCGGCGATATAGGCCGGGTGATCGGGAAAGGGCGGTAGCGTGCGTGTCGCCGGCTGGTTGCGCAGGCGCATTAACGCGCGAAATGCCTGGTCGTTGGCCGTGGCGGTGGTTGTGGCGCTGTATTGCGGGTAAAGTGGCGCGATAAGGATACGATCGCATCCCTGCCGGATCAGGTCATGCAGCGCGCTGGCGGTTGTAGGGGTGCCATAGCGCATGCCCCATGCCACCCTGATTCCATCGGGGGCCAGCCGTGCGGCCAACCCTTCGGCCTGATCGCGGGTATAGGTACGCAGCGGGCTTTCATCACGGTCGGTGTGCCAGATACGCTGGTATGCGGCGCCTGTCTTGCGCGGGCGGAAGGTCAGGACGATCGCATTGAGGATCGGCTTCCAGATCAGGGGATTCGCCTCGATGATGCGGCGGTCCGACAGGAACTCCCCCAGATAGCGGCGAATGGCCGCATATCCCGTCCCATCAGGGGTTCCGAGGTTGCTCAGAAGGACGCCCACCCGAGGCGTGTGGGGTGGTGAATCCCGATGGATGGTTATGAATGTCATGGGGGTATTGTGCTACAGGAGGAAACGTCTTTATGCAAAAGCCTGCGTCAGGAATATCCTGCGGAATATGGCGGCATTCCTTGGGTGGTTCTGTCCAACGGTTTCAGGATGCCGTCGCCCTGCGTGGGGCTGTTTCCAGATCCCTGTGATAGGCAATGACAAACCTTAAGGGTGCCACCTTTTGTCGATGCGATACCTAAAGACTGTTTGAAAACAAACCATTGATAAAAAACAAGAAAAGTTTTCGGGTGCCGCCTTTTGATCGAAAAAGGCGGCGTCTTCTGAAGCTTTTTAGAAAAAGCTTCACCAAAAACCTTTATAATTTCAGTGTGTTGTCGCGCCTGACTTTTCAAACAGCTTCTTAGGAAACTGCGCAAGAATTCTGTGATTTCAGGGGCGGGATCAGCGTCGGTTGCGGACACGGACCGGCTGGGCCTGTGGGGCGAGGCCCCTGGCGCGCACAAGATGAAGTGCTGCGGCCACACCCACGGAAAGGGCGAGCATAAACGGTGAAAGAAGCTGGACAACGGTCATGATACGGTCCCTTTCCACATCGCGGTTTTTCAGTGAACCGCGATGGGTGTGTCCGCGTCAATGAAAAAAGTGCCATCCATGGGTGGCCCGTACATTCGTTTCATTCCACGCACGCCTGCGCCAGCGCAATACACTTGCGCATCAGGGAGGCGATACCCATCTGTTCCAGTCGCACCACAGGAAAAACCAGCCCGCCATCACGCGCGATGGCGTTGGTAAAGCGTGTAACATGCGCCGCATAGACATCGACGATCAGTGTGAAATGGGTAAAGACATGCTTTACCTCCCCCACATGACGCCAGTGGGGGGCAGGCCGTCCCGGCGGGGCATGGCGCAGGCCTTCGTCGTGCGACCAGCGTTCGGCCCGCCATTGCGGCCCCGGCAGGCCCAGTGTGCCGCCAAGCAGGCCGCTTTCCTCGCGCCGGTGCAACAGCAGGTGGTCACTGGCGTCGGTCATGTAAAAATGGATGCCGTACCTGGTGGGACGCGGGGCCTTTGGGGTCTTGCGCGGCAGGGTGGCGGCGATTCCCTCCCGCAGTCCCGCGCATGCGCCCTGCCACGGGCACAGCGCGCATGCGGGCGCGCGTGGCGTGCAGATCCCCGCGCCAAGGTCAAACAGGGCCTGTGCGAAATCCGATGGGCGGTCATGCGCCAGCGGATCATCATTCAGGTGCGCCGCCTGTCGTGCGATGGCGGGGCGCGCGCGTGGCAACGGGTCGGTCATGGCGAACAGGCGCGTGGTGACACGTTCGACATTGCCATCAACCGGCACAACGGGACGGGCGAACGCGATTGCGGCGATCGCGGCGGCGGTATAGGGGCCAATTCCCGGCAATGTGCGCAGCCCCTCCACCGTGTCGGGGAATCGTCCATCCATATCGCGCACCACCATCTGTGCGCAGGCATGCAGATTTCGCGCCCTGGCATAGTAGCCGAGTCCCGCCCACGCCCCCATAACGGTATCCTGGTCCGCACGGGCAAGGTCGTGCACGGTCGGGAACAGGTGTGTGAAGCGTTCGAAATAGGGGATGACGGCAGTGACCGTCGTCTGCTGCAGCATGATTTCGCTGAGCCAGACATGATACGGATTTGCGGTTTGCCCCGGCAGGGCACGCCATGGCAGGGTGCGGCGATGCCGGTCATACCAGCGCAACAGTTCGGCAGCAGAAGGTGACGCAGAAGGTGACACAGGGCCGCTTATGACGAAGGAACCGACACGGGGCAAGCGAAAGAACGCCGCCAGTGCCCCCCAACCCGCATCGGCCGGGTCCACCCGCGCCACACCGCAGGCGGAGGCCCCGTACCGTGCCCGCCGGTTGCGCAGTCTTGGCGCATTGATGCCGGGCGTGACCCGTCCCGCCTTTCGCAAGCAGTCGCCCGCCGCCGTGCAGGTGATGCTGGACTGGCCTGATATCGTGGGGCCGGAACTGGCCCGTGCGACGGTTCCGCGCCGCCTGTCGGCCGGGACGTTGACGGTGGCATGCGTCGGGCCCGTCGCGACAGAGTTGCAGCATCTGGCCCCCGTCGTGATCGCGCGGATCAACGGCGTGTGTGGTGCGGGTGTCGTCAGCAGGCTGAAGATGTTGCAGGACATTACCCTTCGTCCCACCCCGCCGCCGCCTCGCCCGCGTCCGGTGCCTGTGCCGGTGGTGATCGGGGATATGCCCGAAGGACCGCTGCGCGATGCGCTGTCACGTCTGGGGGGATGGGTGGAGCAGCGCGGCACGGCACATCGCGAAGGCGTGGCTAGGGGCGGCATTGTGAAACCGCGCGGCGGTATTACATAATGATGGCGGGCAGCCATGAAACCGTCGCGAAAAGGACGCTTTTGCAGGACATGAACGCGCACGCACCGCCGGGATGGTCCCGACAGGGGCGTGGAGCATGCCCGCAGCAGGGGTAATGCGTCACCACCCGCAAAAGGGGTGATGAAGAAAAAGGATCTGGGTCGATGCGCAGGATTGCAATGGTGCTGGCGGTGTCGCTTGGACTGGTCAGCGTATTGCCGGCGCCGTCCGCCTATGCCTGGCATGGTGGCGGTGGCTGGCATGGTGGTGGCTGGGGCGGCGGTTGGCGCGGCGGCGGCTGGGGTTGGGGCTGGGGCGGTTTCGGTGCGGGGATGATGGCCGGGGCGATGATGGGGCGCGCGTTTTCACCCTATCGCTATTATGGCTATCCCTATCCTTACCCTGTCTACAGGTATCCCGCGCCCTATCCTTATTATGCCTATCCGCCGCCGCCCCCCCCACCACCACCGGTTTACGGCTATCCCTATCCCTGATGGCGTTTTTGCAGGCCGACCGGTGACAAGGATATGGCAAAGATTTCCCGGCGTTGCCTTTATTTCTGGAAAGGCAACGCCTTTAATCGGGGGGATTGTCCGAAAAACAGGCCAGGTTCCTGGATGCGGGTTTTTCTGAAAATCAATATTATGGAACGGTTTTTGAGAGACTGCCTGAAAAGTCAGGCTTGATAACACACTGGAATTATAAAGGTTTTTGGTGAAGCTTTTTGCAAAAAGCTTCAGAAGACGCTGCCTTTTTCGATCAAAAGGCAGCACCCAAAAACTTTTGTTTTTTATCAATGACCTGTTTTCAAAAACTCTCTTAAAAACAGATCCTCAAAATATTTTATGATTCCATAGGGGATGCTGGCCGTGCGTTTTCAAACGGCGTTCATCAATGCATGCTGTTTCCCAGATGCTTTTGTGCATAAAGCCTCGGCCACATCGTGGCTGTGAAACACAGGCGAGCGTGAACACATGTGTCCCTCAGGTCGCGCCTGACGTGCGGTGGACGCCATGTGCTGAGGCGATGAAGGCGCGGATCAGGGCAGGGGATTTCACCCCCGGCGCGCTTTCCACGCCGGAGGAGACGTCAACCGCAGGTGCGTCGCTGCGCATGATGGCGTGTGCCACGTTATCGGGGTTCAGGCCACCGGCCAGCATCCAGGCAACGGGGGACCGCCATCCATGTGTCAGGCCCCAGTCAAGGCATACGGCATTGCCGCCGGGGCGCGTGCTGCCTGCCGGCGCGCGGGATTCAATGACAAGCCCGTCAAGCCCGGTATCGTGGGGCAGGTCGGCGCGCGTTGCGACCCCGACCGCCCGCCATACCGGCAGGCCAAAGCGCGCACGGATTTCCATGGCGCGCGGTTCGGGGGCATAGACCTGCAAACCGTCAAGCGTGACCGTGCCGAGGACATGTTCGATATCCGCATCCGTCGGCTTTACGAACAGGCCAATCCGCCCCGGCCCGCCAGTGGGCACCCGTGCCGCCAATGTCGCGGCCATTGTGGGGGTGATGTTGCGCGGCGAGGGGCCAAAGAATACGAATCCGACCCAACGGGCCCCCCCATCCATCGCGGCATCCAGTGCCGCGCGATCGGTAATGCCGCAGATCTTGACCCCGACCGTCATGGTCAGGCCGACAGTTCCGCCGCGATGGCCGCCGCCGCCGCCGCCGGGTCGGGCGCGCGGGTGATGGGACGCCCCACCACGATCCAGTCCGCGCCTGCCGCGTGGGCCTGTGCCGGGGTCATGATGCGTTTCTGATCGCCCACCGCACTGCCTGCGGGACGGATACCGGGCACCACCAATACCGGTTCATCACCCAGTGCCGCGCGCAGCAGGCGGATTTCGTGGGGGGAGCAGATCAGCCCGTCCGCCCCGGCCGACACCGCAAGGCGGCCCAGCCGCACCACCTGGTCCGCCACATCCGACTCGACCCCGGTTTCATGCAGGGCGTCGTCATCAAGGCTTGTCAGTACTGTCACCGCCAGCAGCAGCGGGCGTTCCCCTTCGGCAAAGGTCTCGTCAATCGCCCGGCGCGCGGCAGCCACCATGGCCCGTCCGCCCGATGCATGGATCGTCAGCATCGCCGGGCGCACCCGCGCCAGGCTGCCGATGGCTGACGCCACGGTGTTGGGGATGTCATGCAGCTTCAGGTCAAGGAACAGCGGCCTTGTGCCTGCGACCTCGCGCACGGCCTCAAGCCCCTGTGCATAGGTAAACTCCAGCCCCAGCTTGACCATGGGTGACGCATGCGCGGTCGCGTCACGCCATGCGATGGCCTGGCCACTGTCCTTGGTGTCGAGCGAGACAATCAGGCGGGTCTGGCGGGGCTGGCGGGGCTGGCGTGTATGGCCTGCGGGCATGGGGTCAGGTCCTGTTTTCGTCGTGGGGCGGGGCAGGGATGGTGGGGGTGGGCGCCTGCGTAATCTGTGGCTGCGCAGGGGCGATGGGTGCGGCAGCATATGCGGATGGGGGAGTGGCCGTTGCGGCCATCGCGGAATTGGCCGCAAGGCTTGCACGCAGGGTTGCCGTTTCGGCCTCCAGCGTGCGGACCTGCTGTTCCGCCTTGCGGGCGCGGCGGATCTGTCCCAACGTCCCGATCCATGCGCAGACATAACCCAGCGCATAGAACACTGCCCCCGTCACCAGCGCCAGTACGCCGGGGGAGGAGTCCCATTTCAGTTCCAGCCATGTCATGGGGGTCGAGCCCTGGTTGCAGGCAGCCAGGATAATGAGCCCGAGCACGAACGGCAGCGTGATGAACAGACGGATCATGATGCGCTTCCCTAGCGTCAAGGATTTTCCCCTGCAAGGAAAACCCTGTCGGGGCAGTATGGTCACGATGTTTGTGACAGCATGAAAGCTTGATCCCGCTGGTGCAACATGATGTCGTGGATGACCGGATTGCCACAAACGCGCGGCGGAAAGGGGCGGGATGGGAAAAGTCATTGCCTTTGGTGCCGCCACCCGGCGGGATGACGCAATGTGGGGCGTGGTTGCGACCCTGGGTCGGCGCATGCGTGTCGCAAGCCTGTATGCCACGCGGCAGGCGGCGTTGGCGGATTGCGAATGGCGGATGCAGCAGGTCGCGGCCTATCGTGCGTTCCTGCGGCAGTCGGGGCAGCCTGCGCCGGTTTATGATATCCGCCCCGTGCGCCGTGCGGACCTGCCGCGCGGATGGCGTCCGCTGCCGGCGCTGGGCTTCCTGCGGGGACAGTTCTTCTGAATGTGGCATAACTGGATGCGGCACAACGTGGCACATGGTGTGTTGCGCCCGTCCCCCCGTCGTCCCATAGGGTATGACCGGTCAGTCCCCTGGCGGGATTGCATTTTCACCGCATCATTCGCACAGTCGCGCGCGTTGCGCCCGATGGGGCGCCCCCGACACGCCATCCAGAACCAAAGCAGCCAAGGACCGAGAGACTGATGACCGAAATTCCCAGTGACCTGACGCCTGTGCTCGATCAGGTTGATCGCGCCCTTGACGATAGCCTGTCGCGCCTGTTCGGTCTGCTGCGTATTCCCAGTGTCTCCACCCGGCCTGAACATGCGGGTGACTGCTGTGCGGCGGCGCAATGGCTGTGCCAGGAGCTGGAGGGTATCGGTTTTTCCGCGCGCCTGTGTGAAACGCCGGGCCATCCGGTGGTGGTCGCCCATGACCGCACCCCGCCACAGGGACCGCATGTCCTGTTTTATGGCCATTACGATGTGCAGCCGGTCGATCCGTTGAACCTGTGGCACAGCGACCCGTTCGAACCGACCATGGTGACGCGCGATGATGGTGCGCGCCAGATCGTCGCGCGCGGTGCGTCCGATGACAAGGGACAGGTCATGACCTTCATCGAGGCCCTGCGCGCCATCCGTGCGACGCATGGTACGATGCCGGTGCGCATCTCCCTCGTCATCGAGGGGGAGGAGGAAAGCGGTGGTCCCAACCTCGTGCCGTTCCTGACGGCGCACCGCGATGAACTCGCTGCTGATATCGGTCTGATCTGCGATACCGGCATGCTGGGCGCGACACCTGCCATCACGACTGCCCTGCGTGGCATGGTGGGGGAGGAAGTGACCCTGAAATGCGCCACGCGCGACCTGCATTCGGGCATTTACGGCAATGCCGCGCGCAACCCGATCGAATTGCTGTGCACGATCCTGTCTTCTGTGCGTGATCGTGAAAGTGGTCGCGTCACGTTGCCGGGATTTTATGACGGTGTGCGTGAACCTGCCCCCGAACTGCGCCAGCGCTGGCGCGAGATCGCGCCTGATGACGCGACCTTCCTTGGCGAAGTTGGCCTGTCGCACCCTGCGGGGGAGACGGGATACACCGCCATAGAGCAGACATGGTGCCGTCCGAGTTTCGAGATCAATGGCATTTGCGGTGGCTATACCGGTGAAGGGTTCAAGACGGTCCTGCCTGCGATGGCGTCGGCCAAGGTGTCGTTCCGCCTGGTCGCGGGGCAGGACCCGGTGCGCGTGCGCGAAAGTTTCTGCAGCCATGTGCGTGCCGCCCTGCCGGCGGACTGCACCGTGGAATTCACCCCCCATGGCGGGTCGGGCGCGTGCGTCGTGGCCGATGACGCCACCGGCCTGCGCCCGGCCCTTGCGGCGCTGGGCGCGGAATGGGGCATGCCTGCCGTCACCATCGGTTGTGGCGGTTCCATCCCCGTTGCTGCCGACATGCGCAATATCCTTGGCATGTCGGCGCTGCTGATCGGGTTTGCGCATGATGATGACCGCGCCCATTCCCCGGACGAGAAATATGACCTCGTCTCCTTTCACAAGGGCATCCGGTCGTGGGTGCGCATCCTGCACGCCTTTGCGGCGGCCTGAACTTAGAGATTGTTTGAAAACAAACCATTGATAAAAAACAGGAAAAGTTTTTGGGTGCCGCCTTTTCTCAAAAAGGCGGCGTCTTCTGAAGCTTTTTAGAAAAAGCTTCACCAAAAATCTTTAGAATTTCAGTATGTTATCGAGGCTGACTTTTCAAACAGTCTCTTAGGGAAAGGCAAGGCCGATGTCCGACATGCTGGCCCTGACGATGGGCGACCCGGCGGGGATCGGCCCCGAAATTACCGTGGGCGCGTGGCAGGCGCTGCACCGGCATGGCCCGGCCTTTGTCGTGATCGGTGATCCCGCCATCCTGGCACGTGCGGGGGGGGCGGTGTGCGAGGTGGCCGATGTCGCGGCGGCGCGGGCGGCGTTTGCCGATGCGATTCCCGTCCTGCCGCTGCCGCTTGGCGCCCCGGTGGCGCCGGGCCATCCCGACAGCGCCAATGCCGATGCCATTACCAGCAGCATCGCCCATGCCGTGCGCATGGCGCGCGGGGGGGAGGTCGCGGGGGTCGTCACCAATCCCATCAGCAAGGTCGTGCTGCGTCGGGCGGGTTTTCCCCATCCCGGCCATACCGAATATCTGGGCGAACTGTGCGGCACGCCAGGGCGGGAGGTCATGATGCTGGCCTGTCCGTACCTGCGGGTGGTGCCGGTGACGGTCCATGTCGCCCTGCGTCAGGCGATCGCCGAACTGGGCACGCATGATATTATCCGCACCACGCGCACCACGCATGCCGCCCTGCGCCGGGATTTCGGGATTGATGCGCCACGTATCGCAATCGCCGGCCTGAACCCCCATGCGGGCGAAGGCGGTACGATGGGCACGGAAGAACGCGACATCATCATTCCCGCGATCGAGGCCCTGCGCGCGCAGGGTATGGATATTACCGGCCCGTGGCCGCCCGATACGATGTTCACGCCTACGGCGCGCGCGCGTTATGACGTGGCGATGTGCATGTACCATGATCAGGGGCTGATCCCGCTCAAGACACTGGACATGGCGCAGGGGGTGAATGTCACGCTTGGCCTGCCGATCATCCGCACATCCCCCGACCATGGTACGGCCTTCGATATTGCGGGACAGGGCATCGCCGATCCATCGAGCCTGGTGGCGGCGATGCGCATGGCCGCCGAAATGGCAGTACACAGGAACATGTCATGACCTCTTTTTCCCATTCCCCACAGCGTCTGGGTGTAAATATTGATCATGTCGCCACCGTGCGGAATGCGCGCGGCGGCACCGACCCGGACCCCGTGCGTGCCGCCCTGCTGGCGCAGGCGGCGGGCGCGGACGGTATTACGGCCCACCTGCGTGAGGATCGGCGTCATATCCGTGATCGCGATCTGGCGCGCCTGCGCGCGGAACTGGCGATCCCGTTGAACATGGAAATGGCCGCGACGGCGGAAATGGTTGCAATCGCGACCACCCTGCGCCCGCATGCCTGCTGCCTTGTGCCCGAACGGCGGGAAGAGGTGACGACCGAAGGGGGCCTTGACGTCGCGGGGCAGGAAACGGCGTTGTCCGCGCAGGTCGCGCGCCTGCGTGATGCGGGGATACGCGTGTCACTGTTCATTGACCCCGATGCGGAACAGATTGCGGCCGCCGCCCGTGTCGGCGCGGCGGTGGTGGAACTGCATACCGGGGCCTATGCCGGAACGGGGGGCGGGGATGACGATGCGCAGGTCCGTGAACTGGCACGGATTGCACGTGGCGCGACGCTTGCGGCATCAATGGGGTTGGAGGTCCATGCGGGACATGGGCTGAATTACGACAATGTCGCCCCGATTGCCGCGCGGCCGGAAATCGTCGAACTCAATATTGGCCATTTCCTGATCGGGCAGGCGATTTTCGATGGCCTGCCCGTTGTCATCCGCCACATGAAGGGACTGATGGCCCATGCCCGCACCAGATCGGCGCAGGACGGGGCCGCATCCCAGGAGGGATGAGGGATAAAAGTTTCTCGTGCAGCTTTTTCATCAGAGATTGTTTGAAAACAAATCATTGAGAAAAAATAAGAAAAGTTTCTGGGTGCCGCCTTTTTTCAAACAGCCTGTTAAGAAAGCTTGCGAAAAACGCCGCAGGGTCCTGTCCTTTGGAAGCCATGACAGTCCCGTGGAACGGTGGGTGTCTCAGCCGCCCGTGCCCCCGATCGTCAGGCCGGTCATCTTCAGCGTCGGCTGTCCCACGCCCACCGGCACCCCCTGTCCTGACTTGCCACAGGTACCGATCCCGGGGTCAAGGGCGGGTTCCTGTCCGATCATGGTGACTTTCGTCATCGCATCCGCACCGTTACCGATCAGGGTCGCGCCACGGACCGGGGTGGTGATCTTCCCGTCCTCGATCAGGTAGGCTTCCGATGCGGCGAAAACGAACTTGCCCGAGGTGATGTCCACCTGCCCGCCGCCGAAATTGACGGCGTACAACCCGCGTTTCGTCGTGCGGATCATATCCTCCGTCGTGGCGTCACCGCCCAGCATGATGGTGTTGGTCATGCGTGGCAGGGGGGCATGGGCATAGGATTCGCGCCGTCCGTTTCCGGTGGGCCGCACCCCCATCAGGCGTGCGTTCAACCGGTCCTGAAGATATCCGGTCAGAATCCCGTCCTCGATCATGACGGTGCGGCCTGTCGGGGTGCCTTCGTCATCGACCGTCAGGCTGCCGCGCCGTTCGGGCAGGGTGCCATCATCGACCACGGTTACGCCGGGGGCGGCCACGCGCTGGCCCATCAGCCCGGCAAAGGCGGAGGTGCCCTTGCGGTTGAAATCCCCCTCCAGCCCATGGCCCACGGCTTCGTGCAGCAAGATGCCGGGCCAGCCCGCACCCAGCACGACTTCCATTTCGCCCGCCGGGGCCGGGGCGGCGTCAAGATTGACAAGAGCCATGCGCAATGCTTCGTCCACGGCCGATTTCCAGACCGTGGCGTCAAGCAGGCGGGTATAGGCATACCGCCCGCCCAGCCCGTGCCCGCCACTTTCGCGGCGGCCGTCCTTTTCAACCACTACCGAGACATTCATGCGCACCAGCGGGCGGATATCGGCCACGCGCTGCCCATCGGGGCGGATGATCTGCACTGCCTGCCACTGTGCCGAAAGTGACGCCATGACCTGCACCACACGCGGGTCGCGGGCGCGGGCATAGGCGTCAAGTTCCGACAGCAGGGCCGCGCGCGTGGCGAAGTCCGTCTCCCCCAGTGGGTTGAGCGTGGGATAAAGCCGGTGGTTCGTCGCCTGCGGCCCAACCGCAAGCGTGCCGCTGCGGCCCGCGCGGATCTGTGTCACGGTTTCGCTGGCGCGGCGGATCGCACTTTCGCTGATATCGTCAGAATGGGCGAAGCCGGTTTCCTGGTCCATCACCGCGCGCAGGCCAAAGCCGGAGGAGGTGTCGAAGGTTGCCGAACGGATCACCCCTTCGTCGAGGGAGATCACCTCGCTTTCGCGGTATTCCAGGAACAGTTCGCCATCATCCATGCCCGCCAGCGCCTGCGCGACAAGGCGTTCGGCCTCTGTCCGGCCCAGGCGTGCATCGGCGCGTTCGAAAAACAGGCTGTCCGTGGTGGCCAGGGGGGACAGGGTGGGATCAGGCGACATCGGGAATACTCCGCGGATAACGGGAACGTGGCCGCGCCCCTGTGGCAGGGTGCCCGGTGGCGCGATGCCCTGTGATGTAATGCCCTGTGACGTGATGCCCCTGTGATGCGATATCGAATGGCGTGATATCCGCGACAGGGGAACCGGGCGCATGCAGGGCCATGTATCGGGACCATAATCCGATTACCGTCATGGTGAAACCGTACACACGAAACGGCGCGCAACATGAACTGGACACAAACTGGATACAATAAAAAATGAACTTCCCTCCATGTGGGTGGTTTTCCTTTTCGTTCCCCGCGCATGCAGGGCATGGTGTGCGGTATGTTGCGGTCCCAACAGCGTGGAGTTCAGACGTCTCGTGAAAGTTTCCCTCATGGCCGGTTCGGCCCTGTCGCGTCCGGTCGCGCTGTGCGCGGGCGCTGCGTTGGTCGCACTTGTGTCATCAGTGAGCCCCGCGCTGTCGCAGGAAACCCATCAGGGCGCACAGGCCAGCCCACAATCCCCTGTTGCAGCGTCTCTCCCTGCCGCTTCCGTCCCTGCCGTCCCGACGCAGCCCCCCGCGGAAGGGACAGTAGCGGCAGGTCCGACGACGCCCCCGGCCCCTGCCGCAGCAGCCGCCCCCGTAGCTGCCCCAATGGCAGCCCCTGTGACATCTTCCGTAGCGTCACCTGCCACATCTTCTGCAACATCTTCTGGCACCTCGCCTGTGGCTTCCCCCGCGTCGGCCATGCCCGATGCGGGGGCGGCATCCGCACCCGCCGTGTCACCCCCCACACCCGTGTCGTCGCCCGCCCCTGCAACGCCCGCCGTAACGCCCGCTCCCGCAACGTCTGAGGCCGCGGCTTCTTCTATTCCGGCGGCCCCAACCCCTGTGACTTCAGCCCCGGCATCGCCTGTTCCGGCCACCATTACGGCCGCGAAGCCGGAGGATGACACTTACGCCGTGCCCACGCCGCAGGACCTTGGTGGCGCGGGTATGGCCGTTCCCCCCCGGGCGACGACGCCACCCGCAATGGCCGCGGATGGCACCAAGGCGGCGTCGCCGGGCGCGCATGTCGATGCCACGCCCGCAGGTATCCTCGCCCCCGCCCCACAGGCGGGGCAGAAGCAGGAACCCGCCGGGTCGCACATGGTTCCGCCCGCCAATGCCCTGTTGACGGAGGCAGCGGCCCCGGTGACCATCACGCAGGACCTGCGGCCGCCTTCTGTCGTCCTTGATGGCCTGTTCGAGGATATTGCGCGCGCGCATATCTATGCCGACGCCAAGACGGCGGTGGATGCCATCCCTGACGAATCGCCGGAGGATCTTCTGGCGCAGTACAAGGCCGCCAAGGCGCGCCCGGATTTCGTGCTGAAGGATTTCGTCAGCCAGCATTTCACCCTGCCCGAACGCAAGACCGTTACCTACCAGCGCAGCCCGAATGAAAATGTGCGCGATTATATCATGGGCATGTGGGATGTGCTGCAACGTCCGCCCGATACGCAGGTGCAGTATTCTTCGCAGCTTCCGCTGCCTTATACCTATGTCGTGCCCGGTGGCCGTTTCAGCGAACTGTATTACTGGGACAGCTATTTTACCATGATCGGGCTATATGAGGACGGCAAGATCGACCTGATGCGCGACATGGTGCGCGACATGGCGTCGATGATCGACCGTTATGGCCATATTCCCAATGGCAGCCGGACCTATTACCTCAGTCGTTCGCAGGTGCCGTTCTTCTCCCTGATGGTTGACCTGCTGGCGATGCATGACGGGCAGGTCGCCTATACCAAGTTCCTGCCCGAACTGCAGGCGGAATATGATTACTGGATGGATGGCGCGGATTCGGTGTCGCCGGGCGGGGCGTACCGGCATGTGGTGCGCCTGCCCGACGGGACGGTGATGAACCGTCATTGGGATGACCGCGACACCCCGCGTGACGAAAGCTATCCCGAAGACCTCGTCACGGCGGCGTCGCAGTCGGCGCGCAAGCCGGAGGAGGTCTATCGCGACCTGCGGGCCGGGTCGGAAACGGGGTGGGACTTTACCTCGCGCTGGCTGGCGGACGGACATACGCTGTCAACCATCCACACGACGGACCTGCTGACGGTGGAACTGAACTGCCTGATCCCGCATCTGGCGCAGACGCTGTCGCATGCCTATGCCCTGAAGGGGGACAAGGAAGCTGCCGCGCGATATGCCCGCATCGCGGATGAACGGGTCGCGGCCATGCAGCGTATCCTGTGGGATGAACGTCGTGCCGCCTATATCGATTATGACTGGAAGAAGGGCGAATCGACTTCCATCCTGTCGGGGGCGACGGCCATGCCGCTGTTCCTGCAGATGGCGACCCCCGAACAGGCCAAGGCCGTGGCAGAGACGATCCGCAAGAACCTGCTGAAGGTCGGTGGCCTGGTTGCCACCGAACGCACCAACAGCGGGCAGCAGTGGGATGCCCCCAATGGCTGGGCGCCGTTGCAGTGGATGGCGGTCAAGGGGCTGAACCAGTACGGGTACGACGAACTTGCCAGTGATATCGCCGCGCGTTGGATGGGACGTGTGATCGGTACGTACGAAAAATCCGGTGTGCTTTTGGAAAAATATGATGTTTCCAACCCCTATATCAGCCCCAAGGGCGGCAAAGGGGGGGGCGAATACCCGATGCAGATCGGGTTCGGCTGGACCAATGGCACGCTGCTGGGCCTGATGGATCGTTATCCGCAGAATACGCGCGTGGTGCTGGATCATAACCCTGCCGCCGATCTGCCGGATCGTCCGACGGTGCGCGCCCTGCCGCCAATGAACGCCTATGGCGTGCAGAGCGACAAGGACACGATTGATCGTTATAACCTGCCGCTTGTCACGGTGATGCCGCGCCCGGTTGCCCCCACGCCCTCCCTGCCGCAGGTATCGAGTGTGGGTGAAAGTGCCCCAACCCCCCCGTCCAGCGCACCACCGGTGCAGCCGACACCATCCGCCACGGTGGCGGCCACACCGAAACCTGCGATGCCCGCGACCATTGCGACGTCAGGACCTGCCGCTTCCGCCCCGCCACAGTCGCCCGCCGAAGCATCCACTGTGACACCCCACGGGGCCGCCACAGCCGGGGAGGGAACCACACCCGCCGTCGCACATGACGGCGCGCCGCAACAGGTGGAAGCGCCAGCAGCCCCTGATGCCGCCCCGTCCACCCCGACCAGTCCGTCAGTAACAGCGTCGGCACCTGCATCGCAGTCCACAACGCCGCAGCCCACAACGTCCCAGTCCACAGTGCCGCAGCCGCCAGCAGGGGCATCCGCCGTGCCACCGGTTACGGCACAGCCCCGTGCGCAGCATGATGATCCGATGCCAACCCTGCCGCCACATGTCACGGATGCGCCAAAGGAGAGTACCGCCACACCCCAACCTGCCGCGCATTGAGCACGGCAGGGGCGTTACAGACGCAAAAGGGTAAAAATTGCTGGCGAAGCTTTGGTCAGGGAAAACTTTGGAAAAGCCATTGCCTTCGTGGCAGGAAGCTGCCGCCGACGCTGCCATTATCCTGATCGGCGGGTTGGTGTTAAGAGACTGTTTGAAAAGTCAGGATCGATAACATCCTGAAATTATAAAGGTTTTTGGTGAAGCTTTTTCCAAAAAGCTTCAGAAGACGCCGCCTTTTTCGATCAAAAGGCAGCACCCAAAAACTTGTCCTGTTTTTTATCAATGACTTGTTTTCAAACAATCTCTAAGACAGCCCGCCGGATTACCGGGACATGGGACGCCGGGTGATGGGGGGATCAGACCCGGCCAACCCCGCGCAGACGGTGGAGGACCATAATCGCGGTGGTCAGCAGCAGTGCGGCACAGGTCTGGTGGATGGTCGCCGCCCAGACCGGCACCACCAGCAACAGCGTGGTCACGCCCAGTGCGTATTGCACCAGCACCATCCATCCCATCAGCATCAGTGCGTTATGTGCCCCCTGTCCCAATGCCGGGGTACGCAGGCCAAGGAAGATCATCCCGCCGATCATTGCCGCCGTGCAGGTTGCCAGCAGGCGGTGGTCGAACTGGATGGCGGGAATATTTTCGAACCAGTTGAGCCAGAAGGGATGCAGTCGCGCATATCCCGCCGGGATCAGGTGCCCATCCATCAGCGGGAATGTGTTGTAAGAGAAGCCCGCATGTGTCCCGGCGGTAAACCCGCCCGCGATGACGGTGATCCCGATAAAACAGCAGATGGCCCACGCCATGCGGTGGATGCGCACGACCTGTGTTGTGGCGGGGATGAATTGCGCTTCGGGTGCGCGGGCCGAAAGCGCGGTCCACAGGATGGCGATATATAACGCGAACGCGCAGCACAGATGCAGCACAAGACGCACCGGCGCCACGGCGGTACTGTCGGGATTGAACCCCGACGCCACCATGAACCATCCGATCGCCCCCTGAAGCCCGCCCAGCACGAAGAACAGCAGCAACCGTGCGATCAGGCGGCGCGACAGGACACCGGTAATGGCGAACCAGATCAGCGGCAGCAGGAGCACCATCCCCATCAGCCGCCCCCAGAAGCGGTGAATCCATTCCGCCCAGAAAATCTTCTGGAACCCGGCGAGACCGAAGCCGTCATGCAGGATTTTGTATTGCGGGATGGTTTTGTACAGTTCGAACTGGCGTTCCCATTCCGCATGTGACAGCGGTGGGATCATGCCGGTAATCGGCCGCCAGTCCATGATGGACAGGCCCGATCCCGTCAGGCGGGTATACCCACCCAGCGCGATCATGCCGAGCAGCATGAAGCAGATGGCGAACAGCCAGTTCGAGACCCGGCGGCGGTCATGCGCGTTGGCCGGGAAAACGGAGTCGCGGCCCTTGGCGAGGCCAGAGGAAGGATGTGCGGACATATGGCGGATTTAGACTGGCCTTGCACGCCGCCGCAAGGCAATGCTAGGGCGCGGGTAAGGTTTTCGTGTCTGCCGCACGCCCATGGCATGACTGACCGGTCGGGCCATGCCCGGCCCAGGCCACCGGGTCCGCATATGCCGGTCCGTGCGATCCCGCCCGCATGATATCGTAACAGAGGATGTTTTTCCCCGCGTGACGCGATCCTGCCCCCCCCCGACACCCACGCTGCCTGGCACCCCCGATGCCCCATCCCCCACAACGGTTGCGCCGCGCGTGGGCGCGCGGGTGCTGCTGCGTCCTGCATTGATGCTTGCCATGGCGGTGGCATTGGTGGTGGCGGTGCGTTTCATGCCGGTGTTGCATGTGGGGGCGGGTACGGGGCTGGGTAAGGGGCTGGGTGCCGGAATGGGCGATATCGGCATGCTGCGCGACGGGGTGTGGGGCCGGATATGGTTCGTGCTGGCGGGGGCTGCCTTCTGTGCGCTGGGCCTGCCACGACAGGCGGTCTGTCTTGCGGCGGGCATGGCCTATGGCACGGTGCAGGGGATGACGCTTGCCACCTGCGCCACGGTTGCGGGGGGGATGGTGGATTTCCTTGTCGCACGGGTGATGGGGCGTATGGGGGGGACCGCGCGCCTGCCATCGCGTGTGCGTGACATGTGCGCCCGCCTTGGCCGCCCCCTGCGTGAACGGACATTCACCTGCGTGCTGGTGCTGCGCCTGCTGCCGGTGGGATCGGCCATGATGCTCAGTATCGCGGCCGGCCTTGCGGGCGCGCGGGTGGCGGGGTTTATTGCGGCCACGGCGCTGGGCAGCCTGCCGCAGACGGCGGTGTTCGTCCTGATGGGGGGCGGGACAGAGGTGAACCATCAGTGGCAGGTTGCGTTGGCTGTCGGGCTGTTCGTGATTTCGGGCCTTGGCGGGGTCTGGCTGTTGCGTGGGAGCCAGATCGCGCGTGCGGATCGTACCACATGAACAGTTTGAAAAAATGTTTTAGGTATCGTCGTGTTTTTCTGTCTTTACGGATGGTTGACGCGACGCGCATGCACGCGCGATACCTTCAATGAGCGAAATGCTGGAATGCCGGAATAGATGGTGAAAATTCCCGGTGTCGTCGGCTAGATACTTTCGCAATCCTTGCTTCCCTTGATTTCTGGAGTGCCGTCATGGGCTCTTCCGCACTCGCGGCGCAGTCATCCGATGCATCCGTTGGCAAGACAGCCGGCAGGTCCATGGGGTGGATTGCCATCCTGCTGGGGGTCCTGACCGCGGTCGGGCCCGTTTCGACGGACATTTACCTGCCGGCCTTCCCCGAACTGGAAAAGTCGCTGCATGCGCGCGTGGGTTCCGCGCAGATGACGCTGGCGATCTGGTTCGTGGGTCTGGCCATCGGGCAGATCACGATGGGCCCCGTTTCCGACCGGTTCGGCCGGCGCATTCCGATGCTGCTGGGAACGTTCGTCTATACCCTGGCCTCTGTCGGGTGTGCGGTGGCGACGGATATCTATACTTTCTCCGCATTCCGCCTCATCGCGTCGCTTGGCGCTTCGGCCAGCCTGATTATACCGAGTGCGTGCGTGCGCGATATGTCGCATGGCAATGAATCCGCGCGCATGATGTCGCGCCTGGTGCTGGTGATGGGGGTCGTGCCGATCCTTGCCCCCACATTGGGGGGGATGGTGCTGTCATTCACGACATGGCGGTCGATCTTCTGGGCGGCGGCGGTATATGGCGTGGTGTGCATGCTGCTGATCTGGCGTGTCCTGCCTGAAACGCTGAAGCCGGAAAATCGCAGCGAACTGTCCCCCGTGACGCTGTGCAGCCGCTATCTGCTGCTGGTGCGTGACCGTGGGTTTTTCACCAATGCGATGATTGCCGGTTTTTCGTGCTTCATGTCCTTTACCTATCTTTCGGCCGCGCCGTCGGTGTTCATTCACCAGTTCGGCCTGTCCCCCGCGCATTTCGGCATGATGTTCGGCGTGTTCGCCGTGTGCATGATCGGTGCGTCGCAGCTTAACGGCATGCTGGTGGGGCGGATCGATGCGACGCGCATCCTTGGCATTTCGGTGATTGTCGCCCTTGTCGGCACGATCGGCATGACGCTGGTTGCCAGCCTGATTGCGGAAACGACAAAGGCGGGTGGCCATCCGTCCATCGGTCTGATGGTTGCATTGGTGGGGGCGATGATGTTCTCGCTGGGGACGACAGGTATCATCGGACCGAACGCCACGGTGGGTGCGCTGGCGGATCATCCCCGCCTTGCGGGAAGTGCGTCGGCCTTTGTCGGGACGCTGCAATATGTGCTGGGTGCGCTGGCGGGGGCGATCGTTGGCATGCTGCCGTCGAATACGCCCGTCCCGATGGCGGCGGTCATGATGGCGGGTGCGGTGGTCATGCTGTTGATGGTGGTGTTGCGCCCGCGCCGCCCGGCGGAAGGCGCCCTGGCGGATGTCCCCCCTGCGGACGGCGCGGCGACGGGCCGTCCCACGCCATGACATCCGGCGCACACAGGTGCGCCGCGCGACAAAAGAGGTCATGGCGGGGTTGCCGTCCGGCGGCGCGGCGGCTACAGGCGACGTGCATCGCGCGCCCGTTACAACGGGCGTAATTTACGGGACCGGGATGTCCGCAGGACGCCCCGGCCCGGAAACAGGTTTGCGGGAATATAGACAGGCCATGACCACGTCCTCCATCGATCTGAAGCAGTACATCCGGGGCATTCCCGATTTTCCAAAGCCGGGTATCCTGTTCTACGATATCTCGACCCTGATGCGGAATGCGGATGCGTGGCAGATTGCGATGGGACGCCTGACGGCGGCGGTCGCGCCATGGTCGGTCGATATGCTGGCCGCCATTGAATCGCGTGGCTTCCTTACCGCGGCCCCTCTGGCCAGCCGCCTGGGCTGTGGCCTGGTGATGCTGCGTAAGCCGGGCAAGCTGCCGGGGCAGACGATTTCCTATGATTATGACCTCGAATACGGCACGGATTCGCTGCATATCCAGGCCGACGCGATCGTGCCGGGGCAGCGCGTCGTCGTAATGGACGACCTGCTTGCGACGGGTGGGACGCTGGCCGCCTCCATCGCGCTGCTGCGCAAGGTCGGGGCAGAGGTCGTCGGAGCCGCCACCCTGATCGAGCTCCGTTCGCTGGGCGGGCGTGACCGCCTTGACGTGCCGGTCAAGACGCTGGTGGCCTACGACGACTGACCGGTATCGCAGCTTTGCTGGCGTGGCCGTCTTGCAATATACAGTTTCATGAACGCTGATATACCGGACATCACATGTCGGTGTTGCGGCAACACGTGTAAAGTGTACCTGAAACTGCATAGTCGTTTTTCATATCTCAGGGAGCGCGGATGCCGGGATGAATAGTCTTGAGCTCTCCCTGATACAGTTCCAGACCCGGATCGTCGCCTTTCTGCGGCGTCTGTGGCCCCCCGGTGCCGCGATCCGTCAGGATCATCTGCGCTGGCTGTTCGCACCGGGCCTGTTCACCTTCGGCTATGCCCTGCGAACGACCATCACTTCGCTGATTGCGCTGGGTATTGCGCTGTGGTGGGAACTCGGCAGCCCGCAATGGGCTGCGCTGACGGTGTGGATGGTGGCGCAGGGCACACGCGGCAAGAGCGTGGCCAAGGCGCGATGGCACCTGTTTGGCATGGTGGTGGGCACGATCTGTGCCGTGCTGCTGGTGGCGGCATTTCCGCAGGCGCCGCTGATGTTCATCCTGCTGCTTGCGGGCGGGATCGGGATGTTCTGCTTTATCGGCACGCTGCTGCCCGGCCCTGCGACGATGACGAATTATCGCATCCATGGCATGCGGGCGAGCGGGTTTACCTATGCCATCATCTCGCTCGACGGGATTGCCGACCCACAGCATATCTTCATGACCGCGATGTCGCGCGCGACCTATATCGTGCTGGGCATCGTGTTGGAAAGCACGGTTTCCTCCCTGTTCCAGTACCGGTTGGGCGCACGGGCGCAGGACCGTCTGACCGCCAATTTCCTTACGGCCATCAACGGGGCGGGCCAGACACTGGCCTCGCTTTTGTCGGGGGACCGTGACGTACTGCAGAAATCACGTCAGGTCTTTGCCAATATCACCACGCTAAGTGACCAGATCGAGTTCGCCGAGGTGGAGATGGGCGCGCAGCGCGGGCATGAGGGCGACCATGCGCGCGCCGCCCTGGCCCGTGTGGCGATGCTGCTGTCACGTGGGCTGGACCTTGCGGCGCTGTTGCGGATTCCGGGCAACATGCCCGGCGCCGCCTTTAACGCCACATCCGCCAAGGTGCAGGCGTTCTTGCGTGACATGGCGGGGCAACTGGAAACGACGGATGACATCCATCCCGTCCTGGCCGAACTTGCGGCGTTGCAGGCCGAATGCCGGCAGAGTGTCGCCGATTCCCTCGAAGATGAAATGGGCAGTGCGACGCGCGATCCGGCCCCGCCCGCCGTGGCGCATATCCTTGCGCAGCAGCGCATGCTGCATTACGGGCTGGGGGAGATGCTGGACGAACTTGAACAGGCCATCATCCAGTTCGACGCCAGCCGCCATCCGTTGCGTCATGACCATTTCCATTATCGGATCAAGACCTTCCGCGACTGGCAGCAGGCCTTTACCAATAGCCTGCGTGCCTCGGTCACGATATTCGGGGCGGGGCTGATCTGGATTGCGACGGCATGGTCGGCGGGCCTGACCTTCATGATGTTCGTCGCCATCGTATGCAGTCTGTTCGCGACGCTGGAAAAGCCTGCCCTGGCGACCAAGGCGTTCCTTGGCGGTGCGATCTGGGCCAGTGTCATGGCCGGGGTATTGGTGCTGTGGGTGCTGCCAACGCCATCGACGTATGAAGTCATGGCCATGTGCCTGATGATTCCCATGTTGATGGGGGGGCTGGCCTTTGCCTATCCCGCGCTGATCCTGGGGGCGGTGTCGTATAACCTGTTCATGCCGATCCTGCTGGGGCCGGGGAATCAGTCGCGCCTTGACGAAGTTTCATTCTTCAACACGGCGATGCCCCTGATCTTTGGCCTGTGGTATGCGATGTGGGTCTTCCGCCTTGTGCTGCCGTTCGATACCAACGACATGCGCTGGCAGATGCGCACCAGTATCCTCAGCGGCCTGCGCCACGTCGCGCGGGCGCGCACGTTGCCCACCACGTTGTATGTGGTGGAACGTAATGTGGACCGTTTCGTGCGGTTGCTGACGAATGCGGAAAACACGCCTGATGTGATTATTGATTCCTACCTGCAGGGTATCCTGTCGGCCATGACGATCGGCCTGAACATCATACGCCTGCGTGGTATCCTTGAACGCAACCTGTTACCGCCGGGCGCGCAGCAGGTGTTGGGCGAGATGATGGCCCGCATGGCGCAGTTCAGCGGGCGGTATGGGGGGCATTACGGTCGCACGGCGCGTGCCACGAAGTTGGCCATCGCCCATATCCAGAACATGACACAGCAGGAAGAAAACCTTGGCATCCGGCTGGAGATGAACGGGGCGCTGGTGTGCCTGTATGTGATTTCGTACGAACTCGACAACAACCAGAAATTCTTTGATGCCTCGAGCCCGTATCTGGACCCGGTCCTGAGCTGAACTGGAATGCTCAGCATCCGATCAGGACGGTTTGGAAACAGATCATTGATAAAAAATCAGAAAAGTTTTTGGGTGCCGCCTTTTTTCAAAAAGGCGGCGTCTTTCTGAAGCTTTTTGAGGAGAGATTCAGAAAAAAACCTTTGAAATTTCAGGATATTATTGATCCTGACGTTTCAAACAGTCTCTAAAAATTTTGTGGAATATTCCCCAAGATGCGTTCAGGCACGCAGCCTTTGATGGCAGGGTAACATCCAAAAAACCTGGTGGTTTTTATCAGGTGGGATGTTCCTGGTTCAGCCTGGTGACGTGCGGACGTAAAAAGGGCCAGGGGGATTTTACCCCGCTGGCCCTTTGGTCCGGCTTTTGGCTCGGCTGCGTCGGTCTGGGGCGGGGTTATTCCGCCTTCTGGGCCGCGACGAATTTTTCCAGCCAGTGGATGGTATAATCACCCGAGCGGAACTGCGGATCGTCAAGGATCTTCAGGTGCAGCGGGATGACCGTCTTCACCCCTTCGATCACGAACTCATCAAGCGCGCGGCGCATGCGCTGGATCGCTTCAAGACGCGTGGGCGCACGCACGATCAGCTTGGCGATCATGCTGTCGTAATAGGGCGGGACGCGGTATCCGGCATACAGCGCGCTGTCCACGCGCACGCCAAGGCCACCGGGCGGGTGAAAGACACTGATGGTGCCGGGCGTCGGCATGAAGGTCAGCGGGTCTTCGGCATTGATGCGGCATTCGATCGCATGGCCGGAGAAATGGATGTCCTTCTGGCCATATCCCAAGGGTTCACCTGCGGCGATGCGGATCTGTTCGCGCACAAGGTCAACGTCACAGACCATTTCCGTCACCGGATGTTCCACCTGAAGGCGGGTATTCATCTCGATAAAGCAGAACTGCCCGTCCTGATACAGGAACTCCAGCGTGCCGGCATTGCGGTAGCCCAGCTTTTTAAGCGCGGAGGTCGCGATTTCGCCGATTTCGTCACGCTGCTGCGCGTTGAGTGCTGGCGAGCCTGCTTCTTCCAGCAGCTTCTGGTGGCGGCGCTGCAAGGAGCAGTCGCGTTCCCCGAAATGCACGACATCGCCATGGGTGTCCGCCATGACCTGAAGTTCGATGTGGCGCGGCCGGTCGAGATATTTTTCGAGGTAGACCTCGTCATTGCCAAACGCGGCGCGGGCCTCTGTGCGGGCGACGCTCCATGCTTCTTCCAGGTCGTCAGCGGTGGCGGCAACCTTCATGCCGCGCCCGCCGCCGCCTGCCGCCGCCTTGATCAGCACGGGATAGCCGACCTTGTCCGCCACGATACGTGCCTGTTCAAGGTTTTCCAGCGCCCCGTCGGACCCCGGCACCAACGGCACACCCAGCGCGCGCATGGTCGTCTTGGCGGTGATCTTGTCACCCATCATGCGGATATGGTCGGCGGTCGGACCGATGAAGGTCAGGCCGTGGGCCTCCACCGTTTCAGCGAAATCCGCATTTTCCGACAGGAAGCCATAGCCGGGATGGATGGCATCCGCCCCCGTGATGGTGGCTGCCGACAGGATGGCCGCGACATTGAGATACGACTCACGGCTTGCAGGTGGGCCGATGCACACGGCCTCATCCGCGAGGCGGACATGCATGGCGTCCGAATCGGCGGTGGAATGCACGGCAACGGTGGGGATACCCAGTTCGCGGCAGGCCCGCAGGATGCGCAGGGCGATCTCGCCGCGATTGGCGATCAGGATCTTGGAAAACATTACTCTATGATGGCCAGGACTTCGCCGTATTCAACCGGCTCGCCCGAGGGGACGAGGATCTTGGTCAGGGTGCCCGCGCGCGGCGCCTTGATCTGATTGAAGGTCTTCATCGCCTCAATCAGCATCAGGGTCTGGCCGGCAGTGACCTGCTGGCCTTCGGTCACGAACGGCGGTGCGGACGGGTCCGGTGTCAGATAGGCCACGCCGACCATCGGGCTGGTGACAGCGCCGGGATGTTTCGACAGGTCGGCGGGGGGGGCTGCAACCGGTGCCGGTGCCGCGACCGGGGCGGGGGCCGCCACCGGCAGCGCCGCAGGGGCGACGGCATGCGTTGCGACAGGGGCCGCGCGCACGACGCGAACGCGGCTGTCCTTTTCCGCGATCTCGATTTCGGTCAGGCCTGTTTCGGTCAGAATTTCGGCCAATGCCCGAATGGCATCCGCATCCACGAGCAGTCGGCTCATTGATCGTCCTCGTCCAGAATCATGTCGGTCATCGCATGCAGCGCCAGCGCATATCCCCGCACGCCAAGCCCGCAGATGACGCCGATGGCGGCGCGGGAGACGTAGGAGGTATGGCGAAACGCCTCACGGCGATGAATGTTGGAAATATGGACCTCGATCACCGGCAGATCGACCGCCAGAAGGGCGTCAAGGACCGCGATGGAGGTATGGGAATAGGCCGCCGGGTTGATGATGATGCCGCGTGCGCGGCCCCGGCATTCCTGAATCCATGAAACGAGTTCCCCTTCGCCGTTGGTCTGGCGAAAATCAATCGCCACGTCGAGCTGCTCCGCAGCCTGAACGCAGACCTGTTCGACATCATCAAGGGTTGCGACGCCGTACACTTCGGGCTGCCGCAGGCCAAGCATGTTGAGGTTGGGGCCGTTGAGAACGGCAATCAGGGGACGCTCCATAATGACAGGCGCCGTAGCATGCCCTTCGCCGCGATCCAAGCCTGTTCTGCATTCGGGGGCGAATCGAATGTGATCCATCCCTGAACGCATGCCCCATGGATGGGGCCGCGCCATGGGGGATGAACGGTTTTTCCGCGTTAAGGAACCGGGTTAAGGATCTGGGGGATAGGCAATAATTCCTCAATAGATATAAAGAGGACTTTTGCATTCATAATATCATGTGCCCACGCATACCTGAATCAGGCTGGTCGCGTTCATGTATATTATGTAATGGTTCCCGCCATGATTGTCGGACCCACTCCTATACAGCCGCGAATGCGGTGGCGAATGCCGGATTTTCTGGCATGGGGCCTGTCATGTCTGCTGGTGATCTGCCTTGGTCTGTCATGTGGTGTTTCCGATGCCCATGGCGCGTCACGACATATGTCGCGCCATGTCAGGCATGGCGTTCATCATGCCGTGATCCGGCATGGTGTTTCGACCACCCATCGGCACCATCATCCCCTGCGTCGCCTGCCGGGCCTGCCTGCGATGAAAACGGTTTCGTCCACATGGTCGCAGCATGGCCTGGCAAGCTGGTATGGCACGCGTCGCGAAATCGGCCACCGCACCGCGTCGGGGGACATGTTCGATCCGGGCGCGATGACAGCGGCGCACCGGCAGTTGCCGCTGGGGACGCGGGTGCGGATTCGGGCACCTTCCACTGGTCGGTCTGTCGTTGTCACGATCAATGACCGCGGGCCTTATCGTGGCCGGCGGGTCATCGACCTGTCACCGGCGGCCGCGCGTGAACTCGGCCTTCTGGACCGGGGGACGACGATGGTGGATATTACGACCCTTCCCCCTGGGGAGGGGTAGCACGCGCGTCCGCGTCGTGCGGGGCATGGCGTGCAGATCTGCGCGCGATGGACCATCCTTCCATCTGTGGGCCATTGTCACGCAGGCACATCTGGATTTCCAGCCCGGCGTTCAGTTCCGCACCAAGCAGCACGACATAGGCCGAGACATAGAACCACATCATGGTGGCCACGAATGCGCCCAGGGGCCCATAGGTCGCGCCGTAACCCGCGATATGGCTGACATAATAGGAAAACCCGAACGAGGTCAGCAGCCATAGCAGGGTTGCGGCCACCGATCCGGGCAGGATGCAGCGCCATGACGGACTTCGCCGGTTGGGGCCGAATCGGTAAAGCAGCGAACATCCCGACAGTACGAACAGCAGCATCAGCGCCGGTCCCCCCATGCGCACCAGCAGTTCGAGCGAACCCGGTGGCGGCGCGAGGGAGAGTTTTTGCGGCAGGTAATCCAGCAGGATCGGCAGCGCCACCATCAGTGCAAGTGTCAGGATACCGCCACAGATCGCACACAGCGTCATGATCATGCCCATAGCCTGAAACCGCAGGAAACTCCGGGTTTCGGGTGTATTATAGGCCACGTTCATCGCCAGCAGGAGCGAACGCGTCGCCGCCGAGGCCGACCACATGGCGATGGTGGTCGAAACGATCAGGTTAAGTGTCAGCGACGAATGCGATTGCGCCACAAGGACATGGATACGATCGCAGATCAGGTCATACGCGGCGGGCGGCAACAGATTGCGCAGCACCACAAGCTGCGGCTCCACCGTCTGTGGATCAAACAATAGCCCATAGATGGAAATCATCGTGCTCATGGCCGGGAACAGCGACAGCGTGGCGTAGAACGCGCACCCCGCGGCCGCCAGCGTGATCTGGTCGGACGCAATGTTGGTCGCCACCTGTTTCATGACGGGCAGGATGTGACGGTGCAGGGCGTCATTCATGTCCGGGGCATTCTTTGTGGCGCGTCCGGCGACGGGGGGCGCGGGGGTGACGGATGGTGTCACCTCGATCTGGTCTGGGGAAGAAGAGATCAATGCGTTGTCCAGGTTCTGGTCACTTGGGTCCCGGCTGTCGGCACCGGGCGACGCCATTCCCGCGCCCCGGTCCTGCGTCCCTGCCGGGGACGGAAAATGAATCACGACAATATTTTGGTCGGTTTCGCCCACCTTAAACGAAAAAGGTGATGATGAGGCGAATTTTTCTATTGCGTTATGGGCGTATTGTCCTCATATGCGCTCCCTACGCAACAACGCACGTGCCACTGGCCCTCTGAGGTTACGCAACGACGTCAAGCGTTCTGGCAATCGGGGCCTGCTGCTTGGGCCCCTCACTGGTCGCTGGTCCGTTAGACCGTTTCGCAACATCTGTCCGTTTGTTCAGTACTCCATACTTGCATCCGGACGGCAGAACAGAAGGGATTTGGGTGCGATGACTCCCAAAATCGCCCGTTATCTGGCTGAGCAGTCCCCTGCGACGCCTTGCCTTGTCGTCGACGTCGATCGTGTCGAGGAACGTTACAGCGCCCTGCATGCGGCGCTTCCGCTTGCGCGTATCTATTACGCGGTCAAGGCGAATCCGGCTCCGGCCATCCTCGACCGTCTGGTGGGCCTTGGGTCTGCCTTTGACGCCGCGTCGTGGGAAGAAATCCAGATGTGCCTGCGCGCCGGTGCCGCGCCGCAGGACATCTCGTTCGGCAACACCGTCAAGAAGGTGTCGGCCATTGCGCAGGCGTATGAGGCAGGCATCGACATGTTTGCCTTTGATTGCGCCGAAGAGCTGGAGAAGCTGGCGCGTCATGCACCCGGCGCGCGTGTTTACTGCCGCCTGATCGTGGAAAACGAGGGCGCGGACTGGCCGCTGTCGCGCAAGTTCGGCACGACGCTGGACAATGCGCGTGACCTGATGCTGCGCGCGCGCGATATGGGGATGGACCCGTATGGCCTGTCCTTCCATGTCGGTAGCCAGCAGACCGAGACCGGGGCCTATGAAGCTGCGATCGCACGTGTCGGCATGCTGTTCACGGACCTGAAGGCCGCCGGGCTGGAACTGCGCATGGTTAATCTGGGTGGTGGCTTCCCGATCCGCTATCGTGATGACGTGCCGGGTATCGACCGTTTCGCGCTGGCGATCAGCCACGCGATGACAGAGCATTTCGGCAATGACCTGCCTGAAATGATCGTGGAGCCAGGGCGTTTCATCGTGGGTGATGCGGGTGTGGTTTCGTCCGAGGTCGTATTGGTCAGCCGTCGCGGCATCAATGATGGTGTGCGGTGGGTCTATCTCGATATCGGCCGTTTCGGTGGTCTGGCTGAAACCGAAGGTGAGGCGATCCGTTATGGCATCCGCACCCCGCATGACGGGATGGCGACAGGCCCGGTGGCCATTGCCGGACCGACCTGCGACGGGGCGGACATCATGTATGAAAAGACGCCGTACAACCTGCCATTGGGGCTGGAGTCGGGCGACCGGGTCGAATTGCTCTCTACCGGGGCGTACGTCTCGACCTATTGCTCCACCGGGTTCAACGGGCTTGCACCGCTGAGTGAGCATTACATCTGACGGGCCTTAATTGTCCTGAAGATCGTAAAAAACTGTTTAAAAGCCGTATATTACGAGAATCAACGAAATTTTTTGGATGCCGCCTTACTGTAGTAAGGCGGCATCTTTTTTTGAAAAAATTCCACCACGAACTCTGATGCGGCTGCGGGACTGTTTGACGAAACAGGACTGTTAACCTGTTGGGGATAAAAGAATTTCAGGTGAGGCTTTCGCCAGGCAGCCTCACAAAGACAAAGCCTTTCCTGAAGATAAGGCGATATCTGGAAATTGTTGCCCTTTGCTCAAAGATTGTTTGCAAACAAGTCCTTGATAAAAAACAAGAAAAGTTTCTGGGCGCTGCCTTTCGATCGAAAAAGGCGGCGTCTTCTGAAGCTTTTTAGAAAAAGCTTCACCAAAAACATTTATAATTTCAGTATGTTATCGAGGATGACTTTTTAAACGGTCTCTTATCAAGGACCTGTTTTCAGACACTCCCTTGACCTGTTCACGCAGGCCTTGGGGGAGGCGGTGTGGGATGGATCCCCAGGGCTGTCCCTTTTTTATTTCGTGCGGCACGATAGAACATCCCCCGTCTGCTATCTTCTGTCGGGGGCATGTCATGCGTCATTCATTTTCCATCCTGCCAATGTGCCTTGCCGCCGGGCTGTTCTGTCTGGGGCTGGGGCGGTCGGCATGGGCGAATCCGTCGCTGGTGCATGCAATGCCTGCCGCGCATCAGGCCGTGGCGGCGGGAACGGTGACGATCCGGCTGGATTTCAATGCGGTCATTGACCCGTTTCCTACCCGACTCGTGCTGCTTGGGCCAAGCGGCGTGCCGCAACTCCTGCTGGCATCGCCCAAGGATGATGAACAGCAGGTCATTACGGTGGATGTACCGCTGACCATACCCGGCGATTATGTCCTGCAATGGCGGGCCGGGGGGAAAGGAAGCGGTACCAGCCATGGCGACGTGCCGTTTCGCGTTGTCGCGGCCACGGCGGGTGCAGCCCGCTGAACAGATAATGCGGGTTCAGCTACGGCCTTTTACGGCAGGGGGCGTCTTGCGAAGCTTTCTGGACAAAAAGCTTCATCAGGAATTTTATGGGTTACTCCACCGCCGCCCGCAGGCCCGCCCCTGCCGCCAGCGGGCATAGGGGGATCGCCGCCGCCAGGAATGCCGCCAGCAGTTCAAGGTCCGGCCCCCACGACAGCCCTGTCTGTGCCGCATCCAGCGCCGCCGCCCCGAAAATCAGCGCCGGCGTCGTCAGTGGCAGCACAAGCAGCGGCAGCAGCACACCCCCGCGCCGCGCGCCCAGTACGACCGATGCCGCCATCCCGCCGATCAGCGACAGGATGAGCGTCCCAAGCAGCAACCCGATCAGCAGGATCGGCAGGCTGTCTGATGGCATGCCCAGCATGATGCCCAAAGGCGCCGCCGCCGCCAGCAGCGGCAGGCCGGTCGTCAGCCAGTGTGCCAGCATCTTGGCCAGTGCGATCAACGCAGGCGGCAGGCCGGTCATCATCAACTGGTCCAGCGACCCGTCCTCCAGCTCTGACCCGAACAGGCGGTCGAGCGGAAGCAGTGCTGCCAACAGGGCACAGACCCAGACAATTCCCGGCGCCATGTGGCGCAGCAGTTCCGGCGATGGCCCCAGCGCCAGCGGGAACAGCGCGCCCGCCAGGATGAAGAACAGAACGGACCCCAGCGTGTCGGCCCCATGGCGCAGGGCGAGGCGCAGGTCACGTTCAAGGATGGCGAGGATCAGGGTCGGAGTCTGAAGCGTCAAAACAGGTCGTCCTCGGGGAAATCCTCCATTGTCTGGGGGATATCGGATTCGTTCAGTCCCGGCAGCGCCAGCGATTTTGCATCCGGCAGAGGGAGGGGAACGTGAGTAGTTGCGATCACGATTCCGCCAGCTTCGCGATGGGTGCGGAAAAGCGTTTCCAGAAGTCCCATCGTGTTGCTGTCAAGGCCGAGGCTGGGTTCATCAAGCAGCCATAGCGGCGCACGCGCCAGCAGGACACGCGCCAGTGCGGCACGGCGTTTCTGCCCCGCCGACAACATGCGTGCAGGCAGTTCGGACAGTCCGGAAATATTAAGTGCGGACATGCAAGAATATGGATCACCCCCACTGGCCCGCGCCGCAAGCATCAGGTTTTCCAGCAGCGTCAGGCCCGGCTTGAGCGCGTCCTGATGGCCAAGATAGGCCACCCGTTCGGCATGGCGTGAACGGTCGGCCAGCGCATCGACACCTGACCACAGCACATGGCCGCCTTCCGGTTTGCGCAGCCCGGCCAGTACCCGCAGCAATGTGGACTTCCCAGCCCCGTTCGGGCCGGTCAGCAGCAGCGCATCACCCGCGTCGAGCGCAAGTCCAACCTGGTCCAGAACAAGGCGTTCCCCGCGAAAAACCGAGATATTTTCCACTTTCAGCAGGGGCGTGTTCCTGGGGGCAAAGGCAGTGATGGTCGGGTCCTCCGCATGGGTGCGATCGGGGTGGGGCGCAGGGGGGATGAAACCCGATCCCGCGTTCTTGTTACCGGGGCCTTCTTGTGTCGGCCCCGCGTCCGGGTATGTTCTACCACCGTTGGGAGATCAAGCCGGTTATCCACTGAAAGGTCACGCCACGCCTGTCTGTTCACGTGGCGGGAGGGCTTCGGTGGATGGATCGCGGCTGATGCCTCGGAGGAAACAAAGCCAATGAAGACGGTTGGGCACGACTCACTGAAAACGGGCCGCACACTTGAAGTGGACGGCAAGACCTATCACTATTTTTCCATCCCCGAAGCCGAGAAAACAATCGGCGACGTCGCACGACTGCCGGTCAGCCTGAAGGTGCTGCTGGAAAACGTCCTGCGGTTCGAGGACGGCCATTCCTATACGGTTGACGACGCCAAGGCGATCGCCGGCTGGCTGCCGAAGGGCAGCTCCACCAAGGAAGTGCCGTTCAAGCCCGCACGCATCCTGATGCAGGACTTTACCGGCGTTCCCGCCGTTGTCGACCTTGCGGCGATGCGTGATGGTATCCTCAAGCTCAAGGGAGACCCGCAGAAGGTCAACCCGCTGGTGCCCGTCAACCTTGTGATCGATCATTCGGTCATGGTGGACGTCGCGGGATCGCCCGAAGCGCTGCAGGATAACGTCACGATCGAATTCGAACGTAACGGCGAACGTTATGCCTTCCTGCGCTGGGGCCAGGAAGCGTTCGAAAACTTCTCGGTCGTGCCGCCGGGCACGGGTATCTGCCATCAGGTGAACCTGGAATACATCGCGCAGGCGGTGTGGACGGCGCATGTCGGTGGCAAGGACTATGCCTATCCCGACACCCTGTTCGGCACCGACAGCCACACGACCATGGTCAACGGCATGGGCGTCCTGGGCTGGGGTGTTGGCGGGATCGAGGCCGAGGCCGCGATGCTGGGCCAGCCCATCGCCATGCTGATCCCCGATGTCATCGGGTTCAAGATGACCGGCAAGCTGCCTGAGGGCGTGACCGCCACCGATCTGGTGCTGACGGTGACGCAGATGCTGCGCAAGAAGGGCGTCGTCGGCAAGTTCGTCGAGTTCTTTGGTCCTGCCCTTGACCACCTGCCGGTGGCCGACCGTGCGACCATTGCGAACATGGCCCCGGAATACGGCGCGACCTGCGGCTTCTTCCCCGTCGATGACCTGACGCTGGATTACCTGCGCCAGACCGGTCGCGAGGAACACCGCATCAAGCTGACGGCGGAATACCTCAAGGCGCAGGGCATGTTCCGTCATCCCCATTCGGAACACCCCGTGTTTACCGACACGCTGGAACTCGACCTTGCAACCATCGTGCCGTCGATCGCCGGGCCGAAGCGTCCGCAGGACCGCGTTGTCCTCAAGGGTGCCGACAAGGCGTTCGAGACGGAGCTGACCGGTGGTCTGGGCGTGCCCGAAGCCGACAAGAACAAGAAGGCGCCTGTCGCGGGCACCAACTATGAACTGGGTCACGGCGATATCGTGATCGCGGCGATCACGTCGTGCACCAACACCTCCAACCCGGCGGTGCTGATCGCGGCGGGTCTGGTGGCGAAAAAAGCCCGTGCGCTGGGCCTGAAGCCCAAGCCGTGGGTGAAGACGTCGCTGGCGCCGGGTTCGCAGGTCGTCACCGACTACCTGACGCGCGCTGGCCTTCAGGAAGAACTCGACGCGATGGGCTTCAATACCGTCGGGTATGGCTGCACCACGTGTATCGGCAATTCCGGCCCGCTTGAGGACCACATTGTCGACGCCATCGAGAACAACAAGCTCGTGGCCGTGTCCGTCCTGTCGGGCAACCGTAACTTTGAGGGACGCATCTCCCCCAACGTGCGCGCCAACTACCTTGCCAGCCCGCCGCTGGTGGTTGCGTATTCCCTGCTGGGAACCATCCGCGAGGACCTGACGACCGCGTCGCTGGGCACGTCCAAGGATGGCAAGCCGGTGTACCTGAAGGACATCTGGCCCACCAACCACGAGATCGCCGCCCTGATGGGATCTGCCATCACGCGTGACGAGTTCATCAAGCGTTACAAGCACGTCAGCCAGGGCACCAAGGAATGGCAGAACCTGAAGGTCGCGACGGGTTCCGAAACCTATGCATGGGATGCGGCATCCACCTATGTGCAGGACCCGCCGTACTTCCAGGACATCACGCCTGAGCCGAAGTCCCGTGGCGACATCATCGGCGCGCGCATCCTTGCGCTGCTGGGTGACAACATCACGACCGACCACATCTCGCCCGCTGGCGCGATCAAGGAAAGCTCCCCCGCGGGCAAGTATCTTGAAGCCCATGGCGTCGCGAAGAAGGACTTCAACTCCTACGGTTCGCGTCGTGGCAATGATCGCGTGATGGTGCGTGGCACATTCGCCAACATCCGCATCAAGAACGAGATGGTTCCGGGCACCGAGGGTGGTATTTCCAAGCACTATCCCGACGGCAAGGAAGGCTCCATCTACGACGTGGCGATGGAGTACAAGAAGGAAGGCACGCCGCTGGTCGTCTTTGGCGGCAAGGAATACGGCATGGGGTCGTCGCGCGACTGGGCGGCGAAGGGAACCCTGCTGTTGGGTGTGCGTGCGGTCGTTGCTGAAAGCTTCGAGCGTATCCATCGTTCCAACCTGGTGGGCATGGGCGTCCTGCCGCTGCTGTTCAAGGACGGCACGACGCGCAAGACGCTGGGCCTGAAGGGCGATGAAGTCATCGAAATCAAGGGGCTGGACAACATCACCCCGCGCATGACGATGACGATGACCATCACCCGTGCCGATGGGTCCAAGCAGGAAGTGCCCCTGCTGTGCCGTGTCGATACGCTGGACGAGGTCGAGTATTTCCGCAATGGCGGCATTCTCCAGACCGTTCTGCGTGGCATGACCAAGGTCGCCTGATCCACACAGGGCGGCTGCCGGGTTAACCGGCATATGTAAAAAAAGACGGCGGTCCGTTTGACGGGCCGCCGTTTTTTTATGCCCTTCTATGGGAATCCGATCCGGGCAAGGGGACTGAAAACCGCAGAATTTCCCCTCTTTGCAGAACCTTGCAAGAAACACATGTCGGCGGTGCTTTTACGCTATATTGTGTATAAATACGGCATCGTTTAAAACTATATATGATGTAATAACATGCTGCACGTACCGGGGCCCCATGGATCTGCTCTCTGCCTTGCACAGCTTCGTTCGCGTGGCTGCCACTGGATCGTTTTCCGCCGTTTCACGTGAAACCGGGGCAAGCCAGCCTACGATATCGCGTCATATCGCGTTGCTGGAGGCACATTATGGCGCCACCCTGTTCGCGCGTACGACCCGCAGCCTGATGATGACAGAGGATGGGCGCAGCCTGTTGCCCCATGCCTATGAGGTGCTGGAAATACTGGAGACGGCGGAAACCGCACTGGGCCGCCGCCGGGCGTCGGTTTCCGGGTTGGTCCGGCTGGGCATTACGACGGCGTTTGGCCTGTATCTGACCGGCAAGCTGGGAAAATTGCTGGAGGAACATCCCGACCTGTCGGTTGAACTGGTCATGCGTGACGGGTTTGGCGATCTGGTGGAGGAGGGACTCGACCTTGCCGTTCGGGTTGGGTCCATTGCCGAAGGTTCACTGATTGCACGGCGACTCGGGTCGGTCCGGCGTTATGTCGTGGCGTCCAGCGATTATCTTGCGCGGCGCGGTACCCCCGTGCATCCGCGTGACCTGCTTAACCACCCCTGCATTGCCTACAGCTATGGTGGGTCGCGCCATGACTGGCATTTCGATTGCAAGGGGGAAGAGAATGTCGTCGCTGCGAGTGGCCCCTTCCGCGCCAATAGTAGCGAGGCCGTATTGCAGGCGGTACGTTCCGGGCTGGGAATCGGGATGCTTCCTTCCTTTCAGGTGGAGGAGGATGTCGCCAGTGGGCGGCTGATCCATCTGTTCCCTGAATGGACGGTGCCGGAAATGCCGTTTTATGCAGTACATACCGGCCCGCGTACCCTGCCGTTGCGCACCCGCACGGTGCTTGATTTCCTGATCGATATTTCAGACGTGCTGCGACAGGGATGAACCGGTTGCAGGCTGCCCGCCTGATCCCATGACCATGCGCTGCTGTTGGGGATAGGCAGGTTTGTGTGTCCCCGCGCTTGTGTCGTCATCCCTGCCAAAGCAGCCTGTCATAAGGGAAGCCTGCCCATATCAGGGCAGGAGGCAGGCTTATTGCTTAAATGATGACGGATGATGCTTTTTCGCCGTCATGTCGGCGTTTCGGCAATAGCCCTTGGCAGGTAGTTTGAAAAGTCAGGACCAATAACATCCTGAAATCATAAAGGTTTTTGGTGAAGCTTTTTCCAAAAAGCTTCAGAAGACGCCGCCTTTTTGAAAAAAGGCGGCACCCAAAAACCTTTATTGTTTTTTCAATGATTTGTTTCCAAACGCTTGGTTTTCTCTGTCAGTCAGGTCTGGCGCTCAGTCCAGCGAAGTGCTGGCGTCTTTCGTGTCGGTCGGGGCTGCCGGGTCCTGCGATGCGCGGGCACGCTGCTCATCGCTTGAGGCCATCATATCGCTGTTGAAGCCGTCATGCAGGATGTGCGCCCATGTTTCCATCCAGCTATTGCCATGCTGTACGAAGCTGAGGGCCGCAGGATGCTGCGGCAGTGCTTCCTTGGCCCAGTCATCGGGGCTTTGCAGTGTGGCAGTCTTTGCATTGGAAACCGGGTTAAGGAAAATCGTCACCGTTTCGACATTGACTGTATGGTCGGGCGAAGGTGACGCAAGGGTCCAGCTTGCCTTGTACAGGACATTGGGCAGCGTAAAGCCAAGTTCCTTCAAGCGATTGGCGATAAGGGCAGTGCGGGTGATGGAGGTGGGATACACCGCCGCCGTAAACCAGCATTCCGCGCCCGGCGGTTTTGCGGGCATGATATGGGCGGCAAGGTTGCGGTCGTCATGGCAACTTGAATCCATCGACAGCGCGGCGCTTTCCGGCAGGGCCTGTGTGCTGGCCTCTGCCCCGATCAGGCCGGTGACAACATGGTCATGTACCCGGACAAGGATATTTTCCAATATCTCGCCATGTGGGCCGGTAATGACGTTCATGACGGGATGCCACACCCCCGCAGGCAGCGGCAGGATGCGGCCCGCGAACGGGATTGCCTTGGTCAGGCGATCGGTAATCGGCATCATCGTCACGACCCCATCATCGCCGCCACCCGCATTATCGGCGGGAGGGGCGTCATTCATGCCCAGCGCATGATGGATGCGTTGCGTAATGTTCTGCACGCCCGGCCACAGACGCCCGAGATACGCAGGCGGGAAGACCAGCATCAGGATCGAAAAGATGAAAATGGAATACAGGCACAGACGCCATATCGGGGCACGATGCCAGAGGCGGGAGAAAGCAGACATTCCGGGTTTTCATATCCTGACGCGACATCCAACCCGGCCAGAGCAGGGGGGGATGATAGAATAAGGCCACTTGTCGTATGTTGCGGTTGTCCGTGCCCACACGGCGATCAGGGGACGCCACGATCGCGGGTGGTTCCGGCCCCTGGCAACACAGGGGCCGAGGGCGGATTACTTGATGATGCGTGCCTTCTGGGCCTCGCTGTCATTGGCGACTTCGGCGACGACACCATCTTCGTTCGATACGATGCGGACCAGTTTCGCACCCTGCTGCTGCGCGGTGATAAGCGAGTCGCTGATCATGTCCTCGATGGAGCGTGCAAGGTCGCGGGCGCTGGCGGCCGGGCCCATGCGGTCTTGGCGGCGCATGACCTGGAACAGCAGCGACGGGTCGATGCCCCCGGTTTCCACCTTCAGGCCATAGCTGTCGATCATCGCTTCGATCTCCAGCGCGGAGACACGGGCGATATCCAGCCCTTCAAGCGCGCGGAAGACAAAGATCCGGTCCAGACGGTTCAGCACTTCGGGTGCAAAGCCTGCCTGGCGCAGGGCCTCGACAGATTCGGCACGCATCTTGTCGGGCTCGTCACTCAGCCGGTCGGCGATTTCCGAGAGTTCATCCGTCGCGATGTTGGAGGTCAGGATGAAGATGCAGCGCACGGTGGAAATGTGCTGCCCCGTGGAAGCCTCGGTGACATGGCCGTCGTTCCAGGCCGTCAGGAACTTCTTGAACACATCGGGATGCGCCTTCTCGATTTCATCGAGAAGCACGACCGCATCAGGCTTTTCCTTCAGGCCGCCCGTCAGCTTTCCATAGGTGTCGGAGCCGACATACCCCTTGGGAGAGCCGAAAAGCTGTGTCGCGGCATGAGGGGAGCTCATCTGCGTCATGTCGAAGTTCAGCAATGGCCGGTCAAGCTGTCGCGCAAGCTGCTTGGCCAGATAGGTCTTGCCGGTGCCCGGCGGCCCGGCCAGCAGGAAGATGCCCACCGGCTTGCCACGGACATGCAGCGCCAGCCTGCGTCGCAGCTGTGCGGCAATGTCCTCACATACCTGGTCCTGGCCGATGACGCGTGCGCGCAGGCTCGCGGCCAGTTCCTCGGCATCTATGATGGTTTCTTTCTGCTCGCGCGCCAGCATTTCTTCCAGCGCACTACGATTGGTCAGTCTGGCCAGTACGTCCATCATCCATCCCCGTCTGCGTCGGAGTCCCTTTCTGGCCAGTCTCTCTGCACGGTTTTCGAACCAGAGTCCGGCCAGCGTCAAAAATGCGCTACCCACGGCTATGACCGGATAGGCTGGCGCACACCATTCCATGAAATGCCGTATGCTGGCGAGTGAAAGATGCAAGGCCGCGGCGGCCTGTATGCTGCCCAGTATCAGGAATATGACCATGATGACCGGCAACATGCGTTCAAAAGCCGGATACAGCGCCTTCATTGAACGACGACCCCGATAACAAGTTGTCCATCCTTGTACAGCACCGGCAACGGTGTCGGTCCGGGGACGAAGATCGCCCCGGCATGCAATCCCGTGGCCCCCGGGTCGCTGACGGGACGGATCGTGACTTCGCCCGCGATGCGGATCGGCAGGACAACCGTGCGCGGCTGTCCCGTCAGGTGCACCATCTGCGTCAGGCCCATGGATTCCACGCTGACGACCGAACTGCCTGTGCCCATGTCATATAACGGCATTTCCGCAAGGACGATCTCATGGCGTTTCAGCGCCGCAAGGATCGCGTTTTTCTGGTTGATGTCGAACGACGTGAATTGCAGCATGTCCGCCGCGCGGTCCGGTGCGATCATGGGCATTTCACCCAGCAGGTCCGCATGCGCGCGGGTGTGGTCCACCACGGCGCGCAGCCCGCCGCTGGCGCTGTCGCCCCCCTGTCCCGCCAGTGCGGTTGGGGTGCCCCCCGCATTGCCACCATCGCTGGTGCCCGATGCGCCGCCAAGGCTGTGGACGCCAAACCCGCCCGCCACGACAGCCGCCAGCAGTCCCGCCACCACCATGCGGCGGCTGCCGGTCTGGCGTTGTGGCTGGCGGGATGGTTCCGTCGGCGGGGCGGACATCGGCGTCATGTTATTATAATGAGGGGGCCGGCAGGGGGTGGCAAGCGTTTAAGACGCGCACAATGTTACCCATGGCTTAAAAAAGCGTTCACATACGCATTTCCCATCCCTGCATTATATAGAACTTGCGAACTGGCGGATCATGGCCTAAGTATTCGGGCAATTCCTTCAATTTACGATTATTTGGGGGGTGGCCGCAGGGCCGCCTTTTTTGCATTGGACGCAGATCTGCCTTCCCTGACCGGCCTTGACGCCCGCATTGCCGACATGATCGGCCCTGCGCTGGTGGATATGGGGTTCGAGCTTGTCCGCGTTGCGGTCATGGGCCGCGAATCCCCCACGGTCCAGATCATGGCCGACCGTGCCGATGGTTCGCAGATCACCATTAATGACTGTGAACAGATCAGTCACGCGGTCGGTGCAATCCTGGATGTGGAAGACCCGCTGTCGGGGGAGTGGACGCTGGAGGTCTCATCCGCCGGGATCGACCGTCCCCTGACGCGCCCCAAGGACTGGGACCGTTATGCCGGTCACTTGGCAAAGGCGGAGATGAATATGCCCGTCGATGGCCGCAAGCGGTTTTCGGGCATCGTGCTGGGCGCGCGCGACGGGCATGGGCTGATGCGCCTTGACGACGGGGCCGAGGTGGCGTTGCCTTTCGAGGAGATGCGCAAGGCGCGGCTGGTGCTGACCGATGCGCTGATCGAGGCGAGCGCACGTATGGCGCATCCCGGCGAAGATGCGTCGCAGACCGATACTGATGAGGACCCGACGGCCGAGTCGCCGGACGGGATGTTGGAACAGACTCGCGGTCGGCGTGGCGGCAAGCCGTCGCGCAAGGCCCACTGAAAGACGCTCTGGAGACCCTGATGGATACGTCCGTTTCCCGTCCTGAACTGTTGCTGGTGGCGGATGCCGTCGCGCGTGAGAAGTCGATCGACCGCGAAGAAGTGCTCGAGGCGATGGAGCAGGCCATCCAGAAGGCCGGCCGCGCCAAGTACGGCCACGAGAAGGACATTCGCGCCACCATCGACCGCAAGACCGGCGACGTCCGCCTGTCGCGCTGGACCGAAGCGGTAGAGGAAGTGGAGAACGAGGAAACGCAGATCCCGCTCCATATCGCGCGTAAGTTCCGGCCGGAAATCCAGTTGGGCGAACATCTGATCGACCCGTTGCCGCCGATCGATTTCGGGCGCATCGCCGCCCAGACGGCCAAGCAGGTCATTGTCCAGCGCGTGCGCGAATATGAGCGCAAGCGCCAGTATAACGACTTCAAGGACCGCGTGGGCGAGATCGTCAACGGCACCGTCAAGCGTACCGAATACGGCAACCTGATGGTGGAAATCGGCAGTTCCGAGGCGCTGTTGCGGCGCGATGAACTGATCCCGCGCGAAAGCTTCCGCAATTCAGATCGCGTGCGTGCCTATATCTATGACGTGCGTGACGAACCGCGTGGGCCGCAGATTTTCCTGTCGCGTACGCATCCGGCATTCCTTGCCAAGCTGTTTGCGCAGGAAGTGCCCGAAATTTATGACGGGATCATCGAGATCAAGGCCGTGGCCCGCGATCCCGGTTCGCGCGCCAAGATGGCGGTGATTTCACGCGATGCCTCCATCGACCCGGTTGGCGCGTGCGTCGGTATGCGCGGGTCGCGCGTGCAGGCCGTGGTACAGGAACTGCAGGGCGAGAAAATCGACATCATCCCGTGGAGCCCGCAGGCCGCGACCTTCGTGGTCAACGCGCTGGCGCCCGCGGAAGTCAGCAAGGTGGTGATGGATGAAGAGGCCGGCAGGGTCGAAGTGGTCGTCCCGGACGAGCAGCTCAGCCTTGCCATCGGTCGTCGTGGTCAGAATGTGCGCCTTGCCAGCCAGTTGACGCGCTGGGATATCGACATCCTGACCGAAGCCGAGGAATCGGAGCGCCGACAGGAAGAATTCCGCCGCCGCAGCAACCAGTTTGTCGAGGCGCTTGACGTTGATGACGTGATCGCGGGCCTGCTGGTGACAGAAGGTTTCCATTCGATCGAGGAACTGGCCTTCGCCGATGCCGACGAACTGGCCGGGATCGAAGGCTTTGACGAGGATGTCGCCAGTGAACTGGTGCGTCGCGCCGAAGGTTTCCTTGCGCGTCGCGAAGAGGAAATGGACGAAAAGCGCCGTGCCCTTGGGGTATCGGACGATATCGCGGCCCTTGGAGTCTTTACGGTCCAGATGCTGGTGACGCTGGGTGAAAAGGGCGTCAAGACGCTTGATGACCTTGCGGATCTGGCGGGTGATGAACTGGTCGATATCCTTGGCGGCGATGCGATTGACGAGGAGGCGGCCAACGAAATCATCATGGCCGCACGTGCGCACTGGTTCGAGGGTGACGAGTCGGGGGCGGATGAAGCCCCTGAACAGCAGGAGAATTCCGACGTCTGAGGAATATCCCATAGAAGATCACGAGGAGCAGGAAGAGCGCGGCCCACTGCGCCGTTGCGCGGTAACGCGTGAACGCCTGCCCCGTGAAACGATGGTCCGGTTTGTCATTTCGCCAGACCGGATCGTGACCCCCGATCTTTCCGCGCGTCTGCCCGGACGGGGAATTTGGTTGAGCGCACGGCGGGATGTGCTAGAAACGGCACAGACGCGTGGCGCGTTTGCACGTGCCGCGCGCGGACAGGTTGTCATTCCGCCTGATCTGGCCCATCTGATTGAAGATGGACTGGAACGCAGGATGATGGATGTCCTGGGACTTGCACGGCGGGCCGGACAGGTTGTCTGTGGTTTTGCCAAGGTGCGGGAATGGGTCGTGGGCGGTCGCGCAGCACTGGTTGTCCAGGCGGCGGACGGGAGCCCGGACGAGAGGATGAGAGTTTTGTCCGGTGCACGGGATCTTCCGGTTGCGGTGGTTCCTACGGCATTGGCGCTGGGTGCGGCATTCGGCCGTGACCATGTCGTACATGCAGCGATGCTGCATGGCGAACTGGCACGTCGTTTCCGTGTCGAGAATGAACGTTTTGCGGGACTGTCCGGCAGGATGGGACCGAATTCGGCGGATAAGTCCGTCGGACGGTGTGAACAGGCGGGTACATGAGCGAAGGCAACGATCAGGATCAGGGTAAGGGACGCTTGTCCCTGCGGCCGGCGGGCCGGAGGGAGGTCGGACGGACGGTCGATGCCGGTTCCGTCAGGCAAAGCTTCAGCCATGGTCGTTCAAAGGTGGTTCAGGTAGAGGTGCGCAAGAAGCGCGGTGCCGGGACTCCAGGCAGCGGGTCAGGTCCGGCGGGTGGCCGTTCCGGTGGTCGCGCCGGTGCCGGACGGGCGCTGACGGCGGCTGAACTGGCCACGCGCCAGCGCGTGCTCGAAGAGCAGCGTCAGGCCGCGATCCAGCGGGAAAAGGACCGGCGCGAACAGGAAAAGATCACGATCCTGTCCGCCGCCGAGGAAGCACGGCGCAAGGAAGAAGACGCCCGTCGCGAAGCTGAGGAAAGCGAACGCGCCCGGGCCGAGGCCGAAGCGCGCGAGCGTGAGGAAAAGCAGGCCCGCGCCGCCAGTGCGGCACAGGCCCCGGCCCCGGCCGTCACCCCGGTCGCGCCGGTGGTGGAACCTCCTGGCCCGGTCGTGTCGGCCACGCCCATTCCTGGCGAGGTGACGCTTGCGCCGCCGATGGAACGTCTGCGTCCGCTGGCTGAACGTGCAATCATGCCGTCCAAGCCTGTAACGCCGTCGCGTCCTGCACCTGCGCGCACCGCTTCGGCGGCGGCGCCGGCGGAAACGCTGCGCCTGCGTTCAGGCCGTGCCGAAGGGGCGGAGGAAGAACGCCGCCCCAGCCGTCGCCCCGGTGGCAATGTCGCGCCGGGACGCCGTCCATCGGGCGGGGCAAAGAAGAATGACAGCCGTCGTTCGGGCCGCATCGACGTGCAGGCTGCGATCGAGGGTGATGACGACAAGACGCGTTCACTGGCGTCGGTCCGTCGCCAGCGTGAACGTGAACGCCGCCAGGCGGAACTGGAACGCCTGCGTTCGGATCAGGTCCGTGTCGTGCGTGACGTTATCCTGCCTGAAACGATTACGGTGCAGGAACTGGCCAACCGCATGGCCGCCCGTCAGGGCGAGGTCATCAAGGCGCTGATGAAGATGGGCGTCATGGCGACCGTCACGCAGTCGCTGGATGCCGACACGGCTGAACTGGTTGTGCAGGAATTCGGCCATCGTGTCCGTCGTGTCGCCGATAGCGATGTCGAACTGGGCATCGAGGGCATCGAGGACAGGCCGGATGACCTGCGGCCACGGCCACCGGTTGTCACGGTCATGGGCCATGTTGATCACGGCAAGACCTCGTTGCTTGATGCGCTGCGCACCACCGATGTCGCCACTGGCGAAGCGGGGGGCATCACGCAGCATATCGGTGCGTATCAGGTGACATTGGCGTCGGGTGCGAAAATCACCTTCATCGATACCCCCGGCCATGAAGCCTTTACGGCGATGCGTGCCCGTGGCGCGTCGGTGACGGATGTTGTCGTGCTGGTCGTGGCGGCGGATGACGGCGTCATGCCGCAGACGATCGAGGCCATCAAGCACGCCAAGGCGGCAGATGCCCCGATCATCGTTGCGATCAACAAGTGCGACAAGCCGGGTGCGAACCCCGACCGGGTCCGTCAGGAACTGCTGTCGCACGAGATCGTCGTCGAAGGCATGGGGGGCGACACGCAGGATATCGAGGTCTCCGCCCTCAAGCGCACGGGTCTCGACAAACTGGAAGAGGCGATCCTGCTGCAGGCCGAAATGCTCGACCTGAAGGCGAATCCGGATCGCATGGCCGAAGGCGCGGTTATCGAAAGCCGTCTTGATCGTGGGCGTGGCCCGGTGGCCACAATTCTGGTCCAGAAGGGCACGCTGCATCGTGGTGACATCGTGGTGGCTGGCGCCGAATGGGGCCGGGTGCGTGCGATGATCGACGATCGCAACCGTCAGATTCAGGATGCAGGCCCGTCGATGCCGGTCGAGGTGCTGGGCATTACCGGGGTTCCGGGTGCGGGCGAGCAGTTCGTCGTCGTTGACAACGAAAATCGTGCCCGTGAGATTTCGGAGTTCCGTCAGCGCGTGATCAAGGAACGCACCGCGGCAGGCCAGACGGCCGCGCGTGGCACCCTTGACCAGATGCTGGCCCGGATTCAGGCCGGTGCGCAGAAGGAAGTCGCGGTCCTTATCAAGGCCGATGTGCAGGGATCTGCCGAAGCATTGCAGATCACGGTGCAGAAGCTGGAGCATGAGGAAGTCAAGATTCGCGTCCTTAACGCGGGTGTTGGCCAGATCACCGAAAGCGACGTGCAGCTTGCCAAGGCATCGGGCGCGGTCATTATCGCGTTCAACGTCCGTGCAACGGCACAGGCTCGCGAACTGGCGCAGCGTGAAGGCGTGGATATCCGCTATTATTCGATCATCTATCAGGTGGCCGATGATGTGGAGCAGCTGGTGCGCGGCAAGATTGCGCCGAAACACCGCGAGAAGTTCCTGGGGTATGCCGAAATCCGTCAGGTGTTCGACATTACCCGCGTGGGCAAGGTTGCCGGTTGTTATGTCACCGAAGGCGTGGTCAAGCGTGGTTGTGGCGTGCGACTGCTGCGTGACAACGTGGTCATTCATGAAGGCGAGCTGAGCCAGCTCAAGCGCTTTAAGGATGATGTGAAGGAAGTGGCGCGCGGTTATGAATGCGGCCTGTCCTTTGCCGGTTATAATGACCTTCGCGAAGGCGATATGGTCGAGTGCTTTGAAATGGAACTGGTTCCGGCATGAGCCGCCATTCTTCAAGGGACAAGGTAAAGACCACCGGACCGGCAGGGAAACTTGCCGGTCAAGGTGCGTCTGGCCCCTCGCAACGTCAGTTGCGCGTGGCCGAAGAAATCCGTCGTGTGCTGGCGGATATTTTCGCGCGTGTTGAATTCCGTGATCCCGAACTGGTTGATGCCCGCATCACTGTGACCGAGGTACGGATTTCGCCTGACCTGAAGCACGCGACCGTTTTCGTCGCACGGCTGGGACGTAGCGATATTGAGGCGCTTTTGCCTGCGCTCAAGCGGGTTTCATCCTTCCTGCGTTCCCGCCTGTCGCATATGGTGCGCCTGCGTGGGGTGCCGGATCTGCATTTCCAGCCGGATACGGCGCTGGATTATGCAATGCATGTGGATGATCTGTTGCGTGACCCTGCCGTGGCGCGTGACCTTGAAGATTGAGGGGATGCCCTGAATAAGGCAGATCTGTGGATACCCTCAGCCTCACACAGGTTTCCGGTGAGGCTTTTGCCAGAAAGCTTTGAAAGGCGTTACTTTTTAAAAATTCGCCATCTGGAAACCTGTTGTTTTTAGAGACTGTTTGAAAAGTCAGTCTCAATAACATCCTGAAATCATAAAGATTTTTGGTGAAGCTTTTTCCAAAAAGCTTCAGAAGACGCCGCATTTTTGAAAAAAGGCGGCATCCAGAAACTTTTCCTATTTTTGATTAACACCACCCCGGATCGTCATCTCTTTCATGACAAGCCGCAGGTTTTGGGTTCCTGCGGGCCAGGAACCTGTTCCCTATGGGGAAAATCAGGCAGGGGCACTGCTCTGGACCGGCCAAAGGGCATGGCCCTTTGGCAACCATGACATGTCAGTGTTATGCCGCGTCAGTTGCGACGTCCCATCAGCAGAAGCTGGGGATTACGCTCCACATCGGTTGCAAAACCGCGCAGGGCGGATGCAGCGGCGGCCAGGTCACGCAGCGAGGAATCAAGGTTGGCGCGATCCGCCGAACTCGGGGCCGTGATGTCATGCAGCCCCGCCAGTGTCTGGCGTGCCTCTGTCACGGTGTTGTTCGAATTGATCAGCAGGTCATGCAGTTCGGCGCCGCGCGAATCAAGTTGCTGCGTGCCGCTGTTGGCAAGCCGGTCGATCGACGACAGTGTCACGTCCAGCCGCTTGTCGAGATCACGGATCGTATCGGTTGCGGTATCGACGGTCACGCGGCTGCGGTCGGATGTTTCCTTCACGCTTGTCACCAGCGGGGGCAGGTCCTTGTCCAGACGCTCTGCAAGGCTGCGGATGCTGACCAGCATTTCATCGGCGTTGGTTGCGATCGTCTTCAGCGGCAGGGTCGTCAGCGTATCGGTCAGCTTCTGCATTTCCGATTCGCGCACCGGGATTTCCGTCAGGTCCGACATGCCCGGATGCAGGCGCGCAGGTGTCGCGGGGTCGAATGACAGGTCGATTTCCTCCTGTCCCGTGACAAAGCTCTGCATATGCAGTTCCGCGCGCAGGCCATGCTGGATCAGGTCCGGCAGCCCCTCGGCGGTCAGGCCCTGGCTGTGTTCGGTGGATTTCGTGCGGTCCGCGCGCAACTGGATCGTGACGGGGATATACGCCTTGTGGGAGGCGGGATCGAACTTGATCCCGATCTTTTCCACCGCGCCGACCTGTACACCCTCAAGCGTGACGGGGGCACCGATTCCCAGTCCGTTGATGGCCCCGTCGAAAATCACGACGGCGTTGTTGGTGGCGGAAAACGGGTGAAATTTGCCGAACAGGACGACTGCCGCGACCCCCAGCAGCGCACCACCCAACACGAAAGCGCCGACCGTGGTCTGCCGTTCTGCCATGTGTTCAGGTCTCCCTACGACGCAATATTAAAGAGGTTTCAGTCCAATCCGCCTTACGCGACGGGTCATCAAGGATGGCACCGGAACGCCTGTCGCGAAAGCGGGACCGCCGGATGGCTGGCATGTTCCCGCCGGGGCGTTTTATCATACGCGGGCGCAACGGCCATCCCCATGGCGCAAGAATTAGGCCATTGCCCCGTTCCGGCGCGTCGTTTACACGCACGGGCCTTGGTTCTTTGGCAAAAAGGTTCTTGTGCTGATGCGACGCAGGCGTGGACGCCCGATTGATGGCTGGCTGATTGTGGACAAGCCGTCAGGAATGACGTCAACGCAGGTGGTCGGCCGTGTCCGCTATCTGTTTGACGCGTGCAAGGCCGGGCATGGCGGAACGCTGGACCCGCTGGCGACCGGCCTTCTGCCCGTTGCCTTTGGTGCGGCGACAAAGACTGTCCCCTATGTCATGGACGGCACCAAGCGGTATCACTTTACCCTGCGCATCGGTGAGGCACGTGATAGTGATGATGCCGATGGTGTCGTGACCGAAACATCGGACGTGCGCCCCGACAATGCGGCGTTCGAGGCGGCGCTGGCGGCCTTTCGTGGCGATATCATGCAGATCCCCCCGGTGTTTTCCGCGCTCAAGGTCGGGGGGGAGCGCGCCTATGACATGGCGCGTGACGGGCGTCCGCCCGACCTGCCGCCGCGACCGGCGCGTATCGACCGTTTTGAACTGATTGCGCGTCCCGATGCGGATACGGCGATCTTTGAGGTGGAATCCGGCAAGGGCGTGTACATGCGGTCTTTGGCGCGTGATATCGCGCGTGCATGCGGGACCGTGGGCCATGTTGCGGCGCTGCGGCGGCTGCAGGTGGGGCCTTTTGGGGAATCGGATGCGATTGTGCTGGACAAAATCGTCGCCAGCGCCGACAACGCGCCTGCCTCGCCGGATCTGCTGCTTCCGGTCGCGACCGCGCTGGACGACATCCCGGCGCTGGCCCTGACCCCGGAAGAAGCAGAATCCCTGTCGCATGGGCAGGCGCTCAGCCTGCTTGATCTGATGGGCCGGATTCCAGATGCCGTCGATCCCCGCAGCGGGGTCGTGCGCGCGATGGACGGGGCGCGTGTCGTGGGCCTGTGCCGTCCGGTTGATGGATGGTTGCGGCCCGTGCGCATGCTGTAAACCACGACCATCTCTTTTGAACGGAGCATCCCGATGTCGATTACCCCCGAACGCCGCACGGCGCTTATTGATGAATACCAGACCGCAGCCAAGGACACCGGTTCGCCGGAAGTACAGGTTGCGCTGCTGACGGAACGGATCGTCAACCTGACCGAGCACCTGAAGACCCATGCGAAGGATTTCCATTCGCGTCGTGGCCTGCTGATGCTGGTGGGTCGCCGCCGCCGCCTGCTGGATTATGTCAAGCGCAAGAGCCAGACCCGTTATGAAACGCTGATCAAGCGTCTGGGCCTGCGTCGCTGATTTGCGGCATGGCGGGATCGCATTCATAATGCGCCCGCCACGGATATTGCGCGGTTGCGGGGCGGTGGCGTCCCGTGCCGCGCATCCGTGCATTTTCGTGGCATTCAATGGTGGATGTCGCAAACACACGCTGCCGACACGACGGCGGAGACACCCGGACAGGGTCGCAGCGTTTCAGGCCACATGGTGTATTGGCGGCAGGCCCGTCATCGCTCCATGCCGTCCGAGGCGCTGCCATCGATATCCCAATGTTCGGTCCGCTCTGCTCCGTTTGCGGTAGCCAACGGACAGGAACTGTCTGCATGTTTGATTATTTCCGTACTGAGATCGAGTGGGGCGGCCGTCCCCTTATCCTCGAAACGGGCAAGATTGCGCGCCAGGCTGATGGCGCGGTTGTCGTCACCTATGGCGATACGGTCGTGCTGTGCACCGCCGTCGGCGCGAAAAGCGTCAAGCCGGGGCAGGATTTCTTCCCGCTGACGGTCAACTATCAGGAAAAGGCCTATGCCGCGGGCAAGATCCCCGGTGGCTTCTTCAAGCGCGAAGGCCGTCCGTCCGAGGCCGAAGTCCTCAATTCACGCCTGATCGACCGGCCGATCCGTCCGCTGTTCCCCGACAATTTCCGCAACGAGGTGCAGGTTGTCGCCACGGTGCTGAGCCATGACATGGAAAATGATCCGGCGATCGTGGCGCTGATCGGCTGTTCGGCCGCGCTGACACTGTCGGGTGTTCCGTTCTTCGGCCCGGTTGGCGCATGCCGCGTGGGTTATATTGATGGCAAGTATGTCCTGAACCCGACCATCGCGCAGACGAAGGAAAGCGCGCTTGACCTCGTCGTCGCAGGCACCGAGGAAGGTGTGCTGATGGTCGAGTCCGAGGCCGCTGAACTGAGCGAGAAGGTCATGCTCGGCGCGGTGACGTTCGGGCACGAGGCATTCCAGGACGTGATCGACGCGATCATCGAGCTTGCTGAACACGCGGCGAAGGCACCGTGGGATCTGGTCGAGCCGAGTGCAGAAGAAATCAAGCTGCGCAAGAAGATCGAGAAGCTGGGCCGCAAGGCAATCGCCGAGGCGTACCAGGAACGCGTCAAGCAGGTGCGTTACAAGAAGGTTGCCGCTGCGAAGGACGCGATCCTCGCCAAGCTCGACCCGGCAGAAGCCGAAGCCGCGAAGCCGCTGCTCAAGGAACTCGAAGCCAACGTCGTGCGCTCTGCCGTGTTGGAGACGGGGCATCGCATTGATGGCCGCGACCTCAAGACAATCCGCCCGATCGTTTCCGAGGTCGGCATCCTGCCGCGTGCGCATGGCTCCGCCCTGTTCACCCGTGGCGAGACGCAGGCCCTTGTCATCGCGACGCTTGGCACCGGTCAGGATGAACAGGTGATCGACGCGCTTGAAGGTGAATACCGCACCAATTTCATGCTGCATTACAACTTCCCCCCGTTCTCGGTCGGGGAATGTGGTCGCATGGGCTCGCCGGGGCGTCGTGAAATCGGTCATGGCAAGCTGGCATGGCGTGCGATCCACCCGCTGCTGCCGGGTAAGGATACCTTCCCGTACACGATGCGCGTCGTGTCCGAAATCACCGAAAGCAATGGTTCGTCCTCCATGGCCACGGTGTGCGGCACGTCGCTGGCGCTGATGGATGCGGGCGTTCCGCTGAAGCGTCCGGTCGCGGGCATCGCGATGGGCCTGATCAAGGAAGAGGAAGAATTCGCGGTCCTGTCCGATATCCTTGGTGACGAGGATCACCTCGGCGATATGGACTTCAAGGTTGCGGGTACGGAAAACGGCATCACCGCCCTGCAGATGGACATCAAGATCACGTCCATCACGCCCGAGATCATGGAAATCGCGCTTGATCAGGCACGCGGTGGCCGCATGCACATCCTTGGCGAGATGTCCAAGGCGCTGACGGAAGGGCGTTCGGATGTGTCGTCTTCCGCGCCGAAGATCACCACGATTTCGGTGCCGAAGGAAAAGATCCGCGACGTGATCGGGCAGGGTGGCAAGGTCATCCGCGAGATCGTGGAATATTCGGGTGCAAAGATCGACATCAACGACGATGGCACGATCATGATCGCCGCGTCTTCTGACGAACAGGCGGAAAAGGCGATCGAGCGTATCCGCGGCATCGTGGCCGAGCCCGAGATCGGCAAGATCTATAACGGCAAGGTGGTCAAGACGGCTGATTTCGGTGCGTTCGTGAACTTCCTTGGTCCGCGTGACGGTCTTGTCCACATCTCCGAACTGGCGCAGGGGCGTGTCGCGAAGACCACCGATGTCGTCAAGCAGGGTGATGAAGTGAAGGTGAAGGTCCTGGGGTTTGATGACCGCGGCAAGGTGAAGTTGTCCATGCGGGTTGTCGATCAGGAAACCGGTGCCGATATCGGTGAAGCGGTTGGCGCAAAGGCCGGGCGCACCGCGCGCTGATACGGATATCGCGGGCACGACCGACCTGAGGGATCACGGGCGCGGGGCATGACCCCGGGCCCGTGGTTCCCGCGACATGGCCGGTGTGGACCGGTTTTACAGATGACGATGGAATGACGATGAAGGCGATCAACACGATCCGGATGGGTGGGGTGGATATCCTGCCCCTGGTCGAGGGGGGAAAAGGGGTTTCGATCTCCACCGGGGCCTCGTCCGGGCATTGGGCCGGGGCGGGCGGTGCTGGTACGGTATCGATCGTGAATGCCGATTCGTACGATGCCGACGGAAATGTCGTGCCCCAGATCTATCGGGGGCGCACCCGTCTTGAAAAGCATGAGGAACTGATCGACTACGCCATCAGGGGTGGTATCGATCAGGTGCGCATCGCCCACGAGGTCGCGGGTGGCAAGGGACGCATCCACGCCAATATCCTGTGGGAAATGGGCGGGGCCGAACGTGTGATCCGTGGCGTGCTGGAAGGTACGAAGGGCCTGATCAACGGCCTGACATGTGGCGCGGGCATGCCCTATCGCCTGTCGGACATCGCCACTGAATACGGTGTGTATTATTACCCCATCGTGTCGTCGGCACGTGCGTTCAACGCATTGTGGCGGCGTTCATATCACAAGAGTGCGGACCTGCTTGGTGGTGTGGTGTACGAGGATCCGTGGCGCGCGGGCGGGCATAATGGCCTGTCGAACACGGAAAATCCCCTCGCCCCCGAAGATCCGTTGCCGCGTGTGCTGGCATTGCGCAAGCAGATGCGTGCCTTTGGCCTTGATGAGACCCCCATTATCATGGCGGGTGGCGTCTGGTGTCTGGAGGAATGGCAGGACTGGATTGACAATCCCGACCTTGGGCCTGTGGCGTTCCAGTTCGGTACGCGCCCATTGCTGACGCGTGAAAGCCCCATTCCCGATGTATGGAAACAGCGGCTGATGACGCTGAAGAAGGGGGATGTGTTCCTTAACCGCTTCTCCCCGACCGGTTTCTATTCCTCGGCGGTGAATAACGACTTCCTGCGCGAACTGCGGGCGCGTTCCGAACGCCAGATTGCGTTTTCCACCGAACCCGTGGGCGAACACGCGACGGCGTTCAGCGTGGGGGCGCGTGGCCGCGTCGTGTACGTAACCCATCCCGATAGCGAGCATGCCGCCCTGTGGCAGCGTGAAGGCTATACGGAGGGGCTGCGCACGCCGGACAATACGCTGGTGTTCGTCACGCCGGAAAAGGCGCGCGAAATCCTGTCCGACCAGGCGGCCTGCATGGGGTGCCTGTCGGAATGCCGCTTTTCCAACTGGAGCCAGAGGGCCCCGTCCTATACCAACGGGCACAAGGCTGACCCGCGTTCGTACTGTATCCAGAAGACACTCCAGACCGTGGCGCATGCCCATGGTCCCGATGCGGGCGATGTCATGGAACACAACCTGATGTTCGGTGGCACCAATGCGTGGCGTTTTGCGACCGATCCTTTCTATGCCAACGGGTTCGTGCCCACTGTGGCGCAGCTTGTCGAACGGATCATGACCGGACGCTGACGGACCTGCCGTGCTGTCGCCGGACAGGAACGGACCTGAAAAAAAGCCCTGCCACGTTTGCGTGGCAGGGCTTTTTTATTGGCGAGGATGAATTGTGTGACGCAACGGCGTTCCCGGTTGCGTCCCTTGGGCTGCCCCATGGGCTATCCTCATGGACGGCCCGCAGGGTGTCCAGAATTGGGGCGTCCAGAATTGGGACGCCCCGTGTTGACCGGTCGCCTGATGTCAGGGCCGGTGACACGATCCAGCTTTTTCTGGCCCAGCTTTTTTTTAGGCGATGACGCATGGAGATCACGCGGGTTGCAGGCATCCCTCCCGAAAAAGGCGGAAGGCACGGCCCCGGTGGCTGATGGTGTTTTTCTGTGTTTCCGTCATTTCCGCAAAGGTAAGGGGGCTGCCCTCGGGGGCGAAGATCGGGTCATAGCCATGGCCATGTGTTCCGCGTGGCGGCCAGACGACCTGCCCGTCGATGCGTCCCTCGAATGTTGTGCTCTGTCCGTCCGGCCATGCCAGACACAGGACAGAGATGAACCATGCCGTCCGGTCGGGGGTATCGCCCATCAGGTCATGGATACGGCGCATGACGGCGGGGAAGTCCTTGTCCGGACCGGCCCAGCGCGCCGACAGGATGCCCGGATCACCATTGAGCGCACTGACGCAGAATCCTGAATCATCAGCCAGTGCAGGCAGGCCCGCCGCCTGCGCCGCCGCCAGCGCCTTGATTTCGGCATTCCCAGCAAAGGTCGTGGCGGTTTCTTCCGGCTCCGGCAGGTTCAGCGTCGCGGCAGAGATAACCTTGATCCCATACCCGGACAGCAGCGCGGAAAACTCCACCAGCTTGCCTGCATTATGGCTGGCAAGGACGAGGGTATCCCCCCGACGCAGCCCGCGTGCCTGCACGGGGCTCATGCCGTCACCGCCTGCGCCACCGCGTCGCGCTGGATTTCAAACAGCTGTGCTGTCCCCACCTGCGCCAGACGCATCAGTTCGTTGAACTGTTCCTGTGAAAAGGGGGCCTGTTCCGCCGTCCCCTGGATTTCGACGATGCCGCCGGTTTCGGTCAGCACGAAATTGGCGTCCGCCACGGCATTGCTGTCTTCGGCGTAATCAAGGTCCAGCACCGCACCCGCCCCCGTCAGGCCGCATGATACTGCCGCCACCTGCGCCGTGATTGGCAGGGCCGGGATCACATTCGCCCGCACCAGTCCGTCAAGTGCGAGACGCAGCGCAACCCACGCGCCGGTGATGGCGGCACAGCGCGTGCCGCCATCGGCGTTGAGCACGTCGCAATCCACCGTGATGGAGATTTCGCCCAAGGCCCGCAGATCTATCCCCGCACGCAGCGCACGTGCAATCAGGCGCTGGATTTCATGTGTGCGGCCACCCTGTTTCCCCTTTGCGGCCTCACGCGGGCCACGGCTGTGGGTTGCGCGCGGCAGCATGCCATATTCGGCTGTAACCCATCCCTGTCCCTTGCCCCGCAGGAACGGGGGGACACGGGATTCAATGCTGGCGGCGCACAGAACCTCGGTCCCGCCCATGCGGATCAGCGCGGACCCTTCGGCATGGCGGGCAAAGCCGGTCTGTATGGAAACGGGGCGAAGGGCGTCAATGGCGCGGCCGGATGGGCGCATGAAGGAAACTCCCGATGAAATCGTGTCTCGCGGCATAGCGCGCAACCCCCGTTCTTTCCAGTCCCGTCCCCGCCAGTCCCGTCCCCGGCCGGTGTGTCGCGGGCGCGGGCCGGTGTGGGAATTGTGGGGGCGGGGCGCAATCATGTGATTGTCGCAACAATACGTTGTGCCTATCCTTGTCACCGACCCATGCCCGCGCCAGATCAGAAGGCGGGACATCGTGGCTGTTTATATCTGCGCGCAAGGAGGGAGAACGCCATGGATATCGGAGTACTGTCTTCGCGTCCCGCCCTGCCGCCGGGGCTGGATGCGCGTTCCGCCGCGATATTGCGCGAAATTGTGGAGCAGTATGTCGAAACCGGCGACCCGGTTGGATCGCGCACCCTGTCGCGTCGCCTGCCGCTGTCGCTGTCACCTGCGACGATCCGCAATATCATGGCCGACCTGACCGAGGCGGGATTACTGTTTTCGCCCCATACCTCTGCCGGGCGCCTGCCGACGGAAAAGGGTGTGCGCCTGTTCGTCGATGGCCTGTTGCAGTTCGGCAGCCTGAGCGAGGATGAGCGCGAGACGATCACCCGCGCGCTGGAGGTCCGGGGGCGTTCGCTACAGGACATGCTGGGGGAGGCATCGTTGATGCTGTCGGGCCTGTCCTCGGCCGCGGGGCTGGTCCTTGCCCCCAAGAGCGATGGCACCATCAAGCATATCGAGTTCGTCGCCCTCGGTCCGGGCCGCGCGCTGGTCATTCTGGTCGGGTCCGACGGGCAGGTGGAAAACCGCGTGATCGAAATCCCCTCTGGCCTGCCGCCCTCTGCGCTGGTGGAGGCGGGGAACTACCTCAATGCGCACCTGTCGGGCCGGACGCTCGACATCCTGCGTGACAAGGTCAGCGGTGACATCGCGGCCAACCGTACCGAACTCGATCAGTTGACGACAGAGGTGGTGGCCAGCGGCCTTGCCACGTGGAGTGATGCGGAAGAACGTGGCGGGACGCTGTTCATCCGGGGGCAGGCGCGGCTGTTGTCAGATGTGACGGAGATCGAGCGGCTTTCGACCATCCAGATGCTGTTCGACCGGCTGGAAACGCAGGAGACGATGTTGCGGCTGCTCGACCTTGCGTGCGAATCCGAGGGGGTGCGGATATTCATCGGTGCGGAAAGCGGCCTGTTCGGGATGGCCGGGATGTCGGTGGTGATGGCGCCCGCACGTACTGATTCCAACCGCATCGTTGGTGCGATCGGTGTCATCGGCCCGACGCGGATCAATTACGGGCGCATCATTCCCGTGGTGGATTACACCGCGCGCGTGATCGGGCGCATGCTGGGCTGAAACATGAAAATTCTGCGGCCGCCTCGTCCCTGAACAGGGCGGTGCCTTGCAAGGCTTTTTGAAAACAGGCTTCACTTGACACTTCTGACCCCCCCGGTTTTCCCCTGACCCGCCGTACCCTGCATGGGGCACGGGGCAGCGTGCGCACAGGGGAGGGTCCGTGCAGCCCGTCATTTCCCTGCCCGTTATCAGGTGCCCGTCATCAGGTGACAGGCTGTTGCGTGGAAATAGGCAAGGAGTAACGCCATGACCGTATCCCCATCACGTCCCGGCGGCACATTCCGTATTGGCGGTGAACTTGAGGTCGCGCGCCTTGGGTTCGGGGCGATGCGCATCACGGGGCCGGGCATCTGGGGCGAACCCGCCGACCGTGATGCCGCCCTTGCCACGTTGCGGCTGCTGCCTGAACTTGGCGTGAACTTCATCGACACAGCCGACGCCTATGGCCCTTTCGTCAGTGAAGACCTGATTCACGAGGCCCTGTCGCCTTACAAGGGCCTGGTGATTGCGACCAAGGGTGGCCATACCCGCCATGGCCCCGACCTCTGGCGCCCGGTGGGCAACCCTGATTACCTGCGCCAGTGTGTGATGATGAGCATGCGTCGCCTGGGTGTGGAACGCATCGACCTGTGGCAGCTTCACCGCGTCGGCCCCGACACCACGCCTGAACGGCAGTTTGAAGAGATCGCCACGATGCGCGCGCAGGGGCTGATCCGCCATGTCGGCCTGTCAGAAGTCACGGTGGAGATGATCGAGCGCGCGCGGCTGTATTTCCCGGTTGCGACGGTGCAGAACCGCTTCAACCTTGTGAACCGCTATTCTGAGGCGGTGCTTGATTACTGCACGCGCGAACGGATCGGCTTTATCCCGTGGGCCCCGCTGGCGGCAGGGGGGCTTGCGCGGGGGGATAATGTGCTGACACGCGTGGCGCAGTCGCGCGGCGTCACCACGGGGCAGGTGGCGCTGGCGTGGCTGTTGCGGCGTTCGCCGGTCATGCTGCCCATTCCCGGCACCTCCCGCCCCGATCACGCCCGTGCCAATGCGCAGGCCGCGACATTGGTGCTGACGGATGCGGAATTCGACGCGCTTGACCGTGATGGCCGCGCGGAATGGGACCGCCTGCGCGCCTGATCCTGAACGGGCTGTCATGCGTGTGTTGCGGATCGGGGGCGACGTGGGCGCCGGACGGTGCTAGGACAGGGGCAGACCAACAGGGGGCCAGACCACAGTCCCTATTTCCCTATTGGATACCGGATGACGCTTGCTGACGGATCGGGCCGCGATGGCCGGGTGGATGGAACCTCTGACGCCACGCGTGATGGCGGGCGGCCGGACGGGCGGCGTCCGCGTCCCCCCACGGGTGGCCGGCGCCCGCGTTATCGCCTGGTGCGCAGGCTGGCGGGCGGGGTGCTGGGTGTCGTGCTGCTGGCCGGTGGGGTTGGCGGTGTCGTCGCGTGGCAGGAATATTCACGCCTGGCCGAAGGGCTGCCGACTGTTGACGGGCTGCGTACCTATCAGCCCCCGGTGATGAGCCGCCTTTATTCCGGCGATGACCAGATCATGGCCGAACTCGCGGCGGAGCGGCGGATCTTCGTTCCCTACAGCGCGATTCCCGAACGTGTGCGCAACGCCTTCCTTGCGGCGGAGGATCAGAAGTTCTTCACCCATGGCGGGGTGGACCCGCTGGCGATCATCCGCGCGGGCCTGACGGACCTGATGATGCACGGCTCCAAACACCGGCCGATCGGTGCGTCCACCATCACGCAGCAGGTGGCGCGCATCATGCTGCTGGGCTCCAACGCCGTGTCGATGGAACGCAAGGCCAAGGAGGCGCTGCTGGCGATGCGGCTGGAACAGACGCTTTCCAAGCAGCAGATCCTCGAAATCTACCTCAATGAAATCTATCTTGGCGACGGGGCGTACGGCATCGGGGCCGCCGCGCAGACCTATTTCAACAAGCCGCTGGACCAGCTTGACAATGCGGAAGCCGCCTTCCTTGGCGCGTTGCCCAAATCGCCCACCAACTACAATCCCGTGCGCTTTCCGCAGGCTGCGACCGGGCGGCGCAACTGGGTGCTGGAACGTATGGCCGACCTGCATGCCATCACCCCGCAGGAAGCCCGTGCGGCGGAACAGGAACCCCTGATCCCCGCCTCCTTCACCCGTCCCGGCCCGGTTCCCGGTTCCGAATGGTTTTCGGAGGAGGTGCGCCGCCAGTTGATCGATAAATACGGCATCAATTCCACCATGGAAGGTGGCCTTTCGGTCCATACCAGCATGGACCCGCACCTGCAGCAGGTGGCGACGACGGCCCTGCATGAAGGGCTGATGCGTTATGACCGTGCCCATGGCGGCTGGCGCGGGCCGGTCACGCATCTGGACGATGTGGACCCGCATGGGGACTGGGCCAGCGCACTGGCGCGGGTCGGGGCGCCGGCCTCCATGCTGACGACGTGGCGTCTTGCGGTCGTGCTTTCGGCGGCGACGGGGCAGGTCGGCTGGCTGGAGGGCAAGTCCCCCGTCATCCCGCGCACCGGGGAACTTCCGGTGCGTGACCGTTCGTGGATGCGTACGGGCAAGGGGATTGCGACCGGCGATGTCGTGATGATCGAACCGATGGCCGACAGTTCCGGCGTCGCCCTGCGACAAGTGCCCCGTGTCGAAGGGGCGTTGACGACCATTGACGTGCGCACCGGGCGTGTGCTGGCGATGGTGGGGGGATGGTCGTTCCGTGCATCGCAGTTCAACCGCGTGACACAGGCCGCGCGCCAGCCGGGATCGTCGTTCAAGCCGTTCGTCTATCTTGCCGCGATGGAGCAGGGGATTTCGCCATCGCAGAAGTTCGATGATTCGCCGGTATCTTATGGCGAATGGCATCCCAACAATTATGAAAAGGACTTCTGGGGTCCGACCATGCTGCATGATGCCCTGCGGGAATCGCGCAATCTGGTCACGATCCGCCTTGCCGCACAGATCGGCATGAAGTCGGTGGCCGACATGGCGCAGAAACTCGACCTCGTGCATTCCATGCCGCTGGTGTTGCCCGCCGCCCTGGGTGCCGTGGAAACGACCGTGATGCGGGAGGCCGGGGCCTATGCCACGTTGGCGGCGGGTGGCCATCTGGTGACGCCGACGCTGATTGATGATGTGAAGGACCGCAACGGCAATGTCCTGTGGCGCGCGCCGGGGCTTCAGCTTGGTCCCATGCCCGCAACACCCGTGTCCCCGACATCCGTGCCCGCATCGCCCGGCGTCGTATCATCGGGAGGCGTAGCATCGGGGGCCGTATCATCAGGCGCCGCGCCGTCCGTGCCTGTCGCGTCTGCTTTGCCCCCTGGTGGGCCGGATGCCGCCACGGCGTCCGATACCGGGCCTGTGCTGCAAGATACGCGCCCGCAGGTTGTGTCCGCCGACAGTGCGTACCAGGTCGTGACCATGCTGCGTGATGTGATCCGTCGGGGCACCGGTGTGCGCGCTGGCGCCGGGATCGATCAGCCTGTGGCGGGAAAGACCGGTACCAGCCAGGATTTCAACGATGCATGGTTCGCCGGTTTCTCCCCCGATCTGGTGACGGTGGTATGGATCGGGTTCGATACACCGCAAAGCCTTGGCCGCAATGAAACCGGTGGGGTGATTGCAGGCCCGATCTGGAACCAGGTGATGAAGGCCGCGCTGGCGGAACGGCCACGGGTGGATTTCCGTGCGCCGCCTGGCATGCGCCTTGCGCAGTACAATACCGGCATGGGCATGGCGATTGATGCCTTCAAGCCCGACCAGCAACCCGGCATCAGCGTTGATATGGGCGCGGGTGCGATTGGCACGCTTACAGCCGCTGATACAGGGGCGGAGAACATGCCCGATTCCGAAAGCGACATGGCGACGGCCCCCGGCCATGGCCCGGTGGGGAACGGCGTGCCGGGGACGGTGGGGCAGTCTTCGCCCGGTTCGTCCGCGCCGCCCGTGCCATCCGGGGGTGACATCGGAATGGGCGGCCTGTATTGACGCCTGACAGGATTGAGACCTGACACGATGGCCCGGTGTGGCTGCCATGCCCGCCGGTCGCATGTGTCCCTATCACGATGAGCGTAGGAGTAAGCCCCGATGTCTGCCGAGACCGAGGCCCTGAATGACCAGATCAAGCAGTCGGTGGCGCTGCTGAGGAGGCATCTTTGACTGGGATGTCGCAACTGAACGTCTCGCGGAACTGAATAACCGCGTCGAAGACCCGGACCTGTGGAATGATGCCGAGGCCGCGCAGAAACTGATGCGCGAGCGTACGCTGCTGGCGAACCAGATCGAGGGCGTGCAGAAGCTTGAAGGCGACGTGCGCGATACGATCGAACTCGTGGAACTGGCAGAGATGGAAGGCGACGGCGATGTCGTGGCCGAAGGGGTGCTGGCCCTGCGTGCGCTGGCCGAGGAAGCAAAGCGGCGGGAGACCGAAAGCCTGCTTTCGGGCGAGGCTGACGGCAATGACTGCTACCTTGAGGTGAATGCGGGCGCAGGCGGGACGGAGGCGCAGGACTGGGCCGAGATGCTGCTGCGCATGTATACCCGCTGGGCCGAGCAGCATGGGTACAAAGTGACCCTGATGGAAAGTTCCGAAGGGGAGCAGGCCGGCCTGAAATCCGCCACCATTCAGGTCAGCGGCCCGAATGCCTATGGCTGGCTGAAGACGGAGGCCGGGGTCCACCGGCTTGTGCGTATTTCCCCGTTTGACGCGGCGGCGCGGCGGCAGACCTCATTCGCGTCGGTGTGGGTCTATCCCGTGATTGACGATTCCATCGAAATCGACATCAACGAGGCCGATTTGCGTGTCGATACCTTCCGCGCGTCTGGTGCGGGCGGGCAGCACGTCAACAAGACGGAATCGGCCATCCGCATCACCCACATCCCCACCGGGATTGTCGTTGCGTGTCAGACCGACCGGTCGCAGCACCGTAACCGCGCGACCGCGATGGCGATGCTCAAGGCGCGGATGTACGAGCAAGAACTCCAACGGCGCGAGGCGGCGGCGGCACAGACCGAGGCGGCGAAGACCGATATCGGCTGGGGCCACCAGATCCGTTCCTATGTCCTTGCCCCCTATCAGTTGGTCAAGGATCTGCGGACCAACATGGAAAAGACGAATCCGGGCGCTGTCCTTGATGGCGACCTTGATGATTTCATGGCCGCCTCCCTTGCGGCGCAGGTTGGGGCCACCCGCTCGGAAGCCAGCGCACAGGCGCAGTGATCCCCGCGTGTCCGTCCCGTGGCGCGGGCGGGCACGTAAATGGGGGGTGTTTTCGCATCCCCCGGCCATCAATCGGCGTACAGGCCCGCCCTGCACCCCCTTTTCAGGCCGGGTGTGAGGCACTTGCGGGAAAATTGTTCCGTTTCCGGTGCATAACCGCCTTGACATGCGACGGCGGAAACCGCCCAATCCCATAACCGGCATCGTCATGCGTCATGCCCCGTTCCGTCGGGCGGGCAGGCACGCGTTGGCATGCCATGGCACGGGTTTGGGATAAGGGTGGTTCCGGGATGGATTATGTAAGACTGCAACGTCGGCAGACCCCATTCGCGCGGGTAATTGCAGGTGTTGCGGTGCTGCATGTCGTCGCGGTCGGTATTTTTGCCTATGGCCTGCATCCCAAGTCATGGAACATGTTTCCCGCCCCACCCCGGGCGCAATTGATCCCGTTGCGGATCGTCCGTGATGCGCCATCCTTCCTTCCCGCCGCCGTGCCGCCCCATGGCCCTGTCCTTTCCATCCCGGTCGTGCCCCGCATCGCGCCGCCCGATATCGCGCGGATGCTGCATGGGCCTGACCATCCGGTTCATGAAAAATGACCGTTTTACCGTATGGCGGGCCGGTCCCGGCCCTGTCGTCTGCCGGTCCCCTGTATTGCCGGGACCCCGCACCGTTTCTTTCCCGTCAGAGGATCTTGATTACAATGACCCGACAGCATCGTATCCTTCTTACCGCGGCCGTAGTGCTGATGACGGCCGCGCCGGCCATGGCTTTCGCCGCAGGCGGAGGAGGGGCGGAGGCCAACCCGTATGGTCTGGGCGCCCTGTGGTCGAACGGTGACTTCATTGCCCGTACCGTTCTGCTGATCATGGTCGTCATGTCGGTCGGCACGTGGTACATCATGATCAGCAAGTTCCTGGAGCAGGCGCGCATCCTCAAGGATGCAAAGATCATGAAAACCGATTTCTGGACCAAGCCGACCATCCAGGCCGGTTCCGACGCGATGCCCGCCAGCTCGCCCTTCCGCTATATCGCGCAGACCGGCATCACTGCGGCCGAACACCACGAAGGCACGATGCAGGAGGCGATCGACCTGCATTCATGGACGACGATGTCGATCCTGCGTTCGGTCGAACTGGTGCAGACGCGCCTTCAGGGCGGGCTTGCGTTCCTTGGGACCGTGGGTTCGACCTCTCCGTTCGTTGGCCTGTTCGGCACGGTCTGGGGCATCTATCACGCGCTGACGGCCATCGGTATCGCGGGCAATGCCTCGATCGACAAGGTTGCAGGCCCGGTTGGTGAATCGCTCATCATGACGGCCATCGGCCTTGGTACCGCGGTTCCGGCGGTTCTTGGCTACAACCTGCTGGTGCGCCGTAACAAGGGCGCGATGGACGAGGTCCGCAATTTCGCGGCCGATGTGCAGTCCGTGCTGCTTGGCGGTTATCGCCACATTGATCCCAACGGCTGAGTACTGACGTGCGCGGCGGGGATCGGTCGCGTGTCGTGCATCCGTAATGGCAAGGCCGGCGTTGGTCATGACGCCGGCCCGTGCCATTTTACGGGCATGGCGCACGCAGATACCCGCGCGCCCCTCCTTGCGGGGTGGTGAAGATTGCGCTGTCATTCATGCAATGCGCGGCACGGTCCGCGATTACGGGTCATGACCGAATTCATGGAAAGGACAATAAGTTGAAAAGCAGTAAGTTGAAATCGTCGTTCCGGGTGCGTGGCATGCTGTTGGCCGGTGCGGTGACGGCGTTGCCGCTGTCCGTGTTCCTGATGGTGCAGCCCGCGCAGGCCGCAGACGAACTGGGCGAGAAGGTGGGCAAGAACCTCCAGACCGCGCAGACGGCGCTTGCCGCCCACAAATACCCGCAGGCGATGGCAGCCGTGGACGCGGCCGAGGCTGTGTCTGGCAAGACCGAATATGAATCCTATACCATTGACCAGATGCGCGCAGCCGTCGCGGCGCAGTCGGGTGATGTCAACGCGGCGATCTCAGCCTATGACAAGCTGATCGCATCAGGCCGTACACCCGCGGCCACCAAGGAACAGATGGCGCTGGCCGAAGCCTCCATGGCCTATACCGCCAAGGATTATCCCCGCGCTGCGCAGGTTGCGGAGAAATATATCAAGGCGGGTGGCGCAAATCCGCAGATGTACACCATCCTGATTCAGGCCTATTACCTGCAGAAGGATTACGCCAACGCCGCACGCGCGCAGCAGGCGCAGATCAACGTGCAGGCGAAGGCAGGCACGAAGCCCACCGAAAACCAGCTTCAGCTTCTGGCGGCCTGTCAGGCGCAGACGCATGACCAGGCGGCGCTGATGCAGACCTATGTCGCGCTGGCAACCTATTATCCCAAGCCTGATTACTGGGCGCAGGTTGTGCATTCGGTGCTGAGCAACCAGCATATGGCGCCTGCGCTGCGTCTGGACATTGACCGCGTGCGTCTGGCGGCAGGTCTGGTGAAGACGCCGGCGGAATATATCGACATCGCCGAACTCGCGATGCAGGCGGGCCTGCCCCAGATCGCGCTTGACGTGATGAACGAAGGGTATGGCGCGAATGTGCTGGGTCATGATGCGGGCGCCGCGCGTGAAGACCGCCTGAAGCAGATGATCACCCAGACAGTGGCGGACCGCAAGGCGAACATCGCCACGGCGGAAACGCAGGCCCAGCAGTCCCCCAATGGCAACGCGCTGGTGACGACGGGTTATAACTATGTGACGTTTGGTCAGGCGGACAAGGGCCTGCAGGTGATGAATGCGGGCATTGCGAAAGGCCCGACCGACATCAACATCGCAAAGCTGCACCTTGGCCTGGCGCAGGCTGCCGCAGGGCAGAAGGCTGCCGCGATCGCCACGCTGAAGGGCGTCGGCGGCGACAATGGCGCGCGTGATATCGCACAGTTCTGGGTGCTCAAGCTGGGTGCGCCGTCCTGAAGGGACTTTTGTAGAGTCCCCGTTTGATAAGACAGAAACATCATGGATGCCGACTTCTCACGGGAAGGCGGCATCCCCCTGAAATTTTCTGAGAGAGTGTTTGAAAACAAACCTTTGATAAAAACAGGAAAAGTTTTTGGGTGCCGCCTTTCGATCGAAAAAGGCGGCGTCTTCTGAAGCTTTTTGCAAAAAAGCTTCACCAAAAACTTTTGTAATTTCAGTATGTTATCGAGGCTGACTTTTCAAACAATCTCTGGGTTTTCTGCAATAAGCCCTGCTGGGCATTTATGATTATTTTCATGATGCCGGCTGCATGATGTCTGTCAGGCAGGGCTTCTTGCATGACGCGACAGGCGTGCCCACGCCCCTCCCGCCGTGGTAATTTGCGGGCGCGTTGCGCCACCCCCTGACATTTTATGACATATGACGCACCCTTTTGCCCGTTCCACACGTTGGATAAGGTGAAAGCTGCACGTTCAGCGATCAGTCTTGAATTTCAGGGAAATACTGCCAGGCATGACCACACATCCATCTGTTGAACCTGATCTTCCCGCCCGTATCGTTGTTGTCGAGGACGATGCAGGCGTCCGTACCCTGATCGTGCGGGCGTTGCAGGGTGATGGCTATCGCGTGCGTGGGGTGCAGGACGCATCGGAAATGTGGGATGCGCTGGCGGCGCAGCCTGCTGACCTGATCATCCTTGACGTCATGCTGCCGGGGACGAATGGCCTTGATTTGTGCCGTGCCCTGCGTTCGGGCGAGGGCGCGCTTCCCGCAGGTGGCACGGATGTCAGCGAGGTGCCGATCATCATGGTGTCCGCACGGGGGGAAGAACTCGATCGTGTGCTGGGGCTGGAACTTGGCGCCGATGATTATGTGCCCAAGCCATTCGGGCAGAAGGAACTGCTGGCGCGTGTGCGTGCGGTCCTGCGACGGCGTGGTGGTGGCATCACCACACCAAGTGCCGGGCGCCCCCGCAAGGAGACGTTGCGTTTTTCCGGCTGGACGCTGGACCTGCGCCGACGTGAACTGACGGACCCGTCAGGTGCCGCGGTGGAGATTTCCGGTGCGGAACATGACCTGCTGACCAGTTTCCTTGACAATCCGCAGCGCGTGATCGGGCGGGACCGGCTTTTGGAACTGTCACGCACGCGTCTGGGCGATGTGTCTGACCGCAGCGTGGATGTGCTGGTCAGCCGCCTGCGCCGCAAGCTGGGCGCGGATGCGGACAATCTGATCCGCACCGTGCGCGGCATGGGATATATTTTCACATCCGAGGTGGAGCGCGTCTGAGAAGACGGTGTCCAATCGCCAGTTGATAAGAGACTGTTTGAAAATAAATCATTGATAAAAAAACAAGAAAAGTTTTTAGGTGCTGCCTTTTTATCGAAAAAGGCGGCGTCTTCTGAAGCTTTTTAGAAAAAGCTTCACCAAAAATCTTTATAATTTCAGTCTGTTGTCGAGCCTGACTTTTCAAACAGTCTCTAAAATCCATGGAAGTTTCTGGCGGTTGCCTTTTTTCAGAAGGGCTGCCCTCTTTCAGGGTGGTTTGAAAAAGGCTTCACCAGAAACTTCCGGAAATTCGCGCGGTGTTCCTTGGGTGTGTTTGTAAAACGGTCTTCAGGCAATAACGGCAGGCAGGCATGAAGGACGTCCTGTCTGACGCGCCCGCATCACGTCGCATCACGCTGTGGCCACGTGGGCTGGTGGGGCGGGTGATGTTCGTCCTGCTGGCGGCGGTCGCCCTCGTATTCGTGGGCAGCTCGGTTTTTTATGAAGAGGCCGAGACTTATACCATTGATGATGCGCAGCTTGATCAGGTCAGTGAACGGCTGGTGATTGACGCGCGCGTGCTTGCGGCGACGCCCACATCCCAACGCATGGTGCTGGCGGCGATGCTGTCCACCCCCGACCTGGCCATCGACTGGCGCACCAGTGCGCAGGAAGGCATGCTCCGCCCCGAACCCGGTGCGTTACGGGGCCTGCATGACCGGGTGGCGGGCAGCGTTGCGGCGTTGCAGGGGGATGTGCTGAACCTGTCTGGCACGGTAACGGCCACGTCCGACATTCGTGGTGTCCTGCGCCTGCCCGATGGCAGCTTCATGGGATTCAGTGCGCCGGACCTGCTGCAACCGCACCATATGCGCCGGGGTATCGTCTCTGCCGCCGTGCTGGCGGGTGCGGTACTGCTGGCGGCCGGCATGCTGGTGCGTGCGCTCAGCATGCCACTGCGGGCGCTGGCGCAGGTGGCCGACACGGTGGGGTCCACGCGCTGGGTGCCGCTGGAGGATAAGGGACCGAGGGAAGTCCGCTACCTTGCGCGGGCCATCAATGCGATGCAGGAACGCATCGGCCGCCTGATTGCCGACCGGACCGAGGCGCTGGCCGCCGTGTCGCATGACCTGCGCACGCCGCTGGCGCGGCTGCGGCTGCGGGCCGGGTTCTTGGAGGACGCGGCGGCACAGGCGGAAATCGAGGCCGACGTGACCGAGATGGAAGCCATGATCGCGGGGGTCCTTGCCTATCTGGCGGGGGAGAATGATCCCGAACCTGCGCGTTCGGTCAACCTTGCCTCCATCATCGCCACGCGGGTGGATGACGATGCGGACCAGGGGAAACCCGTCACGTATGAGGGACCGCATCAGGTGCTGGCGGTGGTGCGGCCGCTGGCGATGAAGCGTGTGATTGGCAACCTGATCGACAATGCCCTGAATTACGGGGGCAATGCGCATGTCGTGTTGCAGGTCGGGGCGCACAGCATCCGCATCCGGGTGGAAGATGACGGGCCGGGCCTGCCAGAGGCGGAATTGTCGCGGGTCGCCACCCCGTTTTATCGGGTGGAAGGATCACGTTCGCGCGCGACCGGTGGCATGGGGCTGGGCCTTGCGATCGTCACGCGTGAAATCATGCGCGAGGGGGCAAGCCTTCGGCTGTATAATCGCGACAGTGGTGGCCTGTGCGCGGAAATCGTTCTGCCACGCACGGCGCCCGGGGCGTCCCCCGTGACGGAGCGCAGGGGGGTGGTGTCTTCCTGATGGTGGCGATGCGCATGCCCGCAGATGCCGCCGCTGGGGATGCCACACGGGATGCTACAGGGGATATGGAGGGCCTTTATCCTGTGACGGGGGCTTGTGCGGGCGTGGACCACGGCACATGTGGATGCTAACAGGACCGGAGATATCCGCCTTCCTCTATCTGTCGGGAAAGACCGCAGCATGTTCATAGAAACCGAAGATACCCCCAACCCCGCCACCCTGAAGTTCCTGCCCGGGCGTGAACTGATGCCCAATGGTGCGACGGCGGACTTCATCGACGCGGATTCCGTGGCGGGCCGTTCACGCCTGGCAGAGGTCCTGTTCGACCTTGAAGGCGTGTCCAGGGTGTTCTTCGGCGGCGATTTCGTGGCCGTGACCAAGGCGGATACCGTGGCGTGGGACGAACTGAAACCACAGGTTCTGTCGGTCGTGGCCGATTACCTTGCCACCGGACAGGCCCCGGTCGAGCACGAGGCCGTGGTGGTCGAGGATGCGATCGCGCCGGGGGATGAGGAGATCGTCAAGCAGATCAAGGAACTGCTTGATACGCGTGTTCGTCCCGCCGTGGCGGGTGATGGTGGGGATATCGTCTTTCGCGGCTATCGCGACGGGATCGTGCGCCTGACGATGCAGGGCGCGTGTTCAGGCTGCCCCTCTTCGCGCGCGACGCTGAAGCATGGGGTGGAAAACATGCTGCGCCATTATGTCCCCGAAGTGGTATCGGTCGAACAGGTCGAAGCCTGATACGACGGGGTGGGAAAGTTTCATGGTTCTTGATGATGCCGGGCTGGACATCCTGTTCCGTGCCGCGCGGACGCCCGCGGCATGGAACGAAAGTCCCGTCACAGAAGACACGCTGCATCGCCTGTATGACCTGGTGCGGCTGGGGCCGACATCGGGTAACTGCTGTCCTGCGCGTTTCGTTTTCCTGCGTACGCACGACAGCCGCGAACGCCTGCGCCCCGCCTTGTCGGATGGGAATGTCGCACGGGTGATGAGCGCACCGGTGACGGTGATCGTGGCGTGGGACCCGCTGTTTTTTGAACGCATGGATGCCCTGAATCCCGAACCGGGTGTGCGGTCGTGGTTCGCCGCCGACGTGGGCCTGGCGGAGGAGACGGCCATGCGCAACAGCACGTTGCAGGGGGCATACCTGATTATGGCCGCCCGTGCGCTGGGTCTTGATGTGTTGCCGATGTCGGGGTTCGACGCCATGATGGTCGAGGATACGTTCCTGCATGCCCATGGCTGGCGGGCCAATTTCCTCGTCAGTCTTGGTTATGCCGACCACACGTTCGATACGCCGCGTGCGCCCCGCCTGGACTTTGACGATGCCTGTGTGATGGCCTGACGCATGCGGGTTCTGGTTCTCGATGGGGCGCAGGCCGGTGCGCAGGCCCGCGCGCTGGTGGCATGCGTCAGCGTCACGCCAGAAGGCTGTGTCGTCGCACGTGCGCACGAGGTCGAGGGGCGTGGCGGTTCGGAGGGGTTTCCGCTTCTGGCGCGTGATCTGCTGGCGTCGTGTGGGTGGTCCATGCCGATGCTGGACATGGTGGCTGTTGTCGTCGGGCCGGGATCGTTTACCGGCCTGCGTGCCTCTGTCGCTTTTGCGCAGGGGCTTGCGCTGGGGCTGGGATGTGATGTCATAGGGGTCACAACGGGCGAGGCGCTGGCCGATGCCCTGCGCGCGCACGTCGTATCGGCGGACATGCGGGTCCTGTGTTGTTCGGTCGCCCGGCGCGGGCGTGTCTTTGTCGAATCCATCCCGGCGCGCAACGGGGCTGAGATCGGGGAGGTCCGTGCGGTGATGCTCGATGATCCCACCGCCCTGCCGTCTGGGCCGCTGCTGCTGGCCGGGAATGCCGCGGCCGATCTGGCGGCTGCCTGCGCGCAGGGTCGCGATGACGTGCATGTCCTTGCACTGTCGCGGCCCGATGCCTGTGCCATCGCACGGGTTGCCATGCTGCGTCGTGAGGGTGTGCTGGCGCCGCGTGCGGTCCTGCCGCTGTATGTTGACCCACCCGAAGCGAAGCTGCCTGCGGCGGGGTTGCGCCCGCCGCCGCGAAAGGCCGATGGCGGGACATGAACGCCAGCATGGGGACGGGCGCTGATCCAGGGCCGGTTTGCGGGCCGGTCGTCGCCGTGCCTGCCACGATGGCGGATGTGCCGGCGCTGGCGCGGGTCCATGCAGCGTGTTTTGCCCCGGACCAGCAATGGGATGTCCCGGCGTTCGATACGCTGCTTATGATGCCCGGCGTGGCGCTTGGCGTGGTGATGGCGCAGATGCAGGCCGCGGGGCCGCCTGTGGTGGCGGGTTTTATCATGGTCCGCCATGTCGTTGATGAGGCGGAGATCCTGACGCTTGCAGTGGACCCCGCATTCCGGCGGCGCGGGCTGGCGCGGGCGCTGCTGTCATGGATGGGGGACATGGCCGCGCGGCAGGGAATATCACGCCTGTTCCTGGAGGTCGGGGTGGGCAATAGCGCAGCCCAGGCCGCGTATCATAACGCGGGCTTTGGCGAGGTGGGGCGCCGCCGGGGATATTATCCCGACGGGTCCGATGCGCGGGTCATGGCACGTGATGTGATGCCTGCCATGGAGACGGGGGCCGCGGATACGGAGTTGGCGTCATAGGGATCATGACATTTTTTTGATGATCAGCAGGACATGGACCTGCCCATCCGCCTGCGTATCCTGCCGGGCGATTTCATGACCCAGAAGTCTTACGCTGCGGCTGACATTGTCGAGCGGTTCATCCCCCCGCAGGCGTACCTGTAATTGTCCCCCCGGTGGCAAGCGGTCGAGTGCAAGTCGGGTGCGCACAAATGTCATGGGACAGACTTCATGGGTGATATCTATTTCTTTAACATCAATACCGGGCATGTTACCTGACATTCTTTCATGGATATGGTTGCGGTCTTGTCTGGATTATTTATATAAGACACATGTATTTCTACTGACAGGATCAAGTTGATGGCTGACGAAACAGCGGATATCGAATTGCGGGAACTGACCGCAGAGATCGTATCCGCGTATGTTGCACGTAATACGCTGGATGCTGAGACCTTGCCGGATCTGATTCATCAGGTATATGAAACGATCTCCTCGCTTGGTAAGGTCGAGGCCGCGCCTGAGAAGCCGGTACCGGCGGTTCCGCTGAAAAAATCGGTGTTCCCCGATTACATTGTCTGTCTTGAAGACGGCAAGAAGCTCAAGATGCTCAAGCGTCACCTCAAGACAGCGTATAACATGACGCCGGAAGAATACCGCGAACGCTGGGGCCTGCCGCATGACTATCCGATGGTTGCGCCCAGCTATGCCAGCCACCGTTCCTCGCTTGCGCGCAAGATCGGGCTGGGGACCAAGCGTGAAGAATGACGGTGTCGTTGGACAACCGATCTGATGATGGGCTACGCCTGTAACCATGGCAGCAGGTAGTGATGTAATGGAATCGCGCATCGGGCGCATGTGTATCGAACGGGGCCTGAAGATGACGGGGCAACGGCGCGTCATCGCCCGTGTCCTGTCCGAGGCGCAGGACCACCCCGACGTGGAGGAGCTGTACCGTCGTGCGGCGACCCTTGATTCCCGTATTTCGGTGGCCACGGTCTATCGCACCGTGCGCCTCCTTGAGGAAAAGGGCATCCTTGAACGTCGCGACTTTGGTGGCGGGCGTGCCCGTTATGAGGCCACCGAAGAAGGCGACCATTATCACCTGATCGACGTTGAGACGGGGAAGGTGATCGAGTTCGAGGATGAGGAACATGCCGAACTGATCCGCCGTATTGCGCGTGACCTTGGTTTCGACCTCGTGTCGCATCGCCTGGAACTGTTTGCACGCAAACGCCCTGCCGAGACGAAGGAAGCCTCCCCCGCGACCCCGACCGCACGGACGGGAAGCAGGTCAAAGCGATGAGTGTCGAGAAAATCATGCAATCCCTGTCCACGCTGGACCTGGAACGCAACGGCTTTCCCGAACTGCGTGGCGGCAATCTCGGGGTGCGGATTGCCTGCACGGACGAAGAACGCGATGCCGCACAGGCCCTGCGCTATCGTGTTTTTTACGAGGAAATGGGCGCGAAGCCGGACGAGCGCACCCGGCGGCTGCGTCGTGATATCGATGATTTTGATGAATATGCCGATCATCTGCTGGTGATCGACCATGCGATTTCCTCTGGCGCAAAGGGGGTCGTGGGCACCTATCGCCTGATGCAGGGTGATGCGGCGGAAAAGCTGGGGCGTTTCTATTCCTCCAGCGAGTATGACATTTCGCTGCTGACGGAATTCCCCGGGCGGTTGCTGGAGGTCGGGCGGTCCTGTGTGGATCAGGCCTATCGCGGGCGTGCGGCGATGCAATTGCTGTGGCGCGGTATCGCGTCCTATATCTTCCTGCACCGCATTGACGTGCTGTTCGGTTGCGCCAGCCTGCCGGGCACGGATCCCGAACCGTTAAGTAACGAACTGACCTATTTGTATCATAACCACCTCGCGCCGCCTGCGCTGCGTGTGCGGGCGTTGCCCGAACGGCGGGTGGAGATGCTGCGCCGTGATCCGCAACTGCTGGACCATCGCCGCTGCCTTGCGGGGCTGCCGCCGCTGATCAAGGGATATCTGCGCTTGGGTGGATATGTGGGCGATGGTGCGGTGATTGATACGCAGTTCAACACCACCGATGTCGCGGTACTGGTCAAGAGCGAGCTGCTGGCGGACAAATATTATCGCCATTATGAACGCCGCCTGCGTGACGCCCTTGACTGAGGCGTGGGGCCGGGGTGATTTCACACGCTTCCCTGCGCTGCAATGACTTTTCTCGCGGCTTTACGTTCACGGCGTGATGCGGTGCTGGCCCTGACGGGCTGGCGTGCGGATATTGCGATGTTGCTGGTCGGTGCCGTGGCGGCGCTGGCGTTGCCGCCGGTCCACCTTGTTGTGGTGCTGGTGGTGTGTTTCCCAATCCTGATGGGCATGATTGACGCTGCGCCGGACTGGCGCGGGGCCGCGCGACGTGGGTTCATGTTCGGGCTGGGCCTGCATACGGCGGGTCTGTACTGGCTGACTGATGCGATCATGTTGCGTGCCGATGCGTTCTGGTGGCTGGTGCCGCTGGCTTCGCCGGGATGCGCGCTGATCCTGACCCCGACAACCGCCATACCTGCCGCCCTGTCGCGGGGTGTCCCCGCTGGCGTGGCGCGCGGCCTTGTGCTGGCGGGGGCGTGGACGCTTGCAGACATGATGCGCGTCTTCATCTTCAGCGGTTTCCCATGGAACCCGCCGGGCAGTGTCTGGGAATTTCCCGGCCTGTTCGGTGATGTGATGATCCAGCCCGCCGCATGGGTCGGGGTGGATGGACTGACCTTGCTGACGATGGTGGTGGCGCTGGCCCCTGCATGGGGACGGCGGGGATGGGCCTGTGTCGCTACGATCCTTGTATTGTGGGTGGGGGCAGGTGGTGCGCGCCTTTTCCTTGGCCCGCGGGTGCACGATGCGCAACGCAATCCGATGGTTGTACTGGTGCAGGGGAATGTCCCCGAATCGGAAAAGATGGCGGGGAATGATGATATCGCGATTTTCCGCCGCTACCTTACCCTGACGCATGATGGGGTGGGGCAGGCCCTGTCGCGCGATATTCAGGGGCGCCCCGTTGTCTTCGCATGGCCGGAATCCGCATTTCCCGGCCTGTTGCTGGAGGATGCGATTGCACGGCGCATGATCATGCAGGCCGGGCAGGGCGCGCGGGCCGGGATAATCGGCACCCTGCGTCAGGATGAGCAGGACCACTGGCGCAACAGCATGGCCGTGCTGTTACCCCCGGATGGGCAGGTTGGTGGGCTGTATGATAAATCCCACCTGGTACCGTTCGGGGAGTACCAGCCTGCATTACTTCCATTTCATGTGGTGCCGGGCGATGGCATGGCGGCGGGGGACGGGGTGCGGACATGGCATGTGCCGGGAATCGCCCCTGTTGGTCCTCTGATCTGTTATGAAGTTATTTTTTCAGGCCAGACGGTGGATGCGCATGATCGGCCCACATGGCTGATCAACAGTACGAATGATGGCTGGTACGGAAACAGCGCCGGCCCACGCCAGCATCTGGCAGCGGTCAGGATGCGCGCGGTGGAAGAGGGGCTGCCCATCGCACGGGCGGCGAATACTGGTATTTCCGCCATATTTGATGGTTATGGGCATGAGGTGGCGCGGTTGGGGTGGGATCGTACGGGCGTGATTGTCCGGCAGATGCCCGATGCCCTGCCGCCGCCATTGTTCGCGCGGTGGGGACGCTTGGTGCCGGTGGTGCTGGCGGCTGTACTGTTGGTGTCGGGGTTTGTCGTGGCCGTCATGGCGGCTGCCGGACGTCGCAACGCGGTGACATCCGCGCGTTCCTGACATACCTGTTTGTAGATGCGCCCAGGAACGATTCGTGAAGCACATCGTTAGGATCGCCACGCCGGACAATCTGTAAAAATCCGATCTATTGCGTCACGGGGAACCTGTTGTAATAAAAAGGTACAAAAAATGTACTTTTTGAGGACTGTCCCATAATGCGTTGAATAATAATGGATTTATCCCATTGCTTTCAATGATAGTAGAATTTTACTCTTTACAAAAGGTTAATAATGAATCCTATAACTGTTTTGTTTAATATATAACTAAGTGATGATTTATCAGAAAATAGTATTTCTGGCATAGGGCGTCTGTAGTGAATAACAAGCTGTCTAGTACTCCCAGTCCTGTTGACGTGTATGTGGGTAGTCGGATTCGGCTACGCCGCACGTTGCTTGGCATGTCGCAAGAGCGTCTGGGAACGGCGCTGGGGCTGACATTTCAGCAGGTGCAGAAATATGAACGTGGCGCCAATCGTGTTGGTGCGTCGCGCCTGTATGACCTGGCGCGGGTTCTGGATGTGCCGATTGCGTTTTTCTTTGACGGTATGCCTGACGAAGCGGCCATCGCGCCGGTGGCGTCGATGCCCGCCGAATCGTTTGCCGAGGCACGCGGCGCCTTTGGTGGTGTTCCCGCGCCCGGACAGGTCGAAGGGGGGGACGACCGCTTCGCCAGCAGCGAACTGGCATTACTGTCCCGGCGGGAAACCATCGACCTTGTGCGGTCCTATTACCGTATCAGCGATCCCGCCGTGCGCAGACGCGTGCTGGACCTTGTGCGTTCTATGGCAACGGTCTGAGGCCCATCATTCACGGCGCAGCACTCGATCATTGAGGAAGGCTGCGATCTTGCCCGCACGGAAATCGTGGCGCAGCCTGTCCTCGTCATATTCGGTACGCACCCATTGCATAAACGGGATGCGGCCTTCGGCCTCGGCCTGATAACGCAGGAAGAAGGCGTCGAGCACACCGGTGCGCGACCTGTTGAAATGCCCGTTCTTCCATGAAAGCTGCCGCAGCGCATCATCCGCCGTCCCCCCTTCGAACAGCAGTACAAGACCTGCGGCAAGGCCGGTGCGGTCCGCCCCCGACTTGCAATGCATCAGCATGGGGAACGTCAGCGTGCGGTAGATCTTTTCGAACCGTTCGATCCGGTCGCGGTGTGGGGCGTTGCGGCTTTCGAACGCCATGTCGATATGCTTCAGGCCAAGACGATGCGCGGCCTCACGCGACAGGGCATCCGAACCACATTGCCGATGACCACGCAGGTTAACCAGTGTTTTCAGGTGCAGCCGCCGCGTCGCCATGGCCAGACGCCATGGTGTCGGGTGGTTGCAGCGATAGACCCGGCCGGGAATGACAGTGCGAAAGTTCGTCCATGTCATGCGCAGGACCGCATGATCGACGAACAGACTGTCGATCCAGGCGCGTCCACGTCCTGACGTGCTGGACAGGGTTCCATCGAACACGGGCGCATCCTTTCATGGGTGCAGATACGAAAAAAGCGCCGGATATGTCCCATCCGGCGCTTCGTTCGTCAATCCGTCACGGTATGATGCACCGTGCGATCACCCTTTTGGGGGGATCAGCCCTTGCGTTCCATCTGAAGTTCCTTCAGACGCCCGATGGCCTTGGCCGGGTTCAGACCCTTGGGGCAGGTCTGGGTGCAGTTCATGATCGTGCGGCAGGCAAACAGCTTCATCGGATCTTCCAGCGCATCGAGGCGTTCCCCCGCATGTTCATCGCGGCTGTCTGCGATCCAGCGATAGGCGGCAAGCAGCGTTGCCGGGCCGAGATAGCGATCCCCGTTCCACCAGTAAGACGGGCACGAGGTGGAGCAGCAGAAGCACAGGATGCATTCCCACATGCCATCAAGTTCGGCACGTTCCTCGATGCTTTGCAGCCGTTCGCCATCGGGCGGCGGCAGCGTATCGGATTTCAGCCATGGATCAATGGAGCGCAACTGCGCATAAGCCCCATCAAGGTTGGGCACCAGATCCTTGACAACCGGCATGTGCGGCAGCGGGTAGATCGGCACATCGCCCTGCAGGTCGCGGATCGGCTTGAGACAGGCAAGCGTGTTTTCGCCTGCGATGTTCATCGCGCATGACCCGCAGATCCCCTCGCGGCAGGACCGCCGGAAGGTCAGGGTCGGGTCGATGTCGTTCTTGATGTGGATCAGCGCATCAAGGACCATCGGACCGATCCGGTCCAGATCGATCTCGTATGTATCGATCACGGGATTGTCGTTGTTATCCGGGCTCCAGCGATAGATCCGGAATGACTTGACGTTTGTGGCGCCGGGGGGGGCGGTGAATGTCCGCCCTTTGCCCACCGTGCTGTTTCTTGGCAGTTTGAATTCGACCATCGTCTCGTTCCCTTTCCGCCGCGCGCTCAGTAGACGCGTTTCTTGGGGGGGAAGACCTGAACGTCATCGGTCAGTGTCTTCATATGCACGGGGCGGTAGGTCAGCGTGACCTCACCCTTGTCGTCCATGTGGGCGACGGTGTGCTTCATCCAGTTCTTGTCGTCACGATCGGGATAGTCGTCATGCGCCTGTGCGCCGCGGCTTTCGTGGCGTGCTTCCGCCCCGGCCATCGTGACGGTGGCATTGGCGAGCAGGTTTTCGAACTCCAGCGCTTCCATCAGGTCGCTGTTCCAGATCAGCGAACGGTCGGAGATGGAGATATCGCCCACTTCCTTCCAGATTTCCGCGATCTTTTCCACGCCTTCGGCCAGGCTCTTGGTGTTGCGGAACACGGCGGCGTGCTTTTGCATCGTGCGCTGCAGGTTCGAACGCATTGCGGCGACGTGGGTCTTGCCCTTGGCATTGCGCAGGCGGTCAAAACGCTCGATCGCCTTGTCACCCGCACCTGCGGGCAGCGGCGGGATGGTTTCCGCGCTTTTGACGATCTGTGCCGCGCGCTGTGCCGCGGCGCGACCGAACACCACCAGATCCAGAAGCGAGTTCGTGCCCAGCCGGTTCGCGCCATGCACGGACACGCATGCGGCCTCGCCCACGGCCATCAGGCCAGGCACCACGGCATCGACATCATCGGCGGTGGGGCGGATGACCTCTCCATGGTAATTGGTGGGGATACCGCCCATATTGTAATGCACTGTCGGCAGAACCGGCACCGGTTCCTTCGTCACGTCCACACCGGCAAAGATGCGCGCCGTTTCCGAAATGCCCGGCAGGCGTTCATGCAGCAGGTCCGCGCCGAGATGTTCAAGGTGCAGCAGCATGTAGTCCTTGTTCGGACCACAGCCACGGCCTTCGTTGATCTCGATCGTCATGGCGCGTGACACCACATCGCGCGAGGCGAGGTCCTTCGCCGTCGGCGCATAGCGTTCCATGAAGCGCTCGCCTTCGGAATTGGTCAGGTATCCACCCTCGCCACGGCACCCTTCGGTCAGCAGGCAGCCGGCGGGGAAGATGCCGGTGGGATGGAACTGCACGAATTCCATGTCCTGCAGCGGGATGCCCGCGCGCACCGCCATGCCACCGCCGTCACCGGTGCAGGTATGGGCGGATGTGCAGGAATGATAGGCACGGCCATAGCCACCGGTTGCAAGCACGACCATCTGCGCACGGAAACGGTGCAGCGTGCCATCATCCAGGCACCAGGCGACGACGCCCTTGCACGCGCCGTTGTCGTCCATGATCAGGTCGATGGCGAAATATTCGACGAAGAATTCGACGTTATGCTTCAGGCACTGCTGGTACAGCGTGTGCAGGATGGCATGGCCCGTGCGGTCGGCGGCGGCGCAGGCGCGGGGCACCGGGGCCTCGCCATAATTGCGCATGTGCCCGCCAAAGGGGCGCTGGTAGATCTTGCCCTCTTCGGTGCGCGAGAACGGAACACCCATGTGTTCGAGTTCCTGCACGGCGGGCACCGCCTCGCGGCACATATATTCGATGGCGTCCTGATCACCCAGCCAGTCCGACCCCTTGACGGTGTCGTACATGTGCCAGCGCCAGTTGTCCTCGGCCATGTTGCCAAGCGATGCGCCGATGCCGCCCTGTGCGGCGACGGTATGGCTGCGTGTGGGGAAAACCTTGGTGATGCAGGCGGTCTTCAGGCCGGCCGCACCCATGCCAAGCGTGGCCCGCAGGCCGGAACCACCGGCACCGACCACGACCACGTCATAGGCGTGATCGACGATCTTGTAATTGCCGGGGATTGGGGATGTGATCGCATTCATTGTTTGGACGTGTCCCGATGCTCGTTCGGACTGTCGGGCGGGTTTGTCCGGGCCGCCAGTCCGCGAATGTCTCTGTCTTGCCGGTGGCGTGGCGCGCGCGTCAGTTCGCGGCGATTCGCCCGCGCGTCGCGACAAGCGCCAGCTTCAGAACCGAAATCGCGCCGAACACGCCCAGCAGGAAAATCACGCTTTTCATCAGCAGGCTTGCCGGGACATGCGCCTTGCCATGCACATAATCATCGATGATGACCTGCAGGCCCAGTTGCGTGTGGTAGAAGGTCAGGATCACCAGCGCCATCATCATGGTGGCGTTGACGGGCCGACCGCCCCACTGCGCGACTTCGGGTTGTGACGCACCCGCAAGGCGGAAGACCTGGATGACGAACCATCCCGACAGCGGCACCAGTGCGACGGCCGACATGCGTTCGGCCCACCAGTGGGCGACGCCGCTCTTGCCCGAACCCAGACCACGTGCCCGCGAAAGCTGCGAACGCATGACGGTGATATGCGGTTTGTGCGAAGTACTCATGTCAGGAGGCCCTCTTCTTGGAACGACAGGCTGCGACGCCAAGGATGCTGAGCACGAGTGCCAGCGTGACGCCAACGGTCACGCCTGCGGCGATGGGGCCGTCCTCGTTGATTTTCTTCTTGTCGAAGCGGGCGCCGCTGTCCCATATCAGGTGGCGAATCCCCGCCACAAAGTGATAGACCAGAGCCAGCGCCCAGCCTGCGAGGGCGATCTTGCCCAGCGGATGGCCGGTCACTTTCTGGACCTTGGCAAATGATTTCGGTCCCTTTGCGGCAGCGCTGATCCAGCAGATGCCAAGCGCGGAACCGACGGTGGCGGCAACGCCGGCCGCACGGTTCGCGATCGAAAGGAACATGGAAAGACGGAAGCGGTAGACCTGGAGGTGCGGGGACATTGGCCGCCTGGTCAGAGTTCCGTCGCTTCGGTGCCCTACATAGAGCGCATCACGGACATCCTGCATGGTCGTCTCGTCAATTTCCCTGTTATGGCTTCGGTTTGTTCCGTCGCCTTGTATCATTCGGTCCTACGCCCCCCGATGGGTGTGGTCAACGCAGGCCCGGAACACGAGGTTGAGAGACGCCCCGAATGTATTGATCCAAGCATTGGCGCGGACGCATGGCTGCTCCGCGCCAAAAACGCATGTATTCAGCCGCGTCGGTCCGGTCCCAGCAGGTCAAGTGCGATCATTGTTTCCGCGATCTGAACCGCGTTCAGCGCCGCCCCCTTGCGCAGGTTGTCCGACACGCACCAGAAGCCGAGTCCGTTGGGCACGGTCGGGTCAATACGCAGGCGCGAGACATAGGTCGCGTCCTCGCCCACGGCTTCGATGGGGGTGACGTAACCGCCATCCTCGCGCTTGTCATGCAGTACGACTCCGGGGGCTTCACGCAGGGCGGCGCGGGCACGTTCGAGGTCTACCGGTTCCTCGAACTCCACACTGACGGCTTCGGCATGGCCGATGAAGACCGGCACGCGCACGCATGTGGCAAAGACGGAGATGTCGGGATCAAGGATCTTGCGGGTTTCCACCGCCATCTTCCACTCTTCCTTGGTCGCGCCATCATCCATGAAACGGTCGATATGGGGGATGCAGTTGAAGGCAATCTGTTTGGTGAACTGCTGCGCTTCCGCCGGGTCCCCCACAAAGCTGCCGCGCGTCTGGGTGAACAGTTCGTCCATCCCGTTCTTGCCCGCGCCCGCGACGGCCTGGTACGTCGCCACGACCACACGCCGGATCGTAAACAGGTCATGCAGGGGCTTGAGCGCCACGACCATCTGGATGGTGGAGCAGTTGGGGTTGGCGATGATGTTGCGCCTGGCCTTTTTCACATCATTGGGATTGACCTCCGGCACCACAAGCGGAACGTCGGGTTCCATCCGAAAGTGCGAGGTATTGTCGATCACCACGCACCCGGCCTTTGCCGCGCGTGGGGCATATAGTGCGGACACGGACCCACCGGGCGAGAACAGCGCGACGTCCCAGCCGGTGAAATCGAAATGTTCAAGGTTGCGGACCTTCAGCACCCGCTTGTCCCCGAACGACACTTCCTGTCCCGCCGACCGGGCGGAGGCCAGCGCCACGATGTCATCCACCGGGAACTGGCGTTCGGCCAGTGTCTTGAGTATTTCACGCCCGACGGCACCGGTGGCACCCACCACCGCAACGCGGTAACCCATTGGATAATCCCCTGATGTGATGCGCCGGGCCCGGATCAGGGACATACCGGCGCGGATTGGCAGACAGTCTGCATAAGCGTTCCGACACGTAGAGCCTGTGTGCGGGTGGTGCAAGCAACACGATATTTTTCCCCGATGTTTTTATCTGTTGCCCGCAAGGCCCCTTTTGCTTTGCATATATGGCGGCATGACAGCAGGGGCTGACGATTTCGGCCGCGTGGATATGCCCGCCGTGCTGTACACCATTTGAGCAGGCGCAAAGCATCATGCCCATATATGGTGCTATGGCATACAGCATGCCCGGCGGCGTGTGCGCAGGCCGGGGCGGATTTTTGCGCGCATGGGCGCTCTGGCGTTTGTGTTCGCGCGCAAAAGCACAGCCAAAGGACTGTCACGGATCATGTCATTACCTGATGCCAACCCTGTCCCACCGACGTCGCGTGTGCCCGCGGGTGCGCGCCCGGCGCCTGCCTGCACGCTGGTGATTTTCGGCGCGCATGGCGACCTTACGAAACGTCTGCTGATGCCCGCGCTGTACAACCTTGCCGGCAGCGGCCTGCTGGACCCCGGCTTTCGCATCATCGGCATTGACCGGGTCGCCAGCACCACCGCGCAGTGGCGCGATGGCCTGACGGAGATGATGCAGTCCTTCACCCATGACCCCAATGCCGAATTCCATGCGCCCAGCATCGATTCGGCCCAGTGGGGATGGGTGTGCGAACGGCTGGAATATGTACAGGCCGATTTCGGTGACATCGCGCAGGTCCGTGCGCTGGGCGCAAAAATACCGGGCAATGCGATCTTCTACCTTGCCGTGTCGTCGCGTTTCTTTGCCCCCGTGGTGGAAATGCTGGGCCAGGCGGGACTGGTGACGCAGGCGGACGGGCGTTTCCGGCGCGTGGTCGTTGAAAAGCCGTTTGGCGCGGACCTTGCCAGTGCGCGTGAACTTAACCGCCGCATCCTTGCCGTGCTGGATGAAAGCCAAGTTTATCGCATCGACCATTTCCTTGGAAAGGAAACGGTGCAGAACATCCTGGCCATGCGTTTTGGCAACCTGTTGTTCGAACCGCTGTGGCGTAACGAGTTCATCGACCATGTGCAGATTACCGCAGCCGAGACGATCGGCGTGGAACAGCGTGGTGCGTTTTACGAACCCACTGGCGCGTTGCGTGACATGATCCCCAACCACCTGTTCCAGTTGTTTGGCATGGTGGCGATGGAGCCGCCGAATTCGTTTTCCGCCGATACCGTGCGCACCAGCAAGGAACAGTTGTTCGAGGCGGTGCGCCCCATCCCCCCCACCGACGCAGTGCGCGGACAGTATGGCGCGGGCACGGTGGATGGCGCCGCCGTCACGGCCTATCGTGAAAGTCCGGGCGTCGCCCCCGACAGCCATACCGAAACCTATGTCGCGCTGAAACTGCATGTCGATAACTGGCGCTGGGCCGGGGTGCCGTTTTACCTGCGCACCGGAAAGTCACTGGGTGGCCGCCGGACGGAGGTGGTGGTGCAGTTCAAGAAGCCGCCGATGATGATGTTCCGCGATACCGAAACGCAGGACCTGCCACCTAACCGCATCATCCTCAACATCCAGCCCGCGCAGGGGCTGACGGTGGAAATGGGGGCCAAGAAGCCGGGTCCGAAGATGGACCTTGCGGAGGTTCAGGTGCGGTTCCGTTATGAGGACGTTTTCGCGCAGACGCCCAATGTGGGGTACGAAACACTGCTGTATGACTGCCTGACGGGGGATGCGACACTGTTCCAGCGTGCCGATAATATCGAGGCGGCATGGCGTGCGGTCGATCCGGTGTTGCAGGCATGGGCGGATAACGCGGACGGGCTGGAACTATATCCCGCCGGTGCGACCGGGCCAAAGGGGGCGGATGACCTGCTCGCCCGTGACGGGCGGGCCTGGTACCCGCTTGATGGCGTCTGATGAAGGCGGGACGACGGTGGGAGGCCTTTTTTCAGGAAGGCGGTGCCCCTTGATGTTTGCTGGCAAGGCCCACCAGAAACCTGTGTGCTGAATCTCAGGGTCGTGGATGAAAAAAAGGGCGCGGTCCTGCATGGATCGCGCCCCCGCCGGGTCATGTGCCTCGGGCCATGGTTCCTGCCGCCCCGGACGGGCACGGCAGGAAGGTCATCGGCTTATTTTGTGGCCGTGCTGTCGGATGCGGCGGCCTGACCCGCATCGGCCTGACGTTCGGCGTGTTCCTCGTCACCCTGACGGAACAGGGCATCGGCATTCTTCTTCTGCTTCTTGGAGAATGTGGCATATAGCGGCACGAAGGCCTGATTCAGCGTCTGCATGTCCTGCGCGCGCTGTGCGACCAGCGTGGCATAGGACTGCATATTGTCGGTCGCGTTCATGGTGGGCAGATCGGCGCGACGCTTTTCGATCGCATCATGCAGGCGGCTGGCATTGTCGCGCATGTCCTGCGCAAACGGCGCCCACAGCTTTTCCTGCCCCTTGGTGATGTGCAGCTGCGTGTGCAGGGCGGTGATGTGTTCTTCAAGCTGTTCGGGAGAGGGATCATGCGGCGTATGCGCAAGTGGCGCTGTCGCAGCCGGAGTTGTCGCAGGGGACGCAGCCTGTGTCGGGGGAACGGCGGCCATGGCCATGCCCGGCAGCATGAGGAGGGCGGCAGCAGGAAGAATGCGGCGAAGATTCATGACAGGATACCTTCAGATCTGTTCGGGCGGGGTGCAAACGCGGTCCTTGATGACCGGGTTTCAGTACCCGTAACCATAAGGGGAATAATAGGACGGCGGCGGCGGCGGGGGCACCGGCTGCGGCGGGTAATAGGCAGGGGGCGGGGCCACGGCACGGTCTGACATCGCACTGCCCAGCATGGTGCCGATCGCAAGGCCCGCGATGCCGCTGCCGACCGCAAGGCCTACGCCGCCGCCGCCACGTCTGCCGCGATTGTCATGCCACCCGCCATGCGGCGGCGGTGGACCGCCCCGCCCGTGCCACGGCTGCGCCAGCGCGGAGGCGGCGGGCAGGGTAGCGGCCGCCAGTGTCAGTGCCGCGCCCGCGACGGCAAGAAACTTGGGGAATCGTAAAAACCGCTTCAATGCGAGGGCCCTTGTCCAATGGTGTGTGAAAAGGAAATGGCGGGTAATGTCTTAACCATCTGTGATCATACCCTGCGTCATGTCGAAATGATGGCTGAGATGGCCTCCGTTATGCCGCGATCCGCAGACGCTTGGTCAGGGCCGAAAGCCGGTGGCGACGCAGCTCGCCCCGTGCGCGCGAATCATTGGTCATATAGTTGAGCTGTATGGTGTTGCGCACGCCGACATACCGGCGATGTCCATGCCATGTGTTCATGCCATTGGGGAAAACCAGCAGCGTTCCGTTCACCGGGGCGACTTCGGTGGTATAGTCCTCAATGTCATGTTCCCCGCGCAACAGGCGCAGGCAACCTTCGTGCCGGGTCCATGCGGTATCGTCCACATTAAGATAAAGCAGCACCGTCACCCGCTTGCATGCCGAGTCGCGGTGAATGCGCCCGTCCTGCGCCCGCGTGCGTCCGCGCAGGGTCAGCATCGTCGGTGCGTCGTGCAGGTCCAGCCCGAACTTCGCCGCGATGATGTCACGCAGCCGTGGCCCCTGCAGTTCCGCCACAAGGTCGCGGATCAGCGGTGAAAGTTTCAGCGCGCTTGGCGGGTAGGATCCCCCCGCGCCAAAGACCGGCAGGGACGCGACCGCCGCGCGCAGATCCTGCGTCCCGATGAAATGGGGCACGATGGCGTGGGGAAACGGGTCGGTGGCGACGACGGCGTTTTCCAGCGCGGCATAATCGGGGATGATGGGTATGGTCATGCGATCCTGTGGGGCCACGACAAGGGGAACGCGCCCAAGATTAAGGGGCCATGCCGTACGTCGCAAGGCCATCGTCAGGCGCATGCCGCTGGGGGTGGGGCGGAGGTGATGCATGGTGTCTGATGAACGTTGCGCGGCCGGGATGGGTCCATCACAAATGCTCCATTTCCCCGCCTTTGTGTTCACCAGATGGAGAGAACGCCCCTAACGGCCATATATGGCGGTTTCGTGCCCTTGCCCATGCGGCGGGGAGGGATTATCGGCGTTGGGTATGGACACCGAAATTCGCACCGCCTCCGCCCCCCCACAGCCGGTTCCGCAAGACGGTGCCGGCCCCTTTGCGACCTATGAGGCCCGCGTGGCTTCGGGGAAGCTTGACCGCGACCCGGAGCAGGAAAAGGCGGCCCGTCGCCTTGACCGGCTCTGGCGCGAACTGCGTGATTACCACCCGATGGTCATGCAGCGTCAGGCCACCGCGCGGCATGGCCTGTTCGGGGGGCTGCGCGCGCGCCTCGGGCTTGGTGGACGTGGCGCACAGGCCGCTCCCTCCCGCCCGCGTGGCGTTTACATGGTCGGGCAGGTCGGGCGCGGCAAGACGATGCTGATGGACCTGTTCTTTGACCTCGCCCCGGTGGAGCATAAGCGCAGGGTGCATTTCCACCGTTTCATGCAGGACGTGCACCAGCGCATCCATGACATGAAGGTGGCGGACCCCGCCCTGTCCGACCCGATCCCGCCGCTGGCCCGACAGATCGCGCAGGAAGCGTGGTTGCTGTGCTTTGACGAATTCCAGGTCAACGACATTGCCGATGCGATGATCCTTGGCCGTCTGTTCGATTTCCTGTTCGCTGACGGGGTGGTGGTGGTCGCGACGTCGAACACCAAGCCCGAGGACCTGTTTCAGGACCGCCCCGGCGCGGATGCGTTCAAACCCTTCATCGACATCATCATGCGTGAGGTTGATACCGTCATCCTCGATTCCCCGCGTGATTACCGTCGGGGCTGCGTGCGCGGCATGCGTACATGGATCGTGCCCGCCGATGCGGCGGCGAAGGCGGAACTCGACACCATCTTCACCCACCTGGCCGCTGGCGCGCCGGTACAGGCGGTTGACCTTGACATCATGGGCCGCACCCTGCGGGTCGAACGCGCGGCGGGGCCGGTCGCGCGCTTTACATTTTCCGAACTGTGCGGGCGGTTCCTCGGGGCGGGGGATTACCTTGCGCTTGCGACGCGCTTTGCCAGCCTCGTCATCGACGATGTGCCGCGTATGGGACCGGATAATTTTGACGAGGCCCGACGCTTCATCGTCCTGATCGACGCGTTGTACGAACAGAACGTCAAGCTGTTCGCCTCCGCCGGGGACCAGCCCGATTCCCTGTATGAACGCGGGCAGGGGGCGACGGCGTTCGAACGCACTGCATCGCGTCTTGAGGAGATGCAAAGCGCATCCTACGCCCAGTTGCCCCACCTGTCGGCATAGCTGTTGTGACAACGCCGCGCCCCCTGTGCGCAGGGTCACGCCATCGTGACGCCCATGGCGTGGCTGTGACTGGTGCGGCGGTAGGCAAAGGGGCCGGTCTTTGCTTGGGTAGTCGAGGAAGTTCCCAGGGTCGGAATTGTGCCACGCAGGGCGGTATTTTCATCGCGTTTTCCCCGTTTGCGGGGGGTGCATACGAAAATGTCAGCATGCGTCCACAGCAATCCTGACCTTGATGAATGATGGCGGTACCCATGGCCGGGTGCCGTTAGGGTAAGGGCCATAAGCCGGCCTGCGGGCAGGGGCCATCACATGGCGCCATGGATGCGGGACCGGACAAATAACGCGGCCGACAAGGTCGTCAGTGAGGAGATGTCTTCAAGATGGCGGGCGTAGATATTCTTTCGACCGCATTCAGCGGCGCCAATACGGCCTATCTGGCCGAGTTGTATGCACGCTGGGCGGTGGACCCCAAAAGTGTCGATCCCTCTTTCGCGTCCCTGTTCGCCGAAATGGATGAACAGAGCACGGAAATCGAGCACGATGCCGAAGGCGCGTCGTGGGCGCCACGCGCACCCATGATCACCGGCGAGGAAAGCGTGGCCGCCCCGGCGGGTGGCACGGTTTCCGCCGAAAGCCTGCATGCGGCGGCGGATGACAGTCTGCGTGCGACGCAACTGATCCGGGCGTATCGTGTGCGCGGCCATCTCGAGGCGCGGCTGGACCCGCTGGGGCTGCAGGTGCCCAAGCCCCATGCCGACCTTGATCCCGCGACCTATGGCTTTGGCCCTAATGACCGTGACCGTCCGATCTATCTTGGCCGCATCGTCGCCAGCCTGATCGGGTCGGAAACCGCGACCATCAATCAGGTGCTCGATGCATTGCGCGCGGTCTATTGTGGTCCGATCGGCATGGAATACATGCATATCCAGGATCCCGAACAGCGGATGTGGGTGCAGGCCCGCCTTGAGGGCGACAACTGGCGGCAGGGCGCCAGCGCGCAGGAAAAGAAGGTCATCCTTGAACACCTGACACAGGCCGAAGGTTTCGAATCTTTCTGTCAGAAACGCTATGTCGGCACCAAGCGCTTCGGGCTTGAGGGCGAGGACGTCACCATCCCCGCGCTGCATGCCCTGATTGATCAGGCCGCAAGCGGTGGCGTGCGTTCGGTTGCGATCGGCATGCCGCATCGCGGGCGCCTCAACACGCTCGTCAACATCGTGCGCAAGCCCTATACCGCGATCTTCAGCGAATTCGCCGGTGCATCGTTCAAGCCGGACGACGTGCAGGGGTCGGGCGATGTGAAATACCATCTCGGCACCTCCACCGATGTGGAGATCGCGGGCACGCCGGTCCATATCTCGCTCCAGCCCAACCCCTCGCACCTTGAAGCGGTCGATCCCGTGGTGATCGGCAAGGTGCGGGCGACGCAGGACGATGACGACCCGCACCAGCGTGGCCGCCATATGGGCATCCTGCTGCATGGCGATGCGGCATTCGCGGGGCAGGGGATCGTTTACGAAACTCTGGCGATGTCGCAGTTGATCGGATACCGCACTGGCGGCACCGTGCATGTTGTGGTCAACAACCAGATCGGCTTTACCACCGTTTCGATCCACGCGTTTTCCGGGCTTTACTGCACGGACATCGCCAAGGCGGTGCAGGCCCCGATCTTCCACGTCAACGGGGACGAGCCCGAGGCCGTTGTCTACTGCGCGCGCCTTGCCGCAGAATTCCGCCAGAAATTCGCCTCCGACGTTGTTATCGACATCGTGGGGTATCGCCGTCACGGCCATAATGAATCGGACGAGCCGTCCTTTACGCAGCCGATCATGTACAAGGCCATTGCGGCGCGCCCGACCATCCGCACCCTGTATTCCGAACGCCTGGTGCGCGAAGGCGTGCTGAGCGAGGCGGAGGTCGAGGGCGAATGGAATGCATTCCATGAAAAGCTCGAAGCGGCGTACCAGGCGGCGCAGGGCTATAAGCCGAACAAGGCCGACTGGCTGGAAGGCGCGTGGCAGGGGCTGAAGCCGCCGCCGGTCGATGCGGTCGTGACCATGCCCAAGACGGGTATCGCCATTGACCGGTTGCGCGAAATTGGCGCGGCCCTGTCCAAGGTGCCTGACGATTTCACCGCCAATCCCAAGATCATCCGCCAGCTTAAGGCCAAGGCGAAGATGTTCGAGACGGGCGAGGGAATCGACTGGGCCACGGGCGAGGCGCTGGGCTTTGGCGCGCTGCTTCAGGACAAGCATCATGTCCGCCTGTCGGGCGAGGACTGTCAGCGCGGCACCTTCAGCCAGCGCCATGCCGTCCTGATCGACCAGGTGAACCAGAACACCTATGTGCCGCTGAACAACATCAACACCCAGCAGGCGCATATCGAGATCTATAACTCGCTGCTGTCGGAATTCGGGGTGCTGGGCTTCGAATACGGCTATTCGCTGGCCGATCCGAATGCGCTGGTCCTGTGGGAAGCGCAGTTTGGTGACTTCGCCAACGGCGCACAGGTCATCATCGACCAGTTCATTGCCTCGGGCGAGACGAAGTGGCTGCGTATGTCCGGCCTCGTGATGCTGCTGCCGCATGGGTATGAGGGACAGGGGCCGGAACATTCCTCCGCCCGTCTGGAACGTTATCTGCAGCTCTGCGCCGAAGATAACCTGCGTGTGTGTAACCTGACCACGCCCGCCAACTACTATCACGCGCTGCGTCGGCAGTTGTTCCTTGATTACCGCAAGCCGCTGATCATCATGACGCCAAAGTCGCTGTTGCGGAACAAGCTGGCGGTTTCTGACCTGAAGGATTTCGGGCCGGAGACGACCTTCCTGCCGGTGATCGGGGAAATAGATCCCATCACCGATCCCAAGAAGGTGGAGCGTGTCGTGATCTGTTCTGGCAAGGTCTATTACGACCTGTTGACCGAACGGCGGGAACGCAAGCTCGATACCGTTGCGATCGTGCGGCTGGAACAGTTCTATCCGTTCCCGGCGAAGCTGCTGGGCGACGAACTGTCACGCTATCCCGGCGCGAAGGTCATCTGGTGCCAGGAAGAACCTGCCAACATGGGTGGCTGGGACTTTGTGGATCGCCGGATCGAGGGCGTCCTGGGCAGCATCAAGCACAAGAGCCCGCGTCCCGAGTATGTGGGCCGTATCGCCGCCGCCAGCCCGGCAACGGGTCTTGCGAAGGTGCATCTTGCGGAGCAGGCCGCGCTGGTCAACAAGGCGCTCGGCGTTGCGTAACAGGGCAGGCGGCGGGATGCATGCCCGTCGCCGCCCGGTCATTTCGCCATGCGCCGTTGCATGGATATCGCCCATGAGGCTGCCCATGGACGCAGCCCATGGACATTGCGGCATGTGGCATTGAACAGGGTCCGGTCCGTCATGGCGGCCGGGCAGGGTTAACAGGCCGGATGGTGGTCGTGCCGCCATATGAACAAGGCCTGAGGTCAGGAACTGTCACGCTGTCCCGTCACGCGCGCGGATAACCGCGATACGGGGTGGGACGGCAAAGGGATTGGAAAATAGGAATGTCTGCCGAGATCAAGGTGCCGACGCTGGGTGAAAGCGTAACTACCGCAACCGTTGCAAAGTGGCTGAAGCAGCCCGGTGATACCGTGTCCGCCGATGACCCGGTGGCCGAACTGGAAACCGACAAGGTCAGCGTGGAAGTCCCCGCGCCGCAGGCCGGTGTGCTGGGTCCGCTGCTGGTGGCCGAAGGGGCGGAGGTCGAGGTCGGCACCGTCCTGTCCACGGTCGAGGCCGGCACGGGCAAGCCCGCCGCCCCCGTGGCGAAGCCCGCCCCGGCACCTGCCGCCGGCGTGCAGGCCCAGCCGCTGAGCACCGGTCCCGTCGCGCGTCCCGCGACGCCTGCGTCCGATGTCGCCGCGCAGGGCGCAGCCCATGCGCCGTTCCCCGCCGCGCAGAAAGCCATGACCGAACAGGGCGTGTCCGCAGCACAGGTCGGCACCGGTTCCGGCAAGGATGGACGTATCACGAAGGGTGACGTGCAGGCATTCCTTGCACAGCCCCGCGCGGCAACCCCGGCTGCCGCCCCGCGTCCGCCGCGCCAGGACGACCCGCGTGAGGAACGCGTGAAGATGACGCGCCTGCGCCGCACCATTGCGCGCCGCCTCAAGGATGCGCAGAACACGGCCGCCCTGCTGACCACTTTCAACGAGGTGGACATGTCGGCAGTCAAGGCGATGCGCGCCGAATACAAGGATGCGTTCGCCAAGAGGCATAACGGCGCAAAGCTGGGCTTCATGTCGATCTTCAGCCGCGCAGTCATTGCCGCATTGCAGGAATTCCCCGCGATCAACGCCGAAATTGACGGCGATGACGTGATCTATCGTGAATTCGTCAATCTTGGCATCGCGGTGGGCGGTCCCAACGGGCTGGTGGTGCCGGTGATCCGTGACGCCGACCAGAAGAACTTTGCCGAAATCGAAAATGCGATCGCAGGCTTTGGCAAGAAAGCACGCGAAGGCACGCTGAAGATTGATGAACTGTCGGGTGGCACGTTCTCCATCACCAATGGCGGCATCTATGGCTCCCTGATGTCCACCCCCATCATCAATGCGCCGCAGTCGGCCATTCTGGGCATGCATTCCATCCAGGATCGTCCCGTGGCCGTGGACGGGCAGGTCGTGATCCGTCCGATGATGTATATCGCGCTGACCTATGACCACCGCATCGTCGATGGTAAGGAAGCCGTCAGCTTCCTCGTCCGGGTCAAGCAGAACGTGGAAGATCCGCGTCGTCTGCTGCTGCAGGTCTGATGCGGCGGGCGGGGGGCCGATCCATGGCCTTCCCGCCTGATCCTCCACGATACCGCAAGCAGGACAGAATAGAATGACCATTGAAATCAAGGTTCCGACGCTGGGTGAAAGCGTCACCACCGCCACGATCGGCAAATGGCTGAAGCAGCCGGGCGAGACGGTTTCTGCCGATGACCCGATTGTGGAGCTGGAAACGGACAAGGTCAGTGTCGAAGTCCCGGCCCCGCAGGCTGGTGTGCTTGGCGCGCACAAGGTGGCCGAAGGTGATGAAGTCGAGGTCGGTGCGATCCTGACCACGCTGGAGGCCGGTGGCGCCGCTGCCGCGGCAAAGCCTGCCGCCCCCGCCAAGGCCGCTGCACCCGCGGCTGCCCCTGTTTCGGCCCCTGCTGCCTCCGCCCCTGTTGCCTCTACCCCGGCGGCCCCCGTTGCGGCCCCGCCGGCAGAGACGGATTACGATGTCATCGTGATCGGTGCTGGTCCCGGCGGTTATGTCTGCGCCATCCGCGCGGCACAGCTTGGCTTCAAGGTGGCCTGCGTCGAAAAGCGCGCGACCCTTGGGGGCACCTGCCTCAATGTCGGGTGTATCCCGTCCAAGGCGTTGTTGCAGCAGTCCGAGAATTTCCATGCTGCCAAGGATGAATATGCCGACATGGGCATCATCATCGACAGTGTGAAGCTTGACCTCAACCGCATGATGGCGCGCAAGCAGTCGGTGGTGGACGCCAACGTCAAGGGTGTCGAGTTCCTGTTCAAGAAGAACAAGGTCACCTGGCTGAAGGGTGAAGGCCGCGTCGAGGGCACCGGTCGCATCACCGTCAATGGCAAGCCCGTGACGGCGAAGCACATCATCATCGCCAGCGGCAGCGACAGCGCAGTACTGCCGGGTGTCGATGTCGATGAAAAGCAGATCGTGACTTCGACCGGCGCACTCGAACTGTCCGCCGTGCCGAAGAAGATGGTGGTGATCGGTGGTGGTGTAATCGGCCTCGAACTCGGCAGTGTATGGCATCGCCTGGGGGCCGAGGTGACGGTGATTGAATATCTCGACCGTCTGGTGCCGGGCACGGATAATGAAATCGCCAAGCAGTTCCAGCGTATCCTGACCAAGCAGGGGCTGGAAATGAAGCTGGGTCACAAGGTGACCAAGGCCGTCAAGGGACCAAAGGGCGTGACCCTGACGGTGGAACCGTCGGCAGGTGGCACGGCGGAGACGATCGACGCCGACATCGTGCTGGTGGCGATCGGGCGTTCTGCGGCCAGCAAGAACATGGGCCTGGAAGAAGCGGGGATTGCGCTGGACAAGCGTGGCCGCATCGTGACCGATGCCCATTATGCGACGAACGTACCGGGTATCTATGCCATTGGTGACGTGATTGCAGGCCCGATGCTGGCGCACAAGGCCGAAGAGGAAGGTGTCGCCATTGCGGAACTTCTGGCCGGTCAGGCCGGGCACGTCAATTACGGCGCCATTCCCGCCGTTGTCTATACATGGCCGGAAGTCGCGACCGTGGGCAAGACCGAGGAAGTGTTGAAGGAAGAAGGCGTCGCCTACAAGGTTGGCAAATTCCCCTTCACCGCCAATGGTCGTGCGCGTGCGATCGGGATGACCGATGGGTTCGTCAAGGTTCTGGCTGACGCCAAGACGGATGCGGTGCTTGGTGTGCATATCATTGGCCCGATGGCGGGCGAACTGATTGCCGAATGCACCATGGCGATCGAATTCGGGGCATCGTCCGAAGATATCGCCCGCACCTGCCATGCGCATCCCACACTGAGCGAAGCCGTGAAGGAAGCCGCTCTGGACGTGGACAAGCGTGCCATTCACATCTGAACCGCCGTTCGGGGTGGGGCGTTATGTCCCACCCCATCAGAATGTTGGGTCACGTAAAAAGCCTTTCGCACGGTCTGGGGCATCCCGTCCGCGTGGAAGGCTTTTTTCGATAAGACGTTGTTTGAAAATTCGTAATAATACCGCACTGAAATCATGAAGCTTCCTGGTAGAGATTTTCCGAAGATTACAGTAGCGTCTGAAATTTCCCATTCCTTATGGATTGCCTGAAAACAAATCATTGATAAAAAACAGGAAAAGTTTTTGGGTGCCGCCTTTTTTCAAAAAGGCGGCGTCTTCTGAAGCTTTTTAGAAAAAGCTTCACCAAAAACCTTTATAATTTCAGGATATTATTGAGCCTGACTGTTTCAAACAGTGCCTAACAGGGCTGTCGGATGGGAATTTTTACGTAACAATATTGCTGGAATTATGGAAATCATAGAATTTCGAGACAGAAAACAGAAATATGTTTTCATGAGTGACGAATGATGTCCATTGTAACGCACAGCCCGACAACCTGCCCCAAACGCTTTTGGTAAAGTTGCTTTTGCAAATTTCGACAGATGGCGTCGCATATGTGCAAAAGCTGATAGCCAGAAAACAGCTTACTTTATCGGTCAGTTGTCTGGGGGGATCAGCCCAGATCATGCTCCCACGCATGTTCACGGGTGATTTTTACCAGGTCAGTGGCAGAAACCGCGCGCGAGATGAAAAAGCCCTGAATGTAATCCACGCCAAGCTCTGCCGCGATATCGAACTGCTTGCGCGTTTCCACCCCCTCGACCGTGACGGACAGGCCAAATCCGTGGCCCAGCTTGATGAGGGAGGCAAGGATATCGCGGTCCTGTTCGCGTGTGTCGATATAGCGCACGAGGCTGCGGTCGATTTTCAGTGACTTCAGCGGCAGGTTCTTCAGTGTGGACAGCCGCACGCTGCCATGGCCAAAATTGTCGAGCGCCAGACCAAACCCGTCTTCGGCCAGGGATTTAAGGCGCATCTGGCTTTTTTCAGCGCGTCGCCCCTGCAACATATGTTCCGTCACCTCCAGCATGAAGGTGTTGGGGTCCATCTTCAGGTGCTTGATCTCGCTCAGCAGGTCGACCTGCTGGTCAAGGCTGAGCAGGTCAAGGTGTGACAGGTTCACCGCCAGACGCAGGTTCGGCAGGCCCGCCTTTTTCCACATGGCGATGTCATCGTGAAATGACTGCACCAGATGGGTTTCCATTTCCTGCGCCAGCCCGGAATCGGCAAAAACATCGGTAAATGCCCCGGCCGACAGTAACCCGCGTTGCGGATGGTGCCAGCGCATCAGGGCCTCGGCCTGTTCAATCTGTCCGGTGTGGCAGTTCAGGATGGGCTGGTAATAAACCTCGAACTGGTTCTGTTTTACACCCGCGCGGGCTTCCTTCAGGATCTTGGCACGCTCCAGCGCGGTCTTGTGCAGGCTGGCGCTGAACATGCGCGCCTGCTTGCCCCCGGCCTGCTTGGCGGCATAAAGCGCCACGTCGGCATTTTTCTGCACATCTTCCAGCGTATCGGTTGCCGTCAGCGGCGTCGCCCCGATACTGCCAGAGACGCGCACGATGGCCGATTCCAGGTCGATCGGTTCCTCAAGCAGCGCCTGAAGCCGCGTCAGAAGGGTTTCGAGGGAATGTTCACGCAGGCTTTTGTGCAGGATGATCGCGAATTCGTCGCCACCCAATCGGCTTGTCGCTTCCTCTGACCCGACCAGTTCGACAATGCGGCGCCCGATCGTGCGCAACACGGTGTCACCCGCATGATGGCCGTGGATGTCGTTGATCTGCTTGAACCCATCCAGGTCGAACATCACCAGCACGCGTTCGTCCGTATCGCACTGCTTGCATTGCTCCAGTGTCGCGATCAGGCTGGCATTGAACCCGCCACGGTTCAGCAGCCCGGTCATCGTATCTGTTGCGGCCTGTATCTTCAGCCGTTCCTTGGTGTTCATCAGTTCGGTGATTTCGAACCGCGCGGCAACGAAACCGATGATGTTCCCATCCGAACCATGATGCGGGATGATCGTGGTCGCCACCCAGTAATGGCTGCCATCCTTGGTGCGGTTGCAGATGTTCCCGTGCCATGTCTGCCCCGAATAGATGGTGCGGTACATGTCGCGGAAAAAAGCGGGCGTATGCGTGCCGGAATTCAGGATTCGATGCGTCTGCCCCAGAAGTTCCGCAGCCGAGTACTGGCTGACGTCGCAGAACTTCTGGTTGACATAGGTTATGATGCCATTTCTGTCGGTAACGGCGACGATCAGGACATTATCGACGACATCAGCCCAGAAATCTGCATCTTCGTGTGTAAGGGCCCTGAGTCGGTCGTCGTGTCTGGCGGACATATAAAACCTCGGAACAAAGCGATACGCTGGAATGTTGCCTTAGACTTTTAATTCGGTTTGTTTTTTTCCGATACCGTCTTTGGTTTCTTTGTCGGGTCCGCCAGGTCCTTGATGGTGCGGCGCTGGCGCACCCACTGTTCCAGATCCTTTGGCGCCAGGGGCTTGGCGAACAGGTAGCCCTGCATCACGTCGCATTTCAGCTCTTCCAGAAGGCGGCGCTGCTGCTCGGTCTCCACCCCTTCGGTCACGACGGTCATGCCCAGGCGCGACCCGATGCCGATCACTGCCATGGTCACGGCCTGCGCATTGGTATCATGCTCGAAATCATTGATGAAGCTGCGGTCGATCTTGATTTCCGTCAGCGGCAGGCGCGTCAGGCGCGACAGCGAGGAATAGCCCGTGCCGAAATCGTCCATCGACAGGCCTGCCCCAAGGGTGCGGATGGCCTGCAGCACCTCTTCGGTGTCGCTGCTGCTGTCCATCATCACGCTTTCGGTGATTTCCACCGTCAGGCGGTCAGGCGTCAGGTTGAAATGGTCCAGCAGGTTGGAAATATATTCCGGCAGGGCGCGATTGCGGAAATGCACCGCCGACAGGTTCACCGCAACGGTGGGCACATGGATGCCATCCTTGTCCCACTGCACCATCTGGCGACAGGATTCCTGCAACGACCACCGGCCGATGGCCTCGATCTGTCCTGTTTCTTCCGCCACCGCGATAAAGCGCGAGGGGAAGATGTTGCCAAGGTGGGGATGATGCCACCGCGACAGGGCCTCCACCCCGCACAGTTCCAGCGTGTGGGTGCGCACCTGCGGCTGATAATGCAGGTTCAGCGCCCCGCGCGCCAGAGAGTCCCGCAGCGCGGAACCAAGCACCAGCCGGTCCTGCGCCACCTGATTCTTTTCAGAATTGGCAAAGCGGTAGGTCCCGCGTCCGTCGAGCTTGGATTGCCGCATCGCCACGTCGGCATTGCTGAGCAGGGATTCGCTGTCAGGACCGTTATCGGGGAAGGTGCTGATGCCGACACTGCACGAGATGGTCAGCGTGTTCTGCCCGATCTGCATCGGCTTTGCGATTGTGGAGATCAGCATTTCCGCGAACTTGATCGCATCGTCATTGCGGCAGTTGGGCACCGCCACCACGAATTCATCCCCGCCGGAGCGGCTGACGATATAATCGTCCTTTGCGATGGAGCGGATGCGATGCGCGATCTCGACCAGGAACTGATCGGCATAGACATGGCCCAGCGCATCGTTGATGTCGCGGAAGCGGTCGATGTCGAGCATGAAAATCGCGAAATGGTGGTTGCCTTCCTGCTTGGCGATCATGCCTTCGAGCACCTTGTGCACGGAGGAACGGTTGAGCAGGCCGGTCAGGGAGTCGAAGTTCGACAGGTGGGAGATGTGCTGCTTGGTCGCATTCTGTTCAAAGGCGAGGGCACAGAACGGGATGCACGAATCCACGATGCGCTGCGGCCATGAATTGCGGCGTGCGTCGTCGCGTGAATACAGCGCGAAAATGCCAGAGACCTCGCCCGTCTGGGTCTTGACCGGGGTGGAAAAGCACTGTTGCAGCCCAAGCGAAATCCCCAGCGAACGATAGCTGTCCCACACCAGACGGTTGGCCTGTGACGGGTCCACACGCAGCTTTTCCATGGCGGACGGGGAAAGCTGTACCGTTTCAAGGGCGGCACGGTACCGTTTGGGCAGGGTGGGGGACGACAGTACGCGCAACTGCCCGTCGGGCATGATCAGCATCAGGACCGCCACAGCCCCCGGCACGAATCCTTCGACACGGCGGCACAGCAGGTCGGCCACGTCCTGGATCAGCATGTCGCTGGCCAGTGCCTGAAGCACGTCGTTCTGCAGGATCAGGATCTTGCGCTGCTGGCTTTCGTTGGTGACGTTTTTCATCACCCCCATGTAGTAAATGCGGTCTTCGCCGGTCAGGACCTTGGAAAGCGACAGTTCCCCGCAGATATATTCCCCATCCGTCCGGGCGAACTCCACCTCGCGCGAGGTGCCGACGATCTTGCTGATGCCTGTGCGGCGGTTGGTGTCGATGAAGCTGTCATGGTCCGCGCGATGTTGCAGCGGGACAAGCGCACTGACATTCTTGCCGATCACGTTCTGCCGCGGAATCCCCCACAGGTTCTCGGCGGCCTTGTTGAAAAAGATGACGTTGTTTTTGTCATCAATAATTACTGTCGCATCAATGGCCTGCTCAAGTGCCGATAAAAGGACTTCAGCGCTTAGATGGGACTTGCTCATCATCAACCTCAGGGGGAGAAAGGAAAAAGGATCATAGGGCCTGCAGGTCCGAAAGTCATGCCTGATGGCCACGAAGGGGGGGGCGCGTGGTGTCGGGCGGGCTGTTATCGGTAATGCAGGGTGCCTGTCTGTTTCATCTTTGAAATAAATAAGAGGAACGACTGAGTAATTTTTCTGGAATAAAGATGCATTTACAGTCTATGTTTATGAAATAAGATAATAAAATTTCAACCGTTTCTATCAATTCGTACCATGATGTGCATAGGGATGTTTCCTGTAAAAAGACAAATAAATCTTATGCCACCCAACGATATTGGGTACAGGGCCGTGTCTTCTATGCGTCATGTCAGGGCCGATTGCGGTCCGAGCGTATCCAGCAAAGCCTAACGAAAGGTTAGAGGCCACCTGAAAAGGTAGCCTGTGAAATTTTGTATTAAATGCCGTGTGACATTGCCGGGGCGTTGCTGGTGCGGCGTCTGCTCCCGCAACCGTTGCAAGGCACCGGCATCCGGGGAATGGCGGCCCCCGTGGGGGGGATTGTCACAAATGGCTTATTTCTGTCTGGGTGTCTGTTTTGTGTCCGGTGGGCATGCGCGGCGTGTTTCGGCGCAGGCGCTGCATCCCCCACATCCCCCGCCGGTCCGTGGGATTGCGCGTTGCATCGCCAGATCACGCAGGTGCCGGGGCGCGCCCAGATGGCGCAGCGCGGTCGCGGTCATGCGCCATCCCGCCAGACGCACGCGTGGAAACAGGCGGCCCGTCCAGTACAGCGCGCATGCCATGACGACACCGGTGACAAGGAGTGATTGGATCACGTCCCGCCCTCAGAACAGCAGCGCAAGGCGGTAGGTCAGCAGTGCCGTCACATAGGCAAGGGCAAACAGATACCCCGCCGTGATGGCGACGATACGCCACGACGCAGTTTCACGCCGGATGACCGCAAGGGTCGCGACGCATTGCGGGGCATAGACATACCATGCCAGCAGCGACAGCGCGGTCGCGACACTCCAGTGCGCGGGCAGCAGGTGTCCCAGCATCGCGGCCTGGTCCGTATCGGCCCCTGCATCACCGATGGCATAGACGGTCGCAAGGGCCCCGACCGCGACCTCCCGTGCCGCAAGGCCGGGGATCAGGGCAACGCAGATCTGCCAGTTGAAACCAAGCGGCGCAAAGATGGGCAGCATGAGATGCCCGATCCGTCCAGCAAGGCTCCAGTCGATGGCGGGGCCGGTGGCGCCCGCCGGCGGTGCGGGAAAGCTGGAAAGCGCCCATAGCAGCACCGTCAGCGAGACGATGGTCGTGCCCACGCGTCGCAGGAAGATCCGCGCCCGTTCGGTCAGCCCCAGCAGCAGGTCACGCGGGTTGGGCAGGCGATAGGCCGGAAGTTCCATCAGCAACGCCGCCTCCTGCCCGCGGCCGCCGCGTCGCGCGATGCGCGCGACAAGCAGGGCGGAGAGGATACCCGCCGCATATAGCCCGAACAGAACCAGCCCCTGCATGTTGAGGACGCCCCACACTGCGCGCTGGGGCACGAATGCCCCGATCAGCAGCGTATAGACCGGCAGCCGTGCCGAACATGTCATCAGCGGTGCGATCAGGATGGTGACCAACCGGTCGCGCGGGTTCTGGATGGTGCGTGTCGCCATGATGCCCGGCACCGCGCAGGCGAAGCTTGACAGCAAGGGAATGAAGGACCGCCCGCTCAGCCCCGCCAGCGACATGACCGGGTCCAGCAGGAAGGCCGCGCGCGGCAGGTATCCCGATTCCTCCAGCACCAGTATCCACAGGAACAGGATCAGGATCTGCGGCAGGAAGGTGACGACGCTGCCTGCGCCGGCGATGATGCCATTGACCAGCAGGCTGCGCAGTGCGCCATCGGGCATCAGGTGGCCCACCTGTTCGCCGATCCAGCCCATGCCGGCGTCGATCCCGTCCATCAGCGGTTGCGCCCAGGCAAAGACCGCCTGAAACATCACGAACAGCAGCACCGTCAGGATGACCGGTCCCCACACCGGGTGCAGCACCCAGCGGTCCAGACGGTCCTCAATCGCGCCGGACACCGGATGGGTGCGGGTGACACACTCCCCAAGGATACGCCGTACGATGGCATGCAGGTCCGTATCCGGGGGCAGGGGTGTCGGCGCGGGCGGCGGCGGCGCGTCAAGCTGCGCCAGCAGGTCGCGCGCGCCATTGCGCCGGATGCCCACGGTTGCGACCACCGGTGCGCCAAGTTCGGCCGCAAGGCGGGGCAGGTCGATGTCCATTCCCTTGCGCCGCGCGGCGTCGATCATGTTGAGCGCCAGCACCATGGGCCGGCCAAGCTGGCGCATTTCCAGGACGAAACGCAGGTGCAGCCGCAGGTTTGTCGCATCCGCCACACAGACCAGCAGGTCGGGTGGGGCCTCCCCGCGGTAGGTTCCGGCACAGATGTCGCGTGTTACCGCCTCGTCCGGGCTGGTGGCGACAAGGCTGTAGGCACCGGGCAGGTCCAGCACCTGTATGGCGTGCCCCTGTGGTGTGGTGAAGCGGCCTTCCTTGCGTTCCACCGTGGCGCCGGCATAATTGGCAACCTTCTGCCGACTGCCGGTCAGCAGGTTGAACAGGGCCGTCTTGCCACAGTTCGGGTTGCCCACCAGTGCGATGCGCAGGGCGCGGGTCGGGGGGATCATGTTCATGGATGTGGCCGGGCCTGCGGGTCGGGGCGGGACAGGTCGGTCCGCACGATGACGCGCGCGGCTTCCTCGCGGCGCAGGGCGAAGCGGGTAAAGCCGATGCGTACCGCGATCGGGTCGCCGCCCATGGGGGCTGTGGCCACGATGCGCACCGCCTCGTCCGGGACGAAGCCGAGTTCGCGCAGCCGCCTGGCCACCGGGTCAGGATGGCGGGCGTCTTCCACCCGTTCGATGATGGCCTCCACCCCGCGTGGAAGTTCACTCAGTCGCATCTGTATCTCGCACACACGCCCATACGGCATGGCGCGCCCAAAATGAAACAGGTCAGGGCATGTGGCCCGGAACCTGACAGGTTGAAGGGGCTGTTTCAGAAAACCCCGCCCGGACGGACGCCCTGACCGGAAACGGTTTCCTGAATGACGCCCTGAATGACGCCCAGAATGGCCCCGTGGATATGCCGGGGGGCTGTTGTGGCCCCATCCGGTGTCCCTGCGGGTCAGGTCCCCGCCATGCGGGGCGCTGGCGCAGCGTTATGCGCCGGGTGCGGGGTTTTTGAAACAGCCTCTAAGAATTAATCCTAATTTCCGGCATGATCCTTGTCCATCGCGTCCCGCAACGTGGCGCATCAGGGCATATTGGGGATTTTTCACTTCCACGACAGGATGAAAAAATAACTTATTGATAATAAATGATAAAATTATAAAAACTACTTTTCTCTGGCACTGCAATCCCTTATGGGGATGTGGGAAATCCATACAGGAATATTTTATATTTCAGTTGGTTATGATGTTTCCCCGTGTGTGGGGATATTCAATGGTCGCCGGGCATGCTGATACGGTTTCGCACCTCAGCCATGTCGTGCCAGCACATGAAAGAACGTGCCGCTGACATTGCCCCGCATCCCCCCCGCCATGCCGCGATCTTCCCCATTTCCATCGCGCAGGTCGGCAAGTGGCAGGTCGGTGCCGGGGTTGGTGATGGTGGCGTAGTGGAATTCATGCCCGCGCAGATGCGTCCCCACGGTTCCCAGCGCACAGCCATGGCGCAGCCGTGCCGCGCGATAGCCAAGGTTCATGCGCCGACGTGCGAACGAGGTTTCGTGGTCCAGCAATCCCACCATGGCGTGGGTATGTCCGTCACGGTCGGTCAGGCTGGCGCCCAGTGTCATGAAGCCACCGCATTCCCCATGCACCGGCCGTGTCTGGGCGAAATGGCGCAATCTGGCGTGAAATCGCGTGGCGGCGGACAGGCGGGCGGCATGCAGTTCGGGATACCCACCCGGTAGCCAGCAGGCGTCGCATGTATCGTCCGGGCCTTCGTCCGCAAGGGGGGAGAAGAACGAAATCTCCGCTCCCATATCACGCCATCCCATCAGCATATGGGCATAGACGAAGGAAAATGCAGCATCATTGGCCACCGCGATCCGCTGCCCCGGTGGTGGCAGGGCGATGGCGCGGCTGGCCGGTGGTGTGTGCCGTCCCCCGTCCGCCAGCGCCAGCAGGGCGTCAAGGTCGAGGTCGCGTTCCGCCTGTGCCGCCAGTTGCGCCAGCAGCCCCGCCAGCCCGTCATGTTCGCGCGCCTGCACCAGCCCGAGGTGACGTTCGGGCATGCACAGGTCGGGATTGCGCATGAACGCGCCCAGTACCGGCAGGCCGATGGCCGTGATTGCACGGGTCGCCATGGTGCGGTGCCGTTCGGAACCGACACGGTTGAGGATCACCCCCGCGACGCGCACCGTGGGGTCCAGCCGGGCAAAGCCCAGTGCGGTCGCCGCGGCTGATTGTCCCTGTCCCGACACGTCAAGGACAAGGATAACCGGCAGGTCGAACCGTGCCGCGATGTCCGATGGCGCGCCACGTGCGCCATCGGGTGTGTCCAGCCCGTCGAACAGGCCCATCGACGCCTCCACCACCACCATCCCGGCCGCCTGTCGCGCCTGCGTCATGATCGTGTCCAACAGGGCCGGCGCCATGGTCCAGCTATCGAGGTTGAGGCCGGGGCGGCCTGTCGCGGCCTCGTGGAACGCCGGGTCGATATAATCGGGGCCGGTCTTGGCGCCGCCGACTTCCACCCCGCGTGCGCGCAGGGCCGCCATGATCGCCAGTGTCAGTGTCGTCTTTCCCCCGCCCGAACGGGGGGCTGCGATCATCAGCCCGCGTGCCATCATATGTCCCTACCTGCTACATGCTGTGCCATCATGTTTTCTTCCCCGCCGCCAATGGCGGGGATGCCTGCCCACACTGGAATGCCGCGATGACACATACCCGCAACACCCCCGATCAGGCCAGCCTGCGCCGGGGCTGGACCACCGGAAGCTGTGCCACGGCGGCGGCAAGGGCCGCGTGGATCGCGATGCGGTATGGTGATTTTCCCGATCCCGTCACCATTACATTGCCCGCCGGGCAGGAGGTGGCCTTCAGCCTTGCCGCGCATGGCCATGACGGGGCAGGGGGCGCATGGGCGTGCGTTATCAAGGATGCAGGCGATGATCCTGACGTCACGCATGGTGCGCTGATCCGTGTCGACCTGCACCCCGGCATGGCGGGGGCGGGGATTACCTTTCATGCCGGGCGCGGTGTGGGGACCGTGACATTGCCGGGCCTGCCGGTTGCGGTCGGGGAACCTGCGATCAACCCCGTCCCGCGTCGCATGATCCGCGCCGCCCTGGCGACGGGGGACGATCATGACCCCGATGTGCGGGTCACGGTGTCCGTGGCGGACGGCGAAACCCTGGCGCGACGGACGCTTAATGCGCGGCTTGGGATTATCGGTGGCCTGTCGATTCTGGGGACGACCGGCATCGTCGTGCCATTTTCATGCGCGGCGTGGATCGACAGCATCCATCGTGGCGTGGACGTGGCGCGCGCCATGGGGCTTGCGCATGTGGTGGGGTCCACCGGCGATGTGTCCGAACGTGCCGCGCGTGCGCTTTATGCCCTGCCGGAGGAGGCGATGGTCGAAATGGGCGATTTTGCGGGCGGCCTGCTGAAATATCTGCGTCGCCATCCCGTGCGTCGCGTCACCGTGGCCGGGGGCGTTGCAAAGATCAGCAAGTTGGCACAGGGGTTTTTGGACCTGCATTCGCGGCGTGGGCAGGCGGATATGGCCGAACTGGCCCGCGATGCCGCGCGTGCGGGCGCGGGGGCGGACCTTGTCGCACAAATTGCGTCCACCCATACGGTCGCGGCGGCCTTTGCACTTGCTACGGCGGCAGGGATCGACCTTGGCGCCGTCATTACATGCCGGGCGTGGGGTGTTGGGCGTACTGTGCTGGCGGGCAGTGGATGTGCGCTGGATATCCTGATGTTTGACCGCGCCGGCGCGCTGGTAGCGCGCCATGGCCCACATGATGTGGATTAGGGGGCGGCGCATCCGGCCGGGGCGTTCGGATGCCCCCGGCCGAGGATTTTTTGGAAAACTGTTTCCCGGATAAAGATGTTTTATATTTCTTACGTGCGGAAGCGGCGGTGGTAGTCGGGGTTATAAAGCGCGCTTTCACGGAAATCATGCTGCCCCAGTGCGCGTCCCACCAGTACAAGGGCCGTGCGTTCGATGGGATGTTCCGCAAGTTGCGTGGTAATGTTGCCCAATGTCCCGCGCAGTACCACCTGATCGGGCCATGTGGCGCGCGCGACGATCGCCACGGGACAGTCCGCACCATAAAGCGGCGTCAGGTCCGCCACAATCCGGTCCAGCGCATGGATCGCAAGGTGGATCGCAAGTGTCGCGCCCGTTGCGCCAAAGGCCTTCAGCGTTTCGGTGTCCGGCATGGCGGATGCGCGTCCGCTGACACGGGTCAGCACGACGCTCTGCGCGACTTCGGGCATCGTCAGTTCACGGCCCAGCACCGATGCCGCGGCGGCAAAGGCGGGTACGCCCGGCGTCATGGTCCATGGGATGGCATGCCGCTCCAGCCTGCGGATCTGTTCCGCCACGGCGCTATAGACCGACAGGTCCCCCGAATGCAGGCGTGCGACATCGTGTCCCGCCGCATGTGCGGTGACATATTCCGCCTCGATCATGTCAAGTGTCATGGGCGCGGTATCCACCAGTCGCGCATCGGGCGGGCAGTGCGACAGCATGTCGCGCGGGACGATGGACCCGGCATAAAGGCAGACCGGGCACCGCGCCAGCAGGTCGCGTCCGCGCAGGGTCAGCAGGTCGGCGGCCCCGGGGCCTGCGCCGATGAAATGTACGGTCATGTGTACTCCGTTCGTGCAATGGCGCATGTGATGCGCCGGTAGGCAATGCGCGGCAGGATCAGGCGTGCGCCGTCGCCCGCCATGGCGATGGCGCAGCCCTCCGCCACTGACGCGACGCCACATGCCGCCAGCGCCCGCGCCGACCGGGTGACGCAACGTGGCTGTGCCGCCAGCAGGTCGCGATATGGCACGACATGTAACGGCAGGCCCGCTTGTTGTGCCGCTGCATGCAGGGCCGTGCAATCCGCACGGAAATCGGGGATGGCGATCAGGCCGGGCCGACACCGCGCGCGGGTGGCCGCATCGTGCAGAAGGGCAAGGAGATCGTGCATGTCGCATCCGCTGCCGCACCCGATGCCCGCCACATACAGGCCCGTTATGTTCACGTTCCCCCCTTTCGTGTCCGTCGGTGCCGTAGCACTCATGCAAAGGGGCGGGTGGCTGCGTACTGGGTCACTGTCATCGCCGGTCGGAACGCCGATTGCGTACCGACCGGTTCCACACGCTCTATGCGCATGCGCAGCAGGTTGCCGCCCCATTGTGCATGTTTGGCAAGCAGCACGGCCTCACCTTGCAGCGTGACGGCATTGGCCACCAGCCGTCCGCCGGGGCGCAGGGCGTTCCATGCGCCTTCCACCAGTCCCGGATTGCTGACCCCGCCGCCCACGAACACCGCATCGGGGCGTGGCGTGTTCGCGTCATGCAGTGCGCCAAGGGTTTCCAATGCACCGCCTTCCACGATGCGCAGGGCGGGCGTGCCCAGCGCCAGCGCATTGGCCGCGATGCGTGCGGCGCGGTCATGGTTGCGTTCGATGGTGATGGCGCGGTTGGCGGGATGGCGCAGCATCCATTCGATGGCCACCGACCCCGCACCCCCGCCGATATCCCACAGCATCTCGCCCTGGCGCGGGGCAAGGGCGGACAGGGTGGCGGCGCGGATCTCGCGCTTGGTGATCTGCCCGTCATGGGCGAACATGTCATCGGGTAATCCCGCCGACAGCGGTAAAACCATCGCGTCCGGTTCTGCCACGACCTCTATGCCCATCAGGTTCAGCGGGTTGATGGCATCCCCCATGCCCGCCGCCAGCATGTCCGCACGCATATGTCGATGGTGTTCGTACGGGCCGCCCAGCGCCTCAAGCACATGAATGACGGAGGGGCCAAAGCCGCGCGACGTCATCCATTTGGCCAGCGTCATGGGCGAACGTGCGTCCGCCGACAGTACGATCAGGTGCGCGCCGGGCTGCAATGCGGGGGCCACCACTTCCATCGGGCGGCCACAGATTGACAGCACCGCCGTGTCCTGCCGCGCCCATCCCATCCGCGCACAGGCCAGTGCGATCGACGAGGGGGCGGGGATGCAGGTCATTTCCGCCACCGGCATGTGACGGCACAATGTGACGCCGATGCCAAAGCTGAACGGGTCGCCCGACGCCAGAACCACCACGCGCCGGCCGCGCCAGCGCAACATGCGTTCGATCCCTTCGGACATGCTGGCGGGCCACATCAGGCGCTCGCCACGCATCAGCCCTTCCACCAGCAGCAGGTGCCGACGTCCCCCCGCCACCAGCTCGGCCGAGGCAATCAGCGCCTGCGCCACTTCCGACAGACCCTCGACACCGTCTTCGCCAATGCCGATAACATGCAGCCAGGCTGGATGGGTCATTTCAGTCTCCTCGGGGGTGGGCAATGATGCGGGTACTGGTTCTGGGTGGCACGACGGAGGCACGGTTGCTGTGCCACGCGCTGGAGGCGCAGGCATCCGGTTTTACGGCCATCCTTTCCCTTGCCGGGGTGACACGCGCACCTGTCCTGCCCCGGCTGGAGGTGCGTATCGGTGGCTTTGGCGGGGCGCAGGGGATGGCGCAATGGCTGTCGCACAACCGGATTGCGGCCGTCGTGGATGCAACGCATCCCTTTGCCGCGCGCATCAGCGCCAACGCGGTCGCGGCCTGCGCACAGGCGGGCGTGGCCCTTGTGCGGGTGGAACGCCCCGCATGGGCGCCCGGGCCGGACGATCGCTGGGACATGGTGCCTGACATGGCGGCGGCCGCGCGCGCCATCGGGCCTGCGCCACGGCGTGTCCTGCTGACGATCGGGCGCAAGGACCTGCTGGCGTTCCGTGACCTCGCCCCCTGTGGGCATGTGTGGCTGGTGCGCAGTGTCGATGCCCCGGACCCGGCGCTGTTGCCCGTGGGCGCGCGCACCGTGCTGGCGCGTGGCCCGTTCGATGTGACGGCGGAGGAGGCCTTGCTGCGGCACGAGGGGATCGACCTGATCGTGACGAAGAATTCCGGTGGTGCGGCCACCGTGGCCAAGCTTGCCGCCGCGCGTGCGCTGGGGATTGCGGTCATCATGGTGGAAAGGCCCGTCCTGCCCCACGCGACGGTGGTGGGGGATGCGGATCATGCCATGGCATGGCTGCATTCGCGGGCCATCATTCAAGAGGGGTCAACCCTGCGGGAGGTATAGAGCCATGGTTGGCCGTGCGGACGGTCAATCAGGTGGGTGCGTTCGCAGCCGATCAGGACCAGTGTGCTCATGTCCACCTGTTCGGGGTCAGCATGGGCCAGGTCGTGCAGGATCACGCGTTCATCGGGGCGGCCGATGGCCCGGGCGAAGGCAACCGGGACCGTTCCGGGAAGCACGGCGCGCAGGACGTCGAATGCCTCGGCCAGTTGGCCGGGGCGCGCCTTGGAACGCGGGTTGTAAAGGGCGATGACGAATCCCGCCCCTGCGGCGGCACGCAGGCGGTCATGCACCACGGCGCGTGGCTTGAGGTTATCCGACAGCGACATGACACAGAAATCCCCGCCCAGCGGCGCACCAAGGCGGGCTGCGGCGGCCAGAACGGCGGAAACGCCGGGGATGACGCGCACGTCGATGTCGCGCCAGGCGACGGGACCATGGTCGATGGCCTCGAACACGGCGCTTGCCATGGCGAACACGCCCGCATCCCCGCCGGAGACAACAGCCACCCGCCGTCCTGCCTGCGCCAGTTCCAGCGCATGGCGCGCGCGCTCAAGCTCGACACGGTTGTCGGTGGCATGGCGTACCACGTCCGGCCCCGCCACCGCGCGTGCGACATACGGGCCATAACCGATCAGGTCGGTCGCCTGCGCCAGGGCGGCGGTGGCCTGTGGCGTTATCTGGTCCGCCGCGCCGGGACCAAGCCCGACGATATACAGGCAGGGCAGGGGAGATGGGGTTGGGGGTGTATCTGTCATCTTACGCCTGTGCGTCCGGGCACGAGGATGATCGAAAAATAGGGTGCGCGTTCCCCCGCATCCGCCAGTTTCATGCAACGCTGCTGCGCCTGGGTCGCGCGTTCGACATACATCGCACGGCCATCATCGCGCCCCGCGCGGCGCAGGGCGTTGCGCACCTTGGCCATGTTGCGGCCCAGCTTCATGATGACGGCGGCGTTCGCGCGTTCCAGCCACGCGCACAGGCTGTCTTCATCCAGCGTCGCGGGAATGACGCACAGTACGTCATCGCCATGGACCATCGGCATCTGGGCCTGTGACCAGCACCCGGCCATGCCGGTGATCCCGGGCACGATCTCGCATCGAAAGCGCTGGTGCAGCCGGTCGAATACATACATCGCCGAGCCGAACAGGAACGGGTCCCCCTCGCACAGAAGCGCCACGTCACGCCCTGCGTCGAGGTGGGTTGCGATGTCTTCGGCGCATCTGTCGTAAAATTCGGCCATTCGTGCGGGATAGCGCGGGTCGCTGACGGGGATTTCCACGGTGAAGGGATAGGCGAAGCGCAGCGCGATGACATCCGTCGACAGCAGGTCGCCCGCGATTTCGCGCGCATGCCCTGTCCGGTCGTGGCGGGCGAACCAGGCGGCGACCGGGCTTTCACGCAGGATCCGCGCGGCCTTGAGCGTCAGCAGTTCCGGGTCCCCCGGTCCCATGCCGACAATGGACAGGCAGCCGCGTGGGGGGGATGTGTTCATTCCGCCTCGCATGCCAGGGCGTTGACGCTTGCCGCCGCCATTGCACTGCCACCCAGTCGCCCGCGTACGATGATGAAGGGCAGGTCCCCGAATTCAGCCAGCGCCTCTTTCGATTCGGCGGCGCCGACGAAACCGACCGGCATGCCGATGACCGCTGCCGGACGTGGTGCGCCCGCTGCGATCAGTTCCAGCAGGTGGAACAGCGCGGTCGGCGCGTTGCCGATGGCCACCACAGCGCCTGCCATGTCCTCCCCCCACAGGTCGAGTGCCGCGGCGGAGCGCGTATTGCCGATGCGGCGCGCGATTTCGGGCGTGCGCGGGTCACGCAGCGTGCAGATGACGGCGTTGTCCGCGGGCAGGCGGGTGCGTGTCACGCCACGGGCCACCATTTCCGCATCGCACAGGATGGGTCGCCCCGCCCGCAGCGCAGCTTGTGCGGCTGTGGTGAAATCGGGTGACATGCGGATTTCGTGCGCGACGTCCACCATGCCGCAGGCATGGATGATACGCACCGCCACGCGGGCCTCGTCCGGTGTGAAACCGCCCAGGTCGGCTTCAGCGCGGATGGTGGCAAAGGAACGGGCATAGATCGCCGCCCCGTCATGGATATAGTCGTAAGACCGCGTGGTGCCGGTCATGCCGGTGTCTTCTCCCCGTTCTGATGTTGTGGTGTATCGGCCGAGGCGTGCCCTTCATGCAAGAGGGCGCGTACCCCCACCATGTCCAGGCCCCGCAATGTTGGCGTATCGGCTGCGCGCGCGTTGCGGCACAGGTCATACCCCGTTGCAGCGGCAACAAGCGTGAGGTCGCAACGCCCGGGATTGGCGCATCCCTTGGGGCATCCCGACACATGCAACCGCACGCCCACAGGCACGTCCGGGGCCAGCGCCAGCGCGTCCGCGCCGACGTCAGCCCCCGTACAGGCGCAACCCTGCCGCCCGATGCACGCGACAACACGCAGGCGTGGATCATGTGGGTCCGTCACGAATCCCGTCACATCCGGTGCGCGCACCTGCCCGGGCAGTATGATGGTGCGCCCCGGCGTCATCCGCAGCAGGCCCGCGCCATGGATGGCGCACCAGCGCGCCAGCCGCGACAGGTCCGCCGCCGCCATCCGGCCCAGTGGCGGGACCACGGCGTAACATCGCCCCGGCAAGGTGCCGACCAGTGTGGGACAGGCAGGTGCGGGGCCATCATCGTCACGTGAACGCGCGACAATGCCAAGATGCGCGAACATGGCCATGCCGATGCCACGGTGATGCAGGGGGCGCGAATTTCCCCCGACCTGCATGAAGGCTTCGGCAAGGCGAAGCATCAGGGCGGGGACCGCATCGGGCGCGCAGTCCGACCGTGCATCGCCGACGGCCACCTGCCATTTCCCGTCATGGGCGCGCGCGGTGATGTCGGCGCGGATCGTGCCCATGGGCACATATCCGCCACCATCAACCCCCATGACGAATTTCGCAGGCAGCGCGGACAGGTGGTCCGCCGTGGCCAGATGCGCATCAAGCGCGCGGGCGATCGGCAGCGTATGGGAATCGCAGGCCGGGTCCAGTCCCGCCAGCGGTGACAGCAATATCGCGCGACGGCGTTCCGATGCGTCCTCTCCCCCCAGGCCGCAGGCGTGCAGGGCCTGTGCGAAATGTGGCGCCGTTTCGGGCGACAGGCCGCGCAGTTGCAGGTTGCCACGACTGGTCAGCTCGATGCGCCCGTTGCCAAAATGTGTCGCGGCGCGGGCGATCATGTCGGCCTGTGTCGCCGTCAGTTGCCCCAGCGGGGGACGGACACGCACCAGCCAGCCGTCGGCGGCCTCCATCGGGGTATGAAGTCCGGGGCACCAGCCGCGCACGGTGGGGGGGGGCGTCATGCGTCGGGGTCCAGCAGCATTGCCGCACTATTGGCGCGCGGCCGCCACAGTCCCTGCCGCTGTGCCTGCGCCAGGCGGTGATGGATGGCGGCACGGGCGTCGGGGTTTGCCGTTGCAAGGAAGCGGTCCATGTCCGCATCATTGACAATCGCGGCGAAGGCAAGGTCGAACTGCCGGTCGAAGCGGGCGGGTACTGTCGCGGCGAATGCATGCAGTGCTGCGACCCCCCGCGCGATTTCCGCCGCCCCGCGATAACCATGGCGGCGCATCCCCGCAAGCCATGCCGGATTGGTCAGGCGCCCGCGCACGATGCGCGCCACCTCCTGCGCCGTGGCGCGCAGGCGTGGCGTTTCGGGGTACGACGTGTCGCCATGCAGCACGCGCGGTGTCCGGCCAAGGGCGGCGGCGGCGGCGGCCATCCCGCCCGCATGCGCCGCGATATCCGCGCTTTCGAGGATATCGGTCTCCGCATGGTCCTGCACATGCAGCATGACGTCCGCCGCCGCGATGCGCCGTTGCAGGGCCGCGTCATCGCGCATGCCCTCACGCCGCCCGCCATAGGTCCATGCCGAACCCGCCAGCCATGCATGGCCAAGGTCATCGCGCCCGTCCCATCCGTCACGTGCCAGCATGTCCTCGATCCCGGTGCCATAGCATCCGGGGGCGGCGCCAAAGATACGTGCCGTCGCCCGCAGCCGTGCCGCACCCGACAGGCCGCGCACGCCGTGGGCCAGCGGGTTGAGGTCCGGGGCCTCCTCACGCTCCGCGATGGCCTGCACCGCCTGTTCGAACAGGGCGATCTGCCCTGCGAACGCATCGCGGAACAGGCCCGAAATCCGCAGTGTCACGTCCACGCGCGGCCGGTCCAGCACCGCCATGGGAATGACCTCGATCCCGCGCACACGGCCCGATCCGCTGTCCCAGACCGGGCGCACGCCCATCAGCAGCAGGGCCAGAGCCAGGTCCTCGCCCCCCGTGCGCAGGCTTGATGAGCCCCACAGGTCGATGACGATGCACGACAGGTGCTCGCCTTCATCCTGAAGGTGCCCCTCCAGCAGCAGGTCGGCGCTGCGCTGCGCCAGTACCACAGCAGACCGGGTGGGGATGGCGCGCGGGTCCATTGAAAACAGGTTGCGCCCGGTGGGCAGCACGTCGGCGCGTCCCCGCGTGGGCGCGCCCGACGGGCCGGGGGGCAGCATGTGTCCGTCCAGCGCGCGCAGCAGGCCCCCGGCCTCTGCCGCGCCGCACCCATGCAGGAGCCCTTCGAGGTCGGGTGGCGTATCCGCCCCGCAGGCCCGTGCGATGGCGGCGGCGAGTGCGCGCGCATGCGGCGGTGGGCGGCCAAAGACATGCAGCCCGTCACGGATCTGCAGGTCTTTGACATCGCACAGATAGGCATCCAGCCGTGCCAGCGCCTCATCCTCATCCCCGGTTTCCTCCGCGCCCGGACGCTGGCTGCTTTCCTCCAGCAGGCCGAGGTCGCCCGCGCGTTGCAGGATCTCCCCGCGCAGGATCGCGCCACGCCTGCGGTCCAGCCCGTCGGCGGCGGCATATTCATCAATCAGCCGTTCCAGTTCGGTGGTGCGGCCATCGCCGTGGCCTGCCGCCATGACAGGGGGGGTCATATGGCCGATGGTCACGGCCCCAAGCCGCCGCCGCGCGGTCGCGGCCTCGCCGGGGTTGTTGACAATGAAGGGATATATGACCGGCATGCCACCGGCCAGCAATGTGGGCCAGCAGTGCGCAGACGGGGCCGCAGCCTTGCCCGGCAGCCATTCCAGCGTGCCATGCGTGCCAAGGTGAACCATGGCATCGGCCCGTACCTCATGTCGCAGCCACAGGTAGAACGCGACATAGGCATGGCGCGGCGGCGTATCGGGGTCGTGATATCCCCCCTTGCGGTCCAGCCGTGACCCGCGATCGGGTTGCAGCGCCATCGTGACATGGCCCAGCGTCAGGTGACGCAGGCACAATGCCCCATCCATAACCGCCGGGTCATCGGCGGGCGCGCCCCAGCACGCGTAAAGGGCATCGCGCGCGTCCTGTGGCAGGGTGGCAAGCAGGGTTTCATACCGTGCCAGCGTCATGAACGCGGTGGCCGGCGCACGTGCCAGCAGGTGCGCCAGTGCCGCGCTGTCGGGCAGGGGGGCGTGGAGGGGGGGCTGACCCGTGTCATATCCTTCGGCGTGCAGCAGTGTCAGCAGGACCGAAAGGCTGGCGAAACTGTCCAGTCCCACGGCATGTCCCGCCTGTCCGTCGCCATTGCCGCCGTCACGTTGTGCGCCGGGATAATCCGACAGAAGGATCGCCACCCGTCGCGCGGTGGGGGACAGGTGGGACAGCCGCGCCCAGCCCCGGGCACGGGCGGCGACGATCTCCAGCCCCGGGGGGTAGGGGACATGGCGCGCGGGCAGCCCGGGGTCCGTTTCCTCCTTGAAGGAAATCGGCGCACCGGGCAGACGCCCGTCAAGTTCGGGCAGCACCACCTGCATCGCAAGGTCCGCCTGTGACAGGCCGCGCGTGCTGTCCCGCCATGCCGCCTGTGTCACGCCGGGTTGCAATGCCTGGATTACCGGCACGTTGGCGATATCAAGGGCGGATATGTCCGTCTTCTCCCCCCGGGCAGAGAAAAAGGTGACGTTGACGATGACATCGGGGGGCGCATCCGCCAGCCAGTCACGCACCATCGTCGCACATGCCGGGTCCTTGAGCGAGGTGACATAAAACAGGTCCGCCCCGATCCCGTGTCGTGCCAGCGCGTCCGACAGGGCAAGAATGGGGGCGATGTCGCCTGCCAGCAGGTGACTGCGATAGAACACGACACCCGCGCGCAGTGGCAGCGCCGGGTCCGCCGTGCGCAGCAGGCCGGCGGGGGCCAGAGGCTCGACATGCAGAGGCTCGGCATGCAGGGGGGCGATGCCCGCTGTTGCGGCAGGCAGGGTGTCAGCAGGTGTGCTCCGGGATGAGGGCACTTCGGCGCGGTCGGTTGCGATGGGGTGCGCACCCCTGTCCTGTCCCATGTCCTGCCCCCGCGCAAGGTCCGCCATCAGGCGTAAGGCGGCGGCCATGTTGCGTGGGCCGCCCGCGCGCAGCAGTGCGTCAAGATGGTCGAGCGTGGGGGCCGCGATGTTCGACAGTGCGGCCAGACGCGGGTCGGGGCGTGCGTCGCCCGCCACCAGCGCCAGGGGGATGCCGGCGTCGCGACATGCGCGCGAGACTTCTTCCCCCCCGTAACGCCAGTATTCCATCCCGCCAAGCAGGCGCACCACGACGCAGCGTGACCGCAGGAGGGTATCACTTACATACAGGTCGATCGACATGGGATGCAGCAGGCGTGACAGGCTGGCGATCCGCACGCTGGCCCCACCTGCCGCCCCGGCATCGGCCGCCGCACGCAGGGCGAGCAGGTCGCTGTCGGAAAATGACAGGAACACGATATCGGCGGGTGCGTGGCCGAGGTCTTCGGCCACCGCGTCCTCGTCGAGGCTGCGGACTTCACGCGCCAGAAGATGCATGTGCGTTGCCTCTGTGTTTTGTGCCCGGTTTCGTGTTCATGGACAGCGCCGCCAAGGACACCGCCGGGCGGCGGGGGTGCGGCATCAGGGGATATTGATAAAGGCATAAAGGCCTGTGGATGCCGCCTTTTTACAAATGAAGCGACATCCGTCCGAAGCTTTTATAACCCCGCGACTGTTTTTCGATGGTCCTGTTTTCGACCGTCCTGTCAGGTCCGTTGCAGGTCCGCCTCGATCGCCGCGCGCGGCAGGCCCTTTTGACCGATGATGACAAGGTTGCCCGTGCGTGGCGCATCCTGTGACAGGGGGCGGTCGAACTGGTGGCGGAACCGGCTGCCCACGCCCTGCACCGCCAGGCGCATCGGTTTGCCGCGTACGGCGGCGAATCCCTTCATGCGCAGGATGTCATATTTTTCCGCCACGTGGGCCAGATGCGTGACAAAGGCGTCCGCGCTGTTCTGTTCGGGAATGGGGGCGACGAAGCTTTCGAAATCGTCATGCTCATGCTCGCCCCCTTCCGCATCATGGTGGGAGGGGCGGGCCGCAAGGTCATCTTCGGCCGCCGCATCCATGCCCAGCAGGACAACGGGGTCCACCTGCCCGTCCACGGTATGGATGACCTTGACCGCGCGGGGGATTTCGGCGCGGATCTCACGCTCCACCATGGTGATCTGATCTGGTGTCATCAGGTCGGTCTTGTTGATGATCACCATGTCCGCCGAAAGGAGCTGGTCTTCGTAAACTTCCGCAAGCGGGTTGTCGTGGTCCAGTGACGGGTCGGCCTGGCGCTGGCGTGCGATTTCATCCGGGTCGTCGGCGAAACGCCCGGCCGCGACGGCGGGGCCATCAACCACGGTGACAACGCCATCGACGGTCATGCGCGTGCGCACCGTGGGCCAGCCGAATGCCTTGAGCAGTGGCTTGGGCAGGGCAAGGCCGGACGTCTCGATCACGATATGCTCCGGCGGATCAGCCCGGTCGAGCAGCGCCTCCATCGTCGGCAGGAAATCATCCGCCACGGTGCAGCACAGGCAGCCATTGGTCAGTTCGACAATATCGTCATCCCGGCATCCTTCCACCCCGCAGGCACGCAGCGTTTCGCCATCAATGCCCAGCGTGCCGAATTCGTTGACGACAATCGCGATGCGCCGTCCGCGCGCCTGTGCCAGCACATGGCGCAGCAGCGTCGTCTTGCCCGCGCCAAGAAAGCCGGTGATGACGGTGACAGGTACCTTCGCACGGGCGGCGCGGGTGGCGGGACGGGAGGAGGGGGATACGGTCATGAAGAGTGCTCCGTCAGGAGGGCGGCGGGAAAACGGCCCAGCACCATGTCCGACAGAGAGGCCGGACGGCGCGAAGGCATGACACTGCCGCTGTGCGAGGCGGCATAGGCGGCAAGGTAGATCATCAGGTCGTCGGCCTTTTCAGGACCAAGATGGCCAAGCAGCCATCCCCATTTCCCCGGCATGGCGACGACGGCGGTGCAGCCACGATCGCACGCGGCAAGGCATTTGACCTCATGCACCACGACATTGGTGTCGTGCGTGCGCGTCAGCATCTGTTCATACAGGGCGCGCCCGGGTGGTGCGGCGCCAACCGGCAGCCCGCGCAGGCACGTAACGCAGACATGGAGATGGATGGCGCGAAGGTCGGGGCGGGTGGTGGTATGGGGGGCGTCGGAAGGGGGGGCACCTGTGGTCATTGCACGTGTCGTCCTGCGCTGTCGCCGCGTCATCCCGATGGGATGGCGGCCATGGCCGGGGTGCATCGACCGTGCGGCATCGGGGCCGATGCATGGCACGGACATCAGGATACCGCCGCATTTCCAGGCACCCCGCCGGACCTGCGACATTCAGTGGTCGTGCCATGTCCCGGAACTGGTGTGGGACATGGCGATGATGGCAGGTCTCCTGACTTGTGGCCGGGGCATGGACAGTGTCCCTGCCGCCGCATCCGGCGCCTTCCCGGCCAGACTGGCCAGTGACGTGCCGCACCCTTTTGTAAAGGGACGGCCTGCTGGATGTTTGAGACCACCTACAGTTGCGGGGGCAGTGACGGCATTGCGGGCGGCAACCTGCCGCGCCACGCACCGTGCTTCCCTGTTTCTTCCCTTACGGGAACCATCATGCGGGCTTTTACACGCGCCCGCGATGTGGTGTCAAAACGTGATGGCCGCCCCTGCCTCACGCACACGCCACCTGTTATGGAATGTCACGAGGGTGCGGGTGCATGGTCCGATATCAAGGGCCGCGAACGCCTCTGCCCCCGTGCTAAGCGTCGCCAGCACAAGGGCGCGTATGACCATGGTGTCCGCGATGACCATCATGTTTGCATGCCCGGTGGGGCAGCGCGACAGCCAGTCCGCCGCGCGCACCAGCACCGCGCGCAGGCTTTCACCGTCTGGCGGTGCGAAATCCGGGTCCGCGATCCAGCGTGCGACGTCGGGCGCCGGCAGGTCATGCAGGGCGCGGCCGTGCCACGCGCCGTGGTCGCGTGCGCGCAGGGCGGCGTGCGCAATGGGCGTGCGCCCCGCCCATTGCGCAACAGGGATGGCGGTATCATCGCCACAGGCAACGGGTGCCGTGGCGCACAGATGCGCCGCCTGTCCGGGGGGCAGGGGGGGCAGGTCATCACGTGTGGGGATGATGGCGCGACGCAGGCAGTCAGGCGCGGGCAGGGACAGGCAGGTCAGGTGCATGGGGGCGGTGTGTCAAAGTTCCGGGGGAAATGGGGGATGTTGGAAATGGCTGGCGCAGTGTCTTTCAGGTCGCTTCATGCGAAAGTCTGTTCGAAACCAACGGATTGATGAAAATATGCGTTGTCGCCTTGGGCGGTGTGACAAGACAGGGCGCATCACCAACTGGAATAATAAATGTTTTTGGCACAATTCCTTTCCAAAAGCCTTGAAGGATGTGGCCCTCATGAAAAAACGCAGTCATCATACCATGTCATTATTTTTTATCGGCGACCTATTTTCTGGGAATCTCATAATTTTTAGAGATTGTTTAAAAACAACGCGTTGATAAAAAACAAGAAAAGTTTTTGGGTGCCGCCTTTTTCCAAAAAGCTTCAGAAGACATCGCATTTTCAAAAAACAGCAACACCAAAAAACTGTTCTTATTTTTATCAATGATTTGTTTTCAAACAGGCTTTCGGCGTCCTCATTGAGATCTTGATGCCAGGATCTCTTGAGGTCGGGGATTTTTGTTGAAGCGTTGTGTTGGGACATCTTGTCGGGGCAGGATCATATAAGGCGACGGGCGCCCCTGTGTCGTGGCCCTGTGTCCCCGGTCGTTCGTAAACGGAGCGTTCATAAAAACGGCGTCACTGTTTTTCATCGTCGGCGTTTTCCCCGCGTGCGCATGCCCGATGCCCACCGGCAAGGGGGCGGAAGCGTTTGCCGAGGGGTCCGAAATCGGTTAGTCGGGGATCACGACTGATCAGGGAGTGCATTTTGCCATGAACCACACATCTTCTGTCCTGCCTGCGGGTGGCCTGTCTTCCGCGCCTGTCGCGATTCCGGTTCGTGACCTGCTGCCGTGGGCGGTCTTCGGCCTCGTGATTGCTTCGCTGCTGCTGTATTTCGTGGGCGCGGAACAGGGTGCGACCTCGCTGGTGTCGGGGCATTATGTCCATGAATTCGTCCATGATGGACGTCACCTGCTCGGCTTCCCCTGCCACTGACGTTTCCTGTCGGCTGCTGTCCGGGCGGGTTCTCCGGGCGGCAGGTTGGCCATTGCGGTTGCTTTTGTGGCGGAGTGTTCGCGCGCCCAGTGGCGTGATGGCCCCACCTGTTGCGCGCCAGCATTATGGTGCGGGTATTGCGGCCTAGGCATCGTGGGTGTTGACGACGATGCGCCCACGCACATTGCCCGCCAGAAGCCGCGGTGACGTCGCGATCGCCTGTTTCAGGGGGATGTCTGCGCATATCGAATCGACCAGCGCGGGATCAAGGTCACGCTCCAGCCTGGCCCATGCCGCCATGCGCTGGTCACGTGGGCACGTGACGCTGTCGATTCCCTGCAGGGTAACGCCGCGCAGGATAAAGGGCGCAACCGTCAGCGGCAGGTCCATTCCCGCCGTCAGACCGCATGCGGCGATGACGCCCCCCGGTCGCATGCTGGCGCATAACGCCGCCAGCATTTTTCCCCCCGCCACATCTATGGCCCCGCGCCATCGGGCTGCCTGCAATGGGCGAGCGGTATGGGACAGGGCCGAACGCCCCACCACTTCTGCCGCGCCCAGCATGTGAAGGTAGCCCGTCAGGTCGTCGCGCCCGGTCACGGCCACCACCCGGTATCCCAGCCGTGCCAGAAGGGCGATGGCAATACCACCCACGCCGCCGCCTGCGCCGGTCACGGCGATTTCGCCATCACCGGGGGTGACGCCCCCTTTTTCCAGCGCCATGACGCACAGCATCGCGGTATAGCCCGCCGTGCCGATACCCATGCATTGACGTGCGGAAAAGTTGCGGGGGCGCGGCAGCAGCCATTTCCCATGTACGCGCGCCATCTGTGACAGGCCACCCCAGTGTTCCTCCCCCAATCCCCACCCGTTGGCGATCACCTGGTCGCCGGGGCGGTAGATGGGGTCATCCGATGCGATGATTTCCCCCGCAAGGTCGATGCCGGGGATCATCGGGAAACGCCGCACCACCGGGCCGCGCCCCGTAATGGCCAGTGCGTCCTTGTAATTGAGCGAGGAATAATCGACGCGTATCGTGATCTCGCCTTCGGGTAACGCTGCGCGCTCAAGGCTGCGTATGCTGGCCCGTGATCCCGTGCGGGTCTTGTCGATCATGATGGCGTTGAACATCGGCGCGCTCTCCGGGATATCATGGCAGGCAGGGGTACTCCCCTGTCCAGATTGCGGTCCGTAACCTGTGATGAATCAGGATAAGATGACCGGGTCTCGAAAACTTGTGCAATTTCCTGAACGGATTGCCCGCGTGCTCGACCCGCACGGGGATGTGCGCGGGCGCCGGGCATGCGGACGCGCGATAGGCGCAGGTTTTCGTGTGCCTGTGCAGCGACATCCGCGTGAACTGTCTGTTTTGTGATCTGGATATGTGCTGGGCTGGTGCGCTCATGCAAATATGGCGCGACATGTTCGCACATGATGGATCGGATAACGAAAGCAGGACGCCGATGACAGCCTATCGCAACACACAGCTTTATATCGACGGGACATGGACCGATGGCACGGGGGGGCGCACGATTGACGTGCTCAACCCCGCCACGGCGCAGGTCATCGGCCATGTCGCCCATGCCGCACCGCCCGACCTGCGTCGTGCGCTTGATGCGGCGGCGCGCGGCTTTGTCACGTGGGGACGCATGTCCCCGCTGGAACGTTCCGGCATCCTGCGCCGCGCGGCGGCCCTTTTGCGTGAACGCAGCGGTGACATCGCGGCGCTGATGACGATGGAACAGGGCAAGCCCGTGGGCGAGGCACGGACCGAACTGCTCGCAGCTGCCGATGTCGTGGACTGGATGGCCGAAGAGGGGCGCCGCACCTATGGCCGTATCGTTCCCGCCCGTGCGCCGGGCATCATGCAGGAGGTAATCCGCAGCCCGGTCGGTCCCGTGGCCGCGTTCTGCCCATGGAATTTCCCTGTAAACCAGGTCGCGCGCAAGGTGGGGGCCGCATTGGCGGCGGGATGTTCGATCATCGTCAAGGCGGCGGAGGAAACCCCGGCATCACCTGCGGAGTTCATTCGCACGCTGGCGGATGCGGGTGTTCCGGCGGGTGTGCTGGGCCTTGTCTATGGCACCCCGGCGGAGATTTCGCAGACCCTGATCGCCGATCCCATCATCCGCAAGGTGACGTTCACAGGCTCCACGCCGGTGGGCAAGCACCTTGCCGCGCTTGCGGGCGCGCACATGAAGCGCGCGACGATGGAACTGGGCGGGCATGCGCCCGTGATCATCAGTGCCGATGCGGATATGGACCGCGCGGTGTCGCTGCTGGCGGGGGCGAAGTTCCGCAATGCGGGACAGGTGTGCATTGCCCCCACGCGGTTCCTGGTGGAACGCCCCGCCTATGACACGTTTGTCACGCGCTTCGCCGCCGCGGCGTCCGCGCTGCGGGTGGGCGATGGCCTTGTGGAGGGGACGCAGATGGGGCCGCTGGCCAATGTGCGGCGCGTGGACATGATGGAAACGCTGGTGGCCGATGCGGTGGGACAGGGCGCGCGCATTGCCGCAGGGGGCAAGCGCGTGGGCAATACGGGCTATTTCTTTGAACCCACGGTGCTGGCGGATGTCACGACCGGCATGCGCATCATGAATGACGAACCCTTTGGCCCGGTTGCGCTGATGACGCCGTACGACACGCTTGATGCCGCCGTGGCAGAGGCCAACCGGCTGAATTACGGGCTGGCGTCCTATGCCTTTACCGGGTCGGGTCGTACGGCGGCCATCCTGCGTGATCAGGTACGTGCGGGCATGCTGACGATCAATCATATCGGCCTGGGTCTGCCGGAAATCCCGTTCGGGGGAATTGGCGATTCGGGCTATGGCTCCGAAGGTGGGACGGAGGCGTTGGAGGCCTATCTCGACACGCGGCTGGTGACGGTGCGCGCGTACGGCTGACGGAACGTTCCGGACAAGGCGTGCGCGTAAATGGGGGCAGGTGTGACATCGCGTGGCTACCGCCACGCGATGCGATCGTGATCTGGTAGCCTTTTCCTTTGTCCTTGGTACAAGTTAAGGGGTATCGCCATGACGGATGCACCGACCTCCTCTTCATCGCTGTCCGACCTGTGGAAGGCGCGTTACCGCCAGCCTCCGCCGGATGTGGGATTGCCGGAAAACACCGTTGTGCGTGGCCTGATGGCCCATCGTTCCGTACGTGCCTTTTCCGCAGCCGCGGTGCCGCACGGCGCGCTGGAGGTCGCGGTCGCGGCGGCGCAGTCTGCATCCAGTTCATGCAATTTCCAGGCGTGGAGCGTCATTGCCGTGACCGATGCGCAACGCCGCGCGCGTCTTGCAAAGCTGGCGGGCGATCAGGCCTTCATCGCGCAGGCGCCACTGTTCCTGATATGGGTGGCCGACCTGTCGCGGCTGGAACATGCCGCCGATGCGCGCGCGCAGCCGCATGTGGCGCTGGATTATCTTGAAAGCTTCACGATGGCGGTGGCCGATACTTCCTTTGCGGCACAGAACGCGGCGGCGGCATTCGAATCCTTCGGTCTTGGCATCGTCTATGTCGGTGGGGTGCGCAACCAGCCCGCCGAAATCGCATCGGAACTGGGCCTGCCGCCACGCACGGTTGCGATTTTCGGTATGTGCGTGGGGCATCCCGACCGTCAGCAGCCCACCACAATCAGGCCACGCCTGCCGCAGGCGGCGGTGCTGCATCATGAAAAATATGCGCAAGGTGTGGACCAGATCCCCGCCTATGACGCCACCATGCAGCGTTTTCGCGCCGAACAGGGCCTGTCCCGGCAGGACTGGTCCGCCACGGTGATCGCGCGCGTGCGCGATGCCGGGGCCATGCATGGTCGCGATCACCTGCGCGAGGAACTGGTGCGCCGGGGCTTCGAACTGCGCTAGGGCCGTGGGGCAGGGTTTGACGGTCGCGCTGTCTGGCGGGCCTGTTGTCATGCACATCTTCGGCAAGGTGGCATTTCGCAGGCTTTGCCCGGTTCTGGAGGATTCTGCGGCGCGTCGCCTTATGGCCTGCTGTCCGATCGGGCCGTTCCATCGGGCGGGGCGGGATGCGTCAATGGGGCCATGGGCTTGACCTGCGGGATATTCTGGGGAAGTTGTGTCTGTTTCCCGTCCGGATGCGCAAAAAACAGCCCGGCACGTCGCCGTGGCGGCCGCGCATGATGAAAGAGAACAATGGTCATGGACAGCGTCAGTACACACCGTTTCACGCTTTCACCGAATCCTTCTCCGGTTTCGCCGGAGCGTCGGGCGGAGGTATTGGCCAATCCCGGATTTGGCCGGATCTTTACCGACCACATGGCCGTCATCCGTTATACCGAGGGGCAGGGCTGGCACGATCCCGTGGTGCGCGCCTATGCGCCGATCACGCTCGACCCGGCGGCGGCCGTGCTGCACTATGCGCAGGAAATCTTTGAGGGGATGAAGGCCTATCGCACGGCGCAGGGGGGGATTTCCCTGTTCCGCCCCGACGCCAACGCCCGGCGTTTCCGCACGTCGGCCGAGCGTATGGCCATGGCCCAACTGCCCGAAGACCTGTTTGTCGAGGCGGTGTGCCAGCTTGTGACGGTGGATCGCGACTGGGTGCCCACCCGCCCCGATGAAAGCCTGTATATCCGTCCCTTCATGATCGCGAGCGAGGCTTTCCTTGGCGTCAAGCCGGCGTCCGAATATCTGTTCATGGTCATTGCCTCCCCCGTGGGAGCGTATTTCGGCGAACAGGCCGTCAGCGTCTGGGTGTCCGATTATTGCCGCGCGGCCCCCGGCGGCACGGGCGAGGCGAAATGCGGTGGCAATTACGCCGCAAGCCTGATGGCGCAGAAGGAAGCCAAGGGCCATGGCTGTGCGCAGGTGCTGTTCCTTGATGCGGTGGAACGCCGCTGGATCGAGGAAATGGGCGGGATGAATGTGTTTTTCGTCTTTGATGACGGATCTGTCGCCACACCGCCGCTGACGGGCACAATCCTGCGTGGCATCACGCGCGACTCCATTTTGCGCATCGCGCGCGACAGTGGCCTGACGGTGCGTGAAGAGCCTTATGCCATTGACCAGATGTATGCCGATGCCGCGAGTGGTCGCCTGCGGGAGGTGTTCGCCTGTGGCACGGCGGCGGTGATCTCCCCCATCGGGCGGTTCCGTGGGAAGCAGGGCGAGGTTGTGATCGGCGATGGCATCACTATCGGCCCGGTGACGGAAAAGCTGCGTACCAACCTGATCGCGATCCAGCGCGGCAATGCGCCCGACCCGTATGGCTGGGTGCATAAGGTCGTCTGAGAGAGTGTTTGAAAACAAATCCTTGATAAAAAACAAGAAAAGTTTCTGGGGGCCGCCTTTTTTCCAAAAAGGCGGCGTCTTCTGAAGCTTTTTAGAAAAAGCTTCACCAAAAATCTTTATAATTTCAGGGTGTTATCGCGCCTGACTTTTTAAACAGTCTCTGAACCGTCTCCCCATGATGGGGTGACGCAAGATATGGTTTCATGAAAATGCGCGCCCATAAAAAGGGGCGCGCATTTTTGTTGGGACACCGGGCAATCAGGGATGTCGGCAGGAGTGAAAGGGTCTGGTGAAGCCCTTTTGGAAAAGCAGCGCGGAACGCCGCCTTTATTGAAAAAGGCGGCACCCTGAAGCTTCTGTTTCCCAATCCCCTCTTTATTCCGCCGCCGTTTCGGCCTCGGCTATGGGGACATACAGCCGGTTGCCACCTTCGCGGAATTCTTCCTTCTTCTGTGCCATTCCCGCTTCCCGCGCGGCGGCGTCACGCAGGTCGTGGCTGATGCGCATGGAACAGAATTTCGGTCCGCACATCGAACAGAAATGCGCGCTTTTATGTGCTTCGCGCGGCATGGTCTCGTCATGGTAGGCGCAGGCCGTATCGGGGTCGAGTGACAGCTTGAACTGGTCGTTCCAGCGGAAATCGAACCGTGCGCGGCTGATGGCGTCATCGCGTAGCTGTGCCGCCGGATGTCCCTTGGCAAGGTCGGCGGCATGGGCTGCAATGCGGTAGGTGATGACGCCCGTCTTCACATCATTGCGGTCGGGCAGGCCCAGATGTTCCTTGGGCGTGACGTAACACAGCATCGCGGTACCGAACCACCCGATCATCGCGGCCCCGATGCCCGATGTGATGTGGTCATATCCCGGTGCGATGTCCGTCGTCAGCGGCCCCAGCGTATAGAACGGGGCCTCACCACATTCGCGCAACTGCTTTTCCACATTGACCTTGATCTTGTGCATGGGCACATGGCCCGGCCCCTCGATCATCACCTGGCACCCCTTGGCCCATGCGATTTTTGTCAGTTCGCCCAGTGTCTCAAGTTCTGCGAACTGTGCCGCGTCATTGGCATCCGCGATGGAACCGGGGCGCAACCCGTCACCAAGCGAGAATGATACGTCATAACGACGCATGATGTCGCAGATTTCGGGGAAATGTTCGTACAGGAAGCTTTCGCGATGGTGGTGCAGGCACCACCCCGCCATGATCGACCCCCCGCGTGAGACGATGCCCGTGACGCGGTTGGCCGTCAGCGGCACATGGCGCAGGCGTACGCCCGCATGGATGGTGAAATAATCCACGCCCTGTTCGGCCTGTTCGATCAGGGTATCGCGGAAGATTTCCCATGTCAGGGCCTCTGGCACGCCGCCCACCTTTTCCAGCGCCTGGTACAGCGGCACCGTACCGATGGGCACCGGGGCATTGCGGATGATCCAGTCGCGGATGTTGTGGATATTGCGCCCGGTGGACAGGTCCATCACCGTATCGGCGCCCCAGCGGATGGACCAGACCATCTTTTCCACTTCCTCCGCTACGGAGGAGGTGACGGCGGAATTGCCGATGTTCGCGTTGACCTTGACGAGGAAATTGCGCCCGATCAGCATCGGTTCAAGTTCGGGGTGGTTGATGTTGGCCGGCAGGATCGCCCGCCCCGCCGCGATTTCGGACCGCACGAATTCCGGGGTGATGAAGGCGGGGATGTCTGCCCCGAAATCCTCCCCGTCCGCGCGGCGGGCCTCTGCCCCGGGTACCATTTCCGTGCGGCCAAGGTTTTCGCGATGCGCGGCATAGATCATCTCGTCCGTGATGATGCCTGCGCGGGCATATTCGAACTGCGTGACCCTGGCCCCACGTTTCCCCTCGCGCACGGTATGCGGCGCGGGACAGGGGGGGACAAGCTGTGCGCCGGCGGCAAAGCCGTTATCTTCGGGCCGGACGGCGCGGGGGGTAACGGTGATTGTGTCGCGTGCGGCGATCCATGCCTCGCGGATGCGCGGCAGCCCATGGCGCACGTCACTGTGGGCGGGGGATGCGGTATAGGGGCCTGACGTGTCATAGACGCGTACAGGGGGTTCATTGGCCGAGGGTTCGAGCGCGATTTCACGAAATGGCACGCGAATGTCCGGGCGGGAGGTGGGGGAAGACCATGCCTTGACCGACCCCTGGATCGGGCCGGTTGTGACATGGTCGGGAGAGGAAGGCGGGACACTCTTGGTCATGACAGGACACCTTATGTTTCTCTCCGACAGGGGAAGGGGAGAAACCGGAAGGTGGTCCCGCGGGCAGGGAATGCGGCGGGGGGCCTGTTGTTTCCGATGTCACACCAGTCCCTCCGCCGGTATGAACCGGATCAGGTTCCCCGGATGCATCATGCACCCGGCAGGGTCCCCGCATCCACGCCAGAGCGGCGTGCCAGCGGTATCTCAGCCCCTTTGACGGGACTCCCCTTGGTATATGCAGGATCGGTAAACTGGCGATTGCTGTCAATCACCAAAGCCATGGGACAACAGGATGTGAAAAATATGTCCCCCCGGTATCAGCATTGGTGCGGAGTAGGGTAAAAGGACAAGGGAAATCAGAACGGAAGACAGGCCGATGAGCATCCGACCGATCCCCACCCGCCCGATTGCCACCCGTATCGCGCAGGGACGTGGCGGCGAACCCGCCGATATCGTCATCCGTGGCGCACGCCTGCTGGATCTTGTGACGGGGGAACTGCTTGATGGGGATATCGCCATCTGTGGCGACACCATTGTCGGCACGCTGGACCATTATGAGGGACGCCACGTCATCGACGCGCAGGGCCGCATCGCGGTGCCGGGGTTCATTGATACGCACCTGCATGTTGAATCCTCGCTGATTACGCCGTTCGAATTTGATCGCTGCGTCCTGCCGCACGGGGTGACGACCGCCATCTGTGACCCGCATGAAATGGCCAATGTGCTGGGTCGCGCGGCATTGGAATATTTCGTCGATGCCGCATCGCGCGTGGTGATGGACCTGCGTGTCAACCTGTCAAGCTGCGTGCCGTCGACCACGCTGGAAACATCGGGCGCGTGCCTGTCGGCTGACGATCTGATGGAATGGCGTGACCATCCCTGTGTCATCGGGCTTGCAGAATTCATGAACGTGCCCGGCGTGCTCAACGGTGATCCCGGTTGCATGGCGAAGCTTGCGGCATTTGCGGGGCGGCATATCGACGGCCATGCGCCATTGCTGCGTGGGCAGGCGCTGAACGGGTATCTGGCGGCGGGGATTTCCACCGATCATGAGGCCACGGCCGCAGCCGAGGCATTGGAAAAAGTGCGCAAAGGTATGACGGTCCTGATCCGTGAAGGGTCCGTGTGCAAGGACCTGCGCGCGCTTGTTCCGCTGCTGACGCCCGCGACCTCGCCATTTTTCGCGTTCTGTACCGATGACCGCAACCCGTTGGAAATCGCGCATGAAGGGCATCTGGATTACCTGATCCGTCTTGCGATCGCCGAAGGTGTCGAACCTCTCGCCGCGTATCGCAGCGCTTCGCTCAGCGCGGCGCAGGCTTTCGGGTTGCGGGATCGGGGAATGGTTGCGCCGGGATGGCGGGCCGATATCGTGCTGCTTGATGACCTGCGTGAATGCCGTGTCGCCGATGTGATTGCGGCAGGGCGGCTGGTGGATGACGCGCTGTTCGCCACGCGGGAGATGATCGCGCCAGTGGGGCTGCACAGCGTCAGCCTGCCCGCCCCGGTCAGTGCCGCCGACATGGCGCAGGCCGGCAATGGCGTGCAGGCCCCGGTGATCGGCCTGATCCCCGGACAGATCATTACTGAATTCCTGCGTGCCGACATGATGGTGTGCGATGGCGTGATACAGGCCGATCCCGCCCGTGACATCGCGCGTGTCTGCGTGGTGGCGCGCCATGGGCACAACGACAATATCGGTCGCGGCCTGGTGAAGGGATTCGGGCTGAAGGCCGGAGCACTGGCGTCATCGGTCGGGCATGACAGCCACAATATATGTGTTGTCGGGCTTGAGGGTGCGGACATGGCCGTGGCCGTCAATCATCTGGAAACAACGGGGGGAGGATTTGTCGTCGTGCGTGATGGGCGCGTGCTTGCCGACCTGCCGCTGCCGATCGCGGGCCTGATGAGCGATGCGCCATTTGAACAGGTTGCCGCCCGGCTGGAGGTTCTGCGCGCCGCCGCGCGGGGGTTGGGCTGTGTGCTGGATGAACCGTTCCTGCAACTGGCGTTCCTGCCGTTGCCCGTGATACCGCACCTCAAGATCACGGATTTCGGGATGGTGGATGTCGATCGCATGGCCCTGTTGTAGGATACGCGGATAACTGATGGCACAGGACATGACGGCGCAGGCGGGGGGCGCGCCCACCATCCGGCCCCAGGCCACGGCGACGCTGCGTGCCTATCGCGCTGACTGGACGCATTTCGCCGCGTGGTGCGCCGATCACGGGATCAGGCCCATCCCCGCCACGGCAGGGGATGTCGCGGCGTATCTGGAGTCGCTGCATACCTATGCCCCGGCCACCATCCGTCGCCGCCTTGCCGCGATCGGCAAGATGCACCGTTTCAACAACCTGCCATGGAAGGTGGGGGAACCCGTCATCCGCGCCGCCCTGCATGCCGCGCTGGAGGCCGCCGCGCCACAGGTTGCGTCCCCGCCCGAAATCCTGACGGTGGCGCAGTTGCGTGCCATGGTCGAACGTTGTGATGACAGTGCGCGCGGGCGCAGGGACCGGTGTCTGCTGATTTTCGGGTTTGCTGGTGCATTGCGGCGTTCGGAACTGGTGGGGTTGATGGTGGAGGATGTGCGTCTGACGCCTGGCGGTGTGGTCATGCGCATCCGCGACGGCGCCGCCCCTGATCCCGCAGCCGTGGCGGCCGCCCCGGTGGGGGAGGAGGTCACCATGCCACAACGGCCCGATGACCTGACGCTGTGTCCCGCCCATGCCTTCGCCGCGTGGCAGAAGGTGGCGCACCGCCAGACCGGGCCGCTGTTCCGTCCCATTTCCAAGGGCGGGCGGGCCGGGGGGCGGGCGCTGACGCCGTTTGCCGTGACACGTATCCTGCAACGCCGGGCGGCTCTGGCTGATCTCGACGCCGGATATGCCGCACGGCTCAGTGCGCATGCCCTGCGGGCGGGATATATCGCCGATGCCCTGTCGCGCGGGATTGATGTGGAAGAGGTGCGTCATCACACCCGCCACCGTGACCCGCGCGCGATGCTCGCCTATGTCCGGGCAAGCCTGCCATGACCGGAAACCTGCGCTTCCCATGGGCCGACCTGCCCCCTGTCAAGGGGGAGGAAACAGCACCCGACTCCGCACTGCCCACCGCGCCTGCGCCACGGGGACGGCGGGGGCGCAGGCCGCTTGCGGCATGGCGTGATGCGACGGGGAATGGATACTGGCAATGGTGGCACCTGCTGGTGCATGGCCCGGTGGCCGTGGTGGAGGGATTCGCCGATGCGGCGCGTGGACGCGGCCTGATCCCGTGGCCCTTTGACGGGGAACGGGTGGAAGAGGACATGTTCGCGCTGGCGATTGGCGATGGCGCGTCCGCGCATACCCGTCGTGGCCTGTCGGTGGAGGGATGCCGCATCCTTGCGCGGCAGTTCCGCAATGCGGCAGAGGTGCGCCATTCGCAGAACCTGATGCGTATGGACCATGCGTGCGTGCTGGATTTCCATGCACTGGTGCCCATCCCGTCCGACATCCTGCGGCTGGGTGCGACGCATCCTGACGCACTGTCATGGCTGCGGCGGCACTGGGGCACGGCAGAGGCCCCGCGCAATGTGCAGCGCCTTGTGGGACGCAAGGCGGGGCGGCGGTTGCCCAATGGGCACAAGCCGGTGGTCTATGGTTTCTTTACCCCGCGTGCGGAGGCCCCGGAACCGCTGGTGGTGGCGTTGCGCGCACGCTGGCCGGACCTGTCCTTCGCCCTGTCGCCACGGGACATGACGTAATGGCGCAGTATGACCTGTTCGAGGAAGATGGCCGCCCGGAACCCGTCATCCGCATGGAGGCGTATCAGGGGGGGCTGACACACCTGCTGGCGTTGGCGCAGGCGCGCAGGATTGATATCCGCGCCCTTGACCTTGTGGCCCTGGTGGACCAGTTGACGGTGGCCATCCGTGCGTCATCCTCCCTGCCACTGGGGCGTAAGGCGGAATGGGCGGTCATGGTGTCGGGGCTGCTGTTGCTGCGTTCACGCCTGATGCTGCCTGCGGATGACCCGCGGCAGCGCGAAGCCACCGACGAGGTGTCGCGCCTGCGCGCGCAGCTTCTGGCGGCGGAGGAAGCAGGCCGCCTGGCCGCATGGCTGTCTGCCCGTCCGCAACTGGGGCAGGAGATCCATGTTTATGGCGGTGGGCCTGCCTGCGACCTTCTGGAGCAGCCGCCGGAATGGGAAACCGACCGGATCGAATTCCTGTGGGGATGTCTTGCGGTTTTTGACGGTAACTGGGGGGTGCCACCGCCTGAACCCGCTTATGCACCGGTGCAGCTCGACCTGTTCGATGTGGAGGATGCGCGCGTGCGTGTGCGCCATGCCCTGATGTTGGCCGACGGCCCGGTGACATTGGACCGGATGCTGCCAGACAGGATGCCACCAGACAGGATGCCATCCAGCGGGGGAGCGTCCGAAGCGCCCGCGGGGCCGCCCGTGCGTGCGCGGTCCGCATGGACCAGCACCTTTACCGCCTGCCTTGAGCTGGTGAAGCAGGGCGAGGCCCGCGCCACGCAGGCGGACCCGGACCCTCTGCCCGCATTTTGCCGCACGTAAGGGGATCGGCCCCGGATATGGCGGAATTATGGCCTTTGATGGCGTGGGCAGTAATATTTTGTTGGCCGTAAATATAACAGGTGGTGTATGATACCTTTCATTAGGATGCATCAATCGGGTCCACGGTTTGCATGAACAATGCGCCGGAATTGCGTGAATAAATCGTGTAATAACGAAAAGTGATGCGATGGGTGCAAACGTACTACCCGATATTGTTTCGATGTGTTAACTTAATGTCGCGTGCCTGTCATTCTGCGTAAGAAACATAATGCCATGTCCGCGTGCGCCGTGCCGCAGTGTCAGGTGAAAGGGGGGCGCAATCGTGCCGCCGCGATATGCGGGTAACGGACACAGGGATATCAACGATGTGCGAAAGTGAGTTCCGGGAAGCGTCTCTTGTGTGTTTTTTCCATTAATTGTTGTCCCTTAGCTTGACTGCGCCGGGTTTTTGCTCAAGCTGGCAAAATCAGTTTTTCATCGGTGGGGATGGCGTTTCTGGTTTGTTATTTTCGGTAATCGATTCACGAAGCATGACGCGTGTCCTCCCATGCCGTTTCGGCCACAAGAGGGTTGATTTCGGAGAGTTAATAATGTTTATGGACGTTTATGGATAAAGCATGATGGACAAGCGACTTTCCTTGCAGGGGAGGAACCGGTTACCGGCTTCGCGACTGTTTGCCAGTCCTTCTGACGCACTGTCGGTAGCAATGCGTGGTAATTGCGAAGGCGGCGTTATCCAGATGGGGGAATGTCAGGCTGGTACAGTCGGGTTCAACCAGGCGTTTCGTAGATATCTGGTCATACTCTCGTAGTATTCGGTCAAATCAGAACACCAGAAAACTTTCTATAAACTCCATTAACTATGCCGTTCTGAATGAGGTATGGGTATGACGTATGCGGAACAAAGTGACAATCGATTACAGAAAGCCATAATATTTGGCGTCGTTTTGCTTTTCGAGGGCGCTCTTGTCACGGCGCTGATGTATGGTCTTGGCGCGCCCAAGTCCTCGCCGCCGCCGCCGCCGCGTCCGCCGGTGCAGGCACGCGTCATCAAGGAGCCGCCGCCTCCTCCGCCACCGCCGCCGCCACCGCCGCCACCGCCGGTGATCACGCAGCCGCCGCCGCCGTACATCCCGCCGCCGAAGATCCAGGTGCAGGCGCCGCCGCCGCCGATCAAGCACGTGACGCACACGAAGCCGCCCAAGCCCATGCCGCCGGCAAAGGTTACGCCGCCGTCGTCGTCGGATGCGCCGGTGTCCAATGCGCCGCCCGTGCCCGATCATATGGCTGGTTCGTCGCCGCTGCACCATGTGGTGCCCGAATATCCCGAAGAAATGTCGGATGCGGGTCGCGAAGGCGTTGTGACGGTTGCCTGTGACGTCGAAACGACGGGCGCGACCAGCAACTGCCAGGTCATGAGCGTGAAGGGTGGGCAGCCGTTTGCCGATGCCGCGCTGCGTGCCGTGCGTCAGTCGCGTTATGCTCCGGCCGTAAAAAATGGTGTTCCGATCAAGGAATTTCATCACCTTTATACCATCACATTCAGCCTGAACGACTGAGTGTGGCGGTGTCAGCCCATGTTGCGATGCGGGGGCTCGCAGTCCCCCGCAGCTTCTAAAAACAACACGTCCTGTCTAGAGGATCCTGAGTAAATGATCAGACTGCATCGCAAACACGCTCTCATCACCTCGGCAGCTTTCGCCGCCATGCTGTGCGTTTCGTCTCCGCTTGCGGCGCTGGCGCAGGACGCGGCCCCGGCGGCCGATGGGGCCGCCCCGGCGGTTTCCGCGCCGCCGACCGATGGTGCGGGCGCCCCTGCGGCCGCCGCCCCGGCTGACGTGCCGGCGGCTTCCGCCCCTGCCACAGCTCC